>CBDCGH010000023.1:862500-1355469 GCA_965216615.1 Vicinamibacterales bacterium | reverse complement strand
ACAGCTCGATGCTGCCACGCGTCAACTCGAGGTGCTCATGGGGCGCTACGCGGGACGAGCGATCGAGACGCCGTCCCGATTGCCGACGATCACCCCGTCAGTACCAGCCGGCCTCCCGTCCGATCTTGTCGCACGCCGCCCAGACTTGGTGGCGGCGGAACGACAGCTCGCCGCCGCCGTCACCCGGTCCGGCATCGCGCGACGCGACCTCCTTCCACGGATCTCGCTAACCGCGTCTACCGGAACCGCCGGAGACGGGCTCCGGTCGCTCGTCGATGGCGACTTCGGTGTGTGGAGCTTGCTCGGCAATGTCGTCGCACCACTCTGGCAGGGTGGGCGACTGCGAGCGATGGTTGAACGGGCCGACGCGCGAGGCACGGAAGTCCTTGCCGCCTATGCGAACGCGGCGCTCACCGCGTACGCCGAGGTCGAGACGGCTCTCGCGGCTGACGAGTTCCTTGCGGGGCGTGAACAACGCCTCACGGAATCGGTCGAGCAGGCGCGTGGAGCCGAGCGCCTGGCGGAGGAACGCTATCGGGCTGGTCTCGAGAGCTACATCACGGTGCTCGATTCGCAACGCTCTGCGGTTAATGCGGAGGTTGAGCGCATTGCCGCGCGCCGAATTCGTCTGGAGAACCGCGTCGACCTGTATCTCGCACTTGGCGGCGGTTTCGAGCAGCTCGAGGCACCAGTCCAGCTCGCCGGTCTCCAAGGTCAGTGATCATGCGCATCCTTCCTCGACTGCTGCGTTTCTTCCTGCCGCTGGTCATCCTCGGCGTCGCCGTGTTCGCTGCCGTGACGATGATCCGGAATCGACCGCAGGTCGAGACACAGCTCCCGGAGGTCGCGCCGCCGGGCGTGCGCGTCCATTGGGTGGCGCTCGACACGATACGCGTCTCGGTCCTCAGCCAGGGCACGATCCGTCCGCGTACGGAAACCCAGCTGGTCCCGGAGATCACGGGACGGGTCACGTGGGTCTCACCGTCGTTCGCCGAGGGGGGCTTCTTCGAACAAGATGAGATCCTGCTCCGGATTGATCCATTCGACTACGAACAAGCGGTCGTCAGTGCGCGTTCTCAGCTAGCCCAGGCCCGGTTGCGACTCGCGCAGGAGGAAGCCGAAGCCGAAGTGGCCGAGCGCGAGTGGGCGTCGCTGGGTCGCGGCGACCCGCGGGCGCTGACGCTCCGCAAACCGCAGCTCGAGGACGCGCGCGCATCGGTGGCGGCGGCCGAAGCGAACGTCGTACGAGCACAGCGGGATCTCGAGCGAGCCGAGGTCCGGGCGCCTTATGCGGGCCGCGTGCGCGCAAAGAGCGTTGATCTGGGCCAGTTCGTGACGGTTGGCAACCCGATCGCGACGGTCTACGCCGTCGACATCGCGGAAGTGCGACTGCCGCTGCCAGACGGCGAGCTCGCCTATCTCGATCTGCCGCTGGCCTATCGCGGAGGGGCAAACCGGCCGGGCCCCCCTGTCAAGGTGCTGGCGACCTTCGCGGGCGCCGTCCACGAGTGGCGCGGACGGATCGTACGCACCGAAAGCGAGATCGATCCGGTCAGCCGGATGGTGCACGTCGTCGCGGAGGTCAATGACCCCTACGCGCCAGGACCCGACCCGAATCGGCCGCCGCTGGCGGTCGGCATGTTCGTCGAGGCGGAGATCGACGGTCGGGCGTTCGATAACATCGCTGTGCTGCCACGAGCTGCCCTGCGTGGTCGGGACGAAGTCCTGGTTGTCGATTCCGAGAGTCGGGTTCGGTTTCGGACCATCGAGATTCAGCGCGCAACGACCGAGTCAATCTACGTCTCTGGTGGACTCGCGCCAGGAGAGTGGGTCGCCGTGTCGGCACTTGACGCCCCGACCGACGGCATGCTGGTCCAGGTAACGGACGTCGAGAACGACGAGGCCGCCGATTTGGAGCCTGGACAATCCGAGCAACCCACGGCGTCGGGCGCGTCGGCGGGGCAAGACGCGGAATCAGCGGCAGCGTCCGTCGCGTCTGAACCTGTCGACGCCGGGATCCCACCATCCAGCGTGCCGAGCGCGCTCGAAGCGGTAGAGGTGACCGCGGGCGATGACGGAAGCGAGCTCATCGTCATGCTCCGTGGCAGCGGTCGGCTGCACGGCGGGCTCCGGGAGATTCCCGGTGTCCCCCTGACCTTCCGGCGGTCACGCCGGTCGGCTGGGGCAACGTCGAGCAGATCCGGACGGCGTTGAATCAGCCACATCCCCCGGTGACCCGGGTCGTGCTGGATCTGAGCTCCCCCCAGCCCTATCGACTCGATGAAGACACCGAGACGACAGACCTACGCATTGTCATGAGCCCAGCGCCCGAGCGAAACCTGGAGGCGCCGCCATGAACGGCATGTCAACTCGCTCGAAACACCGTCGCCGCTCCGTGGTTAAACGGCCTCATGCATTGCGGGGAGGAGCTCCAACCGGTCGGCTGAACGGGGACGAACGGCCGCAGGCGCACCGAGGTCGGGCCAGAGGCCGAGATGTCCCTGCAGGCTGCGGGGCGTGCCGACGGGGTGCGCATGAAGAGGCCCAAGTTGAACCCGCCGACGTCACAACCGTTTCAGGATATTCGCGTGCCCCCGCAGATGCGTGCGGCGCATCCCACCGGTATTGTAGAGATGCGCGTTCGGGCGTTCCAGTCGCTCACTCCGGCGCCGTTGCAGGGCACGCCCGTCGGCGGTTGGCGTACACCGCATCGCGCGCCGCCGCCTTCGTCGTCCAGCGGCGCCGGCCGCGGTCCGGCGCGGCAATGTAGGTCGGAGGTCGAGGGACGCCAGATCGCCGAGCACCCGATTGCTGTGGTACCCCTTATCGGCGACCACCTCGTCGATGACCGCCGCCACCGCTTCGAGATCCTCAGCCGCGGCGGTGACCGTGTCGGCGGTCGTGGTCGTATCGCCCTGATCGGCACCCTGGACGGTGACACCCACAATGGCGCCCGTCTCCACGGCAACCGCGTGCTCGGCCTTATGCGCGAGATGCGTGCGCCCGTCTTTCATCTTGGTGATGCGCGCGTCGGGGTCGTGCGGATGCCGCCAGTCCGTATTGCGGCCCTTCTTCGGGCGCGTCCGATCCAAGCGGGCCAGGTCCGCGCGCGTCGGCGTCTCGATACCTGACGCCTGTGCGAGCCGCGTCAGAAACTCCTGATACGTCTCGCCCGAGTCGCGCCGCACGATGCTCCGCAAGGCAGCGTTAGCTTCGAGCGTCGTCGCGTCGATCCCGATCGTTGTGCCCTTGACGAGATCGGCCGTCGCCAACACCTGCAGGATCCACGTGAAGACGGCGCGGTGGGTTTCCAGATCGAGCAGGCGCCGCGTCCGCGAGATCGTCGAATGCTCCGGCGTCGGCTCGTCGAGGCCCAGCCCCAGGAACCCGCGGAGCGCCAGCGAATCGGCGGTCCGCCACGCGATGCCGCGCTCCGAATCAAGGCCTTCGAAGTACCCGATCAAAAGCAGCGAGTAGGTCCCCGGCAGCAGGCCGGCCGAGGGGCGTAGAACGTCGCGCATGGCTTCCACGAAGGCGTCAAACTCGTGCCGATGATTCAGTCGGATAGAACGGGTGCCCATCCGGGGCAACGCATTCAACCCACAACCCCGGCGTCCGCGCGCGGTCCTTGCGACGACTCATGATGCCGGGAGTTTAGTACATCGATCATGTCGATCCCCCTTTACCCACGGGCTGCTAACCTGCTGATGTTCTTCATCATCATCAGCGGGGGAATCGCAGTTCTCAACATCAACTCCGAGGTGTTCCCGGAGTTCACGCTCGACATCATCAGTATCGAGGTCCCGTACCTGGGCGCCGCGCCCGAAGAAGTCGAGGAGGGCGTCTGCGTCCGGATCGAGGAAGCGATCCAGGGCATCGACGGCATCAAACGCGTGACGTCGAGGGCATCCGAGGGCATGGCCCTCGTCATTGTCGATCTGGAACTTGGCGCCGACAGCCGGAAAGTCGTGGACGACAGCAAGAGCAACGTCGACGCCATCACCACGTTCCCCGTCGAAACCGAGAAGCCAATCATTCGAGAGCTGGTCGCACGGAACCAGGTGATCGATGTCGCCGTGTCGGGCCGAACCGAAGAGTTCACGTTGAAGGCGATCGCGGAACAGGTGCGTGACGAGATCTCGGCGATTCCGCAGATTTCAGTGGTCGAGATCGTGAGCGCGCGGCCGTATGAGATCGCCATCGAGGTGTCCGAGGTGGCCCTTCGCCGGCATGGCCTCACTTTCGACGACGTGGCCTCGGCCGTCCGCCGGTCGTCGCTCGATGTGCCGGGGGGATCGGTCAGAGCCGACAGTGGAGAAATCCTGCTCCGCACGATCGGGCAAGCATATCGGGGCGCGGAGTACGAGGACCTGATCGTCTTGACGCGGGCGGATGGAACTCGGCTGCACGTGCGCGATGTCGCCACGGTCGTGGACGGGTTTGCCGAAACCGACCAGTTCGCGCGATTCGACGACGAGCCTGCCATCTTGCTGTCCGTCTTCAGAGTCGGCGATCAGAGTGCGTTAGAAATCGCATCGCTCGTCCAGGGCTACGTCGACCGGACCCAGCCGAAGATGCCGGAGGGCGTCTCGCTTGCCATCTGGCAGGATGCCGGCGAGATCGTGCGGGACCGGCTCAACCTGATGCTCAGGACCGGCGCCTCAGGATTCGTGCTGGTCTTCGTCATGCTGGCCCTCTTTCTGGAAATCCGACTCGCGTTCTGGGTCAGCCTCGGAATCCCGATCTCGTTCCTTGGCGCCATCATGCTGATGCCGGTAAGTGACTCGACCGTGAACATCATGTCGCTGTTCGCGTTCATCCTCGTGCTGGGCATCGTGGTCGACGACGCGATCATCGTCGGAGAAAACATCTACACCCACCAGGAGGACGGTGACAGCTTGCGTGGCGCCATCGAGGGCACGAGGGAAATCGCCACGCCGGTCGTCTTCGCCGTGCTCACGACCGTGGCCGCGTTCAGCCCGCTCCTGTTCGTACCCGGCATCTTCGGCAAGTTCTTTCGGATCATCCCGCTCATCGTCATTCCATGCCTGCTGTTCTCGCTAATTGAATCGATCAATATCCTGCCGGCGCACCTCTCGCATCGCGAAGCGCGCCGCCCCGGTGTCTGGGGCCGCTTTCAGAGCCGGTTCGCCAACGGACTGAAGTGGTTCATTCACTCGGTCTATCGACCGCAGCTCGAGGTGTACCTCCGCTGGCGATACGTCACGGCAGCAGCGGGAGTAGGCACGCTGATCGTGACGGTGGGCATGATCCTCGGGGGCTGGGCCAGTTTCCAGTTCTTTCCGGCGGTAGAGGCCGATTTCATGTCGGCGTCGGTGACGATGGCGCAAGGTACACCGCCGGAGGTGACATCGAACGCCCTCCGACGAATTGAAGCCGGTGCTGAGCGCCTGCGGCGCGAGCTCGTGGACGAGACCGGGGTGGACTATTTCCGCCATATGTACACGTCGATTGGTGACCAGCCGATGGCCGGACGACGAGGACCGATGAACGCCCCGATCAGTGCGTCGGCGGGGCATCTCGGTGAAGTCACGATTGAGCTCGCGCCGGCCGAGAGCCGTGCCTACTCGAGCGAAGTACTCGGCAACAGATGGCGCGAGGCCTCGGGACCCATTCCCGAGGCGATCGAGGTTGGCTTTAACGCCTCGGCGATGAACGCCGGCGAAGACATCAACATCATGCTGGCCGGACCGGATACCGTTGAGCTTCGGGCCGCGGCCAACGAGGTCAAACAACAGCTTCGGGGCTTCGCCGGCGTGTACGGCATCGCCGATTCGTTTCGAGAGGGCAAGGCCGAAATACAGCTCAACATCAAACCGGCCGCCGAGACGCTCGGCCTCACGCTCCGGGCTCTCGGACAGCAGGTTCGGCAGGCGTTCTATGGCGAGGAGGCCCAGCGCATCCAACGCGGCCGCGACGACATCCGAGTCATGGTTCGCTATCCGGCCGACCAGCGGCGATCGCTCGGCGACCTCGAGAACATGCGCATTCGAACGCCTGACGGTGCAGAGGTGCCGTTCGGCCAGGTCGCGACGGTCGACCCGGGTCGTGGCTTCGCCTCGATCGAGCGGGTTGACCGCAGCCGATCGGTCAACGTGGTTGCTGCGGTCGACGACACGAGCACGTCCAGCGCCGAGGTCGTCGCCGCGTTGCAGAACCAAATCCTCCCGAACGTGCTCGCTCGCTACCGCGGCGTGTACTACTCGTTCGAGGGGATGCAGGCGGAGCAGCGCGACGCCATGGGTGGTTTGCAGACGGGGTTTGTCATCGCACTCTTCGGAATCTTCGCCTTGCTCGCGATCCCGCTCAAGTCGTACGTGCAACCCCTCATCATCATGAGCGCGATCCCCTTTGGCTTGGTCGGCGCCGTCTGGGGTCACATGCTCCTCGGGTACGACGTCAGCCTGATGTCCATGTTCGGTCTGGTGGCCCTCAGCGGGGTTGTCGTCAACGACAGCCTCATCATGGTCGCGTACATCAACAAGAAGCGGACGGAGCACGTTGATTTGGCGACCGCGGTGCGGGAAGCCGGTGCACGGCGGTTTCGACCGATTCTCCTGACGTCACTCACGACCTTTTTCGGCCTGGTCCCGCTCATGCTCGAACGCAGCATGCAAGCTGTCTTCATGATTCCGATGGCGGTGTCACTCGCCTTCGGCGTCCTGTTCGCCACGGTCATCACCCTGGTGCTGGTACCGACCGCGTACATGATCCTCGACGACCTGGGACGAGGTCTGGGACGGCTCGTGGGCAGGCCTTCCACCTCGGGCCCGCCCAGCCTCCCAACTGCAGACTCACAGCCTGTCTAACCCCGGCGTTCAGGATTGCGCTCCACCTCACGGTGGCGTACCGTGAGCGGCATGATCGCCTGGTTCGCCCGGAACCCTGTGGCGGCCAACCTGCTGATGGGCTTCATCATCGTCAGCGGGGGGATTGCAGCCGTCCAGATCAATTCCGAAGTCTTCCCAGAGTTTGCGCTCGACGCGATCAGCATCCAGGTCCCGTACCTCGGCGCCGCGCCGGAGGAGGTCGAGGAAGGTGTCTGCGTGCGGATCGAGGAAGCGATCCAGGGTATCGACGGCATCAAGCAGATCACATCCTCGGCATCAGAGGGCAGTGGCCGGGTCATGATCGAGCTCGAGCTTGGCGCCGACAACCGACGCGTCGTCGACGACGTCAAGAGTCGCGTCGACGCGATTACGACGTTCCCCGTCGAAACCGAGAAGCCAATCATCCGCGAGCTTGTTGCGCGCACGCAGGTGGTCGATATTGCTGTGTCGGGTCGCGCTGGCGAGTTCACGCTCAAGGCGGTCGCGGAGCGAATCCGTGACGAGCTTTCGGCGATTCCAGAAATCTCGCTGGTTGAGATCGCAAGCGCGCGCCCCTACGAGATCGCCATCGAGGTCTCGGAGGTGGCGCTTCGCCGGCACCGCCTGACGTTCGATGATCTCGCAACGGCGGTACGCCGATCGTCCATCGACCTGCCTGGTGGATCGGTTCGGACGGACAGCGGCGAGATCCTGCTCCGCACGATCGGGCAGAAGTACCGGGGACCGGAGTACGAAGACCTGATCGTGATGACGCGGGCGGACGGCACACGTCTGCATCTCCGCGATGTTGCGACGGTCGTCGATGGGTTCGCGGAAACCGATCAGTTCGGACGGTTCGACGACGATCCGACCGTCCTGGTGTCCGTATTCCGAACCAGCGGCCAAAACACTCCGGAGATCTCGTCGCTGGTGCACGACTACGTCGAACGCGCCCAGCACACGCTGCCGACAGGCGTCTCGGTCGCCATCTGGCAGGACGCCGGGGACGTCGTGCGGGCGCGCCACGGCCTGATGGTGCAGAACGGCCTCTCGGGGTTCGTATTGGTGTTCGCGATGCTTGCCCTCTTCCTCGATCTTCGGCTTGCGTTCTGGGTGAGCCTTGGCATCCCGATCTCGTTCCTCGGCGCGATCATGCTAATGCCGGCAAACGACGTGACCGTGAACATCATGTCGCTGTTCGCGTTCATCCTCGTGCTGGGTATCGTGGTCGACGACGCGATTATCGTTGGAGAGAACATCTACGCCCACCAACAACAACACGGCAACAGCTTGCGCGGGTCAATTGACGGCGCCCAGGAGATTGCCACACCGGTCATTTTCGCGGTGCTCACGACCGTCGCAGCATTCACGCCGCTCATGTTCGTGCCGGGGGCGTTTGGCAAGTTCTTCAAGGTCATCCCGTTCGTCGTCATTCCCTGCCTCCTCTTTTCGCTCCTCGAGTCACTGAACATCCTGCCGGCTCACCTGTCGCACCTCAGACATCGCCCGGCCGGTGTCTGGGGTCGGCTGCAAGGCCGCGTCGCGGACGGTCTGATGCGGTTCGCCCGGTCGGTCTATCGACCGCATCTCGAGATCTTTCTTCGCTGGCGGTACGTGACCGCGGCAGTCGGCGCCTCCGCCCTCATTCTGACCATTGGAATGGTCCTCGGGGGCTGGGTCGGATTCCATTTCTTCCCCAGCATCGAGGCAGACTTCGTAACGGCGTCAGTCACCATGCCTCAGGGCACGCCAGCCGCGTTGACATCAGAGGCCGTGCAACGACTCGAGGCCGGAGCCAAACGAGTGCGGCGCGAGCTACTGGACGAGACCGGGCTTGACTATCTCCGGCATGTCTACGCATCGGTTGGCGACCAGCCAAGGTCCTCCACGGCGGGTCCCGGGGCGTCATCCCGCGGCAGCGCGGGGGGACATCTGGGCGGCGTCATGATCGAGCTGGCGCCGGCCGAGACTCGGGGCCTCACGAGTGAGGAGGTCGGTAACCGCTGGCGTGAGGCCACGGGCCCTATTCCCGAGGCGGTTGGCCTGACATTCGGCTCAGCCTCCATAGCCTCAGGCGATGACCTCGATATCATGTTCACGGGTCGTAATGTCGTCGAGCTGCGGGCCGCGGCGGACGAGGTGAAAGCACAGCTGCGCGGCTTCACGGGGGTCCATGGCATCACGGACACGTTCCTCGAAGGCAAGTCCGAAATGCAGCTCGACATCAAACCGGCCGCCGAAACGCTCGGACTCACGCTGCAACACCTCGGACGCCAGGTGCGTCAGGCGTTCTACGGCGAGGAGGCGCAGCGTATCCAACGCGGGCGAGACGATATCAGGGTCATGGTCCGCTACCCGGCCGAGGAGCGCCGATCCCTCGGTAACCTCGAGAACATGCGGATTCGAACCCCGGCCGGGGCGGAGGTGCCGTTTCGCCAGGTCGCCGACGTCGACCCCGGCCGGGGCTTCGCCTCGATTAGACGCGTGGATCGGAGCCGCGCAGTCAACGTCTCGGCGGCGATCGACGAGGGGGCGACGTCGAGCGACGACGTCGTCGAGGCTCTACAAGCGGAGGTGCTGCCCGGGGTGCTCGCACGCCATCCGGGTGTGTATTACTCGCTCGAGGGCATGCAAGCCGAGCAGCGCGACGCCATCGCCGGACTGCAGGCCGGCTTCATCATCGCCCTGTTCGCGATCTTCGCCTTGCTCGCGATCCCGCTCAAGTCCTACGTGCAGCCGCTCATCATCATGAGCGCCATCCCCTTCGGCCTCGTCGGTGCGGTGTGGGGGCACATGCTGCTGGGATATGACGTCACGCTGATTTCAATGTTCGGTCTTGTCGCTCTCACCGGCGTTGTCGTGAACGACAGCCTGATCATGGTCGCCTTCATCAACAAGCGGCGCCAAGAGCATGTGGATCTACACGTCGCGGTGCGCGAAGCCGGCGTGGGGCGGTTTCGCCCCATCGTCTTGACGTCGCTCACGACGTTCTTTGGTCTGGTGCCGTTGATGCTCGAACGCAGCATTCAAGCTGCGTTCTTGATCCCGATGGCGGTGTCGCTTGCCTTTGGCGTACTGTTCGCGACGACCATCACACTGGTACTGGTGCCGGCCGCGTACATGATTCTCGATGACCTGGGACGGGGCGTGCGCCGGCTGGCGGGAAGAGCCGCGACCCTCTAGCTAGCGGCGAGAATACCGTCGACAACCTCCTGGGAAAGCGGGAGGCTAAAGGCGCAGGAGGAATCGTTGATACGGCACTGAGCCAGGGTCAGCGCACATCCGCACGAACAACCTTCCTCGTTGAGCCGCTGCAACGCGAGCTCCTTCTGTGCCGTCGTCAACACCGAGAGGTCAAGACCAGGAATCTCGGTTGCGTGGGCGGCGTTCGCAAGCCGGGTCTGCTGCGTCCCTTCGACGAACCGTACGTCGACGTCAGTCGGCAGCTCGGCAAGATAGCGCATCTCTTGCTCAATCACGGCCGGGTCAACGAGGCCGACGTGCGTCTGGGCCACTCGGCCCTCGGCATCGATGACAAACGTGGTGGGCAGCGCGAAGACGCCGGGAAAACGCTTCGTGATCTCGGCGCTGGTCATCACGACCGGGTAGTTCATATTGAACTCGTCGGCAAATGCCTGAACGGTCTCCGGTCCACTCTCATCGAGCGAGACGCCGATGATCTGCAGATGATCGCCATATCGGTCCTGCAGCTCGACCAGATCTGGAATCTCACTCCGACAGGGACCGCACCACGTCGCCCAGAAATTGATGAGGGTCACCTTACCGCGCAGGTCAGCAAGCGCGACCTGCTGGCCACTCAAGTCGAGCATCGTCAGGTCGTCAAGCTCGGTGGGATCGCGGATGAGCTCGACGGGCATGCCCGCGTCATATTGGAACGCGGACTCCGGCGCGGCCGCTGAAGGTCCACTCGTGCCGCCGTCCCCGACGCCACACGCCACGCCCGCGAGGAGGAAGACGAAGACTGTCCTCATGTGTTCACCATTTCGCCATGCTCCTGCGGAATCCTGCGATCTTACTTCGATCCTATGAAAACAACACCTGGCGCGGCCAGCTCATTCCCTGGGCGACGGGAGGTCTTACGCTCAGTACCCAGACCAGACTGCGAACCAGAGCGCCCCGATCGCGACGACGTAGAGCTTGAGGAGCAGTGGCACGATGAAACGGACCCAGCGCTGATAGGGAATGTTCGCCAGCGCGAGGATTCCCATGAGCACCGCATTGGTCGGCACCAGCATGTTGGTGAATCCGTCTCCGAACTGGTACGCCAGCACCGCAGTCTGGCGACTCACGTCCGTCAGATCGGCCAGCGGAGCCATGATCGGCATCGTCACGTAGGCCTGGCCGGAACCTGACGGAATAAAGAAGTTGCAGACCGTCTGCACTCCGAGCATCGCAACGGCCGAGACGGCTCCAGGGAAACCTTGCAGGGGCTGGGCGACCGCGTGAATGACCGTGTCGATCACCCGTCCTTCTGTCAGGACGACCTGGATGGTCCGAGCGAACCCGATAAGCAGCGCCGTCTTCGTCAGCTCAGCGGCACCGTGAGAGAACTCTGTCGCAACGCGGTTGGGTCCGAGGCCCCCGAGCACCGCCGCCACGATGGCCAACGCGACAAAGACCGCGGCCAACTCTGTCAGATACCAGTCATACGCGCCGACACCGTAGACGAACAGCCCGATCGCCGCGACAAACGCTGCGATGACCGCCGCTCGCCGGGGCGTGAACTCGACATCCGCTCGAGTCTGAAAGCTGGCGCTGACAACGTCAGCAACCAGACTCGATTGCGGATTCTGCCTGAGACGATTGACGTATCGCAGGAGGTGATCGACACCGACGGCCAGACAGACCAGCAGCAGGACCCATCGGAGCCCCTGGCCAGAGGTCAGCTCGATACCGGCGATTCGCTGGGCGATCTGCACCGTAAACGGATTGATCGCCGCGCAGGCGTATCCGACGCCTGCGCCAATGTAGATGACGCCAACCGCCACCACCGCATCCATGCGCATGGCGAGGCACATCGTGACCAGGATCGGCACAAAGGGCACGTACTCCTCGGCCATGCCGATCGTGGACGAACCCAACGCAAACAGCGTCATCATTCCGGCAATGAGCGTTGCCGGACGACCTCCTAGGTGTCGGAGCGCTGCCGCGATCAGTGCGTCGATGGCGCCCGTCGCGCGGATCACGGCAATGACACCACCCACGATGAAGACGAAGAAAATGATGTCCTGGGCAGCGGCGAGACCAGATGGGATCGCCGTCAAGAATGTCGCGACGGGCAGCGGCTCCGCGTCGACCTCGTGGTAGCTGCCAGGCACGACCTGTCGGCCATCGCGTTCGAACTCGCCCGCGGGCAGGACGTACGTCGCAAGCTGAGCGACGACGATCAGCCCGAACAGCAGGATCAGCGAGTCGGGAAACGCGCGAGAACGAGACGTTGCAGCCATGGACGTCCAAGCGACCGCCGCCGGCTGGCGGTCTTGTTACCGTGTCGGATCACTGGCGACGCGGACCAGGAGCTTGCCGAAGTTCTTCCCGTTCAAGAGGCCCTGGAACGCCGGAACCGCATGTTCCAGCCCTTCGACGATGTCCTCTCGATACGTCAGCGACCCCTCGCGGAACGACCGCGTCGAAGGCCTTCCCCACCCGGCACCCCTTCTTGCGAGCGATCTGGCCGACCACGGCGCCAACTGCGGCCCCGCGTTCATCCGACCTCGCATGTACGGATCGAGCGAGAGATAGATCGTGCGGCCGAGCATCTGACCCGGGGCCGAACGGGGGTCGGCGACTCGACGTAGCGTAAGTCGGTGTCCTTCGGGAATCCGACCTGGCGCGCGGCTAGCAGGACTTGGTGATTCTTGAGGTTGCTCAAACTCGGCACAGTATAATGCTCGGACCATGCAAGACCATCTGGCCTATCTCTACGGATTCAACCTGCAGTATGCGGAAAAACTCGTGAAAGACGTGTCGGTCGAGCAGATGGCAGCGCAGCCGGGTGGCGTGGTCAATCACCCGGCCTGGACGCTGGGACATCTCGTCACCTCCGCAGACCACCTTGGACAGTTGCTCGGCCTCGATTCGAGGCTGCCCGACGGGTGGAGCGAGACGTTCAAAACCGGCGGCGAACCATCCGGCGACGCGGCAGCGTATCCAACCAAGGAAGCGTTGCTCGACGCGCTGAGGCAGCAACACGCACGCAACACGGAGGCCGCCAAGGCAACCGCCCCCGAAAAGTTTGCCGAACCGCATCCGAACGAGAACACGCGGAAGTACTTTCCGACGGTCGGCGACATGATCATTTTCATGATGACGTCGCATGAGATGGACCATCTCGGTCAACTTGCCGCGTGGCGTCGCGCGATGGGCCTCGGACCGGCAAGCTAGAACACGAGGGAGACCTCACCAACCCTCTCCCCCTCCCAGACCCCGGAGCCGATCTCCCCGTAGTCGCACTGGCCGCTCATCGTATCGCCGTCAATCGTCCCGGTATAGGTTGCCTTGGTGCCCTGGGTTTCAAACCAGAACTCGATTAGCGCGCCGACGATCTTGCCTGTGATCTCGGCCCGGCCGAAGGTGCCCCGATAGGTCCCAGACACGACGTCCGCGTCCTGGGCAAACACGAACGTCGGCGTCCCGGATCCCGCGTCCAGCTCGACCCTGAACTGCCACGTTCCCGAGACGTCTTGCGCGTAGGCTGGACTGACCCACGCCAACGTCAGTGCCACGCCGACCACGCCGACCACACCGGCCAAGCCCATGGCCGCGGCGCGCACTCCGGTTCGCATTTACTTGTTCCCTTGTCTCTGTTCGATCTTGGCCCACGTGTCGCGAAGCGTGACGGTCCGATTAAAGACCAGCTTGTCGGCCGACGAATCGGGATCGACGCAGAAGTACCCCTGTCGCTCGAACTGGTACTTCGCACCAGGGGCCGCCCCGGCCAGGCTTCGCTCGATCCGACACCCGCGGATCACCTGCAGTGACTCGGGGTCGCGAGCGTCCTTGAAATCGCCGACATCGCCGCCGTCCTCGCTCTCCACGACTTCCTCCGGGAACTCCTTCGAGAAGAGATGGCCGTACACCCGCACGTCGGCGTCGAGGGCGTGATCCGCCGACACCCAATGAATCGTGCCGCGCACCTTTCGACCGTCTGGCGCGTAGCCGCCTCTCGTCTCGGGATCGTAGGTGCAGCGCAGCTCCGTGACCTCACCGGCTTCGTCCTTGACGACGTCGACGCACGTGATGAAGTAGGCGTACCGCAGCCGCACTTCACGCCCCGGGGCCAGCCGAAAGTACTTCTTGGGAGGATCTTCGCGAAAATCGTTTCGCTCGATGTACAGCACGCGCGTGAAGGGCACCATTCGGGTGCCGGCGTCGGGATCTTCGGGATTGTTGACCGCTTCGAGCTCTTCGACCTGCGACTCCGGATAGTTCTCGATGACGACGCGAATCGGCTTGAGCACGGCCATGGCTCGCGGCGAGTGCCGGTTGAGATCTTGCCGGACGGCATCCTCGAGCTGCGCCAGCTGCACCACGCTGTTGGCCTTGGCCACGCCGATGCGCTCACAAAACTCGCGAATCGCAGCGGCAGGGTACCCGCGCCGGCGCATGGCGACCAGCGTCGGCATGCGGGGATCGTCCCACCCGTTCACGTATCCTCCCTCGACGAGCGCAAGGAGGCGTCGCTTGCTCAGTACCGTGTACGTGATGTTGAGACGAGCAAACTCGATCTGACGCGGCGGATCCTCGACCTGGAGCTGCTCCAGATACCAGTCGTACAGGGGGCGGTGGTCCTCGAACTCCAGCGTGCACAGCGAATGCGTGACGCGCTCGAACGCGTCCGACAACGGATGTGTAAAGTCGTACGTGGGATAGATACACCACCGGTCGCTCTGGCGGTAGTGGTGCGCCTTGCGAATCCGATAGATCGTCGGGTCTCGCATGTTCATGTTGGGCGAGGCCATGTCGATCTTGGCGCGCAACGTCCGGCTTCCGTCTTCGAATTCTCCGTTTCGCATCCGCTCGAGCAGATCCAGATTCTCCTCGATTGACCGGTTTCGATGCGGGCTGTCGCGCCCGGGCTCATTCCAGCGGCCGCGGTACTGGCTCACCTCATCGCCCTGAAGATCGTCAACGTATGCCTTCCCGTCCCTCACAAGTCGGATCGCGCATTCATAGAGCCGCTCGAAGTAGTCAGATGCATAGAAGAAACGGTCGCCCCAGTCGAAACCGAGCCACCGCACGTCCGCCTCGATGGCCTTGACGAACTCGACGTCTTCGGTCTCGGGATTGGTGTCATCCATGCGAAGGTTGCACAGCCCACCAAACTCTTCGGCGATCCCGAACACGAGACAAATCGCCTTCGCGTGTCCAATATGCAAGTACCCGTTTGGTTCGGGAGGGAACCGCGTATGGACCCGACCGTTCCTCGCGTTGGCGGCCACGTCGTTCGCCACGATCTGTCGAACGAAGTCGAGGCTCGCTGGTTTCTGATCGTCCGTCATGACTCCCCGCGCTCCCCGTGCTCTCCACGGGAACCCGCGCTCGCGAGCGTCCGGGCGCGATCAATCCGTGCGAGGCACGATGTGCGGCCCAGAATGGCCATCGCATCGAAGAGTCCGAACCCCACCGCTTTCCCGGTGACGGCAACCCTGATCGCGTGCACGATCTGCCCGATCGCGATACCTCTCGCCCCCACGAAACCGCGGGCGAGCGCTTCCAGATCCTTCGGGTCGAACGAGGCGGCGGCCGCGAGCGCGCGTTGAAACGCCTCGAGATGGCCGGTGGCGCCGTCAGCCCCGAGACGCTTTTTGAATGCCTGGGCGTCGTACGGAAAGGCGTCGTCGTCCAGAAAGAACTCCGAATAGCTTAGAACGTCCCCGGCGACCTTGATGCGATCAGCCGCTGCTTCGGTCACCGCCGCGACCCTGCGTTGGTCCTGGTCGGACGGCGGGTTCTCTATCAGACGGGCCTGTTGCAGGTACGGCATCACCAGCTCGGCCTTCGCCTCGGTCGTGAGCGCCTGCATGTGTCGCTCCTCGAAGGCTGCCAACTTCTGCGGGTCAAAGCTCGCCGCGGACTTGTTGACGCGTTCGAGCGTGAACGCCCGAATCATCTCGTCAGGAGTAAACGACTCGGTCTTGTCGTCGAGCGACCACCCCAACAGCAACAGATAGTTGAGCAGTGCCTCGGGCCGGTATCCCACCAGGCGGTAGAAGTCGACCACGACGGGGTTGAACGTGTCGACGGACGTTTCCTCGCCCAGCGTCGACATGATCTCCGAACCGTGGTCGTACACCTTCTTGAACTCGTGGTGCTTCATGTACTTGTCGAGCTTGCGCTTGCTGAGTTTCTCGCCGCTGCCGGGCTCGGCCACATAGGGCACGTGCGCGTACCGCGGCGAATCGTATCCGAGCCCCTGCGCGATGAAGATCTGTCGCGGCGTATTCGACAGGTGCTCGACCGCACGAATCACGTGCGTGATCTCGAAATCGTGGTCGTCCACGGTGCTGGCCAGGTGATAGAGACAGGACCCGTCGGCCCGCTGGATGACATGGTCCTGCTCCAAGTGCCATTCGAAATCGACCCGACCTCGGACGAGATCGTCGAGCTCACATCGCCCCTCGCGCGGCATCTTGAGACGCACGATGGCGGACCGCCCCTCAGCTCGAAACGCCTCCGCCTGGGCTTCGGTCTCGGCCATCCACCGGCGGCTGTAGATGAAGCGGCGCTTCTCCCGCTTCGCCTGCTCGCGCTCGACTTGAATCTCTTCGCTGGTCGCGAAGTCGCGGTACGCGGCCCCGGTGGCAATCAGCGCGTGCACCGCCTCCTGATAGCGATCGTGTCGCTGTGATTGGAAGTACGGGGCATATGGTCCCTCGACCTCGGGGCCTTCGTCCCAATCGAGACCAAGCCAGCGGAAACCGTCCAAGATTGGCTGCAATGCCTCGTCGAGGTTGCGCCGCTGATCGGTGTCGTCGATCCGCAGCACGAACTGGCCTCCGTGATGGCGGGCAAAGAGCCAATTGAAGAGTGCCGTCCGGACCCCGCCGATGTGCAGATAGCCTGTGGGACTGGGGGCAAATCGAGTGCGCACTCGCATGGGATCGCTGAATTATTCACTATTCCGGAAGGCCATCGGCGAGAATGATGCGATGAGAAAGATGAGGGTAGCGGCGGCACTCTTGATCGGATCGGGCCTCGTTGCGACCACGCTGCTCGCCCAGTCGACCTCCCGGCCGCGCGTCGACCAAACCGTCATTCAGTTGGCGGACGGCACGATGATGACCTACGGGCTCGCAGTCCCGCGCGACCTGAAGCGCGATGATCCGAGGCCGCTCGTGCTCGCCCTGCATCCTGGCGGGAGGGCTCCGTACTACGGGAGCCGCTTCATGATTCAGACTGTCGAACCGGCCCTTCGGGGGTGGCGAGCCATCATCGTGGCGCCAGACGTTCCGGCCCAGCGATGGTCAAACGAAACATCCGAGCAAGCCGTCATGATGCTCGTCGAGGACGTGATGAGCAAACATGCCATCGACCGGTCGCGCGTGCTCGTCACCGGCTTCAGCATGGGCGGACGAGGGACCTGGTACATGGCCACCCGCCACGCCGATACGTTCACCGGGGCGATCCCAATCGCCGCGTCGCGTGGTGACGACCCGCTGGACGGTCTCTCCTCGATGCCGGTCCATATCATTCACAGCCCCCAGGACGACGTGATCCCATTTGGACCGGCCGCCGCCACCGCCGAGCAGCTTCGACAGCAAGGCCACGCGGTCGAGTTCACGGTCGTGGAGGGCGCGGCTCACCACAACATGGGCGCTTACGTCGAACCCCTTCGCCGAGCAGGGGCGTGGATGCTTGCGCGGTGGGATTTGGGGAATTCGGACAGTAGACAGTAGGCAGAAGGCAGAAGCGTGTAGGAGGCTACGAGACGGGGGAGTCCGTGTCCTCCACCGCAACAGGTTGCCAGCCGGCTTCGCCGAGCAACCGCACGGCGTCATCTCGTTCGGGCTCGTAGATTGCAATGGTCGCCTGGTCACCAGCTCGCAGCTCGTAGGCTACGTGCATCGGCGTCGTGCGACGCCCTCTCTGAATCGCGAGAATGGCAAAGAGCCCGCGCCGCCACACGGAGTCGGTCCGGTCCCGCTCGTTTGTCGATACCCCAGGATTCGCGCCCGGCCGGTACTCATAAGTCTCGACGGACACCTGACCGTGCCGCCAGCGCACGTCCCACCGCTCGTGATCGTGCGGTCCGTCGAACAAGACATCAGCGGTCTCGGCGGGAAGCAGCAGCGGAGTTGCCTCTCCGAATAGCGACTCCATGGCAATCAGACCGCGCGGCACCCCGAACGACTCCAGCACCCGCCTCACGAAGACACTGTTGAAGTGCTCGTTCAACGTGTTCGCGATCGCGGTCCCCACGAGCTCTGGACGCGCGCGCTGCACCGTCCGTTCGTCGAGCGGGTCACCAAACACCACCGGGTGGCCGGCTTCCTCCGCGAGGCGCGACCGCTTCGGATCCGACTCGATGAAGACGACCGGGATCTCAGCAGCCTTGAGGCAGTCGGCCAGCGGGAGGGCCAAGCCGCGCGCGCCCAGAATCGCGACCCGATTGCGGTGAGGAAGCCGAACCGACCAGAGCCACGCGAGCGGTCTGGCCGCAAGACCTGAAAAGACCACGGTGACGCCAATGACGAGAAAGACCAGGGCCTTCAGCTCCTCGCCCCCCTCGATTCCACGGCTCTCGAGATTCACGGCTGTGATGGTCGCCACCGCGGCCGCCACGATACCCCGGGGAGCGACAGCCGCAATGAACGCTCGCTCGCCTGCTCGCAGCTTCAGTCCGCGCGTGGCCAGCCACACCCCAAGCGGACGGACCACGACCATCAAACCGGCAACGACGGCGAGCCCGGGGATGCCGAGCGCGAATACGTCGTCCAGTGAGACGTCGGCCGCCAAGAGCACGAACAGCAAACCGACGAGCATGACCGTCAATCGGTCCTTGAACTCGCGCAGCTCTTCGGCCACCGGGGTCTTGAAGTTGCCCACGACGACGCCCGCGACGGTCACCGCCATGAGCCCACTCTCCGGAACGATCGCGCCGCACGCCTCGAACAGCAGCACCACGACCGCAAGGGTCGCGATCTCTTCGTAGCCCTGCGCGGTGAGAATCCGAAACCGCAGCGCTGCCACCATCAGCAAGCCGGCAACGACCCCGGCCAGCACCCCGAATCCCAGGCTGGCTGCCACCAGCTGCGCTTCGGCGGTAAGCGTCTGCACAGCGGGGGTGACGACGAGCTGCAGGAGCGCGGCGGCCAACAGGGCACCCACCGGGTCAATGAACACGCCCTCGGCTTCGAGGATCGTCCGAAGCCTCGGCTGCAGGCGCATATCCCGGAGTAGTGGCACCACCACCGTGGGACCGGTCACGACCACGAGGCTGCCGAACAGCAACGCGACGTCCCAACGCCACCCCAGCACCGCAACGGCGAGTAGCGTGGCGCCAACGAGCGTCACGAGCGCCCCGGTCGTGATCAAGCGGCGAATCGCCGCCTCTTGCCGCCTGAGCCGCGACCACTCGAGGTTGAGGCCGCCTTCGAACAACACAACCGCGACGCCGAAATCCACTACGGCGAATAGACCGCTGCCGAGGGTCCCTGGATCGATCCAGGACAGGCCCTCAGGTCCCAATACGGCGCCGGTCAGCAAGAGCAGAACGATGCCGGGTAATCGAACGAGGCGTGAGACCGATTGCGCCAGCACCCCGGCCGCCAGAGCGACGGCCAGCGTCAGACCTGCGTTGTGCACGTCCCTATCCTAAAGAACTGTGAACGAAGAACTCACCTGCCGCTCGTAATATTAATTTTTTAGTTGACAGGCTCATCGGCGCCGCTTACGCTCACGACATGGCACGACAGAAGTCGACGACGCTCACCGACGGCGAGCTCCGCCTCATGAATGTTCTCTGGAACCTCGAACACGCCACCGTGGGTGAGGTGGTCGAGGCGCTTCCACGGCGGGGGCGCCCAGCCTACAACACGGTGCTAACGATGCTGCGAATCCTGGAAGAAAAGGGATACGCCCAGCACGACAAACGGGGACGGGCGTTCGTGTACACCCCCGTGCTAAACCGCGCCCAGGCTCGGCGGTCGGCCATCCAGCGTCTGGTCAGCCAGCTCTTCGATGACTCTCCGAGCGCGTTGGTCCTCAATATCCTCGAGGAAGGCGACGTCGATGATGCAGAGCTCGCCCGACTGCGAGATCAGCTGGAGGCCGCGGAATGACGGAGGCCGGGGTCGTGTGGGCCGTCACGTGGATCTGGCAAGGGGCGGTTCTGACGCTAGTAGTCGCGGGCGCCTTGAAACTGGCTGGCGGCCTCAGCGCCGCGACGCGGTTCGTTGTGTGGTGGGTCACCCTGCTCGCAGTGCTCACACTCGCTCCGCTCGCGATGACCAAAGCGGGCGAGCCTGGGCTAGCGGCGGCTCACCGCGTGAACGAAGCCGTGCTCAGTACGGCCAGCACTGGCGACGAAGCGACACCGGCGATTCTGCTCCCGCGGCCGCCCGTCTGGCTCGTGCCAGGGCTGGCGTTCGTGTGGGCCGCTGCGGCCGGCCGACGGCTCGTCGGATTCATCCGCGAGCTGGCCGCACTGTCCAGAGCGAAACGCCGCTGCGTGCCACTATCCAGGAAACTCGAGCGACGGCTGTCGTTGTGGGAGACCGTTCGGGGCCAGGGTCGCCGAACCCGGCTATGCGTGTCCGACCAGGTGCCGGCCGCGTCGATGCTCGGTTTCGGCACGCCGGTTATCGCGCTCTCGAGTCGGCTCATCGGGTCCCTGAGTGGGGACGAGCTCGACCGAATCGTGCTCCACGAGTTTGGGCACGTTCAGCGGTGCGACGACTGGACTGGCGCGGCGCAAGTGATGATCGAGGCGCTCGTCGCCTGGCATCCGGCGGTGTGGTGGATCGGACACCAGCTCCATCTCGAACGCGAAGTGGCATGCGACGATTGGGTGGTCGCGCGAACCGCCACCCCTAGGGCGTATGCGTCGTGCCTGGCCAAGGTCGCCGGCCTGACGCGAGCCTCCAGGCACGGTGCGCTCGCACCTGGGGCCGTTCGGTCCCGCCGAACGCTCAGGATTCGGGTCGACCGGCTCCTCACCGCACGCCGAAGCATCACGACGCGTCCAGCTCGAACGGCTGTGGCGGTTGGTGGCGTTGGCGTGGTGATCGCCTCGACAGCACTCGGCCTCTCGCCGCCCCTTCTAGGAACGTTCCAGGATGACGCGCTCGAACCATTGCGAGCCTCGGCGCTCACCGCGGTCGTGGCGGTGCCGGCCGACACTGGCCGTGCCATCCGGTCCGCGCTCCGAGAGTTGGATGCAGCCGACGAAGTGCCGCCCGCGGCCACCATCGTCGTTCCGCGACCCTCCCCTCGAGAAACGCTCATCACCGACGTCGCGTTCGCGGATCTGACGCTCGAGCCATTGCCTCGAGAGCCTCGTCCCGCAGGCGACGCCGATGGCGGCGGCGAAGTCCCGAGGCTCGCCTCCACGATCCTTCGGCTTGACATCGCGGCGGCGCCACCCGCGCCGGCGGGCCTTGAGCGTGCGTCCAGGAGCCCCGGCGCCAAACAGCCGGGAAAGGGACCCTGGGGGCAAGTCGCCAACGCCGGACGCGTAGTCGGTGACCGCGCGAGCCGCGCGGGCCGCGCGACCGCACTTGCCTTTCGAGATGCGGGCGTCTCAATCGCGAACGTATTTCGGCGGTAGCCGATTCGGAAGGCGGATATGCGAATCCACCTCGTGAACCCAAGCCACCTGTCGTTCGGAATCGCCGTGATCACCCCGCGGTGGCTGTACGTGCTGGCGGGCGCGACCCCGCGCAAGTGGGGAGACCCCGTCATCACCGACGAGACGCTCGAAGCGATGGATCTCGACCGCATCCAGGAAGGTGACGTCGTCGGCATCGGCATCCACACGGGCAGCGCCCTCCGCGGGTATGAGATCGGACGCGCGGCAAGGGCACGCGGGGCGTCGGTCATCTTCGGCGGCGTCCATGCCACGCTATATCCCGACGAGGTCCGCGAGCTCGGAGGCGCCCACGTCGTCGTCCGAGGTGATGGGGACGTCGTGTGGAGTGACGTGCTCGACGATGTCGCGGCTGGCATGCCCCTCGCCGTGTATGACGGCGGCCGGATCGACGCTGACGACTTTCAACCGGCGCGCTGGGACCTACTCCCGCGAGATCGGTATATGTGGGCCTCGGTCCAAACGGTCCGCGGCTGCCCGAAGCACTGCTCGTTCTGCTCGGTCTGGCGGACGGACGGACAGAAGCCGCGTCAGCGCGGCGTTGAGCGCGTGATCGAAGAAGTGGTCCAGCTTCGGCGGATGGGCTTCCGCTTCATCGGGCTCGCAGACGACAACTTCTACCCCGTCACGCTGACCGATTTGGAGATGGCGGCGAGACGTGACGATCCAACCCGGCTGCACGAGCTCCAGGCCATCCGTCGCGAGCGATTCGAGCTGATGGAGCGGTTGGCCCAGCTGCCAGACGACTTGAATTTCTACACGCAGATCACGATGGAAGCCGCCGAGGATCCGGCGTTTCTGGACGCGATGCGAACCGCCCGCATCAAAGGGGCGCTGGTCGGGATCGAGTCGGTGACCGCCGAAGGACTCAAGGACGTGCACAAGGACTTCAACGCGTCGGGTCGTTGTCTCGTGTCGCGGCTCCAAGAATTCCGGAGCCACGGGCTACACGTCCTGGGATCATTCATTTTCGGGCTGCCAAGCGATCGGCCAACGACGTTCGGCGCAACCGCTGCCCTGGCGAATCAAGCCGAGGTCACGTTCGCCCAGTTCGTCACGCTTACGCCGTTTCCCGGAACGATTGATTTCGCGCGGTGGGAGCAGAGCTTCGGCGACGACATCCCGATGGTCAATGGGGTGCCCATTACGCGCTACTGGCTGATTCCTCAGCTGGCGCGTCCGAAGATCTTCTCACCGCATCCGCACATGTCGGCCGAAGAGATTCGTCTGAGTACCCAATCGGTATGGGACAAGTTCTACTCGCTCGCGTCGGTGTGGCGTCGGTCACAGTGCGTGAAGACCCTGCGTGCGCGCCTGGCGTTTGTGCTGATCTCGAAACTCTATCGGCAGATGTACGCCAACACGGGCATCGCCACCGATAGCGCCCGTGTCAAACGGTCGACCCGCTGGGCCCGGCTCCTCGCGAAGCCGTGTCACCGCCTGTTCTCAGCCGAGCCTCTACCGGAGCTCGAAGTGCCGGCCGCCTGAAATTCGTCGCGAGGCCCCGCGGCGTCGCCTTGGTTTTCCGCTATCCTTGAATCGATCCTAGGCCCACGAGGCGCGATGCGCGACGAGGAAGCACCGCACGCAAAGACCACCGCAACGAGCGAGCTCGAGGCCCCGGTTGAGAGCCACGCCAAGGCGCCAACAGTTCATCTCAACCTGAATGTTCGGGGGTTGTCGCCGTCGGCAACCTTGGCCATCAACGAGCGTAGCGCCCTCCTGATTCAGGGCGGCCGACGGATATTCAAGCTTGGCCTCGGGCAATCCCCATTCCCCGTTCCAGAGCCCGTCGTCGAATCACTTCGTCAGAACGCGCATCGGAAGGAGTACCTCGAGGTCAAAGGGCTCGCGGCGCTTCGAGCGGCGGTCGCCGAGTACCACCGGCGCGCCCACGGCGTCGATCGCCACGGCGAGAACGTGCTGATCGGTCCCGGATCAAAGGAACTGATGTTCCTGCTGCAGATGGTGTACTACGGCGACCTCGTCATCCCGACGCCGGCATGGGTGTCGTATGCCCCTCAGGCCAGCATCATCGGTCGCCATGTCCGGTGGATCTCGACGTCGGCAGCCAACTGCTGGAAGCTTCAACCAGGCGAGCTCGAGCAGCTCTGCCGTGATGACCCAGGCCGACCGCGCATCGTCATTCTGAACGACCCCAACAACCCGACCGGACAGACGTACGAAGCTGCGGAGTTGCGCGCGCTGGCCGACGTCGCCCGTCGCTACCGTGTGGTGGTGTTGTCAGATGAGATCTACGGCGAGACCCATCATGAGGGCAAGCACGTGTCGATGGCGGAGTTCTACCCCGAGGGTACGATCATCAGCACCGGCTTGAGCAAGTGGTGTGGCGCGGGCGGGTGGCGGCTTGGCACGTTCACGTTTCCCGATCATCTCAAGTGGCTGTTGGACGCGATGGCTGTCGTCGCCAGCGAGACGTATACCGCGACCAGCGCTCCGATCCAGTTCGCCGCGACGACGGCCTTCGATGGATGCCCAGCCATTGATGAATACCTCGAGCACTGCCGGCGAATCCTGCGCGCGTTGGGCCGCTTCTGTGCGGCGCAGCTCTCCGAGGCAAATCTGCGGTGGCGCCCCCGCGCGGCGCGTTCTACGTCTTCCCAGATTTCAAGCCCGTTCGCACCACGCTCAGGAATCGTGGCATCTTCACCAGTGCGGAGCTCAGTGAACGGTTGCTGGACGAGACCGGTGTCGCCACGATTCCCGGCGCCAGCTGTGGCCGGCCGCCAAGCGAGCTCACACTCCGAATGGCCTATGTGGACTTCGACGGCGAGAAGGCGCTGGTCGCCGCGAGGGCCTGTCCGAACGACGATGACCTCGACGAAACGTTCTTACGGCGCCATTGCACGCCCGTCACCGAGGCCATGGATCGCGTGACAACCTGGCTCGACGCGTGAGACACGCGTGAAGCAAGTCAACCGCCGCTACATCGTGACCCTGGCCATCGTGGCCGGCGCCATCCTTGGGATCGGATACGCGGTCAGGCCACGCCAGCCCTCGGCCGAACCGATCCAAGCGCCTTCACAGACGGAACTGAGTCGCCTGACGCGCATCACCCAGCGTCGCTCCCTCGAGAGCATGGCGGGCTATTTCGCGACACTGGCCGACGAGGTGCAGGGCACGGTCGTCTCGATGTCGACGCTCGATCGGAGCGGCGTCCTTTGGGAGCCGGGCGTGGTCGCGACCGTCCGCCTCGAGGCACGCTTTCCCGGGGCCACGACCGTCTCGACACCCGCTGGCGAGGTGGGGGTAGGGGTCGTCGTGTCGGGTCCGCAGCTGCCTATCGCGGCCGCCCGAATGAGCGACGAAAGCCTGACGTTCCCTCCGAGGCGGCCTGGAGCTCGCCTCGAGCCTGGAGACTGGATGCTCGCGGTCTGGCGGCGCAACAGGCAGATGAAATTTGTGCCCGCGCACTTTCTCGATGCGACGCGAATACCGTGCGGACAACAGCTCGTCGAGGAGCTTCGATCAAGCGTTCCCTGGTCTCGCGACATGGCCGGCGGTGGCCTTTTTGACCTCGACGGCCGCCTCATCGGTCTGATCGTGCCGTGCGAAGAACGGTTCGCCGCCGTGTCCGTCGAGAGCGTCGACACGATGCTCGCGTACGGCCGGTCGGTCGAGGGTCGAATCGTCCGCCGATACGGAATGCGCTTGGAGTCGCTCACTGATGCGGAGCGCCTTCACTTCGGATCGAATCAACCCGTTGTCGTGCGTGAAATATGGCGCGGACACCTTGCCGACACAGTCGGCCTGCGGCCGGGCGACATTGTGGTCGCCATCAACGCCGAGCCGATCGGGTCGCTCGATCAACTGTCCCCGCTAGTTGACGCGTCGGACTCTGCCGCGTTCGATGTCGCGGTGCGGCGCGGACCTGATCTGGTCAACGTCGTCTTGCCAACGACTGACGCCGGTCTGGAGTCCGACGAGGTGGCCGACTGGAGTCCAGGTATCGTGTGGGAGCCGGCGCCAGTTGGACACCGTGTGAGCGATATCGTTCCTGATAGCCCTGCGGCCCGCGCGGGACTACAGCCGGGCGACCGCTTGGTCCGCATCGACCTGATAGAGCCGGAGGACTTCGCCGCCGTCGAGGCGGCCTTGGCCGCGGACGGGGAGACATCCGTATTCCTGGAGGTCGACCGCGACGGTCGACGCTGGGGTGTGCTGCTGCCGTAAGCGATGGACGAACTGACCTCACTGGGACTGATCCTCCTGCTCGCACTGATTGCGGGCCACCTCGTCAAGGTCATTCGTGTCCCCGAGGTCACCGGCTACATCATCGCGGGCATCGCCCTCGGACCATCGGTGCTGGGCTGGGTGTCGGCGGAGAACCTCCTTGCCCTCGAGGTCCTGAGCGAGGTCGCTCTGGGGCTCATTCTCTTCTCCATCGGCTCGGTGTTCGAGTTCTCGCGCTTTCGACGGATGGGGCGCCAGATCGTGTCCTTGACCATCATCGAATCGCTGCTGGCGGCGGCACTTGTGACCGTCGGCGTGCTCCTGCTGGGCCAGCCGTGGCAGGTGGCGCTCCTCTTGGGCAGCGTGGCGATCGCCACTGCGCCAGCGTCGACGCTCATGGTGATTCGCGAGTGCGACAGCACCGGTCCGCTTACCGACAACCTGCTCGGCATCATCGCCGTCAACAACCTGCTGTGCATCTCTGCCTACGCGCTGGTGGCCGCCACCATCGACCTCGCGTCTGGCTTTGGGGGGGCGTCGCTCTTCGACGCGATCTATCGAGCTGCCTATCCGTTCGTGTGGCAACTGGTCGGATCGGCAGCCCTGGGGTACCTGGTCGGGCTGATGCTCGCCGGGTGGTCGAGCCAGGTGAGAGAGACGGGCGAAATGCTCATTCTGTTGGCCGGTTCCATCCTGTTCTGCGTCGGCGTGGCCCGTCTGCTCGATCTGTCTCCGCTGGTCGCGTCACTAGCGGTTGGCGCGACGATGGTCAACCTGGCGGAACGGAGCACGCACCTCTTCGACACCCTCGCCGGAACCGACCCACCCTTCTACGCCATCTTCTTCGTGCTGGCCGGCGCCGATCTGGACCTGACGCTCGTCGCGTCCATGGGTGTCCTCGGAGTGATCTACGTCGGCGGCCGATCCATCGGGAAGTTCGCCGGCGCTGTCATCGGTGCTCGCTATTTGCATCTGGAGCCGCGGGTGCAGACCTTCCTGGGGTTCGCCCTCCTCGCCCAGGCCGGACTCGCGGTCGGCTTGACCATCGCCATCGGCCAGCGGTTCGAGACGTTCGCGCCGGTCGTCTCGACAGTCGTTCTGGCATCGGTTGCGATTTTCGAGGTGGTCGGACCGATCAGTACTCGGTTTGCCCTGATCAGGTCGGGCGAGGCTAGCCTGCAGGCCCCAAACGCACCGCTGAGCGGGTTCCCCTTCGGACCTTGATTCGAGGTCGTCGTTACCGATAGTCGGGATTCGGAAAATCGAAACGGCACCCGGCGTCCCACTCCGAGCGCTGGTTGCCATGAGCGGGAATGCCGCCTGCATCCTTCAGCATGCGCGCCATGTGCAAGAGATTCCACGTCATGAACGTCGTGTTCCGGTTGGTGAAGTCGTTCTCCGGTCCCCCGGAGCCCTCGTCGAGGTACGACGGACCTGGACCCGCCTCACCCAGCCAGGCCGCGTCGGCCTGGGGCGGAATGACGTAGCCCAGATGCTGCAACGAATACAGGATGTTCATCGAGCAGTGTTTCGCGCCGTCCTCGTTTCCAGTGATGAGACACCCGCCGACGCGACCGTAGTAGGCGTATTGCCCGTGCGCGTTGAGATTGCCTGACGCCGAATACAGACGCTCGATCACCTTCGTGCAGACCGACGTCTTCTCACCGAGCCAAATCGAGGAGCCGAGGACGAGAATGTCCGCCGCGAGCACCTTCTCGAGCAGGGGGGGCCA
Organism: Vicinamibacterales bacterium; assembly: GCA_965216615.1. Classification (GTDB taxonomy): domain Bacteria; phylum Acidobacteriota; class Vicinamibacteria; order Vicinamibacterales; family UBA8438; genus CAUZIB01. The sequence goes on along the minus strand of CBDCGH010000023.1, from coordinate 1,327,883 downwards.
GTCGTCGACCTCCCACCCGTGCTCGCGCATGTCAGGATAGACGCCGTTCGCGATCTGGTGGTCGATCGGACGGATGATCTCTGTGCGGACGCCGTTCGCCTGCATGATGGCGTCCGCGATCGCGATCAGTCCTTCGGTGTGCGACAGCTCCGGACTTCGCTTCAGCGTGCAGTTCAAGAAAAGCGCGGACAGGTCTGAGAAGTCCCACCGGCTGTTGCGACACCACTCCTGCTGCTTGTCGTTCAACATGCGGCGGAGGGTATCACCAATCCCCAACGGCCGTGGCGTCGACGGAGATCAGTCGAATAGCGGTGGGGGTGACTCGAGACGGTGCCTGATCTCTCGGAGGAGCTCGCTGCCCGTCGCACCGTCGAGCACGCGATGGTCGGCTGAGAGCGTCAGCGTGGCGATCTGTCCGATCGTGACCGCACCGTCGCGGACCACCGGACGGCTCGTCACGGCACCAACGCCGAGGATGCAGCTTTGAGGTGGGTTGACGATCGCGTAGAGGCTGGTCACCTCGAACATCCCAAGGTTCGAGATGGTGAAGGTCCCGCCCGCATACTCGTCCGGGCTCAGCTGACCGTTCCGTGCTCGCTCGCTCAGCGCGCGCAGCTCGGACGAGATCGCGCCGAGGCGCTTCTGATCGGCATCCCGTATGACCGGCGCGACGAGACCACCGGGGGTGTTCACGGCGACCGCCACGTGAGACGCCGAAAACATCCGCACGCCCTCATCGTGCCAGGCCGCGTTGGCCGCTGGCACCTGCTGCAAGGCGAGCGCAGCCGCGCGCACCACGATGTCGGTGATCGTGACGTGGTGACCCTCCGCGTTGTGGCCGCGGCGCCGGTCGACGACGTCCGTCATGTCACACTCCGCCGACAGATAGAAGTGCGGGACCGTCCGTTTCGACTCGGCCATGCGCTTGGCCGTGACCCGCCGCATCGCGGAGAGCGAAGGCACGGTATACGACGTGGCCGCCGCCCCCGTCTTGGTCGTGAGGCCGAGCGCCCGGTCGACGTCTGACTTCTCGATGCGGCCGGCCTGACCGCTCCCGGTCACTCGAGTCAGATCGAGACGTGCCGCGGCCGCCATCTTTCGAGCCAGGGGCGTGACGTCTATGTCCACGTCGCTCGAGACTTCGGGCTCTGCAGCGACGTCAGGTCGCCTACCGGGTTGATTCGGCACGTCCGGATCACGCGGCGGGCCTTTGGGTCTCGGGGCGGCCGGCTCGACGGCCGGCTGCGTCTCCACGGCCGCGCTCACGTCGGCGGCTGCGGCAGCCTCGTCTTCGTCTTCGTCAATCACGGCAAGCACAGCACCCACCTCGACCTCCTCCGTTCCGGCGGCCACGACGATCTCACGCAGCACGCCCGAGACCGGCGCCTCGATCTCGACGGTGGTCTTGTCGGTGTCGACCTCCACGATTGGGTCTCCGGCCGCCACCCGGTCGCCCGGTTGCTGGAGCCAGGCAGTGATTGCCGCCGATGTCATCGACTCGGCGAGCTCGGGCAGCTTCAGCTCGGTCGCCATTACTTGCGGAGCGAAGTCACCAAGAGCCGGGCGGTTGCGTTGATGATCGCGTCGGTGTCCAGCCCGTAGGTACGATACAGATCGTCGATGTCGCCCGACTGACCGAAGCGATCGACGCCGAGCGGGAACACTCGGTGCTGTCGTACCGACCCGAGCCACGACAGGGTCGCCGGATGCCCGTCGACCACGGTGACCAAGCCGGCCGTACGCGGTAACGCGCCAAGCAGCATCTCGACGTGCGACGGCGGCGAATCCGGCGCCTGGCGCTGGCGCGACGACCAGGCATGGTAGAGCCGGTCGACCGACGTCACGACCAAGATGCCGAGACCAGGTAGATCCTCGCTCATCTCCTTGTGCGCCTCCACCACCTCGGACACAACGGGACCGCACGTGACGAGCACGACCTCCGTGCCGGCACCGGGCTCGACGAGCCAATACGCACCGTCGATGATGGCTGTCCGATCCCCGCTGCTCAGCACCCGCGATGGCTGCTGGAGCGGCCGCGTCGACAGCCGGAGGTACACGGCCCCGCCATCGGGATCCTGAATGTGCTCGAAGCTCCAGCGCATGATCTCGGCCAGCTCGTCGGCGTACGTCGGCTCGAACATCGTCAGCCCCGGTTGTCCCAGACCAATGAGCGGCTGGTAGACCGACTGGTGCGCGCCACCTTCTGGAGCCAGGGTGATACCCGACGGGGTGCCGGCCAGGATGAAGCGCGCATCCTGGTAGCAAGCGTAGTTGAGCGCGTCGAGGCCACGACTGATGAACGGGTCGTAGACGGTCCCGATCGGGATCAGGCGCTCCCCGAACAGCGAATCCGACAGGCCCATCGCGGCAAGCAGGATGAAGAGGTTGTTCTCGGCAATACCCAGCTCGATGTGTTGCCCGGCCGGCAGGATGTCCCACTTCAGAGCGGACACGATTCGCTGCGACTTGAAGACGTCGCGCTGCTGCTGGCTCCCAAAAATCCCTCGTTTGTTCACCCACGACCCGAGGTTGGTCGACACCGTGACGTCGGGAGACGTCGTGACAATCCGGTCGGCCAGGGTGGAATGCTGACGCGACAGGTCGGCCAGCACCCGGCCGAACGCTTCCTGGGTCGAGGTCGAGTCGCCAGGCGGCGTCGCAAACTGGCTCGGTATCGCGATACGCGGGGCGTCCGGCCGCTCGTCCACGGCCAACCGCTTGTTGAACGGCACCGACTCCAAGAACTCGCGCAGCTCGCTCTCCGATGGCTCAAGGCCCGCAAACGGCTCCCACTCTTCGCCGTCCACGATGTTCATGTCGTGCTTCAGCGATGCCATCTGCGCTTCGGTCATCAGACCCGCGTGATTGTCCTTGTGTCCCTCGAACGGCAGCTGATGGCCCTTGATCGTGTAGGCAATGAAGCAGGTGGGTCGATCGTCCTCGATCGCGTGAAAGCCATCGAGCAACGTCTCCAGATCATGCCCCCCCAGGTTCGTCATCAATCGATGCAGCGACGCATCATCGTGGCGATCGAGCAATTCGGGAATGCCGGCAACCTGACCGAGCTCGCGAGTCAGCTGGTCGCGCCAGGTCTCGCCGCCCTGATAGGCGAACGCCGAGTACAGGGAGTTCGGGCAAGCGTCGATCCACTCACGCAGCGCGGCCCCTCCGGGCTCGGCAAAAGCCGCGTTCAGCAGCGTGCCGTATTTCAGGACAACGACCCGCCACTCGATCGCCTCGAACAGATGCTCCAGCCGTTCGGAGAAGCGATCGACCATCACTGAGTCGAGGCTCTGGCGGTTGTAGTCGATCACCCACCAGATGTTCCTAGCATCGTGTTTCCACGTCTCGAAGAGCGCCTCGAAGACATTGCCCTCATCGAACTCGGCGTCACCCGCCAGCGCGACCATCCGCCCGGTGGGCCTCGAGGTGCCAATGCCCTTCAACCGCAGATAGTCCTGGACGAGCGCAGCAAACGCCGTCATCGCCACGCCCAGGCCGACGGAGCCGGTCGAGAAGTCGACGTCGTCGGCATCTTTCGTTCGCGAGGGATACGACTGCGCGCCACCCAGCGCCCGAAACTGCATCAAGCGCTCCCGGGTCTGCCGCCCGAAGAGATACTGGATCGCGTGGAAGACCGGGCTGGCGTGCGGCTTGACCGCGACCCGATCATCGGGCCGCAAGACGTCGAAGTAGAGCGCCGTCATGATCGTCGCCATCGATGCACACGACGCTTGATGCCCGCCGACCTTGAGTCCGTCGCGCGCGGGGCGCACGCGGTTCGCGTGGTGAATGATCCACGATGACAGCCACAGCACCTTCTGCTCGAGCGACCGGAGGTACCACAGATGCTCAGGGGCACGCTGGGGCGGATGGGTCATCGGCGACTGAGTCGTCATCGGATCACTTTGGATAATAGTCGGATCTGAGCGAGCAAGGATTGCTAGATATTGGCAAATTACACTCAATAAGAACGTATTATTGCTAGTTACGTATCAATAGTAGATATATATGGCTACACAGTCGGCAAATCCGGACCATCGGATCCTGTCTCTCCTCCAGCGTGAGGCTCGGGTCTCCAATCTGCGCCTCGCCGCCGACGTCGGCATATCCGCCGGTTCGTGTGCGCGACGGGTCCGGGCTCTGGAGCGGGCGCGTGTGATCCGTCGATACGTCGCGTTGGTCGAACCGAAGGCGGTCGGACTCGGCGTCACGGTCTTCGTCGAGCTGTCCCTGAACTTGCAGCGCGAGGCGCTGTTGGAGGCGTTCGAGGAGGCGATCATCGGGCGGCCAGACGTGCTGGAGTGCTACCTGATGACCGGCGATGCCGACTATATGCTCCGCGTCGTGACGACTGACGTGCAGGGCTACGAACGTTTCTTGAAGACGTCGCTGACGCGCATCGATGGAGTGGCGCGCATAAAGTCCAGCTTCGCACTGAAGAGGTTGAAATACTCCACCGCACTCCCGCTGGACACCGACCCGAAGGAGCCGGGTCTGAGCGAGAAGCCGCGATCGCAGCCGATTACTCGCGGCACCGGACCGCTAGCGATCGACGATATCGATCTCCGCATCTTGCGGTGCCTCCAGGACGAGGCGCGTCTGTCGAACGTCGACCTCGCCGAGCGCATCGGTCTGACCCCAGCTCCATGTTTGCGGCGCGTCCGCGCACTCGAACACGCCGGCGTCATTCGGGGGTACGCGGCACTCGTCGACCCGAGCGCCGTCCAACTCGGCGTGACCGTCTTCGTGCGGATCACACTGGTCCAGCAGGTCGAAAAGCGGCTCGAGACATTCGAAGCGGCCATCAGGCGTCACCCCGAGGTCATGGAGTGCTACCTGATGACCGGCGACGCGGACTACTTGCTGAGGGTCGTCGTCCCAGACGTCGAATCGTACGAGCGCTTTCTGGAGACGGCACTGACTCGGACGGCAGGAGTGGCGAGCATCAAGTCAAGCTTCGCGCTGAGACAGGTCAAGTACTCGACGGCGCTCCCGCTCCTCTCGCGAGCCTCGGGACGCCGACGGGGTTCGTGAACCGGCTCTACAATCATCAGGTGACCAACGATGCGCCCCACACGCATTACGACACGCAGCGCGCCGCGCGGCGGATCAGCGAGGCGGCGCATGCGACGGCCGACCGGCGTCTCAGCGTCGCGAGGCTCGTCGTTGTCGGTGTCACGCTCGCCCTCGCCTGGAGTGCGTTCTGGCACAACTGGATCTCCGCATGGTGGCTACTCGTTCCGGGCGTCATATTTGCCGTCCTGATTCAAACCCACGATCGCGTCATCAGAAGGCGGGAGACGGCGGAGCGCGGTGTGCAATGGTACGAGCGTGGGCTGGCGCGGCTCGAGAACCGATGGGCCGGCGAGGGTGAGTCGGGAGGCAGGTTTCTCGACGACGACCATCCGTACGCGCGAGACCTCGACCTGTTTGGGGACGACTCGCTGTTTCAGCTCATCAACACGTGCCAGACGATGACGGGCGAGGAAACCTTGGCGCGCTGGCTGCTCGAGGCGGCCGATCCCGACACGGTTCGTGCACGTCAAGCCGCGGTCGCCGACATGTCCGACCGCGCTCAGCTCAGGGAGGACCTGTACACCTGGGGCGTGGAGGCGCGTCAGAACGTCGACTCGGCCACGCTGATCGCGTGGGCCCAAGCACCGCCGAAGCTTCCGATCGGCTGGCTTCGTTTCGCTGGCCCGGTGCTAGCGCTCGGCGCCGTCGTTTCGATTGCCGCGTGGAGCATCGGCGCAGTGGCGGGCGTCGCGCCGCTCCTGATGCTCCTCGTCAACGGCGCGGTCGGCCTGGCGGTCGGACGCAGGGCCGGTCAGGTGCTCCACGGATCCTCGGAGCCCGCGCGTGAGCTGATGGTGCTCGCCCGGGTGCTGGCACGCCTGCGGGACGAGTCGTACCACGCCGTCGAGCTGCGTCGCCTTCACGCGGTGCTCACGTCGGGTGCGATGGAGGCACCCGCCGCGGTCCGGCGACTGGACTGGTTCATCCAGATGCACGACTGGCAGCACAACATGATGTTCGCGCCCATCGCGGCCGTGCTCCTATGGGGCGTCCAGTGCGCGACTGCGGTAGAAACGTGGCGCGCACGCTTCGGCGCGTCGGTCCCCGAGTGGTTGAGCGTGACCGGCCAGTTCGAAGCGCTGGCGGCATTCGGGACCTACCGATTCGAGAATCGAGCCGATCCCTTCCCCGAGCTGCTCGAGCCCACGACTCCGCCCGTGTACGAGGCCGAGCAGCTGGCGCACCCGCTGCTCCCAGCTGACGAGGCCGTGACGAACGACATGCGACTTGGGTCCGCTCCCCAGCTCATCGTCGTGAGCGGGTCGAACATGTCGGGAAAAACGACGCTCTTGCGCGCGGTCGGCGTCAACGGCGTGCTCGCGTTGGCCGGAGCGCCCGTGCGGGCCCGCGCGCTCCGGCTGTCGCCGACAGCCATCGGCGGGACGCTGCGGGTGCAGGACTCGCTCCTCGCCGGGCGGTCGAAGTTCTATGCCGAGATCTTACGAGTCAAACAGCTCGTGGAAATCGCGAAGGGCGGCGACGGCCTTCTGTTTCTCATGGACGAGCTGTTCCACGGCACCAACTCTCACGATCGGGTCGAAGGCGCGCACGGCGTCCTGGAGTTTCTCGTAAGCGTCGGCGCTGTGGGCATGGTGACGACGCACGACCTCGCCCTGTCGGCGATCGGCGACCGGCTCGGGTCGCGCGCCCGCAACGTCCACTTTGCGGACCAGGTGAAGGCTGGAGAGCTCTCGTTTGACTACCGGTTACGCGAGGGCCGGGCCACACATGGGAACGCGCTGGCGCTCATGCGAGCCGTCGGCCTCGACATCGACGCGGCTGCAGCCTCGGGCTAATGCGGCGAACTCAGCTTACATCCCGACGTCCCGGGCCGCCGCCTCCAGCGCCCGGCGCAATTGCAGGAGCTCTGTGCGTACCTGGCGGTACTCGCCGCGCTCCAGCTGCACTTCGAAAATCGCCAACGCCTCCGCAACCTCCAGCATCGTCTTGGCGTACTCCCTGCCAACCGCCGCTTCGAGCCGCCGTGCCAGCGTGCGGACACTTCCCGCGCGTCGTTGCGTCCCCTTTGCCGTGCGTCCGCCCATTCCCGCCTCCGTTGTCATCGACGGTCAACAACGCCCGATCGATGTCCTCCGCCGCTTCGGTAGTCTACACTCGGCGTCATGTCCGAGCTCAAGACGAAGAAGAACAACGCGTCGGTCGCGGCCTTTCTCGACGGTATCGAGAACGAGAAGCGGCGTGACGATTGCCGAGCTGTCGTCAAGCTGATGGCCGACGTCACGGGTGAGCGCCCGAAGATGTGGGGCGGCAGCATCATCGGTTTTGGCAGCTACCACTACACGTATGCCAGCGGCCGCGAGGGTGACTGGATGGCGACCGGGGTGTCACCTCGCAAGCAGAGCCTGACCCTCTACATCATGACGGGCTTCCCCCGGTACGATGCGCTGATGAAGGGGCTCGGTACGTACACGACCGGGAAGTCGTGCCTCTACATCAAGAAGCTCGAGGACGTCGACACGAACGTTCTGAAGAAGCTCGTTCGCGAGTCGTTCAAGAAACTCTCGAAGGGAACGTCCGGCGGGTGATGACGGCTCGCTAATCCTGGCTTGCAGCCTGCTCCAGGACGCGCGTGCCCGCGAGGATGCCGTTCAGGCCGATGTTCCCCTCGTGACACGCGTACTCGAACATGGCGTCTGTGCTGCTTGACAGCATCATCACCGCGGTCCAGGGCTGCGTCCACGTCGCCGGATCTTCGAGGGTAACGGACCATTGGATGGTGTCGGGTCCGACGCGGGTGAAGCGCTCGACGATTCGGCGGTTCTCCGTTCCACCGCCGGTGAAGAAGACCGGGGTGTTCCCCTCGCTCGTCCGATAGTTCGTCGTCTCGACCACGAGCGTATCGCCCTCCCAGTAGCCCCGCGAATCGCCGTGCCATTGGTGAATGTCGTCATCGATGTGAGGTCGATCCGTGATCGGGATGATCCGAGCGTCGTGAATCATCTCTTGCACGATCACCACGTGGTCCTTGGTTTGGATGATCTGGTGGTAGCTGTTATAACCCGCCCAGATATAGGGCCCGCCGAACGAGATGCACCGCACAGCCAGACCGGCCTCCTCGGGACCGTCGGGTTTCGTCGTGCGATCCGGACGGAGCGCCGCTCGCGCCACCCTCGTGTCATCGTTCAGCGGGATACGGCCGCTGGGCGGATCGACGACGAGCGACGTGCGATTGTCGAAATCGCGCTGGGGCACCCAGAAACCGTTGTAGTTGCCGGTGCCGCCGTCATTTGACGTGTACTCGTCGGCCTCGGCGAGCGCGGATGTGAAGACCGCGTCCCCGAACGCGGCGTCGCCATCGCCACCAAACAACTCCTGAGCCCTCGCGGCCAGTTTGGCCCGCTCTTCGTCGGTGAGCGTCGCCTTGTCAGCGAGTTGCACCGGGCGTTCCAATGGCGTCGCGCTGTTGTTGGACCAGACGCCCTGCAGATCCGGACGCCCGTCCGCAGTCCGCAGCATCGTCCACTCATTCGGTGCTGTCTGGGCAGCGACCATCACGGCGCTCACCAGCACGAGTGTAAGAACCTGAGAAACCGTCGCCAACGCCCTGTATCTCATCGAATCCCCCAAAGCTGTCCGTCCAAGGATGGTCGCTACCGAACCATGTTATTACTAGATGTTCGAAGATGATCACCGAGAGTCACAAAGAAACCTTTCGATCGCAGGGCCTACTCCGCCTGGAGCGTTTCCTGCCTGACCAGCAGGTAGTGGACCTTCGCCGGGCTCGATCAGCTCCCACCGTACAAGGCCAGTTCGAAGCTCAGGAAGGGCATCAAGCACACCGGAGCGTTCCGCAAGCTGATGACCCCAGAGCTGCTCGACGCGGTCGACTCGCTCGCGGAGCCTGGCGACGTCTGCCGGGCGCCCAGGACCGTTCACAACCTGACACCGTAAGTTAGACCGGTTCAACCGCAGCGGCTATGATGGCTGAAGGTGGTCCAGCGATGAAGTACAAGATTGCACTGCAGCAAAGCGAGGAAGGATACAGCGTCTCCGTTCCCGGTCTCAGGGGGCCTGGCTGCTGGTCTCAGGGGGCTTCGGAGGAGGAAGCGCTCCAGAACATAGAGGCTGCTATCCAGGAGTATCTCGCCGCGCGCGATGAGCTCCTCGAGAATGCAACGGTTCGAGAGATAGAAGTGGCATCCTGAGTGTGCCGAAGATCGCGGGCATCAACCACAAGAACGCCGTCAGAGCTCTGGAGCAGGTCGACTTCCGGGTACTTCGCATGAAGTGATGACGGACGGCTCACGCATTCTCACGATTCCTCGGCACAACCCCGTCAACGCCTACACGATGGGAGGCATCGTCCGTGACGCGGGACTCACCGAAGAACAGTTTCGCGAACTGCTGTAGTCAGGAGGATGCCGATGGCCGACATGCGGCGTGACGCCGGCAATGTGGCGACGGCAGTATCGAGAACGCGATGCTGACTGAGCCCGACAAGGCGCTCTTCAGGACGCGTGGCCTGCTGCGCCTTCCGGGCATTCTTCCGCCCGAGAACGCCGAGCGGAGCCGGGAGGAAATCTTCCGGCTGTTCGAGAAACATGGGTTCTGGAAGGACGGCCGCTGGCACCAAGGCTCATCCGTGGCGTTCAGCAGACTGCTGAAACGCCTCAAGAAGTCGACGGACCGCGGCGGTTTCATGACGCCGCGTGTGCACGACGCGATGGCGGAGCTGGTCGATGGGGCGGAGTTGACACCGTGGTCAGAAAAGCCGGAGCTCCTGTTTTCCAGACCAGGTAAGCAGCACTTCGCCACCGACCGGGCGCCCGAGGATGCGCGCCCGCCGTCGAACCAAAAGCGTGGTCCGCTTCCGTGGCACGTCGATGTGCCCCGTCTGCCGAAGGCCGGAATCGTCGGCCTGCAGATGTTCACGTTCCTCGACACCGTTGAGTCCTGGGGCGGTGGCACGGCGGCCGTGACCGGGTCACACCGGCTGCTCAGCGATGGCGTGGCCGTCCCGATCAAGGACGTCAACCGAGAGCTTGAGCGAGAGCCGTTTTTCCGCGACTTGTTGGCGAGAGACAGCCCCGAATGCGACGGACTGTTCGAGACGACCGAACGTGTCCGGGGCGTCGACCTCGAGGTCGTTGAGCTGATTGGAGAGCCGGGCGACGTCTATCTGATGAACCTGCAGGTCCTGCATGCGCGATGTCCGAACACCCGGCCGACGCCCCGACTGATGATGACGCAGCGGTTTCTGCTCTCGTCGGTGCGTGGCCAGATCAAGACTCGCTATTACGAACCGCCCAAGTACTGATCGCCCGCTTGCGATACTCGTAAACCGTCGCTACGATTTGCGGGACGCGGAGGAACGACCGTGCTGGAAAACAGAAGCGTCTTTCTGTTCGTGGCAGTGGTGGTAGTGGTGGCAGTGACGGCTACGGTGACCCCGACGGTGGCTAGCCTGGCGCGCCAGTCGCGAGGCCCTGAGCCCGTGGCCACGATCAAGCAGATTCAGGAATCGATGATCTCGCCCTCATCCGACACGATTTTCAATGTGGGACGGGCGGCCCCCGAAACCGATGAAGAGTGGCTGACGGTCCGGAACGCCGCCATCGTTCTCGCCGAGGCCGGCAACCTCTTCATGATGGAGGGCCGGGCGAAGGACACCGACCAGTGGATGGAGATGGCCGGCGAGCTGGTCGCTGCCGGCACCGACGCGTTGAGAGCAACCGAGGCAAGAGACGTGGCCGGTGTCCTCGAAGCAGGCAACCGAATGGCGGCTGCCTGCGAAGCGTGCCACCGACCCTATCGAGACGGCGGGCGCGCCATGGGACCACAAACGGCTCCCGACAAGGACGCACCACCTCAATAGACGAACTTCCGGAGAATTCGATTCGATGACACAAGACAGACTTGATCGCCTTGCTCGATGTGCGCGCGGCTGCCTGCTGCTAGCCGGCTGCGCTCTCCTGGCGGCGCCGTCCGCCAGTGCGGAAGACTGGACGCAGTGGCGCGGCGAAGACCGGGTCGGCGTGTGGTCCGAGACCGGCATCGTCGAGGAGCTTCCCGAGACCCTGAAGGTGAAGTGGCGGGTTCCGCTCAACACCGGCTACTCCGGGCCGGCGGTTGCCGATGGTCGCGTCTTCATCACCGACTGGGGCGAAGATCCGGAGTCGCGCACCGTGGACGGTACCGAGCGCGCGATCGCGCTCGACGAGGAAACCGGGGAGATGCTCTGGGTCACCGAGTGGCCCACGACGTACCGGATGCTGATGTTCTCGTACGCCGTTGGACCGCGAGCAACCCCGACCGTCGATGGCGACCGGGTCTACGTGGCCGGTGCGGCGGGCGCCTTGTTGTGTCTGTCGGTCGAGACCGGCGACATCATTTGGCAGAAAGACTTCATCAAGGACTACGACAGCCGGATTCCAACATTCGGCATCACGTCGGCGCCTATCGTCGACGGTGACCACCTCATCACCGCAGTCGGCGCCGAAGGCGGTCTCGTCATGGCGTTCGACAAACGGACAGGGGAAGAAGTCTGGCGGTCGCTCGAGGTGACTCGCGAGATCGGATACCCACAACCGATCATCATCGAAGCAGGCGGCAGGCGGCAGCTCATCGGCAGGCGGCAGCTCATCGTCTGGCACCCGGCGGCACTGGTCTCACTTGACCCAGGCACGGGTGAGCCGTACTGGGAGGAGGAGTGGGAGGTTGGAGCCGGCATGTCGGTGGCCACGCCGGTGCACAGCGGCAACTATCTCCTCGTCACACAGTTCTACGGTGGATCGCTCATGATGAAGCTCGACCAGGATCGTCCGTCGGCCAGCCGGCTCTGGAAGGGCCAGAGCCGCAGCGAGATGCCAGGCGAGACCGATGGGCTGCATGCCATGATCACGACGCCGATCATGGAGGACGACCACGTCTACGGCGTCTGCAGCTATGGGGAGCTACGCGCGCTCGAGGCGGCCACCGGCGAGCGGGTCTGGATGAGCGACGAGATGGTCGCGCAGGCCCGCTGGGGCACGGCGTTCTTCGTCAAGCACCGCGACCGCTACTTCGTGAACAACGACGACGGGTTCCTCATCATCGCGCAATTCACACCAGAGGGATACGTCGAGCGAAGCCGAACCAAGCTCATCGAACCAACCAGCAGCGCCGGGTTTGGGCCGCGCAGGTTGTTTGACCGCCTCGTCAACTGGTCGCACCCGGCCTACGCGAATCGGCACATCTTCCAACGAAACGACACCGAGATCATCCGCGCATCGCTCGACGCCGCCGACTATTAACGCGCAACGCTTGCCTAGCGGGGATCGAAGGTCACTGTAGACGGACGAACGCCCAGCGCTTGCTTTTCTTTACTCTATACACATGTTAGCATGCTCATATGAGTCACAGACTTCAGCTCCTGGTGCCGAAAGATCTGGACGGCCGGATTCAAAAGGCTGCACAGCGCCTGAACATGTCCAAGGGCGAGTGGGTCCGCCGAGCGGTGCGGTCAGCGCTGAAACGACAAACCGGCGATGAGCAGCCGGCCGATCCGGTCGAGGGGCTCGCGACACTTGACGCGCCAACCGGCGATATCGAGCAGATGCTCACCGAGATCGAGGCCGGACGCTCGTGAAGGTCTTCATTGATTCGAACATCCCGATGTATGTGGCCGGCGGACCGCACGACAATCGCGAGCCATCAAGGGCGTTCCTCGAAGGCGTGCGTGACGGCGCGATCGACGGATGCACCAGCACCGAGGTGCTCCAGGAGATTCTCTATCGCTACGCCGGCCTCGGGAGACGCGACCTCGCCCGCACGGTCTACAACCTGTTTGTCCAGACCTGTCCCGTGATCTTCGACGTCACGCTAGCCGACACGGATGGCGCGCGGGATCTGCTCTCCGAGGTCGAGCGACTGTCGGCGCGCGACGCGGTGCATGCGGCGGTGATGCGAAACCACGACATCGAGTGGATCGCCACGTTCGACCGCGGGTTCGACGCTGTCCCGGGCGTACGCAGGGTCGAACTCTCGTGATTTGTCGGACTGACCGCGACTCGCCGGTCCCGGCGCGCCGTGCGGCACCGATTGCTGAGACTAATCGGAACTGCGCCGCTGGGTGCTGTAGGTGGTGTACAAGTCGGCGCCGGCCGCATGCAGCCCGGTGCCAACCTCCAGCGGGTCGCCGAACGTCAGGTGCTGGTCCGAATCATCAAACTCGGGCCACTCTGTGAGGCCGACACGATTCGGATTGCCGGTCGCGGCGAACTGCGTCCAGTGGTCCATCATCGCGGTCGACACCCGGCGGTCCGCGTCGGTCCAATCACCAACGAGCATCGGGTGTGGCGGGGTGTCCACCGACTGACTGCCCCTATCGATCATGTTGCCGAAGACGTAGGTGATCTCAGCCGCATGATGAGACCCCAGGTTCGCCCCCATTCCGGTCGGCGGGACGAGCGTGAAGTGATAGAGCCACACGGGCGCCGGCGCCTTCACGTGGTGGCTCGACAGAGTTCGAACCGGCCCGGCGAACCACATGTCGTGGAACAGGTGATCGATCCCGGGCTTCGCCTCCTCCGGAGACGACACCGCGTAGTGCGCAAGCGCCTGCTCGGCCACGCTCGGGTAGGTCGTCTGCACGTGCGCTTCGAAGGCCGCGACGTCATCCATCTGCAGCTGCCCCGTCATCATGGAGCCTTCGTTCCCGTTCATCCCCGTGATCAGCGGCACATGGTGCTGCTGCCCGTTTGCGTACATCTGGACGGGATCGTCGGGAATGGACCAGCCATCGACATTCGGCGCCCAGGACAGCCCACCGAGGCTGGCGGTACCCACGGCTTCGAACACTTCGGCCGGCGTCGCGGCACGCACTACCGAGAGCCCGTCATCGCCTGTGGCTCCCAGCGCCTCGGCCACCGCGACACCCTGCGCTTCGGCTGATGTCGAGCCACCAAACGACTCATTCAGGCGCCGGTCCCAACCGTTGATGAAGCTGCTCTCTGCAATCGCGCGATGAAACAGCCCGCCGGATTGCGGCATGAGCATGACCGACATGACGGCACCAGCACCTGCCGACTCCCCGAAGATCGTCACCCGGTCCGGGTCGCCGCCGAACGTCGCTGCGTTGTCGCGGACCCACTCGAGCGCCGCCACCATGTCGAGCAAACCGTAGTTCCCCGATGCGTCGTGCGCCGACTCGGCCGACAGCGCCGGATGCGCCAGGAAGCCGAAGGCGCCGAGGCGATAGTTGATCGTGACGACGACGACGCCCCGCGAAGCGAGGTTCGTACCATCAGTCAGCGCGTCCGAGCCCGACCCACTGACGAAGCCGCCACCATGAATCCAGACCATGACCGGGCGCGGCTCCATCGACTCGCGCGGTGCCCAGATGTTAAGGAATAGACAATCCTCGCTCTGCCCCTGGGGTCCGGGCTGCATGCAAATCGGACCTGGTTCGGTGGCGTCTCGAACGCCGTCCCACGCCACGATGGGCTCCGGTGGGCGCCAGCGCAAATCGCCGACCGGCGGCGCCGAAAACGGGACGCCCTTGAACGCGATGACGTCCGGGTTCGTATCCGAGGCAGCGCCCTGGATTTCGCCGCCGGTGACCGTCACCGAAGCGCCGGGAGACAGCATCGCAACCGGGGAAGGCGCCTCCTCTACGGGCGCCGCACAGGCTGCCGTCAGCACTAGCAGGATGGTGCAGAGGCACAACGAACGTGAATCGGTCATTCGGGTTTACTCCTCCGGTACTTCGGTCAGGGTGTGTGGGCCCGCTCTAGTACACGGGTCCCCGCGAGGATGCCAGCGAGGCCGATGTTGCCCTCGTGACAGGCGTACTCAAAGACGGAATCGTCCGTGCTCGACAGCATCATCTCCGCGGTCCACGGTTGCGTCCACGTTTCAGGATCCTCGAGCGTGATCTGACCTGCCCCCCCTGGTCGAGCCAGTTCTCATGAGAGAGCTGGACTCATTTCTAAGCTCCCAAGCGTCGCCGGCATGATCGTTTCCGGGGCTGGTGGACGGTAGCCCAGCGCACTGTGGGGCCGCACCGTGTTGTACTCCCGCCGCCATCGTTCGATCAAGATCTTCGCTTCCGCCAACGTGAAGAAGATCTCGCGGTCCAACAGTTCATCGCGTAGCTTGCCGTTGAACGATTCCACATAGCCGTTTTCCCACGGACTGCCGGGTTCGATGAATAATGTCTCGACGTCCAGAGCCTCGAGCCACAGCCGCACGAGTGTCGCCGTGAACTCAGGACCGTTATCCGAGCGGATGTGCGCCGGGACTCCGTGGGTCACAAAGAGTCCCGCCAACGTCTCGAGCACGTCGATCGACCGCAGCCGTCGCGCCACCACCAGCGCCAGACACTCGCGCGAATACTCATCTACGACCGCCAAGATCTTCAACGGCCGGCCGTCATGGGTCCGCTCCGCGACAAAGTCATAGGCCCAGACGTGATGCCGATACGTCGGGCGTCTTCGTACGCAGGACCCATCAGCCAGCCACAGCCGCCCGCGCTTCGGCTGTTTCTGCGGCACCTTCAGCCCTTCCCGTCGCCACAGCCGCTCCACCCGTTTGTGATTCACGAGCCAGCCCTCCCCCCGCAGCAGCCCCGTAATCCGCCGATAGCCATACCGCCCATACATTGTCGCCAACTCGATCATCCGATCCACCAACCGCGGTTCATCCGCCGGCACCGCGCCCGCATGCCGGTGCGTCGACCGCGCGTGGCCAATCACGCGACAGGCCCGCCTCTCCGAGACCGGAAACCGGCGGCGGACGTACGCCACCGCCTGCCGGCGTCGGGACGGGCTCAGAAGTTTCCCGAGGCCACCTCTTTGAGAATCATGTTGTCGAGGGCCTGGTCCGCGACCAGCTTCTTCAGCCGCCCATTCTCCCGCTCAAGCTCCTTCAACCGCTTCGCCTGGTCGAGGCGCAAGCCGCCGTATTCTTTCCGCCAGCGATAGTACGTTTGCTCGCTGATCCCCAGCTTCTTGCACATCTCCGGCGTGCGCAGGCCGCGCCCGAGCTCCACCTCAGCCTGCCGCAGCTTCGTGACAATCTGTTCCGTGCTGTACCGCTTCCGTGGCATCCTGCCTCCTGTCCCACCGCCCGAATTCTAACGTTCGGGCTGGTTCGGTTTCAGGGGGCAAGGTCAGTCGAGATGATGGGCTCCACGCGCATCGTCCCGCTGGATGGGCGGCCCCACGCGGCGGTACGGCAGGGACAGGGCGACTCACGAGGCCACTGGCAAGGCGATACACTCGTGGTAGAAACGACGAACTTCGACCGCGACATGCTGCTCATCGGCGCCAGTCGTGACGCCCGCCGGCTCGTCGAGCGCTTCACCCGGGTCAGCGCCGGCGTGATGACGTACGAGTTCACCGTGTACGATCACACCATGTGGGAGAGCCCGTGGACCGCGACACAGTCCTTGCGGAAGACCAATGCGACGATCTTCGAGTACGCCTGCCACGAAGGCAACTACTCCGTGCCGAACATGCTCGGCGGCGCGCGCAAGGCCGATCTCGCTGACCAGGCCGGACGCTGACTTCTAGACGTCTCGCTCGAAAATCGCGGCGATCCCTTGGCCGCCGCCGATACACATCGTCACGAGCGCCCGCTTGCCGCCGATACGGGCAAGCTCGTAGAGCGCCTTCACGGTGAGCACCGTGCCTGTAGCGCCGATCGGGTGACCAAGAGAGATGCCGCTCCCGTTTGGGTTGGCGCGGTCGGCGGGCATGTCGAGCTCGCGGCAGACCGATAGTGCCTGGGCGGCAAACGCCTCGTTGAGCTCGATAACATCCATCTCGTCGAGCGAAAGTCCCGTCTTGTCGAGGAGGCTGCGGACAGCCGGCACCGGGCCAATGCCCATGAACTTGGGGTCGACACCGGCGTAGCTGTAGGCGACGAGCCGGCCAAGGGGCATGATGCCGCGCTCCTCCGCAAGACCGCGCTCCATGAGCACGACGGCCGCGGCGGCATCGTTGATGTTCGCGGCGTTGCCGGCTGTCACCGTGCCCTCCCGGTCGAACGCCGGTTTCAGCCGGGCCAGCTTCTCGAGCGACGAGTCGGCTCGAACCGTCTCGTCGGTATCGAACAGCACGGTGTCGCGCTTCACCTTCACTTCAACGGGCGCGATCTGGTCCGTGAAGTAGCCGTTCGCGATTGCCTGCGCCGCGCGGCGGTGACTTTCAACGGCGAGCGCGTCCTGATCCTCCCGGGTGATGTTGTATTTCTTGGCGAGGTTCTCGGCTGTGATGCCCATGTGGCAGTCGTCGAACGGATCGCTCAGCGCGCCCACCATCATGTCGACCAGCGTCGTGTCTCGCATCCGCGCTCCCCATCGCGTCGACGGCGACAGGTACGGGCTGCGGCTCATGTTCTCGGCGCCGCCGGCGAGCGCGACATCGGCGTCCCCCAGCATGATTGTTTGGGCGGCGGTCACAACGGCCTGCAAGCCACTTCCGCACAATCGGTTGACCGTTACGGCTGGGGTCTCATGCGGAAGTCCGCCGTTGAGAGCCGCCACGCGTGCCAGGTAGTGATCGTGCGAGTCGGTGTGGATGACGTTGCCAAACACAACGTGGCCAACGTCGCTCGGCTCGATGCCGGCACGGCTGACGGCCTCACGCACACAATGTGCCCCGAGCTCGCTTGGCGAAATGTCCTTCAGGCTGCCGCCGTACCCGCCGACCGGGGTTCGCACTCCACTCACCACTACGACTTCACGCGCCATCGGACGTCCCTTCCAGTTTTCTTCGACAGTAGCACCCAATCATGGCGATGCCTCCCGGTAGTCAGGAACCCGCCTCGAACCACCAAGTACTGTACTCTGCATTCTCCCGAGAGGCGTCACACAGAATGTCCGCATACGTCGTCGCGCACGTGCAGGTCACCGATCGCGGAGCGTTCGCCGCCTACAAGAACGGCATCTTGCGCACCATGAAACCCTTCAAGGGATGGATCCTCGCCGCCGATCCGGGCACCCGGCTCGAAGGCGAACTCCTCACGAATCACAACGTGATCCTCCGTTTCCCGACGACAGAACACGTGCTCGGGTGGTGGAACTCTGGCGCGTACAAAGAGATCATTCCGATTCGCCTCGCGAACACCGACGGCGCGGCAGTGGCGTACACCATGCCAGGGCTGGATGGCGACGTCGACGTGTCTGGACTCGAGCGCTACCCGAAGCGATACCAGAAGGTGCTCGGCACACGCATGGCCTATCTCGACACCGGCGATCGCGAGGGCGATCCGATCGTCTTCCTGCACGGCAACCCGATCTCCTCGTACCTCTGGCGAAACGTGATCCCGCACCTCGAAGACGCGGGCCGTTGCATCGCACTAGACCTGATCGGCATGGGCGACTCTGAGAAGCTCGACGATTCAGGTCCCGACCGCTATGGCTTTGTCGAGCATCGCCGCTACCTCGACGCCCTCCTCGACACGCTCGGTGTGAACCGGAACGTGACGTTCGTGGTCCACGACTGGGGCTCGGCACTCGGCTTCGATTGGGCGAACCGCCATCGAGACGCCGTCAAGGGCATTGCGTATATGGAGGCCATCGTCTGCCCGTTCAGCTGGGCGCAGTTCCCCAAGGCCGTGACGCCGGTCTTCCAGGCCTTCCGCTCGCCCCAGGGTGAAGAGATGGTGCTCGAGAACAACGTTTTCGTGGAGCAGGTCCTGCCGGCGTCGATTCTCCGCAAGCTCGGTGACGCCGAGAAAAACGCCTACCGACGCCCGTTCCTGGCGCCGGGTGAGGATCGCCGGCCGACGCTGACCTGGCCGCGCGAGCTGCCGATCGACGGTGAGCCCAAAGACGTCGTGGAGATTGTTCAAGCCTACGCGGACTGGTTAAAGACCAGCGACCTACCCAAGCTGTTCATCAATGGCGAGCCAGGGGCGATCCTCCGTGGCGATCAGCGTGAGTTCTGCCGCAGCTGGCCGAATCAGCAAGAGGTGACGGTCAAGGGGATCCACTTCATTCAGGAAGACTCCCCGGACGAGATCGGGCCGGCGATCAGAACATGGCGCGGCGGGATTTCATAAGCGACAACGTCGCCGTCATGCTCACGACGAGGCGTCTGGGGTCGGCGATGCTCGCCGCGGTTGTGACCTTCACGGTCCAGGCCCAAGGCGGCGTGCCGGCTGGACACTGGCCAGCCTACGGTGGCGATGCGGGCAGCACCAAGTACTCCCCCCTGGATCAGATCACCCGAGACAATGTCGACGAGCTCCGAGTCGTGTGGGAGTGGCAGTCGCCGGACAACCCGATCGTCATGGCCCATCGACGCGACCTACCGGCGTTACCGGCGGCGTTCAAGTCGACACCCGTCCTCGTCGATGACGTCCTGTACATCAAGACATCTTTGAGCCAGGCGGCAGCGATCGACGCGGCGACGGGAGAGACACTCTGGGTCTTCGACCCTGGCACGTGGGAGTGGGCGCGGCCCGCCAACACGGGCTTCAACTCGCGGGGCGTCGCCTACTGGTCGGATGGCCGGGACGCGCGCGTCTTCCTGCCTACAGGCGACGCCTACCTCTACGCCCTCGACGCCCGGACGGGCCAGCCCATCGCTGACTTTGGCGCCGATGGGGCGATCGATGCGACGCAAGGATTGCGGCGTCCCATCTCGCGGCGCGACTACCAGCTCATGTCGGCTCCCATGGTCGTCGGCGACGTGGTCGTTATCGGGTCGGTCATCTTTGACAGCTTCAGATATCAGCTTGGTCCTCCTGGCGATATTCGTGGCTTCGATGTTCGCACCGGTGAGGAGCTGTGGGAATTCCACACTATCCCGCAAGAGGGAGAGTTCGGGAACGAGACCTGGGAAAACGGCTCATGGCGGTACACCGGGGCCGCGAACGCCTGGGGTTCGTTGAGCGCCGACCCCGCGCTCGGTTACGTCTATATCCCGCTCGGAACGCCCACCAACGACTACTACGGCGGCCACCGGCTGGGTGACAACCTCTTTGCCGAGAGCATCATCTGTTTGGATGCCCGAACCGGCGAACGCGTGTGGCATTTCCAGTTCGCCCACCATGGCCTGTGGGACTACGACGCGGCCGCCGCGCCAGTGCTGGTCGACGTGACGGTCGACGGACAGCCGATCAAAGCGGTGGCGGTCGTGACCAAGCAGGCCTACACCTTTGTCTTCGACCGCGTGACGGGAGAGCCCGTTTGGCCGATCGAGGAGCGGCCCGCCCCCGCGTCCACCGTGCCGGGAGAGCGGACATCCCCCACCCAGCCGCACCCCACCAGGCCGCCGGCCTTCGATCGTCAAGGCGTGTCGGTCGACAATCTCATCGACTTCACACCCGAGCTGCGGCAGGAAGCGGAGGAGATCCTCCAGCACTACGCCTATGGGCCTTTGTATACGCCGCCGGTGCCCGAGGAGAGCGGGAAGCGCGGGACCATCAGCATGCCGGGATCGAGGGGCGGCGCAAACTGGCAAGGCGCGGCGGTCGATCCGGAGACAGGCTGGCTCTATGTGCCATCCAAAACCGAGCTAACCGTCACGCAGGTGGTCCGACCCGACCCGATCCAGTCGGACTTCCGATACTTTCGCCGCCGGCCTGGACTACAGGGACCTCGGGGTCTGCCCCTCTTCAAGCCGCCATATGTTCGGCTGAGCGCGTTCGACCTCAACACCGGGGACCAAGCGTGGATGGTGCCATTGGGAGAAGGCCCGAGACAGGAGCTCATCGACATGGGCGTGCCTGATCCCGGCCCGCTCGGCGGCGGGACCTACACCGGTCCGCTCCTCACCAAGACGCTGCTGTTTCTCGGTTTTCGCGGACGCCGAGATGTTCCCGACCTCGATCTGTGGCGTACCGACGATCGTGCGCTGGCGACCCGGTCGTACTCTACGGTGCCGGTACTGCTTGCCATCAACAAGCGCACTGGAGAGACGGTGCACGCGGTGGAGCTGCCAGCATCACCGACGGGTGCGCCGATGACCTATCTGGCGAATGGACGCCAGCTCGTCGTACTGGCCTATGGAACGGCGAACGACGCCGGGCTCGTCGCTCTCGCCCTCCCCTAGTGTTGGCCTTCAGCCGACGCGCGTATCTACTCCGCGACGCGAGCGCCGCTCAAGATGTTGTGAAGGCCATAGTTGCCCTCATGACAGGCGTACTCGTAGAGCGGGAGGTTGCTCCGGTTCATCGGCAGGCTGCCTGAAAAGGGCTGGCTAAAGACTGTCGGGTCATCAACCGTGAACTCGTAGTGAAGCGTGTCCGCGTCGACCCGCGTGAACCGCTCGATGAGGCGCAGGTTCGTGCCGGTTCCCCACGATTCAAAGGTCGTGCTGAAGCTCGCAACCTTGCCGGTAAAATTCGTGGTTTCAACGACCAGCGTCTCGCCTTCCCATCGTGCCCGTGAACTCCCCAGCCACTGCCGAATGTTCGAATCCAGCGCCGGACGTCCGTCAAGCGGGATGATCCGAACGTCGTGCACCATCTCGACCATCAGCGCGACGTACCCGGGCGACTGCACGATCTGCACGTTGTTGTTGTAGCCTCCGGGAAGCATCGGCGGTCCCGTGCTGAACCCCATGAGGCATCGCTCTGCGAGGCCACGATCCTCAGGACCGTCGGTCCCGATGCCCTTGGCCCGGGTCCTGACGGGTCGTGCTCCAGTTGCCGGAGCCGCGTCGATTCGGCCCGCTTCGGCTTCTGTGAGCGGCGGGATCTTGCCGTCTGGCGGATCGACGAGCAGTGAGGATTGCGTGAGCGCCGTGGCGCGTGCGCGATCCGTCCAGACCTGCTGCCCGTACGCGCCGGGACTCCCCTCGGCTGGCCCGTCGCGGTCCCTCGCCAGAGCGTCGGCATGGCCCTGCTGACCGAGGAGCGCGGCCTCCTCGTCGGTGAGCGCGTCCCTTCCGGCGAATTCCACCGGTCGCTCGAGCGGCGTAAACGTCCAGTAGTCCCAGACGCCCTGAAGGTCCGGGTCACCCCAGGCCGTCCGCGGGACCTGCGACTGCTCCGCAATGAGCTCACGCAAGAGAGCGGCGGTCTCGAAGTTCCGCTTGAACGTGTTCGCGTAGAACACGCCCTCCGCGATCGTCAGCGGTGTCCAGCCTTCTTTTGCGCCATTGCCGTTGGGGCTCGTCTTGGTCAGCTTCGCGTCGAGTTTCGCACCGTGCTCCGCTAGCAGCTGCACGATGGCCGGAGACCCGCGGTGCGCGGCGCCGTGGAGCGCCGTGTATCCGTAGTCGTCGACCGCATTCACGTCGCCGCCCAGCTCCAGAGCAAGCTGAACGGCATCGAGGGCCTCTGCGTTCGTGCCGGGGCTTTCTCCCACCACCCAGATCCCGACCCCGGCGGCGGCCATCAGGGGGGTCGTGCCATCCTCGTTGGTCAGTAACGGGTCGGCGCCGTGCGCGACGAGCGCTCGCATGAGGGCGGCATCAGCATGCTTGGCAGCCAGCAAGAACGGCGTGGCACCTACCCGATTCAGGACATTCCGATCGTCGAGTCCGTTCTTGAGCTGCCGCTCTCTCGCCTGACGCGCGTTCACGTTCGCTCCGTGCTCGACAAGCCGACTCACCAGAGCCAGCCCGCTCACCGTCCCCGTCGGTAAGGCTCCGGGGTTGGCTAGACCAATGTTGGGGCTGCGCGTATAGGCCACCTGGTGTAGCGCGGTCCACCCCTGAACGTCGACGTTTGGGTCGGCGCCCGCATCGAGGAGCTCCGCAGCCAGCTCGTAGTGAGCGTTGATGATGGCCAGCGCCAACGCACTCGGTCCGTCGTCTGGAAGGGCGTCGTCGGCCTCCGCCCCCGCGGCGAGCAATGCCCTAGTCGTCTCGATGTGCCCGGCACGCGCTGCAAGCAATAGCGGGGTAAACCCGCCGGTCGAGCGCGCATCAGTCTTGGCACCGAACCGAATCAGCAGTTCGGAGACGTCGGCGTTGTTCCAGTGTGCCGCCCACATCAACGCGGTCTGCTGTCGCTGGACTTCCGTCGCGCTGACGTCGGCTCCATGCCGGAGCAAGCTCTTGACGGCGTCGGCCCGGCCCGCGCGCGCCGCCGTCATCAAGACGGTCTCGCCGTCCGCGGACGCCGTGTTGGGGTCGGCGCCGGCATTCAAGAGTCGGTCGATGATCGCGCGGTTGCCGTTCTCGCCGGCCAGCGCCAGCGGCGTCACACCGTACCGATTGGTTGCCGTCACGCCAGCGCCTGCCTCGAGCAGGAGGGCAACGATGTCCGAGTCGTTGTGGTGGACTGCCCAATGCAACGCTGTCGTGCCGTCGGGCTCCGAGCCGTCGACATCAACGTGTCGCTGCAGGAGCGAACGAACGGTCGCGGGATCCTTGGCCTTCACCGCCTCGATGAGCGGCAGATCGCGGCCTGTCGCGCCGAAGCTGAACAGCCCAGCCAGCAGCAGCAGACAGACTCGACTTTGAACGTTCACTCGCACGCCCTCATCACACGCCAGACAACGGTTGACGGTCGAGCGGTAGGTGGCCGGTGATGTCACCGAGCCGCTCCTCCGCCACCCCGACCTTCTCCAGGACGCTGAGCAGGAGGTTCGCCATCGGGGTGTCGATCGGATACTCGAGGTGACGACCACCGTCGAGTCGCCCGGCCGCTCCGCCGGCCAGGACGAATGGCAGGTTGATGTGAGAATGTTCGTTCCCGTTGCTGAGCCCGCCCCCGTAGAGTAACAACGTGTTGTCCAGCAGGGTACCGTCGCCGTCCGGCGTTGCCCGTAGTGCTTCCAGGAACGACGCGAACTGCTGCACCTGGTAGGTGTTCACCCGCGTGAACTTCTCGATCTGCTCCGCGTTGTTGCCGTGGTGCGACAGACCATGATGGGGCTCCGAGACGCCGATCTCCGGGAACGTGCGCGGGCTCGTTTCACGGCCCATCATGAAGGTGAAGACCCGGGTGATGTCGGCCTGAAACGCGAGGCGCTGCAGCTCGAACATCAACGCGGCGTGCTCCGCATAGGTGTCGGGAATTCCAATCGGGCGTTCCAGCTCCGGCAGCACCGCCGCCCCTCCTTGCTCCTCGGTGTGCTGGATGCGGCGCTCGATCTCCCGTACTGCATCGAAGTAGTCGCTGGCCTTGACGCGGTCGGCCGGCCCGAGCGTCTGCTGCAGGCGCGTCATCTGCTCGAGGACCGCATCAAGAACGCTACGTGTCTGTCGCGCCCGCGCTACACGCTGGGCCGGGGTCCCGCCTTCGCCAAAAAGCCGCTCGAAGACGACGCGGGGATTCACCTCGGCTGGGAGCGGTGTCGTCGGGGTGCGCCAGGCCAGCGTGTTCATGTAGATGCAGCTGTACCCACCCTCGCAATTGCCGACCATGTAGTTCGGGTCCAGCCCGATCTCGACCGACGGCAGCTGCGTGTCCTGACCCAGCGCGGCCGCCGCAATCTGATCAGCCGTCGTGCCCGCCCGCACATCCGCGCCTTCGGTGTGCTTCGGGCGAATCCCGTTCAGCCAGGCGGCCGAGCCCCGGGTATGGTCGCCGTTGCCGTCTCCCTTCGAATCCGCCTCCTTGTGACTGAGGCCGCTCACCACCACGACATGTTCCTGCAGAGACTCGAGCGGCTTCAGGATCGGTGAAAGCGTGAAGTCCGTGCCCACCCCGTCCGGGGTCCAATGATTCACGGCGTCGGTCATCGCGACGCCGTTGGGCACGTAAAGAAAACCGAGACGCCGAATCGGATCAACGGCCGTGGTGGTCATGGCCGAGAGGGCTGGGACCATCGCGTCGAGCAACGGCAACGACACGGCGGCACCGAGCCCCCGGAGCACGGTCCGGCGGGGAAGCGCACGCTTCGTGATGATCATGATGGCGATCTCCTCATCTGAAACGGCGTGCTGTTCACAATGGCCAACACCAGCGACGAGAAGCGATTGTCGTCGCGAGCGGCGTCTCGAAGAATCGCGCGCAGCGCTGGGGCGTCGTAGTACTCGACGCCGCGGCCCAGTGCGTACGTCAACAGCTTCTCGGCCAGCGTCGTGATGAACTGCTCGGGACGGCGGAGTAGCGCCTGGCGGAGGCCGGCGGCCCCGTCGAACGCGGTGCCGTCCGGCAGGACGCCAGACGCATCTATCGGGCTGAACGATGCATCGACCGAACGCCATCGCCCGATCGCGTCGAAGTTCTCCAGCGACAGCCCCGGCGGATCCATCATCGCATGGCAGGCCGCGCACGTGGGATTCGACCGGTGCTGGGCCATCCGCTCGCGCATCGAGAGGACCTGGGTCGGGCCTGGCGAATCTTCCAGCGGCGGCACGTCGGGAGGTGGCGGCGGCGGGGGGGTCCCAAGAATATTCTCCAGCACCCATTTGCCACGCAGCACGGGCGAGGTGCGATGCGGGTACGCGGTCACGGTCAATATGCTGGCGTGCCCCAGCAGACCTCCCCGAGTGTCGTCAGGCAAAGTAATGCGGCGGAAATGGCTGCCTTGCACGTGCGGAATCCCATAGTGGCGTGCAAGCCGCTCGTTGACGAACGTGTAGTCGGCGGTCAAGAACTCGGTGACGGCGCGATCCTCGCGGATGATGATCTCGACGAAGAGCTCCGTCTCGCGACGCATGGCCTCACGCAGCCCTTCGTCGAAATCTGGGAACTGCCTGGGGTCGGGCGTGACCGCGGGCAGATTCCGCAGAAACAGCCACTGCGCAGCGAAGTTGCTCACCAGCGCGTCGGACCGGGAGTCGGCGAGCATTCGGCGCACCTGCCGGTCCAATACCGCGGGCTCGGCAAGCTCGAGCAACTCTGCGTCCGGAATGCTGCTCCACAGGAAGAATGCGAGACGTGTGGCCAACTCGAGATCGTTGATCCGATACGCCGTATTCGGCGGCACGTTCTCCGGATCGCGCTCGACCCGGAACAAGAAGTCCGGGCTCACGAGAAGAAACTCGAGGGCTCGCTGAATCCCGGCATCGAACCCGCCCTCGGCCGTACCCTCACGATAGAACGCGAGCAGCGGCTCGAGGTCGCCATCGGTAACCGGGCGGCGGTACGCCCGGTGGGCCAACGTCTCCAGTATCGTCCGAGCGCACGTTGGGTCGTCATCGGCAGAATCCGGCTGACACACAAAGATGCGCCGACGACTTGGCGTGTCCCCAGACCCTGATGAGTCGAACGGACCTCTGATCACGACCTCGCCGAGATAGGGCTGACGTCGCTCGTCGGAGTAGTGGATTGGTCGTTCGAAGGGCAAGCGGACTTCACGATCGTCCACCACACTGGAGCGCGCGAGAAACGTGACCTGAATGTCCCGCGGTCCGGCCTTGACGGGAAGTCGTACCTGCCAGCTTTCGTCGAGATCCTTCCGGCTCGCAACCCCGTACAAACTCGACCGACGCGCGTCCTCCTCAGTGGTAGGGCTGCCGGCCAGGGTGAACACCTCGACCCGGGCGCCGTCCAGGGTGAGCTCGAGATCGTGTGATTCGTCGAACCTCGCGATGTCCTCGTTGGCACCGTTTCCAGCGCGTCGCGATAGCCGCGTATGAATCACGTAGATGCCGTCGACCGGAAAGTTGTGCCGAATCCTGGTACCGCCACGCGTGCCGAATGGCAGACCCTCGAGGCGTTGGTCTTGAGGGGCGTCTGGCCGGAGACGATAGGTGTCGACAAGCTCTGCGGACACCGGGGCGCCCACGGCGATACGACTGATGTGCCGCGACGCCGAGAGATAGCGGTCCATGAGCGTCGGCGACATCTTCAGCACGCCCGCGATGTTGTCGAAGCCGTAGCTCGCATCATCCGGTGGCAGCCACTCGGCGATGTCGATGTCGAGCGCCAGCAGGTCGCGCACGGCGTTTCGATACTCGGCTCGGTTGAGGCGATGGAACGGCTCGGTCCGACCTGGATTCGGGTTGGCCGCCGCTGCGCTGTCGAGTGCCGACTCCAGCCACCCGGCAAGATCGTCGTAGGCCGGCTGGTCAGGTCGCGGCCGGCCGGCCGGCGGCATCACGCCCGCGCGCAGTTTCCGCGCGACCTTCTCCCAGACTTCCGGGGCCTCGCCGACGTGATCGAGGTTGAGCGAATCGAGGGCAAGACCGCCAGTTCGTAACCGGTCGTTGTGACAGTTGACGCAGTAGCGATCGAGCAGGACACGATGTTCGGCGCTCGCCTCAGGTGCGGCAGGATTGCGGCCCCGTGGTCGGCGGATTCGGATTGGCGGCCCCGAGGGAATCGGTCGCCCCCGGAACAAGGAAGCAGAGCGCCGCGCTAGCCAACACGGAGGTCGCGATTCGCATTATGAACGTCAGACCCGTCCGGCCATCATGAATGCTCGTCTACTGTGTCCGCATCCGGACGACCTCGACCACGTTGCCGGAGGGGTCGTTCGCTAGGAACATCCCTTTGCCGAACTCCCGCTGTCCGAGACCTCCGGCCTTGACCCGCTCGAGCACAGCGTCGAACTCCGCGCTATAGATGGCCACGACCGGGTGCTCGCTCTTGGGGAGAGGGGCCGCACCCTTCGGCTCGAACAATGCCACGAACAGCTCGCCACCGACGTCCATGAGCACTTCGTCAAACCCCTCGGTCTCGAATCGCAGACCCGGCTTCGCTCCGAAGATGCGGACGAAGAACTCCTCGGCCTGCTTCAGGTCCTCGACGATGAGCCGCGAGCCGCCGACCGCGGATGGTCCCGCGCGGTCGATGATTTCGACGCCGTTGCCGGTCGGGTCGCTGGTGATCGCGATCCGAACCCCACCGGTGTCTCGGCACCAGGCAGCAGGGTGACCGGGTGCTTGGCGTCCTCGAGCCGCTTGATGACCTCATCGAAATTGCCCGAGTAGAGCGCCACCACCGGAATGGGACTCTTCTCGAGATTCTCGTGCTCGGTGAATCCAAGCAGGCCAATCCGGCTGGTCTCTTTGCCCTCGTACCCGAGCAGCGGTTCGACGAGCCTTCCCTCGACGACGAAACGGTTGATCTCGGTCAGGTCGAACATCTCTTCGTAGAACGCCCGAGCCTTGTCGACGTCGTCGACCGTGAACTTCGCCGTCCGGACCTCATGTGGTGAGGACGGCGCGTCGGCGCTGCTTTGTCCGATAGCGTCGGTCGAGACTGCGAGCGCGGCGATCGTCAGCGCGAAAATCGTAGTTACTATGTGTCGAGTCACCGTCATCGTGGTCTCCTTGTGGTGATGTACTGCACCCTGGCGTCGGCTGTCAAACATCCCGTGACACTCGCATCGTCACCTACAGGACGCTCCGTCCCACCGAGACCCGTTTGCGCAGGAAGCCGGTGCGTCGCTCCGGAGGAAGCGCCAGCCGCCGACGGATCATGTCGACGAGCTCGCGTTCACTTTCGCGCGCGACGGCGGCCAGCTTTTCGCGGCGCGTTCGCTGCTTCTTCACGTGTCGCCTCCAGAATCGGCAAAACGGCCAGGTCGCGAGGTCTTCGTGCGGCCCGCTTGCTCTTGATCACGTCGGCCAGCGACGCGACGAGAATCGTCGTGTCGCCAAGATCGACGCTGGTCGCGCGGTCTCTGACACCCTCGAACGAGCGCAGGCCATGAATCGTGCCCATGAAGTCGACCTGCAGCCCGTCATCGTCACGAACCACGCGAAACAGATCCGACGCAGGGTAGTAGGGGCGCAAGATGGTGGCGCCGAGCCCACGCGCTACCGCCTTCAGCTTCGCCAGGTTCCTCGCGGTCTTGCGAAACAGGAAGTCGAAGTCAACGGTAGTCACCGGCGCCCCATGCAGGGCGGCCGCGGCGTTGCCAATCAGGACCGCCTCTAAGTTGGCCTCGTGCAGCGTGCGTCCGACCTCACCCAGCAGTGGGGCGGCATCCATCCACGCAGTATAGAGGGTCAGCGACCGGCGGCCGCGTCGTCGGCTCGCCCACCCCGGAGCGTGTTCTCGAGGCCGTAGTTTCCCTCGTGGCACGAGTACTCGTAGATCCGGTAGTCCGGCGACCGGTTCATCGGCAGCTCGACCGTCCACGGGCGCCCGAACGCATTCGGGTCATCGACCGTCACGCGGTAGAGCATCGTGTTCTCGTCGACCGGTATGAACCGTTCCGTCACCCGCATGGCTTCGCTCTGCGGCACGCCCCGGATCCGCCGTGTGCCCGCGTTCGTGCCCACGGTCCCCTGCGTGTTGTAGTGCGTGACCTCGACGACCAAGGTGTCTCCCTCCCAGCGGCCTCGGGGCACACCGTCCCACTGGCGAATATTGGAAGACAGCACCGGCCGGTCATCCAACGGAATGGCGCGGGTGAGGTGGATCATCTCCGAGCTGATAGTGACGTAGCCCGGCGTCTGCAGAATCAGGTGGCCGGTGTTGTAGGTGGGGAACATCATGCCCGGCACGCCGCGGGTGATGCAGCGCTCCCACGGGGTATTGTGCACCCAGTGCTCGGCGAGGCGCCGCAGGTTGCCGTCTCGAACAGCCCTCGCTTCCGGCAGGATCGACACACGTCCTTCGGGCGGATCCACGACCATCGACCGCCGGCTCTCGTTGCGAATGGCGTCGACTTCGCCCGGCGAAAAATCGCCGGAGGGTCCAATGCCGGGCCCTGGGTCACCGCCATCGATTCCAGGAAACCAGAACGCCAGGGCCTTGAGGTCCGCCAACACTTCGGGGCTCGGCGTCTCGAAGGGCGTCGAGTCGAAGCTGGTCCAGACGCCCGAGATGTCGGGCTGTCCGTCTGCGGTTCGAGGAGGCGTGTAGTCCTGCCCGAACGTGGGCGTCACCATCACCAGCGTCATAACAAGGGTACAGGCCAGGAGTCCGTGGTGGGTTCGTATTCTCATCAGCTCATCTCCTACAACTCAGGCAATCATGATAACCCTGGTGGCACTACGGATCGACCGCGAACGTCACGAGCATGTTGCTCCCCAGCGGCGCTTCGAGCTCGGGCGCCCAGTTCGCAAGCTGCATGATCGAGGCGCCACCAACCGGCACCGTCAGGTACTGCTTGCCCCCGGCCATGTAGGTCACCGGAAATCCGGTGATCTGACTGCCCATGATCGTCTCCCACAACACCTCGCCGGTTTCCGCGTCGAAAGCCCGGAACCGACGCTCGAGGTCGCCGAAGAAGACCACGTTCCCGCCGGTCGCCAGCGTGGTGCCAGCATTTGGCGCGCGCTGGCTGTACCGCCAGACCTCGCGCCCGGTCGAGATGTCGACGGCGCGGACCTCCGTGAGATCGCCATCCTCCTCCCGTCCCGGCTCGGGGACGGTGAATCGAGGACTCGCCCCGCTGGGCGACCGGTCGTTGGCCGTCTGATTCAGACAGGCCCGGTTAATCGGGATGTAAAGCAGCTTCGTGAGCGGGCTGTAGGACCACGACCACCACCCCTTGACGTTGTGCCCGCAGATGATGAACTGCTGGCCCAGCTCTTTCGCCACGAGGTCCATGTTGATGAAGACCTGACCGGTCGCCGGGTCGATATCGGAAATGACGAACCGCTCAGTACTCGTGTAGGGCAGCGGCGTCGCCCACAGGAACTCGCCCGTCTCGCGGTCGAGGACGAACAGCCCGCCCGGCTCTCCCATCGTCACCACGACCTTCCGCGCCTCGGCCGTCCCGGCGATCCTGGGGTTGATCCACATGACCGCTTCGGGGTCCGGATTGACGACGGTGTCGATAAGCGTCCGCTCCTGCACGAAGTCCATGTCCCAGTCGTCGCACGGCAGGTGCTGGTAGTACCACTCCATCTCGCCGGTGTCGACGTCCAGGGCGACGGTCGAGTTGCTGAAGAGCTCGCAGGGCGTGCTGTCGCCGACATCCCACGTTCCGCGTCGGACAATGCGGGGATACGGCATCGGCACGGCGATCCCCCAGTAGACGAGCCCAAGCTGCGGGTCGTAGCTTCCGCCGAGCCCCCACGGTGACACGTGGCCGCGCTTGCTGGTGGGCACGTCGCCCCAGGTGTCACCCCCGAGCTCATCCGGGCCGGCCGCCGTGTTGACGCGCCACAACTCGGTGCCGGTGTCCGAGTCGTGGGCCGAGATGAAGCACCGGGCCTCTTTGTTCTCACCTGGGAAACAGGCGCGCCCGGTGACGATCTTGCCGTCGACCACCATCGCCCCCGATGTGTGGGTGATGCCGTCACGATAGTCGGCCATCACGCTCTCCCAGGCCAGCTCACCAGTGCGTGCGTCGATGGCGAGCAATCGGGAGTCGGCCGAGAGGTGAATGATGTTCGTCCCGTAGATCGCCAGGCCGCGCGTCCGGTCCCCGATGGCGGCGTACTCGCGCAAATCCGACGGTGGCGGAAGCCGGTAGTCCCAGATCAGGTCGCCGGTGGTGGCATCGAGAGCTTGGACGTGATCGCTACCGGGATGCGCGATGTACATCACACCGTCGTGGACCAAGGGTCGGATCTCTTGCGCGCCATCGTCCATCGCCCGCATCCACGCGAGCTGGAGTCGACCGACGTTGCCCCGGTTGATCTGGTCCAGCGGGCTGTAGCCTTGGAAGTCGTACGTCCGATTCATCATCAACCAGTCGCCCGGGTCGGGGTCGCGGAGCATCTCGTCGGTGACCGGGACGAACGGCCGCACCTCCCGGGTCGTCGTCTCTCCGCGCCGTCGTGCGTCGTCTTCCTGGTTGGTCGCTTGGGTCGCGATCACCAGGGCGACGCTCAAGAGACATACAAGGCCCAGCGCTGTGCCTGGGTACACCACGCCTGGCTTCAACATCGTGACAGCTCCTTTGGCCTGAGCCCGGTCATCGGCTCCTGAACAGATGGCTCTGCACGACGCGGTGGACCATCGCGCGGACAGGGTGTCCCTCGTTCCGGCCTTCCTCGACGATCTGCTCGACCGTGTCTCGATCCGCAAACTCGATCTCGCCGCCGGTCGAGAACACCAGCAGCTGCGAGGCGACATGTCGGGCAACCTGATCAACTTCCTCCTGAAGTAAGAACTGCTTGTACTCCTCGATGTCGGAGAACGCGTCGCCCTCCGGCGTGACGCCGCTCGGGTCGACCGGAGCCCCTTCGGTGTACGGCGCGGGTTTCGTGCGTCCGTCGCCCACGTCGATCTCGCCTCCGGATGTTCGATAGTTCGTCCGGAAGCCGCCGATCGGGTCGAACGACTCGAGCGCGAATCCGGGCGGGTCGATGACCCTGTGGCAACTCGCGCACACCGGGCTGGAGCGATGCGCGTCGAGCTGCTCACGAATCGTCGTCGTGCCGCGGGTGTCCGGCTCGGGGATGTCGACCGCGGACGGGGGCGGGGGTGCCGGCTGGCCCAAGAGGTTCGTGAGCACGAAGTTTCCGCGTGGAATCGGCGAGGTCGTCGTGCCGTTCGCCGTGATCTTGTGGATGCTCGCCTGGGTCAGGAGCCCGCCGCGCGGGCTGTCGGCCGGGAGGACCACCTTTCGCATCTGCTGCCCGTCGACGCCGCTGACGTCGTAGTGCTCGGCCAGGCGGCGGTTCAGGAAGGTGAAGTCGGCGTCGATCAAACTACCGACGCTCAGGTCGTCGGCGATCAACTCAGCGAGAAACAGCTGCGTCTCCGCCTCCATCGCCCGCGCCAGCCCGTCGTCGAACTCGGGATAAAGCCCGGGGTCTGGTGCGGTCGCTCGCAGCTCGTACAGTCTGAACGCCTGACCCGTGAAGTCCTTCGCGAACCGCTCAGTCTTCGCATCGTCGAGCAGCGGTCGGGCCAGACCCGCGTAGGCTTCCAGCTCGTCTTCGTTCAACGCCCGGCGGAACGCGCGCGGGGCGAACGCCGCGACGATGTCGACGATGTGCGCGTACGGATCCTTGGTGAGCCGGATCTCGCCATCCTCATCGAACTCGACCCCGGTCAGCAGCTCCCGGGTGCTAGGCGGGGGCCACATGTCATTCTCAAGGAGTGGCCCGTCAATCGTCATCGTCTTGAGGGCGATGCCTTCCCCTTTGTAGTCCCTGACGTTTCTGCCTGGTCGGGAATAGCGGCCTGGGTTGTCACCGGGTGGGGCGTCGTTGTCAGCCAGCGACGGACTCACCAAGTCGCCCGGACGCAGGAACGGCGTGAACTCGACGGTTCGTGGCTCGTCGCCCACCAGATCGAACGCGCCGAGCATCCGGTCCAGCGACGCGGCCAGTCCCGACATGCGCCCCCGATACAAGGTCAGCGTCACGGGGGTGTCGGCCTGGTACGGATACGCCGTGATGGTCACGCGGTACCGGCCCGGATAGGGAACGGCGAAGCCCTGGGACTCGCTGTGGAGGATGCAACAGTACGTCGAGGCGCCGGATAGGAACGTCGCATAGGCATCGTCCAGCTGCAGAACGACGCCGGCGCCCGCCTGCTGTCCCTGCGAGTTGCGGTACATGCTCTCGGATTCCGCGTAGTGGACCTCAAATGATTCGACCGGCGGGGGTGGCCCGACCGGAAGCGCCACGTCGAGCGCCCGGTCAGCTGCCGCGAGATAGCTCCGGACGTGCAGCGGCGACATGCTCTGGTGGGCCGCCACCGTGTCGAACCCGCCCGAGTCGGCTTCGGCCGGCACCGTGAGGCTGAGCTCGGTCGCGATCTCCTCGTCGATCCCCAGCAGGTCGTGAAGGGTGTAGCTGTATTCGAGTCGCGTGAGGCGACGGAGCTGAGTCCGCTGCTCGCCGCGCGCCGTGAGATTCGCTTCCACCAACGCGCGCTTCAGCGACCCGAGTGCCGTCTTCACGACCGCGGCGTCAGGTTGCGGCGCGGCGGAGGGCGGCATCTCGCCCTTTTTGAGCCGCTCGTACACCTTCTCCCACGCGTGGAAGTTCTCGCGGTCGGTGAGATCGAACCCCAAGTGTGCCAGGTTGAGGGGCGTGACCGTCCGGTCACCATGGCACCTGAGACACGACGCCTCGACGAGTGGCGACACATCAGACTCGAAGGACTGAGCTGATACCCCGCCCGCAGCGAGCGTGAGTATCAGACTGGCCAGTGCGGCCACATAGCGCGTCATTCGTTTGTCAGCTCACCGGGCGCCCACCAGCTTACCAGTCAGACCCGCCAAGGTGCCCGGCCAATTCGGCAACCCAGGGTTAAACTACCAGGTGAATCCCGGGTGAGAGGATGCGACCCAAGCTGGCAGGTAGTGTTGGCGTGTGGCTTCTGGCGGGTGTGACCGTGGTGGCTGCCGACTTCTGGGAAGAGAAGGACTACACGACGTGGTCTGACAAGGAAGTCCAACAGATGCTGACCGACTCGCCGTGGGCGAAGCAGGTCGGGATCCTCGTCAGCGGGCGTGGCCGGTTTGACGCCATCCAGCCCATCCAGCCCATCCAGCCCGTCCAGCGAATCAACGTCACGATCACCTGGAAGAGCGCACTGCCCATCAAACAGGCAGCGGTCCGGCAGGCGATCGGTCTCGATGCCCCGATTCCGGCGGAGAACCAGCAGACGCTGGAGCGGGCCAAGCCGTTCTATACGGTGACCCTGTCGGGACTACCGCCGACGTTTAGATGGCTGGCGACCAGACGCGACGCGCTGAAGGCCGAGTCGATGCTGGCGCGAAAAGACAAGGCCCCGATCGCTCCCGAGAGCGTCCGGCTGTTCCAGGATGCGGAGAGCCGGTTGATCAGCGTTGTATTCCGGTTTTCGAAGACCGACGCCATCACGCTGGACGACCGGGACGTCGACGTGATCACCAAGCTGGGAAACGCCGAAGTCGCGACGACGTTCACGCTCGCGGACATGGTGTTCAGCGACAAGCTGGCGCTGTAACACGCGCTGGTTCTGGTGGGAGCTATCGGCGTCTGAACAGGTCGCTCTGCACGACCTCGTGAATCATCGTCCGGATGGGATGCCCGCGGTCACGACCGTGAGCGACGATCTCCGCCACCGCGTCTCGGTCGGCGAACTCGATCTCGGCGCCGGTTGCATAGACCACCAGGCTCGAGGCGAGGTGACGCGCCACCTGATCGACCTCCTGCTGCAGTAGGAGCCGCTTGTACTCTGCGATCCCCGAGAAGACATCGCCTTGCGGGGTGACGCCGCTGGCGTCCACGGCGGGCCCCTCGCGCGACGGCGCGGGGACCGTGTAGTCGGCCACCTGAGAGCTACCCACGTTCACCAGCTCGTGGGAGGTGACCTCGCCGGCGATCCGATAGGCCGTCCGGAAGCCGCCGATCGGGTCGAATGACTCGAGGGCGAACCCGGGCGGGTCGATCACCCGGTGGCAACTCGCGCACACCGGGCTGGCGCGATGCGCGTCGAGCTGCTCCCGAATCGTCGTCGTGCCGCGGGTGTCCGGCTCGGGGATGTCGACCGCGGAAGGGGGCGGGGGTGCCGGCTGGCCCAGGAGGTTCGTGAGCACGAAGTTTCCGCGCGGTATGGGAGACGTCGTTGTGCCGTTGGCGGTGATCTTGTGGATGCTCGCCTGCGTCAACAACCCGCCGCGTGGGCTGTCGGCCGGCAGCATGACTTTGCGCATCTGCTGGCCCTCGATGCCGAAGATACCGTAGTGCTCGGCCAAGCGCCGATTCACGAACGTGAAGTCAGCGTCAATCAGGTGCCCCACGCCGAGATCTTCGACGATCAGCTCGGCCAGGAACAGCTCGGTTTCCCGCGGCATGGCCTGAGCCAGCCGATCGTCGTACTCGGGATAGAGCTCTGGGTCGGGGCTGGTCGCCTGCAGCTCGTAGAGCCGGAACGCCTGTCCAGTAAAGTCCTTGACGAACCGCTCACGTTTCGCGTCGTCGAGCATCCGGTCGACCTGCCGAGCCAACACCGTCGGGTCGGACAGGCGACCCGCACGGGCCACGTCGAGGAGCGCATTATCAGGCGTACTCCGCCACAGGAAGTACGAGAGTCGCGTCGCCAACTCGAAGTCATCCAGCGCGCCGGGTACGCTTGCATCGCTTGGCGAGCTGGCTTGAAAGAGAAACGGTGCGGCGGTCAGGATGGCCCGAAGCGGCACACGGATCGCCTCGACAAAGGGCCGCCCCTCGGCCAGTACCGGACGGGCCAAGCCGGCATAGGCTTCGAGCTCGTCCTCTTCCTCGTTTAACGGCCGGCGGAACGCGCGCGGCGCAAACGCCGCGACGATGTCGACGACATGCTCGTAGGGCGCCTTCGTGAGCCGGACCGCTCCGGCCTCGTCGAACTCGACCCCGGTCAGCAGCTGCCGGGTGCCCGCAGGCGGCCACGCGTCATTCTTAAGGAGCGGCCCCTCGATCGTCATCGACGTGAGCGCGATGCCTTCGCCCGCGTAGTCCCTAACGTTCAGGTCGGGCTGGAAATAGACGTCTGGGTTGTCATAAAACGGAGCGTCGGCATCGGCCAGCGACGGGCTCACCAGGTCGCCCGGCCGTAGGAACGGCGTGACCTCGACGGTCCGGGGTGCGTCGCCGACCAGGTCGAACGAGCCGATCAGCTCGTCCAGCAACGGGGCCGGGAGCCCCCCCGACAGGTGTCCCTTGTACAAGGTCAGCGTCACCGGCGTGTCGGCCTGGTACGGAGAGGCGGTGACGGTGAAGCGATACCGGCCCGGATAAGGCACCTCGAAGCCTTCGGACAGGCTTTGGAACAGGTACGTCTCGACGAACTTCGAGAACGCCACGTAGCCGTCGTCCAGCTTCAAAACGACACCGCCACCAAGAAACTCCCCGTTGCTGTTGAACTCGAGATTCTGAGAGTCTACGTACTCGATTCTGTAGGGTTCGACACGAGGGGGTGGCTCGAGCGGCATGGCCACATCGAGCGCCCGGTCGACCGCGTCGAGATAAGCGCGCACGTGGAGCGGCGACATGCTCTGGTTGGCCGCCACCGTATCGAACCCCCCGGAGTCGGCTTCGGCCGGCAGCGTCAGGCTCAGCCGCCCGGCGATGACTTCGTCGATCCCCAGTAAATCCTGGATGGTATAGCCGTACTCGAGCCGCGTGAGCCGACGAAGAGGGGTGCGCTGCGCGCCGCGCGCCGAGAGGTTCGCATCGACGAGCGCGCGCTTCAACGACCCGAGCGCGGTCTCGACCACCGCCCCGTCCGGTTGTGGCGCCGCCGCAGGCGGCATCTCACCCTTCTCGACCCGCTCGTACACCTTCGCCCACGCTTTGAACGTCTCGTGGTCGCTGAGATCTAACCCAAGGCGCGCGAGGTTCAGAGGGGTCACGGTCCGGTCGCCGTGGCATCGGAGGCACGACGCTTCGACCAGCGGTGTCACGTCCGTCTCCAACGACTGAGCGGACGCACCGCCAGCCACAAGTCCGGCCATCAATAGCGCGAGCAGCGCCAAACGTGTTTGGTTCATGTTCAACTTCAACTCTTTAAGCATCACTACTTGTTGCGCGGAACCTCTCGAAGCATTCGCCTCACGTTACGGCAGGCGAAACGCGTCGCTAAAGGAGAAATCAAGCTCGACGGTCTGCCCGTCACCGACTTCGATCGGGCTCGGCGCGCCATACGCATCCGTGCTATGGACGCCAGCCGGCGTTCCGGAAGGCACCGCCGACGCCCCGTCCCAGCCGCCTTTCTCGTCGTACAGCGCGGACAGGTACACGGTCGACGCGGTTAGGTTCTCAAACGAAACGACGTCACCATTCTTGGCAGCGACGGCCGCCGCGATTGGAATAGCGCCTCCCTGCATGTTCGGCGTATCCCAGAGTGCCAAGTAGATGGCGTTGGTCGAGTTGATCCTCTCCGCTACCCGTATAGTTTACCGTGACTTGCAGCGTTCGCCCTTGGACGGCCCAAACCACCCCAGCCGTAGACAGCACCAACAGAGCCACAAGTCCAGCAAGATGTGTTCTCGACTGCATCTTCGCTTATCGCATCATTATTAGAGCCCCCCGAAAAACAACCTATTCCGGCTGGCCTAGCGTGGTTACCGGGCCGCTCTAATAGACGGATTCCCCGCCATCCTTGTTCCCCTCAGACTACGGAATCTGGAACCCGTCGTTGAACGAGAACTCAATCTCGACGGTTTGGCCCATCCCCGATCTCGATGGCGGCAGGCGCGCCGGCGGCATCCGCACCGTAAATGCCAATTGTGGTCCCGGATGGCGGCGCTGTCGTGCCAGTCCAACCGCCATTCGTGTCGTAGAGCGACGTCAGGTACACGGGTGACGCGGTCACGTTCTCGAACGACACGACGCTGCCATTCGCCGCCGCCGATTGCCCGGCGATGGGAGCAGCCGATTGCATGTTCGGCGTATCCCACAGGGTCAAGAAGACGAGGTTGTTGTCGCCAACCTCTCCACCACCCGTGTAGTTCACCGTCACTTTCAGCGTTCGTCCCTGGGCAGCCCAAACCGATGCGGCTACTAGCAGCACCAACAGAACCACTATCCGCGAAAAACCCGTTCTCCAGTACATCTCTGCTCCAATCCCTAGATAGTGAAAGAATCCAACGCAGGCAGTGAACACTCACCTGCTATATCGAGAACTATTGAGAACTATTGAGCTTATCAGGAACTCATCCAGTCCGGTAGAAACTGTAGTCCGGTAGAAACTGGCCTAGCGCCCGCTCTCCTGGGCACGGTGGCCGGCAAGCATCCCTTCCATCGCGAGGTTGCCTTCGTGACAGGCGTACTCGTACACCGCATCGTCGCTCCGCTTCAGCGGGACCATCGCGGTCCACGACTGGGTGTACGTGCCAGGATCCTCGACGGTGAATTCATGCTCAAGGGTGTCGGGGCCCACGCGCGTGAAGCGTTCGACGAGACGGAGCTCCCTGGCCGACCCGCGCTGTCGCGTGTACAGAGGGGCCGGTGACTCGGCGCGGGCGAGAAAATTCTCGGTCTCGACCACCAGCGTGTCACTCTCCCAGTGACCGCGTGCATCGCCGAACCACTGGCGGATGCGCTCGTCGACATGGGGACGGTCGTCCAGCGGAATCACCCGCGCGTCATGAATCATCTCGTGGAACAGGACGACGTGGTCGGCCGTCTGGACGATCTGGTAGTAGGTGTTGTACCCGGCAAAGAGGTTCGGTAGGCCGAACGTGACGCAGCGCTCTGACAGCCGGCGGTCGGTCCACGACGAGGCTGGGTTGGACGCGATATGGTCGGCTCGTGCCTTGGTCAGCCGAATCGCCTCAGGTGTCAACGCGGGGAGTCGGCCGTTGGGCGGATCGACGATCAGAGACGTGCGGTTGTCGAACTCTCGATCGGCCAGCCAGAACTGATTGTAGTTGCCGGTGGCGGTGTCTTCGGATGAGAACTCGGTCTGCCCATCCAAGAGCGTCTTGAACACGCTATCGGCAAACGCGGCGTCGGTGTCGCCGGATGCGAAGGTCTCGTTGTAGCGCGCCTTGAGCGTCGCCAGCTCCTCGTCCGTGAGCACCGCCTTGTCGCCCAGCCCTTCCGGACGCTCGACGGGCGTGACCGAGTTGTTGGCCCACACACCCTGCAGATCGGGACGACCATCGGCCGTGCGCGGCACCGACCACTCCGGCGATGGCGCTTGCGCCCACGCCGGCATCGAAAGAAGTGCGAACAGACTCAGGACGGCTGCCGACGCACCCCTCCGCAACCACATGCGGTTTTCCATCTGATACTTCCCCAGGCTTGAATCGGATAAGCGAATACTCATCTATGGTACTATGGCGAGCTTCTATTCTCTCAAGTACGCACTCTTCCTCGAACACCGCTTCAACGCCCACATGACTATGACATTACGGTGCGGCTTCGTTTCAATCGCGATCGCCTCGGCGGCGCTGCTCGCGAATGCCACCTCGGCCGCGGCTCAAGGTCGACTTGCTCACGGGCATACCGCGCGCCGAGCGGGGTACCTACGACCACCGCGGCCGCAACTGGATCTCCGTAACGTCGCCGCCGATCGTGTCGCGCGGTGTCGTGGTGACCCCCGTGACCATCTCCGACTACCCGATGGCCAACGAGATCATCACCAGCGGCCGCGCCGACGGGATCGCGCTGGCTCGGGCGTTCTTACGTAACCCGCGCTGGGTGTGGGACGCGGCCGACGAGCTCGGCGCGGACGTGTTTTGTCCGCCGCAGTACGAGCGGGGCCGCCACGCGCGCCACATCGCCGGGCTGTCACGGCCACTCGTCGAAGTGGAATAGACCGAGCGCATCGCCCCTCTCAGGCGGCGGTGTCCTCTCCAAGCTCCCATCCTGGAAAGACCAACACCGCGGGGTGGCACTTGAGAGCCCGAGCAATGACTTTGGCTCGTTCGACGCCCAGATTGACCCTGTCGTTCTCGATAGCCGAGAGCGTCGACTGCGGAATGCCCGTCGCCCTCGAGAGCTCGTTCTGACTCATCTCCTGTAGCTCTCGCATGATCCGCACCGATTCCCCCACCGACACTTTCACTCTGCGCCGAACCCGTCGAAATGCGTTGGTCGCCATGCTAGTGCCTTCCATAGTCGTGCGCCGTGACGTCGACGACCAGGACCTCATACCGCTGGCCGACGACCCGGTAGATCAGGCGGTACTGCTGACCGAGTCTGGAAGAACGGTGGCCCCTCCACTCTCCCCGGAGCGCTTCGTCGTGAAACCCCTTGATCGCGCGAAGTCCCGCTGGGCCGGAAACACCAACGACGTCCTTCCACTTTTCGTAGCGCTTCAGAATATCGAGCGGGAGCCGCGCGAGCCGTCGCTCCACGCGACGGTGCTCATAGATCTCCCACATACTTAATAAGAACTATACATTATTTAGTATGAGTGGCGTGCACACCCGACGTTAGTCCCGATGGGGCAGCGCGAACACGAACATCGTATTGCCCGGGCTCGGCCGCACCTCGGCCGTCAGTCGATTGAAGAGCCCCGAGGTCACGGACGTGCCGGTGCTCACCGCGACGTATTGCCGGCCATCGACGCCGTAGGCGATCGGAAAGCCGGGCACGAATCCCAGCCTAGTGGATGCGCTGGATGTTCTGATTCCGGGCCCCTGCCAGAATGCTCGTCAGCCCGACATTGCCCTCGTGGCACGCGTACTCGAACAACGGTCCATCCGTGCGTCGAAACGGCATCATCGCAGTCCATGGACGCGTGTAGCTGTTCGGGTCCTCAACCGTGAACTCGTACGTGACGGTGTCGGGATCGATCCGCCGGAGCCGCTCGACGAGGTAGGTGTCCGCACTCGAGCCGCCGAGGCTGGTCTCACGCAGGAAGTTCTTCGTCTCGATCACCAGCGTGTCGCCCTCCCATCGACCGCGGGAATCGCCCGCATACAGGCGGAGCGCCGTATGGGCGCGACCGTCCAGCGGGATGATGCGCGCGTTGTGCACCATCTCGTTGAGGATGACGACGTGATCCGGGGTCTGGAGCACGAGCACATTGTTGTTATACGCGCTCGATACCATCGGCGGCCCGGCGTTGAACCCCATGAGGCACCGGTCCGAGAGGCTGCGGTCGGTATACGAGTCGGCAAAGCCGCTGCGGATGTTTATCGTTCGGACACCGGCGGTCGCCAGGTACGCTTCACTATAGGGAACTCGGCCGTCCGGCGGGTCGACGATGAGCGACGTTCGCTTGTCGCTGGTCAGCTCAATGCCCCGCTCGTACCAGAACTCGTTGTAGCCGCCGACCCCCCCTTCGGCACGGGATTGATAGCGAACGCCCGGCGCGTGCACCTCCAGGTTCTACGCGTCGCGATTTAGCTCTTTGCGTCGCTCTTCCTCGTACTGTGCCGCCTCCTCGGCGGTCAGCGCATCTCTGCCTGAAAGGCGGGAAGAGGCACCAGCGTCGATCACGGGACGCTGCAGCGGCGTGAGCGTTCGGAACGTGAACGTCCCCTGGATGTCAGGGTCACCGTACGGCGTTCGCGGCGCGGCAGAGTCGGTTTGTGCAGCGACCGACGCCGCCAGCGCCAGGCACACGCCGGCAACGCCCGCAGTGGCCCACACTCGAGTCATCTGCATCTTCCCTGCGCGCCCGTCAGGTGAGGTCTTACCTCGATATCACTCCGCGAGTGGGTGTGGCCTGATCTGGAACTGCACGATCTCGCTGGTCGCCCCCTTACCGCCCTCGAGATGGTACGGGGAGCCCGTGTTGAAG
Organism: Vicinamibacterales bacterium; assembly: GCA_965216615.1. Classification (GTDB taxonomy): domain Bacteria; phylum Acidobacteriota; class Vicinamibacteria; order Vicinamibacterales; family UBA8438; genus CAUZIB01. Next base: position 1,285,976 of record CBDCGH010000023.1, on the reverse strand, counting down.
CTGGCCCACACCCCGCGGCCCTTCCAACCCGTGTTCGGGTCATCAATGCGACCGTCGAGACCGCGGCTATAGAAGCCGAGCGGGTAGGGCACCCGCATGGTGACCCACTCGCCGGAGTCGGGCAGCAGTGCGAGCAGCGCGTCCGAGCTCGTGCCCGTCGCGATCGGGACGTTCTTGCCAAGACCGAGCGCGTCGAACTGGTCGACCCAGCTGTAGTAGTGGTAGTCGGCGTTTGCCGATCCCTCGACGCCCTTCATCCGCGGGCCTGGCGACGGATACAAGGTCCATCCCTCGGTGCAGTGCTGACCAGTTGCCGTCGGGCCATTGACCACCGCGCATTTGCTCCGGTCGAAACTCGCGAAGTGCCCACTACCGCCGAGCGCCGTCCACATTAGGCCGTCGGTGTCGACGTCGATCCCACGCGGACCGTACGCCCACGCGCTGGGATCGCCCGTTGGGTCGTAAGGCGGCTCATAGACCTCCGACTTACACGTCTCCGGTGGGTTGTCACCGAGCTCCAGACGGACGAGTTGTCCTGGCACCGGGAAACGCCTCGAGATCCAGACTGAGCCGTCCGGGTGGGGAATCACGCCATACGCACGCTGGTACTTGTCGAGGCTGCCAACGCGGGTGTCCCTCGAGGGGTCGATGTCGACCTCGCCGTCCTTGTTCGGCTCATTCCACGGCTTGGTGATCACGCCATCTCCGTTCGTGTCGATGACAGTCGGGCACCACCCCTGCGCTCCTCGCTCGTCGCCGGTCTCGTCGTAGAGCCGCGTGTTCAGCCAACCGACTGCCTCGGTCGATCCGCTCAGCCACAACGTGTCGTCCGCGTCATCGGCGAACTGCAGGTGATGGGTGAAATAGCAGGTGTCGATGAGCACGAACTTTTCGGTGCCGGGGTCGTAGTACGAGACCTGCCGCGACTCCGCCCGGTGCTGAATCGGGTAGTACGTGGCGAAGGGATTGTCCGATCCCTCGAGGCACCAGCCGGGCACGTCGTTCGGCCGGACCGCCGACGTAATCCAGACCCGCCCCTTGTCATCCATCATCGGATTGTGCGCGCTGCGGCTCACGAGCCCTGACGGTTGATTCGGGTAGTACAGCGAGGGCACGGCTGTCGACGACCCCTGATACGAATTGCCGCGACGCGGCCGCTCGACCCGCGTCGGCAAGTCCATGCGGACTGAGCGACGCTCCTTGAGATCCGTCATGACGAGCCCCGCTCCGCCGACGCCGTAAATCGGCCCGTCCGCGAACAGCGTCGGGTTGCGCTTATCGGTCGAGACGTTGTCGTGCACCATGCCCTGCGGGTGACCCCACCCCCACATGCTCAGCACGACATTGCGCTCGGTCCCCTCGGGGCGCGGTGGGACGGGTGGCAACTCACCGGCGCTGATCCGATCGGTCCACTCTGAATAGAGCTGGATGGCGCGCGGCCGGCCGATCCGATTGATCTCGAACGCCATCGCCGGCCCGGCACCGCCGGCCTGAATGCGATGGTTCCACGCATCGGCGGTGGAGTCGAAGGTCTCCAGATCCAGCATCGGCATCTCGCGGGTCGCGTAGTTGCCGAGCTGATGACACAGCTGACACCCATCCTTCATCCGGTCGATCCAGTCGGCCTGGGTCTTCATCGCCGTGCCGATACCGTTGCCGCGCGGCCCCGTTCCCGGAAAATCGCTGGCCGGAGGTACCTCGAGGAGCGAGTACCAGTAGCTGGCGGGGTAGTTCTGCGCCGCCTCACGGGGTGTCGCGGCCGCCGCGACTTGCACGTTCACTTCGGCGCCCAGTGTTGCGAACTGTTTCGTGGAGTCCGCCAGACCATATCCGCGCACCCACACCCGATAGCCGGCTTCAGGAAGATCAGGCACGAGGAAGCGCCCGTCATCGTCGGTCACGACGATCTTGCGGAAGCTCGTGTCGAAATCGGTCGTCTCGGCAATTACCCAGACGCCGGACTCTGGACCGCTCGGACCGGTGACGACACCGGTAATGTCATCGCCTGCGGCAACGGCCGATCGGTTGACCGCCCCCGAGGCAAACACCAACCCCACAGCCAACGCTACCGCCGATGTGAACAGGAACCATCCTCGGAACTGCTTAGTCATGCTGCTTCTCCTTCGAACCCACTTCTAGTCACGTCCGTCGCGCTCCGGGAGCGCGAACACGAAAAGATTGTTACCCGCGCTAGGGCGCAGCTCCGGCGTTAGTCGAACGAAGGCCCCGGTCGTCGCGGCCGTCCCGGTGCTGACCGCCACATACTGACGCCCACCGACCGCGAACGCAATCGGAAAGCCAGTGACGGGCGAGCCGAGGTTGATCGACCACAGCTCCTCACCCGTCTCCTGATCAAAGGCGTGGAACCGGCCGTTCACGTCACCGCCGAACACGAGCCCGCCGCCGGTCGTCATGAGCGACATCGTCGCTGCCCGCTGCTCGTGGAGCCAAACCGTCTCACCCGTTTCGGCCGAGATGGCGCGCACCGTGCCCAGCTGATCGGTGCCGGGCGCCATCTGGAAGCGGGCCGCGAGCTGATAGATGGCGAGGCCTTCCGTCGCCGTCGCGAGCACCCGCGCGCAGGAGTTGCGCAGCGGGTAGTACATCGTGTTGGTCAACGGGCTGTACGCGCCCGCCTCCCAGTCCTTTCCGCCGAGCCAGCCCGGACATGACAGGACGTCCTGCCCGTACGCCGTGAAGATCAGCTCCGCATTCGGCGTGACCTCACCGGTGGCGCCGTCGATGTTGCTGATGATGTTCTGCCCGACCGTCGGGGTCGCCCAGAGGAACTCACCCGTTTCTCGGTCGAGCGTGTAGACCAGACCGGTCTTGCCCGGAATGCCGGTGATCACCTTCCGCTGCTCGCCGGGCTGTATCCGCGGATTGATCCACTCGACCGCTGACGGGTCCGGGGCAACCGCGGTATCGACGAGCAGCCGCTCGAACGGATGGTCGAGATCCCAGTGATCGTTGAGGTGCTGGTAGTACCAACGGATCTCGCCGGTCTCGCCGTCGAGCGCCAGCGTCGAATTGTGGTAGAGGTGCTTGTTCTCGACGCCGCCCAGCAGGAACTTCGGCGCCGGTGACGTGACCGACGTGCCAACGTAGACGAGATCGAGCTCCGGGTCGTAACTGGGCACCATCCACGAGCCGACGTGAACCCGCTTCTCGTACGGGACCCCGCCCCACGTCTCGTCGCCTGGCTCGCCCGGCGCCGGCACGAGCCGCGTCCGCCACAGCTCCTCGCCCGTCGCCGCGTCGTGGGCCACGATCGCACACCCGGTCGGGCCGCTGACCGGACGACAGCTCCGACCGGAAAAGACCTTGCCGTTGCCGATGATCGGGCCCGATGTATGCCGGATCGGCACCGTCTCGTAGTTGAAGATCTCCGTTTCCCAGGACACCTTGCCCGTTACGGCGTCGAGCGCATAAACGTAACCGTCGTTTCCGGTGTCGATGATCGTGCGGCCGTAGATCGCAATATTGCGATTGACCACGACGAGGCCGCCCAGCACCTCCGCCGCATCGTCGGGCAGCTCCCGGCGGTACTCCCATTTGAGATCGCCCGTTACGGCATCGATCGCCTGCGTGACGTCGTTCGGGTTCGGGAAGTACAGCGTGCCCCCGTACGCGATCGGCGTACCTTCCTGGCTCCCCGCCGACAGCGCTCGCGTCCACACCATCCGCAGATCACTCACGTTGTCGCGGTTGATCTGGTCGAGCGGGCTGTAGCCCCAGCCGTCCTGCGTGCGGCGCCACATGAGCCAGTCGCCGGGCGCCGGGTTTTCGAGCATGGCGTCGGTCACGGGAACGAAACCATCGGCATCATTCGTTTGGGCCGTCAGCAAGACATGAACCGAACTGAACGACCGAACTGAACGACGCGAGCAGCGCGATGGCGAGAACGGCGAGGGTGAAGCGGATAGGTAGTCTGGGCATGTGATTCAGTCGGGAAGTGCAAACACGAATAGGTTGTTGCCGTTACTCGGCCGAAGCTCGGGGGTCAGCCCGCGGAAGCCTCCCGCCGTAGCAGCGCTGCCGGTGCTGGCCGCGACATACTGGCGGCCGTCGACCGCGAAGGTAATCGGAAAGCCGGTGACGGGCGACCCGAGGTTGATCTCCCACAGCACCGCGCCGGTCTCCTGGTCGAACGCTTTGAACCGCCCGTTGACGTCGCCACCGAAAATGAGGCCGCCGCCGGTTGCTGCCAACGACAGCGTTGCGGCGCGCTGCTCGTGCAGCCACACGCAACCCCTCGTCCGGAGTCGCTAGCACCCGCCCGCACGAATTGCGCAGCGGATAGTACATGGTGTTGGTCAGCGGGCTGTAGGCCCCAGCCTCCCAGTCCTTCCCGCCGAGCCAGCCGGGACAGGAAAGGACCTCCTGTCCGTATGCACTAAAGACGACCTCGGAGTTCTCGGTGACGGCGCCGGTCGCGCCGTCGATGTTGCTGATGATGTTCTGCCCGACCGTTGGCGTCGCCCACAGAAACTCGCCCGTCTCACGGTCCAGCGTGTAGACCACCCCGGTCTTGCCGGGAATGCCGGTGATCACCTTGCGCCGCTCACCCGGCTGCACCCGTGGATTGATCCACTCCACGGCGGAGGGGTCCGGAGCAACCGCGGTATCAACAAGCAACCGCTCGAAGGGATGGTCGAGATCCCAATTGTCGTTCAGGTGCTGGTAGTACCACACGATCTCGCCAGTATCGGCATCGAGTGCGAGCGTGCAGTTGTGGTGCAGGTGCTGGTGATCAGCGCCCGCAAGCAGAAACTTCGGCGCCGGTGACGTGACCGACGTCCCGACATAGATCAAGTTGAGCTCAGGATCGTAGCTCGGCGGCATCCACGATCCCACGTGTAGTCGCTTCTCGTAGGGCACGTCGCCCCACGTCTCATCCCCCGGCTCCCCCGGCTTCGGTATCAGCTGCCGCCGCCAGAGCTCCGCACCGGTAACCGCGTCATGCGCGACGACGACGCACGCCTCCGGCCCGCCGCGCTGTGAACAGCTGCGTCCCGAAATCACCTTGCCGTCGGCGATGATCGGCCCGGCCCCCTGGAGCGCCGGCTGTGTCTCGTAGTCGAGCACCTCGGTGTCCCACGCGACGTCGCCAGTCACGGCATCCAGCGCGAAAACGTGATCGTCGACGCTGGTATCGATGATGAGGTTGCCGTGAATCGCCAGGTTCCGGTTGTTCTGGGCCAAAAAGCCGCCGTAGACGTCGTCCGGATTGTCCCGTCGGTGCTCCCAGATCAGATCACCGGTCGCGGCGTCAATTGCCTGGATGATGTCATTCGGGTTCGGCATGTACAAGACGCCGCCGTAAGCCAAGGGCGTCCCCGTCTGGCTGCCCGAACTGAGCGCGCGCGTCCAGACGAGCCGCAGCTTATCGACATTATCGCGATTGATCTGATCGAGTGGACTGTAGCCCCACCCGTTCAGCGTGCGGCGCCACATGAGCCAGTCGCCAGGCGCCGGGTTCTGCAGCATGGCGTCGGTGACCGGCACGAAAGCCTGACCGCCGCTCGATTGCGCGTAGAGCGGATCCGGCGCGGCTCCCCAGCCAGTCGCGACCACCGTAGCCGCCGCGTACGCCAGGAGCGGGATACAACACTGTCGACCCATCATGCTCCCCCCGACTATCTGCCGTTCGAACCTACGGTCGATTAGTCGCTCGGTCCGGCAAGGCGAAGACGAACAGGTTGTTCCCGTCGCCAGTGCTGGCCACGACATATTGCCGTCCGTCTACCGCATAGGTGATCGGAAAGCCGCGCACAGGCGAGCCGAGGTTGATCTCCCACAGCACCTCTCCCGTCGCCTGGTCAAAGGCACGGAAACGCCCGTTGGTGTCGCCCCCGAACACCAATCCCCCACCGGTGGCGACCAGCGCTTGGGTCGCGGCCCGCTGCTCGTGCAACCAGGTGGTTTCACCCGTTTCCGCCGAGATCGCCCAGATGCTCCCACGGTCTTCCTTGCCCGGTGCCAGCTGGAAGCGCGCGGCAAGCTGGTAGAGCGCGAGTCCTTCGGTCGATGTCGACAAGACCCGGGCGCAGGTGTTCTGCATCGGGACATACATCGTGTTCGTGAGCGGGCTGTATGCACCGGCCGGCCAGTTCTTGCCGCCGCCCCACCCGGGGCATGACAGCACCTCTTGCCCCATCCGGGTGAAGATGATCTCGGCGTTCTCGGTGACCTCACCGGTTGCCCCGTCGATGTTCGTGATGACGTTCTGCGCGATCGTCGGCGTGGCCCACAAAAACTCACCCGTCTCTCGATCGAGGGTGTACACCACGCCGGTCTTGCCCGGGATGCCGGTCACCACCTTCCGCCTCTCACCAGGCTGCACGCGCGGGTTGATCCACGACACGGTGTCCCGATCAGGAGCAACGGCCGTGTCGACGAGCATGCGCTCAAACGGATGGTCGAGATCCCAGTGATCGTTGAGGTGCTGGTAGTACCAACGGATCTCGCCGGTCTCGCCGTCGAGCGCCAGCGTCGAATTGTGGTACAGGTGCTTGTTGTCGGCACCGCCCAGCAGAAACTTCGGCGCCGGCGATGTGACCGACGTCCCGACGTAGACGAGGTCGAGCTCCCGGTCGTAGCTCGGCACCATCCACGAGCCGACGTGCAGCCGCTTCTCGTAGGGCACCCCGCCCCACGTCTCGTCGCCCGGTTCGCCCGGCGCGGGAATCAGGCGCCGCCGCCAACGCTCCTCGCCTGTGGCGGCGTCGTGCGCCACGATGGCGCACGTGTCCGGCCCCGCCCGCGGGCGGCAGCTCCGCCCGGAGATCACCTTTCCGTTCGCGATCATGGGACCGGCCGTGTGACGGGTGGGCATCGTGTCGTAGTCGAAGATCTCCGTCTCCCACGCCAGCTTGCCGGTGACCGCATCGACCGCGTACACGTAGCCGTCGTTGCCAGTGTCGATGATCGTCCGGCCATAGATCGCGACGTTTCGGTTCACCGACACCAGCCTCGCCCCCCCGAGCACCTGCGGGGCGTCGTCAGGAATATCGCGGCGGTACTCCCACTTGAGATCGCCGGTCACCGCATCGATCGCCTGAAGGACGTCGTTCGGGTTCGGGAAGTACAGCGTGCCGCCGTACGCGAGCGGCGTTCCCTCCTGACCGCCCGTCGCCAAGGCCCGCGTCCACACGAGCCGGAGGCTACCGACGTTGTCGCGGTTGACCTGGTCGAGCGGGCTGTAGCCCCACCCGTTCGGGGTGCGGCGCCAGGTGAGCCAATCACCGGGCGCCGGATCCTCGAGCATGGCGTCGGTGACGGGAACGAAGCCGTCATCATTATTAGACTGGGCCGACGGGGAATGGAGCGCGACCGGACCGAACGTCGGCAGCACGAGGGCGAGCGCCGATGTGAGAACGAGTAGGCGGGCGAGACGCGGAGGGCTCATCTCGAGGCCTCTGCCGCACGCTCATCGGCGCGGGCCCCACTGAGCATGCTCGTCATCGCGTGCTTATTGCCCTCGTGACAGGCGTACTCATACATGGAGTAGGTATCGTTGCGGCTCAGGCCGATCGCCGCTTTCCACGGTGTCACCCAGGTCTCCGGATCCGTCACCGTCGCTTCGTAGCCGAGCGAATCCGCACCGGTGAGCGCGAAGCGCTCCGTCACCGTCAGCTTGTCAGTGTGGGCGTGTCCTCGGATTGCGCTGCGGTCCGTGAAGTTCGTCGTCTCCACGATCAGCGTATTGCCCTCGAAGTACCCGCGAGGGCGGCCCATCCAGAGCCGGACTTCCGACTCTGGCAGGGGGCCATCCGATATCGGGACGATGCGTGCGTCGTGAATCATCTCGTAGCGGAGGATGACGTATCCCGGCACCTGCAGAATCTGATAGGCGTTGTTGTAGAGCGACGGAAACGTCGAGGCCGGGATGCCGCGGGTGATGCAACGCACCCACGGGTCCAGATAGACGTAATCGTCGAACGCCTTGCGACAGACTTCATCAATCCGCTTGCTTCCAGCCTCCGTCAAGGGCGGCACTCGGCCGTTCGGCGGGTCCGAGATCAGGCTGGGTCGCACCTTCCCCACGTCCGTGGCCGTTTCGAACCAGTGCTCCGGGGGCCCGATGCCCGCCCCCCCGCTTGCTTTCGGCAGGGGCTCGTCCGATGGAATGCAGCTCCCCGTGCCGATGAGCAGCCGTGACGCCCTGACCCCGGGCGGGGGCGGTGTCTCCAAGCTGAATCCTTCGCCCAAGTCAAAATTGGTCCAGATCCCTTGGAGGTCCGGGTCACCCCAAGGGGTCGAGGCCGGCTGCCCACTGGCGGGCACGGGCGCAAGAACGAAAGCGGCGACGAGCGCCAGGATTCCCTGAGTGATGAATCGATTGACCATCTATCTATTACTACCTCCGATGGGGGCGAACTGAATCTAGTGGGTCTATTTCGCGCCGTGCGTCACTTCGCGGCGTCGTCGCTCGCGGCAGCGGCCGGGGCGGCGTCAGCTTGCGTTGCAGTCGCCGACTCATCGGCGGCGGCGGTCGGCGTGCCCTCGGTTGCGCCAAAACCAAGTAGCAGCTCGACCGTGGACCCGTGTGTCGGCGCCTTTCGGCCCAGCGAAGCCCCGCTTCTCCTAGCCTCCCGCACGGCTGTTGTGGCAGGCGACGCAGTACTGCTTAACCGCCGCACCCAAGTCTGGCTCGACCGTATCGACGCCGGCCGTCTGGGCGGCCGCAGGAAGAATGGCCGCGGCAAACATGCCCGCCGTCCACACCCCGAATACCCGCCTGGCGCAGGCGCCAGACGCTGCTCCCGCTAACGATGAATCGCCATGGACTATTCGCGCAACGTAAACATATCACAGGAGTAAGCGAATACTCGCCTGATCTTCCTGCTTCTCGGATCGGCGGAATTCGACGACAATCAGCGGAGTGCTGAATCGCGCAACCGCGGGCATTCCGTAGACCTTCAATGTACAGCGACGAGGATGCGGGCGCCGGCCCCAGGCGCTTCGCCACAACACGGTGGAGTGTGGTGCTCGCTGCCGGTGCCAGTCGGACCCAGAGGTCGGACCGGGCGCTGGCCGATCTGTGCGCAGACTACTGGTATCCGTTGTACGCCTACGTGCGACGACGCGGACACGATCCAGAGGACGCCCGCGATCTCACCCAGGCCTTCTTCGCCAAGCTGCTCGAGAAGAACGGCCTGACGTCAGCGGACCCTGCGCGTGGACGTTTTCGAAGCTTCCTGCTCACCTCGATGAGGAACTTCCTCACCAGTGAGTGGCGCCGGCAGGCGACCTTGAAGCGTGGCGGCGAGGTCGAGCTGGTGTCAATTGACTACGACGACGCTGAACATCGCTACCGGGTCGAGCCTGCGAGCGCACTGACACCGGAAGCAATCTACGAACGACGTCGGGCGTTGGCCCTGCTCGACCGCGCGGTCGACGACCTGCGGAAGCGGTATGCGGATCGCGGCAACACCGAGCTGTTCGACATACTCAAGGAGTATTTGGGCGCTGACCCGGGTAGCGTGCCTTACGGCGAGCTGTCGCAGCAACTCAATCAGAGCGAGGCCGCGCTGCGCACGGCGCCGTCACGGCTGCGCACGCGATGGCGCGCCCGGCTTCGCGAGCTGGTGGCAGAAACCGTCCAGGAAGGACGCATGGTCGACGACGAGCTCAACGATCTACTCAGGGCGCTCGCACCACCAACATAGAGGTGCCCACCCCTGTAACATCGGGGCGATCAGCGCGTAGAACCACACAGATGGCCGAATCCCGGATCTGTCCCGAGTGCAATGCACCGATTCCACCCGACGCGCCACCGGGCGTGTGTCCCTACTGTGCGATGCGTGCGGGACTCCACTGGGAGAACGCCACCCGCCCGAATGACCGGTCGGATTCGAGAACGCCTCTGCCGCCGGAGGAACTCGGCCGCCTGCTACCGGAGCTCGAGGACTTCGAGCTGATCGGTCCGGGTGGGATGGGTACCGTCTACAAGGCGACCCATCGGGGCCTGGACAGACCGGTCGCCGTCAAGGTGCTGCACGCACACCTTCAGAAGGACCCCTCGTTCGAGGAGCGATTCGTCCGCGAGGCCCAAACGATGGCTCGGCTTGACCATCCGAACATCGTGCGCGTCTACGACTTCGGACATCGGGAGGGCATCAACTATCTGGTGATGGAGTTCGTGGAAGGCGTCACGCTGCGCCAAACATTGGCGGCCGGCGGGCTCTCGCCAACAGAAGCCCTGGTCATGGTGCCGCGAATCTGCGAGGCGTTGCAGTACGCGCACGATCAAGGTGTCGTGCACCGGGACATCAAGCCAGAGAACATCCTGCTCGATCGATCGGGCGCACCGAAGATCGCCGACTTCGGCCTCGCCCTCCTCACGGGCCCGTCTACCGAGACCCGCCTGATGCAGACCGCGCAAGTCATGGGGACGCCGCAGTACATGGCGCCCGAGCAAATCGAGCACCCGGGCGACGTGGATCATCGCGCCGACATCTATTCGCTCGGCGTCATCTTCTACGAGATGCTGACCGGCGAGCTGCCGGTCGGTCGTTTTCCCGCGCCGTCGCAGAAGGTCGAGGTCGACGTCCGACTCGATCATGTTGTCTTGCGAACGCTCGAAAAAGAACCGCGCCTCCGGTACCAGCAGGCCAGCGAACTGAGCAACGAGGTCGAGTCGCTGTCAGATCCCGGCTGGGCGCCCGCCCAGGGACAACAACCCGCCCAGCAGCGCGGACGCTACAAGTACGAGTACCGCTCGAAGCGGACCATTTGGGGCCTGCCGCTCATTCACATCGCCTCTGGCGCTGACGGCGGCAAGCAGATGGCGCTCGCGCGCGGTGCTGTCGCGATTGGCGACATGGCTGTCGGCCTCATTGCTATCGGCGCATTCGCCTCCGGCGGGTTCACAATAGGTGGAGTGACGGTCGGGCTCGTCACCCTGAGTGGTATCTCAGTGGGTCTGCTTCTGGCCATTGGCGGAGTTGCGTTCGGCGGGTTCGCAGTTGGTGGCCTGGCGATCGGAATGGCGGCAACTGGCGCACTGCCGCGGGCCGCGCTCGACGTGCCGCCAGAGACGATGCAGCGGTTGTCACTAGCTGCCTGGGGATTGGTGACCGCGCTCGTCACGGCGGTGGTCGCCGGGCTCGCCGTCTGGTGGAAGGACGCCGCCGATCGCAACGCGGAGAAGTGAGTTGGGTGGAGTCCGGAGACCCTAACCACGCCCTTTGAGTTCGTGCGCGAGCCGCGGGATCGACGTGAGCGGCATGACGTCGATCGTGTCATCCAGCGCGTACTCCTTTGAGCCCGGATAGACAACCCAGACTCGGTCTAGCCCGAGGTCTTCGCGAGCGATCGCCATTGAACGCGTGCGCCCCGGGGCGTCCCGGTACTTGAACTCGAACCCGTACCGTCTGCCGCCCACTGTCACGAGCAGGTCGAGCTCCGCGCCCCCGTGCGTGGCCCAGAAGTACGCGTCGCGGGTATCGAGCAGAACGATGACGTGCTCGAGCGCGAACCCCTCCCACGACGCGCCCAGCTTTGGGTGGGACTGCAGGTCTCGCACGGTCCCGATCTGCAAGAGCGCGTGCAAGACACCCGAGTCTCGGAGGAACACCTTGGGAGCTTTCACCTGACGCTTACCCACGTTCTCGAACCAGGGGGGGAGCACGCGAACCATGAATGCGCCCGCCAGGATGTCGAGGTACCGGCGTGCGGTGTTCTCCGACGCTCCGATCGCGCGCGCCAGTTGCGCGGCGTTCCACATCTGGCCGTGGTGGTGGGCGACCATGGTCCAGAACCGCCGGATAGTTTCAGCCGGGACGCTGATGCCAAGTTGCGGGATATCGCGTTCGAGAAACGTGCGGATGAAAGCGTCGCGCCACGCCAGACTGGCCGCATCGTCGTCCGCCAGAAAGGAACGAGGGAAACCGCCTCTCGTCCAGAGCCGGTCCTGATGCGCGGGGCCCGTTTCGCGCAGATTGAATCCTGACAGGTCGACGAAGCCGATGCGCCCGGCGAGCGACTCCGAGACACCCTTGACAATTCCAGGCGAGGCCGAACCCAGCAGCAGGAAGCGAGTAGCGTTCTCGGGCCGATCCACGAGGACGCGCAGCACCGGGAACAGTTCAGTCCGGCGCTGCACCTCATCGATGACCACCAGCCCAGAGAGCTTTTCGAGCGTGGTCATCGGCGCCGACAGGCGACGCAGGTCGACAGGACTCTCGAGATCGAAGAACTCCGAGGGTTCGCGTTCCGCGATCTGTCGCGCTAGTGTGGTCTTCCCGCACTGACGCGGCCCAAGCAGCGCCGTAACAGGATTCGCCCCAAGGGTGCTGAGCACCTGCGAGATCGCGTCGGGTCGCGGTAGCATTGACCCATTAAACCATGAAAATCATCATCTTGTATCTCAATTTTCAAGTTTAAGTCTAGGTTGGGCGTCGCGGCGCCGTGCCTAGCCGAACTCGAATCCCGGGAACGCCGGCACGGCCGGATGGCATTTGAGGGCCTGGTATGGTTGCCTGGGCGATGAGTAATGATTGAGGTTCACGACCTTCGCAAGACCTACGGAGACCTCGTCGCGGTCGACGGCGTGAGCTTCACCGCCCACGCTGGCTCCATCTTCGGGCTACTCGGGCCCAACGGCGCAGGCAAGTCGACGACGATCGGCTGCCTCTCGGGGTTGCTCCGGCCGACCGGTGGTCGCGTCTCGGTGATGGGCCACGACATCGTGAGCGATGGGCTGGCCGCGCGGAAGAATCTCGGCATCGTGCCGCAGGAGCTCGCCCTCTATCGCGAGCTCTCGGCCACCGACAACCTCTCCTATTGGGGAGCGGCATACGGGCTTCGAGGCGACGAGCTGAAGCGGCGGATCAACGCGGTGTTGGACCTCACCGGTCTGCTCGACCGCGCCACCGAGCCGGTGAAGACATTCAGCGGCGGCATGCAGCGACGTTTGAACTTCGGCTGCGGCATCGTTCACCAGCCCAAGGTGCTCTTGCTCGATGAGCCGACCGTGGGCGTCGACCCTCAGAGCCGCGTGCGTCTCCTCGACCTGGTTCGTGAACAGGTCGCAGGCGGAACGTGCGTCCTCTACACCACCCACTACATGGAAGAAGCCCAGACCCTGTGCGCCCAGATCGGCATCATCGATCACGGCAAGGTGCTCGCCCTGGGCACGCTCGACGAGCTGCGCGGCATGATGGGCGAGCGTGACATCTTGCGGTTGACGGGAACGTTCGACGCAGGTCGCGCGCGCGCCGCCGTCTCTCAGCTCGATCAGACAGAGGTGGTGAGCGCCGACGAGAACGCGCTGATGCTCTCCGTCGAGGGCGCCAGCCGGAGGTTGCCGGCGATCTTTAGCGCGCTGTCCGAGGTCGGGTGCGAGGTCCAGGAGACCACGCTCACTCAACCGAGTCTCGAAAGCCTCTTCATCAAGCTCACCGGCCGTGAGTTGAGGGAATGAGGTGCGACTTCGTCAGCGTTAGCGTTCGCGGTACACATCCTTGCGATGGCCGACTTTGAGAACCACCACGATCAGTTTCGATTTCGAGACGCTGTACAGCACTCTGTACTGCCCCGTCCTCACGCGAAACACATCGTCGTAGCCGGAGAGCTTTCGGGAGCCTCTAGGCAGGGGGTCGTCGGCAAGGGCCAGAATCGTTCGAACGACACGCGCTTGATCGGTTTTGAGAAGCTTCTTGAGCTGCCGCTCGGCCGTTCGCGAGATCTCGACCTTAAGCCGGGCCATCGAGCTTGAGCTCGGCAATCACGTCCGCGAGCGGGCGCGTTGGCTCATGGCGAATGCGCTTCAGATCTTCGACGTCTTCCAACTCTTCGAGGCGGTCGATCAGGGCCTGCTGAATGAAGTGGTTCATGACCACACCGTGGGCCTGACAATACTCGTCGATCGCTTGCTTGAGGGCGGTCTCAATGCGCGCGCTAATCTGAACGGACGCCATCTTTTCCTCTTTGATATTAGATGATATCAAACCATATCATATGCTACGACAAATGAGGTTTCTCTTCATCAGCGCGCGGAAGGATCTCAAGCGGCGCCTCGCCGATCCGCTCGCACTGCTCATCTGGATCGGCATCCCCGTCTTGCTGGGCTCGATGATGAGCCTCCTCGCCGGCGGCGATGGGGCTCCTCCGACCGCCCGCCTTCTCGTGGTCAACCAGGACGATTCGATGGCCGGCAGTTTCCTCGTGGGCGCGCTCGGTCAGGGCGGGTCGGACAGCTTCCTATCGGTCGAGGAAGTCGACCTCGACACGGGCCAGGCGCGCATTGGCGATGGTGACGGCACGGCGCTGTTGATCGTGCCGCCGGACTTCGGAGCGGCGTTGATCGCCGACGAGCCCACGGAGCTGACCCTCGTCACCAACCCGGCGCAGCGAATACTGCCGGCGATCATCATCGAGGGGCTCGAGATCCTCGGCGAGGCCGTGTTCTACGGTCAGAGGCTGCTCGGTGATCCGATCCGAGAAACCGCGGAAGGCCTGCCGCCAGACCAAAGCCTCCTCGACGGCGCCACGGTCGCGGAGCTCGCCACCCACGTCAAGGATCGCGTGACCGCAGCCGGCGATCTGCTTTCCCCTCCGGTGCTGGATCTCGATCTCGGAGGAAACGGCGCCGATCAAGATGACGATGCAGATGCGGCTGTCACCAGCGGCTTTGATATCGCGCGTCTCTTTCTGCCTGGGATGATCTTCATGTCGGTCCTCTTCATCACGCAGGGCATGAGCAGCGACCTGTGGCAGGAGAAGCAGGCGGGCACATTGCGGCGAGCGGTGAGCTCGCCCAACTCGTTGCTGTCATTCGTCGGCGGAAAGCTCCTCGCCGGTCTGACATTGATCGCGATGATGGCGACGATCGCGCTCCTCGTCGGGGTACTGATCTTTGATGTGTCACCTGTCCGCGCTCCGCTGGCCATCGTCTGGTGCGCCTACGCTGGGACCGCGCTCCTTGGATTGTTCCTGTTCATCGCGATCCTTGGTTCGACCCAGCGGACCGCCAACCTGATCTCGACGATGACACTGTTCCCGCTGATGATGATCGGTGGGTCGTTCTTTCCCTTCGAGGCGATGCCGACCTGGATGCAGACCGTCGGCGCGTGGACGCCGAATGGACTGGCGGTCGTGCAGCTTCGGGCGCTGTTGTTCGACACACCGGATCCGTCTTCGCTGGCGGTGGCCGCCGCCGCGATCGGCGCAACGGCTGGGGTGACACTCCTGTTGTGCGCGCGTCGCCTGCGCGAGAGTTTCGTGACCGCATGACTGCACGATGCTCCGCCCTCTTCATCGCCCGGCGCGATCTCCAAATAATGCTCCAGCAGCGAGAGACGTTGTTGTGGACCTTCGTTATGCCGATCCTCTTTTTCTATTTCATCGGCACCGTCACCGGGGGCATGGGCAGCCCGACGGGTTCCGAGGACCGCCCCGACGCCCTGGCGTTGCGTGCGCCCGAAGACGCCGGTTTCCTCTTGGATGAGCTGATTGGCCGCCTCGAAGAGCAGCACTTCCGCGTCGACCGGCCCGAAACGGAGGAGGACTGGGCCGGCTACGCTCGTCGACTCACGGTGACGCGCCTACCCGCCGAGGAAACGGTGGACACGCTGGCCATCCGCGTCGAGGATGCATCCCTCACGGATTGGGTGCTCTCCGGCGAACAGGTATCGCTTCGCTTCGAGAACAGCCTCGAGGGACCCAACGCGGCCTTCGATCAGATCCGGATCGCCCGCGCCGTCTATAGCGTGCTCGCGGACCTGGTCGTCACATCCCAAGCGAGCGACGCGAGCGACACACCGAGTGCGGGGTCGTTTGCCGACCTCGCAGCGATGCCCCGTTCGCTGACGCTCAACGTCCAGACCGCCGGACTGCGCGAGGATCCGCCGATCGGATATGCCCAGGCCATCCCCGGCACCATGGTGATGTTCACCATGCTGGTGCTGCTGACCACCGGCGCCGTCCAGCTCGTGATCGAGCGCAAGGAGGGACTCCTGCGCCGCCTGGCCTCGACACCCATCTCGCGGGGGTCGGTCGTGCTCGGCAAGCTCGCCGCGCGCGTGGCCATGGGCATGGTGCAGATCGGCTTCGCCATGGCGGTCGGCACTGTGCTGTTCGGGATGGACTGGGGGCCCTCGCTGTTCATGGTGGTGGCGGTGCTGTTCGGGTGGGCCACGTTCAACGCGTCGCTGGCCATCGTGCTTGGAAACGTGGCGCGCACCGAGGGTCAGATGTCAGGCATCGGCATCACGGCGACGATGATGCTCGCCGCCCTCGGCGGCGCGTGGTGGCCGATCGAGGTCATGCCGGCGTGGATGCAGCAGCTGGCGCTGTTCCTGCCCACCGGCTGGGCCATGGACGCGATGCACAAGCTGGTGGCCTTTGCGTACCCACCGGCGGTGGCACTCCCACACCTCGCGGGCATGCTCGGCGGGGCGCTCATCCTTGGCTGGGCAGGAGCCAAGACCTTCCGCTACGAGTAGGAGGCTAGCTTGCTCGCGGAAGAGGGCGCGGAAGATCGAGACCCTGCGCGACGACACGATACAGATCGACAGCTTTTTGCGCGTTGAGCCAAAACTCCGCAGTTGTTCGAAACGCCGCGCCCAACTTCAGCGCCATCTCGGCGGTCACCGACGTTCGTCCGTTGACGATTCGATTGATGACCTTGACATCACACCCGAGATGATCGGCTAGCTGTTTCTGCGTCATGCCCAACGGCACGAGGAACTCCTCTCGCAAGATCTCCCCGGGGCTCGTCGGTTCACGCTTCCGTCTCAAGATCTTCATTGGTGTTCCCTGTTAGTGATAGTCGCGAATGTCGACTTCAACAGGACCGGCACCGGTCCAGCGGAAGACAACTCGCCATTGATCGTTGATCCGAATGCTGTGCAAACTGCGGAGATCGCCCTTTAGGGCCTCCAATCGGTTCCCCGGAGGCGATCGCAAGTCACTCAGTGCAGCTGCGTAGTCCAGCACGTCGAGCTTCCGTGCAGCAACCTTTGCAGCCCGCGCCCAACCAGCACCTCTTGGCACCGTTCCGACGACAAAGAAACGCTCTATCGCTCGGTTGGCGAAACCCTGAATCGCCACGACCACAAGAATACCTAATAACGGTATACCCAGTAAAGGTATCACTTTCAGGGCGGCAGTTGATTCGCCGGAGACTGCCGACTCGGAGCGACGCGACAGGCCGCTTTAGCGTGAAGCAGGCACGTACTGATGGCTAGAGATGCCCGCCGCACCCGGCAGCACGTTGACTCGCTCGGCCGGCAACACCCGCCGCTGCCGCGTGGTCTTGACATCGACCTGCGGCGCCTTTTCGGCCTCTTCTGCGGCGAGCGCGGCGCGGCGCGCGCCGGCCAGAATATTCGACATCGCGTAGTTCCCCTCATGGCACGCGTACTCGAACACGTCTGCGTCGGACTTCCGGAACGTCTGCACGGCGGTCCAGGGGGCTGTCCAGATGGTGGGGTCCTCGATCGTGAACTCGTACTGCATGATGCCCGGACCGATGCGCGTGAAGCGCTCGACCAGCCGCTTGGCGTCCCGGCTCGCCCCGATGATCGTGGCTTGGTCAAAGTTGGTCGTCTCGACCACCAGGGTATCGCCCTCCCAGTGGCCGCGCGAGTCGCCGAGCGCCTGCCTGATCGTTCCATGCGGTCGCCCGTCAAGCGGGATGATGCGCGTGGACGCCATCATCTCCACCCACATCGCGACGTAGTCGGATGATGGAAGATCTGGACGTTGTTGTTGTAGGCAATCGGATAGACGGGCAGCGCCATCGTCCCGATGCACCGGTCGAACACGCTCATGTCGGTGTACGTATTGGGGGGTGGCTTTTGCCCCCACCGCGGCCGCTTGCTGGCGGCCTCTTTCGCCGCGTCCGTCATTGGCGGCCGGCGGCCGTTGGGCGGATCGACGATGAGTGACGTCCGTCGGCTCTCGACGACCTCGGTCCCGAAGTCCATCCAGAACCGGTTGTAGGCGCCGACGTTTTGGCCGGCGACCGCCAGGCGGGCCGGCGCCTCGTCAGCGGCCCGGTCCCGCTCCGCGGCTTGCCGCTCTCTTTCGGCGACCTCTTCTTCAGTCAGGAACTCCTGGTCGGCCAGATCGCTTGGTCGCTCCAACGGTGTGATCGTGCGGAAGTCCCACACACCGCCGAGGTCGGGATCACCCCAGACCGTCCGGGGCGGTTCCGTCGTTGCCGGCTGCGCCGACGCAAGGACCGGCGCCAGAACGATGAACGCGATTAGCACGGCGATGTATCGATGAGTCAACTGCTTCCCCTTCGGCCTGGCCCAGCGGTTTTGGGGCCGGCCCTGACGCATAATGGTGGCTCGTCTTGCGAATAGGTACTCACGTCGAGCGTAAATCATGATAGCAGCGCCGGGGCGCTCGACTCGCCGCACCTTAAACTGAACATTCTCATCCGACCTCCCGTCCAAGATAACGGACGGATATGGTTGAATTCGGGTTCGCTCAGGTCGCCGGTCATTCGTTTTCGTTTGGTGGTCTCAACGCTGTGGAGCAGAGCCGCGCGCGTCGCCGTCCAACCGCACCACTCGCCGCCCCGGGACGCTACTTCCTGGCGGGGTGGACGATCGCGTGGATCGGGGTCGGCTTTTTCGTGGCGGGAGCGATCTCGTTTGGAACCGGCGCCGAGTTCCGTCCGGTTCTAGGCCAAAGCGTGCTGTTCGCCCTAGTCCCTTGTGTCTGAAAAAGCTTTAAGAAGTGTGTCGGGTGTGATGTATTGGGCGGCATGGCAAGAACAGGTCGGCCCAAAGCGAGATTGGAAGTCACCGCCGTGGAGCGAGGAGAACTTGAGCGGCTCGCCAGGCGCGCCAGAACGAATCGGCATGTGGCCTTGCGGGCGAAGATCGTCCTGAGGTGCGCGCATGGCGAATCGAACGTGGCGGTCGCGGCGAAACTGCGCTGTTCGAATGTGACGGTCGGCAAGTGGCGGCAGCGGTTTACGACAGGTCGCGTGGATGCGCTGTATGACGAGCCCAAGCCCGGAGCCCCCCGGACACTGTCCGATGCGGATGTCGAGTCGATCCTCGTCGCCACGTTGGAAAGTAAGCCGAAGGGGCGGACCCACTGGAGCACCCGCAAGATGGCGGAGCGCGCTGGCGTCAGTGCCTCCACCGTGGGCCGCATCTGGCGCACCTTCGGGTTGCAGCCGCATGTCGTGGAATCCTTCAAGATCTCCGACGACCCGCTGTTCATCGAGAAGGTGCGGGACATTGTCGGCCTCTACCTGAATCCACCCGACCACGCCGTTGTCTTGTCATTCGACGAAAAGCCTCAGATTCAAGCCCTCGAGCGAGCGCAGCCGATCCTGCCGATGGACATGGGTCGGCCCGAACGCCAGACGCACAACTACATCCGCCATGGCACGGTGGACCTCTTCGCGGCGCTCAACGTCGCGACCGGCCAGGTCGTGGCGCAAACCAAGAAGCAGCATCGGTCGAGGGATTTCGTGAGCTTTCTGCGCGAGATCGACGAGCGGGTGGACCCCACCCTCACCGTCCACGTGATCCTCGACAATCTCTCGGCGCATAAGTCCCCGCTGGTCAAACGATGGGTGGCCCGCCACCCGCGCTTCCAGTTCCACTTTACGCCAACCTACTCCGCCTGGCTCAACCTCGTCGAGCGGTTCTTTGGCCTCCTCACCGAACACGCCCTCAAGCGCGGCTCACATTCCAGCACGCACGCGCTGCGCCACGCCATCTCCGCCTACGTGGACGCCCACAATGACGAGGGCAAGCCTTTCAAGTGGACGAAAACAGCCGACGAGATCCTCGCGAAGGTGAAGCGGTTCGGACAGCGCACCGTTCAAGTCCACGGTGGCCCCAGATGACCAACGACTTTTTGAAGAAATCAAAGATCAAGGGGACTAGTCGTCGGGTTCAGCGCCTACGCGGCCGCCCGCCTGGCATTTCCGATCACGGCTCGGCTCCCGTTCGCGCTGCGGTTGGGACTCGATTCGTTGACCGTGCTGTCGGGAACGTTCTTCGGGTCGATCGTCGTAATGGTGATTGATCCACTCTATGTCCTCGCGCAGTACCGTATCGTCCTCCTCATCCTCGCCGCCAATGGCGTGCTCGCCATGGTGGTCGCCGTCGCGCTTGCCACCTACGACCGGATGCGCGACCAGATCGAGTCGTCGTATCGAACGCTGCGAGAACGCGACGCCTTCGAGCGCCAGCTGGAGGTCGCCCGCGAGGTCCAGCGAGAGTTGCTGCCAAAGGGCCCGCCGGACGTCGCCGGACTGGAGCTCGCCGGCGTCTGCCGACAAGCGGTCGCCGTGGGCGGGGACTACTACGACTACCTCCAGCTCGCAGACGGCCGCCTCGGACTGGTCGTCGCGGACGTCTCCGGCAAGGGGGTCCCCGCGTCCCTGCTCATGGCCAGCCTTCAGGCCTCGGCGCGCAGCCTGTTCCCCACCACGAAAGACCCGGGAACGCTCAACGCGAAGCTGAACGACGCGCTGGTAAAGAGATCGACGATCGCGCATTACGCCACGGCGGTCCTCGCCAGTTACGACCCCGAGACGCGACAGCTGCGCTACAGCAACGCCGGCCACCTGCCGCCGCTGCTCATTAGGGGCGACGAGGTCATCGAGTGCGGCGAAGGCGGCCTGCCGATCGGGATGATTCCGGGCGCGACATACGACACGGGCACCCAGACGCTGAACTCCGGCGATTTGCTCGCGATGTTTACCGACGGCGTAACCGAAACCGCCTCGCCGGACGACGAGCAGTTCGAGGGCACGAGGCTGGCCGAGCTATTGAAAGCCCATCGCGAACGCCCGCTCGACGCCGTGATCCAGACCGTGCTCGACGAGCTCGGTCGCTGGAGTGGGCCGGTCGACGCGCACCACGACGTCACCATCGTTCTAGCGAGGGTGACATGAAAGATCGGCAACAGGAGAAGAAACCCATGCTTCGTATCACGCTCGTGCTGTTGACACTCGGGGTGGTCCTCGTTGGGACCCAGGCGCCGGCCGGAGCTCAAGACGCGTGGCCAGCGGGAGTTGGCCTCAAAGTGGCCAGCGGCGAGATCCGAGAAGGGGATACCTACGTCTTTGGCGATCAGGTCGAGATCGACGGCCGCCTGGCCGGAGACCTCTTTGGCCTTGCTCGACGCGTTCGAGTGGACGGGCAGGTCGACGGAGACCTGTTCGCGGCTGGCCAGTTCGTGGATATCGGAGGCACCATCGGCGACTCGGCTCGGGTGGTCGCGGAGCGTCTCGCCATGGACGGCATGATCGACGGCGACCTGCTCGTCGTGGTAGAGGAGCTACGCCTGGAACGCAGCGCTCGAATCACGCGCAACGTGCGAGCGGTCGGCAGCCGGGTGGAGATTGACGGAACGGTCGACGGCGATGTTGCGGTGTTCGCCGGAGAGGTCATCATCAGCGGCACGATTCGCGGTAGCGCAAACCTGCAAGGCGACCGTATCAGCCTGGACCCCGGCGCACGCATCGAGGGCGACCTCACGTACCGTTCGCGGATGCCCCCGAGCCCGGAGGAGCTCGCCCGCGTGGTCGGAACGGCTCGAGAAGCGGAACGGGCCGAAGAAGAAGACGCAGAGGAAGATGCCGGAGGGATTTCAGCAGGAAGCATCATGTTCTGGCTGTGGGCAGACCGTGGCAGCCCTGCTCATGGGCACCTTGATAATTGCTCTGTTCCGGGGCGTCCTTCTCTTCGTCGCCTCGTCGATTCCGAAAAAGGCAACCGTCGGCACGCTCCTCGGGTTTGTCGCCTTCCTCGTCATCCCGATTGCCTCGGTTGTTGCGATGGTGATCCTCATCGGGTTACCGGTTGGCCTGGCGACCTTCCTCCTCTATTGGGTGATTCTGTACGTCGCCAAGATCCCGGTGGCGGTCTGGGCAGGGGGACGAATGCTCACCTGGGCCGGACGCCCCGACGCCTCGCCATACCTGGCGTTGCTGATTGGCGTCGTGCTGCTCTACCTGTTGTTCCAGACCCCTTATATCGGATGGCTCATCTGGTTCATTGCCACCTGGCTGGGGCTTGGCACGATGGTCCTGACCGGCTTCGGGTATCTGCAAGCGCGCGACGCGGGGGCGTGAAGGTCACCTCAGTGCGGAGAGTTTGGCACACTGACCTGTGGCTTACGACCGCGCGGCTCTCTATGATCAGGACGCTTCCTTGTCGGCCAACCTACGAAGCGCTCGGTTGACGTCCTTTGATGTCCTGAAACGCTCTGCGACGTCGGGATCGAGTACCACGACGTTACTTCCTTCCGCGTGCCGCAGCGCGTACCTGCCACGCGCCCCACCGCGGAAGTCGTACTCCGCTCGCATCTTGTCGACTGGATTCTCTTCGTCAGCCTTGTTCATAGTCTCGGCGTTCGCGCCGGGTTGCTTCCCGTGCACTGATGATTCTTATACTACCTTCTCGGGCGGAATGCACGACGACCAGTAATCGTCCGCGAAACGATTGGCCGACCATGACAAATCTCGCCTCCTCTTCGGAATGATCGGGGTCGCGTACTGTGATCGACAGCGGGTCCCCGAACGCCGTTGAGGCCTCCTCAAAGGAAACGCGGTGCTTCTCGAGGTTCGCAACGGCCTTCTCGCTGTCCCAGCTGAACTCCAACGGCATGACTGAACTAGCCTAGCTGAGCGATGGCCTCAAGTATCCAGCGTTTCGACATATCGCAGTGGTGGGTTGGACCGGCGGCGCCAAGATCCCGGTGGCCGTCTGGGCAGGTGGACGACTGCTCGCCTGGGCCGGACGTCCCGACGCCTCGCCATACCTGGCGTTGCTGATTGGCGTCGTGCTGCTCTACCTGTTGTTCCAGTCCCCTTATATCGAATGGCTCATCTGGTTCATTGCCACCTGGCTGGGGCTTGGCACGATGGTCCTGACCGGCTTCGGCTATCTGCAAACCCGCGACGCGGGGCCTAACTCAAGAGATTGCTTTCTCTGCATCGGCGACGCTGATCATCATCGTCATCACATCCAGGGACGATTCGCGGAACCCGCACCGCGCATAGAAACGCTTCGCGTCGTCTGAAATCGCGTGCAGCAGGATGGCGCGAATGCCGCCAATCTCGGCGGCTTGCACGGTCCGGAGGACGGCGTCGCGCAACAGCCCCTTGCCGAGCCCGCGTCCCTGAAAACTCTTGTCGACGGCCAAGCGGCCGAGCACCATGACCGGAATCGGGTCGGGCATGTTGCGTCGGACCTTGCCCGTGGCCGCGTGCCGCGCCACGGCACCGGTAGCCAGGGCGTAATAGCCGACGACGCGGCCGCCGGCGCACACGACATAGCTACGCGACGCACCGGTGTCCTCGTTTGCCAGAGCGCGCCGTTTCAACCAGTCGTCAAGGGCGGGGACGCCTGAATCGAATGCCTCCACATCGTGGTCGGCATGCAGATGTTCCGGCGCACCGATCTTCACGCCGCCGGCGCTCACTCCCAGGGAGCCTTCGATCGGAGAAGACGGCGTAACCGGGAATTATCGGAAGGTGCCTTGTCCAGCGCCTTCGTGAAGCGCCGAAACGTCTTCTCATCGAGCATGAAGAGCCGCTGATCGAGCAGCACAGCCGTGGCCTCTCGGCAAGCCGCCTCGAGCATGAACTCTGAGCGATTCTTACCGACGGTCTCAGCGGCGCGGTCAATGAGCGACCGGCGCCGCTCATCGGCGCGTAGGTTGATGGTCACCCCTCGGCCGCTCTCATGTGTCGGTGTCTGCATGACCCACCTCCTCCGATTGTGTATACACGAAGAGTGTACATTGACGTGTATACGATATCAACACACTCGTCGGGTATCTGCAAACCCGCGACGCGGGGGGCCTAACTCGAGAGATTGCTTTCTCTGCGTCCGCGACGCTGATCATCATCGTCATCACATCCAGGGGTGATTCCCGGAGTCCGCAGCGGCCGCTATCGCCGGTAGCGTTGGAGATGAAACTGGGGGCCTTCTGCCAGGCGTGACCATCGACGTGCAGGGCCCGGCCCTCCTGGCTGCCCGAACGGCCATCACTGACTTCGCGGGGAACTACCGGGTCGGCAATTTGCCATCGGGAACCTACACGGTGACCTTCACGCTGCCGGGCTTCGCCACCGTGGTGCGCGAGGGGATCGTGCTCGAGGGTGCGTTCGTGGCGGAGGTCGACGCGGAGCTGGCCGTGGGCGGAGTCGAGGAAACGATAACGGTGACCGGTGAGACGCCGCTGGTCGACGTCAAGAGCACTAAACAGCAATCGGTGCTGTCGGCCGAGCGGGTCAACGTGCTGCCGGGGGCGGCGGGCCTCTTCTCTGCCGCTCAGTACGTGCCGGGGGCGACCCGGGACGGAGCATTCAGCAATCTGCCGACCCTTCACGGGTCTGAAGCGACCGATAGCCAGCCCGCCGTCGACGGCATCAAGAGCGGGGCTCAGCTGCAAGGGGAAGGTAGTTATCCGGGCGGCGTCGGGACCGTCACGAATGAAGCGATGGTGGCGGAGATCGTTTTTGACGTCGGCACACAGACGGCCGAATTTGCCCAGAGCGGGCTGCGCACCAACGTGGTGCCCAAGGCGGGCGGCAACACGTTCGCCGGCAACGTTTTCGCGAACGGCACGAACCAGAGCTTTCAGTCTGACAATCAGAGTCAGGAGCTGAAGGACCGGGGCTTCCAGTTCGCGCCGACGGACTATTCATGGAGTGTCAACCCCGCTATAGGCGGGCCGATCATCGAGGACAAGCTCTGGTTCTTCGCCTCGATGTATGAGAGCCGGAGCAGGAGCTTCATACTCGACGCGTTCTTCGACCCGAGCGAGCCGTCGACGCCGGAGGGCCTCGGGGACGACCTGCGGGCGTTTGGCACCGGCGAGTCAGGCCGGTATAGCGTGCGCGTCACGCATCAGGTGACCCAGCGCAACAAGGCGACGTACTCCTTTGAGAGCCAGAAGAACGCGTCGACCCGCAATGCATGGGTCTTCGACGGCAGCCCCAACAGCCCGGAGGGGTACTACAACTTCAACTCCGACCCGACGTACATGGTGACTGGCCGCTGGACGGCGCCGCTGACGAACCGGCTGCTCGTTGAGGTGGACGGCGCGTATCAGAAGACCGACGTCAACACACAGCCGATGGATCATGGGGGGGAGTTTCGGGTAGCTTACAAGGACTTCCTCACGAGCAACCGCTTCAACAGCAGCTCCCAGAACCACAACAACAGAGACTGGCACCGCCGGGCGAACGCGTCGCTCTCGTATGTGACCGGCTCGCACAACTTCAAGACCGGCCTCAACTGGGCGAATAACTCGACCGGCCTCGCGCTCCCGGGAGCGGGGGACATGTTTGAAGCGTACTTGTTTGCCGGCTTCCCGCTCGGAGTGCTGGTGACGGGCAACGGAACGGTCCGGAACGGAATCGATCAGAACTGCGACTGTGGCATCTTCGTGCAGGACGCCTGGACGATGGACCGGCTGACCCTCAACGGGGGCTTTCGCTACGACTGGTTCAACAACTCGGTTCCGGGTGGGTTTCGGCCGGCGGGCTTCTGGGCGCCGGAGCTGACGCTTCCCGATCCCCTGGTCGAGGATACCCCGGACTGGAAGAACTTCAACGGGCGGGTCGGCGGGGCGTTCGACCTGTTCGGTGACGGCCAGACGGCGGTGAAGGCGGCCGCGGGGCGGTATGTGGCGAACCAGGGGACCGGCGTCACGCAGGGGTTCAGCCCGATCTACCCCTATTCGAATCTCGACTTTCGGACGTGGACCGACCTCGATCAAAACGGGTCGCCGCTCGACCCGGCCACCGGGGTTCCGCAGTTTGCGGAGATCGGACCCTCGGCCAATCCGAACTTCGGGACGTCGACGGTTCAGACCCAGCTCGACCCGGACCTTCGTCGTCGAACCAACTGGGAATACTCAGCCGGCATCGAGCACCAGCTGGGCAACGGCTGGGCGATCAGCGGGATGTGGCACCGGCGAAGCTATACCAACTACGAGTGGACGGACAACCGGAACACCAACGCGGGCGACTGGTCGCTGGCGGGGACGTTCACTGGGCCGACTTCCAGCATGCTGCCGGACAGCGCCCAAGGCGTTCAGATCCCGATATACGTCACAGATCCTGACTTCGAGATTCAAGGTGGGAACGACCTCTTGACGCGGGCGGAGGAGAACTGGCGGACGTGGAACGGGTTCGAGGTGATTCTCGACGGGGAGCTCCCCCGCGGCGGCTTCATGACGGCGAGCTTCACGGCCGGTAAGTCTACGGACCACTTCTGCCACAGGGGCATGGTGCAGGCCCCTAACGACCTCTTTCAATGTGAAACCACGTCGCCCTACCGGCCCATGGGTAAGCTATCGGGAGCGCTGCCGCTGCCGTGGGACACGATGATCTCCGGTCTCTTCCAGGTGTTCGCCGGGCGTGACCTTCGCGCCACCTACACCATCACCGACGTTGATTTTACCGGCCTCAACCTCGGCGACCCCGACGATGCCACCCCGACCATGATCGTCGACCTGATCGAACCGGGCACCGAGTTCGAGGACTACACCACGAACCTCCAGATTCGGTTCTCGAAGACGTTCCAAACCGGCTTTCTGCGAACGCGCATCTACATGGACGCGAACAACATCTTCAACCAGGCGAGGGTGACGTCCCGGAACCGTAACTTCGGGGGCGGGGGGATCCAGAATCCAGCCTTCGACCGGCTGCTGGCCATCGAGTCGGGCCGAAGGCTGTTCTTCGGTGTGCAAACCTACTTCTAATCAGCGTTTCGCGAGTATGATTAACGCCGGGGAGCCGCGAGCTCCCCGGCGTTTTTTTTGCTCGCCCGTCCCTCGCCCGGTACCTCATGGGCCCAGAACTAATCTAAGGACACGATGGGGTTTCGCGCGCTCGTGGTGGCACTGATCGCGACGGTTTTCACAACGCTGGTCGTACACGAGGCCGTTGCCCAGCCCGTACGGGTCGAGGGCAAGGTCACCGACACGTGGGGTAATCCCCTCGAGGGAGTCCAGATCGAAGCCAAGCCGGCTGATGGCGCTGGCGCGACGCGGTCGGAGGTCACGGACGACGACGGCGAGTTCCTGATGATCGGCCTCGATCCCGTGCCGTACGAGTTAACGTACACACTCAGCGGATATCAGGGCGTCCGCCAGCTCAAGGAGACTCGCCAACAAGGTAGCCCCGGTCGGGCGCGACGACGCCGCTCGGATCCCATCCAGCTCGAGATAGTGGGCGGCGGCCAGTTCCTGCGCGACGAGACTGCATTCGAAGCCGAAGGCGGGACGCCCAGCCTCACGCTGAAACCGGACGGGATGTTCGAGTTCGAGGACGCGGAGGGTGAAGGCGAAGGCAACTACGCTATCCAAGATCTGAGCGCCATCTTGACCGTGCGTGACTACGATGGACCGGACGACACGTACACCATCACCGAACCGGTCGTCGTGACCGCCCCGACCAATCAGTTCCAAAGCCTCGTGTGGGGCGAGATGACGCTGAACAAGAAGTGAAGACGTGATGCTTGCGCCGTCACGCTTGCGCGTGGTCGCGCTCGTGCTGCCTGAGTGTAGGCAGCTTCTTGATGGCCCGGCCGGCCTTTCGCTCAGCAAGACGCAGCTCGTACAGGCTCTGTAAATTCAGCCAGAAATGCGCGCTCGTTCCAAAAAAACGCGCTAGACGTAGGGCAGTGTCGCCGGTGATGGCCCGCTGACCGTTGATGATCGCGGTGACCCGGTTCGTTGGCACATCGAGCTGACGCGCCAGAGCAGCGGCGCTCATGCCGAGAGCGTCGAGCTCTTCGGCCAGATGCTCGCCGGGATGGATGCGCATGCGTGCCATGTCGGTCTCCTAATCAGTGGTAATCAACAATCTCTACGTTTTCAGGTCCCGGTGATCCGTCCGGCCACTCGAAACAGAGCCGCCATTGGTCATTGACTCGGATGCTGTATTGACCCTTTCGGTCGCCTCTCAACGCCTCGAAGCGGTTGCCCGGCAATGCCGCGAGGTCTCTCAAGGACAAGGCCGCCTCCAGACGGTCAAGCTTGAGACGTCCGGCCCGCGCAATTCCTGAAAGCGCCTTGATTCGCTTTCCCGCCGCGAAATCGGCCGTCCGCTTGTCCCGGTAGGTCGCGATCACCTGCCCAATCGTGGCACTTGTTATGCGTTACGTCAAGAGTAACGACGTCTTTGCCGACAACGTCACGAGCTCGAACCGGATGGGGAAGAGGCGCGCTTCGGGGAGGCAATGGCCCTGGTGCGCCTGACGCGCCACCGGGAGACTCGGGGCGCGTCGCGATGGACCTCCATCCCGATGGACAAACACCCTACGAACGGCTACGAGCCAAAACAAGAGCTAGAGTGTCACCGGTGTCTTAGGACGCTACAACCCGTTGGCCAGCGAAGACCTGACTGAAGTGGATCTTCCTTCGCTTGTAACAAATGCGGCCGCAGTGGGTCACCGTGGCCGTCCAGTCGTGGAACGGATAGTCCAGCTCGCCCAAGCCGCGATAGGGTCGGGGCGACCTCGCGTAGAGCTCGCCGGGGACCTTCATGCCGAGGGCCTGATGAGGGCGTTCCTGGTTGAACCGCTCGAGGAAGGCATCGAAGCGGGCCTGGGAATCGAAGGAGCCAAGGCAACGTTCGCGGCATTGCCCTAAGATCGATTCGGGCGTTGATGTATATAAGGCTGGAGGCTCTTTGACATGACAGCCAAAACCACACGTCGCCCCCTCACCGGAGCGCTGATGGCCCTCGTGCTCATCGTGTTCGGCGCACCCTGGACGAGCCAGGTCGTGTCGGCGAAGAGCCGGTCGTTCTTCGTTA
This sequence comes from Vicinamibacterales bacterium, assembly GCA_965216615.1. Lineage (GTDB taxonomy): Bacteria > Acidobacteriota > Vicinamibacteria > Vicinamibacterales > UBA8438 > CAUZIB01. The sequence goes on along the minus strand of CBDCGH010000023.1, from coordinate 1,257,202 downwards.
GCTTCACCGACGCCGACGGTGTCCCGGTCACGGACCTGACCCGTCAGGGCGACCGCAATTCTGCGCCCAGCACAGAGGGCGCGTCCGATCAACCGGCCATCAGAGTACTGACCACGCATACCGGTGTCTACATGGCCCCGACATGCGACGGGAACGTGCCGTAGGGCCCGGGCAGGCAAGCGCCGCCGCAAGGATGCCTCAGTATTCACAACTCGCCCCACTCTGTTACAATTGATGAGTATTGAGCAATTCATCGAAGGAGTGTTCGTTGAGCAAGCACAGCGTGGCTAAACCGATGATTCATCGTCTACCCATCACCGAAGCTCGCCGACACCTAGGCTCGCTGGTTCGCCGCCTGCATCGCAAAGGGGAATACTTCATTCTTGAAAAGGACGGAATCCCCGTCGCGGCCGTCATGGACCCTGACGAGCTGGATGACTACCTCGACCTGCAGGACCCGACAATCAGACGCATAATGGAAGAAGGCGAAGCGGAGCATCGAGCCGGGAAGAGCCGTCCCGCCAAAGAGCTCCTTGCCGAGCTCAGGAAAAAGCCGGCAAGGCCTGGCCGTTCGCGACGTCAACACGTATGACGCTGCCTTTTCGTGTTTACACCGCTCCTGCGTTCGACCGCCTCCTTCGCAAGCTCGTCACTCGACACCCGGACCTCGTCGACCGCTATGCCGCAGTACTGACGATCTTAGAGACGGACCCCCAGAATCAAACTGGCACCCACAACATCAGGAAGCTCCAAGGCAGCCGCTACCGAACCCGGAGCGGTCGCTGGCGTTTCATCTACGAGATTGCCGGCCGCGACGTGGTGTTAACCTACTGTGGTCTTCGACGAGAAGACACCTATCGGAAGCGCTCAGGTTGAAACGGACCCCCGAGGGGCAGGCGATGCGGAGAACGCTCCACGGCTGAGCACGTCATCACGAAATCGAGATAAACCGATATTGAAATCGCTCGTGGCCAGACGATCAGGTCAGCACGCTAGTCATCGCTCGTCTCGCCGTCCAGTCGGTCCCGTCTCCCCCCAAAGGTGGAACACCAGAACACGCCTCGTCTGTAACGCGTGCACCCACCGTTTCCCAACTGGAACCGGCCCTCTCTCGTTCCATCCTTCAAAGGTCCCGTTCATCCCCATCGTGCTTGGTGGTGTTCCGCTGTTCCATGTTCCTGGGCAAATAGCGGGACCAGGAATCAGCAAATGTCCGTCTGGTGTAGCCGTTGGCTGTTTTTCCCCCAAAGCGCAGCTTCAGCGGATGGATGCCAAAGGGTCTCAGCAACCGGGCGACGCGCGCTTGGGTGATCGGACGCCCGCCCGCCCCGTCCGCCCAGGGGCGGTCCTCGAGACCCACGAGCCGGTGCACCAGGTCCGCGGACCCGATCGTCTCTTCGGTGAAGACCTGACGGACGTCCTGTAACAGGCGGATTGAGACGGTGTCGTCGTCCACTGACACCCGTGCGGACAAGGCCGTCGCGGCGCGACGGGTCCGCATCGGCCAGTCGCCCCCGGCGAGGTCGGCAATGGCGAGCAGAGGTTCCCAGACGTCAGCCGCGCGGTCGCCCAGCTCGATCGGAAGCTCCGGCTCCGCATGGCGTAACGCGTCGACCGCCCTCCCCCGCCACACCTCCAGCTGGACACGTAGCGGCGTGGCCACCCGTGGAATCTCCCGCAGCCGAAACCGGTCCACCGGTTCGTCGAGCGCCCGGCGCTTCAGCGCGATCCGGATCGACCGGTCGGTCACGGTGTCGGGGAGCGCGCCGATCCCGGCGAGGGCCTTGGGACAAAGCGTCGAGAAGTCCCGGTAGGTGAAACCGGCGCTCTGCCCGACGCAGAGCGAGCCGATGCCGGAGCGTCGGTAGCCGCTGTTGAGAATCGACCGCAGCGCCTCGCCGTACTCGCTCCGGTGGCTGAAGGCGGCGTCGCTCTCATCGAGCAGCAAGGTCGGCGTCTCGCCGTCGACTTTCCGGGTCAGCACCGCGGCACTCACCCGTCCGGTCAGCCACGGTGATGGGACGATCGGCTCCAGGACCTCGAGCAGGCGCGTCTTGCCACACTGTTTCACGGCGCTCGTGATGTTCAGGTAGGGCGTCGCCTCCGCGGCCGCGAAGACGTGACAATGTGCGACCCAGAGCGTGCAGGCCCGTGCTTGCGGGTCGGAGAGAACGACGTAGCGCCGGATGTAGCGCGCGACGTCATCGCTCAAGGTTTTCCTCGTCGCGCGCGTAGACGATATCCAGATCGATGGTAGTTCTGGGCGAACCGAGCATGGTGCCCGCAAACCCTCCGATCACCACGAACCGCACCTCCCCGGACGCGAGCCGGCGGATCAGCGATTCGAAATCGGTCATGAGGCCCGCTGTTTGCGGCCCGCCTCTCGAAGCTCTTCGGCGAGCCGCGACGCGGCGATCATCGCGCGGACACGATCGTCGACCGAGCGGCGCAGCTGCTCTCGGATCAGTGTGCGATCAACGTCGCACTTATAGGCCTCGATGACGGGATCGGGCTCGAAGCGTTCGTCGTCCGTCATCCTTCCATTGTGACCAGATGGTTCCTCCGCGGCAAGCGCAGAAGACTCGCGTTCAGTCCCGCTCCGGCAGCGCAAAGACGAAGATGTTGTTGCCGGTACTCGGGCGGATCTCGGGGGTGAGTCCGCCGAAGGCGGCCGTGGTGACCGACGTCCCGGTGCTCACCGCGACGTACTGCTGACCATCGACAGCGTAGGTGATCGGAAACCCGGTGATGGACGAGCCAAGGTTAATCTCCCACAGGACCTCGCCGGTCTCATGATCGAGCGCCTTAAACCGGCCGGCCACATCGCCGACGAAGACGAGCCCGCCGCCGGTGGCTACCAGCGACATGGTGCCGGAGCGTTGCTCGTGGAGCCAGACGGTTCGACCAGTTTCGGCGGACACCGCGTACACCGTACCAACCTTGTCGGTTCCGGGTGCGATCTGCGAGCGGAACGCCAGCGCGTACATGGCAAGGCCTCCCTCCCGCGTGGCAAGGACGCTCATGCACATATTGCGCAACGGCATGTACATCGTATTGGTCAGCGGACTGTAGGCGCCCGCTTCCCAGTCCTTGGCGGTATGCGGGCAGACGAACACCTCCTGCCCCAGGCCGCTGAAAACGACTTCGGGGTTCTCGGTGACCGCGCCGGTCGCACCGTCGATGTCGCTGATGAGGTTCTGCCCGACCGTCGGGGTCGCCCAGAGGAACTCGCCGGTCTCACGATCGAGCGTGTAGACGATGCCGGTCTTGCCAGGAACTCCCGTGATCACCTTCCGACGCTCACCCGGTTGCAGTCGCGGGTTGATCCAGCTCACGGCTGACGGATCGGGGGCGACGACCGTGTCGACCAGCAAGCGTTCGTACGGATGGTCGAGGTCCCAGTGGTCGTTGAGGTGCTGATAGTACCAGACGATCTCACCCGTGTCGGCGTCGAGCGCCAATGTCGAGTTGTGGTAGAGGTGCGTGTTCTCGTTGCCGCCGATGAGGAACTTCGGCGCCGGTGAGGTCACTGATGTCCCGATGTATATGAGGTTGAGCTCGGGATCGTAGCTCGGCACCATCCAGGTCCCGACATGCCGTCGTTCCTCGAACGGCACGCCGCCCCACGTTTCGTCCCCCGGCTCGCCCGGCGCCGGAATCGTTCGACGCCGCCACAGCTCCGCACCCGTCCGCGCGTCATGCGCCGTGATCACGCACGCGTCCGGCCCTCCAGCCGGCATGCAGCTCCGTCCGGAGATGATCTTCCCGTTGGCGATGATCGGCCCCGAGGTCTGCGTGGCGGGGTTCACCGTGTAGTCGAGAATCTGGGTCTCCCATACCTGCTTGCCCGTCATGACGTCGAGCGCAAAGACGTGGTCGTCGACGCTCGTGTCGATGATGAGGTTGTCGTAGATAGCGAGATTCCGGTTGACGTGGGATAGGGTGCCCAGGAGGTACCGTTCGATGCCGTCCGGAACGTCGCGGCGATGCTCCCAGAGGAGATCGCCCGTCACGGCGTCGATCGCCTGGATGACGTCTTTCGGGTTGGGCAAGTACATCACGCCGCCGTAGGCGAGCGGCGTGCCCTGCTGACTACCCGCCGTCATCGCGCGCGACCAGACGAGACGCAGCTCATCGACGTTGTCTCGGTTGATTTGATCGAGGGGGCTATAGCCCCACCCGTCGAGGGTGCGCCGCCACATCAGCCAGTCTCCCGGGGCGGGAGCCTGAAGCATCGCGTCGGTGACCGGCACGAACTCGGTCGCGGGCTGAGCCTCGGCCGTGGTGACCGTGGCGACCGTGGCAAAAATCCTCACGGCGGCCCACACGGCCGTCGGGCAGGCGCACGAGAACCGCGGCATCACGTGCCTACTGCGCGAGGGCTGCCGCGATCGCGCCACGCAAGGCAGGATCCTCGGGCGTGACATTGCTCGGGAAAAAGGCGACGACCTGGCCCTGCTTGTCGACGACGTACTTGCTGAAGTTCCACCCTGGCAGGTCGCCCGAGTCACCCAGGTACGAGTAGACGGGTGATTGCTCGGGACCGGGCTTCGTGACGACCTTCTCGAACATCGGAAAACTGACGCCGTAGGTGAGGCGGCAGAACTCGGCGATCTCGGTTGGGCTCCCTGGCTCCTGTCCACCAAAATCGTTGCTCGGGAAGCCGAGCACGGCGACGCCACTATCCTTCATCTCCTTGTGCAGCGCCTCGAGGCCTTCGTACTGAGGTGTAAACCCGCACTTGCTCGCCACGTTGACGACCAGGCTCACCTTCCCGCGGAACTGGCTGAGGGCTGACGGGAGACCTTCGAGCGTGTTCGTCTCGAGATCGTAGAAGGAATCGGGCTGCTGGGCCCCGAGTGAAACGCCGATCATCGCGGCCATCACTACCATCGCACACACACTTAGCTTCAACATCTCGCTCCTTGAAGTCGCTCGTTAGGCAAGGCTTGACGGTTAGCCCCACAGTGTATCAAGTTGGTACGCAGGCCGGAACCGACCTGGGACTGCCGACTACTTCACCAAGAACGGATTGCGAATGCGCACTCCACGCAACGTCTGGTGTCGACGAATGCTCGCGCCGACTCAGCGCTCATGGAGCTCGTCGCGTGTCCACGTGGGGCGACCGCCCGTCCCGAGCGACTGATGCGACCGCAGGGCGGCAAGCGCTCGCTTGCGCGCCGCCGAGTAGCGGCGGTCGTCGTCCGCCAGCCCCGCGAGCGTCTCGGTCATAAGCGCGGAGACCGACGTGTCGCGGTAAACGGCAAGCCGCTTGATCCGCTTCAGAAGCTCACGAGGCAGACTGAGCGTGATGTTCTGGTGCTGGACCACGAAAACTAGCGTAGCACGTAATATCGTGAGCCTAGCTTTGCTTCCGGCCGAGGATGAGCCAATGCGGACACTTCGTCGTGTCCGCGTAGATTCGCTCACAGTCGTCACACCGCACGCATTCCGCCACTGAAATGGCCGGGCCGTCAATTGCGCCCCACTCGCACGCCTTCTCACAAATCGTGCAGGTGCTACATTCCGACCACCGTTTGATCCGGAAGACAGTCAGGTGTGACAACAGCCCAAGCGCGGCGCCAACCGGACACAGGAACCGGCAATAGAGGTTCCTGACAAAGACGGTCGCCACCAGGAGGATGGCGAGGGCCGTCCACATGCCGACACTGGCCTGTCGTGTAAACATCCAGAACGGCTCGACGTAGCGATAGGCGGAAATCTCGGCGGTCATCAGAAAGTACAGAATCGTCCCGCCGAGCAGGCCGTACTTTATGAGGGCCGCGCGCCGCTCGAGCCAGCGGGGCACCTCGATCCGCATCCGAGCCGGTACGAAGCGATCCATCAGCTGCGTCAGGGCGCCGAACGCGCACACGCGCCCGCAATAGAGTCGCCCCCACAGAACGGTCGACACCACGGTGAATCCGGCGAACAGATACCAGGCCAGGTTGTACCGGAAGATCGGAAGGTTGCCGGTGAGCGCACCGTAGATGTTCACGACGGAGATCAACTGGCTCTTGGCGAGCCCCAAATAGACCACGGCGGCGACGAGCGTCGCGTATTTGAGTCCCACGCTCTTCCGAAGAAAGCTGACCAGCGCCAAGGTGGCGAACCCGACGAAGAGCGCGAGGTCACCGGCCTGATCCTGCAGCAGGGTCGCCCATGTTTCGACCTCCGTGTCCTCGAATCCCCACGGGTCTTGGGTCACTTCACGTCCTCGGGGTTCAGAAACTTGCGGGCCATCCGGCGCGCACCGTTGCGGATGCCGCGGGTCGAGCTCCGCATGGTGACTGTGGCCGTCGACACGGCGTCGACGTCGTCACCCACTTTGAAACGGTCGCGGATGCTCTTGCGCCTAAACTGCGCCGGAAACTCCGGCCGGTCCACCGAGTAGTAGCCGTACGGTTCGTTGTGGTCGATGACGACGACGCCGGTCAACACGCCGTGCAGGTCCATCCCGATGAGGATTTGAATCGGTCCGTCGTAGCCGCGCTCGAGCGGCTCCACATCGGTCGTGTAGAACGCGAATCCCGCGAGCACCGGCTCACCGCTACCGTCAGGACCGCGCCCGTACACCTTGAAGTGTGGAGGATTGCCAGTCTTGGGCGAGAAGCGGGTCGCCTCGGGAAACAGCTGTTCGAGCTGCGTTTGCAGCGACGCGTCGGAGGCCTGGCCGGCGCCGACGACGACACCGCCGATACCCATGCAGACGATCAGGCCAATGACCGGGAGCGCAATTGGAGACTTCACACGAGCTGATTCCAGAGCAGCTGATTATCGTCGGTGAAGGGATACAATGCCAGGCTGTCGATCCAACTGGAGGACGCATGGCTACCAGCAGATACATGTCCGTGGGGAGTCTCATCATGATGCTCTCCCTCGCGCAGGGGATGGCGACACCCGCCGCGGCCCAAACCGGTCTCGCAGACATCACCCGGGCAACCTGTACGTTCTCGCTGGTCGCCACCGGGACGTGGACTGAGGGCGAGCCGGAAGTCGAGCTGGACCCGTCGACGCTCAGCGTGCGATTCGTGGAGATCGACGCCGACGCGGCAACCGCCAACATCGAAGGACGCTACGGCGAGTCGCACCTCATTACGCGGCTGTCTGGAGACTACCTGCACTTCATGCAGCTGTTCAGCGTCGGCCCGCTCTATGTCACCACGATCATCGACCGCGAGACGAGCGACGGAAAGCTCATGGCCGCCCACTCGCGGCACGAGTACACCGACGTGCGGCTGACGGGTCATACATCGAGGCCGGAGCAGTATTACGGCGAGTGCGAAGTGGTTCGGTAGACTTCGACCAGTATCCATTGACATGGCCATATGGCCATGGCTATATTGGTGACGTGAAGACGATCGCCGCCGGCAAGTTCAAGGACGTCTGCCTGAAGACGCTCGACGACGTGGAGCGGACCCGCACCCAAGTCGTCATCACAAAGCGCGGGCGCCCGGTCGCCACCCTGGTGCCGTATCTGGAGCCTGCGACTAAACGCGGTCTTGCGGGCAGCGTCGTGAGGGAGGTCGGAGACCCATACCGAACCGGGGAGCGATGGGATGGCGACGCTTCTTGACACTCACGCCTGGCTCTGGTGGGTGACCGAAGACCGACGACTGTCAAAGCGTGCCGCGCAAACGATCGCGCGAAGTCAGCGGGGCCGCTCCCTGTGGCTCTCGTTTATCTCGGTCTGGGAGCTGTCCAAGAAGGTCGAGAAGGGCCAGCTGGTCCTGGACCGCCCTCTCGACGAATGGCTCGATCTCGCGACGATTCGCGACGGGCTGCGCCTCGCAGAGCTGACCCGCCCGATTCTGGTCGAAAGCTGTCGCCTGCCCGGATCGTTCCACGGAGATCCCGCCGATCAGATCATTGTCTCGACCGCTCGCCATCACGGAGCGATGCTGGTGACGAAGGACCGCACGATTCAAGACTACGAGCACATACGCTCCGTATGGTGACGCGGCGTCAGGCGACCACAGCGGCGGCGAACTGTGCGTCGTACAGCGCGGCGTAGGCCCCGCCGGCCCGGCGCAGCGTGTCGTGCGTGCCCTGCTCCACGATACGACCTGCCTCCATCACCAGGATGAGATCGGCGTCGCGGATCGTCGAGAGCCGGTGCGCGATCACGAAGCTGGTCCGGTCGGTGCGCAGGGCCGCCATGGCGTGCTGCAACAGCAGCTCCGTGCGCGTATCGACCGAGCTCGTCGCCTCGTCCAGGATGAGCAGCGCGGGGTTTGCGAGGAACGCCCGGGCGATCGTGATCAGCTGGCGCTCGCCGGCACTGAGGTTGCCCCCGTCCTCGCCCACGACCGTGTCGTACTGTTCTGGCAGGTGGTGCACGAAGCGGTCCACGAACGTCGCTTTCGAGGCCTCGAGGATCTCCGCCTCCGACGCGTCCGGACGGCCGTAGGCGATGTTGTCGCGAATCGTGCCCTCGAAGAGCCAGGTGTCCTGCAGCACCATGCCGATCTGCGAGCGCAGGTCGGCCCGTCGCATCGTCTTGATGTCCACGCCGTCCAGCGTGATCCGACCCGCGTCCACGTCGTAGAACCGCATCACAAGGTTGACCAGCGTGGTTTTGCCCGCGCCGGTTGGGCCGACGATAGCCACCGTGTGCCCCGGGTCGGCAAGCAGCGAGAGGTCGGTAATCAGCGGCGTCTCCGGGTCGTAGCGGAACGAAACGCCCTCGAACTCGACACGTCCCCGCCTGGCGACCGATCGCTGAGCGATCAGAGGCTCGGCCGGTTCGGCCGTTTCTTCCTCCGCATCGAGCAGCTCGAATGCGCGCTCGGCGGACGCCACGCCCGACTGCAGCAGGTTGATCATGGCGGCGACCTGGCTCAGCGGGTGGGTAAATTGCTGGGAGTATGAGATGAACGCCTGTACGTCGCCCAGGCTCATCGTCCCGCTCGCCACTCGGAGCCCGCCGACCACCGCAATCACGAGGTAGTTCAAATTGCCGATGAACATGATCGCCGGCAGGATGAGGCCAGACAGGAACTGGGCGCCGAAGCCAACCTCGAAGAGCTCGGCGTTCTCCTTGTCGAACGCCGCCTCGACATCGCCGACGCGCCCGAACACCTTGATGAGCTCGTGCCCGGTAAACGCCTCCTCGACCCGCGCGCTGAGGGCACCCGTGCACCGCCATTGCGAGACGAACAGCGCCTGGGACCGCCGCATGATCAATGACGCGATGACGAGACTCACGGGGATCGTGATCAACGCGATCAGCGCCAGTGTCGGGGAGATGTAAAACATCATCGCGACGACGCCGACCACCGTGAGCAGCGACGTGAGCAGCTGGCTCATCGTCTGCTGGAGACTCTGGGCGATGTTATCGATGTCGTTGGTGACCCGGCTGAGCAGCTCGCCTCTCGGTTGCCGGTCGAAGTAGTCGAGCGGAAGTCGGTGGATCTTCGCCTCGACCTCGGCCCGCAACCGGTAGACGGTGCCCTGCACGACGTCGTTGAGCAGGTATCCCTGCAGCCAACCCAGCAGTGACGACCCTGTGTACACGGCCAGCACGATCAAGAGGACCACGCCCACCGCTGAGAAGTCGATGCCCTGTCCCGGAACGAGGCTGTCCATCGCCGCGATCATGTCCGCGACGCGCGCGTCGCCGGAGGCGCGCGCCGCCTCGACGGCCTGGGCCTTGGTGATATCCGACGGCAGTTGCCGGCCAAACACACCGGCGAAGATCAGGTCGGTGGCCCGCCCCAGGATCTTGGGTCCGACCGCGGACAGGGCGACACTGACGACGGCGAGCGTCAGCACCGCTCCGACCTTGGCGCGGTCCGGACGCATCTGCACCAGCATCCGTTTCGCCGACGGTCCGAAGCGCATCGCCTTCTGACCGATCATCGGCCCATGCCCCGATTGCGGACGGATCCGCTCGGTCGACTTGAGGTCGCGGGCTGGGGGGGCTGACCGCTGGCGGCTCATGCCACGTCCTCCGCACTCAGCTGCGACTCGACGATCTCTTGGTAGGTCTGACACTCGGCCAGCAGCGTCGCATGCCGGCCCTCCCCGACCACCATCCCGTCCTCCAGCACGATGATTTGATCGGCATCGACGATCGTGGACACCCGTTGGGCGACCACCACGACCGTGGCGTCACGCGTGACCGGCCCCAGGGCCTGGCGGAGCCGAGCGTCCGTGGTCAAGTCGAGCGCCGAGAAGGCGTCGTCGAACAGATAGATCTCCGGGGCTCTAATCAGCGCCCGGGCGATCGCGAGACGCTGGCGCTGTCCACCGGAGACGTTGGTGCCGCCCTGAGCGATCGGACCGTCGAGGCCGTCCGGCATCTCCTCGACGAAGGCACGGGCCTGGGCAACCTCGAGCGCTGCCCAGAGCTCCGATTCGGTCGCGTCGGGCCGTCCGTAACGCAGATTCGAGGCGACGGTTCCGGAAAACAGATAGCCGCGCTGCGGGACGAACCCGATCTTGCTGCGCAGGAGCGCAACATCGATCTGGCGGACGTCTACACCGTCCACGCTGACCTCGCCGCCGGTGACGTCGAACAGCCGGGGCACCAAACCCAGCAGCGTGGTCTTGCCAGCGCCAGTCGACCCGATAATGGCCGTGGTCTGCCCGGGCATCGCGGTCAAGCTGATGCCGCGCAGCACCGGATCAGCTGCGCCGGGATAGCGGAACTCGACATCGGAGAAGCGCAGTGTGGCCCGCTCGCCGAGCGCGGTGACCGGCGACGATGGCGGCACGACGGACGACTCGGTATCGAGCACCTCGCCGATGCGATCGGCGGCGACCGCGGCGCGAGGGACCATGACGACCATGAAGGTCGCCATCATCATCGCGATCAGGATCTGGATCAGGTAGGCCAGGAACGCGATCATCGAACCGACCTGCATCTGCCCCGCGTCTACCCGTTGGGCGCCGAACCAGATCACGGCAACACTCGATACGTTGAGAATCACGATCACCAGCGGAAAGAGCATCGCCATCCATCGACCCACGCTCAGGGCGACGGCTGTGAGCTCGCTGTTGGCCGTCGCGAAGCGGTCGACTTCGAACGGCTCCCGAACGAACGCCCGGACCACCCGGATGCCGGTGAGCTGCTCGCGCAGCGTCTTGTTGACGGTGTCGATGCGCTTCTGCATGGCCCGGAATCCCGGCACCATGCGCATGATCACCAGGGTCATGCTGACCGCGAGGACGGGTACTGCGACCAGCAGCAGCCAGGAGAGGCCGGCGTCCTCACTGATCGCCATGACGACCCCGCCGAGCATCATGATTGGCGCGGTGACCATCAGCGTGCAGCCCAGCAGCACGAGCATCTGAACCTGCTGGACGTCGTTGGTGTTGCGCGTGATCAAGGATGGCGCGCCGAATCGGGCTACCTCGCGGCTCGAGAACGACCCGACCCGACGGAACACCGCGGCGCGGACGTCCCGGCCAACGCCCATCGAGGTGCGGGCCCCGAAGTAGACCGCCGCGATCGTGCCGGCGATCTGCACCAGCGCGACCGCCAGCATCACCACTCCGATGCGGGCGATGTAGGCCGTGTCGCCCTGCGCGATCCCGTTGTCGATGATGTCTGCGTTCAAGCGCGGCAGCGACAACGACGCGATCGTGGCGACCAACTGGAAGACGAGCACCCCGAGCAGCCACGCGCGGTACTGCCGCAGGTAGGTCCGGAGCAGTCGAATCAGCCTCATCGTCGTCTCTGTCTTCGCTGTCGTCGCTTACGAAGCAGCCCGCTCCATCGCAAGGTGGAGATCCCAGTCCGCCTGGAGTCGCATCCAGAACTGCGGCGACGTCTTCAGCAGCCTCGACAGTCGAAGCGCGGTGTCTGCCGTAATCCCACGCTTGCCTAGCACGATTTCATTGAGTCTATTCACAGAGATCCCTAGCTGACCCGCCGCATCGACCTGACGAAGACCAAGGGGTTTGAGGAACTCTTCGAGCAACATCTCCCCTGGCGGAACAGCTGGCCCGACCCAATTCAGATCTCTAGTGATAGTCTTCGACGCGGACTTCGTAGGCATGGCCACCCTCCCAGCGAAACGTAACGCGGTACTGGTCGCTGATTCGCATACTGTACTGCCCGGCGCGCCTCCCCAGCCGATTGCCAGCCGGAACTTGAGGCGCTCCAGCCGATTGCCAGCCGGAACCTTTAGGTCTTGAAGACGAGCCGCTACGTCTAGCGCCTTGAGCTTGCGCTGAGCCTGGCGCCACAGATCGCGCGGTATCCGTCTGGCGTGTCGCGTATTGCGTTCGCGAAACAGATCGACTGTGGTCTCGTCAGCGAACGATTGGATCATAGATTCATCGCAGCGATACTACATGATACACGTGTATCGTGTAATCAACAAGAGCTTGAGAGCGCTAGCGTGCAGCAGGGCGATATAATACCTGCCTTCTATGACTCGCGTGACAGGCCGACACACGACGGTGGGATGTCTCCTCGTGTTCGTGCTGATGAGCCCGCTCGCGGCCCAGCGCCGCGTGGCGTCCATCGACGCCCAGCGGGGTACGACGGACAACCCCTTTACCTCGGCCGCGGATGTCGAGGCGGGACAGGACGCGTTTCGCTCACGCTGCGCGAGCTGCCACGGGTTCGATGGCAGCGGTAACCGTGGGCCCGACCTCACCACTGGCATCTTCCGCCACGGCAGCAGCGATCGCGCCCTGTTCATGAACGTGTTGAACGGGATCCCCAACTCTGGGATGCCGTCGGTCCGGCTGTCCGACAAGGAAATGTGGCAGATCGTGGCCTACGTCCGCTCGCTGAGCCGATCGAGTGGCCCAGTCGAAGGCGACCCCGCCGCTGGAGAGCGAGTGTACGCGCAGGCGACCTGCAGCCGGTGCCACTGGATCGGCGGCACCGGTGGACGGCTCGGCCCTGAGCTGACGGCGGTCGGTTGGCGCCGGTCGGCCACCTATCTGCGCGCATCCCTTCTCGATCCCGACGACGACATTGATGCGGCGTACCGGCAGGTGACGGTCCGCCCGCGCGGCGGAGAAGCCGTGCGCGGCGTGTTGCGCAATGAGGACGCCTTTTCAATCCAGTTGCTCGACGGCCAGGAGCAGCTGCGGTCGTTTGCCAAGGCCGATCTCGACGCCATCGAGCGAAGCCCGGAATCGCTGATGCCGGCGCTCAACGCTCGGTTCAACGATGACAACGTGACCGACCTCGTCGCGTATCTCGCCTCTCTCAAACCGGAGTAACGGAGACGACACATGAGGATTGACAGCACGACCCCGAGGCGATTGCTCTGTGCCCTGCTGCTCGTCGCCGCGCCGGTCAACATTCATGCGCAGGTCACCAGCGACACGCTCGCACGCGCCGATGAACATCCCAGCGACTGGATGATGTACTCCGGGCAGTATCACAGCCAGCGGTTCAGCCGGCTGACTCAGATCAACCAAGACACCGTTGGCGACCTCGAGCTGGCATGGGTGCGTCAGATCGACACCCTCGGACAGGTGCAGACGTCGCCGCTCGTCGTGGACGGCGTGATGTACGTGACGACCCCGGAGAACGAGGTGCTCGCCCTCGACGCCGACACCGGACAGGTCTTCTGGTCGTACGTGCACCAACTCGGCGACGTGCTCACGCTGTGCTGCGGCAAGCAGAACCGGGGCGTCGCCATCCTGGACGACATGGTGTTCCTGGCGACGATGGATGCCCGACTCGTCGCGCTCGATGCGGCGACCGGCAACGTGGTGTGGAACACACAGATCGCGAACTACCTCGACGGCTACAGCATGACGGCAGCGCCACTCGTGGCGAACGGCCTCATCATCACCGGGATCGCCGCCGGCGAGTTCGGCATTCGAGGCTTCGTCGACGCGCATGATGCCAAGACCGGCGTTCGACGATGGCGCACCTACATGATCCCAGGAGACGGCGAACCGGGCAACGACACATGGGAAGGCGACTCCTGGAAGACAGGCGGCGGCTCGACCTGGCAGGTCGGATCCTTCGACCCGGACCTCAACCTGATTTACTGGGGCGTCGGCAACCCGGGACCGGACTGGAACGGCGAAGTACGCGAGGGCGACAACCTCTACTCGGACAGCGTGGTGGCGATGGACGTCGACACCGGCGAGATCCGCTGGCACTTCCAGTTCACGCCGCACGATGTGCACGACTGGGACGCCTGTCAGATCCCCGTGCTCGTCGATGCCGTGTGGGAGGGCCAGCCGCGCAAGCTGATGTACTGGGCGAATCGCAACGCCTTCTTCTACGTCCTCGACCGTGAGACGGGAGAGTTTCTGTCGGCCTTCGACTTCGCCGAGCAGACCTGGGCTGAACGCATTGACGAGAACGGCCGGCCGGTACGGGTGCCGAACATGGAGCCGTCGCGCGAAGGCAGATATGTGGTCCCGGAAGTGACGGGTGCCGCAAACTGGTGGTCCCCTTCCTACAGCCCGGACACCGGGCTGTTCTACCTGATGGCGTATGACGGCGGAGCGCTCTACTTTACGGCCGATGCAGAGTACGAGCCTGGGCGCCTATTTGTCGGTGGCAGCTACATTCGCGCGGCGCCGGTGGACGAGTATCACAGCGCCGTTCGCGCCATCGACCCGGTCACCGGCAGCCGCCGCTGGGAGTTCGAGGTGCCGTCGAAGTCAATGTCCGGAGTGCTGTCGACCGCCGGGGGGCTGGTGTTTACCGGTACCGTGACCGGCAACTTCATCGCGCTCGACGCGGAAACGGGCAAGGACCTGTGGGAGAGCCGGTTGGGCGGCGAGATCATCGCCGCGCCGATGACCTACCTGAGCGATGGCCGGCAGCAGGTCTCTATCGCCGCCGGCCGAGCCATCTTCACGTTCACGCTTCCAGAAGACTGACCGGCCCGCGGCTAACGGGTCGGCAACCGGCGTCACACCGTGAGATTCATGGAATGAGACTTGGGGAAGCTGGTAACATGTACAGACTTTCAACCTCGCAGCAAGCTACCGGTGTCGGAAGGAGAACCGCTGAGTCACGATGGAAGCGGCACCGAAGACCACCCGCCAGCGAATGAAAGCTTCCGAACGAAAGTCCAAGATCGTCGACGTTGCTGTCTGGCTATTCAGCCAGAAGGGATACGACGGCGTGTCGACAAAGACGATCGCCGAGGGTGCTGGTATCAGCGAAGCCACCGTTTTCAGACACTTCCCGTCGAAGGAAAGTTTGTACGCCGAGGTGTCAAGGGCGGACCAAAACTAGACCAGAGTGGCGGAGGAAAATTAGACCATCCGGCCGCCCGGTGGCGTGTTTGAAGGTGGCTGTGCGGGTGGGCTGAAGCGGAGTCTGGGCCCGCCCCCGGGGCGGGCCCGGACGCAGTGGAGGCCCGGCTGCACAGCCAGCGGCGTTGCAGGGGGAGGGGTCAGGACGCCGGGGCGGCAGCGTCTTTGCGAGCGTGCTTACTGTGTGCGAGGCGATAGCTGTCGCCGTTCGGCTCGAGGATGTGGACGTGATGGGTCAGCCGGTCGAGCAGCGCGCCGGTGAGCCGTTCAGAGCCAAAGATCTCGGTCCATTCGTTGAAGGGCAGATTCGAGGTCACCAGCGTCGACGCTTGCTCGTCGCGCTGGGAGAAGATCTCGAACAGCAGCTCGGCGCCGGTCTTCGACAACGGCACGTAGCCGAGCTCGTCCACGATCAACAAATCCTGCTTGGCCAACTGTTTCTGGAAGCGGAGCAGGCGCTTGTCATCCCGAGCTTCGAGCAGCTCGTTCACCAGCGCGGCGGCGGTGGTGAAGCGCACCCGATAGCCTTTCTGACAGGCGGTCAACCCCAAGGCCAGCGCCAGATGCGTCTTGCCTGTGCCGGAGTTGCCCAATACTAAGACGTTCTCTCGCCGGTCGAGATACTCCGCGCGGGTCAGCTCGAGCACGAGCCGTTTGTTCAACGACGGGATCGCGCGGAACGCGAAGGTCTCGAGACTCTTCACGACCGGGAACGTGGCGGCCTTGATGCGGCGTTCGATGGCGCGCTGCTCGCGGTCGAGCAGCTCCAGCTCGCAGAGGCGGAACAGGTCGCGTGGACAGTCCAGCCCTTCCTGCGCGCAGTGCCGCGCCACCTTGTCGTACTCGCGCAGGAAGGTCGGCAAGCGGAGGGCCTTGAGATGGGCGTCGAGCAGCAGGGTCGACTTGGCCATCACTCGGCCCCTGCCCCCAGCAGCATCACGTAGTCGGCCGCCAGGGTCGTCGTCACCCGCGGGGCCGGGAGATGCGGATACTGCGCCAGGTCGAGGCGGCACAGAACGAGATGCTTGACGGCGTCGAACCCGATCGCGCCCAGTCGCAGGGCGTCCTGGATAGCGCCGCGGACGTGGGCCAGCCGAAAGTCCTCGAGGAGCCGCACGACCTGCACATACTCGCGGGTCCCGGCTTTGCCCAGCCGGGTCTCCAAGAGCCGCCGCAGCCGGAGAAACTCGTCTGGCAGCGCCCACCCGGTCAGCGGCGCCGCTTGATCGAGCGCGCCCGTCTTGCGCTCCAACAAGGCCACGTCGTGCAGCGGATCGAAGATCAGCTCCTCACGCCCGTCGCTGCGACGATGACGGGCGATCTCCTCACTCCCGCAGACGATCACGACGACGTCCACGTAGCCCTTCACCACCACGTCGCGGTAGCCGTAGGCGGTTGGCACCGAGTAGTCGTTGCGGCGGTCGCGCACCAGCGACAACGACGTGACCCGCGTCGGGCGCGTGTCGCAGGCTTCATACGGGACCGGCGGCAACGGCAACAACGCGGCGCGGTCGCGCGCGAAGCGCTCCCCGATCGTCTCGGTGTGCCGCCGTCACCGCTGCCCGCGCCGCGCGCGGCACTGGCGCGCCAAGTCGGCGTTCACCGCGTCCCAACTCGCGACGCGCGGGACCGGCACGAAGAAGTTGCGGCGGGCGTAGCCGACCAGCCCTTCCACCTTGCCTTTGTCGTTGCCCTTCCCCGGCCGTCCGAAGCGATCGTCGAACACGTCGTGCGAGTGGAGCTCGCTGAAGCTCTGCGTTCGCTGCCGCGTGCCGTCCCCGAGAATCTTCGCCACCGCCAGCGTGGTGTTGTCGTAGACGATGCCACGCGGCACGCCGCCGAAGTAGCGGAACGCGGCGTTGTGTCCTTCGCAAAACGCCTCCGGCGTCTCGGCCGGAAACGCCTGCACGAACGCGTCGTCGCTGTGCGGCAGATCCACGACCAAGTAGTGCGCCTTGCATTCGACGCCGTCGATGACCACCAGGGCTTCGCCGAAGTCGGCCTGGGCGTCGCCCGGCGGATGCGCGAGCGGCACGAACATCTCTTGCCCGCCCAGCTTCTGCCTGCGCACGTAGTCTTTGACAATCGTGTCGCCGCCCGGGAAGGCGTGCTCGACGCATAAGCGCTCCCAGATGCGCTTGGCCGTGTGCCGTTGTTTCTTCGGGCGCTGCTGATCGTCGGTGAGGATTTGATCAATGACCCCGGTGAAGGCGTCCAGTTTCGGACACCGGATCGGTTTCGCCCGACGATACCCGGGCGGCAGGCGGTAGCGCAGCATCTTGCGCACCGTCTCCCGGGCCAGCCCGAAGCGCCGGGCCGCCGCCCGCTCGCTCAATCCCTCCACATAGACGCTGCGCCGCACCGCCGCATAGCACTCCACTCGATACATCCCTCCTGTGTTCCACAGAACACCGTCGGCATGCTCGGTGGACCACTCGAGCGGTCTGGTTTTCCGCCGCCCGCAGGCAGCTTCACACCGCCGCGCTGTGGTCTATTTTTGCTCCGCCGTTCTCACCATGCGCCGGGCCACGCAAAAGGATCTGCAGTTGCTCAAGCGTATTCTCGAGGACCCATCACGGCCGGGCTAGGTGCCCCCGGGGAGACACGCGTGGCAGATCGCGGAATGAGGGTGGTGCACCCAACCGATCAGGTCAAAGTGATATTCGGCGCGGGAGACGAGTACCGGTATCTGGCGACTGGGGATCAAACGGACGGAGGCTATTTCCTTGTCGAAGCCATCGTTCCGCCTGGCGGAGGACCCCCACTGCACATCCAGACTCGAGAGGAAGAGGCGTTCTACGTTCTCGAGGGTCAACTCTCGTTCTATGGCGCCGACGGCGAAGTCGTTGCCGGCCCCGGGACCTATCTGAACATTCCGAAGGGGGCCAAGCACCGCTTTCGCAACAACGGCAACGAAACCGCGAAGATGCTGTTTTTCTTCACGCCGGCTGGCCTGGAGGGATTGTTCGATCGACTCGGTGACATGGAGCCACCGACCGGCGATGCGGCCTCCATCATCGAATCGTTGAACGTCTTGGGTCAGGCCTACCAGCCCGTGGTGAAAATCAGCACCGGACTCGGCTAGATCGATCGCCAGAATCGATCATCATCTGTACACTCGTTCGCATGTCAATGGGCACACGACGCAAACGACGACGACAAGAAGCCCTCTGGGTCGCGACGACCGACTTGCCCCAGACGGTCGCCCACCCGTTCTATCGTCGAGTGAACGCCCTGCTGGACGCCCACGGTTTCGATACGTTTGTCGAACGGCAGTGCCAGCGGTTCTACGCCGCCACCCGTGGCCGGCCAAGTCTCACGCCGGGCATCTACTTTCGCGCGTTGTTGGTGGGGTACTTTGAAGGCATTGACTCGGAGCGGGGCATCGCCTGGCGCGCGGCGGACTCGCTGGCGATTCGGCGCTTCTTGGGCATCGCCGTGGACGAGGATGTGCCGGACCACTCGACGATCTCCCGAACCCGGCGACTGATTGACGTCGAGACGCATCGCGCCGTGTTCACCTGGGTGCAGCAGCGCCTCGTCGCGTCGGGCGTGCTTAAGGGCGCGACGATCGGGATCGACGCCACCACGCTGGAGGCGAACGCGGCGATGCGGAGCATCGTGCGGCGGGACACCGGCGAGGACTACCAGGCCTATTTGACCGGCTTGGCGCAGGCGTCGGGCATTGCCACCCCGACGCGCGACGACCTCGCCCGCCTGGACCGGAAGCGGAAGAAGACGACATCGAACAAGGACTGGCGGAGCCCCGTCGATCCGGATGCGAAGGTCGCCAAGATGAAAGACGGCCGCACGCATCTGGCCCACAAGGTCGAACATGCCGTGGACCTCGACACCGGCGCGGTCGTCGCGGTGACCGTGCAAGGCGCAGACACGGGGGATACGACGACCATTGGCGACACGACGGTCGCCGCCGCTGACCAGATCGAGGATGCGCAAGCCGAGGTGGACGACCCCCAGGCGTTCACCGCGCTGGTCGCGGACAAGGGCTATCACAGTAATGAGGTCATGGTGGATCTGCAGGCCGTCGGCGTCCGGTCGTATGTCGCCGAGCCGGATCGAGGCCGCCGCGATTGGTCCAAGGCGCGGGAGGCCCAAGCGCCCGTCTATGCGAATCGTCGGCGCATTCGGGGCGCCCGCGGTAAGCGCTTGATGCGCCGACGTGGCGAGCGCATCGAGCGTTCGTTCGCGCACGCCTACGAGACCGGCGGGATGCGGCGCACGCATCTGCGCGGGCATCGCAATATCTTGAAGCGCCTCTTGATTCACCTCGCGGGCTTCAACCTCGGCGTGCTGTTCCGGCAGCTGATCGGCGTTGGCACGCCGCGCAGCCTGCAGGGGCGCTGTCTCGCCGCGCTGATGGTCCTTGTGTCCTCCTGGCGGCGCCTCGTACATGTCTGGACCGTTCGCGAGCCCGAGTACCCCGCGCGTTCCACGATCGGGGTCGGCGATCACGATCGATCACTCATCCCGAAAGCCGCATAGGAAGACCGCATTTCCACCACGGGCTGCTACGGTGTTGAATACCTCAACGAGTAGACACACCGCACACATCTCCTTTAGGAGCGCAATCATGGCGAACAGCGCAGCACCTCTGTTGAACATCTTCGGCATTACCGATTACCTCATCCCGTTGGTCCTCGAGGACCTGTCCGATTCCGAATCCCGCACGCGGGCACGAGGCGAGGACGGACCATCGATCGCCTGGCACTTGGGGCACCTTCTCTCATACAGGCTCCAGGGTCTGCGCCTGTTGGATGCGACGGTAGAGAATCCCTACGAGGCTGTCTTCGGAAGCAGTCCAGCGACGGACGGCGACGGCTATCCCACGACAGCTGAGCTTGGTGAGCAGTGGAACCAAGTGAGCCGTCAACTCATGGGCGCGCTTTCGTCAGCGACCGACGAAGCCCTCGCGGCGCCGGCAGGTAGCGGGCTGCATGGCGAAGAGAGCGTGCGGGACAAGTTTGCGTTTACGGCGTTTCACGAGGGCTACCATCTGGGGGGCATCGCGGCGCTCCAGAAGACGATCGGCAAGAGCAGCCCGCCCGAGAAGATCATGGCGGCGATGCAGGCAGGGGGATGAGGCGGGCGGCGTACCTCATCTGATCAGTCAGACGCAAGGGTTCATCAGGGGTGATCGTCTCCCCACAGCTCAGCTAGTCTGCTGTCCCGACCGCACCGATATCGATAGAACTTGTATCGGAGCGGGTTCTTCCGATAGTAGTCTTGGTGGTACTCTTCCGCCGCATAGAATCTGCCCGCCGAGACTATCTGCGTCACGATCGGATCCACGAACCGTCCTGAGCCCTCCAGTTGACGTTTCGACGCTCTGGCGAGCTGCTCTTGTTCTGCGTCGTGATAGAAAATCGCACTGCGATATTGGGAGCCGGCGTCGCAGAACTGACGGTCGCGCGCCAGTGGGTCGACGTTGCGCCAGAAGACCTCAAGGAGCTGGGCGTAGGTGAGCCTACTGGTGTCATAGAGCACTTCCACGGCTTCGGCATGGCCTGTCCGCCCCGCTGACACCTTCGAGTAAGTCGGGGCATCGTCGTGACCACCGATGTATCCGGACGTCGTCGAGATCACGCCGTCGAGCTTGTCGAACGGCGGTTCCATGCACCAGAAACAGCCACCGGCGAAAGTCGCCTTCCCTACCGGGACCTGTTGTTCGCCACTCGTGATCGGGGCCCGTCCTGCGAGAGCGAACATCCCCGTAAGAAACACCAGTGCGACGAGTCTGTAGACTGACATGTGTGTGCTCCCAACGTATCACGGTCCTACCACGTTAGACGCAGGTAGCGGCCGGTTTGTTGCCGAATCCGTCGTCTTCGATTCGATAGCAAGGAACGGAGTGCCCGTTCTGGCGAAGGGGATGTCCCGAGCACTTCCACGGCTTCGGCGATGACGATTCCCCGCCTGTCAGCGACCCCTTGACATGACGGAACCCCTTCGCGGCTTCGAGCACGCCGGCGGCCACCCACCGCAGCACCATCGAGCGTTTCACATTTCGTTTCGGCGCGTGCGACTGAGCAGACTCTCGATGGCGTTCGTGGTGGCGAGCGATGACGCACCGATCAGCGTCTTGTCGAGCCCGTCCCGCACGCTCGCGGCCGCACTCCGGACGCGCGGTCGAGATCACGTGTGTGTAGGCGCGTCGAGCTTTCACCCACGTCGAGACGGTTCCGGTTCCATGCACCAGAAACAGCCACCTGGCGAAAGTCGCCTGGCGAGATCCCCTGACCGGGACCTGTTGCGCCCGTTCGCCACTCGTGATCGGGGCCCGTCCTGCGAGAGCGAACATCCCCGTAAGAAACACCAGTGCGATCGAGTCTCCGTAGACGGTGAACATGTGTGTCGCTCCCAACGACCTATCACGGTCCTAGGCCATACGTTAGACGCCGGAGGTCTTGGAGCGGCCGCGTTTGTATGACCGAATCCGTCGTCTTCGATTCGATAGCAAGGAACGGAGTGCCCGTTCTGGCGAATCGCGCCATAGTGGACGAACATTGACAGCCGAACAGGACCCACCATGGGCCGCTGTCGAGGCGCGCGACAGCCGGGCTGATAGACGCCAGCCGGATCAATCGCCACTCAGGCGGCGCCAGGCGGCGATGGTCGCGGAGATTTGTCGAGTCATCGAGACCGCGGAAGACATGCCGAGCCTCGCTGCGCTGGCGGCCCGTGCGGGCCTGAGCCCGTCCCACTTCCACCGCGTGTTCAAGGCCGTGGCAGGGGTGACGCCCCGAACATATGCCGCGGCGTGCCGATCGATGCGCGTCCGCCAGGAGCTCAGGAACAGTCGCAAGACCGTCACTGAGGCCATCTACGACGCCGGGTTCAATTCCGGTGGGCGCTTTTACGAAGCCTCCACCGCCGTGTTAGGTATGACGCCAACCGACTATCGCCTGGGCGGGACCAATACGAGTATTCGCTTTGCGGTGGGGGCGTGTTCTCTCGGCTCCATTCTGGTCGCTCAAAGCACAAAAGGGGTGTGCGCTATCTGGCTGGGCGACGACCCAGCTGCGCTTGTCCGCGACCTTCAGGACCGATTCCACCGCGCGAACTTTGTGGCTGGCGACGAAACGTTCGAACGGACGATTGCGGAGGTCATCAGGTTCGTCGACGCGCCAGAGGTCGGACTCGACCTACCGCTGGATGTGCGGGGGACGGCGTTTCAGCAGCGGGTCTGGCAGGCGCTGCGAGAGATTCCGGCGGGGCAGACCGCGAGCTACGCACAGATTGCGGCGCGTGTCGGCGTCCCGAACGGTGCACGCGCCGTGGCAGGCGCCTGCGCCGCGAACACATTGGCCGTGGCGATCCCCTGCCACCGCATTATCAGAACCGACGGGTCGCCGTCGGGTTACCGCTGGGGCATCGCGCGGAAACAGCGTTTGCTGGAGAAGGAGGGCGCGGAGGCTAGAAGGCGTACTCGGCGCCGATAAGGGGGGTAACTTTGTCGCGTAGCCCGTTATCGTCCAGCTGAAAGAGCAAGTTCAGATCCAGTAGCAGGCTTGGAAGAAGGCCAACCTTCACGCCTACCGCCGCATTGACTGTATCGCCCCGGGGTTCTTGGACAGTGGTTTGACGGTATTCGCTCCTACGCTACCGCGTCCAGCCGTACGAGGTCGTGTCGCACCTGGGCTGGGCTTCGATAGCGGTACTTCTCCAGCATCCACTGCTCGTTGTACGTCCGCTTGAACTCGAGCAAGGCGAGGCGGAGTGCCTCGATCGTCTCGAAGCTTCGCACCCACAACACATTCTCCTTCAGCGTGCGGATGAAGCGCTCCGCGACGCCGTTCCCTTCGGGCTCCCGCACGAAGCTCGGGGAGCTCTCGATGCCGAAGAAGGCGATCTCCTGTTGGAAGTCATCAGCCAGGTAGTTGGACCCGTGGTCGTGCCGCAGTCGCAACCCGCGGGCGACGCCGTCGCCGATGCCCCCGAAGCGCTCGCGAACGCCCTGGCGGATCGGCTCCAGGGCCTCGAAGCGGTTGCCCCTCTTGGCCGCATGCAGCCCGATGCACTCGGTCGTACAGTGATCGACGGCCACGAAAACGCAGGCCGCCCCCTCGGCGACGGTCACAGTGGCCGTCATGTCCGTCCCCCACATGACGTCGGGCGCCTCGGTGGTGATGGTCCCGTCGTGCGCCGTCGGCCCGTGCGTGTGGCCCACGCGGTGCGCGGCCTGAAGATCGTGCTCCCGCATCAGCCGTCGCACCCGCTCCTTCGCGGTGCGGATCCCCGCGACCCGCAGCTTCGCCCAGGCTTTCCGGTACCCTTCGCCATGAAACGGCGAGGCCTCGAGCACTCGACGAATGTGGCCGACCAGGACGTCGTCGGGGGCGGCGCCGATCGGACCGCGGCGACGACACGGCGCCGAGGACAGGGTCGCCTGCCGCCGCGCATACACGCTAGAGCGAGCGCAGTGCCACACGCGGCAGACCCGCTGCACGCCGTACGCCCGACGGGTGGAGATCGAATGGGCGTCACTCATCGCGTCGACCTCCGCTGGGCCAAAGGGACGCCGGCCTCCAGTTGGTCCACTTTCGCGTAGAGCAGTTCGTTCTCCATCAGCAGCTCGCCGATCTTGGCCTGCAGCCGACGATTGTCTTCGTCCCGGGCCTCCGTCGCGCGACTCTTTAACCCCGCCTGGCCCGCGACCAGAAACTGATCACGCCACTGCGACGCCCGCGCCGCCGTGATCCCCAGCTCCCGCGACACGGACTCGAGATCCTCTCCACGCAGCAGACGCAGCACCGTCTCGCGCTTGCGCCGGGCCGAAAACCGTCCCCCACGGCCGCGCCCGGCGGCCGCCGAACCCTGATCTGGCTTCCCCATCTCGACACTCCTCCTGCGAGTACTCTCTCGCAATCAAGTGTCCAAGAAAACCCTGGGGCGCAGGAAGACTTCGTTGAACGAGTCGTTTCGGAACGAGATGTCGCGGAAGACGGACGTCCCGTCTTGAGCCAGGAAATCCTGCTGCACGAGCCGCGGGGCGCTGATCACGTACTGTCCCAGGACGTCGAACGTGAACGTGAAGCGCGAGGACGCGCCAAACTCGGCTCCAACCACGTAGGTGGCCAGATCCGGAATATCGGCCGATACCTGCGCGACCGGATCGCCGGCGAGGATGCTTGATCCGTTCCAAAGATAGCCAAAGTTGAAGTGAGGCGAGAAGCTATCGTAGGTCGCGGACCAGGCCACGAATGGCTTAACGCCCGGAGCTCCCGCACCCAGGAGATTCCCTTCGTCACCGCTGGGAACGCGAAGGTCTAGCCCGGCCGCGACTCCGGAGGTCGCGCCCTTCCACAGTCGGCCCTTCAGGCGGACGGTCAGGTCGCCGATACCACTCGCGCTTCCGAAGGCAGTGAACACCCGTCTATCGCCAAGCGAGCCATCCGCCATTTGGTAGAAATGGACCTCAGGATCCACGGTACCAATCCTCTGGATCGTTGCCTCGGAGACCACGAGCAATCGGGTGCTCACATACGGAACGGCGAGCGAGACGTCGACCCGGTCGGTCAGACCATAGGTCACGAAGGAGGTGAACTGGTTGACGCTTGCGTCGATCGCGTTTCTGGTCGTGACGAGGTCGGCGCGTTCTCCTCCCGTTTCGAAGCCGTCATGGGTAAAGACCGCGGGCAAGCTGTCTAGATTCAATCCTTCGATCGTGTCGAACCGGGCATGCTCAAACGCCACGCCAAAAGATACGCGCTTGGCACCGATAGTTTCTGCCCGCTCGGCCATGATCGGTCCGAAACTCTGGGTGCTTCGACTGAAGACACCAAGGGACGGATCAAACTCGTAGGTGAATCCAGACGCGAGAGACGGAAGCGGTACCGACACCAGCTTGCCTGTCAGCGCGGCACCGAACTGTACGAATTCCGTTTGAAACGCACTGTCGAAGTGAGCGGAGTGATCTTCTCCGCTCGGCAACCTGGCCCGGCTGTCCACAATCAGCCCGTCACGGCCGTAGAGCTGCGTAAAGAGCGTGGCGAGCTTGTCAACCCGAACCGCGATATTGAACGGCTGTTGGGCAGCGACGCCGGTCGAGTAGAAGAGACACAAGAGCAGAACCGCCGACCGCTTGATCATTCAGGACCCCACGTGCATCAACACCGGACATTGGTGCTAAGAGACGCTGCGAGGGCTATCGGCCGGTCGCCTCGGCGCCTTGACGGTTTTTCGCGTGAGACCGGGCGATTGCCTTCAAATCTTCGTTGTTTATTCGCCAGCAGGTCGTGCGAGATCTGGCCCGGAGCCAGGAATGCGCCGAGCTATACTCTTTGCTTCCCATGTCTCTCGACCCCGGCGTTCGCCTTGGTGCCTACGAGGTCCTCGCGAAGCTCGGCGAGGGCGGGATGGGGGAAGTCTATCGAGCGAGGGACACCAAACTTGACCGGGACGTCGCCCTAAAGGTCCTGCCGCGATCGGTCGCCGAGGATCCCGACCGACTGGCGCGTTTCGAACGCGAGGCCAAGGTGCTCGCGTCGCTGAACCATCCCAACGTCTGCACCGTACACGACACCGGTGAGTACGACGGACGACCATTCATCGTGATGGAGGTGGTCCACGGGAACACCTTGCAGCAGCAGCTTGGCAGCGGGCCGCTTCAGTTCCGGGAGGTCAT
The DNA here is from genome assembly GCA_965216615.1 of Vicinamibacterales bacterium. Taxonomy (GTDB): domain Bacteria; phylum Acidobacteriota; class Vicinamibacteria; order Vicinamibacterales; family UBA8438; genus CAUZIB01. Next base: position 1,231,359 of record CBDCGH010000023.1, on the reverse strand, counting down.
CGACCTCGCCATGCAACTGGCGGACGCGCTTGATGCCGCCCATGCAAAGGGGGTCATCCACCGCGATATCAAACCTGCCAACATCATCGTCAACGAGCGAGGACACGCGAAGCTCCTTGATTTCGGACTGGCCAAACTGTCGCCTGACACGGCCGCCGATTCGAACGCGCATGCCCACCTGGGAGCGCCCACCATCGACGCTGTCGAGTTGACGCAGCCTCGATCGGCGGTGGGAACCATCGCCTACATGTCGCCCGAGCAAGCGCGCGGCGAAGGACTGGACAAGCGCACCGACCTGTTCTCGTTGGGGGCCGTCTTGTTTGAAATGGTCACGGGGCACCAGGCCTTCGCTGGACCGTCTACGGCGGTGGTGTTCGATGCGATTCTCAACCGGGTCCCCGTGCCCCCGGCGAACTTCTCAGGCATGCCTGCCAGGCTGGCGGAGATCATCAGCAACGCCCTCGAGAAAGAACGAGACCTGCGCTATCAGACCGCAGCCGACATGCTCGCCGATCTCAGGCGTGCCAAGCGGGACCTGGAGTCGGGCCGGTCGAGTATCGCGACCGTGACCTCGCTCTCGGCCACCGCCGCGACCTCAATCGACCCGTCGAGCGGCCCATCACGTGTGAGGCCTGCTACGAGCTCGGAGTCGAGTCGACCTGTGCCGAGAACGCATCGTCTGAAAGTGTTCGCAGCGATTGGGGTGGGCGCGGTTGTCCTGTTGACCGTCTTCTTCGCCGGGCGATGGCGTGGGACCCCGGTACCGACCGCAGTCGATCGGGGTGTCACCGCCCTCGTACAGAGCCAACTTGCGCTGGCGACGGACAGTCTGTCTCGAAGCGAGTACGAGAGCGCGATCGCATATGCTGACGCGGCGCTGACCGCGGCGCCTGGCCAGGCCGAAGCGATCCGTATTCGCGCGGCGGCCCGCGCGGCGCTTGCGAGAGTGGTCGATGAACCGAGTGCGGCACCCGAGCAAGTCGCCGAGACTCAGCCACGTCTGGCCGATCCGCCACCACCACCGATCCCACCACCGCCTCGGCCTCGCCCAGAGCCCACTGCCCGCGAAGCAGTCCCGGCGGCACCTGACCCTCCCGAGGTGCCGGCGCCACCGCTGCCAACTTCCGAAGCCGTCGTCAACACAGTCCCCGAGCCACCCACGGCACCAGAGGTTGAGACGCCACTCGAACCATCTGTCAACGAGACGGTGGATGCGCGCGAGTCCGACACAGACACACAGAACCCCGAAACGACCATTCCTGAGGCGCCACCGATCGTGGTGGCACCTCAGGATGACGAGGCGGCGATTCGTGAGGTCCTCGAGTCGTTCGAGGTGGCGATCGAGACGATGAACATGGCCCTGTATCGCTCGGTGAGGCCGACACTGTCCGCTGACGAAGCGAGTCGAGTTCGCGCCGGCTTCGAGGCCGTGCAATCGCAGCAAGTCGATCTCACCATCCTCTCAATCGCCATCCAAGACACTGAGGCCGTCGTGCGTCTCTCACGACGAGACACGATCCAGACTGGCGGCGGTGAACAAACACAAGAGAGCCGCCAGACCGTTACGCTGACGAAGACTCCGGACGGGTGGGTCATCGCTCGAATGGAAGGCTAGATGGAGCAGAAGCTCATTGGGACAAGCAACCGCGACACAGTGATGGCGTTCTTGGAGTGTTTTTGCGGGGGGAATATCGAGGGACTTGCCTTCCTCCTCGACGAGGGTCTCCAAGTCAGAGGGCCGCTCAAACGATTTAGCTCCCGGGCTCAGTACCTCGACAGCCTCAGAGCCGAGCCACCGGAAGTCTCCGACTACGACGTGCTGAGCGTCACGGAAGGCAACGACAGCGTGGCGGTGTTCTATAACTACGGCAAGTCAAGCGGCACACTCACGGTGGCTCAGTTCTTCCGTTTCAACAACCACCTGATTACCGAGATGCGTCTGGTTTTCGATACGGACGGCATGGCTCAGCCGTAGCGCGAAGCGCGATCTACAGGACCTCTTCCGTGACAGCACGCGCGTGCCGCCGAGCTGGCCACCATTCAGCATCGTCTGCAAGAAGGTGGCGTAGTCGGTGGCGGTTGACAGGAGACCAGCACCACCGGAGAAGCTCTGGCGTGGACCGTCGACGTAGGCGTCCTGACCCACCATGTGTCCCGGAGCTGGCGCACGATCGATGCCTCCGCGCTCGGTCGACGAATAGACCGTCGCGCGGCGATCCTGAAGATGGTGTCAGTCGCCATCGGCGAACCCGCTTCCTTGTCGCGGTGCCCGACCGCTTCGAGGAAGGCGATCTTGCCGTGCCGAGCCACGATAGCGACGGCGCCCGCGAGGCGGCCGTCATCGACGTACGCCTGAGGGGCCTATCTCGCCGCGTCACGGGGCTAGGCCTAGCGCCCCGTCGCACGACCACGACTCAAGATGTTCAGGTCAGGCTTCGATCACGGTATCTGCCGGTCGCTTCTCTGACTGGCGCTTCGCGATCGCGTAGTAGGTCAGGTTCCCGACGCCAAGCAGACCCACGATCGCGCCGGCGGTACCGAATAGCCAGGGAGGTGGCCCGTCCCCGGCTGGGACAATGAGATAGGCCATGCCCAGGCCGATGCCCAGGAAGAGCATGATGGTGCCTCGTCGGAGGCAGTCCTCCGGCGTCACGTTCTTCTTTTCTTCGTCGAGCAGGGCAGGTGGCGGTTCCATGCCCTTCTCAATCATCAACTGTCGTTCTTCGTACTGCAGTCGCTTCTTCTGGTGGTCCCAGTAGATCGCCCAGAACGCCGCGCCGATCCCAAGCACGATCGAGATAATCGGTATCATCAACGCGAGTTCCTTTTCCATAATTGCTCCTTGTGTGTGGGCTGAGACTGTGCCCGCTGTCTTCATGAGACGGCAGCCGAGACAAACGGTTTCACGCGGCACATGTGACACCATTTGTCTTTCGCTCCGTCTCATTAGAGGAATGGCGCCAGGCCGCCGGAGCCAGCGTGGACCGTGACGAACAGGAGTTGGTGCGGCGGTGCCGCTTGGGGGATCAGGCGGCCTGTACCGCGCTTGTGGAGACATACGCGGCTATGGTCGGGACCGTCGTCTGGCGCGCCACCGGGGACGGCGCCGCCGTCGAAGACCTCGTGCAAGATGTGTTTCTGCGTGTCTTTCGGGCGCTGCCTGACTTCGGCGGGCGCGCCAAACTGTCGACATGGATCTACACAATCGCCCATCGCGTGGCGATCGACCACCGGCGCCAAGCCGGTCGACGGCGGGAGGAGCCAGGGGCCCGTCATGACGACAACGCCGACTCGGACGACCTCGACCGATGGCCGACCAACCAGGTCGCCGATCCCGAGGCGCTCGCCATCCAGGAGCAGGCAGGCGACCTTGTGCGGAACGGACTGGCGAAGCTTCCGGACAAGTACCGACTCCCGCTCGTGTACACCACGATCGAGGGCCTCGACCACGCCACCGTCGCTGAGATGCTCGGTGTGCCACGAGCGACTGTCAAGACGCTCGTGTTCCGTGCCAAGCAGATGCTAAGGAAACGGATCGTCGACGAAGTCGAAGCGCGCCCGAGGGGCCGAAGGGTGTCCGATGCGGTGTGACGTCGTCCAAACGGAGCTGCTGCGCGACGAGGTAACGCCGGACGTGCGAGATGCAGTCGCGACCCATATCGCGACCTGTGCTCGCTGCACACGTGTTCGCGACCTCCTTGAGCACATGGACGTCACGTTGCGCCGCGGCCCGGTGTGGAGTCCGCCCAAGGGTTTTGCTCAGAGGACCGCCTTGCGTGGATCTCGACTCGTTGTGGAGGAATCCGCGCGTCCCCCGCAACGTCTCGTACGTCGCGACCGGCGAGCTGCGGTTCTGGGCGTCCTTGTGGCCGGCGCCGGGTACCTTGGAGCGTCTGCTCTCGGCGCGCTCGCACCGGAGGCCGGTGGGTTCCTATCGGACGGCATCGAGACTGCACTCGACACCTACACGCGGGTCTCTGGCATTGCTGCTACGAGACTCGTTGCCAATGCCGCGCTATTGGCCTGGGCGTCCGCCGGCCTGTCGTTGTGGGTCGCGATGCGCATCACGCGCGGCCCGCTCATCTGAATTTGGTCACAATCTGGTAGGCGTATCAGCTGGCACGCACGAACGGTCCCCTGTCGTCCGCTTTGCTCCCGCCTAACGCCGATCTAGTTACCAATGTCCCTCCGAACCAGTTGGCTTTGAGCAGATCTGCCTCTGGCACCACCCCGATCGTCAAACTCGACATGGACGTGGTCGCGTTCGAAGATGGTGTCGTATCCCCCCGCGAGATTGATGGCCAGGAACCCGTATAGGTCCCATAGGTACCCGTGCACATCCCCCGCCGTATCAAGATCGACGGCGAGATCCCGGTAGTGCAGCGAGCCATCCATATGGAGGTGGTCGTTCAGCGAGTTGACGTGAACGGTCGTGCGTCGACGGCTTGACCAGATTCGCGCCAGGTTCAGGACGTGCACCAGTTCTCGACGCCACTGTCCACGGACACGCGGGGGCTCACGAACGCCCACGAATTCCACTACTCGGAATTCGAAGGCGGGCTCGGAAAAGGGGGGACGGTATAGCCTTGCTCCATCAGAACGGTTCGAAGATTAGCAACTTCCGCTGTGTTCGCCTCCAACTGCTCAGTGACCCGAGCAACTTGTAGGTCTACCAACCGTTGCTGCATTTGCAGGGTCAGGACGAACATCGTGCCGACTACGATCCACGGAAAGAGCGCCTTGAATTCATCCCATACAGTCTTCATGTGCCCCTCACGAGAATGTCGACATGACGATCGTGGCCTGGACTGGACAGATGAAATGCATGGTTCGAGCCACCCTAAGAAGAGCGTCCCCGATTGCCGTTTCTTGCGCTTGGCCTACGAATGCATTACAGAATCGCAAGTAGAACGCCGCGGCGAGTAACGCGTTATCGCTCCCACAACAGCGTTCGCGATTGAAACTGACTCCACGCAAACCAGAACGCTTCGTGCGCCGGAGTCTCCGCACCGTCGATGAACGCGCGTAGGCCCCCACCATCCGACTGCAGCGCCACCCCAGCAAGCGCGACCTCCTCGCCGGCCTCCAGCGCCAAGCGCGCCGCCCCTACCGGGAACGCAACCGGCGTACCATCGGCGGCCACTACGCCCAACACCACATCGTGCACACCGAGGCGCGGGTCGACGTCCCCTACTGGAAAGATGGGCCCAGCGTCGTCGCGGCCGCGCAGGGGGTTGCGCGGGTAGCTGCGGCCAATTCCTCCATCCTCAGCGATGATCGTGGTGTCGGGGTGCTCCGCGCGCCACGCCGCCCAGGTCGACGTCACGACCGTCGTTTGATTGAGCCTGACGCCGGCGTCGTACAGCGGTCCGGAGATCGCTTCTCCGGTAAACGTGTCGACGGCGGAGAACGTCGTGATGTCGTACATGAACTTGTTGGATCGCGACAGCAGCCCGGAGGTTCGCAACAGTGGCCGGAAGCCCTCGACGTCGTCGGTGAAGTATGCCTGCGCGGACAGGCACAGGGTGCAGTATGGGATAGCGATACTGCGCCCGCCGAGCGTGTCGTTGACCATCTCATGCACCTCCATGACGTTCTTCGGGTATGCGCGCGCCTGCCCGCCGACCACGATCCCGAACACCAGGTCGTCGTCCGGATACCAAGATCCGCCTGCGGCGTCGGTAACGGCCGGTTGGTCCAAGGCAGGGATGCACCCCCGCGGGCAGATCTGGCCCGCCGTTGCGTCAGGACGATCGTCGATGAAGACACCACCCCAGCCCACGAGCCGCCAGTCGATCGCAGAGTCCTCGTCATCGAAGAACGGCGCCCAGCGCGGTTCGATGAGAAGGAACAGGTCGCGTTTGAGCAGCCGGTAGTCCGGCGGTGCCGGCAGGTCCCAGGCGAGGACGCGATCGCCCATGGCGGCAAACGACTCGCCGGGAAGCTTCGCGCCACTGAGCCCGTCGTTTCGAAGAAATCGTGCGGTTCCTCGATCAGCCGCAGGCCGCGCATTCCATCGAGGGCGGCATGCCCGCTGGTCCGTCGGACGCCCTGCCGCCCTGGGCTGCCCCCGTCGCCAAGGGCTCTCCGGTAGCTTCGGCGTTCTCAGCGAATCTTGAACAGCTCGACCTCCCGGATCAAATCGTTCGGGCCATCCGCGTTCAGTGGCAAAACGGCGTCGGCGAGGCCCGGCTGCGTCTGAATCCAGCGAATCTCGGCGACGTCTCCGTCTCGCTGCAAGTACGGCAGGGCTCGGTGTCGGCCGTGCTCAGTGCTGAGTCCGAGGCGGTCCGGCACTGGATTCGAGCCAACCAGCACGAGCTCAAGGCCGCGCTTGAGGCTCAGGGCCTCAAATTGGACCAGATGGTCGTCGAGGAGGATGGTCGGCGCGGTCGGCAGCCGGAGGAGTAGCTGTATCACGGGCGCCGCCGGCCTCCGCGTCGTGACTCGTTCGAACCGGCCCGGTTTGAGGTTCGGGTTTAGCCTCCGCACAAGTGTCGGTGTGACGTCACCCTGTCGGACTCTCGGACCATCAGCTCGTCCAGACGCCCCTAAACAGGCCTGATCGGGCCATTTCCGTGGTTACGGGCGTGGCATCGCGCTTGCTCGACTGTACGTCGGGACACGATGTCTGCACCTACCCAAGAGCCGACCGCCGTCGCACCGGCAGTGCAAGCCACCCATCCGTTCGAGTCGATGGAGGACCTGCGCTGTCCGTTGACTGCGGTGCTTGGTACCGGGAGCGTGACGGTTCGCCAGTGTCTCGAGCTCCAGCCCGAGAGCGTGCTGACGCTCAGCCAGAGCGCCGGAGAGTACCTCCAGCTTCGCGCCAACGACGTGCCCATTGCCTACGGCGAGGTCGTAATTCTCGAAGAAGCGACCTCGATCCGGATTACGAAGATCGAACCCGGGGACGACGCGGAGAACTAAGGCCGTGGCCGACACTCTTGTGTACGCGCTTGCACAGCCTCCCGCGACCGATTCGTTCGGTCCGCTGACCGGTGGCAGCGGCTTTCGGATGCTGCTCGCGTCGGTGATCGTGCTCGGCCTGTTGGGCCTCTGGGCCTGGCTCATGCGTCGGGGCACCTTCAAGCGGAGCCAGCAGGGCGCCGTGTCCATCGAGACCGCCGTTCCGCTTGGTGAACGTCGATCGCTCGTGATCGTATCCATCGAGGGGAGACGCCTTCTCCTAGGGTTGACGCCAACCAACGTGTCGCTCGTGACCAGTCTTGAACCGCTCAGGGCCGACTTCGGTGACGCGCTTGATCGCGTCGACCAGGACACGGCACAGGTCTCATGACCAGATGGACGTTCGTGTCCCGTCGCCGGGCCATCTCGATCATCACCCTCGTGTGGCTCTTGGCGTCGGCGCCCGTGGCAGCGCAGACCCCGTCCGCCGGAACCGAATCTGAGTCCGTAGAGCCCACCCTGGAGCTCACACAAGGTGGGCTGCCGACGCTTGAGCTCGAGATACCGAACGTTGGGACCGTTTCCGCACCGCTGCAGATCCTGGTGCTGCTCACCTTCCTGTCGTTCATCCCAGCTGTGCTGGTCACGATGACGGCGTTTACCCGCATCGTCATCGTCTTCCACTTCCTGCGACAGGCACTGGGCACGCAACAGATGCCGTCGAATCAAATCCTGCTGGGGCTCGCGCTCTTTCTGACCATGTTCATCATGGCGCCGGTTGCGGTGGAGGTGAACACGTCGGCGGTCCAGCCTGTTGTGGCAGGCGAGATCGGCCTGACCGAAGCCATGGGCCGAGCTGTGCCGCCCGTCCGCGAGTTCATGCTCGCGCACACCCGACAGAACGATCTCGCACTCTTTTCCGAGCTCGCCGACACGCCCCCGGTCGACACGGCTTCGGAGCTTCCGATGCGGGTCGTCATTCCGGCGTTCGTGATCTCCGAACTGAAGACCGGCTTCCAAATGGGCTTCTTTCTGTTCGTCCCGTTCCTGCTGATCGACCTGGTCGTGTCGACCACGCTGCTGTCGATGGGAATGCTGCAGCTTCCACCGATGATGATCTCGCTACCGTTCAAAGTGATGCTCTTCGTCATGATTGACGGCTGGAATCTGCTCGTTGGATCTGTCGTCCGGAGCTTCTACTAAGTCATGTCCGAGGCACTCGTTGTTGGTGTGATCCGTCAGGCCATCGAGACTGCCGTCATGGTTGCGTTACCGATGCTCATGGCCGGTCTTCTCGTTGGCGTCATGATCAGCATCTTTCAGACCGTGACGTCCATTCAGGACAACGTGCTCGCGTTCATGCCGCGGGCGGCTGCCATCTTCGTGGTCTTTGCTCTCACGTTTCCGTGGATGCTCCGGACGGTCATTGGGTTCGCGACGCAGCTCATCGGCCGGCTCCCGGAGCTGATTCGCTGATGGATATCGGGGCGTTCGTCCGTTTGGGCGTCATGTTGATTCGACCCGGTGCGCTGGTCATGGCGGCCCCGCCCTTTGGGGGGGGGCACGTGCCGGTTCCCACACGGATCGGTCTCAGCGTGCTGCTGGCGCTTGTCGTTACGCCGATCGTACCGCTGCCGGACGTGGCAGCTTCGCTTCCGCTGGTCATCGCGAGGGAGCTCGTCATCGGGGTGTCGATCGGACTGGCGATTCGGATCGTCGTGTCGGCGGCCGAGCTCGCCGGCTATCTCGCGGGATTCCAGGCCGGGTTCGCGATGGCCGCGGTGATCGACCCGCAGAACGGCTTTCAGAACAATATGGTATCGGTGCTCTACGGCAGTCTCGCGCTCTTCGTCTTCCTGCTCGTAGACGGCCATCATGCGCTACTTGTCGCGCTGGTCGACTCGTACCAGGCGCTGCCCATCGGCGGTGGATCGATCGATGCCTCGCTGGTGTCCACGACCGCGGGCATCCTCGGTCTGATCTTCAGCGTCGCGATGAGACTGGCGGCGCCAGTCGTCTTCGCGCTCCTGATCGTCGAGCTTGGACTTGGACTCGTCGCGCGCGCCGCACCGGCCATGAACCTGATGGTGATCGGGTTCCCGATTCGGGTCCTCGCCGGTCTGACCGCCCTGGCGCTCAGCATTGGGGTGCTGCCGCCGGTCCTCCGGGCACTGATGCCGAGAGCGCTCGAAATTGCCGCCCGGGCGGCAATGGCCTTCGAGTAGACCAGCGAATCTGAGATGGCGTCGCAGTCGAGCAAGAGCGAGCGCACCGAAAAACCAACCGGCAAGCGGAAGCGAGATGCCCGCAAGAAGGGCCAGGTTCCGAGGACACGTGACCTGAGTCAGGCCGCGTCGATGGCGGCCGTGATCGGTGCGCTGGTGTGGACCGGGTCAGACGGATTGACGCGCGTCACCGGGATGATGACGGATTCGTTCGAGCTCATGGGCGACGAGCCAACCGAGATGGTGGCCGGGACGATGTTCGGAATCGTGGCGACGGGGGGGCTCACACTTGGGTATTTCTGCGCGCCGCTCGCGCTCATGGTGACAGTGGCGGTCGTGATGTCGCAGGTCGTCCAGGGCGGCTGGGTGTTTGCTCCGGCCGCGCTGCAACCGAAGTTCTCCCAGCTCAATCCGGCGCAGGGTCTCAAGCGGCTCGGCGCGTCACGCGGATGGATCGACATGGTCAAGGCGATGACCATTGCCTCGGCGATGGCGTACTTCGCGACGAAGGCAGTCGCCGGGATCCTCCAGGACGGTCCGCGGCTCGCGATGCTCGCGCCGGTCGACGCCGCCGTCGCGGCGTGGGATGGTGCCCGGGCGCTGATCTGGCAGGCCGTCATCGTGCTGCTGATCGCCGCACTGGCCGACTACGGCCTACAGCGGTGGCGTCACGCGAAGTCGCTTCGGATGACGAAGCGCGAGGTGCGCGATGACACCCGCATGGTGGAGGGCAGCCCCGAGACGAAGGCTCGCATCCGCCGCATCCAGCGCGAGGTCGCGCGGCGCCGCATGCTCGCGGACGTGCCGAAGGCCACGGTGGTGATCACCAACCCGACAGAGTACGCGATCGCGCTGGACTACCGGCGCGAGGTGCTGCCGGCCCCCCGGGTGCTCGCGAAGGGTCGCAATGCACTGGCTCGTCGGATTCGAGAGATCGCACGAGAGCACGGGGTGCCGATCATCGAGAACAAGCCGCTCGCGCGCGCGCTGCATGCCGCGGTCGAGGTCGGCGAGTTCATCCCAGCCGAGCTGTTCGACGCGGTGGCCGAGGTTCTGGTCTACCTGGTGCGGCTCAAGCAGCTCAAGCTGTAGACGGACGGAGCGGGGCAGGAGCAACTTATGGAAAAGACGTCGCCTGGAGGCATCGCCCACATAATCACGCCGGTCATGGTCATCACCGTCGTGTTGGTGATGGTCGTGCCGCTGCCGCCGATGTTGCTGGATCTACTTTTGTCCATCGACATCGGGCTCGCGGTGGTGCTCATGCTGACGGCAGTCTATGTCCGTGAGCCCATTGAGTTTTCGGTGTTTCCTTCCCTGCTGCTCCTGCTGACGTTGCTCCGACTGTCGCTCAATGTCGCATCGACACGCCTCGTGCTTCTGCACGGGCATGAGGGGGTCGACGCGGCCGGGAACGTGATCGCGTCGTTTGGTCAGTTCGTCGTCGGCGGCAACTTCGTGGTTGGTGTCGTGGTGTTCCTCGTCTTGATTGCGATCCAATACATCGTCATCAACCACGGTGCCGTCCGCATCTCCGAGGTCACCGCGCGCTTCACCCTCGACGCCATGCCGGGCAAGCAGATGGCGATTGATGCTGATCTCAACGCCGGGCTCATTGCCGAAGACGAGGCGCGTGACCGCCGCGACCGGATTCGCCGCGAGGCCGATTTCTATGGTGCCATGGACGGGGCCGTTCGCTTCACACAGCGCGATGCGGTTGCGGCGCTTCTGATCACGGCCGTCAACATCGTCGCCGGCCTCATCATCGGCGTGATGCAGCACGGTCTGGACCTGTCCACCGCGGCCAGCTACTACACGGTGCTCACGGTCGGCGAGGGCTTGGTCACGGCTATTCCCGCCTTGCTGGTGTCCGTCTCCGGTGGTCTCATCACCACGCGAGCGGCGTCGTCCTCCCACCTCGGCGAAGACGTTGCGGCCCAGTTGCTCGCGCGTCCGCGAAGCCTGAGAATTGCGTCGGCCGTGCTACTTGGACTGGGCGCGATTCCTGAGATCCCGTTCTTCCCCTTCTTCATCGTGGCCCTCGTGCTCGGCTCGGCCGCCATCGCGAATCGCGGCGAGCCCGAGCAGCCAGAACAGCCAGAGGCGCCGCCAGCCACTGAGGAGGAGTCGCTTCAGGCCGTGATCGATGTCGATCCGTTGGGGGTCGAGGTGGGCTACGGGCTCATCTCTCCGGTGGACGAGAAGCAAGGCGGCTCGATGCTCGCTCGCATCCGGGCCATTCGCCGTCAAATTGCCGGCGAGACCGGTGTCGTTGTACCTCCAGTCCGTGTAACGGACAACCTACAACTCGGCCCGCGTACATACACGCTTCTCGTCAAAGGCGTCGAAGTCGCACGCGGCGAGCTGTATCCAGATCGTTTCCTGGCCATCAACCCTGGCACGGCAACCCAAGAACTCGACGGGAGTCCGACAAAGGAGCCAGCGTTCGGCCTGCCGGCCTGGTGGGTCGACAGCGAGCAGCGCGAGGTGGCGTCGAAGGCCGGCTATACGGTCGTGGATCCGACCACGGCTGCGTCGACCCATTTGTCGGAGACCGTTCGCGCGTTCTTGCCCGACCTGCTGACCCGACAGCAGGTCAAGGACATGATCGACCACGTTGCGCAGTCGGCGCCGAAGCTGATCGAGGAGCTTGTACCGAAACTGGTCGGCATCGGCGAGATCCAGCGGGTCCTTCGCAAATTGCTTCGTGAGCGCGTGCCGGTTCGAGACCTGACCACCATCCTGGAGTCGCTGGCCGACGCTGCGGCAAGCACCAAGGACACCGACGTTATCGCCGAATCCGTCCGCAAGTCTCTCGGTCGCAGTATCTGTCGACCCTTTCAAAACGAACAGGGCGAACTGCCCGCGGTCACGCTGGCACCTTCCCTGGAACAGCGCCTCCTGACGGCAATTACGCGCACTGACGACGGCTCAGTTCTCGCGTTGGATCCTCCCGATGCACAGGATCTCGCGACCCGAATCTCTCGCGCCTTGCAGGAAAAGCTGGCACAGCCTGTGCTTCTTTGCCATGCGACGCTGCGGTCGCACCTGTGGCGCCTATTTTCTCGGGTGCTGCCGCACATGGCGGTCCTGTCGCATGACGAGGTGCCGCCGCACGTTCGGATCGCTCCGACGTCGGTACTCGATTGATCGGTGTGTAGGTTATGGAACTACGACGATATCGCACGACGAGCGTGGATGAGGGACTCGCCCTGGGTCGCACCGAGCTCGGTGCCGGCACGGTGCTGCTCTCCAGCAAGAAGGTCAACCGTCGCGTATGGCTGCCATGGATTGGCGGACGCGACGTCGAGGTGACCGTCGCATCGTCTCCACAAGTGTCGGACGTCCGACTGCCTGCGCGGAAAAGCGACACGGGCAAGGACTTCGACCCTTCGATCACCGAGCTCGCCGCGCGGCTCCATGCTGGCGGCGTCGACCGCGAGCTGGCAACGGAGATCGCCGAGGGCATCCCGGCTCGGCGCCGGCGGGGTCTGGGCTATACGGGTCTGGTGCAGGTTCTCGAGGAGCGGTTCGCGAGCCTCGCGGCCGATGACGCCGAGCCCAAGCCCATCGAAGTCTTCGTCGGCCCTCCAGGGTGTGGAAAGACGACAACCATCGTGAAGCTGGCTGCGCGTGCCCGCGCCCGGCACGGCATGCGGGTCGGGCTGATCGCAGCTGACGGATATCGCGTGGGTGCCATCGAGTAGCTCCGCATCTACGCCGACGTCATCGGCACCGCCTTCACGGCGGTGACGACGGCCAGCGAGCTCGAGCGGGCCATCGGCGCGCGGCAGGAGCCGGTCCTGGTCGACACCGCAGGCCGGTCTCCCGGTGACCGTTCGACACGCGTGCTCTACGAGTGCCTGGCCGAACGGCCCGACGTGCGCATCCACCTCGTCATCGATGCCGGGCAGTCGGATCGGCAAGTCGCACGGGTGATTGATACCTACCGGGACGTGCGTCCCGACCGGATCGTGATCACGAAGATCGACCAAACCGATTCCATCGGGCCGCTGCTTGGCGTGCTCGGCGAGATGCGCATTCCGGTGTCGTACTTGTGCGGGGGGCAGGCGGTGCCTGACGACATCCAGCTGGCGACAGCCGGGCGACTAGCTGAGTCGCTGCTTGGCGAAACGGGAGCGTAGCGTGAAGGGACGACGATGCCAATCGTAGCCGTGACCAGCGGCACATCCGGAGTGGGGAAGACGACCGTGGCCACGAACCTGGCGTCCGTGCTTGGCCGTCTGCGCCGACGGGTAGTACTGGTGGATGCGACACCGGCGCCGAGCTCCCTAACCCAGTGGCTCGGCATCACGACCGAGCAGCATCCGGTTCGCGGACCGCATGGTATTCAGGTGCTTGCGCCTCGAGCCAATGGCGCGAGTGGGAGTATTTCCCTTGATCTGATCGACGCGCTGGCATCGGATATCGACTTTGTCGTCGTTGATACGGCCGCGGACGATCCTGACCTGGTCGGACTCCTGAGCCGCGTCGATGACATCGTCATCGTGACCTCGGCAGAACGGCGAGTGACGGATCGGACGTACGGGCTGGTGCGTCGAGCGTCCGCCGCTGGCATCCGTGCCCAGATGGGCGTGGTCGTCAACGCGGTCGAACAACGCGACGACGGCGAGCGCGCCTACCAGAGGGTTGCCGAGTCGGCCTCTCATGGTCTCGGCCGGTCGATCGAGTCCTACGGCGTGGTGCCGGTCGACCCGGACGTGCCGCGCGCGCAGATGACCCAGCAAGCGGTGGTCGACTATCGACCCGCGGCGCCGTCCAGCCGATGCTTCGAGGCGCTCGGCTGGCGACTTGCGCACGGTGGGCCCTCCGGTGGGGCGGGTTTGAGCCTATTTCCGAATCTTCGAAAGCGATGGCCGACGCCTCGCTCGTTGCGGCGACGCCGTCTGGAGGCGAGGCAATGCGCGTAGCAAAACGGGAATCCGACGGACCGACCCGAGACGAGCTGGTCATCGAGCACGTCGATGTCGTGAAGTCGATCGCAAACCGGCTGGCTCGCCGACTGCCGCCTTCCGTTGAGACCAAGGATCTCATCAGCATCGGCATGCTGGGTTTGATCGATGCGGCGGGCCGATACCGCCCGTGGCTCGGCGTCCCGTTCGACGCGTTCGCACGTCGCCGCGTGCTGGGCGCCATGCTCGACGAGCTTCGGTCGCTCGACAGGGCGCCGCGGTCACTGCGGCGCATGAGTCGCGAGGTGGAGACCACGATCTCCCAACTCCGGCATGAGCTCGGGCGCGAGCCGACCGAGGCCGAAATCGCGGATGCGATGAGCATGACGGAGGAGGAGTACCAAAAGGCGGTCGAGCAGCTTCGAGGCATCGAGTTTGGATCGATGCGGGAGCTCGACGTCACTGATGATCAAGGGGAGCCGATCATCGCGCTGCGGGTCGGTGACGACCAGCGTCCGGATGCGCAGTTGGAGCGAACGGAGATGCGAAATCTGCTAGCGGGCGCATTGACGACGCTGCCCGAGCGTGAGCAAACGATCCTGTCGCTGTACTACGAGCAGGAACTGACGTTGAAAGAGATCGGAGAGGTCATCGGGGTGTGCGAGTCGCGTGTGTCACAGCTGCGAGCGCTTGCTGTGTCTCGGCTACGCGTGAGCCTCCGCGAGACCTTGGGAGTGGAGGAGTCCTCCAGTGAGTGACGAGCAGACACCACAGGCCGAGACCACGCCGGAGACGTCAGAGGACGCCGCTCAGTCGGCCCCGGTCGCTGACCCGCAGGGCGACAGGACAAGCCACGACCACGACGATGTTGCGAAGAACCTTGGTGTGATTCTGGACCTGGATCTCCCGCCAAGCGTGCGGTTCGGGAAGACCAGTGCGACCCTCGGATCGCTGGTCCGGATGGGGCCAGGCTCGATGGTGAGCCTTGATCGCTCGCCCGCCGATCCGGTTGAAGTGCTCGTCAATGGAAAGGTCATCGCGCGAGGTGAGGTCGTTTCAGTCGCTGGAAACTACGGCGTTCGGATTACGGACATTCTGAGTCCGTCCGAGCGGATTCCGGAGCTTGGAGCCTGACATGACGGTGTTGACATCTCTGTTCTGCACGCTATTGGTGCTTGCCGCAGTCCTCATCGCCCTTTCGTACACGCTGATTCGGCGGCTGTCGACGTTCAGACGCGTGGAGTCGAGGATGGAGCGGATCAACGACGCCCTGGAGCTGTTGACCGAGGCCACTGAGACCGGGTTTCGGTCGACTGGCGCGGAGCTTCAGCGGGTCGCCGCCGTGCAACGTCACACGCACGATCCACTCGAGCTGCAACGCCGGCTCGAGCGGGCAGTCGCGGCCGGTGAGTCGGTGCAGGACATCGCCAGCGGAGAGGGCATCGCCGAAGGCGAGGCTCGGCTTCGACTTCATCTTTCGAAGGCGCGGGCCGACCTCTCGGCACTCAAGGAGAATCACGGTGGCTCGTTGTAGTCGCAACGAGTGTCAGCGCTGGCGTCCGGACGTCCTCGTGCGGTGGGGTCGCGCGGGCTGTCTTTTCGAGGGCGCGTGGTACTGCTCAACCGAATGTCTAGAACATGCGGCCAGCGAGCGTCTGTACGAGACGTCGTACCGAGTGGATTGGCCGACGACTGGTCCCCGAATCGGATCGCTCTTGGTTCACCAACGAGCCCTGACGAAAGCATCACTCCAGCTCGCGCTCCGCGACCAGGCCGCGACCCGGCTGCCGCTTGGGCAGCAGTTGGAGCACATGGGTCTCGTGACGCCGGGCGAGGTGCTTCGGGCGCTCTCGACGCAGGCGGGCATCAGCTACCTCGCGACCATCGATGTATCGAAAGTTCGGCATGTGTCCGAACCACTGTCGTCGGCGACCCTGCGCGAGCTTGGCTTGATCGCGCTGAACGTCGACCCGGCCAATACCATCTTGAGAGTCGTGTGCAAGGCGCCGGTGCCGTGGCCCGCGCTTCGCGCCATCACCAGTGTGACGGGCTGGACCACCCAGCCGTTGCTCATCGCCGACCGCGACTGGGACGCCCTGACGCAGGCGCTTGCCGAGCGCGAGCAAGCACAGGCGATTCCGGTGAGCGGCGTCGATGCGGCAGCCGCCGCGACAGCCCAGCTCGCCGAAGCGACTCATCCTCGAGAGATGAGCATGGCCCGCTTCGACCCGTACATCTTGGTGCGCGTCGAAAGCCGCGACCACCACGAAGACCTACTCCTACACATGGATGGGTCCTCCAAGGAGGGAACATGCCTGGCGGCATCTACGTTGCGCTAAGCGGACTGCGTCACAACGCCGAGCAGCTCGACCAGATTGCGTCGGACATCGCGAATGCGTCGACGTCTGGTTATAAGTCGGAGCGTGCATCAAGTGTGGCGGCCGAGCGGCCCAACTTCTCGCGTGCTCTCCAAGCGGCCATCGATGTGGCACCGGGCGAGAAACAGATCGACTTCCGCCAGGGTTCAATCATCGGGACGGGT
Source organism: Vicinamibacterales bacterium (assembly GCA_965216615.1). Lineage (GTDB taxonomy): Bacteria > Acidobacteriota > Vicinamibacteria > Vicinamibacterales > UBA8438 > CAUZIB01. The sequence continues at coordinate 1,214,770 of CBDCGH010000023.1, read as the reverse complement.
CGGGACCTCGACTTCGCGCTCGATGGCGCGGGCTTCCTCGTTGTCGAGACGCCAGAGGGGCTTCAGTTTACGCGCAACGGCCACCTGCAAACGCGGCAGGACGGGACGCTCACAACCGCGGACGGCTTCGTCGTGCAGGGGCAGCTCGGGCCGCAAACGGGCGAGGACCAGTTCGGGCCGCTCGTTCTGCCGTCTGGACAAGTGCAGGTCGACACCGATGGAACAGTTCTGGTCGATGGCTTGCCGAGCGGACAGCTTCGCCTCGTTGACTTCCCGGACTACGACTCGTTGTCGCGACGGGACAACGGACGGTTCGCAGCACCGGCCGACATTGCTCCGGTCGACGCGACGAGCGTCGAGCTCCGCGGTTCGGCGCTCGAGCACTCGAATGTCTCCATGGCGGAGCAACTCGTGAAGGTCACACAGGTCTCGCGCACGTACGAAGCGTTGCAGCGAGGGATATCGGTGCTGATGGACGACATCGACGGACGAGCCATCGCTGAGCTCGGCCGCCGCTAGCGACCGCGAAAGGAACGCTGATTCATGGATGCTCTCTACACCGCAGCGACCGGCATGGAAGCGCAAGAAACCAACATGGACAACCTTGCGAACAACCTTGCCAACGTGAACACCACCGGTTTCAAGAAGAGCCGTATCGAATTCAAAGATCTGGTGTACGAACAGTTGACGACCCCTGGTAGTCCCACGTCTCCGACAGAAGAGGCTCCGATCGGCATCGAGGTGGGGCAAGGCGTACGGGTCGCCGGCACGGCACGCGACTTCAGCCGTGGCAACATGCGCGCCACCAGCGCTCCGCTTGACCTCGCGATCGAGGGACGCGGGATGTTTCAGGTGACGCTGGCGAGCGGTGAGACGGCCTACACGCGCGCGGGTTCGTTTCACTTGAACGGCGAAGGTCTAATGGTCACGGCCGAGGGGACCGCGGTCGAGCCGCAGATCACGATTCCACCCGATGCGATTGCCGTCGCGATTTCGAACGATGGGATCGTCTCGGTCACGCTGGCCGCCCAGAGCGCCCCAGAACAGGTTGGCACGATTGAGGTCGCCCTGTTTCAGAACGAGGCGGGCTTGAGGGCGTTAGGGGGCAACACCTTCGCGGCCACGGAGGCATCGGGTGAGCCGACGATTGGTGTCCCCGGAACGGACGGTGCCGGCACCGTAGCCCAGGGTTTCCTAGAGGACTCGAACGTGAACGTCGCCGAGGAAATGGTGAACATGATTCTTGCGCAGCGGGCCTATGAGGCCAACGTGCGCGTGTTGAGAACCGCTGATGAGATGCTCCAACAGGCGAACAGCCTTATCGGGTAAGGTCGCGCTCGTCATGGCGCTGATCGCCCTCGCGAGCAGTGCCGGCGACGCGTCGGCGGCTGGGCGTGATGTTGCGGCCCGCGCCGAGGCGGCGATCGTCGAGGCGGTCCGTGCTCGCATTGGCGTCACGGCAAAGGTCGATGTCACGGTCTCACAGATCCGGATCGTCGACGGCGCGTCTGGTGATCTCGAAGCGCGGCCGGCGCCCGGTTCCCGTCTAGCCCGACGATTGCGCTTCACCCTCTACGACCGGATCGCCGAATCTGCCGGCGGGTCGGTGCGAGTGGGCTATGTCGTGGCCACCGTTAGGGTTGCGATGCCGCACGCCCGGGCGGCCCGTCCGATCGCCCGGGGCACAGTACTCACGACCGACGATCTCGTCGAGGCCGAAGCCGACGTGGGGGCAATTCTGATCAAGCCGCTTCCGTCGGTGGACGACCTCATCGGAGCGATGGCGGCGCGTCATCTTCGAGCTGGCGAGCTCATCGGCGGAACGGTCGTCAGTCTTCCGATGTTGGTTCGAAACAGAGCCGAGGTCGTGACGCACGCGCGGGTCGGGGTGGTCGTCGTCTCTGGCGTGACGACCGCGGTCGAAAGCGGGCGGCTGGGCGACGTCATTGGGCTGGTCAATCCGGAGAGCGGTCAACGTTTGAAAGGGCGCATCGTGGCGCCTGGGGAAGTCGAGGTCATTCAGTGATGCGTGTCAGTAAGCGATGTTGCGTGCTGTCGATGGTCGTTGGGTTGCTAATGCTGGGGACGACGTCATTGTCATGGGCCCAAGAGGCGCAAGCGGTCTCGAGCTCAGAGGCGGGTCCGATCACGAGCCAAGACTACGACGAGCTGTTCCAGCGGTTTCTGGATGCGGCCCGAAAGGGTCAGCAAGCAGAGTCGACGCACGTCGACTACGGCTGGATGAGCGATCTGTCGCTGGACGTCAAGGCGCGTCGCGTCAATGACATCGTGACCGTACGCGTCATCGAGAGCATCTCCGGATCCGGGGCAGCCGACTCCGCGCTAGCCAAGAAGAGCTCAGGACTGGCGTCGATCGCGGGGCTGTTCGGACTCCAGAACAAGCTGCCGGACGCGTTCGACCTGACCGGTCTAATCGACTCCTCTATGAACTCAGATTTCGAGGGCGGCGGTGCAACGAATCGGACCGGAGCCTTGACCGCCACGGTCACGACCCGGGTAGCCGAGGTGCTGCCCAACGGCAACCTGATCCTCGAGGGCGTGTCCGTGAGGTGGAAATCAACGGCGACCGTCAGATGCTGCTGCTGTCGGGCATCGTCCGCCAGGAGGACATAGGACCGAACAACGTCGTGATGTCACCGTCCATTGGGCAACTGCGCATTCGGTACTTCGGTGACGGCCTGATCAAGGACACGCTGAAGCCTGGTTGGATTACGCGGATCCTCAACAAGATCTTTTAGGGCAAGGTGGAGCTCATGAAACGAATGTGGCAGGCCGTCATCGGGTTGGTGCTGGTGACCGTGTTTGCGGTTACGCTTCCGACGCAAGCAGGGACGACTCGGATCAAGGACCTGACAAATCTCATCGGCGTGAGACCGACGCCGCTCGTTGGGTACGGTCTGGTCGTTGGGCTCAGCAAGACGGGCGACCGCCAGCAAACGTTGTTCTCGACTCAGTCGCTGGCCAACATGCTTCGTCGCTTCGGCGTCGTGGTGCCGGCCGATCAGATGCGCGTCGAGAACGTTGCCGCCGTGCTGGTCACTGCCGAGCTGCCGGCGTTTGCTCGATCGGGAGGACGCCTCGACGTCGTTGTCTCGTCGGTTGGGGATGCAAGAAGTCTCCAGGGCGGGACTCTCATTGGCACGCCTCTGAATGGCCCGGACGGGTCGCTCTACGCAATGGCCCAGGGTCCGCTTTCGATCGGTGGGTTCGGGGCTGGGAACGAAGGGAACTCTGTCAGCGTCAACCACCTGACCGTGGGTCGAGTGCCCAGCGGCGGGCTCATTGTCACCGCCCCGACGTTGGAGTTCTCCAGCGGACCACCTGACCGTGGGTCGAGTGCCCAGCGGCGGGCTCATTGTCACCGCCCCGACGTTGGAGTTCTCCAGCGGAAACACGGTGACGTTTTCACTCCGGCAGCCTGATTTCCTCACGGCGACCAGACTGGCTGAGGTGATTAACGCCGAGCTGGGCGGTCGCGAAGCCAAGACCGTTGATCCCGGCACGGTCACGGTCGATGTGCCTACTGAGTACCAGGCAGCGGTTCCAGATCTGTTGGCCAGGCTCGAGTCCTTGACGGTGGAGGTCGACGGGCCGGCCCGCGTGGTTGTCAACGAGCGTACCGGAACCGTGGTCGTCGGCGCGGGGGTTCGGCTCGGCTCGGCGGCCGTTGCGCACGGCAATATCTCCGTTCGCATTGCCACGCGTCTCGAGGTTTCTCAGCCCGCTCCGTTCTCGCCACGCGGTCAGACCGTGACCGTTCCTCAACAAGAAGTCGAGCTCGAGGAGCAGGACGCGAGGCTCGTCGAGCTCGAGGAGGGCACGACGCTTCAAGACGTCGTTCAAGCCCTGAATCTGCTCGGCGTAACGCCGCGAGACATCATCGCGATCATGCAGGCGCTAAAAGCCGCGGGCGCGCTGCGGGCGGAGCTCGTGATCATTTAGGCGGGACTGCGGACGACGATGGACACCAACATCACCCACATCATTCGCCAGGGCCTGAGCACTGCCGTGTCGGCTGACGCACGCGAAGCGTCACCCGATCGATTAGCTGAGGTGGCACGTGAATTCGAGGCACTCTTCATCCACCAGATGTTGAGTCAGATGCGTGAAGCGTCCACGTGGAGTGACGATGAAGACAGTGGCATGTTCGGCGGGCAGCTGCTTGAAACGATCGATGTCGAAGTGGCGCGTCAGCTGGCCAAGGGGGGCGGTCTCGGGCTGGCGGAGATGCTGATGCCTGCACTGCGTGAGGCTGGCGTCGTCGAGGCTGCACCCGACCGCGCGCCGTCGGCGCCAGAGGTCCAAGCGGTTCCGGTCCGGCCGGCAGAGATCATCGCGGATGCGGTCGCTCCGCAGCTCCGCGGAGTTACCGAAATGACGTCAGCCTTTGGGTGGAGGCGTGACCCAATCGCGGGTGACGGGCGCTTTCATGGCGGCGTCGATCTGCGCGCGGCGTACGGCCAAGAGGTCGGTGCCGCCCAGGCGGGACGTGTTGTTCAGGTCGGAGAGCAGGGGGGGGTACGGGCTCACGGTCGTCGTCGAGCATCGACCTGGCGTCGAGACCCGGTACGCGCATCTGTCCTCCGTGCTCGTAGAGGTTGGTGATGCGGTGAGCGCACGCCAGCCGATTGGTCGCGCAGGGGCAACGGGCCGCGCGACCGGGCCGCATCTCCATTTCGAAGTGACCCATCATGGCGAGCCGGTCGATCCGGCCCGAACCAGAGGTGGGATTGAGGGTCTATTAAAGCAATTGCGTCTGGCTGCCGATTAGTCCAATATCCGGACGTTCGTTCGGACAGGCGCAGGAGTTGACGATCATGAAGGTTGACAGCACGGTAAGTCATCAGCCCGGAGCTCCGGAAAAAGTCGAGGCGAACCGGGAGAAGGAGACCGCGCAGGCGCAACGCGCGGCACGGCCCGGGACCGACCGGGTTGACCTGTCAACCGAGGCTGGACTGCTAGCCGAGGCAATCCGCGTCGCGGATCAGTTACCTGATGTGCGACAGGACCTCGTCGAGCAGGCGCGGGACAGGTTGTCCCGGGGTGAGGTTGGGAACGATCTTGTCCGCCTGGCCAACAGCATGATCGATCGCGCTCTCGAGCAGGGCTAGCCCACGCCCTGCACGAGGTCGTGAGTCAACGACAACGGGCGCACCACGGTGGGGCGCCACGATGAGGGAGACCTATGAGTCAACCTGCGCCGAACCGGTCGCGGTCCTCGCTCCTCGAGGCCGTAGTACACGTTCGCGAGCTGCTCGACGCGCTCGGCGATTCGCTCGTTGCGTGGCGCCTACCTGCGATTGAGAGCATCGAGGCCCAACTCAAGGACGCCATCGCGGCGCTGCAGATCGATGCGCTGCCGCCGCTCGAGGTCTCGACGCGGCGATCGCTGATCACCGAGCTCGCCAACGTCGCGAACGCGCTGTCGCGCTGCCAGCGGCTGGGTGCCTCGTTCGCCGAACTCATCCAGTTCCAGACGTATGCACTCGGCGGAACGGAGAGCTACGACGCGGTCGGGCAGAAGCGCACGTCCGGTTCTGCGTCCATGCTCCGGGTGAGGGCCTGATGGCCGATCTGTTCTCAATCCTCTCGGTCGCGGCCAGAGCGCTGGAAGCCCAGCGATTTGGTCTTGACGTGGCCGGCCAGAACATCGCCAACATCAACACCGCCGGCTATACGCGCAGGACGGCGAGGTTCGCGGAGGTGCCGCCGACCGACGCGCAGGAAGCCGGCCGCGGCGTCGAGGTCCTGGGCGTCCATGCCACCCGCAATCGGCTCATCGAGGCGCGACTCCGAACCGACATCTCCAGTCGCGACTTCTATTCCGCATCCGCCGACGTCCTGGCACAGCTCGAGGGCATCATCGGACTGCCCGGTCAGTCGATCGATGCCGACATGACTCGGCTTTTCGACGCGTTCGCCCGCCTGGCCGACGACCCGACGTCGACCGTCGCGCGTCAGCAGGTGTTCTCGGACGCCCAAGCCATGGCTGCCTCGTTCCGCGCCATGTCCCAACGGCTCGATGGGGCCCGACAAGACGCCGACCAATACGTCAGGCAAGAGGTTGACGCGATCAACGAGTTGGCCGATCGGATCGCGCTGCTCAACTCAGACATGGCCAAGGTTCCGGCGGACCGCGAACCGCTCCATGAGCGGGATGAAGTGATGCAGGCCATCAAGGAGCTGTCCGAGCATGTGAACGTGGTGGTGGTCGAACGAGGCGACGACCGCGTCCTGGACGTCTATGTTGGCAGTGGGCGTCCACTGGTCGTCGGGGACGTGGCATTCAGTCTCAACGCCGTCTCGGTGGGCCCTGGTGGCTTTGCGGACGTCCAGCACAATGGCGTGAGCATCGTCAGCGAGATCACCGGCGGCCGTCTCTCCGGCTACCTCGACCTTCGCGACGTCAAGATTCCGAGTTACGTCAGCCCGCTCGACGAGCTGGCGTTCACGCTGGCTCAAGAAGTCAACACGCTTACCAACTCCGGCTTTGATCTCAACGGCAACCCGGGCGGAGATTTCTTTGTCCCGATCGGAGTCATTCCGGGGGCTGCCGCGTCGATCACCGTCGACCCCGCGGTGGCCGCGGACAGCAACCTCGTCGTTGCTGCCGGAGTGGCCCAGGCCGGAGACAATCAGATCGCGCGCGCGGTTTCGGACCTTCGCGACCAGCCCACGCTCAGCGGCGGGACGGCCACGTTCGATGAGTTCTGGGCGCAGCTCGTGTTCACTGTCGCTCGCGACACCGACACCGTCAGCGTGAGACTCGAGGGAAGGTCGGAGGCGGCGCGGCAAACCGAAGCCGCGTGGGATGCGGTGTCCGCCGTGTCGCTCGACGAGGAGGCTCTCCAGCTGACCCGATTCCAGCAGGCGTATTCGGCGAACGCGGTGATGTTTCGGACGATCAACGAGACGATTGACACGCTGATGAACATGGTGGGTGTGTAGTGCGGGCGACGATGAACTCCACGATCCGCGACGCCCAGGCTCAGCTGGAGCGGGTGCAAGCCGAGATCGCCGCGAGAACCCGAGAGCTCTCCAGCGGTCGGCGGCTCAACACGATCAGCGATGATCCGTTGGCGACCCGTGGCGCGATCGTGCAGCGTGCGGAGGTGGCCAAGCTCGATAGCTACACCAAGGCGACCGATTCGGTCGACTCGCGCCTCTCGGTCACCGACTCCATTCTGAGTGATGTCATCGTGCAGATCACGGCTGCCCTCACCGCGGCTGCCGGCTCGCGGGGGTCGCACGTGAGTCCGGCGCAGCACGAGGCATACGCGATTCAGCTCGAAGGGATCCGCGACACCATCCTGGCCGACGTCAACACGCAGTTCAACGGCACCTATCTCTTCTCCGGCGGCGCCGCCACGACCGAGCCGTACACGAAGACCGGCGGCGTGGTGTCGGCGTATCAGGGAACCGCGACCGTCGTGTCCGTGGACGTCAGCGAGTCCCTGGCGGTTCAGGTCTCGCGTAACGGTGACGCGCTGCTGCGTGGTGCGGACGCCAACGACTTGTTCGTCGAGTTCGACCTGCTGATCACGGCGGTTCGCGCCGGCGACGCGGTCGGTATCGACGCCGGCATCGCGGCCCTCAACCGAGCGATCGACCGGGCCACCGCAGCGCAAAGTCATGTCGGCAGCGACTGGCGGTTGGCCCTCGACCGGCGCTTGCAGCTCGGGGTACGATGCGTGGAAGGCGCGAAGCAGATCTCGCGGCATGAGGATGCAAACCTCGTCGAGTCGATAACCGCCCTGCAGAGTGCTCAGGCGGGCTATGAAGCCGCGCTCCGGGCCATTGCTCTCCAAGCACCGCTGAGCCTAATGAACCTTCTCCGGTAGAGGACTATGGATATGGCAGACGTTCAATTCACGGTCGATACCCAGTTTGGGACGTTCGAGGTCAGCGAAGGCGACGTCGTCACGTTTCCCCGGGGGATTCCGGGATTCGAGCAGCGGCGTAGATTCGTCCTGCTGTCGAACGAGTCGCTGGCGCCCCTGCGGTGCCTGCAGGCGGTCGACGGCGGTGATGCCTTTCTGGCGGTCGATCCACGTGCCGTGCTTCCTGACTACGAGTGTGCGCTCGGTTCGGACCAACGAACCCAGCTCGATGCTGAGGCCGAAACTCCTCTCGTCTGGTTGGTGCTCGTCTCGCTTGGAGGAGAGGACGTGCCGACCGCCAACCTCCGGGCGCCGGTCGTCATCAACCCGGTCTCGATGCTTGGCGGTCAGTTCGTCATCAATGAGGACCTGCCGGTTCGGCACGAGCTCGCGGCCTGAGCCCATCGAGACGGAGCCCACCGAGACGGAGCCCACATGCTCGTGTTCACACGCCGCCGCGACGAAGCAATCATGATCGGCGATTCGATTCAGGTCACCGTGTTGCGAGTCGGACAGGACGCCGTACGGATCGGCATCGACGCGTCTCATGAGATTCCGGTGCATCGCGGTGAAGTCTACGCGCAGATCCGCGCTGAGAACCTCGCTGCCGCAGGGACCGTGCCGCAAGCCACCACGGTCGTTGACCGCGTGCGCCGGTGGGCAACCGAGTCGGAGGAGTCAGGAACACGCAAGCAATGAAGTGCATCGACTGGCGCGAGGCGTCGTCGGAGCTCACCACGCCGCTCTATGCGACAGAGCGTGCGCGTTGGGCGGCGGCTCTCGACTGGGATTCCGGGATCAACTGGGTGGTCATCGAGGCCGCGAGGGCGCAAGGCACACTGCCTGGATACCTCGTTCTCGACAACGCCGGCAGGGTCGCCGGGTGGGCGTTCTACCACCTGCACGAGGACATCCTGCAGATCGGTGGGCTGACGAGTCGGACGAACTCGGTCGCTCGGTCGCTGCTCGATACCATCATGCGGTCGCCGGAAGCCGCCCGCGCGAAGGACGTGTCGTGCTTCGTACTTCCAGATGGCCCGAGCCTCACGGCCTTTGTGCAGCGTCGCTTTGACGCGCTCCGGTTTCGATACCTTCGGCGCACGATCAATGGCGAGCAACCTCACGGATTGACGGCCGTCAATCAGGCGCTCCCACGCCACTCCCTTTCCGATGCGGCCCGTCTGAGGCCGTGGCACTCGGACCGGGATGCACCAGACACCGTGCGTCTACTGGCCGCGGCATATGACGGCTCGACGGCCGCTCGATGCTTTGCCCCGCGGGGCGGCATGGATGGCTGGGTGCACTATGTCCGACAGCTGATTCGCACGCCGGCGTGCGGTGTGTTCCTGCCGGCTGCGAGCTTTGCGGCCCGCGATACTGGCGGCGCCTTGTGCGGCGCCATTCTCACGACATCTATTGGCGCCCAGAGTGCTCATGTGGCGCAGGTTGTCGTGGCGCCGACCCACGCGCGCCGCGGCATTGGGCGGCGGCTGCTCGAGTCGGCCTGTCATGCTGCTGCGGCAGAAGGCCGGCGGTACGTGACGCTGTTGGTCGCCGAAGACAACGATGCCGCCCTCGCGCTCTACACGGATGCCGGCTTCGAGGCACGGTCGGAGTTTCTATTTGGCTCCCGGGCGCGTCCGATCCCGCGCGCTAATGCCGCGTAGCGGCCGCGCGGGGTTCGGGGCGAAGCCCCGTCTAATTATGACCGACGGTTGAAGAGCGCGGCCGGAAGCGACTCTGGCAGGATAACGCGACGATACGCGGTCAGGGACGCACGACCCTTCTCGATCATCTCGTGCGCCAAGCGACGGGTATCTTCTACCTTCTCGAGTGCGGTGAGCGTTTCTCGATCGCGATCGACGATCGCCGAGACTAGCGCTTCAGCCCGGCGATGGAGGGCGATCGTCTCACGATAGCCATCAAGGCCCGAGATCTCTTCCCTGTTGGTCGCCAGCGTCTGGCGGAGCGGCTTGAGCTTCTCCTCCATCGCCATCAGCGCATTCATGACCTCGTCTCGCTCGGCGTTGATGGAGCTCAACCGCGCCACCTGCCGGGTCCGGCCGGCATCATGCTGGTCACCCGATAGCCGCTTGAGCTGCTCGAGGAGCTTCAGCTCGGCCTCGAGGCCGCTCCGATACTCCACGAGTGTCTCGGTCAGCTCGAGAGCTGATGTCACCGAAGCCCCCCAATGGCGTCTTCGGTGGGGACCGTAGCCAGCTGCGACCAGGCGTCTCTCAACGGCACAAGAACCCGCAGGACCTGATCGACGTGGTCCACGCTGTCGTTGACGTTGGCGTCGACGAGTGCCTGGCTGACGAACGTGTAGAGCGAGTCCAGCGATGTCGCAATCTCGCCGCCCGCTCCCATGTTCAGGGTGTTCTGCAGCTCTGACACCACCGCGAGGGCTCGTGAGATCGCCTCGTGTTTGGCACTGGAGTCGTGTCGCTCGATCGCGTCGCGTGCCTGGGAAAGATACCGGTTCGCGCCGTCGTAGAGCATGACGACCAGCTCCAACGGTGATCGGGACTCGACTTCGGTTCTGCGGTACGCGTCAACGACCGCCGCGGCTGAATGCATCGTGAGGTTCCCTCATTTCGTGTGTTCGCTCGAGTGGACGCTCCACTAGAACAGTCGGTACTGATTCCCCAGTCCGGCGAGTGAGTCGAGCTGGCTGTTCAGAGCCGCAATGGCCAAGTCAGCAGCGATGAACTCGGCCTCCAGCGACGCCCGACGAACCGCCAGCTGCTCCTCGAAGTCGAAGATCTGGTCATTGAGCTTCTGCACCTGGTCGTCCAGCCGAGCCTGGACGCTCGGAACGAGCCCACCTGCCTCGGTGTACGCCTCGATGACCCCCTCGAAGTCCACGAAGGCGCCGTTGTTGCCGCCACCTCCGACGAAGAGGCTCTGAAGATCGGTGAGCGAATCCTCGAGCGCGTTGTCGAAGAGGCTTGCATCGAGTGTGAGATCGCCGGCCGCATCACTGCCGATCCCGACCTCGGCGAGGTAGCTGAAGGAGCCTCCGACGCTAAAGGCCTGCGACAGGGTTTGTCGCATGGAGCTGCGCAAGCCTCGAACCAGACCGTCCCGCCCTATGGCCGTACTGTTACCCTCCGCAGAGGCGGCGAATTGCTCGTCGAGATAGTCGGTGAGCCCGTTGTACGCGGTAATGAACTCGTCGACGAGCGTCTTGACTGCCGAGGAGTCGCGAGACACCGAGATCGTCACCGTCGTCGCCGGGTCTTCCTTGAGCAGCGTGAGGGTGGTGTCGGGAATCGCTCCCGCAATCGTGTTTCCAGCGCTCGTGATCGAGATGTTGTTCACGGTGAGCGCCGCATCACTGGCTCCGACGGCGTTCGCCCCAAACGTCACGCCGGCTCCACCCGTCAACCCGTTGGTGATCGCGAACGCGTTCGACAGGCCCGTGGAGTTCCCGGTCAAGACCAGCTGATACGAGCCGGGCGCGGAGGCGACGACGGAGGCAGTGACCGGAATGTTGGTCGTTCCGTTGATGGCATCAGCCAGTCCTTGGAGTGTCGTGCTGCCGCTGATCGTCACGGCGACCCCCCCGATTGTCAACGTCCCGCCGTCGGCGACGACCGTCGTGTCGCTATCGGCATAGGTGCTTGAGGAAGCGGTGACCTGGGCTCGCGCAAGGTTAGAGACCACGATGTCGTAGGCCCCGATCGGCGTGGTGTCGCTCGAGCTGGCCGTCAGGATCGACGTATCGCTGTTGGTCAGCGTGCGAGCGGAGAACCCAGTGGTAACCGCAAGCTTCTCGGCTGCACTCTCGACATCGGCGAGTTTCGCAGCGAGCGACGAGTACTGGGCGTCCTGACCTTCGAGGCTGAAGACGTTGGCCTGCAGGGCAACGACAGGCTGCCGCTCCTGATCCATGATCGCGTTCAGGATCAGGTTGAAATCGATGTTGTTGAAGCCGCTGAAGGAGATTGGGGAGCCCATGATTGAAGCGTCGAAAAAGAAGAACGCGGGGCCGAAGCCCCGCGTTCACCGGATGAAACTACGTGAGCAGTCCTAGCACTGAGGCCGAGGACGCATTGGCTTGCGCCAGGGCAGCGAGGCCGCTCTGGTTCAGGATGCTGTACCGGGTCAAGTTCGCCGACTCTTCCGCGATGTTGGCATCACGGATCCGGCTCTCAGCAGCCCGGTTGTTGACGGTGACGGACCGCGCCAAGCTGATCGCGAACGTCAGACGGTTTGCGATCGAGCCGACGTTGCCCTGGACGCCGCCCAGCGCGGTGATCGCCGAGCCAATCGCCGTGACGGCCGACTGGGCCGCTGCCTGACTCGTGACGACCTGACTGTTGAGCGTCAACGACGTCAACGTGACCGCTGATACCGTGCCCGAGATGACACCGTTGGTGCCGTTGTTGCTCACGAACACGTGTCACCAGAGGCCGCCTGGGTCGCCAAGCCTTGGTTTGATCCAAGCGTGGCCACGGTCGACTCACGGGTGATTTCCGTGAGCACGTCCTGGAACTCCTGGTTCAAGGTGGTCCGGGTGGCGTCGGTCGTGTGACCAGAGGCCGCCTGGATCGCCAAGGTCGCGAGCCGGTTGTACGTCCGCTTGAACGCGAGCAAGGCCAGGCGACCAGGTTGGAGATGTTGTTCAGCGCGCCGTCCTTGATCTGGAGCGACGACAAGCCGTCATTGGCGTTCCAGGGCCTCATCCCCTGGTTGAGGATCGCAACGTCACTCCGGAACTTGTTGGCAATCGCGAGTCCGGCCGTACTCCCGCATCAACGTCGTCTGCGGACGTGTTGATCCGCAACCCGCTCGAGATCCGTGTCAGCGCCTGTCGAAGCCCGACGTTCGTGCTCTCAAGCTGCGCTTGGGCGTTGACCGAAGCGATGTTGGTGACAACTGATCCCCAATGCCCGAAAATGAAGCCATTAACTGTTCCTCCTTGCATTACCGGCTCGGCATCCTTGCCGGCCGCGGACCACCTGGTCCCGTTCGCTCATCCGGGTAATCGGAGCCCTCCTAGGGTTCTTTAGCGGTCCGATGTCACGGGCTCGTCCCAGGGCACATCCTTTGCAGCCCACTTGGTCGCTCCACCCTGTAGATGGCGGCGTTTCGCCGCTTTCTACCGTGATTCCTGGTGGTGGGAGCCCGAGCGAAGACGGGGTTGGCCGGAATGCCGACACCCGGAGCCGGGTGCGTGGGCCATGTCTGCACAGTTTGAACAGAATTTCCTGTCGCTCGTCAAAACGTCACCGGCGACGGCAGTCGCCGTTCGATCGGCTCTCGGATCTGGGGCCGCGTCGGTGGTGGGGCGTGCGTACGCCAGCAGCGGCGATGCTGTCGTCGAGCTTGGCAGGCGCGCTCTTGACAGCCGGCGGGATCCTCGAGAGGCGGCGGAGCGGGCCGCCTCGGCCGTCTCGGACAAGCGGGTCGTGGTTGCCGGTTTCGGTACCGGCTATCTCGTCGAGGCGCTCGTCTGTCGCGGCATCGAGATTGTCGCGGTGGTCGAGTCATCCCCGCAGGTTCTCGCTGCGGCCATGTGCGCGCGCGATCTCGAGGCGCTTCTTGCTCATGTGCCGGTCATTTTGACGGACCAGTTGCGAGATCCCGTGCAACTGGCTTCGCTCCGTGCGAAGGCCACCGCGATCGTGCCCCATGGGCCCAGCGTGGTCGGCAACATGGAGCTTGGGGCGTTGGTCGAACGGTGGTCGGAAATCCGTGTGGCGAACCGCCGGCCGCGGGTGATGGTGGTTGGCCCCATTGCCGGTGGATCCCTAGGTGTCGCCCGGTCCACGGCGCGGGCCCTGGAAGCCGAGGGTTGTGACACGCGGTTCTTCGATGCGTCCCAGTACGCCGACGCGTACGAGGCCTTCGATGGCCTGGATGCGCCCCTGAATGCTCGACGTCGCTATCAGGGCGAGCTTGCGGCGCTGATCGGGCAGGCGATCGTGTCGATATCGGAGCAGTGGCGTCCGGATCTCCTCGTGGCGCTGGCACAGGCGCCGCTGGATCCCGAGTCCCTCGACCGCCTCCGAAGCCAACGCGTGGCCACGGCCTTCTGGTTCGTGGAGAACTGCCGCGTCCTCACCTACTGGCAACACATGGCATCGGCCTACGATTGGTTCTACGCGATTCAACCTGGGCATTTCCTCGACCAGCTGGCGGATGCTGGCTCGCCGAACCCAGCCTACTTGCCGGTTGCCTGCGATCCAGACGAGCACAAGCCGGTTCAGCTCTCGTCTGACCAATACCGACGATATGCGGCCGACGTTTCCTTCGCCGGGTCGGCATATCTGAATCGTCGCCGGATCTTTGCGACCTTGACCGACCTACCCGTTCGTCTCTGGGGACCCGGTTGGACCGACACCGCCTTGGCACCCTTGGCCGCTGAGGGCGGTCGATCCTTCGACCTCGAGGAGATGGTCCGGATTTTCGCGGCCTCCCGAATCAATCTCAATCTGCACTCGGCAAGTCATGTGGAGACGCTCGACCCGAATCCCGACTACGTCAATCCGCGGACCTTCGAGCTCGCCTCGTGCGGTGCGTTCCAGTTGAGCGATGTGCGCGACCCGCTTCCCGATCTGTTTCGCCCAGACGAAGTGGTGACGTTCACCGACGTTCGCGAGCTCAGGGAATTGATAGCGCACTTTCTGGCCCGGGACGACGAGCGGGTCGCCGTCGTGTCACGTGCTCGCACGCGGGCCCTCGCCGAGCACACCTATGCCCATCGCGTACGCCGCATGATGCATGACACGCTGTCGCCGGAGTTGATCGCGGCCGCCTCAGCTCGACTACCGGCTCCAGAGTCTCTGGGCGATGCCGTGATACGCATGGAAGGCTCCCACGCGCCGCTCAAGAGAGACGAGGCCTTGACGCGGGCCGTTCACGAGATTGCCCAGACCATGACCCAGGCCGTTTGACGATGCGAATCTTGGTGCTCCAGCTGTGCCGGTTCGGGGACATCCTGCAAACGACGCCGATGCTCCGTGGGCTACGAACTCATCAGCCCGATGCCCACATCGTCTTGGTCGTTCACGACGCGTTCCAACATGTGCCGATCCCGTCCGACCTGTACGACGAGTTGGTTGCGTTGCCCTATACGGAGATCGCGCAGCTCATGTCGGACGACGCCAGCGCCTGGCCGGCGGCGGTTCGGCGTTTGGGGGAGTTCGTAGACCAACTTGGCTCAGACCCGTTTGACGTCAGCCTCAACCTGTCGCATGGCGACCTCTCCAGCCTGCTGATGGCGGTGATTCCATCGCGGGAAGTTCGAGGAGGATTGGTCGCGCCGGACCGCACTCGGGTCGTGTGCGGCGAGATCATGACGTACTTTTGGGCCAGCCAGCTGTCGCGCGCCCAGGGCTGCTTCAATCTCGTCGACCTGCACAACTGGGTGGCCGGCGTCCCGTCTGAGCGGTCCGGGCTCGAGGTCGAGATCCCAGCGTCGGCTCGGGCCCGCATGCAGGAGTGGCGTTCGGCCCACGAGCTGCTCGATCACCGCTATATCGTGGTTCAGCTTGGCGCGAGCGATGAGCGCAAGCGTTGGCCGCCCGAGCGCTTCGGCGATGCCATCAACATGCTCGAGCCTGAGCTTGGGGAGATCGTACTCGTCGGAACAGAATCGGAACGGCCGCTGGCCGAACGTGCGGTTGAGCGGATTCGTCGGCCGGTTCACAATAGTATGGGACAGGCGCCGATTCCAGAGCTGGCTGCGCTCCTTGAATCAGCCGAACTGTTGCTCACCAACGACACCGGCACGATGCATGTGGCGACGGCCGTGGGGACCCGCGTCGTCGATCTGTCAACGGGGCCGGTATTTGCTCACGAGACCGGTCCGTACGGTGACGGGCACTTCGTGGTCGAACCCCAGATGGCCTGCTTTCCCTGTACGGGTGGGTCGATATGCCACCATCTGGACTGCCGCGACGCGTTCTTGCCCTCGGACATCGCGGCGCTCGTGCGGCATGCGGTGGGTCGTGGTCCGCTGCCGCGGCCAGCCGGTGCCCGTGTGCTCCAGGGGAGATTCACATCTAGCGGACGGCTCGAATACCTCCCCGTATGGACTCCCGTACCAGAGACACACGACCTTGTCCGATCGGTGAGCGCCGAGCTGTGGGAGGAGGTGCTGCGCCCGGACCGCGCGGGTACGCCTACCGGCCGTCACTCGTCGCCATCTCACCGATGCTTGTCGGAGGAAGTTGGCGCGACCTGTACCGCGTTGGAGCGTCTCGCCTTGCGTGCCCAGAACGTCGCGGCGCTGACGCGTTGTCTTCCCACGACCGACGCGGAGGCCCTTGGGGCCAGCATGGCTGCAGTCGAGGCTGAGCTCGACGCCCTACGCCTCGAATCAGAAGATGACCCCGCCTGCCGGTCTTTCGTTGCGCATCTGAGGGTCAAGTTGGATTCGACGACAGAGTCCGACGTTGGCCGTCTGTCCGAGGCCTACGTCAAGGAGTGCGAACACACGGCCAATTGGGCGCGGGACTTGGCCGGCCGCCTTGCGGACGCTGTCGCCCAAGAGCTGCCGCCGGCGGCGGCGGGGTAACCAACGGGTCCGCTTGCGCTCGCACAGCTAGGCCGCAACGCGCGGCGGTCGGGCTACCGCCTCTACGAGGCCACGCCATCGCTCACGGAAAGCGGAGCCCGGATACCGCGTTTCCACGGTGCGCCGCCCCGCGGCCCCCAGCCTCCGCGCGCGGTCCCGATCAGCCAGAAGTTCGAGGAGGTGTTGATGGAGCCGCCCTGGATCCTCGTCGATGAAGCCGTTGACCCCGTTTACCACAGGGCTGTCAGGCTTCGGAACTGTCACGACCGGCTGTCCGCTGGCCATCGCCTCGAGGACGGCGAGGTTCTGACCGTTGCGGCACCACGTCGGGACCGTGTCGAGTAGCGCACGATACCGACTGTGCGCGTGGAGTCGCCACGGGCGGCCGCACGGACCCTGGTCCGGCGTCGATGCCAGCGCTGCGTCGACCTGAACAACCGGGAGACCGGCGGTCGCACGACCGAGTTTTGGGGCATCCATCGTTTCCGGCAGCAGCGCGCCTAGGTTACCCACGACGAGGACCGCAGGCTCCTCACCGGAAAAGGGACCGTAGTCCGCGAGATCGAGCCCGATCGGTAGGATCTCCCCGCCGAGGTCCCACTCTCGGCGACTCTCTTCGTGCAGGAAAACTGGGGTGACTCCCTCGGACTCGAGCCGTTCCCGGACCATCGCTCCGATGCCCAGTGAGTCAGACAGAGTGGAAGGGGTGGTGACGACGAACAGCGCCGGCGCCGGGCCGACTTCCGCGTCGTCCAGGTCGTCCACACCGAAGCAGACCACGAGGTCGTACTCATCCTCCCCCAGGGCCGCTCGGGCCCGCGACCTACTGATGACGGTCGCGTTGTCGGGCAGTCGGCGCGCCAGTCGCCACGGGGCGTCGCGGTCGGCAGCGATTTGGGGTACGACGTCCCACGCGTCACCCTGTCGAGCCAACAGCGAGACCAATCTGTCGTTCCACGAGAAGCTGAGAATCCGTCGCGGGTGGCACATGGCAAGGTTCTGGCTAGCAACAGTTGTTCCGAGGTGATCTATGACACAACTGGTGATCAATGACGTGGAGCAACCAATCGACGCTGAGCACAAAACATGGCGTGACTTGTTGGCTGTCCTGGAGCGCCAGGCGGCCGAGTCGGGCCAGGCGGTGACGGCCATCCGATTCGATGGTGTCGAAAAACCGACGTACCGGGATGGGGAAGAGCTCAGCCGCGACCTCGAGGCATTCGGTCGAATCGAGGTGTTTACCGCGCCGACGTCGGCTCTCCTTCGTCAGGGGCTGAGCGAGGCGGCAGGTGCCATCGAAACCCTGTGCGGCGCTGCATCCCGGATCGGGATGGATTTTCGAGGACATGACGTGGGGGGCGCCAACAAGGAGCTGGTGTCGCTGGCTCAGAGTCTTGGCACGCTCGTGACGCTGATCGGCGTCGTGGGGCGGGCTCTCGACGTCAACTTCGAGAGCTTCGACGTCTCCGGGTCGACCGCGAGCCATCTCTTCGAGGAAACCGGGACTCAGATTGGGTCGCTCGTCCGCTCTCAGCAGGACGAGGACTGGATCGCGGTGGCCGATACGCTCGAGTACGACGTCTCACCGACGCTGGGACGCTGGCGGGAGCTTCTGTCAGCGCTTCATGAGAGGGCCGGCGCGGAGGCCGTCGGATAGTCGACACATGCGCAATCCCGGAGAGGTGCTCGCGCCATCCAGTGGCGCATCCGCAGGTGTGGCCTTTGCTCGGCCGGACATCAGTGCCGCCGAGATCAGCGCCGTGTTGGCGACGCTGCACTCGGGGTGGCTCACAACCGGGCCGAAGGTCGACGCCTTCGAGCGGCAGTTCGCCGAGTACGTCGGCGCGCGGCATGCCGTTGCCGTGAGCTCCTGCACGGCAGCGCTCCATCTGTCGCTGCTCGCGAGTGGCGTCGGACCCGGCTCGGAGGTTGTCACCACGCCACTCACGTTCTGCGCCACCGTGAACGCGATCATCCATTGTGGTGCCACGCCCATTTTTGCCGACGTCGACCCACGGACGATGAACATCGATGCGGCCCGCGTGCTCGAAGTCATGACGCCGCGCACCCAGGCAATCGTCCCGGTCCACTTCGCTGGCCGTCCTGCTGACGTTGCAACGCTGAAGGACATCGCCGCGCGGCACGATGCGAGGCTGGTGGAGGATGCGGCCCACGCGCTCGGGGCGTCGGTCGATGGCGCCAAGGTCGGTGCATTGGGCGACTTCACCTGCTTCAGCTTCTATTCGACGAAGAACCTGACGACCGGCGAGGGGGGCATGGTCACGACGGCATCAGACGAGTGGGCGTCGACCGTGCGCGTGGCATCTCGACACGGGGTCAGTGATTCCGCCTGGTCTCGCGAGGGCGGAAGCCGTTCGTCCGACTACGATGTCGTCTATCCAGGGTTCAAGTACAACATGACCGATCTCCAGGCCGCCATCGGTCTGGAGCAACTCGATCGCGCGGCGGGGCTGTTCGGACGCCGCGAAGCGATCTGGCGGCGATACGATGATGGATTGTCGGATTTGCCGATTGGGCGACCGGTGTCGTCGGAGCCCGGCACGACCCACGCTCGACACCTTTACACGATCCTCGTCGACCCGACCCAGTGCGGGTGGACGCGCGACGACCTCCAACGATACTTGCGGCGTCGCGGCGTGCAAACGAGCGTGCACTTCCGTCCGCTCCATCTTCATTCGTACTATGCGGCTCGTTTTGGTCTGAGCCGGGGGATGTTTCCGCACAGCGAGTTCGTGTCGGATCGGACGCTTTCACTACCGCTCTCGTCGACCTTGACGGACGCCGACGTTGATCGCGTGATCTCTGGGGTGCGCGTTGCCCTGGGAGGGGGACATGTCTGAGGCGCTGCCGACCCTGTACCGGGTTGCGGCGGGCCCGCACATTGGGTTCGGGCATCTCGTTCGAGCGGTGTCGCTGTCTCGTACGCTCGGGTCGCCACCAGTGGTATCACTTCGGGGCGGCGACAGAGCCAGAGCCACGGCACGCCGCCTCGGGTGTCTCCTCACCGACCGATCGGCAGACGAAGCGTTGAGCTATCACATGCCGCTCGCGCTGGTGGTTGATGATCCACGGGCCTCCGCGTCAGGCGGCTGGATTCGGGCGGCACGACGTCGCGATATCCCAGTGGTTTCAGTCTGGGACCGCGGCATTGGGGCGCCCGGAGCGGACCTTACGGTCGACGGCGGCCTGGGTACCCTCGGCCCTTGCTTGACTCATGGGCGCCGACTTGAGGGACCTCGCTACATGGTGCTAGACCCCGAGTTTCTCGCGGCGCGACATAAGTACCGACGCCGGCGCCCGCGCCGTCAGGCCCGCACCGGGAACGTCGCGATCATCTTGGGTGGCGGTGCGCACGCGACTCACGCTCGAGGGCTAGAGTCGATTCTTGTTGGACGCTTGGGCTCGGAGCATGTTCAAGTCGCCCGAGGCTTCGCGGGTCGCGACGGCGGCTGTTCGCCGCGCAGTCAGGAACGCCGTCGCCACGCGGAGCTTCTCGCGCGGGCCGACGTCGCGGTAACGGCCGGCGGCGTCGGTCTGTACGAAGCGTGTTGCCTGGGCGTCCCGACTATTGCGGTGGCGGTGGCACCCTCGCAGCGCGGGTCGATTCGAGCCTTTGCGTCGTGTGGGGCGACGATCGACGGCGGCGTGCTCACGTCTCCGGCCGCTGACCGGCCGTCGGCCCAGACCCGTCGGCTCGCCAAGCGGGTGCTCGATGTTCTCGCCAATCCCCAGACACGACGCGGCCTCTCGTCCCGGGCCAAACGGGTCGTCGACGGCCGGGGCGGAATCCGCGTGGCCGAGGCTCTCCGCCGCCTCATCCACGAAAACCGGATGTCGCAGCGAGGCAGTCGATGAGTGCCATCATTTTCGATCTCGACGACACGCTGCATCGCGAGCGGCGTTGGGTCATGAGCGGGTTCTCCGCCCTGGCCTGTCATCTTGAACAGTCGCTCGGGCTGGATGCGCGCGACGTCTTCAGACGACTCGTTGCTTCGTTGCGCGCCGGCCGTCGGCACGCGGCACTGCAAGCGCTCTGCGTCGATCTGGACCTGCCGGAGGAGTCAATTCCAAACTGGGTTGCGATCATTCGCCTCCATCAGCCGCGTTTGCGTCTCCCCGCAAGCACGATCAGCACGCTCCAGGAGCTCCGGTCGACCTGGCGTCTGGTGGTCTTGACCAACGGCCTTCCCGCCGTTCAGGCCCGCAAAGTGCGCGCACTTGGAGTCGAGCCCCTCGTGGATGCCGTCGTGTACGCGGGGCACTATGGAGGGGGCAAGCCCGAGCCTCGTCCGTTTCTCGAAGCCGCGGCTCGCGTCGCGACGCATCCGGCGCAGTGCGTGTTTGTTGGCGACGACCCCTGGTGCGACATTTATGGCGCAGGGGCCGTCGGGATGCGAACGATCCGGATTCGGTGCCACGCCGATCGCGCGTCGGAGCCAGCGTGCGACGCGGATGCGGTCGTCACTCGGCTCGACCAGGTCTCAGAAATCGCCGGTCAATTACTACAAGAGGAGAAGTCACGTGTCGCTCTCGATTTACGGGCACATCGTTAGTCGAGATCGGCCGCCGTTCGTGATCGCGGAGCTGGGGCTCAACCACAGCGGGGATGTCGACCGCGCGCTTCGGCTGGCAGACGCGGCCGCAGACGCGGGTGCGGGTGGCGTCAAGGTGCAGGCGTTTCGAGCGGAACGTTTGGTCGCGCCTGGGTGCCCTGCCCCGACGCATGTCGACGCGGAGTCGCTGCAGGGGTTCTTCAAGGGCTATGAGCTCGACACGGAGGCGCACGCCCGGATCGCCGAGAGAGCGCACAGCCGCGGCCTGGCGATGGTCGCGACCCCGTTCGACGAAGACGTGGTGGGTGAGCTGGAACGGATTGGTTGTGATGCGTACAAGATCGCCAGCGGCGACCTGACGTATCACGCGCTGATCGAGCGCGCCGCCGCTACCGGCAAGCCACTCCTGATCTCGACCGGCATGGCGAACATCGATGAGATTCGACTCGCGCTGGACCGCGCGCGACACGCCGGAAGCAGCGATGTCGCCATTCTGCATTGTGTCTCGGCCTACCCGGTTCCCGCGGGGCAGGAGAACCTCTCGGCGATTGCCGAGCTACGGCGCCTGTACGGCATCGAGGTCGGCCTGTCCGACCATTCCACGGAAGATCTGTCACTGCCGCTCAGCATCGCGTTGGGGGCGACGCTCTACGAGCGGCACATTGCCCTCGATGATGGGACCGAGGAGCTTGAACGCGCCTTGTCATCCACACCAGATGAGCTGCGGCAACTCATTCGGGCCGCCGACCGAGCGCGGGCGGCGCTCGGCAGCGGACGCAAGCACTCGGGACTCGCTGAAAGCTCGAATCTCGTGGCCAGCCGGAGGAGCCTCCACGCCACGCGCCAGCTGCGCAAGGGCGAGTGCCTCGAACCGACGTGCCTTGTCCCGTTGCGTCCGGGGCATGGCATTGAACCACGCCGACTCGTCGACGTAGTTGGTCGTCGGTTGGTTCGAGATGTGCCGGCCGGCGAGCCGGTCTTCGAAACTGATCTCGAGTGTTCGCCTCAGGAGGCGCTCAGTGCGGTCGCTTAACGTCCTGATTACGGCGGCGTCGAGACGCGTGCCGCTGATCCGTGCCTTCCAGCGGGCGCTTCGGGAGCTGGGTGCTCGGGGCGCTGTCATCGTGACCGACGTCAATGCCCTATCTCCTGGCGTACACGTGGCTGATCGGGCATTCCAGGTGCCCATGGCCCACGATTCGGGCTACATCGACGCGATCGAAACGATCTGCCACGGCGAGGGCGTCCGGCTGGTCGTGCCGACCATCGATGACGAGCTACCCCTCTTTGGCGCGGCGCGCGAGCGGTTTGCGGCGGCCGGTATCCAGGTGGCGGCGTCGGACCGTCTGACCGCTGAGCTGTGCAACGACAAGTTCCTGACGTCTCACTATTTGTCGGCGCGCGACGTTCCAGTCGCCGACTCGTACCTTCCGGGCTCGCTGCCGTCCGACCTGGCGTTTCCAGTCTTCGTGAAGCCGCGATATGGGCGCGGAGGCGTCGGAGCCTTCGCCGCGCGCACGCCCCGAGAGTTGGCGTTCTTCCTCGACTACGTCGCCCGTCCAGTGGTGCAGACGTTCTTGGACGGCCCGGAGTACACGATCGATGTCCTGACCAACTTTGATGGGGAAGTCGTGTCGGTCGTTCCTCGTGAGCGGGTGGTCATCAGGGCCGGCAAGATCGACCGCGGACGGACCGTCAACGATTCTCGACTCATCGAGCTCGGGGCTCACGCCGCCCGCGCACTGCGGGTGATCGGTGCTGCGAACGTGCAATGTCGTGACGTTGAGGGCGAGGCGCGCGTGTTCGAGGTCAACCCGCGGTTTTCGGGCGGTATTCCGCTGACCATTGCCGCTGGCGGTGACTTTCCCCGTTTCCTGCTGGAGATGGTGTTGGGAGTTAGCACGGCGCCGCCGGTGGGCGAGTTCACGGCCGATCTCTGGATGACCAGCTACGAGACGACGATCTTTCTCGGAGAGGGTGCGGAAGGGGTACTGCGCCCCTATCATCCTCGCCAGTTGCGGGAGGTCGGATGACGACGATGTCCACCGTCGTCGTGCTCCAGGCGCGGATGGGCTCCCGCCGTCTGCCCGGGAAGGTGATGCGGCGACTTGCCGGACGGCCACTCGTCGAGCACTGTCTCCAGCGGTTGATTGCTTCAGATGTAGGTCCGGTCGTTTTGGCGACCACCGCGACGTCGGCAGATGACGTGCTGGTGGAAGTGGGGGCCGCCGCGGGCGTCGAGGTCGTTCGCGGACCCGAGCACGATGTGCTGGGCCGATTCGCTCGCGTCGTGGATCGGTATCCGGTCCGCGTTGTCATTCGGGCGACCGCCGACAACCCCGCAGTTGATATGGAGTCACCGCGCCGGGTCATATCGATTGCCGAGGAGCAATCGGCCGACTATGTCGTCGAGGACGACCTTCCGTACGGTGCCGCCGTCGAGGCCGTCCGGGTCGATGCGCTCCTCGACGCGTATGTCTCGACGCAAGGCCTCGACGATCGTGAGCATGTCACGACGTATGTGAAGCGGATGACAGACCGGTTTCGGGTGGTACGTGCATCCGCGCCCCAGGCGGTGCGTCGCCCGGACTTGCGGCTGACGGTCGACACGGAAGGAGACCTGGCCTTCATGCGCCACGTCCTGGACGCGGCGGGTGCACGCGAGGGTCTTGTGCCGCTGCCTGACATCATCGAGGCAGCGGATCGCGTGATGGCTGAAGCGGGAGTGGCATGATCACGATCACCCACCTGAACGGTTCGTCGGCCGTGGTCAACATCGACCAGATCGAGCGCATCGAGCGGACGCCAGACACGCTGATCGTCCTGGCGAATGGCAACACGCTGATCGTCAAGGAAACACCCGAACAGCTTGTTGAGCGCGCGAGCGCGTACAAGCGCTCTCTCTTAGCCGCTGCGGGGCAGTCATGATCCGGCGTCCGATTCGGATCGACTTCACCTCGGTTGCCGGAGTCATCCTCGGACTCGGCTTCGTGTTGGCAGGGCAGAGCCTCGAGGGCGGCGGGCTCGGCTCGGTCCTGCAGCTCACAGCAGCCGTCATCGTGTTCGGTGGCACTTTTGGAGCCGTCCTCGTCAGTTTCTCGCTGGATGAAGTGAGTCTCGCCGCCAGACGCCTGCAAGCTGTGTTCGTCGACGAGTCAACTGACCCGGCCCGGCTGGTACGGCGGATCGTCAACCTGGCCGCCAAGGCCCGGCGAAACGGCATTACCACGATCGAGAACGAGCTCGTCAAGACAGATGCGCCCTTCCTGAGAAAGGGTTTGATGCTCGTGGGTGACGGCAACGATCCTCAGGCCGTGCGTGAGCTCCTCGAGGTCGAAGACAACGCCATCGTCGAGCGCGAGTCGGTGGCCGCACTCGTGTACGAATCAGCCGGCGGCTACGCTCCGACCTTTGGAATTCTTGGTGCCGTGATGGGACTCATTCAAGTGATGGAGCACCTGACCGACCCAGGCCGGCTCGGTGCGGGCATCGCCGTCGCGTTCGTAGCGACGATACTATGGCGTGGGATCCGCCAACCTGATCTTCCTACCAATTGCAACGAAGCTGCGCACGCGGTCCCGTCGCGCCACACGGCACCGCGAGTTGATTCTCGAGGGCGTGCTCGCGATCCAGGCGGGCTCGAGCCCCAGGTTCGTCCAAGCCAAACTAGAGGGTTTCCTCGACGACGAGACTGAGGTCGGCGGCCCGCGTCTCCGTGGAGCCGCCTGAGCAGCGACGATGAGAACCAAAGCCGAACGCCGACGCGCGCCGAGAATGGTGCCACGACCCAGCCATGAGCGGTGGCTCGTATCGTACGCGGATTTCATCACCTTGATGTTTGCGCTGTTTACCACGATGTACGCCGTGTCGACGGTTGATGCGCGGAAGCTCGATACGATGGCCGATTCGCTCAACGCGGCGTTTGACCGGTCTCGCAGTGGAGCGCTCGAAGACGTGATCGACCCGACGGTTCTCGACGCCGCGGCGCAGATTCGGGAGCTGGAGGACCTCCACGGGGAGCTGGCCCGACGTTTCGAGGACGACCTGGCCTCTAATCTGCTCGACCTCCGACTCGACGGCCGAGGCCTGGTCATCTCACTCCAGGAAGCCGGAGCGTTCCCCACCGGGAGCGCGGAGCTGGCCTCGTCCGCGCAGGCGCTCGTCGGCACGATCGGCGAAAGCATTCGCGACCTCGACAACATTGTTCGGGTGGAGGGGCACACCGATGACGTGCCGATTTTCACCGCCGAGTATCGGTCTAACTGGGAGTTGTCGACTGCGCGCGCGACCAGTGTGGTGCGCCATCTTGTTGAAGGTGTGGGCATACCCGCTGACCGACTGGCGGTCGCGGGCTACGGGGAGTATCGACCCTTAGTGCCAAATGATTCCGACGCCAACCGCGCGAAGAACCGCCGGGTTGATATCGTTGTGCTGAGCACCCGAACTGCGAACGCGGAAGAGCCACCGGCGCCGGGGGCGGAGGAAGACGATGCTTGATCTGAGAAACCCCGAGCTGCTCGAGCGTGTGCTCGGGCGGCCTCCTCGAACCTTGTTGCGGCCAGGCGATCGAGCGACCGTGGCTGGCCGCCGCGTGCTCATTACCGGCGCGGCCGGATCGGTCGGCGCGGAACTGGCGCGCCTGGTCGCCCGATGTTGCCCGGCGAGCCTGACCCTACTCGACCAATCGGAGTACGGCCTGTTCCATCTCGAGCGCGAGCTCAACCAGGCGGAGCCCTCACTCGACGTGCATGCTGTGTTGGGCGATGTCACCAGACGTCGATGCATCCGCCAGATCTGCCGCGCCGCACGGCCAGATGTCGTCTATCACGCGGCGGCCTACAAGCACGTCGGCATGTTAGAGAGGGCCGTGTGCACGGCGATTCAGGCCAACGTGCTTGGCAGCTACTACGCCGGGCGGGCCGCGCGAGAGTGCGGATCCAGATTCGTTCTTGTGTCCACCGACAAGGCGTTCTGGCCCAGCAGCGTCATGGGGGCGTCGAAGCGACTGGCCGAGCTCCTGACCCTCTCGCTCGCGCGAGACGGGTTCGAGCCAGCGGTCGCTCGTTTTGGCAACGTCCTCGGGAGCAGCGGCAGCGTTGTGGAACTGATGCTCGCGCGCATCGCACAGGGCGCACCGATCGTCATCACGCATCCGGACGCGACTCGGTTCTTCATGAGCGCCGAGGAGGCGGCAGCCCTTGTCGTGCTGGTCGATGCCATGCGGACGACGCCCGGCGTGTATTGGCTTGATATGGGCGTGCCGGTCCGCATCGTTGACCTCGGCCAGCGCTTGCTTGACGTAGCCCACGAGGCGGGGTTCTCGCGCGTGCCAATCGAGTTCTGCGGCCTTCGCCCCGGGGAGAAGCTGACCGAAGAGTTCCCCACGTCCGACGTCGTGCCATGCGACTCGAGAACGTCGCTGGTATATCGGTTGCGGGACGAGAACCAGTCGTTGGTCAGCGCGGAGCAACTGGTGACGGAGCTTCAGCGCCATGTCGCCCGTGCCGATGCTGAGGCCGCACTCCAGGTGCTCACCGAGACGATTCCCGAGTTTACGCCCAGCGGGGCTGCGCGAGGCTCGGTCGGTCGTTCGTCGGACGTGCTTGCGTTCTCCCGCGCTGCCGCCTGATGTCGAGGATCCTCCACGTCGTCCCTGCGCTGTGGAGCGGAGCGGGTCAAGTTGTGACACGCCTCTGCGAGACGCAGGCCGACGCTCATGACGTCGCGATCGTGACGTCAGACCGACGTGGGAGCGACGGCGACTGGTCCTGCTACCGTCAGACTCTTGTCGCGCGCGGCGTGGCCCATCATCCGATCGACTTCTTGTCGCGGGCGCCGAAGACGTTCGCTGCGTCGGTGGACGCGCTGGGGGCGTTGGTGAGGCATTGGCGGCCCCACGTCGTGCACGCCCACGCGGGTGTGCCAACGGCCGGCGCCGCAGCGGCGCGGGCCTGGACGATCGCGCCATATCGGCTAGTTGCTCAATGCTACAGCTGGAATCCCGACAGGCCTGAATGGATGGACCGGCAAGACCTCGAGGCGTTCGCCCAAGCGGATGCGGTGATCTGCTCCGCTCGAGCATACGCCCGCCGACTGGAGCAGGGGGGTGTCGATGGCGCGCGTCTCATTTATCTCCCGTGGGGCGTGTCGCACCGCGCATTCGACAGCGCCGCCGCAGACCGCGGGCAGTTGGCAGCTCAGACCCATAGGCGCGTCATCGGATGCGTCGGTCGAGTCGAGCCGCGAAAGGGGCAGCTCGAGCTGTGCCGAGCATTTAGTCGGTGTCTTCGTCGAGATCCGGATCTGCGACTCGAGATCGTGGGGCCGGTTGCCGATCAGGCCTACGCCGACGAGGTCACACGCTTCGTGGCCGACGCGGGTCTTCGCAGCGCCGTGTCGCTGCTCGGGCAGGTCGACGACCCCCTCGTCAATATTGCGGGTTGGACACTGGCCGTGTCGCTTTCCTCGGATGAGGGTCAAGGCCTCGCGGTACTCGAGGCCATGGCCCTCGGGATTCCGGTGATGGCGCGGCGCGCAGCCGGCATCGAGGACTACCTACGTCACGGGGAAACTGGCTTCGTCGTAGAGAGCCCTGAACCGGACATCGTGGCCGCCGCCGTCGCGCGGGTGCTCGCCGATCCGGCGCTCTGCCGCGACGTGGCTGATCGCGCACGCGGACTCGTTCGGCGTCACTACGACTGGCAGGCCATGCTCGCCCAGCTCGAGACGGTGTACGACGGAAGGGTCCGTTGGAGCTCGCGGAGGGCCGCGTGAGGATCCTGACGTTCAACTGGCACGAAGCCTACATTTGTTTGTTGGCGAAGACCGGCCACCCGATCGATATCGTGGAGCGGTTTAAGGGCGGGAGTCAGGTGTGGTTCTACGAAACGCGCCCCCTACCTCCGAACGCACGTATCGTTCGGGAAGCGACCGCTCGTCGGGGCCTGCGCGAGCATACGTATGACGCGGTGATCTGCCACAACGTCAAGGACCTGCTGTGGGTCCAGGAATGGCCAGTCCGAAAGATCCTGGTCTTCCACAACAAGCTCTCCACCGAGATCGCCCTCGGCCACAACAGTGTTGACCTCGACTCGTATCGCAATGAGGTGGCGCAGTTGCTTGCGGCGACGGACGATCTGGAGCTGGTCTTCATCTCAGAATCCAAACGAGATGACTGGGGGTTCGAAGGCGCGGTCATCACGCCCGGCATCGATCTCGACGAGTATGGCGGATACGACGGCCACGATTCTCGGGTGCTGCGGGTCGGTAACTTCATGCTCGAGCGAGACCTCATGCTGGGCTTTTCCCTGCAGGAAGAGGTGCTCGGGAGCGATATCCCCTCGACGATTCTCGGGCTGAACCACCCAGAGGCCGGCGCCCGGTTTACCCGAAGCTGGGACGACCTGCGTGAATGCTTCAGGGCGCATCGCGTGTACCTCAACACGACGCTCGAACCCTTCGAGGATGGTTACAACCTGTCGATGCTCGAGGCTATGGCCACGGGCGCGCCGGTTGTGTCGTACGCCAACGGGTCGTCTCCGATTGTCGATGGTGTCAACGGCTTCATCGCGTCCGATCCTGAAACCCTACGTGAACGTATTCGGATGCTCTTGTCAGATCTGAACCTCGCGCGCCGGCTCGGCGCCGAGGCCCGCCGGACGGTCGCCCAGGAGTTCGGCATGCAGAAGTTCGTAGACCGCTGGAACGGGATGCTGAAGACGGCATCGCGGACCACCCCACGTCCGAAGTTGGCGGTGGTGCCGGGCCCGCATACTGATGGGCGGACGAAGGTGTTGCTCGCCTACGTGTCCTATCCGGCCACGACCGCCAGATACATCGAGACGAGCCTGCGGCGCCACCACGACGTTCTCACCGTCGGGCCAGCGATCGGGCCCGAAATCATCAGGGCTTGGAACCTCGAGGCGATGCGTGAGCCGGTCCGCCCGCACGACATTCAGTGCGATGCCGACGTCGACCTGGAGCGCGTGATGCGCTCGCTGCCGGCGTCGTGGCGCCCTGACCTCGTCCTCTGGGTGGAGTCAGTGCCTGGGTACTATCCCCGGAACATACCTCAGCTCGATTGCCCAACCGCCGCGTACATGATCGACTCACATCTGAACCTGTCGACTCATCTGACGTGGGCGCCAAGATTCGACTGGGTGTTTGTGGCACAGCGCGCGTACGTCGACGAGTTTCGTGCCGCCGGCTGCAGCCGCGTACGGTGGCTGCCGCTCGCCTGCGACCCAGGAATTCATGGCAAGGCATCACTCGCGAAGCGCTACGATGTCGGGTTTGTGGGGAGCCTAACTCCCGAACACGGCATGCGATGCGAGCGGATTGCCCGGTTGGCCCAACGCTTCGACGTGCATGTCGAGCGTTCGTTCCTCCGAGACATGGCTCGGACGTTCTCCGCCTCGCGCATCGTGTTCAACGATGCGGTCAAGCACGATCTCAATATGCGCGTGTTCGAAGCGATGGCATCAGGATCGATGCTACTGACCGACCACGCAGTGGGGAGCGGACTCGAGGAGATGTTCACCGACCGCGAGCACCTGGTGTACTACGACGACGCCACGCTCGACGATCTGGTCGAGCACTACCTCACGCATGCCGATGAACGGGAGTCGATCGCCGCTGCGGGCCGGGCCGAGGTGCTGCGATGGCACACCTACGATCACCGAGTCGAGAGCCTCCTGCACGCGGCTCTCGGTTTCGATGGCGTCTCCGCCGACCCAACCGATTCTGGTGTGGTCGCGGACGCCCTCCTCGCCGAGGGGCTCGAGCGTGTCCGCGATCGGAAGTATGACCTCGCGTTGCCACGGCTCCTTGCCATTACCGCGCAGCGTGACCTTGGGCCGATGGAGCGTGTCGCATGGCACAACGCGGTCGCCGAGTGCCTCGAGCACAGCGGTGATGCTGCCGACGCGCGCGCGAGGCGACGCGCTTCCCTCGAGGCAGCAGGTCCGGCTCACGCGTCGCGTATCCTGCCGCTCCTCGCTGCCTAGTGTAGTGAGTGCCAGGTCTGTTGTACTCACCACACTAGCCGGGCGGCGGTAACAAATCTGTACTTGTGAGGCCGTCGCTGCCCGCCGGCCGGATGTACAGATCTGTCGCCTTGACCATCCCGAGACCGGCTTTTCCGCCCGGTTTTCATCCAGGTGAAGTTTCCGGCCCCAACGCCGATTGCCTCTGTGATGGAGACGCCCGTGCGACCGACGACACACAACGACAGGCACCAGGAAAGTCTACGTCCCGCTGGACATATGACCGACCTATACGCAGCTGCTGCTGCACGGATCATCGTCACGTCAAAGCGCAGCTTCGTCACATCGTGCGGGGTGCGCACGTTCCCGGGCGAGGTGATGGCGATCGGCGTGCATCGAAGCTGCGCGCTCGTCAAGGAACCCCCTCCTCGCCGGAACCCGCAGCGGACGTGCTCGAAGCGTGCAGTGTTGGCGCTCGTCGACGTGGCGAGGAACCGGCCCTCCTCGAGACCGGCTCGAGCTTTGGCTTCGACCCGACGTCGACGCTCTTCGATCTCGACGTGCTGCTGGCGTGGCTCCTGACCGAGGGCGTCAGCTCGTTTCACTAACGAGTCTGATGGACACTCCGCTAGGAGCCCTGGTCTCTTTTGGTCGACGGCTGGCGAGCATTCCACGCGACGGTCATGTGGCCGACGCGGGAGCCGTTGCGCTGTCTACTGCGTTCGAAGGGACGCTGGCCGCCGTGGTCATCTGGAGCGATGGCGCGCGACCGGAGACAGGTTGGTCTGGGCACGCCCCGAGTCCCTTCGAGGGCGACGATCCCGAGCGATTTGGCCTCGAGGCGCTCCGGCGGCGATTGACCGCGGCCGGGTCCACGGTCCTACGTAGCGCGAGCCTGGGCCGTGACCACGTCGGCTCCGACCACGAGGGCTTCATCCTTATCGGATGGGACGCGGACGTGCAGGCTGCCCAGCGGTGGCGTGAAAGCGAAGCGATCGACCTCGCAGCGCTGCAGCTGCGAGCGGTCATCAAGCAATCTGAGTTGGAGAAGCAACTTGCGGCCACTCAACACACGGTGGTCGAGTTGGCGGAGCAGCTCGCCGGGACCGGACACCTTCATCTGTTGGGTGAGATGGCGTCTGGCGTCGCGCACGACTTCAACAACGCGCTGACGACGATTCTGGGGACGACCGAGTGGCTGCTCCAACACGCTGTGCTCGAGGACGATGCACGCGAGGACTTGACGCACATCCGGACCGCGGCGACCGACGCCTCGGTTTATGCCGACCGTTTGCAGCGTGGCGCCTGCCAGATCCCGGCGCGTACCAGTGGACCCAGCGCGACGTCGGCTGATGGGGCGGAATCGGTTCAGGCTCCGCATTCGGAGCTCGTGAACCTTTCCTCAATTGCCACCCACATGCGCGCGCTATCTCGTCCGCGCTGGTCGCAGCTGGTCGAGCAGGGCGTGCCGATCGAGGTCGTCGTTGACGCCCCGCCTGTGTCTCCCATTCGCGGACGAGCGGCGGAGATACGTGAGCTGCTCTGGAATCTGGTCTTCAACGCGATCGACGCGATGAAAGACAAGGGCGGTCGCTTGACCCTGCGCGTTCGGGAGTCAGACGGCCACGTTCGGCTCTCAGTGAGCGACCAGGGCGGCGGAATCCCGGACGGCGTGAAACCGCACATCTTCGACCCCTTCTTCACGACCAAAGGGAAACGGGGAAACGGTCTCGGGCTGAGTATGTGCTCGCGAATTGCGCATCAGCACGGCGGTACGTTGGAAGTGGAGAGCGAGCCGGGTAAGGGTTCGGCGTTCACGCTGATACTGCCGGCCGTCGAACGGCGCACCCCGGCGCCTACAATCGAGGGTGACCCCGGCGTCGCACATCGACCGACTCGGAGGGTGCTGCTCATCGACGACCAGCCCGACGTGCTCGAGAGCGTGAGCGACATGCTGAAAGCGCTTGGACACGAGGTGACCGTCGCGGCTGACGGCGAATCCGGGCTCCGCCTGATGCAGAGCGCGACGTTCGATGTCGTCCTGACCGATCTGCGGATGCCGGACATTGACGGGCTCGATGTGGCCCGCGGGGCCCGGGACCTCCAGCCAGGGATTCCGGTGGTGCTCCTGACCGGGTGGGGGGCACTCTTTGAGGACGCCGAACCTGACGCGGTCTCGGTCGTGCTCCCGAAGCCTCCGACGTTGGCTAGCCTATCCGAAGCCATCACGCAGGCCGGTTCGGGCATCGCCGCATAGGCCGCGCCCGGCCCCGGGCAGCCGCTTTTCGCGGCGACACAGATTTTCTCTGCACTTCTCCTTCCCTCCCTCCGATAACCCGAGCAGAGATGAGCCAACCGAGTCCTGCCCGTCGAGCTTTTTCCTCCAGGTCTCACCTTGGGGTCGTGAAGACACCGTTGGCAAGGTCGGCATCCGGGGCCGCGCCCGGCGCGCTGCTGCGGGTGAATCAGGAGGGCATGTGCCTTCACGTCGAGCCGTTCGACCAGTTCGATCCGATGCCGGCCGCGTCAGGGTTGCTGGGGACCAATCTCCGGGCGGCGCTACCCCGCGAGCTGGCGGCGGTGATCCTGGACGACCTTCGAGAGGGCGGACTTGGACGGCGATCGCGTGAGGTGAACGCCGGCGGCTACCGTATGCGCGTCGAGATCTCGCCAACTCGCGACGGCACCAGCTGGGTGCGGTTCCGGACCCTTGGACCCATCGGCCTCACTGAACCCCCAGGTCCCGCCAGATCCGCAGGTCGTGACGACCGGCACGCGGCGACGGCTGTTCGGCCGCCCGGACCCCAAGTGGAGAGACCTGTGGCAACCGGGTCGGTCCGTGTTCACCTGGATCGAGATGGCCGGATCGTCGACTGGAATGCCGCTGCGGCCTACGCGACCGGCCTGACGGCTGACGCTGCGGTTGGACGGCATCTCGCCTCATTGTCGGTAGACGGCCACAATGGGCCCTGGGCCGCTCTCGTAGAGCGCCAGCTCAACGCCCCCCCGGACGGCCCGTCAGAGGGTCGCGGGTGGATATGGCATTCCGATGGCACGCGCAGGTGGGTCGCTGTCAGCGTGACGTCGGTCCAAAGTGGGCACTCGGCATCACTGCGCGACCTCACCCAGAGGCGCCTGCGCGATAGTCGCGCGGCCGCCCTTTACGGGCCCTGGACGCACGCGACGTCGATGACCTGGCGCGCCGCATCCTTTCGGCGATGTGCGACGCGCTCGGCTGGGAGGTCGGTGTCTTCTGGAAGGTTGATGCAGCCGCAAACGCGCTCGGTTGCCGTCGGGTGGTCCGAGTGGGCGATCACGACACGCGCGACCTCGAATGGCGAAACGCGACACTGGGAAAGGGGCAGGGATTGGCTGGTGCGGTATGGGCGGCCGACCGACCCGAGGCCGCGCTTACGGGATTCGTCGGGCACCCGGTCTTTTCGGCACCGTCGCTCCACGGGCAGCTGCGAACAGCGTTTGCCTTCCCGGTCAAAGGACGGGACGGGATGCTGGGCGTGTTCGAGTTGGCGAGCCGCGCCGTCGAACAGACCGGGCCGGAACTGCAGCGAACGGTTGCGATCATAGGGAACCACGTCAGCCAGTTGTCGGACCGATTCCGCGCCGAGCACGCACTGCGCGAGAGCGATGCACAGAAGGCCGCCATTCTCTCGAACGCGCTGGACGGCATCATTCAGGTCGAGGTCAACGGTCGCGTCGTCGAGGTCAATCCGGAAGCCGGTCGGACGTTTGACTTCGAGCCGCTCGCGATGCTTGGTCGAGACCTTGCTGAGTTCGTCGCGGGTGACGACGATCGGGTCAAGCTGCGCGACGCCTTGTCGGAGCTGTCCGGCGCCGCCGGCTCTGACGCTCCCGGTCTCCGTCTTCAGGTTCGGGCGCGGCGGGCAACGGGTGAGGAGTTCCCCGCTGACCTCGCTGTGACGCGGGTGGCGCTCGATGGGCCTCCGCACTTCAGCATCTGTCTGCGCGATGTGTCCGAGCAGGAGCGCCTACAGGAGGCGCTGCATCATGCGCAGAAGATGGAGTCCCTGGGAGTACTCGCCAGTGGGATCGCGCACGACTTCAACAATTTCCTAACCGTGATCCGTGGTCAGGCGGAGCGCTTGGTCAAGCACCTGACCGAGGACGACGACCGGCGTCGATGGGTGCAGTCGATTCTCAAGGTGTCCGAACGAGCGTCGGCGCTGACGAGCCAGCTGTTGACGTTCGGCAGACGCGAAGCCGGTAAGGTGTCGGTGGTCGACGTCAACGCCGTGATCGAGAGCACGGCGGGGCTCTTGAGCCAGCAGCTTGGCGACAACGTGTTGTGGCGGACGGCGCTATCGCCTGAGACCGGGCCGGCGAGTGTCGGCGAGGGTCAGGTTCAACAGATTCTGTTCAACTTAGCCCTGAACGCTCGTGACGCCATGCCCGACGGTGGCACGCTGACGGTCGAGACCGCCAATGTAGACCTGTCATCGACCGGTGCCCGCCGGCTGCTGTTGAACCCGGGACCGTACGTGCGCTTGACGGTCAAGGACACGGGACGTGGGATGGATGCCCGGACCCAGAGTCGCGTCTTCGAGCCATTCTTCACGACGAAGCGGCTTGGCGATGGCACGGGCCTCGGGCTGTCGACCGTGTACGCGATCGTCCAGCAGAGTGGGGGACAAGTGACGCTTTCGAGTCGTGTGGGTCAGGGTACGACGTTCGATGTCTATTTTCCGCGGGTCGGAGCGGACCGCCCGATCGCGCTTCAAGTACGGTCGGAAGCGCCTGATCAGGCGCTAGCCGGCATGACCGTGCTGCTCGTGGAGGACGAGGACGACATCCGGGAGATCATCCGCGACTCGCTCGAGGAGCGCGGGTGCCTGGTGCTGGCGTCTGCCAACGGAGCGGCCGCACTCGAACAGTGTGCACGACACGATGGCCCGATCCATTTGCTCTTGACCGACATGATGATGCCTGGGATGAACGGGCACGAGCTGGCTGAACGGGTTGTGCGGTTGCGCCCCGCCACACCGGTGATGTTCGTGTCGGGACATCCTGAGGCCGAGGTCGGCGACGACAGACTCATTGGTCAGAACGTGACGCTGCTTCGGAAGCCGTTCAGCAGTGCGGAGCTGGTCGACCGCGTCATCCAGGTGGTTGGGCGGACCTCGGCGCCGGCCGCTCGTTCAGCGTAAGCTCCGGGCACTAGACGCCACGACGCTCGGTGCATTGGAGCGTTCGATACGCGTCACAGAGTTGAGCGAACCGACTCCCCAGCCGCGCGCGCGTCTCGGTGTTGGCTCCGGGATGTCGATCGGGGTGCAGCGCCAGCGCGAGCCTGCGAAACCACGACTTGAGCTCAGTCGCGTTGAAGCTATCCTCGACCCGGGCTCCAAGCACACGCATCACACCGAGCGCATCCCGTTGGGCCTTTGTGAGCGGTGTCGGTGACCGTCTAGGCTCGCTCCTGAACGTCTTGCCGTAGGCAAGTCGGAACTCCTCTTCGTGGCAGACAAACCGGGCGAAGACGCTAGGTTCGAACGGTTGGGTCCGGCACGACTCCGAGGATTCTGCCCACACCGACGGTCCTTCCGGTCCGAGCTTGTCGGCGAGAAGATCGGCGAACGAGAAGGGGCTGCCCATTGCCCCCGTAATCGTCCAACCCGCCGCGATGTTGAGGTCGCCCACTGACGATTCAACTTACGAGTTGGCTGGCCGATTACCCCCGCAGGGACCGGTCTGAATGTCCGGTTTCGGGGCAACAGCTGGGCCGTCGCTGCCCACACGTGGAAGGACATCGAAGGCATGGACCTCGCAACGATTGTCGGGATCGTCGTCGGCTTTGGGTTGATCATCGGATCCATCTTGATAGGTGGATCGCTCATGGCCTTTGTCAATATTCCCGGGATCGTCATCGTTCTCGGCGGGACGCTTGCCGCGACGCTCATCTCCGAGAAAATGGGAACCTTCATCGGGGCCGCCAAGGTGGCGCTTAAGGCGTTCTTCTCGAAGCCGGTCGCCGTCGACAAGACCATCACCCGGTTGATCGAGCTCGCGACCCTGATGCGCAAGGATGGTGCGCTTGCGCTCGAAAACGAGGAGATCGACGATCCCTTCTTAGCGAAGGGCGTGCGCCTCTCGGTCGACGGCCTCGCACCGGATGAAGTGCATGGCGCACTGATGAGTGAGATGCGCTCGTTCAAGGACCGTCACAAACAAGGACACCGAATCTTTCGGTTTATGGGCGCGACGGCGCCGGCAATGGGGATGGTTGGCACCCTGATCGGGCTGGTTCAGATGCTTCAGGTCATGGACGATCCCGATTCCATTGGTCCGTCGATGGCGGTGGCGCTGCTGACGACCCTCTACGGCGCCATTCTGGCGTTTCTCGTCTTCATTCCGATCGCGGATAAGCTCGAGTGCCGCACCAAAGACGAAGCGCAGAATATGGCGGTCGTCTTGATGGGTGTCGACAGTCTCCTGAAGGGCGAGAACCCGCGCTTCATGCGTGACAAGCTCGATTCGTTCCTCGAGCCGAAGCAGCGGAACGCGAAGGAGGAGGAGGGCGAAAAGTAGTGGAGCTCGAGCTGGAACCGGAGGAAGAGTCCAGTGGCGACGGCGCAGCATGGATGGCGACCTTCGCCGACATGATGACGCTCCTGCTCTGCTTCTTCATTCTGCTGCTCTCGTTCGCGACGATGGACATCGTCAAGTTTCGCGACGCCATGGGCTCCGTTCAGGAGGCTCTGGGCGTTCAGTTCGAGCACGATGGGCAATTCGAGGCGGTTGCCTCGTCGCCGCTTCAGACCGACCCGTACGAGGAGGCGCCCGAAATTGGCGAGGACCGCGCTCTCCTGGAAGAGCTCAACTCGGCGATCGAGGAGGAGGGGCTCGAGTCCGAAGTCAGTGCTGCGATCGACGGCCGTGGCGTGATCGTTCGAATCAACGGTCAGGTGCTGTATCCGCGTGGCGACGCCGCTCTCAAGGAGGCATCGACCGCGATACTCAGCCGCATTGCCGGCCTTGCGAAGGGCACCAGTCACCGCCTCATGATCGAGGGGCACACCGACGATCTGCCGATTCGCACGGCGCGATATCCGTCGAACTGGGAACTGTCGACGGCGCGCGCCATTGCGGCGATGCGCTTCTTTGTCGAGCAGAACGTCGATGCCGGGCGTGTCGGAGTCGCTGGATACGCGGATCTTCGGCCGATTCAGCCAAACGACAGCGAAGCGAACCGTGGCGCGAACCGGCGCGTCGAATTCGTGTTCATCCGGCAGACCGATGATGATGCGGAGGGTGAGGACGTCGCCGAGGCCGACACAGCGCAAGCGGACGCGTCGCTCGAGTCAGCCGATGAACTCGAATCAGTCACTGATTCAGAGGAGCCCGCACCCGCCGGGCTTTAGTGCAGGAAACACAACGAATTAGACGGTGACGTCGATGCGGGTCCCTCTTCCCTCGCCGGGAGCGGGTTTTCGGTCCGTTTCTGGCTTACTGGCTGGCGGCCTTCGCTTCTTGGGGCGGCGGGGCGGCTGGTCGGGCAGGTCTTCGTCGCGACCGGCATCTTGCCAGCCGATTCGGGGAATCGCCGGGTCGAGGTGTGTTTCCTCCGGCATGCGACCTTCCTACCCATGACATCGGCAGTTGGGGGTGCGGCCATCACCCCTGTCGTGACGCTGACGTCACATGAGCGACAATAGGGCCGATGCCACAGCCGGCTGTCTTTCTCGACCGAGACGGAACGTTGATCGAGGACGTTGGGTATGTCGACCGCCTCGAGCGCCTCCGCTTGTATCCGTGGAGCGTCGACTGCGTTCGGCTGCTTCGTGAGGCCGGGTACGCCGTCGTGGTCGTCACGAATCAAGCGGGCGTCGCCCGAGGGATGGTCGACCCGCAGACGGTGGAGGATGCGCACGACTTCATCCAGAGCCGGTTGGAGCAGGTTGGACACCGACTCGATGGCCACTACAGTTGTCCCCACCTCGTGGATGCGCCGGTGGCGGCCTACCGTCGAGCGTGCGGTTGCCACAAGCCGAAACCGGGTCTGGTCGAGCAGGCCGTGTCCGACCTCGATCTCGACGTCGGACGTTCAATCGTGGTCGGCGACCGGTGGACGGATGTCCAGCTTGCTCGCGCGGTTGGCGCGCGAGGCGTCCTCGTGAGAACTGGCTACGGGGTGAGCCAGGCACGCCGGCCGCCCGAGGGCGCCCGCGCAGACGCGGTGGTCGATACCCTGGTCGAGGCGGTCGGTTGGGTGCTCGGCTTGCGTTCGCCAGATTGAGTCGCGTCCGCGGCGTGCTACGATTCGGCAACGATGCCTTTTCGCGACGTCGTTGGGCACAACACCCGGCTGCGGCTTCTGAGTGGGGCCGTGGCTCGAGGGACGCTGCCACCAAGCCTGCTGTTTTCGGGGCCGAGTGGTGTGGGCAAGCGACTCGTGGCGACCGCGCTGGCTCAAGTCCTAAACTGCGCGGCGTCGGCGACAAGCGCCGCCATCGATGCCTGTGGGTCGTGCTCGTCCTGCCGACGGATCGAGCGAGGCTCGCATCCGGATGTCGTCCTGGTTGAGCCGGGTGACAACGGGTCGATTGGGGTTGAGCCGATCCGACAGCTGACCGGACGGTCGGCGTACAAGCCGTTCGAGGGCCGCTGTCGTGTGGTGATCGTCGACAACGCAGACCGCCTCATGTGGTCCGCTCAGAACGCGTTGTTAAAGACGCTCGAGGAACCCCAGGGCTCTTCGCAGTTCGTGCTGGTGACGGCCTATCCTGATCTGTTGCTGCCCACCGTCCGTTCACGGTGCCAGCATTTGCGGTTCGGTCAGCTCACCAGAGCCGATGTCATCGAGGTCGTACGTCGGGTCGGCGAGGCAGACACGGGAGAGGTCCAGGCCGCCGCGGCTCTGGCCGGTGGGAGCGCAGGCCGAGCGCTTGCCCTCATGTCTGGCGAGCTCGTCTCGGCGCGCGACGCGGGGATTGCCCTGCTCGAGAGCGTTGCGTCGGCGCGCGATGACCGAACGCGACTCGAGGGCGCCAAGCAGCTTCTTCCGAAAGGGCTCGGCGCCGCGGCGGGGATGCGTCAGGAGCTCACGCGCCGTTGCCACGCGGTGACGTCGCTCCTCCGCGACATTGAACTGCTCGCGGCGGGTTCGGACCCCGGCAGTCTGGCCAACCCTGACGTGGCGGAGAGTCTTCGCCGCCTGTCTTCGGTGTTCGGGGGACGACGGGGCCTGACCGCGGTCGCAGCCGTGCACCAGGCGCTGGGCGCCGTCGAGGGCAACGTCAGTCCGAAGGTCGTCGCTGACTGGCTGGCGTGTCAGCTCTAATGCGATGAGTGCACCAGACAAGGGGCGAACGATGGCCGAGACTGACCGACACCTCGTGAGCGTCAAGTTCGACGCCGTGGGCCGGACCCACCGATTCCTTCTGCCCGAAGCCGGCTTCGACCCACCACTGGCGGCTGGTGACGACGTGGTCGTGGCGACTGGCCCGCGCCTGGCCTACGGCCGCGTTGCACACTCGATCCCGGCCGTGGATCGCCACCGGGAGTCAACGACGCCGGCTCGCCAACGCGTCGTCCGCCGCGCGTCCGAACAGGATGTCACGCAACGGCTTAAGCAGCAGCAACGCGAGCGGGACGCCTACCGTGTCGGCGTGTTGAAGATAAAGGAGCGCGGTCTCGGGATGAAACTGGTCCGGGTCGAGCAGCAGTTCGACGGTCCCAAGTTGGTGTTCTTTTTCACGGCCGAATCGCGCGTCGACTTCCGCGAACTGGTACGCGAGCTCGCGTCGGAGTTCCGATGCCGAGTGGAGATGCGGCAGATCGGCGCTCGCGATGAAGCCCGGCTGTTGGGTGGATATGGTACCTGCGGCCGGCCGCTATGTTGCACGACCTGGCTTCGCGGTTTCGAACCGGTATCGATCAAGATGGCCAAGCAACAGAACCTCAGCCTGAATCCCTCGAGACTGTCAGGGTTGTGCGGCCGGCTAAAGTGTTGCTTGCGCTACGAGCTACCCAATGCCGCCGGTGAACAGTTTTCCGGCTGCGCCAACGAGGGCAGCTGCAGCCGATCCGGAGGAAGTTGTGGGAGTTCCGGGTGTGGCGGCAGTTGTGGCTCCTGCGCGCACTAGTCGCCGACTATGTTTCGACCGCGTATCGGCCTGACGGTCGGTGATCCCTCCGGAATCGGCCCCGAGATCTCTGCAAAGGCAGCTGCGGACCCGCGCGTACTGGAAGTATGCGTGCCGATTCTGTACGGTCCCGCCTCGACGGAACACCCTTGCGTGCCCGGCGTGGGGTCGGCTGAGGGGGGTCGCCAGGCGTACGAGGCTGTGGCACGGGCGACTGGAGACGCGATGGCTGGTCGCCTCGACGCGATTGCGACGGCTCCAATCAACAAGGCGACGTGGGACATGGCTGGTGTGTCCTGGCGCGGCCACACGGACCTGCTGGCTCAACTGACCGGTGCGACGCGGGTCGCGATGATGTTCTACGCCGAGAAGCTCCGAGTCGTCCTTGCCACCGTTCACGTCCCGTTGGCGGACGTACCCCGCGTACTTACGGCCGACCGACTGGACGAGACGTTGACCTTGGCCCACGAGGCCCTCCCGCAGTTCGGATTCCCCGAGCCGAGAATTGCCCTCGCAGGTTTGAATCCGCACGCCGGCGAACGCGGGTTGCTGGGAAACGAGGAATCCACGGTCTTTCAGCCCGTGGTCGAGGCGTGTCGCCGCCGTGGCATGGATGTCGTGGGTCCGGTGCCCGCTGACACCCTCTTTGTCAGGGCGATGCGCGGCGAGTTTGACGTCGTTGTCGCGTGTTACCACGATCAAGGACTGATCCCCGTCAAGCTCGTGGCCTTTGGAGCGGCGGTCAACGTCACGCTGGGTCTGCCGATCGTCCGGACATCTGTCGATCACGGGACCGCTTACGACATCGCAGGTCAGGGCATCGCTGACCCTGCGAGCATGATCCACGCGGTGCTGCTGGCGGCGCGCCTCGCGTCGCGCCGACACACGGTCGCTCATGCCTGAGCGTTCCGGAGAACACCTCATCGCCGACAACCGAAAGGCTCGGCATGACTACCATCTGTTCGAGACCTTCGAGGCTGGCATCGTACTGCTCGGAACAGAGGTCAAGGCGATTCGCGAAGGGCGAGTGAATATAAAGGACAGCTATGGGCGTGTAGAGAACGGCGAAGTCTTTCTGTACAACCTTCACGTCAGCCCGTACAGCCATCGTGGGTACACCACCCATGAGCCACTGCGGAAACGTAAGCTGCTGCTGAACAGGGCAGAGATCCGGAAGCTCATCGGCAAGATGGTCGAGCGCGGGTTCACTCTGGTACCCGTACGGATGTACTTCAAGAACGGCCGCGTCAAGGTCGCAGTGAGCGTGGCCAAGGGCAAGAAGATCCACGACAAGCGTGAGACGATTCGGCGGCGTCAGGTGGATCGGGAGACGCGCGCGGCTGTCAAGGAGCGCGTGCGGTGACCGTGCTCGTGACCGGCGCCGACGGACAGCTGGCGTACGCGGTGCGCGAGCGCCTCGAGCGCGAGCATGACGTAGTGGCGTTCACGCGAGCGGAACTCGATCTCACCGACTTTGCCAGCGTTCAGGAGCGCGTACGAGCTGTTCGACCCTCGGCCATCGTCAATGGCGCGGCGTACAACGACGTTGACGGTGCAGAGGATGATCCGGCGGCGGCGCTGGCGGTGAACGCGTTCGGCGTGCGGGCGCTGGCGCGCGCGGCGTTGGCGGTTGGCGCCACGCTGGTCCATTTCAGTACCGACTTCGTCTTCGACGGTCGTGCCGCCGAGCCGTACCGCGAAGACGCCGCCCCGAATCCGCAAAGTGTCTACGCGATCTCCAAGCTGCTCGGAGAGTGGTTCGCGCGCGAGGCCACGCACTACGTCTTTCGAGTCGAAAGCCTGTTCGGTGGTGCGGCGCAGGTTCGTGATGGGCAGACCCGCGGCAGCAGTCTCGATCGGATGGCCGACGCGATGCTGGCGGGTCGCGAGGTGCGGGCCTTCGTTGATCGCACGGTGTCGCCAAGCTACGTGGACGACGTTGCCGAGGCAACCGCGATGGCCCTGAGTGCCTCGGTTCCCCATGGGTTGTACCACTGCGTCGGCTCGGGGATGGCGACCTGGGTGGACATCGCCGCCGCGCTCGCCCGGAACCTCCGCTGCGAGGCCCACGTAGTTCCGGTGCAGCTGCGCGATCTCACGCTGAAGGCTCGGCGCCCGCTGTTCTGTGCGCTCTCGAACGCGAAGCTAGCGAGTGCCGGTGTGCGGATGCCTCCGTGGCAAGACGCAGTGGCTCGGTACGCGTCCCGGCGTCTTGAGATCTCCGGACGCTCCTAGCGGACGGTGGCGTCGACCAGCGTCGCCACGCGCTCCGCGATCGCCAAACACGATGTGAGCCCCGGTGAGTCGATGCCGGCCGCCTGAATCAAGGCAGGCACGTTGGCATCCCGCCGAATCAGGAAGTCTGCAAAGGATTGATCAGGAGTGAGCCTGGCGCGGATGCCCGACCCGCCCAGCGTCAGGTCGCTCGCGCGGAGCTCTGGAACGAGCTGTCGAGCCGGTTCCAGAAAGCGCTCGACCGGCAGTCGGGATCCTTCGTAGTCGGTCTTGTCGTCCTGGATTGCTGCAGTTGGCCCCAGCGTG
Organism: Vicinamibacterales bacterium; assembly: GCA_965216615.1. Classification (GTDB taxonomy): domain Bacteria; phylum Acidobacteriota; class Vicinamibacteria; order Vicinamibacterales; family UBA8438; genus CAUZIB01. Next base: position 1,172,119 of record CBDCGH010000023.1, on the reverse strand, counting down.
ACGCTTCCCCCGATCGTACGGGTCAGGTGGACGCCGAGGCTCAGGCCGGACGGGTCCGGCAGGGGGTAGACGGGCCGCGTAATCAAGTGGCGCGCCGACGGCGTCAACTCCGCGTACTCGCCCCGGACCGGGACGATCGCGAATTGCTCGCCTCCGAGCGCCATTGAGACCTCATCGGCGTGGACCCCAGCGGCATTGACGACCGCGCGAACCATCACTCGCTCGCGCGCGGTGGTCAGCTCGATTCCGTCGGAGGACGAGTCGCCCGACACGACCGCGGTGCCGGGAAGCGCGTAGACGTCTCCTGCGTTGGCCACCCGTGTGAGTGCTCGAATCAGCCCCTCAGGCTCAACGATACCCGACGACGGCGACCAGATAGCCGCATGGCCCTGAACGTGCGGTTCCAGACGTCGTATGTGCGGCGCGTCGATGATCTCGAGGTCGTCGACCCCGTTCGTCCGGCCCCGTGCCGCGAGCGCCTCGAGCTGGGGGACGTCTTCCGGCGTTCGGGCGACGATCAGCTTGCCTGTGCGCGCATGGGCGACGTCGTGCTCTCGGCAGAAGTGGTACAGGCGCCCTCTTCCCTCCACGCAAAGCTCGGCTTTCAGAGAATTCGAGGGGTAGTAGATGCCGGCATGAATGACACCGCTGTTGTGCGTGCTGGCCGCGAGTCCGAACCGACGTTGCCGCTCGAATAGACAGACAGAGAAGCCACGTGCACTCACGGAACACGCCGCTGCGAGCCCAACGACACCACCGCCGACCACTGCGACGTCGACCCGTTCCATGCGTAAGTTTGATCGTAGACTAGAACGTGGCGGTTGATTGAGCAGGAGAGGGGACACCGACGACGTGTGTGGTAAGTCATCGTGAGTGAGGCGCTGCGCGACAAGATTCTCGCGCGCACGTCGCGAGTTGGCGTGATCGGCCTTGGGTACGTTGGATTGCCCCTCGCTGTCGAGTTCGCCAAGGCCGGTTTGAAAACCACCGCGTTCGACATCGACCGTCAGAAGGTCGACCAGATCAACCGTGGCGAGTCGTATATTGGCGATGTCGCCGCAGAGGATGTTCGAGCGGTAACGGCGGCTGGGTTCCTACGCGCGACCGCCGATTTCTCGGAGCTCGCCTCGGTCGACACCGTTGATATCTGTGTTCCCACGCCACTGCGCAAGACGGGTGATCCAGACCTCTCGTACGTGGTCTCGGTTGTAGATGAGATCGCGAAGCACCTTCGGGCGGGGCAGCTCGTCATTCTGGAGTCGACCACCTACCCGGGCACCGTTGAAGAGGTCGTTCGACCGAAGCTCGAAGCTGACGGTCTGCGTGCCGGAGCGGACTTCTACCTGGCCTTTTCACCCGAGCGGGTCGATCCTGGCAACACCGAGTGGAACACGCGAAACATTCCGAAGGTCGTTGGCGGAGTGAATGACGCGTCGACCGATATGGCCGTTGCCCTGTACGAGCAGGTCGTCGATACGGTGGTTCCGGTGTCCTCGACCACAGTCGCCGAAATGGTTAAGTTGCTCGAAAACACGTTTCGGGCAGTCAATATCGGGCTTGCCAACGAGCTCGCGCTGATGTGTCAACGGCTTGGCGTCGACGTCTGGGAGGTCATCGACGCCGCGAAGAGCAAACCCTTCGGGTTCATGCCGTTCTATCCAGGTCCCGGGCTTGGGGGGCACTGCATCCCGATCGACCCTTTCTACCTGAGCTGGAAGGCCAAGCAGAGTGGGTTTGAGAGCCGATTCATCGAGTTGGCCGGGCATGTCAATTCTGGGATGCCGCGTTACGTCGTCGAGCGGACTGCCGAGGCGCTCAACAGCCGGTCGCTCGCGATCAACGGGGCGCGCGTGCATCTGTTTGGCGTGGCCTACAAGCCCAACGTCGGTGACACGCGGGAGTCACCGGCGATCGACATCGCGCTGCTTCTGCAGGAGCGCGGGGCGAAACTTAGCTACAGTGACCCATACGTACCGCGGCTTTCTGAGAAGACGATCCAGCTCGACGCGGTGACGCTCGATGCGGCGTTAACGAACGGGATCGACTGCGCCGTCATCACCACAGACCACCAAAGGTTCGATTTCGGCGACATCGCACGACGGGCGCCGGTCATCGTCGACACGCGCAATGCGCTCAAGGGCCACGTTGGGGATCACATCTTCCGATTGTGAACTAGTGGGGTGGTACACTCCACTGGAACCCTATGGCAAAGCGTGCGCTCATTACAGGCATCACCGGTCAAGACGGCTCGTACCTGGCCGAGCTCTTATTGGAGAAGGGGTACGAGGTAGTCGGCGTGGTCCGACGGCTCAGCGCCCCCAATCACTGGCGCATCGAACACCTCCTCGGACGGATCGAGCTCCGGCGCGCCGATTTGCTGGACCAGCTCTCACTGATTCGGCTCATTGACGATGTCCGACCACACGAGCTCTACAACCTCGCAGCGATGTCGTTTGTGCCGGCTTCCTGGGATCAGCCGCTGCTGACAGGCGAGTACAACGCCCAGGGCGTCACGCGGATGCTCGAGGCGCTGCGCCAAGTCGACACGTCGATCCGTTTCTATCAGGCGTCGTCAAGCGAGATGTTTGGCAAGGTTCGAGAGACGCCCCAAACAGAGGACACCCCATTCTATCCTCGCAGCCCGTACGGCGTGTCCAAGGTCTTCGCCCACTACATCACCGTCAACTATCGCGAGAGCTACGACTTGTTCGCGGTCTCGGGCATCCTCTTTAACCACGAGTCACCACGACGGGGTCTGGAGTTCGTCACGCGCAAGGTGACAGACGGGGTGGCGCGCATCAAGTTGGGGCTGGCCAAGCGGTTGTCGCTCGGCAACCTGGATGCACATCGTGACTGGGGGTTTGCCGGCGATTACGTCCGCGCGATGTGGCTGATGTTGCAGCAGGACGCGGCTGACGACTACGTGATCTCGACTGGGGTCAGTCACTCGGTTCGCGACCTGGTACAGACGGCGTTCACCCACGCCGGGCTCAATTGGGAAGACCACGTCGATACCGACCCCGCGCTTCTGCGTCCGGCCGAAGTAGAGCACCTCATCGGCGATTCGTCGAAAGCGCGCAGTGTGCTCGGTTGGACGCCGGCTGTCGACTTCGATCAGCTCGTCCGCACGATGGTTGACGCGGACGTCACGCGGTTGTCCTCGTCGTGATTGACCTCATGGACGCTCGCCGATGATGGCGTAGTCCTGGTCGGCGAACATCAGGGCGTTGAGCTTCTCGACGTTCTCGTTGAACGCCGCGACGAGGCTCGTGAGCGAGACCGGAACGGTCTGGCCGTCCACGGGCGTGGGCACTGACACCTCTTCCAGTCTGCTCTCCGCTGCGCACGGTGATTTGAAGACCACCTCGACTCTCTGGAAGCCGCTGGCCGTTGCCAAATACTGAAGGGTTTCTGGATGCAACGGCCGCCTGTGGGTGATGTCTCGGACGTAGCTTTGAAAGAACGCCGACCACGAAGCGACGTTGATCGTCTCGAGAATGATCTTCGATCCTGGCCTCAGCTTGTGAAAGGCGGCATCCAGGGCTTGCAGCAAGTAGTCAGGTTCCAGATGCTCGACCACCTGTGACGCGAAGAGCCCCCCGAGCGATACATCGGGCTGCTGCCGCAGAAAGGACAGCAGGTCCCCTTCGTCGACGGTCAAATGTCGCTCTCGGCACTGTTCCACCATCTCGCGATTGAGGTCAATGCCACGCGCCGAGACGCCGCGGTCGCGCAGCAGCTCCAGAAACTCTCCGCGCCCACAGCCTACGTCTAGCACCTCGGCGGCACCGTCGAAGTACGGGAGATAGCTCACCAACCGCTCTCGAATGTCACTTCTGGAGCCGCGAAACGCGTCCTCGAACCCGACGTACTTGTAGCTGTCGAGGGCGCCCTCCTGGCGAACATGACCCGACGCGGCGTCACCCGGCGCTGCCGCCGTCGTGCCCAGCCGTTCCAGTTCGCGCTTGAGGGTTTGCGACACCTGATGTGCAACGGCCGTGCTCGATCGTAAATCATCGACCGCCGCTCGCAAGCCACCCACCTTGGACTCGAGTCGGCGTTCCCACGCTGCCGTCGAGTCCCAGCGCTTCCGCATCTCGTCGGCCAGGGCGCCTAGCGTGGCCGAGAAGTCGCGGATGTTCACGCGTTCTCGGGTGTCCACGAACGGCGTGACCTGCTGGAGGAACATGAGGAGGTGCGAGTGGAACACCGCGGTCTTGGCGAGCTCTTCCCGAATGATTGCCAGCGCATCCGCGGCGCCGGCCGTCGCCTCACGTTGGGCCGCCGCGTTTCTATTGAGGTGATCCACGAGCGCTGAATTGAACGCCTGCTGTCGCGCGAACAGCGGACCGACCGAGCGCCAGATCCATTGTTTGAGGGTTCCTTGCCAGCCCGTCGGTGTCGTCTCGACCTCGAACAGATTCCAGTTCTCGTTGAGCGTCGCAAGCTGGTGGTCGTCGACCGCCGGGCGTGGTGGTGGGAGCTCCCGCAACTGTTGAAACGCCGCGTCGAGAGCCGTCAAGGCCGCGTTGTACGCGGTGTACGCCTCCCCTCGCTCTCGTTTAAGTCGAGCGAGATCGTCCGGCTCGACCAATCGTACGAACGCCTGGGTAAACGCGTCGGTGTTGACCTGCCGAGAGTCGGGTGTCACGAGATGACGCCTTCGAGCGGGCTGCTGGCCGCGGCGTATCGTTTGCGGGGAATCCGTCCCGCAAGAAAGCCCAGGCGTCCGGCTTCGACCGCCAGCCTCATGGCTCTTGCCATCGCGACGACGTCCTGCGCGCCGGCGATCCCGGTGTTCATCAACACCGCGTCGACGCCGAGCTCCAAGGCGAGAGCGGCGTCCGATGGCGTGCCGACACCAGCATCGACGATTACCGGCACGCCGGCGAATTCTTTGATGATGCTGATGTTGTGGGTGTTCTGGATGCCCAGGCCCGATCCAATAGGCGCACCGAGCGGCATCACCGCGGCCGCGCCAACGTCCTCGAGCTTGCGACAGACGACGGGGTCGTCATTCGTGTACGGCAGGACGACGAAGTCGTCTTTGACCAGCCGTTCCGTGGCCTCGAGCAGCGCCCCGTTGTCGGGAAACAAGGTCGCCTCGTCGCCAATCACCTCGAGCTTGACCCAGTTCGACAGACCGGCTTCGCGCGCGAGATGCGCGGTTCGGACCGCGTCATCCGCCGTGTAGCAGCCGGCCGTGTTCGGGAGCAGGGTGTATTTCTCGGTGTCGATATAGTCGAGCAGCGATTCCTGAGTCCGATCGCTGATGTTGACGCGCCGCACCGCGACGGTCACCATTTCTGCCCCTGACGCGTCATGCGCCAACGCCATGGCCGCAAAGGTCGGGTATTTGCCGGTACCTACGATGAGGCGGGACGTGAAGCTACGACCCGCGATCGTCAGGGTATCTGCCATCATCCGCCACCAACGAAGTTCACGATCTCGACTTCGTCGCCGTTGTCCACGACTGTCGAGCCGTAGGCCGCGCGCTTGACGACGACCAAGTTGTGTTCGACGGCAACCCGTCGCGGATCGATCTCAAGCTGTACCAGCAGCTCGTCCACCGACAGCGCGCGGGGGATCGCGTACGGATCACCGTTCAGCGAGATCTTCAAGTTTCAAGAGCGTACTTCACCCCCAACGATCCGAGCAACGACCTGACGTGCGTGGTACGGTCGGCGAGGAGGTGGGCCGGCAAGTCGTTCGGTCGCGCGTCCGCGATCGGCGTCGTTTGGGCCTCCTCGATCGCGCCGAGGTAGCCCTCGACCATCTGATCGAGGCTGAACCGATCCCGCCACAGCGCCATGCCGGCCTCGGCCAACTGCGCCCGCAGCGCGGTGTCTCTCGCCAGCCGACGTATCGCGATCCACAGGGAATGCAGCTCGTCGATGACGTCCACGCTCACGGCGGTCGGCGCCGGCGACAACGCGGGTTCGGGCTGCCCCGGCACTCCTGCGTACAGCACCTGCCAGCTACGCGGGTCGAGCGTCGGTATGTCGACTCGGTTCGCACGGTCGGTGACGATCGTTGGGAGCCCGAACGCCAGGCACGTCAGCCACGGCCTGATCGCCTCGGAGCTGTCCGGCCAGTCGAGGCAGAGCGCCACGTCGGCGACGGCCAAGTAGCGGAGCCACTGCCCTTCGTCGGCGTCAGGGACGAGTGTGAACCGATCCGACAGACCTAGCGCATTGGCGTCGTGCTCAGGGTCGTACCCGCTCTCGACCTGCCCGCACGCGAGGACGTGCAGGTTCGCGTCCAGGACGGAGACCGCCTCGAGGATCGGTTGGATTCGACGCTGGGGCCCGATCCGTCCGAACGACGCGAGCACGAAGGCGTCATCGTCGATGCCGGCCGCCGCCCGAAGCGCTGTGCGCCCATCAGTCGGCACCGAGGATTTAGAGAGGCCTGGTCGGACGACTCGGAAGCGGTCATGCGACGCTTCGTGTCGCAGCGTCTTGGCCTGCCAGTCGTCACGAACGACGACGAGCCGACCGCATGTGAGGACGATCTGTCGCATGGGCCAGATGTCGGCCGCCGCGGCCAGGAGGCCTTCGAATCCCAGCTCGGGGATTTCAGGTGTGGCGTCGGGGTAGCAGTAGCTGAACTCCGCCCGATACTCCGCCGGGCGTCGAGCCCGGCGCATCATGCCGCTGCGCAGGCGATGGAGGCGATCATCGTGCAAGACCACGAGGCCGGGATACCTCACGAGATACGGCCACACGAAGCCGTGTCTCGGGGTGTCGGCGATCTCATAGACTGTGAGGTCGTACGGCTGCAGCACGTTCTTCCAGACGAAGTCGTGCGCAGCGAAGGTGTTGGGCGAGTCGTCGCTCGTGGATACCGGAGCAGCATCGGTGAAAATGTCCACCGCGTGGTGGCGGCCGATGCCCGAAATGAGCTCGAGGTTCCCGAATGGCGGACCGTTCGCCCCTGGCGCGAGAGGTGTAAACCAGGCGATTCGCTGCATGGACTCGGTCATAATCACATGCGTGATCGTCTTTCCACAAGACTGGGCGCTCGTTCTGGCCCTTGACGCATGCTGAACATGTTCGACCACCTGCAGATCTCCGACCGGCGCGAACGATTCCTGGTTGGCACGGCTGACCTCGTCCTAGAGGCCGTTTCCCCGATGATCACCAGACATTCACGCCGGTCGTCCGCTGGGGCCGACCGCATCCTCGTGCTTCGACTGGAGCGTGTTGGCGACTTTCTCATGGCGCTGCCGGGCATCCGCGCGGTGCGCCGATTGGCTCCGCACGCGCGCATTGATCTGGTCGTCGGCAGCTGGAGCGCGGCGCTCGCCGGAGCCATAGCCGATGTCGACCAGGTGGAGATTCTCGATGTTCCGTGGATGGCTCGAGAGCGGCGGGGCGCCGGATGGTCGGCGCTGCTCGACCGAGCCAGGGAGTGGCGACAGCGTGAATACGATGTCGGCATCAACCTGGAGGGCGACATTCGGAGCAATCTCCTGCTTGGCATGTCGGGAGCGGTTCGACGTGCGGGCTTCGCCATGCGGGGTGGCGGTCCGCTCCTCACCGATCCAGTCGAGTTTGCTGAAGCAGCTCACACCGCGACCAACATCCGTCGTTTGGTTGGGCACGCCTTCAATGCTGACGTCGCTGGCGTCGATGATAATGACGCGTGGGAAAACCTAGACACGGGACGATGGCCTGTTTCTGACGAAGCGAGTGCGCAGGCTGGGGCCGTGCTGGCGGAGCACGGAGCGGCCGGGACACTGATCGGCATCCAAGCCTCAGCGGGCCGTGAGATCAAGCAGTGGGATCCCGACCGTTTCGCCCAGGTGGGAACCGCTCTCGCCCGCGAGTACGACGCCACCCTCGTGGTCACAGGTACGGAAGGCGAGCGACGCGTGACCGAACGTCTCAAGAACGGGGTAGGCGCGGACGTTCACCTCGTGGACCTCACGGGGAACGTGGACCTCCCGACTCTGGGGGGGCTCATATCCCGAATGGCTCTGTTCATCACCTGTGACACTGGGCCCATGCATCTAGCAGCGGCTGTGGGAACGCCGATTGTTGCGATCTTCGGTCCATCACTCCCCTCGAGATTCGCCCCACTGTCCGCGCGCAGCCGCGTCGTACGGGTCGACCTGCCATGCAGCCCGTGCAACCAGCTCCGAAGGCCGCCCAGTCGGTGCGTGGGTCACATCCCGGACTGCCTCGTCGGAGTCGAGGTTTCGCACGTGCTCGCGGCCGCTCACGATCTGCTGGGACCCGGCCCGATGGGCGGTCAGTCAATCGTCCAGGCCAGCACCGAGGAGCCTTGAAACTCCGAGGGGAGCAGCCACCCCGGCCGGCCGAAACGCCGATGGGCCGAGGTCTCGACCAAGCGTGCCCCACGCCGGCGCAGATGACGTATCAGATCCAGCGGACAGCAGTAGTACACGGCGTCGCCGTCCCCTCCGGTGACGCCCTCAAGCACCGGTTCTCGGTATAGAAAGGTGTCGCTGGTTGTCATCCGCTTCGCCATCGACATCCTCAGGTTCCGGGCCCACCAGTGAAGCGCTCCTCGCCGTCCGTCGACGCCAAAGGCCAGCCTGGTGCGACCCAACAAGATGTCCTCCAGAGGCGTCCACAGCGATGCGTGGTTCGGCAGACCGAAGATCAGGTGCCCGGGGCGCTTCAGCACCCTGAGCATCTCGGCAACCGCGGCTGCCACATCGGGAAGGTGTTCGATCACCTCGAAGCAGACAACTGCGTCGAAACTCTTGTCTCGGACGGGCAGCGCGAGAGCGTCCCCGAGAAGCGGAGCGACACGCCGGGGGTTCCGTTGTCTGACGTTGGACAGCGACGAGAGCGATAGATCGAGGGCCGTGACGCGCACTGAGCTGCGCTGTTCGGTAAGCGGTCGCAACGCTTCGCCCGATCCGGCCCCCACTTCCAGCACGTTGGCGGTCGTGTCGGGCAATGCGTGAGTCACGACGTCCGCGAACTTTTGAAAGTATGCCGCGTTGTGCTGGCTCTGCTGATGGGCGTAGTCGTGACTCGACCGATAGAACTGCTGAAGACGTACGCGTGTGGTCTCGTCTGGCACATGTGGCCGGAGCGGCATCGGGTCGATGTTCACACAGGACTCGTCAGGCCGAAGGGAATGGCTTCACCAAACTCCAGTATAATCTGACGGATTTGCCTCGCGCGTCCGTGTCGTTCGGTCGCTGAGACACATGACTGCCCAAGTTTCCACGGCTGTTGACGCGCCGGATCCGTTCACCGATCCGCGCCCGCTGAAGGTGTGCGTTGTTCTCCCCGCCTACTACGCTGCGAAGACGCTCGAGGCGACGTTGAAGCGGCTACGGAAGCGTTCTGATCCTGAGGTCATTCTGGTTGACGATGCCAGTACCGATGACACGATCAATGTGGCGCGGCGGCTGGGCATTCGAACTTACCAACATGACCGCAATCGCGGGTACGGAGGGAATCAGAAGACCTGCTATCGTCTCGCGCTCGAAGAGACGGACGCCGATGTGATCGTGATGCTGCATCCGGACAACCAGTATGACGGTGCGCTGATTCCGTCGCTCGTTGGGTTCATCGAAGGGGACGTCGTCGACATCGTACTCGGGTCTCGTATCCGCCGTCGGGAAGAAGTGCTGGCGGGGGGCATGCCGCCAATCAAATACGTGGCGAATCGCTTCCTGACCATCATCGAGAATGTCGTTCTCGGCTTGAACCTTCCTGAATACCACACGGGATACCGTGCCTATCATCGTCGCGTCCTCGAGGCCCTCAACTTTGACGCGTGCTCTGACGACTTCGTCTTCGATCAACATTTCCTGATTCAGGCCCGTGCGCACGGCTTTCGGATAGGGGCGGTGCCGGTGCCAACACACTACGGGCCGGAGTCGAGCAGCATCCCACTCGGCCGCAGCACGAAGTATGCGTTTGGCACGCTGATAGCACTCTGGCGGTACCTGCTATTTCGTGCCGGTTGGCGGTCTCAGTCCCTGTTTAGGGCCAAAACAGCGAAGCCCGCGTCATCAGTGGCAGCTGAGTGAGGACGGTCTCGGCTGTTTTCGACCCTTGGACACGTGGACCCGAGCCGGTCGGGTGTGTCCTGGCTCCAACCGGGTTCCGCCCCCGACGCGGGACGCGACGCTAGCGATGCTGGTGTCCAGCCGTCAGGTCCGGGGGGGCTGGTGATTCGAAGACTCTTGTACGCCTTGGACGAGAAGCCCGGGTTAGAGGCGTGGCTCGACGTGCATCCGATCCTCCTCGGAATCTATCCGGTACTCCACCTGTTTTCGGCGAACATGCGGGAGTTTCCCCTTCGGGTGCTCTGGGTGCCCGTGTCCGTTGCTGCCGTCTTGTCAGGCCTCGTCTGGGTCGCGATCGCCGCCGGGCTGCGGCTCTTGAGTGATGCCAAGGTCAAACCGCGTCAGCTGCGCCGCCGGGCCGCCTGCCTCACCTCGATCCTCGTTGTCTCGGTTTGGACTTACGGCCGCTTGCTGGACATGCTGGGTGGGAGCGAGTTGGCGGCTGCGGGCATCCTGGCGGTCGTGATCGTTCCCTTGGCGGGTGTGACCTGGCGCGCACGAGGAGACCTGCGTGCGGCGGCGATCGTGCTGGATGTATTCGGCGGTTCCCTGGTCGTTCTGGTAGCTTCGTCAATTCTCTACTTTGCCGTTCGGCACGCCGACGCGAGCTGGCTCGAACCGCGGTCGCGGCCGAAGGAGTGCAGCGTCGCCCAGCCAGCTGATGCCCGGCACCCGATGATCTTCCACATCGTGCTGGACGGCTACGGCAGAGGCGACACGCTCGATGAGCTCTACGGTCTCGACAACTCTGATTTCATTGGGTGGCTCGAGGGGCACGGGTTCTTCGTGGCCACCAAGAGCCGGTCGAACTACACGCACACCGTACTCTCGCTGGCCTCCATGCTGAACATGGAGTACCTCGACGAACTGGCGGCTGAAGTGGGAACCCGGGCTCGCGACCAGGAGCCCCTTCGACGGCGCGTCGCCGCCTTGAGAAGGAGGGCTACACGTTTGTTGCGATCGACTCTGGCTTCTGGGCGACGAACATTCCTTCGGCACCGATCTATCTCGAACTCGGGCAGCACAACGAATTCAACCGCGGCTTACTCGCAATGACAACTGGGACCTCCGCCGCACGATTACGACAGATCGACCGGGAGCGGCTCCAGTTCGCCTTTGCCGCCTTCCCGAGCTTGCCGCACGTGGTGAGCGACTCTACGTGTTCGCGCATTTCCTGGCGCCGCATCCCCCGTTCGTCGTGACCAGGACGGGGAGTGACACCGGCGAGGCACGCTACTTCGGACAGTTCAGTGCGAACCATCTCATCAATCCGGACGGGATCACCCGCGCTGAATACACGCACCGCTTCGGAGAGCAGCTGCGCTGGGTGAACGCACGGTTGCAGGAAGCGATCACGGACGTTCTGTCCACCGCCGCACTGCCGCCCATCATCCTTATTCATGGTGACCATGGCCCGGGTGGCTACTTCAGCCACGACAACTGGCGGGAGTCGTATCTTCATGATCGCATGGCGGTGCTCAACGCGTTCCATCTTCCTGCATGGGTTCAGACACCTGATCCCTCAAGTGGTCGGAACGTGGATCGTCCCGCGGTTACCGCCTTTACCGAGCCGTATCCTTCGATTTCCCTCGTCAACAGTTATCGCCTGCTGCTGAATCGCTATTTCGGCACCGAGTTTGGGAGGCTGCCTGATCGCAGTTTCTACGCCACAGCCGCTCAGCCATATCGCTTCGTGGCAATTCAGGGGCGGCTCGACTCACCCAACGACCGTGTTCGTCTCGAGAGGCTGGAGAGCGAACACTATTTCCCTTCGGATCGGTAGGATTCGAAATCGTCCGTAGTCGCGGCGAGCGCTATTGACGACTGAGCAGCACAACCTGTGGCCCCGCCGGACCGGGATTGGTAAAGACGTGCTCAACGGGATCCTCGCGATTCTCCCACCGGCGGTCGACGGCGGGCAACTCTACCTTTCGGTACGTCCGCAAGTAGGTCTGCCGGTCTAGCCAATCGAGGGCGGGTTCCACCGCGTCCCATCGTGCGCCGGCGAAGTTGCGGGGCCATACCCAGTTCGGCTCCGAGCCGGCTGACGGGAACTGAGCGGTTTCGCCACCGTAGATGGTCAGCGGTGTGTGGAACTTCAGCGGGAGCCCGCCGTAGGTAGTCACCAAAACGTCACCCGGCTCCGCGTGTGCCTCCAGATGTTCTACGACAGCCGCCACCGGACCGCGAGGTGGATCGCGGAACTCCTGCAGGAGAGCGGCGATGGGAACGCGAAGAGCGACCTCTCTATCGCGGACTGTGATCATACCGCTCGACCGGGCAATGGCCGACAGCGCTGCGTGAGACAGCACGAACGGCGCACTCGACGTCACAAGGATCAGCACCGCGCCGATGACGCCACCCCTAGCCACCGTCGAACGCTTGGCAACGGCGGCGAGTCCGATGGCGGCGAGAGCCGCGAGCACCGGGATGAGCGGGGCGACGTAACGAAAGAAGCGTGACGGGGCAACCCCGGCCGCGAGTATGCTCGTGGCGCTCACGATGACGAGCAGTCCAGCGAGCCACGGTGCGCCAGAACCGTCTCGGTCAAGCCGGCGCCACTTACGCCACGGTAGTAGCGCGAGCGCTCCGAAGAGCGGGAGCGGGACGATATGCGCGTTGATTTGCGCCATATAGTAGAGGCTGCGTTGCGGCAGTCGATCAAAGACCGACCCGACTTCGAGTCGTGATGGGGCCGTCAATGTGAGGCCGATCCAGGCAGCAAGCAGCGCACATCCGACCCCCCACGGTAGCCAGAACCTTGTGTCCCAACGGAAGCGCGCGTGGCTGGCGACCAGCCAATGAGCGGCGATACCACTCAGGATGCCGACGGCCGTGAGATCGAAGCTCAGCGCCGCGAGGCAGCACGCGAAACCAAGGAACACCGTTGCGTATCGGTCATTCGAGCTAACCCGATCGTCGGCCCCGGACTGGATCCGACGAACCAGAAGCGCATACGCCGCGATGACGATCAGGATCGCGATCGTCGCGAGCGAGTAGTACCGGGCCTGGCGTGAGAGGATGATGAGCGGCAGACTGAGGCTGGTCAGTACCGCCGCGATCCGGGAGGCATCTCGACTCGCGCCCGCGGTAAGAACCATCCCCGCAACGAGTGGGACGCACAGCCAACCGAGCAGCGCGAACGGAATCCGCGCGGCCCAAGCAGACTCTCCAAAGACGAAAAAGCTGGCTGCCGTGAGATACGCCTGCAGCCAGGCAATCTGGAGGTAGATCCCGCCGACCCCTGCGTCTTCCCCCGCATGAGCTGACAGACTATGGGGTCCTTCGCCAACCATTGGTATCCCATGTTCGAGAACCGAGCGAGCGAGCAGGGCCGTTTGCGCTTCGTCTTGCCAGAGATAGGTCTCGCCCAAGCTGTACAGAAACAGCGGTGCGGCAAGAAGGGTTACGGCGAGGACCACTGGGTCACGCATGATCGCACATGATACCCGTCCAGCTAGCGGCTCGCGATCCGCTACGTGGCCGTCGATCTCGAGAGCCAGCGTACTAACCACTGGCGCCCGGGAATACTCGATCGCTCAAGCACCTGTAGGTCGGAGGGACCGACAACCCGTGCCACCCGGAGTCCGAGCGCAACCAGAACGACACCGACGCCGGTGAGCGTCGTCGCCTCGACCGCCGAGGTTTCCCAAACCTGACGCAGGCTTGCGAGCACGGTCGCCATGACCGCCGCAACTCCGATGATTCGTCCCAGAAAGCCCCACGGGTAGCGCACGTGGTAACGGCGCCGCGCGGCGACGTACCCCAAGCACGCGGCGAGGAGTCGCGCGCCTCCTAGTACCGCCGCGGCTGGCAGCAACCCACCGTCTCGCGCCGCCCACAGAAAGAAGATCGCGCTACCAACGATGACGCCCTGCGCCGCCAACACCGGCAGGTAGCGTTCGTCCATCCAGAGGACTAGCAGTCCGAGGCTGAACGCCGTCTCGGCAAACAGCAGCACGATGAAAAGGCGAGCCACGGGCGTTGCCGCGATGAACGGGTGACCATAGAACAGCGGCAGGTAGTCGCCCACCATGACCCACAACCCGGCGCCGGCGGGGACGACTGCCAAGATCTGGCTCTTGGTAACGAGGTCGAACGCTCGCCGGAGCTGCGCCTCGTCCCCGCCGGCCCGGATTCTGGCAAAGAGGGGTCGAAACACGCCACGGAATCCTGAGACCAGTAGCGTTACGGTGCTCGAGGCGACGAAGAATCCAGTTGCAAAGAGCGCAACCGGTTCGGGACTGCCCAGGGCGGCGGCCAGGACGGGGCCTGCGAATGCCGGGGTTGCGAAATACAGGCCGAGGTCCCGGCCATACGTCAGGCCTGCGAACCGCCAGATTCGGGTCGGGAGGATCCGGCTTCGGGGCGCGGAGGCCGGTTTGCGATCGATCTCACGAACGCGTGTGCGTAGAGTCGACGCGCCGACCAGAGCCACGCCTGCTGCGGACGCACCGAGCGCCCAGATCACTCCCCCCATGCTCCAGCCGATCGCGAGCGCTGTCCCCACCAGACAGACATCGAGGGCCGAGTGGAGGAGTGTGAGGATGTTGACCCGGACCTGGAGGAAGCAGGCCTCCAAACCACGATAGGAGAGGTCAAGCGCTGTGCGTCCAAGAAGCAGGAGCGTCAGGGCTCGAAGGTACGTGGCGCCGTTCGCACCCAGCGCCAGGCGTTCGGCGACCGGCTCCGCGTAGACCGCAAGCGGCATCAAAAAGGCCAGTAGGGCCGCGAACCTCACGGCGCCGATGCGCCCGACGAAGCTTTTCACACCCTGCCCCCCACCTTTTACCTGTAGCTCCGGCAGGAACTTCGGTAACGTCGTCGCGAGGCCGAGGCCGGAAAAGAACATCAGGGTGTTGGCCACTCCAAGCAATATGTCGTACACGCCAGATTGGAGGCCAAAGCTGCGCCGAATGAGTATCGACACCATCAGGCTGGCTATCGCGCCGATTGGGAAGAGGGTCGCGTTCCAGAAGACGGACCGCGAAACAGTTTGCAGGAGGCCGTCGTCCGCTCGGTCAGAACGCGCGTCTCGAAGTGCGCCCACCTCACGGGGAACAGGGCGAGCGGACCGTTCAGGCACAATGAATCACAGCCTGGCGCGCCGTCCTGACGACCGCCGCCATCAGAGGCTTTCCTTCCAGGCACACGCGCACAGTTGGGTGTAGGCTGCCGCGTCTTCTACGGCGCCGCTTTTCGCCAAGGGGTTGAACCCCGCGGCGGCGCACACGTTCACGATGATCCGCCCGACCTTGCGCCCCAGCAGGCGGTGCTCGAATATCCGGTATGCCCGTTCCGGCTGAAAAGGGTGAACGCTGACGCGGCTGAACACGCCTTGAAGCGCGTCGGCCAGTTCGGTCGCGGTGTATTCCTGACAGTGATATGAACCCTGCGGCCGCGCCGGGTTACGGCGCGGCGTCGTCACGAGACATTGTCCGCCCGGTCGCATGGTACGCGCGATCTCAAGGAGCGCCTGGTCTGGTCGGTCAAGGTGCTCGATGACATCGGCTAACGTGACGCAGTCGAAGACTGAATCCTGAAACGGTAGCTGGTAGACATCGCCCTGCGACAGCTCGACACGGCCTCTGCTGTGCGAATCGCGGGTTCGTGACTGTCCAAGCGCCAGCGGGAGAAAGATGTCATCCACCCCTGCGACGAAACGGTCCGGTTTGGCCAATCGGTTCGCTAGACACGCGTCACCGCATCCGACTTCGAGTAGTCGTGTCGCGTTGGGCGTGACCAACTCTTCCACCATGCGATATCGGGCTGTCAGCATGGCGTGGTGACGGGTTGGCAGCCAGCTCGTTTCCCGCCAGTGATAGGCGCCGTATCGTTCGTACTTGTCGAACGGAACCGCCTCAAGGGAGTCTCGTGTCGCGGTGGCGTCAGGCTGCTGGTCAGGCACGACTCGCTCCCTGAGCAACGCGCGAGTAGATCGCCTCGGTTCTTTCGGAAATCGTGTGCCAGTCGTAATCGCGCAAAACCTCCGATCGGTGGGCGTTGGCACGTTGGCGAAAGCCTGGGTCATCGAGCACCGCAGCGAGATTCGTCTCGAACCGGTCCAGGTCTCCGAATGGGTGAAGGAGTCCGACCCGAAGGCGTGGAATGAGGTCCTGCATGATGCCGACGGGTGTGCCAATCACCGGTCTACCGCTGGCGAGGGCTTCGATCGCGACGATGCCGAATTGCTCGTACTGCGACGGAAACAGAACGACATCGGATAATTGATAGTACCGTGCGATCTCGCGCCGATCGGTGATCGGGCCGGTGAGCATAACCGCGTTCCGAAGCTCGAGATCCCGGATTCGACTTTCCAGTGCGTCACGTTCTCGCTCATGCGGATCGCCTATCATGATGAGTCTGAGTCGCCGGCCCTTTTGACGTAATCTCGCGATCACCTCGAGGCAGTCGAAGGCTCCCTTGGGCAACATGATCTTGCCGACAAAGAGCAGAACCGGTTCATCATCGAGTTGTAGCGCCGTCCGCAGATCGCCGACATCATAGTCCCGATGGAAGATGTGGGCGTCCACTCCGAAAGGGATAATGGTGTGCTCTGGTAGCGAGAACCCATGAGCGTGCAACAGGTCGCGCTCGCGTGCTGATTGAGGGATGACGTGAGTCGCCTGTCTGACAAGCCGTCGCCCCCAAACCGTGTCAAACGACCGCCTCTGCCACGTTTCGGGCGTTAGACCGAATACCGGCGTAGAAACATGCGGAATGCGACACAGCTTGGCCACTCCGTGGCCAAGAGATGTTGGAAAAAAGTAGTACCCGACCGTATGAATGACGTTGGCCCGGCGGAGCGGCTCTGATAGACACGTGACAGCGAGGCGGGGCATGAAGTGGAAGGGGATATGGTTCGCGAGGCGTGTGGTGAATCGACGGACGACGACGTCGGACGACCATTGCTCCGTGTTTGGCGCTTCCGGGGGGATCTTGGTGGTGAAGACGTCGATCTTGTGTCCTTGGCTGCTCAGGTACTCCACGAGACGGCCAGTGTAGGTGCAGAGTCCACCCACCGCTGGCCAGAACTTGTGGCAAAGTAGCGCTACTCGCATGGCTCGGGGTGGCCGCTCGGGGGCACGTCGGCACATGGTATCGTAACGGCCGATCACGAGTTGAAGCACGTGAAGACCTCCTTCCTCGGTGTACCAGCATGATCAGTGGTCCGCGTCAACACTCGCGCGTCGCCGTTCTTCTGTTCATCGGCCTTTGTCTCGTGTACAACGCCAATCTTCGGCAGGTGTCGTCCTACGACACCTACGCGTCTCGGTTCGTGCCAATCAGCATTCTTCGCGACGGCGATCTGGTCCTCGACGAGTTCTTTCCAGACGCGCTCGGGGGGTTTCCATCCGCTACCGAAGCAACCGAGGACGACCCAGGCTATTTCAACTATCTCGTCTTCAAGGACGGGCATCTCTTGGACAGTCACCCTCTCGTCGGGCCCCTTCTCGCGCTTCCCATCTATGCGCTCCCCACGTGGTTCGCGCCACCCGGGCACGACCGGTTAGTCGCGAACCTGTTCTCGAAGCTCGCCGCGTCGGTCATGGCCGCGCTGTCAGCGGTTGCGTTACTGGCTTGCGTTCGGCGAATGCTCTGCCGCGAGAGCGAAGGCACCTCGAGGCGCCGGCTCGACGACACCAACGTCGCGTTGATGGCTGCACTGGCGTACGCTCTGGGCACCCCTGTCTGGTCCACTGCGAGCCAGGCGATGTGGAGTCATACTCCCGCTGTTCTTGGATACGCTGTTGCGCTCTGGGGACTTACGGCGAGTCGTAGCGGTATTGCCGGCCCGGCGATCGGCGTGGCATGGGTCGCGCGTCCGGCCACTGCGCCCGCCGCCGTACTCCTGATCGCGTTTGCCTGGCATCGAGCGTGGCGGGATGGGCACCTCTGGAGTGGCACACGCGCGGGCGAGGCCAGCCGGATATCGGTGTTGGCAGCCGCCACGGCCGCCTTGGGGATGGCCTATAACTTCTGGCTGTTTGGGAACCCGGGCGGCGGAGCCTCGGCTCGGACGGCGTACTACGGGCGGGAGTTCGGGGACGGGGGCATGTTCTCCGGTTCGTTTATTGAAGGGCTTGCAGGTCTTACTGTTAGCCCGAGCCGCGGGCTTCTTGTGTTCTCTCCGGTTGTCCTGCTTGCGGTTGTTGGTTCTGTGGCCGCGTGGCAATTCCGCGCGGCGTCTCGAACCGATCGGGGAAAGAGCGAGGCCGACGGCCTGCTGCTCGCGCGGTATGCCAGCCTCGCGATCGTCGCCGTCGTCCTGATGTACGCGCAGTTTATCGCGTGGTGGGGCGGTCAGGGGTTCGGGTCGCGATATCTCGCCGATGTGATGCCGTTCGTTGGGGTGCTGTTCGGCATGGGCTACGCTCATGCGAGTCGCGCGATGGGTGCCGCATTCGGCTCTTGGCGCGAGCCGCGGTCGACTCGGTGGTCTCGACGGGTTTTCCGGCCGGCGCTCGCAACGATCCTCGTGTACTCGATCGCCGTTCAGGCTGTGGGCGCATTCTGTTGGCCGTCGCGGTGGACGCTGGATGCCCCGGCCCACGTACAGGGCTTGTGGGATTGGCGCGACAGTCAGATCATCGCATGTATTCGTGCGGGACCCCGGATTGACCCGCTGGCGAAACGCCTCTTTTCCAATCTGGAGATCGCGTCGCCCGAGTGAGGACCCCGAGCCGCCCCGGACACGCGACCACGCGTGGCGTCCCATCTGCGCGCGGATGACCGCGTGCTACACTTCCGGCTGTTCTCATTGATTCCTCAAGCTAGACCCCCGATCAGCGCCGCCAGGACATGGTGGGCGCGCACACGTGACAGTCTCGGTCAGGGCCGCTGGCTGGCGTGGTTGCCTGTGCTGCTGTTCGTCCTGTCCCTCCCTGCCGTGACCCCTCGTCTCTACGCCGCCGATGAGATCGAGTACTTCGCCTACCTGCGGTCGGTCTGGTTCGACGGAGATCTTTCGTTCGACAACGAGTACCGCTATTTCTACGATCGCGGCATTGCGCGTGCCTGGAACTTCGAAGCGACGTTTCTCGATACGACGACCGCGACAGGTGTACGCCCAAACTTCGCACCGGTCGGCTCCGCCATACTCTGGGCCCCGATCTACGTCGTGGTCGACTTCTGTGTCCGAGTCGCGAGGTGGCTGGGGGTTGCGGCGCAAGCAGACGGCTTCTCGAGGCCATACCTCGTCGCCATCACTTACGCCTCCGCGCTATACGGGTTCCTGGCGGTTTTGCTCTCAGTCCATGCGATTCGACGCGTGGTTGGCGTCGGTGGCTGGGCGGCGGCCATCGCTGTCTGGCTTGGGACGCCGCTTGTCTTCTACATGTACGCGGCACCAGGCTTCTCTCACGCTTGTTCGGCGTTCGCGGTGGCTGCGTTCTTCGTTGCCTGGTTGCATGTCCGCGAGTCTTGGTCGCTCCGCGGGGTGGCCGCGCTAGGCGCACTCGCAGCCCTCATGGGCATGGTCCGGGAGCAAGACCTCTTCATTGCGGTCGTGCCTGTCGTCGACTACGTCGCGTCGTTTGCACGCGCAGCTCGCCAGGACTCGAGCCAGGCTGTCGCGCTTGCTCGACGAGCCGTCGTCGGAATCGTCACCTTCGTTGTGTGCTACGCACCTCAGGTTTGGGCCTACATTGCGATCAACGGCCGTCTCGGGCCGTCGCCGATCATCCAGCGGAAGATGACATGGACCGCGCCTAACGCGGGGAGTGTCTTGGTGTCGACCGAGAACGGGCTACTGTTTTGGACACCACTCGCGTTGTTGTCATTAGTCGGGCTCGCGCTGCTGGTGATGCGTAGGTCGGGGGGAATCGATTCACCGAGTCGCGACGCGACCGCGTGGGTCGGCGCGATGACGCTCCTGATGATCGCCAGCCAGGTCTACGTATCTGGGTCTCTTGATACATGGGCGGGCGCCGGGTCGTTCGGACAGCGGCGGTTCGTCGGGTTGACTATTTGTCTGGCTCTCGGTCTCGCGGGGCTCCTTCGGACAATTCCTCGCGGACGCGCACGGGGTACGGTGCATGTGCTTGCGGCGC
This sequence comes from Vicinamibacterales bacterium, assembly GCA_965216615.1. GTDB lineage: Bacteria > Acidobacteriota > Vicinamibacteria > Vicinamibacterales > UBA8438 > CAUZIB01. The sequence continues at coordinate 1,152,007 of CBDCGH010000023.1, read as the reverse complement.
TGTGCGTTTGGTGGAATCTGGCCCTGGCTGTCCAGTTCGCGACTAAGACTATGAGTCGTCAGCGACTGCAGCTGAGCCAGAACGCGTACTACGCGTTCATCGATTTGCCTCGGGACATCCCCAGTCTCGTCTATCGTTATTTTTTCGACCGTGGGTCGTTCTATGATTCGTCGCGGCCAGACGCTTCCAGCGACGGTATGTAGCTGTCGAGCGTCGACCTGGCCCTGCTGTGGCGTAAGCTGCAACGTTCGGCTCTTTAACGACATGGACGACATCCTCTCGAGGTCCAATATACCGTCGTGATCTCCGACCGTCTCCTCAAGCTCGTCCGTTGCCCCGAGTGTCACGGGCGTCTCACCGGTGGCATTGATCAGCTTCGATGCCAAGATTGCGAGCATACCTATGGAACCTCGGAACGAGACTTCCTCGTCCTGTCGCCCGATGCCGAGTTTGCCCAGACGACGAAATTCCTCGACGAGCACTTTCATTCAGACGGACGTGACGAGGTTGTTTCCCCCCCTTTGTTGTCGGCCGGCGTACGCCAACGCATGCTGGTGAAGTTCTTGGGGATCACGCCTGAGGACACGGTCGCGGACCTTGGCTGTGGCAGTGGGCGTTTCGCGGTGTGGAACCGCAGCGCTGCCGCTCAACTCGTCGGTGTCGACGCCGGAACCTTCTTCGCCGCCGAGGCTCGTCAAGGCGTTGATCTCGTCGTGGGAGATCTACGGCAGTTGCCGTTGGCGGATGACAGCGTTACGAAGGCGTATACGGTTGATGTGCTGGAGCACCTGTCGAGGGAGGGACTAGAAAGGATGCTGGGCGAAGCCGCGCGAGTCCTGGCGCCGGGCGGCGCGTTATTCGTCTACACCCACGTCCGGCAGCGCTCGGTGCTGGCGCCGATTTTCGCGCTTATCTCCAGGCTCGCTGCCTTCGCCGAGCGTACGGGACTTGCGAACTTAGATCTCGAACGCCTGAGACCAACCGACCATTTGAATCCTCTTGGGGATCGAGCCGACCTGGAACAGGTCGCTGCCGCAGCCGGCTTTCGCGTCGCGCGGTTTCGTTGGTATTCACCGATCGTTTCACGAATCACAGAGGGCATTCTGGTTCCGGTCGCGGCTCAGGCGCTGGCGAGGCGGGTCACGCGCAGAAGCGGGAACGATGCCGCTACGCCGCCTGACCTCGCTGCGAGGCGTGCCGCCCGGCTCGACGCGAAACGAAGACTCGCGGCCGCGGGCCCTGTGTATCAGGTGTTGCGGGCCCTGACGTGGATCGCGATGGCGGACGTCACCCTGCTCGGACGGGTTCCGTCAGGGCCGTTCTTTGCGCTGCTCGTTCGCGAAGGTACCTTGCCGGACGGTGCTCGGCGTAAGCATGAAGCTGAGTGAGAGACGCTCGTGAGGATCTTGTACGTCGCTACCGATCAACGGGTTCCCGCCGCCCACGGAGGGTCGGTGCACGTGATGGCGGTCGCGGAAGGGCTAGCCGGCCTTGGGCACGACGTTCACGTGGTGGTGTCTTCCGGAGATCGTCCTCCGCCTGCTGGACCGGTTCAATGGCATATGCTGAGTCCGCCGTTCGGTCGACGCCAGTTTAGGATACTGCGGGCGCCGCAGGTGGCCCGCCTCGCCGAAGCGGTGCGGCCGGATGTCGTCATTGAACGCTATTACAACTTCGGAGGGGAGGGGTTCTACGCTGCCCGCCGGGTCGGCGCGGCGACTGTGCTCGACGTTGTGTCGCCCGTGGTCGACTACCCCGGCTCGCCCAAGCGGTGGGTTGACGCGCTGCTGCTGGTGCAGCCGATGCGACGATGGCGCGAACGTTTGTGCGCGATCGCCGATCGGATCATCACCCCGACCGAACGCATTCTCCCGGATTTTGTGACGTCGAGTCAGGTCGTGCTCAACGAGGTGGGAGCGGACGTGACTCACTTCCATCCGGGAGCACCGGGGGCTGTACCCTTCACACGCACAGAGGGCGAGACAGTCGTTATCTTCACGGGCGCGTTTCGAGCGTGGCACGGTGCCGTGACGCTTGTCGATGCGATGCGCCGCCTCCGGGCTCGGGGTCGGCAGGATCTCAGGGCTGTGTTGATCGGAGATGGGCCGGAACTGCCGAACGTGCGGCGGGCCGCCGAGGGGCTCGATGGGATCGTCTTACCCGGGGCGCTCCCCCACGATCAGATTCCCGCATGCCTCGCAGCGGCGGATATCGGTGTCGCGCCCTTTGATCCAACCGCCCATCCGTCGCTGGCTCTCGGCTTCTACTGGTCGCCGCTCAAGGTGTTTGAGTACATGGCGTCGGGACTTCCCGTAGTGGTCCCGCGAATCGACCGCCTAACCCAGCTCGTGGCAGATGGCGAGCAGGGTCTCTTCTACGAACGCTCGGATCCCGACGGACTTGCACAGGCCCTCGAGCGGCTGACGGATATCGGGCTCCGGAGGCGACTCGGCGCGGCGGCCCGACAGCGCGCCGTGACGGAGTTCACGTGGAAGCGGCACTGCGAAGTGATCGACCAGGCGCTGCGCGACATCGGGGGCCGGAGCGGCGCTGAATCTGGAAGCCACTGATGCGCATCCTGCTGGCGACCGACGTGTTTCCGCCGATCTGTGGCGGCAGCGGGTGGAGTACGTACGAACTTGCTCGGGGCCTCCGCAGCCGCGGTCACGATGTCCTGCTCGTACGCACCGAGGATGACGTTGATTCCGCAACCTCCTACGAGTACGACGGGTTTGGCGTCCGTGCCTTCCCGGTCAAAGCGCCGGCCGCGCCGTTCCTCCGGAACTACTTCAGGAACGAACGTATGTACCCGCGGCTTGCCCAATTCCTGGAAGCGCTCATTCGTGAGGAGCGGGTCGATCTAGCGCACGCCCAGCACGTCTTGACCGGTCCGCCGACCGTAGATGCCGCCAGCCGAGCCGGCGTTCCGTCGGTGTGCACGGTGCGCGACTACTGGCCGGTCTGTTACTGGGGCGACCTTATTCACAACGCTGCCTCCGCTGACCTGTGTCCGCACTGCTCGTCTGCCGCCATGACCCGATGTCTCCGGCCGCGAACCGGTGTCCTCTGGCCGTTGGCGATGCCCGTCATTCCCTACATGCGGGCGAATCTTCGGTTGAAGGCAGCAGCCCTGGCCCGAGCCGATGCGGTTATCGCGGTGAGCACCCGGATCGCAGAGGACCTGCGGACGCGTGCATCGGTGCTTGCTGCGACCCGCCTGGAGACGATTCCAAACGGAGTCGACGCGGCCGGCATGCGTGAGGCAGTGCGTCAAACGCCGCGGCCGATGGATGCAGACTACGCGGTGTTTGTGGGAAAGCTCGCCCATAACAAGGGTGTGGCGCACCTGATCGACTTGATCAACGCCGGCCGCCTCGACGTACCGCTCGTGGTGATCGGTGATGGACCCGAGCGCGCAACGTTGAGCGCGGCGGCTAGCCGGTCAGCGAACGTGATGCTCTTGGGGTGGTTGCCCAGGGATGAAGTTTTTCGATGGCTGTGGCACGCGAGTTTTCTGGTGTTCCCGTCGTCTGGTCCGGAGTCGCTCAGCCGCGTCTTGCTCGAAGCATCAGCCCTCGGCCTGGCGATCGTCGCGATGGAGACTGGCGGTACAGGCGACATCCTGACCCACAACGAGACCGCGCTGCTGTCGCCCTCTCCTGAGCGGTTTGCCGACGACGTGTCGCGGTTGGAGGCTGACGAGGCGCTTCGCCGGCGCCTCGGGACTGCGGCGGCTCGAGCGACGGAGGCGCGATTTGGCCTGCCCGTGGTCTCCGGTCGCGTCGAGGCCCTGTACGCGGACCTTCTGAGACCGGCAGGATAAAGGAACCGTGAGCCGCTATGACCCCGACGAACCGACGCAAGATGGTAACTGTCCGTTGCGTGTCGTACTGACGACCCGGGCGCTCTCGCCCTTTCATGGCTACGGAGGGCTCGAGCGGCACGTTCATGAGCTCGTCCGTCATCTATTGGGGCGCGGCGTTTCTGTGACGGTCGTCGCACCCCCGCCCATGAACGGCACCGCCGGCAGCGCGGTTCGCGGTCGCCAATCCGACGGGCTAGTCGATGATCGGTTTCGGTTGGTCAGCGTGCCTTACCGCACCTTTCCCTTTGCCGGTCGGCGGGGCACGACGATTCTGGATCGGGTCACTGCCTATCCCTGGTTCGGCTGGCGTGCTGGCCGTGTAGCGGTAGACCTGGCTCTCCGGCACGAGGTTGACGTCGTGCACGGGATGGGTGCCAGCGTGTACGGCTACGCACTATGGTATCGGCGCCACCATGCCGCCGGCGTTCCGTTTGTGCTCAATCCCCACGGCCTGGAGGAGTTCGGGTCGGCGCACACACTACAGACGCGGATCAAGCGCGCCGCCTATCGTCCACTACAGGGGGTCGTGCGGACCTGCGCCGAAGCCGCTGATCGGGTCATTGCGACCGACGCAGCGTTGGTTCCGGCCCTGCGGGAGCACCTCGGTGTCGACGAGTCCCGCGCAGTCGTGCTCCCGAACGCGATCGTCATCGAAGACGTCGACCGCCTGGGTAGTTTGTCGCAGGCGCAGCAGCTCCGCCGTGAGATTGGGATCGAAGCGTCGGCTCCGGTGATGGTGAGCGTTGGACGTCTCGAGCACAACAAGGGCTTTCAGGTTCTGGCCAGGGCACTCGCGAGGTTGTGGTCGGGCCGAGCTAATGCGCCGCCACGTTTCGGTGACTGGAGGTGGGTGCTCGTAGGAGAGGGGCCATACCGAAGCACCCTGGAACGCCTCGTGTCGCGTCTGGGGATCGGGTCGAGGGTCCAGCTCCTGGGGCGGGTCGATGATGTCGAACTGCATTCGTGGCTGCGTACGGCGACGTTGTTCGTCCACCCCACTCTCTATGAGGGGAGCTCGCTCGCGACCCTCGAGGCAATGACACACAGACGCGCCGTGGTCGCGTCGGCCGCCGGGGGGTTGCCAGACAAAGTCAGACCCCACCTCAACGGCTGGCTGGTTCCTCCCAATGATGCGGCGGCTTTGGCCGTGACACTCGAAGAGGCGATGACCACAGCGCCCGAGCGTCTCGCGACCATGGGTGAGGAAGGCCGGGCAATCGTGGAGCGTGAGTTCTCCTGGGATGCCGTGTCGGATCGGACGGTGCAGCTCTATCGGGAGTTGACGGCCGCACGTCGGACGGGTACGTCACCGGGAGGCGCAAGTACGTCTGCAGATCCGCGGCCGTGAACAAGGGGATCGCAGTGGAAGTATGCCACACGTTCTGTGGTACCCTCAATCCTTCCCAGGGGGCGGTGTCCTGTGCCCTCTTCTAGTCACGAAGGTTCAGATGCGTCGAGATCCATCAACGAGCCCTCCGATGTCTGTACCTAAGACTGGCGGCATCATTCGCGTAAACCCCTTTGACCGACAGTGGGAAGATGTCGGGGCCGATGTCATTGCCGCGGTAGAACGCGTAGGGAAGAGTGGACGGTACATTCTCGGCCCGGAGGTCGCAGCGTTTGAGAGCAAGCTTGCTCGGTTCGTAGAAGCGAAACACGCCGTGGGGTGCGCGAGCGGGCTGGACGCGATCGAGATCGGACTCCGAGCCCTTGGTTTGCGGCGCGGAGAAGAGGTCCTGACGACCCCACTCAGCGCCTTTGCGACGACGTTGGCGATTATCCGCGCGGGTGGGGCACCCGTCTTTGTGGATACTGACGAAACCGGGTTGCTCGATCTCGAGCGAGCGCGCCAATGCCTCGAAGAACGGCCGGCGCTTCGCTTTTTCGTTCCGGTACATCTCTTTGGCCAGTCACTCGATTTGGGACGACTCCAGGCCCTGAAGGACGAACACGGCCTACAGGTCGTCGAGGACTGCGCTCAAGCGCTCGGGGCGTCGTGGTGTGATCGGCAGGTGGGCGGTGTCGGACAGGTGGCCGCACTCAGCTTGTATCCGACGAAGAACTTGGGGGCTCTCGGGGATGCAGGCGCAGTGTTTACCAACGACGATGGTCTCGCTGACGAAGCTAGGTGTCTCCGCGACTACGGACAGCGGCAGAAGAACGATCACGATAGACTCGGTCTCAATAGTCGTCTGGACGAGGTGCAAGCGGCGATCCTCCACGGCGCACTGCTTCCTCGGCTCGAACCGTGGACCGAACGCCGGAGGAACATCGCGACGCGTTACCTGACTGGTCTTTCCCATGCCTTGGTGCAACCTTTACGGAGTGCCGAGCACTCTCGCTCGGTCTGGCACTTGTTTCCCGTGGTAATTGAAGGCGACCACCGAGACCGGTTTTGCACCTATCTATCGGATCACGCTATCCAGGTGAGCGTTCACTATCCTCAGCTCATCCCGACTCAAAGTGCAATGCGACACGCCCCGCACGGATATCGGGTATTCGGTGATCTCCGCGTCGCGCGGCGCATCGCCGCTCGGGAGGTGACGCTGCCTATTCACCCGTATCTCGAAGATCGTGACGTCGATCGCGTCGTTGAGATCGTGAACCACTGGGTGGCGTGATGATCTCGGTCGTCGTACCCGTCTATCGCAACTCAGAGAACATCGCGGGGCTTATCCGGGACGTCGAGTGGCTGAACCGGGAACTCGACGATAAGGTCGAGGCGGTCTTTGTCGTGGACGGAAGCCCGGATGACTCGTTGTTTCTGCTACGGCAAGCGCTGCCACAGGCCGAGTTCCGTTCGCAGTTGTTGTGCCTGTCCCGTAACTTCGGTTCCTTTGCGGCCAGTCGCGCTGGACTCGAGGTGGCGCGAGCCGACTACTTCGCAGTGATGGCCGCGGATCAACAGGAACCACCACGTCTGATCGTTGACTTCTACCAGAAGCTGCGGACTGGGGCTCATGATGTGGTAATCGGCGAGCGCCAGGGACGCAACGACCATTCGCTGAGCACGTTCTTCGCGGGCGTGTTCTGGCGGTTGTTTCGACGGTTCATTCAGCCAGACCTTCCCAAGGGAGGGGTGGACGTCTTTGGGTGCAATCGAGTCGTCCGCGATCAACTGGTGCAGTTGCGCGAAGCCAACAGCTCGCTTGTCGGCCAATTGTTCTGGGTGGGGTTCCGCCGGTCGACGGTGCCGTACGATCGTCGTGCACGTGAGGCCGGCGTGAGCGCTTGGACACTGTCCAAGAAGCTGCGCTATTTGACGGACAGTGTATTCAACTTCTCGGACTTGCCGATCAAATTGCTCATCATGCTTGGGTCGTTCGGGCTCGTGTTCAGTGCCGTATGTGCGTTTGCAGTTTTGCTGTGGAAGTTGCTGACCACGGCGCCGGTTCCTGGCTACGCGGCAACGGCCTTGCTTATTGTATTCTTCGGTACGCTCAACATCCTTGGGCTCGGCGTCATCGGACTCTACGTGTGGCACACATTCGAGAACACGAAGGGCCGGCATAGCTACATCGTGGCCATGCGTGAAGAGTTCGACCCGACGCAACGACCACTTGACCCGACCCATGCGTAAGAAGGCACATTTCGAGCACCCGAACGCGCTCGTTGAAACCAACGCGATCGGCGCCGGCACTCGGGTTTGGGCCTTTGCGCATATTCTGCCGGGTGCCCGTATCGGCACGGGCTGCAACCTTTGTGATCACACGTTCATCGAGAATGACGTCGTGCTTGGGGACAGGGTGACCGTCAAGTGTGGCGTGCAGATTTGGGACGGCTGCCGGATCGACGACGAGGTATTCATCGGTCCCAACGTGACATTCACGAACGATCCCGAACCGAGAAGTGGGCAACACCTCGATCGGTATCCTGAAACCCGGGTGCGCAAGGGGGCTTCGATTGGTGCCAACGCAACCGTTCTTCCCGGGATCACGATCGGTCAGCATTCGGTGGTTGGCGCCGGAGCGGTCGTCACCAAGTCGGTGCCACCGCATGCCGTCGTCGTAGGCAACCCTGCTCGGATAGTGCGATACGTGGGTGACTCGGATTCCCAGCCGTCCCGTCGATCGACCGAGGGGGTGACATCGGACGGCACACGAACGGTGTCCGTTGAAGATGTCACCCTTCACCATGTGCCCCTGATCAAGGACCTGAGGGGTGATCTGTCCGCCAGAGAGGTCGATGCCGGTCTGCCGTTCGTACCTCGTCGGTACTTCGTCGTCTTCGGCGTTCAGAGTCAGCAGGTTCGGGGAGAACACGCGCACCGAGAGTGCGAACAGCTGCTCAGCTGCTTGTCCGGCAGGATGGCGTGTGTTGTAGACGACGGGTCACAGCGGCAGGAGATCTTGCTCGATTCGCCTGAGTGGGCACTCTATGTGCCGCCTCTGGTGTGGAGCGTTCAATACAAGTACTCGATCGATGCCGTTTTGTTGGTCCTGGCGTCTCACCCCTACGACGCTGAGGATTACATTCGTGACTACGATCAGTTCCTCGTTGCCCGCGGTGACTCCCGCGCCCGAGGTCCCGCTTCGGCTTGAGCTCGGAAGCAATCGATCTGGAACCTCCGCGTGACGCCCTCCCCGGTGGTCGTTCGCTCGACGTTCCCCGAAGACATCATGTGGGCGTTACTCGCCGGAAGCATCACCACGCTTGCCGGCGGGTACATCTTTGGACAAGGCAATCAATGGGTTGCTTTCGTCCAGCTCTATCGCTTGTTGGATCCTGATTATCTCCGGGCCGACTGGTTCGTAAACGCCGTCGAGGGCACGTCATCTCGAATCTACTACCTGATCGCGATAGGCGCATTGTTAAGAGTCCTCCCGCTCGAGTCGCTGATGCTGGTGTTGACCATGCTCGGCAATGCGGGAATCGCACTCGTCACGTGCCGGGCGGTACGGCATGCCGTGCCCGAAGGCACGGTTGAGCCGCGCGTGGCTACGGTGCTGGCCCTTGGTGTCCTCGGGTTTGGTGCTGGAGGAGCCGGCCAGCTTGCTCGGAACTTCGTCGAGCCCTCGCTGCTCGCCCGAACTCCGGCCCTTGCTGGCCTCCTATGTCTCATGCAGGGCCGGACCGCTTCCTCCGCGTTGCTGTTTGTCGCATCCACGGCACTCCATCCGCTCGTCGGCACTGAAACGTTTGCGATTGGCGCACTAGCAGGTCTCTCCGCTTGGTATGTTGCGGACGGCAGGGTCAAGACGTTTCCGTGGCGTTATGTCGGGAGCGGGACTGTCCTCTGCGGGAGCGCCTGGCTGCTCTGGGGCGGCAAGGTTTCTGGCGCGCTCGACTCAGAGCAGTTCCACTTTGTCGTCACGGAAGTACGTTCTCCGCATCATTACCTGCCATCGACGTTTGGTGCGGGTGCTTTGCTCGCGTGCGCAGCCTTTATGGTCGCCGCAACTGTGGCTTGGAGCTCGTTGAGGCGGCGCAGTCCCAGACTCGATCCCGTCTTGGGATGGTTGCTGGTATGGGCGGCTGCGGCGTTGCTGGCTGGGTGGGTGTTTGTGGAAATCTGGCCGGCCCGACTCGTCGTCCAGGCGCAGACCTTCCGGATGACTTATCTCATCAAGTGGGTGGGGTTCATCCTCATTGCGTCGAATGCCGTGCGGTGGTGGAGTCAGGCGGCCTCGGGCAGCACGACGAACGCCGCGGCTTTGAGGGTGGCTGCCTGTGTTTCGTTGCTGATGTTCGGCAGGCTGTACGCCTTGGGTGCTCTCGGCGGCCAGATACTCGGTTACGTTGCGGAGCGCCGGTCGTCGTATCGTCTGTCGTTGTTGGTGCCTTTTCTGCTGGGCATCGCCCTCGCGGGCGCGGCGCTGCTTCCGATCAACCAGCGGGTGGGCGAACCGCTCGTGGGTTGGCTTCTCCTCGGCCTGGTCGTACTGCCCTTCGTAGGCGTCGTGGGGCTGACGCTGCGTAGGGCGTCGATCGCGGCGGTGCTGCTCGGGTTGACAGCGGGTTGGGTGCTTCGAAGTTCGCCCATCACCCAAGAGGTGGCCAGGATGATGGGCACTCGGGCTCCGATTGTCAGATGGGCTGATTTCGTCGGTAACTCTGTCGGAATCGAGCAGTGAGCGCGCGAGTCGTCGCCCGAGGATGCGATTTTTGTTGTCCCACCGTTCTTGGGGCAGTTCAGGTTCGGCGCTGAGCGAGCGATTGTGGTTGACTTCAAGGCGGTTCCGTTCAGCGACCAGACCTTTCAGGAGTGGCACTCGCGCATGGAGGCGTGCTGCGCGGTCTCCCACGTTGGGGCGACTGCCGGACTGACGGAGTTCGTGCGAGGGTACCGGGAGATGGACGATGCGCGCCTTCGGCGTCTTCACGCCACGTATGGTGCGAGCTTCGCCGTTTTGCTTGCCGGAATGAAAACGGATCTAGCACTGGTGTACACCGACTCGTCGTATACCATCGTGAAGTTGGATAGGTGACCAGCGGACCCAGCCTCGCACATGAAAGACCCTCTGGGAAGTCTCTTGCTCCGATGGCGGATTTGCGCGGTACGGCCGAACGTCAGCGGTCGTCTTCTGGATATTGGATGTGGCACGAATTCGTTGGTGAGGTCCTACCAGGGGGACGGCGTTGGGGTCGACGTGCACCAGTGGGGTGACGTCGATCTCCTCGTGGGGGACTCCGCCGAGTTACCGTTTGGGGACGCGGAGTTCGACACGGTGACCATCATTGCAGCGCTCAATCACATCCCCAACCGTAGCGATGTCCTCCGAGAGGCTCATCGAGTCTTGGAAGAGAGAGGCACGATCGTAGTCACGATGATTCCCCCGAGGCTATCGAAGGTCTGGCATCTCCTGCGCAAGCCGTGGGATGCGGATCAGACCGAACGAGGCATGAAGGACGGTGAAGTGTACGGTCTGACCGCCAGGCAGGTCAGTCGTTTCCTTGAGTCGAGTGGGTTCGAGGTGGTGCTGGAACGCAGGTTCATGCTGCGCATGAACGGTATTACCGTTGCCAGAAAGACGTAGACGGACTGTTGAGATACTCACGCCGGTTGACGACCTGGCGCTCGGATGGGTAATCACTCAAGCGTGACTCGGTCGAGCATGACGCCAAGCTCGCGCGGGTCATCGACCCCCAGGATTTCTCCGGGCTTCCACGTGGTCGAGACCATCCGAAGGCGCCCTGGATCCTCGCCGGTCTCTAGCTCGGTGGCGAGGTCGTCTGGTATCTCGAATCGATACGGCTCGAACCGGTCCGTCAGCGTAACGCGACCGAGCTGAAGGTCGTCCAGCGCCACCTCGACCATAGCCGCACCGGCGCTGTCGGGCCGTCCCCCGTTGCTGAGCCACAGAGTTACGGCGCGGCGATCGCGCGACACGCCGAGCAGCGTGACGAACGAGACGTCCCGGCTCCAGCGGAAGGTGACGTCCGTTCCTCCAAGCACCTCTTGATCGTGGAACCGTCGTAGCCACAACTCGTCACTGACGCCGACGTCAAGGGCGAATTCGTCGAGCGACTTAATCCCTACTGCGCTTGAGTTGACGCACGAAACGTACTTTACTGGCGCCATGCCAAATCCATATGACGTCGCCCTCCGTGAGCGCGTGGTGGCGGCGTACGAATCAGGAGCGGGAACGGCGCTGGAGGTAGTGACCATGTTCGGCGTGGGCCACCGCACGGTCCAGCGGTGGGTGACGCGGTGGCGCGTGACCGGATCCGTCGCGGCGTCGCCCAAGGGTGGGGGCTGGCGCTCGCCGATTGAGCTGGCGGTGCTGACGTCGCTGATCGCTGACGCCCCCGACGGGAGGTGCGCCGAGCTGTGTGGGACATACAACCGGCGGGTCCCACGCGCGCAGCGCACCACGGGTCACCAGTCTGTGGCGAGCGATGCGCCGGGCCGGATATGTGCTCCAAAAAAAACGGTCGCGGCCGAGCGAAATCGATCGGCCCGACGTCCGCGCGAAGCGCGCTGCCCACGTAACGTGGGCGCGGCAGGTCGATCCTGCGCGCCTCGTTTTGTCGATGAGGCCGGGGCGAATATCGCCATGGGGGCGGTCGGATCCATCAGCAGACCTTCGTAGATTCTAGTCGGAATCAGCACTTTCGGGTCGAAGTTCGTCGTCTGGCAAGCGCCGAACTGTCCTGCCAGCAGTGCGATCGAGAGAACGCGTCGGACCGGGAGGAATCGGATGCCGAGACGTAGCGGAGAGAGGGACTGATTCATTCGGCACCCGCGTTACTGTCCCGAAGGGACGCGTGCCTTTTGCTCCTCGGTCCAGTTCTCGACGACGATCAGTCCGACGGTCAACATCGCCAGATCGCCTATCCGCCGATATAGCCGAGAGCCTTCAACCGCTCCCGCAGCTCGGGGGACAGGTTTCCGTCGATACGCAATGGCGTCGGCAAGCTCTCAAGCTGGCGGTCCATGCCCTCTTGAATCTGGAACAGTAGATCTCTCAAACGTGCGATCTCCTCTGGATCGTCGATCGGAGATCGCTCATTGGGATCCTGGCCCACATCAAACAGGCGGTTTCGGATCTCGTCCTCCCGGTTGCTGCTGTACAGCAAATGATACGGTCCGGAATACAACGACCACACGTCTCCCGTCCCTCCTGTACGACCGGTTCGAATCTCCATGCTGATCCAGCACGTTGACGCCATCGCCGGGCATGCGCTCCTCGATTTCGAGCAAATACAGCACGGTGTTTGCGAAATCGATCAGGCCGACTCGATCTTCCGGGCGCCGCCCACGGTACTCGGGATCCGGATGAACCATGATCCACGGCACCCGAGTGATGCTCTGGTACAGGTTGTGACCCGCGTGGCCGATGTCCCGGATGCCGTACTCGTCGAAGTTCTCGCCGTGGTCGCTGGTGATCATCACGATCGTGGACTTCAGGAGGTCCCGCATCTTCAGCTCGTCGAACAATCCCCGCAGCTGGTCGTCGATGTAGGCGATCGAACCGTCGTACTTGTCCTTCTGGATCACCCTCGGCCTGCGGGCGCCCGGTGTCACAAAGTTCGGCTGGAACGGCTCCGGAGAGTCGTATGGGGCGTGGGCCTGATAAGTGTGCAGGAAGCCGTCGCGAAACTGTATGGCGTCAGCTATGAAGAAGTCGTTAGGAAATGTGTTCGTGAGAGCTTCGGGATTCGTCTAGAAGCGCCCGAGTCAGAGCCGCGGGCGACAGTCGACGGTTTTGTCATGTTGCCTCTCCTGGCAACCCTGATCGCGGCCGGACAACCTCTGGTAATCGAACTCGATCCCGAACACGACAGCACGCTGGCCTTCCGGAAGGATGCCATCAAGACATGCACGCGCCCCGTGTGTCTCCGAATCGGACGTCGCGAAGCCTCAATGGCCCCCACGATCCGACCGGGCGACGTCGTCGTGATCGACCAGAACATTGAGCGCCGTCGCCATCCAGAGGATGGGCACGTCTACGTAGTCAACCTCGACGCACTCGAGGGCGATGATCACGGCGGCGGCATCACACGGGTCGAGACGTCGGGCGGCATCCTGATCCTCACCGCCGACAACCCCGACAAGACCCAGTTTCCCACCCGAGCCTTGAACGTCAGAGGCACGAACCTGCCTGACATCCTGGTTGGTGAAGTCGCCTGGTACATGGGGCGCGGGAAGCGACGATAGGTCGAGACTGACACAGGCGAGGCCATTCTGATCGTCCGGTAGGCCCCACCACGACTCACGCACGCAGCGGATGGCGCCACCGCAATCCTTTGAAACGGGCGAAATCGCTGTCGGTCGTGACCAGTTCGCACGCATGCTCGATTGCCAGTGCGGCCAGATAGGCATCGCTGACGAGTGGACCTTGGATGTCCGTGCACAGTCCGACGAAGATGTCCCAGTGCTGGCGGCTGGGAGCGATCAGCACTGCGCGGGGCCAATTGACGAGATGCTGACAAAACGCGCTCGCCGTATTCATCGGGGTGGGTGGATCGAAGATTCTGGCGTTGGTGACGATGCGAAGGAAGCTAGCCAGGACGGCCTCGGACACCGCAAACGGTTCATCCGCCTCGGTCAACGCCCGAAGCCAGGCCGCGTAGCGACTGTGCTCGCGTGCGTCCTCACGGTGCGCGTAGATGAGGACGTTGACATCCGGGAGCTGCACGAACTACCTGCGTCCCGCGAATCGCTCGACATCGTCGTCTTCGAGCAGCGCGGATGTCTTGTCGATATTGTGACGCGAGAAACGGCCGCCGGCCCCGAACGTCACCAATTCGAAGCGACCCCGTTTCCCTGTCGCGGGCGTCCGCAAGCGCAAACGGACCGCCTGCTCGATGAGGCGGCTGACGGAGGTGCCCGACTCCGAGGCACGCTTCTTGAGTTGCGCGAGAAGCCGCTCATCCAACGTGATTGTCGTGCGCATGATGCACAACCATACCATGGTCGCATCATCGCATCACACCGTCGCCTATCCCCATTGACCTGCCCCTGGCCACGCTCCAGGACCTGGTCGATTCCTACACGGACGGCGGTAGACAGAACCCGTATCTCGATCGCGAGTTACACCCGCTGAGGCTGACAGAAGAGAAGACGGCCGTGGTGGCATTCCTTCGTTCGTTGACGGGCGTGGCGAGCGACGGTCGCTAAACTAGCCCGGCGTACCCTGGCGCACCACGTTGTTTCAGAAACCTACCGCCTTCGCCGCTTTAGGCGCTCGACCTAAGAAGGCTGCTCCACTTTCGCCTCACAAAGTGCGGTGCGCCAGAAACCAGCGTCTTGGTCTGTTGAGGCAAGGAAAGAATGTGTCATAGTGTACAAAATAGATGATGGCACATACGGCAAGGCCCATGTCGCCCGTCGTGAATGGGGACTGGTGGCGCTGGAGCCAGTACGACCTCGTCGATGGCGTCGTGGTTCCTGCTTCTGGGGCCCGCCTATCGTTCTACGACCCATGGGCGTCGTTCAGGGCACACGCCGGTATCTACCGGACCGTCAGTCAACCGTACCTCGCGTGCCTGGAGCTCGCCCGCGTCCTCCGAGACTTAGACGCGAGAGGCATTCGGCCCACCCAGTTCCACGGGCGAAACATGACGGGTCGGATTGTTGGTCCATCCACCGCTGCCGACGGCCGCATTGTCGAGTGGTGCAACACGCACGGCCACCTTGGGATTGTGCCCGTCCTGTCCACGTCGATTCGACTCGACGACGTGGCGGACCGCGCTGAGTCGGCCATCCAGCGGACCCACTACGTTCGCGACGTCGACCGCTGGCACCTCGACACCGCCTCGCAGTTTGAGTGGCAGTCGACCCGTGAGGCAACCGACGAGCACCTACGCAACTCGGCAACGAAGACAACGGGTACGGTCACCTGGTTCAATTTCGAGACGCGGGTACACGACGCGCGCCCGCTTGACACACTCCGAGACTATTTTTCACGACGCGGAGCTGCGAGCGACCCGGTCGTTCCACCACGGCCACTCACGGATGAGTTCTGGCACGCATACGACGAACCGGTCTGGGAGATTGGGCGCTACTGTCACCTCTTCGGACAAGCGGTCGACTACCTCACCCAGTGGAACGACGCCCTCCCCAGTGACCAGCAAGACCCCACCGTGCGGAGAGCGTCCATGGTCCTGGAGGACCTGGCTCGCAATGTCGCGCTGAATGATGTCGACAACACCAGGACGTCTGCGGGCCTCCTGGCTTCCTACGCATTGATGTTCTTGTGGGATCGAACAGAAGGACGCCGCTGCCTGCAGTGCGAGCATTGCAACCACTACTTCGTGTCGAACGCCAGACAGGCCCGATACTGTACGCCGCGGTGCAGGAATGTCACGCAAAGCCGGCGTCATCGCGCCAAGAAGCGTGGGACGAAGGGACCAGAGGGGTCGCAATGACCACATCGGCGAAGCCTGCCAAAACTAGACCGACTCGTCACAGAAGGTAGGAAACGTCACCGTGCCCACGACACAGCGGAAAAAGAACCAGGCGACACACGGCCGAAACCGCCAAGGCCAATTCGTCAGCTCACCCGGACCCGGTCGCAAGAAGGGCGTCCCCAACAAGGCTACGGCCGAGGTGAGAGCAGCGTGCGCGGCCATCGTGGATGATCCCACTTACCTGCGGCAGCTGAGAGCCCGCGCGAAGGCCGGGACCCTCCCGCCGGCCGTGGAGTGCATGCTGTGGCACTACGCGAAGGGTAGGCCGAAGGAACAGATCGAGCACAGCGGAGGGATTGTGCTGTCATGGGAGTAACGGCCGCCACGCCCCGAACGCGTGTTCGCATCCTCTACAAGCCGCGGCAGTGGGCGAAGCCGTTCCATGCGTCATTCGCGCGGTGGTCGTGTCTGGTGCTGCACCGTCGGGCGGGCAAGACGACGGCCGTCATCAACCATCACCAGCGGGCCGCGACCGACGACACATGGGAGGCGAAGCGCCTCCGGCAGCTCGTGCCGGCCGTCACCAAGACGCAGCTCAAGGACTTACTCCGGCACCGCGTCTACGGACACATCCTGCCGACCTACAAGCAAGCCAAGCTGACGACCTGGGAGATGCTCAAGTACTTCGCGACGCCGATTCCGGGCGTGACCTTCAGTGAGTCAGAGCTCCGAGTGGACTACCCGAACGGGAGCCGCCTGCAACTCTTTGGGGCAGACAACCCCGACGCGCTGCGCGGCGCGGCCTTCTCGGGGCTCTCACTCGACGAGTATGGGTTGCACCCGCCGAACGTCTTCTCGGAGGTGCTCTCGAAAGCGCTGGCCGATCACCTGGGCTACGCCATCTTTGCTGGGACCATCAAGGGGCAGAACCAGCTCTATCGGACGCATGAGGCGGGGAAGGACGCGGCGGACTGGTTCACGCTGTGGCAGGACATCGACCGGTCCCTGGAGACCGAAGAGGATGCGGCCACGGTGATGCTCAGCCAGGCAATGCGGGATGATCGTGAGCTGATCCGGAAGGGGTTGATGACGCAGGGGGAGTTCGACCAGGAGTGGTATCTGTCGACCGACGCGGCGATCAAGGGGGCGTACTACACGGCGGAGCTCTCGAAAGCGCGCACGGAGGGCCGGATCACGCGGGTGCCGTATGACCCGCTGTTGCCGGTGGACACGGACTGGGACCTCGGCGTCGGCGACAGTACGGCTATTTGGTTCACCCAGTCCCTCCGAAGCGGCGAAGTGCGGGTGATTGATTACTACGAAAACACGGGCGAGGGGATCCCGCACTATGCCCGCGCGCTCCGGGAGAAGGGCTACACGTATGGCGAGCATTGGGCCCCGCATGACATTCGGGTGCGGGAGCTAGGAACGGGGAAGAGTCGGCGCGACACGGCGAGGAACCACGGCATCGATTTCGACATCGTACCGAACATCGGCCTGGATGATGGGATTGACGCGGTGCGACTCCTCTTACCGCGGTGCTGGTTCGACGAAGACAAGTGTCGGCTTGGACTCGACGCGCTGACGTTCTATCGCAAGGCCTATCATGAGCGGCTGCAGCAGTTCTCCGACCGGCCCGTGCACGATTATGCGAGCCATGGGGCCGATGCCTTTCGGGGTCTGGCCGTCCGACACAAACCGCCGAAGGCGAAGACGACGGCCCGGCCGCCGGTCTTCCTGCGGGGCTCAGGTGACGGGTTGGGATGGATGGCCGGCTAGCCCACGGGACCACCGCATGAACGAACCTGCATGATCGAAGTCGGGTTGCCACCCAGCTGTGGAGGCGAGACGGCAACCCGGCCACTCACCGAGACGGTTAGGACTGGCGTGGCGACGCCGAGTGTTACTTTCCATTAGTGAGGAATGGGCTGCCTCGAGCGCAGAAATCTCATTACCAATTCTGCTTCCCTGAGCCTAGCGGCCACCAAAGTATTCGCACTCACGGTTTGATCCGCTTAGGGCGACCCGACAACCGAATCGGGAAAGGCCATCTACAGCATCTCCCGGGTGTCAGGATGTCGTTTGGAAACACTGAAGTACTGTCGGTTTCGGCCGTTTGTCGGCCGTTTCTTTTTCGGCTGCATCGTGAGTACGTCGCCGTACATCAGCGGCCGGCTTCTGGACATCGGGTGCGGCACGAATACCTTGGTCAGGTCTTACGACGGAGCAGGAGTTGGAGTCGACGTGCACCAGTGGGGTGACGTCGATCTCCTCGTGGGGGACTCCGCCGAGTTACCGTTTGGGGACGCGGAGTTCGACACGGTGACCATCATTGCAGCGCTCAATCACATCCCCAACCGTAGCGATGTCCTCCGAGAGGCTCATCGAGTCTTGGGAGAGAGAGGCACGATCGTAGTCACGATGATTCCCCCGAGGCTATCGAAGGTCTGGCATCTCCTGCGCAAGCCGTGGGATGCGGATCAGACCGAGCGAGGCATGAAGGACGGTGAAGTGTACGGTCTGACCGCCAGGCAGGTCAGTCGTTTCCTTGAGTCGAGTGGGTTCGAGGTGGTGCTGGAACGCAGGTTCATGCTGCGCATGAACGGTATTACCGTTGCCAGAAAGACGTAGACAAGCGTTTCCGGAGACCACGGCTTCCTGCAGGCGTGACGCCCTCACGGGGAGTCACTCGAGCGTGACTCGTTCGAGCATGACGCCGAGCTCGCGTGGGTCATCGACCCCGAGGACTTCTCCAGGCTTCCACGTGGTCGAGATCATCCGAAGGCGGCCCGGAGCCTCGCTGGTCTCCAACTCTGTGGCGAGGTCCTCTGGTATCTCAAATTGATAGGGACTCAAACCGATCCGTCGCCGTCAGGCTGCCGAGGATAACGTTATTCACCGCTATCTCAACTGTGGCCGACCCAGCGCCGTCGGGCCGCCCCCCGTTGCTGAGCCACAACGTCACAAGGCGCCGGTCTCGGGACACTCCGAGTAGGGTGATAAACGAGACGTCCCTGCTCCAACGGAAGGTGATATCCGAATCCCCAAGTACCTCTTGATCGAGGAACCGCCGAAGCCACAGCTCGTCACCAATGACACCAACGTCGAGGGAGAGTCCGTCGATCGGCCGGAGTCGGGGAATCAGCTCGTAGAGCGCGACATCGTATCGTTTGAGACGCACCTCGGTGGGATACGCGTCGTAGGCAGACTCGTACTCCGGTACCGAGAACCGGTCGCTTGCGACTGGAACTGCCTCGATCGACCGGGACACCAGTAGCGTGTTTCCCCCACCCATGAATAGCACGCGCGCGTAACGCCCTTGTGCCCACGACAGAAGCTCTCGTAGCGCTGCCTTGTCGGGATCGGCAGAGGTGAGGACCAGAACGTGGCGCGCGTAAATGTAGGCAAGAGGGAGGGCCAAGGTGTGCAGGTCTGAGGCTTGACGCGATTCGACCAATACGAGGTCGGTCTCATTGATGAGATCGCGGATCGCTTCGACACGGGGAACGACATCCTCGTATTCGATGTGGTGCCTAATCGGGATCGAAGCTCGAAGATAGTCCGTTCCGATGTGGACTACCAACGCCACTCCCAGTGCCCCGAGTACGACATGCGCCGCCAGCCGACGCCCTCGCAGATCAAGACTCGGCCACGGCAGTGGGAACGCGGCCGCACCCATTAGCAGGCATGCTCCGGGCAGAATGACGGCGAGAAACCGGCGCGCCGCCCAGAAGTGCTCTGGCCACACCCGTATCTTGTAGAAGAAGACAAGCGAGAAGCCAACCAGCATCATCACGAAGTAAAAGCCCGGCCAGAAACGCCGCCTTGCCACCACCGCCAGCCCTGTTAGGGCCACGACAAGTCCCAGCGGTGAAAGATAGAACTCTGCGAAGGTTCTTAAAGCCGCGGCATCATGCGGTGCCAGTCGACCTTCAGGAAACCGAAAGAAGTAGGCGTATGTGGCGAGCGCCCAGACTCCACCGACGACGCTCCATGGCAGCCAGCGACGAACGAGCGGTGCCGCCCTGGTCCGACTGACAACGAGCAGCAACAGGAACGCAGTCCCCGCGGTCAGCGTCCCCGGAACCAGGTTCTGGAACGAGCGGATGACACCCAGATACCGCTCCACATATGGCTCGAGCGGCAGGGAGTAGTACAGGGTCACCACCGCGGCACCAGTGAGCGCCGTTAGGAAGAATTTAAACGGGGCTCGCCGTTGGCCGAATCGGCCAAGCGATCCCGCGACGAGGGCGATCCCGATGACAAAGATGCCGGTGAGGTGTGCAAGGCCAGCCAGCGTGACGAGCACGCCCGCCACGAGGGCGAAAAACCCGTCGCGCTCGGCGCTCGCGCGTGAGATGGCCAGGATGCTGGAGAACACCAGTACCTGCAACAGGATCTCGGCGTTGGGATACCGGCTGTACCACACGTACGCCACGTTGACGGCCAGGAGCAGTGCCCCCGCCGTGGCCGCACGTCTTCCTAGGATCCACGCTCCCGCGAAGTACACCGACAGCACGCCAAGCGCGGCCAGGAGGGTCACCACATACCGGGCTCCAGTGAGACCCTGAACACCGTAGGCAATCGCGACCCACAAGGGATACAGATGCGGGAACTGGCCCATCACCCGTCCTTCCGACGGATCGATCAAATAGAAACCCATGAACCGGTTTCCGTAGGCGCTTTCCAAACCAGACTCCCTCGCCACGAGAGGGAGCAGGTGATCGGGAATCGACGCGATGAGGGGGTCGCGAATACCCAAGGAGCCACGCTGCGCGATCTGGATGCCCTCGTTGATGTAGGTTCCGGGATCCTTGCCGCCGATGATGTACTCCGCCGGCGGCGTCTGGAGGGTGACAAACGCCGTAGCCGCGAGAATAGCGAGTGGCACGATGGCGGACCACCCAGGACGTGGTGTGGTCGGTCCAAGTCGAAGTCGCGACCGGAACACGAGAGCGGGCACGATGACGACTGCGGCGATGATCCATAGCAGCCTGTCGAAGCGATACCAGCCGGCCGCGGCTAGTGCGAGACCGGCACAAGACGTAAACGCCAGGCTGAGAATGATGTACCAAAAGACCCGCTCTTCGGCCGTCAGCCTCTCGCGAAGCTCACGGCCGTAGGGCAGCCGAAAGAGGATCGCCCCGGGAAGATACGCGACGAGCAGAACGAAGCCGACCCCACTCCACATGAGCGATTTTTCGCGACACTACCACGGGAGGTCACGACTGAGCAACGCGCGCGCCGGTTCTTAGGGCGTGCGCGTACGCGGCCTCGAAACGGTCGGCAACGCGAGTCCAGCTGTGCGCTCGATGCATCTCTTCGCGGGCGCTGCGTCCGAGACCACGCGCCACTTCAGGCCGAGCTAACAGCCGGTCGACGGCCTGCGCCAGCGCGGATGCGTCGCGCTCCGGGACCAGGAGAGCCGTTTGACCGTCGGTCACGACTGAATCGATTCCGCCCACTCGGGTCGCGACCACCGGTGTTCCCGAGGCCAGCGCCTCCAGTAGCACGTTGGGAAGACCATCGACGTTACCCGCGTCGTCTCGGACTGAAGGGACGACAACGACGTCGGAGGCCGAGAGCCACGCGCCAACCTCTGTCTGCGAGACGGCGCCGACGAAGCAAACATGGCTGCCACTGCCGTGCGCTTCGACTCGGGCCTTGAGCTCATCCTCGAGATCGCCTTCTCCCAGAATGACGAGCACGGTGTCGGGATGTCGCTGAACGATACCTGGTAGGGCATCGATCAGATACTCGAAACCCTTCTTGCGGACGAGCCGACCCGCAGTGACCAGGAGCGGGGCACTCTCGCGCAGGTCGTGCGCCTGCCTGGTGCGACTTCGGCCTGTCGGGTCCGGCGCGAAGCGTTCCGCATCGACACCGTAGGGGACGACCCACGAGTCGGCTTCCCGGGCACCAAGTCGGAGTCCACGCTGCCGAAGGTCCTTGCTGCAGGCGGTGACGGCTCCGGCCCGCTTGAACGCCATACGCGCTGCCGCACCGGCGATCCGACTTTTCTCCGCCAGAAAGATGTCCGAGCCATGAAGACTGACGACGAGCGGAATCCGAATTCGGCTCAGCGCGACCATCGCACCAGACGGAATGACCCAGTGCGCGTGAATTACCTCGGCTCCGACCGCGCGGACCACGCGGCGTATCGCCCGACATCCCGCTGCGAGGGCGAGCGGAGTTGCGGCATAGACGCTCGGCCGCAGCCCAACGTCAGCTTTCAGGGAGGTCGCATACCCAAACACGTGCAATCCGGGTGTCGGGGCGTAGCGATAAAAGTGAAAATGCACGTTCCCTTCTCGGCTGGGTCGTTGAACGTGTGGGTGCCACGGCGCCACGACATGGACCGGTCGACGGGTGGCGACGCCGTGGGCGATTGGCTCCAGAAAGCTTCCGATTCCATCACCAGGAAACCGTGGATAGGAGGACGTCACCATGACGACCGGTCGCGGCTCCCCGGGTGTCATCGGCCGCGTCTCGCTTTCAGTCAGCGAGATCACTCGTGCTCTCTGCGCTCGAACCTCAGGGCTGCGACTTGCTCCGAGATGAGGCCGAGGAGAAAGACGACGACGCCAAGCACGATCAGCAGGACGGATGAGTTGGTCACCTTGACGACGGTCAGGATGGTAAAGATGGCGTAGCCGATGCCGAGGGCCAACGAGAGAACACTGAGCGGAACAAATACCCGCAGGGGGCTGAAAATCGTCATGACCCGGAGCAGGATCAGAAAGAACTTGACGCCGTCCCGCGCGAAACGAATCTTCGAGTGTCCGATCCGGGAGTCGGCGGCAGCCGGCTCGAACGCGACGTTGTATCCCGCCCGAATGAACGCCAGGGTCGTCGTCGTCGGAGTCGAGAAGCCGTTGGGGAGCATGTGGATAAACTCGAGAAGGTAGGCACGGCGAGCGGCGCGGAAGCCACTGGTGAGATCGGCGATTGTCTGACCCGCGAGGTAGGAGGCCAGCCAGGCCAAGAGCCGGTTTCCAAGACGTCGACCGCGGGTCGCCTGTGTGGCGTCTGGCCTGGCGCCGACGACCAGGTCGTACTCGCCGAGTCGAGCCACCAGCCGTGGGGCGAGGGCCGCGCGGTGCTGACCATCGCCATCGAGGATCAGCACGAACTCCCCCTGCGACCGTCTCAGACCGG
Organism: Vicinamibacterales bacterium; assembly: GCA_965216615.1. Lineage (GTDB taxonomy): Bacteria > Acidobacteriota > Vicinamibacteria > Vicinamibacterales > UBA8438 > CAUZIB01. Next base: position 1,129,188 of record CBDCGH010000023.1, on the reverse strand, counting down.
TCTTGACTGCGGCCCCGTTGCCTTTGTTGTACGGATGACGGAGCACACGCGCGCCAGCCCGTTCTGCCTCAGCACTCGTCTCGTCATCCGAGCCGTCGTCGACGACCAGGATCTCGTGCCATGTTGCCGCATCGCGGAGCGCGTGTACAACCTGACCGATGACGGCGGCCTCGTTGTACGCCGGGATGACGACCGAGGTTGAGCTGGGGTCGGCCACGCTACCCTTCTCCGACGCGAACCTGCACATCAGGAGAGCGTGTCGGCCCCGTCTTTCGCTCGGGAAGGCCATCCAGCTCGAGCGATCGAATCCGGTAAAGAAGTTCCTCGGTCAACTTGCGATTGGACGAGATCGCGTCGGCGACCAGACCAAACAGCAGGATCTGGAATCCGACGATCATCAGGACAGCTGAGAGGATCAGCGATTGGACGTTTCCCTGGCCTAGTCCACCAAGGTACAAGAACAGAAACCGCATCGCGATCACGAAGCCTGCGAGGAACACAAAGCCGCCGACCACGGAGAAGACTTTGAGAGGCTCGTACATCGTGTAGATGCGGACGATCGTCGCTGTCGACTTCTTGATGTAGGTGAATATGTTGCCGAAAAGTCGAGATTCCCGAGTGTTCTCGTTCGTCGCCACCGGGACGTGCGCAATCGTGAGTCGCTTCTTTCCCGCTTGAATGATCGACTCGAGCGTATAGGAGAAGTCGGACACGATCGTCTGGCGAAGCGCGGCCTCTCGGCTGTACGCGCGAAAGCCGCTCGTCGTGTCCGGCACCCGCGTGTTCGACACCCAGCGAACGACCCAGCTGCCGACGGCCTGCAGCCAGCGCTTCATCCAAGGCATGTGCCTGAGCGTGCGGACGTTCCGATCGCCGATGACGATGTCGGCTTCACCCCGAAGGATGGGTTGCACCAGCACCGCCACATCGCGCCCCGCGTATTGGTTGTCAGCGTCGGTATTCACGATCACATCGGCGCCCAACCTGAGCGCCGTATCCAGTCCAGCCATGAACGCGGCTGCCAACCCCCGGTTCGAGCGAAACCGTACGACGTGGGCCACACCGCTCGCTTTTGCCACCTCAGCGGTCCCATCGGTCGAGCCGTCGTCGACGACAAGGAGCTCGATCATGTCGATCCCCGGAATCTGACGCGGCAGGTCTCGAATGGTCTCGGGGAGGGTCGATGCCTCGTTCAGGCACGGGATCTGGATGATGAGCTTCGTCATGCAGATGTTAGCGCGTCAATCACGCCATCCCAGGTAATCTCACGGGCACGCTCGAAACCTGCGTCGCCAAGCGCTGCGGCGCGACGACGATCGCCTGCGAGCCGATTGATGGCGACGGCGATCGCTCCGCCGCTCGGCTCACACACGACACCGTTCACGTCGTTGTCGACGAACTCTAGAGTACCACCCGAGTCGGTCGCGGTCACGACGGGACGATGCGCGAGAAATGCCTCGAGCGTAATGTACCCGTAATCCTCATCGTATGGCGCATAGAGGATCGCCAGGGCGCCCGCGTACAGCTCGATCAGCTGCTCGTCGTCGATTTGTCCTAGGAAGACGACGCGGTCTCGTAGGCTCAGCTCCTCGGTTCGCTTCTCGAGCGCTGTTCGCTGCGAACCATCGCCGACGACGGTCAATTTCGTTTCAGGATCCACATCCGTCATGGCCTCCAGCGCCAGATCGACCCGCTTGATTGGCTCGAGTCGACCGACGGCCAGCACATAGTCGCCATACGATCCTGAGCGGAGGCGGCCGGCCAGCGGTGGAGGATGGTACAACGGTGCGGCGTCGAGTCCGTTGAATCTCTTCACCCGGTTCGCGGTGTTCTGTGCGTTTGTAAACAGCTGACGGCATTCGCCCAGCATCTGACGATCGAGCTCGACGAGACGCTCGCGCAGGCCCACGTCCGGACCGGTGTGGTCGAAGTCGCTGAACTCGGTTCCGCAGAGCTCGTAGGCTGATCGACACTGATGAATGAGCCACACGACTTTTCGGGGATGACGCACGAAGTACGTCGGGAACTTGGTGGCTATCACCAAGTCGATCGGGCGGCCGTTGCTTTCGCTCAGATCGATGAGGCGCCACGCTGCGGCATGGGCCAAGATCTCGTCTTTCGGGTACTCCTTGAACGGGATCCGAACCAGTTCCGTCTCGAAGCCCCGCTCGGAGAGTTGCTGAACGAGGGCACGGACATGGGATTCGGCGCCGCCAGTGACGAATGGGACTTGAGCCTGGCAGACGACAACCGTTCGGACTGACATGTGGCTTTGGCCGTCGACGGCGGAGGAAACGGGCGCCTCGGAGCCTTGGTTTCGGCCGTCATGGTACCAGATCGCGTTTCGGTTTCGCGGTTTGCGTGAGCCTCGAAATTGACTTGCGCGTCTCCGTCGCGGTACGATTTATCTGACAAGGAATATTGATGCCGTCGGCTCAGTCGACGGCCGTTTTTTTGGGCACGCTTGCGAAACTTTTCACAAGCTAATGCGACGGCACACCTTTAAGAAGGGGCTGCAGCTTCCGATTCGCGGCGTTCCAGTTCAGGAGGTCGAACGCGCTCGCCCTACCACCCGCGTCGCGGTCCTTGCCGCGGATTTCGTTGGGCTGCGCCCGGCCATGCGCGTGTCGGTGGGAGACGACGTCCGCCGCGGCCAAGTACTCTTCGAGGACAAGCACACACCTGGTGTTCAGCACACCGCCCCGGCGGCCGGGACCGTCACGGCCATTCATCGCGGCGGTCGGCGGGCGCTGCAGTCGGTCGTCATCGACCTGAGCCGCGCCGAGTACGAAGGGCGCGACCCGGCAGCGGTGCAGTTTGGGGCCTTCTCTGGCAGACACCCGAGCGGACTGTCCCACGGCGCGGTCGTCGAGTTACTGACGGAGTCCGGCCTCTGGACAGCGATTCGCGCGCGACCATACGGTCGCGTCGCGAATCCCAGTCAGCGCCCGCATTCGATCTTTGTGACGGCGGTCGACACGAACCCGCTCGCGCCATCGGTTGACGTGGCACTGCAGGGTGCCAGCACAGCATTCGAGCGAGGTGTCGCGACGTTGACGCGGCTCACCGAGGGTCCAGTATTCGTCTGCACAGCGCCCGGCGCCTCGGCGTCGGTTCCGGATCTCGAGCGCGTGCACCACGAGGAGTTCGCTGGACCTCATCCGTCGGGGACGGTTGGCCTCCACATGCACACGCTGGATCCCGTCGATCGTCAGCGAATGGCGTGGCACGTGGGGGCGCAGGACGTCGTGGCGATTGGTCGATTGTTCGAAAGCGGGCAGCTCGACGTGAGGCGCATCGTGAGCGTGGCTGGCCCGCCCGTCACGCGTCCCAGGTTGCTCGAGACTCGGCTGGGGACGTCCGTCGACGAGCTCGTTCATGGTGGAGCCGGCGAAGGCGTTGACGTTGGGACGGCGGCCGACCTCGAGCTCCGCACCATCTCCGGTTCCGTCTTGTCGGGACGCAGTGCCGCCGGCGAGATTCACGGCTACCTCGGGCGTTATCACCAGCAGATCTCTGTGCTCGCCGAGGATCGCCGGCGCGAATTCATGGGCTGGCTCGGGCCTGGTCTCAACAAGTATTCGACCGTTTCGACCTTTGTCTCGCGCCTGATCCCCAGGCGCCAGTTTTCACTGACGACGAGCACAAACGGCTCGCAGCGGGCCATCGTGCCGATCGGCATGTACGAGAAGGTCCTTCCGTTCGACATCACCGCCACACCGCTACTGCGCTCGCTGCTCATGGGCGACGTCGAGCGGGCCGAAGAGCTCGGATGTTTGGAGCTGGATGAGGAAGACCTTGCCCTCTGCACGTTCGTGTGTCCGGGCAAGAACGACTACGGCCCGCTCCTCCGCCGGGTGCTGGACACGATTGAGAAGGAAGGATGACGAAGCTCCTGCGCGAGTTCCTTGACCGGCAGGCCCGTCATTTCGAGAAGGGCGGCAGGCTGCAGTCCCTCTACCCGCTCTGGGAAGCGCAAGACACCATTCTGTACACGCCCGGTGCCGTCACCGGCGGACCGTCGCATGTGCGAGACGGTCTCGACCTGAAGCGACTGATGACGACCGTCGTGGTGTCGTTGGCTGGCTGCATTTTCATGGCCGTCTACAACACCGGGCAGATGGCCAACCTTGCGATCAGCGCCGGGGCGCCTGCCCTCGAGAACTGGCAGACCACCGCGATGCAGGTGTTGGGGCTGGGATTCTCACCTGACGATCTCGTCGCCTGCGTTGTGCATGGCGCGCTCTACTATCTGCCGGTTCTGATCGTGACCTTCGTGGTGGGCGGTGCGTGGGAGGTCCTCTTTGCCATCGTCCGGCGACATGAGGTGAACGAAGGCTTTCTCGTGACCGGGATGCTCGTGCCGCTGATTCTCGGTCCGACGATCCCGTTGTGGCAGGTGGCGCTTGGGGTGTCGTTTGGAGTTGTGGTGGGAAAGGAGATCTTTGGCGGCACCGGCATGAACGTGCTCAATCCGGCGCTCGTCACCCGGGCGTTTCTCTATTTCGCCTATCCCGCCGACCTGTCAGGCGATGCGGTGTGGATTGCCGCCAAGACCTCCGTGGATGGCGTCAGCGGCGCGACGCCTCTGGCGCGCGCAACTCTCGAGGGAACGGCGGGTATTGCCCAGGGGACAACCTGGTGGGACGCGTTCGTTGGCTGTATGCCAGGCTCAATGGGCGAAACTTCTGCGCTGGCGTGTCTGGTCGGGGCGGCGATCTTGATTGCGACCGGCGTCGGATCGTGGCGCATCATATTCAGCGTCGCGGTCGGCACGTTCGTCACCGCGGCTCTTCTCAATGCGATCGGCTCGACGACTAACCCGTTCTTCGACGTCACACCGGCTTGGCACTTCGTCTTGGGCGGCTGGGCGTTTGGGACCGTCTTCATGGCTACCGATCCGGTCTCAGGTCCGTCGGTGTTGAGCGGACACTATGTGTACGGCTTCTTGATCGGCGTCCTCACTGTCCTGATACGTGTCGTCAATCCCGCGTATCCGGAAGGGATCATGCTCGCCATTCTGTTCATGAATCTCTTCGCGCCGCTGATCGACTACTTCGCCATCCGGGCTAACATCAAGAGGAGACAGGCGCGCTATGCAAGGTAGCGTCGGGTACAACCTCGTGTTCGCTGCGGTGATCTGCGTCGTCTGCGCGGTGTTCGTCTCGGGATCAGCAGTTGCGCTGCGCGATCGGCAACAGGCGAACGAGCTTCTGGAGAAACAGCGTAACGTGCTGTTGGCCGCTGGGCTCGCTTCTGAGGACGAGAAGCTGGAACGCGCGGAGGTCGAGCGGCGCTCAGAGGCGGTCCGGCAGGTTGTCATTGACCTCCGGAGTGGAGACGAGGCCCCCGAGTTCGATCCCGCAGTCTTCGATCAGCGATCCGCCACAGCCGATTCCGAGACCAGCCGAGAGGCTCCGTCGAACGATGCCGGCGTGCAAAGGACGCCGAACCACGCCCTCGTCTATGAATTGGAACGCGATGCCGGCCTCGATCTCGTCGTGTTGCCGGTCAGTGGCCTGGGGTTGTGGTCGACCCTGCACGGATTCATCGCCCTTGATGCCGATCTCGTGACGGTCCGGGGGTTGACGTTCTACGAGCACAAGGAGACGCCGGGCCTCGGCGGGGAAGTCGACAACCCGCGCTGGAAGTCCCTTTGGCCCGGTCGCCGCGTGTTCGACGGCGACCAGGTGCGCATTGAGGTCGTCAAAGGCCGGGCTGGATCCCCCGAAGATGACCCATACCGGGTTGACGGGCTGGCCGGTGCCACGATCACCAGCCGGGGCGTGAGCCGCCTCCTCCGTTTCTGGCTCAGCGACCACGGGTTTGGGCCGTATCTCGATCGCCTCAAGAAGGACGACGAAGGGACCGCTGAATGAGCGCGAAGCCGCGTGACGTCTTGATCGATCCGTTGTTCAACAACAACCCGATCGCGCTCCAGGTGCTCGGGATCTGCTCGGCGCTGGCGGTCACGACCAAGATGGATACCGCACTGGTCATGACGGTGGCGGTGGTCGCCGTCATCATGGGTTCGAACTTTTTCGTCAGTGCGCTTCGCAATCAGATCCCGACGAACATTCGTATCATCATCCAGCTCACGATCATCGCGTCGCTCGTGATCGTCGTCGACCAGGTGTTGAAGGCCTATCTGTTCGAGATCTCGCAGCAGCTGTCGGTGTTCGTGGGCTTGATTATCACGAATTGCATCATCATGGGACGGGCCGAGGCCTATGCCATGCAGAACCCGCCGACGCTGAGTCTGATCGATGGGCTCGGGAACGGACTCGGGTACGGGGGCATCTTGATACTGACCGCCTTCCTGCGGGAACTGTTTGGATCGGGTTCGCTGCTCGGCGCCCAGATTCTCCCGCTGGCGACCGAAGGAGGCTGGTACACGCCGAACGGGTTGATGGTGTTGTCACCTGGCGCCTTCTTCATCATCGGGTTCTTCATCTGGGCGCTCCGTGTGTGGAAGCCCGACCAAGTGGAGTGGGAGTGATGCTGGAGCATTACCTCAGTCTTGCGGTCCGGGCGGTGTTCGTCGAGAACATGGCGTTGGCGTTCTTCCTCGGCATGTGCTCGTTTCTCGCGGTATCGCGGCAGGTTCAGACTGCGCTCGGCCTCGGCGTGGCGGTCGTGTTCGTGCTGACGATCACCGTGCCGCTGAACAACCTCATCTTCGTCTATGTGCTGCGGCCCGGCGCGATGGCCTGGATGCACCCGTCGCTGGAGGCCTACGACCTCTCCTTCCTCGGCTTCTTGACCTACATCGGAACGATCGCGGCGAGCGTCCAGATCGTCGAGATGTCGCTCGATCGCTTCGTGCCCAAGTTGCACGCTGCGCTGGGGATTTTCTTGCCGCTGATCGCGGTGAACTGCGCCATTCTCGGAGCTTCGCTGTTCATGGTCGAGCGCAACTACACGCTGGCGGAAAGCGTTGTGTTCGGATTCGGCTCGGGCGTGGGCTGGGCCCTGGCCATCGTTGCGCTCGCCGGGATCCGCGAGCGACTCCGGTACAGCAATCCCCCCGAGGGGCTGCGGGGGCTGGGGTTGACCTTCATCCTTGTTGGACTCATGGCTATCGGCTTCATGGCTTTTGCGGGCATTCAGCTCTGAGGACGCATCATGGTTACCGTCACTCTCGGCGTCGCGATGTTCACGCTCACGATCGTGTCCCTCGTGGGGCTGCTCATGGTCGCCCGGCGGCAACTGGTCGCAACCGGGGACGTTGCGATTACCGTGAACGACGATCCCGAGAAGTGCTTGCACACGCCTGCCGGGGGAACGCTGCTCGGCACGCTGGCCGCCAACAAGATCTTCATTCCCTCGGCGTGCGGAGGGAAGGGGACGTGTGGGGTGTGCAAAGTGGTCGTGCGGTCTGGCGGTGGCGCACTGCTGCCGACCGAGTCAAGCCACGTGTCGCGGGGGGAGGCCAGAGACGACGTTCGCCTCTCGTGTCAAGTGCGTGTCAAGCAAGACATGCGGATCGAGATTCCTCCCGAGGTGTTCGACGTCCGACGGTGGACGTGCAAAGTTCGGTCAAACCAGAACGTGGCCACGTTCATCAAGGAGCTCGTCCTCGAGCTGCCCCCGGGGGAGGCAGTACCGTTCCGGGCCGGCGGCTACATCCAGATCGAGGCGCCGGCGGGGCGCTATCCCTACTCTGAGTTCGAGGTCGAAGATCAGTATCGGGCCGACTGGGACCAGTTCAAGCTGTGGCGGTTCGACGCGGTCCTGGACGAACCGGTGACGCGTGCCTACTCGATGGCCAACTACCCGGACGAGGAGGGGGTCATCATGCTGAACGTCCGAATTGCGTCGCCCCCGCCGAGGGCGCCCGAGGGTACGCCGCCCGGAAAGATGACGTCGTATCTATTCGGTCTCAAGCCCGGAGACGAGGTCACGATCGCCGGACCGTTCGGAGAGTTCTTTGCGAAGCCGACTGAGGCCGAGATGGTCTTCATCGGCGGCGGTGCCGGTATGGCACCCATGCGCTCACACATCTTCGACCAGTTCTGCCGGCTGCACACCACCCGCAAAGTGAGCTTCTGGTACGGGGCGCGCAGCCTGCGGGAAGCGTTCTACGTGAAAGACTTCGATGCCGTCCAGAACGAGAACGACAACTTTGAGTGGCACTTGGCGTTGTCGGAGCCGCTGCCCGAAGACGAGTGGTCGGGAGACACCGGGTTCATTCACCAGGTGCTCTACAACAATTACCTAAAGGACCATCCGGCGCCAGAGGACATCGAATACTACCTCTGCGGTCCTCCGATGATGCTCAAGGCGTGCATGGACATGCTGGACAGCCTCGGCGTCGAGCGCGATAACATCCTGTTCGACGACTTCGGCTAGGAGCCTAGGTCCGGCGCATGAGTCGCGTGCCGCAGCGGCTAGCCACACTTGGAATCGGCCTGGCGGCACTCGCCGCAGCGGGCGCGTGTCTGTCACCGTCACCGACCCACCAGGTGTTCCGCGGCGACACGATGGGCACGACGTTCTCGGTTACCGTCGTGGCCGTGGACGCCGCCGCTGCGGTCGAGCAGGTCGGCGCGCTGATCCAGAACAGGTTGGACGAGGTCGAGGCGAAGATGTCCACCTACGTCGCCGACTCCGAGGTGTCGCGCTTCAATCGCGCGGCTTCAACGGACCCCTTTCCGATCTCGACGGAGATGTTGGCCGTGCTGCAACATGCGCGTGAGGTCAGCGAGCTCACCGGGGGCGCGTTCGACGTCACCGTCGCGCCGTTGGTGAATGCTTGGGGCTTTGGGCCTTCGCCAGTCGAGCCGGTGATGGACGCGCTGCCGAGCGAGCACGATCTGAATCGTCTCCTCTCCGCGGTTGGCTACCGGAAGCTCCGGTTGGATGCGGCGAATTCCACGATTCGCAAGACCCATCCCGACTTACAGGTCGATGTCTCCGCAATCGCAAAAGGCTATGCGGTCGACCGAGTCGCCGAGGGGTTGGACGATGCTGGCGTCGAGTCGTATTTGATAGAAGTGGGCGGCGAGCTGAGGACCCGCGGGCGCAATCCCGAGGGCAGGCGTTGGCGCGTCGGAATCGAGCGTCCTTCGTCCGACCTGCCCGGTCTCCAGCGAGTCGTCGAGCTCGAAGATACCGCCCTCGCGACGTCTGGCGACTATCGCAACTTCATCGAGATCGAGATGGACGGAGGCGAACGTCGACTCTCACATACGATTGATCCCCGCAACGGTCGTCCGGTTGAGCATGGAGTGGCGTCGGTGAGCGTCATTAGTTCGTTGTGTGCGCGTGCCGATGCGCTCGCGACAGCTCTGGGTGTCATGGGTCCCGATGAGGCCTATGCGCTCGCGACGACCCAGGAATGGGCGGCGCTGTTGGTCGTTCGCGAGGACGACGGGACATATCGCGAGCTGGCGACGCCAGCGTTCGAGGCGATGACGATCCCGAGTCCAACAGCGCGGTAGAATGAGCTATGGGGCTTTTCCTGCTGACGACCGGCCTGATGGCGATCATCATGGTCGGCATGGGGATTAGCCTGCTGTTCAACTACCCGTGTCTGCGCGGTTCATGCGGCGGTCCAGAGGTCGCTGGACCCGGCGGTGCGCCGCTTTCCTGCGATACCTGTCCCAATCGGCGCCGTCAACGCTCTCCGTCTGCCTGAGCGTTGGGCGCGGTGGCGCCGCCAGCCTCAAGCTGAATGAGCACCTCGGCAAGCGCGTCGTCCTGCTCTGGCTGAACGGTCCTCAGGTCCAGGCAGACGCGGCCATCTTCGATTCGACCGATGACCGCCGGCTCGGACGCCCGGAGGCGTGCCTCCACGGCTCGCGGTGATTGGTTGGGGATCTCGACCTCGAGCAGGCAACTTGGGATGCTCACCCCTGGCGTCGTGCCTCCACCGATGGCCGAGCGACCGGCCGCGACGGTGAGTCCGGTGGATGGCGCGATTTCGGTGACGCGCCGTGCGATGCGATTGGCGCGCTCGACCAATTGGTTCACGTCTACCCTGATCATGCGCTCGACCGGGACGGTATCCGGCGCGCGCCCCGTCAGATGCTCCAAGAGCGTGGCTTCGAGCGCCGCGTATACGAGCTTGTCCGCGCGCAGCGCCCGCATCAAGGGATGCCGAGCAATCGTCTCGATCGACGTCTGGTCGCCGACGATAATGCCCGCCTGCGGTCCGCCCAGCATTTTGTCTCCGCTGAAGCAGCACACGGTCACGCCCGCGTCGAGACTTTCCCGAACAGTAGGCTCGTGGTGCGGTATCGGCGGTTGACCCAGCTCGGACCGGAGATTGCCACTTCCGAGATCTTCCACCACCGGCACCTCGAGCCGCCGCCCCATGTCGACGACCGAACTCAACGAGGGGCGCTCGGCAAACCCCTCCAGCTTGAAGTTGGACGGGTGCACGCGCAGAATGAGCGCCGTGTTCGGGTTGACCGCGGCGCCGTAGTCTTCTGGCCGGGTTCGGTTCGTGGTGCCCACTTCTCGTATGCGGGCGCCAGATTGGCGAAGCACGTCCGGGATGCGAAATCCTCCGCCGATCTCGACGAGCTCTCCCCGCGAGATGATGACCTCTCGTCCTTCGGCTAAGGCCGAGAGCACCAGCAGAAGGCCAGCCGCGTTGTTGTTGACGACCGCCGCGGCGTGTGCGCCGGTGAGCCGGCAGAGGAGCCTCGCGGCGTGAGTCGACCGGCTGCCGCGAGCCCCGGTGGCGAGGTCGTATTCCAGTGTCGAATACCCGGCCGCCACCTCGGCGATGCGCTGAATTGCAGCCGGCGACAGCGGCGCCCGCCCGAGATTCGTATGAATGATGACACCGGTTGCGTTGATCACCGGCTGGAGCGACGGCGAGAGAGCTGCGGCGAGTCGCTCCCCGAGTTCGCGTTCGATGTGCGCTGCGGCGCGTTCGCGGTCGGCGACGTCGACCGCCCCCTGCTCAATGCCCTCGCGCAGCGCTTCGGCTTCTTCGCGCAGCGCGTCGACCACAGGTCGCAGACCGTACCGAGCTTCGAGGACGCGCACTGAGTCGCGTTGGCGGAGCTGCTCGATCGAGGGGATGACGCGACGGATGTTCATCGGCAGTTCCACCTTGCCGGCGTTCGAACCTTCAGGATACCATCACGCTCACGTTCGATTCATGAGCGATTCGCGCATTCCCTCTGATCCGCAGGACACGCCTCCCGCGCCTCTTGAGCACCGACCAACGGAGCGGTTCTGGCCCTATGTTGAGCCGTCAGAGGAGCCGACGCCGGAAGAACTCGCTGCGATCGACCCAGACCTGCATGATGTGCTGTTCGGGGCGACCGACCGCCCGTTCTCGGTCACGCTCAGCTTTCCAAGGTTCGAGGCTGACGACTACGAGCAGGCGGTGTCGCTGGCCAAACGCGCTCCAGAGTACCGCGAGGTTGGCCAGGGCGAGAACTTTCGCCACCGCGCAAGGTTCTATCCCGACGACGCGACCGAGCTTCGAGCGGTGTTCCAGATCGTGGGACGACACGACGACTGCCTCGTGCTCATTGACGACCGGCCGATTCCGTTTGCTCGGGAGCTGTGGCTGCCGCTGCTGTGGCTCCTGATTCGAGACGCGTAGCGACATCCACACAGGTACGAATATGCGAGCGTTGTTGAGCGTCTCCGATAAGACAGGTTTGGTCGAGTTGGCGAGTGGGCTAGCCGACCGACAGATCGAGATCGTGTCGACCGGTGGTACCGCTCGCGCGCTCTCGACGGCCGGACTCGACGTGCAAGGCGTATCGCGGGTCACCGGGTTTCCGGAAATGATGGACGGCCGTGTGAAGACGCTGCACCCGGCGGTGCACGGAGGGATTCTGGCTCGGCGTCATCGGCCCGACGACCTGGCAGCGATCGCAGGGCAGGGCATCCATCCGATTGATATCGTCGTCGTCAATCTGTATCCGTTCGCCCAAGCCGCAGCGAGCTCGGACACCAGTTTCGAGGAACTGGTTGAGCAGATCGACATCGGGGGGCCGAGCATGGTGAGGGCCGCCGCGAAGAATTTCTCGGACGTCCTGATCGTGGTCGACCCACACGACTACGAGGCCGTTCTCGAGGCGCTCGATCGGCCGGGTGGCGCTGACCCCACGTTTCGCTTCAGCTTGGCGCAAAAAGCGTTCGCTCACACCGCGTCGTACGACGCGACCATCGCGACCGCGCTAGCGCGGGTGACGACGTCGGCGGGCCGATTCGAACATACCCCGCTGAATCTCGGGGGGGAGACGCCCGATCATCTCCATGTGTCCGTGCCGAAGACCCACGACCTTCGATACGGGGAGAACCCACATCAATCAGCCGCGATTTACCCAGATGATCCGGCATGGGGCTTTGGCACGGCGGAGGTCGTGCAAGGGAAAGCCTTGTCCTACACGAATCTGTTGGACCTGGATGCTGCTGCGCGGATCGTCGCGGAGTTCACAGAGCCCGCCGCCGCAGTGATCAAGCACACAAACCCCTGCGGAGCCGCGACAGCCGATGCACTCGAGACCGCCTATGTGTCTGCCCGCGAGGTCGACCCACTCTCGGCATTCGGCGGCATCGTGGGGGTCAATCGCGAGATTGACGCGCCGACCGCTACGGCCATTGCCAGCACGTTCATCGAAGCGGTCGTGGCCCCAAGCGCGAGCGCCGCGGCGCGCGAAATCCTCGCCACAAAGAAGAACTTGCGCGTCGTCCTGGCCGACGTCAGCGGCATCGGCGACGGCGGCGTCAAGGGGCGTGAGATTCGCTCGATTCTCGGGGCGTTGCTCGTACAGGAGCGCGACAGGGTCATCGAGGCTCAGATGGCATGGGCCGACGGCGTCGAGATTGCGCCCGACACCGTACTCCGCGTGGCGACCCAGCGAGCACCAACGGATGCCGAGTGGACGGCGCTCCGGTTTGCGTGGCGGATCTGCGCGCACATCAAGTCGAACACGATCGTCTTCACACAGCACGACCGCGCAGCTGCGGTTGGTGCCGGTCAAATGAGCCGAGTCGATGCCGTCAACGTCGCGACGCTGAAGGCCGGAGGCACGCTGGCAGGCACCGTGGCGGCATCCGACGCCTTCTTCCCGTTCCGTGACGGTCTCGATGCGATTGCGGAGGCCGGCGCGACGGCCGTCGTGCAGCCCGGTGGTTCGCGGCGCGATGAGGAGGTCATCGCGGCGGCAAACGAGCACGGGATGGCGATGGTGTTTGCCGGACGACGGCACTTCAGACACTAGCGCCGGTTTTACCTGCATCGGCGGTCGTCGTCTCACCCATCCTAGTGCCGATTGCGTCCTGCGCTGCCTGGAGAGCGGCGAGCGGCAGCGTGAGCATCACGAGGAACAGCATCAAGAACTCCGAGTCGCCAAAGTTGTATTCGAACATGCCGGCAGCCAGCATGCTGGCGATCGCGGCGAGTCCCCCTGCCGCCAGGGGCCGCGATGCGGCGTGCCGGAGACTGCGAGCCAGCTCGCGCACCGCAACGAGGATGAACCAAAACCACAGGCCAAGCGCAGGCAGCCCGCGCTCTGCTGCGATATGGAGCGGCACATTGTGGAGGTGCGGGTTGGTCTCATTGACGCCGTCAGCATCGCGATAGTCCGGGTAGACGACCTGAACCATGTCCGGCCCAATGCCGGTCAGGGGGTGATCCCGGATGATCCGCACGCCCACCCGCGCCATCGCGAACCGGTCTCGGTTGGTTGGATCCTGAAGGTCGAATGTTGAGTACACGCGGTCCGTGACCGTGGCGGGCGCCATGGCAAACAGCAGCGCCGCGACGACGGGAGCCGCCGCCAGCAATCGGCGGTCCTTGAGGACAAGGAGAAGTCCGACACCGGCACACGCCCCGACCCAGGCGCTGCGTGTGAGGGTCAACGCCAGGGCGACGACGAGCGCCGGCAAGACCAACCCTGGCCACAATCGCTCCGTCGTGCCGAAGAGGATGCGAGACGCCGACAGCCCGATCACGAGCATCAACAAACCTGAGAACGTCATGTAGTGGCCCATTGAGCCCTGAGGTCGTTGGCCGAGCGTGTCGAACTCGAGGATCCCGTACTGCACGATTCCGTAGACGGCGGTGACGGCGCCGACGCTGATGATGATGTTCGACACCGTCAGCGCTGACCGACCGCGAGCCAGCCGGTAGACAACCGGCACGACCAGGAAGAGTAGTACCTCCTTGGCATCCGCAAGACTGGCGAGCGGATCGATCGAGGCCGCCACCGAGATCATCGTGTACGCCGCGTACGCAACGAGGGGCCAGAAGAGAGGCGGAACTTCGAGTTGTTCGTGCCCGCTGACCACTACGCCGAGCCAGAGCGCGATCGTGAGCGTCAGTAGCAGGGCCGACGCCGCGATCGAGAGCTGCAGCACGCCCACGAATAGGCAGAGGGAGACAAACGCCGCGACTTCGAGACGAGGAGGAAGCACGGTCGGTACCGCGACCGCTGAGGTGGACATCAGGTTCAGGCTTCTATGGTGGCCTCGTCGATGAGCATGACCGGGATGTCATCCTTGATCGGATACACACGCCGGCACTGCTCGCATTTGAGACCTGCGCCGTCGTTGACCAAGACGACTGGGGTCTTGCACTTTGGACATGCGAGGATTTCGAGTAGCTCGGGATCGACGCCCACGTTCAAGCCTCCTGGGACTGTGCCCGGGCCAATATACCAAATGTCAGCGGGACGATCGTGCGGACTCGGCGACCCGCTTGTCGCCAACCGCCAGCTATGGAACAATCCAGGTAGGATGTGGTCGAGTGTACGCTGGGCGGTCGCCTTCCTTGCAATGTGCCCGTTCGTGCCCGCGAACAGCTGGGGCCAGTCCACCGACGACCGTGTTTCGGTCGAGGCGCAGGCCGACGCATATCGGCTCTTCCTGCTCGGGCGGCACCTGGAAAGCGAGGACGACGTCGAGGGTGCGATTCGGGCCCTGCGTGAGGCGGCCGACCTGGATGATCACACCGGAGAGATTCTCGGCGAGCTTGCCTCGCTGTATGTCCGTCACGATCGGATCGAAGACGGCGTTCGCGCCGCGAACGACGCGCTCGAGCGCGAGTCCGACAATCTGACGGCGCATCGCATCCTGGGTCTGGTGCTCGCGGCCCAGGGGGGGATTCGCGGCGGCGCGGAGCGCGACGTCGCGCGCGCCATTGAGCATCTCGAGCAGGCTCGCAAGACGATCCTCCCCGACTACCAAGTCGAGCTGACGCTGGCCCGTCTGTATCTGCGGCAAGGCCGCAGCGGTCGGACGATAGACTTGCTGGAAAAGCTGCTCGAGGACGACGCCGGCTTTACCGAGGGCGGACTCCTGCTGTCCGAGGCGTACCAGGAAGCGGGTCGATCAGACGACGCCGTCTCTGTCGTCGAAGGTCTCGTCGCGAGCGGGCGACCTTCGTCGCGTGCGCTGCGGCGGCTCGGTGAGCTGTACGGTGGTCAAGGTCGTTGGGACGAGGCGATTCAGGTCTTCGAAAAAGCCATGGCGCGCAACCCGCGTGATGCAGCCGCGCGGCGCGCGTTCGCGGATGCCTTGCTGCAGGTTGGCAGCGTCGCGCGCGCGCGTGACGAGCTTCGGGAGCTCACGGAGCTCAGACCGAACGACGGCTCGACGTTGTACCGCTTGTCCGAGGTGGAACTCGAGCTTGGCGACCTCGATGGGGCGGCGGCGACCGCGCGGAATTTGATCCAGATCGAACCAAACGGGATTCGTGGGCCGTACGCGCTCGCACAGGTGCAGGCTCGGCGCCACGATCATCGGGCGGTCGTCGATACACTGGAACCCGCGATCGAGAGAGCCCGCCAAGGCAACCTCCGCGCGAACCAAATCGCGAGTCTGCTTGGTCGAGTCGGGTTCGCGTACGAGCGACTTCAAGACACAGACGCTGCGATCCGCGCGTACGCCGAAGCTGCGGATCTGTTGCCTACGTCACTCGCGTTTGGTGCCCGGCTGGTGCAGTCTTACCTGGACGCGGGACGGTTGGACGACGCGCGAGCGACACTCGAGCGCGTACAGGCCAGACATCCGAGCACCCTCACACTGGTTCGACTCGAGGCCCGGATGCTCGGAGACCAGGGTGAGGTTGATGCTGGCGTTCGCGTGCTCCGGCGGATGCTGGCGCAGAACGCCGATGATGCCACTGCACACATCGCACTGGCGGGATACTACGCTGATTACGATCGGCTGGATGATGCGGTCGACCTGCTGGAGGCTGCGACGGCGTCCTTTCCGGACAACGTATCTATCCTTTTCCAGCTCGGCGCGCTCTTGGAGCGCGATGACCGGTACGACGAGGCGGAGCAGGCGTTCCGACGTGTGCTGGAGCACGACGCCGAGCACGCGGCCGCGCTCAACTATCTGGGGTACATGCTGGCTGACCAAGGCGATCGCCTGGAGGAGTCGGTCGGATTACTCGAACGCGCGATTGAGATTGACCCGCACAATGGCGCCTATCTCGACAGTCTCGGTTGGGCGTACTTCAAACTGGATCGGCTCGACCTGGCCGAGACCCACCTCCGACAGGCAAGCGAGCAGATGGTGTGGAACTCGGTGATTCAAGACCACCTGGGCGACCTGTTGTATCGGCTGGGTCGCTTTGCCGAGGCGGTCGAAGCGTGGGAGACCGCGCTGGCGGGCGATCGGGAAGACGTCGAGTCCGCGGCCATCGAGCAGAAGATGGAGGACGCACGGCGCCGGTCGCGTCGGTAGTCCACCCGCCACGGGTGCGACTTTCAGTCATCCTCTACGCGCTCGCTGGACTGTGTTGTCTGAGCGGGTGCGCAACTTCGTCGCGGTTCCGTCTCCCTGACGGTCCGGGTCGTCCACTGCTCGCCTATACCGAAACCTTCGAAGCGGCCATGACGGCCTGCCGGAACGTCACGACGATGCAGGCCGTGCTTGCCATCCGCGGCCGGACCGGAGACGCTCGAATTCGGGGCCGGGTCCGCGCCGCACTGGCCCGCCCGTCGTCGCTGCGCTTGGAGGGTGTCGCGCCTTTCGGACGGGTCGGGTTCGTCCTCGCAGCCGAGCCAGGGTTGGCTCAGCTGGTCCTGCCTCGGGAGCGTCACGTCGTGACCGATGAAGACCCCAGTGAACTGATTGCCGCGCTGACAGGCCTCACACTCGGTGCGGATGATCTGCGCGCCGTGCTGACGGGCTGCGTGGTGTTCGACGCGAGGCCAATTGGAGGACGTGCCTATCCCGATGGCTGGATGGTCGTCGACACCGAACAGGGTGGGAGCGCTTATGTGCGAACTGTCGACGACGAGCTGGTCGTCGTGGCCGGAGCACGCCCCGGCTTGCTCATTGAGTATTCCGATCACGTGCGTGGCTTGCCGAGGCGAGTCGAGGTTCGCACAATCGACACGACGCCCGCGACCGAGCTCACAGCGGCGATGTCTCAAGTCAGTTTGAATCTCGAGCTGGATCCTCAGGTGTTCGTGGCCGAGGTGCCCGAGGGGTATGTCCCGATCACGCTCGACAATCTACGCCAGGGCACAGGACCACTCGCCGTGCCGTCAAGCCAGGAAGAGAACAACGAGTCGTGTCGCTGATCGTGCGGGCGCCAGCAAAGCTCAACCTTGATCTCCGCATCCTCGGCCGGCGGCCGGACGGGTATCACGAGCTTCGCACGATCTTGCAGTCGGTTGGTCTGCACGACACCATCCGGCTGACTGCGCGCAAGGGGCCGTTGGCCGTGCGCAGTCGCTCGCGAGGGGTTCCGCGAAATCGGGGGAACATCGTGTGGATGGCGGCCTGTGCGCTCTGGACCGAAATGGGTTACGCCGGACCGCCGCACGGCGTCGCCATAGACATCACGAAGCGCGTTCCGATGGCAGCTGGATTAGGCGGAGGTAGTAGCGACGCGGCAAGCGCGTTGCGTGGGCTCTGCGTATTGTGGGGGTTTTCGCCTGGGACGAATCGGCTCCGCCATCTGGCGGCCGGGTTGGGAGCCGACGTGCCGTTTTTTCTGTTTGGTGGCCTCGCGCTTGGGACCGGCCGAGGTGACGTGCTGCGCCAGCTACGTGACATGGGTCGATTCTGGGTCGTGCTAGCGGTTCCCGGGTTCGAGATATCGTCTCGGGACGCGTATGGATGGTACGGCAGGGAGTCGCCGGATGTGTCGACGGCGCTGCCCCGCAATTGGCGGGCCCGTCTGCGCCTCCTGACGAACGACCTCGAGGCGACGGTCACCAGCCGTCACCCGTCCGTTTCCAGGATGGTCGCTCGATTGCAGTCCGGCGGCGCGGTACACGCCGCCATGACTGGAAGCGGATCAACGGTCTTCGGGCTGTACACGACGCGCGCTCGAGCAATCTCCGCTCGACGTGCTGCGCGGTCCGCGGGCTGGCGGACGCTGGTCACGCGTACCCTCACTCGTCCCGAGTTTGCAGCCCTGGCCCGCGTTCAGCGCTGAGCGATGAACGGGAGTGACGGGGGCACGACTTGTGCGACAGCCGTCTTGCCCGAGTCAGGCTCATCGGGTACAGTACTTGATTGCGCAGCGAGCGCACAGCGCCATCGTGCGCCGCGTCGCGGGGGAGAGGGAAGCGGTGCTGCTATGTGGGACGTCCCGCCCGCGGATCAGCGTTGAGTCGGTGAGGCAGCGCCAGTCGGTGGGGCGTGGCCAAGCGGTAAGGCGCGGGACTTTGAATCCCGTATTCGAAGGTTCGAATCCTTCCGCCCCAACCAACATACTCATGAGGGTGAGCTAGTGCCTACGCACAACGGCGAGTTGAAGCTGTTCTCGGGAAGTGCGCATCCCGCGCTCGCGCAGGAAGTCGTGGCCGGGTTCGGTGGGTCGTTGGGCCGGGCGGCCCTCAAGCGGTTCTCGGACGGTGAGGTCTCGTTCCAGATCGACGAGAACATTCGAGGCACCGACGTCTTCGTGCTGCAACCGACATCGACGCCAGTGGACGAACACATCATGGAACTCTGCGTGATGATCGATGCGTTCCGACGGTCGTCGGCCGCTCGTATCACGGCAGTGATCCCGTACTACGGGTATGCGCGGCAGGATCGAAAAGATAAGCCTCGAGTGCCGATTTCCGCGAAGCTCGTCGCCAACCTACTGGGCGCGGCGGGAGCCAACCGTGTGCTGACAATGGACCTGCACAAAGCTCAGATTCAGGCATTCTTCGATATCCCGGTCGACCACTTGTTCGCGGCGCCGGTCTTCATTGATCACCTCACCAAGATCGGGGATGGAAAGGACGTCACGATCGTGTCGCCTGACGCCGGCGGCGTCGAGCGCGCTCGTGCCTATGCCAAGCGGCTGGACGCCGACCTTGCCATCATCGACAAGCGGCGCTCGGAAGATGGGCACGCGGAGGTCATGCACGTTGTGGGTGAGGTCAGGGACAGGGTGTGCATCATCCAGGATGACATCGTGGACACCGCCGGCACGCTGCAGCAGGCCTCCGTTGCACTGCGCGACGCTGGCGCGGCTCGCGTCTTCGCTTGCGTCGTGCACGGTGTGCTCTCCGGGCCAGCATTGCAGCGGATCGAGGAATCGGCGCTCGAGCAGCTGATCGTGACAAACACGATCCCGACCCGACCCGAGTGCGCCGACTCGTCCAAGATTCATGTCCTATCGGTGGCCTCGCTGTTGGGCAAGGCCATTCAGAGTATTCACGAGGAAACATCGGTGTCGTCGCTCTTCGTGTAGGGCCACGCCGATCGAGTGAGGACGCGGAGAGACTATGGAAGCGACGTTGGCGGCGGTCACGCGTGAGGGACGAGGCAAGAACGAGGCTCGACGGTTGCGTCGAGCTGGGCAGCTTCCCGCGGTGGTCTACGGCGGCGAGTCCGCCGGCGGCGCCTCGGTCTCGGTCGACCCGGACGCGCTATTGAAGATTCTGTACTCGGAGTCAGGTGTCAACACCCTGATTTCTCTCACCGTCGATGATGGGATGTCACACCAGGTGCTCGTCAAGGAGTTTCAGCTCGACCCGATCGACAGTGAGTTGCTGCACGTCGACTTCTACCGGCTTGCCCTGGACAAGGCGATTACCGTGACGGTGCCGGTGCTCCTCTCGGGCGAGCCGATTGGTGTGAAGATGCAGGGCGGGCTGGTTGACTTCGTCCATCGTGAGGTGCAGGTCGAGTGCATGCCGACCGAGATACCGGAGCATATCGAGGTCGACATCAACGATCTGGAGATCGGCGACGGCGTCCGGCTCCGCGAGGTGATCGGCGACGCCGTTTGGTCGCCGGTGAGCGATCCGGATACGCTCTTGGTTCACGTGATAGCACCTAAGGTTGAAGAAGAAGAGGTCGCTGAGGAAGGTGCAACGCCTGAAGGTGAGGAGTCGGCCGCGGCTGAGGGTGATGAGCCCGAGGTCGTCAAGAAGGGCAAGGCCGAAGACGAAGGTTCGGGCGATTCTTGATCGCTGTTGGACGACACGGCGGGTTGCGTGAAACTTATAATCGGGCTGGGGAATCCGGGCCCGAAGTACACGTCGACCCGCCACAACGTCGGGTTCGCAGTACTCGATCTCGTGGCGGCGCGGCGCGGAGTCGAGTTCGGCTCGAGCCCGGCAGACGCGGTCATGGCTCGCGAGCGGGGTCCCGGGGCTCGGGTCATTCTGGCCAAGCCGTTGACGTTCATGAATCGGAGCGGCGACGCAGTCGGCGTACTGGCGCGTTATTTTCGCATCGAGCGTGCCGAGATGCTGCTGGTTGTGGACGACGCGAATCTGTCGCTCGGGCGGCTCCGCGCTCGGCCCGATGGTTCCGATGGTGGCCACAACGGGCTTCGGTCGGTGATCGAGGCGCTTGGAACCCAGTCAGTGCCGCGTTTGCGAGTCGGGGTCGGTCGCGGCGGGGGACGCCGGGATCTTGCCGACCATGTGCTGGCGAGATTCGACCGCGATGAGCAGGAGGTTGCGTCAAAGATGGTCGGCACGGCAGCGGATGCCGTGGATATGTTCATCGAGCTTGGGATCACAGACGTGATGAACCGCTTCAACGCAGGTCCGGGCCCGAGCGAGCCCGGAGAGGAGAATGAGTCGAAGCCGGAATAGAGTGGTCCCTACACCGCTCCTTGCCGCCTGACTGACGGCGGCCGTTGAGTCCGAAGGGAGTCTGATGTCTGATACACGACAATACGAACTAGTCTATCTCGTCTCTCCGGAGGTCGGAGAGGACGGGGTCGGTGCGCTTCACACGCAGGTCGAGGAGATCGTCACCGGCCTTGGCGGTCGCATTGAGAACACCGACAATTGGGGCCGCCGCCGACTCGCGTACGAGATAGGCAAACACAAGGACGGCACCTATATCGTTGCGCTGGTCAACGGCCCGCCCGAGTCGGTCCAAGAGCTCGACCGCCGGCTCAAAGTGATGGACACGGTCTTGCGGCACCTCGTGGTACGGGTCGATGAGGACTTGAGAAAGGCGCAGCGCGCTCGCGAGCGGCGCCAGTCTCGTTCGACGCGACGGCGGACGGCACGAGGGCTCGCGCCCGCCGCGCCGGCGGGTGCCGCGGCCGCTACGGCTGCGACCTCTGACACGAGCGCGCGTGATGACGCTCAGCCCACGTCGCCGAGCGAGCAGACGGAGGTATCGGAATGAGTCCAGGGAGGGGTCGGAAACCGGCGAAAGAGAGTAGCGGTGGTCCGCGGCGCGGCGGGTTTCGTCGTCGACGCGTCTGTCGCTTCTGTGTCGACAAGATCGACTATATCGACTACAAGGACGTGCGGCAGCTGATGATGTCCATCCCGGAGCGTGGCAAGATCCAGCCCCGACGGATTTCAGGGACCTGCGCCAAGCATCAACGAAAGCTGACGACCGCAATCAAGCGGGCGCGGCAGCTGGCGCTCATCCCGTATTCAACCGACTGAGGTCAGACTGTGAAAGAAGTGCTCTTAAAGGAGACCGTCGAGCATTTGGGCCACCGCGGGGAGGTGGTTCGGGTCGCCGACGGCTACGCGCGAAACTTCCTGCTTCCGCGCAAGCTGGCGCTGCCAGTGACCGCATCAAATCAACGTCAGATTGAGCGCGAACAGGAGAAGGCTGTCGTGCTCGAGGCGGAGGAGCAGGGGGCAGCCGAAGCTGTCGCGAAGCGGATCGGCGGCCTCGAGTGCGTCGTGGTCCGCCGCGTCGGTGAGACCGAGGCGCTGTATGGTTCGGTCACATCAGCTGATATCGCCGAGTTTCTGGGGTCGCACAAGCTCGACGTGGACAAGCGAAAAATCCAATTGTCCGATCCGATCAAGACGTTGGGAGAGGCGAGCGTCCCAATCAAGCTGCACCGTGGGGTCACGGCGTTCCTGAAAGTTCGCGTTGTGAAACAGGCCGAGGAAGGTGATGACACTGAGGCCGGTACGAGCGCTGGCGCTGGCGACACGGGCCGCGATCCCACCCCATCGGCTAGCTAGAGGACGCGTCGCCTGAATCGGCGCTGACGGCCAGGCCGGACCGTCGACCGCCGAAGAGTCAGCTCGGCACAGAACCGGGGCACGAAAGCATCGTAGGCGAGTCGATGGTCGAAACCTCCACGGTGTCAGCGGACGAGCGGACGCTTCCTCACAATCTCGAGGCCGAGCGCTCGGTGCTCGGCGCCATCCTCATCCACAACGACGCGTTCAACGTCGCTGCCGAGTTGATCGACTCGCGCGATTTTTTTCGCGATGCCCACCGCCGCGTCTTCGACAAGATGGTTGGCCTGAATGAGCGCGGCCAAGCGATCGACCTCGTCACGCTGAAAGATGAGCTCGGCCGCACCGACGATTTGGACGCGGTCGGCGGCGCCGCCTACATCGCGTCGCTTGCGGACGGCGTGCCGCGCTCGACCAACGTCGAGCACTACGCCAGACTCGTCAAAGAAAAGTCGACGCTACGTAACTTGATTCACTCCGCCGGAAAAATTCTCTCCACCGCGTATCGCGCCGAGGAGGATGCGGACACCATTCTGGACCAGGCCGAGCAGGAGATCTTCGCAATTGCAGAAGATCGTATCCACTCGGGTTTCGTGCCACTCAGTGATCTCGTCCAAGGCAGCTTCTCAGTCATCGAGCAGCTGCAGGAACACAAGGGGATGGTCACGGGGGTACCGTCGGGATTCGTCGACATCGACAGTCTGACGTCTGGATTCCAGAGCTCGGACCTCATCATCATCGCGGGCCGACCCTCGATGGGCAAGACCAGTTTTGTGCTCAACATCGCGCAGCACGTCGGCATCAAGATGGATCGCTCGGTCGGCCTCTTCAGCCTGGAGATGTCGAAGGAGCAGCTCTTCATGCGCATGCTGACAGCCGAGGCTGAGGTCGATGCGCACCGATTTCGCGGCGGCTTCCTGAGCGAACGTGACTATGGCCAACTGTCGAAGGCGCTCGGCCGCCTGTCTGAGGCGCGCGTCTTCATCGACGATAGCGCGTCAATTAGGGTGCTCGAGATGCGCGCGAAGGCTCGCCGCCTCAAGGCCGAACATGGGCTCGATCTGCTGATGGTCGACTATCTACAGCTCATGCAAGGGAGAGGGAGGTTCGAGAACCGAACCCAGGAGTTGGCCTCGATCTCGCGAGCACTGAAGGGGCTGGCGAAAGAGCTGAATATTCCGGTGCTCGCGTTGTCGCAGCTCAGCCGCGGCCCGGAGTCGAGGACTGACCGGCGTCCACAGCTGGCAGACCTGCGAGAGTCGGGCGCCCTCGAGCAGGATGCCGACGTGGTCATGTTCGTGTTTCGCGAAGAGCAGTACTCCCCGACGCCTGAGAACGAGAACTTGGCTGAGATCATTATCGGAAAGCAGCGCAACGGCCCGACTGGCACGGTGAGGCTGGCGTTCTTGAAGCAGTTCACCCGGTTTGCCAATCTCAGTCCTGTCCAGGAGTGATCGGGCACACGTGGTTCGTCCGACGTTCGCACGCATCGACCTCGAAGCACTCAAGGCCAACTATCGGGCGATCCGTGCGTTTGTCGCCGCCGGCGTGCCAGAAGGGCGACCAGCCGTCATCGCCGTCGTCAAGGCCAATGCCTACGGGCATGGGTTGAATCCGGCAGCCCTCGCGCTCGAGGCCGCCGGCGCGACGATGCTGGCGTGCGCGGACATCGAAGAGGGCGTTCAGCTGCGTGATGCCGGCGTCAGAGTGCCGATCCTGGTGTTTGGGGCGCTCAGCACGAGCGATCTGGCCGGCGTCATTGACAAGGAGCTCACGCCGACGGTCTCTTCGCCTTCGGCGGCGATGGCGTTGCAGGCGACGGCGGCGCAGCAAGACGTTCGCCTGCGCTGCCACCTCAAGATCGACACCGGCATGAATCGATTCGGCTTCCGTCATGACAACCTGGCCTCGACTCTGCCCTCGGTACTTGCCAGCCCCAATCTTGCATTTGATGCGGTGTACACCCACTTCGCGACGGCCGAGTATCCAGACCATACGCTGTACGGGATACAGCGCCAGCGGTTCGCGGCGGCATTGGACACGCTGTCGCAACTCGGCCTGCGGAACGTCGAGCTCCACATGGCGAACAGTGCCGCACTTCTTCACGATCACAACTCCTGGTACGACGCGGTCCGTCCGGGTCTCCTGCTCTACGGGGTGGTGCCGCCGGACGTCGGGCTACCGACAGGACTTGGGGTTCGTCCGGTGATGTCTCTGCGCAGCCGCGTCGTCGCCGTGAAAGGCATGCACCTCGGCGAAACGTCGGGGTACGGCGCCCAGTTCACGGCAAGACGGCCAACCCGCGTGGCCATTGTTCCGGCCGGATACGCAGACGGTCTCGACGTACGGCTGCCGGGTGCTGGATACGTGCTGGTTCGTGGCCGGCGCGTTCCGATCATCGGATCGGTGTGCATGGATTCCATTACGGTCGACGTCACCGACGTGGATGTGAGTCCGGGCGACGAAGTTGTCGTGATCGGCAAACAGGGGGGCGAGCATATTGATGCCGCCGAGGTGGCGCGATGGGTCGGCACCGTGCCGCACGAGGTGCTGTGTCGAACCGGAAGCCGGATTGAGCGTGTGTATGTGACAGGAGATCAGTCATGACGGCGCCCAAGGCCGTGTTTGTGTGCCAATCGTGCGGCGCACAGTCCCAAAAGTGGCTCGGTCGGTGTGCGGATTGCGGCGAGTGGAACTCGATGGTTGAGGAGCAGGTCCGCCCCGTCGCCGACGTGTCCGAAGGCGCACGGTATCGCCGCCACGCGCCTGCCACAGCGACGCGGATCGCGGATATCACGATCGCCGAAGCCGGTCGCCTGGCTACAGGCATTGACGAGTTCGATCGCGTTCTCGGCGGTGGTATCGTGCCCGGGTCACTGGTCCTACTCGGGGGTGAACCGGGCATCGGCAAGTCGACGTTGTTGCTGCAGGCCGCGGCGCGGGCAGCTCGTCAGATCGGCACCGTGCTCTACGCATCTGGCGAGGAATCCGAACATCAGATCAAGGCACGCGGTGATCGGATTGGGGTGGGCGACGCCCCGCTGTATCTGCTGGCGGAGACCTGCCTGGAGCGAATCCTTGAAGAGGTCGACCGGATCAAGCCGTCGCTGCTGGTTATCGATTCGATTCAGACCATCTTCTCGCTCAAGCTGCAGTCGGCGCCGGGCAGCATCGGACAGGTGCGCGAGGCCGCTACCCATCTCCTGTTCACCGCGAAGGGACGAAATCTACCGACGTTTCTCGTCGGGCACGTGACGAAGGACGGGGCGCTCGCCGGTCCCAAGGCGCTCGAGCATATTGTTGATACCGTCCTGTATTTCGAGGGTGAACGACATCACTCGCACCGCATCATCCGAGCGGTGAAGAATCGGTTCGGAGCCCTGAGTGAGCTTGGTCTGTTCGAGATGAAGGAGGACGGCCTGCACGCCGTGCCCAATCCCTCGCAGCTGTTCCTGTCCGAGCGAGCGTCGAATGCGGCGGGATCGGCCGTCCTGTGCTCGATCGAGGGTTCGCGGCCGATACTCCTCGAAGTACAAGCGCTGGTGAGTGGCGGCAACTACGGCACGGCGCGCCGCATGGCGAGCGGAATTGATCACGGCCGCTTGTCGCTGCTACTGGCCGTGCTCGAGAAGCGAGCAGGGCTATCGGTCGCGGCCGAGGACGTGTTCGTCAACATCGCGGGCGGACTCACGGTCAGCGAGCCAGCGGCCGATCTTGGGGTGGTAGCGGCGGTCGCGTCGAGCCTACGAAACCGGCCCGTGCGTGCCGAAACCGCGGTGTTCGGCGAAGTTGGGCTCGCCGGTGAGGTGCGCGGCACCCCGCAGGCTGGGCTACGCGTGAAGGAGGCGTCGCAGCTCGGCTTTTCGCGTTGCGTCATGCCGGCCAGCGCCGCCGTCGTCTCTACCGACGCCGGGTGCGAGTTGGTCGGTGTCTCGACGGTCGAAGAGGCGTTGGAGGAGCTGATCGGATGAGGAGAGGAGGGACGAGACTGGAGACCGGAGACAGGAGGAAACCGGTTGCCTTTCGAGCATCCTCTGGAATCCAATTTTTCCCCACATGATCCCCCCTTTCCACTGGTGGCGGACGGTCTTCTGGCTTATTCCAGCGATCACGGTCTACACGGTCGTGCTCGGTGCTATGTCGCTCGGGTCGGTGCTGGTCGATCGACACGGAAAGATTGCGCATTGGTGCGCCCGCACGTGGTCGTGGCTGATCCTCGCGACGACGGGCGTCGAGGTTCGGACGTCCGGTGTTGAGAGAGTGCCGCCGGGCGAGTCGTACGTGTTCGTATCCAACCATCAGAGCATCTACGACATTCCGATTCTCTTCTGCCACGTGCCCTTTCAGCTGCGGATCATCGCAAAGGCCTCGCTGGGCGCGTTTCCTGTGCTCGGCTGGCACCTGCGCTACACCGGGCACGTGTTGGTGGAACGAGATCGAGCTGGCGCGAAGACCCTCCGACAGGTCGCGGCGTTGATGCGTCACGCCCACTCGCTGATTGTTTTTCCGGAGGGTACCCGCAGCTCCGATGGGCAGGTCGGTCGGTTCAAGGCCGGGCTCTTCCTGCTCGCCGTCGAGGCCGGACTGCCGGTTGTTCCAGTTGCGATTGTCGGGAGCCGCCACGTCATGCGCAAGAGGCGCTTGATGACGTGTCCCGGTCAGGTCGAGCTCGTCGTTCATGATCCTATTCCGACCCACGGGCTGAGTCGCGCTGATGTTCGAGACCTTGCCAGGCGAGCACGCGATGTCATCACAACGACGGTTGCCAAGCGACGTGACGGTGACGACCAACGCACGCACCGTGACGCAGTACGGGAAGGCGATTCGTAGCATAATGCGCGACCAACACGGCCAACCACGCGGTCGGGTTTGGAAAGGGCGAACATGTTCGTGACGGCCATCATCGCGGCGGCGGGCCGCGGCACTCGGCTCGGGGGGCACGTGCCTAAGCAGATGCTTGACGTCGGCGGCCGCACGCTGCTCGAGCGCAGCGTTGAGCCGTTCGAGCAGAGCGACGAGATCGACGAGATCGTTGTCGCGTTACCCAGCGACCTCATCGAGCAGGTTTCGGCGAAGTTGGCACGGCTTGGCACCCCGACTCGATTCGTGCCTGGTGGGGCGCGCCGGCAGGACTCGGTCGCGGCCGGTCTCGCCGTCGCGGCGCCGAACGCTGACGTGATTGCCGTACACGATGCGGCGCGGCCGTTTTGTTCGGAGTCCTTGGTGGAGCGGGTGGTTCGCGCGGCGGCCGAGACAGGGGCGGCCATCGCCGCGCTTCCAGCCCATGACACGGTGAAAGAGATTCGTGCCGACGGTGACGGGACCTTCGTGACCGCGACATTGCCACGCGAGCAGATCTTTCTTGCCCAGACCCCGCAGGCCTTCAGCCGCCGCGTCCTGTTGGACGCGATCGCGGTCGGACAGTCGGGGATTGCCGCTACAGACGAGGCGGGGCTGGCCGAACGGGCCGGGCATCCGGTGTGCGTGGTACCGGGGGAGGCCACAAACATGAAGATCACGACAGAGCACGACCTGCGGCTGGCGCGGGCGGTCACGACCGGCGACCGCCCTCCGTCCCCGCTGCTGCGGGTGGGAGTTGGGTACGACCTGCACCGGATCGTCGACGGGCGCCGCCTGGTGTTGGGCGGCGTGGACATACCAGGCGACCGCGGACTGTTCGGGCATTCCGATGCCGATGTCCTCTGTCACGCGGTTACCGATGCGGTCTTGGGCGGCGCCGGGGCGGGTGACATCGGACAGCTGTTTCCCGACGACGACCCGGACTGGAAAGATGCCGTGAGTCTCGAGCTGCTGCGACGGGCAACGGCGATCGTGCACGCTCGCGGGTACAGGGTTCAGAACGTGGACGCCGTCGTCATCACGGACTGGCCGAAGATTCGTGACTACGCGGCCGGCATGCGCGAGAATCTTGCCGATGCACTCTCCGTCGATCCAGACCGGGTGACCGTTAAGGGCAAGACGAGCGAGGGCGTCGGACCGATCGGCAGGGGCGAGGCCATCGCGGTCCACGCGGTGGCGATGGTGTCGGAAGAGGCGGTTTCGCCTGCATGATCGTCTACGGCATCAACCCAGTGTCAGAGTCGATCAAGGCGACGACGGCATCGACTGTCTGGGTGAGCGACCGGCGGGACGCGCGTCTTCAGCGTCTCCTGGCGGCGGCGCGCCGTGCCGGCGTTCAGGTCGAGCCCGTGGAGCCGGCCGAGCTCGACCGGCTGGCGGGTGGCCGCGTCCACCAGGGTGTTGTCGCGCGCGTTGTGGCCCCGGCCGAACACTCCGTTACGGATCTCGTCCGCTTCGCGTCAGGGTCGCCACTGATCGTGGTGCTCGACGGCGTTGAGGATCCTCAGAATTTCGGGGCCGTTATGAGGACGGCGGAGGCCGCGGGCGTCGACGGCATCGTGTACCAGCGGCGCCGGTCCGCTCCGAAAAGTTCGGCGGCCGCCAAGGCCTCAGCCGGCGCAATGGCGCACATCAGGCTGGCCCCCGTCGTCAACGTCAGTCGCGCGATTGGCGAGCTGCAGAAACTGGGAGTCTGGACGGTTGGACTGGATGCGGATGTCGCCAGGCCGTATCACGAGCTTGACCTGACTCAGTCGACGGCGCTTGTCGTGGGCGCCGAAGGGACCGGCCTGCGGCGTCTGGTCCGCGAGCGGTGCGATTTCCTCGCGTCGATTCCGATGCTTGGACAAGTCGCCAGTCTGAACGTGTCCGTGGCGACCGGCGTCGTCGTGTATGAGGCTGTTCGGCAGCGGGCCCGATAAGGTGTGAAGACGCAATGGGTTGCGTGGACTGTGCCCGCAAACGCGGTCATCGAGAGAGCATCGTCTGTTCCGTTGCCGGTCTGAGAAAGGTGTGCTAAGATCATGAATTTGTCCGGCTGGCGTAGCTCAGTCCGGTAGAGCAGCTGATTTGTAATCAGCGGGTCGGGGGTTCAAATCCCTTCGCCAGCTCCAGTGTGAAGGCGAAGCGTGAGCGGGTATTCGGCGCCATCCAGACGGTTTGCAAGCTGTTCCACATAACACAATAGTTGGTCAACGTTCGGCGGCAGTCGGCCAGCCCCCCGGTGCGTACTGCCGGCGGTTTTTGTTCGGTGAGGCTGCGGGCGGACATGAGCAACGGCGAGGTTGCGGAGCGGTCAAACGCA
The DNA here is from genome assembly GCA_965216615.1 of Vicinamibacterales bacterium. Lineage (GTDB taxonomy): Bacteria > Acidobacteriota > Vicinamibacteria > Vicinamibacterales > UBA8438 > CAUZIB01. The sequence continues at coordinate 1,099,683 of CBDCGH010000023.1, read as the reverse complement.
ACAGACTGTAAATCTGTCGCCCTAGTGGCTTCGGAGGTTCGAATCCTCCCCTCGCCACCACCCCTGTCCAGCGCTTGCGCATAGCGCGAGCGCGGCGGGGTTTTGGTTGGCCAGTTAACGGCGGAAGGCGCGGGACGCATCGGGACGGATGAGGTGTGAAGGCGGGAGTAACTCAGTGGTAGAGTCACAGCCTTCCAAGCTGTTGGTCGCGGGTTCGATCCCCGTCTCCCGCTCCAATTATGCCGTTTCGGCTGGGCCGTGAGCCGGATGAGTTTGATGAGCCGATGTAGCTCAGTAGGCAGAGCGCGTCCTTGGTAAGGACGAGGTCACCGGTTCAAGCCCGGTCATCGGCTCCAGCCTTCGCTCGCGGGTTGTCGGGTCGCGCACAGCGCGGCCGCGCCGGAACGAAGCCGGGCCTTTGGATCCCGGCGAGTGACGGCGAAGTGAGGAACGATGGCGAAAGAAAAATTTGATCGGTCGAAACCGCACGTCAACATCGGGACGATTGGACATATTGATCACGGGAAGACGACGCTGACGGCGGCGATCACGTCGGTCATGGCGAAGCACGACGCGACGAATACGGCCCGGACGTTCGACTCGATCGACAACGCGCCGGAAGAGCGGGAGCGGGGGATCACGATTGCGACGGCGCACGTGGAGTACACGACGCCGAAACGGCACTACGCGCACGTGGACTGCCCGGGGCACGCGGACTACATCAAGAACATGATTACGGGCGCGGCGCAGATGGACGGGGGCATCTTGGTGGTGGCGGCCACGGACGGGCCGATGCCGCAAACGCGGGAGCACATTTTGTTGGCGCGGCAGGTGGGGGTGCCGTCGCTGGTGGTGTTTCTGAACAAAGTGGACATGGTGGACGACTCGGAGCTGCTGGAGTTGGTCGAACTGGAGGTGCGGGAGCTACTGAGCTCGTATGACTACCCGGGCGACGACATTCCAGTGGTCAAGGGGTCGGCGCTCAAGGCGCTGGAAGGCGACGCGGACGGCGAGAAATCGATCGAGGAGCTGATGGCGGCGGTCGATGACTACGTGCCGTTGCCGGAGCGGGACATTGATCAGCCGTTTTTGATGCCAATCGAGGACGTGTTTTCGATCTCGGGGCGCGGCACGGTGGTGACAGGCCGGGTGGAGCGCGGCAAGGTGCTGGTGAGCGAGGAGATCGAGATTGTCGGGTTTACGCCGACCCAGAAGAAGGTTGTGACGGGCGTGGAGATGTTCCGGAAGCTGCTGGATGAAGGGGTGGCGGGGGACAACATCGGCGTGCTGTTACGGGGCACGGAGAAGGACGACGTGGAGCGGGGGCAGGTGCTGGCGAAGCCGGGGTCGATCACGCCGCACACGAAGTTCAAAGGGCAGGTGTATGTGCTGACGAAGGAAGAAGGCGGGCGGCACACCCCGTTTTTCAACGGGTATCGACCGCAGTTCTACCTGCGGACGACGGATGTGACGGGCGTGGCGAATCTGCCCGACGGCGTCGAGATGGTGATGCCCGGGGACAATGTTGCGGTGACGGTGGAGCTGATTACGCCGGTGGCGCTGGAGAAGGGCTTGCGGTTCGCGATTCGCGAAGGTGGCCGCACCGTGGGCTCCGGGACGATTACGGAGATCGTCGAATAGGCGACGCGCGCACGTCCTTCGAGAAGAGTCATGAGAGACATCGTTATCCTCGCCTGCACTGACTGTAAGCGACGGAACTACAACACGACCAAGAACAAGCGGAAGACGACCGATCGTTTGGAAATGAAGAAGTACTGTCGGTGGTGCCGAAAGCACACATCGCACCGCGAGACGAAGTAGCGAGGGCCGAGCGAGGGTTCGGGGCGTAGCCCCGAGGTAAAGAAGCCGGCGCACGAGGGAGTGAAGCGGGAAGGGCGCGCACGGCGCGGCCCCGCCGGCCCGGAGCCGGGTCTTTGGGCCCCGGCGAGTGGACGGCGAGCTAAGAAATGAAGGCCAGTAGCTCAACTGGTAGAGCACCGGTCTCCAAAACCGGGGGCTGGGGGTTCGAGTCCCTCCTGGCCTGCCAAACTGCGGTGGTCTGGCGCGAATTGTCGCGAACCGAAGGCTGAGGACGCAAACGTGAAATCGGCGATGCTCGATCGGGCGCGAGATTCGGCTGCCGCCGCCAAAGGTGCGATGGGGTGGTGGGACCGCGGCCGCACGTTTCTGTCGGAGGTTCAGAACGAGCTCAAACGCGTCACCTGGCCTTCGCGCAAGGAAGTGTATGCTACGACGCTGGTCGTCATCCTGACGTCGGTCATGTTCGGCGTCTACCTCTGGGGCATCGACCTGGTGCTTAACGCCATTACCGGCTCGGTGTTTCGAGCCTTTGGGGCCTCATGACGGACGTCAGCACCAAGCAGTGGTACATCGTGCACACCTATTCGGGGTTCGAGAAGAAGGTGGCCGAGTCGCTGCAGCAGCGCGTTCAGGCGTACGGACTCCAGGACGAGATCGGCGAGGTCTTGATTCCAACCGAGGACGTCGTCGAAATGCGCGGGGGTAAGAAGGTCGTCAGCTCCAAGCGTTTCTTTCCCGGCTACATCTTGGTCGAGATGATCATGTCGGACAACGCCTGGCACGTCGTGAAGAACACGCCCAAGGTCACCGGCTTCGTCGGGGCGGGCGTCAAGCCGACGCCGCTGAGCCGAGAGGAAGTTGATCAAATTCTTCACCAGGTCACGGTGGCAGCCGAGAAGCCGAAACCGAAGTACACCTTTGATAGGGGCGACCAGGTGCGCATTAACGAGGGCCCGTTTACGAGCTTCAATGGCGTGGTGGACGACGTGAACATCGATCGCAACACGTTGAAGGTCATGGTGACGATTTTTGGCCGGTCGACACCGGTCGAGCTCGATTTCCTGCAGGTCGAGAAGCTCTAGGTTCAGCTGTCGAAGAAGGCGAATGGCAAAAAAAATCATCGGGCAAATCAAGCTACAGATCGCGGCAGGTAAGGCCACGCCCGCGCCTCCGGTAGGGACGGCGCTGGGGCCTCACGGCGTGGCCATCATGGACTTCTGTAAGGCCTTTAACGCGAAGACCGCAAGCCAGGATGGCATGATCATTCCCGCGGTCGTCACGGTGTACGCCGACCGGTCGTTCACCTTCATCACCAAGACTCCGCCCGCGGCCGTACTGCTGAAGCGAGCGGCCAACATCGCCAAGGGGTCGGGTGAGCCCAATCGCACCAAGGTTGGCAAGGTGACGCAGGCTCAGGTCGAGGAGATTGCCAAGACGAAGATGCCGGATCTCAACGCAGACACGATCGACATGGCATCCCGGATCGTGGCGGGCACCGCCCGTTCAATGGGCATTGAGGTGGAAGGGTAAGCGATGGCGGGGGCGGGGAAGAATTTCGGCGCGGCCAAAACCAAAGTTGAAGCCAAGACGTATGCGCTCGAAGAGGCGATTCCGCTCGTGCAGAGCATCAAGTTCGCCAAGTTCGACGAATCGGTCGAGGTGGCAATGCGCCTCGGTGTGAATCCAAAGCACGCGGATCAGATGGTGAGGGGAACGGTCGTGCTTCCGCACGGACTCGGTCGCAGCAAGCGAGTGCTGGTGATCGCGTCGTCCGAGAAGCAAAAGGAAGCGGAAGCCGCCGGGGCCGACGTCGTTGGCGGTGACGAACTCGTTGAGAAGATCCAGGGCGGTTGGATGGATTTCGACGCCGTGGTCGCCACGCCCGATATGATGCGCTCGGTCGGCAAGCTCGGGCGGGTGCTGGGACCGCGCGGGCTCATGCCGAATCCGAAAACCGGGACTGTAACCGTTGATGTGACCAAGGCCGTTGAAGAAATCAAGGCTGGAAAGGTCGAATACCGCGTCGACAAGGCTGGTATCGTGCACGCCGCGATCGGCAAGGTCTCGTTCGAGACCGCGAAGCTGATTGAGAACGCTGAGGCGCTCATGTCGAGTGTGGTAAAGGCAAAGCCGTCCGCGGCCAAGGGGAAGTACGTCAGGAGCGTGGCGATAGCCTCGACGATGGGCCCCGGCGTGCGAATCGATACGTCCAACATCGAGGCCGCGGTCAAGGGCTAGGAGCTCGATCCGAGAACGAACATGGCAGTCAGTAGAGCAGTCAAGGAAGCGCGGCTACAGGAGCTCGGTGATGAGCTCCGTGGGATCGAGAACGTGATCGTGGTCGACTTCAAAGGGGTCGACGTCCCCCAAGCTACGGAGCTCCGAAGGCAGGTGAGGGCGGTCTCGGGACACTACCGCGTCGTGAAGAATCGGCTCGCCAGGCGCGCGGTGCAGGGGACGCCGTTCGAGTCATTGACCGACCACTTCAGCGGGACCACGGCGATCGCGTACAGCAGCGAAGATCCCGTGGCGCTTGCGAAGACCCTGGTCGGTTTCGCCAAGACGGCGCCGGTTCTCACAGTGAAGGCCGCCGTAGTCCAAGGGCAGGTGATCGAACCGGCGGCCGTGACGGACCTGGCATCGCTCCCGAGCAAAGAGGGGCTCTTTTCCAAGCTATTGATGGTGATGCAGGCTCCCGCGACGCAGTTCGTTCGCGTCCTGAGCGCCGTGCCACGCGATTTGATGAGTGTGCTCAGCCAGGCTGAGCAGAAGAAAGCGGAATAGGAGAAAAGGAACCATGTCCGATGTGACCCAAGAACAAGTCGTCGAGTACATCAAAGGAATCTCAGTGCTCGAGTTGTCTCAGCTCGTCAAGACCCTGGAAGAGGAGCTGGGGGTTTCGGCGGCAGCGGCGATGCCGATGGCAGTAGCCGGTGGCGCGGCAGGTGGTGGCGCGGCTGCCGAGGAAGAGCAGACCGAGTTCACCGCCACCCTCACGGATGTCGGCGCAAAGAAGATCAACGTCATCAAGGTTGTTCGCGAGGTCACGAGCCTCGGGCTGAAGGAGGCCAAGGACCTGGTCGAGGCGGCCCCGAAGGCCATCAAGGAAGCGATTCCCAAGGACGAGGCCGAGGCGATTCAGAAGAAGTTCGAAGAGGTCGGCGCGAAGGTTGAGATTAAGTAGTATCCGGACCAGACCATGTCCGGTCCACCGCTGGTCTTGAGGGAGGTTCCCCTGCAAGCACAGCTCCGCAGGCCGTCTCGGCGGGCGCAAGAGGTCTACCGAGGCGGGCGATTCGTTGTTGCACGTTGCACGCTGCACTCATAACGACTGCACCAGATCCAGGACGAGGATTCAACTGTGTACACCCTGCCAGAAAGCGCCAACCGCGAACGGATCAACTTTTCGAAGATCACGACGACGGTTCCAATTCCGAACCTCATCGAGATCCAGAAGAAGTCGTACGAACGTTTTCTCCAGATGAATCGGCTGGCTGCCGAGCGCGACGACGCCGGCCTGCAGTCGGTCTTTAAGTCTGTTTTCCCGATTAGCGATTTCCGAGAGAACTCGTCGCTCGAGTTCATCGAGTATTCGATCGGCGATTGGCGCTGCAAGTGCGACCGCCTGTCGGGGCTGCACCACCTGCGTCAGCCGTGCCACAACTGCGGCACCATGCTCGAAGTCGACCCGCTCGGCGATCACGAGGTCGTCTGTCCCTCATGCGGCAAGTCGAGCGAGGCGCGGGGTGCGGTGTGTGACGTGTGCGGGAACACGGTTGCGCTCAAGCTCAAGTACGACGTGGAGGAATGCCAGGAGCGTGGCATGACGTACGCAGTGCCGCTCAAGGTCTCAATCCGGCTCGTCGTGTGGAACAAGGACCCCGAGACGGGCGTCAAGACGATTCGTGACATCAAGGAGCAGGAAGTCTATTTTGGCGATATCCCGTTGATGACGAACAACGGCACGTTCATCATCAATGGCACCGAGCGGGTCATCGTCTCGCAGCTCCATCGGTCGCCCGGCGCCTTCTTCCACTCGGAGGACAAGGCCGCGTTCGTGGCGCAGATCATTCCCTACCGCGGCTCGTGGGTCGAGTTCGAGTACGACGCGAAGAACCTCCTGTACGTCCGAATCGATCGCAAGCGAAAGTTCCTGGCGACCGTGTTTCTCCGCGCCCTGGGATTGCGAAGCGCGAACGAGATCATCCGAGCCTTTCATCAAGTCGACCGAATTACGGTGACGCGCAAGGGGTTGAAGTGGGCGGTGAATGACAGCCTGGTCGGATTACGCGCGGCTAAGGACCTCAAAATCAAAGGTTCGGATGTTGCGCTACACGCTGGGAAAAAGATCACCAAGAGCGCGATTGCAGCGCTGCGGACCGCCCGGGTCGCCGCCGTAGAGGTGTCCGATACCGGGTTAGAGGGCGCGTTCGCCGCGGCGGATGTCGTCGATCCAGAGACCGGCGAGGTCATCCTCGAGGCGAATGAAGAGGTTGCACCGCGCATCATCTCGATGGTGCAGGAGAAGAAGGTCGAGGAGATCGAGGTGTTCTTCCCCGAGCGTGACGATGTCGGGCCGGTGCTCTCGACCACGCTGAAGAAGGATGCGATTCACACGCACGAAGAGTCGCTCATCGAGATCTATCGTCGCCTTCGGCCTGGCGATCCGCCGACGCTCGATAGTTCGCGCTCCCTATTCGAGAACATGTTCTTCAACCCCCAGAAGTACGATTTCTCACGGGTTGGCCGACTCAAGCTCAACACGAAGCTCGGGCTGGACACGCCGCTCGATGAGAAGGTGCTTCATCCGCAGGACTTCTATGAAGTCATCAAGTATCTGCTGACGCTTCGCAAGAACCCGATGAACGTCGATGACATCGATCACCTCGGCAACCGCCGCGTGCGGTCAGTGGGTGAGCTCCTCGAGAACCAGTTCCGCATCGGGCTCGTGCGGATGGAGCGGGCTATCAAGGAGAAGATGTCGGTCTATCAAGAGATGGCCACGGCGATGCCCCACGACCTGATCAATGCCAAGCCGGTCATGGCCGCGATCCGCGAGTTCTTCGGCTCGTCGCAGCTTTCGCAGTTCATGGACCAGACGAATCCGCTGTCGGAGATCACCCATAAGCGACGCCTGTCGGCGCTCGGCCCTGGGGGGTTGTCTCGCGAGCGCGCGGGTTTCGAGGTGCGCGACGTGCACCCGACGCACTATGGGCGAATCTGCCCGATTGAGACGCCTGAAGGTCCGAATATCGGGTTGATCTCCTCGCTGTCGTGTTACGCCCGCATCAATGAGTTCGGTTTTATCGAATCGCCCTATCGGCGAGTCAAGGACGGGCGCGCTATCGACTTCGTTCGCATTACCAGCGCCGGCGGCACGAAGCACAAGGCCGGCGAGATCGTGGGTGCCGACCAGATTGTGAAAGAGAACACTGCCGCCAAGGGCAAGAAGAAGCGCGGTGCCGAATACGAGCCGCACTCCTTCTACCTGTCGGCCTGGGAAGAGGATCGATACGTCATTGCACAGGCGAACGCTCGTCTCGATGAGCAGGGCAACCTGATCGACGAGCGCATCAATTGTCGACAAGCTGGCAATTTTCTGCTGGCGCCTCGCGACAAAGTCGAGTTCATCGACGTCTCGCCGAAACAGCTAGTCTCGGTTGCGGCGTCGCTCGTGCCCTTCCTGGAGAATGACGACGCCAACCGCGCGCTGATGGGTTCCAACATGCAGCGCCAGGCTGTCCCGCTGCTGCGGGCTCGGGCCCCGTTCGTCGGTACGGGAATGGAGTTCATCACCGCGCGTGATTCGGGTGCGGTCGTGATCGCTCGTCGCAGCGGAACCGTGGACTACGTCGACTCGCAACGCCTCGTCGTGCGCGCGGAGGGTGAAGGCCCCACCGAGGACCTGACCAAGGAGATGGGGGCGGACATCTACAACCTGACGAAGTTCAGGCGCTCGAATCAGAACACGTGTATCAATCAAAAGCCGATCGTGCAGGTCGGGCAGAAGGTGACCCCGGGGCAAGTGCTGGCTGACGGACCGAGCACCGAAGTGGGAGAGCTCGCCCTCGGCCAGAACGTCCTGGTCGCGTTCATGCCCTGGCGTGGGTACAACTTCGAAGACGCGATCTTGGTGTCCGAGCGCCTGGTCAAGGACGACTACTACACCTCGATTCACATCGAGGAGTTCGACATCGAGTCGCGTGACACGAAGCTGGGCCCGGAGGAAATCACACGAGATATCCCGAACGTGTCCGAAGGGTTTCTCAAGGATCTCGATGAGAGCGGCATCATTCGCATTGGCGCGTATGTCAAGCCAGGCGACATCCTCGTCGGGAAGGTGACGCCCAAGGGTGAGACGCAGCTGACGCCGGAGGAGAAGCTGCTTCGGGCGATCTTCGGTGAGAAGGCAGGCGATGTCCGTGACGCATCGCTCCTCTGTCCCCCAGGTATTGAGGGGATCGTTGTTGGCGTGAAGATCTTTTCACGTAAGGGCATCGAGAAGGACGAGCGCGCATTGGCCATCGAGTCAGAAGAGCTCGAGATGATGGAGCGGAACCTCGAAGACGAGGTTCGGATTCTCCACGACGAGGTCAAGAAGCGCGTGGTCGAGATGTTGGTCGGCCAGACGCTGTCGAGCGACCTCTTCGATCAGCATGGACGTGATGTGGTGCTGCCTAGCGGCACGACGCTCACGACTGACGTCATGAAGTCGCTGTCCTTCCTTGACCTCTGTCGGGCTCGCATCGATGCCGACGACCTGTCGCTGGAGAGCGATCTGCATCGGATCGAAGAGCGCACGGAGCGTCAGGTCGAGGTCATCAAGCAGGTCTTTGAGGAGAAGAAAGAGAAGATTCGCCGAGGTGACGAGCTGCCGCCCGGCGTGATCAAGCTCGTCAAGGTGTACGTCGCCATGAAGCGCAAGCTATCGGTTGGCGACAAGATGGCGGGACGACACGGTAACAAAGGGGTCATCGCGCGAGTGCTGCCGGAGGAGGACATGCCGCACCTGCCCGACGGCACCCCGGTTGAGATCGTGCTGAATCCGCTCGGCGTGCCCTCGCGAATGAACGTCGGGCAGATTCTCGAGACCCACCTCGGGTGGGCCGCCCATGCGCTCGGGCTGTACTTCGCCTCGCCGGTCTTCGACGGCGCCCGCGAATCGGAGATCAAGCAATGGCTCAACAAGGCCGACCTGCCCTCCAGCGGTAAAACGGTGCTGTACGACGGCATGACGAGCGACCGGTTCGAGCAGGAAGTGACGGTTGGATACATCTATATGTTGAAGCTGTCGCACCTGGTCGACGACAAGCTCCATGCTCGCTCGATCGGGCCGTACTCGCTCATCACTCAGCAGCCACTGGGAGGCAAGGCGCAGTTCGGTGGCCAGCGGTTCGGTGAGATGGAAGTCTGGGCGCTGGAGGCCTACGGCGCGGCGCACATTCTGCAGGAGTTGCTGACAGCGAAGTCTGACGACGTGACGGGGCGGGCCAAGATCTACGAAGCCATCGTGAAGGGCGATGCGTCGTTCACGCCGGGGCTGCCCGAATCGTTCAACGTGCTGGTCCGCGAGCTGCAGGCCCTCTGCCTGGATGTCGACTTGATCAAGACCAAGAAGCCGGTGGAGATTCCGGTTCCCGAGCTAGAGGCTGAAATCGCGCTCGAGGATGTGCTGCCCGAGACACCGTAACCGGGATCGAAAGGAACATCATGCGACCAAGCTACAACGAACGGAGTTCGTTGACCGTCGACTTCGACGCCATACGGATCAGTCTTGCTTCGCCCGAAAAGATCCTGTCGTGGTCCCACGGTGAGGTGACGAAGCCGGAGACGATCAACTACCGCACGTTCAAGCCCGAGCGCGACGGCCTGTTCTGCGCGAAGATCTTCGGTCCGGTGACCGACTGGGAGTGCTTGTGCGGGAAGTATAAGCGGATGAAGCACCGGGGAGTGATCTGCGACAAGTGCGGTGTGGAGGTTACCCAAGCCAAGGTCCGTCGCGAGCGTCTCGGGCACATCAGCCTAGCGACGCCAGTCAGCCATGTGTGGTTCTTCAAGGGGCTGCCGAGCCGCATCGGGCACCTGCTCGATATCTCGCTGCGTGAGCTTGAGCGTGTGCTCTACTTCGAAGCCTACGTGGTCATCGATCCCGGTGAGACCGAGTTCAAAGACAACCAGCTTCTGACGGAGGAGCAGTATCGGAAGGCCCGAGAGGAGTTCGGCGGAAAGTTCCGAGCGCAGATGGGGGCCGAGGCCATTAAGGAGCTACTGAAGCAGGTCGACATCGAGGAGCTCGCGACTGACCTTCGGGTGAAGATGCGGGCAGAGACGTCGACACAGAAAAAGCTGAAGTTCGCCAAGCGACTCAAGGTCGTCGACTCGTTTCGGCGTTCCACGAATCGACCCGAGTGGATGATTTTGGACATCGTGCCCGTCATTCCGCCAGAGCTCAGACCGCTCGTGCCTCTCGATGGCGGACGGTTCGCGACGTCCGATCTCAACGACCTGTATCGACGGGTGATCAACCGGAACAACCGCCTCAAGAAGCTGATGGAGCTGAAGGCGCCCGACGTGATCATTCGCAACGAGAAGCGGATGTTGCAGGAGGCCGTCGACGCGTTGTTCGACAATGGGCGCCGGGGTCGTGTCCTACGAGGGGCCAACAACCGACCCCTCAAATCGCTCTCCGATACCCTCAAGGGAAAGCAGGGGCGGTTCCGGCAGAACCTGCTCGGAAAGCGAGTCGACTACTCGGGACGGTCGGTCATCGTGGTGGGGCCCGAGCTGAAGCTCAACCAGTGCGGGCTTCCCAAGAAGATGGCGCTCGAGCTGTTCAAGCCGTTCATCTATAACAAGCTCGAGGACCGAGGCCTGGTGGCAACGATCAAGCAGGCAAAGGAAATGGTCGAGCAGCACGAGCCCGAGGTGTGGGACATCTTGGAGGAGGTCATTCGCCAGCACCCGGTGCTGCTCAACCGCGCACCGACGCTCCACCGCCTCGGGATCCAGGCGTTCGAGCCGGTCCTCGTCGAGGGGAAGGCGATTCGGATTCATCCGCTCGTCTGCACTGCGTTCAACGCTGACTTCGACGGCGACCAGATGGCGGTCCACGTGCCTCTGTCGCCCGAAGCTCAGATCGAGGCCTCGGTCTTGATGATGTCGTCAAACAACATCATGTCTCCGTCGAATGGCGCCCCCATCACCGTTCCGTCGCAAGACATCGTGCTCGGCTGCTACTACCTGACGAAAGCCAAGCCCGGCGCCAAGGGTGAGGGTCGTGTGTTCGGGGCGGTCAACGACGTGCTGCTCGCGCTCGAGGCCGGGGACGTGGAGACTTTGGCGCCGATTCGGCTCCGGATCAGCGGTGAGTTCATGGATCTCACGGTTGGCCGAGACGACCAGGACGTACTGCACACGGCCGTCGAGACCGTTGACCGGAAGATCGTGAACACGACGGTTGGACGAGTCGTATTCAATAACTCGTTACCGGACGGGATGCCGTTTGTAAACGGTCTATTGAAGAAGAAGGGCCTGCAGCAGCTCGTTCAGTACAGCTACCTGCGGCGCGGACTCAAGGCGACGGTCCCGATGCTCGATGGGCTCAAGGACCTCGGCTTTTCATACGCGACGAGGTCCGGCCTGTCGATTGGCATCGATGACCTCGTGATTCCCAAGGTGAAGGCGACACTCGTCAAGGAGGCCAACACCGAGGTCATTCGAGTCGAGCAGCAGTATCTCGACGGCGCCATCACCAACAGCGAGCGGAAGAACAAGGTGATCACCATCTGGTCGGATGTGACCGAGAAGATCGCCGACGCGATGTTCAGCGAGATGGAGAGTACCGATACCTCCGGGGGCTCGTTCAACCCCGTGTACATCATGGCGGACTCGGGCGCCCGGGGCAGCAAGCAGCAGATCCGCCAGCTGGCGGGTATGCGGGGACTCATGGCCAAGCCGTCAGGCGAGATCATCGAGACGCCGATCACGTCCAACTTCCGAGAGGGGCTGACGGTCCTGCAGTATTTCATCTCGACCCATGGTGCTCGGAAGGGGCTTGCGGATACCGCGCTCAAGACGGCTGATTCGGGATATCTGACCCGCCGACTCGTCGACGTCGCGCAGGACGTCATCATCTCGGAGATAGACTGCGGCACGCTCGATGGCATCGAGTCGCGCGCGATTGTCGAGAGCGGTGAGATCATCGAGCCGTTGCGCGACCGGGTCATTGGTCGGGTGGCGCTTGAGCGCGTTCGCGATCCCTTCACAGATGAGGTGATCGCCGAAGTCAACGAGGAGATCAGTGAGGAGTTGGCGTCGGCGATTCAGGAGTCCGGCATCGAGAAGATCAAGATTCGATCGGTGCTCACCTGTTCATCGCGACGCGGCGTGTGTGCGCGCTGCTACGGACGTGACCTCTCGACCGGGAGATTGGTCGAGCTCGGCATGGCCGTCGGCGTGATCGCGGCCCAGTCGATCGGCGAACCCGGTACGCAGCTGACCATGCGGACGTTCCACATCGGCGGAACGGCTTCGCGAGTCTCAGAGCAGTCCACCCTGGAGAGTAAGCACGCGGGCTCGGCGAAGTTCCAAGGCGTGCAGGTTGTGGAGAAGAAGGACGGTTCCCTTATCGTCATGAATCGCACGGCGTCGCTCGTCGTCCAGGACGAAAAGGGCCACGATCGTGAGCGCTACGCGCTCGTCTACGGAGCGCACTTGCTCGTTCGCGATGGTCAGCAGGTCGAGCCTGGACAGACGCTCGTGGAGTGGGATCCGTATACGTTCTCGATGCTGACCGAGCAAAACGGAACGGTTCGATTCAAGGACATCATCGAGGGCATGACGGTCCACGAAGAGATCGATGAGGTCACGGGCCTGATGCGGCTGATTATCGTCGATTCGCCAGATGAGAAGAAGCAGCCCACGATCGAGATTCGAGGCGAGGACGGCAAGGTCGCGCGGAAGTACCACATGCCATCTCACGCGCATCTGATGGTCTCCGACGGTGAAGAGGTCCATGGCGGTGACGTTCTGGCCAAGATTCCTCGCGAAACGACGAAGACCAAGGACATTACGGGTGGCTTGCCCCGGGTCGTCGAGCTGTTTGAGGCGCGGAAGCCGCGAGAGACAGCGGTCATCAGTGAGATTGATGGGACGGTGAAGCACGGAGGCATCGTCAAGGGTCTGCGCAAGATGATCATCATCCCCGAGGAAGAGGGGGCGGAGCCTCGGGAGTACTCGTTGCCGCGCGGGGTCCACGTTAACGTCCAGGAAGGCGACCTCGTAAAGGCCGGCGAGCCGCTGATGGACGGCCCGAGCAACCCGCACGATATTTTGAGTGTTCTTGGCGAAAAGGCCCTTCACAGCTACCTCGTGAACGAGATCCAGGAGGTCTATCGCCTCCAGGGTGTCGCCATCAACGACAAGCACATCGAGGTGATGGTTCGCCAGATGATGCGGTGGGTGAAGGTCGAGGAGGTCGGCGACACCGAGTTCCTCGTGGACGAGCAGGTCGACAAGGTCCGGTTTACCGAGGAGAACGAGCGGATCATCGCCGACGGTGGGCGCCCCGCCACGGGCCGCCCGTTGCTGCTGGGGATCACGAAGGCGTCGCTGTCGACTGAATCGTTCATCTCCGCGGCTTCGTTCCAGGAAACGACCCGTGTGCTGACCGAAGCCTCGATATCGGGCAAGGTCGACCACCTCCGAGGTCTCAAGGAAAACGTGACGATGGGCCGGCTCATACCCGCGGGGACCGGATTCGAGTTCTACAAGAAGATTACGATTGAGCCGGATGAGCCGCCACCGCCGCCGCCGCTGTCGCTTGACGAGCTCGAGCTGGAGCGGGAAATGGAGTACTTCGTCGATCCGGAGGACCGGATCGGTCGCCCAGACCCTGAACCGGTCGAAGGGCAATAGGTAGTCTGGCAGGTTCAGGGTCGTCAGGATTGGACCCCGAACCCGTGGAGGGCCAGTAGGTTAGGAGCGTCACGGTTGCTTCGTTCGGGCTTCCTGTGATAGCCTCGTGAGGTTTTGGCGGAACTGGGAAACCCTATCTAGTTCCGACCCGTCCGAAAGGGGCACCGTCGTGCTCCTTTCCAAACGAGTGGGACCCCGGCAAATCGCCGCGGATTGCCTGCACGACGCGCATAACGAATTAGGGTCAACCTGGCCACAGGTGCCAAGTCTGTCTCGGTTCTGGGACGGCTTCTAGGCCTGGGCACATTTTCTGCCACGTCCTCACACGCGGCTTTGCGCGAGGCGTGGTTTACAGGTGAGGAGTCGCTCTTGCCGACGATCAGTCAACTAGTCCGCCACGGCCGCGCGCGTGTGGTGAGCAAGACCAAGAGCCCGGCACTGCAGCGGTGTCCGCAGAAGCGGGGTGTTTGCGTTCGGGTGTTTACCCAGACCCCGAAAAAGCCGAACTCTGCCTTGCGTAAGGTTGCCCGCGTCCGGCTGACGAACAGCATAGAGGTGACGAGCTACATTCCGGGCGAAGGTCACAATCTCCAGGAACACTCGCTGGTTCTGATTCGAGGTGGCCGCGTGAAGGATCTGCCAGGTGTCCGCTACCACGTGGTCCGCGGGACACTCGACACGGTCGGGGTTCAGGAGCGCCGACAGGGACGATCGAAATACGGCGCGAAACGCCCGAAAGGATAGGACGGCCTGGAGCTCGAACTGTAGGCCAAGAGGAAGCCCGATATGCCACGTCGACGCGAGGTCCCGAAGCGAGAGGTTCCGGCGGATCCCATCTACGCCAGCACGCTGGTGACGAAATTCGTGCGCATGCTGATGAGGGGCGGCAAGCGAAGCGTCGCCGAGGGCATCATGTACGGCAGCCTCGAGATCATCAAGCAACGGACCGGCGATGACCCGCTGAAGATCTTCAAGAAGGCGGTTGACAATACGAAGCCGAGTCTCGAGGTCAAGTCGCGCCGCGTCGGCGGCTCGAACTACCAGGTGCCGATCGAGGTGAGTCAGAATCGTCGCCTTTCACTGAGTATTCGATGGTTGACGGGTTCTGCGCGTGGTCGCGGTGACGGCAAGACGATGAGTGAAAAGCTTGCGAACGAGCTCATCGACGCGTCGAACCTGCGCGGTGGGTCGGTGAAGAGGCGCGAGGATACGCACCGGATGGCGGAGGCCAACAAGGCGTTCGCGCACTATCGGTGGTAAGACGCATGTCCACGACGGCCGAGCTTCCAATCGATTCGCCGCATCAGGCGGAGATCGGGCCACGAAAGTCAGACATCATGCCTAGGCAGGTCGCTCTTGGCCGGACGCGGAATATCGGCATCATGGCGCACATTGATGCTGGTAAGACCACGACGACCGAGCGCGTGCTCTACTACACGGGCATCACCTACAAGTTAGGCGAAGTGCATGACGGCACGGCGGTCATGGACTGGATGGCGCAGGAGCAAGAGCGGGGCATCACGATCACATCCGCGGCCACGACATGCTTCTGGCGCGATCACCGGATCAACATCATCGACACGCCGGGGCACGTCGACTTCACCGCCGAGGTCGAGCGGTCGCTCCGAGTGCTCGACGGTGCGGTTGCGGTCTTCGATGCGGTCGGCGGGGTCGAGCCGCAATCCGAAACCGTGTGGCGACAGGCCGACAAGTACCGCGTGCCGAGAATTTGCTTCGTGAACAAGATGGACCGCGTGGGCGCCGATTTCATGGGCACGATCAACCAGATCCGGACGAAGCTTCAGGCCAATCCTGTGGCGGTCCAGTTGCCCATTGGCACCGAAGATGGGTTCGTTGGAGTCGTGGACCTCGTATCGATGAAGGCGATCACGTATCTCGACGAGACCCTTGGCGCGGAGTCGGTCATCGAGGAGATCCCGGAGGAGCTGCGGGCGCAGGCCACGGCCTTGCGGGAGCAGCTCATCGAGAAAGTGGCCGAGGTCAACGACGACCTGCTGAACAAGTACTTGCACGGCGAGCCGATTGGAGAGGACGAGATCAGGGCGACGCTTCGCCGGCGCGTTGTCCAGTCCGTCACGAGTGAAGACGCGCCTTTCGTGCCCGTCCTGTGCGGGTCGGCGTTCAAGAACAGAGGCGTGCAGCCGCTCCTCGATGCGGTCGTCGACTATTTGCCGTCACCAGAGGACGTCCCGCCCATTGTTGGTATCGCTCCGACTGGCAAGGACGAAGCCGAGTCGTCGACTGTCCGCGCCGCCAATGACGATGCTCCGTTTTCCGCGCTGGCGTTCAAGGTCATGACCGATTCCTACGTCGGGCAGCTGACCTTCATTCGCGTCTACTCTGGGGTCATGAAGTCCGGCGCCACTATCTACAACCCGGTTCGGCAGCGCAGCGAGCGGGTCGGACGGCTGCTGAAGATGCACGCGAACAAGCGCGAGGAGATCAAGCAGGTTTACGCGGGTGATATCGCCGCGGCGGTCGGGCTCAAGAGCGTGGGCACCGGCGACACCATTTGCGACAAGCAGCACCCGATCGTGCTCGAGTCGATGGATTTTCCGAGCCCGGTGATCAGTTTGGCGATCGAGCCGAAGACCAAGGCCGATCAGCAGAAACTCGGCCAGGGGCTGGCGAAGCTCACGGTCGAAGATCCGACATTTCAGGTCCAGACGAACGAGGAGACGGGCCAGGTTGTGATTTCCGGGATGGGCGAATTGCACCTGGAGATTCTCGTCGACCGTCTCCAGCGCGAGTTTGGGGTGGCGGCGGCTGTGGGGCGTCCGCAGGTGGCCTACAAGGAGACGCTGACTCACCCGGCCCATGCCGACGCCCGCTTCGTCAAGCAAACCGGTGGGCGGGGGCAGTACGGTCACGTCAAGATTCGGGTGGTGCCTGGGCAACGGGGTCACGGGTTCGAGTTCGTCAACGATATTCGTGGCGGCGCGATTCCTCGGGAGTACATCAAGCCGGTCGAAGAGGGCATTCGGGAAGCCATGACCACTGGCGTCTTGGCGGGGTATCCCATCGAGGACGTCAGTGTGTCGCTCTACGACGGGTCGTACCACGACGTCGACTCGTCAGAAGTGGCGTTCAAAGTCGCGGGCACGATGGCGTTTCGTGAGGCGGCGCGAAAAGCTGGCGCGGAGCTGCTCGAGCCGGTGATGCGGGTGGAAGTCGTCGTGCCTGAGGAGTACATGGGCGAAATCATTACCGACCTCAACTCTCGCCGCGGCCGCGTGCGGTCGATGGAGGCCAGGGCCGGCACGCAGATCGTCCACGCGCGGGTGCCGCTGGCCGAGATGTTTGGCTATGCCACCGATCTGAGGTCGCGAACCCAGGGGCGGGCGACATATTCCATGCACTTTGATCGATACGAGCGCGTGCCTCAGGCCGTCAGTGAGGAAGTCGTCGCTCGTATCCAAGGACGATAACGGCGAAGTAGAGGATGAGTCAGGCCGCGCATGGCGCGGCCCGCCGGCACGGCGCCGGGCGTTGGGTCCCGGCGAGTGGAGGAGTGAACAAGGCGCGCACCGCGCGCCTCGCGAGGCGCGGGGCATGGGGGCGAGGGTCGAGCGGGGGTTCGGGGCGAAGCCCCGAGGTGAGAACGATGGCGAAAGAAAAATTTGATCGGTCGAAACCGCACGTCAACATCGGGACGATTGGACATATTGATCACGGGAAGACGACGCTGACGGCGGCGATCACGTCGGTCATGGCGAAGCACGACGCGACGAATACGGCCCGGACGTTCGACTCGATCGACAACGCGCCGGAAGAGCGGGAGCGGGGGATCACGATTGCGACGGCGCACGTGGAGTACACGACGCCGAAACGGCACTACGCGCACGTGGACTGCCCGGGGCACGCGGACTACATCAAGAACATGATTACGGGCGCGGCGCAGATGGACGGGGGCATCTTGGTGGTGGCGGCCACGGACGGGCCGATGCCGCAAACGCGGGAGCACATTTTGTTGGCGCGGCAGGTGGGGGTGCCGTCGCTGGTGGTGTTTCTGAACAAAGTGGACATGGTGGACGACTCGGAGCTGCTGGAGTTGGTCGAACTGGAGGTGCGGGAGCTACTGAGCTCGTATGACTACCCGGGCGACGACATTCCAGTGGTCAAGGGGTCGGCGCTCAAGGCGCTGGAAGGCGACGCGGACGGCGAGAAATCGATCGAGGAGCTGATGGCGGCGGTCGATGACTACGTGCCGTTGCCGGAGCGGGACATTGATCAGCCGTTTTTGATGCCAATCGAGGACGTGTTTTCGATCTCGGGGCGCGGCACGGTGGTGACAGGCCGGGTGGAGCGCGGCAAGGTGCTGGTGAGCGAGGAGATCGAGATTGTCGGGTTTACGCCGACCCAGAAGAAGGTTGTGACGGGCGTGGAGATGTTCCGGAAGCTGCTGGATGAAGGGGTGGCGGGGGACAACATCGGCGTGCTGTTACGGGGCACGGAGAAGGACGACGTGGAGCGGGGGCAGGTGCTGGCGAAGCCGGGGTCGATCACGCCGCACACGAAGTTCAAAGGGCAGGTGTATGTGCTGACGAAGGAAGAAGGCGGGCGGCACACCCCGTTTTTCAACGGGTATCGACCGCAGTTCTACCTGCGGACGACGGATGTGACGGGCGTGGCGAATCTGCCCGACGGCGTCGAGATGGTGATGCCCGGGGACAATGTTGCGGTGACGGTGGAGCTGATTACGCCGGTGGCGCTGGAGAAGGGCTTGCGGTTCGCGATTCGCGAAGGTGGCCGCACCGTGGGCTCCGGGACGATTACGGAGATCGTCGAATAAATGGCTACGTTCAGCGACAAGATTCGGATTCGGCTCAAGGCGTACGACCATCGGGTGTTGGACCAGTCGACGACGGAGATCGTCGATACCGCACGACGGACGGGTGCGCGCCTCGCGGGGCCGATTCCCTTGCCGACAGACAAGAACAAATGGACCGTGTTGCGATCGCCGCACGTCGACAAGAAGTCGCGCGAGCAGTTTGAAATCCGCACGCATAAGCGACTGATTGACATCTTTGAACCGACGCCACAGACAGTCGACGCTCTGATGAAACTCGACCTTCCCGCGGGCGTGGACGTAGAGATCAAGGCGTTCGGCAAGGAGCATCAATAGGAGGCGCGCACGGCGCGCCCTGCGAGGGCCGGAGCGGGGCTAAGGGGTCCTCCCCGCGAGGACCGAGCGAGGGTTCTGGGCGTAGCCCCGAGGTAAGAAGGCGGCGAAGCGAGAAAGGGCGCGCACAGTGCGCCCCCGACGGAACGGCGCCGGGCTCCGGGTCCCGGCGAGCCGAAGCGGCGAGTGACGGCGAAGTAAGAAATGACAGGAATCATCGGACAAAAGATCGGCATGACGCAGGTGTTTAGCGATGACGGTGCGGCTCTGCCCGCAACCGTTCTCAAGGCCGGTCCTTGCGTCGTGGTTCAACGGAAGACCGTCGAGCGGGACGGCTACGAGTCGGTTCAGCTTGGGCTGGTCGAGGACAAGCCGGCTCGGGTGACTCGCCCCGCAGCCGGTCATTTCTCACGGGCGAACGTTCCGCCTACTCGCGTGCTTCGCGAGCTTCCGATAGCGTCCGGCGAGGAGACCGAGGGCGTCAACGAAGGCGAACAAGTCTTGGTGTCGCTCTTCGAAGCCGGCGACCAGGTCGACGTCACCGGGGTGAGTCGCGGGCGGGGGTTCCAGGGTGTGGTCAAGCGACATGGTTTTGGTGGCGGCCGCGCCACTCACGGTTCGATGTTTCACCGGGCACCCGGGTCGATTGGCCAATCATCGTATCCGTCGCGTGTCATGAAGGGCATGCGGGGGCCAGGACGGATGGGTGGGGATCGTGTCACGGTCCGCAATCTGCGGGTTATTCAGGTTGACGCCGACAATCACCGACTTGTCGTGTGTGGAGCCATTCCGGGTGCGCCGGGCGGGTACGTCGTGATTCGGAAATCGGTGGCGCCACGCCGCCAGCCGATGGTCGTGGAAGACGCGGGCCAGAAAAAGAAGAAGGGGAAGTAGGCGCCTCAACGTCACAGATGTATTGACGTGTGGCGCGTGCGAGTAGATCGATGACACTGGACGTGGTCAACGAGCAGAACGAGAAGGTCGGATCGGTTGAGCTGAGCGACGAGGTGTTCGGCGGAGCCGTCAACGCCGGCCTGATTTGGGAATCCGTGGTTCATCGTAACGCTGAGGACCAGCAGGGTACCCACTCGACGAAGACGCGAGGACGTGTCAGAGGGTCCGGTCACAAACCCTGGCGCCAGAAGGGGACCGGGCGAGCTCGAGTCGGCGAAGTGCGCACTCCGCTGTGGCGGGGTGGTGGTACGGTGTTCGGACCGCAGACACGCAGCCATGGGTATCGAATTCCGAAGAAGGTGTCCCGGGGAGCCTTGCGCGCGGCCTTGACGCAGAAGCTGAGCGACGGTGGCGTCACTATCGTCGATGATGCGTCGGTGCTCACGCTGCCCGAGCCAAAGACCAAGCTGGCCGCCGAGCGTCTCGAGCAGCTGGGTGTGAGCGGCAGCGCGGTTATCGTCGACGTCGGTCCGGATGCAAACGTGACGCTCGCCATGCGAAATCTGCCACGCGTGCGTGTCGTCGACTCTGGTCGGCTCACGGCGCGTGACGTCCTGGGGTCCGAGCAGCTCGTGATTAGCAAGCGTGCGGTCGAGCGCCTGGCAGAGGTCCTGGGGGCATGAATCAGACCGACGTCATACGGCGGGCGATCATCACGGAAAAGTCATCCATTCTCCGTGAAGACGGGCAGATCCTCGTCTTCGAGGTGGCGAAGGCAGCGACGAAGGTGGACATCAAGCGCGCGGTCGAACAGCTCCTCAAGACGAAGGTGGCGCATGTTCGCACCTCGATCACTCATGGGAAGGTCAAGCGTCAGGGTCGCTATTTTGGACAGCGTCCCGATTGGAAAAAGGCCTACGTTCGGCTCAAGACGGGCGAGAAGGTGCCGCAGATTCTCGAAGGTGCGTAGGCACTGAGAGATCACGCAGGATGAAACAGTGGCAATTCGAAAGCACAAGCCCACATCGCCGGGACGACGATTTCAAACGTCGCAGGTCAACGACGACATCACGACGGATCGGCCGTACCGGCCGCTGACCGAGCCGCTCAAGAAGTCTGGCGGGCGGAACAATCTCGGTGAGATCACCGTATGGTGGCGCGGCGGTGGACACAAGCGGGCATATCGCGTCATCGACTTCAAGCGGAACAAACATGGTGTGCCGGCGAAGGTCGCAACCGTCGAGTACGACCCGAACCGTTCGGCGCGTATCGCACTGGTGAACTATGCCGACGGAGAGAAGCGCTACATTCTCCATCCGCTCGGGCTGAGCGTCGGTGACTCGATCGTGTCGGGTGACAGCGTCGACATCCTTCCCGGCAACGCCTTGCCGCTGAAGAGCATTCCGCTTGGCACGATGGTGCACAACGTCGAGCTGCGCCCCGGGAAGGGCGGGCAGCTTGCCCGCGGAGCAGGCGCGTCGGTGCAGGTCGTGGCGAAGGAAGGAAAGTACGTCACGGTGAAGCTGCCGTCCGGGGAGACGCGACTGCTGTTTCCCGAGTGCCTAGCGACGATCGGGCAGGTCGGCAATGTCGATCACGGGAACATCTCGATCGGGAAGGCCGGTCGAAATCGGTGGCTGGGCCGCCGCCCGCACGTGCGAGGCGTGGCCATGAACCCGGTGGACCACCCGTTAGGCGGAGGAGAGGGGCACGCCGCAGGCGGACGCCACCCCGTTTCGCCATGGGGGATGCCCGCCAAGGGATTCAAGACCCGTCGGAAAAAGCCGTCCGACCGTTTCATCATCCAGCGTAAGCGCAAGCGAGGGAAGAAGTAGTCGCCCGGCAAGGAATGAGCGCGATGAGTCGATCGCTAAAGAAAGGCCCGTTCGTTGATCTTCCTCTTCTCGAGAAGATCGAAGTCATGAACCGCAACGGTGAGAAGAAAGTCATCAAGACTTGGTCTCGCCGCTCGACGGTCGTACCCGAAATGATCGGGCACACCGTTGCGGTGCACAACGGCAAGAAGTTCATCCCGATCTACGTGACGGAGAACATGGTCGGGCACAAGTTTGGCGAGTTTTCCCCCACTCGACTATTTCGAGGACACACCGGGAGGGGCGACAAGGTCGCGTCGAAGTCGGGAGGTCCCCCCCGGTGATCGCGGGACGCGCGACCGCGCGCTACGTTCGAGGCTCGGCTCAAAAGGCCAAGTTAGTCATCGATAGCATTCGCGGGCGGGACGTCAACGCCGCATTAGCGATGCTTCGCTACTCTCCGAAGCGCGTGGCGCGGGACATCTCGAAAGTGCTGCGGTCGGCGGTAGCCAACGCTCAGCAGACCGAGGGCGCGTCCGGGGACGTCGATCGACTGTATGTGCGCAGCTGCCATGCGAACCAGGGACCGTCAATGAAGCGAGTTCGCGCGGCACCGATGGGTCGGGCGTTTCGGATCATCAAGCGGACTTCGCATCTCACGGTGGTTGTTCGCGAGCGCGAAGAGCCGATTGTCGCGGTTGCCGCCGCGTCCTCTGGGAAGTCTGGCGCGCCGCGGCCCAAGCGCAAGACGGCGAAGGCCAAACGCTCGAAGACGAAGGCTGCCAGCAAGCCTGTTAAGAAGAAGACGGCGAAGAAAGCCGTGAAGACGGTTGCAAAAAAGGCCGCGAAGAAGGCGACCGCGAAGGTGACCAAAGCCGCGAAGACCACGAAGACCGCGAAGAAGGCAACGAAGGACGACTAGACGAGACAACGCATGGGACAGAAGGTTCACCCGTACGGCTTCCGACTCGGGTTCAATAAAACGTGGCGGTCACGCTGGTATGCGGACCGGGACTACGCCAAGCTGCTGCATGAGGATCTCGCGCTGAAGACCGACCTCAAGAAGCGCTTTTCGCACGCCGGTGTCTCGAAGATCGAGATCGAGCGGGCGGCGAACAATCTCAAGTTGGACATCCATACCTCTCGACCAGGGATCATCATCGGCCGGAAGGGCACGGAGGTCGACAAGCTCAAGGCCGAGATTCAAAAGCGTACGAATCGCGTGGTCTTCATCAACATTCAAGAGATTCAGAAACCAGAGCTCGAGGCTCAGCTGATTAGCGAATCGGTGGCGGTCCAGCTCGAGAAGCGGGTGGCGTTTCGTCGCGCGATGCGCAAGGCAGTGGAGTCGGCCCTCCGATTCGGCGCTCGGGGTATCAAGGTGCGGGTCGGTGGTCGCCTCAATGGGGCCGAAATTGCTCGGTCCGAATGGTACCTGCACGGGCAGTTGCCGCTTCAGACGCTGCGCGCGGATATTGACTATGGGTTTGGCGAGGCTCGGACCACCTACGGCGTCATCGGTGTGAAGGTCTGGCTCTATAAAGGTGAGCGGCTCAAGCCGCAGACGGGGCGAGAGGAGGATTATCGCGCGCCACGTCGAGGGCGGATCTGATAAAGGGTTTTCGCCATGTTGATGCCAAAGAAGGTCAAGTTTCGGAAACAACACCGCGGTCGAATGACTGGGAAAGCCTGGCGTGGCTCCACGGTGTCGTTCGGCGACTATGGCATGAAGGCCCTCGAGCCCTGTTGGCTGACTGATCGCCAGATCGAGGCTGCGCGCGTTGCCATGACCCGCTTCATTAAGCGAGGCGGCAAGATTTGGGTGCGTGTGTTTCCCGATAAGCCGATCACCAAGAAGCCGCAGGAGACGCGAATGGGGAAAGGAAAGGGCGCTCCGGAGCAGTGGGTGGCCGTCGTGCGTCCCGGGCGTATCTTGTTCGAAATGGAGGGGGTGAGCGCCGCCGACGCCGAACGTGCGATGCAACTTGCGAGCGCCAAGCTTCCTATTCACACGAAGTTCACGATGCGGTTCGGCGCAGGGGGGATGAAATGAGCACCCTAGGCGAGCTGCGAGAAATGAGTGACGCCGACCTCGCGGCGCGAGTCGGCGAGTTGAACGAAGAGGTCTTTCGAGTGCGTTTGAATCAGGGCATGGGGCATGGTGAGACGCCTCACAAGATGCGGCAGCTGCGTCGCGAGCGAGCGCAGGTCAAGACGCTGTTGCGAGAGCGTGCGCTGGCGACGGAGGGGAACGAGTAATGGCCAGCAAGCGAGAGATCGTCGGCGTCGTGGTGCGAGACAAGGTCGACAAGGGCGTCACTGTTGCTGTCGAGCGGCGGGTGCGGAACCAGTCGTACGGAAAGATTCAGCGCCGGACCCGGACGTTTATGGCGCACGACGAGTCAAACAGTGCCAAAGTTGGCGACCGGGTTGCCATGCTGGAGTCACGTCCGTTGAGCCGTCGGAAGCGGTTCGTGGTGACCCGCATCGTCGAGCGGGCCGAAGTCGTATGAGGCAGGCGGACCAATCATGATTCAGATGCAGTCCGTGTTGGACGTCGCTGACAATTCCGGCGCGCGCAAGATAGCGGTGATCAATCCGATCGGAGGGTCGACGGGCCGCTACGCTCGGCTGGGCGATCTCGTCACGGCGTCCGTCAAGGAGGCCGTGCCAGCATCGCAGGTCAAGAAGGGACAGGTTGTTCGGGCGGTGATTGTTCGAACAAAGAAGGAGCACCGCCGTCGGGATGGTAGCTACGTGAGATTTGATCGGAACGCAGCAGTGCTGGTCAACGAGCAGAACGAGCCGGTCGGCACGCGTGTGTTCGGACCAGTCGCGCGCGAGCTCCGGGAGAGAAAGTTCATGAAAATCGTCTCGCTGGCACCGGAGGTGCTTTAACGAAGTAGGCAGAAGGCAGTAGGCAGAAGACAGAATGAGGACGGCGAAGCCAACCGATTCCATTCTGAATTCCGCCTTCTGACTTCTGGATTCTAAACAGATGTCCAGATTACAGACTCCCGTTCGAAAGAACGACACGGTCGTTGTGGTTGGGGGGAAAGATCGTGGTAAGCGGGGCCGCGTCCTGCGGGTGCTTCCGGATCGCAATCGAGTTCTGGTTGAGGGCGTGAACTTCATCAAGCGGCACACACGCCCGAATCCGCAGCAGAACGTGAAGGGTGGGGTGGTCGAGCGCGAAGCATCCCTGCATGCGTCGAACGTGCAGATCGTGTGTCCGGAATGTGGCGCCCCGACGAGGATTGGACATCAGGTGCTGGGTGATGGCCGCAAAGTGCGCGTGTGCCGCAAGTGTGATGGGGCGGTGGACAAATGAGCCGACTTCGCGATCGCTATCGAGACGATGTCATTCCGGCGCTGCGCAAGGAGTTCGGGTACGCGAACGTCATGGCCGTGCCGAAGATCGAACGGGTCGTGGTGAACATGGGTCTCGGAGAGGCCACACAGAACGCCAAGCTAATCGAGGTCGGCGCCGACGAGCTCACTCGCATCGCGGGTCAGAAGTCGGTGACGACTCGAGCCAGGAAGTCGATTGCACAGTTCAAGGTGCGCGAGGGCATGCCGGTCGGCACGATGGTCACCCTGCGTGGCGAGCGCATGTACGAGTTTCTCGATCGCTTGATCGCCATCGCTCTGCCTCGGGTGCGTGACTTTCGAGGCATTTCACCGCGTGGATTCGATGGCCGCGGCAACTACACGATGGGGCTGAGAGATCAGTTGATCTTTCTGGAGATCGACTACATGAAGGTGGATCAGTCGCATGGCATGAACGTCTCGGTCGTCACCACTGCACGAACCGACCAGGAAGGGCGGAAGCTGCTGCAGCTCATGGGTATGCCGTTTAGGGCCAACTAGCCCGCGCGGCGAGGCGGTGCCGCGCTGGGACCGTCCAGGATGAACGATATGTCGACGACAGCAAAGAAGGTCAAAGATCTGAAGCCGCCGAAGTTCCGGGTTCGTTTGCGAAACCGATGTCGGTTGTGCGGACGACCGCGTGGGTACCTTCGAAAGTTTGCGCTGTGTCGCTTGTGCTTTCGGAAGCTGGCGTTAGAAGGCGAAATCGCTGGCGTCACAAAGAGCAGTTGGTAGCGGGTGTCGTAGGCGACATGTTCGAACCGCGACAAGTGAGATCGGAGAACTATGGCTGATCAGATCGCTGACATGCTGACCCGGATCCGCAATGCAACCGCGGGGCGCCGGCCGCGTGTCGATATTCCCCAATCTAGACTCAAGGTCGAGATTGCGCGGATTTTGCAGAGCGAAGGCTACATTCATGGGTTCAAGCTCGTCGAGTTACCCGTCCAGAAGCGATCCTATCCGGACAAGATGATTCGGATATCTCTCAAGTACGGCCCGCGCGGTCAGCGCGTGTTGTCCGGCCTGCAACGAGTAAGTCGCCCGGGTCGGCGTGTGTATTTTGGGCGAGACGAGACTCCGCCGGTTCTGGCTGGTCTCGGGACGAGCATCTTGACGACGTCGCGCGGTGTGATGACCGGTCGCCAGGCGGCCGAGGCCGGCGTCGGTGGTGAGGTGCTGTGCAACGTCTGGTAGCACGGCGGCCAATGCTGCGAACAGTTGGTAGATAACCGATGTCTCGAGTAGGGAAGCAACCGATTCCGGTTCCGAGCGGTGTCACGGTGACAGTGGCTGACGAGGCCGTAGAGATCAAGGGACCAAAGGGCCTGCTGCGGCAGCCGATACCTCCAGGTATCCGGTTCGAGCTGACGGGCGACAGGCTCCTCGCTCAACCCATCCGGGACAACGATCGGTCGCTTGGCAAGTTCCATGGGCTGGCGCGCAGTCTGGTCGCCAATGCCGTTCATGGGGTGACTGAAGGATTCAAGAAGGAGCTCGACATCGTCGGGATCGGCTACCGCGCGGAAGTGTCCGGCAAGCAGGTCGTGTTTGCGCTGGGCTACTCACACCCGGTGGTTTTCCCGATTCCAGACGGCATCGACATCGCGGTCGACAAGCAGACCCATATTACCGTCAGCGGGATCGACCGGCAGAAGGTGGGACAGGTTGCGGCCAACATTCGGTTGCTGCGAAAGCCTGATCCGTACAAGCAGAAAGGCGTGCGGTACACCGGTGAAGTGTTGAAGAAGAAGGTCGGGAAGACCGGAGCGTAACGGATGAAGGTCAAGACGAAGAAGGATCGTCGTACCCGAATCCGGCTGCGGCAGCGGCAGCGGATTCATGGAACGCCTGAGCGACCGCGGCTTTCGGTGTCTCGTAGCATCGCGAACATCTCCGTCCAGGCGATTGACGACAAGGGTGGTCAGACGTTGACATCCGCATCGAGTACGGAGCCGTCGGTCAAGGCGATGTTCCAAAACGGTGCTCGCGGGGGTAACACCGCGGGGGCCGCCGTGATCGGCAAGGTGGTGGCTGAACGCCTCCTGAAGCACGGCATCAAACAGGTTGTGTTCGACCGCGGCGGGTGCCGTTATCACGGGCGCATACGAAGCGTGGCAGAAGCGGCTCGAGAAGCTGGTTTGGAGTTCTAGCGCATGGGTAACAATTCGCGACCGAAGATTGATCCGGCGAGGCTCGACTTGAAGGACACCGTGGTCTCGATCAACCGCGTGACCAAAGTCGTCAAAGGGGGCAAGAACCTCAGCTTCAGTGCGTTGGTCGTCGTAGGGGACGGCCTCGGGCACGTGGGGTATGCCGTCGGGAAGGCGAAGGAGGTGCCGTCGGCGATCAAGAAGGGAATCGAGGCGGCAAAGAAGGCGCTCATACGCGTGCCGCTGCAGGGGACCACGACCCCCCACACGATCATTGGGCGTTTCGGCGCGGGGCGGGTCCTGCTCAGACCGGCTCCGGAGGGAACCGGGATCATCGCCGGAGGTGCGGTGCGGGCGGTCGTGGAAGCCGCTGGCATCCATAACATCTTGACCAAGTCGCTCGGGTCCGACAACCCCCAGAACGTCGTGCGGGCCACTTTCGCGGGTCTGGCGGAACTCAAGGACCCGGTCGAGGTCGCGCGACTACGGAACGTTGAGCTGTCGTCGCTCGATCTTTCGATACCGGTGACGGCGAGTGCGAGCGACGCGCTATAGGACGATCAGCCGCACGTGTGCGAGCTGAACCGGTGTGAATCATGACGAGACGAGGACAGCGGAACAACGACGCGCCAAGGGTTTCTGTGAAGCTCGTAAGGAGTCCGATCGGGTTCAATCGGCGGCAGGCCTTGGTCGTCAAGGGGTTGGGGCTGAGAAGACTCGGACATTCGGTCGACGTGGTGGACAACCCAAGCGTGAGAGGCATGATTCACAAGGTTCGGCACCTCGTGCAAGTGACGGAGGTCGGGTGAATCGATGAAATCCAGTAAGTCGATGAATCTGAGTACGCTACGGCCGCCAAAGGGAGCGACCCACCGCAAGAAGCGCGTGGGGCGTGGTGAAGGCTCTGGCACCGGCGTCACATCCGGCCGCGGTCACAAAGGGCAGAAGTCGCGATCGGGCTACTCGAGCAAACGCGGGTTTGAGGGCGGTCAGATGCCGCTCCATCGGCGCGTGCCCAAGCGAGGGTTTCACAACCCGTTTCGCGTCGAGTACGCCGTCGTGAATCTCGATACGCTGTCGCAGCGTTTCGATGACGGTACGGAGGTAACGCCAGAACTGCTCCGGGAGCGACGCATCGTGCGTGATGCGGGCGCGCTCGTGAAGGTGCTGGCGCGTGGGGAGCTGTCGAAGAAGCTCACCGTTCGTGCACATAGGTTCAGCGCCAAGGCTCGCGACCTGATCGCGGCTGCTGGCGGGCAGGCTGACGTGCTGGCGGTGCATACGCCGAAGGAATCGACTGAATGATCGAGAGCCTGCGGAGCATTGTCGCGATTCCCGATCTTCGGAGACGGGTGCTCTTTACGCTCTCGATTCTCGCGGTCTATCGAGTCGGTAGTCACATCCCGACACCGGGCGTCAACAAAGAGGCGCTGGCTCTGCTTGCCGAACAGGCGGCGGGGACGATGTTCGGGCTGTACGACATGTTCTCGGGTGGCAATCTTTCGCAGGTCACGATCTTCGCGCTCGGCATCATGCCGTATATCAGCGCGTCGATCATCTTGCAGCTGTTGACGGTGGTGTGGCCGTATCTGGAGCGCCTGTCCAAGGAAGGCGAGCTTGGACGACGGAAGATCACACAGTACACGCGCTACGGCACGATCCTGCTCTGTGTCGTGCAGGCGTCAGCCATTGCGCTGTTCCTCGAGCGACAAACGGGCGTCGCCGGGGGGTTCGATCTCGTCAACAATCCCGGTTGGGGGTTTAGGTTGATGACGATCCTGACGCTCACGACCGGCACAGGGTTCATCATGTGGCTCGGTGAGCAGATTACGGAGCGTGGGATCGGTAACGGCATGTCCCTGATCATTTTCGCTGGCATCGTGGTGGGGTTACCGACGGCGGTGCTCAGCACGATCGAGCAGCTTCGGTCTGGACAGATTGGTCTTATTCGCCTGCTGCTACTAGTGGTGTTGATGGTGGTCGTCATTGGCGCCGTCGTCTACATCGAACGGGGACAGCGACGGGTGACGGTGCAGTATGCCAAGAGGGTGGTCGGCCGACGCATGTATGGCGGGACGAGCACGCACATCCCTCTCAAGGTCAACACTGGGGGCGTGATTCCCGTGATCTTCGCGTCGTCGATCATCGCGTTTCCCGCGACCATCGCAACTGCCCTTCCGGGAGGCTGGGCTCAGGCCGTTACGGATCAGCTGCGAAACGGCATGCCGTTGTACTACTTGTTGTACATGGCTGGCATTATCTTCTTCGCGTACTTCTATACGGCGATCATCTTCAACCCGGACGACGTGGCCGAAAACATGCGTAAGTACGGGGGGTTCGTACCGGGTATTCGCCCAGGGAAGCGAACGGCGGAGTACATCGACACGATCTTGACCCGGATCACGCTGGTCGGCTCGATCTATTTGGCATTGGTTGCGGTGTTGCCGGATCTGATGATCGCCGGCTTTCGGGCGGACGCGGTGCCGTTCTTTGGTGATCAGCTCGACACGCTCTTGCCTGGGTTCATCACCGAGGGGTTGGGGGTGACGTTCTACTTCGGCGGCACGTCGCTGCTGATTATCGTCGGCGTGTCCATGGATACCGTCCAGCAGGTGGAGTCGCAGCTGATCATGCGCCACTACGATGGGTTCATGAAGAAGGGGCGTATCAAGGGACGCCGTGGCTGACGCGCTGGGGCGAGGTAGAGGATAGCGGATTCATGGGATTGGACCTCGTCCTCTTTGGCCCTCCGGGTGCGGGGAAGGGCACGCAGGCGAGGGGCATCGCAGAAGCGCGTGGCGTTCCTCAGATTTCAACCGGGGACATGTTGCGCGAAGCGGTGCGGTCCGAGAGTGAGTTGGGCCGGAAGATCGTGATGGTTTTGGATTCGGGAGAATTGGTGGACGACGAGATCGTGGTCGACATCGTGCGTGAGCGGCTCGCGCGACCTGACGCGGCGGCAGGGTTTATCCTTGACGGGTTTCCGCGAACGGTGATGCAGGCGTCGGCACTGGACGACATGCGCGTCGGTCGGGGTCCGCTGACGATCATCCAGCTTGCAGTTCCGGACGACGAGCTGGTATCGCGCATCTCTCATCGTCGCGTGTGTGGTACCTGCGGCGCAATTGCTGGTGGCCGTGTCAGCGACCGTAGCGAGGACGGGACAGGCGGGACGTGCTCCGCTTGCGGCGGTACCCTTCGTCAACGCAGCGACGATCGTGAGGACGTCGTACGCGGGCGACTTCAGGTCTACCATAGCCAGACGTCGCCGGTGGTGGCGTTCTACGAGACGCGCCCGGGTTTCGCGAAGGTCGATGGCAATCAGTCGCGCGACGAAGTGGCTCGCGCGATCAACAACGCCATCGACGCGGCCCAGGGGATTGCATCATGATCGTCTGCAAGTCCTCCGACGAGCTGAGGCGGATGCGCGCGGCCAACGGTCTCGTGGCGCTCGTGCTCACCGAGCTTCAAGCGACTGTCGCGCCCGGTGTCACGACCCAGGAGCTGGAC
Source organism: Vicinamibacterales bacterium (assembly GCA_965216615.1). Taxonomy (GTDB): domain Bacteria; phylum Acidobacteriota; class Vicinamibacteria; order Vicinamibacterales; family UBA8438; genus CAUZIB01. The sequence continues at coordinate 1,069,063 of CBDCGH010000023.1, read as the reverse complement.
GCTATCGCTGAGGCCAAGATTGTCGAAGCCGGTGCAGTGCCCGCGTTCAAGGGATACCATGGGTACCCGGCCACGCTCTGCGCGTCGATCAACGACGCGGTCGTGCACGGTATTCCGTCGAGTCGTGCCCTCGAATCAGGCGACATCATCTCGCTCGATATGGGCGTGGTGCTCGACGGGTACTATGGCGACTCTGCGTTAACGACCGGAGTGGGCGAGATCGCCGAGGAGGCCTCGCGTTTACTAAGGGTGACCGATGAGGCGCTCGCCTTGGCGGTTGAGCAAGTGCAGGTCGACGGCCGCGTGTCGGACATTGGTCACGCCGTGCAAACGCATGTTGAGGCGCACGGGTTTTCGGTCGTACGGGATTTCGTCGGTCACGGCATCGGTACGCAGCTGCATGAGGAGCCTCAGATCCCGAACTACGGGGATCCGGGGCGTGGTCCACGTCTGCGTGAGGGGATGGTATTGGCCATCGAGCCGATGGTGAACGCCGGGAGTCCCGCGGTGCGGATGCTCGACGACGGGTGGACGGCGGTGACCCGCGATGGAGGGCTCTCGGCGCACTTCGAGCACTCGGTCGCCGTGACGGTCAATGGGCCAGAGATCTTGAGCCGCCGGTCAGGCAGTGCGCCACCGGCCGGCGCGCGACAGCCAACTGGCGTATCGGTGGCTCGACATTGATGGGACAGGCGATGGAAGTCGAGGGGATGGTGATCGAGGCGCTGCCGCGCGCGTTGTTTCGCGTGGAGCTTGAATCGAAGTCCCGGATTACGGCTCACCTCACGAAGGAGCCGCGTCGCAACTTTGTGCGGATACTTCTGGGGGATCGCGTAAAGGTCGCTGTGTCGTCGCGGAATGCAACCCGCGGTCGGATCACTGCTCGAATGCCGTAGCGCGAAAGGTAGAACATGAAAGTACGAACGTCGGTTCGACCGTTGTGTGACAAGTGCAAGGTCGTCAAACGCCGTGGAGTCGTTCGGGTGCTGTGCAGCAACCCGAAGCATAAGCAGCGCCAAGGATAGCGTGAGGGTCGTATATGGCACGAATAGCAGGCGTTGACCTCCCTCGGACGAAGCGTATCGAGGTTGGGTTGACCTATATCTTCGGCATCGGTCCGGCCCGCGCAGGGACCGTGCTCGGGGCATCAGGCGTCGATCCGAACACCCGGGTGAAGGATCTCACCGAGGACGAGGTCCGGCAGATCAGCCGCGTGATCGAGGAGCAGGGTCGCGTCGAGGGGGACCTCCGCAAGGAGATCTCGATGAACATCAAGCGGCTCATGGAGATCGGCTCCTATCGCGGCCTCCGACATCGCCGCAATCTGCCGGTACGCGGCCAGCGCACGAGCACGAACGCCCGGACACGAAAAGGGCCGCGCAAGGGTGCGGTAGCCAAGAAGAAAACGACGTAGTTTCACGAGGCAAGAGGAAAGCGGATGGCAAAGCTCGAAACCGTAGACGCGAGCGTTCCGGCGAAACCAAAACGAACCAAGCGCAAGAAGACGTTCAAGAAGCGCGGCGAGAAACGAGTGGTTCCGCACGGCGTCGTTCACATTCAAGCGTCGTTCAACAACACGATCATCACGGTGACCGATGCAGACGGCCGTGTGCTGTCCTGGTCGAGCGCCGGCGGGATCGGCTTCAAGGGGTCAAGAAAAGGGACACCATTCGCCGCCACACAGGCTGCCATCAACGCGGGTCAGGGTGCGAAGGCGTTTGGTGTGCGATCGGTGGAGGTACGGGTGAAGGGCCCTGGGGCGGGCCGCGAGTCGGCGATTCGAGCGCTCCAAACTTCAGTGGGATTCGCGGTGAAGTCGATTCGGGACGTCACGCCTATCCCGCACAATGGGTGCCGTCCCCCGAAGCGGCGGAGGGTCTGAGATGGCACGATACGCGGGTCCGGTGTGCCGGCTGTGCCGGCGCGAGGGCATGAAGCTGTTCTTGAAGGGTGAGCGGTGTTACGGCGAGAAGTGCGCAATCGAGCGCCGCAACGTGCCCCCGGGGCAACACGGAAAGGGCCGACGAGCCCGAATGGCCGGATACGGGCTCCAGCTGCGCGAGAAGCAGCGGGTCAAGCGCATGTACGGCGTTCTCGAGAGTCAGTTCCGGCGCTACTTCAAGGAGGCCGACCGTCGCCGAGGGGTGACAGGCGAGACGCTCCTACAGCTGCTTGAGGGCCGCCTGGACAACGTTGTGTACCGACTCGGGCTGGCCACGTCTCGGCCGCAGGCGCGACAGTTGGTTCGCCATGGGCACTTCACGGTCAACGGCCGCCGTGCCGACATTCCGTCGTTCGCAGTGAAGGCTGGCGACCAGGTGGCCGTGAAGACGTCGAGCGCCAAGAACCCGGCTATTCAGTACGCCATCGAAGAAGTAAAGGGCCGCGGGATTCCTGAGTGGTTGGCGTTTGACGGCGAAAAGCTGGCGGGCCAGTTGATGGCGATTCCGACTCGCGATCAGCTCAACCTGCCGGTTCAGGAACAGCTGATCGTCGAGCTGTATTCGAAGTGACCGGGTGGGCGCCTCGCGGCGTCCCGGGTGAATAGAACACAAGCGTTTCGTTTCACGCAACGCTGAAAGGACAGAACTCGATGTTGTGGAAAGGTTTTCAGCGACCCAAGCGGTTGGACTACGATCGTGACACACTGACCGATCGCTACGGGCGGTTCCATGCGCAACCGTTCGAACGAGGATTCGGCACAACGATTGGCAATGGGCTGCGCCGTGTACTGCTGTCCTCGATCGAAGGAGCCGCGGTCACCGCAGTGAAGATGGACGGCGTCCTTCATGAGTTCTCACCGATCCCGGGAGTGGTTGAGGACGCCACGGATATCATCCTGAATCTCAAACAGATCCCGATGCGCATGCATGTGGACCACACGAAGACACTCATGCTACGCGCCGATACGCCCGGAGAGATCAAGGCTGGCGATATCGAAACCGATGCGGACATTGAGATTCTCGAGCCGGATGTGCATATCGCGACCATTTCAGACGGCGGCTCACTCAACCTCGAGATGCGCGTCAATCGTGGACGCGGATATGTCTCTGCCGATCGCAACTTCGACGAGGATCTCGGTATCGGCTGGATTCCGATCGACTCGGTCCACTCACCGATCAAGAAGGTGAACTACCTGGTGGAAGCCGCCCGGCTTGGGCAGACGACGGACTACGACAAGCTGACCGTGGACGTGTGGACGGACGGCACCGTTACCGCGCGCGACGCGGTATCACTTGGCGCCAAGCTCATCCGCGACCACCTCAACATCTTCATCAACATCGACGATCCTGTCGATCAGCCGGAAGAGGCCCAGGCGGAACAGGCCCCTGCGGTGGCGAACGAGCATCTGGACAAGAGCGTGGAAGAGCTCGAGTTGTCCGTGCGGTCCTATAACTGTTTGAAGAACGCCGACATCCGTACGATCCGGGAGCTTGTGCAAAAGACCGAGCCCGAGATGCTGCGAACGAAGAACTTCGGGCGCAAGTCGCTGAACGAGATCAAGGAAATCCTGGTCGGCATGGGGTTGAATCTCGGCATGCGGATCGATCAACCCGCCGGCGCGGCGCCGGCGCAACCTGAGTAGAGATCAATGCGGCACCGCGTTGCACATCGAAAGCTTGGTCGGGTCACGGAGCACCGCATGGCATTGCTGCGGAACCAGGCCCAGGAGCTGCTGAGGCACGAGCGTATTCAAACGACCGTTGCCAAAGCCAAGGAGCTCCGGCCCTATGTCGAGCGGATTATCACGGTGGCCAAGCGAGGACTCGCGGCAGGCCCCGAAGGTGGGCGTGAGCTGAACGCCCGACGACTCGTGGCCCGCGACGTGGCGGACCGGGAGGTTGTGCGTAAGCTGTTCGACACCATCGCCCCCCGTTTCGCGGATCGTCCCGGCGGCTACATTCGCATCTTGAGATCGGGGCGGCGCCAGGGTGACAATTCCGAACTGGCGCAAATCGAGCTGCTCGGAAGCGAATTCGACCCAACCGCAGCTGACGGCGCGGACGCTGAAGCGGCGCCCGCCGACGGCGGTGACAAGGGAGGCGTGGGCGGGCGGATTCGACGCGCGGCCAAGCGCATCCGCGGCGGAAAGACGAGCGCCGAGCCTAGCGGAGAGAGCGAGTAGCGTTTCTACTCGCTACGCGTCTGCGTCGGCGTGTTCTTCGCCGCGCTCGGCCTTGGCCGCAGCAACAATCTTCCCGTGGAGGTGGGCCGGGACCTCCTCGTAGTGAGAAAACTCCATGTGATACGAGCCGCGTCCGCCGGTAGCTGATGTCAGCTGCTGCTCGTAGGTAAGCATTTCCGCCATTGGGACTTGCGCCTTGATGAGGGTCGAGGCGCCGCGTGTTTCCATTCCACCAATCCGGCCACGCCGGCCGTTGAGATCACCCATCAAGTCCCCGGCAAAATCGCTTGGCGCGTACACCTCTACGTCCATGACCGGTTCGAGCAGCGTAGGCTTGGCCCTCGACATGGCATCGCGGAACGCCAGTCGTCCCGCCATCTTGAACGACATCTCGTTCGAGTCGACAGCGTGAAACTGGCCATCGTAGAGCGTGACTTGAAAGTCCACCATCGGGTATCCGGCTAGGAAGCCTTTAGTGCGAGCCTCCTGAATACCTTTCTCGACGGCGGGGATGAAGGTGCGCGGAATCGATCCGCCGAAGATCTCGTCGACGAACTTGAAATCCTCGCCTCGTGCGAGCGGTTTCACCTTGATCTTGCAGTCGCCGAATTGCCCGTGCCCGCCCGTCTGTTTCTTGTGTCGCCCGTGAGCCTCGGTGGCTGCCGTCACGGTCTCTCGATAGGCGATTCGCGGCAGCTTGAGGTTGACCTCGACACCGAACCGTCGCTTGAGCTTAGCGACCGTGACCTCGATGTGAAGCTGGCCTTGGCCTGAGAGGAGGAGTTGGCCCGTCTGCGGATCGCGGCCATATTTGATTGTGGGATCCTCCTCTTCGAGTCGGTGCAGCGAGCCGCTGATCTTCTCTTCGTCACCACGGCTCTTTGGTTCGATCGCGTACGACAACACCGGCTCGGCAAACGCAATCGGCCGGAATCCACACTCGCTGTTCTTGGGTGCAAGTGTATCTGCTGTCTGGGTCTCTTTGAGCTTTGCCACCGCTCCGAGATCCCCCGCTTTGATCTCGTCGACCGTCGTCTGGGTCTTCCCTTGGAGCACCGCAAGGCTTCCGAATCGCTCGCTGAGACCCCGGGTCTTGTTGTGCACCGACGTGTCGGCCTTGATCGATCCAGAGGCCACGCGAAACAGCGTAATGCGCCCCGCGAACGGATCCGCGATCGTCTTCCAGACGAACGCCGTTGTCGGACCCGTGTCGCTCGAGTCGTAGGTCGCCGGCTCGCCGGCGGCATCGACGGCCGGCAGGGGTCGGTCGTCGGGCGACGGAAGAAACGTGACGACCGCGTCCAGCCACGACTGAACGCCGACGTTCGTAGCAGCCGACGCGCACAGGAGGGGAAACAGCTTCCGTCCGGTGACAGCGGTCCGAAGTCCCTGCTCGAGCTCTTCCTGCGTGAGCGTGCCCGCTTCAAAGAATCTCTCCATGAGCGCGTCGTCGGCCTCGGCCACCATCTCGATGAGCGCCTCGCGGGCCGTGTTGGCGGCGTCGGCCAACTCGGCTGGGATGTCGCCACGAGACGACTTCCCGCTGCCGTCGGTGCTATATGTGACGGCGTTCATGGCGACGAGATCGACCGCGCCGACGAAGGCCTTTTCTTCGCCAAGCGGGAGCTGGATCGACACGATCTCCCGTCCGCACGCCTCGCGCAGTGACGCGAGGGATCGCTCGAGGCTTGCGCGTTCGCGGTCGAGACGGTTGAGCACGACCAGACAGGGCAGGGCCAGCTCCTTTGCTATGGCCCACACCTTTTCGGTCTGCACCTCGACGCCGGCGACTGCGTCGACGATCACCACGGCAGCGTCGGCCACGCGCATAGCGGCGCGCGTGTCGCTCATGAAATTTGCGATGCCGGGCGTGTCGACGATGTTGATCTTGACCTTGTTCCACTCGGCAAAGGCGGCGCTCGACGACAGCGTGTGCTTACGTGCAATCTCCTCCTCGTCGAAGTCGGTCACGGTCGTGCCATCATCCACGGTTCCCAGACGGTTCACCATGCCTGCGTCGAACAACGCGGCAGATGTCAACTGCGTCTTGCCGGAGCCACTGTGGCCGACGAGTGCGATATTTCGGATATTCGCCGCCGTGTACACCTTCATAGACCGATCCCCTCCCTGCGCGAACCTACAATCCTAGTCGACCGGAGAGGTTCGCTCAAGCGGTCTTGATCTACTCGTGACGGAGCGCTTCGATGGGGTCCAGCCCGGACGCTCGCAGGGCGGGAAAGAACCCGAAAACAATCCCGACCGACCCGGAGAATCCCACCCCGAGCGCGAAGGACCACCAGGGCAGCGAAATGGGGAAACCGGTCGCGTAGTGCACCCCAACCCCGAGTCCGCTCCCCAGCAAGACCCCTAGCACGCCCCCGACAGCGGTGAGGAAGACGGCCTCCGAGAGGAACTGCCAGAGGACCTCTCGTCGTCTGGCGCCGATGGCTCGACGGGTGCCGATCTCACGCGTTCGCTCCTTCACGGAGATGGTCATGATGGCCATGACCCCGATACCCCCCACCAGGAGGGCGATCGACGAGATCGAGACGAGCGCGAGGTACGTGGCCGAGGTGATCTGGTCCCAGAGGCGCAGAAGCGTGTCCTGCGTCATCAGGTCGAAGTCGTTCTCCTCGTCCAGCCTGAGTCCGTGCCGGATCCGCATGATGGTCTCGACCTCGCGTCTCGCGTCCGCGCGCATCGTGCCTTCGTGCGGCACGATCGTCATGATCGTGTTCTGCATCCTGCCGCGGCGGGAACGATTGAGTCGGACGCCGAACTGTTTCTGGTAGGTCGAGTGTGGAATGACCGCAAAGTCGTCTACCCCGACGTTCAGGCCGCCCGGACTCGGGCGCTCGCCGAGTACCCCAATGACCGTGTAAGGCAGTCCGCCGATTCGGACCACCTTTCCGATCGGGTCGATCCTCGGAAAGAGGCCCTGAAATGCGGTCTGGCCGAGCACCGCGACCCGGCGTCGGTGGCTGATTTCCGCCTGGGTAAAGAAGCGACCCATGACGATTGGAATACTGGATGCGGCCGCGTAGTTCTCGGTCGTTCCGAAGATGCTGACGGCCTTCGTTCTCTGCCCGCCGTAGTGAATGCGCCTCCGGGTCTCCGGGCCGCCCATACCGAGAACGACCATGACTTCGTCAATCGAGGCGGCCCGCCCGATGGCGGCGGCGTCGCCGGTGGTCAGACTCGGACGCCGCATCAATTCGGTGAAGCTCTTACCGGACGCGAAGCTGACGCCAGAGAACTGCGCGAGAACGATGGTGTTGGGCCCCATCTCGAGAATGCTTTCTCGCAGCGACTCGTCGAATCCGCGGATGATCGAGGTCATGCCCACGATCGACGTGATGCCGATGACGATGCCCAGAATAGTGAGCGCCGAACGCAACCTCTGCGTTCGGAGGGTCTCGAACGCCATCGTGACGATCTCGCCCAAGAGACTGACCCGGATTCGCATCAGACGGCTCTCCCCAACGCATCGATCGGATCGAGCGCGGCGGCCCTGGCCGCCGGATACAGTCCGAAGAAGAGCCCGACTACAGCCGTTAGGCTGATGGCCAAGACCACCGACCAGACATGCACGGCAGCTGGCACAGGCGCGAGCCGGTCGATCAAGATGGCGGCCGAGGCACCGAGCGATGTGCCGAGCACGCCACCGATCACCGACAGCGCCACCGACTCCGAGAGCATCTGCCACATAATGTCGCGCCGGCGCGCGCCGAGCGCCTTGCGCAGGCCGATCTCTCGCGTGCGTTCCGAAACGGCCATCAGCATGATGTTCATGATCACGATGCCGGCGACGACGAGGGCCAGCCCGACGACGCCGACCAGGACCGCGAAGATGCCGGTCGTCGCCTGGTTGTAGAGAGCGAGCGCGGTGTCGGACGTGAACATGCCGAAGTTGTTGTCTTCCCGCGGCCGCAATCTTCGAGCAATCCTCAGCGCGACGATCGCGTCGTCCATGGCGCGCTCAATCTCATCCGGGTCACGCGGTCGAACCATGAGCTCCAGGCCGGCTCGAGCGCCGAAGAGCCGTCGAAAGGCCCCCAGCGGAATCACCACGAACTCGTCCTGTGACTGCCCCAACATCGATCCTTTGGCGGCGCTGACCCCGACCACCCGGAAGTGGACGCCCTCGATCTTGATCGTCCGGTCGAGAGGATCGGCTCCGTCGAAGAGGCGGTCGGCGGTATCAGCGCCCAAGAGCGCGACATTCCGCCGCCGCCGAACCTCGCTGGGCGACGGCAGCCGACCTCGCTCGGCGCCATACTGGGGGAAGTCGACGAAATCCTCCGAGACGCCCTCGATGCTCACGCTCTCGAGGATCTCGTCTCGGTATCGCACCTCACCGCTGCGACCGGTGTTGGCCATCACCGAGGCGAATCGGTTTTCGACCTGCCGCAAGGCTTCGAGATCCTCGAGGGTGATCCTCGGATTGCTCCGCGTGCGCTCTTCCTCCACCTCACTCGTGACGATCCCTCTTCGCTCGACGAGGAAGGTGTCGGCACCCACCTCGGAGAGGATGACGTTGGTCACCTCGTCCGTGATGCCCTGAATGAGCGAGACGAGGGTCACGATCGACCCCACGGCTACGATGTTGCCGAGGATCGTGAGGAAGGAACGCAGCTTGTTGGCCCAGATCGCGCTCAGCGCGACCCGGATCATCTCGGTGATCAGTCGGCCGCTCATCGGCTGATCGGACTATCGCCCAAAGCGGAAACGGAAGCCGCGGCCGGAATCATTGTTCTGCTTCGCGGATTCATCCAGCTGCACGGCATCGCCATGCTCGAGCTCCCGGACGACGCTGAACGGACCGGTGATCACGATGTCGCCTTCGTCGAGTCCAGACAGCGACTCGAAGTAGCGCTCACCCGCGATCCCGGTGACGACCGGGGTGAAATACGCGCGTCCCTCACGGAGGACGAAGACGCCTTCGAGCTCTTCGAGGTCGTCGCCCTGGGCTGTCGAAAACGCTTCAACCGTCGGGGTGACGCCGCCCCGGTCATCTGCAGGTGGCTCGTCGATGATGTTGCCATCGTCGTCCACCCGCATTTCACGGACCGTGGTGGCCTGAATCGGGACGGCGATCGCATCGTCCCGGGTCGCGGTGGTGATCTCGGCGGTGCAGGTGAAGCCGGACCTGACGTTGGGAACGACGTCGTCGAGCGTCACCACGACCTTGAAGTTCGTGGCCTGTGTCGCGGAGTTCTGCGCCGAACCAGGGAGCTGGATCGGGCTGTTGCCGATCTCCGTGACCCGACCGTGGTAGGTTTGGCCCGGTAGCGCATCCACTTCGATTCCTGCCGTCTGGCCGAGGCGGACGTCTGGAATGTCAGTTTCATCGACCTCGATCTCCGCCTCCAGCACCGACATGTCGGCGATGGTCATCAGCACCGTGCCGGCGTTGTTCATCGTGCCCACGACGACCGTCTCGCCGAGCTCGATGGTGCGTCGGGTCACGATGCCATCCATTGGTGAAACGATGGTGACCTGGGAGAGGTCGTACTCGGCGCTATCGAGGACCGCGGCCTCCTGGCGGATGCGCTGCTCGTTGGTCTTGACATCCACCTCTCGAGCACGCAGCTCGGTCTCGCGGACGTCCACTTCGGAGACGGCTTGGTCATAGACCTCGCGCGAGACCAAGCGGAGCTCCCAGAGCTCCCGCTGTCGTTCGAGGTTCTCGCGTGCCAAGTCGAGGTTGACCCTGGCTGTCTCGACGGCGACTCGGGCCTGGTCTCGTGCGGACTCTGCCGCCATCAACGATGCCTCCCCGCGGTCCACGGCCGACGCTAGGGATTCCGGGTCGATCTGAAGCAGGAACTGCGGCCGAGACTCTGAAGCAGGAACTGCCCGGTCGATCGGTCGCCTTCGTTCACGCCGAGACGCGTGACTCGCCCCATGACGCTTGCACTGATGTCCACCGACACCTGGGGCTCGACGGTCCCGGACGCCGAGACCAACGCCTCCAGCGGTCGGCTTGCGATCCGTTCGGCATCGACCAGGGGTAGGTCCTCGCCTCGGGTGTACCAATAGCCTCCCCCAGCGGCCGCGCCGATCGCGACGAGGGTGGCAAGGATGACAATCTTCTTTCGGCCGCTCACGCTCTACGCCCCCGAACGTCAGTCGTGGACAAGGCGCGAGTGTCGCGCGTCGTTGTCATACCCATCTGTAGCAATTGTACGCTGCCCGACCGTATCTACTAATAGACGAGGCGGTTCGGCCTCTGGTTCCGTAGTTACCTTGACAGAGTCCCCTTGGTTGACTAGCATGCGTCCCGTTTGTCTGGGGTGTCCGCATCGGGTGCGGTCCTGGTCCGAGCGTTCATATGGTTGGTTTCGTCCCGAGCGAGCTTTTCTTTACGAAAGGCGTTGGAAAACACCGAGAAAAGCTCACCTCGTTTGAACTGGCCTTGAGATCTGCCGGCATCGCGGCCTGCAACCTCGTACGCGTGTCGAGCATCTTTCCCCCGGGCTGCAAGATTCTGTCGCGACGTGCAGGCATGCGCCGTCTGCAGCCGGGTCAAGTCACGTTCGTCGTGATGTCCGAGAATGCGACCAAGGAGCCGCATCGCCTGGTCGCGGCCACCGTCGGCGTGGCGATCCCTCGCGACAAGGAACTGTTCGGCTACCTGTCCGAGCATCACAGTTTCGGCGAGAACGAGAAGACCGCGGGGGATTATGCCGAGGATCTGGCCGCCGAGATGCTGGCGACGACGCTCGGCCTTGACTTCGATCCCGACAAGAGTTGGGATGAGAAGCGTGAGGTCTATCGATTGTCGAACAAGATCGTGAGGACCCAGAACGTTACCCAGACGGCCGTGGGCAACAAGCGTGGACTCTGGACGACCGTGATCGCTGCCGCCGTCATCGTCGGCTAGTGGCCACGTTCACGTTGTTACCCGTTTCTTCCGCACAGTTTCTGCGAGCCGGAGTTCTGGGCCCAGTCTTCCTGCTGGCCTCAACCTCGCTGGCAACCGCCCAGGTGTTTGAAGCGGTCGGTACCCGTGCTCTTGGAATGGCTGGAGCTTTCGTGGCGGTTTCTGACGATGCGTCGGCCGCCTACTGGAACCCGGCGGGTCTTGCCGCCGGGGCCTTCTTCAGTCTGGTGGTCGACCAGGCCGTTCTCAAGAGCCTTCCGGGAGGTCCCGGGTCTCGTGGCGAGAGCGCTGACCTGGCCGGGACCTTCGCCGGGTTGTCGACAAACACTTTCGCGGCGTCGTACTACCGCTTGCGGATCAATGAGATAGCGCCGTCAACAGGCACCGCAGCGTCGGCGATGTCAAGCTCCATTGTCACCCATAACGTGGCCGTCACAACTGCTCGTGTTGTCACCCGCAGCGTCAGCGTTGGCTCGACGGTTCGATACGTCCGCGCGTCGTATGGAGCAGGGCAACGTGCAGATGTCCCGGCCCGCCGGGGTCAGAACAAGGTCGACGTTGACGTGGGCATCAAGGTAGGAGGGGAGCGTGTGCAGGCAGGGCTCGTGGCCCGAAACTTGCTCAAACCGAGCCTGAAGGGACTAGACGGTAGCAGTCTGCAGATGGCTCGTCAGGTGCGTGCCGGCCTCTCGGTGAAGGCTACCCGAGGGTTGCGGGTTGCTGGAGATGTCGATCTCAACCGTCTGCAGACCGTCAGTGGTGACCGACGTCACGTCGCACTGGGCGCCGAGCAGTGGCTCGCAGATTGGCTCGCGGTCCGCGGTGGCACTCGCGTGAACCTTGCGGCCCACACCGGCACCGGAAGGGCCGTTGGGGCCCTTGGCATCAGTCTCGCGTTGACGGCGGGCGTCTATCTGGACGGACACATGACCCGCGGGCGGGGCAGTCGTGAGCGGGGTTGGAGTCTCGCCGGTCGGGTCGGCTTCTAGGAGACGGTTCGTCGAGGCCGCTCCGCTTCGACGAGGACGGAATGATGAAATCGGAGCCCATAGGCGAGATGCTCGTCAAAGAGCAGATGATCAGTCCGCGACAGCTGCAGGAGGCCGTGGGGTACCAGCGGCAGCATGGTGGCACGTTGGGTATCAGCCTTGTCTCGCTCGGCTACGTCACGGACGATGCCATCATGGCGCTGCTCAGCCGACACTATGGGGTTCCGTCGATCGACCTGTCTCAGCTCGAGATCCGCGCAGACGTGGCGCGGCTGATCTCACCCAAGACGGCGCGGAAGCACCAAGTCATCCCTTTGCGTCGCATGGGGACCACGTTGACCGTCGCGATGACCGATCCCACCAACGTGCCTGCTCTGGACGACATCAAGTTCATGACGGGACTCACCCTCGAATCCGTGGTCGCAACCGAAACGGCGGTCACCAAAGCCCTGGACCGCTACTACGCCAACGATGCCGTCGACCTATCCAGGAACAGCTTGCAGATCATGGCGCGACAGCTCGCCGAGGCGCCTCTCGACGATGCAGAGGTCGAAGTCGTCGAGGACGTCGAGGAGCTAGACGTAGTCGCGCTCGAGCGCCAGGGCGGAGAGGCCCCGGTCGTACGCCTGGTGAACACGCTCCTGGCGTCGGCGGTCCGCCAGGGGGCGAGCGATATTCACATCGAGCCGTACGAGCAGGAGTTCAGGGTTCGTTTTCGCATCGACGGGGTGCTCTACAACGTGATGACGCCGCCGCTGCGGGTACGCGACGCCATGACGTCTCGCCTCAAGGTCTTGGCCAAGCTCGACATCGCCGAGAAGCGATTGCCGCAGGACGGGCGCGTCAAGATGCGCTTTCGCGACGCCGGTCTGACCAGGGAGATTGCCTTGCGGGTGTCGTGCCTTCCCACGCTCTTTGGGGAGAAGCTCGTTCTGAGGCTGCTCGATCGCTCGCAACTCGTGCTCGATATGACTCGGCTCGGGTTCGAGGAGGCGGCGCTGCAGCGTTTCGAAGAGAGCATCCATCGACCGTGGGGAATGGTGCTCGTCACTGGCCCGACCGGCAGCGGCAAGACCAACACGTTGTACTCCGGCATTTCCAGAATCAATGGTCCGGACACGAACATCATGACGGCCGAGGACCCCGTCGAGTTCAATTTGTTTGGCGTGAATCAGGTGCAGATCCGCGAGAGCATCGGTCTCACCTTCGCGACGGCCCTTCGCTCGTTTCTCCGCCAGGATCCCAACGTCATTCTCGTCGGCGAGATACGAGATCCCGAGACGGCGGAGGTCGCCGTGAAAGCGGCCCTCACTGGACACCTCGTCCTGTCCACCTTGCACACGAACGACGCGCCTGGCGCCGTGACGCGCCTCGCCAACATGGGTATCGACCCGTTCCTCGTGTCGAACGCGGTCAGCCTCGTGTGCGCGCAGCGCCTGGTCCGACGCGTGTGCAGGCACTGCTGCGAGTCGGCCAGCGTGTCGCCGGACTTCCTTCGGCAGTACGGCCTCACGAGCGGGTCGGATCGGGTCCAGCCCGTGGACGCACGCGGGTGCCCGAAGTGTCGCTACACCGGGTACGAGGGGCGAATCGGACTATTCGAGGTCATGACACTCACCGACACCCTGCGCGATCTCATCCTCCGTCGCGCGCCGTCCGCAACGCTGTGACGTCGTGCCATCGAAGAAGGGATGGTCACGCTTTATCAGAGCGGGTTGCGACAGGTCGCGGCGGGCGTGACCACACTCGAGGAGGTCATGCGGGAAACCGCGTGTCGATAGCGTGCTGACTCTTCGAGATCTCCTCGTTCGCGCCGTCGAGGCCAAGGGATCGGACCTGCATCTGACAGCCGGCCTGCCGCCATTCATCCGTGTCGACGGTGAGCTCCAGCCACTGGATGACGTTCCAGCGATGAGCGATGCCGAGATCCGCGAGGTGGTCGCCACGGGATTGACTGACGCGCAATTAGATCGCTTCGATGCTACGTCAGAGCTCGACTGCGCGTTCGAGGTGCTGGACGTGTCGCGCGTGCGATGCAACGTCTTCCGCCAGCGCGGGACGGTCGCCGCCGTGTGCCGTCTGATTCCGGACACGATTCTCAGCTTCGACGACCTCGGGCTCCCGGCTGTCGTTGCGGGCTTCGCGCGACGGCCGCGCGGGCTCGTGCTCGTCACTGGACCCACCGGCAGCGGAAAATCCACGACGCTGGCTGCGCTGATCGACGCCATCAACACCGAGCGGCGTGGTCATATCCTGACCATCGAGGACCCGATCGAGTACGTGCACACCCACAAACACTGCATCGTTCGCCAGCGCGAGGTGCACACCGACACGTCGGGCTTTGCTCCGGCCCTCCGGGCCGCGCTGCGCGAAGATCCCGATGTCGTCATGATTGGCGAGATGCGTGATCTGGAGACGATCGAGGCCGCCCTCCGCGTCGCCGAAACAGGGCACCTGACGCTCGCGACCCTGCACACGAACTCGGCCATTCAGACCATCCACCGGGTCGTCGACGTGTTTCCGCCGCATCGCCAAGACCAGGTCCGCGCGCAGCTCTCTTTGGCGCTTCAGGGCATCGTGTGCCAAAGCCTCGTTCCGAGGGCGGATGGGAGAGGCCGGGTGGCCGCGGTGGAGGTGCTCGTTCCGACCTTCGGCGTTCGCCATCTCATCCGGGAGAACAAGGTGCATCAGCTGTACTCAGCCATGCAAACCGGTAGCGACCAGGCCGGGATGCAGACCATGAACCAGGCACTCGCCGGCTTGCAGGCTCGGCGTGTCGTGACTCTCGAGCAAGCCCTCGAGTACTCGTCGAATCCCGCGGAGCTTGAGGAGATGTTGAAGCGACGGTCCGGCACACGCCGCACTGAGGCCGTTGCAGCCGGGTCGAGGTTCTGACAATGGCAACAACGTTCATGTTTACGGGGCGCACACGCGCCGGAGAGTCCGTGAGCGGCGAGCGAATCGCCGAGTCGGCGGACGCAGCGGTCGCTGCGCTGCGTCGGGACGAGATTCTGGTGAACTTCATCGACGCATCGAGCAAAGCCGCTACGGACCAGAAGGACGGGGCGCTTGGGCAGCGGGTTCCGGTCAAGGACCTGGCGGTGTTCACTCGCCAGTTCTCCGTGATGATCGACGCTGGATTGCCGCTTGTGGATTGTCTCAACGTGCTTGGTCGCCAGGAGCACAACGCCAGTTTCGGCCAGACGATTCTCGATGTGCGTACGGCCGTCGAAGGGGGATTGAGCCTGGCCGACGCGATGCGAGGCCATCCGCGGTGTTTCGATGCGCTGTATACCAGCATGATTGCTGCAGGCGAAGCCGGTGGGGTCCTGGATGTGATTCTGAGTCGGTTGGCCGATTTCATCGAAAAGAGCGCGAAGTTGCGCTCGCAGGTCTCGTCCGCCCTGATGTACCCCGCGGCCGTCATGTTGATCGCGACGCTGATGGTCGCCGCCATCATGTGGCTGGTCATCCCGACCTTCGCGTCGCTCTTCGACGGTTTGGGCGCAGCGCTTCCGATGCCCACCCGCCTCGTGATCTGGATGAGCGACTCGTTTGTCTCGATGCTCCCGATCCTGCTGGTCGGCGCCGTCGCGGGCTTCTTCGGGCTACGTCGTGCCTATGCCTCGGTCCGGGGACGCCGCACCATCGATCGCGCGTTGCTTCAGGTTCCAATCATCGGTCTGGTGCTACGAAAGGTAGCGGTCGCCCGGTTCTGTCGGACGCTGGCCACGCTCCTGGGGTCAGGTGTGCCGATTCTCGACGGGCTTGAGATTACTGCGAAGACCGCAGGCAACGCGGTCGTAGAGGACGCCGTGCTGACCGCGCGTACGGCCATCGAAAGCGGACGCACCATCGCGGAGCCGCTGGGTGAAACTGGTGTCTTCCCGCCGATGGTGATGCAAATGGTCAGCATCGGGGAAACAACCGGAGCGCTAGACACCATGCTCGAGAAGATCGCCGAGTTCTACGATGCCGAAGTCGATACAGCAGTCGCGGGCATGCTGTCACTACTCGAGCCGATCATGATCGCCCTTCTCGGTGTCATCGTCGGCGGTATCGTCATCGCGATGTATCTGCCGATTTTCGATCTGATTAGTCGGATGGCTGGATGATTGCTATGCAGGACCGACGAAACCGTAATCCGCAGCCTGCAAATATGTTAGGCGGCAGCAGTGAGCCATCGATGGGGTAGCAGGGCTGTAATTACGATGCTTGTAACTTCATGAAAACTAGTTGGTTGCAGGATTTCGACAGCGCTCGGCCACCTGGTATCCCCATTGCTTGGTAGACTCGTTGGCTTGGAGTGCACATTTCGAAATGAGTCGTTGCGGGAGAACAAAACGGATGACAAGACGGACTGACCAACATGGTTTTACACTGATTGAGCTGCTGATTGTCGTGGCCATTATCGGCATCATCGCAGCGATTGCGGTTCCCGGTCTTCTTCGTGCCAGGATGGCCGGCATGGAGACTTCGGCCATCGGCTCCCTACGCGCGCTCACCAGTGCCCAGGCGACCTATGCCGCAAGTTGCGGGAGCGGATTCTATGCCCCGAGCCTGGCGAATCTCGCAGCCCCGCCGACAAGCTCTGGGGGCGAGGGCTTCATCGGTCCTGACCTTGGTGTCGACCCGTCACTCAAGAGTGGGTATACGGTGGCGATGACGCCAGGCCCGGCGGCTGCTGGTGCGCCGGCTTCCTGCAACGGCGGAGCAGTCGTTTCGACCTATTTTGCTGGGGCGAGCCCAGCGGCCGGCGGCGGCGGTCGCCATTTCGGCACGAATCAGGGCGGAACGATCTTCCAGGCGACGTCAGCCGTAACCGTCACGCAGTCTGGCGCCCCGAGCGGTGCCACGCCCATTCAGTAGGCCCTGCCTCGGTTTCACGTACGCGGAGCTCAAGGTAGCATGACCGTAGCTGCTACGGCGTGATCGCACGCGGTCACGGTTTGCCGCGAGCCTGGTACACTCCACGAGTATGAGCGCACGAAACCGAGGATGGATTGCCGCCCTCGCCCTCGCGGGATTCGCGTCGGCAGCCAGCTCGTCGTATATGCACTATCAGCTCGCAGCCGATCCGGCCTACACGAGCTTCTGCGATGTCAACGAGACCGTGAGCTGCACCGAGCTCTATCAGAGTCGTTTCGGCTCTGTACTGGGGGTGCCGGTTGCGCTCGGCGGGGTGTTCTGGTTCGGGGTCACGTTGTTCTTGACGCTTGGCCACGCCCGAGGTCCGGCTCCATCGCGCGAGAACATCGCGGCCTACATGCTGATGTGGTCGACCGTCGGCTTGTCGGTCGCTATGTACATGGCCTACGCGTCGTTTTTCGTGCTTCGAACATTCTGCATCCTGTGCGGGGTGGTGTACGTGGCCGTGATCGGTATCTTCATCCTGTCGGGCTCTGGCGACTCGACGCCGATGCGCAGGCTTCCGATCGCGATCGCGCGAGATCTGGGTCAGCTCGTTCGCCGACCACGTGGTCTCGCGATCACGGCCGCATTCATCGGTCTCATGGCCGCGGCGGTCCTTCGTTTTCCCGAGCCGCAGCCCTTGGCGGCATTGGCGCAGTCCATCGATGAGCCGGCACCGGCGTCACCACCGCCGACCGCCGACCAGCGTTCCGAGTTCGAGCGCTACTGGAGCGATCAGCCACGCGTCGATCTGCGTCGTGACGCTGGGGATGCAGATGCGACGGTGGTCGTCTACAAGTTCAACGACTACCAGTGTCCCGCGTGTGCGGACAGCCATCGCACGTACGAGCCGATCTTCATCAAATATGCGTCGAGCCATCCCGGCGACGTACGGTTGGTCACGCTTGATTTTCCGCTCGATCCGCAGTGCAACGATCACTCGCCCAACGGGCCGCACGACTCTGCGTGCGAAGCCGCAGTCGCCGCTCGAATCGCCAGGGAGGTCGGTGATGATCAGGTACGACGGATGGAGCGCTGGCTCTATACGAATCAGGGCACGATGACGGCGGACACGATTGTCGCGGCAGTCGAAGACATCACCGGAGTCGATCGCGCGACCTACCGACGGCGGTATCCTGAGCTGATCAACGAGGTGCGGGCCGACATCGAGCTCGGAGTCACGCTACCGGTCGAAGCCACGCCGACGTTCATCATCAACGGTGTCGTCATCAAGGGAGGGCTCGCGCCCCAGTTCTTTGACCAGGCGATTCAGTTCGAACTCGAACGTGGGGACAGCACGCCCTGAGCGCGGTAGCCGGTCGACATCTTCGCGGTGGCCCTCGCGCTCGCTGCCTGATGCGTCGTCGGCCGCGGTGGGTCCATAGGACTGGCGCATGATGGAACCACTGCCCGTGGTTGGCCTATCGATTCTCGGACTCGCCATCGGCAGCTTCCTCAACGTCTGCATCCATCGTCTGCCCGCGGACCAGTCAATCGTGAGGCCAGGCTCGCGATGTCCGGCGTGCGAACGGCCGCTTCGGTGGTTCGAGAACGTTCCGATTCTCAGTTTCGTGTTCTTGGGTGGGCGCTGCCGCACCTGCCGGGCGCGAATCTCGCAAATCTATCCGCTCGTTGAGCTGTTGACCCCTTCGGTGTTCGTCCTGCAGTACGCCTACGTCGGGTGGCAGCCCTTGCTGGCTGTTCGCCTGCTGTTCTCGAGCGCGATGATCGTGTTGCTGGTCATCGACCTCCGTCATCGGATCCTTCCCAACGTCATCACCCTGCCGGGGATCGCCGTTGGGTTGGTGGCAGCGTTGGCATTCGAGCCGGGCTGGCGGTCGTCCTTGGCAGGCATGGTCATCGGCGGTGGAGGACTCTTCATGGTCCGAGAAGCCTACTACCGGCTGCGCCGCCGAGAGGGACTGGGGATGGGAGACGTCAAGATGCTGGCCATGATCGGGGCGTTCCTTGGTTGGCATCAAATGCTGGTGACGCTGCTTCTGGCGTCACTCATGGGTTCGGTGTTCGGCATCGCGATGCTCGGACTTGGAGTGGGCAGCCGCACCTATGCCCTCCCGCTCGGTTCGTTCCTCGCCGTCGCCGCCGTCGCAACGAGCACCGCCGGCCAGCCGCTGGTCGTGTGGTACGGCGGCTTGTACTGATTTCGATGCAACCCGACTACCTCCTGCTCACGTTCGTCGTCGTCGTCGGCGCACTGGGCGCGGTGCTGCTGCTGGCCTTGGTTCGGTTGGCAGTCGCCAATCGTCGCGCAAAACAGCGTCTTGACGACGAACGGGACGAGTCCGCCCTGGTGACCGCCGCCCTCGGGGAGGCCGTGACTCGGATTCGTAAGCAGGAACGTGCGACCCATGCACGGGCCGAGGCGTCCGAACAGCTGAGCGATCAAATCATTGCCAGTCTGTCGTCCGGCTTACTGGTCATCGACGTCTCCGGGGATGTGCGGATTCTCAACCCGACGGGCAGGCGACTTCTTGGCGTCGGTGATGGTCCGTCGCCTGGAACGCTGCGCGAACTCGCTGGCCCCTTCGGTCCACTGACCGACGTTATCGAGGAGTGCCTCAGGGAGCGGCTTCCGATCGTGCGACGTACGCTTCGACTCAACTTGAGTTCCGGGCGTCCTGAGACACACTTTGGCGTGTCGGTCTCGCCCATGCTCGACGGCGACGGCGCGCTCCAGCGAGTCATTTGCTTGTTTGCCGACTTGAGCGCCGTGATTGATCTCGAGGAGCGGGTCCGTTTGCAAGAGAGCCTGGCGCAGGTAGGTGAGCTCGCGGCTGGTATCGCCCACGAGTTTCGCAATGGGTTGGCCACGATCCACGGCTACAGTCGTCTCCTGGTTCCGGAGAACGTGTCGTCCGAGTATCGTCCGTACGTGATCGGAATTCGACAGGAAACCGTGGCCCTCCGTGAGGTCGTGGACAACTTTCTACGATTTGCGCGTCCGGCCGAGCTCACCCTGTCCAGCGTCAGCCTCGCGAAGCTCGTGGAACGGGCCGCCCAAGACATCCGTGGGGAGCTCGAGAAAGGCGGTGGGGTCGTCACGGTGCGCGGTGAGTTTCCGAACGTCGAGGGAGACGAGGTGCTCCTCAGGCAGGCTATCAGCAACCTCTGCCGGAACGCGGTCGACGCGTGCGCCGATGTGGCCCAGCCGCCGCGGATCGAGTTGGAGGGTGCGGTGGATTTGGAGCTGCGCCGAGCCACGCTGACCGTGACCGACAACGGACCGGGATTCGATCCCGCTCAGCGGGAGCGCTTGTTCCGGCCGTTCTTTACGACCAAGACGGGTGGAACGGGTCTCGGTCTCGCTTTGACCCAGAAGATCATCGTGACGCACAACGGTGGCGTGACCGCTTCACTGGCCGAGCACGGGGGCGCGCGCATGGAGGTTGTCCTGCCGCTCGAACGCGTGTCCGCAGGGCCGTAGGCCGCCGAGTAGGCGTCGCCGAGTCGAGCGGTAGCGTCGGTCTCCGCAAACCGGGCAGACGGTTTGCTCCGCCGACGCTACCGCTCGGCTCGACGACCGGCGCTCAGAAAACGCAGCCCGTCCGAACCACGGCCCTGGCAGTTTACGCACACCCTTGCCCTTTCGGTCCCCGGGCCGAGCTTTTCTTCGTCGTCGCCTGGTGGACCGCGACGTGCATCGGTGTACGGCGTGCATCAGACGCGTGACCGCGGGTTCGGTTTGGTCGAAGCGGTCGTGTCCGCCGGAATCCTGGTTGTGATCGCAACCGGGCTCGCCCAGATCGTCAGCCTGGTGCTCGCGGCGACGCACGCAGCCGGTCGCGACACGGCGTCGATGCTACTTGCGGTCGAGAAGCTGGAACAGCTCCGCGGCCTGACCTGGACGCGCGACTCGGCCGGGTCAAGCGAGCGATCAGACTTCACGACCGATCTCTCAGTCGACCCCCCTGGGGCGGGCGGTCGAGGGTTGACTTCGACTGCGCGGGGTACGCTCGACCGGAACTCGCGCGGTGCCGTCGACTTTCTGCGTAGATCGCGACGGCACATGGCTAGGCACGGGTTCAACGCCGCCAGTCGGTACCGTGCATGTCAGACGCTGGGCCATTCGGCCTGTCGGGTCAGCCGATTCCAGCCTGCTGGCCCTGCAGGTCGTCGTCATCCCGGTCCGCCTGGCGGGGCCTGGCACGCCCGCACTCACGGCGACCGACCCTGGAGTCGTCTGGTTGACCACACTGAGGGGGCGCCGGTGACACTGGCCGAGATCGCGATCGCGAGCGGCATCACGGCCGCTGTGCTCGGAACCGCCGCGGGCTTTGTGGTTCCGCTCCACCACGCGCTTGACGATCAGCGCGTCCGCGCAGAAGTCGAGCAGCGTACGCGGATCGCGTTCCACCGAGTGCAGCGGGATCTGCGCGATGCCGGCGTCTGGTCTCGACATCCGGTTTCGGGAACGGCCCTGGTTCGACCGGCGATCCTGCCATTCGACGTCGACCGTGTCGATCCTGCACGACCCCGTGCCCAACCCGATGCGATGACGCTCATCATGCCGTCACCGAGAGCCGTCCGCGTCGTGACGCTGTCGCCGCTAGGTCCGACTACGGCAAAGGTCCAGGTCCGCGCTGTATCAGGCTGCCCTCCGGCAGACCGGCAGTGTCGTCTCGAGGCCAATACGACGGTGATGATCGTTGATGGGGCCGCCCGGTCCGACTTCCTCCGGGTCATAGACGTCGTCGCGGATACGGTCACCGTGGCTTCGCTCGACGGGCGTGTGCTGCCTCGCTATCCGGCGGGCGCCGTGGTCGTGCCGATTCGGTTGCGCACGTACTATTTCGACGACCGCCGCGCGCAGCTACGGTATCGAGACGGGTGGATGACGAACGCACCGGTCGTCGATGACGTCGTGGGGCTCTCGTTCCGGTATTTCGGTCATCTAACTCGCCCCTCGAGCCTAGGCCATGACGGCGTTCAGGCACCCTGCCTCTCCTCCCTCCAGAGCCAGGGACGCGCGGCGAATCCAGGACAGGTCGAGCTTTCGTTGACGGAGCTCGGAGATGGTCCGTGGTGCGGCCAGCGGCCAGCTTTCGATGCCGACCTCTTTCGAGTGCGGCGAGTTCGCGTGGACATGCGTTTGCAGACCCCGTGGATACAACATCGGGGCCGCAACCCGTCGCTCTTCGTGCGGCCTGGGGCTGCGACGCGACATCGTCAAACCCACCCCGACGTGTCGACTCACTTCGAGGTGACGATGCGGAACGCGTGGTTGGGGCGGTAGAGGCCGGGACGCGTGCGGTCCGAGCGTGGCATCGCCTTGGTTCTGATGTTAATGGTCACGCTGGTGGTGGCCGGATTGGCTGCCGCGGTCATACCGCTCACGACCACCGAGGCGGCAGTCGTCTTCAACCATCGTCGATCTCTCCAGATGGTCTACGCAGCCGAAGCGGCGCTCGAGTGGGGGATCCAGGAGCTGGCCACCGTGCGCTCGTGGGACGACGCGCTCGTCGGCAGGGTTCACTCCGGCTTCTGGGGCGGGGCCACAGATGTGCGGCTTCTGGATGGCACGTCGGTCGACCTAGACGATGCAACGCCATCTGGTTGGGCAGGCCCGAGCGTGCGAAAGGGCGACGACCGGCGGTGGCGGCTCTTTGCGTTCGGACGCTTCGACCGGCTCGTTCCGGGTCGGGTGTCGGCTGTCGGGCTCATCGTTGCCGTGTGGGTCTGCGATGACCCCGATGACCCTGACGGTGACCCGTTGGTCGATCAAAACGCGATCATCGACGTGCGCGCCGCAGCCATCGGCAGGGCACACACGGTCCGGGCTATCCACGCGTCGGTGCGGAGGGATCCCGGGGGGCACGTGAGGGTTGCCCAGTGGCGGCTCATTCGATAGCCGCTGGAGAAGATGTTGCCCCGGGTGTACACTGTGTCTCGCTGCAAGGGGCCCAGACTTCGTTGAACACCCGCGCCGGATCTCCAAAGACACTGATCGTCGAAGACAAAGACTCGCTTCGCGCGATGCTTCGACACGCCCTAGAGAGCCAACAGTACGGCGTCGTCGAAGCCATTGACGAACCCGGTGCCATTGACGCACTGCGAGAGCATCGGCCGGCCGCCGTGCTCACTGATCTTCGACTTCCTCAAGGTGACGGTTTCGGCGTGCTGCGGGCGGCCAAGGAGCTGGACCCGGACGTCTCGGTCATCGTGATGACCGCGTACGGCAGCATCGAGGATGCGGTCATGGCGATCAAAGAGGGCGCGACCGACTTCCTCGCGAAGCCGGTCGATCCGGATCACCTGCTTGTCATCGTGGCGCGCGCTCTCGATCGCCACCGTTTGCTGGCCGAGAACATGGCCCTCAGGGAGGAGCTCGCGGAACGGCGCGGGCTGGCCGAGATCGTCGGGCACGATACGACACTCAAGCAGGTCGTTACCACGCTTCGACGTGCTGCGGCGAGTGACGCCACCGTGCTGCTCGGGGGCGAGAGCGGAACGGGCAAAGAGCTTTTTGCGCACGCCTTGCATGCATTCAGTCCGCGCGCCGACGGGCCGTTCGTGGCCATCAATTGTGCGGCGATACCCGAGACACTGCTGGAATCCGAGCTGTTCGGCCACGAGAAGGGTGCGTTCACCGGCGCGGTGGCGCGCAAGCCGGGCAAGTTCGAGGTGGCGCACCGCGGCACGCTCTTTTTAGACGAGATCGGCGACCTGCCACTGCCGCTGCAGGCCAAGATCCTTCGAGCCATCGAAGAGCGACGGTTTGAGCGCGTGGGTGGCAACACGGCGCTGCAGGTCGACGTTAGGCTGGTCGCGGCCACCAACAAGGATCTGAACGCCGCTGTAGCGAATCGACAGTTCCGGGAGGACCTATTTTTTCGGCTATCCGTCTTTCCGATTACGATTCCACCGCTGCGTGATCGCGGAGCCGACGTGCCGATCCTCGCCGCATACTTTATCGATCGCTTTTGCAAGGAACTCAAAAAGCCCCTCCTTCGCCTGTCACCCCAGGCGGAGGAGGTCCTCAACGGCTATTCGTGGCCTGGTAACGTGCGCGAGTTGCAAAACTGTATCGAGCGTGCGGTCATTCTGTGCGACACGGCGGAGATCCAGCCACGGCACCTCAGCCTGGCATCGGATCAGCCGGGTATGGGCGCGAGCACGATTGATCCCTGGGACCTGTTGAACCTGTCAGGGACGCTGGCGGAAGCGTCCATTCGGGTCCACGGTGAGTTCGAGAAGCACAAGCTGGCTGAGGCCTTACGCGAGGTCAACGGGGATCGAGCGCTGGCGGCTCAGCAGCTGCAGATTCCTCGGGCCACGCTCCTCGAGAAATTGAAGCAGTATCGGCTCGACTAGTCGGCGCCGCGGCTATTTTCGGCGGATACCGATGGCGCGAAGGGCCTGCCCGATCTCCCGTTCTGTCACGTCGTTGACGATCGTCGTTTGACCGATCGCTGTTGGCAGCACGACGTGCAATTGACCGCGAAGGACCTTCTTGTCGCGCCGGATCGCCTGCACGATAGCCGAAGCCGTCAGGTCGCTCACCGAAGGGAGTGGGCCAAGCTGCGCAATCATCTTCTCGAGCGCGGCCAGGTCAGATTCGGAGAAGATGCCGCGCCTTGCCGCCAGGCGCGCGATGGCGAGCATGCCGAACCCAACCGCCTCACCGTGCCGAAACCGCCGATACTTCGTGACGGCCTCGATGGCGTGACCGACGGTGTGCCCGAAGTTGAGCACGCGGCGCAGGCCTCGCTCGCGCTCGTCCTGCGAAACCACGTCTGCCTTGATCCGACCCGACTCGGCGATGATCGGGATGAGCGCCGCTGGGTCTCGTGCGAAGATCGGCGTCAGGTCTCGGGTGAGTCGTGCGAACAGATCCGGGCTGGCGATGACGCCGTATTTCACGACTTCGTAGAGCCCGGCCCGAAACTCCCGTCGGGGGAGCGTGGTGAGCAGCTCTGGGTCGGCAACGACCACGATCGGTTGGTGGAACGCCCCGATGAGGTTCTTCCCTAGCGCATGGTTGACGCCAACCTTGCCACCGATGGAGCTGTCGACTTGGGCAAGGAGTGTCGTTGGGACATGGACCAGTGGCACTCCACGAAGAAACGTCGCGGCCGCGAAGCCGACCACGTCGCCGACAATGCCGCCGCCCACGGCCACGATGACCGAGCTCCGATCGGCTCCCGCGTTGATGAGAGGTTCGTAGACGCGCGCGGCCGTGTTCAGAGTTTTCGAGCGCTCCTCATCAGGGATGATGATCACGTCGGCCGACTTCAGCACCGACTGCACGGCGTCACCGTGGTGTTTCCACACCGTGGGGCTGGATACGATGAACCGCCGGCCGGTTCCCCCAGCGGCCGTGATGAGGCGGTTCAGGCGCCGAACTAGGCCCACGCCGACGTGAACGCGGTAGCTCCCCGATGTCGTGGAGACGTCAATGTGCAGAGGACGAGTCACTGTTCGCTGATCCACATGGGTAATCGATCGATCTCGAACCGAACACCCGGACGGGCTGGTAGGATACAGGAAAACCGCGGCTCGCGAGCCGCCACCCACGACGCGTTTGGATACCCTCGAGTGTGAGTTCCTCATCATCGGAAGCGGCATTGCTGGACTGCGCGCCGCGGTCGAGCTCGTCGACGCAGGTCGCGTCCTCGTCCTGACGAAGGGCGGGCCTGACGACGGCAGTACGACGCACGCGCAGGGCGGCATCGCGGCCGCAGTCAGCCCCGGAGACTCGCCCGAGGTGCACGCGTCCGATACCGTCCTTGCCGGGGACGGATTGTGCCGGGAAGGGGCCGTACGGGTGCTGACGCACGAAGGTCCTGCGTATGTGAGAGAGCTCATTGACTGGGGCGCGCAGTTTGATAGGAAGGCCGATGGCAGCCTCTCGTTGGGGCGTGAGGGGGCCCATGCCGTCCGCCGGGTGCTGCATGCGCGCGACGCAACCGGACGCGAGATCGGCCGAACCCTGTGGCGACGGGTGGGACGGCACCCCCGGCTGTCGGTCGTCGATCAGGCCCGGGTCGTCGAGCTCAGTATCGACGGGGGTCGATGTGTCGGTGCTCGATTCCGGGATCGAGCAGGGGGGTTGTCAGAGGCTCGGGCTTTGGCGACGCTCCTCGCGACGGGAGGCGCGGGCCGACTGTATCGCGAAACGACCAATCCACAAGTTGCCACGGGTGATGGGCTGGCTATGGCGTATCGCGGAGGCGCGCGCGTCGCAGACCTGGAGTTCGTCCAGTTTCATCCGACGGCGCTCGACGTCGAGGGCCATCCTCGTTTTCTGTTGTCGGAGGCGCTGCGAGGTGAGGGTGCGATCCTCGTCAACGAGCATGGTGAGCCGTTCATGTCCGCTATTGATCCCGCCGGCGATCTGGCGCCCCGCGATCGGGTGGCTCGCGGGATCGCTCGTGAAGTACAGGGCACAGGCGAACACGCGTATCTATCACTGAGCGAGCTGTCTCCGGACTTCGTCCACGAACGGTTTCCGCACATCTCCAAGATGTGTCGGGCGTTGGGTCTCGATCTCGCCCGCGACCGCATCCCGGTCGGGCCAGCCGCCCACTACACCATGGGGGGCGTCGAGACCGATCTCGACGGGCACACCACCGTGGAGGGGCTCTACGCCGCCGGGGAAGTGGCGTGTACGGGTGTCCACGGCGCCAATCGACTTGCGAGCAACTCCTTGCTCGAGGGTCTTGTCTTCGGCGCGCGCGCGGGGCGGGCCATGGGCGCCTGGAGCGCCCGAGCCGGCCACGCATCGACGTCCCGCCACCGGTCGGAACCGGTCGAGGTGTCGAGCATCGACGTCGAGGGCCTCAATGAGGACGCGATACGCGACTTGATGTGGCGCAAGGTTGGGTTGTTCCGGGACAGAGCCGGCCTGGCCGCGGCCGTCGACCAGCTTGCCGCCTGGGACACGCAGCTGCGCGGCGTACGCGAGCTGACAGGGATCGGGATCATGGTCACCGCTGCCCGCCTCATCGCGCGTGCCGCACTGCGTCGGACAGAGAGCCGCGGGGCCCACTTCCGGTCGGATTATCCCGAACGGAACGATATAAACTGGTCGCGACACCTGTCGGATTGACGGGTGTGAGCCACACCTGAACCACACTCGCACAACGAAACGGAGAGCGATGTCGGCGAAGAAGGGCGCGTTTGTCACGGAGATCACCCCGCGATCTGAGGATTTTTCGCGTTGGTATACCGACGTCATTCGTCGAGCAGAGCTGGCCGACTACTCGCCCGTCAAGGGCAGCATGGTCATCCGCCCCTATGGCTTTGCCATTTGGGAGCTGATGCAGGGGAGCCTGGACGCGCGGCTCAAGGCGACGGGACACGTCAATGCGTACTTCCCGCTGTTTATTCCGGAGAGCCTCTTGCGCAAGGAGGCCGCGCATGTGGAGGGCTTCGCGCCGCAGGTTGCCTGGGTCACTCGTGGGGGCGACGAGGATCTCGAAGAGCCACTCATCGTTCGGCCGACGTCTGAGGCCATCATCGGGACGATGTACTCCAAGTGGATTCAGTCGTGGCGAGACTTACCGCTGCTCATCAATCAATGGGCGAACGTCGTGCGTTGGGAGAAGGTGACGCGACTCTTTCTGCGCACCACCGAGTTCCTGTGGCAGGAGGGACACACTGCGCACGAGACGGCGGAGGAAGCCGAAGCCGAGGCGCTCAAGATGCTCGGCGTGTACAAAGAGTTTGCGGAAAACGAGCTCGCGATGCCGGTCCTCGATGGCCGGAAGACCGAGAGCGAGAAGTTTGCCGGCGCCGAGCACACGTATTCGATTGAGGCCCTGATGGGCGACGGTCGGGCGCTTCAGGCCGGGACCTCTCACATGCTCGGCCAGAACTTCGCGAAGGTCTTCGACATCACGTTTCAGGCACGAGACAAGTCCACGCAGCATGTCTGGCAAACGTCGTGGGGCATGACGACTCGCCTGATTGGCGCGGTCATCATGGTCCACGGCGACGATAGCGGCCTCCTTCTTCCGCCGCGCATCGCACCGCATCAGGTGGTGATCGTGCCGATTCCGAGGGGTAACTGGCAGGAGACGGTGCTGCCCAAGGCTCGCGAGATCCAGGATCTGCTCGGGGCAGCCGACGTACGGGTGTGGCTCGATGACCGCGACGTACACTCGCCAGGCTGGAAGTACGCCGAGTGGGAGATGCGCGGTGTTCCGTTGAGGCTGGAGATTGGTCCGAAGGACATCGAGAAGTCGCAGGTCATGCTCGTGCGCCGCGATACTCGGGAGAAGCTCCCGACGCCGGTCGACGACCTTGCCGACCGTGTGGGCGAGCTCTTGCGGACCATCCAGGCCGACTTGCTCGATCGGGCTCGTCGCTTCACCGCCGAGCATACGACGCAGGTGTCGTCGCGCCAGGAGTTTGATCGGCTACTCGAGGGACGCCCGGGGTTTGTCATTGCCCCCTGGTGCGGGCGCGCCGTGTGCGAGGCCGCGATCAAGACCGCCACGCAGGCCACGATCCGAAATATCGCGCTAGAGCCGCTCGTTCCGTCTGCGGCCTGCATCGAATGTGGGCAGCCCGGCCAAACCGACGTCTATTTCGCGAAATCGTATTAGCGCTACTGCACGAGGCGGACAACCAGCGCAGCCCGGCGATTGAGGCGGCGGGTCTCCTCGCGGCTGTTGTCGTGCCTCGGACGCTCCTCGCCGTAGCTGACCGTGTCGAGTCGTGCGGTGCTGACCCCGCGACTGGAGAGGTAATCCTGAACGGCATTCGCCCGTCGTTCGCCGAGCGCGAGGTTGTACTCGGCCGTTCCGATGTTGCACGTGTGGCCTTCAATCTGAATCCGCAG
The DNA here is from genome assembly GCA_965216615.1 of Vicinamibacterales bacterium. Classification (GTDB taxonomy): domain Bacteria; phylum Acidobacteriota; class Vicinamibacteria; order Vicinamibacterales; family UBA8438; genus CAUZIB01. The sequence goes on along the minus strand of CBDCGH010000023.1, from coordinate 1,040,345 downwards.
GGTCGAGTCGTCTTCCAAGGCCGCGACGACCTCGTCGAGCACTCGGGACGCACCCGCCCGTAGGGTGTAGCGGTCGAAGTCGAAGTGGACGTCCTCGAACACGTACTCGCGCGCAGGCGGTGGCGGCGGCGCGGTGACCGTGATGGTCACGGTGTCGGATGCTGTGCCTCCACGGCCGTCGTCTACCGTGACCGTAACAGGAACAGGCCCGGTCTCATCTGGCGCCTGCCACCGCTGTGTTTCGCGGTTCTGGGGGTCGAGGAACTCGCCGGCGGGGGTGCTCCACCGATACTCGAGCGGGTCACCATCTGGGTCGCTTGCGTTGGCGCGCACCCGAGACTCCTCGCCGACCAACACCTCACACGGATCGCACTGCGCGGTCACAGTGGGAGGCCGGTTGGCGGGCGGTGGCGGTGGCGGTGGTGGCGGTGGCACGTAGACCTTCGCACCCGGGTGAAACCCGATTCGCACAAGAAGGCCAAGACGTTCACTCGCGGTTGGTGACTCGCCGGCGGCCTGGCTTTCGGAGTGAAGCACGGAGAAACTGAGTCCGGCACCCACATACATGCCGCCCGGAGCATTCCACTGCAGTCCGAGGGTGGCGTCGATCGGGCTGCGCAAATCCGACAGCATCCTCGCGACGCTGCCATCCGGAGCGATGAGCGAACGGGTGACCGACAGACTGTCGTCGGTCAACATCTCCCCGGTCAGCTCGCCAAAGAATGTGACTCCGCGACTTGCCGGGATGCCTGCGCCGATGCCCCAACGCACGCTATTGGGCAAGTCGATGCCGCTCGGATCTCCGCGCAGGGCAAAGCCCCCGAATCCAGACAGCTCCAACGCCCCGAGGTCCTTGCTCACGATCGCGTCGAACATCCCATCGGGTTTGCCGGTGGTCGTCCCGTGGCTCTTGTCGCCAGTCGGGAGCTTGACGATGCCACGGATGGCGAACGCCACCGGGCTCTGCGTCGCCTCACTGGCGAGGTTGACCTTGCCTCCGACGAGGAAGTCGCCAACCTGGTTGCCGCTGAACTGATCGGACAACAGCGGGAACTGGTGGGTCGGGCCGCCGAAGCTGGATGAGGTAAAGATTGGCTTGACGTCGCGGTCGAGCCGCGTGAGCGCGCGGAATGACCCAAAGATCTCGAGCCGCTCGTGCACACCGTAGGCGAACGTACCGACGTAGTGCGCGATGTCGGTGATGCCCTCCTGTCGGTCGAAGTTTGCGCGCTGAGCGCTCGCGGACCACATTCCGCTCGGCAGGATTTCGGCAGTCGGGACGAACCAGAGTTTGCGCGCTGAGCGCTCGCGGACCACATTCCGCTCGGCAGGATTTCGGCAGTCGGGACGAACCAGAGTCCGGTGTCGCCCAAGAACGTGGCGCCCGCGGGTCGCGTCCGCTCCCCGTCGTCATCGCCACTGGACTGAGCCGCTGCGGGAGTTGCGGGAATGATGAGTCCCGCCACGAGCACCGCATAGCCGACATACGATCGTACTGAATTCCAGATTCCGTTCACGCGCACCTCAACTGGTCGAAAAGCCGCCAACCCACTGTCGATCGTATTTGTCGCAACCTGTCCAAGTCAACGAGAGTGTCTCGGGGAGCGTTCGGGTAGCGTCAGCCTAGTCACGGTCGTCACTGCGCCCAAAAACCCACGCGATCCCGATGCTGAGGCCGTAGAGCGCGATCATCGGAGCCGCCATCATCGTCAGCGTGACCGGATCCCCGGTGGGTGTCAGGACCGCCGCGAAGATGAAGATCAAGAGAATCGCATACTTGATGTTGCGAGCCAGAAACCCCGGCGTCACGGCGCCGACACGCGCCAGAAAGAAGACGACCGTCGGCATCTGGAATACGAACCCGCATGCCAACAGGAGCTTCACATAGAGCGAGAACGCGGGCTCAATCCTCGGGAAGAACTCCATGTAGGTCGTCGAGAAGCTGGCGAAGAATCCCCACGCCCAGGGAAACAGCATGTAGTGGGAGAACAGCGCTCCGCCAAGGAAGAATAGGGTCGCGAACATCACGAACGGTATGGCGAACTTCTTCTCGTGCGCGTAGAGGCCGGGGGCAACGAAGAGCCAGACCTGGGACAGCACAACGGGTGTCGCGAGGATCAGGCCCGCAAGAGCCGCAATCTTGATGTAGAGAAAGAATGCCTCGGTCGGTTCGGTGTACACGAGACGGCCTCCCTCTGGAAGGATCTCGTACAGCGGCACCATGATGAAGTCGAAGATCGGTTGAATGAACGCGAAGCAAATGAGGAATCCGATGAGCAGCGCGATGGCGACAACGACCAGCCGTTTCCGGAGCTCGTCGAGATGCTCCAGAAACGACATCCGACCACCCTGATCGTCGCCTGCCTGGTCGAGCTCTGGCTCCTCGCGCTCTTCGGGGGGGGGCTCTGGAACCGGTAACGAGGCCATGAACATCTAACCCTAAGTCGACGCGGGAGGAGTGGAATCGCCACGATCGCACCGATCGCGACGGAAAAGTGAAGCCGGAGCTACTGGGTCAGGTGTGCGTCTTCAGACACCGGTTCCGCTGGCTGCTCTGCATGCTTGGTCTCGGTCGGCGGATCGGGCTTCTTCTCCTCGACCCGAATCTCCTCATCCAGTGTGTTACGGAGATCGTTGGAGGCACGTTTGAATTCCGACAGGCTCTTGCCCATCGATCGACCGAGCTCTGGTAACTTCCGCGGGCCGAAGATGATCAGCGCAATCACGAAGATGATCATCAGTTCGGGCATGCCGATTGAGCCGAACATAAGCAGTGCTCCTTTCTCTGCATTATAGAAACGTAGCGATAGCCCGGTCAAGCCACCAGAGGGCCGCCAAATGCCTCGAAGTCATTGCTAGACATGGGCTTATCTGATAGCATGCGATTCATGCGTGGTTTGACGTCGCTGGCGCTTGCAGTCGGTGCGGTTGCCCTGTCCGGGCTTGTCGGCGGCCTGTTTGGTGGCCGAGTGCTGGCAACTCAGGAGGAGCTTCCTCGGCACTACGATGCCTTCGCGACGGCGCTGGCGGCGATCGAAACCCACTACGTCGACGAGGTGGAAACCGAAGGGCTCGTCTACCAGGCGATCAGGGGGATGTTGCAGACCTTGGATCCCCACTCGAATTTCATGGATCCCCGCTCCTACGCTCAACTCCGCGAACGGCAGGAGGGGCGGTACTACGGTCTTGGGATCTCGATCAACGTCGTCGACGGCAACATCACGGTCATGAGCATCTTCGAGGGTTCTCCGGCCTTTCGTAAGGGCCTGCGGCGGGGAGACGTGATCGCCAGGATCAGTGGCGACGATGCTACCGACATGACCAGCGAGGAAGCGGTGAGCCGGCTGCGGGGACCGCGCGGAAGCTCGGTGGATATTTCCATTCGACGGACGGGCTACGACGAGCTCATCGAACTGACGGTCGAGCGCGACGAGATCACGATCGCAACCATTCAGGGCGCGTTCCTGGCCGATGATCGGACCGGCTACGTCAGGCTTCGGGATTTCTCCGAGACAACCGGGCGTGATCTCACGCGATCGCTCGAAGACCTCGAGTCGCAGGGGATGGACCGGCTCATTCTCGACCTGCGCAGCAATCCAGGCGGACCTCTCGATCAGGCCATCAGAGTCTCAAACGAGTTCCTCACGCGTGGCGAGCTCATCGTGTACACGCGCGGGCGGGTTTCAAAGTCTGACGAAGACTACCGCGCCCGTGACGACGGCAAGTTCGCGGACATCCCGCTCATCGTCCTGGTGAACCGGAGCAGCGCGAGTGCGTCGGAGATCGTCGCGGGTGCCGTACAGGATCGCGACCGCGGGTTGATCGTGGGCGAGACCACGTTTGGCAAGGCGCTCGTCCAGTCCATCTTGCAGGTGAGCCACGGCGCCGGCCTCGCGCTGACCACGGCGCGCTACTACACGCCGAGTGGCCGGATGATTCAGCGCCCATGGGATGGGACGTTCGACGAGTACCTCACCTACTCGCTGCGTGACCAGACAGAGCCGTCGCACTCGGCATCGGACCGCAAGTACACGGCGAGCGGCCGCGAAGTGTACAGCGGGGGCGGCATCGACCCCGACTATCGCCTCTCAGGGCCGCTCGAGGGATTCGACCCCGGCCGTCTCGGTCGACTCCTGTTCGCCCGCCAGGAATTCGCGAGCTTTGCGGAGCGTTTCTCGGCGTCCGGAGACAGTCGGTTTTCGGTCGAGAGTCAGGGACGAGAGGTCGTGGAACCTGGGTTTGAGGTCGACGACCGGTTGCTCGACGCCTTCAAGGATCACGTCCGGGGGCGCGGCCTCAGAATCGACGAAGCCGCGTTCGCCGCAGATGTCGCTTTTATCGGACCGATGATCCACCTCGAGGTGGATCGTGCCCTCTTCAGCGTCGATGAGGCTCGCCGGAATCTGTTCGAGCATGATCCCCAAGCGCAGTACGCGATGACGCTCTTCGACGAAGCGGAAGCGCTTCTCGAACGTCGTGTGAGCGGATCGTTGGTTGCGCAGAATAGCGCGCCTTGATACACTGCGGGCGGTCCATAGAGGGGAACCCCGCGGTGGGGTGATGGACACGGCTGATTAGATACGGCGACGTCGGATTGGGCGATCCCAGCCGCTCGACAGGCATCGATCCCGGTGGCCTGTTTGGGCGGCGTTTTCTTGTACGAATCGATGCGGCTACACCAAATAGAGATATCAGGCTTCAAGAGTTTTCCGGAGCGTTCGCGCCTAGCCTTTGACGGCGGTGTCACGGCCATCGTGGGTCCTAATGGCTGCGGCAAGAGCAATGTCATCGACGCCATCTCGTGGGTGCTCGGAGAGCAGAGTGCGCGCAGTCTCCGTGGCGAGCGGATGGAGGACGTGATCTTCAGCGGCAGCGACGGGCGGCGCCCAACGGCGACCGCCGAGGTTCGCCTGCAGCTTTCCCAGGTGACGGCGGCGCTCGCAGGGCTGAGGTCGACGTTGACCGGAGCCGGAAACGGACACGCGGCCGCAGCTGGGAATGGCGGCGGCCGCGGCCCAGGTCTCGAGACCCACGCGGATTCGAGCTTGGCTGCTCCGGTAAGTCTCGTGGTCGCCGACTTGGCCGACGAGCTCACGGCAGGCCTGGACGAGATGGAGGCGCTTGCCCGGGATGTCGAGGTCGGCCGACGGCTCTACCGGTCGGGCGAGAGCGAGTACCTCATCGACGGGCAGGTCTGTCGATTGCGCGATATTCAAGACCTCTTGATGGATTCTGGAGTCGGCATCAAGGCGTACGCGGTCATCGAGCAGGGCAAGATCGGACAGATCCTCGGGGCTCGGCCCTTGGAGCGGCGCCAGCTTCTCGAGGAAGCCGCCGGCGTCACAAAGTACAAGAGCCGTCGGCGTTCGGCCGAACTGAAGCTCGAGGCCGCGCAGCAGAACCTGACGCGCGTGGACGACATCGTGTTCGAGGTGGAAAAGCAGCGAAGCGCCCTCAAGCGTCAAGCGGCCAAGGCGCGGCGCTATCGACGGTTACGCGAGGAGCTTCGACGATGGGAAAAGGTACAGTTCGCCCATCGACACGCACAGCTGGCCGAGTCCGTCGCGGCGTCGAGGCGCGACTCCGAAGCCGCCCAGCACAACGAACAGGGTGCGGTCGCGGGATTGGCGGCCCTCGAGAGCACGCATGAACGATTGCAGATCGAGCTGGCCGAAGCCGACCGACAGGCGACCTCGGTGCGAGATGCCGCGCATGCGCACGAGCTCGAGATGGGGCGTCGGCAGCAGCAGATCGAGTTCGACACGCGCCAGCTCGAGTTGCTAGCGGCGACCGTCGCCGATGGTGAGCAGGAGCTCAGACAGCTCGACGAGCGCAGGATCCCGATTCAAGCTGAGTTGGCAGAGCAACGAGACGCGTCGACCCGATGCGATGCAGCCCGCGACGCCGCGCTCGAGCATCTGCAGGAGATTGAGCGCGAGTATGCCGAGTCGCGGCGCGCTATCGAGGGGCTCGAAGGTGATGTCGAAGCGTCGCGCAGCGAGGTGTTTGCGGCCGTCAACGCGGCGACGACCCTCCAGCACGTGGTCGAGAACGCAACGGCCACTGGTCAGAAGCTCCTCGACGAGCTGGGCAAGCTCAAGGCCGAGACCGACGACCTCGGCACCGAGCAGAAGAAGGCGACGACGGAGCGCTCCGAGGTCAGCGAGTCAGAGGGTCGGGTCCACGCGGAGCTCGATGGCGTCCGTCGGACGGCGGCCGAGCGCGAAGCGCAGCTGAACTCGGCGCGTGAATCGCGCGAAAGACTGGCCCACGACGTCCGGGCTCATGAACAGGTCTTGACCGCCATGACAGCGCGTGTGCGGTCGATCGAGGAACTGCTGGCGGCACGCGAGGGCTACAGCGACGCTGCGCGGTTGGTCCTGTCGCAGTCGTCTGCCGAGCTCGAGCATCTTGGCGCGGTGGCCGACCATCTCGACATGAACCGAGAACATGAGCGGGCGGTCGAGGCAAGTCTCGACGAGCTGCTTCAACATATCGTCGTACCGAGCGCCGAAGCCGCGGACGCCGGAATGCGGCTCGCAGCGTCTCGCGACGCGGGCCGATGCGGCTTCGTCATTGTCGACGCGGCGACAGCCGGTGACAGTGGGCCTCCGCCGCATCCAGAGCTCGTCCCACTGACCGCGCTGGTCCGGGTGAGCGGCGCGGGCGAAGCGGCGGTGCGCGAGATCCTGAGCCGGCGCTGGTGGGCGCCGTCCGTGCCGGTGGCGCAGGCGGCGGCACGCGCGACGGCCGACCCCATCACCACACCAGACGGCAGGGTATTCCGTGGACCGTCGATTGTGCAGGGTGGAGGGAAGAGCGGGGCTCAAGGCATCCTGGCGATCAGGGGCGAGATGCGGGAACTGGGTGACCGGATTGGCACCGAGGAAGCGTTCATCAAGGGGCTTACCGCCGAGCTCGTGGCCTCGGGCGAGACCGTAACCGAGGCCGAGGTCGAGCTCAAGCATCTGGAGAGCGAGCGGCACCGCTTGGAAAAGGAGCTGCTCGAGTTCGAGCTGCGCCGCTCTGGGCTCGATGGTGCGCTGGAGCGTCTGCAGCAGAAACAGGCGGTCGTTGGGAATGAGCAGCGGCGCGCGGAGGAGGAGCGGACCGCGCTTGATGCGAGGCAGCGTGAAGCGCGGCAGGCGATCGCTCAGCTGGAAACGGAGCAGCGTACTGCTGACGAACGCTTCATGGCGTCGCAGCAGCATCTGCTCGAGGCCCGGGACTCGGTTGCCCTGCTCAGCCAGCGCGTGACCGAGGCCAAGGCCGATCACGCCGCCCTTGCGGAGCGCGCGGCGGCCCTGAGCGCCGACGTCAAGCGAGTCCAGGACGCAACGGGAGATCTCGATCAGCGGATGGCGTCGCGCGCCGACGACAACCGCCGGGCGATTGCGCGACGTGAGCAGCTGGTTTCGAGCATTGCCGGCTTGGAGCAGCGGCTCGGTCGCGACGTCGTCCAGTTTGATGCGCTCCGTGCAGACGTACGGACGGTTGATAACCGAATTACTGATGTCCGGCAGGGCCTCGATGAACAAGTGGAGCAGTTGCGTGAAGCGCGCAAGCAACTTGAAACCGCAAGAGCCGAGGTCGGACGGGTCAACGTGCGCCGCGCCACGGCGGAGACCGAGCTGATCACGCTCGAGGCCGCGTGCCAAGAAGCGCTCCAGCTGCCGTTGCAACAGGTGTGCAACGAGGTCGCGCAGTTCGACCCGGCCAGCTTGGTGATTCCGGGTGGCATGGGAATCGAAGAGACCGAGGCTGCCGACGAGGACGCAGACGCTGATGCTGATGATGACGGCGCCGAGCACGCGCCGCTTGCGACTGCCTCGGACGAGCCTGCGACGCAGGACGCCGCGTCTGGAGTCATCGCGACGTTGCGCGAGAAGATCGATCGTCTCGGTCCCGTCAACATGATGGCGATCGGCCAGTTCGACGAGCTGGAGGAACGATTCGAGTTTTTGACGACTCAGCGCCAAGACTTGCTGGACTCGATTCGCGCGACTGGCGAAGCGATCAAGCGCATCGACACGGCGACCCGCGCACGCTTCACAGCCGCGCTCTCCGCCGTTAATACGCATTTCCAGGAGACGTTCGAGACGCTGTTCGGCGGCGGGCGCGCCGGTCTCGTGCTGCTCGACGAGAGCGACATCCTGGAGAGCGGCATCGACATCGTCGCGCAACCGCCCGGCAAGCGACTCCAGAGCATCCAGCTCCTGTCGGGTGGGGAGAAGGCCCTGACGGCCATGGCGCTCATGTTTGCCATCTTCAAATACAAGCCGAGCCCGTTCTGCCTGCTGGATGAGATTGACGCACCCCTCGACGACGCGAACATTGGCCGTTTCGTCGAGATGCTCCGTGGCATGCAGGACCGGACTCAGTTCGTGCTTGTGACCCACAACCGCAAAACGATGGAGATCGCCGACCGGCTGTACGGTGTCACGATGGAAGAGCCGGGCGTCTCCAAGTTGATCTCGGTTGAGGTCAACTAAGGGACCACCCGGCCACTCGAGTCGCTCGTCACCCTCGGCCATCCGGCGGCTCCGATTCTCAGATCGGTGAACGAGAACCGCTCATCCCGATACCACCGCCGCCGCCGATGGGCCAGCGCCATCTGCACGCTGACTCGCGGCATGTGTCTGATCGGCGCCCTCGGGTTTGGGTTATCGGCGCAGATCGTGGAGCGCGTGCGCGAGCTCGCCAGCGCTCTGGGATGGACGGCACGGATCGCTGAGGTTGGCGCTGTAGCGGTCCATGGACTGGTGCTGGGAACGCTTCTCGAGCTGACGGCGGTGCCGTTCGCGTGGTACGTCATGGTCGTGCTCGAGCGGCGGTACCGTGAGGCGGATCATGAGGGCGCCGAATGGCTCGCTGCCCAGATCCGATCCGCGGCGGCTCGAACCGGTTTCTGGATTGCGGCCGTCGTGGCGGTCTACACGCTGATCCCGTGGTGGCCGACCGCGTGGTGGTGGGTGGCCGGGGTGTGCTACGGAGCGGCAACCCTGGGGATGACATACCTGAGTCCGATCGTTGTCCTGCCGTGGCTGTACGATCTGCGTCCGCTCGATAGACCCGGGCTCCAGACAAAGCTCCGGTCTCTGGCCGAGCGCGCCGGCGCCCCGGTCGTTGCCATCTGTGAATGGAAGCTCGGACTCGAATCTCGGCGTGCGAACGCGGCACTGGTCGGGATTGGATCAACTCGACAGATCTTGTTATCCGATGTGCTGGTGGCTGACTACACGGACGACGAAATCGAAGTCATTGCCGCTCACGAGCTGGCGCATCACGTGAACAACGACGTGTGGCAAACAGTTGGCTATGAAACCGCCGCTGCGATCCTCGCTGGGGGAGTCGCGGATGCTGTCGTGCGAATCATGGGACCGGCAGTTGGGGTGGTGCGTGTGTCGGACCCGGTCGGACTCCCGCTGTTGGCGATTGCTGCCGCGGCCGTCGTCACATGCCTGCGGCCGGTTGGGCATCTGGTATCGCGCCGGCATGAGCGCAGAGCCGATCGCTATGCGCTCGCCATGACGCGCAACCCCGCGGCGCTGGAGTCTGGGCTCCGGCGGTTGTCTGAGCAGCACGTAGCCGAGGAGCGGCCCTCACGGCTGATCGAGTGGCTGTATTATTCGCATCCACCAGCCGCTGACCGCTTGGCGGCAGCGCGTGCCGCGGCCGGGCGGCCTGCTCATGACGCGCGTTAGCGTTTTGTCTGATCGCGGTTGCCCCCGCGATTGCGAGGGCCGCGCGGGCCTGATCGGCCGCGCGGTGGCCGATCCTTGGCGGGTGACCCTCCGCTCCCGTCGCCGGCGCCACCCTGAGCACCGTCGCCGCCTTCTGGCGCGGGGAGCAGCGCCTTACGGCTGAGCCGAACCTTCCCGCTGGGATCAACGTTGATCACCTTGACGAGAACCTGGTCGCCCTCTTGGAGCTCATCGCGAACCTCGCCGACCCGGTAGTGCGCGATCTCCGAGACGTGCAACAGCCCGTCGATGCCCGGCAAGATCTCGATGAACGCTCCAAAGTCGGCGATGCGCTGAACCTTCCCGAGGTACGTCTTGTTGAGCTCCGGACTCGCCGTGAGCTCTTCGATGATCGTGATGGCTTTCTTCGCCGAATCCTCGTCTGATGAGGCGACGTTGACGCGGCCGTCGTCCTCGACGTCGATCTTGACGCCGGTCCGTTCAACAATGCTGCGAATTGTCTTTCCGCCTGGTCCGATGACGTCTCTGATCTTGTCGACGGGAATCGTGATCGTCACGATTCGGGGCGCGTGCTCCGAGATCGAATCCCGTGGCGACGTAATCGTTGCCTCCATCGATTCGAGGATGTGCAGCCGTCCCGCCTTGGCTTGGGCGAGCGCGGATTCCATGATGGCAGTGGTGATCCCGCCCACCTTGATATCCATCTGCAACGCCGTAATACCATCGCGCGTTCCAGCGACCTTGAAGTCCATGTCGCCGTAGTGATCTTCGGCGCCCGCAATGTCACTGAGCACCGCATGGCGGCCCGTGGCTTCATCGAGGATGAGCCCCATCGCCACTCCCGCGACCGGAGCCCGAAGCGGCACGCCGGCGTCCATGAGGGCGAGCGACGCACCGCAGACGCTGGCCATGGACGATGAACCGTTCGACTCCAGAATGTCCGAGACGACCCTGACGGTGTAGGGCCACTCGGTTTCTCCCGGGATGACGGGCGCCAGGCTCCGTTCCGCAAGGTTGCCGTGGCCAATCTCGCGTCGCCCAGGGCCCCGTAGGAACTTCACCTCGCCGACCGAGAAGGGCGGGAAGTTGTAGTGCAGCATGAAGCGCTTGTAGGTTTCGCCCGTGACGGTCTCGATCTTCTGCTGGTCGTCCGCCGTGCCCAACGTGGCGGTCACGAGCGCCTGCGTCTCGCCGCGCGTGAACACCGCGGACCCGTGCACCCGCGGTAGGACACCGATCTCGGACCAGATGTTTCGGATCTCGTCGAATCGACGGCCGTCGAGACGCTGGCCTTGCTCGAGGACCTCGTCGCGCAGGATCTTCTCCTTGAGGCCCTTGAAAACGCGTTTCGCCTGAGCCTTTCGCTCGCCGTCGTCATCGTCAGCGGCGGCATCCTCGGAGATCGAGGCCATCAGCTCCGCCTGCACCTCGTCGACCTTGGCGTAGCTCTCCAGCTTCTCGCGAATCCGCATCGCGTCGGCAAGCGGCTCTCGCGCCCTGCTTTCGACGTCAGCCGCCACAGCGGGATCGACGTGCGGCGCAGCCACAGTGACCTTGGTCTTGCCGGCTTCAGTAGCCAGACCATCGATCGCGGCGACGATGCGTCGGATGGCCTCGTGCCCCGCCTCGAGCGCTCGCAGCATCTCGTCTTCGGACAGCTCGGTGGCGCCGGCTTCCACCATCACGATGGCTTCTGCGCTACCGCCGACGATCAAGTCGAGCCGGCTCTTCGCCCGCTGGGCGTAGGTCGGGTTGACGACGTACTCGCCATCCACCAGGCCCACCCGAACCGCCGCCACAGTCCGCTGGCATGGGATGGGAGACAGGGCCAGGGCCGCTGACGCCCCGGTCAATGCCAGCACGTCGGGATCGTGATCCTGGTCCGACGACAGCACCCAGGCCACGACCTGCGTTTCTCGGCTCCAGCCATCCGGGAACAGCGGTCGAAGGGGACGGTCGATGAGGCGACTCGTCAACGTTTCCTTCTCGGTGGGCCTCCCTTCGCGCTTGAAGAATCCGCCTGGGATGCGCCCCGAGGCATAGGTGTTGTCACGGAAATCGACGGTCAACGGCAGGAAGTCGATCCCTTCCCGAGCAGTTGGCGCGTAGCAAGCCGTGACGAGCACCATTGTCTCGCCGTAGCTGACGATGACCGACCCGCCGGCCTGCTTCGCCAGTTTGCCGGTCTCGATGTTGAGATCTTCTTGGCCGACCTTCACTTGGGCCGTATGCATGGATGTCGCTCCAATCAAAAGCAGCGCGAGGGAGGGGAGAGGGCGGGCTGTCGCGCCTACTTGCGGATCCCGAGCCGCGTGATGAGCTGCGCGTAGCGCTCGGTGTCCTTACCTTTGAGGTAGTCGAGGAGCCTTCGCCGCTGACCGACGAGCTTCAACAGCCCTCGACGCGAATGGTGGTCTTTGGCGTGAATCTTGAAATGATCGGTGAGGTAACGGATGCGTTCACTGAGAATCGCGACCTGTACCTCAGGTGATCCGGTATCGCTATCGTGCGTGCGATATGAATCGATGATTTCTGACTTTCGCTCCTTCGGAAACGCCACTGCCTACCTCCGCGAACGGCTCAGAAAATCGCACATTATGTTGATGTGCGCACCAAACCGCCGCTCACCGCCCTGCGTGTCTTTCTCTCCGCTGGTTAACCGATCGAGCTTACACTAGAACGATTCGCGGGCGCAAAGTCCCTGGCACGGTCTCCTCGGCGATCGCCAACAACTCGCCAGCCCGGCTGTAGACCTTGATCGACGAGTCCTGGCCCTCTGCGTGGGATACCTCAGCCACCGTCCGATCCTCGATGTCGCCTGATCCTAGCGTGTTGCCATGGGCCGCTAGATGTTGCCCGCGTTCGGTCACGATGACGGCCGAGAGCTCCGGGAGAAGCTGCGCCAAGCCAAGCAGGTGCTTGGTGACCAGTCCCGGCTGTTGCTGGAGCCGGTCGAGCGCAATCGCAGCGTCTTCCTGGAACGCACCGCTTTGGAGCCGTCGGAGCTGCTCGAGGCAGCCGCCCGATCCAAGCGCTGCACCCACGTCGTGCGCCAGCGACCGCATATAGAAACCCGGTCCGCATATGACCCGGCAGGCGAGCCGGCGATGATCGAGTTTCGTCAGCTCCAACGCGTGGACCGTCACGTCGACCGGTTTGGGCTCGACGGGTCGTCGCTGCCGGGCGAGCCGGTAAGCGCGAACGCCACCGATCTTCTTGGCCGAGAATGTCGGCGGAGTCTGACTGAAATGGCCGACGAAGCGGCGGCCGACGGCCTGGATCGCCGCAGGGTCAATATCCAGCTGTCGATCGTCATCGGTCGCGGCGACGACGTCGCCGGTCGTATCGTAGGTGTCGGTGACGACGCCCAGTCTGATGACGGCCTCGTAGACCTTCTCGCCGCCAGAGAGCAAGTTGGCCAGCCGCGTGGCCTTCCCGACCACGAGCGGCAGTACTCCGGTAGCCATCGGATCGAGTGTGCCAAGATGCCCGATGCGGCGTTCGCCGGCGAGGCGCCGAACGTGCCTCACGACCTCGTGCGAGGTCATCCCTTCTGGCTTGTCGACGACAAGAACGCCGTCCATCGAGGTTAGCTCGTCGTTCGAGTCGACGCATCGACACCGGCAGCGATGTGCACGGCGTTGACGGCTTCTTCGACGACATCCTGCTGTCGCGCTGCTGAAAACTCAGGGAGTGAAAAGCCCGCAGCATTCGGGTGACCGCCACCGCCATGGCGACTCGCGACCGCTCGAACGTCCACGTCATCTTTGGACCGGAGACTCACGCGCATCTGGCCGCCGATGTGCTTGAACATCACGACGGCGAGGACGTCGCGCGCATTGAGGGGCATGTTGATCAGGCCTTCGATGTCGTCTGCCGCGCATCCGGTCGTGTCCAGAACCTGATCGTCGACGGTGAGGATCGCCACGCGCCCATCGTCAACAAGCACCATCGTGTCGAGGATGTGTCCGGTGAGCTTGAGCTTGCCCACGCTGCTGCGCTGGTAGACCTGACCGGCGACGTCAGTCGGCGACACGCCGGCCTCCACCGCCTGACGACAAATGTCGAACGTACGGGCGCTGATGTGCGAATGGTGAAACGCGCCGGTGTCAGTGAGGATGGCAATGTACACGTGGGTCGCCATTTCCTGGCTCAGCGGTACGCCGAGGCCACGGATCACATCGAAAACCATTTCACCGCACGCGGCAGCAGCTTCATCGATCCAGTCCAGGGCTCCGTACGACGTGTTGCCGACGTGGTGGTCGATGTTGATGACGAAGTAGCGATCCAGGCCTGCTACCTCTGTCCGCGCCAGTGACCCACACTCCAGCACGACCGCGGCATCGAAGCTGCCATTGACAGAGCTCGCGACCTCGATGTCAGCGACGCCGGGGAATGACTGCAGGAATGGAGGCGCGGGATCGCGGTTGATGACCCGCACCTCTTTGCCCAGTGCCCGGAGCGCAAAGGCCAGTGCGAGCTCGGATCCGATCGAGTCACCGTCGGGTCGAGCATGTGATGCAAGGACAAACCGCTCACGCGACTTGAGGGCGGCCACCACATCGCCGAGCGCGGAACCATTACCTGCACGTGAGGTCGCCGTCATGACTGGTCAGGATTCCTCTCTGACGTAGGCGGGTCTGGATCGGGACGTGGCTCAGTGGCGATTTCGTCGAAGATCTGCGCGATGCGGTCTTGTCGCTCAGCCGAATCATCGTATGCGAACACGAGATCTGGGGTGTGCCGGAGCTGGACTCGACGTGCCAGTTCACGCCTGAGATAGGAGCGGACGCGGCCCAGCGCTCTCTCGGTTGTGCGCCGGGAGTCCGCATCGTGGGGTCCCGTGTAGTAGACCCGCGCCTGTTGCAGGTCCTTCGATACGCGAACATGAGTCACGGTGACGTCACGGACTCCGGGGTCCCTGACGTGCCGCGCGAGCAGGAGGCTCAGCTCCTCCCTGAGGAGGTCTCCGACGCGTTCGGGTCTGGAGCCGTGGGGCATGGGTCTATCTAGGTGAGCCACTCGATATCGGTACCGATCACGATACCGGGGTCTTTTCGCTCGATCTCGTCGACGACCTGGTCGAGCGACCGTTCGACGACTGCCTGGTCGGACCCGACGGCGACAACCGCCAGACGAGCGCGCTGCCAGAGGTCGTGATGGTCAGTTTCGGACGCTCCGACGTTGTGCCTCCGGAGCCGGTCCTTGACGCTACGCAATACCATGCGCTTGTCTTTGAGCGAGCGTGCCCCGGGAAAGTGGAGCTCGAGCGATAGGAGTGCAACGGCCGGCATGGGCACTACGGTTGGCGTCGCTACACCGTCGCGGCAACCTTCTCGACCGTGAAGACCTCGACCACGTCGCCCGGCTTGATGTCGGCGAATCGCTCGAACGCGATGCCGCATTCGATCCCCGTTTTCACCTCGTTCACATCGTCCTTGAACCGACGGAGCGATCCGATCTTGCCCTCGTGAACGACGACGCTGTCGCGAACCAGGCGCGCCTTGGAGTCGCCGGCGCGCGTGATTCGCCCGTCAGTGACGAGACACCCCGCCGCCGAGCCGAACTTGGGCACTTTGAAGACCTCTCGGACCTCCGCCTGTCCGAGTTGCTGCTCCTTGAAGGTCGGCTCGAGCAGCCCCGCCATCGCCAGTTTGACCTCGTCCGTCACGTTGTAGATGACCGAGTGCTTGCGGATGTCCACCCCTTCGGCTTCCGCGATCGCGGCGGCGTTGCGGTCCGGTCGGACGTTGAAGCCGATGATGATGGCATTCGAGGTGGATGCGAGCAGGACGTCAGATTCGCTGATCGCGCCAACGCCCGTGTGGATGATTCGGATCTTGACGCGATCATCACCGAGCTTCGTCAGCGATTGAGCCAGCACCTCGGCCGAACCCTGCACGTCTGCCTTGATGATGATCGGGAGCTCCTTTGTGCCCCCTTCCGAGAGCTGCTCCTGAAGCGACTCGAGCGTGATGCGAGATCCCCGGTCGCCGAGCGCCTTCTCTTTCGCCTGGGCTTGGCGAAGGAGCGCAATCTGACGGGCCTTCGCTGCGTCAGCGACCGCCTGGAACGCATCACCTGGTTGCGGGACGCCGGTCAAGCCGAGAACCTCGACAGGGGTCGACGGACCCACGGTCTTGAGCTGGTTCCCGCGGTCGTCAATCAGGGCGCGTACTCGGCCTACGATCGTGCCGGCGATGAAGTTGTCGCCGACGTTGAGCGTTCCGTCCTGGACAAGGATGGTCGCGACTGGACCGCGCCCGCGGTCGATCTTGGCCTCCAACACGGTGCCGGTGGCGACTCGTTTGGGATTCGCCTTGTGCTCGCCTAGCTCGGTCACGAGCAGGATCATTTCGAGCAGCGCGTCCAGGTTCTCTTCCTTCTTGGCTGACACGGGCACCATCACGGTTTGCCCGCCCCAATCTTCCGGCGCGAGGTCGCGTTCAGCGAGCTCCTGCTTGACGCGGTCCGGGTTCGCATCGCCCTTGTCGATCTTATTGATGGCGACGATGATCGGGACCTCGGCCGCGCGCGCGTGATCAATGGCTTCCTGCGTCTGGGGCATCACACCGTCGTCGGCCGCCACGACCAAGACGACCACGTCGGTCACACCCGCACCTCGCGATCGCATCGTCGTGAAGGCCTCGTGGCCTGGCGTATCGAGGAAGACGATGTTCCGGTTCTTGACCTCGACGGCGTACGCCCCGATGTGCTGCGTGATGCCGCCCGCTTCGCGCTCGGCGACGCGGGTCTTTCGAATGGCGTCCAGGAGAGTGGTCTTGCCGTGGTCGACGTGTCCCATGACGGTCACAACCGGAGCCCTCGGCACCAAGTCGGCGACATTGGTCTCCTCGGACTCGATCTGGACCATCTCCTCTTCGAACGTCCGCATTTTGACGTCCGCGCCGAACTCGCGAGCGATCATCGTCGCGGTCTTTGCGTCCAGCGTCGTGTTGATCGTCATCATGAGACGCTTTTCGATGAGCTTCTTCAACACGTCCTTGGCACGGACTTCGAGTCGATCGGCCAGGTCCTTGACGGTCATCCCCTCCGCCAGCGTGATCGTTCGTGTGACCGGCGGCGGCGCCTTCGGGACGACCGGGGTCTGAGTCTTTGACCGGCGGTCCGACCGTCGTCCCGGGCTTCGGTACGGTCTGGGCGGCGGCCGATACCCAACGGCCGGACGAGCGGGTAGCGGGCGTGGTGTCTGTGTTCTGACCGGCTGGGACGGAAGGGGCCGGGGCCCACCCAACGGCGCCCGGCTCACCGGTGGCCTCCCCGGGATCATCCGCGCAGCGGCCGGAGGTCCTTGCGCCGCGGTGGCCGGTCGGATTGGTTTGGGTTTCGACTCCTCGACGCGCAGCCGAAGCGTCGGCGGCACGAAGCGACCGGTCGGTTTCACGGGTGCCGCGCCGGATGCTCGCACCTCGGAGGCCGCCGGTTTCGCTTTTGGCGGCGGCGGCGGGGCCGGCGCCGCGGGCGGCTCCGGTACCTTTGCCGCCGCGGCGGGTGGGGCTTCCGGTGGAGCCTCTCCAGTCTCTGGCTTCGCGGCCACTGGTTCGGCGGCCACGGGTTGGGCCGGAGGCTCTTCGACCGGCTCTGGCGCACTCTCGCCTTCGAGCCTCAGCCCGCGCACACGCGGCCTGGGCCGCGCCGTGGACGGCGTCGCAGGTTGCACTTCCGCGACTGGTTCCGGTGGTGCCGGTTCCGATGTCTGGGGCTCGTCTACCGCGCCAGCGGCTTGGTCGGTGTCGGCGTCTGTCTCTTCGGCCGCGAGCGCCTCGGCGGCCTGCTTGGCGGCCTTGGCGGCTTTCACGAGCCGAGGTGGACCGAGCCTCGGCTTGGCAGCTTCCGGATCGGGCTTGGCCTGCTTCGAGGCGCGGGCCTTCTTATCGGGTGTGCGCTTTGGCGCGGCACCGAAGAGTTCCCCGCGCGGAAGGTCGATCTGACGCTCTCGCGCCACCCGCTCTGCGAACTGACGCGCCACAATCTCTTCGATCGTGCTGGACGCGCTCTTGACCTCGATGCCGTGTTGACGCTTAAGGAGCTCGATCACCTCTGGACTGGGCAACCCGAGGACTTTCGCGACTTTGTAGATCCGTATAGTGGCCAACGTTAATTCTCAGCTCGGCGGCTCGCTCTAGCTTGCCGCGTTCGTCCCACCTGACTGCTCGGTTTCGTCGTCTGTGCTTTCTGCGTCGGTCGTTTCCACCGTCTCGCTGGCGGTCGCGTCCTGGGCCTCGGCGGCGGTGTCCGTGCCAGCTGTTGCCTCTGGCTCACTCGCGCTGGCCGTTTCGCCGGCCGGCTCGGTGACGTCGTCCGCCGAGGGATCGGATTCGGCATCAATCGCGTCGCCGCTTTCCTGTTCCGCACGTTCGGCTGCGGCGGCCGCG
Source organism: Vicinamibacterales bacterium (assembly GCA_965216615.1). GTDB lineage: Bacteria > Acidobacteriota > Vicinamibacteria > Vicinamibacterales > UBA8438 > CAUZIB01. The sequence goes on along the minus strand of CBDCGH010000023.1, from coordinate 1,022,245 downwards.
GCTTGTTCGGCGATCTCGACCTGCTCTCGTACGGCCACCTGCAGCTCTTCCGCGGTTGCTTGCTCGATGCCCGCCACCTCCGCGATTTGGTCGCTGCTCGCTTCAAGCAGGCGAGCTGCCGTGTCGAGACCGGCCTCGCTGAGCTTGATCAGCTGCGCTTCGACCAGCCCGGGCAGCGTGAGCGTGGCGGCCTCCTCGTTGGCCTCCAGCCCCGCGAACTGTGCCTCGACCTCCGCGCGTTTCTCGTCCTCGCTCTTGATGTCGACCCTCCAGCCACTGAGCTTGGCGGCCAGTCGTACGTTTTGTCCCTTCTTCCCGATGGCCAGAGACAGCTGCGCGTCTTCGACCACGACCTCGATGATCCGCTCAGTGTCGTCAACGATGCTGACGCGCTGTACTCGGGCCGGGCTAATTGCGTTTGTCACAAGGGTCACGGGGTCTTCGGACCATTCGACGATGTCGATCTTCTCACCGCGCAGTTCCCGGATGATCGCCTGCACACGCGTGCCCTTCATGCCGACGCACGCCCCAACCGGATCGATGTCACGCTCGCGCGAGAACACCGCCACCTTGGCCCGGTCACCCGCCTCCCGGACCGCGCCGCGAATGACCACGGTCCCGTCGTAGATCTCAGGGACTTCCTGCTCGAACAGCTTCATGAGCAGTACGGCGTCAGTCCGCGAAAGAATAAGCTGCGGCCCCTTCGTGTTCTTGTTGACTTCTCGAATGACTGCGCGAATCCGGTCGCCGGTATTGTAGTTCTCGGCCCGAGACTGCTCTCGTCTAGGCAGCAACGCTTCGACTCGGCCGGCCTCGACGATGATGTCGCCGTTTTCAAAGCGCTTCACGGTGCCCGATACCACCTCGCCGAGGCGATCGCTGTACTCGTCGTAGACGTTGTCCCGCTCGGCTTCTCTGACCTTTTGAAAGATGACCTGCTTGGCGGTCTGAGCGGCAATGCGTCCCAGTACGTCGGTCGGCTTCGGAAACTCGATCTCCATGTCGACTTCGGCTTCGTCGCCGTACAGTTCCTGCGCTTCGGACAGCGCGATCTCGGTCGTCGGGTCTGTGACTTCCTCGACGATCTGGCGCACCGCGTAGAGTTCGACTTGGCCGGTCTCCGAATTGAACTTCGTTCTCAGGTTCTCGTCGGACTTGTAGTACTTTCGAGACGCCGTGAGGACGGCATCTTCGATGGCCGTGATGATGACGTCCGGCTCGATGCCCTTTTCCTTGGCCAGCATCTCAATCGTCTGTTGCAGCGGATTGTTCATCGCCATCGTCTGCTTCTTCCGTCAAAACTCCACGTCGAGCCGCGCGCGCGACACGAATGCCCACGGGAGCCGATGAACCCGTCGTCCAGCATCGACGACGACATGGTCCTCCCCAACTCCAGCAATGCGACCTGCGACGTGGTTCAACCCGTCAACGGCCGCTGTCGTCACGAACTGCGCCATCCGCCCCCTGAACCGCCGACAGTCGCTCAGGTTCCGTAGCGGGCGATCCAGCCCCGGCGACGACACTTCCAGTGTGTACGCGTGGTCGAACGAAACGTCAGCATCGAGAACCGCGCTCAGATCCCGGCTGACTCGCTGACAATCGTCGAGAGTGACCGACTCCACCGCTGGGTCAGTCGACGCCTCGTTGCTCGTCTGTGGTCGGTCGATGATGACGCGGAGCACCCACCCTATCGATTCCCGGCGAAGCTGCACATCAAAAATCCCGAGCCCGCACACCCGCTCAAAAATCCCGAGCCCGAAATCACCGGCGACCCGCTCTGCGATCGCTCGGACACTGGTCACGAGATCTTCGTGGCCCACCGTCTCCCACGGGGCGTCCTGCGGCGCCATAAACACAAAAAGTGGGCGAACGCCCACTTTTGCAGGATCGACGTACTCGCAAATATATCACGTCGGAATCGGGCGTCGCAACGCGTGCACCGTTCCGTGGCGAGGATGATTCGGCCGCAGGTCGGCAAGGACTAGGGAGTCAGCCGGTATAGCGTACGAGGGTAAGGAATGGCCTCGCGAACGTGCTCGAGACCGCAGATCCACGCGACAACCCGCTCGACTCCCATCCCGAACCCCCCGTGCGGGACGGTGCCGTATCGCCGGAGGTCGAGATACCATTCGAAGGCCTCGCGCGGGAGGTTGTGCGCGTCGATGCGCTTCGACAGCTCCTCCAAGTCGTCGAGACGCTGCCCGCCGCCGATGATCTCCCCATATCCCTCCGGTGCCAGCACATCGACTGACAGGGACAGATCAGCGCGGTCGGGGTCGGATTTCATATAGAAGGCCTTCGCTGCCGCAGGGAAGCGATGCACGATGATCGGCCGATCGAATTGGCTGGCCAGAGCCGTTTCGTCCGGGCTTCCGAAGTCGCCGCCCCATTCGAAGGGCAGTCCAGCCTCCTTGAGCAGCGCGACCGCATCGTCGTACGACACGCGGGGGAACGGCGCCTGCACTCGCTCGAGCGGAGCGAGGTCGCGTTCCAGCACGCTGAGCTCGGTCCTGCGCGTCTCCAGCACTCGACCCACGACCGAGACGACGAGCGCCTCAGCCAACCCGATCACGTCGTCCAATTCGGCGTACGCGACTTCCGGCTCGACCATCCAGAACTCCGTCAGGTGGCGGCGCGTCTTCGACTTCTCGGCGCGAAACGTCGGTCCAAACGCATAGACCCGACCCAACGCGAGCGCATTGGCCTCGTTGTAGAGCTGCCCGCTCTGCGTGAGATAGGCCGTCGCGTCGTCGAAATACGGAACGCCGAACAGCGTCGTCGTGCCTTCACACGCCGCTGGGGTGAAGATCGGCGTATCGGCCAGCACGAAGCCGCGTCCGTTGAAGAAGTCGCGAATGGCGTTGATGACCTCGTGCCGGACCCGGATGATGGCTTGCTGGCGAGCGCTCCGGAGCCAGAGGTGACGATGGTCTTGGAGGAACTCGACCCCGTGAGCCTTCGGTGTGATGGGATAGTCGTGAGACTCTCCGACCACGGTCAGATCCACGAGGTCAATCTCGAATCCGCCCGGTGCGCGGCTGTCGGCTCGCACGGCGCCCCGCACGATGAGCGACGTCTCCTGGCCAAGATGATCGGCGCGGGTGAACAGTTCGTCTCCGACAGCAGTCTTGGACATGACGCCCTGGACGAACCCGGTGCCATCGCGCAGGGTGAGAAAGTGAATCTTGCCGCTCGATCGACGCTTGTGGAGCCACCCTTGTATCGTGACCTCCTGGCCTTCGCGCGTCGCGATGTCCTCGATGTACGTTGCCGTCACGGTCACGAGTCTAACTCACCCGAGCTCTGGGACGTGCGTCGCGAGAACGGCCCGCAGTCGCTCGAACCGCGGCCGGCGGTCGAAGACCTGAGCGAGGTACTGCAGCGTTCGGGGGACATCGGAAAGGTAGCGCGTGGAGCCGCCCGCCGTGGCCTGGTAGCCGAAGGTGCCGAGCGCCTTCAGATGCCGCTGCACCGACATCACGTCGAATCGCTCCATGAACGTCGCGCGCGCTCCGCGTCCCGAGAGGCGAAGATACTCGTCCACCATCTCGTCGGCGAAGTCGACCCCGAGGTCGACGTAGCAGTCACGCAGCAGCGAGACCAGGTCGTATGTGTCCGGGCCCATCCGAGCGTCCTGAAAATCGATGACGAACAGGTCGCTGCCCCGAACCATGAGGTTGCGGCTGTGGTAGTCGCGATGACAGAAGACGCGAGGCTCGGATGCAAGCTCGGCGGCGATGGCGTCAAACTGCTCCCGCAGCGCTGACTGATCAGTTGACGAGAGCGTGACGCCTCGGGCCTTGCCCACGAAGTGGGTGAGGAAGAACTCGAGTTCCCACGTCAGCTTCTCGGCGTCAAATGCGAGCGCGAAAGGTCCCGGGTGTGATGCTGCCAGCTCCGGAGCCCGACGCTGCATCGTCTCGATCATGGTCACGGCTTCGCGGTACCACGTTCGCCGCTGGTCCGCGGTGGCATCCGTCAGCGACTGCAGCAGCGTGGTATCGCCCAGGTCTTGGAGGGTCAGGATGCCAAGGTCGGCCTCGCAGCCGAAGACGGTCGGCACGGGGACACCGATCTGCCGAAGCAGGTCCCCCACGACGGCAAAGGGCAGCTGGCGCGGATCGACCGGCTCGGCGTGGATCGCGAGCACGCGTGTGGGACCGGTCGGCGGGAAGATCCTGACGTAACGCCGGGTCGAGGCGTCGCCTTGGAGCGGCTCGGTGCGTGTGCCGGTGAGCCCGGCGCGCTCGAGATATGCCGCCACGCGCTCGGGCCGGGCCGGTGTCGCGTCGGTCACGAAGCGGGATCCAGCGGTGTGCACGTCACACCGTCAGTCGTGGCGATGATCATCTGCCGTTCGGCTTGGGTGCCTGGCCGCAGGCGAACGCCGTCCGCGACAATGCAGTCGGTGAGGTGACACCCCTCTTCAATGCGCACATCGTCCCAGACGATCGTTCTACTGAGTACTGCAGTCGGGTGCACCCAGCTGTCCGAGCCAAGGGGTATCGTCGTATGCCGTTCATCGGAGGCGATCGCGAGACACGTCGCGTGATAGTCGGTCGGCGTGCCGACGTCGTAGAACGCCACCGCGCCCACGCGGTGTGCAGACACCGCTCCGGCTCGGTTCTGGATGAGCGTGTCGTAGAGCTGCCCGACCGTTGCGGCCGGCTTCCCGTCTGCCAGTGAGGCAAATGCGGACGCGCAAGCGATCTGGACGCCGGGGAAGTGACCGGCCGGCTGACCCGCTCTCGTGAAGCCCGTGACGCGGCTGCCATCGTCCACCACGACTCCGCCGTAGCGTGATGGATCCGGGTTATCGGACACTGCCAGGGTCACGGCCGCGTCGGCTCGTTCGTGGGCATCCAGCAGACCGCCCAGGTGTACGTCGGTCAGCGTGTCGCCGTTGACGATGAAGAAGCGCTCTCCGAGGAAGTCGAGCGCGTGACGCGCCCCGCCGGCAGTCCCTAGGAGGGTGGATTCCCACGAGTATCGAACGTGAAGTCCGACGTCGCTGCCGTGTCCGACGTGTCGCGTAATGGTCTCCGGCCGGTGATGGAGGTTGAGCACCGTCGACGTCACGCCTTGCTCGGCTAGCCAGCGAAGCACCCGGGTGACGAGCGGAATGCCAGCCACCGGGACAGCAGGTTTTGCCCGCACGTCGGTAAGAGGCGCGAGCCGGGTACCGAGTCCCGCGGTGAGGACCAGTGCCGGCGGCATGGGTCGGGGCACGGGACTATTGTCCATCAAGTGATGCGTCGGCTGAACGTAGCGCCGCGGAGCGTTGGTGTCCCGACGTCCTTCCCGAAGATCAGCACTTTGTGAGTGCTGCCGAGGCCGCCGGGCACCAGCAGCGTCTTCAGGGCGAGCCGCCGTCGGAGTGTCTCCAGGCCCTCGTTCCCTGGTGAGTCGTCTTCTGCCGAGTCACCGGCTCTGAGGCCCAGCAAGAAGTAGGTCTGATCGACGACCGCCAGGGTCCTGAGTCCCACCGCTTCGGCCGTGGTGCGCACGGCGGTGAGGTCAACGTGGGCCGTGATGTCGACATCGCCGGGGTCGTCGAGCCACGCTTGACGCCCGCGATCGGGTTGGATGTGCGCTCGGTACGTCGTGAGCGTCCCCGTCGCGTGGGTAGCCGAATACAGGTCAGCCGCTTCGTGTCCGTAGTCGATGAGGACAAGAAACCCGCACTGCAGTCGCGTGCCCGCGGTTTCGACCCACTCGACCATGGCAGGGCTCACCTCGACGCGCCAGCCAGGCTCGAGGGCAATGCGGAACCGCTCGAGGTGGGCAGCCGCGGCGTCCGACGGTGCTCCCAAGCGCTCGACGAACCGGTCTGACGCCCTGTTGTCGAGGTCCACGTACACCTCACGTAGGCCGTCGGCAGTCATCGTGAGTGCGTGGACCGGAAACGCGTCGAGGAGCTCGTTGGCAAAGATGATGCCCCGTACCCGCTCCGGGACGGCGGCGGTCGAGCCAGCGAGTTTGGCGGCATGATGCCCGAGCACGTCGGGCTGCATGGCGCGCGCTGCGCCGCTCCGCTCCACGAGAGTCAGGCGGGCGGCCTCGTAGAGCTCGTGGTGATGATCGGCGGCAGCGGCAAGGACGGCTCGCGACAGTCGGCCGCTGCCGGCGGCGGCTTCGACGAGATCGAGCGTCGCGTTGCCCATCAGCTGGCGCATCTCATCGAACTGACGAGCCAGGTATTCACCGAACACGTCGCCGACGTCAACGCTGGTGAAGAAGTCGCCATCCGCGCCGGAGCGTCGGTCGGCTCGGGTGTAGTACCCGAGCTGCGGATGATACAAGGCAAGCTCGATGTAGTCCGCGAGCCGCAACGGACCGGTCGACTGGATCCGCTGAGTGATCGCGTCGCGGAGCGACACGAGGCTTTCGCTACTCCCTCGGCACCTGCAGGAAGATCTGCTCGGGGCCCCGCTGCACGAGCAGGAAGGCGGTTCGGCCCGCCTCGATTGCGTCGAGCTCTCGAACGGCGTCAGCTGCGCTCGAGATGTCCACCCGATTGACGCGGAGGATGACGTCGCCAGGCTGGACGCCCCCGGCCTCAGCGTCGCCCTCGCTCTCCACATCGACGACAACCGCACCGCTCGTGCCGCTGGGAAGCCGCAGGCGATTGGCGATCTGCGGCGTGAGATCTTGCAGGGTCATGCCGAAGCCTTCGCTGGTCGTGTTGGGCGAGGCTTGGGCCGAGCCGGTGGCTTCGGACTCGAGGTCCAGCTCTTCGACTGTGACCTCGAGGGACACCTCCGCCCCGTCGCGAAGCACCACCACCGGCACCGTCGTGCCGGGTCGTGTCGCGACCACTCGCGACTGCAGGTCCTGGGTGTTATCGACGCGTTCACCGTTGTAGCGAACGATGACGTCACCCGGCTGAATGCCGGCTCGATCGGCGGGACCGCCCTCGGTGACTCTGCCAACGACTGCACCCATGCGCTCCGTCAGGCCGAGATCCTCGAATGCATCGCGATCGGGATCCTGAATCTGGATACCGATCCGCCCACGTGTGACCTTTCCGCTCCGCAGCTCGGGCAGGAGCTCGCGCACGGTATTGCTGGGAAACGCAAAGCCGATTCCCACGTTTGCCGACCGATCGCTGACGATGGCGGTGTTGATGCCCACGACCTCTCCGCGGATGTTGAGCAACGGCCCACCCGAATTGCCGGGGTTGATGGCGGCGTCGGTCTGGAGGACGTCTTGCGATCGACCCCGGATGGCGTTGAACGGTCGCCCGACCGCCGAGATCACGCCCACCGTCACCGTGTGGCCGAAGCCGAACGGGTTCCCGATTGCCATCACCCAGTCACCGGGCGCCATCTTGCTCGAGTCGCCAAACCTGGCGACCGCGAGCTCGGTATCCGGCATCTCTGTCAGCTTGAGCAGCGCGCTGTCGGTGAGCTGGTCGCGTCCCAGGATCTCGGCGGCATAGAACACGTCATCCTCGTCCCCGAAAAAATCGATCTCGATCATCGTGGCGTCCCTCACCACGTGGTTGTTGGTCAGGATGAGACCGCTTTCGTCGATCACGAAGCCGGTGCCGGCCGACTGGACCGTCCGCTCCTGTGGCTGCTGCTGTTCGGGGGGCGGCTGTCCGAAGAACCGCCGGAACAGGTCGTCGCCTCCGAAGAAGTCGTTGAGCTGGGTAGACTGGCGGGATTCGGTGCGGATGTTGACCACCATCGCGGTTTGTGACTGGGCGATCTCGCGGAACGTGCTCGCGTCGATTGGACCGCTCAACGGAGCGCTGTTCATGGGTGGAGCGGCGAACGTCTGCGCGGACGAGGCCGGTGCCATCAGCCATCGCGACGCAATCACCATCCCGATAGCCATCGACGCCACAGCGATCAAGGCGGCGGAAAACAGCGTGCTCCTTCGTGTCGACATCCTCTCCTCCAGCTTATAGATTAACTCTACTCTGAACCGGCAGCCATCAACGCCGTGATCTTCGCTTGGACCGGTCCCGTTACCACCGCTTGACCGCGCCCGACGAACATGTTGATTTCTGACCGAATGCCGAACGTGTCGAAATACACGCCCGGCTCGATGGTGAATCCCGTGCCCGGGAGCAGCCGGCGGTCATCATGGGTCTCGTAGTCGTCCATGTGCACACCGTTTCCATGCACTGACTCCCCCAGGCTGTGCCCGGTCCGATGCACGAAGTACTGACCAAGTCCGGCCTCGGCGATGACGTCCCGCGCCGTCCGGTCTATCTCCCAGCCACGGAGCTCGCGACCCTCGGAGGTCGCGTCGGTGACCAGGGCCACGGCCGCGTCGCGTGCTGCGGCTACGACGGCGAAGGCGCTGGCGTATTCGTCAGGAACCTGAGCACCGAGGTAGGCCATCCAGGTGATATCCGCGTACACCGTTCCAGGTGCATCGAGCTTGCCCCATAGGTCGATCAAGACCGGGTCGCCGGGGTCAATCTGTCGCGATGCATCGGCTGTCGGCAGGTAGTGTGGGTTTCCGCCGTTCTCCCGCGCTGCCACGACCGGCGGACAGTCGGTCACGAGCGCGTGCTCCTTGAACCAGCCGACCATGGCTTGCTGAATCTCGAACTCGGTCGTCTTGGATCCTGCCAATGCCCGCTCGCGGAGCAGCGCGAACGTCCGGTCCTTGATGTCATACAGGCGCACCGAGGCCTCTCGATGCGAGCGAAGCGCGTCGTCACTCCACACGGCTTCGAAGCGCTGGACCAGATCACCCGACGACACGACGTCGACTCCGAGGGCGCGGATCGCGTCCACGGTGCCGGCATCCACCTTGGATACGTACGGGATCGCGCCGTTCGGCGAGTACTCCATGGCCACCCGGCGATGTCCCTCGACGAGTGCCGACAAGCGGGACGCCAGCTCCTCGCGGCCCGCGTAGAGAAAACACTTACCCGGCAGGTGTGAGAGGCTGTCCGGCTCGATAGTGTGCATCAAGGCGCGCGGTTTTCCGGAGGCCGGGATGAGGTAGTACCAGCGGCGCGTGGTCAGCTTTGCGGTCGAGCTCAGCCCGACGATCGTGCGAGCAATCGGGTTCGAACCGTGAAAATCATAGAGTAGCCAGGCGTCGATCCCGTCTTCTCGAAGAGCGAGCTGAATTGCGCGAACGTCGATCGCCATCGTCGCAGTTATGGGGCACGACCCTGGTCGTTGAACCTGCGGTACGGCCCTATCTGATTGGACGTGTCGTGGGGTAGGAAAGTTTGAAGCGGGGGACGTCTACGGACAACGAGCCCGCGGATCTACGCGGCGGATTCGTCGCCTTCCTCTTCATCTTCCTCTTCCACTTCTGGGTCGGGCAGCTCGGGAACCAGAGACTGGCGGACGTCGCCGCCGGCGTGCGCGAACTCGGTGTTGCTGCGTTCCATGTTGGCGTCTCGGGGAACCTCCAGCTCAACATCGAGGACCTGTTGCGGCATGATCGGCTCTCGGTATCGTACCTGGGCGCCAGTCACGATGTTGCCATCGGCGTCGAACCAGACCTCGCTGATCTGGAATCCGGCGATCGCGTTCGGGCTCTGGTTCCTGATCCGCATAGTGGTCCTGACGAAGTCGCGGCTTCGTCGGCGGGTGGGCTGGGTGTATTCGATGGTGACGACGCCGCGCTGGGTTGGCACCAGTGAAACTTCGCGCTCGGCGAGCTGGGATACCAGGGCCTCTGCCGCGGCGACGGCTTCAGGATTGGGAGGTGGGTCTTCCGGCAGCGCTGCGGCCTCACCCTGGGTCTCGACGGTAGGTTCCGCGCCTCCGCAAGCAGCCAAGGCCAGTACTGCGGCCAGCGCACCAAATAGGACCGTGTTGCTGAGATACTTCATGACGTTTCCTCCAGCCCGCGACGTTCGGGCGAGCGCCGATTATAGGTCCGCACGGCCCCCGAGCTCAACCTTCTTGGGTTCCGGCTGAGATTCTCGGTCGGCTGGCGATTACATCTCGCCGTTCCAGTCCTCCGGTTCGGGGCTGATCGAGCGGAAGATCTCCAAGTGCCACTTTCCGCCACCCCAGGGCTCGATGACCTCCGCGGCCACGACGTCGACCAGCAGCTCGGCGAACGCCCGCCCCTCGGGGTCCCCCTCGAGATGGTAGGCGGGGGCGTCCCATTCGAAGGTTGGGTAGAGAATCAGGCTCAGAAACAGGTCGTAGCCATCATCGACCACGGTGAGCTGCCCGCAGGGCCGCTTCTGTGTCGAGTGATAGACCAGATACTTCTCAGCGCTGTGGGCGCGAATGTAGCGTTTGAGCGCGAACTCTCGCGCGACGATATCTTCGACGGCGATCTTCTTGTCCCAGCAGTCTCGACAGTACTTCTCCTCGCCGCGCGGCTCCGAAACCTCCTTGGCGCCGCACAACGCGCATCGGGCCTGTGCGGCCGATCTCGGTGACATGAGCGGATTGTAGTGTTCGATCTTCCTGATTCGCAACTAGTCGAGTACGCTCCACCGGATGGCCGCGCTGGGCCAGCCGCACTAGGATGTGAGAGTGGATCGACCGCCGCCCCATCTGGGCCTCCGGCATCTCGCACTGTTCGTTCGGTCGTTCGACGCGACCAAACGCTTCTACGTGGATCTGCTCGGCTTTCAAGTCGAATGGGAGCCCGACGCCGACAACACGTACCTCACCTCGGGGAGCGACAACCTCGCACTGCACCGGGGATCGGCCCAGCTCACGGAGCGCGGCAGCACGCTCGACCATCTGGGGCTCATTGTGCGCTCAGCCGCCGATGTGGATGCGTGGGCGAGCTATCTGGAAGCACAAGGCGTGACCTTAGCGACCCAGCCCCGAACGCATCGCGACGGCGCGAGGTCGTTCTACCTGCTAGATCCCGACGGAAACCGTGTGCAGATCATGCACCACCCGCCGATCAGCGATCCGTCATCCTCGCCCGCCTGACAGGCACGCTCGGCGTCTGTCGGATCGCCGCTTGTCAGCGCTGGCCCCACTTGAGCTTTTCACGCAGGACCGCAAAGTAGTCGCGAGCATCCGATCGGACGACTCTCAGCGGGTGCTTCGCCCGCATGACCGCGACCACGTCGCCGTTTACCAGTTCGAACCCGGACTGCCCGTCGAAGCTCACGAACACTGACCGGGTGTCGTGTTCGAGGTGTGGCGTCACGTGGATCGGCGTCGTGCTGGGGATGACAATGGGCCGGTTCGTCAAGGTGTGCGGGGCAATGGGCGTCAGCAAGATCGCATCGACCGCGGGGTGCACGATCGGTCCGCCCGCAGCCATGTTATGTGCCGTCGATCCGGTCGGACTGGCGATGATCAGGCCGTCGGCGCGAACGCTGGTGACGAAGTGGGTCCCGACGCTGACCGAGAACTCGATGATGTTGGACAGGGCGGATCGGGTGATCACGACGTCGTTGAGTGCCAAGCGAGCGTCCGCCGGTTCCCCGTCCCTCGCGACCTCGGCCTGCAGCATCTGCCGCTCGTCGAAGCCTGCCGTGCCGTCGATCACGCTTTCGAGCGCGCCGTAGAGCTCCGGCAACGTAATCTCGGTGAGAAAGCCGAGGCTCCCAAAGTTCACGGCGAGAACCGGGACATCCGTGTTCGAGCGGACGACTTCGCGCGCGACCCCGAGCAGGGTTCCGTCTCCCCCGAGCACGAGAATCACGTCGGCTCGAGCTGGCAGGTCGCGCTTCGACACCGCTGTCGCCGACTCGTGCTCGGCAAGCTGGGCCGTCGCGGTGTCGAGCATCGTATCGATTCCCCGCTCGGCGAGCCATTCGGCGATGTTCGCGACAACTTGGGCAGCTTCGGGGACTTGGCTTTTGGCGACAATACCGACCGCTCTTATCGGACGAGGCTTCGTTGCGGGTTCAGATGGCGCGGTCATTGGTCACTGGCGTAGATGCAGGAAGAATTCCTGGTTGCCCTCGGCTCCCGTGATCGGAGAAGGCGAGGCGGCGACACGCGTCAATCCTATCGCATCGGCTGAAGCCGTCACGTCGTCGATGACCCGCTCGTGCACGGCGGGGTTGGTGACGATCCCGCGACTCCCGACTTCGGCTCGTCCGGCCTCGAACTGCGGCTTGACGAGCGCAACGACGTGAGCGCCGGGGGCCAACAACGGGGGGATGCGGGTCAGGATCAGTTTGATCGAGATGAACGCCACGTCAATCGTCACCACATCGAACTGTCGGCAGTCGTCGGGCAGCGTTCCGGGCTCCAGTCCCCGGGCATTGACGCCATCCATGACCACGACTCTCGGGTCTTGCCGAAGCTTCCAGGCCAGCTGACCGCGGCCGACGTCGAGCGCGACCACGCGCTGCGCTCCGCGCTGCAGGAGGACCTCGGTGAATCCACCGGTCGATGCACCGATGTCGAGCGCGAGCGCATCGACGTGAGTGATTCCGAATGTGTCGAGCGCGTGAGCGAGCTTGATGCCGCCGCGGCCAACATAGGGATGATCGGGGGCCACGAGCGCGATGGCGGCATCGCGGGCCGTTGGGGCACCCGCCTTCGACACGACGACCCCGTCGACGGTGACCTGGCCCGCCAGGACCAGGGCATGCGCGCGGGTGCGCGACGGCGCCAAGCCGCGTTCGTGGACGAGCGTGTCGAGCCGTTCTCGCTGGGGCATGTCCACGCATCCCGCGGGTCACCGCAGTCGTGGGGAGTCGCCTGGCGCTGAGCTAGTGACTCCGCGACAGAACCCAATCGGCGATCGCGCCAAGGCGTCCACCCAGATTGCCTCGTTCGAGGGCTGCCCTGGCTTCGCCAATCTCGGCCGCGGCCAAGCGGCGAGATTCTTCGATCCCGAACATCGATGGGTACGTTGGCTTCCCGGCCGCGGCATCCTTTCCGGCGGTCTTGCCCAGCTCGTCTGGCGCGCCTTCCACGTCGAGGATATCGTCGATGATCTGAAAGCCGAGACCTAAATGACGCGCGTATTGATCCGCGACCGTCGTTTCGTTGTCGGTTCCTCCGACCATGACGGTCCCGGCGACGACCGCCGCGCGGATGAGCGCGCCCGTCTTCCGCTCGTGCATGGCGCGTAGGGCTTCGGCATCAAGCCCGTCGGGGCGAGCGGTTTCCGGCCGGTCACGGATGACGATTCGTCCGCCGGCCTGCAGGTCGACGACTTGCCCGCCCACCATGCCAGCTGCGCCCGCGGCATCAGCCATTCGTTCGACGACGCGAAGCTTTCTCGCCACCACGCTGGGCTCGACTGTGTCCGGCCACCGTGCCAGAACCCGAAAGGCCTCGGTCAACAAAGCGTCACCCGCCAGGATGGCGAGGCCCTCACCGTAGACGACGTGCGCGGTAGGGCGACCTCGCCGAAGCGTGTCGTCGTCCATCGCCGGAAGGTCGTCGTGGACCAGCGAGTACGTGTGAATCATCTCGATGGCGCACGCGGCGGGGTATGCCAGGCGCGCGAGATCGACCTCCGAATCGCGTGCCGTCGTCGCCGCTGCCGCAAGAACCAGGATGGGCCGAAGCCGTTTCCCACCTGCGAACAGGCTGTAGCGCATGGCCTCGATGGCGAGAGGCGGGCACGTCGATGAATCGAGTATGAGGCGCTCCAGCGCGTCGTCGACCGCGGCCCGGGACGTGCGAAAAAACTGGTCGAGATCGCCGGGCGTCACGACTCGTTCTCGTCGGCCGCTCCGGTCAGCGAGGCGGGCGGCTCCGTCGCCTCACCCCGGTCATCGAGGACTTCGAGGCGGCGCTCGGCCGCTTCCAACTGCGTGTGGCAGTAGCGAGAGAGCTCGACGCCTCGCTCGAAAAGCTCGAGCGACTTCTCGAGGGTGAGATCGCCGTTCTCGAGCTGCTGTACCAGCTGCTCGAGCTCGGTCAGCGCCGATTCGAAGTCGCGTATCGTTGGTTCCGTCACGTCGTGCCCTTGACTTCGCAGTCGAGTTCGCCCCGGTGGAGCGTGATCGTCACCGAATCACCGGGGTCGACATCAGTGGCATTCCGGATGAGCGCCGATCGGTCCCCGTTCCAGCATACGGCGTAGCCGCGGCCGAGCACAGCAAGCGGGCTCAACGTCTCCAAGCGTGCTGCCGCGGCGCGGAGCCCCCGGTCGTGCCTGCCCAGGCGCGCGCTCATTGCCCGCCTGAGTTCGGTGTGTGCGCTCAGCAGTCGGGTTCGGATCTGACCGAGACGCCGGTCGAGGCCGACCGCCTCGAGGCGGAGCCGGACCGCATGCGCTCGGCGCTGCCGCCGCACGATGCCACTTCGCCCCGCCCGACTCAATCGGTGGGTGAGCTCGGCCGCCTGCCGACCGTGCACGGCCAGTTGGGCAGGCCACCCAGAGAAGCCGGGTCGCCGTTCGAGGCGGTGCACCAGTTCGCGCCTACGCTGCAGGCCGGCCTCGACGGCCGCGGTCAGGCGTTCGGTCGCCCGCTGGATTCTCGCATGCATCTCGTCTTTGCGGGCGACGACGAGCTCGGCGGCGGCGGACGGCGTCGGCGCGCGTAGGTCCGCCACAAAGTCGCTGATTGTGTAGTCGGTCTCATGACCGATCGCCGAAATGACGGGGATGGGCGACGCGGCGATGGCCCGCGCCACCGGCTCTTCGTTGAACACCCACAGGTCCTCGATCGATCCGCCGCCGCGGGCGACGATCACCACGTCGATGCCCGGGATGCGACCAAGATGGGTCAGGCTCCGGACGATCTGGGCCGCGGCGCCGTCGCCTTGCACCCGAGCCGGGCCGATAACGATGTGCGCGCTGGGGTGGCGACGCCGCAGGACGTTGAGCACGTCTCGGATCGCCGCGCCGTCGACCGATGTGACCAGACCGATCTTGCGCGGGAGCGCCGGGAGCGGTCGTTTTCGCTCGTCGCCGAATAGCCCCTCTCGCCCCAGGCGTTCACGGAGTTGTTCGAACGCCAGTTGCAGAGCGCCGACCCCCTGAGGCTCCATGTGGTCACAGACGATCTGGTACTCGCCTTTCGGCGGGTACACGCTGATTCGCCCGCGCGCGACGACACGATGGCCGTTCTCCGGCTTGAAGCGCAGGTATCGCAGCGACGAGCGGTACATGACGCCGCTGAGCTGCGCCTTGGAGTCCTTCAGCGTGAAGTACAAATGCCCAGTCTTCCACACCCGCGCGTTCGAGATCTCACCGTCCACCCAGACCTGGGAGTATTTCGCTTCGAGCTCGCCCCGGATCGCGGCGGTGAGCTCATCAACGGTGAAGATTCGTCGGGTGAGGGCGGCCGGCTCATCGAACGGCAGCCTCGAGGAGTCGGTCACGAGGATGACACCGACGTCGCGCTCATCGCATCGACATCTGCGGTTGAGAGGCTCACGCGCTCGATGGCGCTGGCCTTGCCCGTCGTCGGATCGGCCGTGACGACGACACCGTTGAGGCGAGGGTTTCCCGTGGCCGTCTCGAATCGTGACGGCATGCCGCGCACGAACCGCGTGAGCGCGGCACCGGTCTGAACCCCGATGATCGAATCGTGTGGGCCGGTCATGCCCACGTCCGTGATGTACGCCGTTCCTTCGGGGAGGATGCGCTCATCCGCGGTCTGCACGTGCGTATGCGTGCCCACGACGGCCGTGACCAAGCCGTCGAGGTGCCACCCCATGGCGAGCTTTTCCGAAGTCGCTTCGGCGTGGAAATCGACGAGCACGACGGTGGCGTCTCGTTTGACCGCTTCAATCTCGCGATGCACGACCTGAAACGGGTTGTCGAGTGGGTTCATGAACACGCGGCCCATGACGTTCACCACGCCGAACGGCACGCCCGCCGCCGTCCGTGTCACCACGTGGCCATGGCCGGGTGCATCGGGGAAGTTCGCTGGGCGTAGCAACCGAGGCTCGAGCTCGATGTAGCTCAACGCCTCCTTCTTGTCCCACACGTGGTTGCCGGATGTCATGACGTCGACACCCAAGTCACGGATGCCCTCGGCCACATCGCGAGTAATGCCCATCCCGCCGGCAGCGTTCTCGACATTCGCGACCACCACGTCGATGTGCCGTTGTTCAACGAGTACGCCGAGCGCTCGCTTGAGAATCTCGCGCCCCGGCTTGCCCACGATATCGCCAATAAAAAGAATGTCCATTCTTTCCCATGATCGCATAGTCAACGTGCCAAGTGAATCGCACGCGACTGCTGCGCAAGCTAGGACTCAGCATTTCATTAATATTAGTATACTACGCTAAGGTTTAATTATTGACTGACACTAATAAGCATTGGTAGGCTGACAGCACAGTGGCGCGTTGGGTCACATGGAGGAGACGGATGGAAGATTTTCCAAAGGCCAACAGAAACGGGATTGGTCGCCGGCTCGAGACGGATGCGCGTGCGATTGTGCCCATCCAGGACGAGGTCGGGGGAACGGCGATCTACTTCAACGGACGACTTGCGTACTACGTGCTGAACGGCGAGTGGATTCAGGCGGTATCTGGTCCAGACGATAGTGAGACTGGGGAGATCGGCCGCGGGGTCAATGACCGTGAGGGCGTTTTGGCCTTGGACGCACGCGTCGCGCCAGCCTGGCCTGTGTCGACTTCCTAACGAGCTTTCGCGTATTCTTGATGGTTATGAGTGAGGCACAGAAACTTCCCGACTCGGTCGTCGCCGAGGCCGACGAGACCGTCGAGCCAGATCCCGAACCCGTTCCGGAACCGGTCGAGCGCGACCCGATGCCGCCAGTCGAGGGCCGGTTCATGTTCGTGGACATCGCCGCGCTCCGAGCAAAGCAGCTGCGCCGTGGGGCGCTGGCTCGCGTGCCGTCTCGCTCCGCAGCGGAGGGTGAGACCGGTCCGAATCCGAAGCTGGAGCGCATCGCGATGCAGGAGATCGAGAACGGGCTGATCGTGTACGAGATCCCTGATCCGAACGACGCTTCTGCCGACAGCGCGAAGTAAGTCCCATGGGCCAAGAGCTCTTTTCGGTCGCGATTGACACCCTCATTCGGCTGGTGTCGTCGACCGTCTTTTTGCTCGCTCTCTTCGTTGGTTTCTGCTTTTTCGCCGGACTCACGAAGCTCAGAAAGCGGAACCGTGAGTCAATGGTTGTTCGCAGCCTCACCGAGAGGCTGGACGGCCAGGTCAAGTACCTGTCGCCTGATGCCCCGCGCGGCCCCGCCGACCAACTGCGCACTCCGGAACTTCTAGAGCAGGCCGGGCCTCAGTCGTAGCCCGCAGCTACGAAGCCGGCTCCAACGTCGGCTCTTCTCGCCACCATGGTGCATCCTGCTCATACGCATCAGCCACGCGAAAGAGCGACGCCTCATCGAATGCACGTCCCATGAGCTGAAGCCCCACCGGAAGCTTGTCCGTTGTAAATCCAGCCGGGACGCTCATGGCAGGGAAGCCGGTCAGGTTCGCGCTGACGGTGAAGATGTCGCCGAGATACATCGCGAGCGGGTCGTCGACATGCTCGCCGAGGCGAAAGGCCGGGGTCGGTGTCGTCGGCATTGCGATCACGTTGACCGACTCAAAGGCTCGGTCGTAGTCGCCTGTAATGAGACTACGCACGCGCTGAGCCTTGACGTAGTACGCGTCGTAGTAGCCGGCGCTCAGGGCATAGGTGCCCAGCATGATGCGTCGTTTGACCTCGGCACCGAAGCCCTCGTCTCGCGTGCGGTCGTACATGGCCTCGAGGTGCTCGATCGCTTCGCCCGACTGCGCGCGAAACCCGTAGCGCACGCCGTCATATCTGGCGAGGTTGGAGCTGGCTTCGGCGGGTGCAACGAGGTAGTACACGGGAATGGCATAGGCCAGGTGCGGCAGGGTGATATCGACCACGCGAGCCCCGCGCTGGGTCAAGACGTCGAGCGCCGTATCGAATGCTCGTCTCACGTCCGGATCGACGCCGTCCAGCACCGAATAGGGGACGCCGATCGTCACGCCGTTGGCAGCGCCCGGAAGCGAACTCGATACCTCCGGTACCGGCTGCGCCACCGTGGTCGCATCCGCGGGGTCGTGTCCGGCGATGGCGCAAAACACCTTTGCCGAGTCGGCGACCGTGAGCGTCATGGGGCCGATCTGATCAAGCGACGATGCAAACGCCAGGAGACCGTAGCGGGAGACGCGGCCATAGGTTGGCTTGAGCCCGACCACGCCACAGAATCCCGCCGGTTGCCGAATGGAGCCGCCCGTGTCCGAGGCGATCGAGACCGGTGCCAGCCTGGCGGCAACCGCGGCTGCGGCGCCCCCGCTCGACCCTCCGGGAATCCGATCCGTCGACCACGGGTTCCGAGTCGGGCCATGGGCCGAGTACTCGGTGGACGACCCCATGGCGAACTCATCGCAGTTGGTCTTGCCTACCACCACCGCGCCAGCGGCGCGCAGACGCTCTACCACGGTTGCGTCGTAGGGCGATTGGTAGCCGGCGAGGATACGCGACGCGCCGGTCGTCGGACCGTCCTTCGTACAGATGACGTCCTTGATCGTGACGGGAATTCCCAAGAGCGGCCGGTCGCGCCACGCGTCGCGCATGCGGTCGACTTCTTCGGCCTGGCCTCGCGCAAGATCGTGGAGGACGACGGTAAACGCGTTCAGATGAGTGTCGACCGACTCGATTCGGTCCAGGTAGGTCTCACACACCTCGGCCGCAGTGGTCTCGCCGTCGGCGATCGCCTGGCGTAGGCTCGCGACGGTCGCCATTACCCGATCACTCGCGGGACACGAAACAATCCGTGAGGGCCCTGTGCCGGCGCGTTACCCAGGGCTGCGTCGTTCGTCAGCGATGCACGCGGCGTATCGGGGCGCAACGGGCCTGCCTCGGAAACCGGATGCCAGGTTGCCGAGACATCGGTGGTATCGACGTCGCGCAAGCGCTCGGCAAATTCGAGAATCTGACCGAGTTGCCGAGTGAAGAGCTCTTGTTCCTCGGCGGTCAGGTCCAGGTGAGCCAGCCGCGCGATCCGCTGCACGTCGGCCTTGGTCAGTCGAGATGACACCGCTCAGTGTCCTCCGTGTCGCACGGTCGCGGAAGAAGCGGGTTCATAGTTCTTCTCGCCCGCCTCGATGCGCACGGGGAGGCGGTTGGGTTGGGGCGGCAGGGGGCAGGTCGTGTACGGATTGAACGCGCACGGCGGGTTGTAGGCCTGGTTGAAGTCGACGGTGGTCCAGCCATCTTCGTCGGGCGCGTCGGCGTAGAGGAACCGCGCCGCGGGATAGGTCTCGGTGCCGCTCGTCATATCGCGAAAGATTAACCACAACCGCTCTTCGGATGTGACTGGAAGCATGGTGGTCTCGTGGCCATTCACCGTCAGCGTGACCGAGCCGTGGCTCGTGAACGGCTCGATGTCGCCGAGGATATTGGGCAGCGTGACCGTGATGGGTTCGTCATGCGGGACGAAACGAGCCCGCACACGATAGCGTGAGTCGACGGCAAACCATGTCAGTCCCGCGAAAGTCTTCCGAATCTCGCTGTTCAGGTCCCTCATTCGAATCGCCAGCCGGTCACCACTGCGATGGACCCACAACGTGACATCGCCGATCTGAACGGTGCGCGGCTCGTCCTCGTCATGTCCTGTCGGGTACAGTTTCGAGGCCGTCGACGGTTGGCCGTCGACGCTCAGGGTGTGTCCCTCACTGGCCCGGACGAACACCTCCCTATTGCGCACCTCGAACACACCGGCGACGTCGGGACCGTTCGGGACCACGAGGTCGTTCACCGGGCTGGCGCCGAAGGTGTTTTCTCCGTTTCGCAGAAAGTGGAGGGCGGTGAGGGTCAGCCATCCATCGTCAGCGACGAGTCGAGCCTCGCGCTCGGCGCGCCACGCTTCCTGGGCGGCTTGGTACTCGTGCTCCTGCGCCGCCGCCATGGCGGGCGTCAGTTGTAGCAGCACGATTGCCACGAGCCAAGAACCTGGGAGAAATCGGACCGGACGGTACATGTCGCTTTGTACTCGACCTTGCTGTACGGGAGGTGTTTAGATCACATGGAGAATAGTTGACGGTCAGACATGGGTCAATCCGAGCCGCTTCGTCGGTCAGCGATCGCTGGCACATGGTTTCCAGACGATCCGCGTGCGCTCGAAGCAAGCGTCGCGCGCTATCTTGATGCCGTCGACACCGTGACGGACCTGAACGTGAGAGCCGTGATCGCCCCGCACGCAGGTTTGATCTACTCGGGTCCCGTTGCCGCGCACGCGTATCGCGCGCTCATCGGGCGCTCCTACGACGTGGCGGTTCTCGTTGGTCCGTCTCACTTCGTGGGATTCGAGGGGGTGTCGGTGTTCGCGCGAGGTGCCTTTGAGACGCCACTCGGGCCTGTTTGCGCCGACGGGCCGACGGCGGATCAACTGCTGGATGCAGACCCGGGTTTGCTCATCGAGTACCCCCGAGCCCACGAGCGCGAGCACTCGCTCGAGATGCAGCTGCCGTTCCTGCAGCACGTGCTTGCAGACACGCCGATTGTGCCGTTGGTCATGGGCTTCCAAACCCGCGATACGGTCTCGCGCCTGGCCGATGCGCTGGCCAGTGTGCTCGCCAGGCGACGGGCACTCCTGATCGCCAGTACTGATCTCTCTCATTACTTCGATGCGACGCGCGCGGCGGAGCTCGACGCCCGGGTCGTGGATCTCGTTGCCGGCTTCGATGCTGAGGGACTGCTCGGCGAACTGGAGCGCTATCCTGAGAGCGAGCGGGGGCGGTCGGTCGCGTGCGGCGGCGGGCCCGCCGTCGCGGTCATGTCGGCGGCGCGAACGCTTGGGAGTACACATGCCGACGTCCTGAAGCGCGCCGACTCGAGTGATGTCTCGGGAGACCGGACAGCGGTGGTAGGGTATCTTGCCGCCGTGATGGGAACGATGTCGCCATGAATATGGTGAGGATGATGGCGTTGGATGCCGATGAGCGCCAAGCGCTTCTACGCGAGGCACGCGAGGCGCTCGAGGCGGTCGTAAAGGGCGTGACCGTCGATTCGCCGGCGGTGCTGCCCGATCGCGAAGCCGGCGCGTTCGTGACGCTGCGCCTGGACGGGTCGTTGAGGGGATGCGTGGGCCAGCTCGACGCAGCCGGTCCGCTCGGCGCCACGGTCCGGGAAGTTGCCGTTGCCGCGGCCACCAAGGATCCCCGCTTCTCACCCGTTATTGCCGCCGAGCTCGAGGCGATCGACGTCGAGGTCTCCGTGCTGGGACAGATCGAGCTCTGCCCAGGTCCAGCGGCGGTGGAGATAGGGCGCCACGGTCTGGTGGTTGACGATGGCCGTCGCCGCGGGCTGCTCCTTCCCCAGGTCGCCGTGGAATGGGGATGGGATTCGCACACGTTCGTCGCCAACGCGTGCGTCAAGGCAGGACTGCGCCCGGACGCGTGGAAGACTGAGGCACAGCTGTTCACGTTCGAGGCCGAGGTGTTCAGCGAAGCCGACGCAGAATCGCCAGGTTCCGACAGTCCATAGGGTCGGCCTCGATCACCGACGCGGACGTGCCATCTTGCTTCGCGGTCTCGAGCACCATCGGCAACGCGCGAAACCGTTCGTCCTTCAGCAGCCGGCCAAACGGCTCGGTGCCAATGTAGCCGTTGCCGATATGCTCGTGCCGGTCTAGTCGGCTTCCCAGTGGCTTGCGCGAATCATTGACATGGAAGGCCTTGAGCCGGTCGAGGCCGATGAGACGGTCGAACTCCTCGAAGACCGCCGCGTAGCCCTCGGGCGTGATGATGTCGTAGCCAGCGGACACGAGGTGGCAGGTGTCGAGGCACACACCCAGTCGAGCCGAGCCGTCGAGCGACGCCATGATCGAGGCGAGGTGCTCGAAGCGGTGACCGAGGACCGTGCCCTGGCCCGCGGTGTGCTCCAGAAGGAGCTGCGCGCCGCCCGAGGGGTGCGTCGCGAATACCGCGCCGATGCCCTCGGCGATTCGCCGAAGCCCTTCATCCTCGGTGCTCGTCGTGTAGGCACCGGGATGGAGCACGACTCCGATCAGTCCGAGCGCATCCGCCCGCCGAAGCTCCTCGACCAGCGCATCGATCGAGCGCTGTCGCAGCGTGGCGTCAGGGGCGGCCAGATTGATGAGGTAGCTCGCGTGCGCCATGATCGGGCGCACATCGGCGTGATCGGCTTGCTCACGGAATTGCTGAACCTCTGCGTCCGGGAGGGGGCGCGGCTTCCACCGGTTCGATGCTGTGGTAAAGATCTGAATCGCCTCACAGCCGGTGGCCACCGCGCGATCGATGGCCCGGCGGAGACCGCCGGCAACCGACATGTGGGCGCCCAGGCGCGGACCCGCGTCACCCACAGGACGCGCTCCGAATGCCGCCGCTTGCGCCATTCACGGCCGTCGGTGGATCATTTGGGGGCTCGACGCGCATCAGACTCGACATTGTAGAGCCCGATCATAGACATCATGACCATGAGCAAGAACTCTTTCGGAACACGCCAGTCGCTCCCGGCCGGTACGGACACCATCCAGCTCTTCAGCCTCACGACGCTTGCCGACGCTGGGTTCCCAAGCGTACGACGGCTGCCGTATTCGCTCAAGATTCTCTTGGAGAACATGCTACGCCACGAGGATGGGCAGTTCGTGCGCGCCGACGACATCGAGGCTCTCGCGAAATGGAGCCCAGGGGCGACGCAGGAGATCGCCTTCATGCCCGCCCGCGTCTTGTTGCAGGACTTCACCGGCGTCCCGGCTGTCGTCGACCTGGCCGCGATGCGGGATGGGATCGCGCTACTGGGCGGAGATCCCAATGCTGTGAATCCACTACAGCCGGCCGAGCTGGTCATCGATCACTCCGTGCAAGTGGATCACTTCGGCGCGCCCGATGCATTCGAGCGCAACGTGGAGCTGGAGTTCTCCCGAAATCAGGAGCGGTACGCCTTCCTGAAGTGGGGCCAGAGCGCGTTCCGCAACTTCAAGGTGGTGCCGCCGGGGACCGGTATCGTGCATCAGATCAATATCGAGCACTTGGCCCGGGTCGTCTGTCGCGAATCGGCGGATGGGCAGGTGACGGCGTACCCGGACACCCTAGTGGGCACCGATTCGCACACCACGATGGTCAATGGGCTTGGAGTCGTCGGGTGGGGCGTCGGCGGGATCGAGGCCGAGGCCGCGATGCTGGGGCAGCCTATTTCGATGCTGATTCCTGAAGTCGTTGGTTTCAAGCTGAGCGGGCGGCTCGCCGAGGGTGTCACCGCGACAGACCTCGTGCTGACGATCACCGAGCGCCTGCGACAGTACGGCGTGGTCGGCAAGTTCGTCGAGTTCTTCGGACCGGGTCTCGCGTCGCTCACGCTCGCCGATCGCGCCACCCTGGGGAACATGTCACCCGAGTACGGCTCGACCATCGCCATCTGTCCGATTGACCAGATGACCCTGGACTATTTGACGCTGACCGGTCGCGACGCCGCCCACGTCGACCTGGTCGAGGCTTACGCCAAGACGCAAGGGCTGTTCGGCGCGCTCGACGAGGATCCGACGTACTCGGATGTGGTCGAGCTCGACCTGGCCGGGATCGAGCCGTGCATCGCGGGCCCGAAGCGACCGCAGGATCGCGTTCCGCTCAAGGCGGCAAAGCCGGCGTTCGAGGCGGCGCTCGCAGAGATGGTCTCAGCCGGTATCGGCGGAAGTGATGCCGGGCCGTCGACGAACGGCAATCTCGGCCACGGCGCCGTAGTCGTCGCAGCCATCACGAGTTGCACCAACACGTCGAACCCGACCGTCATGCTGGCGGCCGGACTCGTGGCAAAGAAGGCCGTCGAACGGGGCCTGCGACCGAAGCCCTGGGTCAAGACGAGCCTGGCTCCGGGATCGATGGTTGTCACCGAGTACCTTCGCGCCGCCGGCGTGCTCGAATCGCTCGAGCAGATCGGGTTCGGTCTCGTGGGCTACGGGTGCACGACGTGCATCGGCAACAGCGGGCCGCTTCCCGCGGACGTGGCCCGCGCGATCAAGGACCGCGACTTGGTGGTCACGTCGGTGCTCAGCGGCAACCGCAACTTCGAGGGACGCGTCCAGCCACTGGTGCGAGCCAACTACCTTGCGTCGCCGCCGTTGGTCGTGGCGTATGCGCTGGCAGGGCAGATGACGACCGACCTGACCTCCGAACCGCTTGGCCAAGATCTCGACGGTCGGGATGTGTTTCTGAGCGACGTCTGGCCGAGCAGTGAGGAAATTCACCAGGCCGTGACGTCGGCGGTCCGCCGGGACCAGTTCCTCGCGAAGTACGCGCAGGTCTTCGACGGCGATGAGCGGTGGCAGGCACTCTCGGCGCCGAGCGGCCAGCGGTTCGCATGGGATGCCGATTCGACCTATGTGCGGAATCCGCCGTTCTTTCAGGACCTCGCCGCTGAGCCGTCGCCACCTGGCGACATCGCCGAAGCCCGGGTGCTGGCGTTACTCGGTGACAGCGTCACGACCGACCATATCTCGCCGGCCGGCGCCATTCCCGTTGACGGACCCGCCGGCACCTACCTGATGAGCCAGGGCGTCGAACCGAAAGACTTCAACTCGTTCGGTAGTCGGCGCGGCAACCACGAAGTGATGATGCGCGGGACGTTCGGCAACATTCGATTACGCAACCAGCTCGCGCCCGGGACTGAAGGCGGGTGGACGTGCCATCAACCGAGCGGCAAGCAGATGTCGATCTACGACGCGGGCATGCGATACCAACGCGAAGGGACGCCCCTGATCGTGCTAGCTGGCAAGGAATACGGGTCTGGCTCATCGCGAGATTGGGCGGCGAAGGGCACGATGCTGCTTGGCGCGCGCGCGGTGCTTGCGCAAAGCTTCGAGCGGATCCATCGAAGCAACCTCGTCTTCATGGGCGTATTGCCCCTGCAATTCAAGGACGGGGATGGGGCAGCCGAGCTTGGGCTGACGGGCCGAGAACAGTTCGATATCATCGGGATTGCCGACGGCTTGACGCCGCGGGGTGACGTCCAACTATCAGTCACCGGTCCAGACGCCTCGACAATGGCGCTGGTCGCGACGGTGCGGATCGATACGCCCGAGGAGCTCAACTACTATCGCCACGGGGGGATTCTGCCGTACGTGCTCCGCAAGCTTGCGAAATGAGGGAGTCATGCCCATGCCAACAGCGCGGCTCGCGCTGGCCTTGGTCGGATTGACCACGACACTCGTATTGACCACGACATTCGTAATGACGACGACGATGGCAGAGAACCAAGACCCTGGGGCCGAGACCCCTGAACAGATTTCCTGGGACCTCGACGAGATGTACCCGACCGAGGAGGCATGGACGGCCGAGAAGGAACGACTGTCGGCCGACGTCGAGCGTTTGACCGGCTATCGCGGTCAGCTCGGGGGCAGCGCTGCCGCACTGCGTGAGGGCCTCGACGTCATCAGCGAGACCGACAAGGAGCTTTCGCGGCTGTATGTCCATGCCTTTCTGACGTCCGACGAGGACCGTCGCATCGCAGCGAACCAGGAGCGCCGAGGCGTCGCCGCGTCGTTGCTCTCCGAGTTCGGCGAGGCCACCAGCTTCGTGTCGCCGGAGCTGCTTCGAGTGGGCTCGGCGACTATCGAGCGGTACATCGCCGAGGACTCAGGTTTGGACAAGCACGCGTTCAACCTGCGCAACATTCTTCGGCAGGAGCCGCACACCCTTTCCGACGAAGCCGAGCAGGTCATTGCCGCCACCGGGCCGGTGGTGCAAGGGCCCGAGCGCGTGTACGCCATGCTGTCCAGCTCCGACATGCCGTTTCCGACCGTGACGCTCTCGACCGGCGCGGAGGTGCATCTCGACCAGGCTTCGTACTCGCTCCATCGCGCGTCTCAGAATCGCGACGACCGACAGCTCGTCTTCGATCAGTTCTGGAAGACATGGCAGGCGTACGAGACGACGCTCGGCCAGACGCTGGACACCCACGTCAAGGCCCACATCTTCAAGGCGAAGGCGCGCAAGTACGAGAGTGCGCTCCATGCCGCGCTCGCCGGTCCCAACATCCCGGTGGCGGTCTATCGCACACTCATCGCCGCGGCACATCGCCACTTGCCCTCGCTGCACCGGTACTTCACGTTGCGTGCGCGGATGCTCGGGGTTGACGACCTGGCGTACTACGATATCTACCCCCCGTTGGTCGCGTCCGATCGTCGGTTTGGCTTGGACGAATCAAAGACGTTGGCGCTCCGTTCGGCCGAGCCGCTTGGCTCAGGCTATGTCGCGCAGCTCGAAGAGGGGTTTGCGGGTGACTGGATGCATGTCTACCCGCAGGCCGGCAAGGCGCCGGGCGCCTACATGTACGGCGCCGTCTATGACCTGCACCCGTATCTGCTGCTCAACTTCAACGGGACCTACAGCGACGTGTCGACCTTCGCGCACGAGTGGGGCCACGCCGTGCACACCATGCTCTCGACCCGGAACAATCCGTACGAGACATCGGCGTACGCAACGTTCACGGCCGAAATCGCCTCGACCACGAACGAAGTGCTGCTGCAGGAGTACATGCTGGCGCAGGACATTTCCGACCAGGATCGACTGTTCTATCTCGGCACGGCGCTCGAGGCGGTCCGCGGCACGTTCTTCCGGCAGGTGATGTTCGCCGAGTTCGAGCTCAAGATTCACGAGCTCATCGAGGCGGGCGAGGCGTTGTCAGGCGAGAAGATGAGTGAGCTCTACGAGCAGCTCGTGCGGCAATATCATGGGTCGGACGACGGCGTGCTGGCCTACGACTCTGCCTACGCCATCGAGTGGGCGTTCATCCCGCACTTCTACCGGAACTTCTACGTGTTCCAGTACGCAACGTCGATCGCCGGCGGTACGATGTTCGCGCAGCGGCTCCTTGGCGGTGACGCCAAGGCGCGCGACGATTACCTGGCCGTACTGTCAGCCGGCGGATCCCGCTATGCCTACGAGCTGCTGCAGGAATACGGCATCGATCTCGCCACCGACGCGCCCTACGATGCGCTCATTGCGCGCATGGACCGCGTGATGGACGAGATCGAGCGAATCCTCGACCGACAGTAAGCCCGCGAGTCTCCGACCCGAGTTATAGGTTCGGCGGGATAATCAGCATCGCCGCAATGGTCACCGCAAAAAGCACTGCGGCGATGATCCCCGTGTAGCCGAGCACGTCGCCGAACTTCATCCGGGTGACGGTGAGGATCGGAATCGCCCAGAACGGCTGAATGAGATTCGACGTTGAATCGCCATACGAATACGCGAGCACCGTCGTCGTCGCCGACACGCTCAGCTCGCGCGCGGCCGGCAACAGATACGGCGCCTCGATCAGCCACTTCGACCCGCCCGACGGGACGAACAGGTTCACGAACCCCGAGTACAAGTAGACGATGAGAGGATAGGTGTCCTGGGTCGCGATCGCGACGAACTGATCGCCCAGCCAGCCGCCCAGTGCGGTGCTGTTGATCACGCCGAAGATGCCCGCGTAGAAGGGGAACTGCAGCACGACTCCGGATGCCGCGCGCGCGCCGTTCCCGAACGCGCGGACGAGATTGGATGGTCGTCCCTGGAGCAGGAGCGCCCCGATCAGGAACACCGCGTTATACGAGTTGATCGTCCAGCTGGCCCCGAAGCCGCGCGTGATGATCGAGTGGCCGAGCGGATACCCGATCAGGACTACTGCGAGGATGATCCACCCCCGGAAGTGCTCCATGCCAGCGGCGGGTGTCTTGGGCTGGTCCTCGGTCGGCATCGTCGGCATCATGACCGCGAGCTGCTCGTCGGTCAGTGTCCACGGATCGCGCCGAGGATGGAGGATCCACAGCATCACCAGCGCGACTGCGAATATGACGACGAGATAAATCAAGTTGAAGGGGATAAACAGCGTCTCGGTCACTGGCAGCAAGTGGTCGATGATCGGCGCGCCCGTCCCCGGCTCCATCAGCGGGTTGCCCGGCGTCGCGAGAATCAGCGGTGCCGAACCAGACAGGCCGCCATGCCAAACCGTTCCTAACCCCAGATAGGCCGCTGCGATCATCAACCGGATATCGGCTTTCGGGTTCCGTCGCGCGATGAACGGGACGAACAGCGCCGACGCGACTAGGCTGGCGGCCCAATTGAAGTAACCAATCACCATCGAGTAGGCCCCGAGCAGGACAACAGCCTGCACTGGATTCTCCGGGTTAGGGAGCGAAGCCAGCCAGTCGAGGAATCGGTGCGCTGGCCGTGACGACACGCATGCGTGCGCCGCGATCAACGCGATCGTGAACTGCATGGCGAGCTCGAGAAGTATCCACATGCCGCCACCCCATGCGAGCACGGTCTCGTTGAGTGTCGCATCGGCGCCGAACATCGCGAGCAGCGCCGCCAACACCGTGAGGATCATGCAGACGACCCACGAGTCCGGAATCCATCTCTGAGTAAAGCGGGACAAACTCTCACCGAGGTTTCCAACAGCGGTTATCAGCCAAGACATCGTTTCTGGATTCCTTTCTCTCCGCGGTGACGTTCCGCGGATGGTCGCCGCAGCTAATCCATGGTCGGCATCGTGAGGCTGACCGCCTCCGGAGCGCTCGGCCAGCGCTTCGTAATGACCTTGGTTCGCGTGTAAAACTTGACCCCTTCGACTCCATGAACATGCAAGTCGCCGAACAGCGAGTCCTTCCATCCGCCGAACGAGAAGAACGCCATCGGCACCGGAATCGGAACGTTGACCCCGACCATGCCAACCTCGATCTCACGCTCGAACCGGCGCGCGACCGCGCCAGATTGCGTAAAGACCGCTGTTCCGTTGCCGTAGGGGTTTTCGTTGACGAGGTCGATGGCCTCGCTGGAGCTGTTCGCGCGAACCACGACGAGCACGGGACCGAAAATCTCATCCCGATAGATGGTCATGTCTGGCGTGACATGGTCGAACAGCGTCGGTCCCACGAAATACCCGTCCTCGAAGCCGTCGACCGACAGCCCGCGCCCGTCGACGACCACGGTGGCGCCCTCGTCGGCACCGATGTCGATGTAGCGCTTTACGCGAGCGAGATGGTCGTCCGTGACGAGCGGCCCCATCTCGATTCCCTGGCGATCTCCTGGTCCCACAGCGAGCTTCGCCAGCCGCGCTTTGATTCTGTCGACGAGCGGATCACCCGCGTCGCCCACCGCAACGACCACCGAGATCGCCATGCAGCGTTCGCCGGCGGATCCATAGGCCGCCCCGAGCAGGGCGTCAGCGGCGCCGTCGAGGTTGGCATCGGGGAGCACGATGGCGTGGTTCTTTGCGCCGCCCAGCGTCTGGACACGCTTTCCATGGCTCGTCGCCGTTTCGTAGACGTAGCGCGCGATGGGGGTCGAACCAACGAACGAAGCCGCCGCGACGTGCGGATGGACGAGCAGCGCGTCGACCGCTTTCTTGTCGCCGTGGACGACGTTGAGCACCCCATCCGGCAGCCCAGCCTCTTGGAACAGTTGTGCCAGGAGCATGCTGGCCGACGGGTCTTTTTCCGACGGCTTGAGCACGAAGGTGTTCCCGCAGGCCAGGGCAACCGGAATCATCCACAACGGGACCATCACCGGGAAGTTGAACGGCGTGATGCCCGCACAGACGCCGAGGGGCTGCTGCAGCGTATGCGAGTCGACTCCGGTACCGACGTCGCTCGAGTGTTCCCCTTTGAGCAGATGCGGAATGCCGGTGGCGAACTCGATGACCTCGAGACCGCGCTGGACTTCACCGATCGCGTCCGGGATTGTCTTGCCGTGCTCGATGGTAATGAGGCGGGCAAGCTCTTCCTTGTGGCGTTCAACGATCTCCAGAGCCTTCATCAGAACGCGAGCCCGCCGCAGTGGCGTGGTGTCGCGCCAGGCAGGCCACGCCGTGCGGGCCGCGTCGACCGCCAGATCGATATCCTCACTCGTGGCAAACGGTACGTTTCGCACCGCTTGACCCGTCGCCGAGTTCGTGACCTGTCCGTGGCGTGATCCCGTGGACGCGGTTTCCTGACCGCCAATCCACAAAGGGACTGTCGACGTCGCGGTTTCGGTTGTCATGCTGCTCCTTGTGACGTACTTACCCATGGCGCGCTCGAAAGGCGCCACGAGGTGGCGATCCTAACACCAATGACGTGCGGTGTCGGGTCAGTCGTGCCGGGGGTGATCTGCCTGTCGTCTGCGGGCGCCGCCATAGGTGACTTAAACGACTGATTTCAATGGCGTTTATCATCTTGACGGCGATTCGTCAGGACCATAGAATGATCGGGCGCCGCTCGCGCCCATGGTTCTGCCCGACCCGAGGCTTTCACTGCGGAGTTTCATGAAACGGATAATTTGCGCGCTCTGTGTTGTTGCCACCACAGTCGGCCTGTATGCGCAGCTGAAAGTGTCCGGTCAGTGGGAAATCACGCTCGACACCCACGTGGGTGAATCGACCTGGAACGCCACCTTTGAGCAGGACGGAATCACCTTGTCCGGTGAGATGGACATCGGCGATCGTGAGAAGTTCCCGCTCAAGGGGACGATCGATGGCAGCACGATCGAGTTCGTGTTCGTTATGCCTGACCTGGATGGCGATCAGCCGATCAATTTGTCTGGTTCGGTGGACTCGGACGGGACCTCGATTGTGGGTGACGAGGGTAGCTTCAGCTGGTACGGGATGGGTAGCTGGACGGCGGTCAAACAGGCGTCATAGCTCGGAGGATGACACGATGAAACGACAGCTTGGACGGTTGATGCTAGTCGCTCTCCTCGCGATGGGGTTGGCGAGAGTCGCGGTCACGGGGCAGGCGGCCGAAGGCGATGTGATTACCGGAGTGGTCACGAGTCAGAACGGACCCGAGGAAGGCGTGTGGGTGATTGCGGAGACCGATGACCTCACGACCCGCTTCGTCAAGACCGTCGTCACAGGCGATGGTGGTCGTTTTCTGATTCCCGAGCTGCCGGAAGCGAGCTACAAGGTCTGGGTGCGCGGGTACGGGCTGGCCGACTCGAGCAAGGTTGACGCTCGGCCTGGCGAAACGCTGAAGCTTGCCGCAGACGTCGCGGCCGATGCCGTCGAGGCGGCGAGGGTCTACCCGGCCAATTACTGGTACTCGCTCATCGAGCCACCGGAGGCCAGCGAGTTTCCCGGAACCGGACGTGACGGGAACGGCATTTCGCTCGCCATGAAGGTGCAGGGCCAGTGGATCGACAACCAGAAGCAGGGTTGCATGCTCTGCCACCAGCTCGGGAGTCGGATCGTACGGGAGATCGACAATCTCGAGCAGTTCGACTCGACGCTGGCTGCGTGGGACCACCGCGTGCAGATGGGGCAGCGCGGCGGACCGATGAGCGGCGTGATGAGCCGGTTCGGACGCGCCCGAGGCCTCCAGATGTTTGCCGACTGGAGCGATCGGATCGCGGCGGGCGCCGTCCCCGAAACGCCGCCCCGTCCGCAAGGGGACGAGCGCAACGTCGTCACGACGATGTGGGAGTGGGGCACCATGGTGGACTACATCCACGACGAGGTCGCGACCGACAAGAGAAACCCGACGGTCAACGGCAACGGACCGGTCTACGGCGTCAACATTTCGAACGACCGGCTCGCGGTACTCGATCCCAAATCACACGTGCCGCTGAATCTCAAGGTTCCGATGCGCGACGATCCCTCCACGCTCCCGACCATGATCGCGCAAGCGACGCCGGAACCGTCCCGCTTCTTTGGCGAGAAGCTGATCTGGAACGATCCAGCCAATCCGCACAACCCGATGATGGACCACAAAGGACGCGTCTGGTTGACGTCACAGATCCGCGGCCGCGAGACGCCGGCGTGGTGTCGCGAGGGGTCGGACAACAAGTTCGCGCAGTACATGCCCCGAGATCGGAGTTATCGCGGCTTCGTCTACTACGAGCCCAATTCGGAGAACTTCGTGTTGATCGACACGTGCTTCGGCACGCACCATTTGCAATTCGCTGAGGATTCGGAGAACACACTCTTCACAAGTGGCGGCGGCGACATCATCGGTTGGCTCAACACCAACACCTATGACGAGACTGGTGACGAGCAGTTCTCCCAGGGATGGTGCCCGCTGGTGCTCGATACGAATGGTGATGGCGTCATCACGAAGCCGTGGAACGAGCCGACCGGAACGACCCGGACGAGCGAGGAGGGAGCGGGTGGTGGCGTGGTGCAGAACCTCGACTCGACGCTCGACACCCAAATCAACATCGGCAGCTACGGCGTCATTCCAGATCCAACAGATGAAAGAGCCGTGTGGATTTCTGCGACGTCGTTCCCCGGGCAGGTCGCACGCCTGCATCTCGGCGACAACCCGCCAGAGACGTGCATGGCCGAGCTGTACGAAGTGCCGTCCCTCATGGATCCCAACGTCGCCGCCGACAAGGCTGGGTTCGGCTCACGGGGTCTCGACATCGATCGAAACGGTGTGGTGTGGACGGCGCTATCCGGGAGCGGTCACTTCGCAGGGTTCGATCGATCGAAGTGTTCGGTCGTGAGCGGGCCGGAGGTTGCCGACGGCCGACACTGTGTCGAGGGCTGGACGCTGTATCCCACGCCCGGACCGACGATGCCCAACACGGACAACCGTGTAAGTAGCGACTATCACTACTACAACTGGGTCGACCAGCACGATACGTTGGGATTGGGCGAGAACATCCCGATTGCCAACGGTTCGAACTCCGACTCGTTGCTGGCGTTGAAGCCCGAAACTGGAGAGTGGGTCGTCTTGCGCGTGCCCTATCCGCAGGGGTTCTTCAGCCGTGGCTTGGATGGGCGCATTGATGACCCAGATGCGGGATGGAAAGGTCGGGGGGTGTGGGCGACGTACGGCGCCGCGGTGACCTGGCATATCGAGGGCGGTGTGGGTGTGAAGCCGGGCCTACTGAAGTTCCAGGTGCGTCCTGATCCACTCGCCAACTGAGCGTTACTAGCTGGGTGTTTAGTCAGTGCGCTGAAGCCTTCCTGACGGCGTGCGCGGGCGTCTTTCTGTGCCAGACGGCGCAGGGCGGGCCCGCCGCGCCTCCTCGGTGCAGTATCGTTTCGGTTTCGATAGGGGCATGATGCGAGAGATCATCAGGATGAATACCGGGTCTGTGTGGTGTCGGGTTGTCGCGGGGGCAGTCGCGCTCGGTTTCATACTGGGTGCAGGCACCGTGGCGCGGGCCCAGGGGACCGGTAGCGGGAGCATTAGCGGCACGGTCGGAGACGAGAGCGGGCTAGTTGTCCCCGGCGTCGTCGTCACGGCGGTGCATGTCGAGACCCAACGTACCGCGACCGCCACCACCGACGCCGTCGGCAGCTATGAAATCGCCGGCCTCGACGCCGGCCCCTACGAAGTGTATGGCGTGCTACCCGGCTTCAGCAGTACCGCCTCAACCGTCAACGTGACGGCCGGCGCGGGCCAGCGCCTCGATTTAGTGCTCACCATCGCCCCGCTGTCCGACACGGTGACCGTCACCCGCAGTGAGCAGGACCTCTCGTTGGTTCCGCAGTCGGTGGCCGTAGTCCAGCGGAACCAGATCGAGCACTCGCAACGTCGAGCGTCGCTCGACGAGGCGCTGCGGGGAATCCCCGGGCTGTTCGTCCAGAACCGGCGCAACTATGGGCTCTCGGGCGGCATCGGGCTCAGCATTCGCGCGCCGCAGCCCAGATTCGGTCTTCGCGGGCTGGCGATTATTCAAGATGGCATCCCGATCACCACGGCAGACGGCACGACGGAGCCAGGGAACATCGACTTGGGGTCGGTCGGACGGATCGAGGTCCTCCGCGGACCGAGCTCCGTCCTCTACGGCAACTCGGCCGGCGGGGTGATTAGTCTCGACACGACGTTCGACACCTCGCGTCCGTTGACGATCACGCCGGATATCCAGTTCGGCAATCACGACTACAACCGGCAGCAAGTGAGAGTGGACGGTGGCAACGACTCGACCCAGTTCATGGCCAGCGTCAGCCGGTTCGAAACGGACGGCTTCCGCCAAAACAGCGCCGCCGAGATCACGCAGGCCAACGCGGTGGTCCGCCACGTGTTGTCCGACAAGACCGAGATCCGGGGCGTGTTCAACCTGTATGACGCCCCGTTTGCCGAGAGCGCCAGCTTCCTCAACGAGGCCGATGCGCGCGCCGATCCCGTGAGATCGTCCAGCGGCGAGTGTCTCTCCGGTGCGTGTCTGGCCCGGGGGGTCGCGGTGGCTCGACACTGGGGTGAAGGGACCAACCAGGGACAAGGTGGTCTGACGGTGGAGCACCGTCTGAGCGACACCCAGCGGTTCCGGGCGACGGGTTGGGCGATGTGGCGCACCCTCGATGCCATCGGCGCCTTTCAGAACATCGATCTCGGCCGGACCGGATTCGGGTTTCGGTCGGAGTACTTGGGGGGCACGCAGGTCGGGTCGGTGGGCGTGGAGTGGGCCGCCGGGCTCGACATCTCGTCGCAGAACGACGAACGTCAGGAGTTCGGTCAGGTCGCGCCCGTCGTCCTGGGTGAGAACGCCACCAATGGCGACAAGCGTGTCGACCAGACCGAGGATGTCCTTTCAGCTGGTCCGTTTGCGCAGGTCACGATCGTTCCGAACGACCGTGTGGCGTTCACGGCCGGGGTCCGGTGGGACGACTACGACTTCAGCGCCGGCGACCGGAAGCTAGACGACGGAGATCAGTCCGGGGATCGCACGATGGATGCGGTCAGCCCATCGGTTGGCGCGACATTCGCCCTGGCGCCCGGAGTGAACCTCTTCACCAATTTCGCGACGGCCTACGAGACACCGACCACCGTAGAGCTATCGAACACTCCGACCGGAGACGGAGGGTTCAACCAAGATCTGGAGCCCCAAGACTTGCGCAGCTTCGAGGTTGGCCTACGTGGGCTCATCGAGCCGGCACGGCTTCGATACGAGGCAGCCGTGTATGTATCCACGGTGGAGAACACGCTCGTCCAGTTCCAGAATCCTCTTTCCCAGGACTTCTTTCGCAACGCCGGCAAGTCGTCGCGCGACGGCGTCGAGCTCCTGCTCGATTGGGTACCGAACTCCAACTTCGACGCGCGATTTGCCTACACCTATCAGGATTTCGTGTTCGAAGATTTCGTGATCGATGACGACGATTTTTCTGGCCAAGCAGAGCCGGGCGCCCCACCGCACCGGTTTTATGCAGGCTTCAACTACACGGCACCGTTCGGATTGCGGTCGGGAGCGACCGTCCGGTGGGTCGACGAGTTCGCCGTCAACAACGCGAACACGGCCTTCAACTGGGCGTATACCGTCGTCGATCTCCGCTTCGGGTTTGACACGATGGCTGGCAACGCAGATGTGCGCCCCTTCGTCGGGCTCGACAACATCTTTAACGAGCGGTACAACTCGTCGGTGATCACCAACGGGTTCGGAGGGCGGTACTACGAGCCCTCGCCTGGACGCGAGATCTATGCCGGGATGACCGTCCGGTTCGGTGTTCGCTGACATGTTCTGGAGACGTCGATGACGGTCGAAGCCAAGCCCCAGATTGATCTCGATTACGCGCAGGAAGTGGTGCAGCGTTTCCAGGCCGAGTCCACCAAGTGGCTGTACGGACTGAATGAGGCCGCGAAGATCCTCTCCTGGGCCTTTTTTACCCTGCTGCCGTATACCGACAAGCTGAGTCAGACAAAAGGGCTCAGGCAGCCGCACGTGATGTTCAAGGGCCCGACGGGCACGGGAAAGACCGACCTCGTCAGCGCGTGCGCTATGGCCATCGACGCGAAGTTCGAACGCATCCAGGGACTTCCGACGTACATGCCCGAAGACATCCTCGGCTACGAGACGATTGTCGAGGAGGTCGACGGCACCCGGAAAATCCACTTCAAGCCGGGCAAGCTAATGGCCCACATCGTCCTGATCGACGAGGACAACCGGCTGTCTGGCAAGACGAAGGCCGCCGTCCTCGAGGGCATGGAGGAGAGTTCCGCCACCCTCGCGTCCGACTACGGCAATCTCGCCGAAGGGAAGATGCTGCCGCTCTTCCCGCTGTCATGCGACTACAACGACGTCACCGGCCCTCGGTTCTTCATGGTGATTTGTACGGAGAACATCTTTGGCGAGGAAGAGGGGACCTTCGCCAACCCGGTGGCCCAGCTCGATCGCACCACGCTATCCATCAACATGCTGGACCCCGAAGACGAAGAGGACGAGCTGAAGATCAGCTCCCGCAACGTCGTCGGCAAGAAGGTCGAGAAGCTGACCAACCTGTACGAGGTGCTCGACATCGCGCACTTCATCTTCGACAACGTCGAGATGTCGGACTTCGCGCAGCAGTACAAGACACGCCTGTTCCGCAACACCCGTCCGCACCGCGTGCAAGGTCGGGCGGCCCGCACCGTCAAGGAATACATCAGGGTGGGCATCTCGCCGCGGGTGCACTTCCACCTCGAGGCTGTCGCGCGCACCTTCGCGTTCTTCAACGGCGACATGGTGATCACACCCGATCACATCAAGGCGGTCGCGGAACCGGTTCTCGCGCATCGTCTCGTGCTCCGGGAAGGTATGGAGTTCTCGGTGGTCAAGGAGGAGCTGCTCCAAAAGATCATTCAGGACATGGAGGTTCCTCCGTGGAAGTAGAGCAAGTCTTCGCTCGCTTCCGGGACATCAAGCACGGGATCAAGGCCAAGAAGAAATCGACCAGCATTCACTACGGTGAGCACAAGAGCGGGTTTCGAGGCTCCGGATACGACATCGTTGGCGTCGAGCAGTGGCGGCCAGGCCAGCCCCTCAAGGACATCGCCTGGACCATCAGCCTTCGCAGCTTTCCGGAGAAGCTGTTCAAGATCGAGCGGATGGAACCCAAGGAGCTCCGCACGCTCCTGGTGGTCGATCTGTCCTACTCGACGCTCTTTCAGATTTCGCAGGAATCGAACAAGGCGTTGCTCCTGCTGGATCTGATTGGCAACGTCGGCTTGACCCGCTCCAACCTGAGAGATCCAGTGGGCCTGCTTGGATATTCCGACCAGATCGAGCTCTTTCTCAAGCCGAAGCTGGGCACGGGCAATGTCTTCTACATGGCCCAGCAAATCTTCGAGAAGCTCGAGCTCGAGCGCGAGTATCCGACGCGCCGCCACGCCGATTTTTCGGTGCCCCTCGCGTTTATGGCCAGCCGCTTAAAGATGCGCCATTCGGTCATGGTGCTCTCTGATTTCGTCGACTTGCTGAACGACGTCGAGGCGGTGGATTTCAAGCGGCTCCGGATGCTTGCCCCGAAGCACGATATGATCTTCCTGTTTCTGGACGATCCAGATGAGTTCCGGCTCAAGAGTCGTCTCGGCTATATCCGGATCTCCGACATGGAGACCGGCAAACAGACGGTGATTTCGGCTCGCAAGGCGGGTGCGATCCGACGTCGGATCGGCGAGTCTCGGGATCAGCTGCAGTACTTGCTCAAGCATCGATGCGGCATCGATTCAGTCGTCCTGACGCCGGAGAACCATACCGAGGCCTTACCGAAGTTTTTGGTAGCGAGAATGGCCCGCTAGTAACGCACGAGGTCGGAGAGGCGATGGCAGTGAAACGAGTGGGAGCGATCGGTTCGGCGCTTGCGTGCGCGGTCGTGGCCGCGGTTGCCATGCCGAGCCTCGCCACCGTCCGGCTTGCGGCCCAGGTCCTCGAAGGCGGCGAATCGACCGAGTCGGCCGAGGTGTCTCCCGTCCAGGTCGAGACGCTCGAGGTCGAGCCAACCGTTGCCAAGACCGGTGACCTGATACGTCAGAGCTACCGCGTGCGATTTCCGGATCTGGTTGACGAGGGCCGCGAGATCATCATCCTCGAGGATCGCATGACGCCGGAGAACCTCCCCGTGCATCCGTTCGAGGGGGTCTCGCTGGATATACGGAAGCGTCAGGTCGACGACGAGCATGTCTGGGATTTCGAGTACGACTTCCGACTGATCGCGCCCGAGAAGGCGGTCTACAAGCTGCCGGGCTTCAGCTTTTACTACTTGGTTCGGGACCTCGGTCAGGACATCGAAGACGCCGAGGTACAGCAGGTCGACGGCGGCGGCGGCCTGGTCCGGTATGTGACGACCATGGCCGACCTTCCGGTCCTCGACATTCGAGACACGATTGAGCTTGGTTCGTTTCAGGGGCGCGCGGCCTTCTTTCGGACCCTCGCGTGGACGGTTGCGCCGCTGCCGCTGCTGATCTGGGCGGTGCTGCTGTTCCGCCATGTCCGACGGCCAAAGGTGATATCCGAGGATGCGCTTCGGGAAGCCGACGAGCTCGACCGAATCGAGGCAGAGATTCCCGTGCCCCCCTCGATCTGGACGGCGAGGCGGAACCTCACCCGGCAGCTAAGCCATCTCGGCGAGCTGTTACCCAGTTCAAATGGCGCAGTCCTCCACGACGTGCAGCGGGGGTTGGTCATTGCAGGCCGCGAGTATCTCCAGGCCGAGCTCACGGAGCTGCATTCCGGCGATACCGCGCGCGACATACGCACCCATATCGAGCAGCTGAAGAAGGGCGCGCGAAAGGACGCCCTGCTGACGATTGCCTCACAGCTGGTGACCTACCAGCATGGGCTCGAGCAGGGTTCCGCGACACCGATTGACGACCCTCAGGGCGAAGCGCGCCGGCTGACCGAATCGCTGACACAGCTTCGGCCTCATAACCGGCTGCTCCAGAGCGTCACGGGGCTTTTCGGCGCGCGATGAGCGGGAACCGATCATGCTAATGACCTGGGCGGAGGTCGTGGCGTTCGTCAATGCGGCGACACGAGACCTCCTGGAGACGGAGTACCCGCAGGTGCGCTACGGCGACGTCCCGACCGCAATCTGGCTCACGCTTCTCGTGGGAGTGGTGCTCTTGCTGACCGCTGCGCGCCTGCTGCTCATGCGGCGCCGGCACAGTCGCCACCACTCCGGATACGTGATCGATCGAGCTCACCAGAAGCGACTCTGGATCCGCATCGTGCATGCGGCGCCGAAGGTGCTGATCGCTGCTTCGCTCGCAGCGATCCTGGTCGCGGCAGCCGATCCGTATCTCACGGCCACCGAGGAGGTGAGCGGCTATGTCGAATCGCGCGTGCGCATCGATTTGGTCGACACGTCGGGTTCCATGGCGTGGGAGTTCCCCGACACCGGCAAGTCGAAGGCCGAGGTTGCTCGCGATGCCCATCTCCGGTTTCTGGACATGCGCGCGGGCAAGAATGATCGCGTCTCGCTGTGGCTGTTTTCCACCTATCCTTACATGGTGGACGACTTCGTCATGGACGACGAGCTCTACTACTTCCAGGTCTGGGACGCACCGTATGTGACGACCCAGCGGCTCGACAAGGCGATGGTGGTGCCGCGCGACAAGGTCCGAATCATCCCGGCCGAGGGCGACACGAACATCATTAGGCCGCTGCAGTCGATCGTCAAGGCGTTCGACCAGGACGAGGCGGCCCTTGGCGGGAACGAGAACGTCAATCGCGCCGTGTTAATCATTACGGACGCTGCCGTCGACGAGTTTCCAGACTCCGAGTTCGTCGCGCTCAACCAACGCAACATCGTGCCATACATCGTGTACATCAACACGAGCGATGTGCGGACGACGATGGTCGGCCGGTCGTCAACGCCCCGCCTGATCGAGATGATTCGCGAGTACGGCGGCGACTACTTCGACGTGACGGACGAGGACAGCATGACTCGCGCGTACGAGGCGATCGACGAGCGGGAGGCCGTGCGGGTCGAGATGAAGCACCGGGCGCTCAAGGTGCCCATTTACGGTCGATTCCTCTTTGCGGCCATGGCGATGCTGATCGTGGGGATTCCGGTCGGGCTCGCGTCGGAGCTGTTGTGGGGAACGGCACCATAGGACACGCGATATGCGAATGACGGATCTCGTCGATCGGGAGAGCTCGTTCAAGTTCGTGATTGGTTTCGTGCTCGCCGTGGTGTTTTTCATCGCGGTGGCGCTGCCATCACGCAGCCTCGCACGCTTCTACGGCCGGCTCGATACGCTCAGCGACAGCGTGCGCCGCGGTGATTTCACCCAGGCCGAAGCCGACATCTCCGGTGTCACGACCTTCTACGAATCGAGCCGAGCGTGGGGGCTCGACTGGGTTGCCGACGCGTACTTGTTTCGCGATGCTTTCCTACAGCAGGCGTCCTACAACTACTTGACCGGCGACTATGAGGCAATCGTTCGTGACCTGGCTGACGAGGTCGACGACCCGCGGGCTTCGTACTTGCTGGGGAGCGCAAAGTTTCAGCTCGCCCGTCAGCGGTATCGGGCGATACCCGATGACGAACCCGACGCTGAGCAACGGCGGCAGTCCATCGTGCAGGAGGTGCTCGACGACGTGAATGGCGACTTCGAGCGGGCCGTCCGGACGGATACCGAAGGCCGCTTCGACTACACCTGGAACTACGATCTCACGAGCGACGCTGAGGCAACGCGCCGGGCGCTGGAGCCGCTGCGCGAGATCGATCCGCCCGAGCTCGAGCAGATGAAGGGCGAGGGCACACCGGTTCGGCGACGCCGGGGTTGAGCCCGGCTGCAGCCTATGGCTGATCTGCAAACGGGCCTCCAGGACAGCGTCGAGTTCGCGAATCCCGAGTACCTGACGGTCGTGCCGATTGCGGCACTGCTGTTACTGGTCGGCCTCGGCGCCTGGGCCATTCGCCTGATCCTTCGACCCGCGCGAACCCACGGGTCCTCCTATCCGCTCATTGGGTACCTCAAGTTTTGGCTCTTCCTTGTCATCACGCTGACGCTGGTGGCAATGGCTGCCGCGCGACCGTTCTGGGTATTCGGTGCCTCCAGCTTCAAGCGGGGAGATGTCGACGTGGCCGTGGCCATCGACGTCTCGGCATCGATGTGGGTGCAAGACCTGGGCACGCAGTCGAGGCTCGACATCGCGATTCGCGAGGCCATGAACCTCTACACCCAGGAGATCCTGACGCCAGGCGACCGCGTGGCGCTGTTCGTCTTCGGGACCACGGCCGTTCGCAAGGTCCACCTGTCGTCGAACGCTGAGCGTTTCATCGATCAAGTTGGACGGGTGGCGCCGCCGACCCATCTGTCGGGCGATGCCTTTCCCTGGGACAGCGACATCGCGGCGGTGTTCGAACATGTGTACTCGTCGCTCGACAACCAGGACCGCTTCGAGGCCGGCGAGGAAGACTGGGCGCCGGAGCGCCGCGCCGACCGTCTCGTGATTCTCTTTACCGACGGCGACTATGCCGGGGATGCCGCGCAGCTTGCGCGGCTCGATCAAGCGCTGGCGGAGTTCCGGCGCAGGGGCCTCACGGTGTACCCAGTGGGAGTAGGGTCGCAGATCGGGACGAACCTCGATAGCGTGCTCACGAACTACGTGCAGGGGCTGGACTACGACGAGTCGCTGGTCGCGGATCTCGAGGGCATCCGAACGCGTCTGGATACCGACGGTCTGCGGCTGCTGGAGCAGCGTTCGGGCGGGCGGTCATTCGTGGTCGACAGTCCAGGCGTTTCAGCCGCGCCCTTTCTTCGAAACGCCGTCGATTCACACCGCAGCATCACGTTCCAGCTGATTCCTTCTGACGACAAGCAAGAGGTGTGGCAGCTGGTGCTGGCCCTCGCGGTCGTCACCTTTCTCGTCGCCGTCCTGTTCTACTGAGGCCCTCACGATGAAAGCGATGGTCCGCTACAAGTACGGCTCACCTGAGGCTCTCCAGTTGGAGGAGATCCAGCAGCCGATTGCCGGCGACGACGAGCTGTTGATACGCGTGCGTGCAGTGTCGTTGAACCTGGGTGACTGGGAGCTTCTGACCGGAGATCCGCCTTTCATTACCGTGCTCGCTACGATCTTTGGTCCGAAACCGCGTGTCGAGCCTGTGTCACTGACCGATGCAAGCGATGCGGCGTCCAACCGCGGCGGCCTATTCGAACCGAAATACAAGATTCTCGGAACTGACCTCGCCGGAACCGTGGAAGCGGTTGGTCAGAACGTCACCCGGTACCGGCCGGGTGACGATGTCTTTGGCGCGTGCGGCTTCGGTGCGCTCTCGGAATACGTGTGTGTCCCCGAACGGGCGCCGCTGGCGCCGAAACCGGCCCGCATGACGTTCGAGGAGGCAGCGGCCATCCCTCAAGCAGCATTCATCGCCCTGCAAGGTCTCAGAAACAAAGAACAGCTTCAACGCGGGCGAGAATGCACGGTCTTGATCAATGGAGCGGGCGGCGGTGCGGGAACGTTCGCCGTGCAAATCGCGAAGTCACTCGGGGCCGAGGTGACGGGCGTCGACAACTCGTCGAAGCAGGACATGATGCGCTCGATTGGCGCGGACCACGTCATCGACTACGCGCAGGACGATTTCACGAAAGACGGTCAGCAGTATGACGTCATCCTCGATCTGGCCGCACATCGGTCGATCTTCGATTGCAAGCGCGCCCTGAGTCCTAGTGGAACGTACCTCCTTGCTGGCGGCGCGGGCCTGCCGACGTTGCAGGCGGCGCTCCTGGGTCCGCTGATCTCGGTGACGGGGAGCCAGAAAGTGATCTTTCTATTGGCGGATTCGAACAGGGAAGATCTGATTCGGATGACCGAGCTTCACAAGGCCGGGACGGTCGTACCCATCGTGGATCGAACGTACCCGCTGAGTGAGGCGGCGGATGCCTTCCGGCTGATCGGAGAAGGCCGGTCCAAAGGCAAAGTCGTCATCACCCTGTGAAACAAGGACGAGGTTCGTCCCGCATCTGAGAAACCAATCGCGGTGTGGGTGGCGCGAGTCCGCCCTCGCGGTTGATAATGATGGTATGCGTGCGGTTGCGCTCGCGCTGACGTTGCTCCTCTTGTCGTCCATCTCGCCCGCTCGAGCCCAGGAGAAAGTGGACGCGCGCGACATCATCGAGCGCGTCGACCGCGTTCTTCGCGGCGAGTCGAGCCGCGGCCTCGCGACAATGGAGGTCGTGACCGAGAATTGGGAGCGGCAGGTCACGATCGAGCTCTGGTCGTTAGGGACGGACTACTCCCTCGTACGTGTCCGCGAGCCGCAAAAGGAGGCGGGCACGGCCACCCTGATGGCCGACGGCGACATCTGGAACTATCTCCCGAAGGTGGATCGCACGATCAAGATTCCGACGTCGATGATGGGCGGCTCGTGGATGGGATCGCATTTCACGAACGACGATCTCGTGAAAGAAAGCCAGCTTATCGAGGACTACGACATCGAGATCGCGTTCGACGGGGAACGCGACGGTGTCACCGTGTGGGAGTTCCTCCTGACCCCGAAGGCCGAGGCCGCCGTGGTCTGGGGCCGTCTCGAGTTCCAGGTCCGACAGGCTGACGACATGCCGC
Organism: Vicinamibacterales bacterium; assembly: GCA_965216615.1. Lineage (GTDB taxonomy): Bacteria > Acidobacteriota > Vicinamibacteria > Vicinamibacterales > UBA8438 > CAUZIB01. The sequence continues at coordinate 979,220 of CBDCGH010000023.1, read as the reverse complement.
TCTGGGCCAAGTACTACGATGAAGATGGCGAGCTGTCGCGCACCATGGAGTACCGCGAGTTCATGGAGCTCGAAGATCGCATCGTTCCTGCCGTGATGTACATGCATCCGGCTGACAAGCCCAACGAGCGGACGGTCGTTCGCTACCACGAGATCGAGTTCAACATCGATCTCGACCAGTCGTTCTTCTCCCTCCGAAGCTTGCAGCGGCGCCGATGAACGAGTCGCCGTGGCCGCGCATCGGCTGGCGCAATCTAGGCCGGAATCCCAAGCGCACCGTCTTGACGGCGATGGGGCTCGCCGTCGGGTACTTCGCCGTCGTGTTTCTCGTCGGCTGGTCCGATGGAATCATGGCCGAGATGGTCGAGAACGCGACGTCGCTCATGAGCGGCCAGATCGAGATTCACGACGTTGAGTTCCGCCCGGACCGCAGCCTCTACGACACGATTGGTGGGCGCGAGGGGACTGACGTGCAGTCGCTGCTCGCAATCATCGACGCCGACCCGTCGGTCGTGGCGGCGGCTCCTCGGGTCTACGCCGGTGGACTCGTCAGTTCGGGTGAGGCGACCGCGGCCGGGATGCTGATGGGGATTGATCCGGGTCGCGAGTCGCGGCTGAGCCGCTTTCTCGATACGTTGACAGAGGGCCGGCTACCGGTTGAAGGGGGGAACGAGCTCCTTGTCGGAGAAGAGCTGGCCTACCAGATCTCGGTCAGTATCGGCGACGAGCTAGTGGTCGTTGCACCGGGCGCGGATGGATCGCTGGCTAGCGATCTCTACACGCTCGTCGGGCTCTTCCGAACCGGCCTGGACGAGCTCGATGCCACCTTCGCGGTCCTGCCAGTGAGCGACCTCCAAGCGCTCGTCGTCCTCCATCCGGACCGCATTCACGAGGTTGCCGTCGCGACCGCCGACCCGTGGATTGCCGAAGCGACCGCTGCGCGCTTGGCCGATGCAATCGGCGACCGGCGCACGATCGAGGTCGTGCCATGGACGGAGCTTCGGCCCGAGATGGTCGAGTACGTCGCGCTGGGTGATTCGTTCTACTGGATCGTGTTGGTCGTCGTCTTTGCCATTGCGATTTTCGGCGTGGCGAACACGATGCTGATGGCGACCTTCGAGCGCCGGCGTGAGTTTGCCGTGATGCTTGCGCTGGGGGCGACGCCGCGCTCAATCGTCGTGGCGGTCCTCTTCGAGGCGCTGGCGATGGGGGTGTTCAGCCTCGTCGTCGCCTCGGTCATCACGTTTCCGCTCATGGTGTGGTGGCACAATGCGCCGCCCGATCTGACCTGGTTCTACGGAGAGCTGACCCTGATGGGGGCGTTGTTCAAGCCAAGCCTTCGCGTGGAATACAACTTCGCAGTGTGGGCCTGGGCAGGTGTCACGCTGGTGGCCACGGCGCTCCTCGCGGCGTTGTGGCCAGCCGCACGTGCGGCGCGCATCCCGCCGGCCGACACGTTGTCAGGACTGTAGCTCATGGGGCCGACACCTTCAGCGCAGTCTGCGACGAGCCAGACTGGCGTCATTATCATCCTCGCCATGCGGAATCTCCGCCGCCACCTCCGGCGTACGCTGCTGACGGCGTCGGCGATGATTGTCGGCGGTGGATTGCTCATGTTCTCGTTCAGCCTCGGGGATGGCACCCACGAAGAGTGGATCGACTCAGGCGTACGGATGGGGGCCGGTCACGTCACCATCCAGCGGCCCGAGTTTCAGCGCAGCCGAAAGCTCGAAGATCGATTATCGGCGGACGTGCGGGCAATGGCCGAAAGAGCGGTCGAGTCCCCTGAGGTCGCGGCACGCGTCGTGTCGGTGTCGTCAAAGTTGGCGGTCAACGCGCTCGCCAGTTCCGCCGCTGGCGCCAGGCCAACGTTCGTAATGGCGGTCGATCCCATCCAGGAGGCGGGGTTCACCACGATCGACACTCAGACGGTGGAAGGGCGGTACCTCGAGCCTGACGATCGTTTGGCCGCGTATGTCGGTGTCGGTCTCGCTGAAAGCCTCGACCTGCGCCTTGGATCGCGACTCGTTGTGCAGGCGCAGGACACGGAGAAGGAGATTGCAGGACAGCTGCTCCGCGTCGTCGGCATCTACCGTAGCGGGGTGCCGGAGATCGACCAGCGCCTGATCCATGTCCCGCTGGGCACAGCCGGCGAATGGCTTGGATCGGGAGCCGACGTGACGCACGTGGGGCTCATCGTCGACGACAGTGCCGTTGTCTCGCAGGTGGCGAATCGTTTGCAACGCGATCTTGCAGAGCCGATCAACAGCGGGGTCCTTCAAGTCACGGATTGGCGCGAGTCCGATCCGGCGCTCGCTGCCGCGGTCGCGATCGACGACTTCGGCAATTACCTGGTTTACGCAATCCTGTTCACCATCATCGGGTTTGGGATTGTGAACACCGTCCTGATGTCGGTCCTGCATCGTCATCGCGAGTTCGGTGTACTGCAGGCGTTGGGCTTGACGCCCGGGCAAACGGGCGCGATCGTGCTCGTCGAGGGGCTCACGTTGACCGCGATTAGCGGGTTTGTCGGCGTCAGTCTCGGGATCTGGGTGACCTGGTACTTCTTCGGCGACGGTCTCGATTTCTCAGCTCTGATGGAAGAGGAAATGACCTTCTCGGGAGTCGTGATTGACCCGATCATCATTCCGCTCTTTCGCGTATCACGGATCCTGCAAGCCCTGTTGTTCATTCTCTTCATCGGCACGGTCGCATCGATCTATCCGGCGCTTCGGGCCGCGAGGATAGACGTGGCTGAGGCGATGAAGTTCGAGCGCTGACAGATATGGCCGATCTCGACCTACCGGCGGTACGCACTGAGCGCATCTGGAAGATCTTTCACCAAGAGGCCGAGGAGGTTCAGGCTGTCCGTGACGTCACCATCCAGATTGCGCGCGGCGAGTTCACGGCGCTCGCGGGCCCGTCGGGTTCCGGCAAGACGACGTTGCTCAATCTCATTGGCGGGTTGACGCGACCGACGCGGGGAAAAGTGTGGGTGGCTGGTCGTGAGCTGAGCGAGATGTCCAACCCGGAGCTCGCGCGGCTTCGCCTCGACGAGGTCGGGTTCGTCTTTCAGGCCTATAACCTGTTGCCGGTGCTGACAGCCATGGAGAACGCGGAGTTCCCCATGCTCCTCCAAGGCGTCGGCGTTGGCCAACGGCGCGAGCGAATCCACGAGCTGTTCGAGCGGACGGGGATGGGTGGACTCGAGGATCGGCGCCCGGGCAAGCTCTCCGGCGGACAGCAGCAGCGGGTTGCCGTGGTCCGTGCGGTCGCCAGTCGGCCGGCGCTGGTGCTGGCCGATGAGCCGACAGCCAACCTCGACACCGCGTCGAGCGAGGCGCTGCTGGACGTCATGCTCGAGCTCAATCAAGAGCTCGGCGTGACCTTCGTGTTCGCCACGCACGACGAGCATGTGATGGACCGGTCGCGCCGACTCGTGCGCATGGTCGACGGTGCCATCGACTCGGACGAGACGCGGTCTTGATGCGGGACCGACTCGTCACCCTTCCGATCGCGGTCGTTCTCATCGTCGCCGGCGCAGAGACGGCTCGCGCGCAGCTCCCGCGGGTGACCGGTTACGTCCAGACCGTACCGGTCTTCACGGGGTCGACCCCGTCTGGTGACCACAACGTCGCTGACTTCAGCCGCTTCCGACTGAGCACCGAGCCAACCTTGGGTCCCGTTGCCGTCGGGGTCGCTTACGAACATGCGTTGACGCTGCGACGTTTTGGCGCCGGGGCCGGCTTGAATGTTGGCGGTGTGCCGGGGGGCGGCGAATGGCTAGCGTTGCAGTGGGAGCCCGCCGAGAGGACCCACGTCGCGTGGCGCCATCGATTTGACCGCTTACACGTCGGCTGGAGCCCGTCTGAGGCAGTAGAGATCATGGCGGGTCGTCAAGCTGTCTCCTGGGGCACGACGCTCTTTCTCACCCCGGCCGATCCGTTTCTGCCCTTCAATCCTGCTGATCCGTTTCGGGAGTTCCGGGCAGGCGTCGACGCGGCCAGGGTCAGGTTCAGTCCGAGTCCCTTGAGCTCGATCGATGTCGTCGTTCGGCCGACCAAGACGCTCGCTGGGGAGGAGATGACGGCACTCGCGCGCGGTCTGTTCACGGTCGCCAACTGGGAAGTATCCGTGTGGGGCGGATCGCTATACGGCGACCCGTCGGGGGCGGTGGCGACGGCCGGGGCGTTTGGGGCGTGGGCGGTCCGCGGCGAAGCCTCTTTTCGCCGCATCAACGATGAGCTAATCGTGCGCGGCACGGTAGGCTCTGACCGTCTCTTCCAGGTGCGGGGGCGTGATCTGTTCATGATCATCGAATACCAGCGCGACGGTCTCGGCGCGGCGGATCCAAGCGAGTATCTTGCGCTGCTGCGATCAGCTCCATTCGTGCGAGGCGAGCTGCAGACGCTCGGTCGGGACGAAGCCGTGGTCTCGGCCGCCTATCAGCTGCATCCGTTGTGGGGCGTGTCGGGTCTGTGGCTGACGAACCTCAACGACCAGAGCGCGTTGCTGTCGCCAAGCCTGTCCTACTCGGCTGCTGACGAGGCGGCGATCGCGGGCGGGGTGTACTTCGCGGTCGGAGACGATCGTTCCACGCTCGAGACACCGCTGCCGTCGGAGTACGGGCTGTCGGGGACGACGGCGTACTTGTCGTTCAGCTGGTACTTCTGATCGGAACAGGCTGAGCCGTGGTCTCGCCGAGCCGAGCGGTAGCCTCGAGCTCCGCAAACTGGGCAGACGGTTTGCTCCGTCGAGGCTACCGCTCGGCTCGACGAGGAGGACTCAGCGTCACGCGTGCATCACCGAAGTTCCAGTGACTTCGGGTCGGCGGCGTTGGGGTGTACCCTGCGCGGCGAGCTTAGCCGGCAGGCACCATCTTGAGGATCTGCGCTCCGGCTTCGTGCTCCAGGAGGAGATACACGGCCCCATCGGCACCGACTTCCACGTCGCGGATCCGTGCGAGATCTTCGATTAGGGTCTCGCGCTCGACGAGCTGACCGTTCTCGAGCTTGAACCGGTACAGGTCCGAGCCTTTCAGACTTCCCGCGAGCATCTGATCGCGCCACCCCGGAAACGCCGAGCCGGTATAGAAGGCGAAACTGGATATAGCCACTGAAGGGGTCAGATCGACTACGGGCTGGACGATGGTGGCTGGATTCACGTCGCTCTCGCCACTGACGGGGTGACCCGTGTAGTGCAAGCCCTTTGAAGTGACCGGCCAGCCGTAATTGTTGCCCTTCTCGATGAGATTGACCTCGTCGCCGCCGCGAGGCCCCATTTCTGTGTTCCAGAGTTCGCCCGTGGGAAGGTTGTATTCGAGTCCCTGGGGGCTGCGGTGACCGTACGTCCAGACGGTCGGCACAGCACCTGGCGCCGCCACAAACGGGTTGTCCTTCGGAACGGTGCCATCGTCGAACGTGCGGTGGATTTTGCCGGTCGGGTGGGTCAGGTCTTGAGGTTCACCGCCGTCAGTCTTCATCCCTATACTCAGGTAGACGTAGCCGTCTGCAAAAGCGATACGACCGCCCAGCGCCATGTCCGGGTATGAACTGTATGTCTTCGGATCCGCGTCCCAGATGACTTGCTCGTCGACCCACGCGTTGTTCTTGATGCGGCCACGGACCAGTCGGGCCATGGACCTCGGCGCAGATCCGCCACAGCTCTCACACCGATGTCCATGGCTCAGATAGATCCAACCGTTCGTCTCATAGTCCGGATGTATGGCGACGTCCAGGATCCATCCGGTTCCGTACAGAAGCGGACCCGCCGCATATGTGTCGTCGGCGTGCCCAATGGGGGCGCCCGCGATGAGGGGTGACTGCTCGCCGTCGGCAGAAATCATCGATAGGCCACGCACCTTTTCCGTGAGCAGGATTCGGCCGTCCGGCAAGGGTGCGATTGAGTACGGCAGAGGGGCCAGTCCCGTCATCACACCCTCCAGCCTGAATGCGTGAAGCTCCGTCGCGACGATCTCATCCGGCACCTCGAGCCGCGGCGCCGTGCGGAAATCCGTGAACGTGGTGTTGGCTCGTTCTTCAGCGATTAGAATCGCCAGGCTTCGGATCTGCGTTTCGCTGAGCGTTTCACCCCACGCGGGCATCCCGTTGTCGGCGTTGCCCTGGGCGATGCTCTTCGTGAGAGCGTCAACAGAATCGCCGTGAACGAGGTCACCACCCACCAGCGGTGTCCCTCAGCGCTTCCTTGAAGCTTGTCGCCATGCCAGGCGGCGCAGCGCTCGTCGTATAGGCCCTCGAACGAAGCCTGACACCCAGCAGCGCAGATCAGAAAGAGGAATAGGCTGGACGCAGCGAGTGTGGGCTTCATCACAACGTGCGCTGTCGAGCCAACCTACCACTTGGTTCGGCAGGTCGAGTTTACAGCTGAATCTCGGGGACGTCTCCCTCGATGTGCAGTTCAGGCTCGGTCGCGGCGCGAATCTCGTCCACCGAGATCCCGGGCGCGCGTTCGAGCAAGTGCAGGCCGTCCGGTTCGACTTTCATAACGGCCATCGAGCTCACGATCATGCTGACGACACCCTTGCCGGTCAGTGGCAGTGCGCACTTGGTCAAGATCTTCTTGTCGCCCTTCTTCGACAGATGATCCATGACGATCATCACCTCGCGCGCACCGGTCACGAGGTCCATCGCCCCGCCCGGTCCCTTCACGACGGAACCGGGGATCATCCAGTTGGCCAGGTCGCCGTTCTGCGAGACCTGCATCGCACCCAAAATGGCCAGATCGATGTGTCTGCCGCGAATCATGGCAAAACTCTGCGCACTGCTGAAGAAGCTCGCACCGGGACGGGCCGTGACGGTTTCCTTGCCCGCGTTAATCAAATCGGCGTCGACCTCATCCTCGGTGGGATACGGTCCGATTCCCAGAAACCCGTTTTCGCTCAGGAGCATGACGTCGACGCCGTCCGGGATGAAGTTGGCGCACAAGGTTGGAATGCCGATCCCCAGGTTGACGTAGAAGCCGTCCTTGATCTCTTGTGCGGCGCGCTGCGCCATCTGTTCGCGTTTTAATGCCATTACGTATCACCAACCGTTCGAGTGGTCCGCCGTTCGATCGGTTTCTCGGGGTTCTCGTAGACCACGATCCGATCGACATACACACCGGGCGTGTGCACCATGTGGGGGTCGATCGAGCCGGTAGGGACGACTTCTTCAACTTCGGCGATCGTGACGCGCCCAGCTTCGGCCATCGGGGCATTGAAGTTACCCGCCGTCATCCGGTAGATCAGGTTCCCCGTCGGGTCGGCCTTCCAGGCCTTCACGAGCGACACCTCGGCGGTGAGCCCCGTTTCGAGGATGTGCCACCGGCCGTCGAACTCACGTGCCTCCTTGCCCTCGGCGAGGGGCGTGCCGTAGGCGGTCGGTGTGTAGAACGCCGCGATTCCGGCACCGCCCGCCCGGCAACGCTCAGCCAACGTCCCTTGAGGATTGAGCTCGACCTCGAGAATGCCGTCGAGGAACTGCCGCTCGAACAGCTTGTTCTCGCCGACATAGCTCGCGATCATCTTCGTGATTTGGCGCGTCTCGAGCAGCAACCCGAGGCCCGAGCCGTCGACGCCGGCATTGTTACTGATGCAGGTGAGGTCGCTGACGCCCGAGTCCCGCAGTGCGGTGACGAGCTCCTGCGGCACCCCACAGAGCCCGAACCCGCCGACCATCAGTGTCATGCCGTCGTGCAGCAGGCCCTCGAAGGCGACCGCAGCGTTTGGGTAGATCTTGTTCATGTGGCCTTCATCTTCATGTGATCTTCATCGGGCCGTCTGGAATACCGGCCCCGTGTCGGACGAAGCGCGCGAGGTTCGACATGTCTTCGTCGCCGTAGCCCTGTGCGATCAACGAGTCTTCAATCGTCGCGACCAGTGAGGCAATCGGCACTGGCACCTTGCACTCGCGAGCTGTCTCGAGCGCGATGCCGAGATCCTTCCGGTGCAACCGCAGGCGAAACCCCAGTGGGTAGTCGTCCTTGAGCATCTTCTCCGAGCGATTGTGCAGCACCCACGAACTGGCACCGCCGCCGCCGATCGCCTCGACCACGCGCTCGGGGTCGGCCCCCGCCTTGTATGCCAAGATCAGGGCTTCGGCGAGCGCCATGAATGTGCCGGTGATCACGACCTGATTGGCGACCTTGGCGATTTGACCGCATCCCACCGGGCCAATTCGCGTCGCCTTGTTCCCGATGACCTGCAGCACTGGCTGGGCGCGCTCGTAGTCGTCTTCGGAACCGCCGCACATGATGGTCAGCGTTCCATGAATGGCACGTTCCGAGCCTCCGCTCAGCGGCGCGTCGACAAATCCGATGCCTTTTGCTCGGAACGCTCGGGCGATTCGCCGCGTCGCTTCGGGCGTGATCGACGAGCAGTCGATGACCAGGGCACCCTTCTTCAGTCCGCTGATGGCTCCGGTCTCCGGGTCGAGTAGCACGCTCTCGACGTCGGACGTATCCGACACGCAGACCAGCACGATCTCGACTCTTCGCTCGCGGCCTCCGCCGGGCTGGCCGCTCGTGCGGCACCAAGGGCCTCCAGAGACCCTTCACGGCTCCGGGTGCGATTGTGAACCGTGACCTCGAACCCTGCCTTGATGAGGTTCTCCGCCATCGGGCCACCCATCGTTCCCAATCCTATGACTGCAACTCTCAAAATATGACGACTCCCTCAGAGTTCTTCGGGCTCCCGGCGGGGCAGCCGTGAACGATACCACGATCCGACTGCGGACGGTTAAGAGCCGGATTCATCCACCGGAAGGTCCGGCGGTTCTCCATCGTATCTCGACCGCATGTACTCGACACCCGGCGTCAGCACCCGGCGCCACGACTCGCGTTTCGTGTCGTCGAATTCGGGGTCGTACACCTCGACTGTCTGAATCAGCGCGGCAACCCAGTGGTCGTACCACTGGGGTTTGATGTCGAGATCGGCACGGCTGTGTCGGTCAGCGAGCACCTTGAGGAGCGGATCTGCCTGTCGCATCTGGTAGTACTTGGCGACGTGCACGATCGAGATCGACAACATGCGAACCAGAGCATCGAAACTGGTGTGTTCGAACCGCTTCGCGATCTCGGGCGATGACGCGAGAAAGTTCTTGTAGAACGCGTCCAGGAACCCGACCCCGTCGATCGTTCGCTGAGTCGCACGCCAGTAGCTGAGGTAGAAGACGTCTGCGTAGTCGGTCAAGGCCTTACTCCGTGTTCAAGTGCCATCTTGGTCACTCAGACTGCGGGCTCGTTTGCAGCGATAGCGGCGGCGGGAGATATCGCTCGGTGACGGCCGTCAGCCGAGGATCGGAAATCGGCAACACAGGGAACATGATCAAGAAGGTCGTGTAGCACCAGACGAACAAGCCGCCCACCCCGGCGGTGATGAGCAGCTCTAGGACACCCAATGGCAGACCGTCTGCGTGCCAGATCGATGGCGATACGAGAATGAACCGCTCCAGCCACATCCCGATGAGCACCACGCAAGCAATAGTGGTCAGGCCGCGCGCATGTGACTTCACGCGACGACTCAGTAGCACGACGAACGGGACCACGAACGCCATGGCCACGACGATCCAGGTCGGCACCGCCCATGAACCGTGCATGCGATGCGCGACGAACTCGGTTTCCTCGGGCAAGTCGCCGTACCAGATCACCAAGTACTGCGACCACAGCATGTAGGCCCACAGGATGGAAAAGCCAAAGAGCAGCTTGCCAATGTCATGTAGCTGATGGTCGCCAATGTACTCCTGGAGCTGGAACCGGTCTCGGCTCCAGATCGCCGCTCCGGTCAGAAACGCGATCCCGATCAGCAGGTTGCCAATGAAGTAGTAGGCGCCCGCCAGCGTGGAAAACCAATGGGGGTCGAGCGCCATCACGAAGTCGAACGCGACGAGCGAGAACACCCAGGCGTATGCGATCAGGAGGCAGGGTGCGAAGACTCCCTGGGATCGCTGGTTCCGCTGCCGCTCCTCCACGACCCCTCTCCAGCCGCTGACTAGCCGCCGGGCCAACCCCACGGCCGGACGTTGACCCGATTCGTCGAGCATTCCGATGTCTGGGCGGAGCGACCGGTAGACGTAGACGAGGCTGATACCGCTCAACAGCAGAAAGGTCAGCATTTGACGCGTGACGAAGAACGGGATGTTTAGCCAGGGCGTCTTGGCCTCGACCGGGTGGTGTACCCACGGTGCCCACGTCGCGATACCGAAGAAGAGAACGACCAGGAGGCCGAAGGCAACCGGCAAGAACGCCACCGTGGCCTCGGACAAGCGCTTTAGCGCTCGTCCCCACTGAGATGACGTCACCTGCATGAGGGCCGACAGCACGACGCCCGCCTGCGCCAGACCGGCAAAGAACAGGAAGTTGACCAGCAGCGCTTGCCACGCCCGCGTCGCGGCTCCCCCGTCTCCGGCATCTCCAATGACCACGCCGTACATGAACGCGCCCGCGCCAATCAACGCGCATCCCAGCGAGATACCTCGCGCTCGCGCCGACACCGCCTCGCCGTTGGTCGTCGCCTCGGTCATTAACGGCCCTCGTCAAACGTCCGAACGTGATGGACGACCGCCCAGCGCTCGTCGACGCTCAGCGCGAAACCAAAAGGCGGCATGTTGAAGCCGCCTTCCCTGATGATGGTGTACAGCCATCCGTCCGCATAACTCCGCACGTTCGCAGCGCTGAGGTCCGGCATCCGCCGGAAGTGCTCGGCAACGATGCCATCACCACGCGCGTCGGAGCCGTGGCATGCGGCGCAATAGATCCGGTAGAGTTCCGCGCCCTGAGCCAGGACGTCCGCTGATGCCGGCAGTGGATTCGTGAGCTTGTCGCGGGCGTCGATCCGGTTCATCTGCCGCGGGCCGTCGACCGAGAGAACCTCTTCGGGCGGCGCCATCGGCCGTGTGTTCGGCAGCACGACCGGACCAACCCACATGTCCCTGATCCATGGAAACGCGGATGCGCTCGCGCCGGTGACCGCACACACGAGCAGCACGACCGCGAGCCTACGCCTCACCATGGTTCGCGACCTCCTCGGCGCCGGCCTCTTCGAGCAGAACTTTCACCGAGTCGCGCTCTCTCACGTCGCACGTCACGAGCACGCCGAATCGGTCGTTGGTGAAGCGCGGATCCTGAACGACCGGTCGTCGGACTCGCGGCAGACCCGAGAGGCCCAGGAACCCGAGCAATCCAGCCGTCGCCCCGAACAGAATCGTGAGCTCGAATGCGATGACGACGAACGGCGGAATCGAGATGAGCGGCTTGCCGCCCGTGATCAAGGGCCACGCCCAGACGGTGTAGATTGGCCACGCAAATCCCGTGAAGCATCCGATGAGTCCACCGATCAAGATGAACGACCGGATCGGGCTGGTCTTGACTTCGAGCGCTTGGTCGATTTCGTGGTCGGCCGTCGGGCCGTAGACAGAGACCTCGCCGAGCCGACCCTGTCGGATCGCCCGAATCGCGCCGGCGGCCTTCTCGCCGGCGTCGAACACGCCCATGATGTTCACGCTCATACCGGTGCGGGCCACGCGGCGGCGGGGTCGGCCTCCGTGGGCTTTTCCTCCGACTCCTTCATTTCGGTGATCGAGACAGCCGGGAAGTTTCTGACGAACAGCAAGAACAGCAGGAAGAACATGGCGAAGCTGCCGGCCGTGATCCCGCCCTCGACCCACGTCGGCGAGTAGGTGCCCTCTGGCCAGTTGGCGGGGTCGAAGGCGTGCGAGAGCGAGCTGACGATGATGACGTAGCGCTCCAGCCACATGCCGATATTGACGAAAATGGAGATTACAAAGAGCGCCGCGAGACTGGTCCGCAGCTTCTTGATGAACAGCAGCAGCGGGATTCCCGCGTTGCACAGCAACATCGTCCAAGCGAGGGGTGCGTACTGCCCGAACATCCGGTCGAGGAACGTGCCCTGTTCAAATGGGCTGTTGCTGTACCACGCGATGAAATACTCGGTCGCGTACGCGTACCCCACGATCAGCGACGTGACAATGAGCAGCTTGGCCAGATTCTCGAAGTGCCAAATCCGAATGTACTCCTCTAGTCCGAGCCACTTGCGCAGCGGGATCAGGATGGTGATGACCATGGCCAGGCCAGAGAGGATCGCGCCCGCAACGAAGTACGGCGCGAAGATCGTGCTGTGCCACCCGGGCAGTATCGACATGGCGAAGTCCCACGAGACGACGCTGTGCACGGACACCACCAGCGGCGTGGCCAGTGCCGCAAAGAATCCGTAAAGGCTTCCGTAGTGACGCCACTGTCGATCGGTGCCCTGCCAGCCAAGCGCCAGGAGGCGGTAGATGGGCCGCCGCCAATCCTTGACGTGGTCTCGCGCCACCGCGATGTCGGGAATGAGCCCAAGGAACAGGAACATGGCGCTCACGGTGAGGTATGTCGTGATGGCAAACACGTCCCAGATGAGCGGCGAACGGAAGTTGACCCAGAGCAGCCGCTCGTTCGGGTAGGGAATCAGCCAATAGAAGAACCACGGCCGTCCTATGTGAATGATCGGGAAGAGGCCGGCCGTCATCACGGCAAACACGGTCATGGTCTCGGCCGCGCGGGCAACGGCGGTGCGCCACTTGGCTCGAAACAGAAACAGCACCGCGGATATCAGCGTCCCAGAGTGGGCAATGCCAACCCAAAACACGAAGTTCGTGATGTAGATCCCCCAGAGCGCGGGGTGCTCGTATCCGGCAACCCCGAGTCCAAGCTGCACCTGCGTCCAGAATGCGTAGATACCGAAGAGCAGCACGGCCGCAAGCGCGGCCAGGAGACCCCAGTAGGCGGGGCCCGGCATGCGCAGGGTTCGGAGCATGTCCGCATTGATTGCGCTGTAGCTCGACATCGCGTCTTGCTAAGTGTCGGTGACTTTCTTCAGGTACGTCACCGCGGGTCGCGTGTTGAGTACTCCAAGAACGTGATACGACCGTGCGTCTGCCGACAGGCGAGAGACGCGGCTTTCCGGGTCGTTGAGGTCGCCGAAGACAATCGCTTGCGCCGGGCATGTTTGCCCGCACGCGGGCGTAATGTCGCCATCTCGCACCGGGCGGTTCTCGTCCTTGGCGGTGTCCTTGCCGCCCTGGATGCGCTGCACGCAGAACGTGCATTTCTCCATGACGCCAGCCACTCGCCCTGTCACGTCCGGGTTGAGCTGAAGGTTGAGCGGCTCCGGAAACTGCTGGTCCGACCAGTTAAAGCGCCGCACCTGATAGGGGCAGTTGTTGGCGCAGTACCGCGTGCCAACACATCGGTTGTAGATTTGAGCGTTGAGGCCCTCGTCGTTGTGGTACGTCGCGTAGGTCGGGCACACGGTCTCGCACGGTGCATGATCGCAGTGCTGGCACAACATCGGGAGGAAACGGTTGTCGACCCCTGAGCCGCCTGGCTCGACGAAGCGCTCGATCCGCATCCACGACATGGTTCGTCCCCGGTGCATGGCGTCGGCGCCCATGACCGGCACGTTGTTCTCCGCATAGCAGGCCGCCACGCATGCGTTGCACCCGTTGCACGAGTCGAGGTCGATTGCCATCCCCCAGCGGTGGACGGGGTGGTCGTGTTCCGCGTACAGACTGGGGTGCTGGGGATCGGGTTCGACCTGACCGGCAACCAGCGCGGCCAGTGACACGGTCTGCGCGATGTCCCGGTCATGTTGATCGAAGCTTGACTGTAGACGGGGAATCCGCCGCACGACGTCGAGCGCGGTCGCGTCGATTCGACCGCCAAGCCACCGTCGTCCACCAGACGCAACCTCCGGCGCGGGGTCGAGCAACGCCATCGGGTTGACGCCGCGACCCGACGCATACCGCCCGTAATCAGTGTGTCCCTGGCCGAGGGGCATGGCCAGCACTCCATCGAGCAGGTGCTCGTTAATGAGGAGGCTCGCGTCCACCGTGCCATGGTCGGACTCGAGCCTGATGAGCTGACCCTCGTCGGCCCCAATCCAGCGTGCCGTAGCGGGTGAGGCTTCGACCCAGCTCGCCCAGGTGGTCTTCATCAGCGGGTCGGGGATCTCCTGGAGCCAGGGTCGGTTCGCACCGCGCCCGTCGTAGAAGTGCAGCGACGGATAGACCACGAGCGTCAGCGCTTGGCCGTCCGTGTCGAACGAGAGCGAGAGCCCTCGATCGAACAGCTGGGGCGTGAGCGCGACGGGAGCGGTATCCGCTTCCGCGAACAGCCCGCCCTGTCGTTGGGCGGATGCCCAGAAGTCGTCGAAGTCAGGAGTCTCAGCCCCGTCCTCCTCCGCGGGCTGCGGCTGCAGGTCTTCCCAGGAGTCCTGGAGGTAGTCGAAAAAATCGCCTCGTCGCGGAAATGCCGCCGCCACGTCGCCGCCCAGGCTTCGACCCGTTTGCAGGAACAGGTCTCCGACGTGCTTCGTGTCGAACACCGGCCGCATGGTCGGCTGCATCAGCCCGCGCACGCCCGTCCGCGGAACGACGTCACCCCAGGCCTCGAGCGGCGTATGGGCGGGCAGAATCAGGTCGGCCCTGGCCGACGTCTCGTCGGCGTAGCTCGACGTACTGACCACGAACGGCACCGCAGCGAGGGCATCCGCAAAACCCGCCGCGCCCGGCATCGTATGCACGGGGTTGACGTCGTGCAGCACAACGAGATCGATGGCGCCGGCGCGCATCGACTCGGTCAGCTCGACCATGTCGCGATAGCTGCTCACGGCCGACCAACTCGCGTCAGGACCAAAGACGACGGTAGAGCCGACGTTGCCCGCGACGTAGTTGAGCAAGGTGATGGCGATCTGTCCGTCCGTGGCGTCGGCTCCGGACCCGGCGACGCCGCCGCCGACGGCGAGCGTCTGGCCCGGTCCGACGGCCGGGTCGGAGAACGCGCGAGCCAACTCCCGGATCTCGTCTGCGCCGACCCCGGTGGTCTCGGCGACCACGTCGGGCGCGTAGTCTGCCACGAGTGCGGCGATCTGGTCGCTGAGTCCGTCGGGTAGGTCGGCCACCTGAATCCGCGCCTCTGCCACGATGGTGTGCACCATCGCGGCGGCGACCTGTGCCGCCGTGCCGGGCTCGACCCGCAGCCACTGGTCGGCGCTGGCACCGGTGAGCGAGAGTCGGGGATCGAGCTGAACGAAGCGGGCCTTTCGCCCGTTTCGAATCCGGCGAGACTCCCCGTGATCCCGCGTGTGACCGACCGTCGAGAGCCAGGTTTCCTGGAAGTCTGCTTCGAACGACACCACGAGGCGCGGCCGCGAGAAATCGTAGTGCGGGATCGCATCGCGGCCAAAAGCTTCGCGGTTCGCGGCCCGGATCGACTCGTACGCAAACGGCTCATAGCGCAAGCGCGTGGCGCCGATGGCGGTGGCCCAGGCGTCCACGAGTGTGTCAAGGGTTCCGGTTAACAGTGGTGTGATCACGGCGACTCGCCCAGGCTCGCCGGTCGCGAGAGCCGCCTGCACCCGATCGACCAGTTGCTGCTGCCCCTGTTCCCAGTCAACCGGTTCGAGAACGCTCTCGCCGGTTGTCTCGTTCGTCGTGCGTCGTTGCTGTGGTCCGCTGATCCGGTCCGGGTTGTAGAGTCCCTGGAGCGCCGATTGACCGCGGACGCACAGCGACCCTCGGTTCACGGGATGTTCGGGATTGCCCTCCACTTTGACCGCGCGTCCTTCGCGGGTCCGAACGAGCGTCCCGCACCCAGCTGGACACTCGCCGCACACACTGGCGTACCAGGTGGCGACGCCGGGGACCACATCCTCGGGCGCCACGACATACGGGATGATTTGCTCGGGTGTGACGGGGGAGCAAGCCGTCACCGCGGCAGCCGGAGCCGCGCTGCCAAGCACCTTGAGAAAGGTGCGGCGTCCGATGGATTCTGTCAGTGCTTCGCTCACGCGTCGTTCGTCCTCAGTAGTGACACGTGAGACAGTCGATGGACGCGTCACGCTGTTGATGGCACGTGACGCACCAACCCATGCTCAGTGACTCAACCTGTACCGCGATCTCCATGCCGCCGACGTCGCCGTGGCACTCGGCGCAGTCGACGCCTGCCAACACGTGGCGCTTATGCGTAAACCGGACGTGGTCCGGAAGGTCGTGGACACGCAGCCAGGGAATCGGCCGTTCGTCTTCCCAGAACGCCAAGATCTTCTGCACCTCCGGCTGGTCGCTCAATACGTTTTCGTGGCAGCCCGCGCAGACCTGGACCGACGGGATCCCCGCAACCGGACTTCGACGGGCGTACACGTGGCACATCTGGCAGTCGAGCCCAATCTCGGCAACGTGGTGGGCATGGCTGAACGCGATGGGCTGGGCTCTTGGCTCGACCGTCGCCAAAGGGTCGGCTGCCGTCGTGTCGGCGTCGCCATCCTGCGCGTTGCCGAGCACGACCGTGGCCGCAACGACGAAACTCGCCAGAGAAAGGCCGAGAATTACCCTGATCGGGCCAAGGCCCGGAAGCGGCGCACGCATCGATGAATGGGGCCCTAAGCCGGGCGTATTCTACGTCGCTCAGGCAGGTGGCGACAAACCTCGCATCGACGGTCGCGGCGTCAGAAACTCGAGTCGTCAGTCTGGGATTTGTATCGGCCGACGTCCGGCCCGCCCGCGAATCCAGTTGATCGCGCCGCGGACCTGCGGCTGCCGGACCAGGCGCAGCTCGAGTTGCCGCTTTCCCGGAAAATCAAGGAGCGAGAGCGCCACGAGCAAGGTGATGATGCCCTGCCCCGGAAGCACCATCATGGCCAGACCCGCGATGAGCAGGACGACGCCGACCGAGTTCTTCAGGACTCGAGCCGTCGTGCGGGCGGCAGGGTGGCGTCCAAGCCACGAATCCCGGTCCGGGTCGGGCGTGACGAAGTAGTCTGCGCGCATTCTCGCGATCAGCACCGGCATGAGGATGAGGCTTCCGAAGAAAAGGATGAGCGACGCTCCGAAGGACCACGCAAGGAGGCTTCCGTTGGACTGTGCCCACCGGCCGGCCACCCCGAACCACTGAACGAGCTCGACCACTGCCCGCCATTGTAGAAGTACACCCATGGCCTTGTGACATAATCAGCCCATGAGGTGCCTTTACCGCTGGCGCTCCACCGTATCGCTGCTGGCGGTGGTTGGGGCGTTCGTCGCGTTGGTATCCCCGCTGCACGGCGCCGTCCGGCCTCCTAAATTTGACTATCACATCTCCACGCTCGACAACGGTCTGACGGTCGTGCTGTCAGAGGACCACTCGACGCCGATTGCGCACGTCGAGCTGTGGTACCGCGTCGGGTCGAAGAACGAGCGACCCGGACGGACCGGGTTTGCGCACCTGTTCGAGCACCTGATGTTCAAGGGCTCGAAGAACGTCCAGTCGGATGAGCACTTGACGTTCATCTCTAGGGTGGGCGGCGACGGCAACGCGTATACGACCGAGGACGCCACGGTCTTTCTCCAAACCGTGCCGTCGCAGTATCTCCCGCTCGTGTTTTGGCTCGAGTCCGATCGCATGGCCACACTCCGGATCGACGAACGGACACTTGGATCCGAGCGGCAGGTCGTCAAGGAGGAGCGCCGCTGGCGTTACGAGAACGAGCCGTTCGGGCTGCTCTCGGAGGTGCTCTTCGACAACGCGTTCAACGCGCACCCGTACAAGCACACGCCAATCGGATCGATGGCCGATCTCGAAGCAGCTTCCATTGAAGATGTGCGGGAGTTTTACGAGACGTACTACGTGCCCGAGAACGCGACGCTGGTTGTCGTCGGCGACTTCGAAACCGACCACGCGCTGCAGATGGTCGAGCACTACTTCGGGCGCGTGCCGAAGGCACACCGTCCCGTTCCGCGAGACATTCCCCGCGAACCGGTCCAGCAGACGGAGCGTCGGCTCGCACTCGAGGCCGACAACTGGCCGTTGCCAGCGGTCATCGTCGCCCATCACATTACGTACGACGGGCACCCAGACGCCTATCCGTTGCACATTGCGTCGAAAGTGCTGTCAGACGGGCAGTCGTCGCGGATTCACCGGAGGCTCGTGTACGACGAGCAGGTCGCGGTCTCCGCGTTCGGGCAGGGGAACCTCATCGAAGACCCGAACCTGTTCTATGCGGTGGCCATCGTGGCGCCGGGCCAGACTCCCAAAGCCGCCGAGCTCGCGCTGATCGAGGAGCTCGAACGGCTCAAGAACGACCCCATTAACGATGATGAACTGCAGCGGTCGAAGAACCAGTTCGCTCGCGACTATGTGATTGGCCGGATCACGAACTCTCAAAAGGCGGCGCACCTGGGCCACGCGGCGGTGATCCACGACGACATCACGACGGCGGATGGTGAGTTCGACATCTTCATGAACGTCACGAAGGATGATGTCCGCCGGGTCGCTCGAACATATTTTAGAGACGAGAATCGGCTGATTATGACTATCATGCCCCGTGGAAGTGGTCCAACTGGTCGGACCAATCAGGCAGGTCGCTCTAGCGGATTCGGGAGATGACGCGGGGCACCGCCCTTCTCGCAGCCGTGGCCGTGAGTGCTGCGCTCGTCGGCTCCACGGCCGCCCAGACAGCACGGTGGCCCAGCGAAAGTCCGCCCCCGCCGCTGCTGGCCTCCGATCTCGTCCTGCCCGAGTACGAGCTGCGCACGCTCGACAACGGCCTGCAGGTGATCTACGCCGGAGCGCACGAGCAGCCGGCCGTCAACGTGCGTCTCTTGGTGCGCGCGGGCGCCTCGAGTGACGCATCGGCCTTGCCCGGTCTCGCCGCGATGGCCGCGCGGATGCTCGATCAGGGTACGGGCCGGCAGACGGCCCAGGAGATCGCCCAGACGATAGACAACATTGGTGGCGCCCTTGGCGTCGGCGCCGGTCCTGATCTCAGCTTCGTCAACCTACTCGTGTTGAAAGACAGCTTTGACCTCGCGCTCGGCATGCTCTCAGAAATCACGCGGAGTCCCGCCTACGCCGAGGCCGAGATCCAACGTCAGCGTCAACAGTTGATGTCCTCGATGCAGGTCAGCCTCGACGACCCTTCGTACGTGTCGGGCATGGTGTTTGGGCGCCTCGTCTACGGGTTTCATCCGTATGGGATGCCGCAGAACGGCACTTCGGCGTCACTGCGGTCGATTACGAGATCGAGGCTCGTGGACTTCCACCGTACGCACTATTTGCCAAATAACTCGATCCTCGCGATCGTCGGCGACGTCACCGCCGATGAGGCGTTCGAGGGTGCCGTGCGCGCGTTGGGCGATTGGACGAGGGGAACGCTGCCGGTGCCCGACGCAGTCGACCCGCCACCACCGGTCGGCCGTGTGATTGTCATCGACAAGCCGGGCGCGGTCCAGACGGCCGTGCGGGTCGGGCATCTCGCCTTGCCGCGTGCGCACCCCGACTACCTCGCACTGGATGTTGCGGTCAAGATTCTGGGTGGGGAAGGGGGCAATCGGCTCGGCAGCGTGCTCCGGACTCAGCGGTCCCTGACGTACTCGGCCTCCGCAAACATCGCCGGCCGGCAGTTCGGCGGCGAGTTCCTCGCGGAAACCGATACCCGCTCCGACGCGACCGCGGAGGTGCTGCGCCTCACGGTCGATGAGATTGCCAGGCTGCGGCGCGAGCGCGTGGGCGACCGCGAGCTGCGAAACGCCCAGGCCTACCTCGCCGGCAATTTCCCTCTCACTATCGAAACGCCGAACGCGATTGCGGCGATGGTGCTGGAAGCGCTCCTGTACGGGTTAGACCTCGATGACATCGAGAGCTATCCCGAACGGATCAACGCCGTCACGCCCGGCGACATACAGCGTGTCGCGAACTCCTATCTGCGTCCGGGCAATCTGTCGATCGTGCTGGTCGGTGACGCATCGACCTTCGTGGACGACCTCTCGGGTGTCGGGTTCAACGATTTCGAGGTCGTGCCAATTTCGGAGCTCGACATCACCGCGACCGACTTTCGCCGTGGCCGGAACGCGGCGCAGTTTTCGCGGTAGTGAAGATCCTCCTGTCCTGCGGCGAGCCGTCTGGGGATCTCTACGCGGGAGCGTTGACGCACGAGCTTCGCGCACTGGATTCCTCCGTCCGCGTCTTCGGCCTAGGTGGCGACCGGCTCCGCGCGGCGGGCGGTGACGTCGTCGAGGACTTCCGCGGGCTGACCGTTACCGGGCTTTCCGAAGCGGTGTCGGTTGTGCCGCGCTCACTCGCGGTCCTACGCCGACTCGCGGCCGTGGCGCGGCGGGAGCGTCCTGACGTGTTCGTGCCGGTCGATTTTCCAGAAATCAACTTTCGACTGGCGGCAACGGCACGGTCGCTCGGAATTCCGATTGTCTACTACGTCTGTCCTCAGGTGTGGGCGTGGCGCCGCCGTCGGTTAAAGACGATGAAGCGCCTCACCACTCGCGCGCTGGTGATCTTTCCATTCGAAGAACGCCTCTATCGAGACGCGCAGATCCCCGTCGAGTTCGTCGGACACCCCTTGATCGATCTGACCCACACGGACCAGTCACGCGAGCAGCTGCGTCACGAGCTCGGGCTCGGCGTCGACACGCCGACCGTTGCGCTGCTGCCCGGGAGCCGTCCCAACGAAGTGCGCGCGATTCTGTCGGAGCTCGTTGGGGCGATGGGGCTGGTCGCCCGACAGGTGCCGGGGGTGCAGTGCATCGTCGCTCGCGCACCGAATCTCGATGACGATCTCTTCACCCCAATCCGTGATGTCGGTCACCTCGGTCTCACGTCGCCTCCGGTGGTTGTCGAAGCGCGGACCGACGACGTCTTGTCGGTTGCCGACGTCGTCGTGACGGCGTCGGGCACGGCCACGGTGCAGACGGCCATTCACGGCCGACCGATGGTGGTCGTGTATCGGCTGTCACCGCTGACGTATCGGATGGTGCGGGCGTTTGCGCATGTCGAGTCAGTGGGGATGGTCAACCTCATTGCCGGAGAACGCATCGTCCCGGAGCTGTTGCAGGACGCACTTACTCCGGGCGCTGTCGCGGCAGAGGTCGTGCGGTACTTCAACCAGCCGTCTCACGCGACCCACGCACGGGCCGCGCTCGCACGAGTTCGCCAACAACTGGGGGCGCCGGGCGCCAGTCGGCGCGCCGCGCAGGCCGTGCTGGCCGTGGCGCGCGGCGGCGGCGCGGCACAGACGTAATCGGGCAGCCATATATGGGGTGGTCGTGGCGCATCGCGGTCGTTGCCGGTATTCCAATCAATGTGCACGGGACCTTTGCCGTGCTGATCATTTTTCTGCTCATCAGTGGGCTCGCTGAGGGGCGTGGGCTCGCCGCCGCCGTATCGAGCGTCGTGTTCATCCTGGCCATCTTCGTCACGATCATTCTGCACGAGCTTGGGCACGCGCTGACGGCACGGCGCTTCGGCATCCGGACCCGCGATATCACGCTGCTCCCGATCGGCGGGCTCGCCCGGCTCGAGCGTATGCCGGACGTCCCGAGACAGGAGCTCTGGGTCGCCCTGGCTGGTCCCGCTGTCAACCTCGCGATCGCGGTGGTGGCGTACGGCGCCTACTTGGCGGCCACGGGCGTCGCTCCCGAGCTCAAGCTTGCCCCGGCCTCGACCGGCGTCGTGGGTCGATTCGCCGCGATCAACGTCACGCTGGCGGTCTTCAATATGGTCCCGGCCTTCCCGATGGACGGCGGCCGCGCGCTTCGAGCGCTGCTAGCCGAGCGCGTGGATTATGCGCGCGCGACTGAGATCGCGGTGAGCATCGGGCAAGGATTGGCGTTGGTCTTCGGGCTGATTGGGTTGTTCACCAACCCGCTCCTCGTGTTTATCGCCCTGTTCGTCTGGATGGGGGCAAGCGCCGAGGCGACGGCCATCGGGATGCGCACGGCGCTCAACGGCGTGCCGGTGAGTCGCGCTATGATTACCGACTTCCGAACGGTGCGAGCCGAGAGCTCGCTCGGGGAGGCGCTAGAGCTGATGGTGCACGGCTCACAGATGGGCTTTCCGGTCCTCGGCGGACCCGACGATGCACTGGTCGGTATCCTGACGAGGGACCAGTTGCTTGCGGCGCTCAGCCGCGAGGGACCGCTCGGCACCGTCGGCGATGTGATGGCGACACACTACGAGACGGCGGATCCGCGCGACATGCTCGATCGGGCATTTCAGCGGCTCCAGGGCGGGGCGAGTCCCGTGGTGCCGGTACTCCAGGATGGCCGTCTCGTCGGTCTCTTGACAGCCGAGAACGTCGCCGAGTTCGTCATGATTCGCGGCGCACTGGCGCCGCCGCGAACGGGGCGATGGTGACGGAGGCAAGGACGAGCCGAACGGGGCTCGCGTGGGTCGCCATGCTCCTGCTGGTCATGGGTTGGGCCGTGACCCCGATCGCGCAAACCAACGCTGGCGAGATTGGGGGAATCGTTCGAGACGAGTCTGGCGGCGTGCTGCCAGGGGCGACCGTCAACGCGACACATCCGGCAACCGGCTTTTCTGCCGAGCGCGTATCCGATGGCAGCGGACGTTTCTTCATCTCATCCCTCCCGGTTGGCGACTGGGAGCTTGTCGTCACCCTGCCAGGTTTCAGTCGTGTCGTTCTGACTGGCGTCCAGCTGGCGATCGGCCAAACCCTCGACCTGCAGTTCGAGCTGAGCCTAGGTCAAGTCACCGAGGAAATCACGGTCTTGGCCGAAGCCCCGCTCTTGCAGACGACGAACGCTGAGATCAGCGACGTCATCGACAACCGCACAGTCGAACAGATTCCACTCAACGGACGGCAGTTTCTCCAACTCGCGCAGCTGAGTGACGCCGTTGTGCTCCCTCCCAGCGGTACGCGAGGCGCCGCGTTGCAACAGGCGGGACCCCTTCCCAACGTCGGCGGGCAGCGCGCCGGCCACAACATCTACTTGCTGGACGGCTTCAAGGTGACCGACGAGCTGTTCAATAACCTCGTCATCAATCCTTCAGTCGACTCGATTCGCGAGTTCAAGATCCAAAAAACGATGTATCCGCCAGAGTTCGGCGGCAAAGCCTCAGCGCTCATCAACGTCGCGACCAAGTCCGGCTCGAACGAGTTCAACGGCAGTGGGTTCATGTTTGGGCGCGACGAGAGGTTCGACGCTCGCAACTACTTTGATCCGCGCGACGAGCCCATTCCGCCACTCGACCAGCGCCACTTTGGCGGCAGCCTGGGCGGCCCGATTGTTCCGGGTCGCACATTCTTTTTCGCAAGCTACGAAGGCCAGCGAACCGAGCGCTCGCTGACCAAGACCTTTTCGGTGCCGTCACAGGCTGTCAGAGACGGTGATTTCGCGGGAGCGGCGCTGATTCGCGATCCGTTGACGGGCGACGCCTTCCCGGGTAATCGAATTCCGGAGGACCGCCTCGATCCCATTGCGAGCGCGTTCCTCGGTGACGTGCCGATGCCGACAGGTGTGGGGGAGGTCCAGAACCTCACCGCCGTCGAGACGCTCGACCGTCGGGTCGATCAGTTCAGTGTCCGCGTCGACCACCGGTTGGGATCGCACGACCAGCTGTTCGGGCGGTTCAGCACGTTCGACGCACGCGACGTGCAACCCTTTGGCACGAGCGTGCAGCAGGAGACACTGGTTCCGGGCTTCGGGCGCACGCTCGACACCACGACACGGAATCTGGGCATCAGCTACACCCGGACCATCGGCACCAGCATGCTCAACGAGTTCCGGTTCGGGTGGATGCGTGTGGACGGCGGACAGCGCAGCCTGAACGCCGGTGATGATTTCGCGGCTCGGGTGGGACTCCAGGGCGTCTCGAACAATCCGCGCGATGCTGGGTTTCCTCAGGTCAACACGGCCGGTCTCTACAGCGTCATGGGCGATCCCACGACGTTCATCGTCCGCGACAATGAGCACTTCGAGCTGTACAACAACTTTCTGATTGATCGGGGCGCGCATCGGTTCAAGTTTGGTGCGTATTTGTTTTACCTCAGGTTCAGGCCTGAGAACCCGGACAGCGCGCGTGGCGCGTTTACCTACACAGGTCAGTTCAGCGGGAATGCCATGGCCGACTTCCTCCTCGGCTATCCGGTGCGGGCGCGTGCCGGAGTGGGGGGGCGAGGGGCGGAGGATGCGCGGACGACGTGGCTGCACCTGTACGCCCAGGATGACTGGCGGCTACGAGACAATCTCACGGTTAACTACGGTCTCCGCTACGAGATCAATCAGCACATGCGCGACGTCGACAATCGGCTCTCGTCCATCGATTTCTCGGTGGCGGGCGGCCGATACGTGATTGCCAGCGACGATGCGGGGAACATCTCACCGGCGGCGGAGGCGCTCCTGCCCCTCATCCCTATTCCGTGGGTCACGTCAGCGGACGCCGGGTGGGACCGCAGCTTGCTACGACCAAGCAAGAAACGATTCGCACCTCGGTTGGGCTTCGCGCTGACGCTGGACGAGCGGGCGACGACGGTTGTGCGCGGCGGCTACGGCATCTTCCTGAACCAGTGGGCGTACAGCGTCCAGACGGCATTTACGCGCAACTTGCCTTTCTTCTTCCTGAAACAGGTCGACGTGCCGCTTGAGCAAGTGCAGCCCACGTTTCGCACGGCTGACATCCTGTCCGCGAGTCCCACCGGCAGCATCGGCGGCGCCATCATGGATCACGACTATCAGGTCGAGTACACACAGACCTGGAGTGGCGGTATCCAGAAGGAGATCATGCCCCGGACCGTCCTCGACGTCTTCTACATGGGGTCGTACACGATCGGCGCCGACAACCGGACCATTCGGAACGTACCGCTGCCCGGACCGGGGCCAATCGCGCCGCGCCGCGACGTTCCGGAGCTGGCCGGAATCCCGACCATCCGATTCGATGGTCGGTCGATCTACCACGCCGTCACGTTCAAGCTCGATCGCCGCCTGACCCGCAATTTGGCGTTCAGCGCCGCGTACACGCTATCGCGGTCGGAAGACGACGCGTCGAGTCCGGGTCCGACCGAATCTGAAGCGAACACTCCGCAGGACGTGCGAAACATCTTCCCGGGAGAGAACGCCTTGTCGAGTTTCGACCGCCGCCATCAGTTCGTCGGCAACGCGACCTTCGAGTGGCCCTTCCATCAGGGCGCCGGTGGGTGGCGTGAAGGATTGCTCGGCAACTGGCGCTCCAACGTGATCGTGACGTTGCAGTCGGGTACCCCATTTACGGTGAGTATCATCGAAGACCTCGCCAACATTGGAGCTGGCCCGGCGCAGCGCCCCAACCTCGTTGGCGACCCCAATCTGCCAGGCGGGCAGCGGACGCCGGACCGATGGTTCGATATCAGCGCGTTCTCGGGCCAGCCCGATTTTGCGTTCGGGTCGTCTCCGCGGAATCCGGTGACCGCGCCCGGCGTCGCCGTGGTCGACATAGCGCTGTCGAAGAACTGGTTGATTGAGGGAGGGCGGCTCGAGTTCAGGTGGGAGGTCTTCAACCTGCTCAACCGCGCGAACTTCGCCATTCCGAACCGGTTCTTCGGCACCCCTAACTTCGGCCGAATCTTCAGCGCGCTCAACGCGCGCGAGATGCAGTTCGGGCTGCGATACTCGTTCTAGAACCGCATGCCGCTGACGGCTGACGCAATCAAGGCTCAGGCCCGCGCCATCGGGTTCGACGTGTGTGGCATCGCTCCGGCGGCCGATCTCCCCGAGTTGCCGTTTCTGCAGACGTGGCTGCAACGGGGCTTCGCCGGCGAGATGGCGTACATGGCACGGACAGCCGCTCGACGGGCCGATGTGCGACACGTCCTACCCTCGGCGCGCACCGTGATCGCGCTCGGCACGGTGTACAACACCGATCGGCTCTATTCCACCGAGTGCGCCGACCCCCTCGAGGCCCGTGTGTCGCGCTATAGCTGGGGTCTTGACTACCACAGGGTCATTGGCACCCGCACGCGTCAGTTGCTGGAGTGGATGCGCGAAGCCAACGGGGCGCCGTTCGAAGCCGCGGCCTACGTGGACACCGGACCGGTTCAGGAGCGGGTGTACGCGCAGCACGCGGGGCTGGGCTGGATTGGGAAAAACACCTGCGTCATCAACGACGAGCTTGGGTCCTGGCTCTTTCTCTCCGAGATTCTGTGCAGTCTTCCCCTGGAGACCGACGCGCCGGCACTCGACCAGTGCGGAACCTGCACCCTGTGCCTCGACGCCTGCCCGACCGGCGCGATCGTCGATGCCTGGGTGCTGGATGCCACTCGCTGTCTGTCGTATCTCACGATCGAGGTCAAGAGGGGCATTCCCGATGCGCAGCGATCCGACATCGGTGCCCACGTGTACGGCTGCGACATCTGCCAGGATGTGTGCCCCTGGAATGCCCAGCCGGGTCTGTCAACCGACGAATGCTGGCAGCCGCACTCGGCGCTGGACCGTCCGGCGCTCACGGACCTGTGGCGACTACCCGATGCCACGCTCGCGCCGGTGGTGCGCCGCAGCCCGATGTCGCACACCGGTCTCCGTAATCTTCGACGCAACCTCGCCGTCGCCCTTGGGAACAGTGGCGCGGAGGAGGCGGCGCTCGCGTTGTCGGAGTCGACGAGTGAATCGTCCAAGCGGGATCCGGTTGTCGTCGAGCATGTGAACTGGGCTCGGCGCAGGCTCTGAAACCGTTCGGGGGACGTGATAGGGTAGAAGTGTCCGACGACATGAGCGACTCCGAGAGCGTCCTTCCGACTCTGGCACCGGTACTCCTCGTATCGATGCCCCAGTTGAGCGACCCCAACTTTCATCAGACGGTCATCCTGCTCTGCGAGCACGGGGAAGAGGGCGCCTTCGGTCTGGTGCTGAACCGGCGCACCGAAACGCCGGCATCATCGGTCGTTCGGCTCACCCCCCCCATCGAGGGCGACAACGGCCTCGAGCTGTGGATTGGCGGGCCGGTCGAACCGGAGCGCGGGTGGATCTTGTTAGGCGAGGAGCCATCCGACGTGGAGTCCGTCAGGGTGTGTGACGGGATCTTCCTATCGACGTCACAGGACTTGTTGCGACGACTGCTCGAGAGTCCGCCGTCACAGCACACGCGCCTGCTGACGGGATACGCGGGCTGGAGTCCGGGGCAGCTCGATGCTGAGCTGTCCGGGTCCGCGTGGCTCACGGCCACGGCCGACCGGGACATCGTGTTCGAGACCCATCCTGCCCAGATGTGGGAGACGACGATCCGGCGGCTCGGCGCCGACCCATCACTTCTGCAAACCGGCAGCGGCGGCGTGCACTGAGGCGGGAGGTCTAGCGCCTCCGTCGGCCTGAGGGCCGCGATTCGACCGGTCGCACGTCGTTGCGGAACACCTGACCGTTCCGCATCACGAACCGGACATTGCGAAGGGCCTCGATATCTTCCAGCGGATTACCTTCGACCGCGACGAAGTCCGCCTTGAAACCTGGCGCGACCGTGCCGATCTCATCGCCCAAGCCGAGCGAGGCCGCCGCGAGCGACGTCGCCGACACGATCGCCGCCATCGGCTTCTGACGTCCGAACCGAACCCGAGCAATCAGCTCGTCGGCGTTCTGACCGTGGGCGCCGGCCACCGCAGCTGACCCGAAGACCACCTTGACGTCAGGGTTCTCGAGCGTACGCTGAAACGTGTCGAGGCCGTAACCGCGTGCTTGTTCTAGTCGCGCGAACCCGAGAGTCGTGAAGTTCCCGACGCCGACGAAGGCGTCGCGATTATCGCGGTAGTTTCGATAGAGCAAGCCAATCGGCGGGTCGAGGTAGGTGCCGTGCTCAACCATGAGACTGATGGCATCGTCGTCGTACTGGTTGCCGTGCTCGATCGACGTACAGCCGGCGCGGACGGCCGCGGACACAACCTCGTTGCCGTAGGCAAAAACGGCGACCCGGAGACCTTGTGCGGTCGCCTCACTGCACGCGGCCTCGATCTGCGCATCGCTCATCGCGCGCTCGCTGCCGTCGAACACGCTGCCAGACGCCAAGACCTTCACGACGTCGGCACCGAAAGTGGCAAGACGTCGCACGAAGACACGGATCAACGCCGGATCTCCGGTCTCGGCCGTCACAGCCTGCAATGAGGTCAGCACACGAGGGCCGGGTATCGTGCCACGTGCGAGGAAGGCGCGGATCTCGGCGTCGCGGGGATCGCCCAAACTCCGTATCGTCGTGAAGCCCGACATCACGGTGGCGTACGCGTTGTCCAGCGCGTAGAGCAGGGTGTGCCCGTCGTCACCGCCATTGCCACCATCGTCTCGGACGTGGATCGTGCCGTCCGGTTCGAAGTGCGACGTCAGATCGACGTGGGTGTCGATCCACCCTGGCATCAGCACGAGCTCAGACAGATCGTGGGTTACACCTCCCCGGAGCCGATCGATCCGGGTGATCACCCCGTCCTCGACGAGGATGCGGACCTCACGACGGGTTTCCCCAGTTCCGTCGATCAGGAGGCCTGCCCGGAGCGACATCGGCGCGCTCTGGGCGGAGACCATTACCGCGGTTGCGAGCACGATGGCCGCCGCACACACGCTGGCCGTCCTAGTCGAGAGTCTCTGGATTCCCATCACCCCTTCGTTGTCCTGTCCCTTATGTCGTCCCGTCGCTCGCCCAGGAGCTGCCGCTCGTCCTGCAGTTGATGATAGTGGGCCAGCCGGTCGGCGGACAGAGCGCCTGTCGCGACCGCGTGCTGAACCGCGCAGCGCGGTTCCGACCGATGCTCGCAGTCTCTGAACCGACAGTCGTCGGCGAGCTTCTCGATATCGTCAAACGTCGCTTCGATGGCCTCATGGCGGTCCCACAAGCGTAACTCCCGCATCCCTGGGGTGTCGATGATGACTCCACCGCTCGGATGGACCAGGAGCTCCCGATGCACGGTCGTGTGCCGGCCTCGACCGTCGCGCTTGCGTACCGGCTGCGTCCGCTGCTGGTCCGCCCCCAGGAGACGATTGATGATGGTCGACTTGCCGACGCCGGACGACCCCAATAAGGCGACAGTTTGGCCGGTCCTGACGTAGGTGGCCACCGCGTCGAGCCCGGTCTCGGTCACACAGCTTGTGACATGAACCGATACGCCGGGCGCGATCTCCTTCAGTTCGTCGATCGACTGGTCGACCGACTCGCTCAGATCCGCCTTGTTTAACACGACGACCGGAGTCGCGCCGCTATCGGCGGCGGCCACGAGATAGCGTTGGATGCGCCGCACGTTGAAGTCCCCGTCGAGGCCAGACACGACGAAGACGGTATCGACGTTGGCGGCCACCACCTGCTCGGCCGTGACGTTGCCCGAGGCCTTTCTCGAGAAGCAGGTTCGTCGCGGTAGCACGCCGTGCATCACGACGGGGTCGTTCCCGGGCCGGCCCGTGCGAATGGTCACCCAGTCACCGACTCCCGGCAGCGCGGCCTGCACCCGAGCGGCGTGCTTCAGGTTTCCGGCAGCGCGCGCGAGGTGCTCCGGATCGTCGGCACTGACGCGGATCCGGTAGAGATAGTTGTGCTCGACGCACACTCGTGCGGGTTGGAGTGTGGGATCGCCGAGCGCATCAAGGGCCTCGGAGAAGTGGGCGTTCCAGCCCAGACGCACGAGACCGGATGCGTCACGGGTCATGGTGTGTCGGGTTCCCAGAG
The DNA here is from genome assembly GCA_965216615.1 of Vicinamibacterales bacterium. Lineage (GTDB taxonomy): Bacteria > Acidobacteriota > Vicinamibacteria > Vicinamibacterales > UBA8438 > CAUZIB01. Next base: position 949,779 of record CBDCGH010000023.1, on the reverse strand, counting down.
CAAGGGTTCCCGAGCGCGAGCTGATCGATTCGAATCGGAGAAGTTACTCACGCTGACGCCCAGCAGCCGCACTGGCCGTACGCCGATTTCCGTCTTGTCGGCGAGCACGGCGACCCGGTCGACCAGGGTGGACGCCTCTTGGACGGGAACCGCCTCTGATCGACTCCGCGTGATCGTCGTGAAGTCGGAATAGCGAACCTTGACCGTGACCGTTCTCGCGTACACGGTCTTGCGCGAGAGCCACCCGGCGGCGCTTTGCGCCATCCGCTCGAGCTCCGCGTGAATCACCGCAGTGTCCACCAGATCCTCCGGATAGGTGCGCTCGGAACCGCTCGACTTGGCGGTTCGGTTCGGGGTGACGGGCCGATCGTCCCGGCCATACGCCAGCCGCTTCAGCCACTCGGCCTGCTTCCCGACCAGGACCCGGAGCTCTGAGTCGTCGAAGTGCCGGACATCGACCAGCTTCTCGATACCGCTTCTGCGCAGCTTCGCTGCCGTCTTCGGCCCGACTCCCCAGAGCGCGTCGACCGGAAGCCCGCGCAGGAAACTCTCGACTCGCTGCTGAGGAACGACCGTCAGGCCGTTGGGTTTCAGCCATCCTGATGCGACCTTGGCGAGGAACTTGTTGGGCGCCACGCCAGCCGACGCCGTCAAACCGGTTCGCTGCTGAATCTGCCGCTTCAGACGGCGTGCCACCGGTGTCGCCAGTGGTTCGCCCCACGCGTTCGTGGTCACGTCGAGATACGCCTCGTCCAGCGAGAGCGGCTCGACCAGCGGCGTGACCTCGCGAAACAGGTCGAACACGATCTGTGAAACGGCTCGATACTTCTTGAAGTCGGGCTTCACGACACGGAGCGCCGGACACAACCGGAGCGCTCTCGACATCGACATCGCCGAATGCACCCCAAACGTTCGCGCCTCGTAGCTGGCGGCGGCCACGACGCCTCGACCCTGCGGACGTCCGCCAACCGCGACCGGCTTGCCTCGCAACTCAGGCGCGTCGCGCTGCTCGACCGACGCGTAGAACGCGTCCATGTCGACGTGGATGATTCGTCGCGAAGGTGAAACCACGGCGAAAGTCTACTAAACTGAGTTCATTGAAGAAGAAACTGAAGAAGAAGACGGCAACGCCGCCGCCGGCCGAGGCCTTGACCCAGAAGAAGCCGAAGAAGATGACCGCAGGTGCCTGGGAAGAGGCGCGTGCCATCGTTTGGCGCTATCGCTCTCGTCTGGTCCTCGGTCTAGCCATGATGCTGGTCAGCCGGGTCGCTGGCCTGGTTCTTCCCGCCATGACGGGCTACATCATTGACGATGTCGTGCCCAACGGACGCGCGGACGAGCTGCTGTTCCTTGCCGGCGTGGCCTTGGCCGCGACAGTCGTCCAGGCGGCCACGGGTTTCGGCCTGTCGCAGGTGCTCGGCGTCGCGGCACAGCGGGCCATCACCGAGATGCGCAAGCAGGTCATGGCCCATGTCACCCGGTTACCGATCCGGTACTTCGATTCCACGCAGACCGGCGTGTTGATCTCTCGCATCATGACCGACGCCGAAGGGATCAGGAATCTCGTCGGGACCGGCCTGGTCCAGTTGGCGGGTGGCATCGTGACGGCGGCGGTCGCGCTCGCCGTGTTGTTCTACTTGAACTGGCAGCTGACCAGCATCACGCTCGTCATCCTGGCCGTGTTCGGTGGCTGCATGGCCGTCGCGTTTACCCGGCTTCGCCCGATCTTCCGCGAGCGCGGCAAGATCAACGCTGAGGTCACGGGGCGGCTTGCCGAGACCCTGGGCGGCATCCGGATCGTCAAGGCCTACACGGTCGAGAAGCGCGAGCAGTTGACGTTCGCCAAGGGCGCGCACCGGTTGCTGCGCAACGTCGCGGCGGCTGTGACCGGCGTGTCGGCAGTGTCGTCGGTCGCGACCCTGGTCATGGGCGCCATTGGGGCGTTGATGATCCTGCTGGGAGGCCGCGCCCTGATGGCTGGGACGTGGCAGATTGGCCAGATGGTGCAGTACATCCTCTTTACAGGCCTTGTGATCGCGCCGGTGATCCAGATGTCGTCGATCGGCACTCAGATCACCGAGGCGTTTGCCGGACTCGACCGCATTCGGGAAATCCGGCGGATGGCCACCGAGGATCAGGAGGACGCCAGCCGCGCGCCGCTGAAATCGATAGACGGGGAGATCCGGCTCGAGGACGTGTCGTTCGAGTACGAACCCGACGTGCCGGTCCTTCGAGACGTGTCGCTCGTGGCACCCGCAGGCTCGACTACGGCGCTGGTGGGATCGAGCGGATCTGGCAAGAGCACGCTCATCAGCTTGATCATGGCCTTTAACCACCCGGGCGCAGGTCGCGTCTTGCTCGATGGCCGCGATCTCGAGACGATTCGGCTGAAGGACTATCGCTCACTGCTCGGTGTCGTCTTGCAGGACAACTTCCTGTTCGATGGCACGGTGGCGGAGAACTTGAGCTTCTCAAAGCCCCATGCGACCCGCGCCGAAGTCGAACACGTCAGTCAGATCGCGAACTGCCATGATTTCATCATGTCGTTTCCCGACGGATACGACACCGTCGTAGGCGAGCGAGGAGTCAAGCTGTCCGGCGGACAGCGGCAGCGTGTGGCCATCGCGCGGGCCATCTTGGCCGACCCAAAGATCCTCATTCTGGATGAGGCCACCTCGAGTCTGGACAGCGAAAGTGAGGCGATGATTCAGGACGGGCTTCGCGCGTTGCGCAAGGGGCGCACGTCGTTCGTCATCGCCCACCGCTTGTCCACGATTCAGAGCGCCGACCAGATCTTGGTGCTCGAGGAGGGGCGAGTCGTCGAGCGGGGGACCCACCAAGAGCTGCTCGCCGTGGCCGGTCGATATCGGCAGCTGCACGACACGCAATACCGGATCGAGCACAACCGGTTCATCAATCCGGGAGAGGACTTCACGCCAGAGCTGCCAGCCGTGGCTCAAGCGACAAGCCCTCGGGGGGCTAGCGACCTGTGAGGGTGGCGCGCTATCTCGTCGTCCTCGGCCTCGTCGCCGTCAGCGTTATCGGTCTCGCTACTGCTGAATTCTGGGCCCTGGCGGAGCCAGCGGGCGGCGTCATCGCGGGGCGGGTCATGGTCACACGCGTTCCGGATCCGGTCATGGTCGCGGTGACCACTGACCAAGCCGTGTGCGGGACCGAGGTCGAGGATCGAGCGACGGTCGTCAGCCCGGACGGCGGCGTCGCCAATGCCGTCATCGTCGTGGCGGGCGCACCCTGGACAGCGAAGGCCGACCCGCCCGCGCCCTCGATCAACAACCAACGCTGCTACTTCGAGCCGCGGGTGCAGGTGGCGCGCACGCGAAGGGTGGCGCGGGTGCAGGTGGCTCGATCAACAACCAACGCTGCTACTTCGAGCCGCGGGTGCAGGTCTTGTCGCGGTGACGAGTGAGGACGACACGCTGCACACGACTCATGCCTACGATGATCGGGCGCGCACGGAGTTCAACATCGCCATTCCCGTGGCTGGCATGACCATCCAGCGACCGCTTCGTCGTCCTGGTCTCGTGCGTGTGGAGTGCGATTCACACGGGTGGATGCGCGGCTGGGTCTACGTGACCGACGACATGGCCGGCGTCACCGGTCTGGATGGCCGCTTCGAGCTCACCGGGGTCCCGCCGGGGACCTACGAGGTTTCGGTCTGGCACGAGCGATACACGGGAGCGTCGCAGCAGGTGACCGTCACCGCCGGTGGAACGGCGCAGGCGGACTTCGCGGTCGAGTGAAGCCGATTCCCGGACGGCGATCTGACTTGCCGGAGTCCGCCTCCGCGGAGCCGACGCGGGAAGCCGCGGCCTAACGCCCGTCGCGTCGCTCCGAAGTCGGCGGACTCCGTCAAGTCAGATCGCCACCCGGGACGCGACCGCCCTCGTCCGGGCCCGCCGCTAACCGGCGCGCTCAGGTTGCCAGCGCAGCCCCACCGTCAGAATCCGCTGGAGCAGGGCTTCGTAGGTGAGGCCGGCCCGCTCGGCTGACTCGGCGAAGTCCTCGCCAAACGCCAGTTGCGGGTTGGCGTTTGCCTCGAGGATGTAGAACCGGCCTTCGCCGTCCAACCGTAGGTCCATGCGCGCGTATCCGCTCATGTTGAGCGTGCGGTACACCCGCTTGGCGACGCGCTGGACCGCCTCGGCGACTCCGTCTGGCAGGCCCGCCGCGGCCGACGTGTTGATGCCGTGCTTCTTCTGATACTTGACGCTCCACTTCACCCGGTCCGTGGCAATGCGGTGCGACCCGTCCGGCATCTTGTCGAAGTGCATCTCCCACACAGGAAAGACCCGCAGGCGCTCGTTCCCGATGACGCCCACATAGAGCTCACGTCCGTCGACGAACCGCTCGGCGATTGCATCGGTATGGATCGACTCGTGAATGAACTTGACGCGCTCCATGAGCTTGGCTTCGTCGTCGACGACCGACGCCTGAGCGATGCCAATTGACGCCTCCTGTGTGAGCGACTTGACGATCAAGGGGTAATCCAGCCGCCGGGGCCCCTTGATGGCAAGGCCGCGCCGAAAGACCGCGAACTCCGGGACGGGAATACGGTGATACGACATCAGCTGCTTCGACAGAGCCTTGTCGCGCGACAACACCATGCCGCGAGGATTGCATCCGGTGTATGGAAGTCGCAGCAGCTCGAGGTAGCTCACGACGTTCATGTCGAAGGCGCCGACTTCGTGGAACGCCTCCATCAAGTTGAAGGCGATCTGCGGCTTGAAGTCATCGACGGCCTGGCGAATGGCACCGAGGTCATCCTTCACGCCCAGAATCATCACGTCGTGACCCATGTCGATCAGCGAGCTGGTCACGTCGTACTCGGTCTTCCACTCGGCCGTGGCCAGGTCGACGTTGGAGACGTCGTCTGGCGGCACCATGTAGTCGTGCATCAACGCCAGGATGCGGAACTTCTTCACAGCGCCACCCGGTGACGTCCGCCATGCAGGTAGTTCATCGTCTGCACGGTCAGTAGGACGGTGAAGTCTTGCTTCGTGCGCTCCTCGGAGGTGCGGAGGTGGAGGTCGAGCTCATCGCATCGGGTGATGATGTCCTCGAGCACCTGGTCGATCGTGTACTGGTAGGTCGCCGTCCACCGTGCAACCATCCGCCGCACGTCGCGTCGTACGCGTTTTAGGAATCGGCCGGCCGCGATATTGCCAGCGTGCTCGGGGGCGTCTGAAAACATGCGCTGGAGATCCCGATCGTAGAAATTTGGGTATTCCAGACCGTAGTGTTTGCGCTTACGCCGGTAGTGCTGCCGCAGCGTCCGCCGAATGCGACGGATCGGCTCGACCATCGTCGCTGTGGTGACGAGGGCTTCCCGCGGCGCGATCTCCTGCATCAGCTCGTCCATGTACTCGAGCTTCTTGAGCGCCGGCCAGTCAACGTAACGCTTCCGCCACAATGAGTGCGGCGTCAGCCAGACGGCGAAAGTCTCGGCAAAATCCTCGTCGGGATGACTCTGCGCGTACCACGGGTCCAGGTGGAGGGTGAAGCTCTTGCTGTACGGCTTCGGTACATACACCTCTGGATACGGCGTCGACGACAGGCCGAACAGCTTCTGACGACGACGGCGTCGCTGGAGCCGATACGCGTTGTCGATGGCGTGACCGACCTCGTGCCGGAGGATCCTCAGGCACCAGGCTCTGGTACCGCCTTCGACCTCCAGCATCTGACTCAGCTCCAAACGGGCCAACCGAGGATGCGCCAGGTAGAAGGGAATCGCGACACCTGGGACACCGTCCGGGGTAAACCATTCGTCAGAGAGCCAGAAATGCGCCCGGAATCGAATCCCCCGATTCGAGAGGTCCTGGTTGACCTCCGTGATGCGACGCTCGAGCGGCGTGCCTTCAATGCTCAGCCCGAGATCGCAGATCCGGACGTCCAGCAGCTTTTCGTCCGGCCAGCTAGCCCACACCGGCTTTGACCGGCGGCGCTTTCCTGGAGGCGTGGGTGGCGCTGGCTTCGGCTCGGACGGGGTGGACAGAACGGCGGGATCGGACATTGCGACGCGCCACATTATACGAGTGACGGGGTAGGATACCGCGTATGGGACCGCAGTACGTGTACACGATGAAGGGCCTGAGCAAGGTCTATCCGCCCGCCCGGACGGTCTTGACCGACATTTGGCTGTCGTTTCTCCCGGGCGCGAAGATCGGCGTTCTGGGATTGAACGGCGCTGGCAAGAGCACCGTCCTGAAGATCATGGCCGGCGAGGTCACCGAGTTCGATGGTGAGGCGTTTCCGGCCGAGGGACTCTCGGTCGGCTATCTGCCGCAAGAACCCAGGCTGAATTCCGAGAAGACCGTCGCAGGCAACGTCGACGAAGGCGTCGCGACTCAGCGTCAGCTGCTCAAGCGCTATGACGAGCTGACCCGTATCCTCTCCGAGGATCATTCCGACCTTGAGGCAACGCTCGAGGAACAGGGTGAGCTCCAGGATCGCATTCAGGCGGCTGGCGCCTGGGATCTCGACTCCCGCGTCGAGATGGCGATGGATGCGCTGCGCCTGCCGCCTGGGCGCACCGACGTGTCGACGTTGTCGGGAGGGGAGGCGCGACGCGTCGCGCTGTGTCGGCTGCTTTTGCAGTCTCCCGACCTGCTACTGCTGGACGAGCCCACGAACCACCTTGACGCCGAAACGGTCGCGTGGCTCGAACGGTTTCTGGCGGACTACAAGGGCACGGTCGTCGCGGTCACCCACGACCGCTATTTTCTCGACAACGTCGCGGGCTGGATTCTCGAGCTCGACCGTGGTGCCGGTATTCCGTGGGAAGGGAACTACTCGTCCTGGCTGGAACAGAAGCAGCAGCGACTCCAGGTCGAGGCCAAGCAGGAAGCGAAGCGCCAGCGCACGCTCCAGCGGGAGCTCGAGTGGATTCAGATGTCGCCGCGGGCCCGACAAGCCAAGGGCAAGGCACGTCTGAATTCCTACGAGCGGCTGTTGTCTGAAGACCCGAAGCAGAAGCTCGAGACGGCCCAGATCTACATCCCAGCCGGACCCCGGCTCGGCGACGTCGTCGTCAAGGCTGACGCCATCCGCAAGGGATACGGCGATCGCGTGCTGATGCACGAGCTGTCGTTCAACCTGCCTCCGGGCGGTATTGTCGGTGTGGTCGGTCCGAACGGTGCGGGGAAGACGACGGTGCTCCGCATGCTGACTGGCGACGAAGAGCCCGATGCCGGCACGCTCACCATTGGTGAAACCGTTGAGCTGGGGTACGTCGATCAGTCCCGCGAGCTCGATCCCGACAAAACGGTGTGGGAGGAGATCTCGGAGGGGCAGGACGACGTCACCCTCGGGAAGCGAACCGTCGCGTCACGCGCGTACGTGTCGTGGTTCAACTTCAAGGGACGCGACCAGCAGCAGAAGGTCGGCTCGCTGTCCGGCGGCGAACGGAACCGGGTGCACCTGGCGAAGCTGCTCAAGGGCGGGGCGAACCTGCTACTGCTCGACGAGCCCACCAACGACCTCGACGTTGATACGTTGCGGGCCCTCGAAGACGCGCTCGTCGAGTTTGCCGGCTGCGCGGTCGTGGTGAGCCACGATCGCTGGTTTCTCGATCGTATCGCCACCCACATCTTGGCCTTCGAAGGGAGCTCGCAGGCCGTGTGGTTCGAAGGCAACTACGCCGACTACGAGGCCGACCGCCGGCGCCGCCTCGGTGCGGCCGCCGACCAGCCGCACCGCATCAAGTATCGGAAGCTCGTGAGGGTCTAGGCTGCTACAACGGCCAGTCCCTCAAGATCCGCTCGGTTTCCTCCACGTGGCTGCTTTCGTCCCGAACGAAGTCCTCGAGCTGGACCGCGAGGCCCTTGTCGCCATATTCCTCGGCCTGCTTCGCGCGCAACGTGTAGTTGGTCGTCGCCTCATGCTCGGCTTTCAGCACCGCCTCCAGCATGCCTCGATTGCCTTTCGGAAGGGACACGGCGCCGGGGACGGTCGTCGGCTCGCCGCCGAGGGCGACGACCTTGTTGGCGAGGTACTGCGCGTGGAGCTGCTCGTCTGCCACCTCGGCCAGGAAGAACTGCGAGAGCTGCGGCCGGTAGGGCCCCGTTGCCCGCGCGGCGTAGGTCAGATACATGATGACCGCGCCGAGCTCACTGGCCAGGTCCTCGTTCAGTCGTTCAATCAGTTCGTCCTTGGTCACGAATTCCTCCGTCGTGCGAGATGAAGTGTCACCGCGATCCCGAACAACCCGAGGCCGAGCAGGTCGGTTGTCGTCGTGGCATAGAACAAGAGTAACCCGCCGGTGACCGCAAAGGCGCGTTCCGCACCCGATGTGGCGCGAATGAGCCATCCACCGAGGCCCATGGCGAGCGCACTGACGCCAATCGCCGCCGTGCCGACGGTTCTCACGATGTCACTGAGGGGAGCCTGCAGCAGCACGCCAAGCCCTTCAGGGCTCAGCGTGAAGGCGAAGGGGACCAGAAACGCCGGCAGCGTGTACTTCCAGGTCAGCATCATGGTACGAAACGGGTTGGCGCCAGTAATGGCCGCCGCAGCAAACGGCGAGAGGGCGGTTGGTGGGCTCACCTCGGAAAGTACGGCGTAGTAGAAGATGAACATGTGCGCAGCCGCCGGCGGGACGCCGACCAGCGTCAGCGCCGGAGCAATCATCACGGCCGCGATGATGTACGACGCCGTCACCGGCACCGCCAATCCGAGCATCCACACTGCGATGGCGGCGTAGAGGACCGTCAGGAAGACGCTGCCGCCTGCGAGCGTCACGATGATGCCGGCGATCTTCAATCCGAGGCCCGTTAGCGTCACGACGCCCACGATGACGCCGGCCGTCGCCGTTGTCGCGGCAACCGAGAGGACCCCTTTGCCACCCGACTCCAGCGCCTCGATTAGGCGCCTCGGGCGCAGAGCGGTCTCCGAACGGAGGAAACTGAGGCCGATCGCCAGGAGCGTCGCGAGGAACACGGCCCGAAACGGCGTCATCCCCGAAATCAACAGGACGACGATCGCCACGAGCGGCAGAAACTGGTATCCGGACTGACGGGTCAGAACCCACACTGGCGGCAGATCGATATCGACGCCCTTCGTGCCCAGCCGTCTCGCATCCGCTTCGATCATGAGGACGATCGAGAGGTAGTAGAGCATCGCCGGGATGAACGCCATCGCGATCACCTGAAGATATGAGATGTTGAGAAACTCGGCGATGAGGAAGGCCGCGGCACCCATCGTCGGCGGCGCCATGATTGCGCCGATGCCGCTCGCCGAGAGGATGCCTCCGCCGACTTCGGGGGAGAACCCGGCGCGCCGAAGCAGCGGCCACGCGACGGCACCCAGCGTCACCGTCGTCGCCACGCCGCTTCCCGACACCGTGCCGAGCAGGAACCCCGACACGGCCACGGTACGCCCCGGTCCGGCGCCACTGCCCGATCGCCCCAGCGCCGACATCGTCCAGTTGATAAAGAATTGCCCAGCGCCCGAGTGGGCGAGGATCGCACCGAAGATCGTGAACAGGACGATGTAGGTCGCGGCGACGTCCAGGGGCACGCCGAAGATGCCTTCGAGCGTCATGTAGAGCGTGCCGACCAACCGCGCCGTGTCGTATCCCCGATGCGCGAATAGGTCGAGGCCGACGAGCTCGAGCAGCGGACCGTAGTAGCCGTACACGAGGAACACCAACGCGGTGACGGGCAGGATGCTGCCCACGGTTCGGCGCGTGGCCTCCAGCACCAAGAGCGTCGTCAGCACGCCGAGAACGAGGTCGATGGTGTCCGGCGTGGCGGCGCGATACACGAACTGGTCGAAGTCGATGATCGGCCAGCTGAGTGCCGCGAGGGAGAGACCGACCAGACTCCAGTCGAGCCAGGTGATGCGATCGCGCCAGCGGGGTGCCGCCGGGTAGAGCACGAACGTCAGGATGAGCGCGATGAGCAGAAAGCTAACGCGGTAGACCTGCGGCTGCACGATGCCCACGACCCAGTAGAGGGCGTAGACCGACAATCCGGCCGCAAGACCGGTTGAGAGGCGAGCCACGGCCCCAGACAGCCGCCGAGTCGGGACCTCCGACTCCGGGTCGTCGTGTTGGACTACCGCCCCTCGTTCCACACACCCTGCTCGCGGTAGTAGGCGATGGCGCCGTCGTGGAACGGAATGGGCGATCCGGCGACGGCTGTCTCCTGCGCTAGCAGGGCCGCCATCGGGTGAATGGCTGCCAGGTCGGCGTGGCGCTCGAACAGGGCTTCCGTGACGCGACGCGCAAGGTCGTTGTCCATTGACTCGTGCACCACCAGCACGTTGGCGACTGCAATCGTCACCACGTCGCTTGCCATCCCGGGATACGTCGACTGCGGGATGTTCTCGTTGTGATAGATCGCGGCCCCGTACTGCTGCTGCAGTGCTGGCAGCAGCGCCTCTGTCGACACGATCTTGATCGTCCGACCGGGCGTGGTCGCAAGGTCGAGGACCGACCCCGTCGGGATGCCGCCACTCCAGAAGAACGCTTCGATCTTGCCGTCCTTGAGGGCGTCGACCGATTGCGACGCTCCCAGGTTCTGACGTCGAAGGCTCTCCGGGTTGACCCCGCCGGCCTCCAGGATGCGTAGCGCGCTGATCTCCGTTCCGCTGCCGGGCGATCCGGTTGACACAACGCGGCCCTCCAAGTCTGCGACCGACGTGATGCCTGTGGCTTCGATTGTCACCACGTGGTTGTAGTTGTCGAACAGGACGGCCAGCGCACGGGCCGGGACCGCGCCGAACTCGGCGAACGCACCTCGACCGGCGAACGCGTCGTCGAGGGAATCAGCGAGGGCGAAGGCGATGTCAGCGGATCGGTTGGCGATGAACTTCAAGTTGTCGACGCTGCCCGCGGTGACCTCAGCCGTCGCCTCGACCCCGTCAACGCCGTCGCTGATGACCTTCGCGATGCCGCCGCCGTAAGGGTAGTAGACACCACCGGTGCCGCCTGTCGCGATCGACACGCGCTCGGTGAGGCTTCCAATCTCGGACGGGCGGCACGCCATCGCCAATGCGACGAGGGCCAGACCGCAGACCGCGCTCGCCAACGGGGTGCGTTTCATGCCCCCCACATCTTACTGATCTAATCTTCTCGGAGCTATCATCGGGTTGGTGCAAGGTCTTAGATGCTGGGTCGCATCGGCCCTCCTGATCGCGCTGGCGCTGCTGTTTGCGCAGAGTCCGGCCGACGCGCAGCCGGTTCTTGCCCGCCGGGGGATGGTCGTTGCCGCAGAGACCGAGGCGGCGACTGCAGGTCTCGAGGTCCTGAAAGACGGTGGCACGGCTGTTGACGCCGCGGTCGCGACGGCCTTCGCCCTAGCCGTGACCCACCCTGCAGCGGGCAATATCGGCGGCGGCGGTTTCCTGGTGTTCAGGCCTGCCTCGGGGGACCCGGTCGCGTACGATTTTCGCGAAGTGGCGCCGGCGGAGGCGCATCCCGACATGTTCATCGTCGGCGGCGAATATGACCCTAGTCGCCATCACCACAGCCACGCCGCTGTTGGTGTGCCTGGAACGGTGGCCGGTCTTCATCTCGCGTGGTCAGACGCCGGGACCTTGCCTTGGCCAAGGCTCGTTCGTCCGGCCATCAAGCTCGCGCGCGACGGGTTCACGATTCCTCCGCAGCTCGCGGCATCACTTGCGTCGGTTCTCGGACAGATGGCGTCGTACCCCGCGGCGCACGCGCAGTTCTCGAAAAACGGACAGCCGTACGAGGCCGGTGACCTGCTCAGACAGCCCGACCTCGCGAGCACGCTCGAGCGGATCGCGGTCAACGGCCCGGGCGGCTTTTATCATGGTCGGACCGCTGAGCTGATCGCGCGAGACATGCAAGCCAACGGGGGGCTGATCACTCAAGCGGATCTCGCCGCCTATCGCCCGCTCAGACGCCGGCCCCTCGTCGGCCAGTACCGCGGGCATGAGGTGATCTCGATGCCGCCGATTAGCTCGGGCGGAGCGGGGTTGATTCAAATGCTCAATATCATCGAGGGATACGATCTGTCCGCGCACGGTTTTGGGTCAGCCGATGCCGTGCACCTCATGGCGGAGGCGATGCGACGAGCGTACGCGGACCGCGCACGGCATCTGGGCGATCCCGCCTTCAATCCGCGTATGCCGATTGACCAGATCATCTCGAAGCCCTATGCGCGCCGGCTTCGGGACACCATTCGACCCGGAACCGCGTCTCGCTCGTCACCGACGTCGTTCGAGTGGCCTTCGGAAGGGGGTCAGACGACGCACCTGTCGGTTGTCGACCGTGATCGCAACGCCGCGTCGCTGACGTATACGCTCGAGCAGCTATACGGCTCGAAGATCGTCGTGCCGGGCGCAGGTTTTCTGCTCAACAACGAGATGGGCGATTTCAACGCTGCGCCTCACCTCACCAACGACACGGGGCTGATCGGCACGGCACCCAACTTGGCTGCGGCCGGGAAGCGCATGCTGTCGAGCATGACGCCGACGATCGTCGCGCAGGACGGGCGGCTCGTGTTGGTCACCGGAAGTCCAGGCGGGCGTACGATTATCAACACGGTCCTGCAGACCCTCGTCAACGTCATCGACTTCGGGATGGGTCTTCAGGCCGCGGTCGACGCGCCGCGCTTTCATCATCAGTGGCTTCCGGACCGGATACAGTACGAGCCGCGCGGATTGTCGCTCGACACGCGCCGAACGCTGCGCGCGCGGGGACACGTGCTGGTTGAACGTGTTCGGCAAGGCTCGGCGCAGTCAATCGGGTACGACAGCGCGAGCGACATGCTCGAGGGGGCCGCCGACCGCCGGGCCGTCGGGAGCGTTGCGGCGGGCTACTAGTACGCTCCACTAGTCCGCGTAGAGCCGCTGGTAGGCCCAGTAGTTTGCGAGTACCTCGCGCACGAACCTGCGGGTTTCGGTATACGGAATCGTGTCGACGAAGAAGTCTTCCGGCCACCCTTGCGTCGCAGACCACCACACCGCGGCTCGCTCTTCTCCCGCGTTGTAGGAGGCCGCGACCGGCGCGACAGCCCCGTCGAATATCTCGAGGAGGTTACCGGCCAGGCGCGCGCCGAGCATCGCGTTGACACGCGGATCGGCCAGTTTCGCTTCATCGACAGACGACACGTCCGCGCTGCGACCGATGACGTCGCCGACTCCGGCACTCTCGGCCAGCGCCTCGGCGGTGTACGTCATGATCTGGAACAGTCCGATCGCGCCCACCGGCGAACGTGCCCCGGGGTCGAAGCGGGACTCCTGACGCATGAGGGACGCGAGCAGCGCCGGGTCGACGCCGTGCTGACGGCCCGCCGCGCTGATGTCCGGCCAGAACGGCCTCGGGTAGACGAGTTCCCAGAAATCGCTGGGGAGGCCCGACGCGGGCTCTTGGAGGAACCGGCCGAAGTGATTGACGAGGAGCCGGGTGACACGCGCATAGTTGCCGGTGGCGGCCCAGGCACGGGTCGTCAGTAACGCAAGCCCCCGATCGCGCCGCCGATTGGCGAGGAGACGGTCGAGATACCAGGCGGCGTCGTCGATCAGGCCGGCGCGTGCCAGGAGCATCGCGGCTCGATACTCAGCACGTCCTGTCGATGCGTCCGAGATGACGAGATCGGGGAAGGCCACGGTCGGCTCGATGGCCTGACTCGGCGCAGTCTCACTGTTCAGCCTGGCCAGTTCCCGCTGCGCCTGCGTTCCGTAATAGTGGTAGGGAAACCGCTGGGCAACCGTTTCGAGACGCCGTGTGGCGCGCGCTGGCTCGGTTTCGTGTTCGGTGCGGGCAAGCCAATAGAGGCCCGCCGGGACCAGATCCCCGGTTGGGCCGCGGTCGATCAAAGCACGGAGGTTCGTCGCAGCCCGACCGGGCTGACCGTTTCTCAACGCAGCCACGCCGGCCCGCCACAGGATCGCACGACGATCGTTTTCGGACGGTGCGGCCTGAAAGAGCCCCGTATATAGCGCGAGCCCACCATCCAGGTCGCCGACCGCGACGAGGTGCGCGGCCAGCAGGTTGCCGGCATCCCAGCGATGTTCGGCCGTTGCGGCAGGGACCTGACCTTCCCACAGCTCGAGGCCCATGCGCCGGGCGCGCTCCGTATCAATCTGCCGAACCGCGATTCGGAACTCCGTCAGCTTGACGTCCGCGAGGAGCGGGCTGTCGGGAAACCGCTCGTAGAACGCCCGACTACCGGCCACCGCCGCATCGTTTGCACGCTGGTCGTAAAGGGTCTCGATCTGCGCCAGCTCGATTCGAGGGTCTCCCTCGGGCGGCGCGTGGGCTGATCGCCACTCGGCGATGAGGTCCAGCGTCGCGTCGTAGTGCGATGCGTTGCGCAGTCTTCGGGTCAGGGATCGGTAGTTGGCCGCCGAGAGTGACCTCACGGGTCGACCGGTGGCGCTCGTGATGCGGCGTTCCGCCGCGACCGCCTGCTCGTAGGTCTCCGGGCGGCGGTGCAGGCGCTTGGCCAGGCGCAGCTGATCCAGTGCCGCGTCCGCATCGTTGTCTGTCTCCAGCGATGCCGCGATGCCGAGCCGGGCGGTGTCGGCGGCGTCACCCCGCGGCTGTTGGCTGACGATTCTCTCATAGAGGCGTCGCGCGTCAGCTGGCCTACCCGCGGCCCGGTAGGTTTCGGCAACCCGGAGCGCCAGGTCGAAGTGGCGAATCGGATCGCGGCGGCTGATCTCGTCGAGGATCGGCTCGGCCTCGGCCGGCGCGCGTCGCAACACGAGGCTCTCGACGAGCGCCCGCCGAGCAAACGTCCGCATCCACACCTCGCGGTCGATGACCAGCCGCCAGAGCCGTTCAGCCTCGAGCGGCTGTTCCGCTGCGCCGTGCAGTGTGGCGCGCAGGACGATCGCTTCGAGGGGTTGAGCCCCCTCGTCGGGGGGGAGCGTCCGGGCGAGCTGCGCCAGGGCGTCGTCGACTCGCCCCGCCAGCCAGAGCGCCTTCACTTCCGGAAACGTCGGGGCAGGGAGCCGGAGTGCGTCGGTCTGGCGCTGCAGATCCAGCCAGCGATAGAACGGGACTTTGATGGCATAGCCCACGCCTCGGTCTGATGGCCGGAGGTGGCCAACCATGCGGTCAGCGCCATTACGACCGCCACGGGCGGTCGTTGGCTGCGGCGGAGGAATGGCATGCGTGTCGAGGCTGACACGGAATACTAGTGTACTCCGCTAAAATACTGGCGCGGGTTTCGAGTTCGGATTCGCTGTGTTAACTGACTGAGAGAGGAGCGCGGGAACATTGAGTGAGACGACGATCAGACTGACGCCGGGGAAGCTCGCCGGGATGAAGGCCGTGTCGAGGGAGAGCGGGACCATTGCGGCCGCCGCGATGGACCAGCGTGGGTCACTCAAGAAGGCGCTGGGTCAGCTCAGCGGCGGCGACGTCAGCGACGCGATGATGGAGGACTTCAAAGGTGCCGTCACCGAGGTGCTGACGCCGCACGCCTCTGCGATTTTGCTCGATCCGCAGTGGGGCATCGGTCCATCCAAGAAGCGCAGCGCGAACGCCGGGCTCCTCTTGGCGTACGAAGAAAGCGGTTACGACAACACCCGTCCCGGGCGGCTCCCGGACCTCCTCCCATACTGGTCAGCCCATCGGCTGAAAGAGGCTGGGGCTGACTGCGTGAAGGTCCTCTTGTATTACACGCCATATGACTCGGAGGCGGTCAACAACGAAAAGCACGCGTTCGTCGAGCGCATCGGAGACGAGTGCCGCGCCAACGACATCCCGTTCTTCCTGGAATTCGTCGGCTACGACGCCGCCGGTGGCGACGTGAAGGGGCGAGAGTACGCCAAGGCCAAGCCCGCGGTCGTGGCGGGCAGCATGGCGGAGTTCACGAAGGATCGATATGGCGTCGACGTGATGAAGGTCGAGATCCCAATCAACATGCAGTTCGTCGAGGGCGCGCAGAACTACGGCGGCGAACGCGCGTATTCCAGATCCGAAGCGCTCGAGCACTTCCGCGCCGCAGCACAGGTGGCCACGAAGCCGTTTATCTTTCTCTCCGCCGGGGTCAGCAACGCGGAGTTCACCGAGTCTCTCGAGCTTGCGGCCGAGTCCGGCGTGAACTGGGCGGGCGTCCTGTGCGGCCGCGCCACCTGGAAGGACGGCATCCCGGTCTTTGCGCGGGAGGGCGTGGACGCATTTCGTCGCTGGCTGCAATCGGAGGGCGTGACCAACATCGGAAACGTCAACCAACGTCTGGAGGCGGCAGGGTCCTGGTTCGCCACCTACGGGGTGAGCTCGGCCGACGCATTGGCCGCGGAGTGAGCTACATCTATCACCCGCAGGTTCTCGAACAGCTGGCCATACACGGGGCGAGGCCAACCTCGGCTACACGCCCCGAGTTCGTCCACGAGTTCGTCAGCGATCTCTATCGGTTCGAGCTCCGGCGGCTCAGGCAGCGCTACGTGGACGGGGACGTCGACAAGCGAGACTACGCCGATCGCGTCGTCGAGCTGCGACGCAAGTACATTCTCATTTCCGTCCCCATTATGCGTTGGACGATGCAGGAGTCACCTGCCGGGTGACGTCGAACGAGCGGCGGCGCTAGCGGAGTGCCCGCCAGGCCCATCCCGCGACCGGGTTGGCGCCCAGCGGTATGGTTCCCGGATACACCGTGTTCAGGCGCAGCGCCCGCATCATCTCGGTGTGATAGGTCGCGCCGGGTGGTACCGGGCTGCGGTGCAGATCAAACGACGCGAGGTCCAGCGTAGGCGCCTTCCCGTATACGGTGACGTAGTAGTCCAGGCGCAGCAGATTGCGGAGGCCCCTGGCGACGGGTCGGTCGAGCTTCTTCTTGACCCTGGCGAGTAGGACGCCGAGCTCTTCGGCTTCCAGGAATGCGGGAGAGGCGTCGTCGTTGTTCTGGCCGGCGCGCACGGTCGTTCCTCCTGGCAGCGAGAGCATTCCAACGAGAAGCACGATCGCGGCTGGTCGCATGATAGTTCCGTCGTTGACAGGGCGGCGCTGAGGCTTCTCCTACCGTACGACCGACAGTTGGCAGTGTCAAGGCGATCAGTAAGCGGGGGGCAAGGGTTGTAGGATGGGTGCGGCTATGAACTGGATTTGGGTCCTGTCATCGTTGGCGCTGGTGTCGGCCGTCGTACTTCTCGCCCGCCGCGTGCACCGCGCTGATGACTCGCGCGTCCGCCTGGATGCGCGCGTCGCGGCCGTGCTGGAAGGACCCCAAACCGGCTTGGCGGTCTGGGATCGGGCCGGTCGGTTGGTTGGTGTCAACCGGAGGTTCAAGGAGTTTTATCCGGACGCACCGCTCAAGCCAGGTGTGGTCTTCGAAGATCTCACCCGCTACACGGCCAATCGAGGCCTTTTCGAGGTCGGCGTCACGGACCGTGACGACATCGAACACTGGGTCGCCGAGCGGGTCCAGCGTTTCGGACAGCCTACACATGAGGTCCTTCGTACGGCAGATCGCAGGTGGATCGACGTGCACTCGCGCACGAGCGATGCGGGGGAGGTCCTGCTCCTGTACACCGATACGACCGACGCTCGCGAGACGGAGGCGACGCTGTCCGAGCGCAGCGATCGTCTGGCGCGTCAGGCACTCGACGTAGAGCTGGTTGCTGACGTGGTCGCGGCCGTCGCAGGGGCGGACACGGCCGAGTCCGTCGCCCGACAGGTCCTCGAGTTGGTGTGCGCCTGGTCGGACTGGCCGGTGGGGTGCGCGTATCGGGTACCAACGACTGATGGTGCTCGCTCGAGCGAATCGGTTCTGGCGTGGCACGAGGCGGACGGTGCCGCCGAGACGTTCGCTGGTTTGCGGCGCTTGTCCGAGAGCCAGCCCGTTCGAGCGGGCGAGGGGATCGCCGGGCGCGCGCTTCAGGCTCGGCGCGTCGTGTGGATTCCGAACCTCTCGGTGGATCCCGCTGTCGACAGCGCGCGTCGTGAGCTGATGACCGGCATTCGGGGCGCATGCGCGGTGCCGGTGGTCCAAGACCAGGAGGGCGATCAGGACACGCCGGTGCTCGTCGTCTTCGAATTCCTGTCCCGCGAGCAGTTGGCGCCGGATCCGCTCGCGGCCCGCGTTCTCGAAACGGTGGCTGAGGTGGTCGGGCTGTCGCTGTCCCCTCGGTATAGAATCCGTCTGTCATGACGCATGATGTCGACGCCCATGCACCGAAAGGGCCGCCGATAGATGCCCGTGAAGCCGGTGAGTCTGGTCCACCCGATTTACTGGAGCACGGCGCACCCGTCCGGGGCGAGCCGCAAACGCTGAACGCACGTCTGTTCGTACAGCTGCATGTCTTCACGGACTGTCTAGATACCGGGCCCGCGGTCGAGGCCGTCAAGGCGAGCGGACTTGCCGCGGCCGTGTATGCCAACCTGAACGACCCACGTGGCGTCGGCGTGGTCGTGATGGATGAAGACCCCGCCGTGTTTGCCGGGCCTGTGCGAGCGCTCCTGACGGCCCCGCCGTTTGCGGAGCTGACGCCGGTGCCCGATTTCACGATGATCGGACGAACATATGCGCAGGGCCGCGAGGCGGACCTGCGAGACTTCCTGTTACAGAAGGTGCCGCGCAACGTGTTGAGTCCGGACAATGTGTGGGCCGTGTGGTACCCGCTGCGGCGAGTCGGCCCCTACAACCGACTCCCTCGCGCGGAGCAGGGTCGGATCATGATGGAGCACGGGATGCTCGGGCGCCGCTACGGCGAAGCCGGCTACGCGGTCGACGTACGGCTCGAGTGCCACGGCATCGATCGCGACGACAATGAGTTCGTGATCGGTCTGATCGGTCCCGAGCTGTATCCACTCTCGAAGCTGATCAAAGACATGCGCGCCACCCGGCAGACGGCCGAGTTCATCCAGGGCATGGGGCCGTTTTTCGTGGGTAAGGTGCTGTACCAGACGCCGTCCTCCGCACATGGCTGACCGGGATCCGCTGGAAGATCTGGACCTCCCCAAGACCGATCCGCTTTCCGTGGCGCGCAGCTTCGGGCCGGGCATCATTCTGATGATGACCGGGATCGGGACCAGTCACCTTGTCACGGCCCCTGTCGCCGGCGGGCGCTTCGAGTTCGCGCTGCTCTGGTGCATTCCGGTGGCGTACCTCTTCAAGTACTACGGCTTCGAGATGGCGTTTCGCTTCACCCATGCCACGGGCCGCAGCATGCTCGACGCCTATGCGACCGCTCGCGGGAAGTGGCCGGTCTGGTACGTCCTGGTGACCACCGTGCTGCAGTGCGCACTCGGGCAGGCCGGACGGCTCGCCGCGGCGTCTGCCGTCGCCTACTATTTCTTCGAAGAGTATCTCGGCCTCGGATTGCCGCCCCTGTCGCTCGGACAGTTTGTCCTGAACCCCATCGCCACCTACGGCGTGCTGTTGGGGGTGACCGCGGTCATCGTGATTTTGCTGGGCAAGTACTCGGTGCTTGAAATCGTGACCAAGCTTCTGGCCGCGACGCTGTTTGTCTCGACCGTGGCCGTGTATTTCGCCGAACCGCCCCCTATCTCGGCGCTTGGTCGGTTCTTCATCTTCGAGGTTCCGGACGGGTCATGGCTGATCATCGCCGCATTCCTGGGGCTCCTTCCGACCGGTATCGATGTTTCGCTGCAAGGCTCCGAATGGGGCAAGGCCAAGAAGGTCGGCATGGGCCGAATCCGCGAGCATCTCGAGCAGATCGGCCTCGCCCCGCGGTTTGACCCGTGGACGTCGGGTCCGGACGACCTGCGAGTGGATACGTCGACCCTGCCGGCTCACGCTCGCGAATACTGCCGCCGCTGGTTTCGCATCGGGCAGTGGGACTTTGGCGTGGGTCACGTGATCTCGATGGTGATTGCCACGTTGTTTCTCCTGCTCTCGGCCGTGTGGCTCTATCCGAGTCCGATCGCGGGCAATGCGGTGATTGGTGAGATCGCCGGCATCTTCACCCGAAGCGTCGGCCCGGGGATGATGCTCGTCTTCCTCGGCGGCGCATTCGCGGCGACGTTTTCGACGGCGTTCAACTACTTCGACGGTTGGCCGCGCGTCGTGGCCGCATGCTGTCGCAACTTGTTCCGGAGCACGGCGAGCCTGACCGGCATCGCCCGGGAAGACCTCCGCGACGAGCACCGGAGCCGTTGGTACTCCGAGTACAACATCTACCGGATGACGATGGGCTACTCGCTCGTGGCGTCAGTCGTAATCATCGCCGGGATCGAGCGGCCGGTCTGGCTCGTGCTGGTCGCGTCGGCTCTCGCCCTCTTCGTGGCGCCGGTCATCTACTACCTGAACCTTTACTACTGTCTGAGGGTCATACCGCGCGCTGATCGCATCTTCTACCCCTCACCGTTTGCGCTGTGGTTTGGCGGGTTGAGCCTCATCGTATTCACTGGCCTCACGCTGATTATCATCCTGGCGCGGGTGTTCGGCGTCACGCTGTTCGGAGGCTGAGCCTGCAGTTCCGGCTTGTCTCCTGGAGATTCGCATGAAGCTCTGCGTCGTTGGCGCCGGCGCCGTCGGCGGGTACATGGCCGTCCGACTGGCCGGAGCCGGCCATGAGGTGTCGGTGGTGGCCCGCGGGCCGCATCTGGCGGCCATCAAGCGTCACGGATTGGCCCTGGTGGAAGGTGACCAGCGAACGGTGGCCGAGAGCCTGGTCGCAACCGATCGGATCGCCGACTTGCCCCAGCATGACGTGGTACTGCTCGCGCTCAAGGCGCACCAGATCGGCGCGGTTGTCGATGACCTGCCTGGGCTCTTCGGAGAGTCGACGGTCCTCGTCACCCTACAAAATGGGATCCCGTGGTGGTACTTTCAGAAACTCGACGGGCCGTATGCCAACCGCGTGGTCAAGACGGTCGACCCGGACGGCGTGCTGTTCCGCAGTCTCGATCCCGATCGGATCATCGGGTGTATCGCCTATCCCGCGGCGGAGGTCGCTGAGCCGGGCGTCATCCGTCACATCGAGGGCAATCGGTTTCCGGTGGGTGAGCTCGATGGATCGGCGTCGGAGCGAGTGAAGCAGGTCTCGTCCGCCCTAGAGGGCGCCGGCTTCAAGTCTCGTGTTCTGGACGATATCCGTTCGGAGATCTGGCTGAAGCTCTGGGGGAATCTCACATTCAACCCGATCAGCGCACTGACGCACTCGACCCTGGTCGACATCTGTCAGTTTCCGCCGACGCGCGCGCTGGCCACCGCGATGATGACCGAGGCGCAGACCATCGGTCACCGGCTCGGAGCGACGTTTCGCGTGTCGCTCGAGCGCCGGATTAGCGGGGCGGAGAGCATCGGGAAGCACAAGACGTCGATGCTGCAGGATGTCGAGGCCGGGAAACCCCTGGAAGTCGAAGGGATGCTCGGCGTCGTTGTCGAGCTGGCCGACGTCACCGGCGTGGATGTGCCAACGCTGCGTGCGCTCTACGCGTGCGTGAGCCTGCTCAACAAGACGATTCAAGACGAGCGGATCAGGATCTCGGGGGCACCAGTCTAGCTGGTCCGGTCGTAACGGAGAAATCTATGAAGGCTTTGAACGGAGTACGGATTCTGGACATGACCCACGTGCAGTCTGGACCCACGTGCACGCAGCTGCTGGCCTGGTTTGGTGCCGACGTCATCAAGGTCGAGCGTCCCGGCGCCGGCGACGCGACACGGAGTCAGCTTCGGGACATACCCGACGTCGACAGCTTGTATTTCACGATGCTGAACTCCAACAAGCGCAGCATCACGCTGAACACGAAGTCAGACGCCGGAAAGGCAGTCTTCACCAGGCTGATTGAGTCGTGCGATGTGATGGTCGAGAACTTCGCACCTGGCGCGATCGACCGTATGGGATTCCCGTGGGAGCGCATCCAGGAAATCAACCCGCGCATGATCTACGCATCGGTCAAGGGGTTCGGGCCCGGCCCGTATGAAGACTGCAAGGTCTACGAGAACGTAGCGCAATGCACCGGCGGTGCCGCCAGCACGACAGGATTCGATGACGGCCCGCCCACTGTGACCGGTGCGCAGATCGGTGATTCCGGCACCGGACTGCATCTGGCGCTTGGTATCGTGACCGCCTTGTTCCAGCGTGAGAAATCGGGGCGAGGACAGCGTGTCGTCTGTGCCATGCAGGACGGTGTGCTGAATCTCTGCCGCGTGAAGCTCCGCGACCAACAGCGACTCGCGCACGGTCCGCTGAAGGAGTACCCGCAATATCCAAACGGCACGTTCGGCGCCGCGGCGCCGCGCTCGGGGAACGCGTCTGGCGGGGGACAACCCGGATGGATCGTCAAGTGCAAGGGATGGGAACACGACCTCGACGCTTACACCTACGTCATCACGCAGGCGGCTGCATTCGAGGGCCTCGCGCGGGCGATTGGGCATGAAGACTGGCTGGAGGACCCGGACTGGAATACGCCTGAGGCCCGATTGCCCAAGCTCGACGAGATGTTTGCCGAGATCGAGCGGTGGACCAAGACGAAGACCAAGCTCGAGGTGATGGACATTCTGAACCCCCTCAATGTGCCGTGTGGTCCGGTGTTGTCGATGAAGGAGCTGGCCGAGGAGCCCTCATTGCGCGCCACTGGTACGGTCGTGGCCGTTGATCACCCGGAGCGCGGTCAGTATCTGACCGTCGGCAACCCCATCAAGCTCTCGGACTCACCGGCGGAAGTCGTGCGCTCACCGCTGCTGGGCGAGCACACCGACGAGGTTCTCGGCACCGTGCTGGGGCTGGGCGGGGATGAGATCGACGCCTTGAAGAAGGCCGGCGCCGTCTGAATTAGACGGGGGCTTCCCCCCCGAGCCCCCCGCTTGGCCCTCGCGGGGACCCCTAGCCCCGCTCCGGGCCTCGCGCGGCGCGCCGTGCGCGCCGAGCTTCGCGGTCGCCCACTGAGGGCTACGGGATCTGCCGACTCGGAGCGACGCGACGGGGTTATCACGAAGCCGGCTGGAGGCTACGGCTTCCCGCGTCGACTCCGCGGAGGCTGATCCGGGCGCCCAGTGGCGGCCGGGGACCAGTGGCCGATAAGCTGGTAGGAGAGGGTCTGACAGTGCAGCGAGTGGTGAAGGTAGGGGACGTCGTCCGGGTTGGTCTCGCGGTCGCGATACTGACGATCTTCTGTGGTACGGCTCCGAACGCGCAGCGCGCCATCGAGGTCTCCCATCACGCCCGCGCGGTACAACCCGGTGAAGTTGTCATCCTCGAGGTGCGATCCACGCGACCACTCGTGACCGTTCGGGCGACGGTGTTCGGGTCATCGGTCCCGTTCTTCCCAGATCCCGAAGGCGTGTGGCGCGGTCTCGTGGGGATCGATCTCGAGACGCGCCCAGACGAGTACGCGGTGGCGATTCGCGCCACCGACAGCGACGACACGACGGCGCGAGCGACTTATGCCTTGTCGGTCGAGTCCAAAGACTTCCCGACGCGGCGGCTCACCGTGGCGCCGAGCTTCGTCGATCCTCCACCGTACGTCCTTGATCGGATTCAGCGCGAGGCGGCGCTTCAGGACAAGCTCTTCAAGGCCTCGACCGGAGCTCGTCAGTGGCGCGGGGGCTTCCTCCGGCCCGTGCCTGGAGACGCGTCCAGTAGCTTCGGGCGTCGCAGCGTTTTCAACGGTCAGCCGCGTCGTCCTCACAGTGGGACCGACTTCAAGGCGGCGACGGGCACGGCCATCAAGGCGCCGAACGTTGGCACGGTGGTGTTAGCCGAAGAGCTCTACTTCTCAGGGAACGTGGTGATCATCGATCACGGGTGGGGACTCTACTCATACTTCGCCCATCTATCAGCCATCGATGTGACGCAGGGCGACGTTGTAACGCGAGGGCAGGTCGTCGGCAAGGTGGGCGCCACGGGACGCGTCACCGGTCCTCATCTCCACTGGACGGTGCGCTTGAACAACGCTCGGGTTGATCCGATCGCGCTCATGACGCTACTCCCGTCCGACGAGAGTCGCTTCTAGAATCCGATACGGGCCCCGCCGAGGATGTGCAGGCGGCCCAAGTCCAGGGCTGGCTGAAAGTTTCCTCGCAGCATGACGGCCGGGCCGGCCCGACTGTAGCGAACCAGGACCCCCACGCCATATCGACTCGCCACGTCGAAGACCGCATCGAGGCCGACGTGGTACCCGACTGCCGAGATGCGTTGCCGCTCCGCCGTCGTCGACGTGATGTCGACGTCCTCGAATGGGAAGCCCCGTTCTTCGGTTGAGACGTCGACCGCAAAATCCTGTTCCACGCGAAACACGGATGGGCCCACCAAGAAGGTTAGGCGCCCTCCGAGCGGCAGGTCCATCCGCATCTGGGCGCTAATGTGAAGGGCCAGCTCGCGCTGTTTGAGCCGACTTGACATCCCGGTCGCCCGCCGCGGGAAGTCGAAGAAGAAGGGATGCGGAACGCGGGCGTCGACCATCGCGATGGCAGTCCCCTGCACGAACGAGCCGGAAACACCGAAGCCGTATCGACCCCAGAGTCGCTGCCTGTACCCGAGGTCGACGGCCGGATAGGGGCCAATTGTCTGCGTCGTGGCAAGTTGTCCTTCCTCAGCGAAGAGTTCGAACATGACGGTGTCGGTGCGGGTCTGCGGCAGCGCCCGCACCCCGGCGTTCAGGCTCACGACGACGTCCGAGGTGGTAGCTGACTGCGCAGAGGCTGTCCGCGCACCGCAGGCCATGGTCACGATGACGACCGTGACGATGGCAGAAAGCTTCCGAGTCTTTCGCACTGTCGCTACTCCACGCCTACTGCGGTCCACGCCGCCGCGATCGCCTGCTCTACCGCCGCATCGTTACTGAGGTCTCGAGCCGACTGGAGTGTCGCGGCGCGGGCCATGGCAAATGTTGAATCGGCCGGCAGGAGAAAGGCAAACGCTCGGTAGAAGACCTGCTCGATGAGGGCACGCTGTTCGCGCCCCAGGCCCGATACCACCATGCCCGATGTCACGTTGGTCCCGCCCTCGATGGCCAAATAGAAGGCGTGCGTCACGATCGCGGAGTTCGTGTGCACGCCGCCGTTGTCAGCGGTTCCCTGAAAACGCAAGCTGTAGTGGTCGGGGTCGCCCATCGAGCGCGGGTTGTCGAGCGAGCGAATGCCGCCAGGGACGACCACGTCCTCGCCCACCAAGTAGTCCGGCTGCTCGCTCTGATGACGGCCGCTCTCGGCCACGAAGAACTCGAGCCCGACGCCGATTAGGTCGGAGAATGCCTCGCTCAGCGCCCCTGATTCGTCCTGGTAGATCAGCCGTGAGCTGGATTCGGTGACGGCATGTCCGAGCTCGTGTCCTAGGACGTCGAGACCTGCGGCGAAAAAGTCAATCTGCTGCCCGGTACCCGCAACGGTGAGTCCAGGGGGCAGCCCTTCACCCAGGACAATGACGCCGCCTGGTATACACGTTCCACAGAAGAACGCATTCAGGTGAAACAGGTTCGCGACAGCGCTCGGAACGCTGAAGATGTCATC
Organism: Vicinamibacterales bacterium; assembly: GCA_965216615.1. GTDB lineage: Bacteria > Acidobacteriota > Vicinamibacteria > Vicinamibacterales > UBA8438 > CAUZIB01. Next base: position 924,424 of record CBDCGH010000023.1, on the reverse strand, counting down.
GCGCCGAATCGGATGGGTCATGACCGCAATTGGGGTGTCGTTGTCGTCGAGGCCTCGGCGACCGAAGCGATGGTACAGGTAGTCGGTCGTCCAGCCCGCTCCGGTGTGCGCATCCACACCCGCGCTATCCGTCCAGTCGTTGTCGGCATCCGTTGCCAGATCGGAATCCGAGAGCGTTGAAACCCCGGTCAACACATCGAGCACGCGATTCCAGTCGCCGCGCATGTCATAGGTTGAGATCCGTGACGGCCGGAGTAGATCGGTTGCGTCATAGACATCGGCGCCCGCCCGCACGCTGACCTTTTTCAGGTCGCCCTTGACACCCCTCCCCCGACCGACTGCGCACTCACCGCACAGCGTTCCCAGCTGGGTCGGCAGCGTCAGCTCGCGCGAGATGATCGCTCCAGTCTCCGCATCGACGAGTGTGGCGACTCGTCCCTCGACGCCGAAACTGGTCACGCGATACGCGAGTCGGTACCGATCGGACGTTTCATCGAACACGATGACGAGCTCTGGCGCGCGAATCGATCGCGAGTCTGGCTGGTTGACCTGCTGGGTGGCGTCGTGAGCCGACAGCACCGGGGCCACATCTAGCGAGACATCGAAGTGAAGCCGACCAAACACGGAGACGGTCCGGCCCGAGGCCGTTTGCTCTGCGAGGTCGGCGCCGAGGATGCGGACGCCCTGATGGATCTGCTCCAGACGGCGATGGGCGGAGGAGGGCACAAGGGGGTCCAGCGCGACCTGGGTGACCCGCAGGCGTCCGTGCTGGGACATCTCGGCGAGTAGACCGGCGGCGGCGTCGAGTTCATCTACGCCCGGCGCCGTGACCGTCAATGATCCGACGCTGCTCTGCATCCGTGGATGCGTCGGAAACAGCGCCAACAGGCCGAGGACGATCCAGGCGGGCTGTGTCCCGCACACGGCTCGCATGCCCGCGCAGTGTACAGGGTTTGCACGGCTGCTCGGCGTTCCGCTGTCACGTCGCGGCTGACACGCCGCGCGCGGCTGCCTGCACGAGCGCGTCGAGGTCGCTCGCGTCGTTGTACACGTGCGGCGACACCCGAACCGCATCGCCGCGGAACGCCACGCTCACCAGGCGTTTGGCCAAGGCGGCGTGGAGTGCTTCTCGATTGACCGTCAAGGGGAGGCGCACGCCGAACAGGTGTGCCGCTCGATGCTGTCTAGTGTCCACCCGGTATCCGAGATCTCTCAGGCCCCGAATGGCCTCGGCGGAGATCTCCTCGCAGTACACCTGTATGGCGTCGGCGCCCCACTCGAGCACCTGAGACAAACCAGCCTCCAGCATCGGGAGCAACATGAAGTTCGACCGCTCTCCAACGTCGAACCGTACGGCTCCAGCCTGGTACTCGTCGCTGTAGTGCACGAGCGCGGAGAGATCCTCGCTGCCGCGTCGGGTGATCCAGTTCTCTTCGATCGGCACGCCTTCGTCGAACGCGGCACCGAAATAGGCGAGACTGGTGGCATACGGTCCCATCAGCCACTTGTAGCCAGCACACACCAGTGCATCAACTGGCGTCGCGCGCACGTCAAATGGGAGAGCACCGACTGACTGGGTGCCATCGATCACCAGTCGCCCGCCGACTGCATGAACCCGTTGGGCGACGCGATCGAGATCGAATCTCGTACCATCGGCCCAGTGCAGGTGGGGAATCGTGACGAGCTTGGTCCGTTCATCGATCGATTCGATTAGGGCGGCGTTCCACGCGTCGGCGCGGTCGTGCTCGGCCGTTCCGGGCGATGCGATCCGCAGCGTTGCACCGGTTGCGTCGCAGGCCCGCTTCCACGTGTAGACGTTGCTCGGGAACTGCTCGTGCACCACCACGACGTTGTCCCCGGCCTCGAGCGGCGTGTTTCTCGCGACAGTCGCCATGGCGTATGACACCGAGGGAGTGATCGCGACTCGCCGATAGTCATCGGCCTGTATGAGCTCGGCAAAGAGACGACGGACGCGGTCGCTGGGGCCAAAGAAGTCTTCCGACCGAATCTGGCTCGGCACGCGCAGCAGTTCGACTGCCCGGTGCGCCGCGCTCTGCACGCGGTCGGAGACTGGCGCCATGTAGGCGCAGTTGAGATAGTGCAAATCACGGGGTAGCCCGAACGCGTGGCGTTGACACGTCAAGTTCATCAGCGGTCGATTCCGGCCAGCCGCAGAAGGTCGTTCTCGGCGATTGGAAGCATTGACAGGTCGTTTCGCATTCTTGCCAGAGCCAAGAGGCCGTGCAGGTACGCCACTAGCGATTCGGCGGCTTGACGCGGGTTTGGCGAGGGCGCGTGGGCGCGGCCATTCGTCCCTGTGAGGAGGCGCTCGAAGATGGCGACTTTCCTGTCGTGGAGCTCGTTGACCTTCGGCGAAATCTCGGCATCGCCCGATCCCAGCTCGACCGCGATGTTCGACAGCAGGCAGCCGCGCACGTGGCCGTGCGATTCCCGTTCGGCGTAGTGGTAGGCGAAGAGCTCCTCAAGGAGAAGTCGCAGCGCGGCGTCTACCTGGCCGGGGACATCCGTCTCCCATCGTCGAAGGAGCCCTGTGTCATCCCACGACCTGTCCAAGACCTCGAGCAGCAGCGCGCGCTTCGACGGAAAGAAATGATAGAAGCTGCCCTTGTTGACATGGGCCGCCTTGCAGATCTCAGCGACGCCGACCGATTCGAACCCCCTCTCCCGGAATAGCGATTCCGCGCCATCAAGCAGCCGGTCGCGCGCGTTGCTACGTCGTCCCATTTCTAGCCGTGCACCCAGAGGATACTGTCACCTAAGTGACCGGTCAACTATTCGGTGCGACTCTGCCAGACCAGCTACCTACGGGTTGCGGATGGTGTCAGGCTGGTCTTGGTCGAGGAGGAACGCCCGCAGCCGGCGGAAGGCCTTGCCCCGATGGCTCACGGCGCTCTTCTTCTCGCCCGACACTTCCGCGAGGGTGCATCCAAAGGGCGGGTAGAAGAAGATCGGGTCGTACCCGAAACCTCCGACGCCACGCGGGTTGGGCTCCAGCCGACCCTCAACCGTCGCTACCGTTTCGAACACCACGGATGTGCCGTCGGCAACGGCGAGGGCACACACGAAGCGGGCCGCGCTTTCCGCCGTTCCGCGTGCTTCGAGCTGGGCTCGAATGGCTGCGAACTTCTCCGGGTATGAGTCTCCGTTGAAGCGTGCCGAACGCACACCCGGTGCGCCGTCCAGCGCATCAATCTCGAGGCCCGAATCTTCCGCCACGGTCAGCCGCGCAGTGAGCCTGGAGTAGTGCGTTGCTTTGAGGCGCGCGTTCTCGGCGAATGTGGTGCCGGTTTCCTCGGCCTCGGCGGTCCCGGGGTGGTCGGCGAGCGACTCGAGATCGCAGCCGTTCAGGTCCGCCAGGATGGTGCGGATCTCGCCTAGCTTCCCGGCGTTGGTGGTGGCGACCAGCAGCCTCACGACGCGGTGTTGCTGGCCTTCGCGAGGATGGACCCCACGATCTCGCGCTGGAAACCGATGAGCTGGGTGATGCTCTGATCTGCAAGGGCCAGCAGCTGTGTGAGCACGTCCTGCCCAAACGGGTCCCCTTCGGCTGTGCCCTGCACCTCGATAAACTGGCCGCTGCCGGTCTTGACGACATTCATGTCGACATCGGCCTGCGAGTCTTCTTCGTACGCGAGGTCGGAGACCGGACGGCCGCCGACGACACCCACGCTGATCGCCGCGACGTAGTCGCTGATCGGCATCGTCGTGAGCTTGCGGGCGGCGCGTAGCTTCTCGAGCGCAAGCACCAACGCGACAAACCCGCCGGTGATGGAGGCGGTTCGGGTGCCGCCGTCCGCTTGCAAGACATCGCAGTCGATCCAGACCGTGCGTTCACCGAGCTTCTCCAGCTGGGTGACGGCGCGGAGCGAGCGTCCGATCAGGCGTTGAATCTCCTGAGTCCGCCCTCCGAGTCGTCCCTTGGCTGCTTCGCGGGTCGTGCGGGTCGACGTCGCTCGTGGCAGCATGCCGTACTCGGCCGTGACCCAGCCTTTCCCGGTGCCGCGCAAGAATTGTGGCACTCGGTCTTCCACGCTCGCCGTGCACACCACCTTGGTGAGGCCGGCCTCGATCAACACGGAGCCCTCGGCGTGTACGGCCCAGTTGGGTGTGAGCCGGGTTGGTCGGAGTTGGCCCGGCTCGCGCTGGTCGGGCCGGGCGGTGCTGTCAATCGGTTCGGACACTGGCATTACGATACCCATTTCATATCACGCCCGAGCGGCTGGCGAAGATCCACATGGCCGGCGAGCGTATCGACTTCACGTCCGCCGATCAGGATCTGCACGGCCGTGATCTCGGGAACGTTGGTGGTCAAGGCGTTGACGATAGCGTACACGGTGAACAGTTCATCGAGTGACCCGCCGGGATGCCCGCGGGTGACGTCTTGGCTCAGGTCGACGAACGCGTCACCGCCCGGCGTCAGGTAGAGGCCGCGGAGCCGCGTGCCTTCCGGAAAGGGTGACGCAAGCGGTGCCGGCGCCGGAGCAAGCTGCCGCTCGACAACGAGCTGGGCGCGAGCCTCGAGACCTCGCTGATCGTTGAGGGCCAGTTCCTCCTGCTGAGCGACGAGCGACAGGCCGCCTTCGGCGATGTAGTACAGCGTCACGGTCGTCGGGTCGTGGGCCGATGCTGCCGTCGGCGCGGAGTCGCGCGCCGCCGTGGGCTCGGTGGCGTCTGGCGAGCCCCGCCCTCGCCCCGCGAAGAATGCGGCAATGCCGATCGCCACCACGATCGCCCCCCCGGCCACGAGGTGCGTCGGTGTGATCCGTCGCGTCACCTTCAGAGCTACTCGTCGCGCGCGTGGAGGGATGACGGGTCTCCTGTGGAGCCAGACTGGCTGGCGTTGGCCGCGGTCGCCCCCGCGGTCTGCACGTAGTCACGATACCGAAGGATGCTGCCAATCAGCGCATCGACCACCGCGTTCTGGAAGCGTGCGCTGGTCAGTCGCTGCTCGTCCCGGGCGTTCGAGACGAAGCCCATCTCGACCAGGACTGCCGGCATGTTGGCGCCGACCAGCACCCGAAACGGGGCCTCCTGCACATCGCGCGGGCTCATCGGAATCCGTCGGCTCAACTCCTGATGGGCGATGTCGGCGAGCCTGGCCGATCCGTCGAGATAGCGAACCTGCGCCAGTTCCCACCGGACAAGACCGATCGATCGTGAGCCGCCGCCGATGACCGGTACGATCTGGGCATCGCGGCTGGCAAGCTCGCGCGCAGCCTCGCCATATCCATCCATGCTCAAGTAGAAGACCTCGGCCCCGGTGGTCGACGGTCGCACCGATGCGTTGACGTGCAGGCTGATGAATAAATCAGCCTTATTGTTGTTCGCGATGGCCGCACGCTGGTCGAGACCCACCGATTCGTCTCGTGCCCGCGTCAAGATGACTCGAAGCCCGAGTCGCTGCACGATCGCGTCGCGCAGTCGACGAGCCACGCTGAGTGTGACATCCTTTTCGCGCGTCGCGCCCCCCCCCGCGTTCCCTCATCGTCACCACCGTGTCCCGCGTCGATTGCGACAACCCGGACCTCTGGCGCGACCCGTATCTCGGGCAGCGGGGCATCACTCGCCAGCGGCGTGGTGCCGGCATCGGGTGCGGGAACCTCTGGAGCCGCCGCCAACTGGTCGGCGGAACCCAGCGCGATCGAGACCTGCTCGCCGCTACGGATGGACCGACTCACCACGTCGAACGACCCGTACGCTGGTCCGAGGTCGATGATGAGGCGCGTGGTGGACGGGTCCGTGTTGATTCGGGTCACCACGTCGCCCTGCGGCGACGGCAACGGTCCGACGTCGAGCGCATCTGCCTGGAACTGAAGAATCAGCCGCCCGCGTTCCTGGGTCACGGTGTGCGGCGCCGCCGGTCGGACCTCGAGGTCCAACTGTGCACCCGAGCCGCGCTGACTATATCGGGCGCTGATCTGGGGAACGATCACGTCGCCGATGAGCACCAGGCGGGACGGCCGGCGGAGTGTGATCGTTTCCTCGATCAGGCGTCCGAGCGCACGACTCAAGAACTCCAGCGGCACGAACCAGTCGTCGCCCGAACGCCGGGGCGCCGACGTCCGCAGCGAGAACAGCCGTCCCGCCACCGATACGACTGGCTGACCCGCCGTCAGGATCATCACCCGGCCATCGTGCGTGACCGTGACGGTGTTGGGCCTAGCCTCGCCCTGGACGTCGAGGTCGAAGATGCGCACCAGATCGGCGAGGCGGATCATCTCCGGCTGATCCTGGTTGCTTCCGACGACCGCGAGCGACTGGCGATCGGTCGAGGAGACCAGCGTCAGATTGACGGGTTCTTGCGCGAGTGCCGAACCGGCAAGCGGGAGGAGGCACAGCGCGGCCGCAACTCCGCCCAGCACCCGTGTCATGTGGGTCACCACCACTGGTTTTGATGATAGCACCGAAGGCGGTTCTATAATCCGGGAGGGGGTGCCGGTCTCGGCGATGTTGTCACGCAGACGGAGACGCAGACGCAAACAATGATTAAACACGTTGGTACGATCGCGCTCGCGATGGTCGTGGCGGTCACAGCAGTTCGCGCTCAGACTGGATCGTGGCCCTTTGCCGTAACCGACCTACGTGATCGGGGCACGCTCACCGTGCTGGTCTTCGGGGATGCCGGGACGGGGCACGCGGGGCAGTATCGCGTCGGTGAGGCGATGGCCGACGTGTGCGCCCCCGCGGGGTGCGATTTCGCGGTCACGCTTGGCGACAACATCTACGAGAACGGCATCGAGGTCGCCGAGCGGGACGATCCCGACGCGAGCTATCGCGAGATCATGATCCAGTTCGACGACAAGTTCGAGCGGCCGTATCAGCGCTTCAAGGGTTTTCCCGGGTTTCACTTCTGGATCTCGCTGGGCAATCACGACTATCGGCGTAACGCCGTCGCTGCCATGACGACGTACTCGGAGTTCAGTACCCTCTGGCGGCTGCCGAGCGTGCACTACGAGGTTCCCCTACTGCCAGACTGGATCCAAGTGCATGCCCTGCACACCGACACCGACGTGCGCCGCGACCTCAATGGTCTGCAAGTCGCGTCGGCCAAGCGCTCGCTGTGCAACCCCGACCGTCCTGACCGCTGGAAGGTCGTCTTCGGCCACCATCCGGTGTACAACAGTGGGCACCACCGCGACGATGGCAACGAGCAGCGCACGCGCGCCCTTGTGGAAGGGCCGCTGCTGCAAGACTGCGGCGTGCATGTGTATCTGGCCGGTCACGCGCATCACCAGGAGCACCTGACCGTTCGGGGCTTCGAACAGGTGATCCAGGGCGCGGCCGGGCAACTCAAGGGCCGCAACCGCTCGAGGACGGAGCCGCACGTGCGTCAGCGGTTCTTCTCGAAGACATTCGGCTTCGCGGTCCTCACGTTCGACCCAGCCCAACTCCGAATGGATTTCTATGACGTACTGAACACGCGCGAAAAGGCCGATACCGTGGTCGCGCCCACCCACGCCGAGGTGGTGCGATCCTATTCGTGGTGCGGGACCCGGTCCGACGTCGGCCATCCCGATCGCTCCCCGCCGCCTTGTCCGTCTGAGCGATGATCGATCCGGCAACCAGAGCGTTGATCCAGCCGCTCTGGGATTTTCTCGCGGTGTCGGACCCACCTGACGTCGCCGACGTGATCTTCGTCTTTGGCAGCCGCGACTTTGCCGTGCCCCAACGGGCGGCCGAACTCTACCATGCAGGACATGCGCCGCGCGTCCTGGTGTCAGGACGCGATGGGAAGATGACGCGCGGGGTATTCGACAAGCCGGAGGCTCTGGTCTTCAGGGATCGGCTGCTCGCGGCAGGCGTTCCCGAGGTCGCGGTCCTGACCGAGCCCCACGCCGGCAACACACTCGACAACGTCAGGCTCGGCATGGCGGTGCTTCGACGGTCTGGCGGGACGGTGACACGGGCCCTGCTCGTGGCGAAGGGCTTTGTCATGCGCCGCTGTCTGGTAACGTTTCACCAGCAGTTCGACGACGTCCAGGTGCGCGCCTGTCCGCCGGCTGGCGGGCCAGACGCGGCACTTGATCGCAGCGGAGCGGCGTTCGCCGTTCGGCTGGCGGCCGAGATCGATCGGCTCGACAGGTACGCCGCGCAGGGCGACATCCGCCCGCAGGAGATTCCCCGCCACGTTCGGCTGGCGGCCCGTGAAGTAGCTGCGCGCCACTCGTGCGCTGAAGTCGACGAGCTATAAGTCCGGATTGGCCGCGTTGCCGCCCTGTCGCAGGGGACCCCGCAACACGGCACCCAGAAACTGTTCGACGGCATACGTGCTGATCTGCCCACACGGTCCACTGAACAGATAGTCGCATCCGTGGGTAGCCCACGGCATTGTGACGACCAAGTGTGGTGCACCGACGTCGCGCAGGTGCGCACTCAACGACTCGGCGTGAAACCGCGCGACGTGCTCATCGCGCAGACCATGGATCAGTAGCGTTGGCGGACTTCTGCTCGTCGCGAACCGGACGGGCTCGGCGGCGTCGTATTGTTCGCCGTGCGTGGCCGGTGGCCCTCCGAGATACTGCTCGAGGGCGAAGCTCGAGTCGATGATGCTGGCCTTGGCCGGATTCTCGTAGCCCCATCGCAACTCGGTTGGGCCGTAGAAAGAGACGACGCCTTGAATGGCGGGCTCATCCAGGGTGTAGGCCGCGAGGAGCGCGATCTGCCCGCCGGCCGACCGGCCGACGAACGCGAACCGGGTCGGGTCGACGCCGTGCGTGGTCTCGAGGTCCTTGATGTACTGGATCGCCGAGACGAGGTCCTCGAGCGGGGCCGGAAACTGCGAGTCGGGCGCCAGACGATAGCCCACGTTCGCGACGACGTAGCCGCGGGCGGCGAGGTACCGACTGAGCGTCGCAAACTGGCGCTTGTCGCCATCCGTCCACCCGCCACCGTGAATCACCATCACGACCGGTCTAGGGCCAACCTCCGATAGCGGTCGGTAGAGGTCGAGCGCAAGGTTCTGGCCGTCGACGACGTCGTAGATGTGCTCGTCGGCGATCACGTCGCCTGGTGACACGCCGAAGAGAAGATCCAGCGGCACGAGCGGTGCCTCGCGCGGCTGGGCCGCAGTGGTCGACGTGGCCGGTGGCTCGCCAAACGCTGCAGGCAGGGCGTCGGGCAGTACCACAGCAACCCGGTATGCCTGCATGAGCGGTGTGAAGAGAAGGCCGATACCGACAATGGTCAGTGCGATCGACACTTTGTGCAGCCACGACCGCCGCCACCCGAGCAGAAGGGTGACGCTTGCGGTGCCGAGCCAGTGCCCCCCTTCGCCCGCGATGACGCTGGCCTGCCACATCCCCGCATCGCCGTGTGGCACCACGGCCACGAGTCCAGCGGCGAGGACCACCAGCGCCAGCGCCAGCCGCCCATAGGCCAGCGGCCCCACGCGGTTAGTTAGCTTCGACGACGACAACGGTAACCTCAGTGGTTCGCTCCAGCTCCGAGTCGCTGCCGGCCAACTGAAGCGTGTAGGCACCCGGCTCACTGAGCACGGCGGTCGTGCGCGGCTCGTCTGGGGCGTCGAACTGGACGTCGCCCGGACCGCTCAGTTTGCTCCAGGTCGCGGCGAGCGCTCCCGATCGGGGCAGGCCCTCATCACGTACGCTGCCAAAGAGCTTGAGCGGCGCGCCGACCGACACTCGCAGTTCGTGCGGCCCACGCTGTCCGCCGTACCCGAGCACGCGCACGATCGGGGGACGGTTCAAGCAGATGTGACGCGGCTGAGTTGCCGCGTCGTCGATGGCACGCAGCGCGTTTCGCCGATCGCTGTCGCTGAACTCCCAGTTGTACTGGAGCATTGAATCACTTGTGGAGGTCGTCGTTCCGGCGTAGCTCACCGTCCACGTCAAGTCACCCGCGAAATCGCCATCGACGACCAGCACGCACTGCCACCGGTGGTGTCCGGGCAGAAACCGCGTTGGCTGTCCGAGGTCGAGCGGCCCAGGGGAGAAGAAGTTGTCGTCGCCGGGCGCAATCTCGACCGGCGCCGAGTTGTGGCTGAAGTACGCAAACGACAGCGTTAGGCTGCCGTCGTCGTTGGGGGTATAGCCGTCGTAGACCGGGAAGATCGCCTGACGCTCCTGTCCGGCATCGAATAGCCGATCCTGCGCGCGGGCATGTCGCTGAGGAAGCCACACGGTGCCGACGATCATGACCACAAGCGCGAGCGTGACTACGAGCTGCGCGGCTGGTCCACGCACTGTCATCGTGTTCGGTCCTTCTACGGTCCCGCGCTCCGACGCGCTCGATACTGCGCCTCGGTCATGAACGCGATATCGGTCCACCCGTGGCCCATCTCGTCCATCGTGCGTCCGCCCCACCCGATCCAGGCCGACGGATCCGGGTTGTGTCTGTTGTTGGCCGTGTTGTCGTGCCAGGTGACGCTGTGCAGGATGGTGCCCTTCGGGAACAGGTACGGCTCCTTGAAGGGATAGACGATCTGCCACGACTGCTCGTAGTTCGTGACGTCTATCAGGATCTCGCGGCGCCCATCGAGATGGATTGCCTCGAGCAGCATACGGTTGCCGCGGAAGTGCATGTGCGGCTGGAAGCTCAGAATGAGCGCGGGATTCGGAAGTGGCCAGAAGCGTTCGTGTCGAGCGACCGAGTCGGGCGGAATGCTCATCAGCGCGACGCCGTTCAAGGTGTTGTCGTCAATCCAGGCATCAGGCGGCATCTCGCTCGCATGGAGGTCGAGGTCGTAGCCCGCCCGCAGCAGTCGGTCTTCGACGGCTTCACGATTGAGGACCCAATCATTGCCGACGCCAGTGCGAAGCCGGTGGGCCGTGACGATCAGCTCGGGGACCTCGCCCTTCGGGTAGAACTTGATCCCGACGCGTTGGATGTCTCTGGTTTCCTTGCCCCACGGGTGATAGTGCGGAGCAAAGCGGAACAGGCCGCCTGCCGGAAGCTTCCGGCCCGTACCCTCTGGGTAGTACTGGCCGCTGCTCCCCATCGCGTACTCGATCAGATCGATCTCGTCGGTGTTCGACCCCATGCCGAGTCGAAACTCTTCCAGATCCTCGGCCGTTTCCGGGACGCTGACGTAGACGTGCGAGTGGTGGACACAGCACCAGGCCGAGGGGATGATCTGCACCCACTTCACATAGCGGTCTTCGGCCAGCCCCGGGTCGACGACCTCGGACGGGTAGAAGTCGGGGCCTTCCGCTGGGATCATGAACCCGTCCTTCATCGAGACGATCAGATCGGGCTCGCCGTAGGTCCACTGCTCGAGGTTCGCCAGCGCGAGTGGGGGAGGCGCGTCTGACGGATCGCCGCGAGGAGCACCGTTGTCAGCCCACGCCGAGATGGTGGCGATCTCCACGTCGCTCAGCGACGGGTCGGCGTCGAACTCGCCGATCGACCGGTCGAGGTGCCACGGCGGCATTTGGCGCGCGACCACGCGCGCTTTGATCGACCGGGCCCAGGGTCGCGCGTCATCATAGGTCAAGAGCGACATCGGCGCCGCGGTGCCCGGCCGATGGCACTTCTGACACGAGCGCTGCAAGATGGGCAGGACATCCTTGGTGAAGGTGGCGGTGGAGTTGGCTTCCACGGGGCCGCCGGCGAGTGCCACGCCCGGCGTCACCAGCGCGACCATCGCCCAGGTCGTTGTCACCACGGCCACCATGGCCACCGCGGCGATCCCGTCGAGGTTCCAGCGTCGATGCATGGCTTGCTCCCTGTCTCGTCTGGAACCGAGTGTACCACTCAGAGACGATTGGAGATCGGCGACTACTGGGGGTCGGCTAGCGTGCCCGGATCGAGCGGCCGCAGCAGGTCGAGGGTCGAGTCGAGGTGCTCCTCGGCCATCGCCAAGGCCAGCGGGGTCTCGCCGTCCCGGTTCTCGGCGCGCAGGTCGGCGCCGTGCTCGACCAACTGGGCGATGATCGGATCTCGGCCCAGTCGGGCCGCGGCGTGGAGCGCGGTGTTGCCCTGCGGGTCAGCGGTATTCGGGTCGACGCCAAGCTCGAGCGCCAACCTGACCGCGTCGAGGATCGCATCTGTGGGTTCCGATCGTCTCGGCTCAACCCATGCCCGCACGGCCGGCCCCATGCCCAGCGCCGCCATCAGCGAGGTGGTCGCGTCATGGCGCGGCTCGTGGCGCCTCACACTATTCACGCGATACCGCACGTCGTGCAGCGCCCTGGGGTCGGCGCCGTGCTCCGCCAGGAGGCGCATGAGGGCCGGCTCGGCGAACCGCGCCGCCAGCCAGAACGGCGTCGCGCCAATCAACGATGGTGCGTAGTTGAAGTCCTGCGACGTTCGACGCTTCGGAGTCCATGTGGCGAGCGAAGTATTGGGGTCGGCGCCGTGTTCGAGCAGGGCGGCCGCCATCCGCTCGTCGCGGCGCATCACCGCTTCGTGAAGTGCCGAGAAGCCGGCGTCCGCGGCGCTCGCGTCTGCGCCTTGACCGAGCACGAACTCGACCAGGTCGGCGTGGCCGGAATGCACGGCCAGCACGGTCGCGCTGACACCCCAGGCGTCCTGGTCGTCGACATTGGCACCCGCGGCGACGAGCAAGCGGGCAGACGCAAGGTCGCCGATGCGGGCCGCAAAGAGCAGCGCGGTGTTGCCGCCGTGAGGAATGATCCGATTGTGCTCAGGAAGCCCGTGCGGTGGCGCGGCCATGACCTGGCTCCAGACGTCCGACCGCGCATGCACATCGACCCCGTGCGTCAGCAGCACCGCCACGACGTCGGCGTGCTGCTGGGCCACTGCCCACATCAGCGCGGTCTGGCCTCGCGTGCCTCGCCGTTCGGGGTCGGCGCCGTCGGCGAGGAGCTGGGTTACCACCTCGGGCGCACCGGCGCGGGCCGCCATCATGAGCGGGGTTTCCCCGGACAGGAGTGCGGCATCGGGATTCGCGCCAGCCTCGAGCAAGCGCCCCACCATGCTGCTGCTGCCGTTCTCGCAGGCGTTCCACAGGGGTGTCGCGCCAAGGTCGTTCGCGGCGTTGACGTCGCCCCCCGCGCGTATCAGAAGCTCTGCGAGCTCAAGGTCATCTCGGTGGCTTGCCCAGTGTAAGGCGGTAGTGCCGTCGGCTGAGGCCTCCTGCACGTTCGCACCACTACTGAGGAGGGCGCGCACCGTGTCACCATCCGAGCCCCGAGTCGCCTCGACGAGGGGTACCTGTTCGCGCGTACCGGCTGACGCGATGACGGACTGAATCAGTCCCGTCAGTAGAGCGGGTGCCACCAGTGCGACCCACGCAACCCGAGTGCGCATTTGCTCTGTTGATCCCGTCTAGAGATGGGAAAGCGTCTCGAGCGGGAGCCGGCCGGTGCTCCCACCGATCCGCTCCACCGGCACGCCGAGCTTGTCCATGAATGTGACGAGGAGGTCCGCGATCGTCGGTTTCTCGGGGTAGACGAGGTGCCGCCCGCTCGGAAGCGTCCCGGCTCCGCCGCCCACCACAAGCAGCGGGAGGTCGTCGCCCGAATGACGGGTGCTGTTGGAGATGCCCGACCCGTAGAGGATCGTCATGTGGTCGAGGAGCGTGCCGTTCCCATCCGGCGTCGCGCGAAGCCGCTCGAGATACCCCGCAAACAGCTCGACGTGGTACCGGTTGATCTTGGACATGTGCAGGACCAGCTCCGGTTGGTTGTTGTGGTGCGAAAGCGGATGGTGCGCCTCCGGGACCCCGATCTGCGGATACGGACGCGCGCTCTGCTCCTTGCCGATCATGAACGAGATCACACGCGTGAGGTCCGACCGGAGCGCGAGCAGTTGGAGGTCGAGCATGAGCGCCAGATGGTCTTCGAACACGGACGGCGCTCCCTGCGGCTGATCGAACGCTGGCAACTCCAGGTCGCGCTGCTCCTCGGCCCGCTGAATGCGTTGCTCGACATCTCGTACCGCATCGGTGTACTCCGCCACCTTGACCTGGTCCTGCGGTCCGAGCTCGGCGCGGAGCGCGGCGAGCTTGTCGGTGACGGCATCGAGAAGGCTCGTCTGCTGCCGTCGCCGGGCCTCGCGGACCGACCGTTCCGTGCTGCCGCTGTCCCCGAATAGCGTTTCGAACACCGCGCGGGGATTCCATTCGGTCGGGAGCGGCTGGGTCGGGCTCCGCCACGACAGCGTATGGGTGTAGACGCAGCTCAGATTGCCAGAACACTCGCCGGCGTTGGCGGGGCGGTCCATCGACAGCTCGAGCGACGGCACTTGCGTTTGATCGGCGAAGTGTCGCGCCAGCAGCTGGTCCATCGACACGTCGGCGATGATCTCGGTCGCATCCCGACCGCCTCGCACCGTGCCCGTCAGGAACGATCCGGACGCGCCCGCGTGAATGTAGTTCCAGTTCGCTCGCAGTCCCGAGAGGACGAGCAGCTGATCGCGGTACGGGCGGAGCGGCTCCAGTATGGGGGTCAGGTCGAACGCCGTACCCGCCGCCTTCGGCGTCCAATGCTCCATCGCCATGCCGTTCGGAACGTAGACGGCCTGGAATCGATGGACCGGGCGCTCGGCCGCCCGTGCACCCGCCGTCACGGTCGGGAGCATCGCGTCGAGGACCGGCAGGGCGAGCGTTGCGCCGAGACCGCGCAGCACGGTTCGACGTGGCAACGGTTTCTTGATGAGGAACGGCATGTCTGTCTCCGCCGGCTCGCGGTCGACGAGCCAGGCCAATCCTAGTTCGCCGGTGCCTCCCGTGTTCGCATGAGAAACGTCGGGCTCTTGACGATGCCGAGCACCAGCGCCGACCACCGATAGTCGTCTTGCGCCGCGGCCCGCACTACCTGACGCACCATCGGCTGATCATAGTGCGCGAGCGGGCGGCCAAGCGCGTAGGTGGCAAGCTTTTCGGTCACGGTTCGAGGAAACCGATCACGATCTTCGAGCAACAGAGCCCGCAGTCCGGCCAGCCCCTCGACGTCGGCGCCGCTGGCGGTCCTTCCGCGAGCGTCAACCGGCTTGCCGCTCTCGTCTCTGGTTCGCCAGCCGCCGATGACATCGAAGTGCTCCAGCGCGAATCCGACCGGATCGATCACGGAATGGCAGCGGGCACAGGTCGGACTCTGCCGATGCTGAGCCAGCCGCTCTCGGATCGATTTCGGCTGGGTCGTGGATTGCTCCTCGAGGTTTGTGTCGACCCCTGGCGGCGGCGATGGGACCCGTATCCCAAGGATGTTGTCGAGCAGCCATTTGCCGCGGAGTACCGGCGACGTACGGTCGGGGTACGACGTCGTGGCCAGGACCGCGCCATGCCCAAGGAGCCCTCCGCGCTGATCGCGGTCGGCTAGTCGGACCCGCCGGAAACGGCTGCCGTAGATACGAGGGATTCCGTAGTGGCGGGCCAATCGCTCGTTGACGAAGGTGTAGTCCGCGCTTAGTAACTCCGTCACGCTTCGGTCCTCTCGCAGCGTGCTGCCAACGAACAGCTCCGTCTCCCGTTTGAACGCCTCGAGCAGATTCTCGTCGTAGTGGGGATACCGAGCCTGGTCGACGACCACATCATCCACCCGTCGAAGGTTGAGCCACTGCGCGGCGAAGTCACGGACGAGCGCCTCGGTCGCTCTCGGGTCGGCGAGCATGCGCCGCACCTCCTGTTCGAGCACTCCAGTCGACGTCAGCGTGCCGCCCTCGGCCAGCGAGAGCAGTCGGTCGTCCGGAAGGCTGCTCCAGAGGAAGAACGACAGCCGCGACGCGACTTCGAGGTCGGTCAACCGGTACGTTGGCTCTTCGTCCGCCCCCGTCGCGGGATCTCGGTAGACGCGCAGCAGAAAATCGGGATCGACCAGCAGGCGCTCCAGCCCAAACTGAATACCGGACTCGAAAGTGCCGCCGGTCTCGCGTCCGGTCTCGAAGAAAGCGAGTAGCGAGTCGACGTCGTCGTCGGTGACCGGCCGACGATAGGCTCGCCGCGCAAGGCGCGAGAGAATCTCCGTAGCACACGGCCGCTCTGCCGCCGTGTCTTGGGGATCACAGGTGAAGATCGCCTTCCGGCTCGGCGTCTCGCTCATCCCCGCAAGGGAGAACGGACCTCCGATTTCCACCGATCCGACCGCCGCGTATCCCATGTACACCTGATCGTTCGTGATGACGCGTCCGCGCTGCAGCGGTTGCGGCAGGCTCTCCGGTTCCCACAGCTCGCGTACGAAGGAGACGCCGACGATGTGCGGGCCGGCGTCGATCGGGATCCTAACCTCGAGGTCGGCGTCGCCGGTGAGCTGCATGTACTCTTCCCACCGCGGGTCGCCGGCGAAGCCGGGCTCACCGGCGCCGGCGTAGCTGGCAGCGGCCGGAGTCCCTTTCGCGCCGCCGCCCACCGTGAACCGTTGGAGCAGCTCGCCGTCGAGGCGCACATCGAGCCGCTGCGGCCAGCCCATGCCGACGAGGTAATCCTGATACTGACGGCGCAGGCGCACCTTGATGACGTATTCCCCGGCCACCGGGAACGAATGCGAGATGGCGGTTCCGCCGCGTGACCCGAACGGGAGATCGTCGCTCCGCCGGTCGTTCTGCACGATGTGCAGGGGAATCTCGAACGTGTCGAAGCCCGGACTCGCCGGGGGGAGCCCGACAGCGAGCCGCGTGACCTGGCGCGCCACCGACAGGTAGCGCTCGAGGTGCGCTTTCGAGATCGTCAGCGCGTCGGCAAAGTTGTCGAAGCTTCCATCCGCGGTCTCGTCGCCGGGCAGCAGCGACGTGACGTCGAGGTCGACCGCGAGCAGATCGCGAATCGCGTTGTTGTACTCAGTGCGATTGAGGCGATGCACGGGCGCCGCCCGCCCGGGGTTGGGACTCGTCGCCCAGGCGTCGTCGAGCTCCGCCTCGAGCCAGTGCACGAGCCGGAAATACGTGGCGCCGTCCGGTCGGGGCGACCCCGGCGGCGGCATCGAGCCGGCTCGAAGCTTGGCCACCACGCGCTCCCAGACATCCGCGCGAGCACCGGGGGCCGACACATCGAGAGATCCGGCGTCGAGGGTCAGTCCCGCGGTTCGAAGCCTGGCGTTGTGGCACCGAACACAGTACTCGTCGAGTATCGTCCGCGCCGATTCTGCGGTCGGGCTTCGCTCTGCACCGCTGGTCTCGATCGTCTGGCCGACTGATCGGGACGGCAAGCCCACGCTCCAGACGACGACCAGGAGAGCCATCGTCGACACGCGCCGCCATTCAGGCAGGGCCATTCACAGCATCGTAGTGTCCCGCGCACGAAATGGCTAGCCGACCAGCCGCACCGACCGCAGGTCCTCCCGATACAATCTGCGTGTGCCTGTGCCTGGAGACAGAAAGGCCCCGATCGACCTCTCGCCCGCCGACTTCCGTCGGCTCGGTCATCGGTTGGTGGACCAGGTGGCCGATCATCTGGCCACGCTGCCCGAAAGACAGGTCACGGCGGCGGCCTCCCCGGCTGACATCCGACGTCGACTCGGCTCGGAGGACGGCGAGTGCCTTCCCGAATTGGGCAGCGATCCGGACGAGCTGCTGCAGGCCATCACCGAACAGCTGTTCGACCAGTCGCTGTTCAATGGGCATCCGCGGTTCTTCGGCTACATCACGTCGAGCGCGTCACCGATCGGCATTCTCGCCGAGCTGCTCGCGGCCGCGGTCAATCCGAACGTTGGCGGTTGGACCCTGTCACCGGTCGCGTCCGAGGTCGAACGACAGACGGTCACGTGGATCGCCGACCTCATCGGGTTTCCCGCGAGCGGATCAGGCTTGCTCGTCAGCGGCGGGAACATGGCCAACATCGTCTGCCTGTGGGCTGCGCGTCGGGCCAAGGCGCCGTGGGACGTCAGGACAGCCGGAGTGGCAGGCTCGGCCGGCAAGCTCCGCGTCTACGCGTCCGCCGACGCCCATACGTGGATCCAGAAAGCCGCTGACCTGTCGGGGATCGGGACCGACGCGGTGTGTTGGGTGCCGACCGATCGGCATCAGCGCATCGACGTGGCCGCGCTCGCAGAAGCCATCGCGCGCGACCGAGACGAAGGGCATCACCCGTTCATGGTGGTGGGGAATGCGGGCACCGTCGGCACGGGAGCAGTCGATCCGCTGCCGGCGCTGGCCGACTTGTGTCGCACCCATGACCTCTGGTTTCACGTGGACGGCGCCTACGGGGCGCTGGCAGCGAAGGCATCTGGCGCTCCGGCGGATCTCGCCGGGCTGAGCGAGGCCGATTCGGTGGCCGTCGATCCGCACAAATGGCTGTATGCGCCGCTGGAGGCTGGGTGCGTGCTAGTGCGTCGCATCGACGACCTGCGGAACGCGTTTTCGTACCATCCGCCGTACTACAACTTCGACGAGAAGCTGACCCAGTTTTTCGACTTGGGTCCGCAGAACTCACGCGGCTTTCGTGCGCTGAAGGTGTGGCTCACGCTGCGCTACGTCGGACGACGAGGGTGCCTCGATCTGATCGCCGACGATTGCCGGCTGGCGGCACATCTCTATCAATTGGTCACGGAGCATCCAGCCTTCGAGGCCCTGACCTATAGCCTTAGCATCACGACCTTCCGGTATGTGCCTCCCGACCTTCGGTCGAACGACGGCGCCGAGTCGTATCTGAACGAGCTCAACCAGGCCCTGCTGGCGGCGGTCGAGCAGAGCGGCGACCTCTTTTTGTCGAACGCCGTTCTCGACAGCCGGTTCGCGCTGCGGGCGTGCATCGTCAACTTCCGCACGACGCAGGCCGACATCGAAGCCGTTCCCGAGCTGGTCGCTGCGATGGGACGTCGCATTGACAGCGAGCTCCGGCCTCGCGGTCTCGGTCAGCCGGTCTGATCGCGACGCTCTCGCCGAGTCGAGCAGTAGCGTCGGGCTCCGCAAACCGGGCAGACGGTTTGCTTCGCCGACGCTACTACTCGCCTCGACGCGCCCCACTCAGACTCGGCCCGGCGGTTGCGTTGCGGGAGGACGCCGAATCGGGGCGACTGCGCGCTGGGACCCCGCCCGGCAGTTGTCGGTTGCCCCGACGCCCGCCTCAGCGGATTCGCCGCGAGAAGCCGTGGCCCGCGTCCACGCCGATGTTTCCGACAACCCTTCGCACGAGTCCTATGCGGCCTGAGTGCGAGCAGCCTACGGACATCGTGCTCGAAATCGGTGCTCCCGCGGACCGGCTTCAAGCTGTCGAGATCGCGCCGCTCCGATTCGGCGCGCGTCGGGGCAACCGACAACTGCCGGGCCGAGATCAGCGCAGGCTGGGTCTCCGTCGAGTCGAGCGGTAGCGTCGCGGATTGGCTGATGAGGTGAGCTCGTGGGACTAGCGTGCTGATTGGTTCGCGCGCTGGCGGTCGAGCGGCTCAACCGCGAGAGTCCAGGAGAGAGGCACGGACACTGGCTCGAAGCAGACCGCGTCATCGCAGGCCTGGTAGTCGAGCTGTCCCCCCAACGTGATGACCTCGACGCTCCCCAGGGCCTCGATGGCCTCGGGCGACGCCCCGACCACGACCTCCTGGACCATCCGGAACGGTCGCTGAAAGACCGGCACCTTTTCGTCGAGCGGCTCGAAGTGGTAGATCTCCGAGGCCGGGTATGCCGTCGGCTCCAACTCGACGAGGGGGTCGTCGCCCAGCCGAAGCGCGATCACTCGATAGCCCAGCTCATCCGCACCAGGCGCGTAGACATGGATGTCCGGCCGCGGCTCGATGTCCAGAATCAGCGAGATGCGACTGCCCGCCGAGACCTCGGCGTTCGTCTGACTCGCCGTGATCGCCAGATGCGGTGTCTCGCCGCGTGTGCCCGATACTGGATTGGTCTCGATACCCAGGCGCAGCATGAGGCTCGCCGCCGTGTTGCGCTCGCGGTAGAAGTCCTCGAAGAACCGCGACGTCACGCGACCCTGACGATCAATGACGAACGTCCCGGGGAAGGGCGTTCCCACAACCCCTTGCGATGCCCCGAACACCGAGACGTAGCGTGCGACATCTGCGACCACGGACGGGTCCTCGGCGTTGGGACCGAGGCCCTCCTCCGCGACCGTATTCAGAATGCCGAAGGCCTTGATCGCCGATGAGTCGTCGTCGGCCAGCAGGGGATAGGTGATCCCTTTCCGCTTGGCGAAGCTGCTGAGGGTTGCTTCCGAGTCGTAGCTAATCGCGACGACGTTGAGGCCGCGCGCCTCGAGCGCTTCACGCTGTTCTTGCAGCTCCACGAGCTGCGCTTTGCAGTACGGTCACCAGTCGGCGGAGCGATGAAAGACGATCATCGCGCCGTTCGTCCCCACGATGGATTCCCGCGTCCAGACCGTACCGTTCTGGTCCGGGAGGCTGAAGTCCGGAATGGTCTCCCCGACCTGGGGACCGAGATCCGACACGTCGACCTGTTCGCGAGGTTGTTGCATCCGTGCGGGCGCGGCGGTGAGCATGACCGCGAGTGTGCAAGCCAGTATCACCCGTCGCATGACGCGGATCTTACTCGAGCCGGTCATCCTTGCCAATCGCGACGACGCCGTCCGGCGACACTGTGAAGCGCTCCCGGTCGCGTTCCCCGTCGACGCCGATCTGAAAGCCGGGCGGCACCCGGACGTTCTTGTCGAGGATGGCGCGCTGCACGACCGCATTCCCGCCGACCTCGACGTTGTCGAACAGCACCGAGTCCTTGACCGTGGCCCCTTCGTGGACCCGGACGCCGGGCGACAGGATTGACAGGTCAACGCGCCCACCGGTGATGATGGCACCGCTGCAGACGAGCGAGTTCAAGGCCACGCCGTCCTTGCCTCCGTAGCTGTGAATGAACTTGGCGGGCGGGAACTGAAGCTGCCAGGCGCGGATGGGCCATTGCTCGTTGTATAGGTCGAAGACCGGCAGGGCCGACACGAGGTCCATGCTGGCGTAGTAGTACGAATCGATCGTCCCGACATCGCGCCAATAGCCGCGCTCGCGGTCTGACTGGCCGGGCACGTTGTGCATGGTGAAGTCCCACATGTGCGCCCGGCCCTCGTTGACGAGGAGCGGGATGATGTTGCCTCCGACGTCGTGTTTAGAGTCCTCGTTGGCCGCATCGTGGGTGACGGCGTCAATCAGCACATCGGTGCTGAAGACGTAGTTTCCCATTGATGCCAGCACCCGGGTGGGGTCGCCCGGCATTGCGACGGGCTCTTCCGGCTTCTCCTGGAACGCGCGTATCCGCCCGTCGTGTGCGACGTCGATCACGCCGAACGCCTTGGATTCCTCGATCGGCTCCGGACGCGCGGCGACGGTGACCCCGGCGCCCGACCCGATGTGGCGGGCGAGGAACTGCCTAGGATCCATCCGGTAGATGTGGTCGGCGCCGAGCAGGATGATGAAGTCGGGGCACTCGTCACGGATGACGTTCAGATTCTGGAAAATGGCGTCGGCTGAGCCCGCGAACCACCGGCGCCCAATTCGCATCTGGGCGGGGACCGACGCGACGTACTCGTCGACGAGCCCCGACAGCGACCAGGTGCGAGCCAGATGCCGGTCGAGGCTGTGGCTCTTGTACTGGGTGAGGGCGATGATGTGCCTGAAGCCGCCGTTGACCAGGTTCGAGAGTGCGAAGTCGATCAGTCGGTACTGACCGCCGAACGGTACGGCTGGCTTGGCCCTGTCGCGCGTGAGCGGAAACAGCCGCTTGCCTTCGCCGCCGGCGAGCACGATCGCCAGTACATCAGGTGAGGTCGTCATGATCGCTCCTCTGGGTCAGACTCGGGCCGAGCACGACCGAACACCAATACGCTGAGCGGTGGGACGTTGAGGTTGAGTGAGTACGGTCGGCCATGGACCGACACCGAGTCGGCGTGAACCACGCCAAGGTTGCCGAAGCCGCGACCACCGTAGCACGAGGCGTCTGAGTTGAGCAGCTCTGTCCATTCTCCCGCGTGCGGGGCTCCGATGCGATACCCCAGTCGCTCGACTGGTGTGAAATTGCAGACGAACAGCAGCGGGTTGTTCCCGTCGTCGCCTCGGCGCAGGAAGCTGACGATGGTCGACCGCGTGTCGCTGGCGTCGACCCACTCGAAACCGCGATCACTGCTGTCGAGCCGGTGCAGGCGCGGATCGGTTCGATAGCGGTGATTGAGATCCCGGACCCACCCTTGCAGTCCGGCGTGCGCCGGGGACTCGACCAAGTGCCAGTCGAGGCTGCGCTCGAAGCTCCACTCGTCGTACTGACCGAACTCGTCGCCCATGAACAGCAGCTTCTTGCCCGGGTGGCCAAACATGTACCCGTAGAGCAGTCGGACGTTGGCGAGTCGCTCCCACTCGTCACCGGACATCCGGCCGACGATCGACCGCTTGCCGTGCACGACCTCGTCGTGCGACAGCGGCAGGACGTAGTTCTCCGAAAAGGCGTAGCCGAGGCTGAACGTGAGGTCGTCGACGTGATGACTCCTGTGAATCGGATCCTTCGCGATGAACTCGAGGGAGTCGTTCATCCAGCCCATGTTCCACTTGAACCCGAACCCCAGCCCGCCGTCATGCACGGGTGCCGACACCCCCGGCCAGGCCGTTGACTCCTCGGCGATCATCATCACGTCTGGGTGCTCGCCATAGACGTGGGTATTCAGCCGTCTTAGAAACTCGATTGCTTCTAGATTCTCTCGTCCGCCATGGATGTTCGGGATCCACTCGCCCTCCTGCCGCGCGTAATCGAGATAGAGCATCGACGCCACGGCATCGACGCGTAGGCCGTCGACGTGATACTGCTCGAGCCAGAACTGCGCGTTGCTGATCAGGAAGCTCTGAACCTCCCAGCGACCATAGTTGAACACCTGCGTGTCCCACTCCGGGTGCCGGCCCTGGCGTGGGTCGGCGTGCTCATACAGGCAGGTGCCGTCGAAATGCGCGAGCCCGTGCTCGTCGCTTGGGAAGTGGGCCGGGACCCAGTCGAGAATGACGCCGATGCCCGCCTGATGCAGGGTGTCGACAAAGGCACGGAACTCGTCCGGCGTGCCGAATCGGCTCGTCGGCGCGAAGTAGCCGATTGTCTGATATCCCCACGAGGCGTCGAGCGGATGCTCCGTGACCGGCAGCAGCTCGACATGCGTGAAGCCCATCGATGTCACGTACTCGGCGAGCTGTGCCGCGAGCTCGCCGTAGGTCAGCCAGCGCGCGTGCTCGTCTCCGCGTCGCCACGACCCGAGGTGGACCTCGTAGACAGAAATCGGCGCGTCATGGGTGTGGCGTGCCGCACGGTCGCTCATCCACATGGTGTCATGCCACGCGTATGTCGAGAGGTCCCAGACGATCGACGCGCTGCGCGGCCGAAGCTCGGCCGCAAACGCGAAGGGGTCGGCCTTGTCCGTCAGGTCCGTGCCGTCCTGTGACACGAGATGGAACTTGTAGAGCGAGCCTGGGCCCACCCCTGGCACGAACCGGTGCCAGATACCGGAGTGCTCAAAGCGCTCCATGGGGTGCGAGTCGGCGGCCCACTCGTTGAAGTCTCCGACGACCGACACGGCGGAAGCGTTGGGCGCAACCACGGCGAAGTGCGTGCCATCGGCCCCGTCCACGCGGCCGAGATGCGCCCCCAGCTTGTCGTACGCCCTGAAGTGGCGGCCTTCCGTGAGCAGGTGCAAGTCGAAGTCGGTCAAAAACGATCCAGACACGGTGACCTCAGCGGGGTGGACGCCTTCGTCGGCGACTCGTCGCGCGTCCGCGTGCGATCAGGCGGAGCGTTTCGGACAGCTGTGCAAGTGAGGTGAAGGCGTCGAGTCCGTATCGGGACCTGCGCCGCCAGTTCGGCCGTTCCCATGTCGTCCCCGGAACGTTCTGGGGGCTGGCTTCCAGCCAGAGGTCCTCCAGGTTGACGAGGACAAGACTCGCCCGGCTGCGCGCGAGCTGACCCAAGCAGCGTTGCAGCGTCGCCAGGGCGCCCGTCCTCCGATTGCCCGCCGTCTCGCCCGTCAGTCGGCGGAGCGCCCTCACGGCCGCACGCCGCCGCGTGTGCGCGGTGCGGGCCTCAGCAGGGTCGGCGACGCCTCTCGCGACTCGGTCGTCGATGTCGGCACCGTCGATGAAGCCCTTGAACGTTGCCGTGTCATGGGTGTTCACACACGCCAGGGCCCGAGTGGGCACCGGTCGGAGCGGTCGTCCCGGCCCGTCGTTGATGCCGAATTGTGCGACATACAGCTTGCCGAGGCCGTGGCGGGCCATGCGTTCGTTGACGTAGCGCGGCACGGTTCCGAGGTTCTCGCCGATGATCGGCGTCCGGTGCCGGTGTGACTCCAGACACACGATGGCATACAGCTCGTCGGCCGGGTAGTGCACGTAGACCCCGTTGGTCGAGTCGAAGCCGCGCGGTATCCAGTACAGCCGATTGAGCGCCATGACGTGGTCAATGCGTAGCATGCCCGATTTCTCGAGCTGCCGCGCGAGCCCAGCCCGAAAGTACCGATAGGCGTCCTCACGCGCGGTCTCAGGATGAGGCGGGGGAGCGGTCCAGTTCTGTCCGCTGACGAACAGCTCGTCGGGGGGCGCGCCGGCCGCCGCATCTCGGGCGAAGAGGTGCGGGTAGTGCCAGACATCGAATCCTTCGGGATGCACGCCGAGCGGGCAGTCGAGATAGAGGCCGCGGCCTGCGGAGTGCGCGCGCGCCGCCACCGCACCCAGCTGTGCCTCGGCGATCCACTGCACGTACAGGTGATATCGCATCCGGGCGCGGTCGGCTCGCGGCGTCCCAAGTCCCTCGGGCGTGAGGCGGCTCGGCCACATCGACCATGGCCGTCCCAATCGCTCACCGGCTGCCCGAAACGACGCGTACTCGACGGCGAGGTCGTGCTGTCGGGTCCACTGCTCGAGCTCGCGCCGCCGCGGTCCGCGCCGCCGCGCCAGCGAGTCGGCGAGCAGCTCCAGCACCTGGCGCTTGGCGAGCATCACCTGGCGGTATTCCACGAGGGATGCGCGCTGCAGCGCGGCGATCTCCTTGCGAAACATCGACGACTCGACCAGGCGCCGAGCGCCCGCGCAGTCGGCAAACTCCGGCACCGTCCGCGGATCGAGAAAGACCTCGTTCCAGAACAGTCGACTCACGGGCAGGTAGGGGCTCGGCTCGAACGGCGCCTCTCCGAGGAACGAGGCCAGCAGCGGCAACGTCGAGACGACCTGTCCGCCCTGGCCGCTCGTCCACTCGACGAGCGAGTCGAGATCCGAAAAGTCGCCGATACCCCAGCTCTGCGTCGTGTGCAGCGCGTGCAGCGGCAAGAAGCAGCCCCAGGTCTCGAAGTCGCTATCGAACGCCCGCCGCGGCGCGGAAATCACGAGTGCCGTCTGGGTACGACTGCCGGTCTCCACCCTGAGCCGGTGATACCCGAGGGGGAGCCTGGCCGGGAAAGGGTGCTCGGAGCAGAGGTACGCGGTGCCCTCAACCTCGACTGTCCGCGTGCGCGGACCGTCGGCGTGCGAGATCTCCCATGTTCGCGTGCCTCCGTTTTCGAGACTCAGATGGCAACGCACGCGGGCCGGTGCTTTTGCCGACGGGAGCCGCACCACGAATCGGCCGCGACCCTGCCACGCGACCACGACCGGCTCGATTGGTTTCGACCAGAGATCGGTCTCGCGTTGGCGGCTCGCGTTTGCCGCGTCGTCAGGCGTCTCAACCGGCGCTCCCAGCGCTCGAAGCGTCGCCACCACTGATTCCGGAGACGCGCGCCTCCTGTGTCCGAGGCCATCCATGTACGAGGTCTCGAGACGATAGGCACGCGCCAGGCGGGCAAGCTGCCGCTCCATCCCTAGACCGCGTCCGGCTGTGCTTCACGCGGCGCCAGCAGCACGACCAGCGAGCGACCCTGCAGCGCGTACTCGTGCCCGCTTCGAATCCGGAGCTTCTTCGTATGTGTCTCGGCGGTATCGAATATGAGGGCCCATGCTGGGCGGCGCCCTGGGCTCGGCAGCGTGAAGGAAACGGTTCCGTGATGGGCGTTGAGCAGGATCAAGAGCGTGTCGTCGACAATGCGTCGGCCGCGGTCGTCGGTGTCGTCGATCGCATCACCGGCGAGCCGCATGCCGAAGCATCGAACATGCGGGGCATGCCAGACCGCGTCGGTCATCTCGTTGCCGTCGGGGTCGAACCAGGCGAGGTCCTTGACGTCGACTCCCCGGATCTTGCGCCCCTGAAAGAACCGGCGTTGTCGCAGGACCGGATGCGCGGCGCGGAACCGAAGCACCTCTTGCGTGAACGCCAGCAGCTCGCGACTCGCGGGCGGCAGCTGCCAGTCGAACCAGCTGATGTCGTTGTCTTGGCAGTAGCCGTTGTTGTTGCCGAGCTGTGTGCGCGCGATCTCGTCGCCGCCGCAGATCATCGGTACGCCTTGTGACAGCAGCAGCGTCGCGATGAAGTTGCGCTTCTGCTGCTCCCTCAGCTTGGTGATCGCCGAGTCGGCGGTGTGTCCTTCTATACCGCAATTCCAGCTCAGGTTGTCGTCGCTGCCGTCGCGATTGTCCTCGCCGTTGGCCTCGTTGTGCTTTTGGTCGTAGCTCACGAGATCTTCCAGCGTGAAACCGTCGTGGGCGGTGACGAAGTTGATGCTCGCCGAGGGTCGACGCCCTTCTCCTTCGTAGAGGTCGCTGCTTCCAACCAGCCGCGTCGCGAACTCGGAGACCTGCCCGCCATCCCCACGCCAGAACCGCCGCACGTTATCGCGGTACATCCCGTTCCACTCGGTCCACAGCACCGGGAAGTTGCCGACCTGGTAGCCGCCAGCGCCGAGATCCCACGGCTCGGCAATCAGCTTGACCTGCGAGAGCACCGGGTCCTGGTGAATGATGTCGAAGAACGCTCCCAGCTTGTCGACTGCGTAGAGCTCGCGAGCCAACGCGCTGGCCAGGTCGAAGCGAAACCCGTCGACGTGCATCTCGAGCACCCAGTACCGGAGGCTGTCCATGATCAGCTGGAGCACGCGCGGGTGGGTCATGTTCAGCGTGTTGCCGCAGCCGGTGAAGTCTAGATACGAGGCCTTATCGTCATTCTGCAAGCGGTAGTAGGCGGCGTTGTCGATGCCTCGCATCGAGAGCGTGGGTCCGTACCGGTTGCCCTCGGACGTGTGGTTATAGACGACGTCGAGGATGACCTCGAGGTCTGCGACGTGCAGCATGCGGACCATCGTCTTGAACTCAGTGACCGCGTCTTCCGGACGGGTCGCATAGCGGATGTCGGGCGCGAGGAAGGCGAGACTGTTGTAGCCCCAGTAGTTCGTGAGCCCCCGATCGATCAGCGCCTTCTCATGCGTGTGGTGGTGCACCGGCATCAGCTCCACCGCCGTTACGCCCAGCCGTTTGAGGTGCCGCACGATCGGCTCCGAGGCGAGGCCCAGGTACGTGCCGCGTAGCTGCGGCGGCACCTCGGGATGGCGGGTCGTGAAGCCCTTGACGTGGACCTCGTAGATGACGGTGTCGTGCCAGGGAATGGCTGGCGCCGACTCCTTGCCCCAGGTGAAGGCCGGGTCGATGACCATGCCGAGTGGCGCGTACGGGGCACTGTCCCGGTCGTCACGAACGAGATCGCGTTCCGGCCGATCCAACTGGTACCCGAACGCTTCGTCGCTCCACTGCACCGGCCGACCTATCTGCTTCGCGTACGGATCTAGCACAACCTTGGCGGCGTTGAAGCGGTGACCGGCCTGGGGATCGTACGGCCCATGTACGCGGTAGCCGTAGAGCTGTCCTGATCGCACCTCCGGGAGGTAGCCGTGCCAGACCCGATGGGTCTGCTCCGTCAACGGCACCCGCACCGCCTCTTGGGTCGCGTCGACCGAGTCGAACAAGCACAGCTCAACCGCGGTCGCGTGTTGGGAGAAGAGTGAGAAATTGACGCCCAACCCGTCCCATGTCGCGCCCAACGGGTAGGGCTTACCTGGCCAGACTTTCACACGACTCATTGTACTGGCCTTGGCGGGGGACGCCGGCGTGCGGGTGGCCTATCAGGAGCCCGCTGGGAACTCGAGGGTCAGCTCGTGGCGGTCCGCCGTGATCTCGATCGGCTCCTCGTGGCGCTGCTCACCTTGCCGGAGGACGAGCGTGTAGCGACCGATGGCGACGTCGGGGATGGCGAAGACGCCGGCCCGATCCGCGATGGCGGCGTAGGGGGTCGTCAGCACGAAAACGGTGGCCGACATCTCCTGGTGGGCTTCGCATGACACCGCATAGTCGCCGGGCTCGGTCAACAGCGTTTCGTGGCTGCCGCCGCGGATCGGCATGGCCACGTTGAAGAGGGAAGCGCCCTCCTCGTCTTTCAGGTGGACGGTATGCAGGTCGTCCTCACTGTTCTTGAACAAGACCGGTTGACCCAGGCGGACCAGAAGTTGGCGGGGGATGAAGTCGCGGCCGAACTGGTCCATGACGGCTGGCTCAGTCGGAACCGGCACGTCCGACGGTGCGTCTGGGTGGAGGATAATGATGGAGGGTGCGCCCTCCGACGGCGTAGGGGCCTGACCGGTGATGTTGACGGTGGCTGCGGCAACGGGGTCGGCCTGTAACGACCTCGACACGGGTTCAGCCGGTTTGGGCGGCGCTTCACCTGAGCACGCGACCCCCGCGCCGACTACGAGCGTCAGCAGCAGTCTCACCACCCACGGATCTGTTGCACTCACCACACTAGTGATGATGGTGGTGCATCGCCTCATGCTCGGCGTGCGCCTTGTCCCGCTGCGTCTTGCGCGACTGCTTCCGCGCCGACTGTAGGTTGGTCTGTCGCGTGCCCTCGGAGCTCACCGCGAAGTGTGACAGGAGCCGTTCGAGTTCCAGGCTCTCGCATTCCGGGCACTTCGGCGTCGTCTTCGGCAAGACGACTTGCTCGAACTCGTGGCCGCAGCCCTTGCACTGATACTCGTAGATCGGCATGAGCGATTCCTCGGATTCAGCCTAGCATGGCTAGTGGAGGACACTCCACTAATCGGGCAGCCCGAACACGAACAGGCTGTTGCCCGCCGACGCCGCGACGAGCTGCTTCCCATCGACCGAGTACGAGATCGGGCCCATGGCGATCGCGCCGCCGAGCGCGACCCGCCACAGCAGCGAGCCATCCCGCGCGTCGAGCGCGTGAAAGTGGCCCTCACGGTTGCCTGTCAACAGCAGGTCGCTGGCGGTTGTCAGGATGCCACTGCTCGTGACGTCCGTCATTTCGTACTTCCACTTCGCATCGCCGGTGGCTGGATCGATGGCGATGACGGCACCCGTGCCGGCGGCCTCAGTCCAGTTGTTGATCGGGCCCCGCTGGAGGTTCGGTAACCGCGGCGCGCCGGGGATCCCATTGCCCGGCGTGCCTCCAAGGAAGATTTGGCCGGCCTGATACTCGGCCTCGCGGGCTTCGAAGATCGACGCGTTGTTCTCCCACGACGACACATAGAACAGCCGCGTGTTGGGGCTGTAGGACGGCGAGTACCAGTTCGTGCCGCCCTGCACGCCGGGGAAGGTTGGTGTCCCGGGTGGCTGCGGCGTTTCGACCGGCCGGCCTGCATCGTCGAGGCCCTCGGCCCAATTCATGAACACGAACGGGTCGCCGGAGATGAACTGCCCGCTCTCGCGGTTGAGCACGTAGAAGAAGCCGTTCCGATTCCCCCAAAGCATCAGCTTCAGGGTGCTGCCGTCTTGCGCGGGATAGTCGACCAGCACAGGGATCTGCACCGCGTCGTAGTCGTAGTCGTCGTTCGGCGTGAACTGGAAGTACCAATCGAGCTCGCCCGTGTCGGCGTTGAGCGCGACCACGGAATCGGAGTACAGGTTGTCGCCCGGACGCTGCTCAGGGTTCCAGTCGGGACCCGGGTTGCCGATGCCCCAGTAGGTCAAGTTGAGGTCTGGATCATACGATCCGGTCAGCCACACCGAGGCGCCGCCGTGCATCCACGCGTCACCGTCCCCTTCCCAGGTTTCATGCCCGGGTTCGCCAGGGCCGGGGATGGTGTAGAAGCGCCAGGCTTCCTCCCCGGTGGCAGCGTCGTACGCCGCGATGAACCCGCGGATGCCGTACTCGCCCCCCGCAACGCCGACGATCACCTTGTCCTTGATCACGAGCGGCGCCACTGTCAGCGCGTAACCCTCTGCGGGATCGGCCACGTCGGTCACCCAGGTCGGCTGGCCGGTGGTTGCGTCGATCGCGATGAGTCGGGCATCGATCGTCGCCATGAACAATGTGTTGCCGAGGATGCCAAGGCCCCGGTTGAGACGGCCGCAGCACGGGCGCGACGCCTCGCGTGGGTTGTACTGGTACCTCCAGAACACGCGCCCGAGCTTGGCGTCGAGCGCGACGACCGTGTTGGGTGCCTCGGTCAGGTACATGATGCCGTCGACCACGATCGGCGTTGCCTCGAACGCCTGCAGCGACTGGGCCTGGAACACCCACTTCAGCTCGAGTTCTGTGGCGTTGTCAATCGTGATCTGGTCGAGCGCGGTGTGTCGCTGACTGTTGTAGGTGCCGGAGTAGGTCAGCCAGTTGTGAGGCTCGGCGGCGGCGTTCAGCAGGCGCTCGAACGTCACGCCGGTTTCCTGCGCCACGGCGATCGACCCGCCCACCAGGGCGAGAACGAGGGCGAGCATCGTGAACGTTCGAGTCATTGGTTGAGCCCCTCCAGTCCTCGCAGCGTCAGCAGGTAGGCGATCAGGTCAGCAATCTCCTGTTCGCTCAATTCGTCGGCATACGACGGCATCGGCGACTCGGTGATGACCGTGAGCTCGCGCAGCGTCGTCTTGTCGAGCGACCGCAGCCGGCCGTTGTCGTCAATCAGTTGCACCGAGTAGGTGTCCTCGTTCAGCCGGCGGCCGCTGACCACAGTGCCGTCGGCTAGCACCGCGCGAACCGGACGGTTGATCGGGATCATCGCGTCGGTGGGATCGAGGAGCGACGCTTCCAATCGACCGGCAGTTCGAAGGTTCCCGATGTCGGTCAGCTCAGGCGCCGAGCCCGAAGTGCCGGTCTGCCCGATGCGATGACAGCTCGTGCAGTTGCCCTTGCCGCTGACGAGCAACTTGCCTCGACCGGCGTCGCCAATCTGCACGTCGCGGGCATCGAGCTCACCCATGTTTCGGATGTAGGCCACGAGGGCGGTGAGCTCCGACAGGGAATACTGCCCGGGAGGCATTGCCGTATCCGGAATGCCGGTCGCAATGAGCATCATCAGCGCCTCATCCGTTGTGGCGCGTGGCGTGGCAATCCGGAGGTTGATTCCCGTCACGCCTCCGCCGTCCTCTCCGTGGCACGTGGCACACGTCGACCGGTAGAGTCCGAGCCCGAACTCGACGTCGGCCTGGGCGTAGGTCCCGACGTGTTCCTGGGTTTCGGCGCGGACGGTCGTGCGACTTGTCGCGACGGCGACCAGACAGCCGGCGACGAACAAGAGTTCCACGGCATTTTTCACACTTCTTCCAGTCATCCCGCGAATGGTATCACCGGACCGTGCCCGTGCCGAAACAGGTCGACCGCGTCCTCCGGAATGGACGACGACGCTTTTGTGCTCGATAAAGATCCCGTTCTACCGGCGAAATCCCCGCCCACCGCCCTGGCACAGTTCGTGATGTTCATTCCGTAGCGATGCGCTCAGAAGCGGAGGCAGGATCATGCATCAGGTAATGATGACAACAGCGTTGGTGGTCGGGCTCGTATTTGGGGCCGGCGGGTTCGCGACAGCTCAGGCCGAATCGTTCTGGCATGCGATCGGTGGCGCACGCATCGGCGGCATCCACTTCACGGTGGGATACCACTCAGCGCCTCGACACCGGCACTATCCGGGTCGCTATTACCGTACAAAGCACAAGATCAAGCGTCATGGCAATGGCCATCGCTGCGGCAACTTCTGCTACCGAGAGGGCGGCTACTACAACCACCACGAGTCGTGCGCACTGCTCGGCGCGCATATGGTTCGCCACTCGTACTCGCCGCGGTACTACGCGCCGTCGTATCCGGTCTACGGGTACCGGCACGGCTACGGCTCCGGCTACGACGACCGCCGGTACTATCGCGGTGACGACTACGACGATCGCCGCCACCAGCGCCGACATCGTCGCGAACGTCGCCACCGGCGACACCGGTAGTAGAGCGATACCCTAGGGCGTCGCGCTGGCTGTGGTCTCGCTACGCAAGCCGGGCGGACGGCTTGCTATAGCTGAGGCCACAGTTCACACGCGCCGCGCGGCGAGAATCTCGTCGATTGGTGGGCGGTACCCTGACCCGGCCCCCACATGGTGGAATCGCACGACGCCGTCCGGGTCGACCAGGATGTCGCCACCCTGTTGGGTTGTGTCGCCGGTTGGTCGGCGGGGGAGCGTTCCCCGCAGGGCCTCCTTCGCATAGGCTAGCAGCGTCGTCGGCCCGATCAGGTGGCGAAGCTTCGCTCGCTGCATGCCGTAGGCCCGGTAGATGTCCCGGCTGGCATCGATCAAGATCGGCCATTCAATCCCAGTTTCAGCACGGTAGTCATCAACGGCACCCGGTGTTTCGAAGGTTACGATGACGATACGGACCTCGAGCTCGCGCAGGATGGCATCAGCCTGCTGCAACTGCAGCAGGTGTCGTCGACAGGGTAGTCAACGGAGGTGACGATGGAACACCAGCAGCGTCCACGTGCCGCGATAGTCCTCGAGCGCGTGGTGGCGTCCGGTCGAATCCGGGAGCCGGAACGGGCCGGCGAGTTGTCCAAGCAGCGTCACAGAATCAGTTTATAGTGGCTAGCCGACCTGACCGACGCCGTTGAGGCGGAGAGACCGATGACCTTTGTTGCTGAGCTCGAACCGATCCCACTCTGGAAGCATTTCGACAAGATTCTGACGATCCCGCGGGGATCGAAGAATGAGGACCAGATGCGTCGCACCGTGCTGGCGGTCGCGGATTGGGCCGGCTTATCGCATCAGGTGGATGACGTCGGGAACGTCGTGGTGAAGAAGCCGGGAACGGCGGGCGACGAAGGCGCGGCGGTGACAGTTCTGCAGTCGCACCTCGATATGGTCAACGAAAAGAACGCCGACCATCAGCACGACTTCGCGCGCGACGCGATCATGCCGGTGCAGGCGGGAGACTACCTTACGGCTGATGGGACGACACTCGGCTCGGACAACGGGATCGGCGTCGCCACGATGCTCGCGGTCATGGGGGCCACCGATCTCGTGCACGGTCCGCTCGAGTTCCTCTTCACCATCGATGAGGAAACCGGGCTGACCGGCGCGGCCGAGCTCGATTCGTCGCTGCTCGAGGGACGTCAGCTGATCAATCTCGATTCGGAAGAGGAGGGCGTTCTCTATGTCGGGTGCGCCGGGGGCGGCGACAGCCAGCTGACGGTTCCATTGACGACGGCGCCGGTTGGTCCCGACGAGGTCGCCGTGAGCCTCGCGCTGAAGGGGTTGAAGGGAGGCCACTCCGGCTGCGACATCCACGTGCAGCGCGGCAACGCCGTGAAGCTGCTTGCACGCGCACTGTGGACCGCCTCGCTTGGCACCTCGTTCCGCTTGGCGGCGTTCAACGGTGGCAGCGCGCATAACGCGATTCCGCGAGAAGCGTTCGCGACGGTCGTTGTCGCCGCGGACACCGAGGACGGACTCCTCAGCGCGCTCCGCGCCGAGGTGGACGAGATCCAGTCGGAATACCGTCCGGCCGATCCGGGGATGACTTTCGTGGCCGAGACGTCGGAGACGCCGGATGCGGTGTGGGACGATGCGACGACTCAAACCGTGCTTCGCCTGATCACCGCGCTTCCGCACGGGGTCGAGGCGATGAGCTACGAGATTCCCGACCTGGTGGAGACCAGTTCCAACGTCGCGACGGTCAAGCAGAACGGAACGTCGCTCACGGTCGGTGTGAGCACTCGCTCGTCGATCGATTCTGCGCTCGAAGCGTTGCGACGTCGCGTCCGGGCGATGGGCTTCCTGGCGGGCGCGTCGGTCGAGGAGGACATTCCCTATCCAGGCTGGAAGCCCGATCTCGATTCGCATCTGCTGTCAGTCGTCAAAGTCGTGCACGCGCGGGAGTTCGGCACAGAGCCGGAGGTGAAGGCGATTCATGCTGGGCTCGAGTGCGGCATCATCGGCAAGAAAGTGCCTGGCATCGACATGATTTCGTTCGGGCCGATCATCGAATTCCCTCACTCGCCCGACGAGCGCGTACACATCGGGTCGGTCGATCGCTTCTACCGTCTGTTGACGGCCACGCTCGAGGCCCTGGCGTGATTGAGCCGGCCCCACCTGAGCCCGGGTCTTCAACCGAAGCCAGGCAGGCCGGCGTCATTGCATTTCGCCGCTACTCCGGCGTGACTTCGTACTGTCTGGTCACCACATCGAGCGGCCGCAGGTGGACGATTCCCAAGGGAATCATCGAGCTGAGTGAGTCGGCACGCGAGACGGCGCTCAAAGAGGCGTACGAAGAGGCCGGCATCCACGGCGAGCTGATCGGTGCGCCGATCGGGTCGTTTACGCAGAAGAAGTGGGGCCTGACCTTCACGGTCGAGGTCTTCTTGATGGATGTGACGCGCGTGGACGATGAGTGGCCCGAGGCGGGACTTCGCCGGCGACGATGGTGCGACGCACACACCGCGCTCGCACTGCTCCGGAACCGACCGGTCGTGGATCTGTTTCGCGAGGCGACTGAGCAGCTCGAGGAGTAGGTGTCCCAGCCGCGTCACCGTCAGCCGCTGCGCTCTGATTTCCTGGCATCGCACCAGGCTGGGGTCTCAGGCTCCGCAAACCGGGCAGACGGTTTGCTCCGCTGAGACCGCAGCCCGGCACGCCGCCGAGGATCGCGTCTCCAGACACTCTATGAATACGCCGGCTCATTTGATCGTGAGCGCCTTAGTCCTCGGGCGTGACCGCTGGCAGCCTCATTGGCTGGCGATCACGAGTGGCGCGTTCGTGCCCGACCTGCCGATGATCGTCTTCTTTGTGTACGAGCGGTTCGTTCTCGGCACATCGCAGGGGATCATTTGGTCGGTTCGCTACTTCGACCCGGAGTGGCAGACGTTCTTCGACGTCTTCAACTCCCTGCCCTTCATTGCGGTGGGATGTGCAATTGCGTGGCGTCTCCAGTCGACCCGGTGGCTCGCGTTTCTCTCGAGCATGGCGGTGCACTGTCTGGCTGATCTGCCGCTCCATCGAGAAGACGCGCACGGGCACTTCTTTCCGTTGACGGACTGGCGATTCGAGAGTCCCGTCTCCTACTGGGATCCGCAGCACTACGGTCTGCCGGTGATGGGCGCCGAGATCCTGCTCGTGGTGCTTGGGGCGGCGACGCTGGTGCGGTACTACCAGCCCCCCGCGTGGCGTGTCATTGGCCTGGTGGTACTCGTGACGTATTTGATCCCCCTGGCGCTCGGGGTGTCGTTCTACCTAGCGGGGTGAGGCGGCTCTGCCGTTGCGCTGTGATTCCCTGGCGTCGAACCGGGCGGAGCTGAGACCTCGCCCGCCCGGCCGCTGTACGAGCGCAGAAACCTCTGGAAACCACCTCGATCGAGCGCTAGAATGGCGTCGTAACCCGCCGGTAACTCTTCTCCAAGGAGGAATGTCAATGGCAACCGAAAACTGCACACTTCGGGGAGAGAGCTGTCGGGCGGAGCGGACGTTCTCCCGGTGATGCCCACCGGGCGTGTTGGGCTGGACGCCGGGAGCGGAGCGACCGGAGTCCTGGCCAACACGCGCCGCGACGCTGCGGAGCCGGCGGTCACGTGGCGACTCCCTCACGCTGTTCGTCCGACGCTGTCCTCAGCCAGTGCTGATGCTCCCGCATCCGGTAGCTGTTGCCCCGGATGTTGACGATGTGGCAATGGTGCAGCAGCCGGTCGATGAGCGCCGCCGCCATGCCCTCATCTCCAAGCACGTGTCCCCATTCCTCGAAGCCCTTGTTCGAGGTCAGCACCGTCGACGCCCGCTCGTGCCGGGCGTTGATCAGTTGGAAGAAGAGCACGGCGCCGTCCTGGCTGACCGGCAGGTCGCCGATCTCGTCGACCACGAGCAGCGCGGGATGCGTCAGCACGCGCAGCCGCCGGGACAGCGCGCCCGCGGCCCTGGCGTCGGTGAGCGAGTCGATCAATCCCGCCAACGTCCCGTCGTAGACGCGTCGGCCGGCCTCGGCGGCCGCGATCGCCAGGCTGATCGCCAGATGCGTCTTGCCCACCCCAGGCGGGCCGAGCAGGATAACGTTCTCGCGGCGGTCGAGGAATCCCAGCTCGTGCAGGCTCTCGATCTGCTCGCGCTTGAGGCTCGGCTGGAAGGTGAAATCAACCTGCGCCAGCGTCTTGACGGCCGGCAGGCGCGAGGCGCGCATCGCGGCCTGCCGGCGACGGTTGTTGCGCAGCGCGATCTGGGCGCCCAGCACCTGCTCGATCGCGTCGCCCGCCGTCACCGCCCCGCTGTCGCCCTTGGCCAGCCCGCCGTCGACCGCTTCCAGCGCGCCGGGCATCTTCAGGTCCGCCAGCATCGCCCGCAGCCGGTCGCGCCGGTCACGCGCCGGTGCCGTCATCCCGCCGCGTCCGCATAGACCCGCAACGACCGGCGCTCCACCTTGCCGGTGTCGGGCACGCCGCCGGCGGGTCGGCTCGGTGGCGGGCTGGACGCCAACACGCTGGTAGGGACGGCGTGCCAACGGACCGAGGGCCTCACGCTCGTCCCGCTCGACGCGGTCCACCGGGCGCTCGCCCGTCGTGGCGTGCCGGCGCACAGTGGCCGGGCCCTCCAGCCAGCGCGACGCCTGCTCGTTGAGGTCCTCGTCGTTCGCGAACGCGCGCCCGTCGAAGAAGCTGTCACGGATGTAGCGGATCGGCCGCTCCACCTTGCCCTTCGTCTGCGCCCGATACGGCCGGCACGCGCGCGGGTGGAACCCCCAGGGCGCGGCAACGCGCAGACACTCCGCGTTCAACACCAGCTCGCCGCCGCCCACGCGGCCGTCCGACAGCACGACCGCGCGCATCTGGTCGAACACGAGCGCCGTCGGGACACCGCCGAACCGCGCGAACGCGCGCTCCAGCCCCTCGGTCAGCACGGCCATCGTCTGCCGACGGTAGAAGCGCAGCCACAGCAGCCGGGAGTGGCTCAGCACCACCACCAGGGCGGGCCGGCGGCCCCAGGGCAGCGTGAACGTCGCGACGTCCACCTGGCCCTGACGCCCCGGCGGCGTCTCGAACCGCACCACCGCCTCGACCGGCTCGCGCGGGCGTACCGCGCGGACGTCGTCCCGCACACGGCTGTAGCCACCGGGGGAGCCCGCCGCGCGGACCTCGTCGAACAGACGCGTCGCCGACAGACCGGGGAACTCCTCGAGACGTGCCTCGATGATCCCGGTGTCGGGAGCCAGCTTGTGGGGCACGGCTGGACGTGGCGCGTAGCGCGCACCCCCTGACGACAGGTCCCGGTCCAACTGACCCGTCTCGACCCATTCGTGGATCGTCCGGCGGCTCACCCCGAAGCGTCTCGCCAACGCGGCCTTCGAGACACCCCGTTGCAGAGAGTGCCTCAGCAGCATCCTCGTCTCCCATCCGTGCATTTGCCCCCCGCTCCCTCGCTGTTGGATTCGCCAACATCGTGGAACGCAGGGCAGAGCCCGCCCACCACTAACGTGTGCGGTTTTCGGTTGCCACAAATGGGAAATTTACAGTTGCCACCAACACCTCGGCTATCAGAACCTCCTCGTCAAGGTAAGAAGGGCTGTTGGGTTCGGAACGTGCGGAGGACAGAGCTGTCAGGGCACCTGCGAAGTGCCCTCGGTCAACCTCCGCCCTAGCGAGTTCGAGGACCCCCAGCCACTCTGCGCAGGCTCGCTCAGTGTATCGCCGAGTTCGATTGAGAGCGGTTCTCGCCCAAATTGCTTCGGGTCGCTAAACGTTCTCTGGCCGTCCTAAGCAGCGCCGACACCGTTGATCCGTCGTCGGGGCTCGAGGCACCGCCAATAGTTACTGGCGACCGTTCGAGTGTTCTTGAAACGATTTCGGTCACCTCTGCGCAGGCCCGCTCATCCGTTCGTGGCATTAGGACCACAAACTCCTGTTTGCCTAAATAGACGATCTCGTCAGAGGGTCGAAGCGACCGGCGGACGACGGCTCCGATCTCGACCAGCTTCTGGTCTCCCCTCAGGCCGATATCATGCACCAGCAGCACCGAGAAACTCGGTCCCGGATGCCGAGCGAGCTCCGTCGCAATGAATCGCTCAAGGCGTTCGGCGTCCCCGACCTTGTCTTTCTCAGCATCGCCAATGTTCAGGCCAGTGGGTGCCAATCGTTGAAGGGCCTGGGCCGTTTGGTTGCCTGCCGGTTCGGCAAACCTGCGAGGGCTTGTCCCATCCGCTGTTGAAATTCAGCGGCGGCTCGGGTGACGACTACGCAACCATCCCCGACGATGCATCGAGCCCCAGCTGAGCGTCACGTGCTCGCAACGCGGCGACCAGCACGGGCATGTCCTTACACCCCTTCACCCGCCGGAATCCTTTGGCCGCTTCCAGCACACCGGCAGCGACCCAGCGGAGCACCATCGTACCCCCGCGCCAGCGTTTCACGTTCCGCTTCACGTGGCGTGTCCGGCTCAGGAGGCTCTCGATGGCGTTGGTCGTCGCCAGCGATCGGCGGAGCCGCTCCGAGAGCTGCAACTCGACTACGGTGAGCGTCTCATCGAGCCCTTCCCGTATGCTGGCGGCTGCACTCGGATAATCGACGTCCAACCGCCGGGCCAGGTCCTGCAACAAGCGCCGGGCCGCCTTGATGTCGGTGTGCGTATAAGCGCGCGTGAGGGTCGCCTTCACCCACGGACGCTGGGCCTCGGGCAGATACTCGAGCACGTTGCGCCGTTTATGCACCTGGCATCGTTGTACCAGGGCTGCGGGGCCGAAGGTCTGCGTCACCGCAGTGTGGAGCGCTTGCGCTCCATCGAGGATGACGAGCAGACTGCGGTCGGTCCGCAGCCCGCGGCTCTGCAGATTGGTCAGCAAGCCCTGACACACGGTCGTGTTCTCCGCTGACCCTTCCCAGAGGCCAAGAGGGTGTGTGGCGCCCGTTTTATCGAGGCCCAGCGCCACGACGATGCAGTGGCCGCCGACGTGGACCCCATCGATCAGTAGCGCCACCAGCTCGAGGTCGTCGAGCGGCGTCGCCCGCCACGCATCGAGTTGCGCCTGCGTCTGCGCCACAAACCGCCGACTCACGGCACTCTTGCTTGTGCCCCGCGTGCGGACGTCGGCCCCCAGCGGTTCTAGACTCCGGCCATACTGGCGCGTGGCCACGCCGATGAGCATCTGTTCGACCACGCGCCTGGTGAGCGGATCCGTGTTCGGAAAGGCCTGGACGGATGGCAGCGCGACCTCCTGGCCGTCGCGCCGCACCCGCGGCCGACGCAGGGCGACCTTGCGGCCCCCCAGCACGACTTCGCTGGGCGCATGGCCCGCCCGAGACGCCCGCCGCGCGGGCTGATGCGCATACCGCGGACCGCACACGGCCACGCGATCCTCTTCCAACATCGCCGCGAGGACCTTCAGGCCCGACGCGACGACCAGCTCTTGGAGCTCGGCCTGTGCATCGACCAGGATGTCGACCAATGGAAGGTGCCGTGGTGCCGGCAATGCTGATTGGCGCCCACGAATGCCTGTGCCAAACTTCTTCATGGCGGCTCCTTTCTGGGGGCTTCAGCCCCAGGTTTTCCCACCGGCCGTCTATCACGACCAGCAGGGAGCCGCCATGAAGAAGCCGTCTCGCACAGTCCCTCGCCGTCGCCAATCGGTATCCCCGACGCCACGGCACCTACCGTTGGTCGATATCCTCATTGATACGCAGGCCGAGCTCCAGGAGCTGGTCGTCGTGTCTGGCCTGAAGGTACTCGAAGCCATGCTGGAAGAGGATCGGGCCGCCGTCTGTGGGCCACGGTATGCGCATCACCCTGCGCGCCAGGCGTCTCGAACGGGGCATACGCCGAGTCAGGTCGTGCTGGGCGGGCGGAAGGTGGCGATTCGTCGGCCCCGTGCGCGGCGCGCCGGCGAGGAGGTTCCGTTGCCAACGGCCCGGGCATTCGCGAATGCGGACCCGCTGAACCGGCGCGTGGTCGACCAGATGCTGATCGGTGTGGCGACCCGCCAGTATGCGCGGAGTCTGGAACCGCTCGGCGCCGACGTCACCACGCGGGGCACGAGCAAGCGTGCGGTCAGTCGACGCGTTGTCGCGCAGACTCAGGCGCAGCTGGATGCGTGGCGGGCGACGCCGCTCGACGCGCTGGACCTGGTGGGGCTGCTGATTGATGGCGTGCACGTGGGTGGACACTGTATCGTTGTCGCCCGAGGCATCGATAAAATGGGCGCGAAACACCCGCTCGGCCTGTGGGAAGGGGCCACGGAGAACGCGACGGTCTGTCAGGGGCTCTTGACCAATCTCGCCAGCCGCGGGCTGCGCACCGACCGGAGCCTGCTGGTGATCGTCGATGGCGCGAAGGCCCTCGACACGGCCGTGACCCAGACATTCGGGCGCGCCGCACTGGTGCAGCGGTGTCAGGTCCATAAGGGCCGGAATATCTTGGAGCATCTCCCTGAGGCACAGCGGCCGTGGGTGAAGGCGGTCCTCACGCGCGCCTACACGAACAGCCACGTCAAGACGGCCAAGCGTCTGCTGCAGGACCTGGCGCGGCGCGTGGATACTGACTACCCGAGTGCGGCCACGAGCGTGCGGGAAGGGCTCGACGAGACGCTGACCGTGCTCGGCGTGGGTCTGTCGGAGCGTCTCCAACGATCGCTCGCCACCACGAACGCCATCGAGAGTCTCCTCAGCCGAACGCGCCACGTGCAGCGCCATGTGAAACGCTGGCGCGGCGGGACGATGGTGCTGCGCTGGGTGGCCGCCGGGGTGCTCGAAGCGGCGAAGGGGTTCCGTCGGGTGCAAGGATGTCAAGATATGCCCGCGCTGGTCGCTGCCCTCCGGGCACGCGACGCGCGGTTAGGACTCGGGGAGTCGTCAGAGATGGTTGCGTAGTCGTGAACCAAGCTGCCGCTGAGTTTCAACAGCGCACGGGACATCCCCCGATCCAAGATTGGCGATGGGTTGTTCCCTCAGGTTGAGAACGGTGTTGTGGTGCGCTAGCAGCACTGCGAGCTGGGATAGGTTCTGGGCGTCCTGACTGCCACGGGCAGGGACCAGTAGACGCGAGAAGAACACAAGCCCACCGGAGGGCACTGGTTCGCCGCCAATGACGGCTGCTGGCAGCTCGGAACTTGGGCCCGTCAACGCCGTGTAGAGAGCGGAAATGACATTTACACTTCCGGCTCCTGCTTCCACGAGTCCGGCTCCGTCGACCGGTGACGCTGAGGACTGGAGGGCGACCTTGACCTGCTGCGGCGTGAGCTCTGGGTTGCTCTCGAGTAAGAGGGCCGCTGCGCCCGACACGACCGCCGCCGACATGCTTGTGCCACTGAGCTTTAGGTAGCCGCCCGGGACCTGGCGCTCGGGGTAGTTCGTTGCGAGATATGAAGCTGGCGCCTGCAGTGAGACGACCTTGTTCCCGGGCGCCACGAGGTCCGGCTTCAAGACGTAGTCGATGGCCGTTGGCCCGCGCGAGCTGTAGGAGGTAACTTCGTCATCCGAACGCGCGGCCGTACCGAACGTGTTGATGGCGCCCACGGTGAGAGCGCTTGGCGTGTTGCCCGGCGCCGTGACCCCACCAATGACCGGCGTTCCTTCTTCCGTCTTTCCAAAGTTGCCCGCGGAACACACCACGACGATTCCGGCGTTCACTGCTCGCTCGACGGCCTGACCCAACGGATCATCGCGATACGATTCCAGGACTCCGGCACCGAGTGACAGATTCAGGCAGAGGTGGACCCCATCCTTTGGACAGGTTTTCGTCACAGCTAAGGTGAAATCCGGGGTCATGATTCAAGCTACCTTGGGCTGACGGGAGACGGGGCGTAGCCCCGGGCTCCGAGCAACCTCTCCGTCAGTGTACGCCTCTTGCGGCGTCCGGTCGTCGAGCGCAGAGTGCGGTCGGCGCTCGTTGTAGAAGTCCATCCACCCGCCGATTCCGGTCCGGGCCTGGGAGCCGGTCGCGAACTCCGACAGGTAGACGCACTCGTACTTGAGCGATCGCCACAACCGCTCGATGAACACGTTGTCCATCCAGCGGCCTTTGCCGTCCATCGAGATGCGAATGCCCGCCTCCGTGAGCACGTCGGTGACGTCGACGCTGGTGAATTGGCTGCCCTGGTCGCTATTGAAAATCTCTGGAGGGCCATAACGCTCGAGCGCCTCGTGCAACGCCTCGACGCAGAAGCTGGCATCGAGCGTGTTGGACAGGCGCCAGGACAGCACCTTGCGGCTCGCCCAGTCCATCACGGCGACCAGGTACAGAAAGCCCCGCCGCAGGGGGATGTAGGTCACATCCGTGCACCACACGTGGTTCGGCCGCGTGATCGGCAGATCGCGCAGCAGGTAGGGATAGATCCGGTGCGCCGGGTGCGGCTGAGACGTCCTGGGCCGCTGGTAGAGCGCGTGCACCCCCAGCAGTCGCATCAGGCGGCGCACCCGCTTGCGAGAGACCATGTCGCCCTGACGGCGGAGCCAGCGTGTCATCTGCCGCGAGCCGTAGAACGGCGTCTCCAAGAACTGCTCGTCGATCAACCGCATCAGGCGCAGGGTCAACGGGCTCTCGCCCGTGCCCGCGTCGTAGAACGACGAGCGGGCGATCGACACCAAGCGGCATTGCCGTACGATGCTGATCCGTGGGTGGTTGGGATCGACCATCTCGACTCTCCGGCCGCGGCTCACCGACCGAAGGCCTTCGATAAAAAATCCCGCTCGATGACGAGTTCTCCGATCTTTGCCCGCAGCTCCTTGACCTCGGTCTCCCGAGAGGCCTCCTGCCGCTCGTGGTTCCCCGAGAAGCCGGCCAGCACCGTCTGTCGAGCCGTCTTCTTCCAGTTGGTAATCAGGTTCGGATGCACATCGTAGCGGGCCGCCAGTTCCGCCATCGTCGCTTCCTCGCGAAGCGCCTCCAACGCGACCTTCGCCTTCAGCTCAGCCGGATAACGCCGTCTCTTCCGTGGCATGCCAAACTCCTTCTCCTGGGTCTGGATCCCACCTTAGCAAGCTGTCCGAATTTCGGGGTCCACCTCTGGATTCGGATCCGATACTGGTCCTTGTGCTCGATTGCCCAGTCGATGCCTGCGATGACGGTG
This sequence comes from Vicinamibacterales bacterium, assembly GCA_965216615.1. GTDB lineage: Bacteria > Acidobacteriota > Vicinamibacteria > Vicinamibacterales > UBA8438 > CAUZIB01. Next base: position 881,413 of record CBDCGH010000023.1, on the reverse strand, counting down.
CTTGCGTGTCCCCATCCCTCCTCGTTCAGCACCCGCACGTTAATCAGATGTACGCCGGGAGCAACGCCCCCGCTACGAGCCTCCCGCGACGATGCCGGCCACGTGCGTGCCGTGACCGTACCGATCCTCACCGTTCCCGTTCTCGTCGACGAGGTCCACCGCGGCTACGACCCGCCCTGACAGATCCACGTGATCGCTGATGCCCGAATCCAGGACCGCGACGCCAATGCCCGCGCCGGTAAAGCTACCCGCGGCACCGAGTCCATCCCACACCTGATCGGCGCCGATGGATGCGGCTGAAACGGACATCGTGGACTCAACGATCGCATCAGCGGAAACGTGCCCGGCCGCGTCACGGCTGATCGCCTCGAGCTGATCCGGGCTGATGGTCAGCGCCCCACCTTGACGCAACTCTCGCGTCAGCTCAGCGCCGTATCGTTCGGCGAGGACCCGGATCTCTTCGAGCGAGCCCGAGACGATGATCTGGATCTGTTCCTGCGAGCTCACGTCGAAACCGGGAATGCCCCCTTGGGTCGTCCGAACCTGGGCCTCGGAGTGCGAGGCCAGTCCTGCCGACACCAGCAGGGTAAGGATCGCCAGGGGGAACGAGCGGGAGAGGGCGCGGCGAACGATGAAAGCAGTCATTTCTATCAGCTCCACCAACAAGAAAACGCGATCAAACCGTCAGGTCCGGCCGATACTCTGATGGGGACCCGACCCAGCCTCACCCACGGTCAGTGGTTCGGCCGGTGGAACTAGTAAAGGCAGGATGCGTGCCACGGTGAAGAAAGCGCGATTCTTGCTCGAATAGGTGTCGCAAGATCTGCTAACTCACTCAGGTCACTTTGGTTAAGGAGGCATCGCAGGAAGTCGCCTCGGACGGAGACAAGCTGGAACGCGGCAACATGGAGGTCGATGGGTTAGCCGCCTCCGGGGGTGGGCGTGGTCGTTTCAAACGCGAAGACAAGTGAACGCCCCCGCCAAACGGCTCAGATTGGTCACTCTTGGCGCAGCGCGATCGGCGAGCGGCGTACGGCTAGGTTGGCCAAGATCTGGCCACTTGAGAAAATCTATGAAAGTGCAAGCATTACTGTCACTTGCGGCGTGTGTCCTGGCGGGTTGTACCGGGCCTAGCGCGGCGATTCCAGAGCAGGGAACCGCCTGGGGTGGCGGTCTTGTTGCCTCCGTGCGATCAGAGCCGAGGACATTCAACCGCTTGGTAGCGCGTGACCAGGTCTCGAGCCTCGTGACAGAACTGACTCACGCAACGCTCGTTCGGATCAACAAGGTGAACGATCGCGTCGAGCCGTGGCTGGCAGAGCGCTGGTCGCGATCGGACGACGGTCTTTCGTTTGAACTGTACCTGCGGGACGATGTCCGGTTCTCTGATGGGTCCAGCTTCACGGCTGAGGACGTGTTGTTCTCCTTTGATGCGGTCTACGACGAGACCCTCGCCAGCCCGCTCGCCGACTCCCTACGGATTAATGGGAAGCGACTGCGGGTCACCGCACTGGACGAGACAACGGTCGTCGTGACCTTCCCGGAGCGGTTCAGCCCGGGCATCCGGATCCTCAGTAGCCTGCCGATGCTTCCCAAGCACCGACTGGCGCGTGCCATGGCGGAAGGCACACTGGCCGAGACGTGGGATGTAACGACTCCGCCAGAGTCCCTCGTCGGCCTCGGTCCGTTTGTTCTGTCGGACTATTCTCCGGGTCAGCGTCTCGTCTTCGCGCGCAACTTGCACTACTGGCGGCTCAGCGACGACCGTGAGCAGCTGCCTCGACTGGACCGTCTGACCCTTGAGATCGTTCCCGATCAGGACGCCGAGATGCTGCGGTTGGAGGCGGGTGAGCTCGACTTTACGCAAGACGGTGTTCGCGCGGAGGACTACGCCTCGATCCGGCGCGCGGCTTCCCAGGGGCGGGCGAAGTTGATCGAGCCAGGCGTCGCGCTCGACGCAGATTTCCTGTTTTTCAATCTGAAACCGGAGAGCATGGCGGGCGATCCGAGGCGTGCGTGGCTGCAGGCCGACGAGTTTCGCCGAGCGGTATCGCACGCAGTGGACCGGAGGTCGTTCGCGGACACGGTGTACTTGGGATTGGGTGAGCCGGTGTTCGGCCCGATCACATCTTCCAACCGACGTTGGTACAACCCTGACATCGAGGTTTACCGGCATGATCCCGACATGGCGCGTCGCCGACTCGGTGCATTGGGTCTTACGGACGTCGACGGCGACGGAAGTCTCGAGGACGGTGCCGGACGTCCGGTTCGGTTCACCCTGCTGACGCAGCGCGGCAACACCGTGCGAGAGCGGGCGACCGCCGTTATCGCCGATGATCTTCGCCGGGTTGGTATCACCGCCGATGTCGTGACCCTGGAGTTTGGCGCACTCATCGAACGTGTGACTCGCATGGACTTCGACGCGGTGTATCTCGGCTTCGTGTCGAGCGACACTGATCCGGCCTCGAACCTGGACCTCTGGCTGAGCGGCTCAGCCTTTCATTTTTGGAATCCGAATCAGCCGGAGCCAGCCACCGAGTGGGAGCACCGGATCGATCTCCTGATGCGCCAGCAGATCACCACGAGCGATCAGGCCAAGCGGAAAGAGCTGTTCGACGAGGTGCAGCAGATCTTTGCCGAGTACGTTCCGGCAATCTATTTCGCCGCGCCTCGCGTCGTCATTGCGACATCACCCCGCGTCGCGAATGCGCAGGCCGCGTTGCTCGAGCCGTTCATCCTGTGGAACGCCGACGATTTGGCAGGCGGCGGGCCTCAGGTGCTCTCGAGTGCGCTGAGCCCGTGACGTCACGGCGGTCTGGGTTCGCCGATGGCATCACGGTCGTTCATCCGGTTCGTGACAAGGCGCGCGGCCTTCGCGTGCCTACTTGTGGCTCTTGTGTCATCCGGATCATTCTGGTTGGTCTACTTGGCCCCGGGTGACGCAACAGCCGATCTGCGTCGTCCAGGGGTCAGTCAAGAGACGGTGGCTCGCGAGCGGGCACGGCTTGGGCTCGATCGGCCATTCGCGGTTCAGTACGCCAACTGGGTCTCGCACATCGCTCGGTTCGACTTCGGACGATCGACTCGGTACGGCCGACCGGTTCTGGAGCTACTCGGGGAGCGAACACAAAACACGGCAGTTCTGGCTATCGCGAGCCTTGGCGTCGCCACGATCCTGGGGCTTGCCCTCGGTGTGTGGGCAGCAAGCGGGCGGCCAGCAATTAGAGCCGTCGTGGGCGGCTGGTCGCTCTTGGCGATCTCCGTGCCCTCTCTACTAAAGGTTTTCATGACCGTGTGGCGGCCGAGTACCCGCAGTGCCGAAATAGTTGCGGCATTCGGGGCTCGCCAAGCACTCGCCGAGGAACGGCCGGAGCGTCTCGGTGCTGCGGTTCTTCGCGAAGCTCGATGGGATTGAGGTCCGGGCTGTCGGGTGGCCACCAGATGGCCCCGGCGGCCTGGATGGCGCGTTGGATGCTCGGATTGTCGGCCACGGCGCCGGGCTGCAGGGTCGGCGGATCTGTTCGATGGAGGCGCGGAAGCGCTCGCCATCGATCGGCCGGAAGACCCCCGGTGCGGTCAGCCCCGTGACCCGCAACGCGGCGAGAAACGTGCGGGTCGGCCAGCGCCCGCAGGGGGCGTGGTCGTGGACGCGCGCGCCGCGCTGTGCCCGGCCGTACCGCCGAAGCAGATATCCGCGAGCCGAGGTGGGCGACATGGCGGCGCCGCCGCGTGCGCGACACGTCATCCGGACGGCCGGACCGGTGGTCAGGCCGAGGGCCCGCACGGCGCGCCAGACCGTTGCGAGGGCCTTCGGTGTGGGTGGCCGCCATCAGCGCGGCCAAGGTGTGTAGGTGCGGGCGGCCAGCAGGCGCCATTAGAGCGGTACTTCGCCGCCACATCGGGCGGCATGGTCGCTCTTGGCGCATCGGTCCTCCTGCATCGGTGCCCAGAAGTCTCTACGCTAGGTGCTCTCCTCTTGGTGCTCATCGCGGCTCGGACGGGGTGGTTCCCTGTCGGTGGCATGAGCTCGGCACAGGCGCAAGCGCTAGGGTGGTGGCCGCGGACGATCGACCTTGCGTGGCATCTCGTTTTGCCAACCGCGGCGATCGCCATTCCGTTAGCTGCGACCCTCCAGCGACTGCAGTTCCAGTCGATGACCGAGGCTCTTAGGCTGCCGCACGTTCGCGCGGCCGTCGCGCGGGGTGTGCCGTGGCGGCGCGTCGTGTGGGGCCATGCGTTGCCGGTGGCCATTCGTCCCGTCGTTGGCGTCTACGGTGTGATTATCGGCAGCGTCTTCAGTGGTTCGTTCATTGTCGAGATCGTGAGCGCCTGGCCCGGGCTCGGACAGCTCACGTACGAGGCGCTTGTCGCTCGCGACATGAATCTCGTCGCCGGCTGTGCGGTGGCAGGATCGATGTTTCTGGCGTTTGGCAACCTTGCAGCAGACGCTGCGCTGTTCGCGTGCGATCCGCGTCTTCGGAACCAATCATGACGCTCCGCTGGTTCGGCGTCTCGGCGCTGGGGCTCATTGCGGTTCTTGCGGTGGCCGCGCCGGTGATCGCCCCCAACGATCCGTCGACCCAGTTCCGGGATCACCTCTACGCGCCGCCGACATGGATTCATGTTGTCGGTGACGACGGCGTGCTGCGTGCGCCATTCGTGTATCCCCTCGAACTCACCGACCGACTCGAGAGGCTCTTCGTCGAGGATCGCTCCAGGTTCCGACCACTGGTCTGGCTATCGGGCGGCAGACTGGTTCAGGTCGCGAAGCCCCAAGAGGGGCCGCTCTTGCTTCTTGGCGCCGACCAGTTGGGGCGCGACGTTTTCTCGCGGCTCTTGTTTGGCGCGCGAGCCTCGTTGAGCGTCGCCTTGGTCGCAGCGTTCGCAGCGCTGCTGGTTGGTGCGGGGATTGGAGCGATCGCGGGCGTGAGCGGGGGACTGGTCGATGAAGTTGCCATGCGGATCGCCGACTTCGTGCTGATGCTGCCGGCGCTCTATGTCGTGTTGGTCCTGCGGTCCGTCACGCCACTCGTCCTGTCTCCGATGGTGACCTTCGTCTTGATGGTCGGCGTGTTCTCGATTGTCGGGTGGCCGTATGTGGCCCGCGGGGTTCGGGCCATTGTGATGTCGGAGTGGCGGCAGGACTACACGTTGGCCGCACGGTCCGTCGGCATCTCCACGACACGACTCGTGACCGGGCACGTGCTCCCCGCGACGTTCGGTTACCTGGGCACGCAGGCGACGTTGCTGGTGCCCGGCTTCATCCTCGCCGAGGCAACCCTGTCGTACGTCGGGCTCGGATTTTCCTATCCCATCGTGAGCTGGGGCGTCATGCTTCAGGACGCGTCGAACATCCGTGCGATCGCCGACTTCCCGTGGCTCCTGAGCCCCGCACTTGGCATCGCGGGTGTTGTCCTTGGGGTGAACCTGACGCTTCGATCGACGTTAGGGAACGAACCGCTGTCGTGGCTCTCCGGGCAAACCGACGACATGTCGGTTTAGACTCCAGAGCGTGCGATATGCGATCGTGACGTTTGGGTGCCGCGTCAACCAGGCGGACTCCGCTGACATCGAGCGGGAGCTGCAGTCTGCGGGCGGGGCGCCTTCCACACCAGACGACGCGGACCTCGTCATCGTCAACACGTGCTCGGTCACCGCCAACGCCGATCACGGTGCTCGCCAGGTCATTCGCCGGATCGCCCGGAACAATCCATCTGCACGCATTGTGGCCACTGGCTGTTACGCGACGCGTGCCGCCGACGACCTCTCCAAGTTGCCCGGGGTTGCCGCAATCATCCCGAACCACGAAAAGACAATCTTCGTCTCGGAGCTTGAACGGCGTGTACCGGAGGCCCTCACGACTGCCGCTCGGTATGGTGGAGGCGACCATGCCTGCGGCGCATCGATGGCTCCCGGATCGTCAGGCAGAACCAGCTATACGCTTCGCGTGCAGACCGGCTGCGACGAGACATGTGCCTACTGCATCATTCCCTCGACTCGAGGGTCTGGCCGGAGCAAGTCCCTTGAGGCGGTCGCGTCCGAGGTCGATCGCATCGCGTCGGAAGGTTTCAAAGAGGCGTCACTGACTGGCGTCCACATCGGTTCGTATGGCCGCGATCTGACTCCTGCCAGTTCCCTGCTTGGCCTGCTACGTGCCCTCGACCGACATCCGAGCTCGGTGCTGTTTCGGCTGAGTTCGCTCGAGCCGATGGACTGCAGTGACGAGATCGTCGATTTGGTGGCTCGAAGCGGCCGCTTTGCGCCGCATTTGCATCTCCCTCTTCAGAGCGCGAGCGACCGAGTGCTTCGGGCCATGCGTCGGCCCTACACGGTGGCGCACTATCGACGGGTGTCCGGGCGCGTTCGAGAGCTGATGCCCCACGCGGGGATTGGGTCGGACATGGTTGTCGGCTTCCCTGGGGAGACTGAGGACGATCACCGCATGAACCTGAAGTACCTCATGGCGAGTCCGTTGACCTATCTGCACGTCTTCCCGTACTCCGACCGACCGGGCACGGAGGCCACCGACATGCCGGGGAAGCTCGACAAGCCTACGATCCGAGAACGTGCACGTGCGGTTCGAGAGGTGGGTGGCTCCTTGGCCGCCGCCTTCCATGCCGCTCAACTTGGCGCCGAGCGTCCGGCCTTGACCATCGAAGGTGGACGTATTGCAGTCACCGACAATTATCTCAAGGTGCACGTGCCGCAATGCGTCCCGGAGAATGAGCGAGTCCGCGTGCGCATCACGTCGACGGGGCAGACCGTGACCGGCGTGGTCGTGCACTAGACCCACCGGACTTCACGAACCGGCCTCCGAGCTCAAGCGATCCGCCATCGCCTGCGCCGGTGAAGGGTCGGAGCCCTCGACGATCAGTTGCCCGCAGGCGGCGCGGATATCCCGACCTCGACTCTTGCGCACCGAGACGGTGATCCCCCGGTTGGCGAGTACCCGTGCGAATCGATTGATGTCCGCATCGGATGGACGACTGTACGGGAGGCCGGGCGCTTCGTTCAGTGGAATCACGTTGACCTTCGCATGCAGCGAACCGATCAGTGCCGCGAGACGAGCGGCCTGGCTGGTTGAATCGTTGACTCCGGCCAGCAGCACGTATTCGAAGGTGATGCGATGCCGTCGGGTTGCCGGGAATCGGCGACACGCGTCGATAATCTCGGTGAGCCCGTATCGCTGGTTGACTGGCACAAGCTGCGCGCGCAGCTTCTCCGTTGGCGCGTGCAGCGAAACGGCGAGATTGGGGAGGACCGGTTCGGTCGCCAGCTTCTCGAGGCCGGCCGGGACGCCGACTGTCGACAGCGTGATTCTTCGAGGCGGCACGGCCATGCCGCACTTCACCGTGAGCATCCGCAGGGCCTTCATGGTGGCATCGTAGTTGTGCAGTGGCTCACCCATGCCCATGAGCACGATGTTGAAGGGCGTGTCGACCAGGTCGAGGGTATGGGCCAACACGCGAACCTGGCCCACGATCTCGCCCGCCGTCAGGTTGCGGGTGAGCCCCATCTTGCCGGTCAGACAGAATGCGCACCGCATAGTGCACCCCACTTGGGTGGAGACGCAGAAGGTGAGTCTGGGGGTATCCGGAATGAAAACCGATTCGATCCGACTGTCGTCTTGGAGTCGCAAGAGGAACTTCTCGGTGCCGTCCTCGGAGACTTCTCGGTGCTCGACGCGCGGCGTGGTCACGACGCACGTTGCGTCCAGCTGCTTCCTGAGCCCGAGCGAGAGGTCGGTCATCTGATCGAACGTCGTCGAGCCTCTCTGATAGATCCATCGCAGGATTTGACCTGCGTGAAACGGCCTGGACCCCGCGCGTGAGAGGATGGCTTCGAGCTCGGACAGCTCGAGTTCCGCGAGGTCATTGACCTCATTGGCGAGTGGCATGGTGCCTAAATCTTGTGTCGACGCAACGTGCTGAGGGGAAGGATGTTAGCATGGGCTTCTTTGCCGCTGCCGGGCCGGCGTGCTAAGATATCCTGGTTAGTTCGTCTCACGTAATTCCCTTCTGCACAACGATTTGCGAGCGCCATGCCGACGCCGTCACGACGCATCGGGGCGGGCGTTCCTCTGACATGATCGTTCGCGAAGTCTTCGACAACGGCCTCTGCCTCCTCACCGAGTCGATGCCGGACGTGCGCTCGGTGAGCCTGGGTGCCTGGCTGACCCGCGGATCCCGCCATGAGGGATCGGACCACGAGGGGATCGCGCATCTTGCTGAGCACATGCTCTTCAAGGGCACGGCGAAGCGAACGGCCCGGGACATCGCGCAGGATGTCGATTCGATCGGCGGACAGCTCGACGCGTTTACCGCCAAGGAATGCGCGGGTTACTACATCAAGGTCCTTGACGATCACTTGCCGCGCGCGGTCGAGGTCTTGTCCGACCTTCTATTGCATCCGGCCTTTCCAGAGGTTGAGCTCGAGAAAGAAAAGAACGTCATTCTCGAGGAGATCAAAATGGTCGAGGACATGCCCGATGACCTCGTCCACGAGATGTTTAGCAACTACTTCTGGCCGAGCCATCCGCTCGGCCGTTCCATCCTCGGAACCCCCGAGTCGGTCACGGGAGTATCTGGGGCGTCATTGCGCGACTACTTTGAGCGCGCCTACGTGGGTGGCAACTTGGTGGTCTCGGTCGCCGGACACCTAGAGCATGCGCACGTGCGCGACTTGCTACATACCGCGTTCGCCGAGATTCCCGCGACTCCAGAGCCACTCGACTCGGCGCCTCCGACGCCACAGCCTGGCCTCATCGCGCGCGAAAAGGACTTAGAGCAGAGTCACCTGTGTCTCGGCACGCCGGGCTATCCGCAGGACCACGAGGGCCGATACGCGAGCTATCTGCTCAACACTGTACTGGGCAGTTCCATGAGTTCCCGACTCTTCCAGAACGTCCGCGAGAAGCACGGTCTTGCTTACGCCGTAAACAGCAGCCTCGTGTCCTATCGCGATAGCGGGGTGTTCACCGTCTACGCGGGGTGCGACACGGCCAAGGTGCCTGAGGTCATCGACTTGGTGGTGGCTGAGCTTCGCACCATCCGCCGAGAGCCGGTGCCAGCCGAGGAGCTTCAGCGCGCGAAGGATCACCTCAAGGGGAATCTCGTCCTGGGGCTAGAGAGCTCGACGAGCCGGATGTCGCAGCTCGCACGGTCGGAGATCTACTTTGGACGTCAGGTTGGCCTGTCAGAGAACTTGGAAGCCATCGACGCCGTAAGCGCCGCCGACGTGCAGCAGGTGGCCACGGAGCTCTTCTCCGATGGCTCGGTCGGGGCGACCGTGCTGGGGCCTCTGAATGGGATGGCGCTTTCGGATTCACAGCTCGCGATCTAGGCGCGAGGGCAGACAGTGGCGCGCAGCGCCGAGGAGTGATCGCGATCTCGGTTCAACTCACGGTTCTCGGTAGTGGGAGCGGAGGCAACTCGACGTTGCTCTCCTATCACGGCCGCGGGGTGTTGATCGATGTCGGGCTGAGTTGTCGGCAAGTGACTGAGCGCTTGTCGCATGCGGGCGCCGCACCGGAAAGTATCGACGCGATTGTTATCACTCACGCGCATGGTGACCACACACGCGGCGCGGCGCTGTTCTCCAGACGGTATGGTGTGCCCGTGTACACGACCGACAACGTGCGTGCCGATTGGGGTGATGTCGACCTGGCGTCGTGGCAGCCGCTCCGAGTGGGTGCCACGACGGTGGTCTCCGGGCTGCGGTTTCGGCCCCTGTCGATACCACACGATGCGTCTGAAACCTTGGCCTTTCGGATCGAAACCCACGCGGGTGCGGTCGGGTTTGCAACGGACGTGGGCACCGTGACCGCCGAGCTGATCGATCAGTTCCGTGACTGCAGTGTTCTGGTGATCGAGTCGAATCATGCGGCGGAGCTACTGCGCGTGAGCCCGTATGCCGCGTCGACTCGAGCCCGAATCGGGAGCGACCGTGGACATTTGTCCAACGAAGCGCTGGCCGCGTTCATTCGCGATCACCTGGGCGGGGCGGTGCAGTGCGTGGTGCTCGCACACCTGAGCCGCGTCAACAACGTGCCGGAGATTGCCGAGATGACATGCCGTGAGGCGCTTGCGGCGCGCGGTCGCGACGACATACGGATCCTCGTCGCGCGACAAGACCGCGTGACTCCGGCGGTTGATCTCGGTGCATTGCGGCCAGCAGGGTCGCGAGCCCGTCTGGAGGCGCAGACCCTGCTCCCGTTCGATGGGGTCGCCGCCGCGCCGCAGGCGATTGGAACTCGGCCGAGACCACGACCATGATTCCTCGATACACGCCACCAGAGATGGGACGTATCTGGAGCGACCAGAACCGATACGACACCTGGCTCGCCGTGGAGAGCGCGGCCGCCGATGCGATGGCCGACCAAGGCATGATTCCTGAGGAGGCCGCACGGGACATCCGAGAGCGGGGCGCGGTCGACGCCGCTCGAGTCGAAGAGATCGAGCAGGTCACGCGCCATGACATGATCGCGTTTACGACCGCGGTCGCGGAACATGTCGGTCCGTCGGCGCGGTGGTTGCACTTCGGCCTGACCTCGTCCGACGTTCTCGACACGGCGCTCGCGGTACAGCTGCGGCAGTCGTGCGATGTGCTGCTTGCTGATTGTGATGCCCTCGAAACCGCGGTTCGTGATCGCGCACTCGAGCATCGGCACACTCCCATGATCGGCCGCACCCACGGAGTCCACGCCGAGCCGATGACGTTCGGCCTGAAGCTCGCCGTGTGGTTCGATCAGTTGCGCCGCGATCGGGCGCGGCTCGAGCGTGGGCGGGACGGCGTGAGCGTGGGTCAGATTTCCGGTGCCGTGGGCACCTACGCCCACTTGGATCCGACCATCGAAACGGCCGTGTGTCGGGCGCTCGGGCTCGTGCCGGTGCCAGTCGCGTCCCAGGTGATTCAGCGTGATCGACACGCCGAGCTGCTGAGCGCGCTTGCCATCGCCGGGGCCACTCTCGAGACGATCGCTGTCGAGATTCGAGGCTTGCAGAAGACCGAGATTGGAGAGGTCGAGGAGCCGTTCGCCAAGGGTCAGAAGGGATCGTCGGCGATGCCCCATAAGCGAAATCCAATCGGCTGCGAGCAGATTACCGGCCTGGCCCGATTGGTCCGGACCAACGCGCTGGCTGCGGTGGAAAACATCGCCTTGTGGCACGAGCGAGACATCTCGCACTCATCGGTCGAGCGGGTGATTTTTCCTGACAGCTTCTGCGCCCTCGACCACATGGTTCGCCGCCTCACCGGCATCGTCCGTGACCTGGTCGTGCACCCCGACCGAATGCTCGAGAACCTCGGACGGTCGCGCGGCGTGGTGTTTTCGGGAAGTGTGCTTTTAGAGCTGGCCCGACACGGGATCTCGCGGGAAGAGGCCTACGCGTGGGTTCAGCGCTGCGCCATGCGCGCACACGACGACGGTCTCGATTTCAAGACATTACTGCTCGACGACCCCGACGTCACCGGTGTCTTGGCACGCGACGAGATCGACAAGGTGTTCGACCTCAAGGTGCAGCTTCGACATGTGGACGCGATTTTTGCGCGCGTCTTTGGAGATGTATGACGTGAAAGCCCGAGTGTATGTCACGCTGAAGGCGTCGATTCTCGATCCGCAGGGGAAGACCATTGCGCAAGCCCTGCAGACGATGGGGTATCAGGCGGTCCAAGATGTTCGACAAGGGAAGTACTTCGAGCTGGATCTCGACGCGAGCTCCGCTGACGAAGCGCGGCAGATCGTCGCGGAGGTCGCCGACCGAGTGCTGGCGAACCCGGTGATCGAAGGCTATCGGGTGGAGGTGGAGTGAAGTTCGCCGTTGTCGTGTTCCCGGGATCGAATTGCGACCATGACGCGCAGTACGCCCTGACCGAGGTGCTGGGGCATGAGGCGGCGCTCGTGTGGCACAAGGACACCGATCTCCACGGCGCCGACGCGGTCGTGCTGCCTGGCGGGTTCTCGTACGGCGACTACCTCCGCAGTGGCGCCATCGCGCGCTTTTCGCCGGTGATGACAGCGGTCGCGGAGTTTGCCGCCTCGGGCCGTCCTGTTCTCGGTATCTGTAACGGTTTCCAGGTCTTGCTCGAGGCGGGGTTGCTGCCGGGGGGGATGCGGCGCAACCGAGACCTCAAGTTCATCTGTGAGCATGTGCATGTGAGGGTCGAGCACGGTGACACGCCGTTTACGCGGAACGCACACGTCGGTCAGATCCTCAGGATCCCGATTGCCCACGGCGAAGGGAACTACTTCGCCCCGCCCGACGTGTTAGCGAACCTTGAGGCGAATCGCCAGGTGATCTTTCGCTACACCGCGCCCGACGGCACGCTCGACGACGCGTGGAACGTCAACGGTTCGACCGCCGCGATTGCCGGCATCTGTAACGAGGCGCGCAACGTCGTCGGGCTCATGCCCCATCCCGAGCGGGCGTGCGAGGTGGCGGTAGGGAGCGCCGACGGCCGCGTCATCCTGGAGTCGGTCGTGACGGCACTGGCCGGCGAAGGAGCGTTGGCATGATCGACGCGTCGACGCTGGCGGCGCATGGCTTGACCCCCGACGAGTACCAGCGTGTGCTGGACATCCTGGGCCGAGAGCCGAACCTGACCGAGCTGGGCATCTTTTCCGTCATGTGGTCCGAGCACTGCAGCTACAAGAGCTCGCGGGTCCATCTCCGGCGGTTGCCGACTGAAGGCCCACGCGTCCTGCAGGGGCCTGGAGAGAATGCCGGCGCGCTCGACATTGGAGACGGTCTGGCCGCGGTCTTCAAGATCGAGTCGCACAATCACCCGTCGTTCATCGAGCCCTACCAGGGGGCCGCGACGGGCGTCGGTGGCATCATCAGAGACATCTTTACGATGGGGGCGAGGCCAATCGCGCTTCTCGACTCCTTGCGTTTCGGGCCGCTTGCGGAGCCCGACACACGACGAATCGTCGACGGGGTGGTAGCCGGGATCGCCGGGTACGGCAACAGCATTGGCATCCCAACTGTTGGCGGGGAGATTGGGTTTGACGAGAGCTATGCGGGGAACCCACTGGTCAACGTGTTTTGTCTGGGCGTCGCGCGGGCCGATTCGCTGATTCTCGGTCGCGCCGAGGGTCTCGGAAACCCTGTCTACTACGTGGGTGCCAAGACCGGCCGTGACGGTATTCACGGTGCCACCATGGCGTCGGCGGAGTTCGACGATACGACCGAGGAGAAGCGCCCGAACGTGCAGGTGGGTGACCCGTTCATGGAGAAGCTGCTCCTGGAAGCCTGCCTCGAGGTGATGGCAACCGACGCGCTCGTCGGCATCCAGGACATGGGTGCCGCCGGGTTGACGTGCTCGACTTGCGAGATGGGTTCGCGCGGCGGGACCGGCATCGAGATTGACGTCGCGCTCGTGCCGCAGCGAGAGACCGGCATGACGCCCTACGAGATCATGCTCAGCGAGTCTCAGGAGCGCATGCTCTTCATTGTCAAGCAAGGCCGTGAGGCCGAAGTTGAACGGATCTTCGAGAAGTGGGACTTGCATGCGGTGCATATCGGCCAGGTCACAGACGACGGGTTGCTCCGGGTGCGGGATCGTGACTCGGTGATCGTCGAGATTCCGAACAAGGCGCTAGCCGATGAGGGACCCGTCTATCGACGGCCCACCGAGCGCCCCGATGATATCGATGAGCGCCAATGCCTCGACCTGGCGCCGCTCGCCGACGCGCCGCCGCCCGAGGACGTCCTTGGCAGGCTGCTGGGGTCACCCCAGATCGCGAGCAAGAAGTGGATCTATCGCCAGTACGACCATATGGTCCGAACCAACTCGATCGCGCTCGCGGGGGCCGGCGCTGGCATCGTTCGAGTCAAGGGCACGGATCGCGCGCTCGCCTTTGCGGTCGACGGGAACGGCCGCTACTGTTCGTTGGATCCGTGCGCCGGGGCCATGCTCGCGGTTGCGGAGTCGGCTCGGAACGTGGCGTGCGCGGGCGCGACCCCGATCGGTGCGACAAACTGCCTCAATTTTGGGAATCCAGAACGACCTGAGATCATGTGGCAGTTGGCCGAGGCCGTCGACGGAATCGCGGCCGCGTGCCGAGCGCTCGAGATTCCGATCACGGGTGGCAATGTCAGTCTTTATAACGAAACCGACGGTGTCGCGATCCAGCCCACACCGGTAATTGGCGTTGTTGGTCTGATCGAGGACGCGTCCAAGGCGCTGGGTCGCGTGTTCACGCAGCAGGGGGCGTCCATTATCCTGTTAGGTCACGGCACTCCGGAGCTGGGCGGGAGCGAGTACTTGAAGCTTGTGCACGGTTTGGTTCGCGGAAAACCACCGATGATTCAGCTCGAACATGAGCACGCGCTCCAGCAATGCCTGGTGTCGCTCGCACAGGAGGGGCTGGTCCAGTCGGCTCACGACTGTGCGGAAGGCGGGCTTGCGGTCACGCTCGCGGAGTGCTGTTTTGACAGCGGAGGCATTGGGGCGGCGGTCACCCTGGCAGGCGGGTCCGACACGGGCGCTCCTGCGGTCAGGCTGGCGGCGACCCTGTTCGGTGAGTCCGCGTCTCGGGTCATCGTGTCGGCGTCGCAGACCGATACGGGTGATGTGTTGGTGCGCGCCCATGGTGCCGGCGTTGCGGCGGCCGTGATCGGAGAGACCGGCGGCGACCGGGTGAGTCTGTCGGTAGGTGACGCCCGAGTGATCGATGTGGGGCTCTCCGAGATCGAGCGCACCTGGGCGAATGGACTAACCAGATACTTCGAGGATCGGGCCGCATGAGCGTCACTGATACTGCCGCGTCTCATCGAGACAACGCACCCGACAAGTTCAAGGACGAGTGCGGAGTCTTCGGCATCTTTGGCCATGAAGATGCCGCGCATATGACCTACTTGGGTCTGTACGCCCTGCAGCATCGCGGGCAGGAGAGCGCCGGGATTGCCGTCGCCCATGACGGCGTGGTTCAGCAGTCTCGTGCGATGGGGTACGTCAGCGATGTGTTCAACGAGGACGTCCTGTCGAAGCTCGTCGGGCGGTCAGCGATAGGCCACGTGCGCTATTCGACGTTTGGCGACAGTCGCGTCGTTAATGCGCAGCCCATTCTGATCGACTGCGCGCACGGGCAGATCTCACTGTGTCACAACGGCAACATCGTGAACGCCGCAGAGCTGAAAAATGAGCTCGTGCAAGCGGGATCCATTTTTCAAACCAATAGCGATACTGAGGTGGTTCTCCACCTCTATGCACGGTCGCGCGCCAAGACGGCCGAGGACGCGATCGTCGAGTCGGTGTCTCGCGTCCAAGGCGCCTTCTCGCTCGTGATGCTGACGCCGGATGGCCTGATCGCCGTGCGCGATCCTCAAGGGTTCCGACCCCTTGCGCTCGGACGTCTCAATGGCGCCCACGTCGTGTGTTCGGAAACCTGTGCGCTGGACTTGATCGGCGCGACCTACGAGCGCGAGATCGAGCCAGGTGAGGTGCTGGTCATCGATGAGAATGGCCTGCGGTCCTACAAGCCGTTCCTCCCGGCGCCGTCGGCACACTGCGTGTTCGAGCACGTGTACTTTGCGCGCCCCGACAGCTACGTGTTTGGCCAGAGCGTCAACGAAGTGAGAACGAACCTGGGGCGCTTGCTCGTGCGCGAGGCGAGCGTTGACGCCGACGTGGTCGTGCCGATTCCTGACTCCGGCACTTGCGCAGCGTCCGGGTACGCCGAAGCCTCAGGGCTGCCTCTTCGCATGGGTCTTATTCGAAACCACTATGTCGGGCGAACGTTTATCCATCCGCAGCAGTCGATTCGCGGCTTCAAGGTCAAGGTCAAGCTGAACACGGTTCGGAGCATCCTCGAGGGGCAGCGGGTTGTCCTGGTTGACGATTCCATCGTCCGCGGCACGACGAGCAAGAAGATCGTCGGCATGATCAAGGCCGCGGGAGCCCGCGAGGTCCACATGCGAATCAGTTGCCCCCCGACTGTGTCGCCGTGCTACTACGGTATCGACACGCCCCACCGGGACGAGCTGATCGCGGCGACCCACAGCGTGGACGAGATTCGCGACTATATGGGCGCTGACTCGCTCGCCTACCTGAGTCTTGACGGGCTCAGAGCTGCGGTTGGCCCGACGAATCCTGACTACTGTAATGCCTGCTACACGCGTGAGTACCCCGTGGCGCCTCCGTCGGACAACGACGCCTACATGCAGATGGTCTTCAAGCTTCCAGATGGTTCCGACCCGGTTGAGCGCTGACGGCTGAGCGCTGAAAGATGACAAGCCGGCATGTCTTGCGGTGTTTGTTGGTCTGGCTGACGACGGCGTCGCTGTTTGGCCAAAGCCCAGCGGTCGCGATCGGGCAGAGCGCGGAGCTTCGGAACGCGATCGATCAGCTCGGGGATTTCGACCATGCGGCTCGAGTCGAAGCGTCACGGACCCTTCGTCGAGCGGATCCGACGGTCGCCGTACCGGCGCTGGTGGAGGCGATTCGACATCACGACGATAGCTATGTGCAGTTTCGGGCGATCGTGCTGGTGTATGGGTTTGCCCCACCAGATATCCGTGCGATCTTCGAAGAGGCGCTGGACTCATCAAATGATCGCGTACGCGCCGCGGCCTATGAGTACTTCGAGCAGTTTCCGAGTCCACTCGTCGTGTCAAAGCTGGCGATCAGGCTCGAGACCGAGGTGTCGGAGTTTGTCCGGCCATATCTGGTGCGGGCGCTGGTGGCGAATGCCCGGGCTGACGACGAGTCGGTTCGAGCTCGACTCGTGCGCGACGTCGACCGGGGAGAAGGCTATTTCAGGGGTGCGGTCATCGAGGCGCTCGGCGATCACGGTGCCGAGTATGCCGTGGACGCGCTCATTCGAATCGCAGGCGAGGATGGATCGCTCCAGGACGACGCGCTCCTCGCACTTGGAAAGATCGGGGATGGGCGCGCACTGCCGGCCTTGGCCCGAGTGCAGGACGACGCATCCAACGCGCTTCAACCGGTCGTGTCGGCGACGGCCTGTCTCCTCGAGATCGACTGCGATGCCCAGTTCCAATACGTCGTCGATGTTCTGCGCTATGCCGCTCTGGTCGACGATGAGGGTGCCCCCGAACTGCTCCGAGGAGCCGCAGCCGGGCTTGCGGCTCTGGCCGTAGGAGGCCGGCGCGACGCTGTCACTGTCTTGCTGGAGGTCGGCATTGGCGCGGCCGATTCGGCCCGCGCGCCGGTTGCGCTCGCTCTCGGCACGGTTGCGCTTCGAAACCCGACGCTTGTGATCTCGGTGCTGAGCGAAAGAGGCGAGCTGATGGTGCCCGAGCCCGAGCTCATCCTGCTGCGAGACGCCTTCGATATGCTCGACGAGGATTTCGGCGAGGAAGGCTTCTATGTGCGGATGCGGGGCGGGTACTGGGGAGCACCTGCCGGGTCGGCAACCAAGAATCTGACCGAGGCAGCCATTAGAATTCTTGAGTTCTAACGTTGGCCGCGCACGGCGCGCCTCGGGAGGTCCGGAGTGGGGTTCAGGGGCCCCACGAGGGCCGAGCGGGGGGGCGGGGGCGAAGCCCCGGCTAAGAATGACCATGGACTACAAGAGCTCAGGCGTCGACATCGACGCTGGGAACGAGGTCGTGAATCGGGTCAAGGAGTTGGCCCGTTCTACGTTCACCAAGGGTGTTGTCTCCGACATCGGGTCGTTCGGTGGCGTGTTTCAGCCTGACTTCAGGGGCCATCGCGAGCCGGTCCTCGTGGCCAGCACGGACGGCGTTGGCACCAAGCTCCGCGTGGCCTTCCTCACCGGTCGGCACACGACGGTTGGCGTCGACTTGGTCAATCATTGCGTCAATGACATCTTGGTACAGGGGGCGACCCCGCTCTTCTTCCTGGACTACTTGGCGACCGGCCGGCTCTCGCCCGATGTGTCCACCGCGGTTATCCAAGGTGTGGCGACCGGGTGTCGCGAGAACGGCTGCGCCCTGCTGGGTGGCGAGACAGCAGAAATGCCAGGGTGCTACGCCGACGGCGAGTACGACATTGCCGGGTCCATCGTCGGACTCGCTGATCGCACGCGGCTGATCGACGGACGACGCATCGCGTCCGGGGACTGTCTGATCGGGCTGCCGTCGAGCGGGCTGCACACGAACGGGTTCTCACTGGCCCGCCAAATCATCTTTGAACGAGCCGGTCTGACGGTTGATGACCGAGTTGAGCAGTTGGATCCTGAGGCAAGCGTAGGGGAAGTGCTCCTTCGTGCGCATCGGTCGTATCTGTCGCTACTCGGCCCGCTGCTGGGCGCTGGCTTGCTCAAAGGGCTGGCACATGTTACCGGCGGAGGAATTACCGACAACCTGCCACGAATTCTGCCACGAGGCTTGGCGGCGGAGGTGGACCGACGTGCCTGGGAGGTGCCGCCCGTCTTTGCGTTTCTCCGGGAGGCGGGTGAGGTGCCGGTCGACGACATGTACCGCACTTTCAATATGGGCATGGGCATGATCGTCGTCTGCGCCGACAGCGACGTGAATACGCTGCGTGGCTCTTTCGCGGAAGCAGGCGAGCAGGCCTCGGTCGTGATCGGACGCGTTGTCGATGCCGGTGAGGAGGCACCCAGCGTTCGCTATGTCTAAAACCGACGTTGCGAACCGGCGACTAGGCGTACTCATCTCAGGTCGAGGGAGCAATCTGCAAGCGATCCTCGACGCGATTGCCGCCGGGCGACTCGCTGCCGAGGTCGTCCTCGTCGTGTCGAACAAGCCCGATGCGCCGGGGTTAGAGCGAGCGCGGGCTGCTGGCGTCGAGACGCTCTTCATCGACCACACGGACTATCGTTCGCGCTCGGAGTTCGATCTCGCCGTGGCAGCCGCCCTTCGCCAACGCGAAGTCGGGTTGGTGTGCCTGGCCGGCTTCATGCGTTTGCTCAGCGCTGAGTTCATCAACGTCTTCCCGAACGCGATTCTCAACATTCACCCGTCAC
>CBDCGH010000023.1:0-857500 GCA_965216615.1 Vicinamibacterales bacterium | reverse complement strand
CGCTGGGAGTAGACGCGAAACGAGGTGATCTACCCTTGGCCAGGGTGAAGCGCGGGTAACACCGCGTGAAGGCCCGAACCAGTGTCGGTTGAAAACGACTTGGATGAGCTGAGGGTAGGGGTGAAAGGCTAATCAAACCTCGTGATAGCCCGTTCTCCTCGAAATGCTTTTAGGAGCAGCCTTGGGAGGTCGGCGTTGGTGGTAGGGCGCTGGATGGACTAGGGGGCCTACAAGCTTACTGAATCCAACCAAACTTCGAATGCCAACGACACGCATCCCGGGAGTGAGACTATGGGGGCTAAGCTTCATGGTCGAGAGGGAAACAGCCCAGACTACCGGCTAAGGTCCCTAAATCTGTGCTAAGTGGGAAAGGAACTGGAGACGCCGAGACAACCAGGAGGTTGGCTTAGAAGCAGCCATCCTTTAAAGAAAGCGTAATAGCTCACTGGTCAAGCGGCTCCGGGCCGACAATGTAACGGGGCTCAAGCACAGTACCGAAGCCGTAGATTCAACGGGCCCTTCGGGGTCCGTGAGTGGTAGAGGAGCGTTCTCTAGGCAGTGAAGGTAGACCGAGAGGACTACTGGAGCGTAGAGAAGTGACCCTGCCGGCATAAGTAGCGATAAGAGTGGTGAGAATCCACTCCGCCGAAAACCTAAGGTTTCCTGAGGAAGGTTCGTCCGCTCAGGGTTAGTCGGGTCCTAACGTGAGGCCGAAAGGCGTAGCGGATGGATATCCGGTCAACATTCCGGAACTACCTAAACGACGTTTGTACGATGGGGGGACGCAGGAGGCTAGCCCAGCCTACGATTGGACGTGTAGGTTCAGGCATGTAGGGGGAGTCGCCAGGAAAATCCGGTGATTCACATACCCTGAGGTGCTATGGCGAGGCCGTAAGGCCGCAAAGTGGGCGACGCCACGCTGCCAAGAAAAGCCTCTAAGGAGTCGTTTGGGTACCCGTACCGCAAACCGACACAGGTAGGTGAGGAGAAAATCCTCAGGCGCGAGTGAGAACCCTCGTTTAGGAACTCGGCAAACTCGCCCCGTAACTTCGGAAGAAGGGGTGCTCCAGCTCGTGATCCGGCTTGCCCGGTGAGCGGGAAGGAGTTGCAATAAAGAGGTCCAGGCGACTGTTTACTAAAAACACAGGACTCTGCTAAGTCAAAAACGACGTATAGGGTCTGACGCCTGCCCGGTGCCGGAAGGTTAAAAGGAGGGGTTAACTTTTCTTCGGAGAAGCGAAGCCCTGAATTGAAGCCCCGGTAAACGGCGGCCGTAACTATAACGGTCCTAAGGTAGCGAAATTCCTTGTCGGGTAAGTTCCGACCTGCACGAATGGCGCAACGATCTGGACGCTGTCTCAACGAGGGACACTGCGAATTTGTGGTACCGGTGAAGACGCCGGTTACCCGTGGTAAGACGGAAAGACCCCGTGCACCTTTACTACAGCTTAGTAGTGAGTGTTGGTGTGTTATGCGCAGGATAGGTGGGAGACTTTGAACCGGGCCTCTTGGGGTCCGGGGAGTCGTCGGTGAGATACCACCCTTAGCACCCCGGCGCTCTAACCTCGGCCTGTCATCCAGGTCAGGGACACTGCTTGGTGGGTAGTTTGACTGGGGCGGTCGCCTCCCAAAATGTAACGGAGGCGCACGAAGGTTCGCTCAGGCTGTTTGGAAATCAGCCGTAGAGTGCAAAGGTATAAGCGAGCTTGACTGCGAGACATACACGTCGAGCAGGTGGGAAACCAGGTCTTAGTGATCCGGTGGCTCCGCATGGAAGGGCCATCGCTCAACGGATAAAAGGTACGCCGGGGATAACAGGCTTATCTTGGCCAAGAGTTCATATCGACGCCAAGGTTTGGCACCTCGATGTCGGCTCATCGCATCCTGGAGCTGTAGCAGGTTCCAAGGGTTCGGCTGTTCGCCGATTAAAGCGGTACGTGAGCTGGGTTTAGAACGTCGCGAGACAGTTCGGTCCCTATCTACCATGGGCGCAGGAGATTTGTGGGGGGCTGTCCTTAGTACGAGAGGACCGGGATGGACGAACCTCTAGTGTACCAGTTGTCGCGCCAGCGGCAGTGCTGGGTAGCTACGTTCGGAAGGGAGAAATGCTGAAAGCATCTAAGCGTGAAACCCTCCCCAAGATGAGATCTCCCTGAGCTTCGGCTCCTGAAGGCTCCTGGAAGACCACCAGGTGATAGGCCAGATGTGTAAGGCTTGTGAGGGCTTTAGCTAACTGGTACTAATCAGCCGTGAGGCTTGACCATATTTTCACTTCGTTTTCGGGAAGCTATCGTTTGTGGGGTATTCAGTTGGCTCTTTGAAAGACAAGATTCCCTGGTGTGATACGAGATACGTATGCAGCGGGGGCCGGGCGCCCGTCAGATGTGCGGGGTTCGGTTTATATTTCCCGGTGGCCATAGGGGAGGGGAAACACCCGTTCCCATACCGAACACGGTAGTTAAGCCCTCTTCCGCCGATGGTACTGCATGGGTAACTGTGTGGGAGAGTAGGACGTTGCCGGGAGTTTTTCGAGCTCGGGCATTTTTGATGCTCGGGCTCTTCGTTTGTACCCAGCGTCGCGATGGCCGTCCGGGAGTGCTCCGGACAAACCCGCTCCTCGACGTTAGGGAACGTCATCATTATTCAGGTCTCGTCGAAGGGTTTTCCTACGCACTCCCGAACGGCCATCGCGATACCTGGGGCACTTACCAACGTGTTCAGGATGTCGTAATCTGAGAGTGGTTCGCGGAGGTGCGAAGTGTTAAGAGTCGTGAATATGGAGTTGGCCATGCATCGAACACCTGCGGCGTTGCTCGCGCTCTTGCTGTTAGGACTCGCGGCCGGCGGAGCGTCCGCCCAGTCGCTGGAGGCAGACGTGACACCGCTCGTCGAGGCGTCCTGCCTGCGGTGCCACGGCGACCGGACGCTCACCCCCTTGAACCTCGCGCGCCTCGGGTTCGACCTTACCGACCACGAGACCTTCCAGGCCTGGGAGAAGGTGTACGAGCGGCTCGAGAAGGGCGAGATGCCACCTGCCGCCGCGCCGCGGCCAGATGGCCATGATCCGATTCAGTGGACGGTTTCGTTGAGTTGATCGTTCTTCGTTGTCTGTTCTTTTCTCATTGAAAAAGACAACGGGTGTGGAGCCTGTGGGAAACCGCGTCCTTGGCGGTTTTCCATAGGCTCCACGCCCTCTTCGTTCGCGCGTCGTTCACATGCCGCTGGACTGATCTGGCCAAGCGTCGAGTGCCGGCGTCGTTGGTTATAGAACACTTCGATGTCGTCGAACAACTCCATCTTCGCGTCTCCGTACGTGTCGAACCGATTGGCGAGCTCACTCTTCACGGTGGAGAAGAAGCTCTCCATGACGGCGTTGTCATGGCAGTTACCCCGGCGGCTCATGCTGCAGACGATCCCGCGCGCATCCAGGAGCGCCTGGTCGTCCGCGCTCGCGTACGTGCAGCCCTGGTCGGAGTGGTGCAACAGGCCGATCTCCGGGCACCGTCGTTTCAGCGCCATCTCCAGCGCCTTGATGGTTAGGTGGCGATCGTTGACGGCGCTCACGGCCCAGCCGACCACAAACCGCGAGAACAGGTCGAGGACGACGGCGAGAGAGAGCGTGCCGCTCGAGCCGATGACACACTCGGTCGTGTCCCCGACCCAGCGCTGATTCGGCGCGGCGGCTTCAAACTGCCGGTCGAGGAGATTCGCGGCCACCGGCTGGTCGTGATCGCTCATCGTGGTCAACGTGAACCGTTTGCGGGTGCGCGCCTTCAGGCCGTCTTCCTGCATCAACCGGATCACGCGCTTCCGGCTGACCTGCTCGTCTTGCTCGATCAGATCCGCGTGAATACGGGGACTGCCATACCGCTGCTTGCTCTCGGCGAATGACGCCTGGACCAGCACCTTCAGGCGGCGGTCCTCCCGCGCGTGCGTCGATGCCGGGCGCTGCCGCCAGGCGTAGAAGCCACTCGGCGTGACGCCCAGCCAGCGACACAGTTTCGTGAGGGGATAGCTGGCCTTCTCCGTCTGGATCCACGCGAATTTCACAGGTGGTCCCTCGCGAAGAAGGCCGCGGCTTTTTTTAGGACGTCGCGCTCCATGCGCAGCTCGCGCACGTCCTTGCGCAGCCGCGCCAGCTCCTCACGCTCCGCCGTCGTGAGGCCGGTCTTGCCCTTCGTCCGATCCGCGCGGGCCTGCTCGACCCAGTTGCGGAGCGACGACTCCGTCAAGCCCAGATCGCGCGCCGCGGACGCGACCGTTTTGCCCTCATCGAGGACCAGTCGTACCGCCCCCGTCTTGTAGTCATCCGTGAAGCTCCGCCGCCCTCGCCTGCCCTGCGTGTCCGTCATGGTCGACATCGTATTCCCCTTTCGGAAGATGTCCGCTGGACACCCGCAGGCGATCGCCTCCCAGACCACGCCAACCGGATCAAGCCCAAGACGCGACCGTGGTCGAGACGGCGCTCGGGTCGCTGAAGCGCGCGTTGGTCGACGCCAATCTTGCGGCCCGCGGCGAGCAGCGTACGCCGCTCCGGCGGCTCACGCGGCTCGAATACCGGTACACGATCGAGGACCTGCTGCTCCTCGACGAGGCCGTGACGGAGGACCTGGGCCAGATGCTCCCCGCGGAGGCCGATTCCGGGGGGTTCGACACCGTGGCGGCGAACCAGAGCATGTCGCCGCTGCACGTGCGGAGCTATCTCGACGCAGCCGGCCGGGCGCTCGACCTGGCCCTCACGCTCGGCCCGCGGCCGTCCCTCATCCGGCACGAGGTCGACTATGCGACCCATCCCACCGTTGAGTACTTCGCCAACTCCGACGTTGCGGCATTGTCCAATATCAAAATGCTGGACGATGCCGCGGTCATATTCCTCGATCTCGACTACCTCATTCCCTCCGACGCACTGGGCTTTCAGGTGCCCTACCCGGGCCGGTATCGTGTCACTGTAGACGCGTACGCGTACCAGGCCGACACGCCGGTGACACTGACCCTGTTCCGGGGGAACAGACCGGGGAGGCTTGTCCAGCTGACAGATCTGGTCGGCGTATTCGATTTGGTGGGCACGGCTCCGCGGACCGTCGAGGCAACGACGTACCTGCGTCCCGGGGAGCTTTGACCTTGCCCCCTGAAACCGAACCAGCCCGAACGTTAGAATTCGGGCGGTGGGACAGGAGGCAGGATGCCACGGAAGCGGTACAGCACGGAACAGATTGTCACGAAGCTGCGGCAGGCTGAGGTGGAGCTCGGGCGCGGCCTGCGCACGCCGGAGATGTGCAAGAAGCTGGGGATCAGCGAGCAAACGTACTATCGCTGGCGGAAAGAATACGGCGGCTTGCGCCTCGACCAGGCGAAGCGGTTGAAGGAGCTTGAGCGGGAGAATGGGCGGCTGAAGAAGCTGGTCGCGGACCAGGCCCTCGACAACATGATTCTCAAAGAGGTGGCCTCGGGAAACTTCTGAGCCCGTCCCGACGCCGGCAGGCGGTGGCGTACGTCCGCCGCCGGTTTCCGGTCTCGGAGAGGCGGGCCTGTCGCGTGATTGGCTACGCGCGGTCGACGCACCGGCATGCGGGCGCGGTGCCGGCGGATGAACCGCAGTTGGTGGATCGGATGATCGAGTTGGCGACAATGTATGGGCGGTATGGCTATCGGCGGATTACGGGGCTGCTGCGGGGGGAGGGCTGGCTCGTGAATCACAAACGGGTGGAGCGGCTGTGGCGACGGGAAGGGCTGAAGGTGCCGCAGAAACAGCCGAAGCGCGGGCGGCTGTGGCTGGCTGATGGGTCCTGCGTACGAAGACGCCCGACGTATCGGCATCACGTCTGGGCCTATGACTTTGTCGCGGAGCGGACCCATGACGGCCGGCCGTTGAAGATCTTGGCGGTCGTAGATGAGTATTCGCGCGAGTGTCTGGCGCTGGTGGTGGCGCGACGGCTGCGGTCGATCGACGTGCTCGAGACGTTGGCGGGACTCTTTGTGACCCACGGAGTCCCGGCGCACATCCGCTCGGATAACGGTCCTGAGTTCACGGCGACACTCGTGCGGCTGTGGCTCGAGGCTCTGGACGTCGAGACATTATTCATCGAACCCGGCAGTCCGTGGGAAAACGGCTATGTGGAATCGTTCAACGGCAAGCTACGCGATGAACTGTTGGACCGCGAGATCTTCTTCACGTTGGCGGAAGCGAAGATCTTGATCGAACGATGGCGGCGGGAGTACAACACGGTGCGGCCCCACAGTGCGCTGGGCTACCGTCCACCAGCCCCGGAAACATCATGCCGGCGACGCTTGGGAGCTTAGAAATGAGTCCAGCTCTCTCATGAGAACTGGCTCGACCAGGGGGGGCAGGTCAGTTTCGTCCAGCCCTTCCGCCAGACTGCCGGCCGCGGATTGGTTCCGGTCCTCCAGCTCGCGGTGGAGCGTCTCGAGCGCACCCAGCGCCTCGGTGTACGTCGGGCGGTTGTAGGCGCGCTGGAGGCGCTGGCGCCATGAGGCCTGCTCACTCTTGGCCAGGTAACGCACCACGTTCTCGCGCTTGTGCCACTGGCACCGGTGGACCAGGGCGCGGTCGTGGAAGGCCTTCCGGACGGCCGCACGCAGCCCCTTGCCGCCGTCGAGGATCACCAGCACGCCCTGCGCGACGTCGAGGCCCCGCTCGACCAACGACCGCAGGAACGGCGTGAGCACCTGCGCGTTTTCCGTGTCCGTCTCCACGAAGCCGAGGAAGCGTTTCTCCCCAGAAAGCGTGATGCCCAGCGCGATGACCAGCGTGGCATCGGCGAACGTCTTGCCGTCCAGCACGATGGCCACGACGTCCTCACCGGCCAGGTCCCGTTCTTGGAACTCCCGGAGCTGCGCCGCGCTGGCCTGGATGAACCCCCGGGACACCGTCGCCCCCGACAGCCCGATGGCCCCCGGAATCGCTTCGGCGGCGGCTTCGTAGTTACGGCACGAGATCCCGTACAGCACGCGCTTCAGCAGCACGTCGTTGACCGCGCGATCGCCATGCAACGCCTCGTACGACCGCAGCGGCAGCTCGCTCCCCGCGACATGGCGAATCCGCGGCACGCGAATCGCCACGCGCTGGCCGGCCAGCCCGACCGTCCCGGGATTGCTGCCATGACGGCGCCCGCCGACCGACACGTCCTTGCGGGCGTAGCGTTCGCCCGCCAGCGCCGTCACCTCCTCGTCGAGCAACTCCTCCACGTGCATCAAGCCCAGCGGGACCAAGGACCGGATGAGCTCCACCTTGGCGTCGAGCTCCAGGTCGGGGTAGTCCTCGCGGCGGATGATCTCGACCCGACCCAGCGTGCGACCCTTCTTGCGCTTCCTGACCGGACGTAGGACACTGCTCATCTCGGCTCCTGTCTCTCGTGGGGTGATGTCCGTCTCTCAACGTCATCAAACCACAGGGTGTGGGAGCCGTTTCAATTTCCAACTAAGTTTCGCTCACCCTCAGGAGCTGGAACGTGCCTTCACAGGGATCGGCCATGACGAAACGCTGGTGCTTCCGACGATCTCCCATGGATCAGGTTCTCCTAAGACAAGTTCTTCTGCGGTCGGTCACTTACAACTGGGCAATCGAGGTGCCACTAGATTGGGAACCACCGATGACACCTTTGTGTCCCTCGCGTGGTTGGGTTGGTCGATTTGGTTCCTGTTTTCAGGGCGAATTCGATTCATATGCCGAGAGTGTTCGCTGCGATGTGACGTTTGACGTCGAAGATTGCAGTCCTGTGCACTTTGTGAAAATCTGGCTGGGACAAGACGTTTCTCTTTTCAATAATGTCTTTCGTTTCTGTAATCAGGCGGACTGCTTTGGGACGAACTCCAGTGTGTCACCCGCCTTCGCGTTCCCCGCCGTCCCGCCTGGGAGTTCGATGACCGCATAGGCGTTCCATGACATCGCGATGCGCCACGGTCCCAGTGAGGGCCTGGCCTTCTTGATCATCCCGGTCTTCGTCATGAACAACACATCGATTGGAAACCGCATGAACCACGTGTGCACTGATGTGCACGGGGCCAGGACGAGCGCCGAACCGGTTGCAAACGCGTCTCGTCCAAGCAGGCCCTGGTTCCGGGTGGCGGAATCAAACGCGGTCTCTATTCGGTCAGTCAGACGGGCGCCCGTCTGGGCGTTGCGAAGTTCGTGCTCGGCCGTGGGCTCTCGCAGCAGTGGTGACAGGAATGACGCCATCGGTCTGGCGTTCCCTACTGGGCCGGTTCGGCTGCAGCGGTCTCGGGATCGTCCGCCGGTTCCGCCTGGGCCTTCTTGTCGTCGACGATTGGTTTCGGCGGTCTCGGTGGCGGCACATGTTCGTTGCCCGTTCGGAACTCCCGAAAGTCGACGCGGCAGTCGTGCGCCGCCAGAAAGTTCAAGAAACGCTTGTAGTCCTTCGGAGGCATCCGGAAGAGCTTGACCAGCGCTCTGTAGTTTCCGCAGGTCGTTGCCAGGCCGCGACGGACAAGCTCCCGCAAGTCGTGGCGCGTGATGTCGCGGTTCATGAACAGCGGATAGGTGTGGTCCCAGAACGAGTACACGCCGGTCACCAGGCCGTGGTACAGGTCGTCAGCAACTTGCCGTCGGCGCTCCCGCGCGGGAAGGATTCCGGCCCCGGCTGGCACCCGCAACGCACCCGGCAAGTCATCAAGCGAAACGACGTCCTTGGATGACATCCAGGACAGCTGCTCGATCATGTTCTGCAGTTGGCGCACGTTACCGGGCCAGCGATACCGTTCGAGGGCCTGCATCGCTTCCTCGGAAATCTTGATCGGCCGCCCGCCCTTCTGAATCGTGTGATCGATGAGCGGCCGGATGTCTTCGCGGCGCGCGCGCAGGGGCGGCACCTGGAAATGGATCACCCGGATGCGGTACAACAGGTCTTCGCGGAACTGTCCTGCCGATATGAGGGTCGGAAGGTCACGGTTTGTCGCGGAGATCACGCGCACGTCGACGTGGGTGCCGCCGCCGTCCGCTCCCACCGACTGGATTTCCCCGCTCTCGAGGAAGCGGAGGAGCAGGGCTTGCATCCGGAGGCTCATCTCCCCGACTTCGTCGAGGAAGATCGTGCCGCGGTTGGCCTGCTGAAGTTTTCCCACCTTGTCACGGTGGGCGTCGGTGACGAGAACCTTGGCGTCACCCCCTGACGCACGTGCGGCGAGCTGCTTCAGGTCCTTCATCGCCTCGCTCTCCGCGATGAAGAGCGGGTCGTGCGGCCCATGCGGCGCGTAGGCCACACGTTTCTGTCCGGCGGATTCGGTCATCGCGCAAGTTCGCCGTCTGACCAGAATCGGTTCTCTGGAAATTCTCGAACTGACCAGACTACTATTTGATATCGGCCTGCTCGGACAGGAACGTTAACTGGTTGTCCTGCCTGGTGCTCGGATGGTTCCCTCGTGCGGCGAGCGGCTGCGGCTGCCGCGGCATGGCAGGATGGGACGCACGGAAGACAGCGTTCTGGCAGGATCGAGACTTTCGGTTTCCATGGCGTTCAAGAATGTTAGAAGCGCCGGGTAGCGCCGTTGTCACTGCGGCCCGGGGACGGCATGAGTGCCGGATTTGGCGCCGAATCGCGGGGGAACCACCACCGCGCCGGGTAAGGGGCGTTCTCCCTGGCGCACCAGGCGGATATGGACCTATCTTTGCGTCGTTAATGGCGATTCTGCATGTCGCTTAGTAGCTGGAACTACCTTCTCATTGGGTTGGTGGGGGCTATCGCGGTCGTCTTTGGCGCGCCGCTTGTCGCTTTCCTCGAGACCGTGCTTGCGGGGTTCGGCGTCAGCGTACTTGTGGTGATCCCCGCCATGGCCCTGTTCCTCCTGGCGCTCGTACTTCATCAGCGGGCACTGCAGGCCGAGCGGGACAGGAAGGCGCAGGGGGACACCGAGCTGATCGCAGATGATGCGCGCCGGGCCGAAGAGCGCGCGCGTGAGCTCGAGCAGTTGGTTCGGCTAGGTGAGGCGCTAGGGGCCACGCTCGACCCGAAGGCGATTCATCAGACCGTCAAACAGCACCTGCAGCCGGTCATTGGCCAGCGGGAGCTGTGGATGACCGTTCGAACGGAGGGCTGGAGACTCGCGATTGGCGGCCCAACTTCATCCGGCACGCCGCCCGATCAGCCATGGGACCCCAGTCGCCAACCCGGTGCCTGGGAGACCTTCCCCATGTTCGCCACCGGAAAACTGGTCGGCTTGATGGGGGTCGGGCAGACAGTCGGTGACCGACCTCAAGCCCTCAGCGACGGCCAGCGCCGCCTCCTGGAAATGGCGGCCTCGCTGGTCGGGTTGTCAATCAAGAACGCGCAACTCTTTCGGAAGGTGCGGCAGCTGAGCGCAGTCGACGTGCTGACTGGGTGTCTGACGAAGCATCATGGCATGAACCTCATCGAAGCCGAGCTTCGACGCGCACAGCGCTCGGAGCAGCCGGTCTCACTACTGTTCATCGACCTTGATCACTTCAAGCAGCTCAACGATCGGTACGGACATCTCTTTGGTGACAGCGTGCTCGCCACCGTCGGCGGCGCCATGCAGGAGGCGCTGCGCGGCAGTGACCTGAGGTGCCGCTATGGCGGCGAAGAGTTCGTCGTGCTTCTGCCGGATACTCCGATCGACGGGGCCAAACGGGTGGCCGAGTCGCTGCGCCGGCACCTGGCCCGAAAGGCGATTCAACGGGCTGAGGGGTCGATATTCGTCACCGCCAGCATTGGAGTGAGCGGCGCGATTCCGGGCGAGCTGGATGCGAAGGCCCTCCTGTCTCGCGCGGATGCGGCGATGTACCGAGCCAAGCGCGATGGGCGCAACTGCGTTCGCGTGTGGGAGGACTATCCCGAATGGCGGCGGTCGCAGGCGCGCGAGTCTCCGGGCGCCGACGAGACGAGGCAAGCCGACGAGCCAGTCGAGCCTGAAGGTCGCGTGGCGTCGCCAGACTGGCGGATGCTGACCGACAGCCCTGAAGGCGACGGAATCGACGAGGCGAGGCTGGTGGACGATTCAGATGACTGGAACGAAGTCTGATGTCTCTCCGCCTGGGCTTCGACCTTGACGGCGTGCTTGCCGACCTCGGCGCGAAGCTTTCGGACGGCGAGCCAGAGCCGCCCGCCCCATCGGTCGGGGTCCAGCCTCCGTTCGACACCCTGCATCTGCGAGGCGCGAGTCGACAGGTGTGGCGCCGCCTTACGGCGATTGAAAACTTTTGGGAAACACTGGATGAGATCGAACCGGGT
Source organism: Vicinamibacterales bacterium (assembly GCA_965216615.1). Classification (GTDB taxonomy): domain Bacteria; phylum Acidobacteriota; class Vicinamibacteria; order Vicinamibacterales; family UBA8438; genus CAUZIB01. Next base: position 846,278 of record CBDCGH010000023.1, on the reverse strand, counting down.
TCGGTGCAACAACTGTCAGATCTCGCCCGTGCGCGGCGGTGGGAGGTGATCTTTCTCACGAGTCGTCCGGATAGTGAGGGTGATTCGGTGCAGCTGCAGAGCCAGCGCTGGTTAGCAGAGAAAGGCTTCCCGCTGCCGTCGGTGTTCGTCACCAAGGACCCGCGCGGAAGAATTGCTTCGGCGCTGTCCCTCGATCTCGTCGTCGACGATAACCCCGAGAATTGCCTCGACATCGCGACGACGTCTGAAGCGCGCGCCATTCTGGTGTGGCGTGGAACGACGGACGCGGTACCCACGAGCGCTCGGCGACTCGGCGTGGGATCAGTATCGACGGTCGCGGAATGTCTCGAGCTGCTTGATGAGGCCGACCGGGCCAAGAAGGGCGGCACCGGACTCAAAGCTGCGTTTCGGCGCGCGCTCGGTCTTAGCTGACGAGTTGGACGGTCACACGGCGACGTCGAGGTCGCTGGCCAGATCTGAGTGAGATCCCCAGAACACCGCCCGGCCTCCCTGGTTGCGCGTCCGAGCGGAAGGGAGCGCTTGCCAGACGGCTTGCAGGAGCGATGTTCGGTCGAACGGCTTCATGAGATACGTCTGACCCAGTGTGGTGCCCGATCCGGGGGGAACGTCCTGCGTGTTGGTCCCCAGCTGAAGAACGTTGGTGCGTGCCCCGGTTGGCAGCGCACGGAGGGCATTGACGAACTCGAGATTCGACTTCGAGACGGTCGTCGTATCCGCGACCGCCAGGTCGATCGATCCCGGGTACAGCGCCGCGAATGCGAGCGCCTCTTGGCTGTCGGCTGCATTGAACACGACGCAACCGTGTTCTTTGAGCTCGCCTGCGATCAAGGCGCGAAGCAACGGGTTGGGTTCGACGAGCAGCACGAACGGATGCGTGACCATAAGATCCCCCTGTCCTCTCAACGAACAGCAAGGTTGGGACCAATGCGGAATCCGCCCGTGATCGCCGAAGTCGTCATGCACCAGAGTCTTTTGGTGTCTCGCTGCTGCACGAGGCTGCATCGGGCGAGGCGATGCGCACGGACACGATCGATCAACGGCGCCCGCGTCGGAGCGCCGCGAACGTGTCTCTACGCCGACAGTTTCGTGGGCGATCCGGCACTTCGCCGCCAACACTGGCCGGTCGGGACGGACGGCGTATAGACTACCTGTCGCCTTGGAACAGACGACCACCAGTCTCACGCCGTCGACAAGCGCCCGGATTCCGGTCGAGCTCGCTACCGACCGCACGATCCGCTATCGCAACAAGCTCCACTACCGACTTTCGCATTGGCCGATCTGGATCTGGGTCTTCTTTCTCGCGCCTGGACCGCTCACATTCGACCTGTTCGAGAGTGGGTTCGACAGTCGGATGGCGGCCTGGCTTGGCGTCGTCTTGCTTGCGACCGGCACGGCCGGGCTGCGCGGGCAGCTGCCCGGAGTAGAGCCGCGTCCCTACATCATTCGCTTTACCGAGGACCGGCCCAATCCGTTGTATCGCCGGATCTGCTACACGTTTGCGTGGAGCGCGGTCATCACGTTCGCGGTGCTGAACGTGGCGGGCCTCATCACTGCTCTGACGACCGGCGACTGGTATCTACGCCAGTTGTACGATGCCGCATATTTTCCGATTGCCGTGACCATCTGGGTGCTCGGAGCGCTCGGTCAGCTTCCTCGAGTGAGGTCCTCCACGAAGGGCGAAGGTCACGAGCGTCGGTACTTCTATGGGTCGGTATGGGCCGTGTGCATCGCGCAACCTGTCTTGTGGTTCCTGTACGCCGTGCTGCCCCAGACCACAGCGGCAGACGCGATCAAGTTGGCGGTGTTCATTGGCATCCTGGTCTTTGTCGGATGGCTCTCGTACCGAGGGAAACTGCCCCGGACGCGGCCAATCGTGCCGGGTGAGCTCGCTGTCAGCGACTAGCGCAGGGCGCTCCACGTGGCGCCGCCCGTCTCGGTCCGAAACCTTGACCCATCCTGGCTCTGAACAGTCGCGGTCTCGGCATCGTCGGCGCTGACGCTCACGAGGTCGGACTGTTGTGGCGCCGCGATCGGTACCCACGACGCGCCGCTATCGGTCGTACGCAGGATCGTGCCGGCCGCTCCCACCACCCAACATACCGAGTTCGACGGTGCCGATCCCGCACGAAGGACCCCAGGCGCTTCGGAATGTTGTCGCACCCAGGCGACGCCGGCATCGGCCGCCCGGTCGATGTGGCCATCTTGGGTCAGACGCCAGACGCCTTGTCCATCTGGCGATCGGATGACCGTCTCGGCAGCGACAACGGCACGTTCCCTCAGCGCGTCGCTGGAGCGCAGCGCGAGTGAGCGGGCGACCTTGGCGACCTGCTCTTGCGCCGGTTGCGGCGGTGCGGCGGCGGTGGCCGACGTTGCCCGCAGCTCTGCCCGTTCGGTCTCGAGCTCGGCCGGAGGCAGCGGCCGTCTTTCGGCCGCGGCATCCAGCTGGCCATTCAACCGGTCGACTGCGGCATCGTTCCGCTTCTGCGTATCGACTTCGGCGGTCTCAGCGATCGCCGGCTCGTCCCGAGCCTGTTCACGGAGTTCCGTCGGTCGGGCACGATTGTCGAGTTGGGAGGCGTCGGCGTCTTGGAGTTCCTCGGATAGTGTGCCCTCAACTTCTGGAGCTGTCGCCGCCGGTTCTTCGGCCAGGGCTTCGATGGTGCGGTCAGCAGCGCGCTGTGCCGTCTGTTTCGTGACGACGTTCGGGTCGGCACTCCACACGGATAGCACGACGGCCGCGGTGGTAGCGAGCGGCACCAACACGCGCCAGTCGAAGACCCAGGCGAGCGTCTTGCGACCGACAGCGTTTCCCGCAGCGTGGTCGGGCTCTCCGGCGGTTCGCACGAGCGCCGCGAGGTGGGCTTGACACCTCGCGCATGTCGAGACGTGCGCGTCCCACGATCGCCGCTCGACTGGCTCGAGCGAACGCTCGACCATCAAAGCGAGCACTTCGGCGTCAGGGCACGCTCCGTCTGCGCTGACGTCTCTCAATCCGCGCGCGAGAGCTCCCTCGAACGTGGCGTCGTCGTCTGGATGGTCTTTTGCCACAGTCGTCCTCTACCCGTTGAACGAACCAACTCCGCCATCTTGCATGAATTCTGTCATGGCTCGAGCACCTCGCGTAGATCGAGCGGCGTCTCGTCGACAACGTACCGATAGCACAGCGCGATCTCGGCCGTCGTCAGACGATGTCGGTTCTTGAGCTCGTCCTCCATGACGCAGCGGAGCCTACGGCGCGTCCGAGCCAGCTTTCTGGACACCGTCGCCTCGTGCTCGCCGAGGATACGACCGGTCTCGGCTAGGGTGAGCTGTTGAACGTAGTAGCAGCCCAAGCGCAGCCGGTCTGGTGGATCGAGCGCCGAGAGCGCCGTTTCAAGCACCCCGCGGAAGAGCACGGCGAGCCGGTTCCGATCAGGGCTGGCGTCGTGTCCGATCGTCACGTTTCTCGGCATCATGATGTCGGGGACGTCACCCGCGTCGGTCTCCAGAGGCTCGACGCGCTGGCCCGCCCTGACAATGTCGACATGCCGCTGGGCGAGCACCGACCGGAGCCATGTCGCCAACGTGCTCCGTCCGTGGAAGTATCGAAACAGCGACAGACGTTCGACGCCAGATTCAAGCGAGGCGCGCGTGTGACCCACGCCATAGAGCTCGGCCCAGAGGGTGTCGGCGAGCTCTTGGCCGGCTGCGTCGTCGCGGAGGAGGACACGCGCTGCGCGATACAGGGGCGGCCGATAGGTCAAGACCACGTGCTCCCACGCGACCTCGTCGCCGGCTGCGCACAGCACGGCCAGGCCGAGGTCAGCCCCGCGCAGCGAGGCGATGTAGTGGCCGATGGTCCGTTCGTCTGGCGACGCGTCTTGGAACCGATGGCCGATGCTGCGGTCGACAGCCTCGGCGAGCGCCGCTACGGTCAGGCGACCCTGCAGGAGTGGGAGCTGGCCGAGGGCATCCGCGTGCAACTGCGAGACCTGGTGCCCAGTGTCCACCATATGCATGCCGTCACTATTAGTGTCGTCATTCCCGGCCTTGGTCACAAATCCGCGGTGTCAGGCAGCGAGCCAGCCGCGGCGATACAATACGCCGCATGACGGCGCTTGGTTCGACGCGGCTGATCCTTCGACGTGCTGCGCCGCTCCTGAGCATTGGGCTTATCGGGATCATCGGTGGCCTCTCCTTTGTTTGGAGCGCGGGCGGCCACGCGTACGCGCAGACCGAGGGGTGGTTCGACACGTACTTTGTCGACAAGACGATGCGGGTGGACTATTCCCATACGGGCGGTCTCGAGACTGAAACCGTGGCCCTGGATCAGATCGTCTCGGATGGCTCGTGGGCCGGCAGCCGAACCAGGCTGATCGACGACCTCAACCTCGGCAAATATTTGTTCGAGGTCATCGATCGGCGGACCAATCGGATCCTGTATTCACGTGGCTTTGCCTCGATCTACGGCGAGTGGGAGACCACGGCCGAGTACCGCGAGCGCTATCGGACGTTTCACGAATCGCTCCGGTTTCCGTGGCCGCGCGCCCCGGTGCAAGTCGTACTCAAGGTCCGTGACGCCGAGAACGGCTTTCAGCAGATCTGGTCGGCGGTGATCGATCCCGACTCGCGTTTCGCCAATCCGGCCGACCGAGCGCCGATGGGCGAGGTGTGGCCCATTGTCGAGAGCGGCCCCCCGTCAGAAAAGGTCGACGTGGTGGTGATCAGCGAAGGGTACGCTACGTCCGAACTTTCGAAGTTCCATCGCGACGCCGAGCGACTGGTCCGTGCGCTGTTCGCGGAAGAACCCTTCAAGAGTCGACGGTCTGACTTCAATGTCTGGGGTCTTGACCTCCCGTCTTCCGAATCTGGCATCACCCGGCCTCGAGCGCTGCAGTTTCGCAGAACCCCGCTGTCATCGCAGTACAACATCTTCGACTCGGAGCGCTACCTGCTGACGTACGACAATCGGGCGTTGCGCGACGCGGCATCCGCGGCGCCATACGAGTTCCTCGAGATCCTGGCCAACGAGGAGCAATACGGCGGCGGTGGGATTTTCAATTTTCAGGCCACGGCCGCGGTGGATACGGGGTTTGCCGAGTACGTCTTTGTTCACGAATTCGGGCATCACTTCGCCGGCCTGGCGGATGAGTACTACACCTCCGACGTTGCATACGAGACAGGCGCGGCCTCTCATCCCGAGCCGTGGGAACCGAACGTCACTGCGCTCCACGATCCGGCCGCCCTCAAGTGGGGGGACCTGGTCGGGGCCGCTACGCCGGTGCCCACACCTTGGGACAAGGCGGCGTTCGAGCAGGGCAGTATCGCCGCGCAGACTGAGCGGCGGGACTTGCGGACTCAAGGCGCGCCTGAATCGGAGGTGGATCGGCTGTTCACGGCCCAGATGGAGCGCGAGACCACCTTGCTTGCATCGATGTCGCACGCGGGGAAGGTTGGCGCGTTCGAGGGCGCATCGTACGAACCGGTTGGGTTATATCGTCCCGAGATTGATTGCGTCATGTTTACGCGAAACCCAGTTGGGTTCTGCCGGGTGTGCCAGGGTGCGATCAACCGGGTCATCGATCAATACTCGAGGCCGTAATGGACGCCACCCTGGTTCAGGCACTCGAGCAGGCTCTCGGCGCCGAGTTCGTGGTGACGGATCACGCCGAGTTGGCGACGTACGAGTCCGACGGCTTGGCTAAGCTTCGGGCCCAGCCCGGCCTTGCTGTGCTTCCAGGGACGGCCGCCGAAGTTCAGCGGGTCGTGCAGCTGTGTCATGAGCACCGTGTTCCGTTCGTGGCCCGCGGCCATGGCACCGGGTTGTCTGGCGGCGCCATGCCGCATCCGGACGGCGTGCTGATCGTCATGACCCGCCTCAACCGGATCCTGGACATCGATATTCCAAACCAACGGATCACGGTCGAGCCTGGCGTCACCAATCTCAACGTGACGAACGCGGTGTCGGCTGACGGGTGCTATTACGCCCCTGATCCCTCGAGCCAGGTCGTGTGCTCGATTGGCGGCAACGTGGCCGAAAACTCGGGCGGCGCGCACTGCTTGAAGTACGGATTCACGGTACACCACGTGCTCGGTGTCGAGGCTGTGCTGCCGGATGGCGAGCTGGTGCAGATTGGCGGACCGGCTCTCGATCCAACCGGGTTCGACCTGCTGGGCGTGCTCGTCGGCTCCGAGGGGACGCTGGCGGTGGTAACGAAGGTGACCCTGCGGCTGTTGCGGAAGCCCGCGGAGGTCAAGACGCTGCTGGCCGCGTTCGACTCGACCGAGGCGGCGGGCAATGCCGTGAGCGGCATCATCTCCGCCGGCATCATTCCGGCCGCGGTCGAGATGATGGATCGCCTGACCGTCGAGGCGACCGAGGCGGCGGTGCACCAAGGTTTTCCGCCCGCGGAGGCTGTGTTGATCGTCGAGCTCGATGGCGCAGCGGCCGAGGTCATCGCCCTGTTCGACATGGTGCAGCAGGTCTGCCGTGACGCCGGTGCTCGAGAAATCGAGGTGGCACAATCGGAGGAACAGCGCGCACGCTTCTGGATGGGGCGCAAGGCGGCGTTCGCCGCGATGGGCCGAGTGTCACCGAGTTACTACGTCCAGGACGGCGTGATTCCGCGCACAAAGCTGCCGGAGGTGCTCGCGCGCATTCGGGACCTCGAAGCGGAATCCGGTCTGCGTATCGGCAACGTGTTCCACGCCGGCGACGGCAATCTCCATCCGCTTGTGTGCTACGACGATCGCGTTGAGGGACAGGCTGCGCTCGCGCAGCGCGTGGCGTCGGAAATTCTCACGTTTTGTCTGGACGTCGGCGGCTCCATTACCGGTGAGCACGGCGTTGGGGCCGACAAATCGAGCCAAATGCCCAAGATGTTTTCGGACGTCGACCTCGATACGATGCAGCTGGTGCGGTGCGCGTTCGATCCCAACAACCTGTGCAATCCCAACAAGGTGTTTCCCACGCCGCGCCTGTGCGGTGAAGTGCCGGGTCCCTATCGGGCACACCCAGTCGAAGTCGCCGGATTGGCCGAACGGCTATAGGGGACGTGGCACGCGTGTCGACCGACGCCTTGATCATCCACGCGCAGTCTCGGCTGGGGGAGCGTGCCGTCCGCGCGTTCACGGAGGCCGATTCCATCGACGGCGCCTCCGCACAGCTTGTCGCGGAGCCTGCGACGGCCGACGAGGTGGCGGCTGTGCTTGGCTGGGCATCGGCCGAGCAGCTGACGGTCGCGATCCGCGGCGGGGGTACGAAGCTCGATTGGGGCGGGGTGTGCCGGTCCGTCGACCTCATCGTGTCGACGGCGCGCCTGAACCGTGGCATCGAGCATCGACACGGCGACTTGACGGCGACGGTGGACGCCGGGACCACGCTCGGCACGCTGAACGCGACGCTGGCGACGCACGGACAGTGGTTGCCGCTTGATCCGCCGTGGTCCGAGCGCGCGACCATCGGGGGGATCATCGCCACTAACGACAGCGGTCCCCATCGATACCGCCACGGTGCCCCACGCGATCTCATCATCGGGATCACGATCGCGCGTGCCGACGCCGAGTTGGCGAAGGCGGGAGGGATCGTGGTCAAGAATGTTGCCGGCTATGACCTTTCGCGCCTCATGACCGGGGCGTTCGGATCGCTGGGCGTGATCGTCAGCGCCACGTTCAAGCTGGCGCCGGTCGCCCCCGCGTCGCGCACGGTGATCGCAGAAGCCGACGGCATCGAGACACTGGCGGCGCTGATGGCCGATGTCCAGGCATCTGCCTTGACGCCGACGGTCGTCGAGGTTGGCTGGCCGCCCGCCCGTGTGCTCGTTCGGTTCGATTCGGTTGAAGCGGCCGTGTCACAGCAGGCTGAGGAGGCTGCTGAACTGCTGGCCTCTGGAGCAGGCGCGACCCGGGTCGTGGACGGGGCCGATGCTGGCGCGGTCTGGGACGACTACACGCGCTGGTGGAGCGAGCCCGGCACGCTCGTCAAGGTCACGACGCTTCCTCGAGGTGTCGTTCCTACGCTGGGTTGGTTGGCCGAACGGCAGGATGTGGAGGTTGCCGTTCAAGGCAGGGCGAGCCTCGGCGTCTTCGAACTCCGGCTGCGGGGCGCTGTCGACGCGCAAGTGGCGCTGCTGTCCGCCTTGCGCGAGCGGTTTGTGCCTGGCGAGGGGGCGGCCGTCATCCGTCGGGGTTCACCGGAGCTTCGAACGGCCGTCGACCCGTGGGGACCGCTGGGCGACGGCCGCGCCATCATGCAGGCAATCAAACACCGCTTCGACCCGTTAGGCATGCTGAACCCCGGTCGCGGTCCTGTATCCGGTTCGGGGGGGCCTAACGAGGCGGCAGGGACTGGTTCCTGATCGACGCATCCACCAGCTCGACCAAGTGAAACATCGGTATCGCCTGGTCGGTCTTGGACTGCAGCTGGAGAAGGCATCCGGGGTTGCTCGACACGACGGCGTCCGCACCGGTCGCGAGGACGTGATTCAGCTTGCGTTGTCCGAGCGCATCTGCGGCCTCGGGCTCGACCAGGTTGTAGATCCCGGCCGATCCGCAGCACAGTCCGGCTTCTGCAATCTCGCGAACCTCGAGCCCGGGAATGCTGCCAAGCACGTCTCTTGGTTCTTGGCTGACTTGCTGGGCATGCTGTAGATGACAGGCATCGTGATAGGCGATGGCCATTGGAAGCGGATGACGCGGTGCACGCGGTGAGAGCTCAGCCAGCACTTCAGAGATGTCACGGCACTTGCTCGCCAGCGCGCTCGCACGGGTCGCGTACGCCGGCTCGTCTCGCAAGAGATGCCCGTACTCCTTCAGTGTCGAGCCGCACCCGGCCGCGTTGATCACGATCGTGTCGACGTCGATTCCATCAAACGCGTCAACGAATCGCTTCGCCATAGCGACGGCCTCTGCTTCCAGCCCGGCATGCACCATGAGCGCACCGCAGCATCCCTGAGTCTGCGGAACGACAACGTCGCAGCCTTCAGCCGACAAGACTCGCGCCGTCGCATCATTGACGTCGGGAAAAAACGTCCGCTGCACGCAGCCCAGCACGAGCGCAACTGTTCGCCGACGTTCGCCGACCGCCGGGATCCGGGCCGGAAGCGCTCCGAACACCGACTTCAGCGAGATCGACGGTGTCACGCGTTCCATTGCTCGAAGGCGTGCGGGGAGCCAGCTGAACAGGCCCGCCGACCGGAGGAGCGCCTGCAGCCCAAGCTTCTGCTGCAGCCACAACCCGAGCGCGACCACACGCAGCCGACCGGGGTGTGGAAAGAGCGAGAAGATCAGGCGCCGAAAGACGCGATCGCCGATTGCGCGGGTGGTGTGGCGCTCGACCTGCGATCGGGTCGCCTCGACGAGTTGGTCGTACTGCACTCCGGACGGACACGCCGTCACGCAGGCCATGCAGCCGAGACACGTGTCGAAGTGTCGAGTAAAGCGATCGTCGATGGCGACGCGACCCTCTAACCCTAGGCTCATCAAGTAGATCCGACCACGCGGTGAATCGGTCTCTCTGCCCCACAGCGCGTACGTCGGACAGGCCGGCAGGCAAAAGCCGCAATGCACACAGTCTTCCACTTGTGCCAGTGATGGTGGGTGATGCGCGTCGAACGCGCCGGTCGGTGTCGTCACGGAGTACCGGCCTGTCGCAGGCGGCAGACACTGTAGCATGGCGGCCCGGTCTCGGCCGCGCAGAATGTGACCCCGCCCCAATCAGGGTTAAGATCGCCGCCATGTTAACTTCACATGCCATTCGTATTCATCAGGTGGGCGGGCCCGAGGTCCTGAAGTGGGAAGCGATCGAGGTCCCGGCGCCCGGTCCCGGCGAGGTGCTCCTCGCGCAGACCGCGATCGGTCTCAATTTCATCGATGTGTACCACCGAATCGGGCTGTACCCGGCGAAGTCGTTTCCCGCGATCATCGGCAACGAGGGTGCCGGCGTGGTCGAGGCGGTGGGTGACGGCGTAAGTGAAGTCGCGGTCGGCGATCGGGTGACCTACTGTATGCGCGTCGGCAGCTACGCAGAACGTCGACTGATCCCGTCTCGCTTTCTCGTCCGCATACCCGACGCCCTGACCGATCAGCAAGCCGCCGCGATGATGCTCAAAGGGTGCACGGTGCAGTACCTGCTGCGTCAGATTCACCCCGTGTCACCTGGGGAGACCATCCTGTTCCACGCGGCCGCAGGTGGCTGCGGGCTCATCGCGTGTCAGTGGGCCAAGCATCTCGGCGCAACCGTGATCGGAACCGTTGGAACACCCGAAAAGGCCGAACTCGCCAAAGCCCATGGGTGTGACTACCCAATCGTGTACACGCAAGAGAACTTCACCGAGCGGGTCAAGGAGATCACCGGTGGCAAAGGGGTGCCGGTCGTCTACGATTCCGTGGGCAAGGATACGTTCCTTGGCTCGCTGGATTGTCTGCAGCCCAAGGGCCTGATGGTGACCTTCGGCAACGCGTCTGGCGCGGTCGAGCCGTTCAGTCCGGGACTGCTGGCCGCTAGGGGTTCGCTGTTCTTGACGCGACCCACGCTGGCCACCTACACGCATACCCGCGAAGACCTGGAGGCGGTCACCGCCGACCTGTTCGATGTGGTCGCCAGCGGCGCGGTGTCGATCAAGGTCAACCAAACCTACTCGCTCGAGAACGCCGCGCAGGCTCACCGAGACTTGGAGGCCCGACGGACTACCGGGTCGACCGTCTTGCTGACCGACAGTAGCGGCGGATGATGCATGCGGTGGTCCGGTAGCGTCATCGCCGCCACGCTGGTCGCCGCGACCCTCTCGGCGGCACAGCCGCCGTTCGAGCTCCCGTGGGTGCGGATTCCCGCCGGCGCCTTCCATCGTGGCTGCGTCCCGGCCGATGACGTGTGCCTCGACAACGAGCGACCTCGCCACGAGGTCACGGTATCGCGATCGTTCGAGCTCATGGCGACCGAGGTCACCGTGGCCCAGTACCTGACCTTCGCTCAGGTGACCCAACGCTCGCTTCCCCGCCAACCGAACTTTCAGCAGACCGGCGCGCATCCTATCGTGTACGTCGACTGGCAGGACGCGGCGGCGTTCTGTGAGTGGGCCGGTGGACGCCTGCCTACCGAAGCCGAGTGGGAGTACGCCGCACGCGGGGGGCACGCCGAGCGGATCTACGGGTGGGGCAACGAGCTGTCGAGCGGACACGCCAACTACGGCACCAATGTCTGTTGTGATGGAGCCACCGAGGGCGAGGATCACTGGCTGAAGACCGCTCCGGTTGGCTCGTTTCCGCCGAATGGCTTCGGCCTCTACGACATGACCGGCAACGTCTGGGAGTGGGTGGCGGACTGGCACGCCCCGTACGGCGCGAGTCCGGAAACCGACCCTCAGGGGCCAGAGGCGGGTCCAGGCCGGGTGGCTCGGGGAGGCTCGTGGCTCAATGATCCCTCGGTGCTGCGGCTGTCAGTGCGCCTCACCTTCAACCCGCAGGGGCGAACGAGCAACATCGGGACGCGCTGCGCACGAGATCTGCCGACCTTGCTGGTGTAGGGCGGCGAGTCGGGTATCGCGATCCAATTTGTTGACGCTGCTTGCCTAGGCGGTTAGCATCGCCAACGGAGGCCTGTTCATGCGAAAGACCAAGAAGCCCTCGCGTCCCTCGAGCGACGCATCTCGACGCGCGTTTATGAAGAATGCCGTACTTGGCGCCGGCGCCACAGCGGCGGCCCTGGGTACCGGTGCTGTCGGGTTGGCCGCAGCCGAGATCGACGCGAAGCCGATCACCATCCCGCCGGAGTTCAAGGCGTCCAATGACGCGACACTGCCCGCCGTCGACTTTCCGATGTCCGGGGCGCAGGTGTTTGCGCGGGCCTGTAAAGAAGAGGGCGTCAAGGCCTTGTTCTGTTGCCCCGGCAACTACGACGTCATCCACGCCATCGCGGATACGGGCATCCCCACGTATGGCGGCCGCCATGAAGGGGCGTTGTGCCACGCCGCGGATGCATTTTGCCGCGCGACGGGTGAAGTCGCGGCGACGTCGGGGACTGAGGGGCCCGGCTTCACCGACATGATTTGCGCGATCGCAGCTGCCAACTCGGCTCGCTCGCCGATGCTGGTGCTTGCGAGCAACAAATCGGTGTTCGCCGAGGACACTGAGCAGGGCATTCAAGACGCGTATCAGCAGCCCACCACCGAGGGTATGCGCAAGTACGGCAAGCGCTTGATTACACCGGCGCGTGTGTGGGAATACGCCGGCTATGCGTTCCGTCAGCTGAAGAGCGGCGTGCCGAAGCCAGTCCACCTCGACTTCCCAGCGGAGATCGCGCGCGCACGTTTCGATGATCCGAGCGAGCTCGAGTACTTCTTCGACAAGACGAAATACCGGACCGACACGAAGCCGCACCCTGACCCGGCCGCGATCGATGCCGCCGTCAAGATGCTCCGCGCTGCGGAACGCCCGATGATCGTGTCGAGCAACGGCGTCTTCTACAGCCGAGCCTGGACGGCGCTGCGGGCGCTGGCAGAAAAGGCACAGATCCCGGTTGTCGAGTCGGGTGCCATGAAGGGGCAATTCCCGATCGATCACGAGCTTTCAGCAGACACCGCGCCCAGCGCGCTCATGAGCGCCGACGTCGTCGTGCTAGTTGGGCAGTATTGCATGCCAACGCTGGGCGAGTTCGCGTTTGGCCCCGACACCCGATATATCCGGATCGACCCGTCGGCCGAGGATATCGGTCGCAATATGCCGATCGACCTCGGGATCGTCAGTGACGAAAAGGCTGCGCTCGAGGCGCTCGAGGCGGCGATGCCGCGTCAGCAGCGGGCGGCATGGGTCGCCGAGATTGCGGCCGCGCGAGCGGCGTTCGAGGCGGAGAACGAGCAGTACTACCAGACCGGTCTTGGCTATACCGACGCGGTGCATCCCGCCGTCATCGGCAAGGAGCTGGCAAGCTTCCTGTATGACGGCTCGCTGCCGGGCGATCGAACCACGGTCCTGCAGGGCGGTTACGGGATCGCGCGCTACACCCGGCGGTATCTCAAGGCGTTTCGACCGGGCCAGATCGTCAACGGGGCCTATCAGTATGGCGCCATCGGGCCGGACGTCGGGTACGCTGTCGGCGTGGCCGCGGCCGTGCGCGACGGAGTTGGCCCGCAAGCCGGGTACGAAGGACACCCGATCATCGCGATCACGGGTGATGCCGGCTTCGGCTATACCGGCATGGAGGTCGAGACATTTTCGAAGTATCGACTGCCGGCGGTGATCATCGTCTACAACAACAACGCGTGGGGCACCTGGTCAGGCCAGCGGAGCAATCAGGTTGGCCTCCCCATACACTTGTTCCAGGAAAACGTGCGCTACGACAAGATGGGCGAGGCCCTGGGGGCCCACGGGGAGTACGTCACGACCCCGAAGGATTTCACCCCGGCGCTGAAGCGGGCCTACGAAGTAGCACGGAACGAGAGTCGACCGGCGGTGGTCAACGTGCAGGCGAAAAAGGAATTCCACCTGCGCGAGCATGCGCCGGGGTTCCTTGGCAAGGTCGAACCCGGCGTGATGTCGTACTATCACTAGCCGCTCGATCGCATCGGCCATACGAGCACGGTGGGCGGACGACACCTCGCGGCGAAGCCGCGAGTCACGGCCGAGAACGGCCCCGCGGCAGTCAGGCAATGCTTGCAAGCCTACGCTGATCGGGGTGTATTCCGTGGCTACACGGAGCGTCCCGAGAGTCTGGGTCGTCTTCGATTTCGGTTCTCCTGGCTGGCCCGCGATCCGTACGACCTGCGATACGAGGCGAAGAGCGGCACGTTCACCTTTTTCAACGTGCTGCCCAACGTTCCAGGACGATCCCAGCTGGCCCGCGCGCTGAGGACGTTCGTCGCTGAACGCTCATCGAGCGCGCTCCCTCCGCATCGACGGATCGACCCGCGTCGCGCAACGGCGTCCGCCTTCGTGGAACGGAGCGCGCTGCGCCTGCGAGTGGTGGCCAAGCGGGGACATCATGGCTACGCGGCGAACCGCGTCGTCAACCTGATGCACGAGGTCTACGTGTACCTACAGAGCTACTATCCGGAGTATCTTTGGGAGAACTATGGTTTGTCCGAAGACTAGAGCTCGTTCTCTTATGACCCTTAGTTTCGCGCTGCTCGGTTGGGCGGTCGTCGCGCTGGGGGCTCAAGACCACCCCGCCGATCCCCACACCCATCCAGAGGGGCAGGCACTCGTCAACCCGATGGAGCCCATATCCGATTCCATCGCGACCGGCCGGCAGCGCTACGTATTTTCGTGCCGTCCGTGCCACGGCAATCGTGGGAAGGGTGACGGTGACATGTCGCACGCCGGCGGAGTGCCGTCCGATTTCACCGACGACGTCTGGCAGCACGGTGTCAGCGACGGCGAGATCTTCCTCGTGATCAAGAACGGCGTGACCGCCGATATGCAGGCCTACGCCAGCCAGATCCCTGACGAGGACATCTGGCATCTCGTCAACTACCTTAAAAGCCTGGCGCAGTGAAACACGCGCCCTGACACTGGGATTCCATCATGTCAGACGTTCGCTATCGGCTCATGCAGCCGGCCGACGCCGAGGCGGTGTCCACGCTCGTGCTCACCAGCTTCGAAGAGTACATCGCGCCCGAGTACACGCCGGTTGGCGTCGAGGCGTTTCGAAAGTTTGCCGGGGCGGAGGCCCTGCGCGAACGGGCCGGCGCGGACCACTTCGTCATTGTGGCGACGACATCGCAGGGCGTGGTTGGCATGATCGAATTTCGGCATAGCGATCACGTGTCGCTGTTGTTTGTCGACAAGGCCACCCACCGAAAGGGCGTTGCCCGAGCGTTGCTCGAGCACGGCCTGGCCGAGGCCAGAACGCGCGAGCCCGGCGTCGAACGGGTGACGGTCAACTCGACCCGATTCGGCGTGCCGGCCTACGAGAAGCTGGGTTTTCTGCAGACGGGGCCCGAGCGGGCGGTGAACGGCATCGTGTTCATCCCGATGGCGATGCGACTCGACACCGCGGCGACCGGCTCGGGGACGGGCGCCTGACACCCCGCACGACTACGACGTCTCGAGCCGCGCAAGGCTGGCACGGCTGGGACGCCTACGCCCCGTTCTACGACTGGGAGAACGCTCAGACAGTCGGACGTCGTGACGTCAGATTCTGGGTCGATCTCGCGCAGCGTACGACCGGACCGGTACTCGAGCTCGGATGCGGCACCGGACGTCTATCACTGCCCGTCGCGAAGGTGTCCGACCGGTTCGTCGGCATCGATCGGTCCGCGCCCATGCTCGCGCGGTTGCGACGACGTCTCCGTCGCGCGCGGCTGGGAGGGCGCCCGGCGGTCATCCGCGGCGACATCCGGGCGCTGCCGTTTCGCCGGCGCATGCGCTTTTCCCTCGTCATGGCGCCCTACGGGATGCTGCAGTCGTTGCTCAGCGACGCCGATCTTCGAGCGACCCTCCGGTCGGTTGCCGCAGTCATGCCTCGCGGCGGGTCATTCGTCATCGATCTGGTGCCAGACCTTCCCCGGTGGAGTGAGTATGAGCGACGGATGAGCTTGCGCGGGCGAGGACCCGGCGGGAGCGACCTGACGCTGATCGAGACCGTCCGCCAGGACCGCCCTCGTGGGTTGACGATCTTCGATCAGGAGTTCATCGAGCGGGTCGACGGCCGGCCCGAACACCACCGCTTCGCTATCAGCTTTCGGACGTTGACCGTGCCGCGGATGTCGGCCCGTCTCGAGCGCGCCGGCTTCAAGGTGGACGCCGTTCTGGGTGACTATCGCGGCCATGAGTGGAGCCCGACCGCTGACGTATGGGTGGTCGTCGCCCGGAAGGCTTGACGAAGAAATTTCTGAGATAATTGGCCTGCCGTCATCCAGCCGAGGCGGCCCCTCTGAACACTGGGAGTAGTGTCATATGTCCGGTCATTCCAAGTGGGCCTCGATCAAGCACAAGAAGGGTGCGGCCGATGCCAAGCGCGGAAAGCTCTTCACCCGAATCATCAAGGAGTTGACCGTTGCTGCGCGAGACGGCGGCGGCGACCCAGACAGCAACCCGCGTCTCAGGACCGTCATCGCGGATGCCAAGGCGGCGAACATGCCCGCCGACAACATCAAGCGCGCGATTCGGCGGGGCACCGGAGAGGAGCCCGGTGTTGCCTATGAGGAAGTGACCTACGAAGGGTACGGCCCGGGTGGTGCGGCGCTGCTCATCGAGGTCTTGACCGACAATACCAATCGTGCCGTCGGCGAAATCCGCCACCTGCTGACCAAGCATGGCGGTAATCTCGGGACGACCAACAGCGTCGCCTGGATGTTCGACAAGCGGGGCTACATCGTCGTCGAGAAGCCGGGCTCAGATGAAGAGGCGCTCATGACGGCCGCGATCGACGCGGGGGCCGATGATTTCCGTGAGGACGTGGACAACTGGGAGATCGTCAGCTCACCGGAGGCGTATGATCGCGTGCTGGAAGCGGTGCGAGGCCTGGGCGTCGAGCCGGCGAGTGCCGAAGTCGCGATGCTGCCCCAAAGTTTTGTGAAACTCGAAGGCAAGACGGCCAAACAGATGATCAAGCTCATGGATCTACTCGAAGACCTGGACGATGCGCGTCACGTCTGGTCGAACTTCGACATTTCGGCGGAGGAGATCGAGGCGTCACTGGCGTGAGGATCTTCGGGGTCGACCCTGGGTCAGCCCGCACTGGTTACGGCTGCATCGAGACTGACGGGAGCAGCCACCGCGTCATTGACTGCGGCGCGTTGTCGGTTCCCGCGCGCCTACCTCTTCCCGACAAGCTCAAGTCACTCTACACGCGACTGGCCGACTTGCTGTCTCAACATCATCCCGATGTCATGGCAGTCGAAGACCTCTTCTACGCGAAGAATGCTCGCAGCGCGCTCGTCCTCGGTCACGTGCGTGGCATCGTGCTGCTGGCTGCGTCGCGAGCCGAGGTCGCAGTCTCTGAGTACACGCCGACGCAGGTCAAACAGGCCGTCGTGGGCTACGGGCGGGCAGAGAAGCACCAAGTTCAGGAAATGATTCGGGTCTTGCTCGGCATGCGCGAGGCGCCCACACCCCTGGATGTCTCCGACGCGTTGGCCGTCGCGGTGTGTCACGCGCATACCCAGGGGCATGTCGCGGTGCCGGCCGAGGAAGGAGCCAAGCCCCCGAGAGCTCGGAGCTGGCGTCAGTATCGCCCCGATCGCCCGGCGCCACAGAGGTCGGGTCGGTGATCGGCGCCCTCAGGGGAAGTCTGGTCGACAAAGAGCCCAGCTGCGTCGTGATTGACGTCCACGGCGTGGGCTATGAAGTGCATGTTCCGCTGTCGACGTTCTACGGCCTCGGTGAGCTCGGGTCGGAGATCGCGCTGCGGATTCACACCCAGGTGCGCGAGGATGTGCTGGCGTTGTTCGGCTTCGCCACGAGACTCGAGCTCGAGCTGTTCGAGCGTCTGATTGCGATCAGCGGCGTCGGACCGAGGCTGGCGCTTGCAGTGCTGTCGGGCATCGAGCCGCCGGACCTGGTTCGGGCGGTGCAGGCCGGTGACGTCGTCAGGCTCACGCGGATACCAGGCGTGGGCAAGAAGACAGCCGAGCGCATCGGTCTGGAGTTAAAGGATCGCCTACCACCGGGTCTCGACATCGAAGCCGACGCCGATCAGGAGACGAGGGCTGAAGACGACCTGAAGCCAGACGTGCTGTCCGCGCTTCTCAACCTCGGCTATCATCGACCGCTTGCCGAACGCGCCGTGGATGCGGCGGTAAAGCCGGGCGCCGGCGAGAGTAGTTTCGAAGGTGTCCTGCGGCTTGCGTTGCGCGAGCTGGCCAGATAGCGGATCGGATACATCGCACGTGACCTCCCCAGACAGAATCGTCAGCTCGGCGCGGACAGAGGAAGAGGTCCAGTACGAAGCTGGGCTTCGTCCCCGTACGCTCGACGACTACATCGGACAAGACCGCGTGCGCGAGAACCTAACTGTTTCGGTCACCGCGGCCCGCAACCGCAAAGACGCGTTGGATCATGTGCTGCTCTATGGGCCGCCGGGCCTGGGGAAGACGACCCTCGCGTACGTCATCGCGCAGGAGCTGGGCGTCCAGGTGCGCGCGACGGCCGGACCGGTGCTCGAGAAGCCTGGGGATCTCGCCGCGCTGCTGACGAACTTGAAAGAGCACGAGGTGCTCTTCGTCGACGAGATTCATCGCATGTCACCGGTGATCGAGGAGATTCTCTATCCCGCGATGGAGGACTACGAGCTCGACATCATGATTGGCCAAGGCCCCGGCGCGAGGTCCGTCAAGGTACCTCTGCATCCGTTCACACTGGTTGGGGCGACGACACGGGCTGGATTGCTGACGTCGCCGCTGCGTGCCCGGTTCGGGATCGTGCACCGTCTCGACTACTACACGAGCGATGACTTGCGCGAGATCGTGGCCCGGTCGGCCGGAATCTTTGGCGTGCCGATCGATGAGGCCGCGACCAACGAGATCGCTCGGCGCGCGCGGGGGACTCCACGCGTGGCGAACCGTCTCCTTCGACGGGTGCGCGACTACGCCGAGGTCCGCGCCGACGGGACGATCACCGTTGATGTCGCGCGCGATGCGATGAAGATGCTGGAAGTCGATGACAACGGGTTCGATGAAGCCGATCGCCGGCTGCTCAAGGCCATCATCGAGAAGTTCGGCGGTGGACCCGTGGGGCTGAATAGCCTGGCAGCAGCGATTAGCGAAGAGAAGGAAGCGATCGAAGACATCTACGAGCCGTTCCTCATCCAACACGGGTTTCTCGATCGAACGCCGCGCGGTCGCGTGGCGACTCCGAGAGCCTACGAGTATTTCGGCGTGACGGCGCCCGAGCGCAATCCCGGCCTGTGGTGAGACAACGGCGCGGAAAGGATCAGCCTGGTGACGACCCCGAAGGGTAGACGTTTGGACGGAAGCGGTGCGAAGCGGCAGGCGCGGATCGCCTCACTCGCCACCTATGTTCCGCCGCGAGTGCTCACCAATGCCGACCTAGAGGAGATGGTGGAGACGTCCGACGAGTGGATTCTCAAGCGCACCGGGATACGCGAGCGACATATCGTCGATCCGGGCGTCGCGACGTCGGATCTTGCGAAGGAAGCAGCGTTGAAGGCGATTGAGCAGGCCGGTTTGACGCCGTCCGACATCAGCTTCATCGTCGTCGGGACCACGACTCCTGACATGTTTTTTCCCAGCACGGCCTGTCTCGTGCAGCACAAGATCGGCGCCACCGACGCGTGGGGGTTCGACCTCGGTGCCGCATGTTCAGGGTTTACGTACGCGTTGACGACCGCGGCCCAAATGGTCGTGTCGGGCGTCCACGATCATGCTTTGGTCATTGGGGCCGACGTGATGTCGTCGATTGTCGACTACCAGGACCGGTCGACCTGCGTGCTGTTTGGCGACGGTGCGGGTGCGGTGGTCGTGTCGCCGGCCGTCGAGGACGGTCTCGGCATCATTGATTTCGCCCATGAAATCGATGGGAAAGGCGGCCAGGCGCTCTGCATGCCGGCCGGTGGGAGTTTGCGACCGGCGTCGCACCAGACCATCGACGACCGGCAGCACTACGTGCACCAAGACGGCGCCGCCGTCTTCAAGTTCGCCGTACGAAAGACGGAGGAGATCTGTCGTCGAGTCCTGAGTCAGAACAACATCGGAGCCGACGATGTGGATCTGTTCGTCTCGCATCAAGCGAACCGGCGCATTATTGAAAGCGCCGCCGATCGGATCGGGCTCGATCGGAACAAGATCGTCATCAACATCGAGCGATTTGGGAATACCACAGGCGCGACGATACCGCTGGCCTTGTCGGACGCCATTGCCGCCGGTCGGTTGAAGAAGGGGCATCGCGTTCTGCTCACATCGGTTGGGGCCGGCTTCACCGTGGGGGCCGTGATGCTGCGGTGGGCGTTCTGAGCGCCGTCTTTGCCTACCCCGCTCTCTGCGTTTGATTTCGACCTGCCGCCTGAGCTCATTGCTCAGCAGGCTGCACCGGTCAGGGACCACGCACGTCTCCTCCAACTCGATCGCGCCTCGGGGGCGTGCGCGCACCACCGAGTTGACGAGCTGCCCGATCTGCTGAGACCTGATGACCTGCTCGTCGTCAACGACACCCGCGTCTTTCCGGCCCGGCTTCTTGGGTGACGTGAACCCAGCGGCGGGCAGGTCGAGTGTTTTCTGCTCGAGCGCCTCGACGAGTCCCGGTGGGACGTCCTCATGCATCCCGGTCAGAAGCTGAAGGAAGGGGCGCGCGTAGTGTTTGGCGAGGGCGATCATGAGCTTCGTCTGGAGGTCCTCGCGCGAAAGTTTCACGGACGGCGAACGGTCACGCTGGAAGCCACGGGCGGGCAGGATGTCGACGGGGTGATCGACCAGATCGGCAGGACGCCCCTCCCCCCGTACATCAAGCGGCCGGTCGATGGCGACGACCAAGAGCGATACCAAACCATGTTCGCGAAAGTTCGTGGCTCAGTGGCGGCGCCCACGGCCGGATTGCACTTTACGCCGGCGCTGATGGCTGCACTCGAGGAGCGTGGCATCCAGTGGACCCACGTGACGCTGCACGTCGGGTATGGCACGTTCGAGCCAATTCGTTGCGAGTCGGTCGAGGAGCATCGCGTGGGGATCGAGCGGTTTGACATTACCCATGCCGCGGCGCGCGTGGTTAATCGTGCGCTTGACGACCGGCGACGCGTGGTCGCGGTCGGAACGACCACGACGCGTGTGCTCGAGACCGCTGCGCTGAGGGGAGCGGGCCGGTTGAGGGCCGGCAGCGGCGAGACCGATCTGTATGTTCGACCCGGTCACGACTTCCAGGTCGTCGGAGGCCTGATCACCAACTTCCATCTACCGATGTCGTCGTTGCTGGTGCTCGTTGCGGCGTTCGCGGGCCGGGACTCGATCCTGTCGGCCTATCGAACGGCCGTGTCACATCGGTACCGCTTCTACAGCTATGGGGATGCGATGTTGGTTCTCTAGGAGGTGGCAGACGGAGGTGGCAGACGGGAGATGGGAGGCAGGAGAGATATAATTGAAGATTACGGTTTCGTCCGGTTTGCCGGTGTAGCTCAGTTGGTTAGAGCGAGCGGCTCATATCCGCTAGGTCCGGGGTTCAAGTCCCTGCACCGGCACCATTTATCTCGTTCTTTCTAAAGCACTTCTCGATCTACGAACCTCCCGTCTCCAATATGTCTCCAAAGGTTGGGGCGGGTTTGCCCTGATCGAGCAACCGGATCGCCCCTTCGATCGCCGCCGGACTCAAGTGCATAGACCGCTGGGTCGTCGAGAGATCCTGATGTCCGGCCAGCTCCTGGATGGCCCGTGCCGGCGCTCCTCGCATCGCGAGATGCGAACAGAAGGTGTGTCTCAATACATGCAGGCCACCATGGCGCAACATCGCCCGCCGCGCGGCGCGACGAACGTAGCCCTGCACCAATCGCCGCGTGAGGGGACGCCCGTCGTCCCGGCAGAGCACTCGGCTGCCGAGCAGATGTCGATGCTCGCGCAATGCCGCTGCGAGTCGTACCGTGAGCGGTATGTACCGGAGCCGTCCTCCTTTAGGCGCCGTCACATGACCTTCCCAGTCGGATCGCTCGATGCAGAGTTGACGTTTGTCGAGGTCAACATCTGCCCAGTCGAGGGCCATCATCTCGCCGCACCGGAGCCCACCCTCACCGCCAAGCAGCACGATGAGAGAGGCTTGCCAGCCCCCGACCGGCCGTTTTCACCAGCCGCTCGTAGTCGTCGAAGTCATGGAAGTGTGCTGATGACTTCGGCACGCGGAGTAGCCTGATTCTGCACGGCATGTGATCGATGACACTCCACTCTAGAGCCGTCCTTAGCAGCACGTTCAGCACCGTCAACACGTTATTCACGGTCTTCGGCGCCCTCGAACGGAGTGCGTGTTTCAGCCGCTGCACCTGCTCGTTCGTGATGCCATCCAGCCGATGTGATCCCAAGTGCGGGATCAGATGCACCCGCAGGATCGTCCCCTTGGCGGCGATGCTGCTCGGCTTTTGACGATTGGCCCGAGCTTGGCCGTCCAGGAACCTTTCGGCGAACTCTCGCAGGGTGGGCACCTCCTTTCTCGGCTTCGTTGTGCGGTGGAGAAGCATCTCTCGTTCTCGAGCCTGTGCCCACCGGAGTGCCCCGGACTTCGAGGAGACAGGGGCTTTCCTCCGCTCTCGTCGTTCGGCGCCGTCCGGCAGCTCCACTCGGATGTCGACTTCCCAACCGCCCCGTCGATACTTTCGAATCTTCACGCTCATCGCCAGCTACCCCTTCGGCGATGGCGTGCGACTGCGGTCGAGCCATTCTACAAGCTCGTCCCGACGAATCAGCACGCGCCGGCCGAGTCGCGTGACGCCGGGGAGTTGATGGCGTGCAATCATGGAATAGACACCCTTCTTCGTGGTCCTTAAAATCTTCGCCGTCTCGCCAGTCGTCAGCAACAGAGGAAGGGGGCTCGGCTTCATGCCTCGTTGCCCTGGCCGTATTTCGATGCCTGCCCAGAAATGCCCGGCCAGGCGCTCAGGATGCTGATGAGGGACCCACGTTCAGCCTGTTCGACCACTTCGGCGCGGTCCCAGGCGTCATGATCGAGGCGGTCGTCGATGTCGCCTGCCACTCGATCGCGGAGCACCACGGGGCTTAGGGCATCCAGCTCCCAGCAGCGCGGTCCGTATCGGTCTACGTACCACCGGTACCGCGGGTCCCGCTTCTTGGTGACCGTGGCAAAGGACGGGAGCTCGCCCTGGTGAGTATCGGCGCGCGTGAGTGCGAGACGCACGACGTCGACATCGCCGCCGTACTGATCGAGCCGTCGCGGCAGGTCCACCTCGCTCATGTGGAGACCGCTCGGGTCCCAGTCGCCAACGTAGAGCGCGGTGAGAGACATGTCCTCTTCCCTGCTCTCCTGGGCGGCTCGGTAGATCGCCGTGGACGAACCGTAACCCGTGCATCACCCGAAAGGTGACACCGTACTGGTCCAACACCGGGGCGAGGACCCCCCGGATGGTGCCCTTCTCCGACCACACCTCGATTCGGTCGGGCTGGTCGACCCATCGGTCGAGGCGATAGGACCGACTAACGGCGTCGACATACGCCTTCGGGTTCTCCCAGGCGGAGACACGCTCCGCCTCGCGCGTTTCGTCAACAATCCAACTCCAGGGAATGACGTTGTGTTCCCGCGCCCATGTTAGCTGCGTGCTCACCCGGTTGGTCTCGCTCTTCGTCATCGAGTGGATGAGGTTGCGGGTGAAGAGGCGATAGCAGACGGCCCGAACGCTCGCCGGCTGGATTTCGGTCAAGATCTCTCGGGCCGCATCGATGAGCTCCAAGCTTCGTCGTGACTTCCCGCGCTGACCTGCCCCCCCTGGTCGAGCCAGTTCTCATGAGAGAGCTGGACTCATTTCTAAGCTCCCAAGCGTCGCCGGCATGATGTTTCCGGGGCTGGTGGACGGTAGCCCAGCGCACTGTGGGGCCGCACCGTGTTGTACTCCCGCCGCCATCGTTCGATCAAGATCTTCGCTTCCGCCAACGTGAAGAAGATCTCGCGGTCCAACAGTTCATCGCGTAGCTTGCCGTTGAACGATTCCACATAGCCGTTTTCCCACGGACTGCCGGGTTCGATGAATAATGTCTCGACGTCCAGAGCCTCGAGCCACAGCCGCACGAGTGTCGCCGTGAACTCAGGACCGTTATCCGAGCGGATGTGCGCCGGGACTCCGTGGGTCACAAAGAGTCCCGCCAACGTCTCGAGCACGTCGATCGACCGCAGCCGTCGCGCCACCACCAGCGCCAGACACTCGCGCGAATACTCATCTACGACCGCCAAGATCTTCAACGGCCGGCCGTCATGGGTCCGCTCCGCGACAAAGTCATAGGCCCAGACGTGATGCCGATACGTCGGGCGTCTTCGTACGCAGGACCCATCAGCCAGCCACAGCCGCCCGCGCTTCGGCTGTTTCTGCGGCACCTTCAGCCCTTCCCGTCGCCACAGCCGCTCCACCCGTTTGTGATTCACGAGCCAGCCCTCCCCCCGCAGCAGCCCCGTAATCCGCCGATAGCCATACCGCCCATACATTGTCGCCAACTCGATCATCCGATCCACCAACCGCGGTTCATCCGCCGGCACCGCGCCCGCATGCCGGTGCGTCGACCGCGCGTGGCCAATCACGCGACAGGCCCGCCTCTCCGAGACCGGAAACCGGCGGCGGACGTACGCCACCGCCTGCCGGCGTCGGGACGGGCTCAGAAGTTTCCCGAGGCCACCTCTTTGAGAATCATGTTGTCGAGGGCCTGGTCCGCGACCAGCTTCTTCAGCCGCCCATTCTCCCGCTCAAGCTCCTTCAACCGCTTCGCCTGGTCGAGGCGCAAGCCGCCGTATTCTTTCCGCCAGCGATAGTACGTTTGCTCGCTGATCCCCAGCTTCTTGCACATCTCCGGCGTGCGCAGACCGCGCCCGAGCTCCACCTCAGCCTGCCGCAGCTTCGTGACAATCTGTTCCGTGCTGTACCGCTTCCGTGGCATCCTGCCTCCTGTCCCACCGCCCGAATTCTAACGTTCGGGCTGGTTCGGTTTCAGGGGGCAAGGTCAAGTCCACGTAGAGGAAGCGATCCCTGAGATTGAACAGCGTGACAGAAATGTGCATCGCATCATCGCCCGCCTCGGTTGATGAAAGCCGTGCGGCAAACTCGAAGATCTCGGTGAAGCGAAACAAGGTGTCACCAATTCCCAAGCGCTGAGATGGCTTCCAACCTTCTTCAGGTGCCCACCATTTCGAATGATCTCGCCAGTCGTCCCAGAACGCTGCTATGTGAGCAAACTGCCCGCTCTGATAGATCCGCCAGGCCTCCAGGTTGTGCTCCCATCGCGTATCCTGGCTCACCCAGTTGAGACCGACGACGGGATCGTCCTTACGGCTAACGTGTGGAAAGTCCCAACCGCGTAGCTGTACGCTGGCGCCTTGCACCATCGGGAAGAGGGCGGATAGATCCTGGACACGTTGTCCATTGAAGGACACCGGTCGAATCACAACGCGCCAATACCCGCGCGACTTGATGTCTTCTTTAAGGTTCATCAGAAGAAGTCTTGGAGTTCCGTCTCGTACTGGTCGGCGTCAGACGGTTGTTCGGCAGCGGCGACCGGGGTCAGCAGGCCCGCCGCGGTTGCTTGGGCGAGAAACTTCCTGAGAGTCTTTGTTGTCGCCAGAGCGAGTAGTTCTCGCATCTCAGTTTGAGAGGGTATTTCGGAGGTCTCTGGAATGCGACGGGTTCTCACATAGCAAGCTCCCGAACGCAGGACCGGATCGAACTGCTTGCGACAAAGAACGGGGACCTCTTCAAACTCCTGAACGGCTAGTAGGACATAGCTTCTCCGCTCGTGTTCGTGTTGCTCTAACTCAAAAGAGACGTAGGGGTCTGCGTATGCGGCCAACTTCGCGGCAAGATCATCGAACTTCCAGGTCGAGAGCTCGTCCTGGCCGACTCCGACAGAATTCAGTTTCCCGTCGGAGTCTTCAACTCCGATCACCACCAGACCGCCGTCTTGGCGGTTAGCCATGCCGAGCATGGCTCGGATTACCTTTGCAGTTAGCGGTTGCACGCCCAGGGCACCAGGCCCCTTGAATTCCACACCCCGTCGCTCGTAGCCCAGCGCGAGAAGCTCGACGAACTCTTGTTCAGTCATGGACCGGCTTCCAAGAGCTCAGGGGCACCGGCTTGACGACTCATGTGCATGTCCGTACGCTACAGAGGTGAGCGGGACGCCAGCCTGCGCTAACAGGCCGACGCCCCTAAGCGCGTCAACCAGTCTCAGTGGCTGACGGCCTGCCGGATTATCTCCTAATCAGAGCAGACCGCTGGCCTTCGGCACCGTCGGGTGCCAGGAGGATTTGTCTATGGCGGCAGCACGATCTCACCGGGCGGCAATCTATGCCCGCGTCTCTACGCTTGACCAGACAGCGGAGAATCAAGTCACAGAGCTTCGGCAGTACATCAAGGTACGTGGTTGGACCGTTCAGGAATACGTCGACGAGGGTGTGAGCGGATCGACGGAGCAACGTCCGGCGCTCGACAAGCTTCTTCGCGATGCGAGGCGTCGTCGCTTCGACGTCCTTGTCTGCTGGCGGCTGGACAGACTCGGACGCAATCTCCGACATTTGATTCTCTTCCTTGATGAACTCCAAGCCCTCGGCGTTGCCTTTGTCTCTCTGGCCGAGGGGATCGACGCCACGACACCGGCGGGTCGGCTCCAGATGCACATCTTGGGAGCGATTGCCGAGTTCGAGCGGGCACGGATCGCTGAGCGTGTTCGACTTGGACTAGCACGTGTCCGTGCTAACGGTCAGACGCTCGGGCGTCCGAGGGTCGAGCTCGACGAGACGCAGCTCGCGACCGTAAAGGAATTGCGTGGAGATATAACCGAAAGTTGTGGATCGGTGGTGTGAAAGAGGCGGCGTAACCTTTCGCGTGAATCAAACGCAAGAACCCTGGCTGGCCGGCCGGGGGAAAGGAGACGCCACCCATGCTGAAGGTACACGACAAGCCGGCGAACGCGGAAGAGCAGGATGAGGATTCGACCCTTGACGAGCTGGCGCGTGAAGGAGCCCGCCGGATGCTGATGAAGGCCCTGGCGGTCGAGATCACTCAATACGTCGAGGAACACGGCGCGGAACGGGACGAGCATGGCCGTCGCCTCGTCGTGCGCAACGGGCAGGCCCAGGCACGGAAGGTGACCTGTGGGGCAGGCACCCTGGAGGTGCGGGCCCCTCGGGTGAACGACAAGCGGGTTGACGCGGCGGGCCAGCGCGAGCGGTTCACGAGTCGGATCCTGCCCCCCTACATGCGTCGGTCTCCCAAGGTCGCCGAGGTGCTGCCGATTCTGTATCTGCGTGGATTGTCGACGGGTGACTTCCGCGAAGCGCTGCCGGTGTTGCTCGGCGACGATGCCGCGGGGCTCAGCGCGACCAACATCGCGCGGCTGACGGCCGTCTGGGACGAGGAGTATCGGCAGTTTCGGCAGCGGGACTTGGCCGACCGCGATTACGTGTATGTGTGGGTCGACGGGATCCACTTCAACATTCGTCTCGAGGACGACCGGCTCTGCACGCTGGTGATGATTGGGGCCCGTCCCAACGGGACGAAAGAGCTCGTCGCGCTTGAGGACGGCTACCGCGAAAGCACCGACAGCTGGGCGATGGTCCTCCGGGCCCTGAAGCGGCAGGGGATGCGAGCCCCGATGGTAGCGGTCGGCGATGGGGCCTTGGGCTTCTGGGCCGCGGTACGGGAGGTCTGGCCGGAGACGGCCGCGCAGCGCGACTGGGTCCACAAGCTGGGGAATGTGCTCGACAAGTTGCCCAAGCGGCTCCAGCCCAAGGCGAAACGAGCACTTCACGAGATCATGGACGCCGACACCCGAGAGCAGGCGGACGAACAGCTGGCGGCCTTCGTCGCGACGTACGAGGCGAAGTACCCCCAGGCGGCGGCGTGTCTGGCCGACGACCGCGAGCGGCTATTCACCTTCTTCGCCTTCCCGGCGGAACACTGGACGCACCTTCGTACGACGAACGTGATCGAATCGCCCTTCGCTACGGTTCGACTGCGCCAGCGCGTGACCAAAGGCGCGGGCTCGCGGACGAAGGGCTTACTGATGGCCTACAAGCTGCTGGACATGGCACAACGTCGGTGGCGCCGTCTCAACAGCGCACACTTGCTGCCGCTCGTGCGCGCCGGCGTGCCGTTCATCGATGGTCTGCAGCAGGAACGCGATACCAAGGAGAAGAATCGGAAGGAAGCCGCCTGATCATGCCGATCGCTGATCCACAACTTTTGACAATACCTCAGGCTGCCCACTGCGCCCGTCGTGACCGCGAGGATGAGAGCGACGCTCCGTAGCGTACCCTTCAGGCGGACCAGCGCCACGACCTGAAGTAAGACGCTCGCGGGCGCGGCTCCCAACCACGGCTGCATGAAGATCGCTTCTGAGACCGCCTGCACGTTCAAATCCATACCCTGTGACTGAGCAAACGGAGTACCAGTGTATCCAGCTACGAAGACAGCGATTTTCAGCAGATACAGGCTGGCAGTCTGGCTGCCGCCCGATTACAAACCCTGAGTGTGCAGAAGTCTGGGAGGCTTTGGATTCCGTACGGTCAGCGCTTGGCGTCGACCACTGAAGGCGCGGGTGCCTACCGAGTAACGCGGCTAGTTGAAGCCCGCTTCATATCTGAGTGCAACACGTTGCACCACGCGAAGCGTACGCACGCCTCGTAAGGCCCTCTAGCCAACCAAGACGGTCCTGACCAGCAACGTTACTACTGAAGCCCCGCACAATGCGTATCTGGACTCCTCCCGCAAGAACTTTCTTTCCGCAATCGGGACGGCACGGCGATCAAGACTGCAGTCGTATCTTCGGCCCTTCGGTGGAGCGCTCAGTGCTCCAGGCCACGATGGAAGTCGCGCGGGGGGATGCCAATCGTGCGTACGGCCCCTTTAGGTCACGCGTTCTGTCGGCGTGTCCCCGCGCCGGTCCGACCGGTGTGCCATTCGTACTCGCGGCAGTCCTCCTGAAGAAGAATGAAGCGCTGACCGGTGCCCCCTACGCGGCAGCTGGTCCCTCCACGACAAACGGTCGGTTGTCTCGCCACACCCGCCACACCATGCGCACCAACCGGTTCGCGATCGCCGCGGTGGCGATGTTGGACCCGCGGCGCGCGGCGACGGTGCGCGCCCAGGTCCGGAAGGGCGACGGGTTGGTCGGGTGCAGGCTGTGCGAGAGCGTGCCGCGCGCCGCGTGCACTAATAAGGTGCGGAGATACTGATCCCCTTGTTTACTGATCGCCCCCAGCCGGCGGCGGCCCCCACTGGAGTGTTCCCGCGGCGTGAGCCCCAGATAACTGGCGAAGTGCCGCCCTGACGGAAACCGCCGCACGTCCCCCACACAGGCGACTAACACGGAGCGAAGCCGCAGGTGCTCGGATGGTACCGCCGGGCGAAGGCAACGAAGCGCGGGGGGATGGACGGCGAGGAGTCGGCGTGTCTCAGAGTACCGCCGAAGCGGGGGAATTGAGCCCACGAGACCCCGTGGAGGGAAGGGGGCACCGGCAGGTGGCACCGGTGGAGGGAAAGACGGCCAACACACCGAGGTTGGGTCCCGTCTCCACGTCACGACAACGGATAGCCGAACTGGCCAGATAAGCCTTGGGGATGGCGGTGGCCATCGCCTGGCTTCCTGGACCAGCGGGTACGCGACGGCGCGTAGCGAAGCCATCTGTCGAGGAGCCGGATGCGGCAGAACCCGCACGTCCGGATCTGTGGGGGGCCAGGGTCAGCAACGACCCTGGTCTACCCGACCACGGCTTGCTGCATCTCAGATTTGATCGGCACCGTGTGAATCTCTTCGTTCCGCGCCGCCTCGAGCATCGCGCGGGCATCGGTCTGATCGGTCTTGTTGCGGCGCACATACCGCCGGGTCTCGTGCGGCGGAAGCAACCGGACGGTATGCCCGAGCTTGGCGAGCGCCCGTCCCCAGTGGTGCGCGGAGCCGCACGCTTCCAGCAGTACCGTCGCCGTCGGCTGCATGGCGAAAAACGGCAGCAGCCGCGCGCGACTCAGTCGATGCTCGGCGGCGACGCGGCCGGGTCGGTGCGAAATGGCAATCTGAAAGACGGACTTTGCGAGGTCAACGGCGATGGTCGTATGCTCCACGTGGACTCCTCCTTAGCTGTGGCCTTTGGGGCCGTTTCATCGATGGCACGATGATGCCGCAAGAGCGGGAGGAGTCCATCCCATCATGCGTACGCTTCCTAGCCGCTATTCCCCTCATCAGGTAGACCAGCCGGGGCGGGGTGGCTACTATTGCCCCGATCTAGCTATGCCTCTGGAAATCGGCTCCCGACTCGGCCATTCCGACGTGACCGCCCTCATCGGCGAGGGCGGGACGGGTCATTTTGTACTCACGTTACTTTTCCTCGCACTACCCGTGTCCTTGGGTGCGCAGACGGATGCCGAAGCTGCCCGGACGTACCGTGACGCTCACGGGGCGCAGATCGTCAGGGACTACGTGGAGTTTCTGACCTACCCGAACCGGGCAGGCGACCTGGAGGACGTTACTCGAACCGCATCATACATCCGTGACCGCCTCGTTGAAGCTGGCATGAACTCACGGCTGCTCACCATCGACGGCGCGTCCCCGCTCGTGTACGGAGAGTGGATCGTTCCTGGCGCAACGCGCACCCTAGGAATCTATGCTCACTACGACGGTCAACCGGTTGATCCGTCGAACTGGACAAATCCACCGTTCGAGCCAACCCTCTACACGCGCGCTATAGAAGTAGGGGGACAGCCGCGACCACTGCCGGAAGATGGCGAATCGGTGGACCCGGAGTGGCGTCTGTACGCCCGGTCGGCGGCGGACGACAAAGCGCCAATCGCGGCTATCGTCTCGCTCGTACGCGCCTTCAAGGCGGGCGGTGTCATGCCGACGTCGAACCTCGTCTTTCTCTTCGACGGCGAAGAGGAGGTGGGCTCGTCACGCCTCGGCGACTACCTGAACATGGTCCGCGACCGAATTGCCCCTGTCGACGTGTGGCTGTTCTGCGATGGGCCAGCACATCAGAGCGGTAGGCCGCTCCTTGCCTTTGGAGTACGAGGCGCGCTGAACTTGGAGGTGACGGTCTACGGCGCAGCGCGGAATCTCCATTCCGGTCACTACGGTAACTGGGCGCCCGATACGGGGAACATCCTCGCTCACCTACTCGCGTCGATGAAGGACGAGACGGGACGCGTGCTGATCGACGGCTGGTATGACACGGGTCGTCCCCTGAGTGCTGAAGCGCAGGCGGCGCTTGCCGCGCTGCCCGACTGGGACGACAAGCTGAACGGGAGCTCGGTCTCGTCAGTACAGAAGGCGAGCCCGCGACGCTGCCCGAACG
Organism: Vicinamibacterales bacterium; assembly: GCA_965216615.1. Taxonomy (GTDB): domain Bacteria; phylum Acidobacteriota; class Vicinamibacteria; order Vicinamibacterales; family UBA8438; genus CAUZIB01. Next base: position 815,354 of record CBDCGH010000023.1, on the reverse strand, counting down.
GATTACGGCGCCGGCCCTGAACGTCCGCGGCATGTCGAGCGGTAATACGGGTGCGCTCGCGCGCAATATCATCCCGAACACGGCGGTTGCCGCGCTCGGTATCCGCCTCGTTCCGGGGAACGATCCAAGTCAGATGCGCCAGCTTGTAATCGAGCACATCACGCGCCAAGGGTTCCACATCGTCTCTGAAGACCCTGACATGGAGACGCGACTGCGTCACTTCCGTATCGCGAAGGTCACCACCGGTGCGTCCATACCTGCAGCGTTCACGTCAATGAGCGAGCCCGTCTAGCCCGAGAAAGCGCACGAACGCGGCGCAAGACGCTGGACAGCCTAGCGCAGCGGCATACAATGCCCTCGATCGCAACCTAACGGAGATAGAGAATGGCACAAAGCATTTTTTCTCTGAGAAGCATCGGAGTCGTGACCGTTGCGGTGCTGGCGGTCTCGCTCGTCGCACTGCATGCTAGCCAGCCGCCCGGTGCGGCGGTCCCGATGGATACGGATGACATCGCGGGGGTGGTTACCGGCCCCAACGGTCCGGAAGCCGGCGTCTGGGTGATCGCGGAAACACGGGATCTCCCCACCCGGCACATCAAGACTGTGGTCACTGACGATCAGGGACGCTACCTCGTTCCCGATCTACCGCGCGCCGCCTACGACGTGTGGGTACGGGGCTATGGGCTGGTGGACTCCGAGAAGGTCCAGGCCGAGCCCGGCGAGGCGCTCAACCTGACGGCCGTGGCCGCGCCAGACGCGAAGGCAGCCGCGGACTACTACCCGGCCCAGTACTGGTTCGCCCTGCTCCAGCTCCCGGCGCCGAGCGAGTTCCCGGGCACGGGACCGCAGGGTAACGGCATCTCGCCGAACGTCGAGAGCCAGGGCGAGTGGATCCGCTCGGTCGTCAACACGGATGGCTGCACCGGATGCCACGCGCTGGGCAACAAGGCTACACGGGAGATCCCGGAGGGTCTCGGCGACTTCGATTCGCATGCGGACGCCTGGGAGCGTCGCGTACAGTCCGGGCAAGCGGGCGCGAACATGGAGGCGCGGTTAGCCCGGGTTGGGCGCCAACCCGCCCTGGCGATGTACGCCGATTGGACCGACCGCATCCAAGCGGGCGAGTATCCGATGGCACCTCCGCCACGGCCGCAGGGCATCGAGCGCAACGTGGTCGTCAGCTTGTGGGACTGGGCCGACCCCCGCGCGTACATGCACGACTTGATCTCCGCTGACAAGCGGAATCCCAAGGTCAACGCGAACGGCCCGGTGTACGGGGCTGCGGAAAACAGCGTGGATTACATGCCGGTCGTGGATCCGAACACGCATGTGGCGAGCCGGGTGCCATTGCAGGTTCGCGACCCGCTCACGCCCACCACCGCCTCGACTCCGCCGCTGATGCCTTCGCCGTACTGGCGAGACGAAGTCATCTGGGACAGCCAAAGTGTGGCACACAGCTTCGCCATGGATCGTCAGGCGCGAGTATGGATCGCGGCGCGGGTGCGTCCGGCCGAGACCCCGGCCTTCTGTCAGAGCGGGTCGAGCCATCCGTCAGCTCAGGCGTTTCCGATCGAGCGGAGCAACCGACAGATGCAGCTGTGGGACCCCGAGACCCAGAAAATCAGCACAGTTGACACGTGCTTCGGGACGCACCACTTGAATTTCGCCGACGATGACACGCTGTGGTTCACCGGAAGCGGACCGGTCGTGGCCTGGTTCGACACCAAGGTGCTCGACGAGACCGGCGACGAGGAGTTGGCGCAGGGCTGGACGGTGCAGGTCCTCGACACCAATGGCAACGGCCGACGAGACGAGTATGTCGAGCCAGGCGAGCCGATCGATTCCACCAAGGACACACGGATCGAGCGCGGCTTCTACGGGGTGGCCCCGAGTCCGCTCGACGGGTCGATTTGGGGCTCGACATTGGGGATGCCCGGGGGACTCGTCAGGCTTGTGCCGGGTGACGATCCGGTGAATACGGCGCTGGTCGAGTTCTACGAGGTTCCGTGGAACGACCCGGACGTTCCCGTCCAGGGGTACTCTCCCCGAGGCATGGACGTTGACAGCAACGGAGTTGTGTGGACGGTGCTGTCGAGCGGTCACTTTGCGAGCTTCGACCGCAGCAAGTGCGAAGGTCCGCTCAATGGACCGACCGCAACCGGCACGCATTGCCGCGAAGGCTGGACGCTCTATCCGTTCCCGGGGCCGAACTACAAGGGTGCGGCTGACTCCGGCAGCGCCGAATCTGCGTATTACAACTTCACCGATCGGTTCAACCTGCTGGGAGTCGGCGAGAACATTCCGTTGGCGACCGGAAACCTGTCCGAGGGAGTGCTGGCATTGGTGGACGGCACGTTCTACAACTTCCGCGTGCCGTACCCGCTGGGGAGCTTCTTCGGCAAGGGCCTGGACGGGCGAATCGACGATCCCGGCGCTGGCTGGAAAGGCCGAGCGATCTGGACGACCTCGGGCAGCCGAGCCCCGTTCCACGCGGAAGGCGGCACGGAAAGAGTGGCTCCGGTCTTCAAGTTCCAAGTACGGCCGGACCCGCTGGCGCATTAGTTGAGTTTCCAACATATGCCACGTCTGCGGGCTGGAAGAACCGGCGCCGAAGTGGCGAAGCAATAACTGGGAGATCGCCGTGAATAGGGAGGACAAATCATGAGCAGAGCAGACGAAGCCGCGGATGTGGTTCGGCGCGGTTATGCGGCCTTTAATTCAGCCGACATGAAGACGCTTACGGAGATCTTCGACGAGAGCGCCTCGTGGCACACGCCGGGACGAAGCCCCATTGCGGGTGACAACCGGGGCCGCGACGCAGTCTTCGGCCAGTTCGGCCGCTATGTGGGCGAGACGGGGGGGACCTTCAAGGCCACGCTGCAGCACGTATTCCAAGATGACGACGGCTACGTGATCGGCATTCATCGAAACAGCGGAGAGCGCAACGGCAAGCGTCTCGATGTAGGCTGCTGCATAGCCTTCGAGATCAAGGACGGCCGGATCGTCAGCGGCCGGGAGCACTTCTACGACCTCTACGCCTGGGACGAGTTCTGGTCGTAGCGCCTTGGGCCAGTTGCGTGGTGGGACGCGCGAAGTATCCGGACCGAGTCGGTCCCCGTTCGAAAGGTGCGGGGGGAGTCTGGAACGGTCATCCCCCAGCGATGAGCTCTAGGGTTGCGGCCACGATGTGGCCGTAGAGCTCAGCGACCTTCGCTCCGCCTACTGCGACGATGATCAGGGTCGAGACCAGGGCCAGGCAGGTAAACCCGAGAGTCGAGAGATGGAGCCAAGACGCTCCAGCCCCTGAGATCAGGCTGGCGACTCCGACGAAGAGCGCGGCGTCGGTTGGTCTAGGGACGGCGTGGTCGAGGTCAGGATTGCCGTCCCTGGCGTAGATTCGGATCGTGGCGGGGCTCAGCCATCCGAGGAAGCCGCCAGTCAGCGCGACGGCAGGTAAAGAGGAGGCCTGCCCCGGCCGCGAGCAGAAAGGATTGCACGCCTTCTTGGGCGAACACGATCGCGATGACGAAGCCGGCGAACGTAGAGACCACGTAGACGGCGACGACCACACCGATCCGCAACAAGCCTTTCACCAACTCAAGCCCGAGTCGGCTGACCGTGAGGAGGACGCGCATGTCGCTCGATTTCATCTCGAGAGAGTGGACCGCTGGCCAACAAGAGGGCCAGTCGGGTGGCCGCCCGGGCCGCCGGCGCTACTTCAGCGGTGAGTAGTCGGTCGCCGTCATGAAGACACTCTCGACCTGCACCCGCCCTACCCCGGAGGCCTCGGCCACGCCGGGCCACTCCGGGTCGGCGCGGAAGCCGTCCCAGTTCTCCCGGGCGGCCTGTCGGTTGTCGTGGGCGATGATGTAGATCAGCTGGTTGGGAGTTTCCTCGGGCACCCAGTAACCGATGTTTTCCATGTTGTGACGCTCGAAGATGCGCCTCGTGTGGTCGCGGAAGCGCGCGTTCAGGTTGGGTAGCTTCCCGTCGGCCGTGGTGTAGGTGCGCAGCTCGAACACCTTGCCACCTTGCTGCGCCTGCACGGTCTCCTCCGGCCAGAGGGCGCCCGAGGCGAACCCCGCAACGAAGATGGCAACGCCGAGCATGAGCGAACGCTGTGAGGTCATCATTGGCTCCTTTGAAGTTGGGGCGACAGTATAGCGGGCTTGCTGCTTGACGACGTCATCCGGGCCTGGCGGCCGTGTCCGGGTAGAGATGTACGTCCCGCTGCGGAAACGGGATCGTGATCCCCGCGGCGTTCAGCGCCTTGTAGATGGCCGTGTTGAGACCGTCCACGCACTGCCCGCGCAGCTCTGGAAACTCGATCCAGCAGAGCACGCTAAATACAAGCGCGGAATCGGCCATCTCGGTGAACCGGATGCGCGGCTCTGGATCGTCCACGACGAATTCGACACCCTGCGCGGCGCGCAGCAGGACTGCGCGCACTTGATCGACATCGGAGCCGTAGGCCACTCCCACCCCGACGGTCACCCTCGACCTCTTCGAAGGCCCGCCCGACTCGTTGATGATCTTCCCGCTAGCGATGGCCGCGTTGGGAACGGTGATCTCGACGTCGTCGCGGGTCATCATCCGCGTGCTGCGCAGCCCGATCTTGGTCACACGTCCGCGCTCGCCACCGTCAAGATTGACCCAGTCCCCAACCTTAGTAGGGCGCGTCGGCGATGATCGACAGTCCCCCGAAGATGTTGGACAGCGTGTCCTGCGCCGCCAGCCCGAGCGCGAGGCCGGCGATGCCGGCCGAGGCGAGCCAGCCGGTGATGTTCAGATTCCAGGCCAGGAGCAGGAAGTAGGACGCCGCGCCCAGCAGGAGCAGCCGCGCCAGGTTGTCGAACAGCGGCAACGTCCGCTCGTCGACCCACTCGCTCCGGCGAACCGCGCCACCCATGCTCCCGTACACCAGGGAGACGACCCGAAGGCCGGCGACGGTCCACACGAAGATTGCCATCGTCTGGACGATGCTGTCTGTCCAACTCATCACGGCCGCGGGCGGACCGAGGATCAGCACTGCCATCCGTACGCCGAGCAACAAGACGCTGACGAAGATCGGGCGGTGCAGCGCATCGATCAGCTTCTCGTCGAAGTCGGTCCGGGTGCGCCGCGCCAGCCGGCCAAGGGCTCCGCACAGAAACAACTCGACGAGCTTGGCGAGGACCACCGAGGCCGCAGCGACGGTCAGCGCCAGGATTGCGGGGTGCCTCAGCCATTCGGGTAGGCGGGAGAGCGTTTCCACGGCCGCGATTCTATGCGGTAAGAATCGCTCGGAACAACCGTGCGAACCCGCAGCGCCGCCATGCGAGAATCCATTCAGGCTGCTGGACAAACCAGGGCAGCGGCATACAATGCTTCGATCTCAGCCTGACAACTAATAGGGCCCCCAGTCGGTGACTGGTGACCGACCGTTCACAAACCAACCAGTTCTGGCTCGTGAACGCGTGTGACAAGGGAGACATGCAATGGGAGACAAGGGTGGTCAGAAGGACAAAAACAAAAGCCAGAAGCAAAGAGCCGCTAAGGACGCAGCAAAGAAGCAGAAGAAACGAGATAAACAAGAGAAAGCGAGGCAGGTCTGAACTCTCTGGCATCGGCGAGGATGGCATGGGCGCCTTTGTTACTGTGCATGCTCGCGCTCAGCCACGCTCAGGAGCAACCCTCTGTCGGCGTACCGGTGCCGCCGTTGGGCGCTGGACCATGGGTGTTCGATACAGCCGAGCAGCACAAGGTCCGGGTCAGCGTCGTGACCAAGGGGCTCTCGCACCCATGGGCCATTGCGTTTCTACCCGACGGAGGCATGCTGGTCACCGAGCGGCCCGGTCGTCTCCGTATCGTTCGCGACGGAGTGCTTGAGTCCCACGCCATCTCCGGCCTGCCACCAGTCAGAACCGACGGCAATGGCGGGCTGATGGATGTCGCCCTCCACCCCAAGTTTGCCGACAATCGCCTCGTCTATCTCACCTATACCAGGCCCGCGGGTAACGGCAGGGGCGCACCGGCGCTCGCGCGGGGCCGCCTCGAGGCTGGAGCGCTCACCGACGTCCGAGACCTTCTTATCACCGAGGCATACGAAGGGAACTCGGGTCTCAACGGCCGTGTCGTCTTTGGGCGCGACGGCAAGATCTACATGTCCACCGGCGGCAGGGTGGCGACGGTTTCGCAAGATCCGATGAGCCTGCGCGGCAAGGTCTTGCGGCTCAACGACGATGGCTCCGTGCCGGACGACAACCCGTTCGTGAACCACGAAGGCCACCGACCGGAAATCTACACCTTTGGACATCGGAATACGCTGGGTCTCATCCTGCACCCTGAGAGCGGGGAACTTTGGCAACACGAGAATGGTCCGAACGGCGGCGACGAGATCAACATCGTCTTGCCGGGCCGCAATTACGGGTGGCCGGTCGTGAGCTTCGGACGCGATTATTCAGGCGCGCGCCTCTACGAACCGACGCGGGAGGGAATGGAGACGCCACTCGTGGTTTGGCTGCCCTCTATCGCGGCCGCGGGCATGGCCGTCTACACCGGCGACGAATTCCCTGCGTGGAAGGGCAACGTCTTCGTTGGGTCCTTACGCCAGGGCGGAATACCGGGCACGGGCCATCTGCAGCGCATCGTATTCAATGAGAAGACAGAGGAGCTGCGACGCGAGTCGATCTTGATGGAGCTCAGGCAACGCATCCGGGAAGTGCGCGAAGGGCCCGACGGGCTCCTTTACTTACTGACGGACGATGACGAGGGTGCGCTCCTGCGGATCGAGCCAACCCGGTGAGCCGTTTCGTGGGAATGACCCAACGTCATCCGGACAAAGGCGAGATGAAGCCCCGCTCGGGACGGAGTGTGAGTCCCCACCCGGCCTTCGTGGATAGTGCGTGGGTATCGGCGTTCAGAATCCCGGCACGGCCGAACATCAGCGGAGGAGTGGCCACGTCCACTTCGAGCAGGTGGGTGCCGAACGCTCCCTCCTGCGCGAAGAGGTCGTCCCCGCCCGCGCGGGCGACCGTGAGGCCGACGCGTGTGAGGATGCTCGTCTCGCCCACCTGCGCGCCGACGATGATCGGTATGCCGGCGTTTCGAGCGTCGAGAACCAACGCTAGCGATCTCAGGAGCCCCCCCATCTTGGAGACGCGCACGTTGATGATCCATCGCTCCGGGTCCGTCGCGATCGCCGACATCTGCTCGGCCCGCAGGAAGCTCTCGTCCAAGATGATCGGAGCGCCCACGCGCTCCGACACGAGGCGCATACCATCGAGTGCATTCGCCGAAAGCGGTTCCTCGATGCCGACAAAGGGGAAATCCAGCCCCGCGAGGCGTTGAGCCGCAGTCTCGGGATCGTCCCACAGATTGTTGGCATCGACACGCACGCGAAGGCTCTCGAGATCCTCGAGGTCGCGTAACGCGCCGATCTTGTCGGCGTCGCGTGCCGGGTCGCCCGACAGCTTCAGTTTGAAATCGTCAAAGCCCATGTCCCGATATCTGGCGACAGTCGCCCGAAACATGTTTGGTTCGCCGTCGCCTACGACCGCCGAGTACCGAAAGTCTCCGGTGGCTGGATCGGAGGTGATCAATTGCTCCACCGAGACATCCTTTCGGCGGGCGAACAGTTCGAGCATGGCGAGCTCAACGGCGCACCAGGCCGAGGGGTTTGCGTCGATGATCGTCGCGTGGTCGTCAACCCAGGCCGTCAGGGCGTCGATCGAACCGACCTCCCGACAGAGCTCCTGCCGGTGCTGTTCGAAGAACGTGTGGGCAGATGCGAGGTCCTCTCCCGTGACGTACTCGCGCGGGCACCCTTCCCCAACCCCGATGATGTCTTGAGAGTGTGCTTCCACCCACACGCTCTGTGTGGCGGTTCGTACGGCGGAGCTGTGTTTGAACGCGGTGGTGAACGGGATGTCCAGCCGAAAGAGTTGAAGGTCCACAGCTACGTGGCCCTTTCGTGCGATACGCTCGCGCTGTAGTCGGTGAACGGGAACGCGCAATCGGATTGATACTGTAGGGCGATGAGCTTGAATTGCCCCTCCCGCTGTCCCTGCTCCAGACAGTGTCGCTTGTAGGCTTCTCCGGTGCCAGGTCTAACGGGGAGCACCTCGAGGGGCCGCAGTCGTCCGCTGTCCCGCTTTGCCGCGTACTCCACGTTCGATTCAGTCAGCTTGCCTTCCACCGCCCCGCGCATGTGGCTGCGCCATTTCTCGGTTGGAGCGGCAGATTCCACGACCAGTCGGTAGACCGATTGGTTCGCGTCGGCCAGGACCAGGAAGAACGCCGACGCCAGCCCGGCCTCTTCCTCGGTCGAGCGCACCGCCTCGATGATCTGGCTTTCGTACATCTTCTCGCCGGTGATGTTCGTGACGCCCTTGCCTTTCTGGACGAATTCGATTGTGGGGGTGGCGTGAAACGAGCCCGTCACGCGTACGATGTCGTTCATGAAGTAGCGGTACAACCCGGCCCCGGTGGTCGGAAAGACGTAGTACTCCTGGCCCTGTTCGAGCTGCTCAATCGTGCGAAAGATCGGGCGGTCGGCGTCCCAATCGTCTCGTTCGACAAACTCGAAGAAATTCTCGTGGATCGTCGGCGTGCCGGCGTCCCGCTCGAGGTCGGCGACAAGTGTGCCGCGAAGCTCACTCGCCAGATATCCCAACTCGGCGATGCGCGTATCGGGTGGCAGGGTCGGCCGGATGCTGGCTAGCGGGATCCGGCAACTGCCGCCGGTCCACGTCGAGACGAGCCGGAGCTTTGGCCACAGCTGGGCGAACGTCGGCCGAGGCGACCCGAGAATCGTCATCAGCTCGGCGACGCGGTCGGGAGTACAGGACAACTGTGAGCCAACGGCGGCTCGCACATCGGCAGGCAGCTCGTCCGCGCGACAGAACGTTCCGTCTGCAATGTCCTGTAGCAGCGCGGCCCGGATCGCATCGAGGACGGTGAGTAGCTTCACGAGCGTCGAAGGGTTCGCGCACGCGATATGGGTGATGTCTCGGTACGCGACGGCGAGCCTGAGGATGAGGTGATACTTGAGATCGTAGTCCGTGATTCCGAACACTTGATAGGGCAGCACATACTTTGTCTTCGCGACCGCGGGCATGTTCTCGTACATGAATCCCGACGTCGAGCCGTACGGGGTACCCGATTCCAGGATGCCCTCTTCGGCCGGACTGACGATCGCGAGGAAGCGGCCGTAGCAGGCGCGTGCATCGGCGGAGAACTGCACGTACGACTGGAGCGCTTGGCTCCGTTTCTGCTCTCGGATGGTTTCACGGAGGACCGGGATCAGCTTGGCTTGGCCAGTTGTCCCGCTGGTCCGCGCGTACATGACCGGTTGCTCGGCGTTGAGCGCCGGCTCGCCGGTCCGCTCTTGGTCCTCGATGTAGGGGCGAAGGGCCTCGTACGTTTGCACCGGCACCGCCTCGGCGAATTCGGCGTAGCTCGTGATGGCACCGAATGCGTGCTCGCGCCCGAACCGCGTATTGCGGTTCCGCCGGAGGAGGCGCAACAGCAAACGTGTCTGCGCATTCGCCGGGCGTTTGGCCGCGTCGACGAAGCGCCGCCAATGGGTCCACCGAAGCAGCTGCATGCGGGCCCAGAGGGCACGGTTGAGGAGCGCGTCAGCGAGCATCGGGGGGCGGCTTCTTGTCGAGACCTGGCGTCAACGGCGCCGCCATCTGTCCGACAAAGTCCAAGGGATAGTCGCGGTTCAGCAGGCCCAGGTCACCCACCCGCGCGTGCTTGGGAAAAAACCAGGTCCCGAACACGAGGTCCCAGACGATGAGGTTGTTGCCGTAGTTTCGATTGGACTCACCAATCAGCTTCGAGTGGTGCCAACGATGCAGCTCAGGGCCGCTAACGAGGTAGTTGAGGGGGCCGTAGCGTACGTCGACATTGGAGTGCTGGTAGAAGCCGTTGACGGCGTAGAAGATGAAGTAGAGCGCCACAGTCTCCGCGCCCACACCGACGAGGATGAACGGCAGCGTGTCGAGCGTGTATTGGAGCGCCTTTTCGACCGGATGAAACCGCCCGACATTGAGCCAGTAGAGTTTCTTCGGCGAATGGTGAACGGCGTGGAGCCTCCACAGCGTCTTGGTGTTGTGAGCGGCGACATGCAGCGGGTAACGCAACAACTCAGCCACCATCAGCATGAGGGCTACCTGCGCGAAGAGCGGTGACTCGCGCGGCCATAGCTGCGCCATCGGGAGCGCGAGCGACTCAAGGTAGTCGCGCAGCGTCAACGCCAGCAGCAGCCCGAGCAGCTGTGGCAACACCATCTGGACTGCGGCCATGAAGACAAGGTCGTGTTTGACGTCTGTCCAACGTGGCTGCCACGCGGTGTCGTAGGGGATCACGAACTCAAAGACCGTGACCGCGGCCGCTGCAAGTGTCGCGGCCACGTACGAGGAGGCGAGGATAGGGATGCCGTGTGAGAGCAACAGGGCGTTCACCCCGAAGGCGCAGGCCATCGTCGCGGGGTAGGCAATCCAGGACAGAACGCGTCGACTCATGAAGGAGACGCCCCCGCCGATGCAGATCGGCCGAAGAAGGGGAGGCTGCGGAGGCATCGTGACAACACCCACAGATACCCCGCCAGCACCCAGTGGAACACGATTGGAATCGTGCCTCCGAACCGACCCGCCTCTGGCAGCACCACGCTCGTGACGAGATAGCGTCCGACCATCGTAAGGAAGTAGACAACGCTGATCCAGGCGAGCGCTCGGCCGAGTACCGGTCTTGGGACCGAGACAGCACCGGCGCCGACCCAAAGCTCTCGAGATATCTCAAGCTGGACGGCTAGGATGACGAGCTGAATGGCGAGCAACGCCGGATATGGAATGAGCCCGGAGTACCATGCCTCCATCGGCGGCAGGAACGTGACGTCGAAGACGGCGACGAGCAGCTGGACCCGAGCTGCGAACGCCAGCGACAGCACACCGAGTAAGACGGCGTAGGCACGCATGGTGACTCCAGCGACTTCCATCGCTATCGAACGATAACTCATAGCCCGCGTGACCGCTCTGAAGCCCCACAGCAGGTGAACATTCGCCTCGTAGCGGCAATTCAGTGCAGGCTGCTGGACAAACCGGAGCCGCGGCGTACAATGCCCGCTGGCGACCAGATGTTAAATCGGCGTGAGTTTGTTTATGGCACGGTGGCTAGCGTCGTGACGTTTGCCCGGCGTCCGGCGGCGTTTGCCACAGACTACGACCTCATCATCAAGGGTGGGCGGGTCATCGACCCCTCACTGCACGTCAACGCGATCCGGGACGTCGCGGTTACTGGGGGCCGCATTGCGTCGGTCGCCGCGAATATCGACGCCGGCGCCGACGAGGTGATCGATGCGACAGGCAAGGTCGTCGTGCCGGGGCTCCTCGATGTCCATTGCCACTACGCGCGTGACGACGACGGCCCGCACATCGGCTTGTCCGACGGCGTGACGGGATGGGTAGACGCGGGTTCGGCAGGTGCGGACCGAATCGACGATGTGGTGGCAATCGCGCGCGCGGCGCCACAACCGGCTCGGGTCTTGATCAACATCGGCCGCGCGGGCATCCTGCCAGGCGGTGACACGCACGATCTGGCGCTCGCCGACGTCGATGCTGCGAAAACGGCCATCGCGCGCAATCGCGACTCTGTCATTGGGGTCAAGGCTCGCCTGACGGAGGGGGTCGCGGCGAACGACCTCGAGGTGCTGCACCGTGCGCAAGAAGTGGCCACCTGCTTCGGCCTACCGCTGATGATCCACATGGGGCAGACCGCGTCACCGTTCTCGAACCTGGTCAACCTGCTGAAACCGGGCGACATCGTGACGCACATGTTTGCACCACCGCCAAACGCCATCGTCGACGACGACGGGCGTATCTTCCCGGCCGTCCTCGCCGCCCGGCGCCGCGGCGTCTGGTTTGACGTCGCCAACGGGCGAACGGGACATCTCCTCTGGGATACCTTCGATCGCATCATGCAAGCGGGATTCTGGCCCGACACAGTCTCCACCGATGCCAGCACGACGAGCCGAGACGCAGCGAGCGTCATCGATTTTCCGAACGTCATGTCGAAATTGCTGAACTTCGGCATGACGATCGACGAAGTCGTGGCGCGCGCCACGGTGAATGCCTCGCGCGTGTACCCCTTCTTGCGGGACCGCGGGACGCTCAATGTTGGCGCCCCGGCCGACGTAGCGGTGCTCGAGCTTCGGGAGGGGCTGTTCGAGTTCGTGGACAACTATGAAAATCTGCGGATCGGCAGTCAGCGACTGTTCCCGCACGAGACTGTACTCGCCGGCCAGCGTGTGCCGCGGGCATAGACGAGCAGCCCGGAGCTGGTTCGACGAGCGGGATCCCCTAGTCGAGTTCGGCGTAGATCTTTTCGGCGTTGGCCGCGGCGCTGATGCGGACGCTGCGGCTCAGGTCGTAGTTCGCGTAACGAGCCGGAAGGCCCAGCGAGGCCGCGGCCTCTGCCGCCGATTTGCCCGCTGCCTTCGCACGCGTGACGGCCGCGAGAAAGTCGCGGTTGAACTCGCCAAACTCGCGGAAGTCCGACCAGGTCATGATCGGGCTGTGACCGGGAATCACCGTATCGACGCCCGGGATGCCATCGGCGGCGGCCAGCAGCGTCTTCGGGTACTGCACGCCGCTGCCGCCGTTGCCAATGTCGATGTACGGCACGCCCTTCCAGGCAAACAGGTCTCCGGTATGGGCAACTCCGAGGGCGCGGAACACGACGATTGAGTCGCCGCTCGTGTGACCGCTACCGAAGTGGTAGAGGTCAATCTGGTCGTTGCCGTCGAGCAGCGTGAGCCGGTCTTGATACGTTCGACTGGGGAGATACTGTCGCCCTGTGGCCGACTGAAAGGGCTCCATTCTTTCCATGTTGCTTTTCGTGTTCGCGTGCGCCACGACCTCGACCGGCAGCGAGAAGTCGATGTTGCTCCCGGTGTGATCGCCATGTGTATGCGTGTTGACGATCATCGTGACCGGCTTGTCGGTGACGGTCCGGATCTGGTCGAGGATGGCGCTCCCCCAGCCTGGGTTCTTCGTGTCGACCACCACAACGCCACCGTCGGTCACAAAGGCCGCGGTGTTACCGCCGCCGCCGGTGATCACGTACAGGTTGCTCTTCACCTGTTCGATCTCGGCGACGTTGACCTGCGCGGTTGTACGACCCAGGGTCGCGACCAAGCCGACCAAGACCAGTGCACTCAAAACCGTTACTCGTCTCATGACTGCCCTCTGTCGATGCTGCTGATGTGAGGTCCTTGCCGGGATCTTAAAGGAAAGAATCTACTTGTGTGTGCCATGTATCGACGGTCTTCGTCGCCGAAGTGCGCCATGCGCACTCTTTCTTCATGCGGTAGCCACGTGATGCTCCAGCAGAACAAGCCCGAGTACTTGGGATGGCTAACCCTTGCGCCACTCGATCAAGCTTCCGATCGGGTCGGAGCGCATTATCTCGTCGACGCACCAAAGCGCAGATTCACTTTCCAAGGATTCATGATTCTTGTATACAGAACAGGTCAAGAAACTGCAGAACTCGATTGGAGAGAATATGGAGAGCGAAAGCAAGTGCCCGGCGTTGGGCGGGCCTCACAGACACACGGCGGTTGGGACCATGTCGAACCAACACTGGTGGCCGAATCAGTTGAACCTGAGGATTCTCCACCAGAACTCTCCCCTATCAGATCCCATGGGCAGGGATTTCGACTACGCAGAGGAGTTCAAGACGCTTGACCTGGATGCACTGAAGAAGGACATCGATGCGTTGATGACGACGTCGCAAGACTGGTGGCCGGCCGACTACGGCCACTATGGGCCGCTCTTTATTCGGATGGCGTGGCACAGCGCAGGCACCTACCGCATCGGCGACGGCCGCGGCGGCGCAGCCTCCGGCACACTTCGCTTTGCGCCCCTCAACAGTTGGCCCGACAACGCGAACCTCGACAAGGCGCGCCGGTTGCTCTGGCCGATCAAGCAGAAGTACGGCCGGAAACTCTCGTGGGCTGACCTGATGATCCTCACCGGTAACTGTGCCCTGGAGTCGATGGGGCTCAAGACGTTCGGTTTCGCCGGCGGGCGCGAGGACGTCTGGGAGCCCGAAGATGACATCTACTGGGGGTCTGAGACCGAGTGGCTCGGAGACGAGCGCTACAGCGGCGACAGGGACCTCGAGAATCCTCTCGGCGCCGTTCAGATGGGCTTGATCTACGTGAATCCGGAGGGGCCGAACGGCAACCCAAGCGCGCTTGCCGCAGCCCGGGACATTCGAGAGACGTTCGCTCGCATGGCGATGAACGACGAGGAGACGGTTGCGCTCATTGCCGGCGGACACACGTTCGGAAAAACCCATGGTGCTGCCGATGCGGGCACGTACGTCGGACCCGAACCCGAGGGTGCCAGCCTAGAGGAGCAAGGCCTCGGCTGGAAGAACAGCTTTGGCAGCGGCAGAGGCGGCGACACGATCACCAGCGGGTTGGAGGGCGCCTGGACACCCACTCCGGTGACCTGGGACAACAGCTACTTCGAGACACTGTTCGGCTACGACTGGGATCTGACCAAGAGCCCTGCCGGTGCGCAGCAGTGGGTTCCGACGGATCCCTCCGCGGCAGACACCGTGGCGGATGCCCACGATCCATCAATGACGCACGCCCCCATCATGCTCACGACGGACCTCGCGCTGCGGATGGATCCGATCTACGAACCGATCTCGCGGCGCTTCCACGAGAACCCGGGGGAGTTCGCAGACGCCTTCGCCAAGGCGTGGTACAAGCTAACGCACCGCGACATGGGCCCCCGCACGCGGTGTCTCGGCCGGTTGGTTCCTGCGGAGCCGCAGTTGTGGCAAGACCCCGTCCCCGACCTCACTCATGCATTGATTGGGGAGCAAGACATCGCTGCCCTCAAGGGCAAAATCCTCGCATCAGGACTGTCCATTTCCCAGCTGGTCTCGACCGCCTGGGCGTCGGCGGCGACGTTCCGCGGCACCGACAAGCGCGGTGGGGCGAACGGGGCGCGCATTCGCCTCGCGCCGCAGAAGGACTGGGAAGTCAACGAGCCGGCCGAACTGGGGAAGGTGCTGCAGACCCTGGAGGAGATCCAAAAGGAATTCAACAGCTCGCAGTCAGACGGGAAGATGGTCTCGCTCGCTGACGTGATCGTTCTGGCCGGGTGCGCAGCCGTCGAGGCAGCTGCGAAGAACGCCGGGCACGACGTGCAGGTTCCCTTCTCGCCGGGGCGCACGGACGCGTCGCAGGAGCAAACTGACGTGGACTCATTTGCCGTGCTCGAACCGACCGCAGACGGGTTTCGCAACTACCGCGGAAACGGACACGGTAGATCGGCGGAGGAGCGGCTGGTGGATCGGGCGCACATGCTGACGCTGACCGCTCCTGAGATGACGGTTCTCGTCGGCGGCATGCGCGTCCTGAATGCAAACGTCGGGCAGTCCGAACTCGGAGTCTTCACCAGGCGGCCTCAGATGTTGACCAGTGATTTCTTTGTAAACCTGCTCGACATGAACACTACGTGGCAGGCGGCCTCCACATCCGAGCACGTGTTCGAAGGACGCGACCACCGGACGGGCGAGCTCAAGTGGACCGGCACCGCCGTCGACCTCGTCTTCGGTTCGAACTCCCAGCTCCGAGCCATCGCGGAAGTCTATGCATGTGACGACTCGCAGCAGGCGTTTGTTCGTGATTTTGTGGCTGCGTGGGGCAAGGTGATGAATCTCGATCGCTTCGACCTTGCGTGATCTCAGCGTGGATCTCTGCGAAGCCAATGTTGCTACCGCCCAGCTCAAGCGAATCGGCGACTCGAGGGTCGCTGGCGGCTAGCGCATCGCCCCCGACGGATGAGCCCGGTGCCTGCGATACGTCTACCACGAGTCCGAATTGGCCTTGCCGTTGGCCTCGCCCTGATCACGATTCTCGCGGCTCGCACGCTGCCGCTCGACGCCGTGCTTGCAACGTTTCGCGGGTGGGTTGCGGCACGCGGCACCGTCGGAATGATCGGGTTTGGAGCGGGATATGTCGTACTGGCGCTACTGTTCGTGCCGGGCGCCGCCCTGACGATGATTGCGGGGGTCGTTTTTGGAATCGGCAAAGGTCTTCTGGTCGTCGCGATCGCCACCTCCGTGGCGGACGCGGCCGCGTTTCTCCTGGGCCGGCACGTTGCGCGCGACGCCGTCGTGCGGCTCATGGACCGCCACCCCCGGTTCAAGATCGTTGACCGGACGATCAGCCGAGGCGGGTGGCGTATCGTGGCGCTGATCCGGCTCAACCCGACGATTCCGTACAGCGCCAGCAACTATCTGTTCGGTGTGACCGGGGTCGCGTTCCTTCCCTTCCTGATATCGAGCGGGATCTTCACGTTGCCTGGGGCGTTCGCGTATCTCTACCTCGGATATGTTGGCGCCGAGACGCTCGAGGGTAGCAGCCGAAGCCCTGTTGAGTGGGGCCTCCTTGTCTTGGGCCTCGTCGTAACCATCGTTGCCCTGGTGTACGTTACCGTTCTGGCGCGCCGCGGCCTGGCGGAGTTGGAGTAGGGCGGCGGCGGCGGCTTGGGCATACAATGCCCGCGATCTCAGCCTGCAACTCATGGCGTTCAACATTCCCCCTGAGGCGGTTGACAGCTCGTATCGGCTTGCCATTCCTGCGCGTACACGTGAGGCAACGCAGTGAGGACACTTGCGGGCCTACTGGCGTTCGGACTGGTCGCCCTTAGCGGTGCGGCGCACGCTGAGGACTGGCCCCACTGGCGAGGACCGGACGGCCGGCGCATTTCGAGTGAGCGCGGCCTGCCAACACGCTGGAACCGCGATACCGTCGCCTGGCAGACGCCGCTGCGCGGGCTCGGTGTATCGTCGCCGATCGTCTCGGGTGATCTCGTGCTGCTCACGTCCCAGCTCGGCCGGGGGCCGCTCCGATCAGGGGGGCACCCGACGCTGGTCCGAGGCGGTCCCGATCCGGACAGCGAGCGGCCGCTCGGCGGTCGGCGAGTGACCGGCAGCGGAGACGACATTCGGTTCCTCGTGAGCGCGTTCAACCGTGCCGACGGCTCGCTGGCCTGGGAGTACGAAATAGAGGCCAAAGGCGGCCTGCCTGGCGTACACCAAAAGCACAACATGGCCAGCCCGAGCCCCACGGCGGACGGGGAGCGCGTGTATGTGTGGTTCGCCACGGGCCAACTGGTAGCGCTCGACATGCGGGGCGAATTGGCCTGGGAGCGCCACCTCGCCCGTGACTACGAGCCGTTCGACATCGTGTGGGGGCACTCGAGCTCGCCTACCCTCTACAAGGACCTCCTGATCCTGCAGTGCGACCATGAGCCGGCCTCGTATCTGCTCGCGCTCGATCGGCGGACAGGCGAGGAGCGCTGGAAGGTGGATCGTGGCACCGGGCTGCGGTCCTTCAGCACGCCAATCGTGGTGTCCGGCCCTGACGGTGACGAGTTGATCGTCAACGCGAGCGAGCGGCTCGACGCCTATGACCCGTCGACGGGCGAATGGCTTTGGCACGCGGGCGGGCCCAATCGGTACCCTGTGCCGGTAGCCACCTACGATGACCAGGGCACCCTCTACACCAGTCGGGGGCACCGAGCAGGTCCATACATGGCGATTCGGCTGGGTGGACGCGGTGATGTCGGCGAAACGCATGTCGCGTGGCGTGTGTCGACCGGTGCGCCGTATATTTCGTCAATCCTCTACTACGACGGCGTGATCTACATGGCCAACGGTAACGGCATTGTGACCGCGGTCGATGCGGAGAGTGGACAGCGGGTCTGGCAGGACCGGCTCGGCGGCATCTACTCGGCGTCCCCGGTCGCGGGCGACGGGAAGGTCTACCTCTTCAGCGAGACCGGTGAGACGCTCGTCCTCGAGGCAGGACGCGAACTCAAGGTTTTGGCGCGAAACGATCTCGGCGAGCGGGTCGTCTCGTCACCGGCTGTTTCCGGCGGCCGGATCTTCATTCGGACCGACGAATCCTTGATTGCTGTCGGACATAGCGAGGACACTCACGCAGGTCGCTGATTCCAGGACAGTAGCCTATGTCTCCTGCAACTCGGTAGCACTCCCGGGCTGTATGCTGTCACTGTCAACGGCATCTATTCGTAACGGAGGTCACCCAATGAAGCGTATGGTTCTCATCGTCCTCGGACTCGGCGCGCTGGCGTTCTCGTCCAACGTGTATGCGCAGACCGACGCGCAGCTCATTGAACAGTCGCTGGCCGCCGCGCCGCGGCGGGGCCGTGACGACGCCAGCGTCGTCAAGTGGGCCGCCGACCACACTTATACGACAATCAAGGAAGGCACGAACAAGATCGTCTGCTACAGTCGTGCGGACCAGCGCGACCGGCCGCCGTTCGCCGTGCAGTGTACGAGTCTGGCGAACCTCGACAGAGTCGCGCAGAACCGGCGGTTTCGCGCCGAGAGTACCGACGCTGAGGGAGAGCGGGCGCTGGTGGCCGCCGCCGCTCAGAACGGCATGCGCGTCGCGGCAGAGTATGGCTCGTGGTTCAGGTCGATGAATGGCCCAGACCAGGCGAGCGCCGGGGTCCATACCACGATCGCGATGCCGGGAGCGACCGCAGCGTCCACGGGCTTCCCTGAGAACCGCGAGCAGGGTGGCGCGTTCATCATGGCGGCGGGCACAAGCGAGGCCCACCTGATGGTCTCGTAATGGTTTCACACCCCCCCCTTACATCGTGACTTCAACGGGAGACTAGATGGCAAGACTGACCGGGACAATCAAGCGACTGATGAGCGACAAAGGCTTTGGCTTCGTGGAGGCGGGAGAAGGCAACGAGTTCTTCTTTCACCAGTCCGCCTGTAACGGTGTGCAGTTCGACGAGCTCCGGGAAGGTCAAGCTGTGACCTTCGATGAGGGCGAGGGACCGAAGGGTCCGCGCGCGGAAAATGTCACGCTAGCTTGAGAGCGTGTCCCTGTAGCCGCACCGCCAGCCGCGAATGGTCATCGATGAGCGGACGGTGGGCCGTGTCACCGTCCTGATACCTCGCGGACGGTTAACGGTCGAGACGTTCGGTGAACTGAAGAATCGGGTTCGCAGGCTCGCAGACGACGGCCGTACTCACGTCGTCCTCAACCTGAGCGCCGTCGCCTACGTCGATAGCATCGGCGTTGCCGAGCTTGTTCGCGCACACGTCATGCTCGGAGGCCGCGGTGGCAGGCTATCTTTGTCACACCTGCACCGAACGGTCTCGGAGCTTCTCGAACTCACTCGCCTGAAGGATGTCCGCGATATCTTCACCACGGAGGCCGAGGCCGTGGAGAGTTATGTAACGCCAGGAACGTCTGGATGATCGACCCCACACGAGCCTTCAAGACATGGGATGAGCTGCAGCCCGTCATGATCTCATTCTCCAGCGGTTTGAGAAGCTGAAGGCGCCGGTTCCGGTCGACTGAAGCCCGCCACGTCTCAGACGGACAGTGGGCTGCCGTACAGGTAGTCGTTCAGGGTGGCCCGCAAGTCCCACTCGACTTGTATCTGGAGTCGCGGGTCGTCCGGTAGGTCTTCGAGGTCGTCGCCGGCGAAGCTCACGACCTCGCGCCGTCCGTTCAGCAGCAAAGCGAGATGGTGACGATGGGGTTGGCGGTGCGGGGTATCAGTGTTCCAGCCGAGGGGACGGATCGCCATCCTCCGGCCTTGGTCTGTTTCACGCAATCGCGCCGTGACCCACGTCATTCCGGCTTCCAGCCTGCTATTGGACATGCATCCTCTTCCCCGACGGACCGTCGGCTCACCAGCTCGCTGACATCGCGATCTCATCGCGGATCTGCTTACGGGTCACCAGGTGAATGCCTGCGACGGCCGTGAGCACTGCGGGGTCGGCCAGGGCGCTCCGTCCGTGGCTACCCAAGTAGACCCAGCCCTCAACGGCGAGCAAGAGAAGGGGGACGTATTCCCATCCATGACGCCTGACGAGTCGCAAGCCGAACAATGCAATGAACCCGCAAAACAGCGCTGTCATCTCGTTCTCCCCGATCGCCCTCTAGAGGGGCAAGGGGGATGCCACCGGAGGTCTGCACACAGTGTCAGGATTTGTCTCAGTCTGCGTCACGGACGCCGGTGAAATTCTCGCCAACTGGCGAAGACGCGTCTGACTGCAAACGCAAGTGCGGCTAGCGCGAGATTTCGGTCGTGGTCGCGGCCGGTACGGTCGGGTGCGTCGCCGGGCTTCGCTTTGGTCATCAGTTGTCTGTAGCGGAGTGACCGGAATTGATCATTTAAGATGAAGCCGAGGAAGTCCCATGACCATGACCGTCATTCTGCTAGTGCTCGCCGGTGGGTCCCTGGCCGCGTATCTGATACGCCGCGAAGCCCGCCTCCGTTGGTTGCGCGGGACCACAAGGTCTACCAATTGGATGCTGAATCTGATGCTCCGGTCGACCGCCCTGGCGATGGGCAGTATCAGTTTCGGTGCGGCCATCTTCCGCGCCTTTTCGACGGAAGCGCACGTGGTCCTGCTCAGTCTTGGACTCCTTGCACTCGCGGTGGGCGCGTTTCAGAAGACAGAGTAGCGACACAATTGGCCGGCAGGGGTCGACGAGTCGCCGCACTCGCCCGTGCGGTGACACGACACGGCGAGCGTGCCGTTGAGTCAATGTCGGCCCTGGAGCGGTTCAGGCACTGCCGGGAACCATCAACTACTCGCGGATCAACCCATCCTGATTGAAGTGATGGACACAATAGTGCGCCCATGAATCTTGGAACGCCATCTCGATACCACCTGTCACCGATGTCGTGCCCAGTCCGATTTCCGCGTAGGTGAACTCGAAACTGCCACTCGGGCGTGCCAGCGCAATCTGGAACGGTTGGCCGTTAAACTCGTTGATGATCGGTTTGCCGCTACTCCTCATGACGCCCGGTATGTCGACCCTCGCGGTTCTGAGTTCGAAGTTCGCCTCGAGATCAATCGGAAGAAAGAGCGTCTCGAAACATTCCGAGCATGCGGACGCGAAGACGGAGAAGAAACTGCTCAAAGGGGCGCATGCCTCGCCTGAGATAATTGTTTCAAGTGCCCTCCGCTGAGCCTCGTTGCCACGCTCGTCGATTACGATCTGGCGCTGGCCGTTTCCCTTCGCGATTTCGCCGGGCCACTTGTAAAGCCCCGCCCATTTCAGGCCTGCCAGCGGCGTATCGTTGAAATGGCCTTCAACGATGTTGCCGACGAAGGCCGACTGGCAATAGCCGTGGATACTCGGCAGGTTGAACTGGCAGCCGCAATTCACGGCGCAGTTGCAGTTATCATAAGTTTCGCTCTTGAAGACCCATTGATCCGTCATTCTGGTCATCCTCCTTGCCGGCGTCGCACCCTTTCCCGCCAGTTCCCCCTCAGTCGCTCCAGTCAAACTCATGAATATTTCCAGAGCTGCCTGCCCAGCTGCGAAAGTCAGGATCAGACCACTGGCTTCCGTCACTGCTAGCCAAGTTCATGCTCTCAATCTGAAGTCCTGCTTGGGACATCTCCTGCGCCCCAGGGTTTTCTTGGACACTTGATTGCGAGAGAGTACTCGCAGGAGGAGTGTCGAGATGGGGAAGCCAGATCAGGGTTCGGCGGAGGCGGAGGGAGCCCGGAGGGCGACCGGAGCGGCCGCCGGGCGCGGCCGTGGGGGACGGTTTTCGGCCCGGCGCAAGCGCGAGACGGTGCTGCGTCTGCTGCGTGGAGAGGATCTCGAGTCCGTGTCGCGGGAGCTGGGGATCACGGCGGCGCGGGCGTCGCAGTGGCGTGATCAGTTTCTGGTCGCGGGCCAGGCGGGGTTAAAGAGTCGCGCGACGGAGGCCCGGGACGAAGACAATCGTCGGCTGCAGGCCAAGATCGGCGAGCTGCTGATGGAGAACGAACTGCTCTACGCGAAAGTGGACCACCTGGAGGCCGGCGTCCCTTTGGCCCAGCGGAGGTCGACGCGATGAGTGACGCCCATTCGATCTCCACCCGTCGGGCCGTACGGCGTGCAGCGGGTCTGCCGCGTGTGGCACTGCGCTCGCTCTAGCGTGTATGCGCGGCGGCAGGCGACCCTGTCCTCGGCGCCGTGTCGTCGCCGCGGTCCGATCGGCGCCGCCCCCGACGACGTCCTGGTCGGCCACATTCGTCGAGTGCTCGAGGCCTCGCCGTTTCATGGCAAAGGGTACCGGAAAGCCTGGGCGAAGCTGCGGGTCGCGGGGATCCGCACCGCGAAGGAGCGGGTGCGACGGCTGATGCGGGAGCACGATCTTCAGGCCGCGCACCGCGTGGGCCACACGCACGGGCCGACGGCGCACGACGGGACCATCACCACCGAGGCGCCCGACGTCATGTGGGGGACGGACATGACGGCCACTGTGACCGTCGCCGAGGGGGCGGCCTGCGTTTTCGTGGCCGTCGATCACTGTACGACCGAGTGCATCGGGCTGCATGCGGCCAAGAGGGGCAACCGCTTCGAGGCCCTGGAGCCGATCCGCCAGGGCGTTCGCGAGCGCTTCGGGGGCATCGGCGACGGCGTCGCCCGCGGGTTGCGACTGCGGCACGACCACGGGTCCAACTACCTGGCTGATGACTTCCAACAGGAGATCGCCTTCTTCGGCATCGAGAGCTCCCCGAGCTTCGTGCGGGAGCCCGAAGGGAACGGCGTCGCGGAGCGCTTCATCCGCACGCTGAAGGAGAATGTGTTGTGGGTGCAAAGCTTCGAGACGATCGAGGCACTCCGCCTCGCCTTGCTCGAGTTCAAGCGGACGTACAACGAGCAGTGGATGCTGGAGAAGTACCGCTATCGAAGCCCAGCCCAGGTGCGACACGACCTCGTACGGCTGGACGCGGTAGCGTAGGAGCGAATACCGTCAAACCACTGTCCAAGAACCCCGGGGCGATACACATCGCGCCAGATACAACCGTCGCTTTCCCGGCACCATTTGATATTGGCCGCATCGTCGCGTGGCCAAAGCCATCCACAGAAAGGGTCGGTTTCTCGCCCCAAGCAATCGCGATACTCGCCACCTTGGCT
The DNA here is from genome assembly GCA_965216615.1 of Vicinamibacterales bacterium. Taxonomy (GTDB): domain Bacteria; phylum Acidobacteriota; class Vicinamibacteria; order Vicinamibacterales; family UBA8438; genus CAUZIB01. The sequence goes on along the minus strand of CBDCGH010000023.1, from coordinate 792,364 downwards.
GGCAACCATTCGTCTATCGTCGCGTCCCAAAGACTCTCCAGATGGCCGCTTTTCTTGCCACTGAAAATCGCTTCCAGCTCGCGCCGTTGATCTTCGGTAGCGGTTTCGCCAATGTAGAGACGAGCCTTGCCTCCACCTAAGAAGAAATTGGCCGGCCATTCTCCTGTAAATGCCACGATCGTGCCGCGCAGGTCTACGCCGTTAGAGTTACCTTGCCGAATTTCAAACCCGAACGTATGTGCACACCATCCCTCGTCAGGCTCTATTTCAGGGCCGAGCCAACATGGACACCACATCTTGCAGCTGCACAAATCCAGGCTTCGTCCAGAAACTTGCCATGTCATAGATTTTTCTCCCCTACATTTGCTGGTACGCAGTATCGCCTTATGACAAACGGCTTCAACTATTCAAGAGTATTGCCGCTGACCTCTACAGGCAGTAGTGCGCGAGTCGGGAGCCAACTCCAACCAAAACGAAGGGCCGAAGCCCTCGAAAAAGCATTAGGATTTCGGCCCCTTCTATCTCTGGTGGCGCTTTTTAAGCCTTGTGCGCTTGGTGTGTCAAAAGGACGGCGTCAAGGCCCTCGTCGCAGTCTCCGCTAGCGCTCTCTCTGGCCGGCTTCCTCGTCGTCCTTCGCGCGGGCGCCGCTCAGGATGTTGGTCATCTCATAGTTGCTCTCGTGGCAGGAGTACTCCACCAGCTCGTACTGGCTGTCGTCCAAGTCCCACCGGAACATCGCCGTCCAGGGTCGTGTCCAGACCGTCGGGTCGTCGAGAGTGAACCGATACTCGAGCGTGGCGGGACCGATCCGCGTGTAGCGTTCGGTCAGCGTGAGATTCTCGCTCGACCCACGGAACGAGGCGCCGCCGTTAAAGTTGGTGGTTTCGACCACCAGCGTGTCCCCGTCCCAGTGGCCGCGGGCATTGCCCTGATAGGAGGTCAGGTCCTCTCCCAGGGCCGGGCGAGGCGTGGTGGGAACGATCCGCGTTTCGTGGATCATTTCCCGCGTGATCGCGACGAAGCCGGGCCCCTGCACGATCTGCAGGCCATTGTTGTAGCCCCCGGGCGTCGGGATGAGCCCGCGGGTGATGCAGCGGACCCAGGTCGAGAGGTCTTCCGGACCTGCTGGGGTAACCGACCTGCGCGGCGCCCGCTCGTCTCCAGCCAGGGCCGGGCCTCTCTCCGTCCTGACCCGCGGAGGCAGTCGCCCGTCTGGGGGGTCGATGACCATCGCCATCTGGGTGGAGACGGCCGAGCCGTACTCGAGCGTCGTGTCGCGCCACTCGCGCTCGTAGCCCCATATGCCGCCCAGCAGGCGTCCCTCGTGACGCGCAATCGCTTCCTCAGGCGTCACCTCGTCCGCGTCGACGCCCTCCGGCCGCTCGAATGCAATGCCGACCGCCGAGCTGCTGGTCCAGATGCCCTGCAGGTCCGGCTCGCCCCAGGGCGTCCGTGGCGCATCGTAGGGCCCTAGCGCGTCGGTGGTCAGGATGGTGGAACCGATGTCCGACTCCACGCCGGCAAAGCCGGTCTCCACCACTGCCACACGCACGTTGTCCGGTCCGGCCAGGAAGGCGCGCCTGGCCAACGTGCGGCCGCTTTGGGGCACCCCCGGCTCCTGCTCGAAGCGCACGTCCTGCCGGCGGAAATCGGCCGCCGCACTGTCGAGGTCGTCCACGACGAACGCGATGTGATCGATGGCCCGCTCCACGGTGCTGCCCGGCACGCCTTCGGCGTTCCGGGACACCAGGAACCAGACATCGCCGAATCGCAGCCCGTCGAGCTGCCCCTTGAGGCTGGCCGGTGCGCCACCCATCACGTCGCGATACCAGGCCAGGGTCGCGTCAGGGTCGGCTGCGCTCAGATGCACGTGGTGGAAGCCGAGCGTCTCGGGGTCCTCCACCAGCTCGATGTGCGTGCCCCAGGGGTCGAAGATGAAGGCTATCTTGAAGAGCCCCGGCACGTCGCGCCAGGTCGACCCGTCGTCGTTCCGCTGCAGACGGACACCCGAACCGCGGACCCCTACGGCCTCGAGCTCGGCCATCTTCGCCGGCAGATCCGCCACTGAGAACCCGATGTGCTCAACGCCGGTCCCCTGGCTGCTGCCGGTGGTCGTTTGCGGGACGAACGCGTCCTCTACCCCGTAGCAGTTCGCGGCGTCGCTGCGATCGGTGACCGGCTCGCAGCCCATATGCCGGGCATACCAGTCGACCGCCTGCAGCGGGCTCGCCGAGGTGATGTGCACGTGGTGATAGTCGGCCGCGCTGGCACGACTTGGCGCGGCGAGCGCGCCCGTGACGAGGATAGCAACGAGGACTCGGTTCCGGGTCATGGCTCCCTCCGTCGCGTAGTGCCGAGAACCGACCGATTATACGCCTCTCCCGCCCGTTAACTAGCCAACGCCGTCCCTGACCACTTGCCGTATTGCTGAAGCCCGCACAATGCGAACGTACGCTTCGTAGCGGCAATTCCATCCTGGCTGCTGGACCAAGTAGGGCAAGGGCATACAATGCCCTCGATCCAGGTTCCGGGTCATGGCTCCCTCCGTCGCGTAGTGCCGAGAACCGACCGATTATACGCCTCTCCCGCCCGTTAACTAGCCAACGCCGTCCCTGACCACTTGCCTTATTGCTGAATCCCGCACAATGCGAGCGTACGCGTAGGCAATTCCATCCTGACTCGCGAAAGCTCGGCCACCTTGGCGGGAGTGCCACTCGGCCACTGCGCAAGAAGCGCCCGTCGTAGACCTGCACCCCGCTGAGGTGGACCGTGGCGGCCGTCCGATGGGGAGTTGCGCTGCGAGCGCCAGTACAAGGGGGATGCCACCACGGGCGGTCGAGCCAGAGGCAGGAGGGCGTATGGCCGAAACGACGCGGTGGTGGGTCGGGATTGATTGGGCGACGGTGGACCATCAGGTGTGTGTGATGGATGCGGCGGGCCGGGAAGTGACGCAGCGGGTCGTGGCGCATACGGCGGTGGCGGTGCGCGGGTTTGTGGACTGGCGCCGGGCCCACGTCGGCGGCGACCTCGGCACGGTCGCGGTCGGGATCGAAACGCCGCGCGGGGCGTTAGTGGCGACGCTGATGGAGCAGGGCCTGGCGGTGTCTGCGGTCAACCCGAAGCAGCTGGACCGGTTTCGGGACCGGCATACGGTCGCCGGGGCGAAAGATGATCGGCGGGACGCGCGGGTGCTGGCCGATTCCCTGCGGACGGATGCGGCGGCCTTCCACCGCGTGGAAGTCGACGATCCGGTGCTCGTGCAGCTGCGCGAGCTGGTGCATGTGGAGGAGACGCTGCAGATTGACGTCGGGCGACTGACGAACCGGCTCCGCGACCAGGTGCATCGCATCCAGCCGGCGCTGTTGGCGTTGTGCCCGGCGGCGGATGCCCCGTGGTTCTGGGCGCTGTGGGCCCAGGCCCCGACCATCGCGGCCCAACGCGTGCTGTCACGCGCGGCGATCGGCGCGCGGCTGAAGGCCCGGCGCATCCGGCGCGTGACGGCGGCCGAGGTGCACGGGGCGCTGCAGACTCCGGCGTTGACAACCGCCCCCGGTGTGGTTGAGGCCACCGAAGCGCACATCGCCCTCCTGGTGCCCCACCTACGGTTGGTGGTGGCGCAGCGGACGGCCTGCGTGAAACGCACCGCGGCGCTGCTGCGGGAGCTCGCCACGCGGGAAGACGCCGGCGGCGAGTTAAGTGAGCATCGTGACGTCCAGATTCTCCGCTCCCTGCCAGGTGTCGGAAGACAAGTGGCCGCCACGATGCTTGCGGAGGCCTCACGGCCCTTGCGGGCGCGAGATTATCACACGCTCCGGCTCTACGTGGGGATCGCGCCGGTCAGTAAGTGGAGCGGGAAACGCCGGCGGCGACCCACCGTGCACATGCGCCGGGCCTGCAACCGCCGCCTGCGCCGGGCGGCCTATCATTGGGGACGCGTGAGCCTCGTCAATGATAGGCCCGACGCGCGTCTACTATGACGAACTCCGGGCGCGGGGGCATACTCATGGACGGGCCCTGCGGAGTGTGATCGATCGCTGGTTCCGGATTCTGATGGCGATGCTGCGAACCGGGACGCTGTACGATCCGAGCCGTGTGTCACGACGAGAGCTGGTAAAGGTGCCAGCCTAACGAATGGCCTTTCCAAGCAGCGGAGGAAGATGGGGAGTCTACGACGTGTCCGACCTCATTGGCGAGCGGCATACGAGGTGGCCGGCTCAGCACGCTACGGGCACACGATGGACAGCACAACCCGAGGACTCTTTATCGCATTAGCCGTCCTGGTCGTCGCGGCCCTCGCGTTCTCCGTGGTGACAGGAGGGATGATGGGGCCGGGCATGATGCGCCCAGGGACAATGCCTGGCGGCGGGTGGGGTTGGGGTCTCGGCATGGGCATCGGTGGGCTGGCGATGCTTGCTTTCTGGGGGGCGCTGATTGTTGGCGTCTTCCTACTCGTACGCGGGCTTGGTGGGGGACACCGGCGCTGGGAAGACTCCCCGATGGAGGTGCTCAAGCGGCGTTACGCCAAAGGCGAGATCACGCGGGAAGAGTACGAACAGATGCGGAAGGATCTCGAGGACTAGGCTGATGGCATTGACCGTTGGTTCCCGACTCGGCCACCACGAAGTCACCGCCAAGATCGGCGAGGGCGGCATGGGCCAGACCTATCGGGCTGCCTGTGATAGACAGTCTTTCGGACCAGAAGGCGAAGATCATGGGGCGGCCAACTCCCCACTGAGTCCGCCGAAGGGCGCGGTTAGTAGCCATGTCACTCCGACCTGGCACCACCCTCGGGCTGTACGCCGTCACCGCTAAGATTTGGACAAGACGTGGATGGGCGGGGTCTATCAAGCCACTGATACCCAACCGGCATAGAACAGCATGGCCGCGATCACAAATAGGATTATCCGAAAGAACAGCACCCAGCCTTGGAAATGCCTTTCGAGCAAGTTGACTGCCCAGTTCCAATGGATCCACCTGAAGAATCTAATCCTGAGCCGTACCAGCTTCGGTGCTAACGGGATCAAGATCAGCGAGAGAATTGCGAGCGCAAACAGCAGACCCGTAGACATGACTCCTCCAGACAGACGAGGTGGTTCGTCAGAGTCTAGTCGCTCGAGATGGCAGAGTGTGGCGTGGTCGCTCGATACCGGTAGATGAAACTTGGACGGAGGATGCGCGTGAGAAGTGTGCTGAACGTGTTGGCGATGGGTGTCCTGGCGACCACCATGGTCGTGGCACAGAACAGGTCGTCAAGCCAGATCGCGACGACTCCGTTCACCGTCGCACCGTAACAGTCTCCCGCCACAGCTGGTGGCCGAGCCGCTACGTCCCGCCACACGCGATCGTACGCCTACCATCCGCCAAGAACGGGTTTCGCAGGGCCTACGTCGCCTTCACTGACGCCGCTCTGCCAGATACGCTCGGGCCGCGGCCTCATCCATCAACGGCACCACCTTGTCCGGGTCGATCCGTACCATCAAATACGTGATGTGGTCCTCGACCTTCGTGAACTGATGTCCCGTGCCGGCCGGGATCACGAACACATCACCTGCCTTCAGCTCGTGGGTGTCGGGGTTTTGGATGTCCGCAGCGTTCCGGCCCGGACCGTTCAGAAACTGCACGGCCCGGTTATCGGACGGGCGGCGCCGGGCGTCGATCAGATCGGGCCCGGTGCGATTGGTGCCCGATCCGCTCAGAACGTAGTAGACCTCGGTCACCAGGTCGTGCATCGCCACGGAGGTCGGTCGTGGCTCGTCCAGGGCACCGCGGTGAGCGAGGGCGACCTGCACGTTGGTCTTGCCGATGTCAATCGATCGCATCTGCTGATCGGTGGTGCCGGTGGCCTTGGCCACCGAGACGAACTGCTCGATCTCCTCGGTCCCGATGTAGGCCGCGGGGCACATCGAACACGACGGCTCGACGTCCTGAGCCGAGAGCCGGCCGAGCACGAACGCGACTACGATCGCCGTGACCACGACGCCGAACAGGGGCTTGCTCATGATGTCTCCTCGGGTATGCACCTATCCTACCGTCCGATCAATCACGCGGGAAGTGCGTGCCGGCTAGCCCCGCGCACCGCTACAACGCTTCTTGGCCGCTATTCTGCACACCGGCTAGACCCGACCGATTCCGGTCAGTCAACTGGCACGTCGTTCTCTCGGCAGCCGCATTTCCCTGATAGGCGTTGGCCCTTCTCATCAGTCGTTCACTACCGGATCTACTCCAACATCGGGGGAGGCACCCTGGGGTCGTGCACGGCTTCCCACAACCCGGCGCTGACCGAGGACGTCTGTGGCACGTTCACCTAGTCGTCCTGGCAGGTACTCTGTTCCTCGGCGCGGCGGCATACAATGCAGTTGGCATTCACGAAGTGGTGCTTGATGGAGAACATCCTGGAGAAGCTCGGGGTGGCCCACCGCAAACTCTGACGCCTCAAATCGAGGGCAGCCCGTCGCGTTGGGCTGAAAGGAAGATGCGTTCCATCAACGTAAGCAGGCGAATCCCATCGGCACCGGCAGAAATCTGGACGGTCCTCGCCGACTTCCCGAACATTGCGACGTGGAATAGAGGTGTCGCGAAGTCTTTTGCGACGTCAGATAGTACGGGTGGTGTAGGCGCGCAACGGCACTGCGATCTGGCCCCATTTGGCGAACTCGAAGAAACCGTCAAAGAATGGGATGACACACGCCGCATGGTCGTCAGTATCGACTCCGCGAAGAAGCTGCCCATTGCCCACGCTGAAGTCACCTTCGTTCTTAGCCCCGCGGATGACGGCACCGACGTAAGTGTTGAGTACGCGTACAAGCCGAAGTTTGGCTTGCTGGGCACGATCATGGGGCGCCTTGCCCTGGACGCCCAGCTCACGAAGGGCTTCAAGGGGTTTCTGAAAGACCTGGACGCGGCCTCCCAGCGATGACGGTAGCAGTCGGCTCTCGCCTCGACTTGCATCGACGCCGCCTCGTGGTGCGCGATCGCCTGGCCTGACGTCCCCTCGCTCCTCGTGCTCATGAGCGTGCCGTCCGGAGGCACGGCAAGAAGGTCAGCGAGCTCGTCGTCGAGTTCCATCAGAGATCTAAAAGGAAGGTCCTAGACAAACCAGGGACGCGGCATACAATGCCTCGATCTCAGTCTGACAACCCATGGCGCTCGAGGTCGGCTCCCGAATCGGCCGATACAACGTCACCGCCAAGACCAACGAAGGGGCATGGGCGAGGTGTACCAGGCCACCGATACCAAGCTGAACGATAGGGAGGAAGCGAATGAGCGGCTCCGGTAACGCTGCCAAAGCTGGCATAGGGTTCGGCACCGCTCTCGCGATCGCGATCTCGTGGAGCGCCAACGGCTCCATTCTTTGGGCGATCATCCACGGCATTCTGTCGTGGATCTACGTTATCTACTACGCCCTAACCCAGAACCAATGAACCCGACGGTCGTCCGGGAGGACCCATGCGCAACGCAAACACCGCACGCCTCTTGATCTTCGCCGCCGCAGTATCGGGTGGCCTGGGTCTCGTGGCATGCGACTCCGACGTGTCGGGTACCGACCCCGATTCTCAGCTAGAGAGCATGGAGGGGCTCGGCAGCCTGTCCTTTCCACACTCTGGCAACGACGCAGCTCATCGTCCCTTCCTGCGCGGTGTGCTTCTGCTGCACAGCTTTGAGTACGAGACGGCAGCCGAAGCATTCCGCGAGGCGCAGGGGGCCGACCCGCAGTTTGCCCTTGCGTACTGGGGCGAGGCGATGCCCTACAACCACTCCCTCTGGGGACAGAAGGACGAAGAAGCCGCGGAGGCAGCTCTGCGTCGCCTGGCTCCCACTGCCAAGGAGCGTCGTGCCAAAGCGGGCGCCGAGCGAGAGGGCATGTATCTCGACGCGGTCGAAGCACTGTACGCCGAAGGGACGAAGTCAGAGCAGGACCGTGCGTACATGGAAGCGATGCGTCGTCTCCACGACGCGTATCCCGACGACCCGGAGGCGCGAGCCTTCTACGCGTTGTCGATCCTCGGCAGCACCAACGGCAGCCGAGACTTTGCAACGTACATGAAAGCGGCTGCCACGGCGCAGCCGGTGAATGACCAGAACCCGAATCATCCTGGCGCGGTGCATTACATGATCCACTCGTTCGATGATCCTGTTCACGCGCCGCTGGGGTTGCCGGCCGCTCGTGCCTACTCGCAGATTGCCCCCCAAGCGGCCCATGCCCAACACATGACGACGCACATCTTCCTCGCGCTGGGCATGTGGGACGAGGTCGTCAGCGGGAATATTCGCGCGCGGGATGCAGAGGACCGCGAGCGGGGCGAGCGTGGGCGCCCACCGAACGCCTGTGGTCACTATGCCCAGTGGTTGGCTTACGGCCACCTTATGAGGGGCGAACTCAGCACTGCGGAAACCCTGCTGACGTCATGCCACGAACGTGTGGCCAATGAGCCAACGGACGCAGAACGCCGCTACTTCGTGTCGATGCGGGCGCGTCAGGTCATTGATACAGCAGAGTGGAGTCTGGCCTCCAAGTGGACCATCCAACGGCCTGCTGACGGTCAGCTGGCACTCCTTTACGAGTTTACCAACGCATTTGCCGCACTGCGAGAGGGCGACGCGAAGCCGGCCCGCGTGTTCATCGAATCCGCACCTCAACCCGACTCACCGCTGATGGCCCTCCATCTCGACGAGTTGCGCGGGCTCGTCGCGCTCGACGAGGGTCGCACGGAAGCGGGACTGAGTATTCTGCGCGAGGCGGCCGAGACGGAGGATTCGTTGCCCTTTGCGTTTGGACCACCACGGGTGCTCAAGCCGACCTTTGAGTTACTCGGTGAGGAGCTCTTGGCGATCGGTCGCGTGGCCGAGGCCCGGGGCGCGTTTCAACGGGCGGTGGAACGCAATCCAGCTCGGACGCTGTCGGTTCGGGGGCTCCAGAAGGCGTCGGCAGCTTCATAGCGGCAGGTCCACCTCTGAACTCAGGAGGACATGCCGCAGAACCCCGAAGGCGATACACTTTCCGCAAGGCGCGGGAGAAGGATCGTGACGTCAGATAAGAGAATTATTGCGGTGGTGGGTGCAACGGGCGCACAGGGCGGAGGGTTGGTGAGATCGATCCTCGGCGACCATGCTGGCCAGTTTGCCGTCCGGGCCCTGACTCGGAAACCAGATTCCGACAAGGCGCAGGCGCTTGCGCAGGTAGGAGCGGAGGTCGTCGCGGCCGACATCGATGACCGCGAGAGTGTGGCCCGAGCCTTTGCCGGAGCGTATGGCGCGTTCTGTGTGACGAACTTCTGGGAACACTTTTCACCTGACACGGAGCGGGCTCAGGTACAGGTCATGGCTGAGGCGGCGAAGGCGGCTGGGGTGCGGCATGTCGTCTGGTCCACGCTCGAGGACACGACCAAGTGGGTCCCACTCGACGACGTACGGATGCCGACGCTCATGGAGCAGTACAAGGTCCCGCACTACGACGCGAAGGGCCAATCTGACCACTTGTTTTCTGATGCTGACGTTCCGACGACATGTCTCCTGACGTCGTTCTATTGGGATAACTTGATCCACTTTGGCATGGGGCCGAAGAAGCAGGAAGACGGCACGCTCGCTCTCATGCTGCCGATGGGCGACAAGAGGCTTCCGGGTATTGCTGCGGGCGATATCGGCGGGTGCGCCTACGGGATCTTCAAGTCTGGTACTGAGTTCGTCGGACGCACCGTGGGTATCTCAGGTGAACAACTGACAGGCACGGAGATGGCGAGCGCGCTCAGTGTTGCGCTTGGTCAAGATGTGCGCTACCAGGCGGTGCCGTTCGATGTCTATCGTGGCCTGGACTTCCCGGGGGCAGCGGATCTGGGCAATATGTTCCAGTTCAAACACGATTTCGAGGACTACTACTGCGGCGCTCGAGATCCCAACGTGGCGCGCCGCCTCAATCCATTGCTGCAGACGTTCGAGGCATGGCTGTCTGCCAACAAGAATCTCATTCCTCTCGAATAAGATTCCAGAGGGCTCAGGAATGGTAACTATTCCCACGCGTGTTCAGCTCATGTTGATTGTTCTTGCGGTGGCGTGGTCGCCAGCGCAGGCGCTCGCGCAAGCGAGCGATCGGTGGCAAACCTACGGCACGGAAAACGGTGAGTGGCGCAGCTACAGCGGAAATATCGCTGGCCAGAAGTTCTCACCACTCAACCAGATCGACGCCACCAACTTTGAGACCCTCGAGATCGCCTGGCAGTGGACGTCGGTCGACAGCATGGTGAGCCGGACCATGCCAGACGGCAGCGAGTGGACGGCGCCCCTCGAGGACATCGTTGCGTCGCTCGTCGAGGAGACGCCCAACCTGTATCGCAAAAGCCATCCGCCGCGGCCGGGCAGCATGAACGTGACGCCGCTCATGATCGGCGGGGTGCTCTACTTCAATACGGCGCTGTCCCAGGGGGTGGCCGTCGATGCGACGACGGGGGAGACGCTCTGGGTTTTCAACCCCAAGAGCTACGAAGAAGGCACGACCCCGATGAGCGGGACGTTCAAGCAGCGGGGCGTCGCCTATTGGACGGACGGCGAAGGCGATGAGCGGATTTTCTGGGGCACCGGCAACGGCTACCTGGTGTGCGTGGAGGCGAAGACGGGACGTCCGTGCCCCGACTTCGGCCCGGACGGCAGCGGGATGGTGGACGCGATGGAGGGCGTGCCAAGGGCGGACCGGACGAAACGGGACTACCTGAACGCGCTGCTCTACGGCATCCATTCGCCGCCGATCGTGGTGCGCGACCGGGTAATTCACGGCTCGCAGGTGGCGGACCGGCGGATCACGAAGGAAGCGGTGCCGGGGTGGGTGCGCGCGTGGGACGTGAAGACGGGCGCGCACGCGTGGGACTTCCACACGGTGCCGAACAGCCCAGACGAGTTTGGCGCCGACACGTGGCTGAACGAGTCGTGGCGCTACTCGGGTAATGCGAACGTCTGGTCCTTCCTGGCGGGGGACAACGAGCTGGGGCATGTCTACCTGCCGACGGGGACGACGACGAACGACTACCACGGGGCAGAGCGGCACGGGGACAACCTGTTCTCGGAGTCGATCATCGCGGTCGACGTAGAAACGGGGGCGCGGGTCTGGCATTTCCAGGCGGTGCACCACGGGCTGTGGGACTACGACTTTCCGACGTCGCCGAACCTGGTGGATATCACCGTGGACGGGCGGCCGATCAAGGCGTTGGTGCAGGTGAGCAAGCAAGGGTTCGTCTATACGTTCGACCGGGTCACGGGGGAGCCGGTGTGGCCGATCGAGGAGCGGCCGGTGCCGACGGAAACGAACATGCCGAACGAGTGGGTGTCACCGACGCAGCCGTTTCCGACGAAGCCCGCGCCGTTCGAGTATCAGGGGGTGACAGTCGACGACCTGGTGGACTTCACGCCGGAGATTCGGGCGATGGCGCTCGAGGCGGTGAAGCCGTTCCGGCTGGGCCCCTTGTTCACGCCGATCTCCCGGCCGGAGCCCGGTGGATGGCAGGGGACACTGATGCGTCCGCCGGACGGCGGCGCTGCCACCTGGGCGGGTGCGGCCATCGATCCCGAAACGGGCATCCTCTATGTACCGTCGCGGAACCAAGCCGTGGTCATCTCGATGTACCAGCCAGATCCGGCGATCGGCGCGACCGTGGCCTACACGCATGGCGCATCAGAAGACACCATGTTGGCTGGTGGACTCGGGCCCTCGAGGACCGGTGCGCTGATGCCACGAGGGTTACCGCTCTTGAAGCCCCCCTACTCACGGATGACGGCGATCGACATGAACACCGGCGAGCACAAGTGGATGGTGCCGCTGGGCAACGGCGACCGGTATCGGAACCATCCAATGCTCAGAGACTTGAACCTTCCGCCGCTCGGCGGTGACGGCCAGGGTGGCCCAGTTCTGACGAAGACCCTTGTGATCAGCGCCCTCAGTGCCGGCGGCAGCGACGGCGGGCCCCGGCTGGTCGCGCGGTCCAAGGAAACCGGCGAAGAGCTCGGGTCGGTCGATCTGCCTACCGGCGCGATAGGCACACCGATGACCTACATGGTCGAGGGGAAGCAGTACATTGCCGTGGCAATCGGCGGGCGGCCGCCGCACATGATTGCCTTCAGGCTCCCGGACTAGAACGGGTTCTTGCGCGAGCGGGCATGGCTCTGGAACTCGACGCTCGGTCCCGTCGGGGTTCGAGCGGTTGGCAGGGCGTTGGTGTATAAGTGTCCGTACGTCGATGCGAGGGCCCTGCCCCGAGGCTCGGCGCCGGTGTGTGACACGTAGAAACGGGGGAACAAATGAGATCAGTTGCGGTAGGACTTCTAGTTGGCGGCGTCGTGTTCAGCGGCTGTCAGTCGGCAAGCACCGGCGAGTCGATGGACACCGAAGAGCCCGCGAGTGTGGCTGAGCCGGCGCCGCCACCCAGCTCTGTCATCCAGCTCTTCAACGGTGAAAACCTGGACGGCTGGGAGAACGTCAACGACGGCCAGTTTTCGGTTGAAGACGGCGCGCTCAAGGTCAATCGCGGAAGCGGCTGGTTGCGCTCCAACGACACGTTCGGTGACTTTGTGCTGACCATGGAGTTCCGTTTTCTCGAAGAAGGTGCGAACAGCGGGATTTTCGTGCGCACGCCCCCGGAGAGCACCGACGACGAACGAGGCTGGCCCGTCAATGGGTACCAGGTGCAATGCCGGGATGCCGTCGAGGACGGCACGCCGCTCGCCCACATGATCGCGGTGGGCGAGGTCTCCATAGAGACCGAGTCGGACCTCGACGCGCTGCGGCAAGCCTATAAGCCGGCTGGCGAATGGCACACGTATGAGATTCGAGCCGAGGGCGAGAACCTGTCGGTCACCTTGAATGGCGTCCTGATCACGACGGCGACCGGCGTAGGGGATCTGAGCGGACACATCGGCATTCAAGGTGAAGACGGACTGCTGGAGTTTCGCCGCGTCGACGTCGAGGAAATCTGACCCGTTCGCCGCCCGAACGACGAGGGCGTGGAGGTTCCGATGAGCCAGCGAAGTCTCGTGGCCGTGTGGATGGCGATGGCCGTGATGGCCACGGTGCCGCGTTCCGCGACCGCTCAAGCACAAAGCGCTCCGGCGGGTGAGACGACAACGCTCCGAACCCCGTGGGGCGCCCCGGACCTACAGGGGCTCTGGAACAACGCGACCATGACGCCCTTGCAGCGTCCCGAGGGGATGGCCGACCAGGAGTTCATGACCGAGGAAGAGGTCGCCCGTCGCGAGCAAGCGGCCGCCGATCGGATCAGAGAGCTTGACAACCGCGCGGCGCGGCGGACGGAGGCCGACCCGACGGGAGCTGTGGACCGCGGTGTGGACGGGGCCCCGGGCTCGTACAACAGCTTCTGGATGGACCTCGCTACGACCGTCGTGCCGACCCGACGCACCTCGCTCATCATCGACCCACCGGATGGCCGGCTGCCTCCGCTGACACCGGAAGCCGAGGCTCGACTGTCGGCGCCAGCGTATTTGAGACTGGGCGACGTCCGAGACGGGCGGGTGCCAGCCGACGGGCCGGAGGAGATGGGGCTCAGCGAGCGCTGCTTGTGGTATCGCGGTATTCCGTCGTTTCCAACTGGCTACAACAACCACTACCAGATCTTTCAGACGCCTGACTACATCGTGATGCTCCAGGAGCACATCCACGATGTGCGCTACATCCCGCTGGACGGACGTCCGCATCTTCCGCCGCATATTCGTCAGTTCGCGGGCGACTCCCGGGGGCACTGGGACGGCGATACGCTGGTCGTGGAGACGACCAATCTCAGGGGCCCGTTCATCCGGAAGTGGAATCGGCCTGGTCATTCGATGGGGCGCGGAGACCTCACGGATGCGGTGACGGTCGTCGAGCGATTCACGCGAGTCAGTCCAGACGTCCTGGACTACGAGTTCACCGTGGACGATCCGAACACCTGGACGCGCCCGTGGAGCGGCTCGCTGCCGATGAACCATTCGGACGGTCCGATGTTCGAGTTTGCATGTCATGAAGGGAACCACGGAATGTACAATATGCTCACCGGCTCGCGCGCTGACGAAGCCACTGCCAAGAAGGCTGCCCGATGAGCTGGCCGAGCGCACTGCGACCAGCCGGAATCGTCGCCCTGCTGGCCCTCACGCTGGCCACAGCGACGCTGCGTGCGCAGCCGTCCGACTTTGTCCCGGTCACCGACTCCACGCTACAGAATCCTGCACCCGGCGACTGGCCCATGTGGCGACGGACGCTCAACGGGTGGGGATACAGCCCGCTGGATCAGGTCAACCGGGAGAACGTCGATACGCTGCGCATGGTGTGGTCGCGAGCGCTGACGACCGGCACGCAGGAGGTGACGCCGCTGGCCTACAACGGCGTGTTGTACGTGCCGCAAACCGAGGACGTCATTCATGCCATCGACGCAGTGACAGGCGACCTGAAGTGGGAGTATCGGCGGGACCTTCCAGACGGCATCTACGACTTCGTCGGGGGCAATGGGCGCAACAACCGGAACATGGCGATCTACGACAACCTGATCATCAACACCAGCGCCGACGACTACGTCTTTGCGCTCGATGCCGAGACCGGCAAGCTGGTGTGGGAGACCCAGGTGCTCGACTATCAGGTCAACCCGGCTACGCAGAGCGCGGGGCCGATCATTGCCAACGGAAAGGTCATCTCCGGGCGTGCCTGCTATCAGTCGGGTGCCCGCCAGCGCGCGGGTTTCACTAAAACAGGATTCTCGTCGAATCGTCGTCCGCTCGGCGGCCCAGACGCCTGCGTCATCACGGCCCACGATGCGAAGACGGGCAAAGAGCTGTGGCGCCGGCGGACCATACCGGCCCCCGGCGAGCCGGGGGACGAGACCTGGGGTGGGGTGCCGTACGAGGAGCGGAAGCACGTCGGCACGTGGATGGTGCCCAGCTACGACCCCGAGCTCAACTTGGTCTATATCGGCACGTCCGTCACGTCACCGGCCCCGAAGTTCTTGCTCGCCGGTCCTGACCAGCAGTACCTGTATCACAACTGTACGCTCGCCCTCGATGCCGACACCGGCGAGATCCGGTGGTACTACCAGCATCTCAACGACCACTGGGATCTCGACCATCCGTTCGAGCGCCTCCTTGTCGATACCGCCGTTGCACCGAACCCGAGCGCCGTGAGCTGGATCAATCCGCGGATCCAGCCGGGCGAAGTGCGAAAAGTCGTCACCGGTATTCCGGGCAAGACCGGTGTGATCTATACCCTCGACCGCGAAACGGGTGAGTTCCTCTGGGCAACGCCGACGATTACGCAGAACGTGATCAACCACATCGACGGCGCAACCGGAGAGGTTACCGAGAACCCAGAGGTGATCTTCAGCACGATGGGGCAGCAGTTGCTGGTGTGCCCGAGCCTGCACGGTGGGAAAGACACCGAGGCGGGGGCCTACAGCCCGCTGACGAACGCGATGTACTACCCGCTCGCCAACTCGTGCGCCCGTCTCCTGGCGTCGGTGTCCGATGACGCGTCGCATCCGCACTACGCACTTGCCGTGCGTCACCAGTTGGCACCGGGCACCGACCAGCTCGGAAGCGTGCATGCGGTGTCGGCCGAGACCGGCGAGCGGAAGTGGCTCTATGAGCAGCGCGGCGCGACCTTGTCGCTGGCGACGACCGGCGGCGGGCTCGTCTTCGGCGGAGACGTGAGCGGGCGATTCCGAGCCTTCGATCAGGAGACCGGGGCGATCCTGTGGGAGGTCTCGCTTGGATCACCGGTCGTCGGGTATCCGATCAGCTATGCGGTTGATGGCCGCCAATATGTCGCGGTCAGTACCGGCCCGGGTGCGCTGAACCTGCGCGTCACACCAGAGATTCGCCCGAGTTTCGGAAGTAACCTGTTCGTGTTTGCGCTGCCAGACAGGAACTGAGTGACCTGGAGGTAACCCCTGCGCCACAACCTGCCGGCGGCGGTTGGATCGGTAATCGCGCTGCTGACCGCGTTGACCCTGTCGGCGATGTTGCCGGCGCTGGCGGTGGGGCAGACTCGCCTCGGCGGTGCCGCCACGTCGGTCACCCGGTCGGCTGAGCACCGGACGGCGTGGGGCGACCCCGACCTGCAGGGCATTTGGACCTCGGCCACCCTGACTCCGCTCGAGCGGCCTTTCCGCCAAGCCGAGATGACGCGGCTGACTGATGCCGAGGCCGCGGCGCTCGAGCAGCAGTCGGCCGAGCGCAAGGCAGCCAGAGATGGCAAGTCCGCACCGGGTCAGGTCGGGGGCTACAACCAAGTGTGGCTGGATTCGGGGACCACTATTCAAGGCAGCCGGCGTACATCGCTGATTGTCGATCCGCCTGACGGGGTTATCCCCTGGACTCGGGAGGCCAAGATCGAGGCCACCAAAGAGACCGCCCGATATGGCGTTGGACCGTTCTACACGTGGAGCGACCTGGATACCGGCGAGCGCTGCATCACCGATGGCCTTCCCAACATGGTCCCGCTGCAGCCGTACAACATGAACCTCCAGATCCTACAGACGCCCAACGCGGTCGTGATGCTGCACGAGATGTATCACGAGCTCCGGGTCATCCCCCTTGACGGTCGTTCACTGACCGGCATCGAGCAATGGACCGGTGAGGCACGCGGCCGCTGGGAAGGCGACACGCTCGTGGTTGAGACCGTCAACTTTTCTGATAGACCGGACGCGTATTGGAGCGCGCCTTGGCGCAGGGCCCGATCCAGCTTGCGCCTGGTTGAGCGGTTCACGCGCACCGCGTCAGACACGATCGACTACACGTTTACGGTCGAGGACCCGAAGGTGTTCACGCGGCCGTGGACGGCGGCCGCGCCGATGACGACCGACCAGGCCTCGCGCGGCGTCACGTCAGGACAGATCTGGGAGTATGCCTGCCACGAGGGGAACTACGGCATGACGAACATCCTTCGCGGCGCCCGATTGGCCGAAGTGGGCTCCGAACGACGAAGGTGACCTGACGGGTCATGAGTGAGGACAACGTTACCGCTCATCGACCCAGTCGTGCCGTCGTATACCTACTGACCGCCATTGCCGTGATGGTGGTCGTCCACTGGCTCCCCTCCCCACCACCTCTTGATCGCGGCGGCGAGCTGGTCGAGCTGACGGCGGCGGGCAAGGCCTGTCTGGCGATCCTGGGTTTCGCCGTCATCCTGTGGGTGACCGAGGCCATGCCCTTTCCGGTGACCTCGCTGTCCGTCCTGTTGCTGGTGCCGGTGCTGGGCATCTCCGACTATGCGTCGGTCGTACGAGCGGGCTTCGGCAACCCGATCATCACCTTCTTTATTGGGGTGTTGATTCTCGCCGCGGCATTCGGTCGGTCCGGGCTGGGGACTCGGCTGGTGCTCCACGTGCTGCGCGCGGTCGGCACGCGCACCGACCGCGTGCTTCTCGGCTTTCTCGCCGTCGGAGCCCTGCTGTCGATGTGGCTCAACGATCTCGCGGTGACGGCGCTGATGTTGCCGCTCGGCGTCGGCCTCCTCGAGGATGCGAAGCTCAAGCGGCTCGAGAGTAACTTCGGACGCGCGCTGATGATTGCGTGTGCCTTCGGGCCGTTGATCGGCGGCATTGGCACGCCGGCCGGTACCGGCGCCAATCCGGTGGCGATGGCCTATCTGCGAGATCTCGCTGGACTGGACATCTCGTTCGTGGAGTGGATGGCCTACGGCGTTCCGGCCGCGGTGCTGATGGTGCCCTGCGCCTGGTACGTCTTGCTCCGGGTCTTCCCGCCGGAGATTCCGCGATTGCCCATCACCGAGGCAGACATTGCTCGCGATCTGGCGAAGCTCGGGCGGTTGACGCCGGTCGAGCGCAAGACGCTCGTGGTGTTCGCGGCGACAATCGCACTGTGGCTCACGACTCCGCTCGTGGCAGAGGTGACGGGGGGACGCGTCAATCTGTCGATGCACGCTGTCGCCCTCGCGGGCGGGCTGGCGCTGTTCCTTCCTGGGGTTAACGTGCTGTCGTGGAAGACGGCCCAGCAGGACGTGCAGTGGGGTGGCATCTTGCTGATCGTGGCCGGCCTGTCACTCGGGGTGATGGTGTACGAGACTGGGGCGGCGCGCTGGATCGGGTTTGGGCTGCTCGGTCAGTTTGCCGTCGTGCCGGCCGTGTTCCAGCCGTTCGTCGTGGTCCTCGTGGTAGCGCTGCTGCACATGCTGTTCGCCAGCAACACCGTGACCGGCACCATCATCATGCCGATTCTGATTGCCCTGGCGCAGGATATCGGGGTCAGCGTCTGGACCATCGCGGCGCCGGCGGCCTTCACGTCGTCGCTCGCCTTTATTCTGGTCACCGAGAGCCCGGCGAACGTCGTGCCCTATAGCTCCGGGTACTTCTCCATCGGTGACATGGCCCGGGCCGGCGCGCTCATGACGGTTGCGGCGGCCGTCTGTGTCACCATCGCCGTACTCGGCGTCGGGTTGTTGGTCGGCAGTCCGTAGTCGACGCCATCATAGTGACCGAGCAACGGAGGACACGATGGGTCCGAGTCGGCGAGATTTCTTCCTCAGCGCGGGTGTGATGGGCTACGCGGCAGTCGCCGGTCGCCCCGGCACCAACACGGCCACGCATGCGCAGGGTAACGTTCGCCGCGTTCAGACACCGGTGCTCGACATCGCCTATGAAGAGGATGGGCCGAGCGACGGTTTCCCGGTCGTCCTGTTGCACGGCTTCCCGTATGACATTCGAGCGTGGGACGAGGTGGTGCCGCCGCTCGTCGAGGCTCGATACCGGGTATTCGTGCCGTATCTTCGTGGGTACGGTCCGACGCGGTTCCGCGATGCATCCGCCCCGAGGATGGCCGAACAGGCGGCCATTGCGCAGGACGTGGTCGACTTGGCCGACGCGCTTGGACTGGATCAATTCGCGCTGGCTGGGTTCGACTGGGGGAACCGTGCGGCCTGCATCACGGCGATCCTTCATCCCGAACGCGTGCGCGCGCAGGTCGCAATCGGCGGCTATTCCGTCCAGAACACGCTGTCTCCGTCGCCGCCCGCCCCACCCGTGGTTGAGGCAAGGCTGTGGTATCAGTGGTACTTCAATACCGAGCGCGGTCGCGCCGGGCTCGAGGCGAATCGACGAGCGATCTGCCGGCACCTCTGGGAGGCCTGGTCGCCCGGGTGGCGGTTCACCGATGAGACGTTCGATCGGTCGGCGGACTCGTTCGACAACCCAGACTTCGTCGATGTGGTGATTCATTCGTACCGGCACCGTCACGGGAACGCGCCTGGCGAGGAGCGCTTTCTCGGAGCAGAGCAGCGGCTCGCCGAGCGACCGCAGGTGCCGATTCCCGCCATCGTGCTTCGCGGGAGCGAGAGTGGGTTCGGTCGACCATCTGCGGATCCGTCGCGTGATCAAGAGCGGTTCCCCGCACTAATGGCGCGACGCATCATCAGTGGCGCGGGCCATGATCTACCGGCGCAACGGCCCGACGCCGTGTCGTCAGCTCTGCTCGAGCTGCTCGCGTAGCGAGCCTCGGGTATTCTTCTTTCATGGCTGCGTTGCAGGACCGAGTCCTGCGCATGATCCAGCGTGAATCGCTCGTGCTACCTGGGTCTCGGGTGATTGTCGCGTTGTCGGGCGGTGCCGACTCGGTCGCGCTGACGCTGCTCCTGCAAGAGCTCGCGGCAACGGGTGGATTCGAGCTCGCGGGTGCCGCCCACCTCAACCACAACCTGCGTCCTGATGCCGCTGGCGACCAGCGTTTCTGCAGCGACTTCGCGGCCCAGCTGTCGCTGCCGATCGAGATTGGGTCAGCCGATGTGATGGGACGGGCGGAACGAGATCGGATTTCGATCGAGGAGGCGGGCCACCGAGAGCGATATGCGTTCTTCGAACGCACGCTAGCAGCCACGGGCGCCGACCGCGTCGCGACCGCGCACACGCGGCACGATCAGGCGGAAACGTCGCTGATGCGGCTCCTTCGAGGCGCGGGACCGGGCGGTCTGTCAGGCATCCACCCCCAATCGGGGCGGGTCGTTCGGCCGCTGCTCGACGTGTCCAGATCCGAGCTGAGAACCTATTTGGCCGCGCGGGGTCAAACGCACAGGGAGGACGAGACGAATCAAGACTTGGGGGTCACGCGCAATCGAGTGCGGCACGAGCTGATCCCCCTGTTGGAGTCACGCTTCTCCGCATCGGTGGTCGAGACACTCGCGCGCGACGCGAAGATTGCGAGGTACGACGCCGAGTGGCTGGATGATGCCGCGATCCTCGTCGCGAAAACAGTGCTCAGAGCAACCGACGATGGCGTCGAGCTCGACCGGGCGGCGTTGGTTGGACAGCCGGTGGCATTGGCCCGGAGAATCGCGAAGCAGGCGATCGAGCGGGTCACCGGCCGCGCAAGTGCCTTCGACCAAGTTGAGCGTGTGCTTGCGCTGGCCAGTCCCGAGACGTCAGAGCCGGACGTCGTCGACCTCCAGGGCTGCCACGTCCGTCGCCTCGAGACCCGGCTGGTCGTACGATCGCCACGCTCTCGTGAGCGAGCGCCTGAGCCGGCCGGCTTTGCGTATCGACTGGAAATCCCCGGCGAGGTCGCGGTACCGGAGGCTGGGGTCGCGCTGTCGGTCGAGCGGGCACCGGTTGGGGCCCCGCTCGGCACGCTGGTAGCTCGCTCCGGACGGGTCTGTGTGGCGGGGGGGCAGCTGACAGATCCGCTCACTGTCAGAAGCTGGCGGCCGGGCGATGTTGTTCGCCCACTTGGACTTCGCGGGCACAAGAAACTCCAGGATTTCTTCGTCGATAGAAAAGTTGCCCGCCTAGACCGCCAGAAAGTGCCCATCGTGGCCGATAAACATAAGGGGATTGTCTGGATCGTCGGGCACACGGTGGGAGACGATTTTCGCGTGAGCGCCAGCACGAAAGGCATGCTAATCTTGAAAGCAAGGAATCTAGGAGGAGCTGTTTGAACTCGACGCTGCGCAGTCTCGTCTTTTGGATGGTGCTCGTCGTCGTTGTCGTGCTGATCTGGAATGTCTCGACACAGTTCCAGACGGCGGACAACTCGGTGAACTTTAGCGACTTCCTTCGCCAGGTTGACGCCGGGGAGATCTCGAGCGTTGAGCTCGCAGGCAATGAGATCTCCGGCACCTATACCTCCGGGAGCCGCTTTCGAAGCTACGCCCCTCCGCAGTACGAAGGCCTCGTCAACCGGCTCGTTGACCGGGATGTTACCGTCACCGCGCGCGAGGCGACGACGAGTCCGTGGGCAACCCTGTTGTACTCCTGGGCGCCCATTCTCCTGATCATTGGCTTCTGGATCTTCTTCATGCGGCAAGTGCAGAGCGGCGGCAACAAGGCGCTGTCGTTCGGGAAGAGCCGCGCCAAGCTGTCATCCAGCACGCAGAAGAAGGTGACGTTCAAGGACGTCGCCGGTGTGGAAGAGCCGAAAGAGGAGCTGCAGGAGATTATCGAGTTCCTCAAGGAGCCGCAGAAGTTCCAAAAGCTGGGCGGGCGAATTCCCAAAGGCGTTCTCCTGATGGGGTCGCCTGGAACCGGCAAGACGCTCCTGGCTCGGGCGGTTGCGGGCGAGGCCAACGTCCCCTTCTTCTCCATCAGTGGTTCCGACTTCGTGGAGATGTTCGTCGGTGTTGGCGCCTCTCGCGTTCGCGATCTGTTCGAGCAGGGCAAGAAGAACGCTCCGTGCATCGTCTTCATCGATGAGATCGACGCAGTCGGTCGTCACCGTGGCGCCGGATTGGGTGGCGGTCACGATGAGCGCGAGCAGACGTTGAACCAGCTGCTGGTCGAGATGGATGGGTTCGAGTCGAACGAGGGCGTCATTCTCGTGGCGGCGACGAACCGTCCCGATGTGCTGGACCCCGCGTTGCTGCGGCCGGGACGTTTCGATCGGCGGATCGTGGTGAACCGGCCTGACGTCAAGGGCCGAGAGGGGATTTTTGCGGTTCACACGCGCAAGATTCCGTTGGATGACGACGTGGACGCACACGTGCTGGCCCGTGGAACCTCTGGCTTCTCGGGAGCGGACCTGGCCAACCTCGTCAACGAGGCGGCGCTGAACGCGGCGCGCTACAACCAGAAGGTCGTTCGGATGCACGACTTCGAGTTCGCCAAGGACAAAGTCCTGATGGGCTCGGAGCGGCGATCGATGATCATCAGCGACGCCGAGAAGATCGTGACGGCCGTGCACGAAGCCGGTCACGCGCTGCTCACCGTGTTGTTACCCCACGCCGACCCGATCCACAAGGTGACGATCATCCCGCGCGGCATGGCGCTCGGACTCACGCAGCAGCTGCCGGTCGACGACAAGCATAACTACTCACGCGACTATCTCGACGATCAGATCGCGATCTTGCTGGGTGGACGGATTGCCGAGGAGTTGACCCAGGGCGACATCACGACCGGGGCCGGCAACGACCTCGATCGGGCAACTGATTTGGCCCGCAAGATGGTGTGTGAATGGGGCATGAGTGAGGAGATCGGCCCTCTGACGTATGGCAAGAAAGAGGAGCAGGTTTTCTTGGGGCGAGATTTCTCTCAGCAGGCCGAGTACAGCCCGGACACGGCGCACAGAATTGACAAGGAGATCAAAGCGATCGTCACGCGGAACTACGACCGCGCGCACGACGTCCTCAAGAACCATAAGCAGGAGCTGACCCGGATCGGAGAGGAGCTGCTGATCCGGGAGGTGCTCGACGCCGATCAGGTCCGGCGGATCGCCAGAGGCGAGACGATCGACGAGCCTGTGCCGCCGCAGCCGTCCAAGACGCCGCCGTCTGGCGAGACCGACCCATCGGATGAGAGACCGGGCATCACCACGCCGGTGCCGTCACTCGACAAGGCTGTTCCCCAGGAATAGGTCGACCGGTCTTCGACCGCGGTACGATGATTCGCGGCCGAAAGCCCTTCTCGCTCCGGCTGCCCAGCGGTGGGACCCTCGAGCTCGGGTCACGCACCGCCGTGATGGGCATCATCAACGTGACCCCCGACTCGTTTGCGGACGGGGGCCGCTGTCTTGACCCCAGCCAGGCCAGCGAAGTTGCCCGCCAACTAGAGGGGGAGGGCGCCGATCTCCTCGACATTGGGGGCGAATCAACCCGTCCTGGCGCGGCCCCGCTCTCTGTCGACGAGGAGTGCGCCCGGGTGCTTCCGGCGCTCACCCAGGTCGTGTCGGCGGTCCGAGTGCCCGTGTCGATCGACACGTACAAGTCGGAGGTTGCGCGGCGGGCGCTGCAGCTTGGGGCGTCGATCGTCAACGACATTTCGGCTCTGCGCTATGATCCCGATCTGGCAAGCGTCGTCGCCGAATCCGGTGTTCCGGTCGTTTTGATGCACACGCGGGGCCGTTCGAGCGACATGTATCGGGAAGCCCGTTACGACGACGTCGGCGCCGAAGTGGCCGCGGAGCTTCGCGGAGCGGTCGATGCGGCCGTTGCGGCGGGAGTCAGCCCTGACCAGATCATCGTGGATCCAGGGTTGGGCTTCGCCAAGCGCGCTGACCATACGTTCGCGTCGCTCGCTGGACTCGGAATCTTGGCGGAGCTCGACCGCCCGATTCTCGTTGGTCCCTCGCGGAAGTCGTTCTTGAAAGAGGCCATCGGGGACGTTTCGCCCCAGGACCGAGAGTGGGCGACGGTCGCGGCCGTCACGGCGGCCGTGTTGTTGGGTGCGCATATCGTTCGGGTACATGGCGTCGGCCCAATGCGGCAGGCGGTCGACGTTGCGGATCGTCTACGAGTGGCATAGAACCGATGGATTTCGCTGCGAACATATGGCCCCAGGTGGCTATCGGATGGCTCGACGTGATCGACATCGCCATCGTGGCGTTCTTGATCTACGAGGGCCTCAAGCTCATCAGACGAACGCAGGCCGCACAAATGGTCTTCGGCGTGCTCCTGGTCGTTGGTTTGTACTACGCGTCTGAGCTTGCGCCGCTGACCACGGTCAACTGGCTGATTCGCGACATGTTCGGGTACATCGTGTTCGCCGCCATCGTGCTCTTCCAGGCCGACATTCGTCGGGGGCTGTCCAATCTCGGTCGCGCGCCGTTCTTCCGCTATCTGGCTCGTCCGACCACGACGGACGAAACGATCGAGGAAGTCGTGGTCGCTGCGACCATGCTCGCGTCTCGCCGCATCGGTGCGATCATCGCCATCGAGCGTCAGACGGGCCTGCGGAACTACATCGAGAGCGGCATCCCGCTTGATTCAACCGTGACGTACGACTTGCTCCTGAGCATTTTTCAGCCGGAATCTCCGCTGCACGACGGGGCGGTCGTCATCCAGGAGAACCGCGTCGCCGCTGCGGCCTGCTTTCTCCCGCTGACCGTCAATCCCAGACTGAGCAAGGAGCTCGGCTCGCGCCATCGGGCGGCGCTCGGCCTGACTGAGGAGTCTGATGCGGTGGGGTTGGTCGTCTCGGAGGAGTCGGGTCGCGTATCGCTGGCGCTCGACGGACAGATCGAGCGCGACATCGAGCCTGAGCAGCTGCGGTATCGCCTGGAGGCGCTGATGCTCCGGTCGCTACCTCGTACGGCGCGCCGCGACCGGGGTGGACTGGCATCCTGATGGCCTATCATCCGTTCCGCGACCTCCCGCTCAAGCTCGTGTCGGTCGTCCTGGCCGTGCTGGTCTGGGTGAGCGTGGCAGGCGAGCCGGTCGTTGAACGTGGCCTCGACGTCCCACTCGAATTCGAGAATGTCCCGCTCGGGATGGAGATCGTCGGGACTCCGTCAGACATGCTGCGTGTCCGCGTTCGCGGGCCGTCGAGCGCGGTCAGTCGCCTGGAAGTGGGAACGGTCGCGGCGGTACTCGATCTGTTCGACGAGCAGCCTGGCCGAAAGCTGTTCGACATGTTCGCCGGGCGCGTCGAGGTCCCATCTGGCGTGGAAGTGACTAGTGTGGTGCCGGCCACGGTCGTGTTGACGCTGGAGCGACTGGGCGCCCGGACGGTATCGGTCGTCGCCGACATCGCCGGCGCGCCGGCGGCTGGCCGAGCCATCGGACGCGTGACGACTGACCCGGCCGCCGTGGAGATCATCGGTCCGGAAACGCGCTTGGCAGAGCTACGAGAGGCGCTGACCGAGACGATCTCGGTGCAGGGGGCCGCCGCCACGATCGTGCGCGATGTGTCGGTCGGAGTCGCCGATGCGACGGTTCGACTCGTCGAGCCCGTGTCTGCCCGAGTGGTCATCGAGATCGTCCGAGCGGACGTGCCGCGCACGTTCCAGGACGTGCCGGTGTTCCTGGACGGGGCCGATGCCTCGCCGCGTGCGTCGATTCAACCCGAGCGCGTTACCATCGGGATTCTCGGAGCGAGTGATCTGATCTACGGTCTGGATCCGGACGCGATTCGCGCCCATGTCGACGTCGGTGCTCTTGCTGGGGCATCGCCCGGCCGGTACAATTTGCCCGTGGGCGTCGAAGCCCGCGAGGGGATTCGCATCACGCACATCGATCCAGGGCGTGTGCAGGTCAGCGTGCGATAGATCTCCTATGCGCACCCGGCGCGACGCTCGGTGCGCCCGTCCTTCACTTCATGTCGGCTGCGATGTTTGGAACAGATGGCGTGCGCGGCACGCCCGGCGCTCCGCCGCTCGATGAACGTACGATCGTGCGCCTCGGTGCCGCGACGGTCCAGTCATTGGGCGCCAAGCCCACGCTGTTGGCTGCACGTGATACACGCGAATCGGGTCCCTGGATCGAGTCCTGTCTCGCCGCGGGCGTGACCGGCGCGGGCGGAACCTTGGTGAGCGCGGGCGTGATCCCGACGCCGGCGGCTGCGTTTGTGGCCAAGTCGGGTGGTTTCGACGGCGCGTTTGTTATCTCCGCGTCTCATAACCCGTTTCCCGACAACGGCATCAAAGTGCTCACGCGGGAGGGCGAAAAGGCATCACCAGAGTACGAGGCGCGTCTCGCTGAACGCATCGAGGATCCGTCATGGGAAGTGGATCCCGGCGAACCGTCGTGCCCGAGCCAGGCCCTTACGGATGCCTACGAAGCCCACGCGGCCAGCGTGGTTGGAGGTGCCCGGTCGCTCCGTGGCAGCCGTATTGCCGTCGATTGTGCCAATGGCGCCACGAGCGTGATTGCGCCGCGTGTCCTTCAAGGGGCTGGATTCGACGTGGTGCCGCTGAACGCCGCACCTGATGGGCGCAATATCAACGAGAAGTGCGGGTCAACGCATCTCGACCCGGTTCAGCGTGTGGTTCAAGAGCAGCAGTGTCGCCTGGGGATTGCGTTCGACGGCGATGGTGACCGCGCGCTGTTGGTGGATGCCGCGGGACACATCGTTGATGGCGACAGCGTTCTGTTCGTCTGTGCAAAGTACCTCGCCTCGGTTAGACAGTTACCTGGAGACGCCATTGTCGCGACGGTCATGAGCAACATCGGCCTTGAAGTGGCGCTGCGCGCGGCTGGTATCGCGGTGCACAGGTGTCCGGTCGGTGACCGGCAGGTGCGCGAAGAGATGCGCCTCCGGGAGCTCGTTCTCGGCGGTGAGCAGTCTGGACACATCATCTTCTCGCGGCTGCTGCCGACGGGCGATGGGCTCCTGACCGCGCTCTCGATACTGCGTGTCATGCACGAAACCGGCAAGGAGCTGTCCGATTTGACTGCCGGGCTCGAGATCTATCCTCAGGTGCTGCTCAACGTACGCGTTCGAGCCAAGCCAAACCTCGACGAGGAGCCCGAGCTCGCGGCAGCCGTCGCGTCGGCCGAGGCGACCCTCGGATCTGATGGTCGGGTCCTGGTACGCTACTCAGGTACGGAGCCGTTGCTGCGCGTCATGGTCGAGGGCCCGGACGCCGCTCTCGTCAACCGCCTTGCTGAAGGCATCGCCGAGCAGGCCAGCGCGCGTCTCGGCTGACGCTACGCGGATTCAGGCAGGGGTAACGCATGCGCTTGGGAGTCAACATCGATCATGTCGCGACAGTTAGGCAGGCCAGAAAGGCCCCCGAGCCCGATCCGGTCGCTGCCGCGGTCCTGGCCGAGCTCGCGGGTGCCGATGGCATTACGGTGCACCTGCGAGGCGACCGACGACACATGCAGGAGCGCGACGTCGAGCTACTCCGGGCGACAGTGTCGACCCGCCTCAACGTCGAGATGGCGGCCACCCGCGAGATGGTTGGCATCGCGCTTCGGATCAAACCTCACCAGGTGACCCTCGTTCCAGAGCGAGCCAACGAGCTGACCACGACCGGGGGGCTGGACGTGGTCCGGCGCGGGACGTCGATTGGGCGGGCAGTGAAACGGCTTCAGAGCGCCGGGATCGCGACAAGTCTCTTCATCGATGCAGACGTCACGCAGGTCAAGGCCGCCGCGGCGGCCGGCGCGACGGCCATCGAGATCAACACAGGGCCTTACGCCGACGCCCCTGTTGACGCCAGGCCGAAGGCACGCAACCGGGTGATTCGTGCCGCGAAGGCTGGCGTGAAGCGACATCTGGACGTGTTAGCGGGCCACGGCCTGACGTATCGTAATGTCCAGCCGATCGTTGCCATTGACGAGATCGTCGAGCTCAACATTGGCCATAGCATTGTGTCTCGAGCCGTGCTGGTTGGCATGGAACGCGCGGTGACCGACATGCTGGGTCTGTTGCGAGGGGTAGAACCGGTGTGGAACCCATGAAACGCGAGCCGATCTTGCTTGGGCTGTCGGTCCTGGCCTCCACGTCCATCATGGCGTGGATTGTCTGGAGCGAACGTCCCGTTCCTGTCGCGATCCCGACCGAGTCCACCGCGTCGGCGGAGCCGACGTCTGCCCCGACACCGACGCTGGACCCGGCACGGGTTGCGGTGCTCAAGGCTGCGATCGCCGAGGACCCGGAGGACCGGGATTCGCGCGTCGCGCTGGCCGACACCTTCTTTCGTGCCCGCGAATTCGAGGAAGCCATTCCGTGGTTCGAGCAAGCCATCGAGATGGACGCCGCCGACGTCGAGTCGAGCACCCACTTGGGCGTAAGCTACTTCTATGCGGGTTTCGTCGACGAGGCCGTTGAGCAGCTCGATCGCTCGCTGCAAGTCGATCCCGACCATGCCCAGACCTGGCTCAGCATCGGCATCGTCCGGGCCTTCGGGCTGGATGACCTCGATGGCGCCGTGGAAGCCTGGGAGCGCGTGATCGAGGTCGCGCCGGACGGTCCCGAGGCACGAGCGGCCCGAGAGGCCCTGACGCGGGTGCCGGCAGAGCTCGGGGTCACATCTTCTGGGACAACGTCACCAGAACAGCCGTAAACTGTCTTTTAGAGGTTTGCCGGTACAGATGGTGAGCTGGATCCTTCGGCTGCTGCTCGTCGCGCTGGTCGTGCGCGTGATTGTCAGTGCGGTGTCGGGCTTGCTCCGGCCGAAGGGAGCTTCCGAGCCGATGGGCGGTCGCGGGAAGCGCACGGCTCTGGTGCGGGATCCGGTGTGCGGCACGTATGTCGAGCCATCACACGCGGTGTCGACCCGCGCCGGGTCTACCGTGCACTACTTCTGCTCGGAGAGCTGCCGGCAGGCCTTTGGTCGTGGGTAGTGGGTTGAGCGTACATCTCGAGAAGGGCGAGTCAGATGCAGCACGAGGAACGCCTTCGCGCGGATATCGTTGAAATCGGCCGGCGGCTTCACGCGCGGGCCTATGTGGCGTCGAACGACGGAAACATCAGCGTCCGGGTCGGCGAGGACCGCCTGCTGACCACGCCCAAGGGTGTCTCCAAGGGATTCATGACGCCGGACATGATGGTCACGACCGACTTGAAAGGTCGGAAGGTGGCGGGCGAGCGGGATCCGTCTTCGGAGCTCTTGATGCACCTCGCGGTGTACCACAACCGGCCGGAGATCACGGCGGTCGTGCACGCGCATCCGCCGACCGCCACCGGCTTCGCCGTCGCCGGCATCCCGCTCGATCGGGCCGTGCTTGCGGAGGTCGTGACCACACTGGGGAGCATCCCGATTGCCGACTATGGGACGCCCTCGACATCTGAGCTGGCCGACGCGGTCCGCAAGTTCATCAAAGCGCACGACGGGCTCCTGCTTGCCAATCACGGTGCCCTGACCATCGCCGATGAGCTGTTTGCGGCGTACTACAAGATGGAGACGGTCGAGCACTTTGCGAAGATCAGCCTGACGGCGAGGTTGCTCGGCGGCGAGCGGATGCTGTCCAGGGACGAGGTGGTGCGCCTGCAGGGCCTCCGCGGCGCCTACGGTATCGCGTCGCCCGCACCGATTTGTGCCGATGGTTCCGACGATCTGGCCGACACGTCAGACGGGGCGGACGTGACCTGTCAGACGGTACAGGCCCCCACGTCGGTGGGTGAACGGTTGGTGAGCGAGCCCACAATCCGGCCAGCTGGGCCGTCGTTAGGTACGGACGGAGAAATTCGTTTAACATACCGCGAACTCACGGCGCTGATTGAGGACGCTGTGAGGCAGCTTCGCTAGGAAGCCGCGGGAGTTTCACCACGGGCTTCCAGCATGCGGCTGGCTGGCCAGAGAGAGGACACCATGGGTGAGGCGCTGGGAATGGTAGAGACCAAGGGGCTCGTCGCCATGATCGAGGCGGCTGACGCCATGGTGAAGGCTGCCAAGGTCACGCTGGTCGGCTGGGAAAAGATCGGTGCCGGTTACGTGACCGCCATCGTGAGGGGGGACGTCGCGGCGGTCAAAGCGGCTACCGACGCTGGAGCAGCGGCGGCGCGCCGCGTTGGTGAGCTTGTCTCGGTGCACGTCATCCCGCGGCCCCACTCGAACCTGGAGGACGCGCTCCCGATTGGCAAGGCGGGCGGAAAGAGCTAGTCGGGTGCCGGTCCCCGGCCTCGACTCACGGGCTTCATGATTCTCGCAAAGGTCGTCGGTACCGTCGTGGCGACGCGGAAGGACGATCGTCTCGTCAGCCATAAACTCCTGCTAGTACAACCCATCGATCCAGTTGGCGTACCGCTCGGCAATCAGTTCGTGGCGGTCGACACGGTCGACGCCGGTACCGGCGAAACGGTGCTGATCGTGAGCGGCAGCTCCGCGCGCATGGCGGCCGACCTCAAGGACGTGCCGGTCGACGCCGCGATCGTGGGCATCGTCGACTCGGTGTCGACGGCAGACTGACGTATCCGCGATGCAGCTTGCGCGGGTCGTCGGTACGGTCGTTGCCACCCGGAAGGATGCTGGCCTTCTTGGGGCCACGCTGTTGATTCTCCAGCCCTTGACTCCCGAGCGGCATCCCGAGGGGCGGCCCGTCGTCGGAGTCGACACGGTCGGCGCTGGCGAGGGCGAAGAGGTCTTCTTCGTTCGTGGGCGCGAGGCCACCCTGCCGTTTGCGCCGAAGTTAGTTCCTACGGACACCAGCGTCGTGGGCATCGTCGATCATTGGTTCGTGCCGACTGCAACACGTTCGTCGCGCCGACGGAGGCGGTAAGGTGCGACTGGGTCGAGTGGTCGGCAACGTCGTGGCGACGCAGAAGAGCCCCAAGCTCGAAGGCGCCAAGCTCCTCCTCGTCGAACCATTTTGTCCTGCAAAAGGGCCGAGCGGTCCGGTGGTGCTCGCAGTCGACTCGGTGCAAGCTGGCATCGGTGATACCGTCCTTCTGGTCATCGAGGGGCGCGCGGCGGTGTCGGCCCTGCGCCGGCGGGGCGCGCCGGTGGACGCGGCCATTGTCGGGATCGTCGATCACGTCGAAGGCGCGGCGTGATCGCCACATGACACCAGACGCGTCTGTCCCAGATCGGCCCAGTGTCCTCGTCACCCGCCGGCTTCCAGCCCGCGTCCTGGACCCGCTAACCCTATTCTGCGACGTCGATCTGTTCGCCGAAGCCGGCGACATGACCTCGGAAGAGCTGGCCCGGCGTGTTCGAGGAGTGGCAGGGCTCGTGTGCGTGGTCACCGATCGGATCGATACGCAGATTCTCGATGCCGGGCAGGATCTTCAAATCGTGGCGAACATCGCGGTCGGGTACGACAACATCGATGTCGCGTCCGCCGCATCGCGTGGTGTCGTCGTGAGCAATACGCCAGACGTGCTGACGGAGTCGGTCGCCGAGCTGACGTGGGGCCTCATTCTCAGCGTGACGCGGAGGCTGGCCGAAGGCGATCGGCTCATCCGTGGCGGGGAGTGGACGCGGTGGTCGCTCGACTTCATGCTGGGGACCGAACTTCGGGGCAAGCGTCTCGGAATAGTCGGTCCTGGACGCATCGGGTCGGCCGTCGCTAGTCGAGCGACGGTCTTTGGGATGGAGGTCGTGGGCGCCCGGAGTCTCCACAGAGGTGGTGACGACTCGGCTCCGCGCTCGCCGTCCTACCCACTCGTCTCGCTGGACGAGCTCCTGACGACGTCGGATGTCGTCTCATTGCATGTGCCGCTCAACGACGCGACCCGCCACCTCATCGGCCGTCCGCGTCTGGCCCGAATGAAGCGATCGGCCTTTCTCATCAACACTTCGCGGGGCGCCGTGATTGATGAGGCGGCGCTGGCTTGGGCCTTGCGTGAGCGCTTGATTGCCGGCGCCGCACTTGACGTGTACGAGCACGAGCCCGACGTCCACCCGGACCTCCGCGAGCTCGATAACGTCGTCCTGGTTCCGCATCTAGGTAGCGCGACGCACGAAACGCGGAAAGCCATGACCGAGCTGGCGGTCGCGAACGTTGCGGCGGTGCTGAGCGGAGCGCCGCCGCTGACGCCGGTGATTATCTAAACCAAATGGGCGGACGCGCCGGACACGTTCGGTCGGGTGGGTCGATTGGCCAGGTTATGCGACGGCTTGGACCGACCATCTCACGCATGGACGACCCGGCAGTCGAGAAGATCGCCGAGGAACAGCAGTCCGATCCCTTTCAGGTTCTGATCGCGACGATGTTGTCGGCACAGACAAAGGATGCGGTCACGTCCGAGGCTTCGGCGCGATTGTTCGCGCGCGGTCGCACGCCCCAGACGCTGGTTGGACTGCGCATCGCCGAGATCCAGAAGCTCATTTATCCGGTCAGCTTTTACCGGAACAAGGCGCGACACGTGCGTGAGGCCTGCCAGCAGCTGATCGCGCGCTTCGGCGGATCTGTGCCCGCGACCATGGAGGCGCTCATGTCGCTGCCGGGGGTGGGTCGGAAGACGGCGAACCTTGTGTTGATCGTCGCGCTCAAGAGTCGATCCAACATCTGCGTGGACACCCACGTCCACCGGATCGCGAATCGCTTAGGCTGGGTGAAGACTCGGACTCCAGAGCAAACCGAGCTCGCGCTCTACGACGTCGCGCCGCGTCGATGGTGGGCCGTGATCAATCTCTACCTGGTGACGTGGGGTCAGAACGTCTGCCGTCCCGTCTACCCCGCATGCGGGCGCTGCGTCATCGAGCCGCTGTGCCCACGCATTGGCGTCACGCGGACCGGGAAATAGCGCGACTCCGTCTGCTAGTCGATCAACGAGGCTGGCGTCAGCGGCGCCGTGCGGTTCACGATTTCCCGAACGGCCGGATAGCGGTCGACGAAGGCCGCCTCGTATGCACCGTCGACCGGAATACCGAGCTGATCCTTCAGCACGACGGCGTTGGCCACCGCCTTTGCGGCGAAGTGATTATTAAGATACAGATACAACTTCTTCACAATACGGCGCGCCGCGTCTGCCGTATCGGCAAACGATCTGAGCTCTTCGCCCGAGTACAGATAGTCGTATCGATCCTCGACGTGGTCGTGATGCCACCAGGCCTTCGCATTCCGCCCGTGCAGGCGCATGTAGTAGAAGCTCGTCACGTTTGGTAGCTGGTTCTGCGCGATCGAGAAGCGGAACTTCGGCTCGTCGATCTGCGTCCACGCCGCGTCATGATCGTTGAGGAGCCGCACGGTCGACCCGACATCGTCGCTCCAGCTGCGATGACGCAACTCGACGGCCACGCGGCACTCCGAGAAGGCCTCGAGCAACCAGGTCAGATACTCGCGCGACTCGGTGTCGTTCTTGAAGCTCGGCGGAAACTGTGCCAACAGGACGCCCAGCTTTCCGGCACTGCGAAGGGGATCGAGCGCCGCGCGCATGAGGCTCACGTCATCCGCTGTGGCCGTTGCCTGAGCATCTCCAGTCGCACGCGTGTACATCTTCGGGTGGGTGAATTTCTGAAACAGCTTGATGCAGAACTCGAACGCCGCCGGCGTCCGCTCGACCCAGCGGTGTGTGACCCGGGGCGTGGGAATGCGGTAGAACGTCGAGTTCACTTCAACCGTGTCGAAGTGCTCAGCGTAGTACGACAGCTCGTCGAAGCCCGTAGGCTTTGCACCGCGTCGTCTGGAGGGATAGAAGATCCCGTTCCAAGTACCTCGACCGGACGGGTAGTTCCATCCGCTGGTGCCGATCCGAACATTGGGCGTCGCCACCGTGGTCACGATGACGCATTGTACGACGAGCCGCACACCCCGGTACTCGCATCCGATTGCCCGTAGAATGGGAAGATGAGGAGCCGGATGAGACCGGCGACATGCTGCTCGTCAACGAGATCTTCTTTTCGATCCAAGGGGAGTCGAGCCACGCCGGTCGGCCGTGCGTCTTCGTGCGTCTCACCGGCTGCGATCTTCGGTGTACATGGTGCGACACCGCGTATGCGTTCGATGAGGGGCGAAAGCTCACGGTCGACGAGGTGACGTCGGTCGTCGATGGGCACGGGTGCAGCTTGGTCGAGATCACCGGCGGCGAGCCTCTGCGGCAGGCGGATGTGTACCCTCTGATGCAGCGACTACTGGCGTCCGGCAAGACCGTGCTGCTCGAGACGGGGGGCCATGTCGACATCTCGCGCGTGCCCGAACCTGTCGTGAAGGTGGTCGACATCAAGTGTCCGGGAAGCGGCGAGTCGGAGCGAACCGATCTCGACAACCTGGGGCGCTTGGCGCCTCACGATGAGATCAAGTTCGTCATTCGCGACCGCGTCGACTACGAATTTGCCCGAGCGCTTGTGCAACGGCATGCTGTCGACGCACGGTGCGCGGCGATTCTCTTCTCTCCGGTGCATGGCGTGCTGGACCCGACGCGGCTTTCCGAATGGGTTCTCGCGGACCACCTGCCGGTTCGCGTGCAGGTACAGCTCCACAAGTATTTGTGGGAGCCCGACCGGCGCGGAGTCTGAATGGCTGCAGCTGTCGTCCTGCTGAGCGGGGGGTTGGACTCCTACACCGCAGCGGCTCTCGCGAAGCGTGAAGGATTCGACCTGCATGCCCTGACCGTTCGCTACGGTCAGCTTCACGAGCAGGAGCTCGAGGCAGCAGGCCGCGTGGCTGCATCGCTTGGCGTCCAGGCTCACCTGGAGCTGTCGGTCGACTTGTCAGCCATTGGCGGGTCGGCCCTGACGGGCGACGGCGCGGTCCCCAAGGATCGCTTACTTGATGATGCCATCCCTGCGACCTATGTACCAGCCCGAAACACCGTGCTCCTGTCACTCGCGATGGCGTGGGCCGAGGTTCTGAGCGCTCGCGATCTCTTCATTGGAGTGAACGCGCTGGACTACTCGGGCTATCCTGATTGCCGCCTGGAGTTCATCACCGCGTTCGAGCGGTTGGCTGCTGTCGCCACCAGGGCCGGCGTCGAGGGCCATCCGCTACGGGTTCGCGCTCCGTTGATCGAATGGAGCAAGGCCGAGATCATCCGGCGAGGGGTGTCGCTTGGTTTGGACTACGGCCTGACGCACAGCTGCTACGACCCAGGTGCGGCTGGGCGTCCGTGTAGGCGCTGTGACAGTTGCCTGCTCAGGGCTCGCGGGTTTGCGGAAGCTGGGGTGCCCGACCCGCTGATCACGCGCTAGTGTCGACGCGTTGCTGTAGGAACTAGCCCTGGGGCTGCGAGTCGGCCGACTCCTCGTCACTGCCGCTTTGGACGGCCTGGCCAGCCTGGCCGGCAATGACGGCGTCGAGGGCTTCCAACGCATCATCGATGCTCTGGGTATCGACGAACGCAGCACCCGGTTCTGGGCCGTGGATCGCGTAGGTATCGTCGCCGGTCCTCCAGAGTCTCACGCGGTCTTCGAGTGGAGCCGCACCGTCGTCCGCCGCCGAATCTTCGTACTGCACCGTGACGGTGGCGAGCAGCTTGGCGCCGTCGAGGCCGAGATCAGATCGCGAATCGGCGAATGATTCGGCTCTGACATTGGAGAGCGCGGACAGGAGGTCGTCCATCGCACTTCGTTCGACGTCCGCTGCCTTCGGTTCGATACTGCGCCAGACCTCTTCGACGCCGTCATCCTCCGCGTCGTCGGTTGGCTCGGTTTCTGTTTTCTCGAACGCCGTCGTGACATCTGACTTGACGACCTCGAGCCGACGGGCGTTGAACGGCCGGAACCCAAAGAGGTTCTTGTCCCGATACTCACCGGCCTCGCGCTCAATGTCCGTACCGAGCGACTCGTCGATCGTGAAGACGAGGGCGCGCGACGCGTCCTGCGCGTAGCGGGCGCCGCCAGGGGCCTCGTCGCCCAAGCGAAGACTCGCCGTCGCACTACCTGCCCGGACAGTCACGACTCCGGCCGGGTCGGAGAGGCCGTACGTGTCATCTCCTTCGCCTCCGTCGCCGTCACTCGCGGGATCCTCGGATACCACGGCGCGCATCTGGCCGCTGCTGAGGCGGCCAATCAAGCCCTGAACCGTGCTGAAGTCGGCTCGAACCTCCCAGGGATCGACCATCCGCCAGTCTCCGTCGCCCTTGTCGAACGCGATCGTCGTGCTGTCGACCACCACCTCTAGGTGATCGACGTCAAGCGCGTCGATGTCGAGGATAGTCTTGTCGCGGAGGTCGAATGGCGTCTTTCGAAACGCACTCTCCAGATCAGACGCGACCATGATGATCTGATCGCTGCTCGCAAGCTTGGCGTAGCGGTCGGCTCCGGTTGGCGTGGTCGTGCCGATGAGCAGCCGGTCGTCGACGCTGCCGTCTCCTGTCCGGAAGGAGACCTGTACGCTTGGCGCGGACAGACCAAATGGCTCCAGCTCCATCGGTTCATCCGATACGACGCGATTGACTTCGAGCGACGCGAGGCGCGACGTGATCGATGACACGGCGGTCGCGTCGGCGCTGGCCTGGACGGGAGTAGTGAGCTCCCAGTCACCGCTTTCTGATTTCGCCAGCGCTGTTTCCTGACCACCGGCCGATATCGTGAGCGCGTCGATGGCGTCGGACTCGATGTCGAACACCTGCTCGTTGGGCGGCGTTTCGGACGCCGGGAGCCGCTCCAGCTCGACGTAGTACACGTAGGCCGCGAGCCCGAGGAATACGGCGAGCATGATCAGCGTTGATCGGGCGCCTCGCATCAGGTCCGCCTCCGCCACCATGTGTGAATGCCAGCCCCGAAAATCAGCGCGGGGATCATCAACAGGGTCAGCCAGTTGAGATTCCGCTGCTGCGCGGCAGTAAGCGTGATGCGTCGGTCTTCTGGCGATCGTGGCCGAATCGAGATCAGATTCTCCTGCTGCGCCAGCCAGTTGACGGCGTTGAGCGCGAGGTCTCGGTTTCCTTGGATACCGAGATAGCTGGTGGATGCGAAGTCGGAGTCGCCGACGACGGCCAATCGAGCCTCTGGCGGCGATGGCTCTTCGGCGTCGTCGTCCTCAGCTGCCGCGTCGCTGTCTTCCTCTTCAGGTTCAGGAGCGTCGGTCGAGGCGGCCTCCGTCTCGGGCGAATCGACGACGACGGAGACGGCCGCAGCGATCGAAATGGGACCGCCGGCGTCTTCCCCCTCGGTCATCTCCACTTCGCCCCCGGCGAGCTCAGCCATGTTCGTCTCGGCCCAGCTACGCGGCGACGTTTCGACAAAGCGTACGGCCACCCGCCCATCGGCGCCTCCGGGGATCGGCTTCACCG
The DNA here is from genome assembly GCA_965216615.1 of Vicinamibacterales bacterium. GTDB lineage: Bacteria > Acidobacteriota > Vicinamibacteria > Vicinamibacterales > UBA8438 > CAUZIB01. The sequence goes on along the minus strand of CBDCGH010000023.1, from coordinate 755,630 downwards.
AGCGAGCCAAGGGATATGCCGTCAGCAGCGCGAAATCATCGACGATCGGGTGGGGCGGGTAGGTGGCCGCGACCGGTACCGTCACGTCGGTGCCGAGGAGCTGGCCAACGCCGCTCACGTCTACCACGACATCCTGGCCGACTTCGATCCCCCACTCGGCTGCGAGCGCGATCAGGCCGCTCTGGTCGGCTGCCGCGGGATCATCGGCCGGGTCGAGCAGCAACAGGACTTTGCCGCCAGACTCGAGATACGTCCTCAGGATGTCGATCTCGCCCGGCAAAAAGTCATTCGTGGGCCCGGCGACGGCCACAACCGAGGCGTCTGGCGGCACGCTCCCGGTTTGGGCCAGCACGACGTTGTCGACTGCCAGGTTATCGAGTCGCAGCGCTTCGCTGAACGCACTATACCCATCACGCTCCGAGTTCTCGGGGTCCTTCTCTCCGTGACCCTGCACGAAGTACACCTTGGACTCGCGTCCTTCGATCACCTTGATCAGGGCATTGGTCAGTTCCTGCTCCTGCCCGTTGACGATCCGCTCGATACGGTCCTCATACTCGAGCACGATCGTGTTGTAGGCCTGTACCTCGTACTGGTTCGCCTGCACCGGGTTCTTGTCGGGATCGACGAACTCGAGCGTCACCTGGCTGGACGTGTACTCGTACTCTGCCAGCTGGTCTTGGTGGCGCGGGAAGTCGGCGTCCTGCGCAAAGACCAGCATTCGCAGCGGGGATTCCAGCGATTCGAGAATCTGCACGGTTTGCGCCGCGAGCGAGTATTGCTTGGCCGCCGTCAGATCCCACCGCTTGTTCTGGCGAGCCAGGACGAAGTTGGCCGCGACCAGAATGCCCACGGCCAGGATGACGCTCGTCGATGCGAGAGCGCCGTAACGCGCCTGACGGTGGCCCCAGAAACCGAGAATGTCACGCCACTGGCCCAAGCCGTACAGCACGATGAGCACGATGCCGGCCATGAGCGCCCAATACCAGATTTCTTCCTGCTCGGGCATCGCAAAGCGCACGATGATGCCAGCCACCACGCATGCGATCCCCGACCACCCAAGCGCACCGAGTACTTTCTGCATCTCGCCTAACCTCTCCACCGAACGCTGTCGACCGACTTCGCGGTGAGAAACAGCCCAAACGTAATGAAGCTCAAGTAGTACACCAGGTGGCTCGTGTCGATGACCCCCTTCGAGAAGTCATCAAAGTGATCCAGCACCGACAAGTAGGCGAGGACCTGACTCGAGGTCGACCCGGCTGCCGGGTCGCCGAGCCAACTGATGACCCAAAACAACAGGAGCACCGCGAACGTAATCATGCCGGCGACGACCTGGTTCTTCGTCGCGCTCGAAATCAGCAGGCCGATCGAAATGAACGACGCCCCCATGAGCAGCAAACCCAGGTAGCCACTCAGCACCGGCGCGAGTTCTGGTTCGCCGTAGTAGAAGAGGAAGCCCATGTGTACGCCGGTGACCGCAAGCATCATGGCATACAGGGTCAGGGCCCCCAAAAACTTCCCGAGGATGATCTCCATGTCGGTCAGCGGCGACGAGAGCAGCAGCTCGATGGTGCCCGAGCGCGTCTCCTCCGCATACGATCGCATCGTGATCATCGGAAGCACAAACAGCAAGATGACGCCTGTGTTTCCGAAGAGCGGACGAATCATGTACTCGTTGAGGTTGATGGGTGGTGCGCCCTGCATCATGCCGGCCTGGAGGCTCACCCGGAGGATGAAACTAAGTGAGCTCAGGAAGAAGACACCGAAGAGCACGGCAAACAGCCCGATCACCACATAAGCGATCGGAGAGACGAAGTACGACCGCAGCTCTTTTTGCGCGATCGCCAAGACGTTACTCATGAGCAGCCTCCTGCTCCTCACCTGGATTGTGATCGGCGGATCCCGGCTCATGTGACGGCGCCGGTTCCGGTTCGGGACCCTCGGCCGACTCGGCGCTGTCCTGGGTGGTGAGCTCGAGGAAGATGTCCTCCAAGCTCACTTTTAGCGACCGGAGTTCCAGCAGCCCCCACCCGCGCGTAACGACGGCGTTGGCAAGCTCGCGCCTCACGTCGGCCCCTTTGACACTTTGGGCTTCGATGACACGGACGCCCTGATTTGCCTCGGAGCCTGTGACCGCCGTGATTCCGTCGACTGCCTGCAGCACCGGAATGGGGTCGGCGCGTCCGGCATCGATTTCCAATCGAATCGTTTCCGAGCCGCCAAGCCGACCGGTGAGGTTTTCCGGCGTATCGACCGCGATCACTCGGCCCTTGTTGATGATGACGACCTGCTCACAGGTTTGGGAGACCTCGGGCAGGATGTGCGTGCTGAGAATGATCGTGTGGTCTCCGGCCAGATCGCGAATCAGCTCCCTCGTCTCGATGATCTGCTTCGGGTCAAGGCCAGCTGTCGGCTCGTCGAGGATGAGGACGTCGGGGTTGTGGAGAATCGCCTGCGCGAGTCCAACGCGCTGGCGATACCCCTTTGACAGCTTGCCGCAGTGACGCTCGGCCACATCGGCAGCGCTGGTGCGGGCCATCGCGACGTCGATTTTGGCGGCGCGTTCCGAAGCCGGCACCCCGCTAATGCGAGCCGCGAATGTCAGGTACTCGCGCACGGACATGTCGGGGTACAGCGGCGGCGTTTCAGGCAGGTAGCCGGTCCGTCGCTTCGCCTCGATAGGCCTATCGAATACGTCGAAACCGGCAACGATCGCTCGGCCCTCGGTGGGCGGACTACATCCGGTCAAGATGCGCATCGTCGTCGATTTCCCGGCGCCGTTTGGCCCGAGGAATCCGAGAATCTGGCCCGATTCGACGCGGAAGCTCACATCGTTCACCGCCGTCAACGGTCCGTAACGCTTCGTCAGGTTCTGCACCTCAATCACGAGGCTGTCCCTCCCTTACCATGGACGTGTGACTCCATTTCAACGCTATTAGACGAGCGAACGCCGCAAAAGTTTGACTGTTCCTGCCTTGGTTAGTCGAGGAGTCGTAACCTACAGATTACAAGCGGATTACTGCGGTAGCTTGCCATACTAAATCGTGCCGCGATTGCGTGTCAACCGTGACGGGATGCCAGGGCTCGCCCCCGGACGACCGCAGCCGTCAACGGGCGGGCTACAGCGCAAAGATCTGTCCGTCGACGAACCCGTCGAGCGCCGTCTGGGCCGGAGCGGCGACTTCCTCGAACTGGACGCCCATTCCGGCTCGCTGATCACGCCAGGCGACCCGCGTCAGGGCCTCGACATCGAACGGAACGTCCGGGAGCCGAAACCGAACGTGCACTTTGGTGCCCGCATCCTGAGGGGTCATCGTGCGGATCCCAAGGCCGCCTCGACTCAGGTTGAGGGTCAAGGCTGTCGCAATGGTGTCTCCGAAACGGTACGCGACCGGAATCGCCAGTGTGACGCGCGTGCTAGTTCGTCGATTGAAGCTGTCGGGAAACAGCTCGGGGGCGAGCGCCGGTAGGATGCGTTGGGCTGCACTATGCTCGTTGACGTAGGCGTCGATGCCCAATGCCGATAGGGCGCGCGCATCTGCCGCGCCGCCAACCGACCCACTCAGAACCGCGATCGAGGCTCCCGGCGCCAAGTGTCGCACACGTTGAGCCATCTCAACTCCCCCAGCATCCAGCCGCAGGTCGAGGATGAGCAGGTCGGCTGAATCGGCGGAGTCCTGGACGTAGTCGAGGAGCCCGTCCCTCGAATCCAGGCCGACCGCGGCGTGGCCCGCACCCTGAAGGGCAGCGGAGAACCGTTCTCGAACCGCGTGGTCTCCGGTTGCAATAATGACGGTCTTGGGTGAACCAGCCTGCGGCAGCATTCACGGATTTTCGCAGATTCGAATCCCAGCCGAAAGTGTTTCTCGTACTAAAAAGGCTGGTGTTTTCGCCCCGCGGTGCCGATACCATCTCGGACGGACGATTGACGACGATGGTCAAACTCTGTAAGCTCACCCGCGAATTGTCGACACGATTCATAGGTGTCGGTATCTCGCGCTGCTGAACAACTTACACACAGATTGTGAGATGGAGAGCACTATGAGATCCCCATGGCGCTACCTGCTGGCTATCGGCTTGTGCGCGGTCGTCGGGCTCGGAGCCATTTCGTGTTCCTCGAACCCGCCGCCTGAGCCACCACCACCACCACCACCGGCGGCACCGGAACCACCGCCACCGCCACCGCCACCGCCTCCACCACCGCCTCCACCACCACCGCCGAGCGCGCCGACTCCTCAGGAGCTGTTCGATCGCATGAGCTTGGACGAGCTCAACAGCACGTCGCCGCTGGACCCGGTGTTCTTCAATTACGACGAAGCGGTGATACTCCCGGAGGCTCGCACGATTCTTCAGCGCAACGCGAACTGGCTCAGGGAGTGGCCTTCTACCCGCATCATGGTCGAAGGGCATTGCGACGAGCGGGGCACGAACGAATACAACCTGTCGCTGGGGGACGAGCGGGCGTCAGCGGTGAGGGATTATCTGGTCAGCCTCGGTATTCCGAGTGACCGGCTGGCCACGGTGAGCAAGGGCGAAGAGGAGCCATTCTGCGGTGACGAGCACGAAGGGTGCTGGTCGAGGAATCGGCGTGGGCACTTCGTCGTGACGGCCAAGTAGCGAGCCGTTCGCACTAAAAGGTTCTGCCAGACGGATGGTGGGCGCCGGTCGCGCTTGCCATCCGTTTTTATTCCCCTCGCGGAAGTCTCTCAAGAAGCTGGTTGGCAGAGACTCGGTACCGAGCCAGCACGCGGTCTCCACACAGCAGCACAGGGATCTCGGTACCGAACTGCTGCTCCAGGTCGGGGCGATCCGCGATGTCGATTTCAGTGAGACCAATCGGATGGCGGGACTTGACCGTTGCAATGACCGTCTTCATGACGTCGCACAGGTGGCAGCCCCGCCGAGTCAGGAGGGTAAGCTCGGTCACGACTCCGATAGCTGCTGACCGATCGCGTCCGCAGCGGCGCGCGGATCGATGGCCTCGATGATCGGGCGTCCCACCACGAGGAAGTTGGCTCCGGCTTGCAATGCCTCGGCCGCGCTCATCGTGCGAGCCTGGTCGTCCACCCGCGGCGCGGAGCGTGGCCGAATGCCAGGCGTCACGATCGTGAAGTCTTGGCCGCAGCGTGCGCGGATCGTGGCGATCTCCAGCGGCGATGCGACGACCCCGTCGACCCTCGCGTCTTTGGCCATTCCGGCTAGTGCTTCGACCTGCTGCTCGACGTTGCGCGTGACGCCCACGCTCCCCAACGCCGCCTGATCGAAACTGGTCAGGACCGTCACGGCCACGACCAAGGGGCCGTCGCGGGACTCCCGCGACGCATCGTGCGCCGCCTCCAGCATGTCACGGCCACCCGCGGCGTGGACCGTGAGCATCCAGACGCCAAGCTCCGCCGCCGCGCGGACCGCCCCGCGCACGGTATTCGGGATGTCGTGATACTTGAGATCCAAGAAGATCCGGTGGCCCCGCTCGGTCATGCGGCGAACGATCGCCGGTCCTTCGGCGGTAAACAGCCGGCTGCCGATCTTGAATCCTCCTGCGAGGCCCTCTAGTTCGTCACTCAGCTGGAACGCGCGCTCAGCCGTATCGACGTCAAGCGCGACTAGGAGCTGGTCCATGTCACGTCCGGATTGGAGAGATCGACCGTGCCAACGATCGTGTCAGCGGATCGGTGTTGGTGACGGTCCAGGTAGTCGGTCAAGCCGGATAGAAGCTTTGGCCAGATGAACGGATCGACGAAGTTCGCCGTCCCAACTTGAACCGCCGTTGCGCCGGCGAGCATGAACTCGACGACGTCACCCGCTGTCATGATGCCGCCCATGCCCATGATGGGGATGCGAATCGCCTGCCGGCACTGATGCACCATTCGGACGGCGATCGGGCGAATGGCCGGGCCGCTCAAGCCCCCAACGACATTCGAGAGCTTCGGCCGTCTCGTCTCGACGTCGATAGCCATGGCCAGGAACGTGTTGACGAGGGAAACCGCGTCCGCGCCGGCTTCCTCAGCCACTCGCGCAAACGCGGCGACATCGGTGACGTTCGGCGTGAGCTTCGGAATGATGGGTAAGGTGGTGGCCCGTCGGACGCTCGCCACGACGTCGTGCGTGCCGCCCAGGTCACAGCCGAACGTGATGCCGCCCTCCTTGATGTTCGGACACGAGATATTCAGCTCGAGGGCAGCGACCCCCTCCGCGTCGGAGAGGATCCGAGCCAGCTCGGCGTACTCGTCGACGGTCGAGCCACAAATGTTGACGATCGTTGTTGCGCCGTGTGTCCTGAGCGCTGGGAGCTTGTCTCGGATGAAGCGGTGCACGCCGATGCCCTGCAATCCAATGGCGTTGAGCATGCCGCTTGGAGTCTCCACGATGCGCTCCGGAGGGTGTCCCGCGCGTTCCTCGAGGAACAGCCCTTTCACGGCGACGCCTCCGAGGATGGACAGACCGACGACCTCGGCGTATTCGACGCCGTAGCCGAAGCAGCCGCTCGCTGCGACGATTGGATTCTTCAGCTCGAGCGAGCCAATCGACACCGTCAGATCGGGGGGCATACTACCCGAGGCCGTTCCAGACAACTTGATCGCCGGCGAACACCGGACCCTCGAGACATGAGCGGACGAAGTGCGTCTCGCCGGCAGGCTCGAGGACGGATACGACACAGCTGTAGCATCCGCCGAGACCGCATCCCATGACTTGCTCGAGCGAGACTTCGGACGGGCAACCGTGTCGCCGAGCCAGATCGGCGACCGCGCGCATCATGCCGGTTGGGCCGCATGCGTAGATTCTCAGCGGCGTGTTCTTGGTGAGACCGTCGAGCTCGCGCTCGAGCGGGCCGGTCACGAGGCCCGCCTCGCCTCGGCTCCCGTCTTCCGTCGTCAGGGCCGTCCGCACCCCGAGCGTCTTGAACTCGTCGAGGTAGTACAGGTCGGCGGAGGATCGCCCGCCGTAGAACAGCGTGGTGTCCGTGCCTGCCGATCGGAGCGACTCAGCGAGCGTCAGGAATGGCGCCAAGCCGACGCCGCCGGCGACCATCCACGCTCGGGCGGGCGGCTCGATGACTGAAAAGGGCTGGCCGAGCGGGCCCAGACATCTGAGCCGCTCCCCGGCTTCGATCGTCGACAGCATGCCCGTGACGGCGCCGACAACCTTGTTGAGTAGCGAGATTCCGCTGACGCGATCGGTCGCATCGCGCAGGACTTCGAAGACCGAGAAGGGGCGACGCAGCAGCGGGTCCGGTCCGAGCCCCCGCTTGATCATCACAAACTGCCCCGGCTGACTCGAGGCGCCGATCTCGGCTGCGGCAAGCTTGACGACGTTGTACTCTGCAGACAGCCGATCGTTCGATAAGACGACGGCGTCGACATCGATCGGCATCACGCGGAGTATACCTCGATGCGCTACTTCCGAATGCTCACCAACGCCGTGCTGGCCGGTGCGCTGGCGGCCGTGTACATCGTGATCGTCTTTCTTCAGGTCAACCCGCACCTGCCGCTCGATCTGCGAGCGCTGTGGCCTCTGCTTGCTGTCGTGGTTGGCTTCTATGCGGTGCTTCTGGCGGCGTTCTTCTACGCGCTCATCGTCGTGCGACAGGTCGTAGCCGCCGAGCTTCTTTCGCCGGGGTGGCTCAGTCTTCGACTGCTGTCGTGGTTGAGCGCCGGCGCGGCCTCCGGAGCGACCCTGCTGATGTGGCTGAATCAGCAAGGTCTGCAAACGGCGCTCACGGAGGAATCCAATCGTCGACTCGGGATCGGGGTTGTCGCGATGGGGCTGTGCGCGCTCGCGCTGCTCGCGATCGCGGTGGTGCACTACTCATTCGGTCGACGCGGCAGCGTAGTCGGCGCATCGCTCTATCTCCTGGCCGTGGTAGCGTCGGTGACGCTCCCTGTGGTGTCGCGTGGCGGGGCCATACCAAGGACGCTCGGCGCCTATCCGCTCAACATGGGAAGCTGGGTCGTTCCCAGTGAGGTGCAGTCTCGCGTCGTGATGATGCTGTTCGATGGGGCGTCGCTCGACTATGTGTCCCTGACGACAGCCGCCGGACGCCTGCCGAATTTTGGGCGGATTCTCGACTCCGGTGCGGCTATGCACCTGGCGACCCTGCGGCCAACGCAGCCTGGGCCGGTCTGGGCAACCGTGGCGACTGGTAAGTATCCGCCTCGCCACGGGGTGATCTCGACGTCGACGTACCTTGTGTCGTCGCGACTGCCGCCCCTCGAGCTCCTCCCCGACCACTGTTTTGCCCAGGCCCTCGTGTACCTTGGCTTCCTCGCCGAGGCACCGGCATCGTCCGCGGAGCTTCGCGCACGGCCGCTGTGGAGCGTCCTCAGTGACCAGGGCATTCAGGTGGGGATTGCCGGTGTGCCGCTGACCCACCCGGTGCAGCCCGTCAACGGCTTTCTCGTCAGCGATCAGTTTCACCTCATGCCTGACCCGCGATACGACCCAGCAGCCCCTGAGGCGGCGTATCCGGCGGACGTCATTGCGATCGGTGCGGCTTCGATGCGCGAGATCAGCGGAACCGACACGTTGAACACGACCGGCGCTGCCGATGAAGGGGCGCTGGCGCCGCCGTCGCAAGCAGCGCCTATCTGGAGAGACCGGGTATACGGACGAATCGTCGACGACCTCTCGAAGCGGTTCACCGCCGTCCGTCTGCTTGCCGTTCGCTACCGTGGGCTCGATCTTGCGGGTCACCGGTTTCTGCCTCCCGCGACACCGATGCCGTTCGGCGGTGGGGGTGACGCCGAGGGTGATCTTGCCAGCCTCGACGAGTACTACGGCCACGTCGATATTGAGATTGGGACGATTCTCGACGGGCTGACTCCGGGCGACCTCCTCCTCGTCGTGTCAGGCTTTGGGATGGAACCGGTCAGCGTGTCGAAGCGCATCCTTGCTCGAATCGTGGGGGATCCAGACGAGACCGGCACCCACGAGAACGCGCCCGATGGGTTTCTGCTGGCGTACGGAACCGACGTGGAGCCGGGACGGCGGACGCGTGGGTCGCTCGTTGATATCGCGCCGACGGTGCTGTACTTCTTTGGTGTGCCCGTGGCGCGAGACATCGATGGCGTCACGCGAACTGATCTCTTTACGGACCGCTTCACGGATCGTCGTCCCATCGCGTTCGTGCCTTCCTACGACCGGTAGCGCGAGACCCGTGTAGCCTGTCTCGTGGTGGACCTGATATAGTTAGTTGCTCTCTTTAACGGCGGCCCGGTGAGGCCGCGAAGAGGTGACCGTGATTCACGCACCAACACTCGCACGCCTGCCTCGCCCCATTCCCGACGCGGTTTCTTGCCCTCGGAGGTCGTCTTGCCGACTGTGATGACGGCTGACCGGATTGGCCGCGCGCTGATGCGCATCGCGCACGAGATCGTCGAGCGCAACCGCCCGATCGAGGAAGTGGTTCTCGTTGGCGTCCGTACGCGCGGCGTTCCAATTGCCGAGCGGATCGCTGGCAACTTGGAGGAGATCTCCGGTCACCGGGTACCAACCGGCGCGCTCGACATCACGCTCTATCGCGACGATCTCATGCGTCACACGGTTGGTCCTCAACCGGTCCTGAGGGAGACGCAGATCCCATTTTCGATTGACGATCGTCGCATTCTGCTCGTCGACGACGTGCTGTACACCGGACGCACGGTCCGGGCTGCGCTAGATGCGCTCGTCGACTTTGGCCGCCCGCGGTCGATTCAACTCGTCGTGCTCGTTGACCGCGGGCATCGGGAGCTGCCGATCAAAGCGGACTATGTCGGGAAGAACCTGCCCACGTCGACCGACGAGAGCGTGCAGGTGAAGCTGGCCGAGACTGACGGTCGGGATGAGGTTGACGTGCAGACCGGGGCCGAGATTACGTTGACCGAGGAGCGCGACGCGTGAGTGCGAGGACCAGCTCGACGTCGGTGGCTCACAGCGATCAGGTCGCCATCCCAACCCGACTCCGCTCGAAGCATCTGCTGAGCATTGGTGACCTGAGCGCCGAGGAGATCCATCTCGTGCTCGAAACCGCGCAGGCGATGAAGGAAATTGGAAGGCGCCCGATCAAGAAAGTGCCGACCTTGCGCGGGAAGACTGTCGTGAACCTGTTCTTTGAGCCGAGCACGCGGACCCGGGCGTCGTTCGAGATTGCCGAGAAGCGGCTCAGCGCAGACGCGCTCAACGTCGCGGCCTCGACCTCGAGCGTCGTCAAGGGCGAGACCCTCGCCGATATGGCGCGAAATATCGAGGCCATGGCGCCGGACATGATCGTCGTGAGGCACGGTTCTTCAGGGGCCTGTCATCTGTTGGCTGAGATTGGCGGCTCGCGCATCATCAACGCCGGCGACGGGATGCACGAGCATCCGACCCAAGCACTCCTCGACGCGATGACCATCAGAGAGCACAAAGGCTCTATCGAGGGGTGCAAGGTCGCGATCATCGGGGATCTGGCGCATAGCCGCGTCCTCCGTTCTAACATCCTGCTACTGCAAGCGTTGGGTGCCCATGTCTTCGTGTCAGGCCCTGCGACCATGATGCCCGTCGGCATCGATCGGTTTGGCGTCACGGTATCGACGTCCATCGATACAGCCGTAGCGGATGCGGACGTCGTGATGATGCTGCGCATCCAGCTCGAGCGCATGCGGGGGCACTTCTTTCCATCGCTTCGTGAGTACTTCCGGACGTTTGGGTTGACGCGCGAGCGGGCACAGCTGGCGAAGCCGGACGCCATCATCATGCATCCCGGTCCGCTGAACCGCGGCGTCGAGATTGCCTCGGACGTCGCCGACGGGCCGGACTCGGTGATTCTCGAGCAGGTATCCAACGGCGTTGCCGTTCGGATGGCGGTGCTGTACCTGTTGGCGGGAACAGAGGAGGATCGCGCATGAGCGCGAGCGTCCTGCTCAAGGGCAGTCGGGTGGTCGACCCGCTGCACAGTCGTGACGGCGTGTTTGACGTGCTGATCACCGATGGTCAGATCGCCAAGGTCGGGAAGGACCTCCCGTCCGACGGTGCGACCATCATCGAGGTGCCGTCTCAATTCGTGACGTGTCCCGGTCTCATCGACATGCACGTACATCTGCGCGAGCCAGGTCAAGAGCACAAGGAGACCGTCGCCACTGGGACCGCCTCCGCCGTGGCCGGCGGGTTTACGTCCGTCGCGTGCATGCCCAATACCGAGCCCGTGAACGATCACACCGGCGTGACGGAGCTGATTCTCCGAAAGGCCGCCGAGAGCCAGCTTGCGCGGGTCCACCCGATCGGCGCCGTTTCGATCGGGTCGCAAGGAGACCGACTTGCTGAGATCGGTGAGCTTCACGCCGCCGGTTGCGTCGGGATCTCCGACGACGGTCATCCGGTCGCCGACGCCCTGATGATGCGACGCGCTCTGGAGTACGCGTCGATGTTTGACATCCCCGTGATTAACCACTGTGAGGACCCCTCACTCAAGGGCGATGGGTCGGCGCACGAGGGGTACTACGCATCAGTACTGGGACTTCGGGGGATTCCCGACGTAGCCGAGTCGGTTATGGTCCAGCGCGACGTGTCCCTTAGCGAGTTGACCGGGGGACACGTGCACGTTGCGCACATGAGTGTTCGCGGTTCGCTTCGCGCGGTTCGCTCAGGTAAGGAGCGGGGAGTAAAGGTGACGTGTGAGGTCACGCCTCATCATTTCATTCTGACCGACGAAGATCTCAGCTACGACACCAACACGAAGATGAATCCGCCGCTCCGGCCGGCTGACGACCGAGACGCGATGCTGAGCGGCCTCGTCGATGGGAGCATCGATGCCATTGCGACGGACCACGCGCCGCATCACGCGGACGAGAAAGCCGTCGAGTTCGACAACGCTCCGTTCGGCATCATTGGTCTGGAAACAGCGATCCCGCTGGTGCTTGATCGGCTCGTCCATACTGGCGAGGTCTCACTGAAGCGGGTCGTCGAGCTGCTCGCCGTGAACCCGGCCCGGATCCTGGGAATCGAGGCTGGCGGCCTGACGGCTGGGCAGCCGGCTGACCTCACGATCCTGGCCCCTGACGTCACCACGGAGATCGACGCCGCCAAGTTTCGTTCGCTCGGCCGGAACACGCCGTTCGACGGGTGGACACTGACGGGCAGCGTCGCGGCGACGATCGTCGGTGGTCGCGCCGTCTATGCCAACGAGACGGTCTCCGGGGCCGATCTGTTTCGGGGAATGGCATGAGCGGTCAACACGCCGACGTGCGCGCCAAGGCGCTCGATGATCTGCGGCGGTCCGACGTCCTGTTGGTTGATGGACACTTCGACTATCGCAACGGCTACCACGGCGAGGTCTACCTCAACTCGCATCAGCTGTTTCGCGAGCCATCCCTGATCTGGCGCCTGGCCCAAGATCTCATCGACCTGATCCCGTCGTCGCTGATCGAGCAGACCGAGATCGTCGCCGGTCCGGTGACCGGCGGCGCGCTACTCGCTCATACGATCGCGGGGTTGCTGGACGGTCGTCGCAGCTTGGGCAATCCACCATGCCAGTTTTCACCCTTTACCGTCGATCCGGCCGCCGGGCTGATCCTGCGTCAGACGTATGCGCGCAGCATGGCGGGAAAGCGCGTGCTCATCGCCGATGACGTTCGAAATGTCGGAAAGACGTTCGAGCGGTGCGCGGCGCTCGTCACTGAGGCGGGCGGGACGGTCCTGGGGACGGTCCAGATTGTCGATCGACTGGAGTGTCTGGTCGATCTCGGCCTGCCAAACGTCGCGTTGACCGAGTTTCAAGCTCCGCCAAACTGGCCGGCTGACTCCTGCCCGCGATGTGCCGCCGGCGAGCCGATTACCACGTTCTGAGCAAGCTCGCATGGCCTTGCGCGCGTCGCTCGACCGCCTGTACCAAGATTTTGACGATCCGGCGAGCGCGGATGATCCGGTTCACCTGGTACGCCGGTACTCGACTCGCGAGGACATTGAGATCGCCGGGTTCTGCGCCGCGGGTCTGGCCTTCGGCCGCGTCGCCAGTGTGTTGGCATCGGTCACCGCACTCCTCGATGTCATGGGCGACTCGCCGTCGGAGTTCGTACGGACATTCGAGCCCGGCCCCGGAGCCGCAGCGGTGCGCCGGCTGGGACACCGCTGGATTACTGGGAACGATCTCGTCGCACTCTTGTGGATTCTGCGCTCCATGCTCGACGAGGCAGGCTCAATCGAAGCGTTCTTTCTGCGTGGCTACCGGGCCGACGCCGAAGATATCGGAGCGGCGCTCGATGACTTCTGTACGAGAGCGCGTGCGGTTCCCCTCAAGCGTCTGTCCCGGTCGGCGGGCAGTCAGAACAGGGTCGGGTACTTCTTTCCTCGGCCTCGTGACGGAAGCGCCTGTAAGCGGCTCAACCTCTACCTGAGATGGATGGTGCGACACGACCGGATCGATCTCGGCGTGTGGGGCGGTGTCGACCGGTCACAGCTGGTGGTACCCCTCGATACCCACGTGATCCGCGTCGGCCGATGCCTGCGACTGACTCGCTACCAGTCGCCTGGTTGGCCGATGGCTCGAGAGATCACCCAAGGCCTGCGTCGTCTGGATCCGCACGATCCGGTCAAGTACGACTTCTCCCTGTGCCACATCGGCATGCAGAACGCCTGTGGCTTTAATCAGCCGCAGCGGGACGAGCGGTGTCCGCTCCGCGGATTGTGTCGACCACAGCCTCGTACACCGCGGCGGTCTCCGCGACCATCCGGTCGGCGCTGAATCGCCGCTGGGCCCGCCCGAGGCCGGTGCGTCCGTACTCTTCGCGCAAGGTCTGGTCGGTCAGCAACTGCACGATCGCATCGGCCAGTGCTTCGGGATTGCGCACGGGAACCAGCAACCCCGTCTCGCCGTGATCGACGACCTCCGACAGCCCGCCGGCTCGTGTCGCCACCACGGCCCGCCCACACGCCATCGCATCGAGTGCCGACGTGCCGAGTCCTTCGGTGACGGAGCTCATGACGAACAGGTCGAACCCTTTGTGCACGGAGAGGATGTCGGGTCGAAAGCCCGTCAGGAAGATGTGCTTCTCCAAATGGTGTCGCTTGATTTGCTGCTGCAGCGATTGCTCGAGCTCCCCGCTGCCGACGATGAGAAAGCGCGCGTCGGGTACCCGCTGAAGCACCAACGCCGCGGCCTCGATGAGATATCGCTGGCCCTTGTGCGGCACGAGCGCTGCAACGTTGCCAACGATCGGCGCGCCATGCGGTAGCCAGAACTCCTTGTGCACGTTGAGCGCTGGTGCCGCCGCGACGTGCCCGAGGTCGATCCCCTCGTAGACGACGGTCGTGCGATCCGGCTGAATCCCATCATTGACCAGCATGGCCTGGATGGCCGACGACGCGCAGATGAAGCAGTCGACCTGACGATACTTCCACCGCGACATCGCGTTCTTGCCGATGTGGAAGTCCACTCGACGTGCCGCGACGAACGTCGTCGTCAGCTTGGTGCTGCCCAGCGAGAGCGCGAGCGCCGTCATCGCCACGGCGTGGGCATCGTGCGCATGGACGACGTCGGGCTGGAGATCGCGCATGAGTCGCGACAGGCTCCACGCAGCCGCCAGGTCCATCTCCATACGTGGAGCGAACGGATAGAGATCGGTGCCCTCGGCCGCGCGGCGTCGCAGCTCTCCTTCGGGATGTGCCACCAGTGCCGCCCGCTGTCCCAGCGCGCGGAGACCCAGCACCGTCAACAGGACCTGGTTTTGTCCTCCGCGCCAGGTTCGTGCCGTGTCGACGTGCAGCGAGAACATTAGATTCGCTCGGACGGGTTATCCGAGTGTTCGTGTGCCCAGAGCTTTGCGTGCTTGAGAAACACGTAGTACGAGTTCATGAGCGAGGCGATCAGACCGGGCATGGCGTCCCGAAATCCTCGACGCAGGATGTAGTTCCGGACGAAGGCCAGGGGCGGATGTCCGATCAGATCGAACCAACCGGCCTCCTGGTGCTCCGAGATCATCTGTTTGGCTGCCAGCGTCGTGTAGCGGTCGATCGTCGAGAGGTGGTGCGAGAGGTCGCGGTACGCGTAGTGCTGCAGCTCGGCCTGTAACGTCCCGACCCTCCCTTCGACGGTCACGGATTCGTGGACATAGCGCGTGTTCCAGCGGGCCACGCGCCGGTCGTAGAGTCGGAGCTGGTAGTCGGGGTACCAGTCGGTCGAACGCACCCAGCGACCGAGATACCGCGTCGTGCGGGGGATGCGATAGCCCTGACGGGGCGGTGCCGACACCATGAGCGCCTTGATCTCGCTCACGAGCTCGGGCGTCACGCGCTCGTCGGCATCGAGCGAGAGCACCCAGTCGTGGGCCGCGAGCCCGGTGGCGTAGTTCTTCTGAGCCCCGTACCCCTCCCAGTCGTGCGTCGAGACGCGATCGGTGTACCGACGTGCGATCTCGACCGTCTGGTCGGTGCTCCCGGAATCGACGACCACCAGGTCATCGGCCCATCGCACCGACTCCAGGGCATCGGCAATGTTGTGTGCCTCGTCCTTGGTGATGATGACGACCGAAAGCTCGAGCACGCGAGCGAGTCTATCATCGTATACTTCCACTCCCATGCAACCGACGCAGGTCCTCGAGCGCTTTACCGCGTGTGGCGCGCTGCTCGAGGGGCACTTTCAGCTGTCGTCTGGACTTCATAGCGCCGGCTACCTCCAGTGCGCACTCGTGCTCCAGCATCCGAGTCAGGCAACCGCCCTCGGCGAGGCGCTTGCCGACCGGGTGCGCGACTGGGCCCCGACTGTCGTGCTGTCACCTGCGCTGGGTGGAATCGTGATTGGCCACGAGGTCGCGCGCGGGCTGGGCATACGCGCCCTATTCGCCGAGCGACGCGACGGGCAGCTGCGTTTGCGCCGAGGCTTCCAGCTCGATGACGACGACCGGGTGTTGGTCGTGGAAGATGTCGTCACCACCGGCGGCTCGACTAAGGAGACGGTGGAGGTCGCCCGGAGGACCGGCGCGAACGTCGTTGGGGCCGCGTCGGTCATTAATCGGGGAGGAACGGGGGTTGACGTGGGGGTGCCGTTGGCCGTTCTGGCCGACGTCGCGTGGCCGACATACGAGCCGAACGCCTGTCCGTTGTGCACGCGTGGCGAGCCGTTGACCGCGCCTGGCTCCAGGCAGCAACCCTAGAGGGTTCTGGCACTAGCCGCCTGGGCTGGCGCGTCGACGCATCTGCAATGGTGGCTGGTCGAAAGACGGCGCGAACGCTCAAGCTGACGGTAGCCTACGATGGCACCGCGTACGCCGGATGGCAGCGACAGCGCAACGCGGATTCAATCCAGGCCCACCTCGAGTCGGCTCTGCAAGACATCGAAGGCCGGCCCGTCACCGTCCATGGAGCCGGGCGTACCGATGCCGGTACCCACGCGTTGGGGCAGGTCGCCAGTGTGACCGTTGAGCATCCGATTCCGGTCTTGGCGCTGACCCGCGCATTCAATGCCAAGCTGCCCATGGACATCCGCGTGAGCAGCGTCGTGGAAATGCCCGAGCGGTTCCACGCTCGATACGATGCGCGACGCAAGACGTATCGGTATCGGATCGACCAGGCCGCGGTGCCAGACCCGATGGAGCTGCGCTTTGCGTGGCACATCGGTGCGCCGCTCGACGTGGACGCCATGCGGCAGGCGGCGGCACATTTTGTCGGTCACCACGACTTCGCCGCGTTCCAGACGTCGGCGTCACGGGCGACCGTCGGGTCGACCGACCGCACGGTGCTCAGCGTGACGATCGCACGGGAGCCCGGCGCAGTCCTGACCATAGAGGTTTGCGGCGCCGGGTTCTTGCGGCATATGGTGCGGACAATGGTCGGAACGCTGACCAGGGTTGGACTTGGGCGACGAGCGCCGGAATGGGTGGCAACAGTGCTCCGTTCGAGGCGTCGCGACCAGGCCGGACCGACCGCGCCGGCCCGGGGGCTCTTCCTCGTGTCGGTCGACTACTCGAGTGCTTGAACGCATCGCTAACACTTTGTATCATCGGGGTTTACCTATGAGTGTCGATGATGTTCTCTCGTGGGTTCAGGCTGGATCTATCGAAGCCGACCTTGCGAGCCAGGTCGATTTTTCGAGGCTTCCATCCCACGTCGCCATCATCATGGACGGCAATGGCCGGTGGGCCGCGCAGCGCCATTTGCCTCGTGTCGAGGGGCATCGGGCCGGCATCAACGCCGTACGTGACGTTGTTGAGGTGTCGGCGCGGCTGGGCATTGACGTCTTGACGCTCTATGCCTTCTCCGTCGAGAACTGGAAGCGCCCGGTAACCGAGGTATCGGTCTTGATGGGACTCCTGAAACGGTACCTGCGATCTGAGCTTCAAACGCTGATCAAGAACAACATCCGGCTCAACGTGATCGGACGTGAAGCCGAGCTGTCTGACGACATTCGGCGCGAGCTGGAGATTGGTGTCGACAAGACTCATTGCAATAGCGGCATGCTGTTCAACATCGCCCTGAACTATGGGGGGCGCGCCGAGATCGTCGAGGCGGCTCGACGGGCGATGGCGTCCAGTCTGAACCCGAACGATCTTGACGAAGGTCGTTTCGGCGATTTTCTGTACACCGCCGGACAGCCCGACCCGGATCTGCTCATCCGGACAAGCGGAGAGATGCGAGTCAGCAACTTCCTGTTATGGCAGATTGCCTATTCGGAGATCTGGGTCACAGATACGCTGTGGCCGGACTTTCGAGCCCGCCATCTCCTTGAGGGAATTCTCGCGTACCAGAAACGCGACCGCCGATACGGCGGAATCAAGCAGGCTCCGGCAGCGGTATAGGCCGTGACGCGCGTCCTGAGTGCTGTCGCACTTCTCCCGATCGTTCTCGGCACCATCTGGTTCCTTGATGCTCTGTGGACCCTCGTCCTGGCGGAGGTCGTTCTGCTCCTGGCATTCCTGGAGTACGCGGAGCTCAGCGACCGGATTGGTGCCGGGTTTCCAAGGGTGACGACCGGCGCCGCCGTGCTGGTGGCGTGCAGCGCCCTCAGCCTGGCACCGTCGAGCTTCCCGGTCATCTTGATGGTGGTGATGGTCGGGATTGGGCTCATTCAGCTGTCCGCCTCACGCGAAACGGCGATGCTCCCTTCGGTCTCGGCCGCGACGTTCTCGGTGATGTACCTGGCGATTCCGATTGGGTCGCTGGCCGCCCTTCGAGCCGAAGTGGGACGCGAATCGTTGTTGCTGCTGGTCGTGTGTGTCATGGCGAGCGATACGGCTCAGTACTACGGAGGTCGTGCGTTCGGAAGGCGGCCCCTGGCACCCACCGTGAGTCCGAAGAAGACGGTCGAAGGCGCGATATTCGGAATCGTAGCCGGGGTTGCCGTGATGCTCGCGGTCGGACACTGGTGGCTCATGGGTATCTCTCCCGTGTTTCGCGCCCTGCTCGGCGCGGCCGTCGCGGGATTCGGAATCGCGGGCGATCTATTCGAATCGAGCTTGAAACGAGCGGCTAACATGAAGGACGCCTCGTCGCTCATTCCCGGCCACGGTGGTGTGCTGGACCGACTTGACGGGCTGCTGTTCGCGGCGCCGGTCTACTACGCGGTCGTTCAGCTCGTGAGGTAGACGGGACACGAGCGCGTGAAGAAGATTGCGATTCTTGGCTCGACCGGCTCGATTGGGCAGAGCGCACTCTCGGTCGTCCGATCCCATCCGGACCGACTCACGGTCGTGGCGCTCGCGGCTGGGGGGAACGCCGAAAGGCTCGTGCAGCAGGTTCGCGAGCATCATCCGGCCCTCGCCGCGATGGCGACCCCGGACGCCGTTGATCGCGCTCGGCGCGCACTTGGGAATAGTGGTCGGCCCGTGGAGCTTGCCCCGCCGGGTGAGGCTGGTCTGACCGCGGTTGCCACTCACCCGGACGCCGACGTCATTCTGTGCGCGACATCCGGGACGGCCGCGCTCGACGCCGTGCTCGCCGCGATTGAGTGCGGCAAGACCATCGCGCTGGCTAACAAGGAAGTCCTGGTGATGGCCGGTGCACTCATGATGGAGGCGGCGCAGCGCAGTGGCGCCGTGATTCTTCCGGTCGACAGTGAGCACAACGCGATCCACCAGTGCTTGCACGGGCGCGAGACGCGTGAGGTTACCCGTCTTATTCTGACTGCCTCAGGAGGGCCTTTTAGGAACAGTCCGGCAGACAAACTGGCATCGGTGACGCCAGCCGAGGCGCTGGATCACCCCACATGGGACATGGGTCCCAAGATCACGGTCGATTCCTCCACGCTCATGAATAAGGGGCTCGAGGTCATCGAGGCGCGGTGGCTGTTCGACGTGGGAGCGGACCAGATTCACGTGGTCGTGCACCCTCAATCGGTCGTTCATTCGCTGGTCGAATTCTGTGACGGCTCCGTGATCGCCCAGCTGGGCGTGACCGATATGCGGCTCCCGATCCAGTACGCGTTTTCCTACCCGGATCGGTGGGTGACCGACCTGCCATCACTCGATTTGGCCGCCTGTAGCCGACTTGAATTCGCCGACCCAGATCTCGATCGGTTTCCATGCCTGGCCCTGGCGTATCGGGCCCTGCGAGGTAGTCCGGCGCTACCGGTGGTTCTGAATGCCGCGAACGAGGTCGCCGTTTCAGCGTTTCTGAACCGGCGCCTGCCGTATCTGCAGATACCCGCCGTCCTCGAGCGGGCGCTCGAAGGGAGTGAGTCGGCCGGCCTTGGCGGCGTTGATTCCCTTGACGCCGTGCGCCACACGGATGCGTGGGCGCGGCGGTTTTCTGAAGATGCCGTCCACAGGGTAGAATCGAAGCGATAGTTTGGTTTGATGTTTGCTTTGATTCCCGGGGAACGGGCTGGACTTTTCGCGTGACGAGCTTTCTCGCTTTCATTCTTGTAATTGGCGTCTTGGTGTTCGTGCACGAGCTGGGTCACTTCCTCGCTGCGCGGCGCATCGGCATTCGTGTCCTCACCTTCTCGCTTGGGTTCGGGCCGAAGTTCCTCAAGTTTCGCCGGGGTGACACGGAGTACTGCCTCAGCGCGATTCCGCTTGGTGGCTACGTGAAGATGGCCGGCGAGAACCCCGACGACGCGCGAACCGGCGCGGCCGACGAGTTCATGTCTCGCACGAAGTGGGAGCGGTTCCAGGTGCTCATCATGGGACCGGTCATGAACATCGTGCTCGCCGTCGTCGTGATGACGCTCGTGCTCTATCAGGGCGCGGAGATTCCTGCCTATGAGGACATGCCTCCGGTCGTGGGCAACGTCGTGGAGGACTCGGCGGCCGAGCTCGTCGGCATCCAGGTTGGCGATCGAATCCTGAGCGTCGAAGGGAAGCCCACCGAGACATGGTCCGAGTTGTTCGTAGCGGTCATGCCTCGCGCCGAACGTGAGCTCTCGGTTGTCGTGCTCGGCGCCAATGGGCAACCGCGCACGCTTCGCATGACGCCTGATTCCCAGACTGAATTCCAGATGGGCGATTTGGGCGTCGGCCCGGTCATGGAACCCCAGATCCGGAGCGTCAAGCCCGGTGAGCCCGCCGATCAAGCTGGGCTGCGGGTTGACGATGTAGTCGAAGCGATTGGCGGTGAGAGGCTTGCCCGGGAGGATCTCATCGCTCGGATCAACGGCAGCGCTGGTGAGCCGCTGATGTTGACCATCAGACGGGGGGAGACACGACACGAGGTGGAGGTGACGCCCGCGCTGGTTGGCGACGTCGGACTGATCGGCGTGTCGATTACTCCATACCCGGTCCGTGTGGTCGAGCCCGGCTTCGGCGAAGCGTTCGTGCTCAGCCTCGAGCGGAACTACGAGTGGTCCGGCCTGATCTTTCGGACCTTGGTCGGACTGTTCACTGCAGAGACGTCCCCCAAGCAGCTTGT
Source organism: Vicinamibacterales bacterium (assembly GCA_965216615.1). Taxonomy (GTDB): domain Bacteria; phylum Acidobacteriota; class Vicinamibacteria; order Vicinamibacterales; family UBA8438; genus CAUZIB01. The sequence goes on along the minus strand of CBDCGH010000023.1, from coordinate 734,843 downwards.
GGGCCCAGTGGGGATCGCGCAGCTCTCGGGCGGAGCAGCCGAAATTGGGTTCGTGGCCTTGCTCAGTCTGCTGTCGATGATCTCCCTGAATCTCGGCATCCTGAATCTGCTGCCCATTCCTGTGCTTGACGGTGGCCACATCCTCATCATGGCGATGGAGGGAGTCTCGCGCCGCGACTTCAGCACTCGGATGAAGGAGCGGATGCTGCTGGTCGGGTTCGTGACGCTGATGACCCTGATGGTCACCGTCATCTACAACGATCTGACGCGCATCGCCTGGATCGAGCGACTGATGCCCTGGCGCTGACGCGCTCGGTTATCGTCGCGAGGCTGTCAGGGCAGCGCCGCTCTGATGGCGTCGGCCAGTCCCCCTTCATCGTGGCCGCCGGTGAGCGGCCACCCAAACGCCTTCAGCTCCGGCACGGCGTTTCCCATGACGACCGGACGCCCCGCGAACTCCAGCATCTCTCGGTCGTTCAGGTTGTCGCCGACCGCCATCACCTCATCTCGGTCTAGACCGAGCCTTTCGGCCCACGCAGCGAGGGTCGATCCTTTCGAGCAGCCTTCGGCGATGATATCGAGCAGCGAGAAGTCGCGCTCAACGTACTCGGTCAGCGTGATCGTCACGCGTGCGCTCACCGCTAAATCGCCGAGAAAATCGGCGAGGTCACGCATTTCTTCGACCCCGCCCGTAAACGCGAGCTGGATGGGGTTCTCTGTGAGCGCGTCTTCTAGCGGCGCTTGCCGAGTCATGAAGACCTTGTTTCGCTCATAGTAGGCGCGCCGGTTGGGATGCTCCCAATCGATGCCGTCATAGATGTACTGGGTGGCATCCGGCCGGTCGAAAATGAGTGCCGCGCCCGCACGCCTCTCGCGCACACGGACAATGAGCTCCCTGGCGAGTGACTGATCCAGCTCCCGCCGAAGCAACGTCCGGCCATCCGCCTCCTTCACGAGTGCGCCGTTGCTGACGATCATCGGCACCGATGGCGCGAGCGCGATTGCTACCGGCTGGGCATGGTGAAAGCTCCGCCCCGTCGCGAGTGCCACGTGGACCCCCGCGTCTAACGCGGCGCGTACGGCGACCCGGTTGCTCTCGGGTAACTGGCCGCGACCATCGAGCAGCGTACCGTCGATGTCTATGGCGATGAGACGAGGAGGCATGAAGGGTGAGCGGCACCTAGTGTGGTGCGACCGGCTCCGCGTCACTGCGTCTCGAGTACTTCGCGGCGACGTAGTCGTCGATCAGCGCGCGGAACGCTTCGGCGAGCTCGTCGTAGTTGCCTCGCAGACTCGAGACGTGGTGTCCGTCGATGTAGACGGGGCACTGCGGTGCCTCGCCCGTACCGGGGAGGCTGATCCCGATGTTCGCGGCCTTGGATTCGCCGGGTCCATTGACGACGCATCCCATCACGGCGACGGTCATCTCCTCTACGCCCTCGTAGCGCGTCTTCCACTCGGGCATCTGGCTGCGGATGTGATCCTGTACTCGTTCTGCCAGCTGCTGAAACGTACTGCTGGTGGTTCGGCCGCAACCGGGACACGCGGTGACGCTGGGAGCAAAGGCTCGGAGACCCAGTGACTGCAGCAGCTCGCACGCGGCGATCACCTCTTCCGTCCGGTCGCCGCCAGGTCGAGGCGTCAACGACACACGGATTGTGTCGCCGATGCCCTCGTGAAGCAGGATGCCCATGGCCGATGCCGACCAGACCAGCCCCTTTATGCCCATTCCGGCCTCGGTTAGGCCCAGGTGCAGCGGTTGGGTCGTCTCGCCAGCCAGACGGCGGTAGACGTCGACCAGCAGGCTTGGGCGAGAGACCTTGCACGAAATGATGATCTGGCCGGTAGTCAGTCCGGCATCGAGCGCAAGGGCCGTCGACTCCAGGGCCGAGATCACCATGCAGTCGCTGATGATCTCGTCGGAGGATCGGCCGAGGCCGCGCTCGGTGTTCTCCTGCATCTTCGCCATCACCAGCTCTTGGTTGAGCGATCCACCATTGACGCCGATCCGCACCGGACGTCCGTTGTCACGGGCGACGGCGCAGATTGTGGTGAACTGCTCGTCCCGCCGCCGACCGGTGCCGACGTTGCCGGGGTTGATCCGGTATTTGTCGAGCGCGCGCGCGCACGCCGGGTGCGCCGTCAGGAGCTGGTGTCCGTTGTAATGAAAATCGCCGATGAGCGGGGCCGTGCAGTCTGCATCGAGCAGCCGCTGCTTGATTTCAGGCACGGCGGCTGCCGCCCGGTCATGATTGACGGTCACGCGGACGAGATCCGAGCCGCCGGCGACGAGCTCAAGGCACTGTTGGGCGGTACCTTGGGCGTCGGCGGTGTCGGTCATCGTCATTGACTGCACCGCGATCGGGGCGCCTCCCCCGATTCGCACGTTGCCGACACGGACTTCGGTGGTCCGAGACGGTCGAGTATCGGTCATGGGTAGTTCGTTCGCATCATACCACCCACTACTTGACCGTCGCTGCGACGTCCTGCATCGCTCGGCGGGCGGCCGCAACCGTACGCGCCACGTCGCGTTCTGTGTGGGCGGCGGAAAGGAACCACCCTTCGAACTGGGAGGGGGGTGGGTAGATGCCCTGTTCGAGCAGGCTTCGAAAGAAGACCGCGTACGCGCCCGTGTCGGCCGAGGTGGCCGACGCATAGTCGGTGACCGGCCGGTCCGTGAAGAAGGGCGTCAGCACCGATTCGGCGCGGTTGACCTGCAGCGCCACCCCTGCCTCCCTCGCGGCTTCCCCGAGGCCTGTCGCCAGCTGTGCGCCGAGCCTGGTGAGCTGCCGGTACATCCCTGTGGAGAGGTTCTCGAGTGCCCAAATGCCCGCGGTCATCGCGAGCGGATTACCCGACAGGGTACCGGCTTGATACACGGGACCGGCCGGTGCGACCTGATTCATCAGGTCTGCTCGGCCACCGTACGCGCCGACGGGCAGGCCACCCCCGATGATCTTGCCCAGACAGGTGAGGTCAGGACTTACACCGAATCGTCGTTGCGCACCCCCCTTGCCGGCTCGAAAGCCCGAGATCACCTCATCGAACACCAACAGACTCTTGTGGCGGTCGGCGATCCGGCGAAGGCCTCGCAAGAACCCAGGGGCCGGCTGGACGACGCCCATGTTCCCCGCGATTGGCTCGACGATGATGGCGGCAATACGGCGGCCGAACTTGACGAAGTGTCGAGTGACCGAGTCGAGGTCGTTGTACGTCGCGACGAGCGTATCAGCGGCCGCGGCCTTGGGAACGCCAGGGCTGTTCGGCACGCCGAGCGTCATGGCGCCCGAGCCGGCCGCAACCAGGAATGAGTCAGCGTGTCCGTGGTAGCAGCCGGCGAACTTGACAACCTTGTCGCGCCCGGTGGCAGCGCGGGCCAGTCGGAGTGCGCTCATGGTTGCCTCGGTTCCCGAGTTGACGAACCGGACTCTTTCAATCGATGGAACCAGGCGACACACGAGGCGGCCGAGCTCGACTTCAGAGGCGTGCGGCGCGCCGAAGCTGGTGCCGAGTCGAGCCGCCGCCTGCAGGGCACGGGTTAGCTCCCGAGGCGCGTGCCCATGGATCAAAGGACCCCATGACATGACGTAGTCGATGTACACGCGCCCGTCTTCGTCCGTCAGCCGAGCGCCTTTGGCGCTTCGGATGAACGGAGGCTGCCCGCCCACCGCGCCGAACGCCCGGACGGGACTATCGACGCCCCCTGGCAGGATCCGAGTGGCACGCGCGAACAGTCGGCGAGATCGACTACCTGGCATAACGGGCACGAACGATATCATGAGTGCGTGCCGGAACGGTGCGACATCTGCCGGGCGGCCGATTCGTTCGAGCCGTGGCTCGAGGTTTCGGTTGGAGGGGTCTTCGAGCGGTGGGTCCACCGTTGTCGGGCATGTGGGTTTCGCCAGGTACATCCCAGGCTGACCCGAGACGAGGTCGGCCGGTTGTACCCAGCCGAGTACTTCGACGCCACGGCGTCAATCGGGTACGGCGACTACGCCAGGCAGGCGCAACGCCGCGCGCGGGAGGCCTACTTCCTCGCACGGCGCCTTCAGGGCGGCCGACGTGGCGCGCGCGTCCTCGAGGTCGGATGTGCGCTCGGGTTTCTGCTCAGCGCGCTCCGAGACGCGGGGTGCCAAGTGGATGGTGTCGATGCCTCCGCCTTTGCGGCCTACTACGCACGATCCCGATTCGACCTGGAGGTGGTGAGCGGCACGATAGAGGACGCGGGCTTCGCTGCCGAATCTTTCGATCTCGTGATCCAGAAGGACCTATTGGAGCATGTGAGCGATCCCAGGTCTCACCTCGTCGAGACGGCTCGGATCATGAAGTCGGGCGCTGAGCTGTGGCTGGTGACGCCGAACGGAGAGGCGAATCTTCGCCCAATGGCCTTGCGCCCCGGCGCGGCTGACGGTGGGTTGCCGCTTCTCGACCAGGGGCACCTGTCCTTTTTCTCGAGGGACCATCTCAACAGGTTGTTCGAGGAATGCGGGTACGACGTCCTGAGCTCACGTGCGATCGGCGTTCGTCGTGGCCTCAAGGCCCTGGGCTGGCTGCCCGGACAACGACGGTTCGCTCGGCACGTCACCCGGGAGCCCGAAGGGTCCGCTAGCGAGCCGGATACGACGAAGTACGAGTCGCTTGCCCGACTCGTCGATCAGGACGTGGCGTCGCATCACCGATGGGTCCGCGGGTGGCCGCCGTACTTCCAGCTCCATCGGCTCTCGAAGCGACTCGACACGCTTCCGGCCTGGACGGGCGCGGGATACGACTTCGAGTTTTGGCTGCGCCGGCGCTAGGGGCGTGTTCCAAAGAATCGAGCCCGTTTGCGTCTGGCCTGCGGCCGATGCAAGAATGCAGATATGCCGTGCTCGCGATGGATTCGTTGGGCCATCTCTGTCGCCGCTACCGTGGCCGTCGTTGCGATGAGCCAGTTTGCAGGAATGGCGCAGGGGCCCTCACTGAGTGATGGGGTGTATTCTGACCGCCAGGCAAACCGGGGGAGGCGCGTGTATCGGCAGACGTGCGTCAGCTGTCACGCGGCGAACCTGGAAGGAGGGGAGATGGGACCGAGCTTGTTCGGCGACCCGTTCCTCGAGCCGTGGGCCGGCGAGAGCCTTGGCGAGCTCATGGCCCTCGTGCAGCAGACGATGCCGCAGGACAACCCAGGCGGGCTCAGCCCAGAGGCCTACACCGATGTGCTCGCCTACCTGCTCAAGGTGAACGAGTATCCGGCCGGCGAGGCCGACCTGACCGCCGAATCTCTCGAGGCCATCGTCATCGAGCCTCCGCAGTAGCGCTTCACCCGATCAGCCGCGCTGCTTCCCGCGCGTAGTAGGTGATGATCACGTCGGCGCCAGCTCGCCCGATCGCCGTCAAGGTTTCGAGCATCGCACGCTCTTCATCGATCCAACCGTGTCCGGACGCCGCTTTGAGCATCGAGTACTCGCCACTGACGTGGTACGCAGCGGTCGGGCATCCAAACTCGTCTTTCACGCGAGCCACCACATCGAGGTAGTGCAGCGCCGGCTTGACGATGACCATGTCGGCGCCTTCCTCGAGATCGAGCGCGACCTCACGCAAGGCCTCTCGCACGTTGGCCGGGTCCATCTGGTGGGTTCGTCGGTCGCCGAATTCGGGCGTTGAGTCGGCGGCATCGCGAAACGGGCCATAGAACGCCGAGCAGTACTTCGCGGCGTACGAGAGAATGACAGTCGCGTCATGCCCTGCAGTGTCGAGCGCCTCGCGAATGGCGCCGACCCGGCCGTCCATCATGTCCGAGGGTGCGACGATGTCGGCTCCGGCCTGGGCGTGGGACACGGCGGTTCGCGCCAAGAGCTCAACAGTCTGGTCATTGACGATGTCGGAGTCGATGACGACGCCACAGTGGCCGTGCGAGGTGTATTCGCACAGACAGACATCCGTTGCGACGAGGAGGTCTGGCGCCGCATCCTTGATCGCGCGAACCGCGGCCTGAACGGGCGCGTCGGGATTCCACGCTTCGGATCCGGTTTCGTCCTTGTGGTCCGGCAGTCCAAAAAGCAGCACGGCCCGGATGCCATCCTGTGCCGCGGCTTGGACTTCCTTCACCGTCTCGTCGACTGAGAGCTGACACACGCCAGGCATCGACGGAACCGGCCGTCGGATACCTTCGCCTGTGCACACGAACAGGGGGTACATCAGCGACTCGGGCGTGAGCCTAGTTTCTCGGACAAGAGCCCGCATGGTCGGCGACTGTCGGAGACGACGGGGCCGGTGGATGAGGTTCAGCGTCATGGTGTTTTGCTCTCGGAATCGTTGGCATTTGCGACGTGTTCGGCGATGGCCTCGACCAGAGCCGGGATCGTATAGCTAGACGGCATGATGGACGTTGTGATCCCCAGATCGTGGGCCGCGCTCGCGGTGACGGGTCCGATGACGGCCACCACTGCCGTGTTCAAGAGATCGACCGCTGGTTCCTCACCGAGGATCTTGACGAGGTTTCTCACGGCCGAGGCGCTGGTAAACGTCACGACGTCGATCTCCTGGTCGAGGAGCATCCGGTACACGTCAGGGTCGCCGTCACCGTCATCGTCAGTGTCACTATTGCCGGCAAGCACCGTACGGTAGGCAACGACATCCTCGACCTCCGCGCCTGCCATGCGGAGTTGGTCGGGCAGAACCTGTCTTGCCAGGTCCGCCCGCGGCAGAAGGACGTGTTGGCCTCCGAGGTCTTCCGCTTGCCGCATGGCCGCCACAACGCCCTCGGCGCGATGCTCTTCGGGAATCAGGTCGACACGCAGACCGTACGTCGCCAAGCGTTCGGCGGTGGCCGGGCCGACGGCGCACAGGCGCACGCCTTTGAGCTCTCGGACGTCCCGTGCCCCTCTGTTGAGGCGTCCCATGAACTGCTCGACGCCATTGACGGACGTGAAGACGACCCAGTCGAAACTCGAGATGCGGTCGCATGCCGCATCGAGTCGTCCATAGTCCTCGGCTGGCACGACGCGAATCGTGGGAGCTTCGACCGTATCGGCACCCAGCACGAGCAGGCGGTCGACGAGCTCAGCAGCCTGGTCCTCTGGACGGGTCACGAGAATCCTCGTGCCGAACAGCGGCCGCCTATCGAACCACCGCAGGTACTCCCGGAAGCCGACAACGGGGCCAACGACGAGAACGCCGGATCCCCGTCGCTCTGCGTTGTGCACCACCGCCTGTATTTGCTTCAGGGTGCCTGCAACGGTTCGCTGAGTGGGAAGCGTGCCGCGCATGATCAGCGCGGCCGGCTCGTCGGGCGACCGGCCGTGCCTGAGCAGTTCGTCGATGATCACCTCGAGTTGTGCGCCGCCGGCATAGCTCACCACCGTGCATGTCAGCGGCGCTACCCGCTTCCAGTCGACATCCGGCGGTACGTTGGTTTCGGCTTCGTGTCCGCGAATGATCACGATGGCGTCGCCAGCCTCGGGATAGGTGAGCGGCACCCCTGCGTAACACGGACTGCCGATGGTTGGCGGAATGCCGGGCACGACTTCGAACGGTACGCCGTGCTGGTGAAGGAGGAGCGCTTCCTTGCCGCCGCTATCGAAGATGAACGGGTCCCCCCACTTCAGCCGCGCCACGGTCTTGCCCTCCCCAGCCTTGTCGGCCAGCAGGATGCTGATGGCGTCTTGCTCGAGCGGTTGGGGCGCGGCCGGGCCGACATCGATCAGCTCGGCGTCAGCCCGGACCGACCGCAGCAGGCGCCGGTCGACGAGCCGGTCATACACGACGACGTCTGCCGAGCTCAGATACCGCTGGCCGCGAACGCTGATAAGCGACGGATCTCCGGGGCCGGCTCCGATCAAATAGACGTGTGCCGGTTTCATGACGGCTGCACGGCGCGAGCGTCGGCAATGATCTCAGCCGCCCCATCACGCAGAAGAGCCTGCCCAACGGCGTGGCCAAGCTCCATCGCTCGTGCGTGGTCGTCCTGTTGCCGCTGTTGGATCGCCCGTAAGCCATCCAGCGTCGCGACCAGTGCCGTGAGGGTCAGCGTGGTCCCATCCGACGTCGAAATGGCACCGATTGGGACGTGACAATCACCGCCAAGCTCCGCCAGTAGCGCCCGTTCGGCGGCGAGCGACGTCATCGCCCAGACGTCACTGATAGCGGACACCACGTCCTGTGTTGCGTGATCATTCGCCCGGGCCTCGATGACCACGATGCCCTGACCTGGGGCGGGCACGCATTCCTCGAACGACAGATGCGCGGCGATACGATCCCCGAGGCCCAGGCGCCGGACACCCGCTGCGGCCAGCACCAAGGCGTCGCACTCGCCGGCGTCCAGCTTGCGTATTCTGGTGTCGACATTTCCCCGGATCGTTGAGAAGGTCGCGTGAGGGAAGTGTCGGCGAAGCTGCGCAACGCGGCGGACGCTCCCGGTGGCGATCGTCGGGTGGTGTCCGAGCGATGCGACGAGTGAGCCGGCGTCAACCGGGCGCCGGTCGGCCGCCGACGTGGGCGCTTTCACGATAAGCACGTCCCGCGGATCCTCGCGCGGCAGCGCAGCGCAGACACGAAGTCCAGGTGGTAGTTCGGATGGCAGATCTTTCGCGCTGTGGACCGCCAGGTCGACGGTCCCGCTGATGAGGGCTTCGTCGATCTCCTTGACGAAGACCGTCTTGCCGCCAAGTTCAGCGAGAACAGACTGCGCAAGCCGATCTCCGGTCGTCGTGAGCGTGACGATCTCGCACGCCGGGCCGCCGGTGTCCGCAATGGCCGACTCAACCGCCCGCGCCTGCCTGAGGGCCAGGGGGCTGCCTCGCGTGCCGATCCGGAGCTTCGTCAACGGTTTCTCGAGGACCGTGGAGCGTTCGACTCAGGAAGAACCGCCTCGCTCGATGCGAACTCTTCGGCTTCGTCCGGGAGCTTGAACAGGCAGTTGAGCGCGTCCGCGTACGCCGCAACGGTTTCCTCGTCGGTCGCGGCCTTCAGCTGTTCGGTCGGCGCAGACAGAAGCCGCTCGACGAGAAGTCTAGTGACCTCGTCGACACGTGCGCGGGCTGCGGGCGTGAGCGGCGCGAGCTTCGACTCGAGTCGGTTCAGCTCGGACCGACGAATGGCCTCGAAACGACGTCTCAAGGCGACGACCGTCGGAATGGCAGCGCGGGAGCGGAGCCAGACCATGAAGCGGTCGACCTCTTCGTCGACCATCAGCTCGGCCCGATCGACCCGTGCCTGCCGGCGCGTGAGGTTCTCACGAACGATGGTTCGCAGGTCGTCGATGTTGTACAGAAACACCTGTTCGATGTCTGCTGCCGTCGGATCGACGTCGCGGGGCAGACCGATGTCGATGATGAACAATGGCTTGTCGCGCCGCGGGCGCATCGCGGTGTCTACCTGACGCCGTGTCACGATCGGCGAAGCCGATCCGGTTGCCGTGACGACCACATCGGCCGCCGCGAGATGTGCGGTGATGTCCTCCCACGGGACCGGCTCGCCGCCGACCTTGGCAGCCAGCGTGGCCGCATGGGATGGCGTCCGGCTGGCAACCTGAATCTGGCCCACCGCGTGCGACTTGAGGTGTGTGGCGGTCAGCTCAGCCATTTCACCCGCCCCGATCAGGAGGGCCTGCCGCCCCTCCAGGTCGCCGAAGATCTTTTTCGCCAGCGAGATCGCGGCGTAGCTCACCGAGACCGCTCCTTCCCCGATCCCGGTTTCCGATCGCACGCGTTTGCCAACGCCGAACGACCAGTGGAACAACCGGTTCAGGAGGGCCCCGGTGTATCCGTGCCCTGACGCGATGGTATACGCGTCCTTGACCTGTCCGAGGATCTGCGGCTCGCCGACGACGAGTGAATCGAGTCCGGCGGCGATCCGGAAAAGGTGCCGCGTTGCGTCGCCGTCCTGCCGAATGTAGAGATGCGGACCTAGCTCGGATTCTTGCACGTCGTGATACGAGCTCATGAACGTTGTCAGCGCTTGCCGCTGGCTCGTTGGAGCCTCGCACATGACATAGATCTCAGAACGATTACACGTCGAGAGGATCGCAGCCTCCGCGACGCCTGAAATCTCACCGACGACAGCAAGTGCCTCCGGAACACCGCGCCGTGAGAAGTCGATCCGTTCTCGGAGATCGACCGGCGCACTGTGATGACTGGCTCCGAGCAAGAACAAGTTCACGAGCGGTCCTTAGTGTGCACTCACGCTAGTAGAAGTTGTGGCTGTCGGTAACGAAGTACCCAACCGGCACGAAGTTCAGCAGCAGGATCGTGAAGCCGATGGTCGACAACACCGCCGCGCGGCGGCCGCTCCAGCCAATTGCTCGACGCGCGAAGAGCTCGAACGCATAGACCATCCAGCAGAGCACCACGATGAAGATCTTCGGATCGAGCAGCGACATGGCCTGAACTCGGGGGTCTGTGCTATTGGGCTGTACCTGAAACAGCCATACGGCGCCGACCGCCAGACCCACGGTCAGGAACAGCCAGCCGACGGTGACCGCCCGACCGTTCATCAGATCCAGCACCTGGAGCGAGGGCAGCCGCGCATAGAAGAACCCCAAGTGCTTCCCCTTGAGCTCCTTGAAGAGGAGAACGTAGGTGACGCCGACGACCGACGCCAGCGCGAAACTGGCATAGGCAAACAGCAGGGCCAGTACGTGGATGGCGAACCATGGGCTGTCGAGGACGGCGGGCCGCTCGGTCACAGTATTCGTGACGGCCGGGATGATCTGCATGACGGCCATGAGCGGAACGACGAAGACGCCCATGGCCCGCTCGTTCGTCATCATCTCGGTGTAGAGGTACGCCAGAGCGAGGAGGCAGACGAACGCTGACATCGCGCCCGTCGTGCCCACGAAGGGAATGTGCCCGACCTGCATCGTTTGCATCCCGATCACGAACGCGTGCGTCAATGCTCCGAACACGAGCGTGACGGTGGCAAGACGTCCAGCGGGCTCGCTCCGCTTGGCAAAGTGGAACGCATAGGCGCCGCTGGCGACGACGTAGAGCGCGAAAGGCAGAAGGTTCATCAGCGTACCTGCGTGCGCACGTACTACACTAGTTGCCCGCTGGCCCGTAGTAGCCTTGCTTCGTGCGCGCCTGAACCTCGTCGCGGTCGACGCGAACGATGATGCGGCGCCATCGCCCGTTCTGCAAGGGGTTGCTCGACACGTAGCCAAGCGCGTACTGGCTGGACAGCTCATCCGAGATCAGCTGGTAGATGCCCGCCAGGTCTTCCGCGGAGTCCGGAAAGAAGGATCGGCCGCCGGTTTCCTGGGCCAATTCACGGAGCACGAAGTCAGACTCCCGAAATCCTGCCTTGGCACTGTCTTCACCCGATTTCAGCCCGATCGTGTAGATGGCCGTTTCGGAGCGCTTGGCAAGCTCGAGCACTTCTTCGAATGTCATGAGGCTGGACGTGTCTTCGCCGTCAGACAGCACGACGATTGCCTCGCGCCGGAGCTCCTCGACGTTGAGCGGCGCTTTCCTGAGCTCCCGAAGCGAGATATACAGGGCGTTGTAGAGCGACGTCGATCCCCCCGCCGACGTTTGCCGAATCGCCAGTTCGAGCTTGTCGATGTCGCTCGTGAAGGTTTGCAGGATATCCACACGGCTGTCGAAGTCGACCACCTCTGCGAGATCGTCGGGGCGCAGTTGCCGCGCAAAACCAATCGCGGCCTCCTGGGCCGTCGTCATCCGCTCGACCATGCTCGCGCTGGTGTCCATCAGCAAGGCCAGGGCAATCGGCAGCTGCTCACGCGTGAAGTAGGTCACCTCCTGCTGTTTGCCGTCTTCGTAGAGGAGGAACTCCTCAACGGCGAGATCGGTCACGAACCGCTGGTCGGGGTCGGTGACGGTCACGCTGAGTGAGACCACGTCAACGCCGGAACGGAACGACGGCTGCCCAGGCTGATCCTGCTGCGCCGGTCGAGGTTCGCCGCGTGCGACCAATGCCAGGATGGCGACCCCGGTCAGAACGATGAGGGGATGGGCTACGCGCACACGCGCCGACATGAGTGCGATGGTGACACTGCGGAAGATGTTTGCCATCGAGGAATCACGGGTGAGGTCGCCTATCTGGCGGCTCGTCTCCCTTTTCGAAGTATAGGTTCCGCTCTGGAAGACCGTCAAGATTGCGGGGCAGGCGAAAACCATTGTAAATGCGAGAGTTGCGGGTCCTGGACCGCGCCCGAGCCGGTTGTTTGGATTCCTTGACCCCTCGCCCGGGCGCATGTTACAAATAGCGCGGTTTTTCGGCCCGACACCGCGTCATCTGCCCCGGCCAGCCTGTTGGCGCGAGCAGGCGACTCCTGACAACCAATGTTGGACGCGTACATACCGATTTTTCTGTTCGTGCTGGTCGCGATTGGCTTCGCCATCTTCACGCTGATGGTGGCGGGGCTCGTCCATCCTAGCCAGTACAATCGCGTGAAGCTGGAGCCGTACGAGTGCGGTATCGAGCCGCTGACCGACGCGCGCGACCGCTACAGCGTCCGGTACTACCTGATTGCCATGCTCTTCGTGATCTTCGACGTGGAAACGGTGTTCATGTTTCCGTGGGCGGTCATCATGGACGAGCTGCTGCTATTTGGTTTGATTGAGATGCTGGTGTTTCTGTTCATTCTGGTCGTTGGCTACGCATATGCCTGGCGGAAGGGCGCGCTGGAATGGGTCTAACCGGCCTGACAGGGTGAGCGATGGCTGAGGACAAACCGGGGAGCGGCGACGGATCGAAGCCGGAGGCAGGCGGCGCCTCGCCAGCGAAGCCGGGCGCGACGCCTGCTGCGCCGCCGCCGACCGGCGCTGAGGCCGGGAAGCCGGCTGCGGCTAAGCCCAAGCCCAAGCCAGCGCGGAAGCCGCCGCCGGAGCCACCAAAGGGGCCTGAAGATCAGGCACCGCCTGAGGCCCTCGAGATTCCCGCCTACGTATCCACCCTGCAGGCGGCCCTGCCGGATGCCGTCGAGCAGCTGAGCTACTGGGTTGGCGACTGGACTGTGATTGTTCCCCCGGAACATCTCGTTGCGGTGACGACGTTCCTACGTGACGATCCAGCCTGCGCGTTCGACTACTGCTCGGACGTGACGGCGGTCGATTGGCCTCCGCGAGCCAAACGGTTCGATGTCGTCTACTGCCTCTACTCGGTGCGTCTCAGACAGCGCGTGCGCGTGAAGGTGCGCGCCGCCGAGGGCGAAAAGGTCCCGTCCGTCACCGGTGTGTGGTCGGCGGCCAACTGGCTCGAGCGCGAGGTCTGGGATCAGTACGGCGTCAATATCGTCGGCCACCCCGACCTGCGACGGATCTTGATGCCGGACGACTGGCAGGGACACCCGCAGCGCAAGGACTATCCGTTGGAAGGCCCGGGTGAGCTGCTGATGGAGAACCCGATGGACTGGCTGCGGCTGCGCAACCTCTCTGACGAAGCTGAGGCGGAAGTCGAGGCCGAGGCCGAGATCGAATAGCTCGCGACAATAACGCAATGACACTCGACACGCCCCGCGCCGCTGCCTCGCCGTCTGCGTTCGACGCCGACGAGCTCGTCCTCAACATGGGGCCGCAGCATCCCAGCACTCACGGGGTGCTCCGGGTCGTCCTGCGCCTCGACGGCGAGCGCGTGGTGAAGGCCGACTGCGTCATCGGCTACATCCATCGCGGCGTCGAGAAGCTCTGTGAGAATCGGGACTGGACGCAGATCATCCTGTTGACCGATCGGATGGACTACGTCGCGGCCGCATCGAGCAATCTCGGCTATTGCGAGGCGGTCGAGAAGCTGATGCAGATCGAGGTGCCCCGCCGCGCGCGATACATTCGCACGCTCCTGGCGGAGCTGCAGCGGATCGCGAGCCATTGCCTGTGGCTCGGGACCCACGCCATGGACATCGGAGCCATGACGGTGTTGCTGTACGCCTTCCGCGAGCGCGAGCTCGTACTCGACTTGTTCGAGGAGTACTGCGGCGCGCGGTTGACCTACAACTCGATGCGTATCGGCGGTCTTCCACTGGACGTTCCGAGCGGCTGGGATCGGAAGGTTCGCGCTTTCTGTGACTTGATGGAGCCCAAGCTCGAGGAGTACGAGCAGCTCCTAACCAACAATCGCATCTGGCTCGGACGAACCAAGGATATCGGCGTCATCTCCGGCGAGGAAGCGACAGCCCTGGGCCTGAGTGGCCCACCATTGCGCGGCTCCGGTGTATCGCGAGACATCCGCAAGGACGAGCCCAACGCGGCCTATGAGGAATTCGACTTCGACATTCCGCTGGGGACTCGGGGCGACACCTACGACCGGTACCTCATCCGGATGGAGGAGTTCAAACAGTCGATCCGGATTATCCGCCAGGCGCTCGACGGCTTGCCCGAGGGACCGATCATGGGGAAGGTCCCGCGCCTGATCAAGCCCCCGGCCGGCGAAACCTATCATGCCGTCGAATCGCCGAAGGGCGAGATCGGGTACTTCATCGCCAGCGACGGGCGCTCGACTAACCCGTATCGGCTTCGGGTGCGACCGCCGTCGTTCTGCAACCTCCAGGGGCTGAGCCGGCTCGTCGAAGGGCACCTCGTTGCTGACGTGGTCGCGCTCATCGGGACCATCGACATCGTGCTCGGTGAGGTGGACCGCTAGTCATGCTCGACACCCTGGTCTTTCCGCTGCTCAAGATCGCAGTCATCATCAACGCGATTCTCGTGGCGGTCACCTTCCTCGTCCTGATGGAGCGCAAGGTCATCGCCTGGGCACAGTCTCGCCTCGGTCCGATGCGCGTAGGCCCGCACGGAATCCTGCAGGCGCTGGCTGACCCGATCAAGCTGATTCTCAAGGAAGACATCACTCCGACCAAGGCAGACAAGTGGGTCTTCACGATCGCGCCGATCATGAGTCTCGTGCCGGCGCTCGTCGTCTTTTCGGTCATCCCGTTCGGCTTCGACCCGATCTACTACGTGGCCGATGTGAACGTCGGCCTGCTGTTCATCGTGGCCGTGACGTCGATTGGCGTCTACGGAATCATCCTGGGGGGGTGGGCCTCCAACAGCAAGTATCCGCTGCTGTCTAGCCTGCGCGCCTCGGCTCAGCTCATCAGCTATGAAATCGCGGTCACGATCACGCTTGTCAGCATGATCCTCACCGCCGGCTCCCTGAGCATGATCAAGATCGTGGAGGCCCAACTCGAACAGGGGTGGTGGTTTGCATTCTGGCAGCCGGTAGCGATGATGCTCGTATTCATCGGCGGACTGGCCGAGACCAATCGCGTCCCGTTTGATCTGCCTGAGGCTGAAACCGAGCTCACGGGCGGATTTCACACCGAGTACAGTGGGATGCGCTTTTCGCTCTTCTTTCTGGCGGAGTACGCCAACATCATCGTCATCTCCGCGGTCGTCGCGATCATGTTCTTCGGCGGCTGGTTGCGACCGTTCCCGAACGTCGAGGCGCTGAGCTTCCTCGATCTGATTCCTTCGTGGATCTGGCTGATCGGGAAAATCTTTCTCGTGCTTTATGTCTTTATCTGGCTCCGGGCAACGCTGCCTCGATATCGATATGACCAGCTCATGAACATCGGGTGGAAGGTGCTCATTCCGATCGCGCTTGTGAACCTCGTGCTCACGGGCGTCTTGAAGGTCGCGTTCTAGACGCCATGCTGGAAGCCATCACGTTCTACACCCTGTCGGCGCTAATACTCGGACTTGCGGTCGCTGTGATCGTAGCCCGCAGTGCGGTGCACAGCGTGCTGTTCCTGGTTCTGAATTTCCTGTTCGTGGCGGCTCTGTACGTGACGCTCAATGCCGAGTTCCTGGCGGTCATCCAGATCATGGTGTATGCCGGCGGCATTGTCGTGCTGTACCTATTCGTCGTGATGCTCGTGAATCTGAAGCGTGAGCCCGAACGGCACGCCGACTCCCGCCGGGTGGGACGCATCGGAGTGGTGCTGTCGGGCGTCGTGCTGGCGGAGCTGCTCGCAATGGCGGCGTATTGGTCGATCCGCGACCCGGCACCAGCCGCGGCTCGGACGACGCGCGTGTTTCCGGAGTCCGTCCGCGGAGGGAATACCGAAGAGCTCGGGTGGGTGCTGTACACGGACTATCTCATTCCCTTCGAGCTCGCGTCCATGTTGTTACTTGTGGCGATGATCGGAGCCATCGTGCTGGCAAAGCGGAGCCTGCCGTCGTAGGAGTAGCTGTGCTCGAGATTACCCCCCAGCACTACACCGTTCTGTCGGCAGCGCTCTTCATGATCGGCGTGATCGGTGTACTGACGCGTCGCAACATCATCATCATCTTCATGTCGATCGAGCTGATCCTGAACGCGGTCAACATCAATCTGGTGGCGCTGGCGCACCAGATGGACGACTTGTCGGGGCAGGTGTTTGCCGTGTTCGTCATTGCGGTGGCTGCCGCCGAGGCGGCCGTGGGGCTCGGAATCCTCCTAGCGTTCTATCGCAACAAGGAAACCGTCAACATCGATGAGATGACGGTCATGCGATGGTGAGGACGAGCGGATAAATGGATCTGATCTGGTTGATCCCGATACTTCCGGGTATCGGCGCGGCGGTCAATGGGCTGTTCGGCATTCGCTTCTTCAGCAAGCGAACGGCTGGGCTCCTGGCCTGCAGCACCATGGGCCTGGCGCTTCTGCTCTCGGTCGGCGCGTTCATTCAGTTGCTGGGGCTCCCCGGCGACGAGCGGTTTCACTCGGTCAGGCTCGCGCACTGGATTCCGCCGATTC
Source organism: Vicinamibacterales bacterium (assembly GCA_965216615.1). GTDB lineage: Bacteria > Acidobacteriota > Vicinamibacteria > Vicinamibacterales > UBA8438 > CAUZIB01. Next base: position 718,175 of record CBDCGH010000023.1, on the reverse strand, counting down.
CTCTCGATACGGTCGGGGGATTGGGATCGTTCGAGGTTCCGTGGGAATTCACGCTCGATCCACTGTCGGGCATGATGCTCTTGGTTGTCACCGGGATCGGGTTCCTGATCCACGTCTACTCGACGTCGTACATGGACCACGAGCCACGACCGGCCTACGCGCGGTTCTTCTGCTATCTCAACCTCTTCTGCTTCTTCATGCTCACGCTCGTGCTGGGAAGTACGTTCCTGGTGATGTTCGTGGGGTGGGAGGGGGTCGGGCTGTGTTCCTACCTGCTCATCGGCTTCTGGTACCACAAGCAGAGCGCGACCGACGCGGGCAAGAAGGCCTTCATCGTCAATCGGATTGGTGACTGGGGATTCGTGCTCGGCATCTTCCTGGTGTTCTTCACGTTCGGGACGCTGGATTTCCATGAAGTGGCCGAAGCGGCGTCGCACATGCCCGTCGAGACCGGTCTAGTTGGGGCGGTGCCGTTGATCTGCCTGCTCCTGTTCATTGGCGCCGTCGGGAAGAGCGCGCAGATTCCGCTCTACGTCTGGCTTCCCGACGCGATGGAGGGTCCGACGCCGGTGTCTGCGCTCATTCACGCGGCCACCATGGTCACCGCGGGCGTCTACATGGTGTGTCGAAACGCCGTACTGTTCACCCACGCGCCGACCGTCATGACGATCGTGGCCGTCGTTGGGGCGGCGACCGCGCTGGTCGCGGCGACGATCGGTCTGGTGCAGACCGACATCAAGAAGGTGCTGGCCTACTCGACGGTCTCACAGCTCGGTTACATGTTTCTCGCGACCGGTGTCGGGGCGTTCGGTGCGGCGGCCTTTCATCTCATGACGCATGCCTTCTTCAAGGCGCTGCTCTTCCTCGGCAGCGGCTCGGTCATCCACGCGATGAACGACGAGCAGGAGATGACCAAGATGGGTGGCCTGCGGAAACACATGCCGACCACCTACCTCACGATGTTGATCGGCGCGCTCGCCATCGCCGGTGTGCCGGGTCTATCAGGCTTCTTCAGCAAGGACGAGATTCTCGCGTTCGCCTTCAATGGGAGCCCATGGCTCTGGGCCGTCGGGGCGATTACCGCGGGCATGACGGCGTTCTATATGTTCCGTTTGATCTATATGACGTTCCACGGCGAGTACCGTGGACCGTCCTGGGAGCACGGGGATGACCATGGCGCCCATGGTAATGACAGGGACGACGAGCATGGGGGCCATGCCTGGCATGGTCCACACGAGTCTCCCCGCGCGATGACGATCCCCCTGATTGTTCTCGCCGTTGGCGCGGTCTTCGCGGGGTACGTCGGTGTCCCTGCTGTGCTCGGCGAGCCGATCGGCGTTCCGAACGCCATCGAGCATTACTTGGAGCCGAGTTTCGTCGCCGGCGACCCAGCGCATGGTGGTGGTGAAGGCGAACAGGGGGAGGAAGCGCCCCACCTCTCGCATACGGCCGAGCTCGGACTGATGGGATTCTCCGTGTTGGTCGCGATCGGCGGAATCTTGCTGGCTCGACGAAACTACGAGCAGCAGCCGGCGATCGCGGACCAGTGGGCCACGTCGTTCTCCGGAGCCCATCGCGTGCTCACCAACAAGTACTACGTGGACGAGTTCTACGGCGCGACGTTCGTGGCCGGCACCATGTCGAGCGCCCGGGGCCTGTTTGCGGTCGATCGCACCGTCGTCGACGGCGCCGTCAATGGCGCCGGCTGGCTGACGATCGTCGCATCCTGGGTGTCGCACGTGATCGACAAGTACGTCGTAGACGGCCTCGTAAATCTCGTCGGCGGCACCATCCGCGAAGCGAGCTACACATCCCGTCGCGTCCAGACCGGCCTCATTCAAAACTACGCGTTTGCCACGCTGGTCGGCGTCTTTGCGTTCGTCACGTGGTACCTCGTTGGTCTCTGAACCAATACCGAGCCTGATATAAGACCATGAGCTACGCTGAATACCCGCTCCTGTCGCTGATACTCTTCACCCCACTCGTCGGGGCCGGCATCCTGCTCTTTGTCAACAAGCACAGCCACGACCTCATCCGGTGGATCGCCAACGCGTTCGCCTTGATCGGGTTCGTGGTCTCGTTGCCGCTCTGGTTCAGCTACGACACGAAGAACCCGGATTGGCAGTTCGTCGAGAAGATGCCCTGGATTCCGTCGATTGGCGCCGAGTACTTCCTGGGTGTCGACGGTTTCAGCGCTCTTTTGGTCCTCCTCACCACGATGATGGGCGTGATCGCGATCTTGTCCTCGTGGACGGCGATCACGATGAGGGTCAAGGAGTACTACATCTTCTTGTTGATGCTCCAGAGCGGCATGATTGGTGCCTTCGTGTCGCTCGACTTCCTGCTCTTCTTCTTGTTTTGGGAAGTCATGCTGGTGCCGATGTATTTCCTCATTGGCATCTGGGGCAGCGACAATCGGCTGTACTCCGCGATCAAGTTCTTCCTCTACACGCTCGTCGGCAGCGTGGTCATGCTGCTCGGTATTCTCGCGGTCTACTTCCACCACGAGAGCGTGACCGGCGTCTATTCGTTCGACATCACCTGCTTCCATGAGTTGAGCATGCCGTTCGAGCTGCAGTGGTGGGTGTTCCTGGCGTTCTTCTTGGGGTTCGCGATCAAGGTGCCGATGTTCCCGTTTCACACCTGGTTGCCCGACGCACACACCGACGCGCCCACGGCCGGATCGGTCATCCTTGCAGCTGTCCTCCTGAAGATGGGGACTTACGGCTTTATTCGGTTTAGTCTGCCGATCCTGCCAGAGGCGACGGCGGCATCCGTCTGGTGGGTCGCCGCGCTATCGATCGTCGGCGTCATCTACGGAGCGCTGGTGGCGATGGCGCAGCGTGACTGGAAGCGGCTCGTGGCCTACTCGAGTGTGAGCCATATGGGCCTGGTGATGCTCGGGTTGTTCGCCCTGACGCCGGTGGGTATCACCGGCAGCATCGTGCAGCAGCTGAACCACGGCATCTCGACTGGCGCGCTCTTCCTCATCGTGGGAATCGTCTACGAGCGGAGGCACACACGCGAGATTTCCGAGTACGGCGGTCTATCGAAGGTCATGCCGGTCTACGCGGCGATCTTCCTGATCATGACGATGTCGTCGATTGGTCTGCCGACGCTTAATGGGTTCATCGGTGAGGTGCTGATTCTGCAAGGCATCTTCGTGGTGAACAAGCTTTGGGCCGCAGTCGCGGCGACCGGCATCGTCCTCGGCGCGGCCTACATGCTGCGGCTGTATCAGCAAACGATGTTCGGTGACGTGACGAACCCGAAGAACGAGGGCCTTTCGGATTTGAGTCTGCGAGAGTTCGCAACGTTTGCACCATTGCTGGTGCTGGCAGTCTGGATCGGCCTGTATCCGAAGCCGTTTCTCGACCGCCTGGAGACATCCGTCGACCATGTGATGATGCGGGTTGACAGCGACTACACGCCGCGCCCGCTCATGGCCGGCGCCCAGCAAGGCGATGCAGTCGTCGCCACAGAGACCACCGCCGGGCCAGTTCGCGGAGGGACTCGATAGATGCCGATGCCGGCTGGCTTTACCGGGGCGGATTTCTACTACATCCTGCCCGAGATCGTGCTCACCGCGGGCGCGCTCCTGGTGCTTCTTGTCGATTTGATTGCTCGTGACCGGGACGACCTGACCTTTCCCGCGACGCTTGCGACTCTTGCGGTCACGGCCGTCGTTCTGCTGAGGTTCGCGGGTGTGGACGCCGTAGCCTCGCGGGGACTCTTGGCCATCGACGGCTTCGCGTTGTTCTTCAAGGTGGTCTTCCTGCTGTCGGCGTTCGTGACCGTGCTCATGTCTGAGACCTATCTGAAGGTCGAGCGCGTGCGGGCGGGCGAGTTCTACTTCCTGATTCTGTGCGCAACGCTTGGCATGATGTTCATGGCCAGCGGCGTGGACCTGATCACCCTGTTCATCGGTCTCGAGACGATGGCGGTGTCGTTCTACGTGTTGGCCGCCTTCCTCAAGCCTAGCGAGCGGTCGAACGAAGCCGGGGTCAAGTACTACTTACTCGGCGCCTTTTCCACCGGTATCCTGCTCTACGGCATGTCACTGCTGTACGGCCTATCGGGCTCCACTCGCCTGGCCGACATCAGTCAGGCGCTGGCGGCGCAGCCAACCGGGGGAACAGCGCTGCTGGCGCTCGTGCTCGTCGGGGCTGGCCTCGGGTTCAAGATTGCGGCGGTGCCGTTCCACATGTGGGCGCCTGATGTGTACGAGGGGGCCCCCACGCCGGTCACGGCCTTCCTCTCCGTGGGGTCGAAGGCGGCGGCGTTCGCGATGCTGCTGCGCGTGTTCATGGAAGGGCTCCCCGCCGTGATCGCCGACTGGCAGGTGTTCTTCTGGTGGCTCGCAGTCCTCACGATGACTGTCGGGAACCTGGCGGCCATCACGCAGACGAACACGAAGCGCCTGCTGGCGTACTCCTCGATCGCCCACTCTGGGTACATGCTGATCGGTGTCGTCGCCGGCTCGCAGCGAGGGGTCACGGCGGCCCTCGTCTACCTGTTTTTCTACCTGTTCATGCAGCTCGGAGCCTTTGCCATTGTGACGTTGCTCCGGCGCTCTGACGTCGTGGGTGACGAGCTGAAGGATCTGAGTGGCCTGTATTCTCGGAGTCCGCTGTCGGCAATCGCCATGTTGGTCTTCATGCTGTCGCTGGGCGGCATTCCCCCGACGGCCGGATTCATGGGGAAGTTCTGGATCTTTAGCGCGGCGATCGAGGAGGGCTTCATCTCGCTCGCCGTGATCGGCGTCGTCAACAGCGCGATCTCGCTCTTCTATTACATTCGCGTCGTGGTCTTCATGTGGATCAAAGAGGAGGTCATGGGGTCCGAGATCCGTCTCGGCGCCGCCATGGCGACTGCAGTCGTGATCACGCTCGCCGGTAGCATCCTCTTCGGCGTCTACCCCCAACCGGTTTTCGAGCAGGCCGAGGCCGCGGCGCAGACGCTGGATATGCTCGTCCCGTTCGCAGTCTCGCGTTAGATTACTGCCGGATCTGCTTGAGGGTGTCTTCGATCAACCGCGTGTTGTCTTCTTCGGAGAGGTTTCGCTGAATGAGCTTCGACGCGATCATGAGTGAGATCTCGACCGCTTCGCCTCTAATCTGGCCGAGCGATTGCTCGGTCTGCCGCTGAATCTGCTTCTCGGCATTCTGCAGGATCCCGTCGGCTTCCGCCCGCGCCTTCTGCTTGAGCTCTTCCTGAAGCTTCGCGGCATCGGCCCGGCTGTTCGCAATGATCGTGTCGGCGTCGGCGCGGGCCTTTGCGACGATTCGGGCGGATTCTGACTGGACCTGTTCGAGCTCCTGCCTGGCCTGCTCCGCGTCATCCAGGGACTTCCGAATCGACTCCTGGCGACTCTCGAGCGCCTGGAGTAGCGGTTTCCAGGCGAACTTTCCGAGCAGAAACAGCAGGACGATGAACGTCAAGATCGTCCATATGAACAGCCCGGGGTCCGGCTGAACGAGCGGGTTATCCATGACGGCGTTCTCCTATCGGTCGCGATACCGGGACGAGCTCCCGACTACTTCATCAACACGACGAGCAGGACGAAGACCTCGGCGAGAATTGCGACGCCTTCGAGCAGGAACAGCGGCAAGTTGACGGCGCCCGTGATCTGGTCCGCCGCACTCGGCTGACGGGCAATGCCTTCGGCTGCCGCGGCCGTAAACTTACCGATGCCGAGACCCGCACCGATGACGATCAGTCCGAGGCCAATCGCGGCACCGAAATAGTGCAAGACTTCCATTTAGATAACCCTCCGTTTTCCAACGAGCATGCTTAGTGGTGCACGTTAATGGCCATCCCGATGAAGACGGCCGTGAGCAGCGTAAACACGTACGCTTGTACAAGGACGACAATGATCTCGAGCGCCATGATGCCGGTTGCCAAGGGCAGAGAAACGAGGAGACCGACCCCAATCCCCACTGTGGCGTTCGAAATCTCGTTAAAAATGAACACAAACGACAAGATCGCGAGAATCGCAATGTGACCGCCGGTCATATTGGCCGCGAGTCGCATCGTGAGCGCGAACGGCTTGACGAACATTCCCATCACTTCGATCGGGATGAGCAAAATGTAGATCGGCCAGGCGAGACCGGACGGCACCAAGTTGATCCAGTGCTGGATGAACCCGTGGGCTTTCGATCCGGCGATGATGATCGCGACGAACGTAATGGTGGCCAGGGCCGCTGTGACGTTGTAGTTGGCCGTGGCCGTCGTGCCGCCGTGGACCACATTCTTGAGGATCGAATGCTCCCCAGTGTCGAGCAGATAGTCGACCAAGCCGATGACGTCGAAGAGCGGGATGAGCCCGATTACGTTCGCGCCGAGAATAAAGACAAAGAACGTCAGAATCAGCGGCGTCCAGGTATGGACGAACTTCTTGCCGACGTTGGGCAAGACGATGGAGTCCCGGATGAACACGACGACGAACTCGAGCGCGTTCATGAATCCGGACGGAATCATCCGGTCCTGCCGTAGGTAGCGTCGCGTCGCTAGCGTCGCGCCCACAAACACCACGGCGGCAACGAACCACAGCATGAACACGTGCTTCGTGACCGAGAAATCAATGCCAAAGATGGGATCAATGCCAATCACGGGGTGATCGAAGCCACCGTTGGCCACATGACCGATGATCACCTCACCAGCGTCAAAGCCCTCCTGGGCGTGCTCGACTGCCTCCGCCGCGTGCGATTCGGGCTGACTCATGGGTGTGATTCGGTGGCGGCAGTGGAAAAGAGCGATCGGAGTCGTAGCGCCTCGAGGCCGTGGAGACAGATGAAGTACACCGTAAAGCTCACGACAAACGGAAGTGGATCGAGTGAGGAGAGTCCGATGACCAGGGCGACGTACCCGCCAAACAGCACCATTTTAGCGCCAAACGCCTTGATCAGAAAAGGCGTGAGATCGCGCGGAGCCCGAGCATACGTCCGCTCTACCTGACGCATCGTGACGACGGCGACGAGGAGCGGGCCAAGCATGCCGAGCCAGACTTCGAGACCGATGCTCGGAGCCAGTAGGGCAACGACCATCCATGAACTGATGCACCCGACAGTCATGCGTGCGGCAGTCTTCATTCAGCGATTCCAGACAGTCTTCGCTAGCTCGTAAAACCCGACGATAATCCCCAGAAGCAGCCCCACGAGCATGCACCACGGCGCCGTGTCCAGCCACCGATCGACAGCGAACCCGACGCCACCCAACAAGAGAATGGCACCAATCAGTGTGTAGCTTGCCGATGCCGCCGGTCCCGCGCGGCGTACGTTCTCTTGCATCCGCCGCAGAGATCTCGCTAGAAACGGGTCGCGCTCATCGGGCATCAAAGATGAGGGCGTAGGCAAGCCGGAACCGACCGGACGCTGCCCCGAAAGCTCACGCACATTACGTCATCTCCCGAGGCAAAAAGCAGCTAATGATAGCAAACGGCCCTGGCCCCGGCAACCGGGCTACCACACCTCGAACTCGTAGCACCCGGGTGTGACGAGTAGCGTGTTGCGATTCGAGAACGACAGACTCGCCGGGTGCAGCGTTCCCGCAGCCCGCAGCCCGACCGTCCGGACTTTCTCCCCGGCGCCGTCGTACACGTACAGCACCGGAGCCGTCAGCGCGACCCAGAGGTTGCCATCCCGGTCGACGGCCGCCGCTCGGACGGTCGGCTGGATGGACGGGAGCTCTCGGCGTCCCTGAGTGTCGGGGGCCGGCCAGCTGGTGGGTAATGCGGCCAGGATGGGATCGAGCTCCGCACCCTCGATATGCCGCTCGAACACGAGATTGCCACGCGCGTCGTATTTCCGAAATAACGGCACGCCGGCCTGGAAGACAAAGTAGAAGCTCCCATCAGGCATAACCAGCGGAATTCCACTGTTGAGGGCGAGGTGTACGTGTCGGTTGTCCTCGTGACCCGTCGGCCGGAGCAGGCCGAACGTGCGGATCGGGTGACCGCTGAAACTGAACTGACTGACCAGCCCACCTAGATCGGGCTGGCTCATGAAGATTGACTGACCCGTGAATTGCAGCGTGCTGATCCCGCTCAAGACGAGGTGGCCGAGTCGGATCCGTGGGTCAGCTCGTCCCGGAAGTCGAAATCCGCCGATGCGGGTGCCGTCGGCTTCGAAAATCTGGACTCGCTCGCGTCCACGCGGTGCATCAGCCACGACAAACCGCCCGTCGGAAGCAAGCTGGAAGGCACTGGCCCCAAGGATCCGTCCCTGCTCTGGGCCGATCTGCACGATGGGCGCCGCTGGCCCGGCTGGAGGCACTCGGAAAACCGTGTGACCTCGTCGATCAAAGACGTAGTGATCGCCGGTGGGCGCCTGCTGGCACGCCATTGGTTCCCTGAACTGTCCCGCGACCTCGGGCCGGAGACTGCTCGCCGCGCGGATGCTCTCGACGTGGTGGAGACTCTGGGCAAGACTCCCGACGACGGCAAACCCGAGAAGCAGCGCGCGGCTCACGATGGCGTTCCGATCGCCGAGGAGCAACGCAGTCAGTCGGGATGCACCAGTGGCCAAATGCCGAGGCATTTCTGAATCACTGCACTAGTAAGCGGCGATCTCTCGCAAGGCCGCGAGAATGTCAGAGGCTTGGGGCAGGATCTGCTCCTCGAGCACGGGGCTGTACGCGACGGGGCAGTCTAGCGCGCCCACTCGCTTCACAGGGGCATCGAGATGCTCGAACAGGTCGCTTGCGATACGCGCGGCGATCTCGGCGCCAAAACCACACGTGAGCTGGTCTTCGTGGGCAATAACGACCCGACTTGTCGCGGTCACGGCCTTGGCAATGCCGTCCCAGTCGTAGGGAGCGATGGTTCGAAGGTCGATCACCATCGTGTCGATGCCGGTCTGCGCGGCTTGCTCGGCGGCGAGCATCGCGCGTTGAACCAGCGCACCCCAGGTGAGCAGGGTCACGTCGGATCCCGTGCGACGGACATCGCACCGACCGAACGGTAGCGTGTAATCGCGACCTGGGTACGGAGCCTTGTTGTAGGTCTGGCGGTACAGATGCTTATGCTCGAGGAACAGGACGGGGTCGTCACATCGAATCGTCGTGCGGAGCAGACCGGCGGCATCCGCGGCATTCGACGGGAACGCGATGCGCAGCCCCGGACAGTGGGCAAAGATGCTCTCGCCTGATTGGGAGTGGTAGAGAGAGCCCCCACGCAGGTAGCCGCCGATCGGTGACCGGATGACGACGGGGCACTTGAAAGCGTTGCTCGATCGGTAGCGGAGCATCGTCAGCTCATCCCGAATCTGCATCATGGCCGGCCAGATATAGTCAAAAAACTGGATTTCGACGACGGGCTTGAGTCCCCTGAGCGCCATTCCGATGGCGCGCCCCACGATATTCGCCTCGGCCAGCGGAGAGTTGAACACGCGATCCGATCCGTACTCGCGCTGCAGGCCCAGCGTCGCCTTGAACACACCACCTTTTCCTGTGACCTCAGCCAGCAGCTCGTCACGGCTGACGTCGGCGACGTCCTCGCCGAAGACCACGATGCGCGCGTTGGCGGCCATTTCGTCCTTCAGCGTCTGGTTGATCGCGCTGATCATAGTGAGCGCCGAACCCTCCGGTTCCGGTGCGCACGCGAACATGTCCGACGCCGGGTCGACCGTCGGCGAATACACGTAGAGCGTGGCCGTCGCAGGGTCTGGCTTTGCAGCCGCCAGGGCGTGATCCGCGGCCGCTTGGATCTCTCGGTTGACGTCGGCCTCGATGCCGGCCAGCTCGTGCTCGGTGGCGAGCGATTCGTCCAGGAGCCACTTGGAGCATCGTGTCAGCGGGTCTCGAGCCGCCTCGGCTTCGCGCTCCGACTGGCTCTTGTACTGCTTCTCGTCATCGGACATGGAGTGCGAGTACGGACGCACGACTGTCGCCTTGACGAGCGTCGGACCGGACGCTGAACGCGCGTACAAGACTGCCTCGGACATCGCGCGGGCGCAGGCCACGGCATCAGTGCCGTCTACGCGCAGGACCTGCAAGCCTGGGAACGATTCGAGGAGGCGCGACACGTCGCCGCCAGGCGTCTGCGCTTCGACCGGCACCGAGATCGCGTAGCCGTTGTCCTCGACCAGATACACGAGCGGAAGCCGGGCCGAGCAGGCCGTGTTCAGAGATTCCCAGAACTCACCCTCGCTTGTCGATCCGTCGCCGAGTGACACAAAGGTCACCTCGTCCGGCTGATGCGGCACGGCATCCGTCAGCTCACCCACGCGTGAGGCGAGTCTTCCGGCTTCAGCCGACCCGACCGCGTGCAAGCACTGCGTTGTGCAGGCGCTCGACGATGACACGATGTGGAGCTCCGGCGAGCTCCAATGGTTCGGCATCTGCCGGCCGCTCGAGCTCGGGTCATCCTGCGCGCCGACCGCGCCGAGCAGCATGTCGAGGGCTGTGACGCCGAGGGCCAAGCAGAGCGCGCGGTCGCGATAGTAGGGGAAGAACCAATCGTGGCCCGGACGCATCGCCATGCCAGCGGCGACTTGAATGGCCTCGTGACCCGCCGCGCTGATCTGAAAATAGGTCTGGCTTTGGTTCTTGAGCTGAATCTCCTTGTCATCCAGCCGGCGCGACAGCAACATCGTGCGGTAGAACCGCTGCCAGTCTTCGCGCGAGTGCCCCTCGACGATGCGACCGGTCAGCGCCGCGCGAGGTTGGGCCCCATTTGTAGCCGGCGGCGCCTTCATGGTGCAGAATCCCTAGGAGGAGCGGCCAAGCAAGGAGCGCGCGGGTCGCCTTGTGCGGGACACACAATCGGCGATTATATCACGTGGCTGGAGTCTCCTAACTCTTGCAAAACAAGACGTTACGGGCGAAGGCAAGGAGAAATATCGTGCCGGAAAGCGGCGTGCAGCGGTGGGATGAGCTGCCTCTCGAACAGGTCACCGCGATGGCGTCCCGCAAGGTCATCGCAGGAACCGAACAGACCATCGTGCAGCTGTATCTGAAGCGCGGAACGCATGTTCCGCTGCACCGACATGCCGGTGAACAGGTTGTGTACGTGCTGCAGGGCGCGCTCAGGTGTGTGGTTGCCGGACGCGAGCAGGTTGTGCGCGAAGGTGAGGTGCTTCGGGTGCCGCCAGGGATCGCACACCAGGCTGAAGCGCTTGATGACACGTTTCAGCTGGTGATCGTCGCGACGGAGGGTCAGTGAATACGCTGATCCCAGTCCTTATCGTTTCCACCACGGCCGCTACCGCCACCGGGATACACGTCGAACTTCTTCCGGAGCCGGCCCATCTTCCACTTGAGGTACCGATACTTGATATCAGCCATCACGCCGAGCCGTCCGAAACCAAATCGCTGCGCCGAGACGCCGCGCAGACGTCTGAGGTAGAGATACCCGGCGACCAGCCCGCCCAGATGGGTAATGTGCGCGATGCCCCCGCCGCGTGGTGTCGACACGAACGCGATCGCACCCAGAATCATGACGAAGTACTTCGCCGGTACCGGGAATAGGAAGAACATCAGAATCGGAGACTCTGGGTAGTAGATCGCGAAGGCCATGAGCAGCCCGTAGATCGCCCCAGAGGCGCCGATCGTGACCGTTGCGTATGTCGCACCGCTGAAGGAGAACGGCAGGAGCGATACCAGGAGCGTCACGATCGCCGCGCCGACTCCAGCCACGAAGTAGAACCGCAGGAAGAACCGGGAGCCCCACAACCTCTCGAGCTGGACCCCGAACATCCAGAGGATCAGCATGTTGATCAGGATGTGCCCCACGCCGCCGTGCAGGAAGAGGTACGTGAGCGGCTGCCAGATCATGAAGCGGGTCAAGACGAGGCGCGGCGTGAAGCCGAATATCGTGCTGAACAACCCAAAAGCCGAGGGGATAAGGGCTGTGATCACGAAGACCCCGACGTTGGCCCAAATCAGGGCCTTGACCATTGGAGTCGTCGGGCCCGGTCCAAGCTGGCCGTAGGTAGGTCCGCCGAAGTAGTTACGTCGCATGACTCACGGTCTCTCGTTCGAGCCATCGTACCACGGACCCGGCGGGCGCCTCGTGAAGACGAGTCAGCCGGTCCGCGTGAGACGGCCCATCAACTGACGTATGGCTTGGTCGAGCTCTGCGAGGCGAAGAAGCCTCGCTGCGACGAGCAGCACGACGACGCCAGCGCCGATACTGCCAAAGACCTGCGTCAAGCGCGCGATGAGGCCAGAACCGGCGACGAATTCCACCAGCTGTCCGTGCACGACCCATACGGCGACACCCATGAGGGCGGCCGCCACACTCACCTTCGCCGCGGTTGCTCCGACCCGAGCGAGGTCCAGGCCGCCAAGCCGCCGCCGCAGCAAGAAGAGGAGCAGGGAGGCGTTGACCATCGCCGCGATGGAGGTGCCGAGGGCCAGCCCACGGAACCCCATGATCTGAACGAGGATCAGGTTCAGAGCGATATTCAGGCCGACCGCGACCAGGCTGATCACCGTTGGGGTCAGACTGTTCCGTAACGCGTAGAAGCAGGGAACGGCGATCCGGACCGCTGAGTAGCCCAGCAGCCCGGGCGCGTAGAAGCAGAGCGCTGCGGCTGTCGCCGAGGTGTCCGATGGGAGAAAGCTCCCGCGCTCGAAAATAAGACCGACGATCGGGTCGGCGAGCACGATGAGACCGACCATGGCCGGCACGTTGAGAATGAGCATCATTCGCAGCGCACTGGACACCGTGGCCCGAATGCCGTCGAGCTGCTGCCGCGCGGCGTGTCGAGACACAGTGGGAAGGGTGGCCGTGGCGATTGACACGCCGAAGATTCCAATTGGCAGGTACATGACGCGGAACGCGAAGCCGAGCCACGAGACTGCCCCGGTGCCTTCGCCCGTCGCCAGCACCATGTTGACCAGTAGATTGATCTGAACGCCGGCCCCCGCCAGCGTCCCCGGTCCGATCAAGCGGAGAATGTCCCGAAGACCCGGATCGCGCGGGTTCAGGATTGGTTGGTACCGGAAGCCCTCGCGATAGAGGGCGGGAAGCTGAACGACAATCTGGCCGAGGCCACCGAGTGTCGCACCAATCGCGATACCGATGATTGGCTCTACGCCAAAGCGACGCATCAGCGGGACGAAGGCGAGCGCGCTGAGGATGATGCCGACATTGAACATCGCGGGTGATATCGCCGGCGTGAAGAACCGATTCAGGGAGTTGAGCATGCCCATCACCACTGCGGCGACGGCGACGAGCGTCAGGAAGGGCAACAGGATGCGCGTCAGCGTGACCGTAAGCTCGAGCTTGCCCGGAACCTCGGCGTAGCTCCCAGCCAGCAGCTGTGTGATCGGACCGGCGAAGATCATTCCCAACACGACCAGCGTGCCGGTGACAACCACCAGCGCGTTGATGAGTTGGTTACCGACGTGCCATGCCGCGGCGCATTTGCCGTCTGCCGCCAAGCGCCGCGTGAAGGTCGGGACGAACGCCGCGCTCATGGCGCCCTCGGCAAACAAGTCGCGCATCAGGTTGGGGATGCGGTAGGCGACGTTGAACGCGTCCATGGCGTTTCCGGCGCCGAACAGAAACGCTAGGAGCTGATCCCGCACCAAGCCTAGGATGCGACTCGTGAGCGTCGCCGTTCCAATGATGCCGGCGGATGTGGCGAGACGGGTTCCCACCGCGGGCGCGGTGGGCTCGGAGGGCGCCATACCTTGCGGTCAGCCTAGCATACGGGTCACGCGCCTGATGCTTGAGTGAGTGCGGGCGAATCGCACGCAGCGCGGGGTGGTTCCCTACCGATTGGGATCGCCGGTCTGTGGCCTGACCGGGCGGCGAATGAAAACTGGCGCCTGCTCCTCGGTCGTCGTGACCGTCATCCCTGGTCTCGGCGCGGCGAACGGTCGGGAATCATCCTGCCCGTTTGGTGACGCGGCCTGCTGAGGTCCGCCGGATTGAAGTGGCTGGGGCAGGATCTCCCGCAGGTCGTCCAGATCCGCCCCCAACACGCGATCGGCAAGATTGACGTTGGCGTTCGGAATCGTCCGGATAGGCGCGCCCTGGACCGGAGCCAGACCAGGAACCGTGCGCGCGCTTGGCAGCTGAGTTGAGACCGGGAGCGACGATACCGACCGACTCGCGGGCATGATCACGACGCGGTCGAACGTGGACGCGTCGGCAGCGCGGCCGCGCGGGGCGCGGATCGGCAGCGACGGCCGCGCGGGGCGCGACGAACCCGGCGGCATTCCGAAGGAGCACCCGCAGCGCGTCAGCTTCTGGAACGTCGACCAATTGCAACCGAACCGGAACCGCAACGAGCTTGTCGACATCGACGAACTGCGTGTCACCGACGGTGGCCCATTCCTCGAGGATGGTCTGCACCGGAACGTCGCGCGCTGTGACCGTGACGCGCCCGTTCGAAAACGTCACCTCGACGCCGTCCGCAGTGCCCACGGGTCGAGTGGCAACACACGCGATCAACGCCGCGGCGACCGCCCAGGCCTGGATCGACGAGTCCACGATTTGAGTATATGTCAGGTCGCAAAGCGGAAATTGATGACGTCCCCGTCCCGAACGACATACTGCTTCCCTTCAAGGCGTACCTCTCCATGGTCACGGCACGCCGAGAGGGCCCCGCGGGCGAGCAATTCCGTGCACCCGACAACCTCGGCTCGAATGAAGCCGCGCTCGATATCGGAGTGAATCTCGCCCGCGGCCCGCTGGGCAACCGTTCCTCGCGGAATCGACCAGGCTCGGCACTCGTCGGGACCTACCGTAAAGAAGGAAATGTAACCGAGCAGTTCGTAGGTCGCCCGAATGATCCGGGTGAGTCCCGGTGCGTCGAGTCCGAGGTCTGCCAAGAAGGCATCGGCATCCTCAGCGTCGAGCTCCGAAATCTCCAGCTCGATCTTCGCGCAAACGGCAACCGCCTGAGTGCTGGGCTGTTCGAGAACCTCTCCGAGCGCAGTTGTGATGACATCTGACGCCCCAACCTTTGTCTCGTCGACATTGATGACGAGGAGCAGTGGCTTGGCGGAGAGGAATTGAAACCCCCTGAGCATCTTGGTTGCCGCGGGATCGAGCTCCAGGCGTCGGAGCGGTTGCCCGCCTTCGAGGTGGCGTTGGCAAATCCCCAGAACCTCGGCCTCACGGTCAAGCCCAGATTTGAGGCCCTTTCGACGGTCGCGCTCGAGCCGTTCGAGCCGTTTCTCGGCCACAGCGAGGTCCGCGAGGATGAGCTCGTCTTCAATGGCCCGGGCGTCGCGGGCAGGGTCGATTGTGGTTTCGACGTGGGGGATGTCAGCGGCTTCGAACGCGCGTACGACGTGAAGGAGCGTGTTCGCGTCTCGATACGCTGAGAGGTCGAGTAGCGACCGGGCTTGGGGCGCCCCGACGATGTCGGCAAAGGTAACAGTCGCCGGGACGTGCTTCTTTGGATGGTACAGCGCCGTCAACTGGTCCAGGCGCTCGTCTGGAACGGTCGCGACGCCAATGTCGGCATCGGTGCGCCCAAACTTGGCACCGCCGCCGTCGCCACTGCGGGTCAACAGCTGAAACAGGGTCGTCTTACCCGTTGACGGAAGTCCGATGAGTCCGGCGCGCAACACTTGGGGCGCCAATCCTATCGTACCGCTTCGAACGGTGGATTTTTCCGTTGACAACGATCCGTGCGACGCCTACGATCGCGTGGACTATTGTGGTCTCAAGTGGAGTAAAAGGGTGCTTCGGGGGAATTTCTCCGCCAGGATTGACGACAAGGGAAGGCTCAAGATCCCGACTGCCTTCCGAACGCTGATCGAGGAGGAGTACGGATCGTCGTTGTTCGTCACGAGCATTACTGGCGAGTCGGTTCGCATCTATCCGATGCCGGTATGGATGCGGACCGAGAAGCGGCTAGCCAAAGTGCCCTCGACCCACCCCTCGCGCCGCCGTTTCTTCGACCGCGTCAACTTCTTCGGCCAGCCGGCTGAGTTCGACAAGCAGGGCCGCGTCTCGGTGCACAGCCGAGTGCGACAGGCGGCCGGGATGGTTGGTCAGGTGGACGTCTTCGGACAGTACGACCACCTCGAGGTCTGGAACCACAAGCGGTTCCTCGCGGGTCTCAAGCGTGACCCCTATACAGACGAGGACGCTCGAGCGCTCTCGGAGTTCGGAATCTGAGCGTGTCGAGATCTCAAGGAGTCAGCGGACTCGCACACGAACCGGTCATGACAGCCGAGGTCGTGGATTGCCTCAGCCCAACACCGGACGGCACATTTCTCGACTGCACGGTCGGCGGCGGCGGGCACGCTCGCGCGTTGCTCGAAGCCGGCGCGGGGCGTCTCCTAGGTCTCGATCGAGACGCTGACGTACTGCCTATCGCAGCCGACACCTTGGCGCGGTGGTCCGAGCGCGTCGAGCTCGTTCACGCTGACTTCCGAGACGTAGAAGCCGTGCTCGAAGGGCAAAGCCTCACAATTGTCGACGGCGCCGTCGCCGATTTAGGCATGTCCAGTTTTCAGCTCGAGGGTCCGGGGCGTGGATTCAGCTTCCGCCGCGAGGAACCACTCGACATGAGAATGGATAGGTCGACGGGACCGACCGCCGCCGAGCTGCTGCGTGATGTGTCGGAGCAGAGCCTGGCCGACCTCATTTTTGAGTACGGCGAAGAGCGGCATTCCCGGCGCATCGCACGGGCCATTGTCGATCGGCAGACCGAGCATCCGATCGAGACGACGACCGAGTTGGCAGCCATTGTGCGCCGGGCGACACCCGGGCGTGGCCGACATCGGATCGATCCGGCGACGCGGACGTTTCAGGCGCTCAGGATCTGGGTCAACCAGGAGCTCGATGATCTCGATCGCTTCCTTCGTTCGGTGTGCCGACGACTGCAGACCGGTGCTCGGTTTGCGGTCATCACCTTTCACTCGCTGGAGGATCGCATCGTCA
The DNA here is from genome assembly GCA_965216615.1 of Vicinamibacterales bacterium. GTDB lineage: Bacteria > Acidobacteriota > Vicinamibacteria > Vicinamibacterales > UBA8438 > CAUZIB01. The sequence continues at coordinate 701,323 of CBDCGH010000023.1, read as the reverse complement.
AGACCGTCTTTCGTGAGTTGGACCGGGCGCAGGACCGTACTGTTCGGCTGCTGACGAAGCGCCCCACTCGTCCATCGCGGGAAGAGGTCGTCCGGAATCCACGTGCTCGCAGCGCGAAGTTGAGGGTGGCCGAGCGGCTGGCGTAGGGAGATGAGGGCGATGAACGATTTTGAGCGTGCTATCAAGAAGGACATCCGCAACAACCCGATTGTGCGCGAGGTTGACCTGGCGCGCCAGCGAGAGTTGTGGCGGTCGGTCGGCGTGGGCGTGTTCTTGGTCGTCGTCTTGCTGTTTTCGGCGTGGCAGCACTTCGAGCTGCTGAGACACGGATATCAGATCGAGCAGATGCAGCGTGAGCGTGCGGAGCAACTCGAGGTGAACCGCCACCTGCGGCTGGAGATCGAAACGCTGCGATCGCCGAAGCGAATCGAGCGCATCGCCACCGAACAGTTGAACCTCGTCGAGCCCACGCACGAGGATGCGGTCGTTGTCGAGCGCCTCGTGCCGGCTGAACCGAACTCGGAGCTCATGGCTGCTCGCACCGGAGAAGCTCGTGCCATCCCTGAAGATGTTCACGTCCAGCCTTAGAGCGCTTGGGCGTCGCCGTCGGTCTGCCGGGCGACGCCAGTCCGTGGCTCGCGGTCGCCAGCGTCGGCGGACGCCCCAGACGTGGCGGCAGGTCGTCCGCGGCCGACTCGGCGTCGCCGGGCTGTGCTTCGCCGTATGGATGCTGGGCATCGAATCGCGCTTGGTCTACCTGCAGGTCATTAGCCACGACAAGCTGTCCACGAGAGCCAAGAACCAACAGAGTCGGAGCATCGAGGCGCACTCGAAACGGGGGGAGATCCTCGACCGCAATGGGCGAGTCCTCGCGTACAGCGTCGACGGGGATGCGGTCTATGCCGTGCCGGACGACATCGATGACGCAGCCGCGACGGTGGCAAGGCTCTGCGCCGTGATGGAGTGCTCCAGCGACAAGCAGGCGGACCTCGAATCGCGACTCGGCGGTCCGGGCCAGTTCGAGTACGTCTTGCGGCAGGCGCCGCTCGACGTGGCGCGGAGGATCGCTGCGTTGGATCTGCCGGGGATTGGCTTTCTGCCCGAGAACCGGCGCTATTACCCGAACGGCGAGTTGGCTGCCCACGCGTTGGGCTATGTCGGCCTCGACAATCAGGGCCAGGCCGGGATCGAATTCAAATTCGACGCTCAGATCGCTGGGCGCCTGGTGAAAATGCTCGTGCAAGTCGATTCCCGGGGCCGAGCGTTCAGCCGGCTGGAGGGTTCGCCGGTCACAGGCGCGACTATTGAGCTCACGATCGACACGTTTCTCCAGCACATCGCAGAGCGCGAGCTCGCGGCCGGCGTTCGCGAGTATCGGGCTGACGGGGGGACACTCGTCGTGTTGGACCCGTACTCGGGCGAAGTACTGGCCATGGCAAACTGGCCGACGTTCAACCCGAACGTCCGGACGGACTTCGACGAGATCGCACGTCGAAACCGCGCCGTCCAGGACCTCTATGAGCCTGGGTCGACCTTCAAGATCGTGGCAGCATCCGCTGCGCTCGAGGAGTACGTCTTTACCCGCGAAAAGATGTTCGACGTCACCTCCGGCAAGATCCGGGTCGGCCGGAAGATTCACTACGACATGTCGACTTCGAACCGACTGCTCTCGTTCGACGACGTCATCGTCAAGTCCAGCAATGTTGGCGCCATACAGATCGGCCTGGAGCTTGGCCCGGAGCGCTGGCTTCGCTACATCCGACGGTTCGGTTTCGGGGCGGCGCTCGCCCGCGATTTTGCCGGACAGCAGCGCGGCCACGTGCCGTCGCTCGAATCACTCTCAAAAGACGGTGTAAGGGCCACGGTTTCGATGGGGTACGGGGTGAGCGTAACCGCCCTCCAGATGGCCACTGCGGTAAGCGCGATCGCCAACCGGGGCCTTCTGGTCGAGCCGCGACTGGTTAGAGCGGTGATTCGAAATGGCATCAGGGCAGAGACCCCGTCTCGCACCGTTCGCCGCGCGGTCAGCGAAACAACGGCAGCCAACCTCACGGAGATCATGGAGGGTGTCGTGCAGCGGGGTACGGCCCGCCGAGCTCAGGTCCCCGGCTACCGCGTCGCCGGGAAGACCGGAACGGCCGAGAAGCTCGTCGGCGGGGTCTATTCCAACAGTGACCATTACGCGTCGTTCGTTGGGTTCGTGCCTGCGCGAAGACCCGAGCTCACGGTTCTCGTCGTGATCGACACGCCCCGCGGTGCGAGGAACACCGGCGGCGCAGTGGCGGCACCCATCTTCAGTCGCTTCGCGGCTGCGGCGTTGCGATATCGGGCTGTTCCCCCGACGGTCGATCCGCCGCCGCCCGTATTCGTCCACCCTCGAGTGGACCAACCACGTACCGCGCTCTTGTCTGCGGCTCGATCCGCGGTTCGAGATGAGGCGCCGATCGAGGCCATCCAGGTACGCGACGACGGACTCATGCCAGACGTCCGCGGCATGAGCGCTCGGCAGGCCTCGAAGATCCTGACCGTGCTAGGGATGGAGGTCCGGTTCGAGGGCGCGGGATTTGTGTCGCGGCACGATCCGTCACCCGGTGGAGCGATCGAGCGAGGTTCGACGGTCACGCTGCACATGAGGCGTCGCGGCGGATCACGTGAGGTGCGCCGGTGACGACGACGACGACGACACTCGCGCAGCTATTCACGCGCGCTGGGTTCACCGGACCTACGCAAACGGAGGGCCAGGCCGCGGTCCCGGTGTCCGGTGTGGCCTACGACTCCCGCGCCGTGAAGGGCGGCGAGGTCTTTGTCGCCATCAAGGGTACGAAGCAGGACGGTGGCGCATTTGCCGACGACGCGCGAAGGCGCGGGGCCGCCGCCGTTGTGTCGCAGGACCCTCCGCCGGCCGATTGGCCACTTCCGTGGCTTCACGTCGACGACGGCCGAGCCGCACTCGCGCGCCTGGCGGCGGCGTACTACGAGGACCCCAGTCGAGAGCTCCTTGTCGTAGGCACCACCGGCACGAACGGCAAGACGACAACGACGTACCTGGTCGAGGCCATCCTGGAGGAGGCCGGGATCCCGTGCGGGCGGATCAGCTCGGTCTCGTATCGTGTACGCGAAGACCTTCACCCGGCGGAGCGGACCACCCCCGAGGCCCCGGACCTCCAACGCATGATGCGGGCGATGGTGGATGCTGGAAGCCGTGGCTGCGTGCTGGAGGTTTCGTCCCACGCGCTCGAGCTACGACGAACCGAGTGCACGGCGTTCAATACTGCCGTCTTTACGAACCTGACGCGGGACCACCTCGATTTCCACGGTGACATGACGAGGTACTTCGCAGCCAAGCGACGACTGTTCGACACGCTGGACGCGAAATCACCAGCCGTGATCAACGTCGACGACGAGTTCGGCCGCAAGCTGGCGTCTTCGGTGCCGAGGCCGGTGACGTACGGCCTCGACGAAAGGGCCGACGTGCGGCCTGACCGGATCGAGCTCTCGTCCGATGGCATGGTGCTAGATGTTCGGACACCACGCGGGGCGCTCGCGCTCCGGTCTCGACTGCTGGGACGCAGCAATGCGTACAACGTAGTTGCCGCAGCGGCGGTCGCCGCGGCGCTGGGATTGCCGTTTCGGGCGATTGAACGGGGACTCGCCTCGGTCGACAGCGTTCCCGGGCGCATGGAGCTCGTCTCGGACGCGTCAGACGACGTCCGGGTGCTCGTGGACTTCGCGCATACCGACGACGCCCTCAAAGGGCTGCTCGAAACGGCCCGTCCACTGGCGCGCCGTCGGTTGATCACCGTGTTTGGTTGCGGTGGTGACCGCGACCGCACGAAGCGGCCGCTCATGGGCACCGTCGCGGGTCGACTGAGCGACCTGGTCGTGGTCACGTCGGACAACCCGCGTTCAGAGGATCCCGCAGAGATCGCGCGCGAGGTAGAGCGCGGATTGGTGTCGGGTCAGACAGAGTGGGTGACCGTGCTCGATCGGGCCGAGGCCATCACCTTGGCCGTCACAGAAGCGCAGCCTGGAGACCTGGTTGTCGTCGCCGGCAAGGGACACGAGCGACACCAGACCATCGGCAGTCGGACGCTGCCTTTCGAGGATGCGGCGGTCGCCCGAGCAGCGTTGGCGCAACGTCGCACTGGATCGCGAGTGTGATGAGTGCGCAAGCCGGTCGTCTTGCGGGCCGACGTCGTGACGGCGGCGAGCGGCGGACGGATGGTGGTGGGGCGTCCGGACATTACCGTGACAGGAGTGTCGATTGACAGTCGTCGAATTACCCCTGGAGACCTCTTTATCGCTATTCGAGGCCACCGGTTCGACGGACATCGGTTCACTAGTGAAGCGTTGCAAAACGGGGCAGCCGGTCTCGTGGTGAGCGACCTCACGGCCGTGCCGGCGCCCGCTGAAAAGACCGGGCGCCCGTTCGTCATCGAGGTTGATGACACCGTCCGTGCGCTTCAACTCCTGGGGCAGTACGTGAGGCGAGAATCCGGAGCCCGCGTAGTGGCCATTACCGGAAGCGTTGGCAAGACGACCACGAAGGAGCTCATTGCCGCCGTGCTGGCGCCGCGATTCGACGTGTTTCGGACCCATGGCAACTTGAACAACCACATCGGTGTGCCCCTGTCGTTGCTGGAGCTACGTCGCTGCCCAGACATTGCCGTCGTTGAGCTTGGTATGAACCACGCCGGCGAGATCCGGACGCTGGTCGGGCTCGCCGAGCCAGACATCCGGGTATGGACCAATGTCGCCGAGGTGCACGCGGAGTTCTTCGCATCGGTAGACGCCATCGCGGATGCCAAAGCGGAGATCCTGGATATGGCGGATGCCGACACGGAGCTCGTGGCCAATGCCGGGGATTCGCGCATCGTGAAGCGAATCGCTGGCTTCCCGGGTCGGGTCACGACCTTTGGTGTCGACACCCAGGCCGACGTGTCGGCGACCCACGTGGAGCACCTCGGTCTCGATGGCATGGCGGCGACGGTCCACACACCCACAGGGTCGCGCCCGATTCGGACGCCATTGCTTGGCGAGGGCAATGTGGCCAACGTCCTCGCGGCGGTTGCCGTGGCACTCCGCTGCCAAGTGCCGCTAGACGATGTGCTGTCGCGGGTGGCCACGTTCACGGCGCAATCGCGGCGTGGAGAAGTGCTCCGGCTGGGGCGCGTCACCGTCGTCGACGACTCCTACAACTCCAATCCGATCGCGCTGGAACGAGCGCTCGTTTCGGTCGGTCACGATTCGGCTTTGCGCCGGGTGGCCGTCGTGGGAGAGATGCTGGAGCTCGGTAGCCGATCGGAGGCGCTGCACCGGCAGTGCGGTCAGGTGGTCGCCGCCGCCGGCTTCGACGTCCTGATCGCGGTTGGGGGGGCACCCGTCCGTGCTCTGGCCGACAGCGCGATCGCGGCCGGCCTCGCGCCGGCGCTGGTGTCGACGTTTGCCAGTAGCGAGGACGCTGCCGACCAGGTCGAGGCGATCGTTCGTGATGGCGACGTCGTGCTCGTCAAAGGCTCGAGAGGTGTTCGCACCGATCGAGTGGTCGAGCGTCTCAAATCGGGACACCGGTGATGCTGTACTACCTATTGGATCCGCTGCACACCGAGGTGTCACTGCTGAACGTGACGCAGTACATCACGTTTCGCACCGCCGCCGCGAGCATTACCGCGTTCCTCTTTTCCCTCATGTTGGGACCTTGGGTTATCCGGTCGTTGCAACGACTGCAGGTCGGGCAAGTGATTCGCCACGACGGTCCCGAGTCGCACGGGCCGAAAGCTGGAACGCCGACCATGGGCGGGCTGCTGATTCTCGGTGCCGCCATCACGCCGACGTTGCTCTGGGTCGACCTGGCCAATGCCTACGTGTGGGTCGCTGTTTTGTCCACGATGGGATTTGCCGCGATCGGGTTTGCTGATGACTACCTCAAGGTCGTCCATCGCTCGCATCACGGGCTAAGACCTCGATTCAAACTCGCCGCCCAGTGCGTGGTGGGGGTCCTCGTCGGCATGGCCCTACTCAGGTTGAGCGAGCAGGGCCTGTACAACACGCAGTTGATCTTTCCGTTCTTCAAGGGGCTCATGCCCGATCTCGGCTGGCTCTATGTGCCGTTTGCTGTGCTCGTACTTGTGGGCTCCTCGAATGCGGTCAATTTGACTGACGGGCTCGACGGCTTGGCTATTAGCGTCTTCACGGTATCGGCCGCCGCGTTCACGGCACTCGCCTACATCAGCGGACACGCGGTTTTCGCGGCGTACCTGCTCATCGTGCGTTTCTCCCCGGCTGCTGAGTTGACGGTCTTTTGTGGGTCGCTCGTTGGGGCGGGTCTCGGCTTTCTCTGGTACAACTCGTACCCCGCCGACGTCTTCATGGGGGATGTTGGCTCTCTCGCGCTTGGTGGAGCGCTGGGAACGGTCGCGCTTCTCATCAAACAAGAACTGCTACTGCCAATCATCGGCGCGGTGTTCGTCATCGAGGCACTGTCCGTGATCGTGCAGGTGGCCTCCTTCAAGTTGACCGGTCGGCGCGTGTTCAAGATGGCGCCGCTGCACCATCACTGCGAACTGATTGGTTGGAGTGAACCGAAGGTGATCAGTCGGTTTCTGATCATCGCCATCGTCTTCGCGCTGTTCAGTCTGACGACGCTGAAGCTGCGGTGAATCGATGAGAGAGCGATGAGCGAGTTTTCGGTTGACGGCGCTCGAGTCGTCGTCGTCGGCGCTGGCCGAAGCGGCCTCGCGGCCGCCGCGCTATTAGCGCGGCGCGGCGGAAGCGTCGTGCTCAGCGACGTGCGCGACGCGATCAGCGAGGCCGATCGGCTGCGCACACTGGGCGTGACGTTGGAGCTCGGGGGACATCGTGCGGAGACGCTCGCAAACGCGGAGTTGATCGTGCTGAGCCCGGGCGTGTCACCCCGATTGCCTGCGGTCGCTCGCGCTCGGGAGTCCGGTATCCCGGTGATCAGCGAAGTCGAGCTCGCCGCGCGCTGGGTACGCGGAAGAATAGTCGCCGTCACGGGGACGAAAGGAAAATCGACGACCACAGTGCTGACCGGGCACGTCTTGGACGTCGATGGGCGGCGTGCGCTGGTGGGCGGGAACGTGGGAACAGCACTCAGCAGCCAGGTTGAGGCGTCGTCGCCCGATGTGATTCATGTCGTTGAAACGAGCAGCTTTCAGCTTGAGTTGACGGAGACGTTTCGACCATGGATCGCGGTTTTTCTCAACGTCACGCCAGACCATCTGGACCGTCACGCCAACTTCACGGAGTACGCCGAGGCCAAGGCGCGGATCTTCGCCAATCAGACGAGCGCAGACACCATGGTCATCAACGCCGACGACCCGCAGGTGCTGGAGCTCGCGCGCCGGGGCCGGGCCCGGCGCCTGCAGTATGCGGTGACAAGTTCGATCTCGGAAGGGATCGTGGTCGAGCGCGAGATGGTCGTGCAACGCTCTGCGTCAGGCAGACGACCCTTGTTCCCCCTGTCGTCGGTTGGTCTCCGCGGACAGCACCTACTGAGCGACGTGCTGGCTGCCGCGGCAGTCGGGGTCGTCGCCGGGGTGGCCCCCGACGCGACTCGCCGTGCCGTCGAGTCATTCCATGGCTTGGAACACGCCCTGGAGGAGGTGGCCGACGTCGGCGGCGTGCAGTTTGTGAACGATTCAAAGGCCACCAATGTCGCGGCGGCCAGAGCAGCGATTGAGTGCTTCGAGGCGGGGACTGTCGTCATCATGGGCGGCCAGTTCAAGGGCGGTGACCTGGGCGAGATCGCTTCGGTGTTGCGCCCGAGAGTCGAGGCCGTCATGGCAATCGGCGAGGCTCGATCGCGAATTCAAGAGGCTCTGGGCCAGGTAGTTCCGGTCCGCGAAGTCGACACGATGAGGGATGCCGTGCGCCAGGCATTTGCCGTGGCACGGCCGGGAGGGACGGTGCTGCTGGCGCCAGCATGCGCCAGCTTCGACATGTTTTCGAGTTATGCGGAACGCGGAGAGACGTTCAAGGCCGAAGTCGAGCGTTTAGCTGCCGAGCATACGACGGGGTGAGCGATCAGCAGTCATCAGCCGGACTGTTGCGGTGAAGAGCTAGCCGCTGGGAGCGCAGGCTACCCCGGCCTGCGAGGCTCGTGTCTTCGCCCGAGGTCCTGGCTGATGACTGCTAATCGCTCACGCCGAGCCACCTGAAGCTGTGGGGACAGTGACGAGGAACGCCGAGTATGGCGCGAAAGCTTAAATCGGACAAGCTGCTTTTCTTATCGGTACTCCTGCTGGTCGGCTGCAGTGTCGTCATGGTGTACAGCGCGTCCGCCGTCATTGCAATGGAAGAATACTCACAGCCGTATTTCTATCTGTTCAAGCAGGTGACGTGGGTGGTCCTGGGCTTGAGCCTGCTACTGATGGCCATGCGGGTGGACTATCGGAACCTGCGGCAACCGGTTGTGATTTGGACGGCGCTTGGAGCCGCCGTCCTGGCACTCGTGGCCGTTTTCGCCATCGGACCGGAGATCAACGGCACACGGCGATGGTTTGCGGTCGGCGGAGTGGGGGTACAGCCATCTGAGTTTGCGAAGCTCGCGGTCATTCTCTTCACCGCGGCGATCCTCGACCGCCGCATGCATCGGATCGACGAAGTGTCGTACTCGCTCCTTCCGGTTGCCGTTGTGGCGGGCGTTGTGGCTGGACTGGTCGTGCTCGAACCCGATTTTGGCACCGCGGCCACGATTCTCTTGATTGTCGGCGTCATGGTCTTCACCGCCGGACTCAACTACCGCTACCTCGTTGGTTTTACATTGGCTATGGCCCCGGTGCTCTATGTCGTCTTGGCGAGCGCGCCGTATCGACGCCAGCGCCTGCTGTCGTTCTTGGATCCGTGGGATGACCCGCTCGGATCCGGGTTCCAGATCATCCAGTCCTTGATCGCGGTGGGCACGGGCGGCGTGTTCGGCCAGGGGATCATGGGTGGGGTGCAGAAGCTCTTCTTCCTGCCAGAGCCGTTCACGGACTTCATCTATGCCGTGATCGCCGAGGAGACGGGGTTGGTTGGTGCAACCCTCATTCTGTTGTGTTTCGGCACGATTGCATGGCGCGGTCTCCGAGTGGCGGCACTGGCCCCGGACCGGTTTGGCACCCTCTTGGCAGTCGGCCTCACGACTCTGGTGGCATTGCAGGCGTTCTTGAACATCAGCGTCGTGTTGAGCTTGCTTCCAACGAAGGGAATCCCTCTACCGTTCGTGAGTCTCGGCGGCTCGTCCATGTTGGTCAGCCTGCTTGCGATGGGGGTGCTGCTGAACATCTCGCAGCACACGTCGGCGGAGGCATGACGGCGCGGCGCGGGGCAGGCGGAGACTGGGCGACAGACGGTGACGGCGACGGACGTGTCCAAGTGTGTGATGTTCGCCGGTGGCGGAACGGGTGGGCACCTGTTCCCAGGAGTTGCGGTCGCGCGCGAGGTGGTGCGCCGCGACTCGGGTGTCCAGGTGGTGTTCGTCGGCACCGGGCGACCCGTCGAGGCGCGAGTACTGTCGGCCGAGGGATTTCCGCTCGAACATGTTCGGGCCGTCGGATTGGTCGGACGTTCAGTGACCGGTGTAGTCAAGGGGTTGGTCACGATGTGCCTTGGGTGTATCGATGCGTCTCGGATCTTGCGGCAGTATCGTCCGCAACTGGTTGTCGGGCTTGGCGGATACAGCTCCGGGGCTGTGGTCTTGGTGGCGGCGAGCAAGGGGATTCCAACCCTCCTCATGGAGCAGAACGCGATACCGGGGTTTACCAATCGTTTGCTTGGTCGGATCGCTCGCGTCTCCGCCGTGACGTACGCGGAAACACTGACCCATTTCGGGGGTCGTGGGTTCGTGAGCGGAAACCCTGTGCGCGCCGGGTTCTTCGAGGCCGAGCCGGCTCGACCGGTGCTGGACGAAGCGCGGGTTCTGGTTCTTGGGGGCTCGCAGGGCGCACACGCGATCAACGTGGCGATGACAGACGCCGCACCGCGACTTGCCGCGGCTGCACGTCCTGTTCGCGTGACGCATCAGTCGGGGTCAGACGACCTCACGATGGTGGACGAGGCCTATCGGGCAGCTGGACTCCCGGCGCAGGTGGAGCCATTTCTCGATGCCATGGAACAGGAGATGGCGATGGCGGACATCGTGGTGTGCCGCGCCGGTGCTACGACCCTAGCGGAGCTCGCCGCGTCCGGCCGTCCTGCGATTCTGGTGCCGTATCCGCACGCGGCAAACGACCACCAGCGCAGGAATGCCGAAGTCATCGAGCAGGCGGGCGCGGCCGAGGTGATCGACCCGGTCGAGCTGTCTGGCGCGGAGCTCGCGGAGCGTTTGCTGGCCTTGATCGCGAACGACCGGCGTCGGGTGGAGGAAGCGACGGCAAGCCGCCGGCTCGGGACGCCGCATGCGGCTGCCGCGATCGTCGATCGAATGGAAGACTTGACCCGAAAGCACTGAATCGACAGGTGGCTATCGAATCGACTGAAGGTGTGCTCGAACAACCGCAGCGCGTGCATTTCGTCGGCATCGGGGGTATCGGCATGAGCGGAATCGCCGAGGTCCTGGTTCACCTCGGCCACTCCGTTAGCGGGTCGGACCTGGTGCGGTCGCCGGTCATCGATCGCCTGGCGCGTCTCGGTGCTCGGGTGGAGCAGGGCCACGACGCCAGTCATGTGGGGGACGCGACTCTGGTTGTCGTCTCCACAGCTGTGCCCGAGGGTAATCCCGAGCTTGTGGCTGCGGGGGCTCGTGGCATTCCGGTCATGACACGCGGCGCGATGTTGGCGGAGCTGACGCGGACAAAACGTACGGTAGCCGTCGTTGGCTCGCACGGCAAGACGACGACGGCTGCCATGGCGTCACTCGTGCTGCTGTCGGCGGGCCTCGAGCCAACCGTGATTATCGGAGGCCGCCTCAGGGAGTTTGGGAGCAGCGCACGGCTGGGCACCGGGCCAGTCATGGTTGTCGAGGCTGACGAGAGCGACCGGTCGTTTCTCGAGCTCGCTCCCGAGATCGCGGTTCTGACGAACCTCGATGATGAGCACCTCGATGCCTACGGCGGGATGGCAGAGCTCGAGGCCTCATTTCGCGAATTCTCGGCTCGCACGGCCCCGAAAGGCTGCGTTGTCGCATGCGGCGACGATCCGGGGCTCCAGCCAGTTCTCGAGGGCCTATCCGGCCGCGTGGTGACCTACGCCATCGACTCCGAAAGCGCCGATGTGCGGGGACACCCGATGACCCTTGAGCCATCTGGGTCACGGTTTCACGTCGCGTCGGCCGGGGCGACGTTCGAGCTGCGCATCCCGGGCCGCCACAACGCGCTCAATGCGCTGGCCGCCGTGGCGGTCGGCCTCGAGCTCGGCGTGCCATCTGAAGCCATCCGTCAGGCGCTGAGGAGCTTTTCTGGGGCCGACCGTCGTTTTCACGTGCGTGGCGAAGAAGCCGGCGTCGTGGTGATCGATGACTACGCGCATCATCCGACGGAGATTGCGGCGGTACTCGCAACGGCCAGATTGCAGACTACCGGACGATTGCGTGTCGTCTTTCAGCCCCACCGATTCACGCGCACGCTGCGGCTGCTCGACCAGTTCGCACAAGCCCTCGCGGCGGCTGATGACCTCGTGCTGACGGACGTGTACGCCGCGAGCGAGGCTCCGATTCCGGGCGCCACGTCGGACGCTCTGGCGGATGCGGTTGGCCAGCTGTCGACGATGCCCGTTCGGCGGGTTGCCACCCTGGACGAAGCGGTCAAAGTCGTCAGCCGGGATTCCCGGCGCGGGGATGTCGTCTTGACCCTTGGTGCGGGCTCAATCGGGCAGGTCCCCGGTCGTTTGCTCGACGCCATTCGGACGCGCCATGAGGGGCAGGTCTGATGGGGGTTCAGACGCGCACTGACAAGCGCTTTCGCCGGCTCCACGTCAAACCGACGCGCCGCCGTCGTTCATCGACCGCGCGCCGCTGGCTTGCCGGACGTCTCCCGTTCGTCCTGGCGGCCGTCGTGGCCTTTTGGCTCGTACCTGGCCTCCTCATGACTGCGCCGTTCTTACGAATCGACGCGATTTCCATCCAGGGCAACCAACGGATCTCGAACGGTGAAGTGCTGGCCCTGGTCGGTGAGCTCCGCGGGAAAAACATCTTGAAGGCTGATCTTCACGTATACCGGGATCGACTGGCGACAGCCGGGTGGGTCGATACCGTGGCCCTTCGGCGTGTCTTGCCGTCGACGGTCGAGATCATCCTCGAGGAGCGGGAGCCATCCGGACTCGCACGGTTTGGTCGTCAGCTCTACGTGATCGACGCCGTGGGGACCGTCATCGCTCCGCACGGCCCGGGATCTGCAGACGTCGACCTCCCGATCGTCACAGGGCTGTCGAGTTCCGACGCCGCCGATGACGATGGGCGGCTGCGATTGGCCACCCAAGTGCTGAGCGCCTTGCGTATTGATCCGAAGCTGGCCGCGCAGGTGTCCGAAATCGATGTTCGAGACCCGTACGACGCTGTCATCCTGCTCAACGACGATCCCACCTTGGTTCGAGTTGGGAGCGAGCGTTTCGCCGAGCGCGTACGAGAGTACCAGGAGCTTGCCCCGGCGCTGCGTACCCACGTCCCAGACATCGACTATGTGGATATGCGATTCGAGGGGAGAGTCGTGATCGGACCGGGAAGCGGGAGTGTGGAGCCCGCATCCCTGGTCGCATCGAGCCACGGCTCGCGCTCCCTGAGTGTCCAGCGGTGAAGCGATGAAGAGCGTTGTATTTCGGAGGACGCGTGGCGCGTAGGGAACAGTATCTGGTTGGTCTTGACGTCGGCACCTCGAAGATTGCCGCCATCGTGGGTGAGGCCAAGGCCGACGGTGACGGAATTGACATCGTCGGAATCGGTCTTGCCGAGGCCCACGGTATTCGGCGAGGGGTCGTCGTCAACCTCGAGGCGGCGGTTGAGTCGATCAAGAAGGCCATCGAGGAGGCGGAGCTGACCGCCGGAGTCGAGATCGACTCGGTTCATCTGGGTCTGTCAGGCGCCCACGTGAAGGCGTTCAACAGTCGCGGGGTGGTTGCGGTGGCCGGCAAGAACCGCGAGATCACCCGCGAGGACGTGCGACGCGCGATCGATGCCGCAAAGGCAGTCGCGCTGCCCAACGGTCGCGAGATCGTCCACGTGCTGCCCCAAGATTTCGTCGTCGACGAGCAGGACGGCATCGGTGCACCGATTGGGATGACCGGAGCCCGTCTCGAGGTCAACGTGCACGTTGTCACCGGAAGTGTGTCCACGACGCAGAACATCGTGGCGGGCGTGAACCGCGCGGGGGTGGCAGTGCTGGATACCGTGCTCGAACAGCTTGCCGCGGCCGAGTCGGTGCTGACCCCCGACGAGAAGGAGCTCGGAGTGGCGGTCGTCGATATCGGCGGGGGCACGACGGGCTTCGCCGTGTTCGAAAGAGGCAGTCTCTGGCATACCGGCGTGGTGGCGTTAGGTGGCGATCACTTCACGAACGATATCGCCGTCGGTCTGCGCACGCCGATTCCCGAGGCAGAGAAGACGAAACGGCGCTCAGGGTGTGCGCTGGCCTCGATGGTCAGCGACGAGGAAACGATCGAGGTCGCCAGCGTAGGTGGCCGACAGCCACGGATCATGTCGCGGCGGTTGTTGTCGGAGGTACTGCAGCCGCGCGCCGAAGAGGTCTTTCACCAGCTCTGGGACGAAGTGCGGCGGGCCGGCTACGAACGTTCCCTCAACTCGGGCATCGTGCTGACCGGCGGCGGGTCGATCTTGGAGGGAGTCCCGGAGATCGCCGATCAGATCTTCGACTTGCCGATCCGCCGGGCGTGCCCCTTGACGGTGGGCGGCTTGACGGACCACGTCAACAATCCCGCGTTTGCCACGGCCGTCGGGCTGGTGATGTACGCGCGGCGGAATCAGTTGATTGACTACCAGCGCTCAATCGGCGTCAGCCCGATCAGTCGGGTGGCCGGTCGACTGCGCGGATTGTTCAAAGAGTTTTTCTAAATCACGCACAAGGTCGGAGGAGATCGAGTCATGCCCCAGTCCCGATACACCCATTCGAAGACCGTCCCTGTCAGAGACGCCGAGATGCGCCTGACCTTGGACCACGATTTCAGACCCGGTGCGCGGATCAAGGTCATTGGCGTCGGTGGGGGCGGGAGCAACGCCGTGAATCGAATGGTCGACGCAGGGCTCCAGGCGATCGACTTCATTGTGGCCAACACCGACGCGCAAGCGCTGGCTCAAAGCCGGGCGCCGGTCCGGTTGCAGATTGGGGCGAAGCTGACCAACGGACTTGGCGCGGGGGCTGACCCGAACATTGGCCGCCAGGCCGCCCTCGAGGACACCGAACAGCTCATTGGCGCGTTGGATGGTGCGGACATGGTCTTCGTGACAACCGGACTCGGGGGTGGGACGGGCACGGGTGCCGCTCCCGTGATCGCGAACCTGGCAAGCGAGCTTGGCGCGCTGACGGTTGCGGTCGTGACAAAGCCCTTCGACTTCGAGGGGCGCCGAAGGGGCCGCCAGGCCGACCTGGGTCTCACCGAGCTCGGCGAGTGCGTTGACACGGTGATCACAATTCCGAACGAGCGGTTGCTTGCGAGCATCGACCGTTCGACGACGCTATCGGATGCCTTCATCAAGGCCGACAACGTGCTTCACCAGGCTATTCAAGGGATCTCGGACCTGATCCTGATGCCGGGGCTGATTAACCTCGATTTCGCGGACGTGACAACGGTCATGTCCGGAATGGGGCTTGCGATCATGGGTACCGGCGAGGGCGAGGGGGATACTCGCGCGACTGACGCCGCCAAGCAAGCCGTTGCGAGCCCCCTGCTCGAAGAAGCATCGGTCGAGGGCGCCCGCGGCGTGATCGTGAACGTCACGGGTGGGCCTGATCTCTCGATGATGGAGGTCAGCGAGGCTGCCTCAATCATCCATACCGCGGCGCATGAGGACGCCAACATTATCTTCGGCGCGGTTGTCGATCCCGACATGAAGGGGCGGGTCAAGATCACAGTCATCGCAACGGGTTTCGGGGACTCCGCCGCGAACAGGGTCGCGTCATCGGCGGCCCAGACACCCGTCGATCTCCAGAACTACACGGACTATCAGGAGCAGCAGTTGACCGTTGGCACGACCGTTCAGGTCACGCGTCGGCCGGCGATTAGTGTGTCTTCGACGCCGGTCAGCGACACTGACAAGAACGATCGGCTCGAGATCGATATGTCTCTCGAGACGCCGGCGTTTCTACGGCGCCAGAGTAGCTAGGCTCGCCGAGTCACGTCACGACGAAACGGTGACTGCGCCCGCACCGTTCTCGTAGTCGGCGTATGCGCGCAGGATGCGCTCGCGAAGAGGGTCGAGCGTGGCAAGGTCGTCCACTGCGCGAAGTAGGACGTAATGCCGGCGCTCGCCGTTGACCTGGTACGAGCGCGAGGGAAACGTCACGTTCCTCCCACTACTGTTTCGGCCTTCCCAGACCCCGAACCCAACGAGCTTGAGTCCTGCAAGGAGGCCGTCAGCAAAGCAGACCTCGGCTTCGGCGAGCTTCCCGGCCGGAGCGCCGTTGGTGTTGGGAATGATCTTCACTAGCATGGTGTTGCCTCCTACGACTGAGCTGAGCGTCGGTTTCAGGATCGATCCAACTCAGGCGATCCTGCGTGTTCGGACGTGTTGAATGACTTGAATGACGAGCAAGCCGGGTGCCGAATCTCGGATGTCGCGACAACGCCTTGCGCGAGCGATGGTTCGGCGTGCGTCTCGGAGAAACCGTCGCGATCCGAGGTTTCGCGGCGCGCCGGCCGGAAACCAGCGTTGACGGTAGGAGGCGTCGGAGGGAGGGGTTAGGCCTTCAATAGCAGCACTTGCGCGAAGGCCAGATCGCCCGAGTGCGTGATGGTGACCAGCGCGCGACCTCCGCCAAGCTGCTCACGACGATCGGCGGCGCCGCCGTGCAACTCGAGTTGCGGTGGCCCGACCGTACGGACGACCTCGACGTTCTTCCACAAGACGCCGAGTGAGCGGCCGGTTCCCAGCGCCTTCATCGCAGCCTCCTTTGCGCAGAAGCGGCCGGCCAGGTGCTGGGCGGGGAATCGCCGGCGCTGGCTGTATGCGATCTCACCGTCGGTGAACACGCGTTGCAAGAACCGGTTTCCGTAGCGTTCAAGAAGGTTGTCGACTCGGCTGATCGATTCAATGTCGATACCCACTGCGAGTATCGAGCCGGACTGGAGCGGAGCCTGCGTTGCTTCACGGGGAGCACTAGATGGCTCCAGTAGGTCCCTTGGTGTTGCACGCCCCTGGAGCTCGTCCATTGCCGTATTGGCTAGGCGGTCGGCGTGCGTGTTCTCGGTCCTCGGCACGTGCTCAAACTGAACGCGCTGGAATCTGGCTGCGAGTGATTGGGCTTCTCGAAACAGCGGTTGGAGCCCGGGGCTTCGGACGCGATAGGCACCAAGCATCTGCTTGGTCAAAAGCTGCGAATCCGATCGAATCGTTACGTCACGGTAGCCGTGTTCGGCGAGAAAGGTGAGTGCCGCTAACAAGCTGCGGTATTCGGCGACGTTATTCGTGGCAACGCCAATTGCGGCGTACAGGTCTTCGACAAGCGTTCCCTCGGGCGACTCGATTCGAACGCCGTAGCCCGCTGGTCCTGGATTCCCCCGGGCTCCGCCATCGATGTAGGCGACGGCTGCACGGTTCGCCATCATCCCGCCACGTGGTGATGTTCTGCGAAGTATAGAATCCGCTGACAACTCTCGCATTGAACCAAGCTGCTGTTCGAGCGGACGTCATTGAAGAGCTGAGGCCGCAGCCTGACCTGACACGACGTACACAGACCCTTTCGGGCTTCGACGACGGCGACGCCGTTGCGGCCGCGGGAGAGGGTCTCGAATAGCCCTCGCGTCTCGCGAGATAGGTGCTCTGCGACGTGGGCCCGCTCCGTGTCGAGCTGGCCCACGTCGGCCTCGAGCTTCGCCCGCTCCTGTTCCAGAGCCTGTCGATCCACCTCGACACGGCGTTCCTCGTCCGCGAGTTTCCGCTCGGCGCCGGCGACCTCCGCCGAGAGGTCGTCGGACTCGAGCATGCGTTCCAATAGGTCGTCTTCGAGTCGCCGGATCTCGCCCTCGGCGGTCGCGATCTCGGTTTGCATGGCCTGGTATTCCTTGTTGGTCTTCACCGCCATGAGCTGATCGCGAAACCGACTGACGCGTGCCTGGGCTTCGGCAAGATCCTTCTCTAGACCGGCGCGCGATGTACGGTGTGCGTCAAGTCGGGCGGTCACGACCGACAGCTCCTCGCGACGGTCGGCGAGCCTGGCTTCCAGAGACCTCAAGCGGGCCGGGATACCTTCGATGGCGTCGCGCGCCTCCGTTGCGGAGTTTTCCAGCTGCTGGAGTCGTATCAGATGTTCGAGGTCAGGCAGCATGATGGTCCGCAAGGCAAAAAAAAGCCCCGCGACGGCGGGGCGAAGCAAAGGTGGATGGCGGATGACGCCGAGGTCCTGACGTTCGCCGCCAGGCCGTCATGCTCGTGCGCGTCACTCGCAGGCTCATGGGATCGAGATCCTAGCATGTTCGTACGACTCAGGGCGGGCATGGCCACGAGGCGCGGTTGCACCCCGAGTACAAGGATGGTGGGCCCACCAGGATTCGAACCTGGGACAAGCCGGTTATGAGCCGGCGGCTCTGACCGCTGAGCTATGGGCCCCGGTTGCTGCGACGAGCCCTCCTACGGCCCCCCCTCGAGGAACGCTCGGAGCTTCTTGCTTCTGGAGGGATGTCGGAGCTTGCGAAGGGCCTTGGCCTCGATCTGGCGAATGCGTTCCCGGGTAACGGCGAAGCTCTGACCGACTTCCTCCAAGGTGTGCTCGCTGCCGTCACCCACGCCGAATCGCATCTTGATGACCTTTTCCTCGCGCGGGGTCAAGGTCTTGAGGACCGAGCTCGTCTGCTCCTTGAGGTTGAGGCTGATCACCGCCTCGGCTGGCGACACTACCTGGTCGTCGGCGATGAAGTCGCCAAGATGGCTATCTTCCTCTTCACCGATCGGGGTTTCGAGAGAAATCGGCTCCTGCGCAATCTTGAGAACCTTCCGAACCTTTGTGACCGGTACGTCCATGCGCTGCGCGATTTCTTCCGATGTGGGCTCGCGCCCCAACTCCTGAACCAGCAACCTCGATGTGCGAATGAGCTTGTTGATCGTTTCGATCATGTGCACCGGAATACGAATTGTGCGTGCCTGGTCCGCGATGGCTCGCGTGATGGCCTGGCGGATCCACCAAGTGGCGTAGGTCGAGAACTTGTACCCGCGGCGATACTCGAACTTGTCGACGGCCTTCATCAGACCGATGTTGCCTTCCTGGATCAGATCCAGGAACTGCAGCCCGCGGTTTGTGTACTTCTTCGCAATCGATACGACCAGTCGCAAGTTGGCCTCGACGAGTTCCTGCTTGGCTTGCTCGGCTTCGATTTCTCCGTGAGCGATCGTGAGGAGGGTTCGGCTCAGCGCGGCCGGCGGCTCTTCGAGCTCGGTCACCCGGGCCCTGAGATCCCTGCGTAGCTCGCGCAGTCGCCGGGAGATTCGCTTCCGGTCGTCTTCGTTGACGCGGCGCCTCGTCCTCCGTTTCGCCTGCCGGTCCAGTAGCTCGATTTCGTGTTGAATGCGGTCGACGCCTTCGACGGCGGTCTTGATGACGTCGATCAGTGTTCGCTTGACCGGCTCGGTGAACTCGAGCCTTCGAACCAATTGTGATAGCTCGACCCGCGCCCTGGCGGCTCGCCACCAGTACCGGCGATACTTCCGGCGCTCTCGCTTGGACACCGCATCGAGCGCCTGCTCGCGCTTGATGACTTCCTTTCGCTTCCGCTGGATCGTCTCGATTTGACGGACGACCTGGCGGCCGCGGTCGGCAATGCGGCTGTCGGTCAGTTCGTCATCCTTAAAGACAACCAGTTCGCGGATCGTGCGTGCGCCGCTGTGAAGCTGGTCGCCTAGCTGGATGACCAACCTCGCAACCGTCGGTGTTCGGGACACCGAGTGAACGACGGCGACTCGCCCTCGTTCGATCCGTTTGGCGATGGCCACCTCTCCTTCACGCGTGAGCAGTGGCACCGTCCCCATTTCGCGAAGGTACATCCGCACCGGATCCGACGTCTTGTCGATGACCTGGCTGGCAATGTCGAGCTCAGCGCCATCGGCGCTGTCCCTTCGACGGTGGAGCCGCTTCTCTTCGCGATACTTCTGCTCGGAGTCCACGACCTCGATGCCAGCGTTGCCGAGCAGGCTGAACAGATCATCCAGCTCGTCGGAGGATGTGAAGTCGGGAGGCAGCGCTTCGTTGACCTCATCGTAGACAAGGTAGCCCTTCTCTTTACCGATGATGATCAGCTGGCGAATCTCGTCGTACTTTTCGTCGATCGACAAGAGCGTGTCTCCCATCGCGTCTGACTCGCGACGATCCGGAACCTGTGCCGCCGTACGAGTCGCGCCCATCTTACCCTCCCAGAGCCTCGATGCGCTGGAGGAGTTCGTGCTTTCGCTGTAAGAGCGTATCAAGATCATCTTCCTCGTGGGCGGTATCCGATGGTCCTTGTCGTTGCTTGCGGTCGATCGCGTCCTGCAACGCCGATCGCTCACGCTCATATCGAAGTCGGCGAAGCTCGAGCGCGCAGTCGTCGACCCGAGCGGGCGCGGCCGGGTCGGCGGCAATCTTGGAAGCGAGTGTCGCTTCGTCCGGGTCGACGCGATCGAGCAGCGCCTGCCGGACGGTATCCGATGGCCACTCAGCGAGACTCAACGCGACGCGGAGAATGCCGGATGTCGGGAGCTGCTCGACATCCTCGGCGTCCATGCCGACGAGCACGGCCTGGGCCGCCTCGGGTTCTCGCATCGTGGCCCAGATCAGCCCCTTTTCGGCAGGTGTGATGCGGATCGTGCTGCTGGTACCGCGAGCCGAGAGCGTCGTGCGCTGATGGATCGCGGCCTGTCGAATCTCTGCGCGCACCACGTCTTCCATGATGCGTGCCTTGTGCGCAATGCGGTCAGCAAACTGATCACGAGTAGCGGCGTCAGGGATACGCGCGGCGATGCTGAGCATGTCGGTCAGGAATGCACGCCGCGGTGCGTCTCGAGAGAAATCACGTCGTGCGGCGGCCCGATCGAGCACGTGCTCGAGGTACGGCCGTGACCGGCGGAGTGTGCTGACGTAGTGGGCGGCGCCGTGCTGGCGCACGCAGGTGTCGGGGTCCTCGCCCTGTTCGAGGATCGCGACGTTGACTTGCAACCCTGCCGCTAATAGGAGTTCGCCAGATCTCGTCGCCGCGTTCTCACCAGCGGTATCGGGGTCGAAGCTAATAATGACTTTCGAGGCAAATCGTCCAAGCAGCTTTGCCTGGGCATCTGTGACAGCCGTTCCGCAGGTTGCGACGACTGGTGAAACGCCGGCTTGGAGCGCTTGGGCGAAATCGAAGTACCCCTCGACCATGACCGTGTACCCGAGGCGGCGAATCGCGGATTTCGTGATATCCAGCCCGTAGAGCGTGCGACCCTTCTTGTAGAGGGGCGTCTCAGGCGAGTTGAGGTACTTGGGTTGCTGACCCGGCTCGAGGACTCGCCCTCCGAATGCGATGACCGACCCGCTGTCCCGCCGGATCGGGATCATCAACCGGTTGCGGAACCGATCCACGACATGACCGCCATCTCGCTCGACTACCAACCCGCTCGCGAGCACGAGGTCGTCCGTCTGACCGGCCTCACGAAGATGGTGCTTGAGCCCTTCCCGCTGCGGAGGCGCGTATCCGAGACCGAGGCGGTCGACCGTCTCGGGCAGTATGTCGCGCTGCTCGAGGGCGGTACGCGCGCGCGCGCCGCCCGGCGTCGCCAGCTGGGCGCGGAAATAGTCGGCAGCGATCTCGTGAATCTTCAGCAGCGCTTCCCGGCGTGCATGTGCCGCAGCGTCCTGCGCCGGATCCTCGGACACTGGAACTGCGATGCCGAAGCGTTGCGCGAGCTGTCGCACCGCCTCAGGAAAACTGAGCTTCTCCTGTAGCTCGACAAATTTGACGACATCGCCGCCCGTTCCGCAGCCGAAGCAGTGGAAAAAGCCCCGGTCGCGGTTGACATGGAACGACGGGGTCTTTTCTGTGTGAAACGGGCAGAGCCCCTTGTAGCTGGCGCCGGCCTTCTTCAACGGTACGTGGTCCTGCACGACCTGGACGATATCGGCCTGCGACTTCACGTCTTCGACGAAGCCCTGCGGGAAACGTCCCACGGCTACTCCTTGAGCTCGACGAGGGTTGCCCCGCCACCGCCCTGCTCAGGCGGGGCGAGCGCGAAGCGTTCGACTTGTGGATGCTGGTCGAGCAGATCTGCGATCGATCGTCGCAGCCGGCCAGTGCCGTGGCCGTGCACAACTCGAAGATGGCGCTGCTCCTGAAGAATTGCACGGTCGAGGTACTTTTCAACGCGGTCGCAGGCTTCGTCTGCGGTGCACCCGATGACGTTCAGCTCGGGAAGGGGACCGTCGGATCGGTCGGCCGCCACCGTCACGCGACCACGTGGGGCAGCGTCACCGACCTCGTTGTCGGCTGGCGCGGCCTGCAGATCCTCGACGGGCACGTGCAGCCGCTTTCCGCGCACATCGACCTCGGCGTTACGGCCGTGCAGCGACAGCACCCGCCCGACGACACCGAGAGGCCGGATCCGAACCGACACTCCGACAGCAGGCGGCTCGGTCGGACCAGCGGGCGGCGCGTTCTCGCTCGGCTCGCCACCGACCGTCGTCCGCGAGTGCCTCGCCACCGCATCCACCGCGGACCGGGCTCGAGCGCGCAGCGTGCCGGCGTGTCCGGTCGACAGCGCGGGCTGGACTTTGCCTGCTCGTTCCGCAACGGACGCCTCTAGCTTTGCGGCCCGGATTCGCAGGTCGTCGACGACTGCATCGATCTCGGCACGCGCCGCCCGCACACGCTCGTGCACACGCTGGTCGATGGATTGGCGGGTTTTGGCCTGACGAGCATCGAGTTGCTGTTGCCGGGCGGCAAGAGCCTCGCGCTCTGCAGCCAGGGTCGCACGCTCGTGCTGAAGCGTCTGCCGGTCGGATTCGAGCTGGCGCATGTCTGTATCGATCTTGGCCAGGTGATCGGCCAACTGGGCCTCACGCTTTCCCAGGCGTTGACGGGCTCTGTCGACGATCGAGGACGCGAGCCCGAGACGCGACGCGATCTCCAGCGCGAGGCTCCGACCAGGTGATCCATACGTCAGACCATATGTCGGAGCAAACGTGTCCGCATCGAACCCGAAGCCGGCGCACTCGACCCCATCCGTCGTCGAGGCGTAGGACTTCAGCGTGTCGTCATGGGTCGTGGCCATGACGACAGCCCCCCGTTGGCGAAAGTGCTCGATGACAGATGCCCCTAGGGCACCGCCTTCCGCGGGGTCCGTGCCGGCCCCGACCTCATCGAGCAACACCAGCCCAGGGTTTCGCAGCTGCCGCTCCATGGCGACGATGTTCGCGATGTGTCCCGAGAACGTCGATAGACTCGCCGAGATCGACTGCTCGTCGCCAATGTCTGCGAACACCGATCGGAACACCGTGGTCCGCGAGCTGGCATCGACGGGGATGTGAAGTCCCGCTTGCACCATCAACGTGAGAAGCCCCGCCGTCTTCAGCGAGACGGTCTTGCCCCCGGTGTTAGGGCCGGTGATGATCAGGGCCCTGGTAGGCGCCGCGATGCGGATGTCGACAGGGATCGGTCCAGGTGCCGACGCGTCGACCGCCGTGCCGAGTCGCTTTTGCACGGCGGGAATGAGTAGCGGGTGCCGCGCGCGAATCAACTCCAAGCCCACGTCGCTGACGAGCTCAGGAGCCACGCCACCGATCGCGCGCGAAAAGGTGGCTCTTGCCTGTACGACATCGATCTCGGTTGCGCCTTCCAACGTCGCCCGCACATCGAGCGCGCGCTTACGGAGTATGTTGGCCAGCCCCAGCAGTATACGGCGCACCTCCTTGGCCTCATCTTGTTCGAGCGCGACGATGTCGTTGTTGATATCGACGGTGCTGAGGGGTTCGAGAAAGAGGCTCGCGCCCGTACCGGAGCTGCCGTGGACGATTCCCGGGATTGTGCCGCGATGCTCGGCCTTGACGATGAGCACGAGGCGTCCGTTCCGTTCCGTGACGACCTGCTCCTGGAGGTAGCGGGCCGTGTCCTTGCCGCGCAGGTAGGAGTCGAGCGTTCCACGCAGTCGCTGCCGCTGCTTCCGCAGACGATTGCGCACGGCCTTCAGCTCCGTCGAGGCATCGTCGACGACGCCCTCGTTCACGTCGAGCTTCGCGCGTATCTCCGTGACTTCGGAGTCGAACGCCCGAACGCCGTCGAGGATGGAGCGGAGCGCCGGGTAGGGTCCGCCGTCGGCATGCGCAACGGTCCGCTTGACCGCTGCGACAGATGCCAGGCAGTCAGCGAGTCCTAGTATTTGGTGGGGTTCGAGCGGTTGACCCTCGATCGCGAGCAGCGTGAGCGTCGCATCGAGGTCCGTCGGCGCATTGAGGGCGAAGGGGGAATTGGTGTCGAGATATCGTGCGCATTCACCCGTGGTGTCAAGCGCGACCCGTACGCGCTTCGGGTCAGTACTGGGTTCGAGCGTGGCCAGAGCCGCAAGTCCGAGGGGCGTGAGCGCGAAGCTCTGTACGACTTCGCGAATCCGGTCGAACTCGAGCGCGCGCTGCACTCCGTCTTGCATTACTGGCGAAGATGATTGATGGCACTGGCGACAGCCGCAGCGCCAAAACCGTTGTCGATGTTCACGACCGACACCCCGGACGCGCAGCTGTTCAACATCGCGAGCAGCGCGGTGAGTCCGCCGAAGCTCGCTCCATAGCCGACGCTGGTTGGTACGGCCACCACCGGGACCCTGACCAAACCGCCGATCACGCTCGGTAGCGCGCCCTCCATGCCCGCAACGGCAATAATCACGCGTGCGGATTCGATGCGCTCACCCTCAGCCAGCATCCTGTGTAGCCCGGCGACCCCCACGTCGTAGAGCACGTCGGTGTCGTTTCCAAGCGTCTCGCAGGCAACCCGTGCCTCTTCGGCAACCGGGAGGTCCGAGGTGCCGGCGGCCGCGATCAGTACGGTACCGGTTCCGCTAGGAGGGCGCGGGCGCCGGCGCGCAATCGATCGGGCCAACTCGTGATACTCCGCGTCGGGGACTTCACGCGTCACGGCCCGAAATGCCGCCTCATCGGTCCGCGTGACGAGGAGGTCGTCCCCGGCGTCGACGATCGCACGGCAGATCGCCGCAATCTGATCGGGGGTCTTTCCGGTGCCGAACACGACCTCCGGAGCACCCTGCCGCAACGACCGGTGGTGATCGACGCGAGCAAAGCCAAGATCCTCGAAGGGGCTTCGTCGCAGAATGGTTTCGAGCTGATCGTGGGCGTCGTCGACACTCACCGTGCCGTTGCCTACGTGTTCGAGGATCGAGCGAAGCTGATCGTGATTCATGTCGCGTCGGTGGGCTCGGCGTGTCGGCGAGACGGGATGGTTTGACTTGCCGACCACCGAACTGTACCGTGAGAGCGCGAGCACCCGCATCGACAATCGTGCCGACGCCGTCACCCGAAACACTCCTCCTCGGGCTCTATTTTCTTGTTCTCGCGAGCCTGAGCGTGTACGGCGCACACCGCTCGTATCTCGTGTATCTTTACACAAAATACCCGCGTCCGATCGACGGTGCGCACGAGTCTGTGGGCGGCGTCACGGGCAACGATCAACTTCCCGTCGTCACCGTTCAGCTGGCAATCTTCAATGAGATGTACGTTGTCGACCGCCTCGTCGAAGCGGTGTCGCGTGTGGACTACCCAGCCGATCGGTTCGAAGTGCAGATACTCGATGACTCGACCGATCAAACGAGCGAGATCGCTCGCCGCGCTGCCGAGCGGGCGTCCGCTCGAGGACTCGACGTCCGCTACATCCACCGTGTCGACCGGACCGGGTTCAAGGCTGGAGCGCTCGCGGAGGGCCTGCGGCAAGCGAGAGGCGATCTCATCGCCCTGTTCGACGCCGACTTCGTTCCGAGCTCGGATTTCCTCCGTCGAGCCGTCGAGCCGTTCCGGGACCCCCGGGTCGGGATGGTGCAAGCCCGCTGGGGGCATCTCAACCGCGACTTTTCTCTGTTGACGCGTGTCCAGGCCCTGCTGCTGGATGCGCATTTCGTTCTGGAGCATGGTGCGCGGTATCGCGGAGGACTTTTCTTCAATTTCAACGGGACGGCTGGGGTGTGGCGCCGAGCCGCTATCGAGAGCGCCGGCGGATGGCAGCACGACACACTAACCGAGGACCTGGATCTCAGCTACCGAGCGCAGCTGGCGGGCTGGCGATTCGTGTTTCTGGAGGATTTGGTGGCGCCGGCTGAGATCCCGGTTGAAATGGACGGTTTCAAAACACAGCAGCAACGATGGGCCCGGGGATCCGTTCAGACGTGTTTCAAGCTGCTTCCGCGCCTGTTGCGTTCACGTATTCCACGTCGGACCAAGATCGAGGCCATGCTTCACCTCACGTCTCACTTCCACTACCCGGCCTTACTGGTGCTTGCGCTCGTCATGGTACCGGCGCTCTTCATCAGAGCCAGAGGTGACGGGCTGAGCTTGTTGTGGGCCGACGTGCCGCTGTTTGCCGCGGCCACGGCCTCGGTCGTGAACTTTTACGCCGTGAGCTTGCGCGCCGTGCGACGCGACTGGGTCTCGCAGCTGTGGCATGTGCCGCTTGTCATGGCCGTCGGCATCGGTCTCTCGGTGAACAACTTCTGGGCTGTGGTTCGAGCTGGGACGGAACGGCACCCGACCTTCATCCGAACCCCGAAATACGGCATCATGCGACAGGGCGACGAATGGCGGACCAAGCGGTATCGTCGGGCATCTTTCGTTCAGCCGCTGATTGAGCTGGGGCTCGGCGTGTACTTCACGGTCGCCGTTGGGTACGCGCTGTCAGCCGGCATCTTCCTGCCGATACCGTTCTTATGTCTGTTCCAAGTCGGCTTCCTCTACACCGCGCTGCTCTCGCTGGGACAGCAGCGACGAGATCCGGGCTGGGTTCCGACGCCGCAGTTTGCGGGCGACGCGAACCGGCCGGGCTAGGAAACGGATGACCACCAACATGACTGCAAAGGGTGGCCTTGAAGGGGTGGTCGCGACGTCGTCCGCGATCTGCTTTCTCGATGGCGATCGAGGCGTTCTCGCCTATGCCGGGCACGATATTCACGATCTCGCCGAGCACGCGTCGTTCGAAGAAGTGTGTTTCTTGTTGTGGCACCGCCGCCTCCCGACACGCGTCGAGCTGGGCGACCTCCAATCCCAGTTTGCGGTCGAGCGGCAGCTACCCGACGGCGTGCTTCGTGCCATCCGCTCGCTTCCGCCTGGCGATGCGATGGATGCAGTCCGGACCCTGACCTCGATGCTGTCGCACGTCGATCCGGAGGCGGGTGAAGCGTCGTCGTCGGCCCGATACCGCCAAGCCGTCCGCCTGTCGGCGCGACTGGGGAGTGTCGTCGCCGCGTACGGACGCCTGGCGGCCGGTGGAGGTGCCATCGATCCCGATCCGACGCTCGGGCACGCGGCCAACTTCTTGCTCATGCTGAATGGGGTTCGCCCGAGCGCCGTCGAGGCTCGGGCGCTTGACGTCGCGCTCATCCTCCACGCTGACCACGAGCTGAACGCCTCGACATTTGCCGCGCGTGTGACGGCGGCGACTCTGAGCGATGTCTACTCTGCTGTGGTAGCCGGTGTCGGTGCGCTTAAGGGGCCGCTGCACGGCGGCGCCAATGCTGAAGTGATGGCGATGCTGACCGCGCTGGGCGACGACGCCGATGAGCCACGTGTCGAGACATTCATTAAGGACAAGCTCGCCCGAAAACAGAAGATTCCGGGATTCGGTCACCGCGTTTATCGTACTGAGGATCCTCGGGCGACCCACTTGCGGCGGATGTCACGCGATGTTGGAGAGCGAACCGGCAACACGCGCTGGTACGAGATCTCCCAGCAGATCGAGCGAATCATGCGGACCGAGAAGCAGATTGACGCCAACGTCGATTTCTATTCGGCGTCGACCTACTACCTGCTTGGCATTCCGGTTAGTCTGTTTACGCCGGTCTTTGCGGTCAGCCGGGTGTCTGGCTGGACGGCGCATGTCTTGGAGCAGTACTCGAACAATCGCTTGATCCGTCCGAGGGCCGAGTACATCGGTCCCGAGTATCCGCAACCCTTCGTGCCGCTCGACGCTCGTTGATGTCACACGACCTCGTCCGCAACTTCTCGATCATCGCGCACATCGACCACGGCAAATCGACCCTGGCCGATCGATTTCTGGAGCTCACGGGTGCGCTGCGTCCCCGCGAGATGGCATCGCAAGTGCTCGACAGCATGGACTTGGAGCGCGAGCGGGGCATCACCATCAAGGCCCAGACCGTTCGGCTCGACTACCTCGCGGACGACGGCGAGCGCTATGTCCTCAACCTGATCGACACGCCTGGCCACGTCGATTTCTCCTATGAGGTGACGCGGTCGCTCGCCGCCTGCGAGGGCGCGGTTCTCCTTGTTGATGCCGCGCAGGGTGTTCAGGCGCAGACCGTCGCCAACGCCTATCTGGCCGTGGAGAACAACCTCGAGATCATTCCCGTCATCAACAAGATCGATCTACCCGGCGCGCAGCTGGATGAGGTTGCGACCCAGATCGAGGACCTCGTGGGGCTCGACGCCTCATCCACGATTCTCGCAAGCGCCAAGGAAGGTACCGGGACCCGGGAGATCCTCGAGGCCGTCATTTCGCGGATACCTCCGCCGGCAGGGTCGCCGGATGCCCCGCTGAAGGCGCTGATGTTCGATTCCTGGTACGACCCGTACCGGGGTGTCATCGTCCTCGTCCGGGTCATCGATGGGGAGATCCGCCAGGGAGCCCGGGTTCGGCTGATGGCGCTCGAGCGCGACTACGAGGTCGAGCAGGTCGGCGTCTTTTCTCCGAAACCCGTCTCGGTGGAGCGGCTCGGCGTTGGCGAGGTCGGTTTCGTGATCGCCGGCATCAAGAACGTGGGCGACGCCAAGATTGGGGACACGATTACCGAGACGAAGCGGCCGACGCCGTCCGCGTTCCCCGGGTTCCGAGAGCTGAAACCGATGGTCTTCGCGGGCATGTACCCGGTGGAGAGTCATCAGTATCCAGAGCTCCGAGAGGCGCTCGAGAAGCTGCGGCTGAACGACTCGTCGTTCTTCTACGAGCCCGAAACGTCCGCGGCCCTGGGTTTCGGCTTTCGGTGCGGCTTCCTCGGCTTGCTTCACATGGAAATCGTGCAGGAGCGGCTCGAGCGCGAGTTCAATATGGATCTCGTCACGACAGCGCCGGGCGTGCTCTATCGCGTCACGACGACCGATGGCGTCGTGATCGAGATCGACAGCCCAGCGAAGTTGCCCGACGCGGGCCAGATCAAGAAGGTCGAGGAACCGGTCATTGCGGCGATGATTCTGACGCCGGCGGACTTCGTTGGCGCGATCTTGAAGTTGTGCCAGGAGAAGCGCGGCGTTCAAAAGAACCTCGAGTACCACGCTGCGAATCGCGTGATGATCTCGTATGAGCTTCCGTTCAACGAAGTCGTCCTCGACTTCTACGATCGGCTCAAGACGATTTCGCGGGGGTATGCCTCGTTCGACTATCATGTGACCGGGCATTGGGAGTCGCCACTCGTTCGCCTCGATCTGATGGTCAACGGCGAGCCAGTTGATGCGTTATCCGTCATCGTGCATCGCGACACGGCGTATCTCAGGGGCCGCGCGCTGGCCACCAAGATGCGCGAGCTCATTCCCCGTCAGATGTTCGAGGTCGCGATTCAAGCCGCAGTCGGGACGCGAATCGTGGCACGTGAGACGGTCCGTGCCATTCGGAAGAACGTGCTCGCCAAGTGCTACGGCGGCGACATCACGCGCAAGCGGAAACTTCTGGAGAAGCAGAAGGAAGGCAAGCGGCGGATGAAGCGCGTCGGCCGCGTGGAGATCCCGCAGGAAGCCTTTCTGGCGGTCTTGAAGCTCGGGTCGGAGTAGGACAACCACTCGAATGACGACATCATTCAAGAAGTCGACGGCCCGAGAGTATTTCGAGGCGATCGTGGTTGCGGTCATTCTCGCCTTGTTCATCCGTACCTGGGTGTTTCAGGCGTTCAAGATTCCAACCGGTTCCATGGAGCAGAATCTGCTGATTGGGGATCATCTGCTGGTCAATAAGTTCGTCTTCAGTCCCAGCGCGACCTCCATCGAGCGTGCGCTGCTGCCGATCGGCGAAGTCAGCCGGGGCGACATCCTCGTCTTCAAGTTCCCCGAGGAGCCCGAGCGAGACTTCATCAAGCGCGTGGTCGGATTGCCCGGTGAGAGGCTGGAGGTGCGGGACAAGACGGTCTATATTGACGACGCGAAGCTCGACGAACCCTACCTCGGCGGCCGGAGTGCCACGTCGTTTCCTGGCGCCATTGCCCTCGACCGGCGCGACAATTTTGGCCCGGTCGCCATCCCGAGTCGCCACTACTTCATGATGGGTGACAATCGCGACAATTCTCAGGACAGCAGGTTCTGGGGGGCGCTGCCTCACGAGTATCTGAAGGGCAAAGCGACGGTCATCTACTGGTCGTTCGACGGGACTCCGGAGCTCATTCCGGAGACGGGTCTCTGGGCAACTCTCCGTCGGCTGGCATCGGTCTTCACGAACTTCTTCTCAGGTACGCGCTGGGACCGAATGCTCCACCAGGTCCGGTAGCGTTACCGTCCCACTGATTCGAGGGGCGCTGAAGCGGTTTCACAACCTGCAGCGTAGGGTCGAGGCCGCCGGTCGGATCGGCAGCCGAATGCCGGTGTAGGTTATGAAACCGCTTCTAGTACGTGTGCTGGCGTCACGCCGTCGACATGAACCTCTTTGCTGCGGGAGCGGTGCCCCCGAGCCACCGTGATGGCGGTCTTCGGGACGCCGAGCGCCTGCGCGAGCAGCCGAATCAGCGCTTCGTTCGCGGCACCGTGAACCGGTGCGGCCCCCACACGGCACAGGAGCGCATCGCCTCGGAGCCCGTCGAACCCGATCGTTCGCGACTTCGGAATCACGCGGACCTTGAATCGCGATCCCCCGGGCGTCGCGACAATCTGCAGCATCGGTTTGGCTTTGGACATGTTCGCATTAGTCGGGCGACACAGAGTGGGCACCCTCGGCGCGAGGTCTGGGACCGAAAAGCGCCGTACCCACGCGGATGATCGTGGCTCCCTCTTCCACCGCGACTTCCAGGTCTCGACTCATGCCCATCGAAAGCTCCTGAAGCATCGCGGGATCGACGCCTTCCTGCAGCAACTCATCGCGCAGGTGGCGGAGATCGCGAAAGAACGGCCGTGCAGCCTCGGGGTCGTCTGACCAGGGTGGGAGCATCATAAGGCCGCGAACGCGCACGTGCTTGCATCGAGCAGCGGTCTCGAAGATGGATCGGGCGTCGCTCGGGGTAGTGCCGGATTTCTGGGCTTCACCGCCCCCGTTGACCTGCACCAACAGGACGGGCGCGGTGCCCGCGTCGCCAGCCGCATGGTCGAGGCGCGTGAGGAGGTCGGTGCTGTCGACTGAATGTATCCACGCAAAGGAGGACGCCGCTCGTCTGGCCTTGTTCGACTGAAGGTGGCCGATGAGATGCCAGGTGACCCGAAGGTCGGGGGATGCGTCGATCTTCTGCAGGGCCTCCTGAACGCGATTCTCGCCGAGGTCTTCGAGCCCGGCGGCCGCCGCGGCCCTGACGTGACTCAATGGAAACTTCTTGGAGACGGCGACGATCCGAACCGAGGCGGGATCACGACCAACACGGGCCGCTGACTGCGCGAGCCGTTTCCGGACGTTGTCGGCGTTAGCGGCAATCGAGTCGGCAAGCGGACGTTCGGGAAACACCGATCGGTCTCCTTCACCCATCGAGCGAGGCGTCGGCTGATTCCTGGCTCCGCATGAATCCCTCAACGTCGGAGACATCGTGTGTGACCGGTGCGGGCGGAAGGCTGGCGAGGAACCGGCGCCCGTAGCCCTTCGTGCGAATCCTCGGGTCGAAGAGCGCTAAGACGCCGCGGTCGCTGCGGTGACGGATGAGGCGGCCCAGCCCCTGCTGAAGCGAGAGGATCGCGAGCGGTACTTGGTACTCCCGAAACGGGTCTCCGCCGCGTTCGGCGGTTGCCTCCATGCGAGCCGCCGTAATCGGATCACCCGGTGACGCGAATGGCAGCTTGTCGATCACGACACAACTCAGTGCGTCACCGACGACATCGACTCCCTGCCAGAAGCTCGAGGTTGCCAAGAGGACCGCGTTCGGCGTCGTTCTGAACTCGCGGAGCAACACGCTGCGCGGGGCGGTGCCCTGGACCAAGAGGGGGAAGTCAAGCGTTGCGGCCAACCGCGCGTGGACGGCTCGGAGATTGACATAGCTGGTGAACAGGACGAACGCTCGACCTTGGGTGGCGGTCAGGAGCGGCACGAGTTCGTCCGCGACGGATGCCGGAAACCGTTGGTCGCGTGGATCGGGGATGTTGCGCGGCAGATACAGAATCGTCTGGGTCTCAAAGTCGAATTCGGATGACAGTCGCATCTCCAGCGCCTCCTCCAGACCGAGGCGCTGCTTGATGTAGTCGAACGACGTATCCACGGTAAGCGTGGCCGAGGTCAGGATCGTGCCCTGGTGCCGCTGCAGCACGTTCTCGCGAACGATCGCGGAGACGTCGATGGGAGACGCGCGGAGGAAAACGCCCTTGCCCCGTCGTTCGAGGAAGTAGACGAATGCGGGATCGCCCGCTGCTACGAGAAGGGCAAGCTGCTCTCCTAACTCGGTTGCGCGGCGAGCGAGCGCCTCCATGTCCTCCGACGCCTGGTCCATCCGTTTCAGCGTGCCCGCCACGTCGGACAGCGACGCCTTGAGTCCGCCGGCGGCATCGTGGACCGGCGTCATCGTCTCCGCGGAGACCCGCGTGCGGTCTCCGGTCGGGGAAAGTGAGAGGAGGGCACTGAAGAAGCCGCGCGCGTGTTCGGAGACGCGGTCCGCGCATCGGTGCACCTCCGCGGCTGAGTGGACGTCCACGGTCTGATCTGCGCCCACGACCCGGTGGACATCCCGAGCGAGCTCCTCGACACGATAGGTACTCACGGTGACGCCGAAGTACTGTGTGGCGACGTCCTCCAGTTGATGCGCCTCATCGATGACGACGTAGCCGCACGCCGGGATCACCTCACCGTACGCGCTTTGTCGTACGCTGGCGTCCGCGCAGAGCAGGTGATGGTTCACGATGACGATGTCCGACTCCAGGGCACGTCGCCGCATACGCGTGACAAAGCACTCGTCGTACAGCGGACAG
This sequence comes from Vicinamibacterales bacterium, assembly GCA_965216615.1. Lineage (GTDB taxonomy): Bacteria > Acidobacteriota > Vicinamibacteria > Vicinamibacterales > UBA8438 > CAUZIB01. The sequence goes on along the minus strand of CBDCGH010000023.1, from coordinate 668,924 downwards.
TCGACGCCGATGCAGTTCTCCGCTGTCGCCGAGATGTCTTTCCACAGCGGCAGGTCGTCCGGGAGATCTTCCACCTCGGATCGATCGCCGGTCTCCGTCTGACCTGCCCACTGACCAAGGCTCTCCACATACGCTCGGTCGACCGTCGTCATTGGCTCGTCGCTCTGACGCAGGGCGTCAAAGCGATGCAGGCAGAGGTAGTTGCCCCGTCCCTTCATGTATGTCGCGGTGAAGGAGACGTCTAGCGCCTTCCGCAGCTCTGGCAGGTCCTTCTCGTAGATCTGGTCCTGAAGATTCTTCGTCCCGGTCGATACCAAGACTCGCTGGCGGCTCAGGATGGCCGGCACAAGATAGGCGAGCGTTTTTCCGGTCCCGGTGCCCGCCTCGGCGAGTAACACGCCGCCATCCTCGAAGATCTCCGCGGTCGCCACGGCCATCTCGCGCTGACTTGACCGCGGCTCGAACGCCGGCAGGGCATCAGCCAGCACGCCGTCGTCCGCGAACGCCTCGGCGACGAGGGTTCTTAGAGTTTCGGGTTGGGGTAGAGCGGGAACTTCTGGCACAGGCCTTCGACTGCGGTCCGGACCGCGGTTGCGACGACTGTCTCCTCTGGTGCCGCAAGAACGCGGGCAATGAAATCCCCGATCTCTTCCATCTCGGTCTCGCGCATGCCCCGTGTCGTCACCGCTGGCGTGCCCAGTCTGATGCCGCTCGCGACCATCGGAGGATTCTGGTCGAACGGGATTGCATTCTTGTTGACGGTGATGCCGGCCCTGCCGAGAGCAGCCTCGGCCACCTTCCCCGTGAGGCCCTTCGAGAACACGTCGACGAGCAGCAGATGGTTGTCGGTGCCGCCGCTGACGAGTCGGAAACCGCTTGACGACAGCGATGCCGAGAGTCGCTGGGCGTTTGCGACGGTCTGTCGCTGGTAGTCGGCGAACGTGGGTTCCGCCGCCAGTTTGAAGCACACCGCCTTGGCGGCGATGATGTGCATCAGCGGCCCGCCCTGGACACCCGGAAACAGCGCCCGGTTGAGTGACTTGGCGTGCTTCTCTCGACACAGCACGAGCCCACCACGCGGCCCGCGGAGCGTCTTGTGTGTGGTCGTAGTGACAAAATCCGAGTGGGGGACCGGGCTCGGATGCACGCCGGCGGCGACGAGTCCGGCAATGTGCGCCATGTCGGTCATGACCGCGGCGTCGACCTCTGCCGCCACTCGGGCGACACGCTCGAAATCGATGACCCTCGGGTAGGCGCTCGCACCGACGACGATCATCTGTGGTCGCCGTTCGCGCGCCAAGCGCTCCAGTTCGTCGTAGTCGATTCTCTCGTCGTCCTGTCTTACGCCATACGATACGATGTCGTAGAGCTGCCCCGAGAAGTTGAGAGGGTGCCCATGGGTCAGGTGGCCGCCGTGCGCCAGGTCCATTCCTAGCACCGTGGCGCCTGGCTTCAACATCGAGAAATAGACCGACATATTCGCCTGGGCGCCCGAGTGGGGCTGGACGTTCGCATGGTCGGCGCCGAAGAGCGCCTTGGCCCGGTCAATGGCGAGCTGCTCAGCGACGTCGACGAACTCGCAGCCCCCGTAGTAGCGCCGCCCCGGATAGCCCTCGGCGTACTTGTTGGTGAGCACCGAGCCCGCGGCTTCCAGGATGGCCGGGCTCACGAAGTTCTCGGAGGCGATGAGCTCGATGCCGGTGTTCTGCCGGTTGACCTCGTCATGAATCGCTTCGGCGATCTCTGGATCGGTTTGGGCGAGCGTACGCGTCATGACGTTCGTGGCGCTGGTGGGGGACTCTACGGTGTTCGTCATCTCGCCCTTTCGACGGGTGGTGCCGCGTCGAGCTCCGTGATCTTGTCGACGCGACGTTGGTGTCGCCCGCCGCTGAACGGCGTCGTCACGAATGCTTCAACAGCAGCGATGGCGCGCTCGGCAGAGACCATTCTGGCGCCGAGCGTCAACACGTTGGCATCGTTGTGCTCGCGGGCCAGGCGGGCATCGTTCGCGTCATTGACCCGCGCGGCACGAATGCCAGCAACTTTGTTGGCGGCGATCGACATGCCAATGCCCGACCCACAGATGAGGATGCCGCGGTCGAAGTCCCCGGCAGCAACGCTGCGAGCGACGGGCGCGGCGTAATCGGGATAGTCGACGGACTCTTCCGTTGCCGGTCCGAGATCGTGAACAGTAATCCCTCGTGAGTCGAGCGCTTGCCGAATCCGCGCCTTGAGCTCGACGCCGGCGTGGTCCGAGGCCAGCGCGATTCGCATAGCGAAATTGTACTATAGCCGTAAGCTGGTTTTCGTTTTCCGCCACATGTCGACGCGGTCCAAGTCCGGGAGCCACGGCGCTGGCGTGGTATATTTCCGTCACGGTTTCAGCCCACCCAAGGAGTCACACAGATGGCAGTCCCGAGCTCGCCTTCAACCCGCCAGGTGTCCGACTACGGCGACGCCTATCCGAACTCCCGCAAGGTCTTTGTCGAGGCCGGTCGCATCCGCGTTCCCATGCGCGAGGTGAGCCTCAGTGGCGGTGAATCACCAGTTCTGTTGTACGACACGAGCGGAGCACGCGGCGTTGACCCGCGGAGTGGTCTTCCCCCCATTCGACGTGACTGGATTGCGGAGCGCGGCGATGTCGATGAGGTGCGCGCTGCCGCCGACGCGCGGGCGGCTGTGCCCGAGGGCCTACGTCGGCCAGCGCTGAAGGGAACGGGCCCAGTGACCCAGATGCACTATGCGCGCAAGGGTGAGGTCACGGCGGAGATGGAGTTCGTCGCGATTCGCGAGGGTTTCGATCCGGAGTTCGTCCGTGCTGAGGTAGAACGCGGCCGGGCGATCATTCCCGCGAACATCAACCATCCCGAGCTCGAGCCGATGGCCATTGGTCGGAACTTTCTGGTCAAGATCAACGCCAATATTGGCAACTCCGCCGTCGGGTCGTCCATCGAGGAAGAGGTGGAGAAGCTGCAGTGGGGAACGCTGTGGGGGGCAGATACGACCATGGACCTGTCGACCGGTGAGAATATCCACGAGACACGCGAGTGGATCGTCCGCAATTCGCCGGTGCCGATCGGGACGGTCCCGATCTACCAGGCGCTCGAGAAGGTGGGTGGCAGGCCGGAGGACCTCACCTGGGAGATCTATCGCGACACGCTCATCGAGCAGGCGGAGCAGGGTGTCGACTACTTCACCGTCCATGCTGGCGTGCTGCTTCGCTACATTCCGATGACCGCTCGGCGACTCACGGGCATCGTGTCGCGCGGTGGCTCGATCATCGCGAAGTGGTGCTTGGCGCATCATCAAGAGAACTTCACCTATACCCACTTCCAAGAAATCTGCGAGATCATGCGGACGTACGACGTCTCGTTCTCCCTCGGCGACGGCCTGCGTCCAGGGTCGATCGCCGATGCCAACGATGAGGCCCAGTTCGCCGAGCTGAAGACTCAAGGGGAGCTAACGCGAATCGCCTGGGAACACGACGTTCAGGTCATGAACGAAGGGCCTGGGCACGTCCCCATGCATCTGATCAAGGAGAACATGGAGAAGCAGCTCGAGTGGTGTCAGGAGGCGCCGTTCTACACGCTCGGGCCGCTCACCACGGATGTAGCACCGGGCTACGATCACATCACGTCGGCTATCGGTGCCGCCATGATCGGTTGGTACGGCACGGCGATGCTGTGCTACGTCACGCCGAAAGAGCATCTCGGGCTGCCTGATCGTGACGATGTAAAGGCTGGTGTGGTGGCGTACAAGATCGCGGCGCATGCCGCCGATCTGGCCAAGGGACATCCTCGTGCGCAGGGTTGGGACGACGCTCTGTCGAGGGCGCGATTCGAGTTCAGGTGGGAAGACCAGTTCAATCTTTCCCTCGATCCAGTGACCGCCCGGGCGTTCCATGACGAGACACTGCCTGCGGACGGGGCCAAGACCTCGCACTTTTGCTCGATGTGTGGACCGAAGTTCTGCAGCATGGAGTTGACGCAGCAGCTTCGAGACTTCGCCGCGGAGCGAGGCCTCGGTCACGACGGTGCGATCGAAGCGGGGATGCAGGAGAAGTCGGCAGAGTTTCGGAAGACGGGCGACGTATACGTCCCGAGCGAGTAGCCCGGCGATCGCCAACCTGGTGCTATCGTTCGCGCTGGTCTGCCGGCAACGCCACGATCTGAATCACCGTTGGAAACCTCTCGTCACCTGCGTCAGGCGCAGGGTTGAGATAGCCCCCAAGGTCGTTCCACGTGAAGTCTTTGATGGTGACCCCGGGCGGGAACGCCATGCTGTTCTCGCGGAAACGGCCCACCTCGAACGTATGTATCGCCGGGGCCTCGAAGACTTTGTCACCGTTCTCGTCAAGGACAGTGGCGTAGTACCGAACCATTTCCTCGAACGATGCGGAGGTGCCGAACAGGTAGTACCGTTGGCCGCGACCCGCGTCGTAGGATGTGAGGTAGACCGAGGTCGGGTAGATCGGGAGGCCGAGCGTGGCCTCGGTTGGTGCCTCGAGCTCAGGCGCGGGCACTGTCTGCTCGGCGATGGTCCCGCGTGACCACCCGAGGAGGGCAAGCGTGATGGCGAATGCGACGCTCGCCCGGACTCGGCGATAACTCATGACATCATTATCGGGAGCTGCGGAGGGCTTCGCAAGTGTCGCTGCATGACGAGCCCTCGGCCATGGACCTGGATGGACCTGAAACGCATTCTCGACTTCTGTGAGGACGAGCAGTCGTGGCTCGTTGAAACGACTATCGCACTGGCCGAGCTGGAGTCGCCGACCTCTGACCCATCAGCGGTGAACCGGTGCGGCGATGAGCTGGCGCGCCGCCTTCGGCTGATCGGTGCGGAGGTCGAGCTGATCGAGGGTACGGCGACGGGTCGCCACCTTCGGGCGCGGGTCGGCCAGGGGCAATCGCAGCTGCTGCTGCTTGGGCATATCGATACCGTGTGGCCTGTGGGGCACCTGCGTCGGATGCCGATTCGTCAGGAGCAAGGCCGGCTGCACGGACCTGGTGTCTACGACATGAAGGCCGGCATCGCGATCGGCATGCTCGCGCTGCGTGCCCTGGACGCGGTGCACGCTCGGCTCGACAAGCGGGTGGTGATGTTGCTGACTTCGGATGAGGAACGCGGCAGCACATCATCCCGCGCTCTGGTCGAGGACGAGGCGTCTCGCAGCGATGCGGTCTGCGTACTCGAGCCGTCACTTCCGGGCGGCGCGCTCAAGACGGCTCGCAAGGGCGCCGGCGAGTTTCGCCTCCGGGTGGGTGGCATCTCGGCCCACGCTGGGATTGAGCCAGAAAAGGGCGCCAGCGCGATTCACGAGATCGCGCGTCAAATCCTGGCGTTGGAGCGGCTTCGGGATGCCGACCGCGGCGTGTCGGTGAATGTCGGCGTGGTCGAGGGCGGGAGCCGACCCAACGTGGTAGCCGAGGAGGCGACGGCAACCGTCGACATACGCGTGTCCACCAACGCTGATCGCGAGCGGGTCGAGGCGTCGATGCGGGCGTTGGAGCCGGAGCTTGATGGGACGACTGTCGAGGTGAGCGGCGGCTTCAGTCGCCCACCCCTTGAACGAACCGCTGGCGTGATTCGCCTGTACGAGCTGGCGAGAGAGCTCGCGGCTGACCTCGGGCGGGACCTGGGCGAAGGCAGTACCGGCGGAGGCTCGGACGGCAACCTCACTGCCGCCCTTGGCGTTCCGACGCTCGACGGTCTGGGCCCGGTTGGCGCTGGCGCCCATGCGCTCAATGAGCACGTGGTGATGGACGAGCTTCCGTGGCGAGCAGCTCTTGTTGCTGGTCTGCTCGGTCGCCTCGGGGGCGCGCCGGACTGAAGCGCTGATCGTTCGGCTGAGGTTGGCACAGTCCGTACCGTTCAGTCAGGGTCGCGACAACCGCTCGGACCCGTTTTCGATATTCCGGTGCTGGATACTTGCTCGCGTAGAGCTGGCCGTACCGCTCCACGAGATTCGGAAACTCGGACCGGAGGAACGCCAGAAAGTGGTCTCGCGTTCCGCCTTCGAGGTGCATCACGAACCCGCCTACGTACTTCGCGCCGTGCTCTGCGATGGTCCGGATCGTGCGTTCGATCTTGCGCGGATGTGAGCTGATCCCTGGCACGATCGGGGCCATGAGCACGCCTGCGTCGATGCCCGCATCGACCAATTGGCGCACGGCCTTCAGGCGCTGTAAGGGATGGGCCGTACCTGGCTCGAGGCGTTGCCAGGCCTCTTCGTCAACCGTCGGAATACTGATGCTGACGGAGCATCGCGTCCGCTGCGACAATTCGACAAGTAGGTCGCGGTCTCGTAGCACGAGAGGCCCTTTCGTCACGAGACTCACGGGCGTCGGATGGTCGACAAGCACGGCCAACGCTTGCCGGCTTAGCCGATAGTGCCCCTCAATCGGCTGGTAGGGATCAGTCGCCGTCCCGAAGGCGATGAGCTGGGGCTCGGCCCGTGCTCGCCAAGCGTCTCTCACAAGCTCGCGCCGTAGCACCTCCGCGAAGTTCGTCTTGACGAGAATGACCGAGGAGAAGTCGTCGCTCGCATCAAGCTCCAGCTGCGATTGGTAGCGGCGAGCGAAGCAGTAGTGACAACCATGCGTACATCCCCGGTATGGGTTGAGCGTCCACTCGAACGGCATGCCCCTCACGCGGTTCAGCGCGCTGCGACACGTCACCTCTTGATAGAGCGCGTCGTCGCCACGCCGCACGGGGCTCGGAAGTCCTGCTCGGCCTTCCCGCCTAACCCGGTCCGCGACCGCACGGGTCGTCGGGGGGGCTGGAAGGTCTTCGAACAAGGAAAGTGGGATAGACATTCGCTTTATATTCGTGACAGGATTCAGGATCCTTAAACGAAAGTCAAGCGAAAGCGTGACCGGTTCTGCTAGTTGTCCTGCTCGGCCACAACCCGACGCGAGTAGTCCAGAAGATCTCGAACCGAGTGGTCGAGTGGAATCGTGGGTACCCACCCGATTTCTTCCGTAAGCCGGCTCGGGTCTCCCAGGAGGATCAGGTTGTCGCTCGGACGCAGTCGAGCGGAGTCGGTCTCGATGGCAATCGCAACGGTAGCGCGGTCGACCAATCGCTGCAGCACGTCACCGACTCGGCATGCTTCGCCGGTGCACACGTTGTATGGCAGGCCCACCGCACCACGCTCCATCAGCGCGCGGTAGGCGCGCACGGTGTCGCGGACATCGGTGAGGTCACGCCTGGCCTCAAGGAAACCGACCTTGATGACGGCGTCGTCGAGTCCGGCTTCGATCCGTGCGATCTGACGAGCGAAGCTCGACGTGGCATATGCCGTGTCCTGACCGGGGCCGAAGTGGGTAAACGAACGGGTCAGCACGACGTTCAGACCCTCGGACACAAACTGCTGAGCGAGCATCTCCTGTGCGAGCTTCGACAGCCCGTATGGACTGACAGGCCCGAGCGGGTCGGTCTCTCGAATGGGGACGTCGGTCGGCGCGTAGACGAGCGCGGAGCCGGGGATGAGGATCTTCGGGCGCATCCGGCTGGCCTGTACGGCCGAGAGCAGGTGATCCGTGCACCAGACGTTGGCTTCAAGGGTGGGAACGGTTCGGTCCCATGACCCATGGACGGCCGCCGCTCCCGCGCAGTGGTAGATCTCCGCTGGTTGGGCGGCGTCCAGCGCGGTCGATACCTGGTCGCGATCGAGGAGATCAACCTCCGTCCAGTGGACCTGGGTGCCGTCGCCAAACGACCGCGGCGGACGAGGCGTTGTCAGCCGACCTTGCTCGTCCGGCCTACGCCAGGCGACGATCGGAGTCGGGCTGGAGGCGTCGCTGAGCAGTTGGAGTAGATGACTTCCGACGAAGCCAGCCGCACCGGTGACGAGAACCGTGCCTGCCATGACGCTTCACTGTACGTTGCCGCTCGCCCCGAAGGCCCCGAGCACATTCGCAAACGTCCCAAGCCCCGCCAGGGTGAACGAGACGTTGAATCGGCGGTCTTCCGGAACGGGTGCGCGGGTGCCGAGCCCCTGGAAGTTGAACGTCTGATACTCGAAGCTCACACCGCAGCACTGCGCATTGTAGTAGACGAGTATCCGCTGCTGGAGGGGCCGGTTGCGCAGTAGGTCATAGTTCAGGCGAAACGCCCCGCCGACGGTGTTGTCCCGGTTTTTCATGCTGGCCGATAGGTTGACGTAGTGATCGAGCCGGTCCGGATTGTCGAAGCCCCTCAGCCCCTCAACGAATCGTCGCTGCGACCAGCCGACGGTCGTCTCGACCCATCCGCCGTGCTCGTACTGGCCCTCGGCGCTGATCGTGCGGATCGCCTTGAACCGCGTGTCGTACTCCGCCCGCATCGAGCCGGCCACGTTGTTGCTGGGCTCGGTGCGGACCATGATTGAGACCGGCGATAGGTTACTTGGCGCGGTATTGTTGAAGCTCGTGCTGAAGCGGCGGTCGTACTGCGCGGCCTGAGCGTCGGTGTAGTAGCTCTGGGTCATGGAGACGGTCAAGATCTCGCGAGCCGCGTCTCCCAGACTGCCACCGCGGCCGTAGAGGCGATTGTTGAGACCGTACCGCACCTGTGTGACGTTGCCGACGATGGAGTCGATCCCTTCGAGCCGGACGATGCTCTCGAAGTTGTCAATCGCGCCGACCCGTCGCAACGATACCCACGGTTCGATCACGTGCTTCATGCGCTCCGAGTACTCGGCATTCGGTGTGTCCCAGATCTTGACGAACGTGGGACCTGTCAATTCCGACTCGATTTCCGCGAAGTTTCTCCCGACGCCAACGTCGATCTGCGGCCGTCCGACCGATTCGAGGTCTCGGCTTTCCGTCCAGTAGGTCGAGCGAAACCGCAAGGACGTGTTGACGCTCAAGAACGGCCATTTCGTGAAAGGGATCTGGAGGACCGGCGTCACATCGAATCGATGCAAGCCGCTGTCGTCGACGAGGTCCTCGCCACCGTCCAGACCGAACCTCGTGTCGCGCTGGAGTAGCCGCACGTACTCGCTCTCGAACGAGTAGTAGAAGGGGGTTCCAGGAATCGCGGTTTGCCCTTGCCCGAAACTGACCCGAGGACCGCCACCCCACAGTGTTGCGGCTGTGTCACCGAAGAAGGTCTCGGTCGCATCGAAGGTGCCGCTCAGCTGGTAGCTTCCCCACGTGCCCGACAAGTTGCCGCTCACGTTCCGGTTTTGGTTCGTGGCTTGGAACACGTTCTGCTGGTACGTCTGCCGGACCGTGACGTTGGAGAAGAAGTCGACTCTCGCCCGGGCGGTCAGATTCGACGTGAGACGGTGCCGGGCGTTGCCGCGAACCTCGTAGCTGCGCCGCTCTGGAAAGATCCGTTCGGACCCGCCTTGTCCGAACGTGGTCTCCTTCTCATTGAGGAAGTACGTCCGCAGATTGCCGTCCGAGCCGGGCCCGAGGTTGTAGCGGTACTCAGCGCCGGTACCTTGGCCCGTTTGCATGAACAGATCGTGAAAGATCGTGGCGTCGTGACTGCGGCCCATGGCCAAGAAGAACGCGTTGCTGAAACTCGTACCGCGGTAGGTCGACGCGCCCCAGGTGGGCATCAAGAAGCCTGTGGCACGGTCGTCGTCCTGCACGGGGTAATAGAGAGCCGGCATATAGAAGACCGGCACGCTCTTCACCTTGAGCACCATGTTCTTGAGCAGGATGTAGCTGTCCAAATTGATTGTGAACGAGGTCGACCGCATCTCCCACCGCGGCGTCGGTTGGATACAGCTCGTGAATCCCCCCTTGGCCAGGCGGTACGTGCGCGGCCCGATCTTCTCGATCGTCTCGCCGGAAAAGTACATGTCCGGCTCTTGAGTACCGAACATACTGCGCTCGATGTCCTCCTCGCTACCCATGTTCACCGACCCGAACGCGTTGTAGAAGATTCCCGTGAGATCTTCGATGTTCACTTCGGCGCGGTCGGCGGCCAGTCGGGTGTCTCCCGAGACGTAGACGACGTTGCCAACGGCCTCCATCCGTGAGTCGTTTGGAAAGAAATCAATCTCGTCGGCAAAGAACTGCCACCCTTCGCCTGTGAGCTCCACCTCGTCGACGAACCGAATGTGGTTCTCATCAACGACTTCGAGCGTGAACTGCTTGGAATCGAACGGCAGGCCGGGAAAGAGTTGCGCGCGCGCACTCGGAGGTGCGCCGAGCATGATGGCCAAGGCCAGACTTGGAACGATCAGAGCTGGGCGAACCATCACCCCCATACTAACCTGGCCACTTGGCGCCGACCTGTCCCGTGGGCATGTCGCTTATTAGCGCCCCCACGAGGTAGACCGACCCGGCTGCGCAGACGACATCGCTTGCCTGCCAGCCAAGGTCGACAGCGGCACGTGGCGTATCCGCGACCGCGCGCGCCAGGTCTGGGCAGCAGGAGGCGACGAGGGCATCCAAGTCCGTCGCGGACATGGCTCTGGGCGTTGAGACCGACGTGCAAATGGCACGGGTCGCAGAGGGGCGCAGCGCGCGCAGCATCTCCGGCACGTCCTTGTCGCGCATGGCGGCGAGCACCATCGGCACCCCGTTCGGGTAGCACTCGGCAAGATAGCGTTGCAGCGCCGCCGCGGACGCGCCGTTGTGCGCGGCGTCCATCAGGAGCGCGCCGCGGCCCGCAACATGAACCAGCTCCAGCCGACCCGGCCATCGGGTGTCAGTCAGTCCTGCGCGAATGGCCGCCGCATCGATCGATCCAAGTCCGGTCTCTCCGAGCGTCTCGAGAACCCGGACCGCGACGGCTCCGTTCTCGACTTGATGACGGCCGCGCAGTGCCAGAACGAGCGGTCCGTACGTTCGTACCGGCGTCGTCAACGTCATGTGGATCAGGCCGTTCGACATCGTGACGTCAGCGTGGACGTCGGCCGGCGCTTCAATCAGGCGACACCGACGCTCGGCGCAGGTCGCGCGCAGCACCCCAAGGGGCTCGGGCTTCGTCTCGCCCGTCACGACCAACCCGTCTGGTTTGATGACACCGGCCTTCTCGGAGGCGATCTCCGAGAGCGTACGACCGAGGTGTTGCTGGTGATCGAGGTCGATGTTCGTGACGACCGCCACGGAGGGTGTCACGACATTGGTGGCATCGAACCGACCACCCATGCCGACCTCGAGAATAGCGACTTGCACCGATGAGTGCCGGAACAGCGAGAAGGCGATGGCCGTCGTTGCTTCGAAGAACGTCGGTGGTGTCTCGAGTCGCCGCGCCGCTTGGAGATCTAGGATAGCCGTCTGCAGAGTTGCGGCCTCGCGTGCCAGGTCGTCCCTCGAGATCGCCTGACCGTCAATCGCGAAGCGCTCCTCGAGATCGACGAGGTGTGGGGAGGTAAAGCAACCGGTCTTCAGGCCCGCCGTCCGGAGGGCCCTTTCGACCATCGCGGCAACCGAGCCCTTCCCATTCGTGCCGGCTACGATCACGGAGGGAAAACTCCGCTCCGGGTGATCGAGCGCCCGACATAGTTCAGCGATGTTCGACAGACCGAGCTTGATGCCGTACTGCTCGAGTCCAAAGAGATACTCGAGCGGTGCAATGACGGTCATACGAGCGGGCTCGAACCTGCCAACGAGACCATCCGATCAGGCAGGACCCGTGCGCGGCACGTAGTAGCGGGTGCCACGTCCCATGTCATCGAGCTGCTTGACGAGATCGTCCAGGGTGGCATCTCCCCAGTCTGGATCGAATCCCGAGGTCTCGATCACGAGCAACGGCGTGGCGGTGTAGTGGTAGAAGAAGTGCGTGTAGGCCTCGTTGAGCTCCGACAGGTAGTGGTCGTCCGGCAACGGACCGTCGCCGCGGCGACGACTCTGCGCCCGACGACAGAGGACGTTGGTCGGCGTTTGCAGGTAGACGACGAGGTCGGGCGCGATGACGTCGGTCGCGAGAAGGTCATAGAGCCGCTGGTAGATGAACAGCTCGTTGTCGTCAAGGTTCAAGTAGGCGTAGATCTTGTCCTTGTCGAACAGGTAGTCAGAGATGGTCACTTGGCTGAACAGATCGGTCTGACGCAGGGTCGACTGCTGCCGGTGCCGGGCCAGCACCGAGAACAGCTGCGCCTGAAACGCCGCCCCGTGTCGCCCGCGATACAGGTCTGAGATGAAGGGGTTTTCCGTTTCGTCGAGCACGACGGCGGCATCGAGTCGACTGCCGAGGTGCTGAGCGAGAGCCGTCTTGCCGACACCTATCGGACCTTCGATGGCAATGTAGCGGAAGTCCAATATTGCGCAGTATAGCAGTCCCGAGTCGAGCGGAATCGCGTGCTATCATGCCCGCCGTTCGACTATCCGACACACTTAGACATGACACGCGGCCCGCGCTCGGCACAATCCGTGATTCCGTCGTTGATCCTGGTCGTCTCGCTCGCCGCTGCCTGTGCGAAGCCCCCGGGAACCGAGCTGCCCGCGCCGGTCACCTTCGACGAGAAAGTGGAATGGATACTCCGTTTGGAGAACCAGCGCGTGCTCCGCGACGCGCCGGACGTATCGCCCACTGGAGACCCCGCCGCCGCCTCACCGAGTCCACCTCGCGCGGCGAGGGTGGCCCCGAGGCCGCAGCCCGATTTGGTGGTGCTGCTTGCTGATCCTGAGCCCCAGCTGCGTCGTCGCGCGGCGCTCGCAATCGGACGGGTGGGTCTCCAGGAGGGAGTCGAGCCGTTGATCGTTGCGCTTGCTGATCCCGAGCTTGAGGTCCGGCAGATGTCCGCGTTCGCCCTTGGCCTACTCGGATCACCGTTGGCCGCGGATGCCCTGGTCGCGGCATTGAGCGATCCCGAGCCGGTGGTTCAGGGGCGTGCGGCCGAGGCCTTGGGTCGAATTGGTTCGGTCGGCAGCGCACCCGTGATCGCCGGGATGGTGCAGCGCCACCTCCCTGATACCTTCGACATCGATCCGGAGGACCAGACATATCCGCTCTCGCCCGGGGCCGAGGCCTGCAGACTTGGACTGTATGCGCTGGCCGAGCTCGGCGAGTACGAACCACTCGCTGATGTCGTGCTGCAGCAGAATGGTCAACCCATCATGTGGTGGTGGCCGGTCGCCTATGCGTTGCAGCGCACAGCTGATTCCCGCGCGGCTGAGGCGCTGACGACGCTGGCTGGAGTGCAGGGGAGCATCGGCGTCGCATTTGCGGCGCAAGGTCTTGGTTCGCTGGGCGACCCCACGGCGGTTGAGACGCTGGCTAGCCTCATCGATCTCGAACGGCGCGACGAACGCGTCGTTGCCGCGGCGGTCAGGGCGTTGGGTCGAATAGACGAACCGAGCGCGGCCGCCGTGCTGCGTGAGCTCGCTGTGACGCGCGACATTTCTCCGGTTCTTCGCATTGAGGCGCTGGAGGCGCTGTCTGCGCAGACGACGGCCGACGCCAACGACCTGCTTGTCGAGCTCATGACCGACCCGTGGCCGCTCATGCGGGCGGCCGCGCTGCGGGCGCTTGCCCGATCGAGCCCAGACGCGCTCATGCTCGTGCTGTCGGGTCTGAGTGACGATCCAGACTGGCGGGTGCGAGCCGCTCTGGCCGACGCGCTGGCCCACGTGACCGCCGACGCGGCGGACGCTCGGTTGCGCGGGCTGTTTTCCGACGAAGACCCACGCGTCGTGCCGCATGCGCTGCGGTCATTCGTTGGCCACTCGCCACCGGACACCGAGGCGGTGCTGATTGAGCAGTTGCAGCGAGAGGATATCGTGGTTCGAAAGACCGCAGCGCTGCTCCTCGGTGGGCTCGGCGCGTCGGCGTCGCCGGCCGCGGCTGACGCCCTGGCCCGTGGCTATGAAGGGGCTCGAGCCGATAGCGCATATCTTGCGCGCGCGAGCATCATCGAGGCCCTTGCTCGAATTGGCGGGTCCGCCGCTCAAGAAACACTGACGGCCGCCTTGGGCGATGCGGACTGGGCGGTCCGCGTGAAAGCCGCGGCTGAACTTCGCACCAGTGACGCCGGGGCTGAAGCGGAACATGCGATTCGACCGGCACCTGGTCGGAACGCGCTCGACTTCAGTGCGCCCCAGCTTGTGCGCCCAAGCGTGTCGCCGCGCGTCTACGTGGAAACCGACCGTGGAACCATCGAGCTCGAGCTCAACGTCATTGACGCACCGGTCACCGCCGATAATTTCGCGGGGCTCGTGCAGCGTGGATTCTACGACGGTCTGACGTTCCACCGGGTGGTGCCCAACTACATCGTTCAAGGCGGAGACCCCCGTCATGACACCGAGGGCGGACCAGGCTACACGCTGCGCGATGAGCTGAACCAGGTTCCGTTTCTACGAGGGACGGTCGGGATGGCGCGTGACTGGGCGGACACCGGCGGGAGCCAGTTTTTCATCACGCTCTCGCCGCAACCACATCTGGATGGACGGTATACCGCATTTGCAAAGGTCGTCGCGGGGATGGATGGACGTTGCGGCAAGGGGACGAGATATACCGCATTTGCAGATTAGCCGCGTTCTAGTGTGGGACGGGACTGAGCGCTTTCAGGACTAGCCGCGCGGGAGACAGGGAACGAGCAAAAAAAAGGGGGCGCCAGCGCCCCCTTTACTAGAAGAAGCCAATCTAGCGCTTCTTAGCACCCTTCTTCTTGGCTGCCTTTTTCTTCGCAGTCTTCTTCTTGGCTGCCTTTTTCTTCGCAGTCTTCTTCTTGGCTGCTTTCTTCTTCGCCATTCTTCCTCCTTGGAATGTGGCTGCTCAGCTAAGTTCCAGGTTCAAGCTCTCAACAGGAATCACAATGGGTGGGCTGAGCGGTCCACCGTCATACTAGATGCAGATTATGGATGAGAAATACAACGTGTCAAGCACAAAATAAACGAAAAGTCAAAACGATTCCGTTGCCAACGTGAGATTGTATCGGCCCAGTGACCCACGATCTGCAGGAGAGAGGCAGGTTCAGGAGACACATCTGTTACAAGGAATCGGCTCTGTGGAAGACTTCTGCAGTTCGCTCGCATGCGAACGTGGCACTCGTCACACTACGTCGCGGACGTTCGCAGTGTCTGCTTCTTCGCGTGTCGCTCGAGAGCGAGATCGATCAATTGATCGAGGAGGGCGGGGTAGGGCAGACCCGAGGCTTCCCACATCTTGGCGTACATGCTGATCGTGGTGAAGCCTGGAATCGTGTTGACCTCGTTGAGGTAGAGTCGGTCGCTCGCGGCTTCGAGCAAGAAGTCCACCCGGGCCATGCCCGCGGCGTCGAGCGCCAGAAAGGCTTCCACGGCCAACTGCTGAAGCCGCTCGGTCAGGTCCGCCGGAAGGTCTGCCGGAATGATGGTTTGGGAACTATCGCCCACGTACTTCGCCTCGTAGTCATAGAAGTCGCCCGACGGCACGATTTCTCCTGGCACGGAGGCTGTCGGTGAGTCGTTGCCCAACACGGCGCACTCCAGCTCCCTAGCGTTCTCGACCGCGCGTTCAATAAGAACCTTCCGGTCGAACTGTCGCGCCAGGTCGATCCCGCGCTCTAGGGAAGCGCGGTCAGCCGCCCTGGATATGCCTACGCTGGAGCCGAGGTTGGCGGGTTTGACGAACAGGGGGAACGCCAGGCGAGACTGGACGCGGTCGAGGACCACTCCACGGTCACGATCCCACTCAACCTCCCGAACTTCCGTGTAGTCGACGACGGGAAATCCCTTTGCGGCAAAGAGCAGCTTCGCGACGGTTTTGTCCATCGCGACAGCCGACGACAGGACGCCGGCTCCGACGTACGGAATGTTGGCAAGCTCCAGCAGTCCTTGCAAGGTGCCGTCCTCTCCGTACGGGCCGTGCATGACCGGAAACACGACGTCGACGCCGATCCGTTCGATTGTTGCCGCCGTCGGCTCCGCGGTGTCCTTGGGCAGACGGTCAACCGCGATCAGCGGGTTGCTTCCAGGCCGCGCCATTGGATACACCTCGCGGACCGGGTCGAGAGTCAGAGCGTTGAGCGTTGATCGGGTTTCGGCGATGACCGCTGATGCGTCGACCAAGATCGGCGGCTCGGCGGCAATCGACCAACGGCCGTCGCGGTGGACATAGATCGGGATCGCGTCGTATCGATTGGGATCCAGGTTGGCGAAGACCGACGCGGCTGAAGCCAGCGAGACCTCGTGCTCACTCGATCGACCGCCGTACACGACACCGACTCGCAATCGCGGCATGGTCTTATCGCTGCATCGCTTCGCTCGACAGTAACATACCGCTATGTCCGGCATGGCACACACGGTCGGAGCGTTCGACTTCGAGGTGAGCCACGTCGATGGGCTGGCTCGGCGCGGCGTACTGCAGACCGCGCACGGCACCGTGAGCACGCCGGCGTTCATGCCGGTCGGGACGCGCGGTGCGGTCAAGGCGGTCTTGCACCGCGATCTGAAGGATCTGGGCGCCGAGATGGTGCTGGCCAATACGTATCACTTGATGCTCCGGCCCGGGGATGCGCGAATTGCGCGCGCCGGCGGTCTCCATCGCTTCATGGGTTGGTCGGGTCCGATCTTGACTGATAGCGGTGGGTATCAAGTGTTCAGCCTCAGCCGGCGATCGGCCGTAGACGAGACCGGCGTGCGGTTTCGTTCTCACCTCGATGGGGCAGAGTGCCTGCTCACTCCAGAGATTGCGGCCGAGGTCCAGGCACGGCTCGGGTCGGACATCGCCATGGCATTCGACGAGTGCACGCCGTACCCGGTAAGCGTCGATCAGGCGCGTACCTCGATGGACTTGACGCACCGCTGGGCTCGGCGGTCCCGCGACCGGTTTCTCGAGCTTCGGGCGGGCGGAAAGACGGCCGACGTGAGCAACACCGGACAGGCGCAGTTTGGGATCGTTCAGGGCAGCGTGTTTCCCGAGCTTCGCCGCGAGAGCGTGGACGTGACCGTGGAGGTTGGGTTCGACGCCTACGCGATAGGGGGCCTGAGCGTCGGCGAGCCGATCGACGAGATGTACGAGGTTGCCGGGGAGACCGCGGCGCGTCTCCCGGCAGACCGTCCCCGCTATCTCATGGGTGTGGGGACCCCGTGGGATCTCGTCGAAATGGTTGCGCGCGGCGTGGATCTCTTCGATTGCGTCCTGCCGACCCGCAACGCGCGAAACGGACAGCTCTTCACGCGGACCGGCGCGTTGAACATCAAGCGTGCGCAATTTGCCGACGATGAATCGCCACCCGATCCCGAGTGTCGCTGCTACACCTGCCGAAACTTCTCAAGGGCGTATCTGCGGCATCTGTATGTCGCCGACGAAATGAACGCGGCTACCCTCAACACGCTCCATAACCTACACTTTTACCTTGACACAATGAGACGGATTGGCGAGGCTATAGTGTTCGGCTCGTTCGAAACTTTTAGACAGGCCTTCCACCAGACGCTTTCCCGCCACTAGCTGCGTCTCGGGCTGTGCCGCCCCGTTTGGGTGTGCGATTGAGGCGGGACGGAAGACCGATGTTCGGAGACGAGTTAGCCTTCTTCGTCGCCCAGGCTCAGACAGCGCAAGGACAGCCCAGCCTCCTGGTGCAGTTCATGCCCTTCGCGATGATTCTGGCGATTTTCTACTTCATCATTCTGCTTCCGATGAGACGTCGACAGAAGAAGGTCGAGTCGTTTCAGGCAGAGCTGAAGGTCGGTGACAAGATCGTGACCACGAGCGGTATCTACGGCGTCATCGCAAAGATGAGTGAAAAGTCGGTGCACGTACAAATCGCAGACAAGGTGCGCGTCGAGGTCTCTCGGGCGGCGGTCGGTGGTTACCAGGGTCAAGAGCCCGTGGTATCTGATTCTCGAAACTCATAGGGGCGGAGCGCAATGAATAAGACGCTGCAATGGAAGCTCCTGTCGGTGATCGCGGTAGCTGCACTGTCGGCATTGGCGATCTATCCCATTGAGGAGCGGATTCGGCTGGGTCTCGATCTCAAGGGCGGCGTTCACATGGTGCTGCAGGTTCAGACCGACGATGCGCTCCAGGTTGAGACGGAGACGCGGGCCGAGCAGCTGAGCGAGCAGTTAGGTGTCCAGGGAATCGAGGCGACGTCCGTGGTTGCCACCGATGCCACGACCATTCAGGTCGAGGGGGTTCCCCAGGACCGCGACGCCGAGTTTCGACAGATTGCCGACGACCAGCTGTCGTTGGAGTACAACCGGCAGTCCGGAGTGGGCGGCAGCTACACCTTCCAGATGCGCGGTCCGATCGAGTCGTCTCTAAGAGATGAATCGGTGCGTCAGGCTCTGCAGACAATCGAGCGGCGGGTCAATGAGCTCGGTGTGGCCGAGCCGATTGTCGCGCCGTACTCCGTTGGCGGCCATCAGCTCCTGGTCCAGCTTCCCGGCGTGGAGGACGTAGACCGGGCCAAGGAGATCATCCGGTCAACTGCCCTGCTGGAGCTCAAGCTAGTGGAGGCAGGCCCAGCGGCCACCGAAGAGCTCCTACTGCAGAGTCGAAACGGCGTCATTCCTCCGGATATGGAGGTTGTCACAGGCACGTCCGAGGCATCTGGAACGCCCCAATCCGACCACTATCTCGTTCGTCGGGTGGCCGCGGTCACAGGACGCGACCTGCGAAATGCCCGTCCGTCGCTTGACGAGTACAACCAGCCGGCGGTGAGTTTCACGCTCAACCGTGAGGGCGCCCGCAAGTTCGGCGAGGTCACGGGCCAGAACATCGGTCGGAATCTGGCGATTCTGCTCGACAACCGCGTGGAGAGCGCGCCGACGATCGAGGGGCGGATCACCGATGAGGGACGGATCTCTGGGGCGTTCACGCAGCAAGAAGCCGCCGACCTCTCGCTCATCCTGCGTTCGGGGGCGTTGCCGGCTTCGCTCACCTATCTCGAAGAGCGGACGATCGGGCCAACCCTCGGTGCCGATTCAGTTCGGGCGGGTGTGCTGGCCTCGGTCTCGGGTCTTATTACGGTCGCGATCTTCATGCTCGTGTACTACAAGCTCGCCGGCATCAACGCCATCGTGGCGGTCGCGCTGAACCTCCTGATTCTGATGGGCTTCATGGCGTATATCGGAGCGGTCTTGACGCTGCCGGGGATCGCTGGCCTCATTCTCACGATTGGCATCGGCGTCGACTCGAACGTGCTGATTTTCGAGCGGATCAAAGAGGAGCTGCGACAGCAAAAGGCGGTGAAGTCGGCTGTGAGTGCTGGCTTCGATCGCGTGTTCCTCACGATCTTGGACACACACGTCGCGTCGTTGATTGCCGCTGCGTTTCTGTTCCAGTTTGGGTCAGGGCCGATTCGGGGCTTCGCAACCACGCTGGCGATCGGTTTGATTTCGAACGTCTTTACTGCAATGTTCGTGTCGCGCACGCTCTTCGAGGCGATTCTGTCGCGCCGGCGGGTCGCGTCGTTGAGTATTTAGGGGACCATCTGACGCGCAACATCTGACGAGCCTTCGCAATGTCGCTGTTTTCCAAAGAACCCAATTTCGACTTCATCGGCCGCCGCTGGTACGCGCTGGCGGTCTCGATCTTGATCATCGTCGGCGGGATCGCGATGGTGGTGTCAAGAGGCGGCTTACCGCTCGGAATCGATTTCTCGGGCGGGACGCTGATTGTTCTGGAGTTCGCGCAGCCGACTTCGGAAGACACCGTTCGTGATGCGCTGACTGCGGTCCAGGAGAAAGTCGTCCAGCAGTATGGTGACAGCGGCGGCGGAATCCTCATCCGACTGCCCCAGTCTGGGCCAGAGGTAGGCACGAGCCTGGAGCAAGGTGCCCAGACCGTCGTCTCGATCCTCGAATCTGGCGATCTGGGTGACTTCGAGGTGGTCTCTCGCGAGCTGGTCGGTCCGATCATCGGCGACGAGCTCCAGCAGCGCGGCATCAACGCATTCTTTTGGGCGATGGCCGGCATTCTGGTCTACGTCGGTCTCCGGTTTCGGTTCAGCTTTGGCGTCGGCGCGATCGTCGCCGTGGTCCACGACATCCTCGTCACCGTGGCAATGCTGTTGTTCTTCGGCTACGAGCTGTCGCTCAATGTGGTCGCCGCGATGCTGACGATCACCGGGTATTCGGTGAACGATTCGATCGTTGTCTTCGACCGCGTGCGAGAAAACCTCCGGCGGATGCGGAGCGACAAGTTTGACCACTTGGTCAACACCAGCATCAACCAGACGTTGGCCCGGACGTTGATCACGTCGGGCACGACCAGTTTTACCGTCCTGGCCTTGTACCTGTTCGGTGGCGAGGTGCTGCGCGGATTTGCCTTCACGATGTTGGTTGGGGTCATCAGCGGCACCTACTCGACGATCTTCATCGCTGCCTCCGTCGCGATTGCCATCACCAAGAGTCGGGCAGCCAGGCGTAGTCGTCACGCAGCGGTGGGTGCCGGGGCCTCCGAACGAACCGCGCGCCCACCCAAGGCGCAGCGGGGACAAAAGCCGCCGCGCCCGCGATCGAAGCGGCAAGGCCAAAAGGCGCGCGCCTCCTAGGAGCCGCGGGTTCGCTGTTGACGGCGCTCCAAGCCGCGTTGCTCGGTCGTTCAGGGACTCACCGAGTTTCTCCCGATATCGAGCTCTGCCCACCTCATCTTGGCCCGTGCCCTGCTTGGGTGGAATGCCGGTGATGTGGGACTGGCGTTTGATGTCGCCTGTCACCTGGGCACGCTCCTCGCGGTCCTGGCGTTTTTCCGGCGCGACCTGATCGCGATGGTGATCGCGGTGCCGGACGCCATGAGGAACCTCCAACACGATGAGGCGCGCCTTGTGCGCAATGTCGTGATAGGGACGATACCGATCGTCATCGTCGGGCTGCTCTTCGCCGACGTGCTTACCGCCTCGCTCCGAACCCCAGCCGTCGCCGCCGTCGCGCTCACGGTCGGAGCCGGCGTCATGATCCTGGCCGAGCGACGCGGCTCGCTTACTCGCAGCGACACGACGCTATCCGGGTTCGAGTCGCTGGGGTTGGGGGTGGCTCAGGCCGCCGCGCTGATTCCCGGCGTCTCGCGATCAGGAGCGGTACTCACCGTTGCCATGCTGTTCGGGCTGAAGCGGGAACGCGCGGCGCGGTTCGCCTTCCTGCTGGGCATCCCGGCGATCGTGGCCGCGGCCGGTCGTCAGGCGATTGAGCTCGCCGGTCATGGCGCGCCCAGCGGCACGGCGGGGCTTTTCGCGATCGGGATCGTCAGTTCGGGTCTGGTGGGGTACCTGACGGTGAAGTTTTTCATCAGGTACCTTGCCAGCAATTCGCTGAATCTCTTCGCTGCGTATCGGCTTGTTCTGGCGGCGTGCATTCTCTTCGCGCTGGTGCGGTAACTGACTCGCACCTTGACAGCTTGGTGGGCGATTGCTTAATTTGACGGGTTTCTTGACGCACGGAATGGTGACCTGAGTCAGGTCTTGACGTTAAACGGACAGAGGACCGAATGGACCAGCAACTGTACTTCGTCTTAGGTTTGGGCGCGCCGGTGGCCGCAGCCCTGTTCAGCGTATATCTGATTCGCAGCATCAATAGTCACGATCCCGGGACCGAGGTCATGCAGCGGATCGCCGCGCTCATTCGGGCCGGGGCCATGGCGTTTCTCAAGACCGAGTACACCGTGCTCGCCGGTTTCGTCGCCATCATGTTTCTGGTGCTGGTGTTCTTCCTGCCGGAAAACGCGTTCCTCACGGGCGTGAGTTTTCTCGTCGGTGCATTACTTTCGGCCCTAGCGGGCTGGGTGGGGATGCGGACCGCGACCGGTGCCGCGGTCCGCACGACGTTTGCGGCAACGACGAGTCTGGCCGCGGCTCTACGGGTGGCCTTCTCGAGCGGCGCGGTGATGGGATTGACGGTCGTCGCCTTGGGCACGGCAGGGATCGCCGTCCTGTACCTTGTGTTCGGCGGTCTGGACGGGAACGGCGAAACGGCCGTCGAACAGCTTTTTGGGTTCTCGCTCGGGGCGTCGTCCATCGCCTTGTTCGCCCGTGTGGGGGGCGGCATCTATACGAAGGCGGCCGATGTCGCGGGTGATCTGTCGGGCAAGGTTGAAGCCGGGATACCGGAGGACGATCCGCGCAACCCGGCGACGATCGCCGACAGCGTCGGCGACAACGTGGGCGATGTCGCGGGCATGGGCGCCGATCTGTTCGAGTCGTACGTGGGCAGCATTATTTCGTCGATCGCTCTCGCGTGGGCGCTCAGCGCGCCGACGGCCGAGCTGTTGTGGGGTGTCGATGCAGCCTCGTTCGGTCAGGTGCAGGCTGCACTCGTGCTGTTTCCGATCCTCCTAGCCGGCGTCGGCATTCTCGCGTCCATCCTCGGAACCTTCACCGTCAGCACTGACGATGAGCGCAAGATCGGCGGAGCGTTACACCGGGGACTGCTGGTGGCGTCGGCTCTTGTGCTCATTGCCGCCGGTACGCTCGTCATCACGATGGATATCCCAGTCGAGGTCCTCTGGTGCGTGCTCCTCGGCTTGGCGTCAGGTGTCGCCATCGGACAGCTCACGGAGTACTACACCGGCAAGGACAAGCCACCGGCTCATCACATCGCGCAGCAGTCCGAGACCGGGCCGGCGACCAACATCATTGCCGGGCTTGGGGTGGGCATGATGTCCTGCGGCCTGCCGATTCTCGTGATCTGCGTCGCGATTTACTTCAGCTACGCCTTTGCCGAGCTCTACGGGATCGCCATCGCTGCGGTTGGCATGCTGTCGACTCTTGGGATCAGCCTCGGAGTTGATGCCTATGGGCCGGTTGCTGATAACGCCGGCGGAATCGCTGAAATGAGCAAGTGTGAGCCGTACGTGCGAGAGCGGACGGACGCACTCGATGCCGTCGGTAATACGACAGCCGCGATGGGGAAAGGGTTTGCGATCGGCTCGGCCGCGCTCACCGCTCTGGCGCTGTTCAGCACGTTCCGGACCAAAGCAGCCGATGCTGTGGAGCAGGCCGGCGGAGCAGGGCAGTTCGACGACCGCTTGTTGAGCCTCTCGCTCGAAAACCCGAATGTGCTCATCGGCATGCTCATCGGCGGCATGCTGCCCTTCATATTCGCCGCCTTGACTATGAACGCGGTGGGGCGATCCGCCGCCAAGATGATTGAAGAGGTGCGACGCCAGTTCAGGGAAATTCCAGGGTTGATCGAAGGCAAGGCCGAACCGGATTCGGCGCGCTGCGTCGAGATCTCAACAAAGGCGGCGATCCGGGAGATGATCATTCCCGGTCTGCTGGCTGTGTCGGCGCCCGTGCTTACCGGGTTCCTCCTTGGCGTGTCTGGCCTGGGCGGCCTCCTTGGCGGCGCGCTGGTGACGGGTGTTCTGATGGCCCTCATGATGGCCAATGCCGGCGGCGTCTGGGACAACGCGAAGAAGTACATTGAGGAAGGACACCACGGTGGCAAAGGCTCCGAACCCCATAAGGCCGCCGTCATTGGCGATACCGTAGGCGACCCGTTCAAGGACACCTCGGGGCCCAGTCTCAACATCCTTATCAAGCTCATGAGCATCGTGGCGGTCATCTTCGCCCCCCTCGTGGTGGCCTGGATGTCCTGAGAGCCCATTTTCGACGACCGGGGCCTAATCGTTCAGGCGCCGTGAAGGCGCATTCGATCACAGATTTGTTGATTTTTTCGCATTGCAAATGAACTTGGTGAGCATCGATTTGAATCGTACCGGGTTTCTCGGAGACCGAATTCGTTGAATCAGGCCACCTCAGCCTGCTCATAGTACTGCGCCTCGAACTCTGCTGGTGGAATGTCCCCGAGCGGCCCCAACAGTCGTCGTGTGTTGAACCAGTCCACCCACGTCAAGGTGGCGAACTCCACGGCCTCGAGGGTGCGCCACGGGCCCTTCCGTCGAATCACCTCCGTCTTGTACACGCCGATCACCGATTCGGCGAGGGCATTGTCATAGGCATCGCCTTGGCTGCCGACCGACGGCGCGATGCCGGCGTCCACGAGGCGATCCGTGTACCGCATCGAGAGATATTGCGACCCGGCATCACTGTGATGTACGAGGCCGGTGAGGGCGTCGCCCCGGCGGGCGTCGATCGCCTGCTCCAACGCATCCAGCACACAGTCCGTGCGCATGGAGGCCGACACCCGCCAGCCCACACTGCGTCGCGCAAACACGTCGATGACGAACGCGACGTAGACACAGCCGCCCCAGGTTGCGACGTACGTGAAATCGGAGACCCAGCGCTGATTCGGACGGGTGGCCACGAATCGGCGGTCAACGAGGTCCACCGGGCGACCGCCCTCACCGGCGTGGGTCGTGGTGACCCAGGCCCGGCCCCGGACGGCCCCGGCAAGGCCCATCGCGCGCATCAGGCGCGCCACGGTGCCGCGCGCCACGCGGACGCCGTCCCGCCGCAGCGGCTGCCAGACGTTCCGGGGGCCGTAGACCTGCTGGTGCGCGTCATAGACCCGCTGAATCTCGACGCGGAGCTGATCGTCGCGCTGCGCCCGTGCGGACCGGCGCGTCGGATGTGTCCGCTGGTGCCGATGGCGATGAGTCCGTCGACGGGGCGATCGGCAGCACGGCGCAGATCGGCTCGACCCCGAACACGGCGCGATGGTCGGCGATGAACTGGACCATCGTGGCGACGTCCTCCGGCGGTCGAGCTCCGCCTGGGCGACATACGCGAACGCTTTCCGCAGGATCTCATTCGCCCGCTTCAGCTCACGGACCTCGCGCTCCAGCTCCTTCAACCGCTCCCGCTCGCTCGTCGTCAGGCCCGGCCGATGCCCAGCATCACGCTGCGCCTGCCGCACCCACGTCCGCCGCGTCTCCGCCGTGCAGCCGAGCTTCGGCGCCACCGACTGCAGCACCGCCCACGCTGAGGCGTGGGCCTCCCGGTGCTCCTCGACCATCCGGACGGCACGTTCGCGCACTTCCGGAGAAAACCGACTTGGACGTCCCATAGACCCCATCCTCTTAAGAAACTCCTGGGTCCATAAGTTCGCCTGTTTCGAGGTCAATGAGGCCCAAGCCGAGTCGTTGTGCGCCCGGTGACGGAGGTTGCGGAGCGTCCGCGATTTCAGCGATGGCGTGATCTGAACTCAAAGGGTGCCGGGAATACTCGTCCGCTGGCGCAGGATGTCTTCTGGCGCTTGTGTTCTTCAACTGGCTCGACTCCCGGATCGGCGTAGTCGATGTCACCTCGTAAGACGCGATAGACGAGGATCGCGAGCTTGCGAGCCGTGGCGGTGATGGCCTTGGCCTTGCCGATGCGGTATGCGAGACGGCGGTAGAACGCACCGAGTGCGGTGGACGTCTTGCCGGCCGACATGGCGCACATGCGCAGCATGGCGGCAGCACGGTTCGCGGACGGCATGGTCGCTGGAGCTGATGAGTCGGCGCCCCGGTGATCGTGTTCTTGGGCGCGAGCGTGGTCAAGCCCATTCTTAGTTGAAACTCTCTACGGCTCCTGATTCATCACGCGACTTTCTTCTTCGACGTCGTCGTGTCGATCTTCAGTTCTCGCTTCAGCCGCGGCCCGGAGCGCGGGCAGGTGACGGTAGCCCATCACCTTCCGCAAGCGCGGTTCGATGTCCAGGAGCGCGGTTGCCAGCCAGCGGTGCCGTGGCTCGAGTTCTGCCAGTGATCGACCTTCGCACAGCGTTCCTCGTGACGGCGCATTGATGGACTCGATTCATCGCGACAGTTCGTCGTCTTCAACGATCGGCCCAGCACCCCGTACAGCCCGAGGCGATGCAGCGTCAGGGTTTCGTTCCAGCCCTTCCGGACTGCCGGCCGCGGATTGGTTCCGGTCCTCCAGCTCGCGGTGGAGCGTCTCGAGCGCACCCAGCGCCTCGGTGTACGTCGGGCGGTTGTAGGCGCGCTGGAGGCGCTGGCGCCATGAGGCCTGCTCACTCTTGGCCAGGTAACGCACCACGTTCTCGCGCTTGTGCCACTGGCACCGGTGGACCAGGGCGCGGTCGTGGAAGGCCTTCCGGACGGCCGCACGCAGCCCCTTGCCGCCGTCGAGGATCACCAGCACGCCCTGCGCGACGTCGAGGCCCCGCTCGACCAACGACCGCAGGAACGGCGTGAGCACCTGCGCGTTTTCCGTGTCCGTCTCCACGAAGCCGAGGAAGCGTTTCTCCCCAGAAAGCGTGATGCCCAGCGCGATGACCAGCGTGGCATCGGCGAACGTCTTGCCGTCCAGCACGATGGCCACGACGTCCTCACCGGCCAGGTCCCGTTCTTGGAACTCCCGGAGCTGCGCCGCGCTGGCCTGGATGAACCCCCGGGACACCGTCGCCCCCGACAGCCCGATGGCCCCCGGAATCGCTTCGGCGGCGGCTTCGTAGTTACGGCACGAGATCCCGTACAGCACGCGCTTCAGCAGCACGTCGTTGACCGCGCGATCGCCATGCAACGCCTCGTACGACCGCAGCGGCAGCTCGCTCCCCGCGACATGGCGAATCCGCGGCACGCGAATCGCCACGCGCTGGCCGGCCAGCCCGACCGTCCCGGGATTGCTGCCATGACGGCGCCCGCCGACCGACACGTCCTTGCGGGCGTAGCGTTCGCCCGCCAGCGCCGTCACCTCCTCGTCGAGCAACTCCTCCACGTGCATCAAGCCCAGCGGGACCAAGGACCGGATGAGCTCCACCTTGGCGTCGAGCTCCAGGTCGGGGTAGTCCTCGCGGCGGATGATCTCGACCCGACCCAGCGTGCGACCCTTCTTGCGCTTCCTGACCGGACGTAGGACACTGCTCATCTCGGCTCCTGTCTCTCGTGGGGTGATGTCCGTCTCTCAACGTCATCAAACCACAGGGTGTGGGAGCCGTTTCAATTTCCAACTAAGTTTCGCTCACCCTCGCGAGCGTGAGCCAGGATGTGACGTGCTTTTCGCTGGGCCAGCGGGTCATGTCCGTGCCGATCTCGGCGATGAGTCGCAAGGCGGTCTAGGGCCCGATGGCGTCGATTTGTGTGAGGTCCACTCCGGAGAGTTGGTGGAGCGGGCTGCGGATTTCGAAGCGCGGGGCGTTCTTGTGCCGCTGCCGGCGGCGCGCCGGTGGCCACGCTGTCCCGGGACGGGCGTGCTTGGCGGCCACGTCTTGCAACAGGGATTCGATCTCGCCATCGCAGGTGCCGATCTGGCGCTGATAGCTCTCGTAGAGCGCAAGGTTCTGTCGGCGCACAAAGACCTGCTCCCGGCGGTCGTTCCCCGTGAGGGCCGCGGCGATCTCCTCCTCGGAGGCTCGGCAGCGGGAGTGGCGATGGGAGGCTCACGCGTGGGGGTCGGTCACACCGCTGGCGATATCGCGGACGATCTGCATCCCCGTCAGGCCCGTGATGTCGGTGATCACGTTGTGGAGGTGGACGTGCATCAGGGCCAGGGACTTCTGCATCCGTCGGATGTGATTGGCGGCCTCCTGGACCAGCGTCTCCCGCTGCCGGAGGGAGGCGCGCCGCGAGACGATTTCCGCTGAGGGACGGAAACGACCGCGTAGAAGCCCGACCTCATGGAGTTCTTGGATCCACTGGCAGTCCACGACATCAGTCTTGCGTCCCGGGACGTTCTTCACGTGACGAGCGTTGACGAGCACCACCGTGAAGCCTCGCTGTTCGAGGATGTCGTAGATCGGGATCCAGTACACGCCGGTGGCCTCCATCGCCACGGTGTCGATGCGGCAGGCCTCACGCCAGTCGACCATGCGATACAGGTCCGGCGTGAACGTCTTGAATCGGCGGACCGGTTCCGGATCTCGATCGACAGGCACGGCCACGTGGTGGTGTCGGGACCCGCAGTCGATCCCTGCGGCATTGGGCTGGATCCGCTCGAGCGGCTCCGGCTGCTTTGTCGTGGTCGTGCTGGAACGCTGGCGTCGAACGCGGTGACCTTCCATCGGCTGCTCCTCCATGCTCGGGGTGTCGTGAGCAACCGGGGGCAGGGTGCGGTGGTGGACATGCTCTTACACGGGATCACGCAAGCGCGTCACCAATGAGGTGGCCGCGACACATCCCATGGACCACGCTCCCAAGCGGGCTCGCTCGGCACCATTGGAAAGTCGGTCTCAGTCCCCGGATGCCCTGGCGACTCTACCGCACGTCGCCGCGGCGACTCCGTTTCTTGGCCCCAGGTGTCGGGGCGTCGTCCCGTGCGGCAGCTCCCAAGCAATGAGGTCTCCGAGAAACCCGGTACGGTTCAATTGACTTCGTTGACAGCGTCTTGAGGCATACATATAATCGACGCTCCTAAGGCGCGCCACGCTCCGCGCTGAGGGGTAAAGGGGGTATCTGTGGCCGGTCAAATGTTTGGAGAGATCGCGAACCCGACCGTCAGGTTGGGGACGCAAAAGTGGTACACGGTTCCGCTTTCAGTAGTCGTTCACGTTGTCGTGATTGCGAGTGTCTTGATCGTTCCGCTGATGGCGGTTGACGCCCTTCCGACACCGGCATCGATGATGGCGTTCGTGGCTGCGCCGCCGCCACCACCACCGCCGCCGCCACCACCACCGCCGCCGAGAGCCGCGACTGCGCTGGCGGCGCCAGTGGTGCCAACGAATTACAACCCGAATGCAGCTCCCATCGTAGCGCCCGTGGAGATCGCACCGGAGCCGGCGGGCTTCGATCTGTCGTCCGTTCGTGGCGTCGAGGGTGGCGTGGCCGGCGGCGTGGCCGGCGGCATCGTTGGCGGGCTGCTGGGGGCTCCGCCGCCTCCGCCGCCACCCGCAGAGCCGGTGCGCGTCGGCGGCAACATCGCCCCCCCGACCAAAGTGCGAGACGTGCCGCCTCTCTATCCGCCCGTTGCGCAGTCCGCACGGGTTCAGGGCGTCGTCATTCTCGAGGCGGTTATTGGCCCGGACGGCCAGGTCACCGACGTGAAGGTTCTTCGGTCGGTTCCGCTGCTCGACGAAGCGGCCCTTTCGGCCGTGCGTCAGTGGCAGTACACGCCAACTACGCTAAACGGGGTTCCGGTTCCGGTCATCATGACTGTGACCGTGAACTTCACGTTGCAATAGGTACCGCGCCGCGGGGCAGATACCCGGCGCACATTCGTCAGATCAAAGGAACACGGCCAGGGGGAATAATGGACTTACTGGATCTTGTGATACAAATGAGCATACCCGTCAAGATACTCATGCTCGTCTTGGCGGTGATGTCGATGTGGTCGGTCGGTGTGTTTTTCGAGCGTCTCTTTACGTTCGCGCAGGCCAACAAGCAGTCGAAGACCTTCGCTCCGCAGGTGGCCGTACATCTCAAGAATGGCAAGCTGAAGGATGCGATCGCTGTATCGCAGTCCAAGGAGTACCGTTACAGCCACCTGAGCAAGGTCGTCTTGGCCGGCTTGCAGGAGTATCAGTTTCAACAGGACACCGGCGTCGAGCTCGCCAAGGACGATGTCGTCGACAGCGTGCGTCGCGCCATCCAGCGTGCGGCGGCGTTGACGTCAGCCGACCTCAAGAAGGGCATGGGCGTGCTGGCGACCATCGGGTCGACCGCGGTCTTCGTCGGTCTTCTCGCAACGACGCTGGGCGTCATCAACGCCTTCCAAGGCATCGCGACCACGGGGTCTGGCGGCCTGGGTGCGGTCTCCGGCGGAATCTCCGAGGCGCTCGTGGGGACAGCCGTCGGGTTGTTCGTGGCGATTCCGGCGGTGTGGTTCTACAACTTCCTCACCGGGAAGGTCGAGTACTTCAACGTCGAGATGGACAACTCGTCGTCCGAGTTAGTCGACTACTTCATCAAGAAGGCGTAGTCGAAACCGAAGTCTAGCTCGCGCGGATGGTCTCGGTTAGCTGAGGAGGATCCCACTATGGGGATGACAGTCGGCAAAAAAGGCGACTCTTTCAATTCAGAAATCAATGTGACTCCACTGGCCGATGTGATGCTGGTGTTGCTCATCATCGTTATGCTCATCGCACCGCTGCTGCAGGCCGGCGTACCCGTGAACATGCCGCAGTCAAGAAACGCGGTAGAGAAGACGGATCAGGACGAGCAAACGGTTCTTCACGTCGACGCCGGGGGGCGCTTCTTTGTCGACAACATCCCCACTGATCGAAGCGCGCTGCTGTCCTCCATTCAGGCCGCGCTCGATCGCAAGTTCGAGCGGATCCTCCTGATTAAGGGCGACACGAATGCTCGGTACTCGGAGATCATGGTGGTGCTCGACCAGCTTCAACGGGTCGGCATCGAGAACATCGGTCTCATCACGGAGGGTCGGCCGGAAGGGGCTGACGAAGGCGAGTAACAGGAGGTCATCATGGCGCACCACAAGAAGCATCACGGCGCGGAGGTGATAGTCGAGGCGACACGTCCCGAGGAGACCCACGAGATCAATATCACGCCGTTCATCGACGTGTTGCTGGTGCTCATCGTCATCTTCCTTGCCGCGCTCCCGCTCGGGCAGCGCGGTCTCGACATTAACCTTCCACTGGAGACCCAGGGTTCGGCGCAGGCATCGACCGACAGTAGCCAGATCGTGCTCGAGTACACAGCAGATCGTCGGATTACGATCAATAGCCAGGACGTATCGCCCGCCGCTCTCGAGGGGCGACTGCGATCCATCTTCGAGCAGCGGCGCGAAAAGACGATGTTCATAGCGGCCTCGGGTACGCTGAGCTACGGCGATATCGTCGCCGTGATTGACGCGGCCAAGGGTGCGGGCGTCGACAAGGTCGGGATCGTCACAGACGGCATGCGTCGCGCAGCAGGCGCGGCGCCGATTGGTGAATAGGTGGATAGAAGACAACTGCTCGAGGCTCCCATGTTCATCCGACACAGAATCGTCACCCTGGCGGTCGTTGCCATGACGGCGACTTCCTTGGCCGGGTGCGCGTTCTTTGACGAGCTCGGGGCCGCCCGGACGTTCAAGGAAGCCAACATTGAGTACAGTCGTGGACGGTACGCTGAGGCGATCGAGCTGTACAAAGAAGTCCTGGCGGTGCTCGATGAAACCGGAGCCGAAAGCGATCTGGCGCGCGAGCTCAGGGCGGCGTACTTCTATACCGGTAACTCTTACGACAGCTTATTTCTGCCTGGAAACAACGAGCCAGACAACCTCAACAACCTGGAGCAGGCGGTCAGCTATTACGAGCTAGCGTCCGAAGAGAGCCCCTCGGAGCAGTTGCGGGAACTGTCGATGCAGTATCTCGTGTCGACATTTGGATCTGACAAGGCGAACGATCCGGCGCGCGCGGAACCTGTATTGCGGGAGATGATTCTGGCCGATCCGGAAAACCCAGACAACTACTACAGGTTGGCCCAGCTGTATGAGGAGTCCGGTCTGTACGAGGAAGCGGAGTTTGTGTATCAAGCGGTCGAACGCTTCCGAGGTGATGATCCTGACCTCTACCTGCAGATTGCCGGCTTCTACAACCGGGCCGGGGAGTTCGAGCGCACCATGGAGGCGCTCGAAGAGCGCGGGAGAGTCGATCCGGAGAATCCCGAGGCCTTCTACACGATATCGACGTACTACTGGGAAAAGGCATTCCGCGACTTCCGAATCTCCCAAGACCAGAAGCTCGAGTACATCATGGCTGGAATCGACGCCGCGGACCGGGCGCTCGGTTTGAACGAACGGTACGTCGATGCGCTCGTGTACAAGAACATCCTTTTGCGCTTGCAGGCGAACGAGACCGAAGACCTCGACGAGCGTGATGCCCTCATTGCCCAGGCGGACGAGCTGCGTGACCGTGCCGTGGCATTGCAGGAGGAGCAGCGGGGGGGAGCACCGCCAGCGGCATAGGCGTCGATTGGGTGAGTCATCCGAAGGCCGGCTGTTGCTCGACAACGAGCAGCAGCCGGCCTTTTGTCTTTGGGTCGCTCGTGTTTGGATATGATGGGATGGGCGTCGCGCGCGGTACCGACATGATTGGTTTCAACAACCTGGCATCGAAGGCTCGGGGACACAACCCGGAGTCCGACACAGAGCTCCTCCGCCGGGCATACGAGTTCTCAGCCGCCAAACATGAAGGCCAGCATCGTCGCTCGGGCGAAGACTACATCTCACACCCACTCGAGGTGGCCTCGCTTGTCGCTGACATGAAGCTTGACGATGTGGCGATCACATCAGGGCTCTTGCACGACGTCGTCGAGGACACGCTTACGACGATCGAAAGCGTGCGCGAGCACTTTGGGTCGGACGTGGCGCATGTCGTAGAGGGTGTCACCAAGATCAGCACGATCCCGTTTTCATCGCGTGAAGAGCGTCAAGCGGAGAACTTCCGCAAGATGCTCCTGGCGATGGTCGACGACGTCAGGGTCATTCTCGTCAAGCTCGCCGACCGATTGCACAACATGCGTACGTTGCAGCACCTGAACGACAAGCAGCGAATCACGATTGCCCAAGAGACGCTGGACATCTACGCCCCCATTGCCGGTCGGCTTGGCATGAGCAAGATCAAGAACGAGCTCGAAGATCTCGCGTTTCGCCACCTGGAGCCTGAGTACTACGCAACCCTCAAGAAGTGGGTGGAAGAGCGGCGACGGGCTACCGAGCAAACCGTGGCGGGCCTCCGTGAGACGCTAGAAGCCAAGCTGACTGACGCCCACGTTCCGGTCGAGAGCCTGTCCGGACGGATCAAGCGGCTCTTCAGCATTCGGGAGAAGGTTCGGCGCCAGAAGATTGCTCTCGAGCAGGTCTACGATCTCGTCGCGCTGCGGGTGATCACGAAGTCGGTCAAGGACTGCTATGCGACGTTGGGCATCATTCACCAAACGTGGGCGCCGGTGCAGGGCCGGTTCAAGGACTTCATCGCGATGCCTCGACCCAACGGGTACCGGGCGCTGCACACGTCGGTCGTCAGCCCTCGAGGGTTTCCGTTCGAAGTGCAGATTCGGACCGACGAGATGCACCGGGTGGCTGAGGACGGCATCGCCGCACACTGGAAGTATAAGGAAGGCCGCATCGGCGCGACCGCCGATGAGCAGTACTTCCTGTGGCTGCGACAGTTGCTCGAATGGCAGCAGGAGGTGCGCGACCCGGGCGAGTTCATTCACGGCCTGAAAGTCGATCTGTACCCGGAGGACGTCTACACGTTCACGCCGAAGGGAGAGGTGAAGGCCCTGCCGCGTCGAGCCACGCCCGTTGACTTCGCCTACTCGGTGCACACCGACGTCGGGCACACGTGCGTCGGAGCGCGCGTGAACGGCAGGATGGTGCCGCTGCGTACCCACCTCGAGAGCGGTGACATCGTCGAGGTCGTCACCAGTGCTGCACACAAGCCCAGCCGGGACTGGCTCAATTTCGTCGCGACGTCGCGCGCGCGCAACAAGATCAAACAGTTCATCCACGCCGAAGGGAAGCTACGCGCGGTGGAGTTGGGACGCAAGCTGCTCGACAAGGAGATTCATCGATACGACCTGGGCGCAAAGAAGCTGCTGAATCAGGGCGTGTTGGATGACGCCGCGACCGGATTTCGGCTGTCCAAGAGCGACGACCTGCTTGCGGCGGTAGGGTACGGAAAGATCGCGCCGCGTAGCGTCTTGATGAAGCTCGTACCCCCAGAACAGCTGCAGGAAAGATCCGGGGGCGCGGCGTTCAAGTCGGTCGTTAGAAGGGTGTTCAGGCCGCGAGACGAAAAGATCAAGGTTCAGGGATTCGACGATCTCATGGTGTTTCGCGCCCGATGCTGCAATCCCATTCGAGGCGAGAAGATCGTCGGCTACATCACGCGCGGCAAGGGTGTCTCGGTTCACTCGGCCAAGTGCCCCAATGTCGTGAACCTTCTTTACGATCCCGAACGGCGGATCGAGGTCGTCTGGGACGACCCGAGGGGCGACGAGGCGAATACGTTTACCGTGTGCCTGACGATTCAGGTCGAAGATCGGCCCGGGATTCTCGCCGACGTGACGTCTCGTATCGCTGGGGTCGACATCAACATGCAGAGAGTCGAGGCGATATCGAGCGATGATCAACACGGCCGAATCAGTGTCACGCTCGACATCAAGGACCTCAAGCACTTGCAGCGCGTGATCAAGCTCGTGACGGGTGTGCCGGGCGTGCTGGACGTGGAACGAGTGCTTCGCCAGGTCAGCTAGCCCACTCACCGCCTTATTCCGGACTTTCCCGTCCGGGCTGGCTATGTCGGGTCAGAAAGCACTGCGATCGCATCGATCTCGATGCGAACAGACTTGGGAAGCGCCGACACTTCGACGGTCGACCGCGCCGGCGCCGGTGTGTCGAAATTCGATGCGTAGACGGTGTTCATGGCCGCAAAATCGGCAAGATCAGTGAGGAATACCGTCGTGCGGACGACATCGCGGAGAGACCCGCCGGCGGCTTCAAGCACGGATGTCAGGTTTTGGATCACCCGCGTCGTTTGCTGCGCGATATCGTCGGACACCACATCGCCGGTGACCGGATCGACAGGGATCTGTCCGGATACGAACAAGAGCTGGCCGGCCCGAACGGCCTGAGAATAGGGGCCGATGGCCGGCGCCGCGTGGGGGGTCTGAATGGCGGTGGGGCGGGACGTCACGCCGCCTTGGTAACCTTGTTGGAGCGGATGCAGCGGGTGCAGACTTTGAGCCGCTTCACCCCGCCATTGACCACTGCCCTGACGGACTGAATGTTCGCTTCGAAACGTCGGCGGGTTACGTTGTGAGCGTGGCTCACATTTCGCCCGACGGCCGGTCCTTTTCCACAGATTTCGCAGCGTCGTGCCATGAGTTTCTCAGTCGTCCAATCAAATAGTATACCAGGACCGGGTTCTAGCGTTCCGGCACGATGAGTCCAGGGCCCTCCCGATTGGGGTCCGCCACCACCGATTCGCTCCCATCAGGCTCGGCCGTCTGGTCCTTGAGCACCCGTCTGAGCAGCTGCAGATAGGCTGTATCGTCCCCGATGAGCACCGAGCGTGCCGTCCGGGCACCGGTTTCGATCCGACGCATCGCAGCCGCGACATCCGCGTCGCTGATCGTGAGACCCTCAGCCCGTCGAGTCTCGATGATCTGCTTGACCTCCGCACCAATCCTCTCGGCGGTGGGTAGCGCGGCCGAGTGCTCGTAGATGATCCCGCGGCTGGCCGTTTCGTAGGTTTCAGCCAGCGCCTTGGACGCCTCGGCGACATCGTCGTCAACGAGCGCGGGCGCGTCTGGCCTCTCCAGCCTCAGGAAGCCCAGGACGAGTAGGGTGACCACCTGCTGGCGCTCGGCGAGGCCCTGAAGTAGCGGTAACAAGAACTGCAGGTCGCGTTCTCGCTGTCGCTGCTGGGCCGCGGGCGGGTGCTCTTGAGAGGTGCGCAGGTACACGCAGTCGTGAGGGCAGTCGATCTCCACCAGACGCTTGGTTCCACAACACACGGCGCAAATCGAATGGCCAAGGGCTGGACATGCCCGTCGCGCTTTTCGTTGCCCACACTCCAGACACTTGCTCGGCATACCGGCTTTTCTGAGGCGGCCGTCAGCTTCTCACAGTCGAAGTCGGAGCGTCAAACCTAGCCTGGTGGGCGACGGGTGAACCTACACTTCCGTGTAGAAGTCGACATGGGATGACTGGAGTTTTGGACCGAGTGTCCACTTCTGTGGACGGCCTGTTTGTCAGAATCAAGAAACTGATCCAACGGTACCGTCGTCTAATATGCAGAACGAGATTGAGCCGGCCGTGATGGCCGATTCAAGCGGGCGCCGTAGAAAGCGCCGTTATTGAGGGCGTTGCGGATGATCGATCAGGTTGTCTCCCTCCCCTCCTGATTAACTGCAGATCGTCGTTTCGGTTGGTAACGCCCGACCAAGCCCGGCAAGAGGCGCCTGCACTCGGCGGTATTGGCTTTGCATGTATGACCGACCGAATGGCGATATCGGGCGAGTGAGTATTGGTGAGAGACGCTCGATCCGAAAGATCCCGCGACGTTGTGGGACGTGACACACATGGCGGAAGGAGCCGTCATTATGGCGACGAAAGCAAAGAAGGCAACGAAGACACGGAAGAGAACGGGCACTCCACGGTACGAGGAACTGAAGTCGATTCTCGAAGAACGACGGCTTGAGATCATGGGAGAGGTCCAGCACAAAATGCGCGACGTACGCGCCGAAGGTGCTGCGGTGACGAGTCAGGGAGTACGGGACGAGGCCGAGAGCTCAGAAGCCGAGATTCAAGACGACATCGAGTTCGCCTTACTTCAGATGAAGGCCGAAACATTGAGCAAGATCAATGAAGCGCTGGGGCGTCTCGAAGGCGGCACCTATGGAGACTGCTACGAGTGCGGTAACGAGATTGCCGAGAGCCGGCTGCGAGCGCTCCCGTTTGCAGTTCGCTGCAAGGACTGTGAGGAAGCACGCGAGGTGGAACAGGGTCGTGAGCGCCTCGTATCGGGACGTCGAGGCGGGGCATCGCTGTTTGCGGATATGATCAGCTGAAGTGGCCCACCGTTCTGCTAGCCGTAGCCATGCCGACCCCGCCCTCGGGCGGGGTCAGCTGTTTTAGAGACCGAA
The DNA here is from genome assembly GCA_965216615.1 of Vicinamibacterales bacterium. Lineage (GTDB taxonomy): Bacteria > Acidobacteriota > Vicinamibacteria > Vicinamibacterales > UBA8438 > CAUZIB01. The sequence goes on along the minus strand of CBDCGH010000023.1, from coordinate 632,678 downwards.
TATCGGGAGATCGAGTCAGATGAGCGACGAGTCGTCGGGCTTTGCGCGAGACGATACTACAGACTTGGACATGGACCGTCCGGTGACGGTTCCCGAGCGTTTACCGATACTGCCCCTTCGTGACACGGTGCTGTTTCCGAACTCGTTCATGCCCCTGGCGGTTGCGCGCGAAAGCTCCGTTCGCCTCATTGACCAAGCTGTCGCGGACGGCAGCCCGGTCGGTGTGTTCACTCAGCGCGATGCTGCCATCGAGGAGCCATCGCAGGACGACCTGTATCCGATCGGCACGCTGACCCACATTCACAAGATGTTCAAGCTGGCCGATGGCAGCTTGCGCTTGATCGTGCAGGGACTGACGCGCGTTCATCTCGACTCGATCGTCGAAAGCGATCCGTACATTCTGGCCGCCGTTCACGCAGCCGATGAGACGGCGTCCGATGACGATCAACTCGAGGTCGATGCGTTGCAGCGAAACGTCAAGAACAACTTTCAACAGGTGGTGTCGCTGTCGCCGCTGTTGTCTGACGACTTACAGTCGTTGGCCGCCAATATCTCCGACCCAGGCAAGCTTGCAGATTTTATCGTGTCGAGTCTGACCACGATTCCAACGACGACCAAGCAAGAAGTGCTCGAGACGCTCGACATTCGCGAACGGATGGATGACCTGAATCGCATCCTGACCAACGAGCTGGAAGTGCTCGAGCTTGGATCCAAGATTCAGTCCCAGGTGCAGTCCGAGGTCGGAAAGAGTCAGCGGGAGTACCTGCTCCGCGAACAGCTCAAGGCTATCCAGAGGGAGCTCGGTGAGGGTGACGATCAGACCAAAGAGATAGAAGAGCTCCGCGAGAAGATCGAGGCAGTGGGCATGCCCGAGTCGGTGCAGAAAGAAGCGCTGCGCGAGCTGGATCGCCTGTCCAAGATGCCCGTGGCCGCGGCTGAGTACACCGTCTCGCGCACCTATCTCGATTGGATGACCGCGCTGCCGTGGGATGCGCGTACCGAAGAAGTCATTGATCTCAAACGGACCAAGACGGTACTGGACGCCGATCACTCCGATCTCGAGAAGGCCAAGGACCGCATCCTCGAATACCTGGCCGTACGCAAGCTGAATCCGGACGTCAAGGGCCCAATTCTCTGTTTCGTCGGCCCCCCTGGCGTTGGCAAGACCTCATTGGCCAAGTCGATCGCGGCGTCGCTCGAGCGAAAGTTCGTGCGGGTATCCCTCGGTGGTATGCGTGACGAAGCGGAGATCCGGGGTCATCGGCGAACGTATATCGGGGCGTTGCCGGGCCAGGTCATTCAGGGGCTGCGTCGCGCCGAGTCGAGGAATCCAGTGTTCATTCTCGACGAAATCGACAAGCTGGGCATGGACTTCCGAGGCGACCCGGCATCGGCGCTTCTCGAAGTACTCGACCCGGAACAGAACAACACATTCAGGGATCACTACCTCGATGTGCCGTTCGATCTGTCAGAGGTGCTGTTCATTACGACTGCCAACGTCCTGGATCCCGTGCCGCCTGCACTGCGCGATCGCATGGAGGTGCTGGAGCTTCCGGGCTACACCGAAGAAGAGAAGCTGATGATTGCCACCGATCATCTGGTCGGTCGGCAGGTGCCCAACCACGGGCTGACTGCGGAGCAGATCCAGTTTACCGAGCCGGCGCTGCGGGCCATCATCCGTGGCTACACTCGCGAAGCCGGTGTGAGAAACCTCGAGCGCGAGATCGGTGCCATCTGTCGCAAGGTCGCGCGTCGACGCGCTGAGGGCATCGAGGAATCTGTCGACGTGACCCCCGATACTGTCGTCGACATGCTCGGTGCGCCGAAGTTCCTCGATGAAGAGGTCGCCGATCGTACGAAGCAGCCGGGTGTGGCGATCGGACTCGCCTGGACGCCGGTGGGTGGTGACGTCCTGTTTGTCGAAGCCACGCGGATGCCAGGAAAGGGCTCGTTGACGCTAACGGGCCACCTCGGCGAGGTCATGCGAGAATCGGCAAAGGCTGCGCTCTCGTGGTTTCGAGCGAACGTCGCTGGGTATGACGTAGACCCGGCATTCTACCAGGATGCCGAGATCCACTTACACGTGCCCTCTGGGGCGATTCCGAAGGACGGGCCCTCCGCCGGTGTGACGATGGTGACGGCGCTGGTATCGGAGCTCACCGGACGTCCCGTGCGGTCGGATCTGGCAATGACTGGCGAGATTACCCTGTCCGGCCACGTGTTGCCCGTTGGCGGGATCAAGGAGAAGGTGCTTGCGGCACGCCGCCTGGGCATCCTCCACGTGGCGGTGCCCCGTCAGAATGACAAGGACGTCAACGAGGACCTCAGCCCAGAGCTGAAGCGCGAGGTGACGGTTCACTACATTTCCACGATCGACGATGTGCTCGATCTTGCGCTGCTTCCGCGATCCGAGGAACGGCCGCCCAGCGACGTCGGATCGCCTGACGCGCAGGTTCACGGAACGGTGCAGTAAGCCTTCCCGTTCCAACGCGTGCGTGAGCCGGTTCTCAGATCAAACAAGCGTTAGCCCCAAGACCGTTTTCATATCTTGGGTGTCGCTGCCTGCGATCAGTGAACGCGCTTCGGCGAGCGAGAAGATCTTTGGCTCGAGGATCTCATCCGCGTCCGCGGCCGCGCGCGTCTCGGGTACGGTGAGCTGGGTTAGGCGAAAGAACACCATGAGCTCGTCGCTGTAGCCTGGTGTTGGATAGTACTCACCGATCCGCTCAACGCGCTCGGGGACGCGACCAATCTCTTCGTGGCACTCCCGCCGCGCCGCCGATTCCAGGTCCTCCCCGGGATCGACCGAACCTGCAGGTAGCTCCCAGATCCACCGGTCGATAACATATCGATACTGCCGGACGAGAACGACGTGGTCGGGGTCGATGAGCGGCACCAAGATGACCGAAGGGCCATGCCGGACCACGTCCATCGTGGCCTCTCGACCGTTCGGGAGGCTGACGCGATCGCGCAGGGCAGAGAACACGCGGCCCGTATAGACCGTGCGTGTGTCGATGACAGTGGCAGGCGCTTCGCGCATAGGTCCTCCTAGGCACCCGGCGATCGGGCCGCGCTGATGGCTCTCAATTGACTCACCAGGTCTGCAAGCTCCTCAGGGAGGTCGCTGTTGAACGACATGGGGCGATCGTCGGAAGGATGTCGAAACGCGAGCGATGCTGCGTGCAGAAACGGCCGCCGGAGCGATTGCACCAGCTCGAGATGCCGAGGTACACGCTGTCGCGGTCCGGCGTAGACCGGATCACCAACGATGGGATGACCGATCTCGCTCAGATGGACGCGGATCTGATGGGTGCGCCCGGTCGCGATGACGACGGTGAGGAGCGAGACGCCCGCGAGCGGCTCCGCGTCAACGATGCTCGTTACGGCCGTTCGAGCGCGTCGGGACCGCGTCGAGATCCGTTTGCGCTGAACCGGATCGCGTCCGATGGGCAGGTCGATTGTCCGTCCGGCGCGCACAGTGCCCCACACGAGCGTCACGTATCGTTTGTCCACTTCACGGTTGCGGAACTGACCCGCCAGCGCGGCGTGGGCCCGGTCGTGTTTCGCAATCACCATCAAGCCCGATGTGCCGCGGTCGAGTCGATGGACGATACCCGGGCGAAGGGTGCCGCCGATGCCGCTCAGATCGTGTACGTGGTGGAGCAATGCGTTGACGAGCGTACCCGAGGCATGACCGGCGGCGGGGTGAACCACCATACCCGCTGGCTTGTTGACAACGAGAAGGTCGGCGTCGTCGTACACGATGTCGACATCCAGAGCTTCGGGTTGGGGAGTGGCGGGGATCGGCGGCGGGATTTCGAGGGTGATCCGATCACCCTCGCGAACTGGTGTCTTAGCACGAGCGACCACGGCCCCCACGCGCGCCCTCGCGTCTTTGATGAGTCGCTGGATCTGCGAGCGCGTCAGGTCGGGGAGGTTTGCCACAAGCACGTGGTCGAGCCGACGCCCCGCGTCCTCGTGTGACACCTCAACTTCGATCATCGTGGGAGCCGCGGCACCGGGTTCGGTCACGGCGAGTCCAGCGCGTCGTCTGTCGTCTGCCGGCGAGATCACGCCGCACGCGCCTGGGCGTTCCGTCCGCTCGGCTCCGGTGTTCCGGAACGGCTCAATGCCACCAGCATCACCAGGCTGAGGGGAATGAGCAATGCGGACACGAACTGTGATGTGGAGAGCAGATCGAACACCGTGCCTCGCGGGTCGCCGCGGAAGAACTCGATGGCGAATCGAGCCGACGAATACAAGAGGAGATAACTCCAGAAGGTCCGTCCGTGAAAGCCGAGGTCGCGACGCTCTGCGAGGAGGAGTACTGCAAGGATGATCAGCGCTGCGCCTGATTCGTATAGCTGCGTTGGGTGGAGGCTCACCCCGAGAGGCGTGCCGACGTTGGCTGCCGCCAGAGGATTCGTAAATGTGATGCCCCATGGAAGTTCCGTCGGCCGACCGTAACAGCACCCTGCCATGAGGCATCCAATCCGGCCGACCGCCTGTCCCAGGGCGATGCCGGGGGCAAACGCATCGCACGTCGCCCAGAGAGGCAGGTGGTGCCGTCGCACGAACCAGAAGGCGACGCCAACGGCCAGCAGCAGGCCGCCGTAGAACACTCCCCCCGAACGCACGATCGTCCACAGCTCGGACGGATTCTCGACATAGTGGTCGAACTCGACAACGAGCAACAGTAGCTTTGCGCCGACCAGGGCGCTGACGATGATGTAGATGCCAAGGTCCATCACCCGGTCGGCATTCAAGCCGCGCGCTTTGGCGCGTGCGGTCGCGAACCACAAGCCGGCCAGGTAGGCAGCTGCGAGCAGCACACCGTAGGTGTAGATGCTGATCGGGCCGAGCTCAAACAGTTTCGGATACATGTCGATGCACCACCAGCATATCGAGAATCAACAGCGCGGCGCCCACTGTGATCGCGGCATCGGCCACATTGAATACCCAGAAGTGCCATCCGCGCCAGTACACGTCGATGAAGTCGAGCACAAACCCCACGGTGATCCGATCGATCAGGTTGCCGATGGCGCCCCCGATCACGAACGCAAGACCGACGAGCGACGGCCACTCGCGCGATGCCGTCCGTGCTGCGAAGAGTCCGATGGCGGCTAGCGCCGTGAGCGCGATGCCAGTCAGGATCGCCGGCTTAAACGGGAGATCGACCGCGTTGAGCAACCCAAACGCCGCACCCGTGTTGCGGACATGCGTGAAATCGAGGAATCCTGGAATCACCACGATGCTGTCATGGAGCGCGAGCGCTGACCGAACGAGCGCCTTCGCGGTCTGGTCGAGTCCCACGACCGCCGCCGACAGCATGCCGAGAAAGAGGCGTGACGGCCCGGCTAGACCCGAGATGGCGCCCGGTCGTGAGCCTGGCGCCGCCGGAATCGCGGCGTCTGGCGCGCTGGGCTCATCCACCGGCACCAACCGTCTCCGAGAGCGCACCGACGCATCGGGCACATAGCCCCTGTCGCTCGGCATCCTCAGACAGCGATGGCACGTAGCGCCAGCAGCGTTCGCACTTCTGTCCGTCGATCCGGTTGACCTCGATGGCCAGCGCTCCGTCAGGTTCGCTCCAGAGTGAACCATTCGCGATTGAGCGGTCCGGTGTCACGGTGTCGTCAATCGCCAAGTCGACTGCCGAGGTGATGAACAGCATCGGCAGGTCCTCGCGATAGCCCTCGAGGAGCGTCGCGGTGACTCCCGACGCTCGCAGGGTCACCCGTGCCTCCAGCGAGGTCCCCACCGTTTTCTCCTGTCTTCGTCGCTCGAGCTCGACGTTCACCGCATCCCGAATAGCGAGCAGCCGGGTCCAACGGGCGAGTAGCTCGCGATCGACCAGCGCTGCGGTCTCGGCAGGAAACTCCGCGAGATGGACGCTTTCGTCGCGGTCACCAGGCAGGTGATGCCACAGCTCGTCCGCCGTCACCGGCAGCAGAGGTGCAAGCAGGCGGGTCAGACCGTCGGCAATGACGTAGATCGCGGTTTGTACCGAGCGGCGCTCCGGCGAATGCGCGGGGTACGTATAGAGGCAGTCCTTCGAGACGTCGACATAGAACGCGCTCAGATCGACGGTCAGAAAGTGGTTCAGCGCGTGCGAGACCGCTTGAAACTCGTAGCGCTCGTAGTGCCCGAGCACACGTTGCGCGAACTCCCCGAAACGGGCGATCGCGTAGCGGTCGACTTCTCGAAGGCCCGACGCCGTACGTTGATCGCAGGCCGGATCGAAGTCGTAGAGGTTGGCGGCGAGAATCCGCAGTGTATTGCGAATCTTCCGATAGGCCTCGACGACTCGGGCAAGGATCTCCTTCCCGATGCGAATCTCCTCCTGGTAGTCGACCATCGCAACCCACAGGCGGAGCACCTCCGCACCACTCTGCTGAATGATGGTCTGGGGCTCGATCATGTTGCCCAGCGACTTGGACATCTTCCGCCCGTGCTCGTCGACGACGAAGCCGTGCGTGATGACCTGCTCGTACGGCGCGGCACCGCGCGTCCCGATGGCGACGAGGAGCGAGCTCTGGAACCAACCGCGGTATTGATCGGAGCCTTCGAGATACAGCGTCGCGGGCCACCCCAGCGACGGGTTGTCCGCTTGCACGGCCTCGAGGCTCGTCCCCGAGTCGAACCATACGTCGAGGATGTTCTGTTCCCGCTCGAAGTTGTGGCCTCCACATGCTAGGCACGATACGCCGGAAGGTACGAACTCTTCGATTGGGTGCTCGTACCAGGCATCAGCGCCGTGCTCGGCAAACACCGAAGCCGCGCGATCGACCACTGCGGGGTCCAGCACCGCCTCGTCGCACGTCTCACAGCGAAGGGCGGGGATTGGGACGCCCCATGACCGCTGCCTGGAGATGCACCAGTCTGGACGCGTCGTCAACATTCCGCGGATGCGCTCTTCGCCCCAGGCCGGAAACCACTCGACCTTGGCAATGGCGTGAAGCGCGTCCCCGCGCAGGGTCTCTCGCCCGTCCGCCTGGCTGGCTGAGTCCATGGCGATGAACCACTGGGGGGTCGCAAGGAAAATGACCGGGCGGTGACACCTCCAGCAGTGCGGGTAGGGATGCTCGAAGTCCTCGCGGTGCCAGAGTCTGCCGGCGTCCTGGAGCGCCGACTCGACAGCGGGGTTGGCGTCGAAGACCTGCGTACCCGCAAAGTGTTCGACGTCATCGGTGAATCGACCGCCCGGACCGACCGGTGCGTACACGTCGAGGCCGTAACGCTGCCCGGTGAGGAAATCGTCGGCACCGTGGCCCGGTGCGGTGTGGACAATCCCCGTGCCCTGCTCGAGGGTCACGTAGTCCCCCAAGACCGCAGGCGAATCGCGATCGTAAAGCGGGTGACGAAAGCGCAAGCCTTCCAGCTGCCGTCCTTTGACGATGGCCTTCGGCTGACCCAGATCACGATTGAGGGTCTCACCAACCCGTTCGGCGAGCGGCTTGGCGATGAGCATGACCTTGCCGTCGAGCTGATAGGCTCCGTAGTCGAAGTCAGGGTGGAAGGCGAGGGCCAGATTGGACGGGATCGTCCAAGGCGTGGTTGTCCAGATCAGCGCCGACAGCGGCGCTTCCCCGAGCTCAGCCGCCACTGCGCCCGCAGCCTTCGCATCGTCCGCAGCCAGCGGGAACTCCACGAAGATCGACGGTGACGTGTGTGGTTCGTAGTCCACCTCTGCCTCGGCCAGCGCAGTACGGCAGCGAATACACCAGTGGACCGGTTTCCGGCCCTTGTATACCACGCCGTGCTTGACGAGCGTTCCAAGCGCACGCACGATGGCGGCCTGGTACCCGAAGTTCATCGTCAAATAGGGCGTCTCCCACTGGCCGAGGATGCCCAACCGCTTGAAATCGTCCCGCATCAGCCCGACGAACCTATCGGCGTAGCGTCGGCACTCGCGACGGAACTCGCCGACGCTCATCGCACGCTTGGCTTTGCCTAGCTCACGGTCGACCTGCAACTCGATCGGCAAGCCATGGCAGTCCCACCCAGGCACGTATGGGGCATCGAAGCCTGCCATCGTCCGCGCCTTGACGATGAAGTCCTTAAGAATCTTGTTGAGGGCGGTACCCAAATGAATCCGACCGTTGGCGTAGGGCGGACCGTCGTGGAGGACGAAGCGGGGGGCGCCGTGCCGCCGCTGTCGGATTCTCGCGTACAGGTCGGTCGCTTCCCATCGGCTCACCGCCTCTGGCTCTGCCGTCTGCAGGCTGGCCTTCATCGGGAACGTGGTTTGAGGGAGGTTGAGCGTGTCTTTCCAATTGGGCATACGACAACAACGTACATTCTAGTTCAAAGCCCTCGAAGGCCCGCTGGGGGAGGGCTGACACGGTTTGTATAATGAGCGGATGTCTGTGGACGCGCGTCTCGGGACAAGGTCGGCCGCGCTCGACAACGGCCTCAGCGTGCTGGTGCGCGAAGTGCGCACCGCGCCGTTGGTGTCGGTGTGGTGCTGGTATCGAGTCGGCTCGAAGGACGAGCACTCGGGCCTGACCGGGGTGTCACACTGGTGCGAGCACATGAATTTCAAGGGCACCAAGAACATCCCCCGCGATCAAGTCAAGGGGATCATCGACCAGTACGGCGGGTTCTGGAATGGGTACACGTGGATCGACCAGACCACCTACATGGAAACGGCGACCACCGACGCGCTGGACGACATGTTGTTCATCGAGGCCGAGCGCATGAGCGGATGCCTCTACGATCCGGCCGACTGTGACTCGGAGCGGACGGTGATCATCTCAGAGCTCCAGGGAAACGAGAACGACCCTGACCAGTTGCTCGACACCGAGGTGACGGCGACGGCGCTCAAGGCGCACCCGTACCGGCACCCGACGATCGGCTGGCTCGCCGACCTGCAAGCGATGACCCGCGACGACCTGTACGGTTACTACCGTCAGCACTACCTCCCGAACAACGCGACCCTCGTCGTCGTCGGCGATGTGGAAAGCGACGACGTATTGCGCCGGGCCGAGCGTGCCTTCGGGGGAATTGCGGCCGGCAGCGTCATACCCCGTCGGCGAACAACCGAGCCGCCCCAGCTGGGGGAGCGCCGGGTCGTGGTCCGGCGCGATGGTGCGACCGCCTACCTGAAGCTGGCATTCCACGCACCGGCCGTGGACCATGAAGACTTCGCGCCGATGGTCGTGCTGGACGCGGCACTGACCGGCGCAAAGGGCATCAACCTCTGGGCGAGCTTCCGCGGCACGCCTCCGCAACGCAGTGCTCGGCTCTATCGGGCGCTCGTTGAAAAGCGATTGGCCGCAGGTGTGAGCGGGGTCTGTGCGCCCACGGAGGATCCGTATCTCTTCACAATATCGGTGACGGCGGCGGCTGGTCAGCGTCTTAAGTCTGTCGAGGACGCAACGGTCGAAGAGTTGGACCGGGTGGTCGAATCAGGCATCACGGAAGCTGAGCTGGCGCGCGCCAAGCGTCAGCTGCGTGCGCGCGTCGTATTTGAAAACGACAGCGTCACCAACGTTGCCCATCAGCTCGGGTACTTCGAGACCGTCGCGTCGCTCGACACCTACGCGGCGCTGCCCGAACGATTGGCCGAGGTCACGACCGATGATGTCCATCGCACGGCGAAAGCGTATCTGGCGGCCAGCAATCGCACGATTGGCTGGTTCGAGCCGCTGTCCTGACGATGTCGTCCCTGCCCCCCGTCCGTATTCAGCCCACGTCCACGGTCCTGTCCAACGGCGTTCGCATTGTCGCGAAGCGCACGACCACGACGCCCGCGGTCTCACTCAGCCTTGCGATGGAGGCGGGTTCCGCGTACGACCCTGGTGGCGAAGGAGGGCTGGCGTTCCTTCTGTCCCGCGTCATCGATAGGGGAACGACCACACGGTCCTCCGAAGCGATCGCGGAGGACCTGGATTTCCGGGGCGTGTCCCTGCGGATCGGCGTCACTCGCCAGTTGCTGACGTTGAGCTGCGACTGTTTGGTGGAGGATTTCGAATCAGTCCTGTCGACGATCGCCGACTGTATTCGACACCCGGCACTCCAGAACCAGGAGATCGAGACGCGTCGGGGCGAGCTGTTGACAGCCATTCGGCAGGACGCCGACAACCCCGGGACTACCGCCCTCGAGCGTGTGATGCGTCTCCTCTACGGCAGCGCGCACCCGTACGGCCGTCCAGCCAAGGGGCGCGTCGAGACCGTCGATCGATTGAGTCGGCCGTCGCTTGCCGCACTTCACCGAGCTCGGTTTGGTCCCACGACGCTGTCGGTGGTGATTGTCGGGGACGTCGACACGACCCAGGCGGTCGATACCGTCACGCGCGCGCTCGAGGACTGGGAGAGCGATGGCGGAGAGCGCCAAGTGCCCGACGCACCGCCATCATCGGCGACACGAGAAACACTCGTCGTCCCGATGTCGAACAAGTCGCAGGCCGACATCGCGTACGGATTCACCACGATCGCACGAACCGATCCTCAGTACTACGCTTACTGGCTCATGTCGAACATCTTTGGGCAGTACGGCATGGGCGGCCGGCTCGGCCGTAGCATCCGAGAGCGGGAGGGGATGGCGTACTACGCGTACTGCGGGTTCGAGGCCGGGGTCATACCCGGTCCCTTGATCGTGCGTGCCGGTGTGAGTGGTGCCAATGTCGACCGCGCCGTCTCCGCTATCGACGCGGAAGTCGCGGCGCTCTCGGCGGACGGCGTCACGGGGGCGGAACTGAGCAACTCGAAACGTTACGTCATCGGTTCGCTGCCGCGTACGCTGGAGACGAACGCCAGCCAGGCGGCGTTTCTACAAAGCGTCCAACAGTTTGACCTCGGTCTTGATTACGATCGGCGGCTGCCAGGCTTCGTCGAGAGCGTGACGCGGGACGCCGTCAATGAGGCCGCTCGGCAAACCCTCTCTCCGGAACGGGCCGCGGTGGTCATCGCCGGGCCCTACGACGAGCCGGATGACGCGCGGTCGTCGTGACCCCTCGGTGACCGTGTCGACTGCCGCCGTTTTCTTCGACGTCGATTTCACGCTGATATACCCCGGCCCGACCTTTGAGGCCGAAGGGTACCAGTCGTTTGCTGGCCGACACGGTCTTGACGTCGACCCGGATCGCTTCGGGGCAGCCGTGGCCGCCGCGTCGGTCGAGCTGGACCGGGCGCAGGACGAGATCTACCGCCCAGAGTTGTTCGTCCGATACGCGCGACGGGTCCTGGAGGAGATGGGAGGCGTCGGTCCGGGACTGGAGCCCTGCGCAAGCGAAATCTACGCCGAGTGGGCGCACTGTCAGCACTTTGCCCTGTACGAGGACGTGCAACCGGCCATGCAACAGCTGCACAGCGCCGGACTACGAATTGGTTTGATTTCCAACACCCATCGGTGTCTCGCATCGCTCCAAAGTCACTTCGAGTTGGAGCCGTATGTCACCGCAGCGCTGTCGTCATCGGATCATGGCTTCATGAAGCCGCACCCAAGTATTTTCGAAGCCGCCCTGCGGCTGCTCGATGCCAGCGCGGGGGAATCCGTCATGGTCGGCGACAGCCTTGCCCATGACGTGGCAGGGGCCCGACAGGTGGGCATGCGAGCGGTGTTGATCGCCCGATCGGGGCTGAGCGACGTCGAGACACCTAGCGACGTTCCCATCATTCAAACCCTGACGGACCTGCCGAGTGTGCTGAGAGGGGTTGCGTACTAGCCGGGAGGCCAGCCCAAGGTTCGGCCCGCCAGCAGGTGCAAGTGGATATGAAACACCGTCTGCCCCGCATCTGCGTTGCAGTTGAACACCGTCCGGTATCCGCCTACCCCGTGGCCCAGCGATGACGCGATCGCAGCCGCGCGTCGAACCATCTCTCCAACGAGGTCGTCCTCATGCTCGGTCAGGTCGTTGATCGTCGAGATATGACGCCGGGGAATGACGAGGACGTGGGTCGGTGCCTGCGGGTTGACATCGTTGAAAGCGACCAGGCGGTCGTCCTCATGGACCAGCGTCGCGGGGATATCGCCACGGGCAATCTTGCAAAACAGACAGTCGGCGCTCTCGGTGGACATGTGGGGATTTAGGCCGAACTGCCGCTGCCCGTCGTCCGTTCAATGACCGCGGCGCGCATGATGCCTTGTAGGTCGCGCCTGAGTCTGACGACGTTCAGGTTAGGGAACCCCGAAACGTGCCGCCGGACCACGTCTGCCTGGCCGATGCCGAATTCGATGACCAGGGTACCGCCGACCGCGAGACGAGCGTTCGACACCGTGATCAGTCGGCGAATGGCGTCGAGGCCGTCATCCCCACCGGCGAGGGCGGTTTGAGGCTCGAATTCCCGAACCTCAGGCGGCAGAGTCTCGAGTTCCGATCTCGGAATGTACGGTAGGTTCGCCACAATGACGTCGGGTCGGCCAGCCACACCGTCGAGAATCGACGCGCAGACCAGCGACACGCGTTCGACGACACCATGCCGAGCGACGTTGCGTCTTGCCACCACCAGCGCGCGCCGTGAGACATCGGTGGCCGCGATCCGGCAGCGGCCGTCTTCTCGCGCGATGGCAACCGCCACGCAGCCCGATCCGGTGCCGACATCCACGACGTAGGGCCGCTGGCAGGTCTGACGATTCAGAGCCTGCACGGCTTCCTCGACGAGGATCTCAGTCTCCGGTCTCGGGGTAAGAACCGCGGGTGTTACCTCGAATTCCAGCCCCCAGAATTCTCGGTGTCCGAGGATGAGCGAAACCGGCTCACGCCGGACTCGGCGTTCGAGCATCGACACGAATCGGTCGCGAAAGCCGTTGGGTGCTGCGACTCGCCGATGCGCGATATAGGTCGCCTTGTCCCAGCCGAGAGCCGCTCGTGCAAGCACCTCCGCGTCGTGGCCTGCTGCTTCAGGCTCGATTCCCGCCTGCTGAAGTCGCGAGCGCGCTCGGTCCACCTCGGTGTGCACCGTCGTCACACCGTGACCTCGCTGTCCTGCAGCTTCTCAGTCTGAAAATGGGTGACAACCGTGTCGATGATCTCCTCCAGGTCTCCATCGAGCATGGCGGGGAGTCGGTGGGTGGTGAAGCCAATGCGGTGGTCCGTCACACGATTCTGCGGAAAGTTGTACGTGCGAATCTTCTCCGATCGCTCACCGCTTCCGACCTGGGTCCGGCGATCCGCCGCAATCTCATCTTGCTTGCGTTGCAGCTCCATTTCGTAGAGTCGAGATCGTAGGACCTTCATCGCCTTCGCCTTGTTCTTGATTTGCGACTTCTCGTCCTGCTGCGAGACCATCAGTCCCGTTGGCAAGTGTGTGATCCGAACGGCCGAGTACGTCGTATTGACGCTTTGACCGCCTGGGCCACTCGAGCAGAAGGTATCAATGCGAAGGTCTTTGGCGTCGATCTTGATGTCCACTTCCTCGGCCTCGGGAAGTACGGCAACGGTCGCGGTCGACGTGTGAATCCGGCCGCTCGCTTCGGTCGTAGGAACTCGTTGGACGCGATGTACGCCGCTCTCGTACTTGAGACGGCTGTATACTCGCCGGCCCTCGATGAGGGCCACGATCTCTTTGATCGCGCCAACGCTCGTTTCATTCGAGGAGAGCACCTCGACTTTCCAGCCCTGGTTCTCCGCAAATCGTGCGTACATCCGAAACAAATCCGACGCGAACAGGCCAGCTTCGTCGCCACCTGTCCCTGCTCTGATTTCGAGCACGACATTTCGCTCGTCGTTCGGATCCTTGGGCAGCAGCAGTACTTTGAGTTCGCCCATCAGCGCGTCGCGCCGTGTCTGCAGGGCGGCGAGCTCTTCCTCAGCGAGCGTGCGAAGCTCGGCGTCACCCTCAGAGCCCTCGACGAGCTCCTGAGCCTCGGCTATCTCTGTCAGGACTGCCTTGTACTCGCGAAACTTCTCCACGAGAGGCTGGATCTCAGCCAAGGCTTTCGCGTGCTTCCGGTACTCACTCTGGTCGGCCTGAACCCCGGGGTCACTGACCAGGCCCATCAGCTCGTTGTAGCGCGATTCAACGCCGTTCAGCTTGTCCAACATCCCTCGTACCACCTGTGTGAGCGATCATCCGCCCGAGACGGGCGGCAGGAAGGCCACCTCATCGCCTTCCCTGAGCACCCGATCCATTCTTGCGTACTCCATATTGATGGCGGTCGATACGGCCTCGCGATAGCTGACGAGCTCGGTGTGTTCTGCCGCAAGCTCGTCCCACAGTGAGCGCGCCGTCGAGCCGTCGGGTACTTGCCTGATCAGCTCGCCAGCCCCGGCAATGTCGCGCAAGCGCGCAAACAGTCGAACGGTTATTCGCATGCTCGCCGATACGCGCGCTCGCGTGCTTCCTGGTCTTCCGGATCCGCCGTGGCTCCCTCGACCCATACGTCGCCACCTTCGAAGTACTCGTGCTTCCAGATCGGGGCGATTTGCTTGATGCGCTCGATCGCATAACGGCACGTTGCAAAGGCTTCGGCACGATGCGGTGAGGCGACCGCGATCGCGACACTCGCTTCACCGACCTCGAGCGTTCCTAGCCGATGATGAATAGCCAGCTGGGCGTCACTCCAGCGCTCGCGCGCCTCGTTGGAGATACGCTGAAACGCCTTAACGGCGAGCGGCTCGTAGCCTTCGTACTCGAGGCGCACGACGCGCCTCCCCATGTTCTCCCCTCGCACCTGCCCCAAAAACGACGCTATGGCACCGGCCGCCGGCGCGGCACCGTCATCGACCGATGCGATGACATCGTCGACCGAGAGCGGGTCGTGCGTGACGACGAACGACGAAACGACCATTTTCGCGAGTATAGCAGCCTGTTCCCAGGCCCGCATGAACCGTCAGTCAGGCTGCAACCGCGGCTCCGATGCCCCAACGAATGACGTCACCCGTTAGTGAGGACGTCGGCGACATGGCGTTTCGCGATTCGTGCGGAATCGGCCAGGGTGTGACCCTTGGCAAGGGCCGCAGTCAGCGCAGCGCTGAACGAGCATCCGGTGCCGTGAGTCGTGGCTGCGGGAATCCGCGGACCGCGGAGTTCGACGACATCACTGCCGTCGAACACGATGTCGACGACGTCGTCGGTCGCCAGATGCCCCCCAGTGACGATTACGGTGGCCGGACCGAGATCTCTCACCCGTCGAGCTGCTTCTCGCGCACCCGCGACTGATGAGATCGTGCAACCCGCGATTCGCTCGGCCTCTTGGCGGTTCGGGGTTACACACGACGCGAGGGGCAGGAGCGTCCGTGTGAAGGTCTCGATTGCATGCTCTTCGAGCAGCGGTACTCCGCTTGACGAGATCAGCACGGGATCGACGACGAGGACACCCGGGGCCATCCGGCGCAGGGCTGAAACGACCGCAGCCACGATCCCCGCATCGGTCAGCATTCCAGTCTTGACGGCGTTGATGGTCTCGCCTGACGCGGCAGACTGGATCTGAGCTACCACGACGTCTGGCGGGATCGGGTGAATGTGGGTCACCTCCGTCGCTGACTGCGCCGTGACCGCCGTGACGGCGCATACGCCTCGAACTTCTTGCGCGGCAAACGCTCTGAGATCCGCCTGGACGCCCGCGCCGCCACTCGAGTCGCTGCCGGCGATGGTCAGGGCGAGAGTCACGGCAGTGCGGCGGCAGTGTCCCCGCGACCGAAAACGAGAAGAAACTGGTAGGTTAGGAATTCTTCGCGAGCCAAGAGCTTCAGACCGGCGCGTTCGGCTTCGCGAATGACCTGATCTGGAGCGATTCGTTCGTCCAACGGTGGTCCAGGTCCGCCGCCGTCGAGCCGGAAGTCGATGATGCCAATGCGTCCATTCGGCTTCAAGGCCCCGGCGATTCGTTGAAGCAGAGTCACCGGGTCGGTCATTTCCGGGTACGTGTAGACGATCAGGACGGCGTCCAACCCGGCAGGCAGCTTGGGATCGTTCGGCGTACCCAGGATGGTCTCGACGTTCGACAATCCTTCCCGGCTCACTCTGCGGGCGATCGACTCGATCATTTGCGGTTGAATGTCTTCGGCATAGACGAGTCCGTTCGGTCCAACCCTCCGAGCGAGGCGAACCGTGAACCACCCGCCGCCGGCTCCGAGGTCGGCGACCGTCGCGCCATCGGCGATCCCGAGCGCGTCCATCACCTGTTCGGGCTGCTGCCAGGCGTCTCGATCTGGTCCCTCGAGACTGCCGAGGTTCTCTGGTGGAAATAGCCGGCCGTGGGGTCGCCGTTCCTGCGCGCTTGCCGCCAGGCTGATCAGTCCGATCGCGATCGCCAACGTGGCGGCACGCCGGCCCGCGTTTGCCCAGTGCCTCTTCGCCATGTTTGGCATTATAGGACTCGGCTTGGGAAGTCCCGCATGGCCGGTCGACGGTATCCCTTCTGAGCCGCGCCGATGTCGAGATCGCTACTGCACAGGTCCTCCACGGCGAGCAACTCGAACGGCGTGGGCCCATCCAGCTCCAGTCGCTTGAGGTATCCGGCGCAGCGCCTGCACAGCTCCAGGCGACGACCGCGCTCTGTATCGTCCAGGACTGCGGTCATCGGTGGCTCCGGGGAATCGTCGCAGTACACGCATCCGGCACGTGACGGCCGCCAGGCGCACCCGCAGAACGAGCAGCGGTACAAGCCCTCATCGCTGCCAACCGCATGCTCGGCGAACGCCGGCCACGATCCACACGCTGGACAGCATCCCAGCGGCCACGTCGATAGGGCTCGGTCCAGCCGGTCGTCTCGATGATTCGACAAGAGATCTCGTTGTGCCCGGTGTGCAACCGGCCCGGCCGCGAGTTCGGCTACCAGCCACAGCAGGTCGGGGGAAATGCCTAGATGGTTCGCCTTGGTTCGGATGGCCTCCTGCTGGCGGGTCACCGACGCAGCAACGAGCGAACTGACGTTGATCGCGCCTTGGGACAGCAGCTCTGCAAGCCGATGTGCCGCCCCGCCCGCCGCTCCCTGTGCCAGGTCGTCGCAGAAGCCCGGAACGAACCGCATGAGGTCCAGCTGCTCCAGCTCGATGACGACTGGTTCGCCCAGCAACACGGGCACTGTGGCGGACAGGTGCTCGACCGCTCTGCCTGGCTCGAGCGAGATCGTGAGTGGAGCGCCAGCGTCCAACACCTTTCCCAGATCAAGCTGTCGCGCGACGACCTGACGTTGAAGCTCGACAGCCGGCGCGAGTTCCGGTTGGCGCCGGACCGCAGAAAGCCATCTCGGGTTGGCGCGCTCGAGCACGTTATCCTTGTAAGTCATTATAATAAAGATATTTAACTGACTAACGGGACGGCTCAGCGGCTTGAGCGGCTTGAAGCTCCCAAATGCCGGTCAGTATAATGAACTTGAGGTTCTTTACCATGACGGCAACGATGACTGAAGCACCGATTAACGTAACGGAAGCGGCCGCGGGAAAAATCTCGCAGCTCTTGACGGAAGAGAACAAGGACGCTGCCGGTTTGCGTGTGTTCGTACAAGGTGGCGGCTGTTCCGGATTTCAGTATGGTCTCATGATCGAGGAAAGCTCTGGTGACGCCGATGCTGACCAGATCTTCCAATCCAACGGGGTCAGGCTGTTCGTCGATCCAATCAGCATCCGCTATCTTGATGGCGCCGAGGTCGATTTCGTCGACAACCTGACGGGCGGTGGGTTCACGATCAAGAATCCGAATGCAAAATCGACCTGCGGGTGCGGCCAGTCGTTTGGCGTCTAGCCGGTCGCGATAGGGAAACAGCCACGCCACGCGCCTGAGGCGGTCCGTCGGTCAGAAGCCGGGTGATCGTCGCCCGCGCCTCATCCGTGAACCGAGATGGAACCGCAGTCGGACTACCTCGATCGCCTCCGCCCGCCTGGAAGCCGACGGTCCGGCAAGCGCGAGCTGATCGTCAACGTGTTCCTCAGACAGGAGGGGCACCTCAGCGCTGATGACTTGGTCGACGTCATCCGCTCCGAAGGCCATACGATCAGCCGCGCGACCGTCTATCGGACCCTGCAGTGGATGGTCGACGCGGGCATTGCGCGAAAAGTCGACTTCGGCGAGGGCCGGTTCCGCTTCGAGCACTCGTATCGGCACCCCCGGCACTTTCACCTGATCTGCAAGTCCTGCAACCGCTCGTTCGAGTTTCTCAGTTCCGATATCGAGGCCCTCATCGAGGAGGTGGCGTCGGCGCGCCGATTTGCGTCGCGGCAGAGCGTCGTCCAGATCTACGGTGCCTGCGAGGAGTGCCAAACCGGGCGCCGGCAGGCCGGAAGTGGGGTGGCGACGGAGTTGTTGTTCGCGCGCGATGCGCTGCGGATCGCCATCGCGACCGAACGGAGCGGCCTGGATTTCTACTCGCGGGCGGCTCGCGTCGCCTTCGACTCGAGAGCTCGTCGCGTGTTCAAGCGCCTGGCTGCAGAAGAGGAGGAACATCTCGGGAAGCTCGAGGTTCGCTACAGAGCGCTCTTGGCGCAGGATTCAGAGCTGGAGTCACGACCGACGTTTCTCTTTTTCAAGGGCGCCGCGAATGGTCTGTTCGCCGCGGGAGCGGACGAGCTTGCCGACGGCACGGACGACAAGAAGGCTCTGATGATCGGCATTCGCTGCGAGCGCGGCTCGCATCGGTTCTTCCGGCGCTACGGGGAGCGGTTCGAGGACTCTGAAGGCAAGCAGATCTTTCTCGAGTTTGCCGACGAGGAGCGACAGCACCTTGAGCTGCTCATCCGAGAGTATCGGGCGTTGGTGCAGCGCCAGACCAAAGCCAAGACAGGAAAGAAGGCGTCCAAGGCACGGCCCCGCCGACAATCGAACCGACGGGCGCCGCGCGCGACGGCCTAGTCCACTAACCGGCGTGATTGATCTGCACTCCCACACCACCGCCTCGGACGGAACGCTCTCCCCGGCGGAGCTCGTGTCGCTGGCGCAGACGCGCGGGATCCGAACGCTGAGTGTCACCGATCACGACACGATGGCTGGCGTGCCAGCTGCCGCCGAAGCCGCCGCGGCGGCTGGGATCGAGTTTCTTCCAGGAGTCGAGATCACTGCCGTGATCGAGCATCGTGACGTGCACCTGCTCGGGTACTTTCTCGACGCCAACCCCCCTGGTTTGGCGCCGTTTCTCGAAGAGCAGCGCGACCAGCGTGTCGATCGCGCCAGAGCCATGGCGGTGCGGCTCGTTGATCTCGGCGTCCCGATTGACGTGGAAATGATCATCGAGCAGGCGCGAGCCGACGATCGTGCCGTCGCAAGACCTCTCTTGGCTCGAGCCTTAGTCGATGCCGGGCACGTCGCGAGCGAGCGAGAGGCATACGAACGCTGGATTGGTGACGGGAAGCCGGCGTATGTCCCCAGAGAAGGCACGGCGCCCGCCGAGGTTGTGCGCTTGATCTCGAGATCTGGCGGCGTGTCGGCGATTGCCCACCCCGGTTTACTACGCCGCGACGATCTCATCCCGAGCCTGGCGATGGCCGGTCTTGCCGCCATCGAGGTGTATTACCCAGAGCACGATCGCGCATCGCAGACCCACTACGCGAAGCTCGCCGCTCAGCATCAGCTGGCGATGTGTGGAGGGTCAGATTTCCACGGCGATGACCACCCGCGCGCGAAAAGCTTCGGAACGGTCGGTGTACCCCGCGAGGCGTTCATCCAATTGCTGCAGCGTCTGTTGCTCGCCCACAGCGTCGTCCACGGCGAGTCGTGACGGAAGGTCTGGCCGAGCCCTCGGCGTTCGTCGTACGATCGCTTCGTCTGGTTGCCGATGCGGTTGGGCCGGGAGCCCGGGTGCTGGATGTCGCAATGGGTGCAGGGCGCCACGCTGCGCTCCTCGCCCGGTCAGGGCTCAAGGTATTTGGCGTGGACCGCGACCACAGCCGGTTGCGACAGGCAACCCGTTGCCTCGCCGCAGAGGGGATGCACGCCCGCGTCTGGGTCGCCGACCTCGAAGTCTCCGGTCTGCCATCGTCTGGTTTCGATCTGGTCCTCTGTACGCGTTACCTACAGCGGAGCCTGTGGGAGGCGATCAGACACGCCGTGCGCCCGACGGGTTTCATCCTGTACGAGACCTTCACCGTCAACCAGCGACGCTACGAATGGGGACCTCGATCGCCCGACCATCTACTGTGCACCGGGGGAGAGTTGCGCGCGGAATTTCGAGGCTGGGAGGTCTGGCGCTATGAAGAGAGCGACAGCCCCGCAGCCGAGGCGCGCTTGCTGGCGCGCAGGCCCGCGGGCAGTGGGGGCTGATATGATCCGCCCGTGTCCGCCGCGTTGATCACGGCCATCCTCGTTGGCCTCGGTGGCCTTGTCTATTCAGCCTTCCTGGGATACGTGGCCGCGACGTCTGCGGACGTGCTGACGCACACCACCCTCGGGATCTTCTTCACCCTGATTACCCTGCTTGCCCACTCTATGACCATGTTCTACTTGATCGGCAAGGGGAAGGCGGTGCGAGAGGCGGTGACCGAGGGCAGCCTGTCACCCGACCTGTACGCAGCCGTCGCGCGCGCGCGAAAGCCGGTCTTTTCGATTGCCACCATCGCGATGCTCGTGACGATGACCACGGCAATCATCGGTGGAGGCGTGGACTCGGGGGCGCTTCCGGCCGGTGTTCACTCGCTGATCGCGCTGTCTGCGATTGTCGCCAATGGCATGGCGCTACGGACAGAGCTGGCCGCTATGATGGCGAGCTCCCGAATCGTGGCCGAGGTCGACTCGCTGCTCGCAGGCGACACGTGAGTCGGTCAGGGACCATTCTCCTGCTATTCGATATCGATGGTACTCTGCTGCTCTCCGGAGGGGCTGGGCTGAGGGCCCTGAGCGGCGCCTTCCTCGAGCAATTCGGGGTGGGCGATGCGTTCGCCGGTATCCCGGTTGCCGGGCGAACCGATCCCCTCCTCCTGCGCGACGCGCTCGCGCGTGCTGGGCTCGAAGCCAGTGCCGCAGAGCGTCGGCGTTTTCACGACCGGTACTGTGAGCTGCTGACAGGCGAGATTGTCCACCCCGGGCCGCGGAAAGGGTTGATGCCCGGTGTACAAGGGCTGTTGGCTCGGCTGTACGAGCGGCATGATCTCTCCGTGTCGCTACTGACCGGAAATTTCGCTCGCGCAGCGCGGATCAAGCTCGAGCACTTCGGCGTCTGGCAGTTCTTCGTGGCGGGGGCTTTCGGCGACGATGCTGCCGAGCGCGACGCGCTCGTTCCGGTAGCCGTCGAGCGTGCGTGCGCGTCGGGTATCGAGGTTCCGACGCCGTCTCATGTCGTTGTCATAGGGAGAGGTGGACCCCATCCTTCGGACAGGTTTTCGTCACAGCTAAGGTGGAATCCGGGGTCATGATTCAAGCGACGTTGGGCTGACGGGAGACGGGGCAGAGCCCCGGGCTCGTGTCAGCCCAACGTCGTCAGTATACGCCTCGGCCGGCGTCCGGTCGTTGAGCGCCGAGTGGGGCCGGCACCGGTTGTAGAAGTCCATCCACCAGCCGATGCCGGTCCGGGCCTGGGAGCCGGTCGCGAACTCAGACAGGTAGACGCACTCGTACTTGAGCGATCGCCACAGCCGCTCGATGAACACGTTGTCCATCCAGCGGCCCTTGCCGTCCATCGAGATGCGAATGCCCGCCGCCTTGAGCACGTCGGTGACGTCGACGCTGGTGAATTGGCTCCCCTGGTCGCTATTGAAGATCTCCGGAGGGCCATAGCGCTCGAGTGCCTCGTGCAAGGCCTCGATGCAGAAGCTCGCATCGAGCGTGTTGGACAGGCGCCAGGACAGCACCGTGCGACTCGCCCAGTCCATCACCGCGACCAGGTACAGAAAACCCCGCTGCAGGGGAATGTAGGTGACATCCGTGCACCACACGTGGTTCGGTCGCGTGATCGGCAGATCGCGCAGCAGGTAGGGATAGATCCGGTGCGCCGGGTGCGGCTGAGACGTCCGGGGCCGCTGGAAGACCGCATGCACCCCCAGCAGCCGTATCAGGCGGCGCACTCGTTTGCGCGAAACCGTGTCGCCCTGACGCCGGAGCCAGCGTTGCATCTGACGCGCGCCGTAGAACGGCGTCTCCAAGAACTGCGCGTCGATCAACCGCAGCAGGCGCAGGTTTAACGGGCTCTCGCCCGTGCCGGCGTCGTAGAACGACGAGCGGGCGATCGACACCAAGCGACACTGCCGCACGATGCTGAGCCGGGCGTGGTCGGGATCGACCATCCTGACTCTCCGGTCGTGGCTCAACGACCGAAGGCCTTCGACAAAAAATCCCGCTCGATGACGAGTTCTCCGATCTTTGCCCGCAACTCCTTGATCTCGGTCTCCCGAGAGGCCTCCTGCCGCTCGTGGTTCCCCGAGAAGCCGGCTAGTACCTTTTGTCGAGCCTTCTTCTTCCAGGTGGTAATCAGGTTGGGATGCACATCGTAGCGGGCCGCCAGTTCCGCCATCGTCGCTTCCTCGCGAAGCGCCTCCAACGCGACCTTCGCCTTCAGCTCAGCCGGATAACGCTGTCTCTTCCGTGGCATGCCAGACTCCTTCTCCTGGGTCTGGATCCCACCTTAGCAAGCTGTCCGAATTTCGGGGTTCCACCTCTGGGGATACACCGCTCGACGTCCGGTGCGCCGCGGCAGGTGGCGCGACATCGATCGCGGTCGCGACCGGTTCATTCGATGAGGATACGCTGGCAGACAGCGGAGCGAGCGCCGTACTCCCCGACCTTCGCAATTCAGCTCTGTTCCTGGAGGCGGTCGAGCGATGCGCAGGTAGCTAGAGTGGTGCCACTGGGACGCCTGGACGGCTTCTCTTAGCGCCCCCCGCGCAGGCCGAGGTGCACTTGCGCGACCATGTGCATGTACCCACCCACCGCTGCATACTCTTCTTTCGCGGCCGTTTGGAGGTGCATCAGGGCGGCTGCCTCGTCGCCGAGTGCTTCGGCGTGGAGTCCGAGATAGAGGTGAGCGTAGAATTCGGCCGCGGGTCGTCCCGTGGCCGCGGACATCACGTCTTCCGCCGAGGCCGTGCCGGCAAAGAGCGCGTGAATCTGTCGCATCGGAGCTCGCGAGTCTGGCCCAACCGGGAGGAGCGAAGCCCGTGCAACCTCTGGAGACTCGGACTTTGCCACGCATAGGAAATGCCACGCGGCGTTCTCGACGTCGTTGGGATTGACCGTTCGGTGCGACTCGAACTGCTCCCGGCAGTCGCCGAGCCTGCCCGCGTAGTGTAAGACGATACCCCGCTGCCAGAGTCTGGGCATGTTCTCGGGCGCCATCTCTACGAGCCTGTCGAAACCTGCCGCAGATTGCTCCACCCGACCCTGCCTGAAGTCTTCGACCGCTCGCTCGAAGACAGCTCGGAAGCCACCAGCCGGCGCCTGGGCAAGGACGGCGAGTGGGCTTGCGAGCAGCAGCCACGCGGTCAGCGTTCGGACCATGGGTCTTTCCCCTTTGGTCGCGCAATCATACCGCGGATTGGGTGCCGAGCTTCTATAATGCGGCTCAGTGGCCCGCAGGACCGCCGGATACATGGTGATGACGGCCGCGCTGGTTGCGTGCGGCGAAGCCCCGACTGATCGGGCCCCTGATGACATCGGCGATGTCGACGCGACGCTGCTGACGAGCGACGAGTACACGATCGTCAAGATGGCCACGGCGCACGGGGCGCTCACGGTGGAAGTCGAGGTCGATTCAGCGGCTGACACCAGTTCGATCGCCAGACGGTTGGTGGAGCCTGTCCAGAATCGGTACGCCGAGGTGCTTGTGTATTTCTACGATCCGAGCGCCGCTGGGCCCCTGCCGATCAGCCGTGTGCAATGGACGGCAGAGCGCGGATACGTGACGATCGATTACTAGCAGAATCGAACCGACACCAAAGAACGGATCATTCATGAAGACAGTTTCGAAGTTGACCTTCGACGACGCACGCGTCGTGATGGCGGCCGCCGAAGACAAGTCGCGCGAGATTGGCGTCGACATGGACATCGCGATTACCGACGACAGCGGCAACCTCCTGATGTTTCATCGGATGGACAATGCCCGGATCACAAGCATCGAAGTGGCGATCAGTAAGGCGTTTACTGCGGCGGCCGCGCGTCGTTCTACACGGTCCTACGGGGAAGTCAGCGGCCCAGGAGGCCCGGCATTCGGCATTCACGTCAGTCATCAGGGGCGATTCATGGTCGTCGCCGGCGGTCTGCCGATTTTCGTAGATGACCAGATTGTGGGCGGAGTCGGATGTAGCTCGGGTCATCCAGACCAGGACGAAGAGGTGGCACAGGCTGGCATCGACGCGCTGTTGGCACACCTCAGCAGCTAGTGTGGTGAGTGCAACAGATCTGTACATTCGGCCCGCGCTGCATCCCACCTGGCTGCGTTACTCATCGCTCAAATACTCCCGGTATTCTCGCTTTTCTGGCCTTGCCAGCCGGTCGCATCGCCAGCCTCGGTGAACAGATCTGTTGCACTCACCGCACTGGGCCTATCTCGATTGCGCGGCGAGATAGTCGTCAACGAACCGGTCGACGTACCCGAGCGCGGCATTTGGGATGAACCGGCCTGCGCCTTCGCGCCGAGTCGTTCCCAATGCCTGGACCTCCCACCTGATGGCAGCGCCGATTTCCAACGGGTCAACCGACGCGGTAGGCGTCGTCGGCAGGACGCCGTCGAAGACGAGTTCGACGTACTTCCGATAGGCGACCACCCGCTCGATCACCTGTATTGACACGAGGAACGCGTAGCCTCCGGCTGCGTCGATTGCCTGCAAGGTCACTCGCAGTCGAGGGTCTCCACGCGCGCTCCGATCGGTGGCATCTCGAACACCTATGCCGGCTAGACGGAGTCGAGCCTCCACATCGGCTCGAATGGTCGATTCGGAGAGAGCGGCCGCGGCCGATGCACCGGTCAGGACGATCTCGACTCGTAGGTTATCGAGATCCCGGAGTGATGCGGTCTGGTCGGGAAGGGGCTGACCGCTGGCGAACGTGACCCAGCCAATCCCAACGATTAACGGGCCGATGATCGTGCCGAGACGGGCTGGCGTCACCCGCCGAGCGTGCCCTCGTCATCGACGCGGCGAGACAGCTTGTGCTGGCAGTCGGCGCACACCCACATCATCGTCGACGCGGCGTCGAGTCTGGACAGGAGCGGGCCGCCCGCGAGGCGGTGGCTGCCGCACACCTCGCACAGGTGGGATGGTCTGGGTGAGCCCGCCATGGAGCCGCCGATTCCAGGCTCTGCCTTGTGAACCATCGATAGCCTCCCTTCATTGCCGGGGAACGGAGTCAGTCGCTCCCGGCCGTCCCAATCCGAGACCATTCTTACTCGTGTGAAATTGTGAATCAACGTCAAAGTTCGAGGGGGACCACCCGCGTCTGAATAGGGCTTCCAACCTAGTACTTGCACTGGAATCCGGGGGGGGCGAGTAGATGGCGGAAGCGCCTGGGAGTCGAACCCAGCCCCCCCGCTTTGGCGGGGAGCGACCGGTTTTGAAGACCGGGAGGGCCACCGGGCCCCGTTCGCTTCCGCGGATTCATTATTACTGATGACCGCAACTCGCGCAGCGGGCCGGACGCGACGCGAGCGCCACGGTTGGGACTGGAGGGAAAAGACCCGTTCAGCGTGGCAAGGCCCAGAGAGGGCCTGTATTTCGGGAGCGATCTATCCTTCGATCAGCCGGACTTCGCCTGCCCGCGGACCTTTTTGGGATTCTTCTATCGTGAAGTCCACCCGCTGGCCTTCTCTGAGCAACTCGAAGACGGCACCACGAACCGAGCTACGGTGGAAAAAGTGCTCGATTCCACCCTCGTCTCGGATGAACCCAAACCCTTTGTCAATCAACAGACGCGCGATCGTGCCGGTCGGCATACTGATCCTCCGAACTCGAGCCGCAGCACCCTCTCCGACGTCCGCCGACGAGACGAACAGCCAGTTACGGACACCTCCCAAACTCGGTGGTTCGGTCGGCGGCTCCGGCTGGAAAGGGGATCAGTCTAGTTAGGTATTTGCCAGAAGTCAACCATCTACTGAGGTTTAGAGAGTTCCATCACCCGGAGGCCGCTGAGCCTTCAGGCGCCTTAGTATCGGTCGGCTTTTTCGGCGTATCGCCGGACGAAGCGGTTGGTTTCGCCGACGTCTCGGTCTTGGCAGGCGCGGGTTTCTTGGGTGGTGGGTAGGTGGTCCAGAAGTGCCTGCCACATTGCGGGCAATCCCAGAACTGTTGTGGCGGCCACGGCTCGTCGGGCCCTGGGTCCTTGAGGTCCATCTGGGTCCCACACCGCTGGCACCGAATCTGGACGTCCACCTGCATGCGCAGATTCTAGTGTTCCTTGGGAACGATCCGCAATACGCACCGCCAGCTGCACTGCACTAGACTAGCGACCATGGGTCTCCTTGTGCCGGGAGTAGTCCTGGCGGCTGGCCGGTCCAGCCGCATGGGGCGGGCCAAGGCGCTGCTCCCGACCGGGACGGGGGACGAGACCTTCGTCACCCGAATCGTTCGCGTCCTCCGCGAGGGCGGTGTCCACGACGTTTTCGTTGTCGTGTCGCCCGAGGGCGACGACGTTCGGGCAGCGCTCTCCGTTTTGAACGAGCCGCCCGGGATTCTCGTCAATCCCGACCCCGACCAGGGACAGTTGTCGTCACTGCTCATTGGATTGCATGCAATCGACCGGCCTGGCGTTGCAGGCATGCTCTTGACCTTGGTCGATGTGCCGCTTGTTGGGCCTGGAACCGTGCGGGCCCTGTTGCAGGCGCATGAGAAGACGCGGGCGCCCATCGTTCGGCCTTGCCGAGACGGCCGGCACGGACACCCTGTGCTCTTTGATCGGAGCGTCTTCGCCGCGCTGCGGAAGGCCGACCCTGCGACCGGCGCGAAGCCGGTCGTGCACGCGCACCTTGATGAGGCTGTCGAGGTGCCGACTGACGACGCGGGCGCATTCGTCGACGTTGATACGTCTTCAGACTACGAACGCGCCTTTGGGCAGCCGATTCCCGGTGACGGGATGCGTTGATCGGCTCTAGTCATACGCGTACAATGAAATTACGTGGGCCAGTGGCGCAGTTGGGAGCGCGCGTGAATGGCATTCACGAGGTCAGGGGTTCGACCCCCCTCTGGTCCACCACTTCTTTCCCTCTGTTAGCCAGGGACTTACGCTCCTCGGTAAGTTGCCCTAGCCAGCGGCCGATCGGTCGATCGACTGTAACCGTTTTTGTAACCGTCGCCGCAGAGTTGATCCTAATGGCGGCGTCGTGCAGGTCGCCGTCGGTCACAATGTCGTATCGTCGATACATGGCTTCGGTGCGGTGGCCGACGAGGGTCATGGCAACTTTGCACACCCGCCCGTTCCATGTTCCGTACCTGGGCGTGATCCGATTTTGTGGACACATTCCGAAAGGCGGATACGATGTCCACGATGGTGCAACCAAGCAAGAACCGGCGCCCGCGCCGGCAGTTTGATGACGAGTTCAAGGCCGGGGCGGTCCGGCTCGTGCTGGACGAGGGCCAGACGGTGGGACGCGTGTCCCGCGACTTCGACCTGACCGAATCGGCGCTACGGAATTGGGTCGATCGGGCCCGTGCGGATCGGACGCAAGGACGCGCGGGCTTGACGACCGAAGAACGCGAGGAGCTGCGGCGGCTCCGCAAGGAGAATCGGCGGCTGCGGGTGGAGCGCGACGTCCTAAAAAAAGGCCGCGGCCTTCTTCGCAAGGGAGAGCGAGTAAGATTCGCGTTCATCCAGGCGGAGAAGGCCACGGTGCCGCTTACGGGCTTGTCCCATCCGCTGTTGAAATTCAGCGGCGGCTCGGGTGACGACTACGCAACCATCCCCGACGATGCATCGAGCCCCAGCTGAGCGTCACGTGCTCGCAACGCGGCGACCAGCACGGGCATGTCCTTACACCCCTTCACCCGCCGGAATCCTTTGGCCGCTTCCAGCACACCGGCAGCGACCCAGCGGAGCACCATCGTACCCCCGCGCCAGCGTTTCACGTTCCGCTTCACGTGGCGTGTCCGGCTCAGGAGGCTCTCGATGGCGTTGGTCGTCGCCAGCGATCGGCGGAGCCGCTCCGAGAGCTGCAACTCGACTACGGTGAGCGTCTCATCGAGCCCTTCCCGTATGCTGGCGGCTGCACTCGGATAATCGACGTCCAACCGCCGGGCCAGGTCCTGCAACAAGCGCCGGGCCGCCTTGATGTCGGTGTGCGTATAAGCGCGCGTGAGGGTCGCCTTCACCCACGGACGCTGGGCCTCGGGCAGATACTCGAGCACGTTGCGCCGTTTATGCACCTGGCATCGTTGTACCAGGGCTGCGGGGCCGAAGGTCTGCGTCACCGCAGTGTGGAGCGCTTGCGCTCCATCGAGGATGACGAGCAGACTGCGGTCGGTCCGCAGCCCGCGGCTCTGCAGATTGGTCAGCAAGCCCTGACACACGGTCGTGTTCTCCGCTGACCCTTCCCAGAGGCCAAGAGGGTGTGTGGCGCCCGTTTTATCGAGGCCCAGCGCCACGACGATGCAGTGGCCGCCGACGTGGACCCCATCGACAGTAGCGCCACCAGCTCGAGGTCGTCGAGCGGCGTCGCCCGCCACGCATCGAGTTGCGCCTGCGTCTGCGCCACAAACCGCCGACTCACGGCACTCTTGCTTGTGCCCCGCGTGCGGACGTCGGCCCCCAGCGGTTCTAGACTCCGGCCATACTGGCGCGTGGCCACGCCGATGAGCATCTGTTCGACCACGCGCCTGGTGAGCGGATCCGTGTTCGGAAAGGCCTGGACGGATGGCAGCGCGACCTCCTGGCCGTCGCGCCGCACCCGCGGCCGACGCAGGGCGACCTTGCGGCCCCCCAGCACGACTTCGCTGGGCGCATGGCCCGCCCGAGACGCCCGCCGCGCGGGCTGATGCGCATACCGCGGACCGCACACGGCCACGCGATCCTCTTCCAACATCGCCGCGAGGACCTTCAGGCCCGACGCGACGACCAGCTCTTGGAGCTCGGCCTGTGCATCGACCAGGATGTCGACCAATGGAA
The DNA here is from genome assembly GCA_965216615.1 of Vicinamibacterales bacterium. Lineage (GTDB taxonomy): Bacteria > Acidobacteriota > Vicinamibacteria > Vicinamibacterales > UBA8438 > CAUZIB01. The sequence goes on along the minus strand of CBDCGH010000023.1, from coordinate 603,785 downwards.
GGTGCCGTGGTGCCGGCAATGCTGATTGGCGCCCACGAATGCCTGTGCCAAACTTCTTCATGGCGGCTCCTTTCTGGGGGCTTCAGCCCCAGGTTTTCCCACCGGCCGTCTATCACGACCAGCAGGGAGCCGCCGCTTTAAATTTCAACAGCTAGAGGGACATCCCCCCGCTTACCCATCTGTGTCAGATTCTCAACGTCTCTCGAAGTGGCTTCTATGCCTAGGCGCGTCGACCGCCCTCGGCTCACGCCCGACGGGACCGCCAGCTGCGGGTGTTGATTCGTGCCTCGCATGAGGCGAGTCGCCGCACCTACGGCAGTCCGCGCATTCATCGGGACCTACACGAGCAGGGGCATCGCGTGAGTCGGAGACGCGTCATCCGCTTGAAACAGGCGGAGGGCCTGACCGCGCGGGCGCGGAAGCGGTTCAAGCGTACGACGATGAGCGACCATGACCAGCCCGTGGCCGCGAATGTGCTCGGGCAAGACTTCGTCGCCGAGGCGCCGAACCGACGGTGGGTCGGCGACACGACCGAGTTCGGCATCGGCAGCAGTGGCAAGCTCTACCTGGCGGCGATTCTCGACCTCTACTCGCGCTTCCTGGTTGGCTGGGCCGTCAGTGCCATCGACGATCGCCAGCTGATCAAGCGCTGCGCCGCCCTCGAACCGGGCGACCTCGTCGACCCCACAGCATCGATCAAGCATGCGCTGCGGGCACTCGCGACACGCTGGCTGACGTTGTCAACCGAGATCGGCGCACACGACGAAGCCCTCGACACGCTGACCATGACGGCGGCACCGTCGCTGCGTGAGGCGTACGGGATCGGTCCCGACTCAGCCGCTGAGATGATGGTCGTCGCCGGCGACAACCCTGCACGGATCCGATCCGAAGCCGCGTTCGCCAAGCTCTGCGGCGCCTGCCCGATCCCCGCCTCGACCGGGATCACGAACCGGCACCGGCTCTTCCGCGGAGGCCACCGCCAAGCCAACGCGGCACTCTACCGGATCGTGATCGTCCGCATGCGCTGGCACCAACCGACCCTCGACTACGTTATCCGACGCACCGGTCAGGGGCTGTCCAAGAAAGACATCATCCGCTGCCTGAAGCGATTCGTCGCGCGTGAAATCTACAACGCCCTCATCGACGACCACCGCTCCCGCACAGCGCGCAGCGAGGTCGCCTGACGAGCAGCCACAACAGTCTTGACATATAGGGGCGTCAACGCCGTGATGGAAAGTTGGTTCTCTACGGTGAAGCACGAGCTCGGCGAGCACTTCGACAGCTGCGGTGAGGCCAAGATGGCGGGGTTCGACTACATCGAGGTGTTCTACAACCAGCGGCGACGACACTCGACACTCGGCCAGGTCAGTCCGGCCGAGTTTGAACGACGGCCGATGACTTCGGCAGCTTAGCTAAACCGTCCACGAAACTGGATCATGCCCATACGTACCAACTGCTGTCCCCACGCGTACGTAGGGGAAGGACGCTATGAAGGGGGCAGGTCGGATCTAGGTTTTACCGGACTGCTTTGCCTGCCCCGCCTGTCTTCGTTGCTTCGGCCTTACGTCCGTGAGAGGATTCCGGCACAGGTACCTTTACCCACTACATGACCTTCTGCTCGTTCTTCTAACGGGAGCTGTTCTTCTGTCTAGGAGTTCAGGGCCATCGAGAAGTGCAGCGGCCTTAGTGGTCGAGTTCAGTGACCGGAACAGCAAGGAGAGTCAGGAGTCCCTCGTCGACAAGTCCATTCGGCAGGCGCAAGACCTGGAGCCGCGCAAGTTCGCCGCGAAGAGCACGGCGAAGACGGCGTGGAATCGGCAGACGGTGTGCGAGGCGTTGGTCAGACTGAGGTCAACATGACCGAGTTTGGTGTCACGCCGCCATCCGTGTGGCTGGGGCTTCTGAACGTCAGCGAGGTTGTGACCATCGAGTTCGACGCGCCGCTACCAAGCATGTGAGGAGAGTCGAGTATGTCTGAGAAACGAGGGAACGCGGGTGCGTCGGGTGTGCGGGAGAGCCGCCGACGCTTCTTCCAGCTCCTGGCTGGAAGTCCGCTGTTGGCCGCGGCGTATCCTGCGCTGGCGCCAGCGTGGCAGAAGGCCGTCGCATGGGAAGCGCGCCACAGCGCACCAACCGGGCCCAAGCCGGCAGGGATCCCCTGTCCCGAGTGCGGACAGGAGATGGTCTTCCCGCCGAGCGCGACCACGCGTCCCTTTGCAGCCGAACAGACCGGCGCCGCTATGCCGGACCGTGACCGGTTCCTAGAGGGGCAGCTCTCAGGTCAGGTCGTCTCGGCACCGGAGGAGGCGATCAACGTGTGGGACATGGAAATGACCACCCATGCGAACCTTCTGCCCGAGCACTGGGCGTACCTTCACTTGGGTGTCGACGACTTCGAGACGAGAGTGGCGAACAGGGAGGGGTACAACCGGCTCATCCTGCGGCCAAGACGGCTCGGTCAGCCTACGGACAGTCTGGACACCTCGATCGAGCTGTACGGCAAGCGGTACGAAACTCCGCTGTTTACGTGTCCAGTGGGGATTCTGCAAGCCTTTCACACACAGGGCGAGGTTGGGGCGGCCCGGGCGTCCCGGGCGAGAGGGGTCTTCACGGTCCAGTCGCACGAGAGCTCGCAGTCATACGAAGAGATCGCCGAGGCGGCGGGCGAGCCGCACTGGTTTCAGCTCTACACCAGACCCGACTGGAACGTCGTCAAGCGATCGATCGACAGGGTCGAGGCGGCGGGCTGCCAGGTCATGGTGTGGACCATCGATTTGCTTGGCGGCAGCAATCGGGAAGTCGTGAGACGTGCTCTGGTGGGCGAGGGGAAGGGCGCGACGTTCTGCCAGAATTGCCACGAACACCAGCCGGGCTTTCAGCGACCGATGCGGCGCGGCCTGGAGGGGCCTGAAGGGGAGCGCCCGCCGTACGACTGGGACTACCTCAAGCGGCTCAAGGACTACACGTCGATGAAGGTGCTCTTGAAGGGCATCGTCACGCGTGAGGAAGCGGAGATGGCCGTCGAGTACGGTGCAGATGGTGTCTACGTGTCCAACCACGGTGGCCGCGGCGTGAACCAGCTCCGCGGCACGATCGACGCGCTGCCCGAGGTCGTTGAGGGTGTGGCGGGGCGGATCCCGGTCCTCATCGACAGCGGCGTTCGCCGGGGTGCAGACATCTTCAAAGCCCTGGCCCTCGGCGCCGACGCAGTGGGGATCGGTCGCCCCTACGTGTGGGGCCTTGGCGCGTTCGGCCAGGACGGTGTCGACAAAGTGCACGAGATCATCCTCGACGAGTTCAGGATGGTCATGCGGCAGACCCGTACGACGGCTATTGATCAGATCGGCAAACAGTTCGTGATGAACGCGCCCTCGCCCATCATGACGCGTCATCACAGGCTGGGCTTCGGCCTCTGACGGTCGTCTCAGGGCGAAGTACGTATCCTGGACGGGGCCGGGCCACAGATTGAATCACGAGGCACAAGCTGAGGTCGTATCCGCTATACGGGATCTACTGACGAGAATCAGGTGACGCGCAGCGCTCTGCAAGGGGCTCAACATCGTCCAGTCCAGTTTCTTGGGATTGACCTGCCCCCCCTGGTCGAGCCAGTTCTCATGAGAGAGCTGGACTCATTTCTAAGCTCCCAAGCGTCGCCGGCATGATCGTTTCCGGGGCTGGTGGACGGTAGCCCAGCGCACTGTGGGGCCGCACCGTGTTGTACTCCCGCCGCCATCGTTCGATCAAGATCTTCGCTTCCGCCAACGTGAAGAAGATCTCGCGGTCCAACAGTTCATCGCGTAGCTTGCCGTTGAACGATTCCACATAGCCGTTTTCCCACGGACTGCCGGGTTCGATGAATAATGTCTCGACGTCCAGAGCCTCGAGCCACAGCCGCACGAGTGTCGCCGTGAACTCAGGACCGTTATCCGAGCGGATGTGCGCCGGGACTCCGTGGGTCACAAAGAGTCCCGCCAACGTCTCGAGCACGTCGATCGACCGCAGCCGTCGCGCCACCACCAGCGCCAGACACTCGCGCGAATACTCATCTACGACCGCCAAGATCTTCAACGGCCGGCCGTCATGGGTCCGCTCCGCGACAAAGTCATAGGCCCAGACGTGATGCCGATACGTCGGGCGTCTTCGTACGCAGAACCCATCAGCCAGCCACAGCCGCCCGCGCTTCGGCTGTTTCTGCGGCACCTTCAGCCCTTCCCGTCGCCACAGCCGCTCCACCCGTTTGTGATTCACGAGCCAGCCCTCCCCCCGCAGCAGCCCCGTAATCCGCCGATAGCCATACCGCCCATACATTGTCGCCAACTCGATCATCCGATCCACCAACCGCGGTTCATCCGCCGGCACCGCGCCCGCATGCCGGTGCGTCGACCGCGCGTGGCCAATCACGCGACAGGCCCGCCTCTCCGAGACCGGAAACCGGCGGCGGACGTACGCCACCGCCTGCCGGCGTCGGGACGGGCTCAGAAGTTTCCCGAGGCCACCTCTTTGAGAATCATGTTGTCGAGGGCCTGGTCCGCGACCAGCTTCTTCAGCCGCCCATTCTCCCGCTCAAGCTCCTTCAACCGCTTCGCCTGGTCGAGGCGCAAGCCGCCGTATTCTTTCCGCCAGCGATAGTACGTTTGCTCGCTGATCCCCAGCTTCTTGCACATCTCCGGCGTGCGCAGGCCGCGCCCGAGCTCCACCTCAGCCTGCCGCAGCTTCGTGACAATCTGTTCCGTGCTGTACCGCTTCCGTGGCATCCTGCCTCCTGTCCCACCGCCCGAATTCTAACGTTCGGGCTGGTTCGGTTTCAGGGGGCAAGGTCAATGGGCATCGCTGCCTTCAATACAGGCCTTGGTCAGTTCCATATTAAACCCTGGGTTTAATATGCCTCCGGAACCAGTCTATGTGTAGGGCTGGCGAAAGCAAAGTCCCATAGAATTACACTTCGGGTGTTCTCTTTGGGGGGAGCTCGACCGATCCTCGCCACTACTGGGGTGGCCATTCTGCTGGTGGCCTACTGGGCACGACTGTAACTCGACTGTAACCTTTGCCTCGTGTCGCGGCGTATCTTGGCGTCACTCCACGTCCATAGCGAAATGAGTGATGAGCCAACGAATACGAGGGTTTCCTAAGTCTTTTTCACGATCTCGTTCGGCCGGTTGCACGAATGGCATTCACGAGGTCAGGGGTTCGACCCCCCTCTGGTCCACCACTTCTTCGTCGCATCTAGACGTGCTCGCGTCGGGCCGTCAGCGAGTCACGGACGGCTAGTACTCCGAGAACATGCGCTGGATCTCCTCTGCGCTGGAGGTGACGGTTAGCGCAAGCATGAGGAGAATGCGGGCCTTGATAGGTGCCAGGTCGTCGCCCGCAATTCGCAGCGACGGCACCGAGGCGGGATCACCGGTACTTGTCGGTGCAGGAAACGGCGCGACGCGGCCTCCACCTGTCCGAGTAGTGATCACCACGGGGACGCCGCGCTTCATGGCGTCCTGGACCGCGTCACGTTGTTCCCGACTGATCGCACCAGCTCCCGAGCCCGCAATGACGAGTCCATCCGCGCCCGAGGCGACCGCCGCATCGACGAGCTCTCTTGGGGCGTCCTGATACGAGAGCAGCACATCGACACGCGGCAGCCGTTCCACCTGCTCCAGGCCAAACTCACTCTCGTGCGTGTGCCGACCTTCGACCCTGCGGCGGTAGACGACGCGGTCGGTATCGACGATGCCGATCAGGCCATACCGTCGTGCGCTGAACGCGCTCGGCGCCCTCGCATCCGATTTGGTGACTTCGCGGGCAGAGTTGATTTCGTTGTTCAGGACGACCAAGACGCCCCGACCACGGGACTCCGGCGCAGCAGCAACCCGGAAGGCCTGAAGAAGGTTCGCAGAGCCGTCGTATCCGACGGTTTGAGGTGGTCGCATCGAGCCGGCTACAACGACGGGACGATCGCTACGAACCGTCAAGTGCAGGAAGTAGGCCGTCTCCTCGAGCGTGTCGGTCCCACTGGTCACCACGATGCCGGCGAGTTCCGGGCGCGTCGCAAATAGCTGGTTGATGCGTTTCGATAGGTTCAGCCAGTGTGCGACCGTGAGGGCGCTGCTCGACACGTTTGCGAACTGCTCTGACTCGGCTCTGACGTAGCGGGACAGCATCGGCACCGCAGCGATCAGCTGGTCGGCCGTGAGTCTCCCACCGGGTCTGTTTGCGATCGTGCCGCCAGTTGCGAGGAGCCGAACCGTCGGCAGCTGGGGCTGTAGGCCGCCGGCGGCTGCCGGGCTTGCCAGGAGCAGGGCGAGCAATACGAGCGATGCGGACCGGGAGCTGACGTACGACATCGGCCAGGAACTCGAAACCGCTTCTACTATACCGGACCGTGTCGCACCCGAATCGAATCAGTCGGATGCAACGCAGTGGGCGCGAGTGAGCCAACCGACGAGCAGGTCGGCGGCTTCGGTTGGCGTTTGCCCATAGAACGGCATCAGTGCCGTCGGGCCGCCTGTGAGGCTGACAAGATACGCACGCCAGCGGTCGGGTCGGACGGCGCGGACCTCAATCTCGTAGACGTGTCCGTTTATGGTCTGTTCGAATCGGTGTGCGGTCACGATATCGGGCTACGTCGTGTTCGGAAGTCTACGCGATACGGGAAGCGAAGATTCTATCGCGCGCACGGATAACGTCAAGCGAAGCGATACGCGAACAAAACGCTAACAGCGGCGAATTGACGGAGATCACTAGTGATTGACCACAAAAAAATTTGCGTTCGTCATAGATCCACATCGAGTCCACAGCATTTCAACATGATTTTCACAACTTGGGTGAGGTTACTGCGGACGGCTTGACCTACTCGGTTGACACTACTACGCTCTGAACGTGTCCGTCGCACCGTCGCAGATGGGTCGCCGGCTGCGGGCACCGCAAGAACGCCGTTGATCGCACCACGTCAAACCCGCCTGCTGCGCACGCCTGACCTTCAGACCTTCCAGCACCGTCTCGTTGAGCTTCTCGCTGCGCGCGACCCATGGGTCGCACGTCGGACAGCAGTCCTGGTACCAACGGCGGCGGCCGCTACACAATTGCGGCATACGGTCGAGCGCTCGTTGACTGACTCACGCGGCCGTGTCGAAGCCTGGACCGAACCGCACCTGCTGACGCGTGATGGGTGGTATCGCGCGATGCACGAGCGTCTTCGTAATGCTCCGGCCCTGCTGACCCCGACGGAACGCGAGGTTTGCATGCTTGCGGCGGCGCGGCACGCCGTTCGGGCCGACGTCATCCCGCCGTTCCGCCTCCGTGCGGGCTTGGGGCAGTCGTTCCTGCAGTTCTACGACGAACTCCGGCGCCAACGGCGCAGCGTTGACGCGTTTGAGCGCCTCACGACCGAAGATCTTGGTCCGAGTGCCGATCTCGATCGCGGTGCACGCCGGCTGCTTCGCCAGACACACTTCCTCGCCGCAACGTTTCGGGCCTATGAGCGTCGGCTCGTTGAAGCGGAGTGTCTCGACGAGCATGGGCTTCGCGAGTATCTCGAGAACTCCACAGTGACATGTTTTGAGCGCGCGATCGTGACGCTACCCGATCACGTGGCCTCGCAGGCGGGACTGTGGCCGGCCGACTACGACCTACTGAGTCGTCTTCCCGGCTTGCGACAGATCGATATCGTGGCTACCGAGCACGTTCTCTCCTCGGGATTCCTCGAACGGCTCCTCGATCGGCTACCGGGCATCGAGGAACATCCCCCGACCGGTCGAGCCTCGTCGGGAGCTGCCGAGCCTCGACCGGTCGGCCCAGCTGCCGAGCCTCGTCGGGACCTCTGACGATCGCACGTACTTCGTGTGGCGCGACCGTGAGGAGGAGCTGCGGGCTGTTGTTCGGAGCGTAAAGAGGCTCAGGAAAGAGTCGACCGTGTCCGCACGCGTCGGCGTCGTGTATCGACGGCCCTTGCCCTACCTGTACCTGGCGCGCCAGCTATTCGCTCAGGCGGGCGTCCCTTTCGTAAGCTACGACACCCTGCCGCTGGCCTCCGAGCCCTACGCCGCGGCCCTGGATCTCGTCTGTGAGTTCGCGCTCTCGGGATTCAGTCGGTCATCGACGGTGGCGCTGCTGGGCTCTCCGCATTTTTCGTTCTTACCCGACGCCGGTAGGCCGAGGTCGGCTGTCGTGGAGTCTCTCGATCGCGCACTTGGTGAGGCTCGTTTCCCCGGTGGCCGCTTAGAGCTCATCCGCCTGGCTTCCGTATGGGCAGAGCGAGATCAGCGTTCGGGCGAGCCGAAGCCGGAGACCGTCCAAATTGCTGCGGCAGCGGATTTGGCATCGAAGCTGAGCCTGCTCGAGGCCCAGAATCCCGCCCACCTGATGCTTGAAGCGCTCGGTCATTTTCTCAGTCGTTACGCGTCCGCTCTCGATGAATCCGCGGGTTCAGATGGCCGCGAGTCCCGGGCCCGCCTGGCGATCTGGCGCGGGATCGACGAGCTGGCGACTGCCCACCGGCAGCTCGACAGTTCAGCCACGACTCCTAGAGATGTTGTCTCGATGCTTCGTCGGTGGCTCGAGGCTCAGACGTTTCAGCCTTCGCCGGGGGGCGGAGGGGTACAGCTCCTCGATCAGCAAGCCGCGGCCTACGGGGTCTTCGATGACCTGACGATTGTCGGACTCGCCGACCGGGAGTGGCCGGAGGCTTCTGGGCGAAACATCTTCTATCCGTCGTCTCTCCTCCGGCCCTTGGGGTGGCCGTCCGAACAGGATCGGTACCGGGCAGCCCGAGCAGCCTTCCTCGATCTTGTCAGCTTGCCCCGGCGGAGGGTCACGATATCGACGTTCTCGCTTGAGGATGACGCGGTTGTGTTGCCGTCGAGCCTGTTGGAGGACTTGAACGATGCCGGATGCGACCTGACCCGCTCCGACGTCGATCCCGACATGGTCGTCACACCAGATGACGCACTGTCACGGGGGCTTGACACCTCGTACGGCTCGGATGAACCAACCGGACCGTGGGTCGCGGCTCGCCTGCAGCCGTGTGAGCGCGGCGATACCAGCTTCCGCGGCCGCGTCGGTCCGCGGCCGAAGACCAGGTATGCCGTTCGAGCGCTCGATGAGTATCTGGAGTGTCCCTTCAAATACTTCGCGAAACGCGTGCTGAGGTTGGGTGACGAACCAACTGATGAGGGCGGGGCCGAGCCGCTGCGTCGCGGACTCTTCCTGCACGGGGTGTTCGAGGCATTCTTTCGTGTTTGGCAAGCCGAAGGGCACCGGGCGATCACCGTGTCGACCTTCGACGAGGCCGTGAGTCGGTTTCGCGGGATTGCCGAGGCCGAGTTACGCAAGCTTCCATCCTTTGATCGCGCCGTCATGCGCTCGTGGGTCTTGGGGTCAATCGCCGCTGCCAGCCTCGGCGAACGCCTCTTGCTGTGGGAGGTCGGACGGCCCGCCGAGCTCGTAGAGCGGTTGCTCGAAACGCGGTTAGACGGGGAATACGTCCTCGACGGAGAGGATGGTCCCCGTGCCGTGGAACTGCGAGGGGTTGCGGACCGAGTCGATCTGTTCGCGAACGCCACGTTTCGACTCGTCGACTACAAGTCCAATAGGGCGCCGGATCGCAAGCGGGCGCTGCAGCTGTCGGTATATGCGGCCTGCGTTGGGCAAGAGCTGAACCGGCGCGATGGTCATCAGTGGCGAGCGACCGGCGCGTCCTATGCGGCGTTCGGAGAGCCTCGGTTACACAAGCCCCTCTCTCGGACCAATCTTGCCAGCCGACTCGCAGACGGAGAGCGGCGAGCCGTGGGCGTCGTTGATGCGATTGAGCGTGGCGAGTACCCGGTTCGGCCCGCCGAGCTCTTTGGCTGCGGATTCTGTGCGTATCCGACGGTCTGCAGAAAGGACTATGTCGGTGACGAATGACCGCCAGCTGACGTTGTTCGGTGGGGAAGGTCACCGCGAGTCACGGCCGACGGTGCCATCGGACCAGGCTGCCAGGGACTATGCGACGAACCCGGCGCACAATGTCGTCCTCGAAGCCTCGGCCGGAACTGGAAAGACGTCGGTGCTGGTTGAACGCTACCTTAACCTGCTGCGGTCGGGCGTCGATCCGTCCAACGTGCTGGCGATCACCTTTACGCGACAGGCGGCCGCCGAGATGCGTGACCGGATCGTCAGGCGGCTCCGAACGGAGGCGGCAGAATCGGCCGCGGGTCTTGCTCGTTGGCGATCCCTCCGCGATCGTCTGAGCGACGTCGCGATCAGCACCGTCGATGCATTCTGCCTGTCATTGCTTCGGGAGTTTCCGCTCGAGGCCGACCTCGACCCTGGTTTCGGGATGGCGGACGAGACCGAGGTCCCGCGACTCGTTGGCGAGGCGGTCGAGCGAACAGTGGCCATTGGGACCGCCCTTGCCAAGGACGATGCTGGGGTGGCGATGCTCCTGGCACAGCTCGGGCCGTGGCGAGCTCGCACGACCTTGACGACGCTCGTTGGACGGCGGTTGGTGGTCCCGGCGACGCTCCATCGGTTCTTGGCCACGTCGCGCCGCGGTCTTACGCCGGACGGTGTCTGCCGCGCGGCCGCGTCGCGGCTCGCCGACCGGCTTGGCGGCGTTCGTGTGGCACTCGAGAGCTTTCTCGACACTGGGCCGGTGGACGACCCACTCTTCGCACTCGTTGCCCGGGACCTCCGCCGGCTGCCGGATCTGGGCGAGGCTAGTCCATCGAGCATACGGGGCACACTCGAGCGGGTACGGGACTACTTCCTGACCCAGAAGGGGACGGCCCGATCCACGTTTGGCCAGACGAGCCACAGTTCCACCGTGCGCCGGCGCTTTCGGGAGTCGGCGGGCTCAATCGCACTGGTCGTCCGCGACGAGTGGCGTGATTTCGAGCGCGATGTCAACGTCGTGATGGTAGTGGCGCGATGTCAACGTCGTGATGGTAGTGGCTGTTCGCCGTCTCTTTGGAATTGCGGTATCCGAATATCGGAGGATTCTCGACGCGCGCGGGCTCCTTGACTTCTCCGATGTGCTCGAGCGCGCCATTGACCTCCTTCGTCAGATGGACGAGTTTGCTCGGTCTCGCTATCGACTGGAGTCACGCTACCACCATGTTCTTGTCGACGAGTTCCAGGACACTAGTCGGGCGCAATGGGAGCTGGTCTCCTTGCTCGTGCGTTCGTGGGCCGAGGGCGCCGGGATCGTCGACGAAGCGCCGGTTCCACCTAGTGTGTTCATCGTTGGTGACCGGAAGCAGTCGATCTATCGTTTTCGGGATGCCGATGTCTCGGTTCTGCAGGACGCCGCCATCGAAATCGGCGAGCTCCGCGCCGACGGGGACATCAGGCGTTCGATTTCGCAGAGTTTCCGATCAGTGCCCCGCTTGCTGGCGTTTGTCAACGACTTGGGATTCGCCTCGTCAGATCTCTGCCTCGTCCGACGGGCGGGCCGCGTTTCGATACGCGGACGATGACCGGTTTCCGGTCGAAGAGGTCCCGAGCTCGGCAGTCGCAGGCGGCGCGGACTGCCCGCTGGGTGTCGTGGTTGGTGAAGACATCGAAGCCTGTGCGGAGACTGTAGCGGCAGAGATCGCGGGATTGGTTGACCGTGAAGACCACGCCGTCAAGCCAGGAGACATCGCCATTCTCTTTCGCTCGCGCGAGAGCCATCGAGAGTTCGAGCGCGCCCTCAGTCGCCGATCGATAGCAACCTATGTGTACAAGGGGCTTGGGTTCTTCGATGCCGAGGAGATCAAAGACGTCCGCGCACTCATCCGATTCCTTGCGCGGCCGAGTTCCGAGCTGCGTGCCGCCGCGCTGATGCGCTCGCGCCTCGCCGGAATCTCAGACGCCGCGCTCGTCATCTTGGACGGGCGGATTGCCCGGTCGTTGACGGACACCTCGAGTCTGAGTGCCGTCGATGATCTCGGGCCACACGACCGCGGTCGGCTCGCGCTCCTACGCTCGGGCTGTCGTGACTGGCTGGCGGACGTCGACTGCGTGCCGCCGGCAGAACTCCTAGACCGGGTGCTGGCGGAAACGGCCTATGCGCGCGAGCTTCATGGCCCCCACGAGGTCCAAGCCAGAGAGAACCTGAAGAAGATGAGAGGCCTCGTCCGTCGGATTCAGAACCGCGGATACGCGACCATGGCACGAGTCTCGGACCAGATTGACGGTCTTGCCGGGGACATCTCGACCGCCGCCGTCGAGACGTTTGACGCCGTCAACCTCATGACCGTGCACGCCGCGAAGGGGTTGGAGTTTCCGATCGTGTTTCTCGTCGACATCGGCCGGGGCACCGGAAGCCAGTCACCGGCGGTCAGGGTCGTCCCTGATCGAGGCGACGGGCACCCGTCGGTCACGGTATGGCCGTATCGTGACGCCACTGAAGCCGAGGAGCGGCATCGCGATATCGAGGAGACGAAACGACTGCTCTATGTCGCGTCAACGCGGGCTCGCGACCGCCTGTATCTCTCAGCGGTGCTCCACGAGGGCGTCCTTCGGGTCAATCGGGGTAGCTTTGCGGAGGTGCTCCCCTCTGACTTCCTGTCCGTTTTCGAGCGCGCCGCAGCTCGTCCTGAGACCGTTCGCTGGGCGTGTCCCGATGGTCGCGTGCACGAGCTACGCGTGCCGCGCTACAGAGTACCTGCGCCATCTGAGCCCGATCGCGCGAGGGTTGAGGCGCCCCAGGCAGCGGTTGACCTGACGCCCGTCACGTTTCGAGACGGCGTGACGCATGCCTCCGCGAGCGAGGCGTCTTCGCCAGGGCAGAGTGGCGACGGTGGCGACGAACCGGACGATGATGCGCTGGTCGGACACGTCGTGCACCAGTTGCTTGCGCGTTCGAGTGATGTGACTGTCGTTGCCTCCGCCGTCGACCGCGAGGCGCTTGCGCTCGTCCGTCAGTCGCGACCCTTCGAGCCCGATCGGGCTGTCCTGCTCGCGGGACAGGCTGCCGCGGTATACATGCGACTGCGATTGCATCCGGACGTCGTCGCACTTCACAGTCATCCCTGCCTTTTCGAGGTGCCATACTCGTTGCGTGACTCGACTTCCGACGACCCCGGTCCCGCCACTCAACGGGGAACAATTGACTGCTTGGTCAAATCGCCGGACGGAGGCATCACCGTGCTCGAGTTCAAGACCGGAGCTCGGCGGTCTGAGCACGCCGATCAGCTCGATCGCTACGTCAGAGCGGCCCGGGTCATGTTTCCTGAGACGGAAATAACGGGACGACTGGTATATCCTGCGCCGCCCGGAGAATTATCCGTTTCAGGGGAACCGTTTCAGCGTTGAGTCGGTCTAAACAAGTAGATGGCGCCTGACATATCGGCAAGGGGTGCGTCATGAAGAGACTCGACTCCAAAGCGTCGAGACAGGCTCATTTTGAGCTGTGCATGCTGACAGCGTTGCCGTGCGGATGCGTTGTTTCGGACTTTCGCTCGGAGACCTTGGATGTCGAGTTCGTGTCGATCGAGGCCAAGGGGCCGCACTGCACGCTGGGTAGTCATGCATCCGGCACCGTTCTGGGTCTTGGGGAGACTCGTGAATTGGACACCTCACCGCTGGACGGCCCGGCCGCGACGCAGTCTGCGGCGTGATAACCCGTCCAGTCGCCCGAAATAGCCCGACCTAGGGGCGGAGGAGTTTCGGATCGGCGGCGAGCCGCTCTGCCCATTGGCGGGCGTTGGCTTCGGCCTCTTCCTGAGTCTGACCGACGAGAACCACCGCACCCGCTGGCTGACTCTCCTGGGGGGCGGTGACCCACGCGACCCAGTGGCCAGCTCTCGGTTCAGCGTGCAAGTCGTAGGATGAGGCGTCGAGCATCGACGGAATCCTACCGTACCCGCACGGAGGAACCAATCGAGCTGGTTGCTCCGGCCCCTGACCTCCCATACAATCAAGTGTTGGGCGTCCGAACGGGCGCCGTAACCGAGAGGAGTTCAAAAACGATGGGGCTGTCATGCCCAAGTTGTGGCAACGAGCAACACTTTCAGGTCAAGACGTTGCAGATGCACGTCGTGCAAGTCGACGGGGACCACATCGGTATCAGCCAGGAGGACCGCCCGGCGGTTCTCGAGGTCCTATGTGACGAGTGTGAAGCCGAGCTCGACCTTCGCCAGGTCGAAGCTGACGTTCGGGCGGAAGTTCTCCATGCCCTCGGGGCGCAGTAGGCCGAATCCGTATCAGGCGCGATAGCCGCAGATTAGACAGCGCCACTGCGGCTGAGCACTAGGCCGCTGTGGCGTGCCCGCGACCAGGTCGACCATTGCCGTCCACCTGGGCTGGCTCGCCTCGAGAATGCCTCCGCAGTCGGGACAGGTCCGGATGGATTGCACCGATGGCTCACGCGGATCCGCAGCTTGCCCTTCGGCCATCGCCGTCATGCTAGCACTCGATCCGTGTCTTGACAACCGATCGAGCCGGCCCCTATCGTACAGTTTCATGGCGAGTTACTACCGGATTCTCGGGGTCTCGAGGTTTGCCAGCCTTGACGAGATCAGGCACGCCTACTGGGCCCTGTCGCGGAGAATCCGCGATGCGCATGGGGACCACGACAAGAGTGGTTCGTTTGCGGGGAATGAGATCGATCGCGCGTATGAGACCCTGAGCGATGCCGATCGCCGTCGCGAGTATGACGCGCATGCCGTCGTAGCGCCGCGACGGATTGGCGAGTTCCGTCTCGCCAGCCACGGGGCCTTCGACAGCGATGCCGCCCATGGCTTTCCGGCCATGGCGGAGATCGTCGACCGGATGCGACAGTCGTTCTTCGGGTCGCATTCTACGACGTCCGGGTCGGTCCACACGACGCGGATCGAGTTGACGGTCCGCCAGGCTCACGAGGGGACGCGAGTCCCGGTTGATCTCACGATCCAGCCAAGCTGCCCCGTGTGCGGGGGACGTGGCGAGCTCACACCCGGGTCGTGCGGGGTCTGTAGTGGGACCGGTGTTGGTCAGATGTCACACCACGTGCAGCTGCCGGTTCCCCCGGGCGTTCGTGATGGCGCGCGGCTCATATACTCGGTCACTCCACCCTTCGCGGCGGAGGCTCAGATCGAGCTTCGCATCGCCGTCCAGTAGCGAGGTTTCCGGTGCCGTCCGTTTCCACGTCCGCAGTGCTCGAATCGCTCAAGGTTGTTACCGATCCCGACTTGGGGCGTGACATCGTCAGTCTGGGCTTCGTCAAGAACCTCGAGATCACCGATGGGCGGGTGTCGTTCGCCATCGAGTTGACGACTCCCGCATGTCCGGTCAAGGACCAGATGTGCGAGCAGGCGCGTACCGCGGTAGGGGCGCTGCCCGGGGTGTCGGACGTCGTCATTGAGATGACGGCCAGCGTTCGGTCGGCCGCCGTACCTCAGGAGGGCCGGTCGCCTATTCCGGGCGTCAAGAACATCATTGCCGTTGGTGCGGGCAAGGGTGGGGTAGGCAAAACGACCGTGGCCGTGAATCTGGCCGTGGCGCTCGCCCAGTACGGCGGCAAGGTCGGGATGATTGATGGTGACGTCTACGGGCCGAATGTTCCGATCATGCTCGGCCTCGACGCGCAGCTCGAGAGCGACGGGAAAAAGATCGTCCCTGCGGAGAAGTTCGGTATTCGCGTTGTCTCAATGGGCTTTTTGACGTCAGATGATGCCCCGATCATCTGGCGGGGCCCGATGCTTCACGGGGTCGTCAGGCAGTTCTTTCAGGATGTGCTGTGGGGTGAGCTGGATTATCTCGTGATCGACATGCCTCCCGGAACCGGGGACGTCGCTCTCAGCCTGAGCCAAACCGTTCCGGTTTCCGGCGCGATTGTCGTCACCACACCCCAGACGGTTTCGCTGGCCGACAGCCGCCGCGCGGTTGCGATGTACAAGAAGCTCGAGATTCCGACGCTCGGGATCATCGAGAACATGAGTCACTACGTCTGTCCCAGCTGCAGCCACGAAAGCGACATCTTTGGCAAGGGCGGTGGTGAGCGAATGGCGACGGAGCTCGGTGTGCCGTTTCTCGGGCAGATTCCCATCTATGAACCGATCCGGGTCGGGAGTGATACTGGGAGGCCACTCGTGATCGCAGAGCCGGAGTCGCCCGCATCGCGATCGTTCTTGGAAGTTGCCGAGAGAGCGGCCGCCCAGGTGTCGATCGCGAGTTTCGACTCGGCGGCGCCTGCCCCCGAGCCGGTCGCCGGCAGCTAGTGCGGTGAGTACAACGGACTAGCGTCCCTGCCTAACGGTTCGCGCCGCCGGTCATCGGCACAAATCGCACCGGAAAGGTCGTGTCGATCGTCGAGCCGTTCGCCGTCTTGGTGACGATCGTCATCGTCTGCGCCCGGTCACCGACCGGAATGACCAGGCGGGCTCCGATTGCCAGCTGATCAACCAGGGCCTCGGGAATGTGGTCCGGTGCGGCGGCCACGATGATGCCATCGAAGGGCGCGGCCTCAGGCCAGCCGCGGTAGCCATCCCCGTGGCGCACCCGCACGTTGTCAAAGCCCAAGGCCTCGAGTCGCTCCGCCGCGCTGGCCGCAAGCTCGGGAACAATCTCGATCGAGAAGACGTCGCGAGCGACTCTGGCGAGGACGGCCGCTTGATAACCTGACCCCGTACCGACGTCCAGCACATTCGCGCCGCGCGGGAGGCTGAGCGCGTCGGTCATGTACGCCACGATATACGGCTGCGATATCGTCTGGTCGTATCCGATGGGCAGCGGAGTATCCGCGTACGCCATCCGCCGAAGCCGGGTAGGGACGAACTCGTGTCGCGGCACGGTGCGCATTGCGGATAACACGCGAGCATCGGTGACGTCGCGGGCGGTGATTTGGCGCTCGACCATTTCGTCGCGTTCGACTTGAGAGGGGTCGCCTTGGGCGATACCTCCGGCGTCGCCGACGGCAAGCACACCGATCACGAGCATGGCCGCGGACGTCGCTCGTTGACTGCTATGCTGTCTCCGCATGTTCCTGGCCTTTATCGTAGCCGGTTTCGGTTTGCTCTTTCTCGCGCATACTGCACCGTTTCCATTTTTGCTCGACCTGATCGCGCCGGCGCCTGCAGTGTGGGACATGCCCGGACGCCCCTCCGGACCGATGGTCTACTTGACGTTCGATGACGGACCGAACCCAACCGCGACGCCCGACATTCTCGACGTGCTCATGGAGCATCGCGCCGTGGCCACGTTCTTCGTCATCGATCGACATCTCACGGACGAAACAGTCTCGATCGCACGTCGAGCCGTGTCCGAAGGACACGCCATCGGGCTTCACACTCACACGCGCGCGCTCATGATGATGTCACCGCAGGTCATCGCGCGAACGCTCACGGCGGCAGCCGATCGAATCGAGGTGGCCACCGGGCGCAGACCGTGTCCCGTGTTTCGGCCACACGGAGGGTGGCGGAGCAGCCAGATGTACGAGGGGCTCGCGCTGATTGACCATGCGCTGGTTGGATGGGGCTGGGGGTTGTGGGACTTCAACTGGTACCGGACGCCCGATCCAGACGCCTTGGCTGCCCGGCTCGAACGGAAGGTTTCGGACGGTGACATCATCGTCATACACGACGGCCACCACATTGATCCGCGGCCCGATCGTCGCTACGCCGTCGAGGCGACGGCCCTACTCGTGCCAGCCCTGCGCCAGCGTGGGTTCCGTTTTGGCCTCCTGTGCGACCCGGCCGGAACTGCTGGTGGCCATGGTGGTAATCACCGTGCCGCGGGAGTCGGCGTCACCAGCGGCGTGCGGGCATCGAAGTAAATGGCGGTGATGTGATCGTCGAGAATCTCGAGTGCGGACGCATGCCCTCGATACGTCGCTGCCAGCATCCCGGTGTCGATCAAGAACACTCGATCGCCGAATCGTGGGGTGATTCGTCGCGTCGCGGTGACGCTGTGGCCCACGACCGCTCGGTCGACGTCGAACCGCTCGAGGACGCCGCCAATTGCGGCGTTTCCCTCCTCAGAGGACCATCGCGCGAAACCACGAAACCAGAGCGGCCCTTCGTCATCGAAAATCGACCAGTCCCCGATGCCTTGAAACCGGACCAGGAGGTCTGTGAGTGCCTGGTCTTTGCGCGTAAAGTTCGGAGGACGGCGGTCAGGGGGGAGCGGACCGGGGTACAGACGCTGAAGCCAGGCGTTGAGCTCCAATGCCACGGCCGTCATGATCTCTTGAAACGTCGAGAACGGCAGGATGATTCCGGCGTCGATAAGGTCCCGACGATGGCGGTCGAAGCTCTCTAGTTCGTCACGTGCCGTCGAGTTCAGACTGTCGGTGCTGTCGGAGGCGATCTGCGGCGACACCCCGCCGTGCAAGAAGAGGGTCTGGGCTACGGTCGTCGCAATGGGTTTAGAACGAAGCCATTTGCCGTAGTGGCCGTCCGGCCCCATGGCTTCCATGTACTCAACGAAGCCGAGCGGGTGGGTAGCCATCCACTCTTCGCGCGTCCGGCGGTCGGGCAGCGGACGACCGAGCGCCTGTTCGCGCCGACGGACGTAGTCGGCGTAGACGTCGTAGGCTTCGGATTGGCGGCGCGGTGCGTCCTCAGACGCAAAACTCTGAAAAATGGCCGGTGTCGCGTCGCGCACGTTGGCCGTAAGGTTCATCGTTTCGTGGTTCCCCAGGAGGACCCGGACGGTTCCGTCAC
Source organism: Vicinamibacterales bacterium (assembly GCA_965216615.1). GTDB lineage: Bacteria > Acidobacteriota > Vicinamibacteria > Vicinamibacterales > UBA8438 > CAUZIB01. The sequence continues at coordinate 585,189 of CBDCGH010000023.1, read as the reverse complement.
CCGCGGACGCGTCCGCCTCCAAGCGCATCAGTAAGTCCATCACGTCGCGGACTTGGGAACCTCTGTCGGTGAAATCGCCTGTCTGGACGAGCGTCGTCGAGCCGCCGATCCAGCGGAGGTCAGCATCGATGAGCTCGCTATGCTTCAGTAGTGCCACGAAGCGGGATCCCGCTCCGTGGATGTCGCCGATCGCGACAACTCGTTCCGCTGCCTGGGCTGACGGCGAGAGCAGTGCGCCGACAATGAAGGCGATCGCGACTTGGCCAAAGATCGCCGCGAGGCGTCCCCGCGAGGTCACGCGTTGGCCGGAGAGTGACAGACCAACCACCACAGCACCAGTGTACTGGTCGTAGCGTTTTGCAGGCCACGGTGTCGGGACGAAACTTTCGCGAGACGGTGCCATGTGTCGACCGGGATGGCGACTTGACTTTAAGACTATTCTCATTCATCTTTCCAGCGATCGAGAGGCGGATTGGTTACTCGAACATGACGCAGGTGTCAGCGCCCAACGATCAACCTCCCACCGAGCTAGCTTTCTCTGGGCACACGGTCGTCTTCACTGGCAAGCTCGCTTCTGTTGGTCGTCGTGAGGCGCGCGAGCTCGTCGAGCAGCTAGGCGGCCTTGCCGCCGACGAAGTGACCGCGCAAACAACGATCTTGGTGGTGGGGGCAGAGAGTCTCTCTCGGCTCGGCGGGCGCCCACTCGACGGGGGCACGCTCCAGGTGACGGTGCCGCCAAAGAGCCGCAAGCTAAGACGCGCGGAGTCCGTCAACTCGCGAACCCCGGATCAGATTCGGATTCTCAGCGAGGAGGACTTCTGCCGACTTGGTCAGCTCGAGTCGGATGAATCTTTCAAGCGGCGCTATCACAGCCTGCGTCAGATCCGAGAGTTGTACCCGCAGGTCCACGAGCGCCGGCTTCGCTATCTGGAAAAATGGGGCCTCGTGCGGCCGATGGCTCGAAGCAACTCGGACACCTACTACGGATTCAGTGATGTTGCGGTGATCAAGCACGTGAACGCCGACCTCGAGGAAAGCCAGTCGTTTCGCGGCGCGGTGCGGCGTCATCTCGCGGCTCGTGAGGGGCAGCTCGCGCTGAACTTTGCGTCAGTGCATCGAGAGGCCAAACCGGCCAAAGTGGTCGCACTGTGTCGGCCGGCCGCAACGAAATTCTCTGTCCCGTCGCACGGCATCGCGAAGGACGTTGACGGTGGACAGAGCGCCCTCGCCGCCCGGTTCTTCTTGGAGGGATCTGCGCTGGACGAGGGCGGCGAAACCGAGCGCGAGCGTGCCCGGATCGCCTATCGGAAGGCCCTTCTACTCGATCCCTGCCTGATTCCTGCCATCGTCAACCTCGCAAATCTGCATTACGCAAACGATGATCTCGTCGAGGCCCACGCGCTCTACGGCAGAGCGCTGATGCTGGACCCGGACTGCTTTGAGGCACACTTCAATCTGGGAAACATCCACCACGACTTGGGACGCTATCAGGAAGCCGTTGCCTACTATCACGACGCGCTTCGCCTGAACGCGGCGTACGCCGACGCCCACTTCTACCTCGCCGTCACGCTGGAGAAGATGGGGCACTCTGCGGACGCGAAGGTCCATTGGCGTGAGTACCAGCGGCTGGCACCGCATGGTGAGTGGGTCGATCTTGCGAAGGAATTCAGCGAGTAGGCGACTCGTCGGGCATCAGTAGTCGTCGTACTCGTTCACCGGCCGCTTCTTGGCCTTTCGTTTCACTTTGTAGAGCTTGCAGTCGGGGCACCAGGCTTCCGAATTGAAATCGTTCTTGCCGGCAAACGGGAGGACGTCGCGGTTGCCGCAGTACGTAGGCCCGCTGTCCGGCTTCTCGTGCCACCGGCACGACTTGAAGCGGGTGGCAGCTGGGCTTTCGGACGGTTCCGATCCAGCCGCGACATCGGGTTCCTTGTCGGTTTGCAGGGTGGATTTGCTCTCCTCGGATTCCGTGACTGGTTCCGGGGGGAGCTGAGCTGCAGTGGGCGCCGGGGCTCCGGGTTCGTCGTAGAAATCGTTCACAGTTTGATAGTCCAAGCGTTATCGAGCGCGAAATGTGATGATGCCGCGAGTGGGGTCGTACGGCGAGACACCCACGGTGACTCGATCCCCCGGCACGACTTTGATGCGAAAACGCCGCATCCGGCCGCTCAGCTGCGCCAGCACCTCGTGACCAGGATCGCATTGAACGCGATACAGCCCACCGCTGTGGACCGCCACCACGGTGCCCTGGACGTCGATGAGATCGTCCTTAGCCAATCTTAATCAGTATAGCAGGCTGTATGCCAGTTTCGTGCCGATCTGGGAAGTCGCTTATAGAAGTCGCTTATAGGGCTCTAACCGCGTTTTCGACCCGCCTAGACAAGAGATCGTAGTCACTGCCGCTTAGATGAAGTGGTGTGCCGAAGGAGACGCGCGCCTTGCCCGGACGAGCCATGCGCCAGCTCTGATGCAGAATCCGGTCCAGGCCTTCGATGCGCACGGGTACGACCGGTACCCGTAGCCTCGAGGCGATCATGCCAATCCCGGGCTGAAACGAGGCGATGTCGCCCGTGTCGGTGCGTTTCCCCTCCGGGAAGATCAACACGGAGTTGCCTTCGTCGATGAGCTGGCCCACGTATCGAATCGCGGCCCGCGCACCGGCTTCGCGCTGAGGCAAGGGGAACATGTTGAACATCAGCGCGGCCAGGTAGTAATTGAGGCCGTTGGTGATCCTCGATCGCAACGGATTCCGGGTAGGGTGAAAGTGAGCCGCAAAGAACTCTTTCGAGGCGGCCGTTGCGACCCGGTTCCGCCGCGATGGCGGGAGCGCGGCGAGTATCACGGGCGCGTCCATGTGGCTTTGATGATTCGCCGCGTAGACGACCGGATCGTGACTCTGGTTGAGTCGGTCGAGCCCATCCACCGTGGTTCGCGCAAACACGCGGGTCAGCGGCAGCAACCAGGCCGCAAGGCTTGCACGCCGTATGATTTCCGCCGGAGCGGTGCGGTTCCACGACGGGAACTCGAACGGGGCTTCCGGCGGCGCGGCGTGCACCGAATGCTGAGCCGCAACGACCTCCGCTCGCATGAGGGCTTCGAGGTCGGCCACGGTCGAGGCCTTGCTGAAGGCGAGCTCATCGACCGACCGGTCGTACGCTTGCTCGAGCGCCATCATCAACTCGATCCGCGTGAGCGAGCCAAGTCCCAACTCGTCGAGCGTCGTTTCGGGCGTGATGGTGCGACCCGGGCCAAGGCGTTGAACGACGTCCATCACGCTGCGCGGCGTTGCCTGTGACCTGCCCGGACTCGATCTCGCCCCATCCAAGACCCATCGTCCGATCTCCCGGCGCTTCAGCTTGCGCGTGCCTTCCGTACGGGGCAGCTCCGACTCCGGCCAAACGCCGTAGCTTCGGATCATCTGATGATCCTCGAGGCGTTGGTTCGCCCGGCGAACGACACTGTCGGGGTCAGCACCAGAGTCGAGGATCAGCACCGCGTGGACCTGTTCGTTCCCCCCGATGGTCGCGCCAACGACTGCGGCTTCTCGAATACCGCCGACATCCTGCAGGACGCGTTCCACGTCCTCGGGAAAGACGTTGAGACCCTCGGGCGTGACGATCATCTCTTTCTTCCGACCCCGGACCGACAGTCGGCCTGCCTTATCGATGCTGCCAATGTCGCCAGTCCGAAACCACCCGTCGGAAAACGCGGCGGCCGTGTCGCTGGGCGCGTTGTAGTAGCCGCTTGTCACGTTGTCCCCCCGCACCAGGATTTCGCCGTCCGGCGCGATCTTGAGCTCCACTCCCCCGATCGGAGTTCCGACGGATCCGCGCCGCGCTCTGAATGGGTGATTGAGCGTGACGATTGGCGCTGTCTCCGTGAGACCGTAGCCCTGGACGACCAAGAACCCGAGGCCAGACCAGAAGGCCTCGAGATCCGGGTCGAGCGGCGCAGCCCCGACGACAAAGGCCCAGAACTTGAGGCCGAACAACTGGTGAACTGCGCGGTGTCGCCACCAGCGCACGGCGACGTGCGCGGGCCGGGCTGCTGAATCAGCTGCGCTCGGAATGACCCGCTCGACATGCTCGCGGAGCACCTCGAGCATCTTCGGTACGCAGACCAGCACCGAAATCCGACGGTCATGTATCTGTCGAATGATCTCCGCAGGGTTGTATCCGCGCATGAAGACGGTTACCCCACCGAGCATGGGCGGGATGAACGTCGCCATCGCTTGGCCGAACATGTGGCTCAGCGGCAGCAGGTTCAAGAAGCGAAGTGGGTAAAAGGGCCGTGCGTACTTCCGGTACTTCAGCACTTCTCGCTCGACGGGTACGATGTTCGCGAGAATGTTGTGATGGGTGAGCTGCACACCTTTGGGGTCAGCGGTCGCACCCGACGTGAAGATGATCTCAGCGAGCTCTGCTGAAGCTTCTGATCCCGTACCGGTAGTGAGCCTCGGCGGTCCGCTGACGGACGGTTGCGGCCCGATGTCTGAGACCAGTTCGCTCAACGCGAGTACCTGCAGCTGGCCGCGGGACGAGAAGTCGGGTGTCGGGACGTCCTCGCCCAGGAGGAGCACCCGCGCATCAACGATGTCGACGACTCGAGCGAGCAAGTCTGGGGAGGCCCGGTAGTCGACCGGGACCACCACTCCGCGCGACAGCAGGCATCCCCAGAAGGCGACGACCCATTCCGGACGGTTCTCGGACCACACGACGACTTTGTCGCCGGGGCCGAATCCGAACGAGGTCAGTCGCCTGGCGAACGCCTGGGCCGCGCGACGGATCTCATCGTAGGAATACGTGTAGGTCCGCAGGCTGTCGTCGTAGGTGAGGAAATTCGAGGTCGAGCAAATGCGCTCGTTGAAGAAGTCGACAAGCGTCTCCCGTGGCATCACTCGGTTTCTCGCGTCACGACTCGAGTTGCACCCGCATCACTTGAACGATGCCCCGATGCTGAGCACCATGACCGTCATGCGGGGGGAAGCAGGTTCGCTTGCGGTTGGCTCGAGGGGCCGCGCGGTGTAGAAGCGCAGGTCGAGGGCGAATGCGAGATGTCGGCTCGTGAACCAACGCGCGCCGCCGCCGACATTGACGGTGTGACTGCTCCGTTGTGGGGGTGCATCAGCCCCGGCTTCAAAGAGCGAGAGCCGCGATCGACCTATCCCGCCGCTGACATAGCTCCAGCCGTCGCGACCCCCGAAATTGAGGGACAGCTCGGGGGCAAAGGCCGTGAACCGCTTTCGCAGACGGGGCCCATCCGGGTTCTGACCGTCCTGATTCGGGCTTCTGGCGGCAGACGCCGTGATCACGCGCCCTCCGAGTCCGACCGTTAGGACTCCGATGCGTAGCACATAGAGGTGAACGCCGGCGCCCATGCCGAGACCGAACCTGGGCTCGGTCTCGGGATCGAGTCCTCGGGCGGTTGCGAGCTGAAAGTTCTGGCCGAACGGGACGACCGCTCCGTGGACATCGAAGACGAACCGGCCGATTGGCAGGTCGAGGCTGGTCGAGCCTTGCGCGAAGGCTGGTGCTGCGGTGAGCGCCCATCCGAGCGCCACGAGCCACATCCGAGTTCGCAGCAGCCGGCTGGCCGTCGACATTGCTGACAAGTATACGAATTGGTGACAAGCTAGCCGCGACGTGCAGTTGACGACGCTCGATGACATTCGCGGGGCTGCCGGCCGGATTCGCGGTACGGTGGTGCGGACGCCCCTGGTCGACGTGTCGGTCCCGGCGGGACGCCGGCTGTGTCTCAAGGCCGAGAACCTCCAAGTTGCTGGATCGTTCAAGCTGCGTGGCGCATTCAATCTCATATCTACGCTGGCCTCTGCCGCGGGGCTTCGGGGAGTCATCACGTACTCCTCCGGGAATCATGCGCAAGCTGTGGCGTTCGCGGCCAAGGCCGTTGGCGTGCCAGCGGTCGTCGTGATGCCCACTACGGCACCCGACATCAAGGTCGCCGGCGCGCGCCACCACGGTGCCGAGGTGTTGTTCGAAGGCACGACATCGCTGGAGCGAAAGGCTCGCGCTGAGCGGGAAGCAGACATGCGCGGGTTGCAGATGATCCCACCGTTCGATCATCCTCAGATCATCGCGGGACAAGGCACCGTTGGTGTCGAGATCGTAGAGGACGCTCCAACAGTCGAGCGCATCTACGTTCCGGTCGGTGGCGGTGGCCTCATTTCTGGCGTATCCGCCGCTGTGAGGGCGGTCAACCCTGGCATCCGCGTGATTGGGGTCGAGCCAACGGGCGCATCGAAGATGAAAGCGTCGCTAGCGGCTGGCCGACCCGTGACGCTCGAACGCGCGGAAAGCGTGGCCGACGGGCTGCTACCCGTGAGGCCCGGCGACCTGACCTTTGCGCATGCGCGGACGTTCGTCGACGAGGTAGTCGCTGTCGATGACGCGGCAATCGAACGGGCGGTGGTGTGGCTCGTGCGGAACGCCAAGCTCGTCGCCGAGCCAAGCGGCGCTGCAGCGGTCGCGGCGTGCCTCGGACAGGCCCCCGTTGACTCGGCGCTAGACGTGGCCGTGGTCAGCGGAGGCAACATTGCCCCACCCGCACTCGTCGACATCATGACTCGGCGCGGATGATTCGCTTGGCAGCCTCGAGCGCGTCATCCAACGTTCGGACCTGTCCGTCGAGCTGGCGCTCGTAGACCTCGCCGAGCACGCGTCCAACGCGGGGTCCCGCGGAGAGGCCGAGATTCAACAGATGACGCCCTCGCAGCAGTGGCGCTGGGGCGTCGTGTTCAACACCCAGGGCGCGTGCGCGATCCAGAAACCACGTCATCGCGCTGCAGTCGAACGCCCCGGTTCGGCCCTGGCAGTCTGCGGTTGCCAGCCTGGCGAGCAGATCCAGGTCGACCTTTTTCGCCAGCCGTCTGAAGGCGCCGTCGCCGACGCCATCGGGAGCCCTATGCCACATACCTGGCTTCAGGTGGTGAGCGACGAGCCCGACCGCCTGACCACGGACGTCGTAACCGTCGAGCGTGTGGATGTTGAGGCGGTCCAGGAAGGCGAGCGCGGGTTGAACCCCGGCTTCCTCGTGATTGCGCGAACGGATCCGTCCGTCGATGAACGCCGTGGTGGACGGCTTGCCGAAGTCGTGACATACCGCACCGAGCATCAGCGCGACCCGCTGGGGATACGGGAGATCCGCACACCTCGCTGCTGCCTGGTCGACCACGAGCAGGGTGTGGACCCACACGTCGCCCTCTGGGTGCCACTCCGGCTCTTGTTCGCAACCGATCAGGTCGGCGATCTCTGGAAAGAGTCTCTCTACGACCCGTACCTCTTTGGCCACCGTCAAACCACGCGAGGGTCGGGTGGCTTTCAGGAGCAGCTTTTCGATCTCGCCCCAGATCCGCTCGGCCGGCAAGTCATCGAGCGGAACGCCTCGGCACAGGGCGACCGTGTCCGGCTCAAGCGTGAGGTCGAATCGCGCTGCCATCTGGATACCGCGCAACACCCGCAGGCTGTCGTCGGTGAACCGCTCTGGATCGACGACGCGGAGGATGCCGCGCTGCAGGTCCGCTCGTCCACCGACGGGGTCGAGGTACTCCTCCAGCAGGGGGTCCCACGCGATGGCGTTGACCGTGAAGTCTCTCCGCCTTGCCGCCTCGGCGACACTGAGGTTCGGGTCGCCCACCACTGTGAAGCCCCGGTGGCCACGGCCGCTCTTCGATTCGCGCCGCGGCATCGAGATGTCGAGGGGCCCCAGTTTGTAGACCGTGAAGCTTTCTCCGACTGTGCCGACCTGCCCGAGTGCCGCCAGCAGCGCTCGGAGCGCGTCGCTGCTGACCCCATAGACCTCGATATCGATGTCTTTCGATTCACGCGACAGCAAGCGATCGCGCACCCAGCCGCCGACGAAGAGTGCGCGTCCGTGGGCGGCTTGCACGGCGCGGGCGACTTGCATGGCGAGATCGAGCTCTGCCGACATGGCCACCTCATCCACTAGCGCGCAACGCGAAAACCATAGTCGGTGTAGCGAAACGACGGGTCCAGTTTGCTGCGTGCGGCGTTTCGGCTCAGTGTGACGGCGTGTCGCCACGAGCCGCCGCGGGAGCTCCGGCGGACTCCGGTCGCGGCGCCTGGCGGATTGCGAGACGGCGATTCGTCGTAGTAGGTTCGGGCGTGCCAGTCGGCGCACCACTCGTGGATGTTGGCGCCGATGCCGTACAACCCAAAGTCGTTCGGCTCGCCCAGCGAGACCACCCACGGACCTTCGAGTGGTCCGCGCCCACCGTTGGGGATCCAGCTTGGAATCTCGTTGCCCGATGGGTACCGGTCGCTCTGTCGTCGACCGCGGGCTGCACGCTCCCATTCCGCTTCACTGGGTAGCCTCTGGGGGGCGCCATTCGAGGTCCGCCAGAGACAGTAGACGACCGCGTCGTTCCAGCTGACTCCAACGACTGGCTGATCGGGAGCCGCGAACGCCGGGTTGCTCCATTCGCGGGGAGGCTCCCGGCCGGTTGATCGGAGAAACGGGGCATACTCGGCCCGTGTCACCGGGTGAACCGCCATTTCGAACGGTGCGACCCACACTCGATGCACCGGTCGCTCGTCGGCGTGACCCTCGTCGCTGCCCATGGTGAACCAGCCGCCCGGAACGGACACAAAACCCACCACCGATCCGATCATCGCACACCTGCGCGGATGCAACTAAGAGTTCAGATCCCCCTGATATGATCGTTCGTACAGGCAACTGCCATGCGACCACGACGCCACCAGAATCCAGGTCTGCTTTCGTGGGTGCTCCTTGTGAGCACGGTCACGTTGGGGGCCGGCTGCTCCTTGAAGTCCATGGCCATCAACTCTCTTGCGGACACGTTGGCCGAGGGGGCTCAGATATACGCGTCGGACGAAGATCCCGAGCTCGTCCGTGAGGCGCTACCGTTCAACCTCAAGACGCTCGAAACGCTGTTGCACTCGTCGCCGAATCACCCCGGGCTCTTGTTGTCAGCCTGTAGCACCTTCACGCAGTATGCTGGCGGGTTCATTCAGCCGGACGCTGAGGCTGCCGAGTGGGAGGACTTTGACTACGCCGCCGCCGAGGTGCTGACGAGCCGCGCGCGGAAGCTGTATGTGCGAGCACGGGACTACTGCCTCCGCCGGGTCGAACTTGACTACCCGGGCATCACCGAACGCCTGCAATTGGAGCCTGTCGAGGCGGTACAGTCCTTCGGCCTTGAGGATATCGAAACCATGTACTGGCTCGGTGGCTCGTGGGGTCTGGCGATCTCGGTGGGGCTCGACCAGCCATCGCTCGCGGCCGACCTACCTGCTGTGAGGGCGCTGCTGGAGCGCGCCCTCGAGCTCGAGGCGGACTACAATCGTGGAGCTATTCACGGAGCATTCATCACGCTGGAATCGGTGCCAGAATTGTTGGGGGGGTCCCCGAAGCGTGCCCGAGACCACTTTCGAAGAGTCGTCGAGCTTTCGGATGGATTGGACGCCTCGCCGTACGTGTCGCTGGCCACAGGCGTTGCAGTAGCAGCCGGCGATCGTGAAGAGTTCGAAACGTTGCTCGAGGACGCGCTAGCAATCGATCCCGATGAAGATGAAAGCATTCGACTCCTCAACATCGTGTCACAGCGTCGTGCACGTCTCTTACTCGACCACATCGACGAGTTCTTCGACCCACCGGTGGAGCCCTGACCGAGGGGTATCATGGAAAGCCGAGGTTAGATGATGAGATCGTTGCGCCTCACCGCGCTCGTCGTGCTCGTCACGCTCGCCGTCACGCCGGTCATGCTGCTGGCGCAGCGAAGGATTTCTCTGGGCTCGATCGCACCGGCCAATTCGCTGTGGGACAAGTCCCTCAAGAGGATGGCGGTCGACATTCAAAAGGCGACCGACCGACGCGTCAGGATCAAAGTCGCCGCCGGATCGCAGGGCGATGAGACGGCCATCGTCAGAAGGCTCAAGCTTGGGACGACCCAGGCCGCGACGCTGACCCAGATCGGCCTCTCGGAGATCGATGAGGCGTTCGGCGTGCTGGGTATGCCGTTCTTCTTCGAGTCGGATGCCGAGGCTCGGCATGTCCTCGATGCGCTGCAGCCCCAGTTCAGGCGTGCACTGCGCGGGCAGGGTTTAGTGTTGGTCAACTGGGGACACACGGGATGGGCACACCTGTTCTCCAAGGAGCCGATCAGCTCGCTCGACGAGCTGAAGGCGGCCAAGCTGTACACGTCATCGGGCGACAATCGAATGGTGGATTGGTATAAGGAAAACGGCTTCAATCCGGTGCCGCTTGGGCTGAGTGATGTTCCGGTGTCGCTAAACACCGGCATGATCAATGCGTACCCATTTCCCCCATACGCCGCGATGCTGCTCCAGTACTACAGGAGCGCGCCGCACATGCTCGACCTGCCGCTCGGACCGGTCATCGGAGCGACCGTCATGACGACGAAGAGCTGGGAGCGACTGAGCGAAGAGGATCGTGACACCATGCTGTCGATCGGAAAACGTGTGGAAGATCAGCTGTTTCGAGACGTTCCTCGCCAAGACGCCGAGGCGGTCGACGAGATGAAAGCTCGGGGCCTGACGGTGACCGAGCTGAGTCCTGAGGCGGGCGGCGAGTTTCGTCGCGCGGCAGACTCGATGACGACCTCGATGCGTGGCCCAATCGTCCCCGCTGAGGTTTACGACGAAGCCGTCCGCGCACGCGACGCGTTCCGCGGGCGTTAACGCCATCACACCACGAGGATGACCCCAGCCTCCGAGAGTGAGGCCGCAGGCCCGGGCCGACGAATGCTCGCCGCGTTGCACGCGGTCGAGGACTGGCTTGCCGCTGCTGCGCTCGCGATCATGGTCATCTTGCCGCTGGCCGAGATCGCGCTCCGTAAGGTGATAACCGGCGGCATACCCGGCGCGATCCCGTTCGTCCAGCATCTGACGCTGTGGGTCGGGTTTGTCGGAGCGATGCTCGCTGCCCGCGAAGGCAAGCTTGTTGCTCTCGCGACTGCCACGTTCATGCCCAAGGGCTGGCTCAGTAGCCTGGCCGGCACTTTCTCCGCGTTCGTCGGCGCGATGGTCTGCGCAACGCTCGTGCGCGGGTCGATCGACCTGATCGCCGTTGAACGAGAGCTGGCGTCAGAGATTGCAGTTGGCGTGCCAACCTGGACCGCTCAGCTTGTCATCCCCCTGGCATTTGCCGTCATCGCGGCACGACTGGTGTGGCGGGCAGGAGGCTGGCCCGCGCGCGTGGTCGCCGCGCTCGGTATTGTTGCGGGTGTCTGGCTGAGCGGGTCCTACGAACTGCTCGACGGAACGCCGTCTTGGCCCTGGGTCGTTCTGGTCGTGGCGGCAGCGCTCGCCGGTGCGCCGATCTTTACGGTATTGGCAGGTGCCGCCGTTCTGCTCTACATGACCATCTATTTTCCACCTTCACAGGTCGCCCTGTACGCGTACGAGCGATCTGTCGATCCGACGCTTCCGGCCATTCCGCTATTCACGCTGACCGGTTTCATCTTGGCGCAAGGTCAGTCGACCGAGCGGTTGCTTCGTTTCTTTCGTGCTGCCGTCGGATGGGTGCCCGGCGGCACGGCTGTGGTGTGCGTCGTCGTCTGCGCGTTCTTCACGATCTTCTCAGGTGCCTCGGGTGTGACGATCCTCGCGCTGGGAGGGCTCCTTCTTCCAGCGCTACTCAAAGATGGGTATCGCGACCAGTTTGCCGTCGGTATCTTGACCGCCTCGGGATCGATCGGGCTCCTCCTTCCACCGGCGCTGCCGCTCATCGTGTATGCCGTTGTCGCCGAGGTTGCTCCGGAGGACCTTTTTATCGCTGGATTCGTACCGGGACTGGTTCTCATCGGCCTCACGGCAGGTTGGGCGGTGCGGGAGGGCACGCGTACAGGTGCTGGGCGGCACCAATTCGTCTGGTCTGAGGTGTGGCCCGCAGTGTGGATAGCCAAGTGGGAGCTTGCGCTACCGCTCGTGGTACTCGGGGCGTATCTAGGAGGGTACGCCACGCTGGTCGAGACGTCTGCCCTGGCCGCCCTCTATGCTGCGGTCGTGACCGGCCTGGTGCACCGCGACTTCGCGTTGATCCAGGGGCTTCGACAGGCGTTTCGAGAGTGTGTCGTGCTGGTCGGAGGCGTGCTGATCATCATCGCTGTCGCGCAGGGGTTCACACAGTACACCTTTGACGCGGACATCCCATTCCGGCTCCTCGAGTGGACCCAGTCGCATATCGAGTCGCCGTTGTTGTTCTTGTTGGCGCTGAATGGCTTCCTGCTGATCGTCGGGTGCATCATGGACATCTTCTCGGCAATCGTCGTCGTCGTGCCGCTCATTACGGCGATTGGAGCGGCCTATGGGATTCATCCGGTCCACCTCGGGATTATCTTCGTTGCAAACCTGGAGCTGGGATACATGACGCCTCCGGTCGGACTGAACCTGTTCTTCGCGTCGTATCGATTCGACCGGCCGCTGCTCGAGGTATATCGGGCCGCCGTCCCGCTGCTGATCATCCTGGCGTTTGGTGTGATTCTGATCACTTATGTACCATGGCTGTCGCTTGGCCTCCTCGAGTGGTTGGGCCGCGTCTAGAGGGCGGGAGTGAGCCATGTCGATACGTCCCAGGTTCCATTTCGGTTTGCTCGGTCTTACGGTCGGTTTCGCGCTGGCCTGCGGCACATCACCAGAGGAGCCAACGCCAGAGGTTTCCGAGTCGCCAGCCGCTGATGCGCGCGTTCAAGAATCGCACCTTGCCAACGTGACACAGCTGACGTTTGGCGGCGAGAATGCCGAGGCGTACTTCTCGTCGGACGGGTCGCAGCTGATTTTTCAGTCGACCCGCGAAGGGGTGCCATGCGACCAGATCTTCAGAATGGGCTTGGATGGGTCAGACGTGCGTATGGTGTCGACGGGCGATGGCCGGACGACGTGTGGGTACTTCTATCCCGACGGCGAGTCGATCATCTACGCCTCCACGCATCTTGGTGGCGCCGATTGCCCCCCCTCGCCGAGTTTCGAGATGGGCTACGTCTGGGCCATTTATGACAGCTACGACATCTATCGGGCCTCGGCGGACGGAACTGGGGTGACCCGGCTCACGGACACGCCAGGCTACGACGCCGAAGCGACGATCGGGCCGGACGGCCGCGTGGTGTTCACGAGTGTTCGCGATGGCGACATGGAGATCTACTCCATGAACGGCGACGGTTCCGACGTCCGACGGCTGACGAATCGTCAGGGTCCGGACGGCGGGCCATTTCTCTCACCCGACGGATCCAAGATCGTGTTTCGTGGACGGGAGATTCCGGATGGTCCAGAGTTCGACGACTACAAGCGGCTACTGGATCAAGGCCTGTGGCGCCCAACCGAGCTCGAAGTCTTCGTCATGAATGCCGACGGCAGCGATCTGAGGCAGGTTACCAGTCTCGGAGGCGCCAGTTTCGCTCCGTTCTGGCATCCCGACGGCAATCGCATCATCTTTGCGTCGAATTTCCACGATGCGGGTGGGCGCAACTTCGATCTGTTCGTGACCAATTTGGACGGCAGCGGTGTGGAGCAGGTCACCTTCAACGCAACCTTCGACGGCTTCCCCATGTTTTCTCCTGACGGCGCCCATCTGGTATTTGCCTCGAACCGAAACGCCGCGGCCGAAGGCGACACGAACGTGTTCGTTGCCGAGTGGGTTGATTGAGTCTGTCCGTCCGCGTCAGCCTCCACGCTGCTCGTACAGGAGGCTCCGAATCACGAAGCCTACGTTGGCAGGCCGCTCCGCCAGGCGGCGCATGAAATACGCGAACCATTCGCGCCCGAACGGCACATAGATTCGCACACGGTACCCTCGGTCGCGCAGCGACGCCTGGATGTCACGCCGCACCCCATAGAGCATCTGGAACTCGAAGCCATCGTTCTGGATCCCGCGGTCCCGGGCGAGCTCACAGATTGTCGTGATCATGCGAGGGTCGTGAGTCGCGAACGCCGGAGATGACCCGGTAGTCAAGAGGGTCTTCGCGAACTCGATAAACGCGCGGTTGACGTCGGCCTTGTCGGGGTACGCCACATCGGCCGGTTCTCGGTACGCACCCTTGCAGAGCCGAACCGAGGCGCCGAGGGCCATGATCCTCTCGAGGTCAGCTGTGGTCCGTCGGAGATACGACTGGAGCACGATACCGAGGTTGTGCTGACCGTCTGTCCATAAGGTCTCGAAAACATCGAGCGTGGCATCGACAAGGAGAGAGCCTTCCATGTCGATCCGGACGAAGCCATCGTGGCTGCCCGCGACGCGCGCTATTGATCGAAGGTTCTCGTGGCACAGTTCTCGGCCGATTCCGAGCCCGAGCTGGGAAAGCTTGACTGAGACCTTGCAGGGCAGACTCCCCGAGGCCGACCCGTTCGATTGCTGCCAGATAGTCGCGGGTTGCGGCCCGAGCGCCATCCACGGTGTCAACGTGCTCGCCGAGATGGTTCAGAGTGTGAGCAAAGCCGTGTCGATCAAGCTCGCGCACGGCGACCAGCACCTCCTCGACCGTTTCGCCGCCGATGAACCGCCTCGCGAAGCTATGGGGACCGCGCATCCCGTACTTCGAGATGGCCTTCTTGAGCGGCTGACTGTTGGCAAACGTTAAGAAGAACGCCCTGGATAGCGCTTCAAGCATTCGTCCATTCGTGCAGTCCCTAGTGCGTCAGGGCGGACTGACCCCGGTCTTTGAGCAGATGCTCGATCGTGCGCGCGTAGTAGCGCAGAACGCCTCGCTCGCGCACGCGATAGCGATCGCCCTCGACGACGAGGATGCCACGAGTGACCATTGGCTCGGTCGCGGCTTCGACGGCTGCCTCAGGAGTACTGACATCGAGGCGAGCGCCAGCCAGATGAAGGATCTCGATCAGCTGGGCGATCCGCTCATGCAGCTCGCCCCGGGTAGTCGAGTGACGCATTGCCGCCGCCACGAGCGCGGTGGGGAGTACCGTGTAGAGCTTGCCGATATCGTCGCGGAGACGGCGTTTGAGCTGAACCATGGAGCGGCGCCCGTCCGGGTCGTAGTCGGTCAAGGGGATCGGGGTACCGAACGTGACTACCGCTCGGCTCGAATAGCCGACGGCGTAGCGCACCATCTCCGCAGCCTCGCGTGCAAACGGACGCTGCTGCCGCTTGATGCGCTGTCGGGCGAGGACGAAGTCCTCGAGGACCAGGTCGTAGGCGATCGCCACGGGAATGATGACAACATCCGTTCGCCGAGCCTGTGCCGCGGCGTGGAGCAGGCCGGTCTTGAACGGCTTGAGCTCGCCGCTGTAGCTGCGCCCCCCTTCGAGATAGAGAAAGAGGTCGTGTCGTTGAAGAATCTCGGCAACGTAGGCCTTGACCGTGGCCAAGTACACGGGATCCTTCATCTCCCGTCGGATCGGAATCGCACCCGTGACGTGCCGCTGAATCAGGCCCAAGGCTCCGCCGAACAAGTTGATTCCGGCGGCAATCACTGGGGGCCGGATGTTGTTGTCGTCGAGCACCAATGGCTGCACGAGGTAGTCGGTGTGGCTCTTGTGATTCGAGGCGTAGATGATGCGTCCCTGACGGGCCGCAGCCTGGGCGATCTCTACGTTCGCCTGCTGGCGGTCGATCTTTCTCAGCAGTGGATAGAGGGGATGTTGGAGCGCGCGATACATCCGGTACCGCTGGGTCGTTCGTAGCTCTTCGAGATAGGAAAAGACGCGCTGTTGAGCCTCGATCGGGCTCTCGCCGTCGCCGCCCTGGAGGTAGCGGACGACCTCCTCACGATTGAGCACCGCCTGTGTGATCTCGTCTTGCGGCAGCACGTCGCGACTATACCACGGGGGCCGCGACTCAAATGATTGACGCTAATCCTGGATGGTCACCGTCGACGACCGCGAGAGGCGGATCGTCAAGGTGGATCCAGCCGGCAGCGTTGCCGGCTGGCCGTTCCCCGCCATGGCGGCAGCCGTGCCGCCTGCTGCGCCCGCCGCTCCGCCGATCGCGGCCCCCTGGCGCCCGCCGAAGATCGCGCCCAAGATGGCTCCGCCGACTGCAGCGCCTCCGATCTTGGCGGCGCTCTTGCTGCCGCGACCCTTTCCTTCACGGTAGACGGTTTCCGTCGTAATCGGGACCTCAACGATCTCGTCGAGCATGACCGTGTGAAACCGCACGCCGAGTCGAGCCGATCCCCTGAGTTGACCGGCCCGCTCGACAAGCACGACCGAGCCAAGCACCCGAGTCCCGGCTGGAATGGCAACTTCGTCTCGTACCATCACATCTCGGGTGACCCGCGCCTCGACATCGTCCTCAACGACCGCGTCCTCGGAGGTTACCGGGGTGTCGATCTGAAGACCGATGACCGAATCCCGAGCCATAACGAGCTCTCGCAGAGTCGATGGTTCTTCCTCGGGCGGCAGTCCCACACCGAGCGCGACTTGGTCGATCGTCTTGAGCGCGATCTGATTCGGCTCCGCATTGTCACCATTGTCATCGCTGTCGTCGTTGTTCGCGGATGGGTTGCTCGCTGGCCAGCGTTCTGGCAACTGCGTCCAGCCCTCGACAGGGGGCAGGTCACTGGTCTGGGGATTGGGCTCGCTGGGCGCGGCGGCAACCGTCGTTGGGATCGTCGTTGGAGGAGCGGAATCGACTGTCGGAGGAGGCGACGCTTTAGTCGCAGCTGGCGCTAGCCCGGATTCGCTCCCAGCCGCGACCGGCTGGCTCTCGTTGTCGACGGTCTCGACGACCGTCATCGGCTCGGCCTGCGCCTCGGGCGGATCCACCGGCGGTATCAGCTCCTCGGTCGCTTCGACCGGAGATGGAGCCCGCAAAGGAGGGATAGCGTTCGCTGACGGATGCGTGGTGTTCGCTCGGTTCTCCCGTACCGCCAGATACGTCCCAGCGGCCGAACCAAGCACGACCAGGGACGAGACGACGACTAGCGCGACCGGCTTGACCACAATCATAGAGGGCTCCTGCCAGCGCTAGAAGCGCAATAGACGTGCCGGCCGAAACTAGTGAGATTATGCTCCTTTTTGTAAGGTTTCTGACAGCGCGCGCGGTTGGGATGTCTCTTTGTGGGACGACGTGTCATCCGGAGGTGACCTGGGGTTCGGGCCAGCTGGCTCGGGTCCTGAGGTAGAATAGCCCGCGCTCCTGACGGCCCCGGCGTGTCCCGGGACGGTCGGTCTTTCTTGGGAGCAGCTGCGGCGTCTGACCCAAGCCGACGTGACCACTGTCACAAGCGAGTAGCCGTCTTCGTTGTTGTCGCTTTGCCTCGTATCGGCGCCGTTGTGGCACTACCGTTCGTCTTGATACGGTCGAACACCGATGGCTAGTGGAACCTCGCAAGTGGTCGTCGTCGGAGCAGGCGTCATCGGTTGCGCCGTGGCTCACGAACTGGCCCGGCGGGGGGCAAGTGTGCGCGTCGTTGACCGCCGGGATGTCGGGCAGGGCGCGACCCAAGCCTCTGCAGGCGTGCTCGCCCCGTATATCACCGCGCACGCCGGCAGCGCCCTGCTGGATCTGGGAGCCCGGAGCCTCGAGCTCTACGACGAGTTCGTCGCCAGGGCGGTCGAGGATTCCGGCTCGACCGTTCAGTACGTTCGCCACGGGACTCTCGAGCTTGCCCTCGACGAGAGGCAAGCGGAATTGCTCGCGCAGGTGGCTGAGACGTATCGGGGGCTAGGAGCGGCCGCCGAGTACGTTGACCGAGAGGCGGTGCTCGACTTGGAGCCGCAACTGTCCGGACAGGTTCGCGCAGCACTGTCGGTCCAGCAGCACGGCTTCGTCGGTGCCAGCGACTTGACGCACGCGCTTCGCCGCGCGGCTGGCGCTCACGGCGTGACCTTCATGCCGGCCACAACCGTGACGCGAATCTCGAGTCATGGCGACGGAGTCAATGTCGAGACACCGAATGATGTGCTCTCGAGCGACGCCGTGATTCTTGCGGCGGGAAGCTGGTCCGGACAGGTCGGCGCGGAAGACGAGGGCAAGATACCGCTCAAGCCCGTCCGGGGCCAGCTCCTCCAGCTTGAGTGGCCGACGTCGCCGCTCGAGCGGGTCGTGTGGACGGACCGGTGCTACCTGGTGCCCTGGACCGATGGGTCCGTGCTCGTTGGCGCAACCGTCGAGGACGTCGGCTTCGACGAACGCGCGACCGTGGCGGGAGTGCAAGAGCTCATCGAGATGACCTGTAACCTGGTGCCCAACGCACGGAAGGCGTGGTTTCAAGGCGTCCGGGTCGGGCTGCGTCCAGGGACGTTGGATCACCTGCCTGTCGTAGGTCCTTCAGAGCGCCTACCTGGCTTGTTCTATGCAACTGGACACTTCCGAAATGGCGTGCTGCTGGCACCGCTAACCGCGCAAGTGGCGGCGGACTACGTACTCGAGGGTCAGCGCGACCCGGCGATCGACGTGATGTCTCTCTCTCGCTTCCAGACCGGTTGACTCAGCGGGGCGCACCATGAAACTCAAGCGTTCGTACGGCGCCCGAGAGGTTGCGGCACTGACCGGACTCACCGCCAGACAGCTCCAGTGGTGGGACTCCCGGCGGCTGCTGTCGGCAACTGTTGCCTCACGGCGCACTGAAGCTGGCGGTTTCACCGAGCGAAGGTACTCGCCTATCGATCTCTATGAGTTGCTCGCGCTCGCAGATCTGCGCCGGAAGGGATTCACCGTGCATCAGATCCGGACGCTCCTGACCGCGCTCCGAGATCAGTTCGGCATTCGACTGTTTGACGCGCTTGGTGAGGCTGGAGACGTCACGCTGCTGACGGACGGGCATGACGTCTATGCCAAGACTCGGGCGGGTGAATTCTTCAATCTGTTGAAAGCGCCAAGCCAACCACTGCTTGTCGTAGGTGCCGGCGCGGAGCTCACCGGACTCACCGCCCGTCCCCGTCCGCGGCGCAAGAAGACACCTCGCCAGCCCACGTCGCAGAAGACACGGCAGCCCTGAGCAGAATCAATTTTGGGATGCTAAACTAGCCGTCCGGAGCCTGTTACGGCCGCCGTTTTGGCCACCTATTGACGGCTCGTTTTCGGAGCAGCTAGACCATGGACCGAGTTCAGATTGCGCTGCCGGTGCGTAGTTTCGGCGAAACGTCGCGTCGCGACGCCTGGTGAGTACAACCGCTTGTTGTGTTCCTCGGCTTTTCCGCGTTCATCGCCTATTCGACGTGGGCTGCGTTTCAAGGTGAGCACTACCACTCTGGTCCGTATCTGTCGCCCTTCTATTCGCCCGAGCTGTTCGGCGACTCGCCTCGCAGTCTGTTCGGCGGGCGACCCGCGTGGTGGCCGGCGTTGCTCCCGTTTTCACCAGCCTTTCTCATTCTGTGGGCCCCCGTCGGATTCCGCTTTACTTGCTACTACTACCGCGGGGCCTACTACAAGGCCTTCTGGGCTGACCCGCCGTCATGCGCCGTCGGGGAGCCGCGACACAGCTATCTGGGCGAGAACAGCTTTCCGTTGTTGATACAGAATATCCACCGATATTTCGTTCCGTTTGCTCTGCTCCTATTGATTTTTCTGACGTTCGACGTCTGGAACGCACTGTGGTTCCGTAAGCTTCCCCGTCAAGTAGACACCGCGAAAGGGGACTGCATCGGCGTGTTGGGCCTCGGCAGGAACATGAGGGGCGGCACCCGGCCGAGGCTGTCGTGCGGCCGCTCCTGGTTGTAGCTGACGAGCCAGCGCTCGGTCAGGGCGCGGACCGCAGCCGGGGCACGCGAATCGGCACGAGCGATGCCGGCGCCCGCCGACTCGGGTCTTTGCGGGCGTAAGAGAGACGCATCGAGCACCTCGGTGCGATAGGTGCGATTGAAGCGCTCGATGAAGGCGTTCTGGTCGGGCTTGCCGGGTTGGATGTAGTGGAGCGCGATCCGTCGCTCGTCACACCACTCGACAAGGGCCTGGGCCGTCAACTCGGGGCCGTTCCCCGCCAGTACGGCGGGCCTGGGGGGAGCCATCCGAAGCGCAGCGGGAAGCGCAGCCGGCCGTGCAGCGCGATGAGTTCCTCCAAGACTCGGATGAGCCGCCGCGCCGGGATCGACCGCCCCACATCGATCGCTAAACCTTCGCGATGCCCTTCGTCGAGAATCGTCAAGGCCCGAAAGCGCCGTCGGTCATAGAGGGCATCCGCCATGAAGTCGAGCGCCCACGTCTGATTCAAGACCGGTGGGGCCACGAGCGGGCGCCGCACCCGATGAGGGAGGCGCCGTTTCGTGCGTCGCGGCAGATTGAGCCGCAACGCGCAGTACACGCGATGCACCCGCTTGTGGTTCCACCGATAGCCTTCGAGCCGTAGGCGGTCGGAGCACTTCCAGAAGCCCCAGCGCCCATGCTTCGTGACGACGGCCAGGAACGCGGCGATCACGGGCGCATCGCGCCGCGCCGAGGAGACCGGAGGCCGATAGTACGCCGCCCGCGACAGCCTCACGATCTGACACGCGCGGCGAATCGGCAGCTGGTGCTCAGCCACCAACACGTCAAGCGCCTGTCGTTTCGCGGACGGCGTTACAGTTTTCGGGCCAGGACATCTTTGATGGCAGCGTTCTCGAGCGCCAGGTCGGCGTACATCCGCTTCAGCTTGGCGTTCTCGCCTTCGAGCTCGCGCAGCCGCTTCACATCGGCCACCGACGCCCCCGCGTACTTGCTCCGCCACTTGAAAAACGTCGTCTTGCTGATGCCATGCCGTCGCAGCAGGTCCGCGACCGGGACACCAGACTCCGCTTCTTTGAGAATCCCGACGACCTGACTCTCCGTGAACTTCGATTTCCTCATGACCGCTCCTTTGGCCGGGAGCAGTCTACCTTCGAGTGTCTACCGAGGGGGGAAGCTTACGGTTCGAGAACCCGGCGACGGGCCACACGTCTTTTGGAATCGGGGTTGGCACGCTGGTTCTGGCATTGAACGTCGTGCTCCTGGGGAGCTACACGCTCGGCTGCCACTCGCTTCGTCATCTTGTAGGCGGTCGACGGGACTGCATTTCCGAATCACAGGTCCAGCAGACGGCTTACGACTGCGTGAGCTGTCTCAACCGACGCCACATGCTCTACGCGTGGATGAGCTTGGTCTGGGTAGGGTTTTCCGACTTCTATGTCCGGTTGTGCTCCATGGGCATCTGGACTGACCTCCGCATTCTCTGAGCGGGCTGCTGAAGGCAGGTTATGAGTAGCGAGTGATGGACCATCAAACGTTTGAGCACGATGTGCTCGTCATTGGCGCCGGCGGAGCTGGTCTCCGTGCGGCGATTGAAGCCTCGGCGGCCGGAGTGTCGGTAGGGCTCGTGTGCAAGTCGCTGCTGGGCAAGGCCCACACGGTCATGCCCGAAGGCGGGATGGCGGCCGCGCTGGCCAACGTTGATGATCGCGATGGGTGGTCGACGCACTTTGCCGACACCATGCGAGGGGGGCAGTACCTCAATAGCTGGCGGATGGCGGAGCTGCACGCACAACAGGCGCCGGATCGGGTGCGAGAGCTCGAGGCCTGGGGGGCCGTATTCGATCGGACGGCCGACGGTCGTATCCTGCAGCGGAATTTTGGCGGCCATAAGTATCCACGGCTGGCCCACGTGGGGGACCGGACCGGGCTCGAGATGATCCGGACCTTGCAGGACCACGGCATCCACCAGGGGATCGACGTGCACATGGAGTGCACGGTCGTTGAGCTCCTGATGGACGGGGACCGTGTGGTGGGAGCCTTCGGGTATGACCGTGAGCGTGGGCGGTTTCGGGTCTTTAAGGCGAAAGCGGTCGTGCTGGCGAGCGGCGGCATCGGCCGGGCGTTCAAAGTGACGAGCAACAGCTGGGAGTACACGGGCGATGGGCATGCGCTGGCCTATCGCGCCGGGGCCGAGCTGATGGACATGGAATTCATCCAGTTCCATCCGACGGGGATGGTGTGGCCACCCTCGGTCAAGGGCATTCTGGTGACGGAAGGAGTGCGGGGCGAGGGGGGCGTGCTGCGCAACAGCGACGGGCGTCGGTTCATGTTCGATGACATCCCGGACCTCTATACGCACCAGACGGCGGACAACGAGGAAGAGGGCTGGCGCTACACACAAGGCGACAAGCAGGCGCGCCGTCCGCCGGAACTGCTGACCCGCGACCACGTGGCGCGGTGCATTGTGCGCGAAATCAAGGAAGGGCGCGGCAGTCCGCACGGGGGCGTGTTCTTGGACATCGCCTGGATCAAGACGAAGTTGCCCGGCGGTGCGGAGCGCATCAAGAAGAAGCTGCCGAGTATGTACCACCAGTTCAAGCAGCTGGCCGGCATCGACATCACGGAGACGCCGATGGAAGTCGGTCCCACGACCCACTATGTGATGGGCGGCATTCGGGTAGATCCGGACAGCCAGATGTCGACGGTGCCGGGCCTGTTTGCGGCGGGTGAGTGCGCGGCTGGGCTGCACGGCGCCAACCGGTTGGGTGGCAACTCGCTGTCGGACTTACTGGTCTTCGGGAAACTGGCTGGCGAGCGGGCGGCGACGTTCGCGCAGACCCCGGGGGACGTGACGGTCAATCCGGACCAGGTGGACGAGATTGCGCGGATCGCGCTCGAGCCGTTCGAGCGGGCGACCTCGGACGAGGGCCCGTACCAGCTGCAGTATGAGCTACAGGATCTGATGCAGAGTCTAGTGGGTATCGTGCGGACCGACGCCGAGCTCACGCAGGCGGTCGAGGCGCTGCAGCGGCTGAAGGTCCGCGCGAAACAGGTGCGAGTGGAAGGGAACCGTGAGTACAACGCGGGCTGGCACACGGCGCTCGATCTACGGAATCTCCTGCCGGTGGCGGAAGCCGTCGCACGAGCGGCGCTGGAACGGAAAGAGAGTCGCGGCGCCCACTTCCGTGAAGACCATCTGGAGAAGGACCCCGAGTTCGGGAAGCTGAACTTGGTGATCAGCCAGGCCGCCGACGGGTCGATGTCACTGCGGCGTGAGCCGCTCCCGGTTATGCGGGAAGACCTGCAGGCGATCATCGAAGAGAATCAAAAGAACTAGCAAGAGTTTAGAAGGCAGAAGCAATCCGGAGTAAAAGATGTCCGAAGCGACATTCAGAATCTGGCGTGGCGACGCGGGTGGTGGCAGTGACCAGGACTACACGACGGACGTGTCAGAGGGCATGGTCGTGTTGGACGCAGTTCATCAAATTCAGGCCACCGACGCCAACGACATGGCGGTGCGCTGGAACTGCAAAGCCGGGAAGTGTGGTTCCTGCTCGGCTGAAGTCAACGGCAGCCCGCGGCTCATGTGTATGACCAGGCTGGACTCGATTCCGCTCGATGAGCCGGTCACCATAGAACCGATGCACGCGTTCCCCGTTATCCGGGATTTGGTAACGGACGTGTCCTGGAATTACGAGGTAAAGAAACGGATCAAGCCCTTCACCCCTCGTGCGCCCGATGCCGAAGACGGCACGTGGCGCATGGCGCAGGCTGACGTCGAACGGGTGCAGGAGTTCCGCAAGTGTATCGAGTGTTACCTGTGCCAGGATGTCTGTCACGTCCTACGTGATCACCGACTGCACGATGAGTTCATCGGTCCCCGGTTCTTCGTCTATAGCGCGGCACTCGAGATGCATCCTTTGGACACCGAGGACAGAACGAACAGCCTTGGCCACGATCACGGGATCGGGTACTGCAACATCACGAAGTGCTGTACGAAAGTGTGTCCGGAAGAGATCACGATCACGGACAACGCGATCATCCCGCTGAAAGAGCGGGTGGTCGACAAACTATACGACCCGCTGTCCAAACTGCTCCGCGTGATCACGGGCCGTTAGCTCCGGCTAGCCCAGGCGATCATCGAAGAGAACTAGAAGAGTCCTCTACCTCCCAGCGTAGACGCTGTTCAAGACGGCGCCGACGATGACGCCAGATCGCCATCAGCGCAAGGAGGGTGACGAAGACCCAGACGGTGAACGGGTGTCCCAGGAACGCGACCCAGCGCTTCCAGACGACGTTTCGGCTCCAGAAGTCCCCGAAGACCTCGTCGATCGTCACACCGGTCGTTGAGAAGACGGCCAGAGCGAACGATTCACCCCGTCCCATTCGTCTGAGGATCCGCGCAGCTGCGGACGGGCCATGACGCTGGAGGATGTGTCGAACAAGCGCGTCTGACACCACGTATCCGCGCACGGCGTCGCGGCGATCTCGGCGGAAGAGTCCTTCGAGTTGCGCCGGCGTCAGCGCTTCGCCGGCCAGCAGCTCCCACGCAAGTCGTGTTCGGCGCTCAAGGCCACCGCTGCGCTCGGCCGCGCTCGCCAGCCCCTCGTTGAACCAACGAGGCACCGGTTGAGTGCCGGCGGCTCGGCTAGTCAGTACGTGGGCGATCTCGTGGTAGAGCACATTCTCAAGCGATCCGTGGGGATACGACCCGACGCGGTTCGGAAACAGCACCACGAAGTCCTCGCGAGCGACGGCGAATCCTGCAATCCATGATGGAGTCTCGCGTGCGAGGACGGAATCCTCGTGCGCTACCCGAACACGAATTGGAGCGCCGGCCTGCGCGACGCCTGTCAAGCGCAAGAGGTCGGCGAGACGATCGAAATCGCCACCCTGAATCTGCGCCATAGCGGGCTCCAAATCGGGCGGGACCTCGAAGACGAGCTCGGGCGGTCGGATGGGCTGCGCCGACCCGACGATGGACAACACGAGCATCGCGGCGATGGCGAAGGCGAGGACGAATGATGACAGGCGATGAGTCCGAGGCCTGAGCACGGCGATCGTCGCCCCGAGATGCGATTCCGGTGCGTCCCAGAAGTCGCTGACTGCCGCGTGGCGATCCAGGGTCGCGCGGACGATTGACCTTTGTACGCCGGTACCACGGCCGTGTATCAGTCGAATCTGGTTCAGACCGGCCTCGGCCGCAACCCGGACGTATTCCTCGACGACCGACCTGACGTCACCCGGGGCGAACGTATGTAGGTCCAGCTCGCCGTCGACCGGTACCTCATGCGCCATTCGTCAGTCGTCAGGCGTCATTCGTGTCGTAGCGTGCGGTCACTTGGGTCGAGATGCCGCCGCGGACCGAAAAATCGCCGATCACCGTCATTCGACGAGGCTGGCACGCCCCAACAAGGTCGTCGAGGATCCGGTTCGTGACATGTTCGTAAAAGATGCCCTGGTCTCGGAAGGCGATGAGATAGTACTTGAGCGCCTTGAGCTCGAGACACCGCTGGTGGGGGGTATAGGTAATGTGGATCTGGCCGAAGTCGGGAAGTCCGGTCTTTGGACAGACTGACGTGAACTCCAGGCAGTTGATCGCAATCTCGTAGTCGCGTTCCGGTTTTGGGTTGGGAAACGTTTCGAGCTCCGGCGCCAGCATGGCCTGATTCTACCTGGGATGCGACGAGTGACGTGTTGTGCCGCAATGTGAAGTATTGTTGACACCGGAACACCCGCGCGCTAGCATCAGGCGCGTTTTTGTTGGGTTTTCTCCGCGACGGCCGTCAGCGCGAGCGGCCGAGTCGGCGGGTTCTAAACTGTCGCGCGCACAACCAGGGGGACGCCGATGGCCGAAGCCCGAAGAATGGGCAAATCCGAGCTCTTCTCACACTTCGCAGAGCGGTTCGACGTGAAGCGCACCCAGGCACGCGAATTCTTTGACGAGCTGCAGCAGCTGTCGGAGCGAGAGCTCAAGCGGACCGGCGAGTTCGTATTGCCTGGGATGGTGAAACTGGTCGTTCAGAATCGGAAGGCGAGGACGGGCCGCAACCCGGCCACGGGCGAGCAGATTCAGATTCCGGCGAAGACCGTCGTCAAGGCGCGCATCGCGAAGCAGCTCAAAGACTCGGTGCTGCCTAGCTAGGTTCCCACCGTCGGCTTCGTGCTTCTCTGGGTCGTGATCAGCCGGCCGCAACCGCTTTTGGGAACGGTCTCCTGTCGGTCTTTGGGAACTCGACGACGAAGGTGGTGCCCGTGCCTACCTCGCTCGTTGCGCGGATCGTCCCATCGAGCTGCTCGACGATCTTTCGAGAGATCGCGAGTCCCAGCCCGAGGCCCCGGCGCTTCGTCGTGGTGAAGTCTTCGAAAATGGCTTCGAGGCGATCCGCTGGGATGCCCAGGCCCGTGTCTCGAACCGTGATCCGAACCTTCCTGAATAGGTCCTCGGCCGCCACATAGACTGTGCCCCCTGGCGATGTGGCTTCGATGGCATTGACGATCAGGTTGCGGTAGACGCGGCCCATCGCGAACAGATCGCCTTCCACGTAGACGGGCTCCATGGAAAGGTGGCTGTCGAGCGTCAAACCCGCGGTTTCCGCCAGTCCGTCCATCGCATCCACCACGTCTCTGATCGAGCGATTTACATCGACCGGGAACCGCTCCAAGGGCATGGGCCGGGCCAAGTTTCTCAGGTCGTCCAGGACCCGCTTGATGGACGAGAACTCACGACTGATGGTTCGGCTAAACGTCTCCCGGTACTCTGCATCGTCGCCGAGCTTGAGGATCAGCTTGCAACTGTTGCCGATGTTCTGAATCGGGTGCGAGATGTCATGTACGAGCCCGGCCGCGATTCGGCCGAACATCGTCTGACGCTCCTGCTTTCGCACGTCGTCTTGCAGCTCGATCAGCTTGTCGGCCATGCCGTTGAACGCTTCGCCGAGCTGGTGGAATTCGTCCCGGCCCCCGATGTCGACGCGGTCTTTGAGCCGGCCAGCCGCGATGGCCTCGGTGCCTTTCATCAGCGCGAAGATAGGACGGATGAACGATTGCCCCCAGTAGTACCCAAGCACGACGGTTCCGAAGAGCGCCAGTGTGATGATGAAAACGAGCTCGAGTTGGAGCTCTGAGGCCAGCGCGAACGCCTCGCTGGTTGGCTGTTCGACGATGACAGTCCAGCCGAGCGATGGGATGAGAGCCGCGACTCCCAATAGCGAACGTCCGTCGGCAGAGGCATACTCGAAGTGGACGGCGCGTTCGACGCCGCTTGGGCCCGGGGACGGTGGCGGAACATCGGAGGACACGGCAGCCATCCTTGCCATGAGTTCGTGCCCGCCGAGGTTTTCCCCGCTCGCAACCCTTGGTTTCTGATTGGGGCTGCCATGCGCTACGAGGCGGCCGTCCCGCGCGATCAGCAAGGCAAAACCCTCTTGGCCAACGCGTATATCGTCGACCATCCGCCACAATGCTTCTAGGCTGACCTCGCCGACCAACCATCCGTCAGGGCGACCCAGATGCGATAGCGGAATCGCCACGGTCGTAGTAGGGAGCAAGTCCTCATCGACTGAGATGGGCGCGATGGTCGGGACATTCGGGTCGTCGACGGTCGGGACGGTCAGGCTCGTCTCGCCGATGCGGCTCGTCGCCGAGATTTCGCCGTCCAGCGTAAACAAGGTGAGCTCCCGGAACTCCGGGAAGTCGAGCACGTAGTTCTTCAAGATCCGTTCGCGCTGCCAGGGCTCGAGCTCGGTTGCCCGAAGCTCGGCGGCAACCGATCGTAGGACCTTGACGTTGTTGGCCATGTACTGCTCGATCTGTCTGGCTACTTGCCGGGCTACGTTCGAGTTGCCATCGATGACGAGCGCCTCGTTGCCGGCTCGGAGTGAGATGATTGACACGAGGCCGTACAGCACGATTGGGGCGACGGCCGCGGTTACGACGGCGGCGACGAAGCGGGCCGTGATCTTCAGGCTCACTCGTCCGACACCTCGGTCCAGCCAGCGCTCGCGTAGTCTTGTCGTTCAGAGGTGGGAACAAAAGTGCGTCGCAGACGCACTCCGACCAGGGGTGGCGGAACACGTGCGCCTGCGGCTACGAAGAAGCGAAACCGGTCGTTCACACCCCAGCGATCCGGGACCAGGATATGCGGCTCGCGGTGAGCCGTCAATCGTCCTGGGGAGCCTGGCTTGGCATTCTCGGAAGGCTGGGGCGCTAGGTCGATCCCTCGGGTCACGTAGGCGCACAGACCTGCATGTCACTGCGCCTGCGACACGAGTCGACGGCCTACCTGTTCGTGTTTCCCCAGTCCTCGATCCACCAGGGGCAGTAGCTGCTAGGTTTGCTCTGGGTCGTGCCTTTCTTGATGACCTTGATCTTCATCGCTCTTCCTTTCTGTTTCCGGATGCGCCAACTCTGTGTCGACTGTCGAGGTCCGCCGCGACCCTATTTGACGTGGTCGAGCGGCACGTCCACCAACCACGGACGCAGGACGCCCGTCTTCGTCTTCGGCGGCTTTTGCTTTGGTAGTGTGGCTTGCATAGTGTTTTCTCCGGTCCTGGTGTTCGTTCGTCCTGAGTCAGTTAGCTCACGCCGGCGGCTTCGTGGGCCATCGACACGAGGCCGGCCTCGAAGCTGCTCTTGTGGCATGAGAGTTCGTTCATGTCGCCTTGCTCGTTGTGAGAAGCGACGGAGCACCCACCCGCGCAGACGGGGATAAAGCTGCAGTCGCCGCAGTTCGTCCAGGGGCTCAGCGCTTCGAAGCGTTCGGCGGATTTAGCACGGAAGGCCTCTCCATGCGCGGAGGCCTCGATATGTCCAACCGCTTGCTCGGATTCGGTGGCGAATCCCGGACACGCGAATAGCGCACCGTCGGTGCCAACCGTGTAGGCGTGCTTCATGGTGATCTCGCACGGTCCCATGTGCACGCCGTCGACCGTGTGGAAACCGCGCTTCTTTGTCTCCTCCCGCAAGAACGACATCTTCTCGTCGAGGAAGTGACAGGTGTCACAGGGGGATCCGCCCCCTCCTCCGGCAATCGTCATGCAGCCGCCACCGAGTGGCGTTCCGTTCGGGTCGACGGCCGTGAGGGGGATGAGCCCATTGGTCTGAGCCTTTGGTTCGGTTGCGATGATTGGTTTGAATGCGACCTTGACAAGGGAATCCGCAAAGCTCTGTTCCTTGAGAAAGTCCAGCAGCGCGGGATAGCTGTCGACCGAGTGCTCATCGAAGTTGCCGCCGATGGCGATGTTGCATCGATGCGCGACTCGGTTGACGTTCTCGATGATCTTGTCGAAGGTGCCCTGTCCGCCGCGTAGTGGCCGCATTCTGTTGTGCGTATCGCGATCACCGTCGAGCGTGACTTTGAAGCCCGAGAGGCCGAACGGTTCGAGCCGGTCGACGACTTCTGGCGTCAGAAGCAAGCCATTGGTGATCACGTTGGTTTCCATCTGGACACCGCGAGACTGGGCATCGGTCCACGCCCGCTCCGCGATGAGATAGAGGACCTCGAGGTTCAAGAGCGGCTCGCCTCCGAAGAAGGTCACGGCCAGACGCTTTGGCCGAACCGTGTCGAGTCGTTCGCGCAGCCAGTCACACACGCGGTGCGCGGTCTCGACCGACATCTTCGTGACAGACGCATTCCAGTCGCCGTGATCGCCCTGCAGGCAATAGTCGCAGGCGAAGTTGCACTGCAGGGTCGTAAGAATGGTCAGATGCAGTTCGTCGGTATTCTCGTGATGCTCGACGAAGTACGCGTCCAGCGCCTGCCGTTCCGCGTCTCGGCTCTCGACGATGAAGCCGTGACGTCTCAGTTCCTCGAGCGCCGCGTGCTCCTCGGTACTGAAATGCGGCGCGGGAGCCTGGCTGAGGCCCGCGTCATCGTTCGTGGACTCGGCGGTGAGCCGATCGAGGAGACTGACCACGTCCGGCGACACGACAATCTGCGCGTCCGTGAACGTGTTCATCAGAAACACACTGTCGTCAGGCAACGGCACCCGGTTGTTGAAGATCGACGTCTGCATGATGGTCTTCTCGTCCCTTTTGCTGTTGTTGTTCACCCTCGCGCTGGGAAGAGGGTTCGATGACCATGTAGTGCAACTGGCGTTCCTCTCGTGACAGCCGGCACCCTGTGAACTCTTTAGGTCATAGGCGACATGGATCCCGGATCAAGAATGTGAAGCTTCGGGAAAAGACGTGTCTTTGCTCGCGGGACAGGCCGATTAGAAGGCCGTCAGAGAGTTCTGGCTAGCGGTACAGGTTCTTGTTACAGCAAGCCAGAAAGTCTTGTCCCAGACAGGTATCCGAGATGGGGCAGTTTTCGCAACGCCGCGGTTGGCGGAAGAGTGGAGATTCTGCGATATTGCGACGCGGGAGAGGGTTCGGAATCCGCGTTCAGGCGCGCCGGAGTCGCTTCGCGATCTCCCGGATCTTGAGCCGTCCCATCTTGTGTTTCAGGGTGCTCAGCGGCACACCGAGATGGCGCGATGCGGCGGAGACATTCCAGTCATTCCGCTCGAGCGCTCGAAGGATGAAGTTACGCTCGAAGGTGTCACACGCCGTTTGAAGCAGGTCTTCGCGGCCCTCTTCGCTGGCGCTGATGCGGGCTAGCTGATACTCGACGGGCAGGTCGTCCTCTGTTACCCAGTCCTTGTCGCAAACGGCCACGAGCCGCTCGACGAGGTTTTCGAGCTCTCTCACGTTTCCGGGCCAGTGATACTCCTTCAACGTGCGGACTGCTCCGTCAGTCATCCCTTTGATCTGCTTTCGGAACTTAGTGACATACCGGCGCAAGAAAAACCGCGTGAGGTCTGGCAGATCTTCGGTTCGCTCGCGCAGAGGTGGAAGCTTCATCGGGATGATATTGACCCGATAGTACAGGTCCTCCCGAAACTGTCCGTCGCGGACGGCTTTCTCGAGATCAACGTTGGTGGCGACCACGAGACGAAAGTCGGTCTTGATCGGCTTGGCGCCGCCCACGCGCTCGATCTCCTCTTCTTGAATAGCCCGGAGTAGCTTGGCCTGGAGCTCGAGCCCGAGATCGCCGATCTCGTCAAGAAACAGCGTGCCTCCTGCGGCGAGCTCGAACTTACCTAACTGTTGCTTGTGTGCCCCTGTGAACGCGCCGCGCTCGTGCCCGAACATTGTGCTCTCAACCAGGTCGTTCGGGATGGCTGCGACGTTCACTGGAATGAACGGCCCTTCCGAGCGGCTGGATTCGCGGTGCAGGAGTCGCGCGAGGAGCTCTTTCCCGGTTCCACTCTCACCCAGGATGAGCACCGTTGCCGGCAAATCGGCGACCCGATGCGCCAACTCCACGACTTCACGCATGGCCTGACTTGGACCGAACACGACCTCGCGATCGTTTTGGTCTGCAACTTGGGCGCTTAGCGAGACGACTCGCCGACTGAGGTCCTGACGCTGCAGCGCGTTTCGCACGAGCGAGCGCAGGCCGTCGTAGTCGAACTCCTTGGTGATGTAGTGGTAGGCTCCGTCCTTCATTGCCTGAACGGCCACGTCAACATCGTTCAAGGCCGACACGACGATGACCTCCACTTCGCTGTAGTGGTCGCGTACGACTCGGAGCACCTCGAGCCCGCTCATGCCGGGCAGGCGTACGTCCAGAAGCATGAGGTTGATGTTGGACTTCTTCAGGACGCCCAGGCCTTCCTCGCCGCTCTCGGCGACTCTTACGTCGTAGTCGCGCTTGAGGATTGCCGAGATCGTGTCCCGCATCCCCTCGTCGTCGTCGACAACGAGAATCGTTTTGGTCTGGGCCGACATGTGAATCGGTAGCTGCAGGGGGGCAGTCCGATTGTAGGCAGTTGGCTTGCCCGAAGGCAAGGTGGGGGGGTAACGTACGCTGCGCGATGCCCACGAACGTCCTGATGCCGCAGCTCGGCGAGTCGATTGCCGAGGGCACAATCGTGCGATGGAACAAGCAGATCGGCGATTTCATCGACCGCGACGAGCCACTCTTCGAGATCTCAACCGATAAGGTCGACGCCGAGATCCCGTCTCCGGTCGCCGGCGTGCTGAGCGAGGTAAGGGTGGCGGAGGGCGAGACGGTTCCGGTCGACTTCGTCGTGGCGGTCATTGGTGAGACGGTGGCGGCGTCGGCCGACGACGAGTCACGCGAACGGCCCGTGAGTCCAGATTCAGTGTCTGCGCTGACGGCAGCGGAAGCCGCATCCGTCCCGTCTGCTGCCAAGCCGGGTGCTCAGGCGTCACCCGTCGTTCGGAAACTGGCACACGAGCACGGCATCGACGTGACCACGGTTACCGGCAGCGGTGCTGGCGGGCGCGTGACAAAGACTGACATCCTGAAGTTGGTGGGAGAGGCTTCGGATGGTCCGGACCGCGTTGAGCCCCTCAGCGTGATGCGACGTCAGATTGCAGCGCGCATGGTGGCGAGTCGCCGAACATCGGCTCATGTGCATACGGTGTTCGACGTCGACTTCTCGCGCGTGGCGACGCTGCGCGGGAAGACGGTGTCCAGATACGAGCAGCAGGGCGCGAAGCTGACCTACCTCACGTTCGTGGCCAAGGCTGTCGTCGATGCGCTGGGCGAGGCGCCGATCGTCAACGCCACCTTGCGCGGGGAAGATATTGTCTATCCGCCAGGGGTCAACCTTGGAATTGCCGTGGCGCTCGAACAGGGCCTGATCGTACCGGTCGTTCAACAAGCGCATGTCAAGCCGATGATCGAGCTGAGCCGTTCGATCGCCGACTTGTCCCAGCGCGGACGGTCAAAGCAACTGACGCCGGCGGAGGTCGAAGGCGGCACGTTCACCATCACCAACCCCGGCGTGTTCGGCTCGATCCTCGGCCTGCCCATCATCAACCCGCCGCAGTTAGCGATTCTCTGCGTCGGCGCCGTCGAGCAGCGTCCGGTCGTGGTAGGGGGCGCGGTGACAGCTCGGTTCCGCTCGTACCTCACGCTTGGTTTCGACCACCGTGTCATTGATGGCGCTGTTGCGGATCGATTCATGAGCCTTGTCCAGCGAAACCTGGAAGACTTCGACGAGAGCCTCCTCTAGGACTCCTGGCGGCAAAGCGCCGCCACTTGAGGTTCGCCGGCTCGGCGCCCTGTCGTATTCGACGGCACTGGAGCTTCAGCAAACGCTGGTCGCCCAGCGACAGGCCGGCGAGATTCCAGATCTGCTCTTGCTGGTCGAGCATCCCCACGTGATTACCGTGGGAGTCAGCGCGCGTCACCGCCTCGACAACCTCCTGGTATCGAAGGCAGAGCTTGCCAGTCGCGGCGTCCAGTTGTACGAGGCTCCCCGCGGGGGTGACGTCACCTACCACGGACCTGGTCAGGTGGTCGGCTACCCTATTCTCGACCTTCGACCCGATCGGTGTGACGTCCATCGGTATGTGCGTGACCTCGAGGAGGTCCTGATCCGTACCGCCGCAAGATTCGATGTGACGGCCGGGCGCGTCCCTGGCCTGACGGGCGTGTGGGTGGGGGACGACAAGCTTGCGGCTATCGGCGTGCGCTTTTCGCGGTGGGTGACCAGCCACGGCTTCTCGCTCAACGTCACCACCGATCTCGCCTATTTCGACCTGATTCGCCCCTGCGGCATCCCGGATCGGGGAGTGACGTCGCTCGATCGACTGTGTACCGCTCCGTTGAGCCTCACCGCCGTGCAGAACGCGCTGGCGACCGATGTCGCAGCGGTTTTCGGCCGGCGGCTCAGTCCCCCGCCTGTCGCAGGCTGACATCCCACCTGCGGTCGGGAATAGATCCCTCGACAGTGGTGTTCTAGAGGACAGAAGCCACTGGAGAACAACATGCGGGATCACAGGCCAGACCGGACTCTGATTAGGCGGCTGAAAGAGCGAGAGGCATCCGCGGTCGCCGACCTCGAGTCTGCCTACCGGGCGAAGATATACCAGCTCGCGTTTCGCTATATGCGGAATCACGAAGACGCCGAGGAAGTGACCCAGGATGTTCTCCTGCGTGTGCACGATAAGATCGACGCGTTCCGTGGCGATGCCGCGTTGTCATCGTGGATCTATCGGATCACGTTCAATGCGGCGATGTCGCGGTTGAGGAGTCCGAAGTTCAAGCGTTCGCTCGAAGTTCCGCATGTCGAGCTTCACACCGGGCCGGACGACGGGAGAGAGGCCGTGCCTCAGCGCAGCCTCGCGGACTGGTCGTCGCTCGCCGACGATGCGGTGCACCGTGCCGAGTTGCGGGCCCGATTGGTGACGGCGCTAGCGCAGCTTCCGGACATCTACCGCCTGCCGGTGGTACTCCGGGACGTCCAGGACCTGTCGACAGCGGAGGCCAGCGGTGTTCTGAAGTTGAAGCCGCAGACGCTCAAGTCTCGGTTGCACCGCGGTCGGCTGATTCTGCGCGAGCAGCTCGCCGAATTCTCGGACGGTCTGGCACTCCGGCGACCGGCCGCCTAGCACCTCGGCCGGCGCTGCATCCCGCCTGGCTGCGTTACTCATCGCTCACATGCTCCCGATATTCTCGCTCTTCGCGCGTTGCCAACCAGGCGCATCGACAGCTTCGGTGTACAGCTGTGTTGGACTCACCACACTAGCGCGAAAACGCTGTTCTGAGACGTGCGCGATCGTGGGCGTTCAACGTCGGCTCGCGAATCTCTGTGATGCCGGACCCATCGATCGTTGCCGTGACGGCCCCTGCCCTACGTCTCACACCAAGCTCACCCTCCATCACCGCCGTGCAGACCATGCCGAGCTCGGCCGTACCGCGCAGAATCCCATCGGCAAGGCGAGACGTGGCACTGGCGAGCGCGAACGTGGCTGGCGGCCACGCCCGCCGGACGTTGTCCTTGAGCTTCGTGAGACGAGTAGGAGGCAGGATCTCCACGAGGGGCGTTCCGGCAATCGAAACGTCGTTCCAGGGCACGATCAGACCGTCCGGAGGCACGCCAAGCACGGTGAGCGAGACGTCACGCACTGAGCACCGCAGCTCGACAGCCACCAGCGCACGTGAGGCGTGTTGGTAGGCAAAGGGCGCGGACCCGATGAGGCGCCGTCTTGGGAATCCCGCTTCGAGTACGCCTCGCTCGACGAGCGTATGGTGGAATGCTCCCGCGCAGAGTGTCGTTGTGGAGAGACCCAGCCTCGTCATCTGCCCAAGGATGGTCAGTCCGGCTGTCGTGCTGTACTCGGAATCGGTGCTGTCCGCGGGGCCGGCGATGATGAGCAGATCGGCACCGAGCGCGGCGTGGAGCTCTCGCCGTCCGATGATTCTCGTATCGAATGGCTCGATGGCTCCGGATTGCTGAATATCGAGCGCCTTGCCCTTTGCCATGTCGGCATCATCGATGATGCGAACCTCTCGCATGTTGCCTGTCTCGGCGAGCTTGTGCCCGATGGCGCCGCCGAGCGGGCCACCACCGACGATTGCGACGGTCGACATGGTCGGCCCGTATTGTAGGGCACGCCGGAGGTGGGCATCGTCTGGCCGTTCGGTTATGCTCACCGTCCTGACATCATGGCTACCACGCGCACTCTAGACCTAAGCGGGAAGATCGCGGTTGTCACCGGCGGTTCGCGGGGTATTGGTCAGGCCGTTGCCTCGGCTCTCGCGGCTTCTGGAGCGAGCGTCCTGGCTTGCGGGCGCTCGGAGGAGGCGCTGTCTCGCATGACGAACACCATTGCGGCCAGTTTGCCCGGTGGCACGGGTTGCGTCGAACCATACGTCGCTGATGTTCGCGACCCAGCTCAGATGGAAGGCCTGTTCGCCGAGGCCGGAGAGCGGTTCGGGGGGCTAGACATCGTCGTCAACAACGCCGGCGTCGGACGGTTCGAGCAGCTCGTCACCCAGTCGATGGACGACTGGAGAGAAGTCATCGAGACCAACCTATTGGGCGTCTATTTCTCCTGCCGAGCCGCCGTCCCGGCGCTGCGCCGGCGCGGAGGTGGGTGGATTATCAACATCAGTAGCCTGGCGGGGCGGCATCCGTTCGCCGGGGGATCGGCCTACTGCGCGTCAAAGGCTGGTCTCGACGCGTTGACTGAGGTGTTGATGCAGGAAGTCCGCCACGACGACATTCGGGTCAGTTGCGTCGCGCCTGGCTCCGTCTCGACCCGCTTCGCCGTTCAGGCTGAGAACGCCGAGCACGTTGACCCACGCAGCGCATGGAAGCTGGACGCGGCCGACGTTGCGCAGCTCGTGATCGACCTCCTCGGACACGACCCGAGAAGCCTGCCAAGTCGAGTCGAGATCCGACCGTCACGGCCGCGGAAGTAAACCAGCTAATCTCGGGTCATCTGCTGGGTAACCGAGAGCTCGAGACGTCCAAGCCGCAAGCGATCCCCGCTTGCCAAGGCCAGTGGAGCCTGGCCGATCCGCTGGTCGTTGACGTAGGTTCCGTTCGTGCTGTCGAGGTCCTCGACCTTTAGCTCGGCGTCGGTCGCCGAGAGCCGACAGTGGAGACGGGACACCAACGCAGCGTCAACGGTGTAGTCGGCGGTGGCGCCTCGCCCAACCGTCTTGACGGCGCCCGGGGTCAAGTGAAAGTCACGTCGAAGGGAATCGTCCGTAGAGCGCAGAATCCACATCTCCGTGATCAGTCTGGCACCACTATTCGATCGAGCCAGGCGACGATCGTCGACATGACATCGGACGACACAGTCTTGCTCTCGGCGCTGGTGGCCCCTTCGAGAGCCTCTTGTCCCACGTTCAACAGCGCGTGGTTCACGTCCGGTAGCATGGTCAAGTCGACGGTTGCTTCCTTCCGGCCTCGCTGCCTGGCAAGTTCGGCAAGGTGATCCGCATGATAGGAGTGGACTGCATCGTCGCGCATACCATGGAGGATCAGCAGCGGCTGACGGGTACGGCGCATGACGTTTGCGGGTTCGTACTCAAGGAAGCTCTTGAACCACGGCGTGTCGGCCTGTCGCCGAAACTGTTCCGGGATGTCGTCCCACGAGCCATCGTCCGCGACTGCGGCGTGAATCCGCCGCTGAAGCGCGATTCTATCTTCGCGTTCCTCGGCGGAAACGTGGAGGTGATCGAGTTCGGCCCGCTGCTGCTCCAAGACGAGGTCGCTGCCGGCGATCGCCGGCACTGCGAGGAGAACGGCGGCCGCGATCTTCTTCTCGCGCGAGGCGGCGCGCAGGCCGATCCAGCCTCCTTCGCCATGGGCGACGATGGCGATACGGTCGTCATCAACGTCATCGTGGTCGTCAAGGTGATCCACCATCGTCCTGACGTCCTCGGCGTAGTCTTCAATGGTCGAAGACTCCGGACGCCCTCCACTTCGACCAACTCCGCGCGTGTCGTACCGGACGACCAGATAACCCGCGTCGACGAGCGCTTGCGCCAGCTGGCCGAAGATCGGCACACCTAACACCGGCTCGTCACGGTCGCTCGATTCCACGCCGGGCACCAGCACGACCGCCGGCCATCCAGCCGATGGGGCGGTCCGGTCCTGCGGTGTCGTCATGGTGGCGGACAGGCCAAACCCGGGTGCGGCCACCAAGATCTCTTCGTCGCCAGGGACCTCGACGCCTGCGAGCCTTGTCGAGACGAGAGAGATATCCTGTCGCACTACGTCCAGCTCGGCGACGGGCAGCGTCACGCGAAGCAGTCGATGCTGGTCGTCGACCCATACCTCGGCGTCGTTCGGCGCGTTCAGAAAGTGGAAGGTGACACGGTAGATCGTTGCCTGGAATCGGCGGTCGGACGTCTTGAGAGCCTGGCTCAGGACGCTATTGACCGTCAGGCGGACTGGCCCGCTGGGCGCCACATAGACGGGCAATGCGTCGCCCGGACCAAAGCCCTGCAGGCGGGCCGCCAGAGCCTCGTACGCGCCGAAGAAGAAACTCGGGAGCACCACGGCTGCCTCTGCGAGGGGATGGGTGGTACTCGACTCTTGGCCGTCCGCCTGAACGCTATTGATGACCGAACCCTCTTCGGCCACGCTCTCGATCAGGAACACCTCGCCCTTACGCGTGCCGGCCATGCGGAGCTGCCGCAGTTGCCACTCACGGTCGTACTCGACGAAGAACGTTCGAGCCTCCCGGTCGATCGGTGCGGACAGTTGACCGGATGACTGAATGGTCCATCCATCGTTGGTACGGGCGAGGACCACCTGTTCGGCGCCAACAGGTGCCGAGCGCAGGAAGACGATGAAGCTCGTCGCACCTGGTGCCGGTTCGCTGGGCGGCTGCGCGTGGGCTCGAGTCGCCGTCAGGACGACGGCTAAAGCGACGCCGAGGCGCACCGCCGTCCTCCGACAGCGCCAACGCATGGTTCAGCATATCATCTGCACGGATGTCGACACGCTCCGGCTATGACGCGCTTCGAGAATCTGCGGGAGTCTTTCTACGCCCGGATCGCGGCCGAATCGCGGTGGGTGGTGTCGATCGTCGCGAGTACTTGCAGGGACAGCTCACGAATGATGTCCTGGCTCTCCAGGATGGCACCGGGTGTTACTCGGCCTATTTGACGCCCCAGGGACGCATGATTGCGGACATGGACGTCGCCAGCGTGGCCGATCACCTGCTGCTCGACGTCCACGCGTCCGTCCGAGAGTCGTTGGTGCAGCGATTCGATCAGCTCGTGTTTACGGAGGAGGTCGAGGTGAACGATTGGTCGGAGCGCTGGGATGGCATCGCCGTCAGCGGACCGGCGGCCGGGGCGCTGGTGGCGTCTGCGATTGCTGCGCTGACCAGCCGCGGATCGATGCACCCCCTGGCGAACCTGCCAAGCCACGGGTGTGTACAAATCGCAGTTGGTGACGGCTCGCTCATCGCAATGCGGACCGATCCACTTGGGAGCTGGGGGATCAATCTGTGGGTAGAGAAGAGCCAGACGGCGCGGCTCCTCGACGCACTTCGCGATGCGGGCGGCGTTGATGTCGGTCCCGCAGACCGCGACATCGTCCGAATCGAGAACGGTCGACCACTGTTTCCTGTCGATATGGATGCTGACACCATTCCGCTGGAGGCCGGCATCGAGCAGCGGGCCCTCAGTTTCACGAAGGGCTGCTACGTCGGGCAGGAGGTCATCGTACGAATCCTGCACCGTGGGCAGGGTCGTATCGCACGGCGGCTGTCCGGAGTGAAGTGTGTCGCGCCGGTGTCCGAGGCTTTCGACGCTGGAACCCCACTGTTCCACGCCGACAAAGAGGTCGGACGCATTACCAGTTCTTGCGTCTCGCCCGCCCTCTCAACGGTTGTGGCGCTCGGATACATTGTCCGCGACCACGCCGAGGCAGGCACTGCGCTTCAGATCGGTTCGACACGCCACGCGGCGGTGGTAACGCCGCTTCCGTTTGTCGATCCGTAGCCCAACACGTCAGTCCGTCATGGTCGCGTAGGCCAGGCACTCCTTTCGCATCGGGCACCCCGTGCAGCCGGGCTTCCGGGACGTACACACCAACGCGCCGAAGTCCATGAGCGCCTGGTTGAAGTCGTACGTCCGTTGACGCGGCAGCAGCGTCCGTGACAGGGCCCACACATGTCGCTTCATGGCGTGGTTTCGCGGTTTGCCCTGACCCGCGAATACTCGCAGCAGCACGCGCGAAACGTTGGTATCGACTATGGGTGCGCGCTCGCCGAACGCGAAGCTTCTGACCGCGCCCACCGTGTACTTGCCCAGACCCTTGAACTCCCGGAGGCGTTCCTCGTCCGACGGCAAGCGTCCACCATACTTAGCCACGACCTCTCGCGCGATTGCGTGCAGCCGCTTCGGACGGACGTTGTAGCCGAGCGGGTACCACGCGCGTCGCGCCTGTCCGAGGCGCGACGCCGCTAGCGCATCGAAGGTCGGGAACTTCTCGAGCCATTCCTCGTACTTCGGGACGACGCGGTCGACCTGAGTTTGCTGGAGCATGATCTCGGATACCAAGACGCGGTAGGGATCACGCGTTTCGCGCCAGGGCAGCTTCCGTCCATGACGTTCGTACCAACGGAGCAGTCGACGGCGAAAGCGGCGACGCGCCGGTGGCGGCGGTAGATCCGGTGCTGGCTGTGACGGACTGAGCATTCTTGAACCGGTATAGTTATGAGCTAAGCGGATGACACTCTACACTGGGACTGGCGATCGCGGGGAGACCGCGCTGTTTGATGGCACCCGAGTCTTGAAGTCCGATGGGCGGGTGGCTGCGTATGGTGATGTCGACGAGCTGAATGCGGTCATCGGTCTCGGCATCGCAGCTGGTGTCGATTCGGACCTGGTCGAGCTCCTACGGGCCATCCAGCGCGACCTGTTTGCGCTCGGCGCGCAGCTGGCCGACCCGGAGACGCGTATCGCCGCGCGGGTGACCAAGACCGATCTGGACGACGACGATGTTCGTCGCCTGGAAAGGGCAATCGATCAGTACGACAGCGAGCCGCCCCCGTTGCGCCGGTTCTTGCTACCGGGCGGTTCTCCGGCCGCGGCGGCATTGCACCACGCCCGTGCAGTCTGTCGCCGGGCCGAGCGCAGCATTGTGGCGCTCGGATCCGACACGGTTCCGAACGCGCTTTTGCAGTACATCAACCGGCTGTCTGACCTGCTATTCGCGATCGCGCGCGTGCTCAATCATCGGCAGAGCGTTGCCGAGCAGGAATGGTGAGGTAGACCTCAGACGCGGCTCATCGACGCGTCTGACCGTTCGGCGTCGTTCGCGTCGATACTGGCCTTGATGACCTCGAACACCTGTCGAGCCAGCTCCTGAGACACGCGCTCGCGGATAGCGCCGCATTCCACCAGAACAGAGTGGTCGCCGAGGTTGACTTCGACATCCCAGCGGTCACGTTCAAACGCCTCGGGTTCGGCGTCGAGGTCGGTGCGATCTTCGCGCACTGGGCTTGAAAAGCGTCGGGCCACTCGTGCAGCGATCGGCGCTCCGCTGATCAGGATACGCCCGCTCCTGACGTCCACCTTGGGGATTCGACGGTCGGACCAGTAGAAAGCTTCGGCGTCTTCCGTGAAGAACTGGAGGCCCTCTCCGGACGGGATCTCAGCGACGATCGTTCGGCCATCCCGCTCTATGTCTCGCCGTCGCCGCGCATGACTCCGACGATACCACCGTAGCGAAGTTGCCATGCTGAGCGCGAAGGCTACGAGGCCGATTGCGACGACGACCGCGACGAGATCGCGCATCCGCCACTATGCTATCAGACGGTGTCTGATTCGAAATCGACGTTGGATGGTGCCTACGCAGCCTGCGCGCGTCTCGCGTCCGACCACTACGAGAACTTTCCGGTGGCATCCTGGCTCCTGCCGGCAGCCATGCGCGGTCCGATCGCCGCCGTCTACTCGTTCGCTCGCTATGCCGATGATTTTGCCGATGAAGGCGAGCGGTCGGACGCCGAGCGCCTCGCGCTGCTACAGGACTGGCGCGAGCGGCTGCACCGGGCCGGCGATCAGGCCTCACCGGAGACGACGGACGCGCGCGACCTGGTCTTCTTCGCGCTCTCCGATACCATCCGGACCTACGATCTGCCGGTCGCGCTGTTCGATGACCTGCTCAGCGCCTTCGAGCAGGATGTGACCGTGCACCGCTACCACGCTTGGTCCGATCTGCTCGACTACTGTCGCCGGTCGGCGAATCCGGTTGGCCGGCTCGTGCTTCGGATCGCCGATTATCGCGACGAGAGGCTTGACCGTGCCTCAGATTGCGTATGTACGGCGCTGCAGTTGACGAACTTCTTGCAGGACTTCGAACGTGACTGGCAGCGAGGTCGGCTGTACGTGCCCGCCGAAATGTACACGTCCCACGGAGCCGCCGAAGCTGGTCTCGATCAGCCAAGCCTTCCGGGAGAGTGGCGTGCCGCATTGAGGGCAGTTGCCGACCGAACCCGCCGAATCTTTGACGACGGCCGAGCCGTGTGCGATGGTGTTTCCGGCCGAGTCGGCCTGGAGCTTCGACTGACGTGGCTGGGGGGGCAGCGTGTTCTCGACCGGCTCGAACAGGCTCAGTACGATCCTCGCGACGGTCGCCCGACCCTGGGATTCTGGGATGCGCCGTCGATTCTCTGGAGCGCGGCGCGTTGGCGGCCTCGCGATCCGAGTATGACGCCGTGAGTCGAGACACCAACTTCTACTATTCGTTTCTGGTTCTGCCGGCGGCAAAGCGACGCGCCATCGTTGCCGTATGGGACTTCTGCCGCGCGGTCGACGATGCCGTCGACTCACCCGGCTTCGACCCCGCGGCCGATCCCGATCGGCTCACGTCCGAGTTGGTGCGGTGGCGTAGTGAGGTCGAGTGCTGTTTTGGCGCGAACGAGCCAAAGACTGAGCAGGGCCGGCGCCTCAAGCCTCACATTGCGCGCTTAGACCTCCCGCGGCAGCCGTTCGAGGACCTCATCGACGGCGTGGAGATGGACGTCGGCAACCGCCGGTATGAGACGTTCGACGACCTTTATCAGTACTGCCTTCGGGTGGCCTCGGCTGTCGGGCTCATCTGCATCGAGATCTTCGGCTATCGTGATCCGAGCGCCCGAGACTACGCGGTCGCTTTGGGCGTTGCGCTTCAGCTCACCAACATTGTCCGTGATATCCCAACCGATCTGCAGAGTGGCCGTGTCTATCTTCCGGCTGAAGATCTTCGTCGTTTCAACTGCACCGACCGTGACCTGCAAGACGGGAAATCGAGTCGGGTCCGCGAGCTGGTGAAGTTTGAGTGCGATCGAGCTCACAGCTACTACCGCAAGGCAAAACGTGCTCTGCCGGCCCGGGATGCCAGGCGTCTGGTGGCTGCTGAGATCATGGGGGCGATCTACTTGGCGATCCTCAATCGAATCGAGCGGCGTGACTACGACGTCTTCTCAGAGGTCGTTCGCATTCCAAGACCGAGGCGCGCGGTCATCGCCTTGACCGTTTGGGCCGCGACATTGGCTCGGGCCGTTGTCGGCCTTCCGCTCGCCAAAGTGGAGTCTTGAAGCGGATCGCAGCGCGCGCACGAAGTGATGAGATACGACGTCGTCGTCGTTGGTGGTGGATTCGCGGGACTCAGCGCCGCGGTCCGCCTGGCGTCTCGCGGCGCTCGGGTCATCGTGCTGGAATCCCGCCAACAACTTGGTGGACGGGCGACGTCGTATCGTGATCGGGTGACCGGAGACATCGTAGACAACGGGCAGCACGTCATCTTTGGCTGCTATCGTGAGACCCGCCGATTTCTGCGAACGATCGGTGTCGAGTCGAACCTTCGACTGCAGGCAAGCCTCGGGGTAACTTACTTTGGCTCAGACCGTGGGCCCGTTCGATTCCGATGCGCGAGTCTGCCGCCGCCGCTGCACTTGCTGGGTGGGGTGATCGAATGGGATGCCCTTAGTGTCGCCGAGCGTCTTGGCGCGTTGCGGCTGCTGCCGCCGCTGCGTCGCGCACGCCGCGGTCTGGCAGGCGATAGCGGCGCGGCCCGTAATGGGGAAACCGTTCGTGAGTGGCTCGTGCGACACGGGCAGGGCGAACGCCTCTGCCAGTTGCTCTGGGAGCCGCTTGCGCTGGCCGCGTTGAATCAGACGGTTGATCAGGCAGAGGGCCGACGGTTCGTACGAGTGCTTGCCGAGCTTTGCGGATCTGATCCCGCGGACTCTGCGGTCGGAATTCCTTCGGTCCCGCTCGAGGAGTTCTTTGCGATACCCGCACGCACCTATATCGAGTCACATGGCGGAGCCGTGAAGACGGGCGCAGCGGGGCGGGTAGTCTCCAGCGACGGTCGTGTTCATGGCGTCGAGGCTGAGCATCAGCTCTATGCAGCGCCTGTCATCATCTCGGCGGTGCCCTGGCATGCGCTGGGTCGACTCTTCGACCCAGCGCCGCCGCCGCTGGAGAGGGTGCTGCGGCGGGCGGCCGAAACCGACGCATCGCCGATCGTGACGGTGCATCTCTGGTTGGAGTCGTACGTAATGGACCAGCCGTTTGTCGGGCTGTTGAACCGAACGATGCAGTGGGTGTTCCAGGCTCAGAATCCGGCGGGAGGCAGGGCCAGGCACTTGACGCTCGTTGTCAGCGGGGCCGCGGAGGTCGCGAGCTGGTCCAACGAGGCCATCATCGAGCACGCGGTATC
The DNA here is from genome assembly GCA_965216615.1 of Vicinamibacterales bacterium. GTDB lineage: Bacteria > Acidobacteriota > Vicinamibacteria > Vicinamibacterales > UBA8438 > CAUZIB01. The sequence goes on along the minus strand of CBDCGH010000023.1, from coordinate 541,594 downwards.
AGACGTTCGTGCGGCGCTTCCCGCGGCTCGTGGGGTCGCCCTGAGACATGGGCTCGTGATTCGGGAGCGGCGCGCGACCTTCTCCCTGGCGCCAGGGCAGCCCGAGCGCCCCGGTACGGAAACAGTAATCCGTGGCCTTTTCTTGGCTGGCGATTGGATTGAGACCGGACTGCCAAGTACGATCGAAAGCGCGGTTGTCAGCGGTCACCGTGCGGCTGAGGCCGCGCTGCGCGAGATGTCCGTCGGCCAACGCGTCTCGTAGCCCTTCCATGGATTCCGTCATCGTTCACTACCAGGAGATCGCGCTCAAGGGCCGTAACCGCCCGTGGTTCATCGAGCGCCTGGTCAGCAACCTTCGTACGGCAATGGCTGGTCTGGACGTCCCGAAGATCCACGCGCTGATGGGCCGGATTGAGGTCGAACTCGGACCGGAGGCCGACTGGAGCCGCGTGAAGGAGCGTATCAGTCGTACGTTTGGCGTAGCGAACTTCTCTCGGGCTCAGCGCGCTGAACGTTCAGTGGATGCGCTCGCCGACTCGATTCTCCGGGATCTCGTGGACCGCGATGTCGAGACCTTCCGGGTGAGCGCCAAGCGTGCCGACAAGGCCTTTCCCTTGACGTCACCACAAATCGAGCGAGAGGTCGGTGGCAGAATCAAGGCCGCTCGCGGGTGGACCGTCAACCTGACCAATCCAGAGCTTACCGTCCGGGTCGAACTGCTGCCGCGCGAGGCCTTCTATGCCCTCGATAAGCACGCCGGCCCCGGAGGTTTGCCGTCGGGCGTCAGTGGTCCCGTCATGTGCTTGTTATCAGGCGGTATCGATTCGCCGGTCGCTGCCTATCGGCTCATGAAGCGCGGCTGCCGTGTGCGGCTCGTCCACTTTCATAGTTATCCGCTGTTATCACATGCGTCGCAGGACAAGGTCCGGGAAATCACGCGCCTGCTTACCACGTATCAGTTGCAGTCGCGTCTGTATCTCGTCGCATTCGGAGAGTTGCAGCGTCAGATCGTGCTGTCATCGCCGCCGCCGCTCCGTGTCGTGCTCTACCGTCGACTCATGATGCGCATCGCCGAGCGGCTTGCCAAACGGTCACGTTCAGCGGCGTTGGTGACGGGCGAATCCGTGGGGCAGGTCGCGTCCCAGACGATCGAGAACCTGGCCGTCATTGACGCAGCGGTATCGATGCCAGTGCTTCGGCCGTTGATCGGCTCTGACAAGGGTGAGATCATAAACGAAGCTCGCGCCTTGGAAACCTACCCGATCTCGATCATTCCCGATGAGGACTGCTGTCAGCTCTTTACGCCGCGCAACCCCGCGACCAAGGCGCGGCGGTCCAATGTTGAAGAGGCCGAAGCCAAGCTACCCATCGAAGCAATGATCGATGCGGCGGTTGAAGCAGCTGAGCGTCAGGATTTCGAGTTCCCCGCGCAGACTAGCTCTGAGCCAGCAGCTCCGTCCCGCTGATCGTTCCAATGCAGGTCGTGCCGGTGTAGTCGATCCGAATGTTCGATCCCTCCGGCCTCGCCGTTCCAGTGAGCGTGAAGGGACATGATCCGCCGGCTTCCAACAAGGCCACACCGATTACTGTGACGTTCAGTTCGTCGTCGACCAAGACTCCCGTCGCGGTGCCGTCGAGGGTGACTCCGCCGGTACACGTTGCGCCAAACGCCCCTGAATATGTTGTCGCGCTTTCTTGGCTGACGGACCAGGTGAAGTCGCTACACGCGTCGGATCCTGCACCTGAGCCGCTGGAGAGGGAGGAGAGCTGGCCCGTGAGCAGGTTGGCCAAGCTGGACAGCGATGTCGGGCTCGTTGTCTCGGTGGTGAGCTCGCACCCGGCTAGCAGTATTGTCATCGCCGCGATCACACTCGTAATCCGTCGTGGGTTACGCATCGTTGGATTCCCGTGGGTGGACCTGTGCCCGGTGCATCATCTGAAACACTTGCAACAGCCGGGTGCAACATCTGGGCCGGCGGATCAGACCCCGTGGGGATGGAGGATTCCGCGGAAGTAGTCTCGCAGGCCCTCGCGCGTGCTCTGGAATGCCAGGTCCTTCCACGGGAGTTCCGGCTCGCCGAACCAGCGCGCGTCGAGGGACTCCTCGTCGGCCGCGAGGTCGCCGCTGAGCCATGTGGCGGCGTAGACGATGATGACGGGAACGCTTCCGGCGTACGAGTAAATATTGACGAGTCCGTCAATGCGAATGCGCAGGCTCGACTCTTCCCACGCCTCGCGTGCCGCGGCCGCTAGCAGCTCTTCGCCACGGTCTACATATCCGCCGGGAAACACCCATTGGCCGTACCCCGGTTCGATGGCCACGAGTAAATATTGACGAGTCCGTCAATGCGAATGCGCAGGCTCGACTCTTCCCACGCCTCGCGTGCCGCGGCCGCTAGCAGCTCTTCGCCACGGTCTACATATCCGCCGGGAAACACCCATTGGCCGTACCCCGGTTCGATGGCACGACGAACCAGGGCGACCTTGCCCTCCGTACTTCGGATGATCGTTCCCACGGCAACTTTTGGATCCAGGTACACGATGAGGCCGCATTGGTCGCAGACCGGCCGGGCCAGGTCCCCAGACTTTGGTACCTTGACGACGAGTGGGTGGGCGCATCGCGAGCAGAACTGGTGAATGGGATGTTCGGACGGCATAAGGCGGCTAGCACCGTATCGTATAATCCGACGTGTCCATTCTCAAGGTCGCGCGGATGGGACATCCGGTTCTCCGAACGTCGGCGCGTCCTCTCAAGCCGTCCGAGATCACGACTCCCGCGATCCAGCGCCTGATCGATGACATGTTCGACACGATGCGCGAGTACGAGGGCATCGGGCTGGCGGCGCCCCAGATTCATGAGAATCTCAGATTATTCGTTGCGGGCGTGGACGATCCGGACGTCGGTGTGCCGCCGGTCACGATGATCAATCCCGAAGTCGAGGCGATCGGCACCGAGAGGGACGAGGACTGGGAAGGCTGCCTCAGCATCCCAGACATACGCGGGAAGGTTCCAAGGGCGGTGGAGGTGCGCGTGCGAGCGCTCGATCGCCACGGGGCCGTCCAGTCGTTTTCCGCCAAGGGCTTTCCGGCCCGGGTGCTCCAGCATGAGACCGATCACCTCGACGGCGTGCTCTTTCTGGACCGGATGACGTCGTTCGAGACGTTGACGTTCATGCCCGAGTACGACCGCTACTGGGGCAAGGAGTCGGACGACTAGTGTGGTGCGTGCAACAGATCCATATGTTCGGCCGCCGCTGCACGCACCACACTAGCGCCCCGGCGCTTGACGCCGGCGCTCACTGGCGCGCTCGGCCGCGATCCGTTCCAGTTCTACCTGGGAGTGGTCGGCGAACGTCATGGCCTCAGCGATGGCTCGGTGACCCGCGCGCTCTGCGATCTGCGTGTGCATGGCCTGGCAGACGCGCCGATAGGCGGGATGTCCCTGGGGCGCCGTCCTGAGCTCGTAGATCGATGACGTGCATGGCCTCACGGGCGTTCATGTGCATGTAGAACCGGATTCGATAGGCCATCGATACGGCGTACTGTGCAACGAGGGCCGATGATTCGCGGATCAGTCGACCATGGAGCTCCGCTGACTCGTCCATGACGCACTGCCAGTCCGGGCCGGCACCAAGCTCCTCGATGGCTGTTGACACCGAGAACCCATGCGCGGGACCGAGCGGTTGCCAATCGATCGAGAGCAGCCGGTGACGCTGAAGATCGCGAAACGCCCCATAGTCGGTGAGCACGTCAAAGCAGTACGTAGACCGCTCGAAGGCTCGTCCTGGCCGATGCCGCCGGTTGCCGCGTTGACCCACATACGCCTTCAACACGCGGATGCGGTCTTCGGTAGACATCGCCCGCGCTTTCGCGAGGAGCTGATCCTCGGGCAACGCCGAGTGAGGGTAGAGGGCAGTCGCAACAACCTTGATCTCTCCCTCAGGGTCAAAGTCACTCAGTACGACTTCAGGTTGGTCGATGGGCTCGTCGGACGCGAGCAGCCGGTCGGCGACTTGCCGAGTTGCCGCGCGCCGTTCGGTCAGGTGCCGGGTCCATCGTACGCCGCGCTCCTCTCGATCGACCCTCGTGAGAAAAGCCGGGATGACCTTCCGGAGCTCGGTGAGCATCTGGTCAGCGACGCCACGCGCCTCGGACAGCTCTGACCCGCGCATCCGCAGGAGCAGCGCTTCGAACGCCTGCCCCGATCCAAAGATCCCGACGTTCGAGCCCGTCGCAGCGGGAAGCAGCCCGCGAAGCGTATCGAGCGCCTTGGCTCGGATGGCAGCCTTGTAGACGCCCTCCGAATCGTCGGCGGACTTCGGGTGAAGTCTGCGGTAGTGGTCCTCCACGGGGCCGATCCAGCGCGCGTAGGTCTCGAACGCGTGGTCCAGGCAGCGCGAGTATGGGCTCTGGAGTGAGGTGTCGGCTAGCTCGCCTGGAACCACGTACTTCCAGCGCCCGCCGGGTCGATCGGTGTACGGAACGTACCTTGTCGACTGTTCCAAGTACGACATGAGACGGCCGCGCTCGAGGACTTTGGTCAGCACGTTCGATACGCCCTCGCAGGCGATGTGCGCGCCTCCGAGTTGTGCAACCGAGTCGTCGCCGTAGTCGCCAAACACCCGGGTATAGAGACGCTCTGCGCGAGCAACCCCGACATCGGTAGTGATCTGGCTCGCTTGAATCTCGTCGAGAAACTCGTCCAGGAACAGCCGTCTGACCGACTTTGCCGATCTCGAATAGCGCGCAAAGAGCGCACCCTTGACGACCTCGGGCAGATTCCTCAACACGAAGATTGGGCTGTCGAGATTTCCGAAATAGGGATCAAGCGCGCGTCGCTCATCGGGTGTGAAGTCGTCTGCCGAAGGGGAGGTCAAGGTCAGACAGTATAATTGACCGGCGTTAGCGGTCGCCGACTCCTCGTGCACGTCATTTCGATTCCCGGTTTCAATCCCGGGCCATATACGGGAGCAGGCAACAACACCTATCTGATACCGGGGCGGGTGCCCACGCTCATCGACGCCGCAACCGGTCGGACGGAGCACCTGGCAGCCTTGTCGGACGCGCTCTCAGGCGCGACGCTCACCCGGGTCATCGTGACGCACGGCCACACCGACCATGCGTCCGGGGCCGCGGAGCTCGCGTCGAGGTTCCCGAAGGCCGCGTTCTTCAAGCTGCCGTGGCCAGAGCGGGACAGCCAATACGCGGTCGAGTGGAACGCGGTCGGGGCCAACGATCGCCTCCCGGCCGGAGATACCACACTCAGGGTGATCGCGACGCCCGGACATGCCCCTGACCACATCTGCCTCTATGACGAGCAGAGCGGTACCCTGTTCTGCGGTGATCTCGTTATTCAGGGGCAAACCGTCGTCATTCCCGCGAGCGCAGGCGGCAGCCTGACGAGCTACCTCGATAGCCTCGGCCGTGTCCGCGACCTCGCCTTGAATCGCGTGCTTCCCTCGCACGGCCCCGAGATCTCCGACTTGCCAGGGCTGGTCGACGACTACGTGGCCCACCGGGCGCAGCGTGAGACCGAGATTGTGGCCCAGCTCGGGGAGGGCCCGATGTCGCGGGAGATGTTGGTCGATCGTATCTACGTGTCACTGCCCGGAGACCTGCGGTCCGCGGCTGCCGAAAGCGTGCTCGCGCACTTGATGAAGCTGCAGGACGAGGGACGTGTTCGCGAGCAAGACCGCGGGTGGACGTTGGTCGCTGCAGACGGCTGAGTGGTCTCGCGAGAATGATGCGCCAACGAATCGATGCGATCTTCCGGTTGACCGAGCACGATACCTCTGTTCGTACCGAGCTCCTCGCCGGGTCGACCACGTTCTTCACGCTGGCCTACATCATCTTCGTCCAGCCGGCGGTGCTGTCAGCAGCGGGCATGGATTTCGGCGCGGTCTTCGTCGCGACCTGTGTGGCCAGCGGAATTGCCACGATCCTGATGGCAGCCCTGGCCAACTATCCAATCGCGGTTGCGCCTGCCATGGGGCACAACTTCTACTTTGCGTTTGCGGTCGTGGTCGCGGGTGGGGTCGACTGGCAGGTCGCCCTGGGCGCTGTTGCGATCGCCGGGATGTTGTTTGTCTTGACTGCTGGCTTCGGGCTACGCGAGCGGCTCATCACGGCCATTCCCGAATCTCTCGCCCATGCGATCGGGGTTGGGATTGGCCTGCTCATTGCGATGGTCGGCCTGCAGTGGGCGGGAATCATCGTCGATTCCCCCGGAACCCTGGTGACGTTGGGTAATCTGCGAACCCAACCAGTGCTCGTTTCCGTTCTTGGTTTGGCAACGGCCGCGTCACTCATGGCGTGGTCCGTTCGCGGCGCGGTACTTGCCGGCATCACCGTGTCGGCGGTCGTCGCCTGGCTCATTGGTCTGACGCAGTATCAGGGTGTCGCGAGCTTGCCGCCATCGCTCTCACCAACCCTGCTCCAACTTGATATCCCCGGTGCGTTTGATCCGGACATGGTTGCCGTGATCTTTGTTTTCCTCTTGCTGGCGCTGTTCGACTCGGTGGGCACCCTGATTGGCGTCGCTGAGCAAGCCGGCTTGATGAAGGACGGTGTCTTGCCCCGGGCCCGTGGGGCGCTGTTGGCTGACGCGCTCGGGACCGTGATTGGCGCTGCGCTCGGTACGTCCACCGTGACGGCGTACGTCGAGAGTGCGACCGGCGTTGCGGCCGGAGGGCGAACGGGATTGACCGCGCTCGTCGTGGCCGGACTCTTCTTTGGGTCGCTCTTCTTCTCGCCGATCGTAGCGATGGTCGGCGGCGGGTACCAAACCCCTGACGGCGTCAGCCTGTATCCGGTCATCGCGCCCGCGTTGATCGTGGTGGGCACGGTCATGATGCGCGGCGTCCGACGGATCGATTGGGACGACCCGACGGTGGCGATTCCCGCGTTTCTGACGATCGCGCTGATGCCGCTCACCGTGAGTATCACGGACGGGATTGCGTTCGGGTTCATCTCGTTCTCGCTCTTGAGGATCGTGACGGCCCGTGTTCGCGAGACCGATTGGTTGATCTTCGTTTTCGCCGCGCTCTTTTTGGTGCGCTATTTGCTGACCTAGAACTGCAGGTTGTGAAACCGGTTCTAGTCACTGCACTAGAATTGGCCGATGCAGCAGAACCCCAAGGGATACGCCAACCCAGAGCTCCTCATCGCGCCAGCCGATCTTGCGGGACGGCTCGGTCTATCGGGCGGTGACCGGCTTCCCGTCACGTTGATCGACCTTCGTCCCGCCGAGGACTATGCTGCAGGCCATCTGCCCGGAGCGGTTCATCTCGACCTCTTCGGCGTGAGTCTGATCGACACGAGTTCGGGTCCGCTCGACGCTTTCTTGTGGATCATTGCGCATCTGCTTGTGTCGCGAGGCGTGTCCCGCGACACTCCGGTCATCGTCTACGACGAGCAGTCGGGAATCCGTGCCGCGCGCGCTCTCTGGTTTCTCGAGTTCTTCGAACATCCTCATGCCCAACTGCTAGACGGGGGATACGCGGCCTGGGCGCGCGAAGGCTTCCTCACCACCACCACATCGATCGCGCCGGACAAGGGCGACTGGAGCGTTGGGCGCGCGGTTGAGCGGCTCGCCACGTGGCAGGATGTTCAGGATCGCCTCGGACGGGCCGACGTGGTGATGCTGGATACGCGGAGCGATGGCGAGTACTACGGCACGACCATTCGGGCGAAACGCGGCGGAGCCGTCCCAGGTGCCATCCACATCGAGTGGACCCGAAACCTGTCGCCGGACGGCAGCTACAAGCCGGCCGATGAGCTGTCGGCCATGTACCTCGCGCACGGCGTGACGGCTGACCGCGAGGTGGTGGCGTACTGCCAAGGCGGCTATCGTGCCGCACACAGCTATCTTGCCTTGAGGCTGCTTGGGTACCCTAAAGTTCGTAACTATCTCGGATCGTGGAAGGAGTGGGGTGACCGCGAGGATCTTCCGATCGTGCAGCCGCGGAGCGACGAGATATGAATGCCGTGATCGACTTTGTCCATACCAACCGTGACCGATACCTTGAGGAGCTCAAGGAGTTCTTAGCCATCCCCAGTGTCAGTGCGCTGCCGGAGCACGCGAACGACGTCGCGGACGCGGCGCGTTGGACAGCCGCGGAGCTCGAGCGCATCGGTCTCGAGCACGTGCGCCTCATCGAGACCCCTGGTAACCCGGTGGTCTACGCAGATTGGCTTCACGCCGGGAGTGACGTTTCGACGATCCTCTTCTATGGCCACTACGACGTGCAGCCCGTGGACCCGATCGACGAATGGGTGACGCCGCCGTTCGAGGCGACCGTTCGCGAAGGAGAGATCTACGCTCGGGGCGCAGCCGACGACAAGGGCCAGATCTTCATGCACTTCAAGGCGGTCGAAGCATTTCTGCGCCAAGAGGGAACACTCCCGGTCAACATCCGATTCATCTTGGAGGGCGAGGAGGAGATCGGGAGCAAGCACCTGGACGGATTCGTGCGTGAGCAGGCGACGTCGCTGAGCGCCGATGTTGTTGTGATATCCGACTCGCCAATGCTCGACCGCGGAGTCCCTTCGCTGTGCTATGGGTTGCGAGGGTTGGCCTATCTGCAGATCGACCTGCGCGGGACCAAGACCGATCTGCACTCGGGCTCGTTCGGCGGCGCGGTGGCAAACCCGGCCTTCGTGTTGGCCCAGGTACTCAGTCAGATGAAGGACCGTAGGGGGCGGGTCAAGATTCCGGGCTTCTATGATGATGTCCGGCCTATCAGTGACGCCGAGCGACTTGAGTTTGCAAAGCTTCCGTTCAACGAGCGCCAGTATCGCCGCGAGCTGGGGGCACCGAAGCTCTTTGGCGAAAAGGGGTTCACAACGCTCGAGCGGGTGTGGTGCAGGCCGACGTTCGAAGTCAACGGTCTGCAGTCTGGGTTCACCGGCGAGGGCGCGAAGACGGTGATCCCGGCGACGGCCATGGCCAAGGTCAGCATGCGGCTGGTCCCTGACCAGGATCCGGACCGCGTCTCAGACGCGTTCGAAGTCTACTTTGCGAAGGTTGTGCCCAAGACCGTCGAATCTGCCGTTCGACGCCTGCACACGGGAAAGCCGTGGATGACCGACCTCGACAACCCCTTTGTCCGGGCAGCGGGACGCGCCATCGAAGCGGGGTTCAGGCGGGCGCCGGTGTTTCACCGCGAAGGTGGGTCGATTCCTGTCGTCTCGACGTTTCAGGAGGTGCTGGGATTGCCATCGGTCCTGTTCGGCATCGGGCTGCCGGACGAGAACGCGCATGCACCCAACGAAAAGCTCGATCTGGGGAACTTCCACGACGGGATTGTCGCTACGACCGCACTGTATCGCGAGATCGGGGCCCTTCGATCCGCTTGACGTCAGCTGAGGCTCGCAACGCGCCGCCGTAGCGTCTTCACATGCTCCCAGACCTCGATCTGATCTGGGCTGGCGTCCGATTGGTGCGTATCCGGGCGAGACGTGTAGCGGAGGTAGGTCTCGAGGTCTCGGAGGGCGGCAGGGAAATCGTTGAGATGATACGCGAGTAGTCCGCGGTCGCGAAGCTCGGTCATGGCCGAGGGGTTGAGCGAGAGTAGGAGCTCGGTGATGGCCCGACCCTGCGGGAACGAGCGCATGCGCACATAAATCCGTTTGAGGTTGACCAGCATTCGGATCAGGATCTGCTGCTTCGAGGCTCCGGCGAGGAGTCTCGGCTCGAAGGCCGCGTCTTGTCCGGCGTGCTGTCGGAGGAGGCGCTGACAGTCGCTCTCGGACAAGATCGCTCCAGCGTGGAAGGGGTCCACGATCACGTCTGGCTCCACGTGGAGGCCCGGCTCACGGCGGAGGCGAACAAGAAAGTGACCCGGGAAGTTCACGCCTTCGATCGAGACGTGTGCGCGTCGCGCGACCTCCATGTAAACCAACGCGAGTGTGATGGGGATACCGGTTCGGCGCTCGAGTACTGTGTTGAGAAAACTGTTGCGGGGGTCGTCGTATCGCTGCTGGTTACCCGCAAACCCTTCTTCTTCGAACACGTACTCGTTCAAACCACGGACGCGATCGAGTCTGACTTCGGCGGTGGTCTCGGCTGCCGGGCCGAGGCGCTCGAGTGCCCGTTGCCCCAGCCGGTCTAGCTGGTCCAAGTACCGTGAGGCTTCGAGGCGCGGGTACTCCAGCCTCGCAATGAGCAAAGCTGCAGTTGCAAGGTCGGGATCTGGCGCCTTGGCGATCGTACTGAACTTGTCGAAGAACGGTTGCGAGAGCATGCGCTGCCAATACGTTTATCGCACACGCGTGGCTATTCGCACAAGCGATCGAGCAGTGGGCGATCGATGGCCGACAGACTGTCGACGATGACGTCGGCGCCGGTCAGCTTGCTTGCGGGGTACGTGTTGGTGATGCCGATGGTCTTGAGTCCGGCGGCGTGGGCGGACTCCAACCCCCACTGAGAGTCCTCGATCGCAACAAAGGAGCGCCCCGACCGGACGGCGGCGTCTGGACTCAGCAGAACCACGGCCCGCCGATAGGTATCGGGGGCGGGTTTCGATTTGGCCACATCATCTGCACCGACGACTACCTGGAAGTGCTGCCGGAGGTGGGCAGCAGACAGGATACGGTCGATCTCGTCGCGTAGCGCGCCCGACGCGATGCCGAGCGGAACCATGCTTGACAGGTCTCGGATGCAGTCTGGCGCATCCGCGTACAGCACGGCTTCGCCCTCGAGCAGGGCGCCAAACCGCCGACCCTTTTCGTCGAGCAGTCGAGCCAGCTCGCGCTGGTCCAGTTCGAGCCCCGCGTCGGCGGCCAGCGCCTTGAAGACACCGACATCGTCAAAGCCGAGATAGCGGTCGTAGTAGGTTCTGGGGTCCAGCGACATCGAGCGGGGTGCCAGGACTTGCTGGTATGCCTGCAGGTGTAGGCGTTCGGTATCCGCGATGACCCCGTCGAAGTCGAAGACGACGCCGCTCAGTGGCATGCCCTAGTCCCCGCTGGCCGGCCTGTCTGAGCTGGATGGTTCCGGAGGGCTGCCAACTGGGCCGAGGGGTATTCGTTGATCCTCGGGCGGCGGCATTCGCTCTCCGGCGCGGATGGCGACGGCCAGTCGATTCTCAGGCGGAGGGAAGGGACAGTCGTACTCCTCGTCGAAATAACAGTTCGGATGATACGCGCGGTTGAAATCGAGATCGTAGATGCCGGTCGGCGTGTTCGGCAGATCGAGGTATCGTCCGGCGGGATAGGTTTCGGTTCCGCTGGTCGCATCGCGAAACGGTACAAAGAGGTGGTTGGCATTCGCAGCCGGTAGTTCCACGAGCGCAGACAGCGTCATGGCTTCGCCGTGCAGCATGAACTCGAGCGTGCCGACCTTTTGCATGGTGCGCAGCTGTCCCGTCGACGTCGGGATCTCGAAGACCGGTTGTTCGTCCCCCGCACTGAGCTGGGCCGGAACGCGGTAGTCAAGACTCGGCGGGTAGTAGCGCAAGGGCAGCATCCAGGACTGTCGGTCGAGTGGGACGATCGAGTCCGGTCCCCTGAACGCCAGGTCTTTGGCGTCCCGGTACTCGACCAGTCGATCGAGGTAGCTTTCTTCATCCGGCTTGGGTGGACTACACCCCGCCGCAGACCACATGACCATGACGATCATGATGGTCTTCGCTACAGCCGCCGCCGTGACGAATCGTTTCACCAACTTAGAAAATATATCCTGCCTGTTCGACCGCCGCGTCGGCCAGTCGTCGCCGAATTGCGACGGTGTTGGCAGGGCTCACCTTGAGGAGGCGCCTCAGGGCGGCTAGATGGGTGCGCTGCGTATCGCCTTCGGCCATGGCGGCGACGCACGATTGCGAGGCCACCTGAATCCGCGCCGCGGCATCACTCACGACCGCGCGAGCGACGTCGGCGTGGAGCCCCGCGGCGCCCCTGGCAGCGTCTTGCTCGCGTGCGGCGCGCAGGACAACACTTTCGGCTGCAAACGTATCCATCAGGATGTCGGCGATGAGCGACAGAACCTCCTGCTCGTCGGAAAGGTTTGTGCCGTACGTTTGCATGGCCAGTCCAAGACTTGCCACACCGACCTTCTTGAACATCTGGACAGCGGCCCGCTCCGGGTCGAGCGGTTGGCTCCCGATCTCGGCCCGTTGTCCCGGGCTCATGATCTCGTCTTGCAGCTGCTTGGCCGCAGCCACGAGCGGCAGTTCGCCCTTGAGGCCCCGCTTGACGAGCATGCCTGGAATGAGCAATCGGTTGATTTCGTTTGTGCCCTCGAAGATGCGGTTCACGCGGGAGTCGCGATAGTGTCGCTCGGCGGGGTAGTCCTTGACGTAGCCGTTGCCCCCGTGAATCTGGACGTTTTCATCGACTATGAAGTCGAGATACTCGCTCCCCGCAACTTTCAGCATCGATGATTCGATCGCGTACTCCTCGAGCACGGCGAGCAAAGCCTGGTCATCGTTCGAGTCGTGTCCTTCCAGCGTCGCGTCCATCAGGCCGGCCGTTCGATAGACCATCGATTCGATGGCGTAGGTGCGGATCACCATTTCGCCAAGCTTGTGTTTGATCGCCCCGAAGCTCGCGATCGGGCGGCCGAACTGATGCCGTTCCGCGGCGTACCGGGCTGCTTCTCCGAGCGCGACCTGGCAGCTCCCGACAGTTGACGCACCCAGCTTGAAGCGCCCGTAGTTGAGGACGTTGAACGCGACCTTGTGGCCCTTGCCGACCTCGCCGAGGAGACACTCGGCCGGAACCCTGACGTCTTGCAGCACGACCGGAGTCGTCGACGACCCGAATAGGCCCATCTTGTGCTCTTCGTTCCCACTGCTGACACCGTCGAGCCCACGGTCGACGATGAACGCTGTGAACGCCTCGCCGTCGACCTTCGCAAAGACGATGTAGACATCGGCGAACCCGCCGTTGGTGATCCACATCTTCTCTCCGGTCAGCCGGTAGCTACCGTCATCCTGCGTGTCAGCTCGCGTTTTAGCCCCCAGCGCGTCGGATCCGGAACCGGATTCACTCAGACAATACGCACCGACCAGCTCTCCGCTGACGAGCTTTGGCAGGTAGCGCTCTTTCTGCGCCGCTGAGCCGAACGCTCGGATTGGCATGATGACCAATCCTGTCTGCGCCCCGAAGGTGGAGCTGAACGATCCCGATTGACCAAGTTGGCTGGCGATGACGGCCGAGCTCACTTTGTCGAGCTGCAACCCACCGTAGGCTTCCGGCACGTCGGTACCCATCAAGCCGAGCTCGCCGGCGCCCCTTAGAAGGTGCCGGGCGAGGTCCCAGTCCTTCGTCTCGAGCTGGTCGTTCTTCACGACAACCTCATTCGCCACGAACTCATGCGACGTTTGATCGATGAGGCGATGCTCCTCGGTCTTCTGCTCCGGTGTGAACACGAACTCCGCAAGGGGGTCTTCTAGGAGCCAGGTGCCGCCCTTGGGCACTGCTGTCGCTGTGGTCATGTCGCTATCTCCACCTGAGCGCGGGTCATCCTAGAGTCGCTCGAAAATGCCGGCGGCACCCATCCCGCCGCCCACACACATCGTGACCATCCCGTATCGTCCCTGGCGCCGCTGCAGCTCGTACAGCAGGGTGGTCGTCAGCTTGGCTCCGGTGCAACCCAGCGGGTGGCCCAGCGCGATTGCTCCGCCGTTGACATTCAGGCGTTCTGGATCGATGGGGAACTCTCGCAGGCAGGCGAGTGCTTGCGCCGCGAACGCCTCGTTGAGCTCGACAAGGTCAATGTCGTCCATCGTGAGGTTCGCGAGCTTCAGTGCCTTCTTCATCGCCGGAACGGGCCCGAGGCCGAAGAGCTCGGGTTTGACGCCGGCCGTCGTGAAAGTGACGAACCGGGCCAACGGCTGCAAGTCGAGCTGAGCTGCACGGTCCGCCGACGTGACAATGACAGCAGCGGCACCGTCGCTGGTCTGAGATGAGTTCCCTGCCGTGACGGAGCCCGACACGTGAAAAACCGCCCGGAGTTTGCTTAGCGCCTCCAGCGACGTGTCAGCTCTCGGTCCTTCGTCGACGGCAAACTCGACCTCACGAATTTCGGGCGACCCGCCGTTCCCGTGGGTCGGCTCGACCATCTTCACCATGAGGGGGATCGTCTCGTCGGCAAAGCGCCCGGCGTCGATGGCTGCAAGCGCCTTCTGGTGGCTTGCCAGGGCGAACGCGTCCTGTTCTTCGCGAGAGATCACGGACTCGCGAGCGTGATTCTCCGCAACCAGGCCGGTGCTGAGGTAGACGTCGGGGTAGTGGGCGATCAGCTCCGGATTGGGTGCGATCTTGTGTCCGCCCATGGGGACCATACTCATCGACTCCGTCCCGCCCGCGACAATGGCGCCCGCGGTGCCACACATCACCCGCTCGGCCGCAAATGCAATCGCCTGCAGCCCGGATGAGCAGAAACGGTTGACCGTCACGGCAGAGGCTTCGACCGGAACGCCAGCGCGCAAGCTCGCGATGCGCGCGACGTTCAGGCCCTGCTCGGCCTCGGGCATGGCGCAACCCAAGATTACATCGTCGATCTCCGCTGGTTCGAGCCCAGGCGCACGCCTGAGCGCCTCTTCAATGACGACGGCCGCCATCTCGTCAGGTCGTGTGTATCGTAGTGAGCCCTTCGGCGCCTTACCCGCGGGCGTTCGCACGGCCGAAACAATCACGGCGTCTGTCATGATTCATAGTCCTCCAGAAGATCGACGATGGCGTCACCGACCTCCGCGACTCGACCACTGAAAAGATGGTCAGCCGCGTCGATGACGACGAGCTCCTTGGGTTCTTCCAGCCGGCCGTAGAGCTGCCAGATTTCCTGCACCGCCACGAGCTCATCAGATTCACCGTGAATGAGAAACTTCGCCTTGCGGCTGGACTGAAAGTCGGTGAAATTAAAGTGGGTCGGAGGCGCGATTCCGAGCAGGAGGCTCACTCTTTGATCGACCGCCCCGACGCTGAGCGCGACCCACGCGCCGAAGGAGAATCCAGCCGACCAGAGCGGGAGATCTTGGTGCCGATTCGCAATCCAGCTGAGGCCAGCCCGGAAGTCGTCCCGCTCTCCGCGCCCGTCGTCGAAGGTCCCGGCGCTCTGGCCGACACCCCTGAAGTTGAACCGAAGCACAGCGCACCCGATGGACTGAAACGCTTTGGCGGCCCGATACACGACTTTGTTATGCATCGTTCCACCGTGGCTCGGGTGCGGATGACCAATGACGACGGCGGCGCGTGGCGACACGGCCGGTTCATCGACCCGGACCTCCAGCGGTCCGGCCGGACCCTCGATCTCACGAATCGACCATGCGCCGTGACTGTTCATGCCGAAGCTCTGACGGTAACTCGAGCGTCGCGGTCATGGGCGATGACGAAGCTCGCGACGGTGTCACGAAACTCGAGGGGCTTGGTGACGAGCCCAAGGTGTCCAGTATTCTCGATCTCAGCGTGTTTCGCACCCGTGACCAGTTGGATGTATTCTCGCGTGCTGGCGATTGGAACCACGCGGTCGAGCCTCGCGGTTCCGGTCACCACCAGCGTCGGCCGATTGATACGGCGGCAGTCTGCGATGAAATCGACGCTGGGAAGGAGGCGCACTCGCTCCGCCATTCTCACTGGCGAAAACGGATGGCGGGCGACCCGTAGAAGATGTGCGACCGTGAACCTCGCGCGCTCAGGGAAGCTCGGAAACGCGTGAGCGATCTCTGGATAGAGCCGAAATGGGGACGACAGCGCAAAGATCGGACTCATCAGTCGTGGGGCTCGAAGGTACCACTCGACCCTGCAGTTCGGCTTCCAGCTAGGGGCCGGTGTAGAGACGAGCACAAGCGAGCGAACCCGATGCGGCCGGTTTGCGGCAAAGTGGGCAGCAATCAGACCCCCGTACGACACGCCGCACAGCGCCGCCTGTTCCAGGCCAGCCGCGTCGAGCAGGGCGTCGACCCAGTCGAGGTAGCTCGCGAAGCCACGAGCGGGGTCGAGAAGGTGGAGGCTGCCGCGGTCGCCAGCGAGTGATCCGGTGACCACGCGACACTGCGTCGCGAGTGCGTCGACCGCCGGGCTCATCCACTCCCAACGCCCCTGGACGCCGGGAATCATCACGACCGGCGGACCGTGTCCCCTATCGACCACAGTAGAGCGTCCCCTAGTTGCGCAGTGTCTTCCCGGTCTTCAGCGTATGAGCCATCCGTTCTTGCGTCTTTGGCTCGCCGCACAGGCTCAAGAAGGCTTCGCGCTCGAGGTCGAGAAGGTGCTGCTCGGGCACCGTTGTCGGATGGGGGAGATCACCTCCGGACAGAATCCCCGCGAGCTTGCGGCCTATCACGGCGTCGTGATCGCTGATGTGTCCACCACGCCATGCGATGTGCACACCGAGGTCCAGCGCGGCGCGAAGGTCGTTGCCACCGACTGCGATACGTGCAGCTGTGTGAGGTGGCTGGTATCCGCGGCGCACGAGCTCGAGCGCGATCGTCTTCGCGTCGGACAGGAGCCGATCTCGGTTCATACTGATCCCGTCGATGTCGCGGAGGAGCCCTAGCCGCTGCGCGTCTCGGGCGCTTGTCGACACCGTACCAAACCCGATGAGCTCGAACACGGGTTTGACGAACGGGAGCGCGTCTTCGACCCCGGGTGGTTGCTCGGCGACGCTTCGGGCAAGGAGCTCTTTGGTACCGCCCCCGGCTGGGATGAGCCCGACACCAACCTCTACCTGTCCCATGTAGGTTTCAGCTGCGGCCTGCGCTCGGTCGCCATGAAGCACGATCTCACAGCCCCCACCGAGTGCGAGCCCACCCGGCGCGACGACGACTGGGACGTTCGCGTACCGCAGCCCAATGACGGCGTCCTGGAACGCGCGCACCATGAGGTCGATCTCATCCCAGTTTTCCTCCTGCGCCTCCAGCAGCACCAGCATGAGATTGGCGCCGGCCGAGAATGCGGCGGCTTCGGTTCCCACGACCAGTGCTTCGAAGTTCTGCTCGGCCTCGGTCACGCCGGCTTTGAGCATCTCGACCGTATCACCACCAATCGCATTCATTTTGGTGTGAAACTCGACCGCCAATACGCCGTCACCGATGTCGACCAGGCTCGCGCCGGCGTTGCTTCGGACAATCGTGCCGGCGTTCCGGGCCTGCGTCAGAATCTGATGCTCCGGGTCGGCCGGGGGAAGAGGCGTCGCCCGGAAGCGGCGGGCCCCGGCTTCCTCCTGTTGGAGCATCGTGGGCGCCTCGGTCACGGCACAGGCTTCGAGGACCGCATCGACGCCGATCGCGTCCCACATCTCGAATGGGCCCATCTCCCATCCGAATCCCCAACGCATCGCTCGGTCGACGTCGTCGATCGAACTCGCGATGTCTGGAGCGACCTGAGCGGCGTAGAGCAAGGTCTGCCCGAGCGTTGCTCTGAGGAACGTGCCCACCCGGCCTTTGCCGAGAAAGAGAGTGCGCAGTCGGTCTGGAAGCTCTCCGATGGCCTGAGCGGCGTCTAGCTCGGTGAGCCGTGCCGACTCGCGGTCGCGGTACTCCATCTGCTTCGGATCGAGGGTCAAGATCCGACTGCCCTCAGGTCCGCGGACCCTCTTGTAAAAGCCTTGCCCCGACTTTTGCCCGACCCATCCGCGCTCGATGAGCGTCTCGATGAGCGGCGGCAGAGCGAACGCGGCACGTTCGTCGGACGAGTCGAGTCGCTCGACGAGATTGCGCGCAACGTGCGCGAGGACGTCGATCCCCACGACATCCATGGTTCGAAAGGTGGCACTTTTCTGACGGCCGATCACGGGGCCGGTGATAGTGTCGATCTCCTCGATCGTGAAGCTGCCGTCCGCCAGGAGCGGGAGCACCTGCATCACGGCGTGGATGCCGATTCGATTGGCGATGAAGTTGGGCGTGTCCTTGGCGATAACGACGCCCTTGCCCAGCGCGTGGTCGCCGAATCGGCGGATGCGCTCGACGACCGCCGGATCCGTACGACGGGTCGGAATGATTTCCAGCAGCTGCAGGTACCGTGGCGGGTTGAAGAAATGCGTGCCGAGCCAGTGCCGTTGAAACGCCTCGCCGCGTCCTTGGGCGATGTCGCCAATCGGGATGCCCGAGGTGTTCGAGCTCACAATCGTGGACTCGCCTCTGACCGCCTCAACCTTGGCGATGAGCTGCTGCTTGATATCGAGACGTTCAATGATGGCCTCGATGACCCAATCGAACTCGCCGAGGCGGGCGAGGTGGGTGTCGAATCCGCCCACGGTAATGAGGCGCCACGTGTCGGGCGTGAAGGCAGGGTCTGGCTTGAGCTGCTGAGCCGCTTTGAGACCCTTTGCAGCAATCGATTCGTCCAGGTCCAGAAGCAGGACCCGGACCCCGGCATTAGCAAGGTGGGCCGCGATCTGCGCGCCCATCGTTCCTGCACCGAGCACAGCGGCGGAGTGGATCTGCATCATCTTCGCCGAGGCGGGCGAGGTGGGTGTCGAATCCGCCCACGGTAATGAGGCGCCACGTGTCGGGCGTGAAGGCAGGGTCTGGCTTGAGCTGCTGAGCCGCTTTGAGACCCTTTGCAGCAATCGATTCGTCCAGGTCCAGAAGCAGGACCCGGACCCCGGCATTAGCAAGGTGGGCCGCGATCTGCGCGCCCATCGTTCCTGCACCGAGCACAGCGGCGGAGTGGATCTGCATCATCTTCTGGTCTCTAAGTCATGTCTCATGAGTGTGTAGTCGACTGGCAAAGCTCGACCTGTAGATCATTATCAGGTCGTCGCTAGGTGGGTCAGGGTAGAGGCGCGCCAGAGGTCAAGCGGGCGCTACTCCTCTGTCTCATGGGAGGGCCGCCAGGGTGGCCTGCGCCTGGGCACCTTCCTGGGAGCCCGGGTCCAGTTCTACGACTTGCCGGAAATGCTCCTTGGCAAGCTCGATGTCGCCCTTGTTCAGTGCGACCAGCGCCAGCTTGAACCAGGGTTTCACCCAGGTGGGATCTACGCCGGTGGCCTTTTCAAACCACTCCTGCGCGCGGTCGACGGCACCGTTTGCAAATGCCAGCTCGCCGAGGTTGTAGAAGTCCTCTTTAGAGGAAGACAGTCCCAGCCCTCCCCCAGAAGGGGCGCCGATGCGAGCGGTCGCGTTCGAATCGCCCATAAGGAGCTGCGTTCTTTCGATCTCGGCCTTGGCGTCCTCGTTCTCGGGGTCGGCATCGAGCAGCGTCTGGTAGGCGACCAGGGCTTCTTCGTTCTCACCGAGGGCCCGGTGCGCGTGGCCGACCGGCAGATAGAGGATGCTCGCCTGAGGTAGAACCTCGAGAAGCGTCCTGTATCCGGCAATGGCAGCGACAAAATCTTGCTCGTTGAACGCCGCGTCGGCTGACGCCAGGTCCGTTTCCAGCTGGGCTGCGTCCAGCCCTTCCAGCGCTTCCCTACTACCTAACACCTGTTCGAGGACGGTCCACACCTTGTCCATGGCGACCTCGAACGGCTCAAACGACCCTTGGACGACATGCGTGAGCAATACCGTCTCGTACCCTTCTTTAGTAATGGTGACTTCGTTTGGCCCGAGCATGAGACCGATCATTGAGAATCGGCCGTCGTCGCCGGTGGTCGTCTCACGCAGCGTATTCGACCGGGCGTCCTGCTTGACGCTGCGGCTCGAGGCCGCCACCTCGGCCCCCACGTTCGCGTCGGCGATGGGCTCTCCGGTTTCCGCATCGACCACTCGTCCCCTGAGCTGTGCCAGACCCTGAGCCAGGGCATCTGCGGTTGTAAGCGCAGCGAGCAGCGCTAGTACGGGCAGCAGCCGAAACAGCTTGGCAACAGTCATCGTCGACTCCTGGTTTCAGCCCATGGCTTGTCGATGCGACCTCGCAGCCAGACGGCGCTGGCGCTTCGCCCCTTCGTCTTTGTCGAACAAATCAGCGGGCGGGCGCTGACGAGTCCAAGTCCTGAAGCGCTCTTAGAGCTTCGGCTGCGGCGCGCGACTCGCGTGGCACCGCGTCGTAAGCGGCGCGGGCGCTCTCGTAGTCCTGCTTCTCCCGGTACGCGTGGCCGATCTGGAGGTTGAGGGTCGTCAGAGCGGGTATCCGCTCCAACGTCGATCGGTACGCCGCGATCGCCCCATCGTAGTCACCCTCGTCGAAGAGCACGTGAGCCGCATCGATTTCCGTCTGGATGTCGTCGGCCCGAAAGCCCGCTAGGTTGCCCGTGGACGGAGCCGGCGGGTGGAGCGGATCGGGTTCCATCGTCAGAACTAGTGCGTTGACCTGAGAGGTCTGCACAGTGCCCACCTTTTGTATTGGCGAATAGCCCGGCCTGTCGGCAACGAAGACAAACTGCCCGCCACGGATGGCGATCATTTCGAAGCGCCCTTTGTCGTCCGTTTCTAGCGTGGCCGTACGGTTCCACTGACCGCCAGCTACGGTGACTCTTGCCCCGGCAATGGGCCCGCCATTCTGGTCGACCACAATGCCTCGAACGATGGTGGCTTGTGCTCCCGCGGATGCCGCGACGAATAGGTAAATGCCGAAGAAGACGACGGTTCGGATGGAGCTGCGCGTCAACACAACGAACCTCCTAGGCCTGTCGAGGTGGCTCAGCTATCTCTAGAACCCACAGTATAATTCAGTTGTCTCATGTGCTCCAACCCCGGGGCCACCTGGCAACGATCTCTCCTCGGTATTTGCCTGTTATTCGTTCCTGGCCTCGCCTCACTCGGTCCTAGTCAGGTTGAGAGCGGCATCGATCTGAGCCGCCTGGGTCGGATTGACGCCGTCGTCGAGCAGGCGATCGATGACGGCCTCCTGCCGGGCGCGGTCGTCCTGGTGTGGCACCAGGGCCAGACCGTCTACCACAGGGCGTTCGGGCATCGCGCCCTCGTTCCTCGACCTGAGCCGATGGCTCCGGACACTATTTTTGATTTGGCCTCCCTGACCAAGGTCGTGTCAACCACGACGGCCGTCATGATGCTCGTCGAGGAGGGACGAATCAGTCTGCGCGATCCAGTATCACGCCATCTTCCGGGATTCGAGCGATACGGCAAGGACGGGATTACGATTGGGCACCTGCTTACCCACGTGTCGGGTCTCCGTCCGGATTTGCCCCTGGAGGAAGAGTTTGAGGGATACGACACGGCGATTGCTCGAGCGTTTGACGAGCGCCCAGTTTCGTCGCCCGGCGAGCGCTTTACGTACAGCGACATCAACTTCTTGTTGCTGGGTGACATCGTTGCCCGGGTGAGCGGCATCTCGCTGGACGAGTTCTCGGACCGACGCATCTTTGCGCCGCTCGCCATGACCGACACGCGTTACGGCCCGCTCGCTCGGGCTGTCGATCGGACGGCACCGACGGAGGAGTGTCGCCCGCTCGGTTGGCCGTGCGGTCAAGGGGACGGGGCCATCCTGCGCGGCACCGTTCACGACCCGACCGCGCGCCGGATGGGCGGCGTGGCGGGGCATGCCGGTCTATTCGGGACGGCGAGCGATCTGGCCAGGTTTGCGGCCATGCTGCTATCGGAAGGCTCACTCGACGGCGTGCGGCTGCTGTCGCCGCTAGCGGTACGACGAATGACGAGCCCGGCCACGCCGGTGAGTATGGGTGACGTCAGGGGACTAGGGTGGGACATCGATTCGAGGTTCTCGTCGAACCGAGGGGACCTGTTTGGTCGTGGCTCGTATGGCCACACTGGGTTTACCGGCACGTCAATGTGGGTCGATCCCGTTTCTCAGACAGCCGTGGTGTTCCTGTCAAACCGCGTACATCCGGACGGAAGTGGGAACGTGACTGCGCTTCGTGGGCGGGTCGCAACTATCGCCGCGGCGGCGATTCGAGGGATTGAGCTCGCGCCGGATGCTCCGCGCACCGTAGGTCTCGGGATTGATCGGCTCGCCGATGAGCAATTCGCGCAGCTGGCCGGACTCCGCGTCGCGCTGGTCACGAATCAAACCGGGCGGGCTGCCGACGGGACGTCGACCATCGATCTCCTGCACGATGCCCCCCGGGTCGACTTGCGCCGATTGTTCAGTCCCGAGCACGGAATCCGCGGCGATGTCGACGATTTCGTCGAAGACGCCACCGATCTCAGGACAGGACTCACGGTCCACTCTTTGTACGGCGACACCCGACGGCCAGCGCCCGAGATGCTCGAAGGACTCGATGCGATCGTCGTGGACCTCCAAGATGTCGGAGCGCGCTTCTACACGTACGCGACGACGATGGCCTACCTGATGGAAGCCGCGGCCGGTCACGATGTCCGGGTCGTCGTTCTCGACCGCCCCAATCCAATTACGGGGCTGGCCGCTGAAGGCCCGCTCCTCGATCCGGAGTTTTTCGGCTTTACCGGTATCGTGTCGATGCCGATCAGGCACGGTCTGACGATCGGCGAATTGGCGAGGCTCTTCGCGGCTGAGCGGAGTATCAGCGTAAATCTTGACGTGGTGCCGATGACTGGATGGCGTCGAGGTCTGTGGTACGACGAAACTGGTCTGTCCTGGGTCAACCCGTCACCCAACTTGCGCACGGTCGCCCAGGCGGCGCTCTACCCCGGCATCGGGGCGATCGAGCAGTCGAATGTCTCTGTGGGTCGGGGCACCGATGCGCCTTTCGAGCGCGTCGGTGCGCCTTGGATCGAGGGCGCCGAGCTAGCGCGGGCGCTGAACGCGCGCCAGCTGCCCGGCGTGCGCTTCTACCCGATCGAGTTCATTCCTGCCAGCAGTCGCTACGCCGGCGAGCGGTGTGGCGGCGTTCATCTCGTCGTCACCAACCGTCGGCTGCTGCGCCCCGTGCGAGTCGGACTCGAGGTCGCAGCCTCGATCTATCGGTTGCATCCAGAGCGCTTTGATGTCGACGCGGTGAGTCGGCTGCTTGGGTCACGCGATACGGTCGCTCGCCTCAAAGCGGGGGAAGATCCGGCCGATATTGCCGAAGGATGGTTGGACGGCGTGCGTGCCTGGCAGGATCAAGTCTCTCGCCACCTGCTGTATCGGCGCTAGTGTGGAACGGTCGCGCTCGAGGCAGCGGCTTACATTCGGTACAACATCAGGTAGACCACGACGCCCGTGACCGACACGTACAGCCAGATTGGAAGTGTCCACCGCGCGATACGCCGGTGACGGTCGAAGCGCTCCTGGAGGGCGCGGACGAGGGTCACGATGACCAGCGGCACTACCAACGCCGCCAGGACGATGTGGCTGATGAGTATGGCGAAGTAGAGCGTTCGAACGGCGCCCTCGCCGGTGAACGGTACGGACCCGACGTTGGCGTGATAGACGAGGTAGGAGATCAGAAAGAGAGAGGATGTCCCAAAGGCGCCGAGCATGCACGCGCGGTGTTGCCGTACCCGTCGCTGACGGATAAGCACGTAGCCGGCAACTAGCAAGACCGCCGATAGGCCATTGAGGGTGGCGTTGACCGTTGAAAGGTCGGCGATCTCCACTACTTCGAGTTTCGTCCCTGCACGACCCAGGTCGCGGCACCCATCGTGATCAGCCCGAAGACCGTGATGAACGACAGTGGGCCAATGACGGTTGCGATTCCAGCTGTACCGGGGTCGTTCAGGATCGTCCTGACGGCCGACACACCGTAGGTCATCGGGTTCACCAACATGACCGCTCGCACCCAGCCAGCCGCGCCCGACGACGGAAACACCGCGCCTGAGAGAAGCCACATCGGAAAAAGCACGAGGTTCATGATCGCGTGGAATCCCTGAGTGGAATCCAGCAGCCACGCCAGCACGAATCCCAAACCCGTCAGGGCAAAGGCAAAGACCGCGAGGACGAGGAACAGAAGGGGCAGGATCTCGACCGGAATTGGAGTGTTGGCCAGCGGTGCGAGCACGAGAAACAATGCCGCTTGAAGCAACGCGAGCGTCGTGCCGCCGAATACCTTCCCGAGAACTACCGCGAGCCGTGGTATCGGAGCGACCAGTACTCCCTGGAGGAACCCCTCGTGTCGGTCCTCGATGACCGAGATGGTTGAGAAAATTGCTGTGAACAACAGAATGAGCGCCAGCGTGCCCGGGTAGAAGTACTCGAGGTACCCACCTGCCGGCACTCCCAAAGCTCCCTCGGTGAACGAGCTTCCCAAGCCGGACCCGAGGAGGACCCAAAACACGACAGGGGTTCCCAACGCGCCGACGACACGGGAGCGCTGCCTGAGAAAGCGAACAATGTCACGCCGCCAGAGGGCGTAGGTGGCCCACAACACTAGTGAATGCTCCAGGCGGGAATCGCCTTACGAATCACGAGGACGCTCCGCTAGTTCCACCGCTGGCCCGTGTGGTGAAGGAACACATCTTCCAACGTTGGTTTTCCAAGACTGACACCCTCGATTCGGTCTGCAAAGGCGTCGACGAGTTCCGAGATGAACGCGCGTCCCTCGTCTCGCTCGATTCTGACGTAGCCGTTGACGACATCGACCCGTTGATTGAAGCGCGCGCGGATGTCTTGGGCGAGCGTCTCGACGTCGTGTCCCGTGACCAGGATCACGTCACCGCCAACCTCGGCTATCAGCTCGCGCGGTGCACCGCGTGCCACCATCTGTCCCTCGTGGAGGACGGCCACGGCATCGGATTCCTCGGCCTCGTTCATCAGGTGCGTCGTCAGCAACACGGTCGTGCCGTGGTCGTCGCGCAGGCACTGGAGGTGGTCCCAAATCTCTCGCCGTGCTCCGGGGTCCAGGCCGGTACTGGGTTCGTCGAGTATCAGAAGTCGTGGCTGTGTCAAGAGCGCTTTCGCGATCTCTACCCGCCGCCTCAACCCACCCGACAGGGTACCGACGAGATCGCCAGATCGAGCCCTCAGCGCTACGAGGTCCAGAGCGGCATCCGTCCGCGAGGTGAGGTTCCCGCCTCGAAGCCCATAGAGCTGGCCGTGGGTTCGCAGGTTCTCCTTGACCGTGAGACGTTCATCCAGTGCCGGTGACTGAAAGACCACTCCGATCGAGCGCCGAACGGCGTCAGCTTCGCGCACGACATCATGGCCGAAAATGCTGACGAGCCCAGCCTCGGTCGGCAGCATCGTGGTAACGATTCGAAAGAGGGTTGTCTTGCCGCTTCCATTCGGCCCGAGCAGCGCGGTGATACTTGCGGGTGCAACCGAGAAACTCACGTCACGCAGCGCCGCTCGGTCGCCGTATCGGTGACTGAGACCTGAGATCGCCAGCGCGAGTGGCTCAGAAGACACGGTCTGCAACCAGCACGGCCCAGAGAAGCGGCAGATACACGAGAGAGCCGAAGAATAGCGCACGCGCTCGTTCCGGCGACGGTCGGCCCGAAAATCGCAAGGCGAGGAAGACGAACGCAACGCCCAGACCCGTGGCAGCTCCCGCGTACGAGCGTCCTGTGAGCCCAATGACCGAGGGCAGCAGGCTGACCGGGACCAGAGCCATGGCATACGCCAAGGCGTGGCGAGCGTTTCGGCGTCCCGTCGGGTCGATGACGGCGAGCAGGGGAAGCTCCGCCCGTCGAAAGTCATCTCGATACATCCATGCCAGCGCATAAAAGTGCGGGAGCTGCCATAGGAACACGATCCCGAACAGTGACCAACCTTCGACGCCGATGACGCCCTGTGCCGCGCTCCAGCCGATCACAGCTGGGAGGGCTCCCGGAACCGCGCCAACGAGCGTTGCCCATGGCGTTCGTCGTTTGAGCGGCGTATAGATTCCGATGTAGCTGACAAGGGTGGCGAGGGCGACGAGTGTGGCGATGGTGTTCGTGCCCAAGGCGAGCTGGACCACGCCGCATGTCGTGATCAGCAACGCAAAGATCACCGCTTCGCCAGATTGAATCCGACCAGTTGGCATCGGGCGACGCCGGGTCCGTTCCATGGCCTGATCGAGGTCGCGTTCGGCAACCTGGTTGAGCGCTGCCGCCCCCCCGGCCACCAACGCCGAGCCCACGACGGTGTGCAGCAGTGTGAGGAAGCTGAAATCAGCCGACGCTCCGAGCAGGTAGCCCACACCCGCGGTCAGTACGACGAGAGTGTTGAGCCTGGGCTTTGTCAGCGCGAGAAAGTCGGCTGCCCGCGAGGGCGTGTCGGCGAGTGGCAGGGCTTGGGTCTTCACGCGCCCGTTCCTCGTGACCCCTGCGGTCTCCATGCTGCGATGTCGAGTGAATCGCCAGTGGAGTGACTCAGGGATGCGTCGGTAAAACGGTCGCGGTGCACCCGCAGACCGAGCACGACAGAAGTGACGAGGAGCAGCGCGCCAGTCGCGACGTGCGCCGTGTTGATGGCGACCTGCCGACCGCTCCAGACCGTCCACGCACCGAGCGTGATCTGAATCCCAACGATCACGAGTAGCGAGACTGCCGGGCGCACCAGTTCAACGCGGCTCCGGTGCCGCGTCAGGATCCTCGCTGTCACGGCGACAAGGGCGAGGGTCGCGATGCCGGCGCCTACCCGGTGAGCGAAGTGGATGGCGATGCAGGTGTCCCACATCGGAGGGATCACGTGCCCAAAAGCGAGCGGAAAATCGGGGATGGCCAGTCCCGCGCCGGTGTGGCGCATAGTGGCGCCCGCGAGGATCTGCAAATAGAGAATGGCCGGCAAAACCACGGCAAGCGAACGCAGCCGGTGGTCAGCCGCGAGCGACTCGCTCGCCCCTCGTGATCGGCCGTACTCGTTGACCCAACCCGGGGAAGTAAACACTGCCAGTGAGACCACAAGCACAAAAAAGAGCTGGGCAAGACCTGCGTGACTGACGGAGATCGCAGGGGGAAGGAAGAACAGCACCGTCATGCCACCGAGGAGTCCCTGTGTAATGACGGCGGCAAGCGCCAGCCAGCCCAAGTTGCGGACCCAACGCCTAGGTTCGACGCGGCTCACCCAGACGGCCAACCCTATCGTCATCATGCCTACGGTGCTTGCAATCAGACGATGACCGTGCTCGTAGAAGATCCCGCCCACCATCTTCGATAGCGGGAAGGAGAACATGAAGTAGCCGTAAGAGCTCGGCCAGTCTGGCACGGACAAACCCGATCCCGTGCTGGTGACGAGACCGCCGGCCGCGATCAGCAGGAGTGATGCTGCGGCAAGAAGTTGACCGTAGCGGTGCAGCCAGAGCATTGGGCGTGGGGCTCGGGCATCAGGCATCGTTCAGGGCAAACCCAGCGCGCGGCACCTCGGACGAGGCGCGGGTGGGCACCCACTTGAGCGCCCACCCGTCCGGACTATCCAGCGGTGAACGTAAAGCTCACTTCGGCCGTGGCGCCTTCGCCGACGGTGACGTTCTGAGTCTGGGAGCCGAGCATCTCATGCCAGGCTTCGACGACGTAGTCGCCCGGGGGCAAGCCGCTGAGGTCGAACGCTCCGTCCCCGCCAGTGACCGCGAAGTACGGATGATCGACCACGCCGACATAGGCGTTCATCCACCCATGCACGTCGCATTTGAACGGCACCATGACCTCCGGCGAATCGAAGGTGGTGTCGTAGGTCATGCCTTCGATCGGCTGGCCGGTGTTGAACTCGGCGTTGGCTGCCGGCGTCGCGTGGATATTGTGTAGCGTCGGGTCGCTGTTCAGCACCTGCAGGGTCTGTCCAACCCGAATACCGAACACGTGCGGCGTGTAGCGGCATCCGTCCTGGTCGAGCACGACCGTCTCGGTTGCGGGCGGGAAGGTACGACCTTCGAGTCCTTCCTTTACGTGGACGAACACGTTGCCCAGTCCGCCATCGCCGCCGACGACGTAGTACTCCGTCGAGGCGCCGGAAGCTTCGGTGAGGCAGACTGGGTCCGAGTTCATGCGAATCGCTTCCGGCTCCGGGGCGGTGCCTTCGAAGGTGATCATTCCGGCGACGTTGCCGGCGGTGGCCGGGTCGATTGGGTCTGCCGCCGGTGCGGCCGGAGCCGCTGGGACCTCGGAACCGCCACCACCACCACAAGCGACCGCGACTACTAGGACAAGGGCTGAGGCAAACGCCCACATTGTTCGGTGCAGCATTGAGAGTCTCCTATTTCGTAATCTGGGATCGAGGGGGCCCGCGGGACAAACGTCGGCTTACGGCCCTCTCCGGCACGAGCCTAACCCGACAACAATATCACAGCACACCTGCGGGTGCCATCTCGCCGATTCAGTCCATGGGGGCCGCCCAGGGCACTCAGCGTCCAGACGCCTCGCGAAGCTTGCGAAAGATTCGGTCCTCCAACCAATGGGGATCCCACCACTCGACGGGGTTGACAGGACGACCCTGGAGCAGCATCGCGAAGTGCAGGTGATCGCCCCCGGCTAGGCCGGTTTGCCCACTCAGTCCGAGCGTCTGGTCGGCGGACACTAGCTGATCGACCGACACGTCGATTGATGACAGATGGGCGTACAGCGACTGAATTCCCATCCCGTGGTCGATCACCACGCAATTGCCGTAGATGCCTAGGTAAGCGGCAAAGACGACCCGGCCATCGTTGGCAGCTTTGATCGGAGCATTGGCGGTCGAAGCGAGGTCGAACCCAAGGTGTACTTGCTGGTCGATGTCCTGGCCGGCATGGGTGTACGTCCGATAATCGGCGAAGCCAGACTCGACGCGGGTGTTGGCGAGTTGCCGGAACGGCCCGTCCCACATCATCTGCTCGAAGCTGTCGACAGCTAGCGCCGCGACGGACTCCCTGTTCCCCTGCCGAATCGTTCGGTTGATATACAGATACAGATCCCGAAGCTCATCGATGGACGCGTCGGCGGACAGCTCTTCGTCGGCAAGCTCAGGTGTGCGCGCCACGATAGGCGGCACCACCCGACGAAGAAAGGTGTCACCCACCGGAATCTGCGAGCGGCGAAATCGTTTCGGGAACGTCTGGTGGTCGAACCCGGCCTCCGATTCGTTTCCGGCTTCGTCTCGGGCAACGAGGTCCATTCGGGTGTCGAGGTCCTGATCGTGCGACAAGGCAAAGAAAGCTACGCGCAAAGCCTCGTCACCTTCGACACCGGCACCCGATGCCGGATAGCCGGGGTAGAGCCGGTCGCCCACGCGAACGCCTGACTCGGCGTCGGTCGGAGTCACCCGGTAGACAACCAGCTCGCTGCCTCCGTGATTGACGTAGTGGAACGCCGAGATGACCTCCAGGCGTGGCGGGTCGAGTCGGACCTCGACGTCGTGTCGGACTGATGCCGTCGCGGCACGGAGGCCAAACAGCACGGGGCGGGTTGCCGACACGACAACGGTGGCCTCGCCGGCCGTCAGATTCGGATGGGTCGTTCGGTCGAAGCGGCGGATGACGCGGATGAGATTGGGTGCTTCCTGCCGGACCTCGCCGTCGGTGGGGCGGTCCAGAGAGAACAGCGGGAAGCTCTGTCCGCCCTGCTCGATGTCCGCCTCGACGGCGTCGAGAATGCCATCCGGGGTCTCCACCAAGAATTCGACGGTTGCCGATCGACCTACAAGGCGCGCGGGTTGCACGATCCCGAGCGAGGGGCCCTCCGATCGACCGGCCGCGACGAAGAGACCGGCCCCTGCTGCTATCGCGGCGACCAGGATGAGGACCAACGCGGCGCGGATCACACGTCTATGATATAAAAATGAGGTTCGGCCTCTGGTGTGGCGGTATCGTCTAGGGGTTAGGATACGTGGTTCTCAGCCACGGGACCGGGGTTCGATTCCCCGTACCGCTACCATACTGCTAACTCTTCTCGGTCCAACTTGTTACCCGCTGCATCGAATGCGTCTCGTCGCCTCCTTAGACGGTGTGCGAAGAGTCGATCTTGATAACTTCTTGATAATTTGTCGCGGGAAGTACGAAGGTTTTGCCATCCTCGAGCCGCTTCGTCGCCGCCCGCAGTGAGTCTAGTGTCTGCGTGTCATAGCGTTCAGTGGTGGCAATCGACGCGTGGCCCAACAGATCACGAACTTGCGCTAGAGGCACGCCTTTCTCAACTAATCGACTGGCAAATTCGTGACGTAAGTCGTGCCAATGCAAGTTGATTTGCTGGAACACCTCTTGGCACTCGGGCGTCAGGTGTCGATACCCGCCCTTTCGACGCCAACGTGGCGGAACACCACTAGCTCGCAAAACCGTGGTAACCCAAGCTTTTCTGAAGCTCTTGATCGGGTCGCCCAGTTCGTTGCTGAAGACCGCCGTGTCGTCCGGTTTGTGCCGCCCTTCAGTATCGAGCCGCAGCCACTCCAACACCGCCAGTAGCCGTTCTGTGCCGATGGGGACATACCGCGTGCGGTGATTCTTGGTTGTCGTGCCTCGTAGGGCAATCAGGCGGCGCGTCCGGTCAATATCACTGAACCGCAACGCCAGCATTTCGCCTTTGCGCACGCCAGTGTCTAACCCGACGACAATCAGGGCGCGTAGCATGGCGGGGGCAATATGCAGGAGGCGTTGTTCTTCGTCCTCTGACACGCGGCGCGTACGCTTGTTGTCTTCTGTGAGGGACTTGATCAGTGTGCGCGTGCGTCGGCGGAAGGGTGTCGCGTCAAGATACTCGCGGTCCACCGCAAAGTTCATGATGCCGCGGAGCAGTTCCACGTTACGGTTGATCGAGGCTGGCTTCAACGTCTTACCTGGCTGTCCATTTACCACACGCGGCTGACGCAACTCGGCGATGAAGTCCTCAATATCGCCAGCGCGAATATCCCGCAGCCGCCGATGGCCGAAGTACGCGAGTAGAGGCTTCACGCGGTAGGTGAACGACTCAGCGAGAGCCAGCTTTTTCGCCCGTACATGCTTGGCCTCGTATAGCTGGGCCAGCATGGCGAACGTCATCGGGCCGTCTGTGGTGCGTTCTCCACGGGTCAGTTCCCCGTCGCGGACTGCGGCTTTCCATCTGTCAAATTCCGTCAAGTCCCTTGTGCCTCGTGAGTTGCCGGACATCGGACCCGTCAGCCGCCATCACGTAGATCTCGGGGTCCCCAGGGTCCTCGCCTCGGCCAGACACGAAGGCAATCTTCTGGCGATCTGGAGACCAGGCTGCCCAGCCGCTGATCGTCCCCGGCGGCGTCTCGGTCAACGACTGGACATGCGAACCGTCAGGGTCCATGACATAAATCTGCTTGTTGTTCATGCCAGTCGGCGGATCGCCGCCGTCGAACAGGATCTTGGGCTGGCGGTCTGTTACTTGAGCGTGCGCCGCCCAGCCGCTCAGGCCGAGTGCCATGATGACGAGCACACTCGCTGGTCGATGTATACGACGCCAGAGACGCACCTGCCCCATCCCCCCCTCGCCAATGAGGGCGGTCACGTCGTAATGGCCGAGTCGGGAGCCGACGTTCAGGGCCATGACTGGATCGGGCCAATACTAGCCACTGACACTGGCTTGGTCTACCTGCGGCAGGATTACCTGCCAGCAAGCGTACGCACGCCTCCAGCGGGGCTTCCGCGGCAGCGTGGGTGGTCAGGATCGTTGAGGCTCGTTAGGGCTGGGAGAAAGCGTTCGTACGCTTCTATCTGTGAAACGTGTTGCACTCGGACCAAATACGAAGGGGCTTCAAGAATCGGCGGCAAATATCTCGAGTATGCCGGTGTGCTGGCCGACTTCGATGATGCGGCCATCGGGATCACGAATGTAGCAACGCAACTCGTACCCGCCGTTGTCGATAGGAGGTGTGATGAACGGAACACCGCGCGCCGACCACTCTTCGTAGATCTCTTGAATGTCAGCCACACGTATGTTCATGAATGCGTCGAATCGGTTTATATCGGCTGGCGTATCGAGCGTCACATCGGGCTTGTCAGGCGTGCCGCCACCGCCCTCTACGACAATGACCCAGGTGTTCGCGAGCTTTACGAAGGTAGGAGCGCCAGGTGACTCGAAGACGACGTCGCCGCCCAGAAGCTCGGAGTAGAAGTGGCTGGTGGTCGCGATGTCGGCCGCCACGACCAGGTGCGTCACGAGGATGCCCTGGTCGGGCACCGGCGCATCGGATTTCTTCATGACCTCACGTCTTCCTCGTGCAGGACGTTGAGTGCCACGTCCCGGTCGAGCTTGGTGTCCCGCGCTCGATACACTTCGCCCATACCCCCGGCACCGAGCGAGGACTCGATCTGGTACGGGCCGAGTGAGGTGCCCGGACTGAGTGCCATTTGCGACGGTCCTGAGGCCGCATTCTACCGACCTTCAGGCAGGATCAAATGCGGAATTGCAAGATGTGAGATTGGCGGGGGCCTCTAGCGTAAGCGGGGGAGACCCCCCGGCTTTGCCGGGGCGGCCCCCAGAGTTTGACAGTTCCGGGAGTGGAATGAGGAACTCCCCATCGTGAGCCGCCAAAGCATCACGAAAGGGAGTCCCCATGACGCACTATCGCAGTCTAAGTCACACGAAGTGGACATGCCAATATCACGTGGTGTTCATCCCGAAGTACCGGAAGAAAGTGATCTACGGAGAGTTGCGCCGGGACCTCGGGGAGGTGTTGCGCCGTCTGGCCCAGCAGCGCGAGAGCGAGGTGGAAGAAGGGCATCTGATGGTCGACCACGTGCACATCATGTTGTCGATCCCGCCGAAGTATTCGGTGGCGCAGGTGATCGGGTATATCAAGGGGACGAGCGCGATCCACATCGCCCGGCACTATGCGGGGCGCCCGCGCAACTTCGTCGGGCAGCACTTCTGGGCTCGGGGGTACTTCGTGTCCACGGTGGGTCGAGATGAACAAGCGATTCGCACGTATATCCGGGACCAGGAACAGGAAGAACGTCGGCAAGAACTGCTTCGGTTGGATCCACGTAGCCACCTTTAGGTGGCTCAAGTGACCGCAACGCGGTCACGTCATGCCGCTTTGAGCGGCTCACAAACTAATGCCCCCGGCTTTGCCGGGAGATATTTACTGTCCTACATCCGTGCACGCGTGCTGGAGTATCGCGACCCGCCTGTGGTCAGCTGCCGCTGAGCTCCGGACGCGAGCTCCAGGCGCCAGATCTCCCAGCTTCCCGTCCGATCCGATTCGAAAACAATCCAGGACCCGTCGCGTGAGAACCACGGATGGCCGTCGTTACCCGGCGTCTTCGTGAGGTTCCGCACCTCGCTCCCGTCGATGTGAGCCAGGTAGATCTCGTCACCCCGCCCCTCTGTGTTCGTCTGCCACGCGAGCCACTGCTCATCCGGAGAAACCGCCGGTCGCCGGTGGAGCGCGGCATCATCCGTCAGCGCTCGAACGACACTGCCGGCACCGTGGCCGGTGACCGACACAAGGGCGACCTCTCGCGGCGAGAGGCCTTGGTTCTTCTCGTGCATCGCGATGATGCTGGTACGCGTGCGGACGCCGTTGGTTGCGAGGAGCGACACCTCGTAGGCTTCGGGACCAAAACCCACCCACTGTGACCGACGCGCACCACAGTCGCGTTGGTAAGCCAACAGATCGTCGATCGGCGACAGCGTGGCATGGTGCAGCGCACAGCCGTGGACCGCCGCAACCGTCTCTCGGTGTCCGCTATAGATGTTTAGTTTGATGAGACGCGCGGTGCCACTCGGATTCAGGGTATTGGTCGGAAACTCGGCGAACAGGACATGCTCCTGGTCAGCGTAGAAGGACGGATGGTCGTCGTATGTCGTCCCGACGGTGAGCTGCCGCAGCCCTGACCCATCCGCCTCCATTACCCAGAGCTTCGAGCGAAGCACCTCCTTGCCCGTAGCCTCTTCGAGGTGCGCCCGCTGGAAGACAACGGGGTCGGCGTAGCGCTCCTGCGCACCCAAGCCCAAGGTGACGGTGACAACAAGGAGACCGGCGTCAGCTATCTGCGCATGACTCCTGCGGCGCTCTGACCTCATGGGTGGCCTCTAATCAATTTACCAGTCGCCGGTTCAGCTCCGTGCCGGTGGCTCGCCGAACCTGGCCCATGCCGCCCTCACCGATGAGAGCGGTGACTGAGTAGTGGCCGAGTCGGGAGCCGACGTTGAGGGCCATGACTTATCAGGTTGAGATCGAGGGCATTGTATGCCCCTGCCCTGGTTTGTCCAGCAGCGTGCGCAGTATTACCGCCAGCAAGCGTACGCACGCTTCGTGCGGGGCCTGGCCAGCTTCGTGCTGGTCAGGATCGGTTGGGCTAGCTCGATAGCGGCAGAAGGCGTTTGTACGCTTCGGCTAAAGCGAATTGCACTTGTACGTAGTACGCGGGCGTGGTACTCCTGTGGCACAGGAGGTAGCTATGGCCGCGTACTCGATGGATCTACGACTCCGGGTGCTGCGCGATGCGGACGCGGGGTTACCGTCGGACGAACTCGCCGAGAAGTACTCCGTCAGTCGCGCGTGGGTCGATCGGCTGAAGCAGCGTCGACGCGAAACCGGCGAGGTGGCGTCCCGCAAGCAAACTCGCTGGCGCCCGCGGATCCTCCACGCCCAGCTCACGGAGCTGGCGGCCCTGATCCGCGAGCGGCCGGATCGCACGCTGGCCGAATGACAGGAGGCCCTGCGCACGCCGGCGAGTCTCCCCACGCTGTGCCGCACGATCAAACGGCTCGGCTTTCGGTTTAAAAAAAACGGTACACGCGTCGGAACACGATCGCGCTGACGTCCGCCTCGCCCGCACGGTCTGGCGCGCCTCGGCGCCGACGCTCGATCCCGCGCGCCTCGTGTTTCTCGATGAGAGTGGTGTGCGGACCGATCTGATTCGCCGCTATGGCCGCGGGCTGTCCGGCGCCCGGGTCCCCGACCACACGCCGGATGGCCGCTGGCACACCACGACGTCTCTCGGGGCGTTGCGCGTGACAGGCCTCACCGCGCCGGCCGTGTTTGATGGCCCGATCGACGGCGCCAGTTTTCTGGCCTACATCGAGCAGGTCCTGACGCCAACGCTCGCGCCTGGCGACATCGTCATCATGGACAACCTCTCGTGTCACAAGAGCCCCGCGGTGCGACGAGCGATCGAAGCCGTCGGCGCGCAACTCTGGTTTCTGCCGAAATACAGTCCTGACTTCAATCCGATTGAGCTGGCGTTTGCGAAGCTGAAGGCGATCTTGCGCAAGGCCCGCTGTCGCACACGGGAGGTCCTGTGGAACACAATTGGCGCCGCCGTGCCCGGCTATGATCCAGCCGAATGCCGCAACTACTTTCGACATTGCGGCTATTCGGTCGCTACGACCTCATGAAATCCGCTCTAGTGCAACGTGTAGCACATGAGATATGAAGCAGGCTTCAACTGCGGGCCGGGTGCGCGTTACTCGGTGGGGACGAGGCGCTTGAGTTCCTCGACCCAGTTGAGGGCAGCGGAAACCCCTACGGTTCCGTCAGCCTCAATTGAAACTTGCCTCTAGACGCGCCACCATTTCCGTCCATCCCTCGGCGTCGAGGCAGCTCGCACAGTTCGGGTTGACGGGGAGATCCGGGTTCAGCTCGGGGTATGTATCCCGCGGGTGATTGTGCAGGAAGAGATCGGGGGGGTCGAGCTCCTTGAGCAGGCGCAGGGTTCGTTGCGTGTCTTCCACGACAGTTGGGTGCCTCGGATTGTCGACGAGTGGGGCTCCGGCGTTCGGGATCTCGCCGCCGCGGAAGGCAACGTCGAACGTCTGCCCGCCCTCCTGCACCGTCGTCATCCACATCGTCGCCCCCTGGGTATGCCCGGGAGTCCACACCGCCCGCAACATCGTCCCACCGAGCGTGAGCGTGTCCCCGTCCTCCACCACCCGATCGACCTCGACGGGCTCCCAGCCCGCTGCCCCGAGCGCAGAGTTGTCCTGGCCCGATTCGAGCGCCACGGCGTCGCCGCCGAGTGCGACAACCTGCGCACCCGTCGCTCTCTTCATCGCCGCATGGCCCTCTATGTGGTCCCAATGGGCATGACTGGACACCATGAACTTGACGTCCTCCAGCTTGAACCCGAGGTTCTCGATGTTCGTGCGAATCACGTCGTGCATCTCGTTGATGCCCGTGTCGAGGAGAATGTGTCCCTCCGGCGTGGTGACGAGATAGGACGACAGCCTCTTGGCGCCCACATAATAGATGTTGCCGATGACGCGGAATGGTTCAACGCGCTCGCTCCAACCATCCCTCTGCTCCTGCGTGGGCTGCGCAAACGCTATTGCTGCGCTCAGCACAACCAAAACACACATCAGACGCATAAGGCCTCCTTCTATGGTGTAGGACACGGTCGCATCACAGAAATGATCACGAGCGGCTTCTCAGAATCCAGACAGACGGCCAACATTGCAACCCTGATCATCGCCAGAGAAGCCCGATACACCTCCCCCTATAGTTGTGCCGCGTGGAAAACTCTGCAACAAGAAAGTGAACCAGTCGGAGAGGGCGCAACGTCTCCGCTACGAATCAACCTCCCCAACCGCCCCAACGGTTCGGCATGGACCTTCGAGCGAAGACGTCGCGCGGGGTTTGACATCGCATCCTCAGATGTCGTCCGAGTGTGGTGCACTCAGGACTCTACTATAGGGCTTGCGCTGGACCTCGCCAAGCGTGCTCCGCGAAAGGAGAACCGATGCGACTCGACGAGGAGATGGCCGCGTATGCCGGCTTGGATTGGGGCGATCAACAACACGCGGTGCAGCTACAGCCAGCCGGCGGTGGGCCGGTCGAACAGATCGACCTCGCCCAGCGCCCTGACGTCCTGCATGCCTGGGTCGCAGAGCTCCGGCGGCGGTTTGACGGCCGACCCGTGGGGATTGCCATCGAACAACGCAGAGGCGCCGTGGTCCACGCGCTGATGCAGTACGAGTTTCTCGTGCTCTACCCGGTCAATCCCAAAGCGCTCGCGCGCTATCGCGAAGCTTTCCACCCCAGTGGGGCGAAGGACGACCCGACCGACGCAGCATTGTTACTCGACCTGGTCCAGACCCACCGAGCCCAGCTCCGGCCCTGGCGACCGGAGACCGTCGCCGCCCGCAAACTGCAGCTGTTGTGCGAGCAGCGCCGGAAGCTTGTCCAGCACCGTGTCGCCCTCACCAACCGGCTCACCAGCCTGCTCAAGCAGTATTTTCCCCAGGCCCTCGACTGGGTCGGCACCCTCGACTCGCGCCAAGGTTGCGACTTCCTGCGGAAGTGGTCGACGCTGGCCGCCGTCCAGCGGGCGCGCCCCACCACGATGCGACGGTTCTATCAGCAGCACAACTGTCGCCGGGCCGCCGTCATCGACGACCGGCTCGCGCAGATCGCCACGGCCCAGCCGCTGACCACCGACCCCGCGATCGTCGACACCCTCAGCCTCGCCGTCCAGACCTACGCCACGCAACTGCGCACGCTCCTCGACGCGATCCGGACCTTTGATGCCGCCATCGCCACGGTCTTCGCGGATCACCCCGACCACGACCTCTTCGTGAGTCTGCCGGGGGCGGGTCCGGTGTGCGCGCCCCGCTTGGCGGCCGCCTTCGGGACCGACCGCACCCGCTGGCAGGCCGCCAGTGCGCTCCAAACCCACGCCGGCATCGCCCCGGGCACCGTACGCAGCGGCAAGACCTGCTGGGTGCATCACCGCTTCGCCTGTCCGAAGTTCCTGAAGCAGACGTTTCACGAATACGCCGGTCAATCCATCCGCTTCTCGACCTGGGCCCGGCGCTACTACGACCAACAGCGCGGACGGGGCAACAGCCACCACGCCGCCCTCCGCGCGCTGGCCTTCAAATGGATCCGGATTCTCTTTCGGTGCTGGCAGGATCGGACACCCTACGACGAGGCCACCTACCTCGCCGCGCTCCGCCGGAACGGCTCGCCACTCGTCAAGGATTTCGCTTGACTGAACAACTCAGATGTCCATGCCGCCCTCGCCGATCTTGGCGGTGACGGCATACGGGCCGAGGGAGGTGCCGGGCGGCACTCTCTCGCCAGCGGGTCGCGGAGGCCCGAGAGCGGCGGCTGCCGGATGATACGGGGCGGGCGGAGTGAGCCGGGGCGAGGCCTGCGTGGGAAGTATGATGTCCGGCAGCTGGTTGCGCTACGCGACTGGTGAACCGAAGCGAAGGCCTCACAGCGAAGGAGCCGTCATGGGGCAGGACGATGATCAACCCGAGCTCGTTATGCTCTCGGGGTGCCATGATGTTCCCCTATGTGGGCTGGCGCGACGTGGCGAGCGCGATCGAGGACGCCATCGCCGGACGATCCAGGAGAAGAAGGTCACTTACGATCTCGAGCGTCTCATGGACGCCGCCACGAAGCTGAGGACATCGGAGTACGCCGCCGCGCTCATCCCGAATACATGGGACGGATGAGGGTTCAGACGACGAGAGGCGAAAGAGGGAGTGAAACAGCTATGAACCGGAAAGTCACGGTGATCGGCTCAGGGAACGTTGGGGCGACGGCGGCGCGAAGCATCGCCGACAAGGAGCTCGCAGACGTCGTCCTGCTGGACATCCTCGATGGAGTGCCCCAGGGTAAGGGGCTCGACATGCTCGAAGCCTGCCCCGTCGAGGGTTCCGACGCACGTGTACTCGGAACAAACGACGCGGGGTCCGACTATATCGACACCGCGGGGTCCGACGTTGTTGTGATCACAGCCGGTCTGGCTCGCAAGCCTGGAATGAGCCGAGACGATCTGTTGCAGAAGAACAATCAGATCATAAAGAGCGTCACCGAGCAGGTCGTCAAAGAGTCGCCTGATTGCATAATCATTTCGGTGACCAATCCTTTGGACGCGATGTGTCAGGTCGTCTACCGCGTCAGCGGCTTTCCTCGCGAACGTGTCGTGGGAATGGCCGGCGTTCTGGACTCGGCGCGGATGCGGACGTTCATCGCTCAGGAGCTTGGCGTTTCGGTGGAGAACACCCACGCGTTTGTGCTTGGCGGTCATGGCGATACGATGGTTCCATTGCCTCGGTACTCCACAGTAGCGGGCATTCCAATTACGGAACTCATGGACGCCGACACGGTGGACGCGATCGTCACCCGCACCGCCCACGGAGGTGCCGAGATCGTCAAACTGCTGGGGACCGGGAGTGCATACTACGCTCCGGGATCGGCAGTGGTGGAAATGGTCGAAGCGATCCTGAAGGACAAGAAGAAGATTCTGCCGTGCTGCGCGTTCCTACAAGGCGAGTACGGCATCTCGGACCTGTTTGTCGGGGTTCCGGTCAAGCTCGGCGCCGGTGGAATGGAGCAGATCATCCAGATCACGCTCACCGAGGTCGAGGAGGCCGCGTTGATGAAGTCGGCCGATTCCGTGCGGGAGCTGATTCAGGTGATTAACTTCTGACGCTCGTTCTCGAGACGCGTAGGTGGCGCATTACGAATCTACTCCTGCAATCCGTTGAAATATCAGGTCTTGTGATACTGGAGCGAACCGCTAAATTCCGGTGCGCGCCTTGGTCATCCTGGTGGTTCACTTCCTTACCTCGCTGGCTCGGCTCATGGCGTCCCCGGCGGCGCTCGCTCCGTGATCGCCGAGTAGCTCTTGGTCAAACAGCAGCGCCTGATCCGAATCGCTCCCGTCAACGTGCCACAAAACTGATCTTGCCCCCTGAAACCGTTCCAGCCCGAACGATAGAATTCGGGCGCAACAACCAGGAGCAGGATGCCGAGGAAGCGCTACAGCACAGAACAGATCGTCACGAAGCCGCCAGGCCGAGGTGGAGTTGGGCCGGGGACTCCGGACCTGTGGGTAGCGATTCCGTAAGAATTCGAGACAACGCTCGATGTTCATGTCGGCGGGGCTGATTAGCAATTCGCCACCCACAGCGTCTGGAGCTGGACGATTGTGCGACGAAGAAAGTTTCGTAGGTTCTGGTGTATAAAGGTGCAGGCAAAGCGGAAATCCAGGTCTCATACTTCGGTGGCCCTGGAAACTCGTAACAGAGGAGGAGGCGGGGGCGTGAACCCAAACGGCAGCTTCAAAGGTCAGCAGGCGCCCTGCGGGCGGCTTGTCGACGGCGATCTCTACGAAGACCACGACGACGACGTCGTCCTCACCCAGAAAACTCTCTACGCGTGCGGATGCCAGAGCATCCAACACGAGTACCACGACGGAAGCGTTAGCAGGAAAGTTGTGCGCCACGATGGGAAACTGCTCGTGGATGAAATGCTGTCGGCCCAATAGGCCCTACACGGAACCGATCGCAGCAGAATAGTTGCCTCGGCACGGGGATCGAGGATCAAGCGAGCACGAGCGGATAGGAGACGAAGGTGTGACACCTTCTCATGATGTGGTGCTAGTAGGCGGCGGCGGCGCGGGACTTCGAGCGGCGATTGCCATCGCCGAAAGCAATCCAAGACTCAATATCGCGGTTGTCTCCAAGGTGTACCCGATGCGGAGCCATACCGTCTCCGCCGAAGGCGGCTCCGCGGGCGTCATCGCGCCCGACGACAGCCTCGACGAGCACGCGTACGACACGATTTCCGGCGGCGACTGGATGTGCGACCAGGACGCCGTGGAGGCGTTTGTCAGGGAAGCGCCAGAGGAGCTCCTTCGACTGGAGCACTGGGGTTGCCCGTGGAGCCGAGAGCCCGACGGCCGGGTTGCCGTTCGTCCCTTCGGGGGCATGAAGAAGAAGCGCACGTGGTTTGCCTCGGACAAGACCGG
Organism: Vicinamibacterales bacterium; assembly: GCA_965216615.1. Classification (GTDB taxonomy): domain Bacteria; phylum Acidobacteriota; class Vicinamibacteria; order Vicinamibacterales; family UBA8438; genus CAUZIB01. The sequence continues at coordinate 501,294 of CBDCGH010000023.1, read as the reverse complement.
CTTCCACATGCTACACACCCTCTTCCAGACGTCCCTCAAGTACGTAAGCGTTCGTCGCTACGACGAGTGGTTTGTCACCAAGCTCCTGGTGGATGACGGTCGAGTCCAGGGCGTGGTGGCGCTCGATCTGCAGTCCGGAAAGGTCGAAGCGATCACCGCGCGGTCCGTCATCCTCTGCACCGGCGGCTGCGGAAAAATCTTCCCCTTCACCACGAACGCCAGCATCAAGAGCGGCGACGGCATGGCACTGGCGTATCGGGCCGGCGCTCCGCTGAAGGACATGGAGTTCCTCCAGTACCACCCGACAGGCTTGCCCTTTACCGGCATCCTGATCACCGAGGCTGCGCGCGCCGAAGGCGGATACCTAATTAACAAGGACGGGTACCGGTACCTGCAAGATTACGCGCTGGGCACGCCGCAGAAGGAGCCCGTGCTGCGGACGATGGAGCTAGGTCCGCGCGACCGGCTGTCACAGGCCTTCATGCAGGAGCTAGCGAAGGGTCGCACGATCAAGACGCCGTACGACCATGTCGTCAACCTCGATCTCCGTCACCTCGGTGAAAAGAAGATCGACGCGAAGATCCCCTTCGTGCGTGAACTCTGCATCAAATACCAGAACCTCGATCCGGTAACAGACCTGATCCCGGTGAGGCCCGTCCTCCACTACATGATGGGTGGCGTCCATACGGACATCAACGGCGCCACGCCGTTGCCAGGGCTGTACGCGGCTGGCGAAGTGGCCTGCGTCAGCATCAACGGCGCCAACCGTCTCGGATCGAACTCGCTGACGGAGCTGCTCGTGTTCGGCGCCCGCGCTGGCCTGGCCGCCGCCGAGCACGCCTCGCGCAACGTCGAGATCAGTCAGAGCGTACTCGCTCAGGCCAACGACGAGCACCGGCGGATCGAGCAGTCTCTGTTCAGCAAGAAGGGGCACGAGCGCATCGCCGATCTCCGGGAGGAGATGCAAAAGACGATGGAAGAGAGCGCCGGGATCTACAGGACAGGGGCATCGCTGACAACGGCCGTTGATCGGCTGCGGCGCGTCCAGGAACGCTACGCCGACGTCGCCATCGAGGACCAGAGCAAGACGTTCAACACCGAGCGGGTGTCTGCCCTCGAGCTAGCGAACATGCTCGACGTCGCCGAGACCATCGTGATGTCGGCGTTGCGCCGCGAGGAATCGCGTGGGGCGCATCAGCGCACCGATTTCCCCGAGCGCGACGACGAGCGTTTCCTCGGGCACTCAGTCATTCACCGTAACCCTGACGGCTCGGCTCGCGTCGAGTATCTACCCGTCACGATCACCCGCTGGCCGCCGGCCGCGCGGGTCTATGGAGAGGCCCCACAGCATGGCGGATCGCATTAAGTTACAGGTAGCTCGGTACCGTCCTGAACAGGAGTCCGAAGCCACGTTCGACCAGTACGAGGTGCCGTGCCCGAAAGAGTGGGTGGTACTGGACGGGCTGAATCACGTCAAGGACCGGATCGACGGCACCCTCGCGTACCGGTGGTCATGCCGCATGGGCGTCTGCGGAAGTTGCGGCATGATGGTCAACGGCGAGCCGAAGCTGACCTGCGCAACGTTCCTTGCTGAGTACGCGCCGGGACCCGTCCGGGTCGAACCGCTCAGTAATTTTCCCATCATCCGCGATCTTATCGTCGACATCGGCGATTTCATGGGGAAGCTGGCGACGGTGAAGCCCTGGATCGTCCGGGAGGAGGAGAAGCCGCTCTCGGATGGCGAATATCGCCAGACGCCCGAGCAGTTGGCCGACTACAAGCCGTACAGCATGTGCATCAACTGCATGCTGTGTTACTCCGCCTGCCCAGTCTACGGACTGGATCCGCACTTTATTGGCCCGGCCGCCGTCGCACTGGCTCAGCGCTACAACCTCGACAGCCGCGACGAAGGCGCGGCGGAGCGGGTGGCCGTCCTCTCCGAACACGACGGGATCTGGGGCTGCACGTTCGTGGGCGAGTGCACCAGGGTCTGTCCCAAGAACGTCGATCCCGCCGGCGCCATCCAGCGTTACAAGTTGACCGCCGCGGTGGAAACAGTGAAGGCGTTCTTCATGCCAAAGGGGGCACAATGAGCCAAAGTCAGGCGCAGCCCGAATACCAGCAGCGCGTGCTGCCGCCCCACATCTCGACGTTATGGTGGCTCGAGAAGGGGACCTACTTCACGTTCATCCTGCGAGAGATGAGTTGCGTCTTCGTCGCCTGGTTCGTCGCGTACCTCTTGCTGCTGGTGCGCGCCGTGGGCCAGGGAGACGCGGCCTACCAGCAGCTCCTGGCGTGGTCCGCCACGACGCCCATCCTGCTCTTGAACATCGTCAGCCTCCTTTTCGTGATTTTCCATGCTGTCACCTTCTTCGACGCAGCGCCGCAGGCGATGGTAGTGAAGGTCGGCCCGACCCCGGTGCCGAGCAGCCTGGTGCTTGCGGGCCATTACGCGGGCTGGGTGGCGGCATCGGCGGTCGTGTGCTGGCTTCTACTGGGGGCATAGATGGTCCGACAACACTCCGAGCCCTATCTGTGGTTGCTCTTCAGCGCCGGCGGCGTGCTTTCGGCGATGCTGATGCCGTCGCTCCTGCTGCTGTTCGGCATCGCGTTTCCTCTTGGCTGGGTTCCACCTCCCACCCACGAGCACATGCTGGCCGTGCTCGGGAACCCGCTCACCCGGCTCGTCCTTCTCGGGCTGTGTGTGTTGTCGCTGTTCCACGCGGCGCATCGCTTCCGCCACACGCTGCACGATGCCGTGCGACTCGCGCACCCGGTGATCGCGGTCCTGTGCTACGGCGCCGCGGTTGCGGGTTCGGCGTTCGCGGCGTACCTCCTCTGGCAGGTTGCGTAGTTGTGCGCCACGCGCCGCCATTTGAGCTTGTGACACTCCACCGCTCGCCTGCTCCGGCGACATGTAGGCCACGGTGCCCATCGTCGTGCCAGTCTGGGTCATGCCCTCCGCCCCCGCCAATTTGGCGAGGCCGAAGTCAAGGATCTTCACCACACCCGTCTTGGTGACCAGCAAATTGGCGGGCTTGATGTCCCGATGCACGATGCCCGCCTTGTGCGCTTCGGCCAGCCCCTGCCCCACCTGTGTGGCAATGTCGACTGCATCGTCCAGCGGCAGCGGTCCTCTTTCTATTCGCTCCTTGAGCGTCTCCCCCTCGTAGTGGGCCATCACCAGTGTTTCGGGTCCTGAGTCCCAGAGTAGCAGGCTGATACCGTACGAACGGTTTAGAGTGACCAGGACGAACCCTCCTATGTTGGTGGTTTCGGGCGAGGCGCCCTGCTTGAATATGCGTGTTTCGCTCGAGCCGCTTATCTATCTCACCTGTCCGGAGTATTGGCGGATCGAAGTGGTCGGACGTCTTCCGGAGGGTTTCTGTCAGCGGGGCATGAAACCGTACACAGAGACCATTTCGCTTGAGGGCCTTGTCGGGTCAGCCGGCGTCGAGATCGCCGGTTCGAACAAGACTGAGCAGGCTCCCGTCGGAGGAGGTTGCGACTCGAACTTCCAAGCCGATCGTGGAGAATAATAGAGCCGTTCTCGCAGCGATCTCGCATATCAGTGAAATCTTGGCAGCGGCAACTGGCGGCGACATGCGAAAGGGGAACTGAGTCCGATGGTAGACCGCATCAGCGTGGCAACACTGGAAGCATTGGTCACAACCGATGAGGTTTTCGAGGACAACGTGCTCCGATACCTGGAAATTGACGAGGCTAACTCCCGAGCTTTCGATCCGGTCCTGAAACTCCGGGACGGGTTGTATGTGGACGCGCAAGACCTAGGCGGATTGTCTTTCCTTGATTGGATGAATCAACAATCTCGAGAATCACGCCAGAGACGATATCGGAGAAGAATCGAATCAGGATGGTCGGGCATACGTATCGTGTCCGAAGGTGACTCGTGGTTTCAATTGCCGATGTGGTGGCCGCTGTGGCCTCGTGACGTTGTCGACCAGATATTCGACGATTACGCAATCTACAGCCTGGGGGCCGGGGGTGACTCGCTGCGGAGGATGGTCCGGGAACGAGAGTACATAGCGGCGATCAACCGTGAGCAACCTCATGTTCTTCTTGTCAGTGGCGGAGGGAACGATCTCGTAGGCCCTCGTCTGTCGGGGATGCTCCACGAATGCGATCCTGGTCGAGAACCGGACGACTACCCAACCGACAGGTTCAGCAATTTCCTCGACGCGATTGCCCACCTGAATCAAGAACTATTCGAACAGGTCGAGTCCTCCCATCACCCCGAGGTCGCGGTGCTCTGTCATGGATACGACTATGCGATTCCCGCTGACGGAAGCTTCCTAGGGAGACCCATGGAGTCAAGAGGCATCGTGGACCCCGCTCTTCAAGCAAACATCATGAGGGTGCTCGTCGACCGCTTAAATGACAAACTCACGACCGTAACCAACAGCTTCGGCTCAGTGCATCTAGTGAATTGTCGTGGCGCAGTTCACCACAATGGTTGGTTCGATGAGCTACATCCGTACAGCCGCGGCTTTCGCGCGATCGCGGAGCGATTCTGCAGTTGTATCGACGACGTAGTCGACGTCTAATTGGACTGCCGGACCATAAGGCGTAGCCTCGGTCTTGGTGCGGAGATTGTCAGGCGGTCAGCACCGGCCAGGCACCTGCCTCATCACCTGGATGTCGTGACCGCTGAGCAAAGGGACATTCAAGAACAACTTCCCGAACAGCCGGTAGCCCCACTCCTCGGCCTCCTCGACGGTATCGAAGTCACCAAGCCACCGCTGTTCATCACCTTTGAGCACCGTGTGGGCGATGCCTTTCCGGGGCCAGATGACAAAGCGAAGCTTGCCGTCACCAGATGTGTTCACAAACCAGAGGGTGTAGGGTCGATGTGGATCGGTCGCCAAGATACGTATCGCTCACCGTCGCATGGGAGCCCAGGTCTACCATCTCGGGTTCTTTCCTGGCCACGCGGGTGGGCCGTAGGTCTTGGTCTCGTTTGTTGGCGCGGTGAAACGCAGGGGTGGCTCAGCCCGGAGCGTTAGCGTCGACGCTGCTTCAGTTGTCAGCGACTTCTCTTCTTCCGGCTGTGGGACGTTGAGATGCGGCACGATGATCAACGTCTTCCGCTCGGCTGACACATTCAAATCCACCGTGTCGCGTGGCTTCCCGTAGCCATACGCCCACAGCAAGGCTTCCATGTTGCCGGGTAACGTGCCCTTGAGCAGTCGCTCTCGCAGCTGCGCCTGATACGCTGGGTCTTCAATCAACCGGCGCGCCATTTCCTTCACCTCAACGGTGGCCTTGTTCTTCGAGCCCTTCTTGCGACCCGGCTGGCCGCCGCGTTTCAGTCCTGCTGTGTTGCGTGGCATGGTGTCTCCAAAATGAAAAAGGGGGCAGCACCAGTTGCCTGGTCCAACCCCCTTAGTGGTTACCGAACAGCCAGCGTGGCGAGCCGGCTGAATGCTTGGATAGCTATCGAACTTTGGTTGCGACGCCTCCTGCGCCCCAGGGTTTTCTTGGACACTTGATTGCGAGAGAGTACTCGCAGGAGGAGTGTCGAGATGGGGAAGCCAGATCAGGGTTCGGCGGCCGCCGGGCGCGGCCGTGGGGGACGGTTTTCGGCCCGGCGCAAGCGCGAGACGGTGCTGCGTCTGCTGCGTGGAGAGGATCTCGAGTCCGTGTCGCGGGAGCTGGGGATCACGGCGGCGCGGGCGTCGCAGTGGCGTGATCAGTTTCTGGTCGCGGGCCAGGCGGGGTTAAAGAGTCGCGCGACGGAGGCCCGGGACGAAGACAATCGTCGGCTGCAGGCCAAGATCGGCGAGCTGCTGATGGAGAACGAACTGCTCTACGCGAAAGTGGACCACCTGGAGGCCGGCGTCCCTTTGGCCCAGCGGAGGTCGACGCGATGAGTGACGCCCATTCGATCTCCACCCGTCGGGCGTACGGCGTGCAGCGGGTCTGCCGCGTGTGGCACTGCGCTCGCTCTAGCGTGTATGCGCGGCGGCAGGCGACCCTGTCCTCGGCGCCGTGTCGTCGCCGCGGTCCGATCGGCGCCGCCCCCGACGACGTCCTGGTCGGCCACATTCGTCGAGTGCTCGAGGCCTCGCCGTTTCATGGCGAAGGGTACCGGAAAGCCTGGGCGAAGCTGCGGGTCGCGGGGATCCGCACCGCGAAGGAGCGGGTGCGACGGCTGATGCGGGAGCACGATCTTCAGGCCGCGCACCGCGTGGGCCACACGCACGGGCCGACGGCGCACGACGGGACCATCACCACCGAGGCGCCCGACGTCATGTGGGGGACGGACATGACGGCCACTGTGACCGTCGCCGAGGGGGCGGCCTGCGTTTTCGTGGCCGTCGATCACTGTACGACCGAGTGCATCGGGCTGCATGCGGCCAAGAGGGGCAACCGCTTCGAGGCCCTGGAGCCGATCCGCCAGGGCGTTCGCGAGCGCTTCGGGGGCATCGGCGACGGCGTCGTGACCTTGCCCCCTGAAACCGAACCAGCCCGAACGTTAGAATTCGGGCGGTGGGACAGGAGGCAGGATGCCACGGAAGCGGTACAGCACGGAACAGATTGTCACGAAGCTGCGGCAGGCTGAGGTGGAGCTCGGGCGCGGCCTGCGCACGCCGGAGATGTGCAAGAAGCTGGGGATCAGCGAGCAAACGTACTATCGCTGGCGGAAAGAATACGGCGGCTTGCGCCTCGACCAGGCGAAGCGGTTGAAGGAGCTTGAGCGGGAGAATGGGCGGCTGAAGAAGCTGGTCGCGGACCAGGCCCTCGACAACATGATTCTCAAAGAGGTGGCCTCGGGAAACTTCTGAGCCCGTCCCGACGCCGGCAGGCGGTGGCGTACGTCCGCCGCCGGTTTCCGGTCTCGGAGAGGCGGGCCTGTCGCGTGATTGGCTACGCGCGGTCGACGCACCGGCATGCGGGCGCGGTGCCGGCGGATGAACCGCAGTTGGTGGATCGGATGATCGAGTTGGCGACAATGTATGGGCGGTATGGCTATCGGCGGATTACGGGGCTGCTGCGGGGGGAGGGCTGGCTCGTGAATCACAAACGGGTGGAGCGGCTGTGGCGACGGGAAGGGCTGAAGGTGCCGCAGAAACAGCCGAAGCGCGGGCGGCTGTGGCTGGCTGATGGGTCCTGCGTACGAAGACGCCCGACGTATCGGCATCACGAGAGGTGGACCCCATCCTTTGGACAGGTTTTCGTCACAGCTAAGGTGAAATCCGGGGTCATGATTCAAGCTACCTTGGGCTGACGGGAGACGGGGCGTAGCCCCGGGCTCCGAGCAACCTCTCCGTCAGTGTACGCCTCTTGCGGCGTCCGGTCGTCGAGCGCAGAGTGCGGTCGGCGCTCGTTGTAGAAGTCCATCCACCCGCCGATTCCGGTCCGGGCCTGGGAGCCGGTCGCGAACTCCGACAGGTAGACGCACTCGTACTTGAGCGATCGCCACAACCGCTCGATGAACACGTTGTCCATCCAGCGGCCTTTGCCGTCCATCGAGATGCGAATGCCCGCCTCCGTGAGCACGTCGGTGAAGTCGACGCTGGTGAATTGGCTGCCCTGGTCGCTATTGAAAATCTCTGGAGGGCCATAACGCTCGAGCGCCTCGTGCAACGCCTCGACGCAGAAGCTGGCATCGAGCGTGTTGGACAGGCGCCAGGACAGCACCTTGCGGCTCGCCCAGTCCATCACGGCGACCAGGTACAGAAAGCCCCGCCGCAGGGGGATGTAGGTCACATCCGTGCACCACACGTGGTTCGGCCGCGTGATCGGCAGATCGCGCAGCAGGTAGGGATAGATCCGGTGCGCCGGGTGCGGCTGAGACGTCCGGGGCCGCTGGTAGAGCGCGTGCACCCCCAGCAGTCGCATCAGGCGGCGCACCCGCTTGCGAGAGACCATGTCGCCCTGACGGCGGAGCCAGCGTGTCATCTGCCGCGAGCCGTAGAACGGCGTCTCCAAGAACTGCTCGTCGATCAACCGCATCAGGCGCAGGGTCAACGGGCTCTCGCCCGTGCCCGCGTCGTAGAACGACGAGCGGGCGATCGACACCAAGCGGCATTGCCGTACGATGCTGATCCGTGGGTGGTTGGGATCGACCATCTCGACTCTCCGGCCGCGGCTCACCGACCGAAGGCCTTCGATAAAAAATCCCGCTCGATGACGAGTTCTCCGATCTTTGCCCGCAGCTCCTTGACCTCGGTCTCCCGAGAGGCCTCCTGCCGCTCGTGGTTCCCCGAGAAGCCGGCCAGCACCGTCTGTCGAGCCGTCTTCTTCCAGTTGGTCATCAGGTTCGGATGCACATCGTAGCGGGCCGCCAGTTCCGCCATCGTCGCTTCCTCGCGAAGCGCCTCCAACGCGACCTTCGCCTTCAGCTCAGCCGGATAACTCCGTCTCTTCCGTGGCATGCCAGACTCCTTCTCCTGGGTCTGGATCCCACCTTAGCAAGCTGTCCGAATTTCGGGGTCCACCTCTACGTCTGGGCCTATGACTTTGTCGCGGAGCGGACCCATGACGGCCGGCCGTTGAAGATCTTGGCGGTCGTAGATGAGTATTCGCGCGAGTGTCTGGCGCTGGTGGTGGCGCGACGGCTGCGGTCGATCGACGTGCTCGAGACGTTGGCGGGACTCTTTGTGACTCACGGAGTCCCGGCGCACATCCGCTCGGATAACGGTCCTGAGTTCACGGCGACACTCGTGCGGCTGTGGCTCGAGGCTCTGGACGTCGAGACATTATTCATCGAACCCGGCAGTCCGTGGGAAAACGGCTATGTGGAATCGTTCAACGGCAAGCTACGCGATGAACTGTTGGACCGCGAGATTTTCTTCACGTTGGCGGAAGCGAAGATCTTGATCGAACGATGGCGGCGGGAGTACAACACGGTGCGGCCCCACAGTGCGCTGGGCTACCGTCCACCAGCCCCGGAAACATCATGCCGGCGACGCTTGGGAGCTTAGAAATGAGTCCAGCTCTCTCATGAGAACTGGCTCGACCAGGGGGGGCAGGTCAGTCGCCCGCGGGTTGCGACTGCGGCACGACCACGGGTCCAACTACCTGGCTGATGACTTCCAACAGGAGATCGCCTTCTTCGGCATCGAGAGCTCCCCGAGCTTCGTGCGGGAGCCCGAAGGGAACGGCGTCGCGGAGCGCTTCATCCGCACGCTGAAGGAGAATGTGTTGTGGGTGCGAAGCTTCGAGACGATCGAGGCACTCCGCCTCGCCTTGCTCGAGTTCAAGCGGACGTACAACGAGCAGTGGATGCTGGAGAAGTACCGCTATCGAAGCCCAGCCCAGGTGCGACACGACCTCGTACGGCTGGACGCGGTAGCGTAGGAGCGAATACCGTCAAACCACTGTCCAAGAACCCCGGGGCGATACACGCTGTCCCTGAAATTGTCCCCATCAGGAGCAAACGAGTCGTAAAGACGGAGCTGCGCCAGCGCAAACGCGAGCCAGGGGCGCCCGCTAGAAATTGATAAAAAGTTGATAATCTTTACACCAATCCAGCACGCGCAAGCGCACCAGACACAAAGGTCAGGCGCACAAACACCAACAAAAACAACGTCAGCACACTAGAGCGCAAGCTTGAGGTGCGATTCTCAGCCACGGGACCTGGGTTCGAATCCCCGTACCGCTACCATCCCTTCATTCGCGTCAGGTTGGTGTTGTTACGCTCACGACATCTCCTGGGAGGACTACCTTGATGGCCCGCCTACCTGCTGCCCTCAGTCTGTCGTTCTTTCTGGCCTGTGGTTTCGGCTGTGGCGCCTCGTTCGAGGCCCTGTACCTGGATCGTTGCGCCGCCTGCCATGGCGACATCTTGAAGGGAGCGCCGAGGGGACACCCCTGGTTGGCGGCGACGTCGTTTACGGGGAATCCGTTGCCGAGATCGCGAGGAGCATTTCCCAAGGTAACGCCGACAAGGGCATGCCTGCGTGGGATGACACACTGACTGCAGCACAGATCCGAAGTCTGGCAATCCTGATCTCCGAAGAGCGGGCCGACACGACGTTCGCAGACTTCCGGTTGGCACCATCACTCGAAGTGACGGATGAGGTCATCACCACGGCGCTTCACGAATTCAGACTAGAGACCTTGATTACCGGACTCGACCCTCTGCCGTACTCCATCGCTCCCCTGCCGGACGGTCGAATCCTGCTCACGGAAAAGATGCGTGGCTTGTCAGTGATATCTGTTGACGGGACGCAGTCACCCCTGATCTCGGGCGCCCCCAAGGGGCACCGAGATGACGCATATCGCGCGGGTCCGCTTCAATACGGAACCGGCTGGCTTCTGGATGTCGCCATACATCCCGATTACGAGAGGAACGGCTGGATCTACATCAGTCATGGACATCGGTGTGAGAACTGCGGTGGATCACAACCGAAGTCCATGGGCCGAGTGATCCGTGGACGCATCAAGGACCAAACGTGGGTGGATGAGCAAATCATCTGGCAAGCGGAGCCGGAGACGTACAGTGCGTATCCGGATATGGCGCTGGGCGGTCGTATCGCCTTTGCGGACGGTTACGTGTACCTCAGCATGGGTATGAAGACCGATGGTAGCGAACCTCAGGACTTGACGCATCCGACCGGGAAGATTCACCGGATGTTCGACGATGGCACTGTTCCCGAGGACAACCCGTTCGTGACGGTGTCAGGCGGCCCTGTCGACCATCTGGACCTATGGCCATCGTAGAGCCCCCAGGGGCTGGAATACAACCACACCACAGGTAGGCTCTGGAGCACGGAAATGGGTCCTCGCGGCGGCGATGAAGTCAATCTCATCGAGAAGGGCCGCAACTACGGTTGGCCCGTCACCTCCGAGGGCGTGCATTACACGGGGCAACCCGTTGACGGCACCTGGCTTGGAATCACGTGGACTGACGTGGACCCAGATACCTTTGTCCCACCCGTGGTCGACCTGACCCCCTCAGTCGCAATATCCATACGATTTCGTTCAGGGGTCGCGATTCATCGATGGCGGCGAGGCCGTGAACACGCCCTGGGTTCGCCTGATCGCCATCCGCTTGCTCCACGCCCCGCTCGTGAGTCTGGCAGCCGGCTTCGGCTACACCGACACGACCAACGGTTTCCGCGCCTACTCGCGGCGTCTTCTCGAGCACCCTGACGTCCGGCCGCTCCGAGACGTCTTCCAGCGGTACGAGCTCCTCTGGTATCTGGCTGCGCGCGCCGCCCGTGTCGGGCTGCGAGTCGGCGAGCTGCCGGTGAAACGGGCGTACCCGGCACGCGGACCGACACCGACGAAGATTCAACTCTCCGGGGCAGCCGCCATTCTCTGGGAGTTGGCTCGGGTGTTGCTGGGACAATATGACCCGCCCGCCGGCGAGGGTAGCTGAGTCGACACGTGACCATCCAAGCGAACGACTTGCAGATCGGCCGGTGGGCCCTTCCCGAGCGTCGCTGGCTCGGCCTCGCGGTCTTGCTGGCGCTGGTGTGTCGTCTGGTCTTCGCGTTCGGATACTGGGTCGACCAGCCTCTGACGGTCGACCAGATCGAGTATCTCATGCTTGCCGACAACGTGCAGGCCGGTCGGGGCGTCACGTACGATGAGCCTCACCGTTTCATCCGAAGCCCGGGATACCCGTTGTTCTTGGCGATGGTTCGTGCTGCGGTTCCGGGGATAGGCGGTGTCAAGGTCATCCAGTCTCTACTCGGGGCCATGAGCGTGCTCCTCGTGGCGACGATGGCTCGTCGGCTGGGCGGGCCTCCGGCATCCGTCGCCGCGGCGTTTGTTATGGCGTGCTACCCGCCCCAGATCTTCCAGTCCGCCTACATCCTGGGCGAAACCCTTTTTACGGCCATGGCGCTGGCGACGCTCGTCCTGTGCTGGCGTCCGGCGGAGACGCCTGCGCACGAGGCGGCGGATGCCACACTCGGCCCAACGGCCCTCGCGGGCGTCGCGGTGGGACTAACGGTGCTGATACGACCCGAGTTCCTCTTGTTTGCGGGGCTCCTGACGCTCTATCTGGTGGGATCCAAGCGCGTGAAGCGTGCGGCCGTGTTGGTCGTGGCAATGGCCATTACTGTCGCTCCGTGGCCGCTATACAACCTCGTCGTCGAGGAACGCGTGGTCATGTTGAGCTCTCGAGGTGGTCCAAATCTCTGGATGGGCAACAACGAGCACGCCGTCGGTGACGGGGAGGTAAGTGGGAACGCGGCGATGGAAGTTGCCTATCAGGATATTCTCCTTTCCAACCGCGACCTTCCGCCCGAGCAGGTTGAGCGCGTGTTTTACGCGGAAACCCTTGACTACGTTCGCCAGGAGCCCCTGCACTTCCTCGCGAACGCGGCGCGCAAGGCATTCTACTTCTGGGTTCCGGTCGGACCGTCGTATCAACAGCGGTCTCGCCTGTTCTGGACGGCCCACGCGCTGTCGTTCATCGCGCTGATGGTCCTCGTTGCGCGCGCGCTGCCGAAGTTCGTGCAGATCGAACCCCGACCCATCGTCCCCGTCGCACTCCTTGCGAGCGTCTTCCTGACCTGCCTCATTTTCTTCCCGCTTGCGCGCTATCGGGTTCCGGTTTTTGATCCGGTCCTGATGTCGATTGCCGCGTTGAATTGGCATCCACGCCGCCGATAGGCAGCATCTGGATGGCCTCGAAGACCGCGTCCGCCACTTGCTCAGCCCCGGACGACGTGTGGTGAACGTCGTCGATGAAGGTATTCAGGTCGCGACTCAACCTGCCATCAAGATCGACCAGGACGGCCCCCTCGTCGCTTGCGACGCGACGAGCCACGTCGTTGTACGCGTCCATCGCTCGGCGCAAGGACGGGACGCTCGGATACTCGGCCGTGAGCCAACCAGTTCGTGTCATGCAGAACTCTTCACCGAAACGGATGGCGTCGAGCTCGTCTGCGGAGGGCTCTGGTTTGTACAGCGACCCTTGCGTCAACACGAACAGCGCGGCCCCGTCGGCCGCCACGACCTGGGCCAGCGTGCGTAAATGGGCTTCGTACTCCGGGATCGAGCGGTACTGGTCGAGGCCATAGTCCACCTCTCGGATTCGCCAGTCCGAGTACCAGTGCAGGAACATCAGACGGCTCGTCCGACCCAGCAGCCAGCCCAGGAACGTCGGGGGCCGGGCCCCCTGAATCGCCGGCCCGTAGAAGTGCCCCCACGACGCGGTGTATTCGCCGAGCGCGTAGCCATCCGACGCGAACGATCGGTACAGGTCGTTGACGGCATGCATGACGGTCACGACGTCGGGGCGCCACCGGCGAACGTGGGTCACGTAGTGGATCAGCGAGTGCTTGGTCGTCCACCAATCTCGGCCGGCGTTGACGACGTTGATGGGGCGATCGACGTACGCGTCGGACAATAGTCCCTGGAGTCGCGCTGGGTACCGTTCCGGTTCAGGTAGCTCCGACGATTCGGTCGTCGATCCGCCCAGCGCAACCACGCGTAACTCGTCCCCCGCACGTGGTCGCTCGATATCGTCGATCACGACGCCGGGGTTCTGCAGATACGGATCGAAACGGTGCTCTTGGGTCCAATAGTAGAAGGATGCCGCAGCCAGATAGGCGAGCGGTACGACGACGATAAGGGTCGGCGCTGTTACTGAGACGAGCCAACGGGCCCCCACGCGTCGACTCAACAGCACGACGATCCAGGGCCCAGCCAGAACCATGCCGAGCGCAACCAGGAACAGCAGATATGAGACCGAGTAGCCGAACAGCCATGGATTTCGGCTATGCCCGAGGGCAAACCCAACCCACGCGAACAGCGCGGCGGCAGTGTAACCCCACAACGCGAGGCGAATCATGATCGGGATTGATGTTAACCCGAAGGAATGAGACCCGTCTCGACTTCTGAGGAACAGGTCTCAGGGCTACCGGGAGCTCGAGTAGCCTTCCTTCTTTAGCGTCTCAGCCGCGCGTGTACACCGCCGGTCCTTTGCCTTTCGGCAGAGCTTGCGGCCCTTGTCATATTGTTCGCGGGCCAGCTTTCGGTTTCCCTCGAGATCCGCGATCTTACCGAACTCGACGAGGGCGCGACCCTTGATCCAGGGTTTGGTAGACCGTTCCAGAGCCGTCGCCAGATCTTCTCGCGCGTATGGGATTCTTCCAAGCCCAACTCGGGCGGTGCCGCGCTTGAGCAGCCACACCTCGTCTTCGTCAAGCATCCGCGATCGGTCGTCCGCGGCGAGCTGTGCGAAGCCCCTGGCGAGCTCTCGGGAGGCGAGGAACGCGCGCTCATCGCGTAGCCAGGTCGACGCCGATTCGAGCCACACGAGCCGATTGCGTGGATATCGCCGCTTGAGCTCGGTGAGCACGCTCTGCGCTTTGCCGAACTCGCGCTCACGGTTGTAAATCAGCACCAGGGCAAACTTGGCCTCGGCTTGCGTTTCGCCTGGGTAACTCGCCGCCTCTTCGATGAGTCGGAGCGCCTCCTCGCGTCCTCCGTCAAATCCCACGAGATAGGCCATCATCCTAAACGCCCTAGGGAGAATCGACACGAGGTATCGGTAGAGGCCGAGCGTCAGGTTGGCGTCCTTTCGACTGGGGTCGAGCTCTATTACGGTCTGGTGCGCGGTGTACGCGCGCTTGGCGTCTCGAAGAGCCCTGAGGCCTTCACCGTCGATCGACGCCTTGTAGGATGCGGCCAGCGCGACCGCGGCACCGAGTTCGTAGTGCGCGTCTGGATCGTCTGGTGTACGTTCGACTGCCGCTTCGGCAAGCTCAATCGCGCGCTGGATGTGGGTGTGAAAGGCTTCCGCCAGGTCGGGTGGCGGCTCCCCCATGTTTCCCGGTGACCTCACGGTCGCGGTGAGCTGCGCGTCGACCAGAACGGCACCGCGCAGGAAGAGGATACGCAGCCACGTGAGGGCCGCGATACCCCGATGGGCTTCGATGCGCTCCGGATCCTCGGCGATGATCTGGCGTAGGCTTTCTATCGCGTCGTCGTGATCGAGGTTGTAGGCGAGATCGTACGCGTGCAGGAGCGGATCCGTCTCAGCCGCAGCGTCGGGTGCACTCGACGCGAGCACGGCGGCGAGGCCGATCCACACCGTTGCACGCGCCCAACCACGCATCCCCAATGATATCGCGGTTTTGCGCGATACTCTCCGGGCATGGTCCGTCGGATAAGAACGATCGACGCACACGTACAGGGCGAGCCGCTGCGGCTGATTGTCGACGGGTGCCCGGCTCCGGCTGGCGCGACGATGCTCGCCAAGCGCGAGTGGGCTCAACGCCGGATCGATGGGATCCGGCGTGTTCTGATGCACGAACCAAGAGGGCACGCCGACATGTCTGGCGCTCTGCTGACCGAGAATGTCGAGCCCGGATCGCACGCCGGCGTTCTCTTCATGGACAACCACGGCTTCGGCACCATGTGCGGCCATAGCGTGATCGGCGTTGTCACCATCGCGGTCGAGCGAGAGCTCCTGCATCTGCCGGAAGGGAGTTCGGAGCTGTACGTCGATACTCCGGCCGGGACCGTACGTATCCGTCCGACGCGTCGCGGCGGGCGCGTGCACGAGGTGTCGTTCGTCAACGTGCCATCGTTCGTGCTAGAGCCTGGAATCGCCCTGCGTGTCGGTGCGCGCGATCTTCGTGTCGACGTCGCGTTTGGCGGCGCGTTCTACGCCATCGTCGACAGCGAGAGCGCGGGCGTGCCGCTTCGGATCACCCATCTTTCGATGCTTCGTGAGCTGGGTCGAGACGTGAAGGCGGCCGTCGAGTCACGGGTGACGGTCGTGCACCCGACGCAGGAGCGAATCTCCGGAGTCTACGGCACGATCTTCACCGGTCCTCCGAATTCTGCGGACGCCGACCTGCGGAATGTGACGGTGTTTGGCGACGGGCAAGTCGACCGTTCCCCAGGCGGGAGCGGCACCGCGGCGGTGATGGCCGTGCTCGACGCGATGGGGCTCTTGATGGAAGAGCAGTCCTTCGTTAGCGAAAGCCTCCTCGGCACACGGTTCCTCGGATCGATCGAAGATCGAACCATGGTTGCAGACCGACCGGCGATTGAGCCGCGCATCCAGGGGTCGGCATGGATTACGGGGGAGCACGAGTTCTGGATCGACGACGACGATCCGCTGAAAGAGGGTTTTTCCTTCTAGTGCACACTAGTAGCCGAGCGCCACGCCGTCCTTTCGTGGATCGGACCCGCCCACCAGCAATCCGGTTTCCGAATCGACGTGGATTCCCTGAAACCCGCCGAAGCCAGGGACGTCGACGATCCGGTGCCCGCGGTCTTCAAGACCGGCCCGGGCCTCGGCCGAAACACCCGTCTCGATGGCGACGCCCTGCCTCGTCCAACGGACCCGGGGGGCAGCCCCTGCGGTTTGCACGTCCATTCCAAAGACAACCATGTTTGCGAGAACCTGGGCATGGCCTTGGGCCTGCATGTCCCCACCCATGACTCCATAGACAAGCCGCAGGCAGCCGCCGTTCGTCACGAGCGCTGGTATCAGCGTGTGGAGCGGCCGCTTGCCGGGAGCAAGGCAGTTCGGATGGGTCGGATCGGACGAAAAGAGGCTCCCGCGGTTGTGTAGAACGATGCCAGTATCTCCTGCGACGATCCCGCTTCCGAACGCGCCGAACAACGACTGGATGAGGGAGACAGCGTTGCCATCGCCGTCCACGACGGCGAGATATACCGTGTCACCTCGGTCGCGATGCTCCCTGGCAACCGGGAGTGCAGACGGAGCGCTGCAATCGGTCCCAGCGGACCCCGCGGCGTGTCGTGGATCGATCTCCCCGCGGCGGGCTGACGCGTAGGTCTTTGAAACGAGCTCGTCGGCCAGGTCCGGGCGCATGGCTGAGGGGTCGGCCACGTGCGCGTCCCGGTCGAGCATGGCGATTCGGATCGATTCGAGCAGCTGGTGGCAGTACTCGGGACCGTTGTGCGGGCCACACGTGTCGATATCTGGCTCGATCAAGTTGAGAATCTCGAGCGCCGTAACTCCTTGGGTATTTGGTGGAAGCTCCAGCACCTCGAGTCCCCGAAACGTTGTACGAAGCGGCGTCACCCAGTCCGAGCTGTGGGCGTCAAGGTCGACGCCGTCGAGCCACCCGCCCAGTGGCGAGAGAGCAGACGCGATGTCCCGGGCGATCGGACCGCGGTAAAAGCTCTCGGCACCTTCCCTCACGAGTCGCGTGAGCGTCCGGGCCAACGGAGGATTCGTAAAGACCTCGCCCGCGTGAGGCGCGCGGCCGTTCGGGAGGTACGTCGCCGCCGCGGCCGGGTCTTGAGACAGCAGCGCCTGAGATTCGCGCCATTGTGTAGCCACCACCGGTGTCACCTGGAAGCCGGATTGCGCGTACTCAATCGCCGGCGCTAGCGCTCGGGATAGTGGAATGGTCCCGTGTACAGCCAGGAGCCGATTCCAGCCATCGACCGCGCCTGGGACCGTCACGCTGAAGATGCCGACGTCGGGCGGCTGCGGTCCCCTAGGATCCAGTCGTGCTGCCGCCGGCGCGCGGCCGCTCGCGTTGAGCCCGTGAGCAGATCGGTCACGCCCACTCCATACGAGAGCAAAGAGATCGCCGCCGATTCCCGTCATCGTCGGTTCAACAACCGCGAGCGTTGCCGCCGCCGTCACCGCCGCGTCAACGGCGTTTCCGCCCTCCTTGAGCACATCCAGACCGGCCTCTGATGCCAGTGGTTGGCTGGTGGCCACGATTCCTCGGCGAGCTGTGACCGGCCCCTGATCTGACTGACTTGAGGGTCGGCCACGAGTCACGTACTTGTCCCCGTCAGCCCGGCATCGTGCGCTGCCGACTGAAATGCGGCATGGCGACGTGCTTGTTCCTGAATGATCGGGTGATCCCACTTCTCGCGTAGGGTCACGAGCACGGCGTCGTGATACCAGATCATCCCCGAGATTGGCGCTGTAAACGGTTTGACGTACATCGCGCCTTGCGCCCGGAGTCCCTGCGTCATCTTCGACAGGTTGTGGATTTTGTCGGCGGCCGCGACCGCCATGGTGCCAAGACGTGGGCTTGCTCGCAGCTGATCGATGTACTTGAGCTTTCGCTCCTTCCACTTCCGCGGCTTCAGCGGTTCTGTCACATCGCGGACCATCTCAAGGACAGGTTCGCCGAACCGCTTACCGATCACGTGCGGATCGATGTCGGTGTCCTCCAGAGTATCGTGCAGGAGGGCTGCGATGATTGCGTCCTCGTCAAATCCGAAGTCGCTCACGATCAGAGCGACCGAGAGGGCATGCGACGCTTCGTATCCCCGACCAGCCTTGCGTCTGTTCAGGCCATGAGCCTCGAGCATCGTCACGATGGCATGCTCGACGCGAGGTGAATACATGTTCGAGTGGGGTGGGACCGCGGTGTGTTCGGTCCGAGCTTAGTGAAACCCCCGATGGCCGTGCAACGTTCGCTGAACCCGTGTTTCGCGACCGCCCCAATTCTTGACCGACCAAATTGGTCGGATATAGACTGAACCCTTGGAAGATGAGATTGAATCTCATTTTCTTCGGTGCGCCAAGGTGACCTCCACCGCACTGATAGCGAGACCTTCACCTCGAGCTTACAGAGGAGTTGTCAACCGCTTGCACCAGGGCTTCCGAACGCTAGATCAGCTGCCGATTGGCCAGAGCGCGGTCGTGGCGCACGTCGGGGGAGCCCGACAGGTGTCCCGGCGCCTGATGGAGATGGGCCTGCTGCCAGGGACCGAGATCGAAACGATTCGCCGGGCCCCGCTCGGCGACCCGCTCAAGATCAGGCTTCGCGGCTATCTGCTGTCATTACGTCTCGTCGATGCCGCGCGTGTCGCGCTGGAACCAGATTCTGCCGACGCGGGTCGCGTTTCGGCCGACGAGGCCTACCGGTTTCCTCCGCATTCACCTCTCGATGGCAGCCGGTCGCACGTGGCCCGGGTTCTCGTCGCCGGAAATGCCAACTCGGGCAAGACCACTGTTTTCAACGCGCTGACCGGCGCGCGGGCTCAGGTGGGGAACTACCCGGGCGTGACCGTGACCCGAACCTCGCGTCAGATCACGCTGCCCGACGGCGAATCCGCCGAGGTCGTCGACGTTCCCGGCACGTACAGCCTCAGTGCGCACTCGCCCGACGAACAGGTTGCGGTCGACGAGGTCCACGGTCGGCATGGCGGTCGACCTGACGCCGTGGTCGTCGTCGTCGATGCTGGGGCCCTCGAGCGTGGTCTCTATCTCGCGCTTCAGATCATCGAGACCGGTGTGCCCGTGATCGTGGCGCTCAACATGCTGGATGAGGCAAACGCGGCGGGCAGACAGTTCGATACCACGCGCCTGGGCGACTGGCTCGGGGTCAGCGTCGTCCCGATGGTCGCCTCGAAAGGGACGGGACTCGACGCGCTTCGCGACGCCGTCGCCGAGACCATCCGTCTGTCGCCGCGGGGTGACATCGTCTGGCCCGGCTTCTCCGATCGAGTCGAGCACGAGGTGTCGACGGTCGAGAAGGCGCTCGACGAGAGCCCGTTCGCCAGCGCGCCGTCGACGCGGCGTTCTTGGGCAGTCTGGTCGCTGCTGTCGCTCGACCGGAGCAACGCAGCCAGCTCTGGCTTGCCACGCTCGGCCGAAGACGCGGTCGCTACGGCGAGGGCCCGGGCGGACGAGGACGGCTGGCCTCTCGACCAAGAGATCATCGGGGCCCGCTATCGCTGGATTGAAACGGTTGTCGACGACGTTCGAACGGTGGTTCGGGAGGATACCCGCGCGTGGACTGGACGGTTGGACGCGGTCCTGACACATCGCGTGTGGGGGATGGTGGTCTTCGCCGTCGTCATGGGGTTCCTCTTCGAAGCGCTGTTCTCATGGTCGGAACCGTTGATCGGCGTCATCGAGAGCGTCACGATGGCGCTCCAGAGCGGTGTATCCGCGGTGTTGCCGGCCGGCCCGCTCGGCGATCTGATGGTGGATGGTGTGATTGCCGGCGTTGGCAACGTCGTGGTCTTCGTTCCGCAGATCGCCATGCTGTTCCTGTTCATTGCCGTGCTCGAGGACGTTGGCTATTTGTCGCGGGTGGCCTTCGTCATCGACCGACTCATGGGACGGGTCGGGCTACACGGCAAAGCGTTTGTGCCGATGCTTTCCGGTTTCGCGTGTGCGATACCGGCCGTCATGGCCACGCGCACGATCGAGAGTCGGCGTGACCGGCTCATCACGATGCTGACGCTGCCGATGGTGTCGTGCAGCGCCCGTCTTCCCGTCTATGCGCTTGTGACCGCGGTCATCTTCGCGGCCGATCAACGGGTACTCGGCATCGTGAGCGCCGGCGCGATTGTCCTTTTTGCGATGTACGCGCTGTCGGTGGTCGCGACCTTGGCTGCGGCTTCGGTACTTCGGCGAACCGTCCTCCGCGGCCCGAGATTGCCGCTGGTGCTGGAGCTGCCACCCTACCGCGTGCCGGTCTTGCAGAACGTGCTGCTGACGACGTGGCAACGGGTCCGCAAGTTCCTGGTCGATGCCGGCACCATCATCTTGGCGATGACGATCATCCTGTGGGCGCTCCTGTCGTTTCCGCGAAGTGCCGAGATCGAGGCTCGCTACGACGACGCCCGAGCCGAGGCGGCGTCAGTCGCGGATCCCGACGCACGAGCGGCGGAGCTCTCGGTTCTCGACGGTCGGGAAGCGGCCGAGCAGATTCGTCACAGCGTCGCCGGCCGAGTGGGTCGGGCGATCGAGCCGGCCATCGAGCCTCTGGGCTTCGACTGGCGCATCGGGGTTGGGATTCTCGGGGCCTTCGCGGCGCGCGAGGTCTTTGTGTCGACGCTGGGCATCGTATTTGGCATCGAGGAAGCCGACGAGGAGAGCCCGACTCTCCGAACGTCGCTGCAAGCCGCCCGGCGCACGGACGGCTCACGTCTGATGACACCGCTCGTCGGAGTGTCGCTCATGGTCTTTTTCGTGCTGGCGTGTCAGTGTATGAGTACGATCGTCGTGGTTCGGAAGGAGTCCGGTACCTGGACCTGGCCGGTCTTCATGTTCGGATATATGTCTGCACTCGCGTATTCGGCGTCGTGGGTGGTCTACCAGACCGGGCTCGCGCTCGGATGGGGCGTCTCGTGACCTGGCAGGAACCGATTGTCGCCATCATCGTCGTCTTGGCGGTCGTGTCGCTCTATCGACACGTCAGGGGGATGCTGGGTCTGGACAGGCCGAGCTCACAGGCCTCCTGCCACGGCTGCGACAGCTGCTCTGATGGTGACGAATCCGAACCCGCTGCGGCGATCCCTTCAAGCGGCCCCGCACACCGCGACCCCTAACAGGACAGCTACCTCCGGGCAGGCAAGCGGTCGGGCGAACGATGGCGGTGAAACGCTGCTGAACCGCCTTTCTCCTGTTGCCGGACTGCTTGATCTTAAGTAGATATCAATATATAGATATTCATATATGCTTCAGGTGACGGCGCTCTTCCGGGTGCTCGGTGACGACATGCGGCTGCGCCTACTTCGGCTCGTGGCCGCTGAGCGCCTCAACGTGTCTGAGCTCACCACGATTCTTGGCATTGCCCAATCCGGAGTCTCACGTCATCTCGGGTTGCTTCGCGAAGCGGGACTCGTTGAAGAAACGCGGGAGGGCGGCTTCAGCTACTACCGGACCGCGCCAACTAGGGATGACGGGAGGCTTTCCTCGGTATGGGCGTTGGTTCAGGAACGACTTGCCCACGAGCAGTCTGCTGGCCCGCGTGGTGCGGTCTTTCAAGAAGACGATGCGAGGCTGAGGGAGGTCAAGCGCCAGCGGCGTGAGCTTCGCGACACGCACGGCGCGACTTCGAGTCCCGCGAGTCGCCAGCTGGTTCCGGGGCGTAGCTGGGAGGCATGGGCGAAGGCGCTGGGCTTCTTGCTTCCGGATTGGACGGTGGCTGATCTGGGTTGTGGAGACGGCCATCTGACCCTCGAAATGGCTTCGTGGGCTCGCCGCGTGATTGCCGTTGACATGTCGAGAGACGTGCTCAAGGGGGCACGGGAGCTCGCGCGTCGTCGTGGGATCTCCAACGTGGAGTGGAAACGCGGTTCTATCGAGCGGGTGCCGCTCGACGACGAAGCTGTCGACCTCGTCGTTCTGTCGCAGGCATTGCATCATGCAAGCGACCCGGCACTGGCACTGGTGGAAGCCGCACGCGTCGTGAAGAGGTCGGGACGTGTGTTGGTCCTTGATCTCAAACCCCACGACCATCGCTGGGTGGCTGACCGGCTGGGCGACCGGTGGCTGGGGTTCGAGGCGGATCACCTAGTCGCCATGATGGAGGGTGCCGGACTCCATGAAGTCCGCCTAAGAACTGGACTGAACGAGGACCCGTTCGCGGTGGTGGTCGTAGCTGGCCATCGACCCGCAGTTTAAGAGACGAGTATGGCAAACGACGTACGCAACCCGCCCTTCGCGCAGGCTGAACTCGAGGCACTGCTCGAGCGCCGGATCCTGATTCTCGATGGCGCCATGGGTACGATGATCCAGCGTCGCGCGCTCGACGAATCACACTTTCGGGGCGACCGCTTTGCTGACCACGCGACCAACTTGAAGGGGGACAACGATCTGTTGGTGTTGACCCAGCCCGCCGTGATTGCGGCGATTCACGGGGAGTTTCTCGAGGCCGGCGCCGACATCATCGAAACGAACACGTTCAACGCGACGAGCATCGCACAGGCCGACTACGGTCTCGAGTCGGTCATCTACGTGCTCAACGTCGAAGCCGCACGGCTCGCACGGGAGGTGGCTGACGAGTGGTCGACTCGATCGCCTGACCAGCCGCGATTCGTGGCCGGTGCGATCGGTCCGACCAACAAACCTCTGTCGATCTCTCCCGATGTGAACGATCCCACCGCTCGTTCGACAACGTTCGATGCCGTGCGCGACGCCTACGTCGAGCAGGTTCGCGGCCTGATTGACGGCGGATGTGATCTGCTGCTTATGGAGACGATCTTCGATACGCTCAACGCGAAAGCCGCGATCATGGCGGTCGAGGACGTGTTTGACGAGAAGCAGACCCGGCTGCCCGTGATGCTCTCCGTGACGATTACCGACCGCAGCGGACGTACCCTGTCCGGACAGACGATCGATGCGTTCTGGGTATCTATCGCTCACGCCAAGCCGCTCTCGGTGGGCATCAACTGTGCCCTTGGCGCTGGCGACATGCGCCCCTATATCACCGAGTTGTCCCGCATTGCTCCAACTTTCGTCAGCTGCTATCCGAATGCCGGTCTACCGAACGCGTTCGGAGAGTACGACGAGAGCCCGGAAGACACCAGTCACACGCTTCGCGAGTTTGCGGTTGACGGACTGCTCAACATCGTCGGCGGATGCTGCGGAACGACGCCAGCCCACATAACGGCGATTGCTCAAGCTGTGAAAAGCGTCGCGCCTAGGGTCCGGCCGGTGGCGGCTTCTCCCTACCCTGAGTTCAGCGGGCTCGAGACGTTGACTATCCGGCCCGACAGCAACTTCATCATGGTGGGCGAACGTACCAACGTCACGGGATCGCGCCGGTTTGCCCGACTCATCACCACAGAGAACTACACGGAGGCAGCCGAGGTCGCAGTCGACCAGGTTCGGGGTGGCGCGAACATCGTTGACGTCAACATGGACGAGGCGATGCTTGATTCCGAGGAGGCGATGGTCAAGTTCCTCAACCTCATCGCCACCGAGCCAGAGGTCGCGCGGGTGCCGCTGATGGTCGACAGCTCGAAGTGGTCGGTCATCGAGGCTGGTCTGAAATGCGTGCAGGGGAAAGGCATCGTCAACTCGATCAGCCTCAAGGAGGGCGAAGCGGATTTTCTGGACAAGGCGCGGCGAGTTCGACGATTCGGTTCGGCTGTGGTCGTGATGGCGTTCGATGAAACGGGTCAGGCTGACACAGTCGATCGCAAGGTCGAGATCTGCTACCGCGCCTATCGGCTGCTGATAGAGCAGGCGCAGATGGAGCCCAGGGACATCATCTTTGATCCCAACGTACTCGCCATCGCGACCGGGATCGAGGAGCACAATTCCTACGCCATTGACTTCATTGAGGCAACCCGGCGCATCAAGGAGCGCTGCCCTGGTGTGTCGGTGAGTGGAGGCGTGAGCAACCTCTCCTTTTCGTTTCGCGGGAACGACCTCGTCCGTGAGGCCATGCACTCGGCGTTTCTCTACCACGCCGTAAGCGCCGGAATGGACATGGGCATTGTCAACGCGGGTCAGCTCGCTGTGTACGAAGACATTCCACCCGACCTCCTCACGCACGTCGATGACATTCTGTTCAACCGGCGTCCGGACGCGACCGATCGAATGATTGAGCTTGCCGAGACCGTCAAGGGCAGCGGACGGAAGCGCGAGGTCGACCTGGCATGGCGCGATGTCGACGTCGAGTCGCGATTGGCGTACGCACTGGTGCACGGTGTTGTCGACTTCATCGAGTCTGATGTCGAGGAAGCGCGACAGCAGCGCGCGCGTCCGCTGGAGGTCATCGAGGGACCTCTGATGAACGGCATGAAGACCGTCGGCGACCTCTTCGGTGCCGGCAAGATGTTTCTGCCGCAGGTCGTCAAGAGTGCGCGCGCCATGAAGCGGGCCGTGGCGTATCTGCAGCCGTTCATGGAAGCGGAAGAGGCCGGTGCGTCGAGGACCGCGCCGACAGTCGTCATGGCGACGGTCAAGGGTGACGTCCACGACATCGGGAAGAACATCGTGGCCGTTGTCCTCCGCTGCAATGGCTACCACGTGATCGACCTCGGTGTCATGGTGCCGTGTGACACGATCTTGCAGACCGCAGTCGACGAGGCGGCGGACTTCGTCGGGTTGAGTGGACTCATCACGCCCTCGCTCGACGAGATGGCGTACGTCGCCGGCGAAATGACACGCAGAGGGCTCGAGCTGCCGTTACTGATCGGCGGTGCCACCACGAGTCGTCAGCACACAGCAGTAAAGATCGCTCCGTCGTACGACGGTGCAGTCGTGTATGTTCCCGATGCCTCCCGGGTCGTCGATGTTGTCTCGAGCCTTCGGAGCTCGGACTTTGTCGAGGCGAATCGAGAGGACCAGGGTGCGCTCCGTGAGCAGTACGCATCCAGTAAACAGAAACGCGTGCTGCGGCCGTTTGGACAGGCGAGTGCCAGGGGACGCAAGACCGACTGGTCGACCATGGACATCCCGGTCCCGGCGTTCACCGGACGCCGGGAGATCAGCGTCGGGGTCGACGAGCTAATCCCGTTTATCGACTGGACGTACTTCTTTTCCGCTTGGGAGCTCAAGGGACGATATCCTGCCATCCTTGATCACCCGGAGCGGGGAGCGGCTGCCCGCGAGCTGTTTGACCACGCGCAGAATCTCTTGGCGCGTGTGGAGCGCGAGCGCCTGCTGACCGCGCGCGGGGTCTATGGCTTCTGGCCCGCGGCGAGTGTCGGCAACGACATTGTCGTCTACTCGCCAGCCGACTCGAGCCAGAGCCGCCTCGGTGCCGAGCTGTTGCGCTTCAGCATGCTGAGACAGCAAGAGCTGCGCGACGATCGTCCCTCACTATCACTGGCCGACTACGTGGCGCCCCGCGAGTCGGGCCGGGTCGACTACCTCGGTGCGTTCGCTGTGACGGCGGGCATTGGGGTAGGCGAGGCGGTCGCTGCCTATGAGCTCGAACACGACGACTACCACGCGATCATGGTTAAGGCGCTGGCTGACCGGTTGGCCGAAGCGTTTGCGGAGCTTCTGCACGCCCGCGTTCGTCGCGAGTGGGGATACGAGTCGGAGGAGGCGCTACAGCTCGACGACCTGATCGCGGAGAAGTATCGTGGCATCCGGCCCGCCTTTGGGTATCCGGCGTGCCCGGACCACAGTCGCAAGTACCCGTTGTTTGAGCTGCTGGATCCTGGACCGATCGGGATGGCCCTGACTGAGTCAGCGGCTATGATGCCGGCGGCGAGCGTGAGCGGACTCTATTTTTCCCATCCGGAGGCCGCGTACTTTTCACTCGGTCGCGTTGGGGGCGATCAGGTATCGGACTACGCTGAACGCACGGGCATGTCGGTCGCGGAGGTCGAGCGCTGGATTGGTCCAAACCTCGCCGACGCGCCTGGCGCCGGCGAGACTGCCCAGGCTCGGCTTTGACTACGGTTTCGCGCTGACGCGGTCTTCCCAGTCGTCGAGCGTCGCCGGCCAGTCCCGTTTCAAGAGGCATGAGAGCGCGCGGTCAGCGAGCAGTCTTCCGCCAGTCTGACACCGTGCGCAGTAGTTGATCTCGGTTTTCGCGTACACAATCCGCTGCACCAGAGCTTCGCACACCGGACACGGCTTGCGATAGCGCCCATGCACGCTCATGCCGGGTCGGAAGGCGGAGACTTTGTCAGGGAATCCGCTCCCGGTCTCGGTTCTGAGGCGGTCGACCCACTTGGTCAGGACGTATCGCGTCGCGTCGTAGAGCGTCCGCACCATGGGCTCCGAGAGCCGACTCGTCAGGGCGAGCGGCGACAGCCGCGCTCGGTGGAGAATCTCGTCCGAGTACGCGTTCCCGATTCCTGAAAACAGGCGGGGGTCGGTCAATGCTCGCTTGAGCGTGTGGTTCTCGCGTCGCAGCGCCGTCTCGAAGCTTGCCAAGTCAGACTCGAGAACTTCCAGGCCGCCCCGGTCATGAGCGCGGAGCGCCATCTCGCCGTGCTCGATGTGAATAGAGGCGCGTTTGGTCGAGCCGGTCTCACTAAGCACGAGGGTCCCGTTTGGGAAGTCAAACGCGGCGAGACCGATTTTCGCTGGCGGGCGGGTGCCGGTGTTCCGCCACCGCAAACGACCGGCGATCATCAAGTGGATGACGACGTACAGCTCGCCCTCGAAGACCAGCACAATCCGTTTGCCGAGTCGACGCACGGCGTTGACCGAGCGCCCCGCCAGGTCGTCCGAGGTCGTGGTTACCGAGCGGAGCACGAACGGATTCGTGATGCGAAGTGCTTGGCAGCGCCGACCGATGATTCGGGAACGCAAGCACTCGACATACACCTCGACGTCGGGGAGCTCAGGCATCGGTGTTGCGCATTGAGTGTATGATTTCAGCCGGTTCTCCGGCGGCTCCGTTGTACATCACCGGGACAGTCCACGACCATGGAATACCAGGTCCGCCAGTATTCTCTGCACCAGGGCGCGCTTGAGATCGAGTACATCGAAGAGTACTTCGGTGAGTTTGAGCACCCCAAGCGGGCGGCCGACGTAGTCGAGCGTTTGGCCAACCGCGATCACCAGATACTCATGGCGGAGGCCCCATTGCCGGACGACGGAGCAACCATCGTGCCCGTTGCCTACAAGGTATCGCACGAGCTGTCGCTCAACGAAGGCGACACACAACTTTCGGATCTCGTTTCCAAGCTTGCTGACTGCGTGCAGTTTGCCGGCCGAAAGGTGTTGTATAGCTGGCTCGGCGGGACGCGTCGAGACTGGCGAGGGCAGGGGTTCTTTCGGGCGCTCACGGAGGAGCAGGAGGCCTGGGCCCTGGACAACGGGTTCGATGAGATTGTCGTGAAGACGAAGAACAAGTTCTACGATATGCGAGCCACCCTCGATCACCTCGAGTTCGACGTGGTCAAGTTCGAGCCCAGTCTTCGCCAGAACCAGGAGTCGAAGGTGTACGTCAGCAAACGGCTCGGCCTGGAGGTCGTCGATCGCCACCGAAGCAAACGCTCGATCGTCCAGAACGAATGAGCGGGCCTGGTCGTGCGAGTCATTCCAATCGCAGCGATCGACGATCCGCGGGTCGCCCCCTTTCGGCACGTTCCGGACCCCATACGAGTTCGCGACCAGGGTGTCTGCATCGCCGAGGGACGGGTGGTCGTCCGCCAGGTCTTAGGCGCTGACGCCTTTCACGTTCAAGCACTTCTCGTGACGGAGACTGCCCTTCGAGCGCTTGAGGGGGCGCTGGCGGGTCTCGCGGAGCCGCCGCCAGTCTACGTGGCCAGTCGGGCTTTGCTGCGCGAGATCGGCGGCTTTGATTTCCACCAAGGCTGCCTTGGGCTCGTTGAGCGTCCGCCTCTGGCCGACATAGGCTCCGTGATTCGGGCGGTCGAAGCCCCGCGGCCTGTGATCGTGCTCGAGCAGGTGGGCAATCCAGACAACATTGGCGGCATCTTTCGCAACGCGGCGGCGTTCGGCGCCGCGGCTGTTCTGTTGAGTCCCGGGTGCAGCGACCCCTTGTACCGAAAGGCGATACGAACGTCGATTGGTACGACGCTATCGGTCCCGTTCGCGGTCGTCGATGAGTGGCCCCGGGGACTCGGGAGGCTACGTGGGCGCGGCTACCACCTGGTGGCCCTCACTCCGGACCCGTCGGCCATGCCGCTCGATCGCTACGCTCGTCCATCCGCTACGACCGGGACGGCGTTCATTGTCGGAAACGAGGGCGACGGCCTGAGCGAAGGCGCACTGAAGCAGGCTCACGTTCGAGTACGGATTCCAATCTGTCCCCCCGTCGACTCCCTCAACGTCTCGACGGCCTCTGGTATCGCGCTTCACGCGCTGGCTACTCGTGTCATTAGCCACGCCGAACTTCGGAATGGCGAAAACAGCCGACCAGATGATCATTGACCATGCCGGTCGCCTGCATGAACGCGTAGCAGATTGTTGAGCCGACGAAGCTGAAGCCACGCCGCTTGAGTTCGGTGCTCATCGCATCGGATTCGGGTGTTTTGGCTGGCACCTGGCTCAGTTGGCGCCACCCGTTTTGTCGGGGCGTCCCGCCAACGAATTGCCAGACGAACTGATTGAAGCTGCCGTGCTCTCGCTGCACTGCGAGAAACGCTTGGGCGTTTGTGACGGCCGAACGAATCTTCAACCGGTTGCGCACGATGCCAGCGTCACCGAGCAGCCGTTCCACCCGACGGTCATCGAAGCGGGCGACCCTTCGAGCATTGAAGCCTGCGAACGCACGGCGGTAGTGCTCGCGCTTCTTG
Organism: Vicinamibacterales bacterium; assembly: GCA_965216615.1. Lineage (GTDB taxonomy): Bacteria > Acidobacteriota > Vicinamibacteria > Vicinamibacterales > UBA8438 > CAUZIB01. The sequence goes on along the minus strand of CBDCGH010000023.1, from coordinate 472,434 downwards.
AGAATCGTCAGCCAGCTGAGACCCGCTTGGGCACTTTCCAGCAATAGCATCTCAAACAGCTTCCGGTCTTCATTGGTCGGGATGCCCCATTCTAAATCGTGATAGTCGACATAGAGCGGGTGAGTGTCTCCCCAGGGGCACCGTCGATGCGACACACCACCCATCCGACCTGCCTTCTCAACTTGCGAGGAGGCTCTTCGCGATGTCGACGTAGTGCCCGACTGAGGCCTGCAGCTCGTTCAGGTGGACGTGCTCGTCGGCGGTGTGGGCCACGAGGATCGAGCCGGGGCCGAACAGCAGGGGCTCGCCCCAGGCCGACAGAAACGGGATATCGGTCGTGAAGGCGAACGTCTCCGCTTCGAATCCTGGAACGGTCTCCAGCGTCACGGGAGGGACCTCCCCGACATCTGAAAGGTCCACGGTGTCAGCGAGCGGCTCGAGCGCCGTCCGGACGTCGACGGCAGGTCCAACTGTTCGGAAGTTGACCTCAGCTTCGGCGGAGGGCGGCACGACGTTTGGTGCGATGCCGCCAGACATGAGTCCTACGGTGTAAGAGGTGAGCCCCATGTTCTGATTCTCGGGGAGCGGCAGTCCTCGGAGCTGTACCAGCGCGTCAATGAGTTTCTCAATCGCGGATACCCCGAGCTCGGGGTTTGACGAGTGCGCAGCACGGCCTTTCGCCGAGAGGCGGACGCGATACACTCCGCGGGTCGCGGCCCCCAACCGACTCCCGGTGGGTTCGCCGTTGATGAGGTACCGTGACCCCAGGGGGTGAGCGTTGGCGGCGTGCGCGCCATGACTCCCGTGTTCTTCGCCGACGACGACGAGCAATCCAACACGTCGTTCGCCCTCCGCGCGCAGCTGCTCGAGCGCCGCCATTTGCGCCGCCAGGATGCCCTTCGCATCGCAGGCGCCGCGACCGTACAGCTTGCCATCGACCTCCCGTCCAGGGAAAAACGGCGGAACCGTATCGATATGGGTCGAGAGCACTACCTCGGGCGGGTCCAGCGTGGCGATGATGTTGAACCGATCTTCGACGACGGGCTGATCGACGACGTTGTAGCGCCGCTCGCGGAGCCAGGCGGACACCCAGCGACAGGCCTCCGCCTCACGTCCGGTTGTTGAATCGATGTCGACGAGCGATCGCGCGAGTGCGGTGAGCTCTACCGAATCCATGCCTCGAGCTCGGTTCGCGCATCGGTCCGGTCATCGCGATACTTGACGATGACGGGTGTGGCCAACGACAGACCCAACTCCCTACCGGCCGGGGCGGTCACGGCTCGGGCGCCAGGGACGACCACTGCGCCCTCTGGAATGATCGTAGGCGAGTCGGGATCAGTACGTAGAATGCGGCCGCGCGGGAGGTCATACACGGGAGTGGAGCCGGTCAGGATTGTGCCGGCGGCGATCACCGCGCGGCGCTTGACGACCGCGCCCTCATAGATCCCGACGTTGCCGCCCACGAGTACCTCGTCCTCCACGATGACCGGAATGGCACCGATGGGTTCGAGGACCCCGCCGATTTGAGCGGCAGCGCTGACGTGGACGTGCTGACCAACCTGAGCGCATGACCCCACCAGCGCGTGCGAGTCGATTAGGCTGCCCTCGCCGACGTACGCCCCGATGTTGACGTACATCGGCGGCATGCAAATGACTCCGCTGCCGATGAACGCACCATCGCGAATCGCCGATCCCCCAGGCACGAGTCGCACACCCGAGGAAAGATCTAACGACTTCAGCGGAAGGGTGTCCTTGTCAAGAAATGGCGCGTCATCGCCCGCGGCCGAATATGTCACCACGTCACCCGACCGAAAGCCGACCAAGATGCCCTCCTTCACCCACGCGTTGACCCGCCATCCAGTCGGTTGAGATGAGTCTGGCTCCGCCGCGCGGACCTGGCCCGCCGATAAGAGTCGGCGAAGCTCGGCGAAGGCAGACCGCGCGCGCTCCCGGTCGGCGTCAGCGCCCAACTGAAAGAGCTCGTGGATCTCTTCCGCGAGCGCCTGAATCGAGTGGGTTGTCATCGTCGTCGACGGCGATCTCGTGTCCGCATCGGGTAGCTCAAGAATGGGCAAGTTCGGAGTGAGCCAGACCCAGGCCCTGGATCACGTCGGCGATGCGCTGCCGAGCGGCGGGCCGTGGCGGAACGAGGGGGAGACGATAGTGCGCCTGGGTAAGGACCCCCATCTCGACGAGCGCCGCCTTAACCGGAATCGGATTCGATTCGACGAAGTTGATCTGCATCAGTGGGAGCAAGCGCTCGTGGAGGGTCCGGGCACTCGCAAAATCGCCTCTTCGGGCGGCATCGACCATTTTCGCCATCTCGCCCGGGACCTCGTTCGAGATGACGGAGATCACACCGACGCCGCCGAGGGCGATGAGCGGCAGCGTGAAGGCGTCGTCGCCAGACAGCACGCTAAACCCCTCAGGCACGTCTCGACAAATGGAGCACATCTGCACAAGGTCGCCAGAGGCCTCTTTCACGCCGACGATGTTCTCGATTGTGGCCAGCCGGATCAGCGTCTCCGCGGCGATGTTGCATCCAGTTCGGCTCGGCACGTTGTAGACGACAACCGGCCGGTCGATGGAGTCGGCGATCGTCGAGTAGTGCCGATATAGGCCCTCAGGCGTCGGCTTGTTGTAGTACGGGGTCACCGAGAGGATCCCGTCGGCGCCGGCCTGAACCATGTTCCGCGCGAGCGTGACCACGCTCGCCGTGTCATTTCCGCCAGCACCGGCAAGCACCGGGACTCGGCCGCTGGCCTCCGACGCGACGAGCTCGACGACGCGGAGCTGTTCCTCATGCGACAGCGTGGGACTCTCGCCCGTTGTCCCGCACGGTACCAGAAAGTGCACGCCAGCCTCGACCTGTCTTCGGGCGAGTCGAGAGACGGCCGCTTCGTCCAGCTCACCCGTTTCGGAAAACGGAGTGACGAGCGCGGTGCCGCAACCGGACCATCGTTCGTTCATGGCTTCTCCATCCTTCACGTCATGCCAAGCACATCCCGCATCCCGAACCAACCCTGTCGCCCTTTCACCCACCGCGCTGCCTCGAGCGCGCCGCGTGCGAACGTCGTTCGGTTCCTGGCGGTGTGCGTGAGCGTGATCGTCTCGGCGGGCCCGTCGAACCCGACGCTGTGAATCCCCGGGACCGAGCCGACCCGTGTTGACGCGACGTCAATCGATCGATCGTACCCTGACTGTTTCATCGCGGCTTTGAGGGCGAGCGCGGTGCCTGATGGCGCATCGATCTTCGCTGCGTGATGCGTTTCGTGAATCCAGGCACCGAAATCTTCGTGCCGTGCAAACAACGGCGCGGCACGCTCCACCAGATCGAGGGAGATATTTACGCCGACCGAGAAATTTGCTGCCGCAACGACCCCGATGTTCGAGTTGGCCACGACTTGTCGTAGCTCCGCTTCGTGATCGTTCCATCCGGTTGTGCCGATCACCATGTTGAGTCCGATCTCTGCAAAGCGCGGGAGGTTGTCGACCGTGGCCTCGGCTGTCGAGAAGTCGATGGCGACGTCGGCTTCGGGGAGGCGAGCCGGGTCGATCGCCTCTCCCGACGCATTGTTGTGGATGTCGAGACGTTCAACGATCTCGCAGTCGAAGGCCTCGGCAAGAGCGTCGATCTCTTTGCCCATCCGGCCGTAGCCGACGATTACGATGCGGAGGCTCATTGTGCGAGCGCTGATTATACTCGCGCCGTCTGTCCGTGCGCACAGTGTATAGTTGTCGACCTTCACGGGCGAACACTGAACACCCATCAGGAGCAAACATGACCATTCCTACGACTATGCGTGTCGTCGAGATCACCGAGTTCGGGCCGGCCGACAGCCTGAGGATTGGATCGCGTCCGGTTCCGACCCCGGCGGCGGGGGAGCTCCTGGTGAAGGTCGCCGCAGCTGGTGTGAATAGAGCCGACGTGTTGCAACGGCTCGGTAATTACCCTCCTCCGCCAGGGGCATCGGATGTGCTCGGCCTGGAGGTGTCAGGAATCGTGGCGTCACTTGGGCCCGGTGTCACGGACTGGGCGGTGGGTGACCGAGTTTGCGGGCTCGTGACCGGCGGCGGATACGCGGAGTACTGCGTCGTCCCAGTTCCTCAGGCGTTGCCAGTGCCGGAGCGGGTTGATGTTGTGGACGCCGCTGCCCTCCCGGAGGCCTGTCTGACGGTCTGGACGAACCTCTTCGACAGATGCCGGCTGGCCAAAGGAGAGACGTTCCTCGTGCACGGTGGCTCGAGCGGTATCGGCACTACAGCGATCCAACTTGCTCGTCTGACCGGTGCTCGTGTGTTCGCCACTGCCGGCTCCGACGAGAAATGCGCGGCCTGTGAGCGGCTGGGCGCCGCGCGCGCCGTCAACTATCGTACGGAGGATTTTGCAGCGGTGCTGAAGGTCGAGACTGACGGTCGCGGCGTGGATGTGATACTCGACATGGTTGGTGCGCCGTATGTGCAGCCAAACCTCGATAGTCTCGCCACCGACGGTCGGTTGGTGGTGATCGGTCTGATGGGCGGAGCCAAGGCCGAGGTGAACCTCGCGCAGATTATGTCGCGCCGCTTGATCGTGACCGGCTCGACACTTCGTTCTCGGGCCATCGCTGAGAAAGGAGCGGTTACCGATGCTGTTCGCGCCCGAGTTTGGCCTTGGGTCGCGGATGGGCAGTTCCAACCGCAGATTCATCAGGTCCTTACCCTGGAGCATGCGGCCGAGGCGCACCGGATCATGGAGGCCAGCCACCATATCGGCAAGCTGCTGCTGAGCACGTGAAGGCCGGCGCCCGACTGGTCAGCGCGCCGCGGTCAGCAGCGTGATGTCGGTTTCGCGATGCTCCATTGCCAGCATGAGGAGCAGGTAGTCGCGGAGATGGTGGGTCGTGAGGAAGTTTTCCCGCACGTGCTCATGGCCGCTGGCGCCGATGGCCCGCTGCAATGATTCATCACCGAGAAGCTCGATGGCCCGGTTGGCGGCGCCCTCTGGCGAGTGGACCAGGAATCCGGTTACGCCGTTGAGCAGCTGCAGCTTGATACCGCCCACCGATCCCCCGATGACCGGACGGCGCTTCCACAGGGCCTCGGTGACGGTAAGGCCGAACCCTTCCTTTAGCGATTTCTGAATAACGATCGTCGAGCCCCGCACGAGGCCGTTGATGTCGAGGTCGCTAAAGGGCGGAAGCGGCAGCACGTGGATATCCGGGTCGCCATCAGCCGCGTGACGCACTTCATTGAGCACTTCCTCGCCTTCGGGGTCGTCTGTCGCCCCGCCACCGGCAAGGACCAATTGGCAGTTGTACCGTCGCTTGACGAGTCGATAGGCAGTAATGACGCCGACCGGATCCTTCAGCCGGTCGAACCGGGAGATCTGCGTGAGGATCGGACGTTCGGGATCGAGCTTGTACTTCGCGAGTACCGCCGCGATCTCGTCATCCGTCATCTCTCGATTCTTCTCGCTCAGGGGATCGATTGAGGGGGTCACCATGAACTGGGGGATGGCGAGCTTTTGTGAGAATTCGGGCATCGAGAAGATCGACGCATCGTACTGGTCGACGTAGTCCTTCAGGAACGCCCAGACCGTCTCGTCTGGTGTGGACACGTCGATATGACAGCGCCACAGCCAGTGTCCACCCGTCTCCTGCTTGCGTGCGATCAGCCCTGCCGGCTGCGGGTCGTGGATCACGACGAAGTCGCCCATCTGCCCGAGATCTGCGAGGTTCATAGCTGTCGCTTCACGGAAGACATCGAACATGTCGTCGCTAATCGTGACGTGGTCCCCATGCAGCGCGTTGTGAAAGGCCTTGGTCACGGCGAAGAACGCCTGGTTGCCCTTAATGACGTCCCAGGTTGTATCGATACCAAGCTCTCGAAACAACGGCACGAGGCGGGTGAGCAGCTCCGCCACGCCGCCGCCGACCGCCGTTGAATTGATGTGCTGCAGGCGCCGGTGTTTCACCCGGTCCGCCAACAGGCGAAGCTCGTCGACCACCTCCGCGCCCACGAGGGTCCCGTAGTCGTCAAGCGTTGCGCTCATCGGTCTGCCCCGTCGCCCTCCGCGCCGATACGAATGATGTCCTGCTTGAGCTCTGCCAAGGTCCGCACGTACGGATTGAGGCCGTCAATGGCTACCGCGAGGTCTTCGCGCCCCCGGTCCTTGAGCCAGCGAGAAAAGTCGCTCGCGCGGCGGCCCAGACGAAGTCTGGCCTCGAAGAAGTGAAAGTAGAGGGACGCATCGGAAATATGGGGGAGTTGCTCGAAGAACTCAGGCACGTCGCGCGCGATGATGCCGGTGGGCAGGACGAAGCTCCGCGATCGGCAAAAGTGGAAGGCCTCGTCAGCCCGACACGCCTGACTGACGTCGCCGTGCGTCTCGACGTAGTCGTCGATGGTTTGGAGAATGGCCAGCCGCAGCTCTCGGATAGTCGTGAATGCCAGGAGATCGATAGCCGCGAGCTTCTCAGCCAACGCCTCTTCTCTCAGTGCTTGCGATACCCAGATAGCAAAGTCGTTGTAGTGGAGCGGCTTCTGAAAGTTGTGAGCCAGGTAGACCTGATGGGTATGGAAGAATACCGACGAACCAGGAATCCGACCCAGCGTGTCGCGCAGCTCAGCGAGCCGACGAACCTTCACGCCGGTGAGGACAACGAGGCGGAGCTCGGTGTCGAAAACGAATGGGTCTTGCTCTGAGTTGCTCACTGACCTATCTGCCGACCGCCAAGTATAGGGCAGCTCGGTACCCCGCGCTATACTACGAGAACCTGAACGTCCGCAGGCGGTCCATAGAGCGCACATATGGGAACTGGAAAGGTCAGCCGGAACGACACGTGTCCTTGTGGAAGTGGCCGCAAGTACAAACAGTGCTGCGCGCGAAAGCGGGAACAGATGTCACGCGTCAGTCAGATCGCGGTGATTGGGGTGATCGTGGCCATTGTCGCAGTCGTCGCGTACGCGTTTACCGCAGACCGCGGATCTGGATCGCGACAAGTCTGGGATCCGGTCCATGGGCACTACCACAACGTCCCGTAAGGGATTCCTGTCTCTGGACCCCTATCTCCTTCGCGCAGGCACAATATGCAGTACGTCCAACTAGGCTGCAGCGGTCTTCGCGTATCCCGGATCTGTCTGGGGACCATGAGCTTCGGGTCGAAGGCCTGGCGCGAGTGGGTCCTATCGGAGGATGAAGCCCGGCCGTTCTTCGAGCGTGCCATCGACAGGGGCATCAACTTCTTTGACACCGCCGACATGTACTCCATCGGTGTCAGCGAAGAGATTGTTGGCCGTGCCCTTGGCGAATTGGCGAGCCGCGACCAGGTCGTGATTGCGACCAAAGCCTACTACCCGGTGGGTGACGGACCAAACGACCGGGGCCTTTCGCGGAAACATCTGTTCGATGCCGTTGACGCGTCACTCACGCGACTCCAAACCGACTACATCGACCTGTACCAGATTCACCGCTTTGATTCCCGAACGCCGATAGAAGAGACGCTCGATGCTCTCGACGCCATCGTCCGTTCCGGAAAGGTCCGCTACCTTGGCGCATCGAGTATGGCCGCCTGGCAGTTCGCGACGATGCTGGGTGTGAGCGCATGCCGAGGCTGGGCGCGGTTCATCTCGATGCAGAACCACTACAACCTTGTCTACCGCGAGGAAGAGCGCGAGATGATGCCGCTGTGTCGAGCTGAAGGTGTCGGCGTCATTCCGTGGAGTCCCCTGGCGCGGGGGTTCCTCGCGGGAACGCGGCGACCGTCATCCGCCTCGTGGGGTGACACGACTCGTGCGCGAACTGATGACTTCGCGCAACGGCTCTACTTTTCCGAGGCTGATTTCGCGATCGTCGACCGAGTTGTCGAACTTGCGACTCGGCGTGGCGTTCCGCCCGCCCGAATCGCTCTCGCTTGGCTCGCTCGGCAGCCGGGCGTCGTGGCACCTATCGTGGGCGTCACGCGCCTCGCACTTGGACGATGCCGTCGCGGCGCTTGAGCTCGAGCTCGACGGAGGAATGCGCGCGGCTCGAAGAGCTGTACACACCCCACCCGGTCTCGTCTAGTGGAGCGCTGGCCGACCCCGCGCCCTATCACTTGCCTCGAGGCGTCCGTCGAATCGCCTTCTCGCACTTGGACGATGCCGGCGTCGCGGCGATCTTGCGACCCGGCTCGAGAGGCTCGTCGCCCGGCGGGCGTCGATCGCCTGCTCCAACGCATCCAGCACACAGTCCGAAGTGGAGCGACGCCAGGCCACAATGCGTCGACGAGCGAGCACAGCCGCCCCAGGTTGCGACGTACACATTCCGGGTGGCCACCGGCGGTCAACGCTCGACCGCCTCACCTACCCAGTGGCAAGATCGCGCGCATCAGGCGCGCCACGGGGCAGCGCGCCACGCGGACGCCGTCCCGCCGCAGCTGCTTCCAGACTTTCCGGGGGCCGTAGACCTGCTGGTGCGCGTCATAGCCCGCTGAATCTCGACGCGGAGCTGATCGTCGCGCTGCGCCCGTGCGGACCGGCGCGTCGGATGTGTCCGCTGGCCCGATGAGTCCGTCGACGGGGCGATCTTGGCGCAGGCTCGACCCCGAACACGGCGCGATGGTCGGCGATGAACTGGACCATCGTGGCGACGTCCTCCGGCGGTCCTCCGCCTGGGCGACATACGCGAACGCTTTCCGCAGGATCTCATTCGCCCGCTTCAGCTCACGGACCTCGCGCTCCAGCTCCTTCAACCGCTCCCGCTCGCTCGTCGTCAGGCCCGGCCGATGCCCAGCATCACGCTGCTGCGACCCACGTCCGCCGCGTCTCCGCCGTGCAGCCGATTCGGCGCCACCGACTGCAGCACCGCGCTGAGGCGTGGGCCTCCCGGTGCTCCTCGACCATCCGGACGGCTAGTCAGCCTCGAGGCGACGCATCCCGCTCTCGAACGTCTCGCGCACGTCCCTTGTGACCTGGTTGTAGCGCGCAAGCAAAGCCTCGCCTGTTTCAGGCGTCATGCCGATCCGCGCCGCCAACGTCTCCAGTTCCTTCGGATCGGTTGAGATCCACCCCCGACTGCTGTCTGTTGCGATGCGCAGAGTCGTCTCTAGCGTGCGGAGGAACTCATAGGCACCGCGGAGTCGGCCGAGCGTTGCGGCGTCAATAAACTCGGTCTCGGGCATCTTCTGGAGTAGACGCCGCGTGCCGGCGATTCGAAAGTCATTACGGTGTTCCCCCTCGCGAATCTGGACCAACTGCAAGAGGAAATCGATGTCGGCGAGTCCCCCCGAGCCGATCTTGAGGTCGCGGCGCTGTCCGGAGGCTTCTTGAGAGAGCTCGCGGACCATGCGTCCGCGGATATGTCGGGCGTACTGAGGCATCGATGCGTCCCATGGCCCGTAAACAAAGCGGTGAATCATTTTCGAAACGTCTGCGGCGAGATGTTCCGACCCGCACAGCGGCCGGCCGCGCGTCCATGCCAAGCGTTCCCAGGTCTCCGCTCGGGTGTCAAGATAGCGCTGGAACGCCACAACCGGAATCGCCAGGGCACCCTTGCGTCCTTCAGGGCGGAGCCGGGTGTCGAGGCTGTACGCAGAGCCAGCCGCAGTCGGCTCTTCCAGGAATCGATGGATGGCCCGGACGAACGCTTGCTGACGCGCGTACGCCTCGGAATCGGACGGGTCGCCGTCATAGAGGAACACGAGATCGAGATCGGAATGGACCGTCAGCTCGCGTCCTCCGAGTTTTCCGAGGGCAAAAATGACCCATCGAGTCGATGACGTGCCGTTTCCCTGTTCAGCGGCGACACGAGATGCGATCCAGTCGAGTGCCACCTCGGCTACGAGAGAGAGCTTCTCGTTTAGTATCGCAAGGTCGTTGTCCGCCAGCCACCCAACGAGTGCCTTGAACTCTTCGAGCGCTTTGAAGCGCCTAAATGGATCCATGAGGGCATCGGCCGAGTCGGTGTCGCCCGCCACGTTGAGTAGAGCGACCCCGTCGTCGACCGACTGCCGAAAGACGGACATACTCATAGGCGCGGCAACAAGGAAGTCGAGCAGCTCCGGGTACCGCGCGAGTCGCCGGGCAAACAACTCTCCGACGTCGAGCGCCATGATGAGGCGATCGCGCAGCTGGTCGTTCTCGAGCAAGCTCCGGTAGAGCGCGGCGGGTGCACGTGCGTTCGACACGACCTGCTCGAATCGATGGAAGATCCGAGTCGGCGACTCGCAGAGGGCGATCCGGTCCAGCATCGTGGCGAGGAGGTTCGCGAGGAGGTTTCGCGTCGAGGTCTTGGAATGGGCGAGCGACGCCACATCGTCCAAGGCGCTGACCGCCTGGTGCACCTGCTCCGGTTCCGGCATGCCGAGCGCCTTGAAGTATTCAACCCCTTCGTCGTCGGCGAGCTCACCCGCCAGCAATCGGAACAGCTGACGTCCCTGGAACTCAGCATCGTCAGGTCGACTCTCGAACAGCCGTTCGTACACCGTATGGACGCGCTGCTGGTGGTCAGCGAGCGCCGAATGGAGGTCTGTGGCGTTCGAAAAGCCCAGCCGCCTCGCCAAGACGGTGAGCTCCAGCGCCTTCGTTGGCAGCGTGTGAGTCTGTCCTTCCTGCACGACCTGCAAGCTGTGCTCGACCTTTCGAAGAAACTCGTACGCATCGGCCAAGTCCTTGAGAACATCAGCCTCGATGAATCCGAATCGGTGCACGTCCTGCAGCGCCGCCAGCGTGCCGGACGCCTGCAGCTCACGGTGACTCCCTCCGTAGATCAGCTGGAAGACTTGCGTAAACAGCTCGATCTCGCGAATGCCCCCGCGGCCCTGCTTGACGTTGCGTTCGGCCTCATCCTGTTTGAGATGCTCCCGGTCGGCCCTGGCCTTGTAACGGCCGAGCTCCTCGAGCGCGGCGTGGTCGAGATACTTGCGGTACACGAAGGGGCGAACAAGCTCGAGAAAGCGCTCACCCAACTGGATGTCGCCAGCGATTGGCCTGGCCTTGATGAGCGCGAAACGCTCGAAGGTCTCGCCGAGGGTCTCATAGTAGTGGGCGCTCTGTTTGAGCGAGTAGACGACGTTGCCGCGCTTGCCCATCGGGCGCAGGCGAAGATCCACCCGATACAGATATCCCTCGTCCGTGTGTTCGCCGAGGAGTGCCGTCAGGCGGCGGCCGAACTTCTGAAAGTACTCGTGCGCTGCCGAGTCCTCGGGATCGGTGGCCTCGTACAGGTAGATCAGGTCGATATCCGAGCTGTAGTTGAGCTCCCGGCCACCCAGCTTTCCCATGCCAATCACGACGAACGCGCCAGGCGGCGCTGCGTGTGGCGACGTCTGGTTCAGCACGATGCGAATCGCGCCCTCGACCACAATGTCGGCGAGGCTTGACAGTTGTTCCGTCGACGAACGGAGCGTGTCTTTGCCCAGGAGATCGCGGGCGGCAATCCGCAACATCTCGCGTCGCTGGAACCGCTTGAGGGCGTCGATTTGACGCGGCGGGTCCTCGTCACGAGCGACAAGCGCATCGAGTTCTTCCCGATAGCTGATCGAGTCGGGTGCCGGCCCATCGAGCTCGCGTTGCAGCCAGTGAAAGTACTCCGGATTCCGAATCAGGACCTCGCTCAAGAATGGAGAAGAGCCAAGCAAGTACGTCAGGATCTCGAGCGCCCGCGGATCGTCGCTCAGGTATCCGATGAGTGAGCTCTTCGGAGCACGCGTGGCGACGTACCGGCAGAAACCGACGAGCGCGCCGTCCGGATCCGGAGCCTCGGTGAGCGTTTCCAGGAGCACGCCGGCGAGCTCGCCAAGCGCGAGTCGCGTAGGCAGGTCGTCGGCTAGTTGTTGGAGGTGGCGATCGGCGTCACTCGGGTCGCGAAAGCCGCGACTGGCAAGGTACTGACGGGCCGCGTCTTCGGACAGCTCGCTGGCCAGAAACAGGTCGCGTGGCGTGACGTCACCGGGATCTTCAGTAACCACGATCATGACGACCGAGGGCGGGACCACAAGCGGCCCCGCCCGATCGGCCTTGCGAGGTTACTAAATGTCGAAGTACAGAGCGAACTCCCACGGATGCGGCCGCAGGCGGATTGCGTCGACTTCGTTTTCCCGCTTGTAAGCGACCCAGTTCTCGACGACGTCCGGCGTGAACACGTCACCCTTGAGGAGGAAGTCGTGGTCGGCTTCCAGCGCATCGAGCACTTCGGGCAGACTCCCGGGCGTGCTCTCGATCTTCGCCATTTCCTCGGCTGGGAGGTCGTACAGGTCCTTATCGAGTGGTCCCGGGGGCGTGATCTTGTTCTGGATGCCATCGAGGCCAGCCATCAGCATGGCGCTGAAGGCGAGGTAGCCGTTGCAGCTCGGGTCGGGAAACCGGCACTCGATCCGCTTGGCCTTCTCGCTTCGGGAGTACGCCGGAATCCTTACGGCCGCGCTGCGGTTACGCTGCGAGTAGATCAAGTTGATCGGAGCCTCGTACCCAGGGACCAACCGTCGATATGAGTTAGTGGTCGGATTGCAAAAGGCCAGCAGCGACGGGGCGTGCTTGAGGATCCCGCCGATGTAGTAGAGCGCCGTCTTGCTAAGATCCGCGTAGGTTCCGGCCTCGAAGAACGTGTTCTTGTCGCCTTTCCACACACTCTGATGGACGTGCATGCCGGAGCCGTTGTCCTGAAAAATTGGCTTCGGCATCAGCGTCACGGTCTTGTTGTGACGCCGCGCGACGTTCTTGATGACGTACTTGTACTTGAGCAGCTTGTCGCCCATACTCACGAGCGAGTCGAACCGCATGTCGATCTCGGCCTGTCCAGCCGTGCCTACTTCGTGATGGTGTACTTCGATGTCGACTCCAACCGATTCCAGCGTCAGCATCATCTCAGTTCGTAGGTCTTGGAGCGAGTCCATCGGCGGAACAGGAAAATACCCCTCCTTGTACCGCGGCTTGTAGCCAAGATTCGGGTTTTCCTCCGTTCCGGAGTTCCAGAATCCTTCCTTCGAATCGATGTAGTAAAAGCCATGGTTGTAGCCTTGGCTGAACCTGACGTCATCGAGGATGAAGAATTCGGGTTCGGGTCCAAAATATGCGGTATCACCTATTCCGGTCGTCTTGAGATACGACTCGGCCTTCTGTGCGATATACCGAGGGTCGCGCGAGTACGATTCGCCAGTCACCGGGTCTTTCACATTGGCGATGAGGACGAGCGTGGGAGCCGCTGCGAAGGGATCGATGAACGCGGTTGTCGCATCCGGCATCAACAGCATGTCGCTTTCCTGGATGGCCTGGAAGCCGCGGATGCTCGATCCGTCGAACCCGAGGCCCTCCTCGAACGCGTCCTCGGAAAACTCCTTCGTCGATAGGGTGAAGTGCTGCCATAGGCCGGGCAAGTCGACAAACCGAATATCGACAGCCTGAATGCCCTTTTCCTGAATGAGTGCCATGACGTCTTTGGGTTGCATCCGATTTCCTCCTGACTGTTCTCTGTCTTTAGTTCTTCGGTCTATCGTTAGACCACGTCTCGCTCACCGGTACGAATGATCCGTCCCTGTTCCACAGGGATCACGAATACTCGCCCGTCACCGATCTCGCCGGTGCGGGCGGCCTCCATGATCGCGTTTATCGCGTCTTCAACGAGCTCGTCGGGGACGACGATCTCGATCTCCATTTTCGGCAGCAGGCTGATCTCGTATTCGTTCCCACGATAGACAGCCGAGTGCCCCCGCTGACGGCCATGTCCCCGGACCTCGGAGACCGTCATGCCGGAAATACTGTTCTTGGCCAAGGCATCCTTCACGTCGTCGACCTTGTTGGGCCGCACGATCGCCTTAATGAGCTTCATCGCGTTGCAGTGCCTCTTCGAGTTCGGCGCGTAGGCCGTCGCTTTCCTCGGCGGTCAGCTTGGCGCCGCCCATGGTCAGATGGAAGACGTCGATGGCGCGGCTGCCTTCCGTCGAAATGAGCACGAGCTCGATATCACAACCATGTTTCGAGATGGCGTGGCTGATGCGATACAGGAGTCCCCAGGCGTCTGGCGCCACGATCTCGGCGATCGTAAAGCGATCCGAAACCGAGTTGTCGATATGCACGACACTCGGCAGATGCGTCTGCTTTTGACGCGACAGCCCCCGGACCTTGGGCTGGAGCATCCGATCGATGTCCTCTCGGTCCGCCACCACATCCTGAAGACGACGGATGATCTCGTCACGACCGGATGGGTTGAGCTCGAGAAACCGCTCGGCGTCCGTGAATTGAAAGATGTCGACCGCCACGCCATGCCGATTCGACATGGCTTGTCCTCGCAGTATCTCCATGCCGAAATAGGAGAGCACCCCGCAGACCTTCGTGTACAGCTGCGGTCGGTCGACCGACACCACAGTGAGCTCCCACACTGAGTCCTTGGGGTCAAGCGAGCAATGGGCGTCTGACGACGCGAGGTCACGGGCCAGACGAATGTGCTCATAGACGCGTGCGGCCTCCACGGAGCGCAGGTATCGGTGGGGAAGGCCGTCGAGGAACGCCGTGACCTCGGATTCGCTGACGTCGTTCGGCTTTGCATCGAGCAGCCCTTCCAGGTCGCTCCGCTCCTCGATAACCTCGTCTCCGTAGCCGCGCGTCAACTGGTTGTATGTGTCGACGTAGAGCCGCCAGAGCAGCTCCTCCTTCCACGGCGTCATCACGTCTGGTCCGACGGCGCCCACGTCGCACAGGGTTAGGACGCAGAGCAGCTTGAGCCGCTCTTCGGTGCCCACGAGCCGAGCAAATTGTTTCACCGTCTCCGGGTCGTCGGTATCGCGACGAAACGCCGCCACTGACATTTGCAGGTGATGGCGAATGAGGAACTCAACTATCGCGATGTCCGATTCGGGTACTTTGATGCGGCGCAGCGCGTTGAGCGCCATTCGCACGCCTTCTTCCGAATGGTTGAGGTTCGTCCACTTACCCACGTCATGAAAGAGCAGGGCGACGACGAGCAGCTCGGGCGACGAGACTTCGGTGAGGAGCAACCCGTAGCGCTTACGGCTTCGACTCGTCGGGGTGCAGAGCGATTCGACGTTCTTGATGGTGAGCAGCGTGTGCTCGTCGACGGTGTACTTGTGATAGAAGTCGCGAATCACGAGACAGTAGATTTTTTGGAACTCCGGGAACATCCGGCCGAGCAACCCACTATCGTGCATCTCGGACAGCCGGTCGTAGAGTCCGGGTCTTGGCCGCAGCACCCTGAGCAGACGATCACGCTCTTCCACAGTAGGAAAGAATCGCTCCGGCGGGTACCGCTCGCCGTGGCGCTCGATGCACGTCAGCGCCTGCCGTGAAACCCCACAGTCTTGGTCAAGTGCCGCCTCAAAGGCTCCGAGCCACATGCGCGGCCGAAGCGACGCTCTGGTGCCGTCGGCAAACGCAATTTCGTCGCCCCGTCGCACCAGGTCCTCCCCGACGGGGACTGCCTCGGGCGCCCTGCTCGTCACGTCGCGTGACTTGACCCCCACCGTCAGCGCGCGGTTAATGATGCGTGCGTGATGGAAGTAGGTGCTCATGAGCGCCTCCACTTGAGGGCGCACGTCCTCGTCGGGCGTGCCGAACAAGGTGGCAGCAGTTTCTTGGAGCTCGTGCGACAGGATGTTGAGGTTGCGGCCGCGCTCCAGGTGCAAGATCGACCGCAGTCGCAGCATGAAGTCCTCGGCCTCATCGAGTCGTCCCCCGTCGTAGGACGACATCCCCGACGTTCCGGAGAGGGGTCCGATCAGTCGGGCCGCAGTGACGTCACGCAGCGCCCCAGGCGCATCCTTGATGTCAGGCTCCAGCTGATACAGGGTGTAGTTGAACTGCGTGTGGCGCTGTCGCGTGAGATCCCGAAGCGCCGCCAGGGTCGGCTCTGTCCAACGGCTTCCTGGTCGAAGCGTTGCATTGGTGAAGCGCCGAAACACTTCGTGATCGCCGTCCAGGAATCTGGCGTGCCGGAGCGCAACGAGATACTCGGGATTGTCGGACTCGACGGTGTCGACGTCGGCCAGTTCCCGGACGTGGTGCCCAAGATCGAGCTGGAGATCCCACAGTGGGTGTAGCGTGGCCTTGAGCATGCGCTCCTCAGCAGCGCCCACCGGCCCATCAAAGACGAGGAGCAGGTCCACGTCTGAGTGCAGACACATGTGCCGACGACCGTATCCGCCGATTGCGATCAGCGCGACCGGGGTGCCGGTGTGCCGCCGGGCATCGGCATATATCTGGCGAATGAGGCCGTCGAGTCTCGAGGTGTACCGTTTGAGCGCCCTGAGCCCCCCACGCGCAAGGCGGGTCTCGGCGATGAGCTCGGTCTGTGCATCGCGCAGGGCGTCGGCGAGCGATGCCTGGGTCGAGCTTGCGATGGGCGGCGATGACCCGGGCTGAGGTGACATGATGATTCCGACCGACACGTTGACTCGCAGCGTGCTTGCGCAGCTCGAAAACGGCGATCGGGATACCCACCGATCGCTTACGAGACACGCGAATCGCTGAAACGGCCCTCCGTGAGTTTGTGCGACGGATGTGGTCTGATCGCGGAAGTACGACGTTCCGTTCGCCTGCCTTCAGGGGCGAGGGCTCCCTCGCCCGATGCTACGTCCCGGCGGCGGTCCGGGGCCGCCAGCCGGGGGACGGCCACTAATCCTAGAAACCAATATTGACGCCGAACGTCCCGATCGCCTGGACACCATCGCTTTCATTCAGGTACTCCAGGTAGTCACCGAACTTCAGAAGATGGACTCCACCCGACAGCCCCCAATCGCCGTACCCCTCTGGTGTGTTGGGAATCGGATACGAGAGGCTGGCGCCGATACTCAAGTAGCCAAACGCGTCGCTGAAGATCGGTCCAACCAAGGGCGCGCCATTCTCGTAGTAGTTGCTCATGCTGAAGCCGAACGTAACGGGGAAGCTCACCGATGCAGTTCCGTTAGGGAGGTCCATCCCCGGCTCCACACCAGCTTCGAAATACACCCCCTCGAGGTCGCCGCCATCGGCCTGGCCATCCATCTCGATGGCGAGAACGATGTGAGGATTCACGGCGAATGTGCCGAGCAGCTCGCTATCGTCCATCGCGAGGCTGAATGAGAGCTCCGAGATGGAGCTAAACGTGTCGTTTGGGCTCATGTACGCGGTGTACGTGATTGCGGCTTCCCAGTTGTCCAGACCGAGCGTCACGCCCGTGAAGAAATCTGACTCGTACCAAGAGCGGACGTGGGTGGCAGAACCGCTTGATCCGGATCCGGTCGGACCCGTATGCAGGCTGTTCCAGATGCCGACGCTGAAATCAAGGCTGTGGAGCCCGTCGGCATCCGGGTCGTCGAAGAGACTCCATGAGAGGTCGCCGTATGGCTGGGTGATCAAGCCCTCTCGTTCCTGTCGGATCCCGCGATAGAAGTACGCGTTCGAGAAGTCGAGGCCGATGTTCCCCGAGATGTTGGCGCTGTTGGACTGGGCATACGCCACATCGGGTACAGCCCCTCCGAGCATGACAAGCGCCAAAGCGCTCAACAAGGACCGCGTACCGCAGGTCCGAACAGTTTTCATCATGTAACCCTCCAATAACGAAGAAACGTTGGTCGTAGCGGGACTCACCATGTCCCCAACCGACGTATCTTATCAAGAATTCACGCTTCTTCTACGAGATGCGTCACTTGCCACACGCCAAAAAGTAAGGACCGGGGAGCAGCTCCCCGGTCCTAGGCATCCCTCGCCAGCCCAGGAGGGGGCGGGCGTGGCGGGGACGTGACGCCTGGCTTGGCGCGAGTCGGCTAGTACCCCAGGCTGATGCCGAAGACGCCAATCGGCTCGAACGCGTCGCTGCCGTTAATGGACTGCAGCGCATCTCCGAACGTGAGGAAGTTGATGCCGCCCGAGACGGCCCACTCGCCGAACTCGGCAGGAAGCGGCAGAGGCACGCTCGCGATCGCTCCGAACTGAAAGAAGCCAAAGGTGTCGCTGGTGGCGCCAGTTTCGTAGTAGTCGCTCACGCTGAGCCCGACCGCGATGGGAAACGAAATCGACACGCTCGAATCGGGAATGTCCACGCCCGGACCCGCCCCAAGCTCGAGATAGGTGCCTTCGTTGAAGCCGCCGTCGGCCTGCCCGTCGAGCTCTTTGGCCAACGTGACATACGGGGAGATTCCAAGGCCGTCGTACGATAGGCCAAACGCGAGCTCCTTGACGGTACCGAACGTTCCGTTCGGGCTCGTATACCCCGTGTAGGTCACGTCGGCGGACCACGCATCGGCGAAGCCGAGGCCGAGTGACGCATAGAAGTCACTCTCGTACCACATGGCGGGGTCGCCGGGCCCGTCGGAGCCGGTCGGTCCCGAATGCAGGCTGTTCCACAGTCCCGCCGTCGCCGAGACGCTTTGCAGTCCGGTGTCGCTCTCGTGGAGGGAAATACCCGCCTCGAGGTATGGCTGGGTAATCAGCCCTTCGGTTTCCTGGATGATGCCGCGGAAGTAGTACCCGCTGCTGATGTCCATGCCGGCTCCGACCGACACGGGGCCGGTGTTGCCTGCCGGTTGTTCCTCCTGCGCTGTCGCCGTTCCGACGGCGATGCTCGAGGCCGCCACGAAGACGAGCAGGAAACGAATGAACTTTGGAACTCTCGTGGTGTCTGTGAGGTACATGGTCGTTTATGCCTTTCTTCAGATGTGCCGCGCTGGGCGGTTGCTCCCATTACTTGAAGCCGTACGCCTCCATACCGTGTTCGCCAACGTCGAGACCCATGCGTTCCTCCTCCGGGGAGACCCGCAGCCCCATGATCGCCTTGACCACGAGGAAAATGACCATGGCGGCGGCGAACGAGAATGCGCCATAGGACAGGATTCCGATGACCTGGGTCATGAACGAGTGGTCAGCGCTGAAAATACCGACTGCAAGGGTTCCCCAGATTCCGCACACGAGGTGAACCGATACCGCCCCCACCGGATCGTCGAGATGGGCACGATCAATCGCGAGCACAGACACCACCACGATGATGCCTGCGATGAGCCCGATGAGCATCGCCGCGTTGACGCTGACGACATCAGCGCCTGCCGTGATCCCTACGAGGCCAGCCAGTGAGCCGTTCAGCACCATGGTCAAGTCGGGCTTGTGTTGGATGCTCCATGACGTGACCATGGCACCCAGGATTCCGGTTGCTGAGGCGAGGCAGGTGGTGACAAAGACCAGCGATACCAGCTCGGGGTCGGCGCTGAGCACCGAGCCGCCGTTGAACCCGAACCAGCCGAGCCAAAGAAGAAACACGCCAATCGTCGCGAGCGGCATGCTGTGTCCCGCAATCGCCCTGATCTGCCCTCCGCCGTACTTTCCTAGCCTCGGACCAAGCACGATGATCCCTGCCAGCGCTCCCCAGCCCCCGACGGAGTGCACGAGCGTCGAGCCCGCGAAGTCATAGAACCCCATGGCATCGAGCCAGCCGCCGCCCCATTTCCACGAACCCGCAATGGTGTAGATGATGGCGACGTAGATCGTCGTGAAGACGAGGAACGATCCGAGCTTGATCCGTTCGGCCACGGCCCCCGAGACGATGGTGGCAGCCGTCGCGGCAAACATGGCTTGAAAGATGAAGTCGGTCCAATAGGTGTAGGCGCCGTCCGCATACGCGATGGTGTTGCCCTCGGGTCCCGGGTCGAGACCGAACCCGGCAAAGCCAAAGAACTGACCGATCGAGAAGTCACCGGGGTACATCAGATTGAAGCCGACGAACGCGTAGGTCACCAGCCCGATGGCCACGACGCCGGTGTTCTTGAACAGGATGTTGACGGTGTTCTTGGCCTGCGTCAGTCCGGACTCGAGGCACGCGAAGCCCAGGTGCATGATGAACACCAGGAACGTCGCCACGAGCATCCACGTGTTGTTGACGGTAAACAGCTCCGTCGATACCGCTTCCGCGTCCTGGGCCAGGGCGACGTGCGGCACCAGGAGCATCACCGGGACCAGTGGCAAGACGCGCCGTAACGACGACTTGCGAGCTTGGGTTTCCATAGTCATGTCCTCGTTTCTAGCTAGAGTGCCGCCGATCCGACTTCACCCGTTCTGATCCGCATGGCCTGACCCATGTCACTCACAAAGATCTTTCCGTCACCAATCTCGCCAGTACGAGCCGACTCCGCGATCTTGGCGATGACGGTGTCGACTTGGTCGTCGTCGGTCACGATCTCGATCTTGAGCTTGGGGACAAAGTCCACCGAGTACTCCGCACCTCGATAGATCTCGGTGTGGCCCTTCTGGCGCCCGAAGCCTCTGACCTCGGTGACGGTGAGACCTTGGATCCCTGACGTCGAGAGTGCATCCCGCACGGGATCGAGCATGTGGGGCTTGATAACGGCCGTGATCAGTTTCATCAGGCAAATCTCCAAGCAAGCGTGACCGGAGTGCCACGTGGTGCCATCAAGAGCAAGACGCGCGCCAGCTTCGGCTGCCAAACTCCGCGCGCGTAAGTCGCAGCTAGAGAAGAAGTTCTGTGGACGACCCGCGATCGCGAGCGCCAAGAGGATTTCCACAAAAACGTCGTACGGCACGAAGCCGTCCACATTTATGTGGAGGGCGTGGGTGTGAGCCGACGGCGACGCAACACCCGAACCGGAGTCAGGAATTGGCAGTAGACACGATCAATAACTAGTCCAGCCGGGCCGGTCCTTCGCATGGCTGGAAAGCGGTCACAAGAATGTAGAGGGTTCAGATTGCCCTACATTTATGTTGTGCCTGAGCTATTCCCGAAACCGACTACAGTCGATCTCGTACTTCTGGACCTTGTAGCTAATGATACGTTCGGTCGAGTTAAGAAGCTTGGCGGCGCGGACCCGGTTGCCCCGTGTCGTCTTAAGTGCATCCTGAATGAGGTCCTTCTCGTACGCGCCCACGGCGTCGGCGAGTGACGTCCTGGTAGCGGTGCCGGAAGCCTCTGCCGTCTGCAGCGTCGGTGGCAGGTGATGAGCGTGCACGACGCTGCCGTCACAGACGAGGACCGCCCGCTCGAGGCTGTTCTCGAGCTCGCGAACGTTGCCTGGCCAGTGATACGCCATGAGCATGTCGATGGCCGGAGTCGAGATGCGCTTAATGGCCCTCCCGTGTTCGGCGGCGTACTTCTCCAGGAAGCTATCGGCCAACAACAGGATGTCGGTCTTGCGTTCTCGAAGCGGGGGCACGAAGATCGTGAAGACGTTGAGGCGGTAGTGCAGATCCTCGCGAAAGGTCTTGGCAGCGATCGCCTTTTCCAGATCGGCGTTGGTTGCAGCGATGAGTCGCACGTCCGACTTGATGGATTCCGTGCCTCCGAGCCGTTCGAACTCCCGTTCCTGAAGCACCCGCAGCAGCTTGACCTGTGTCGAGAGGTTGATGTCGCCGATCTCGTCCAGGAATAGCGTGCCCCGGTCAGCCAGCTCGAAGCGTCCCTTCTTTCGTCCGGCGGCGTCGGTGAAAGCGCCTTTCTCGTACCCAAAGAGCTCAGACTCGATCAGCGAGTCGGGTAGCGCAGCACAGCTGACCTTCACGAACGGCTTCTTGGCGCGAGGCGAGTTGTAGTGAATCGCATGCGCGATCAGCTCCTTGCCGGTGCCTGATTCGCCGCGAATCAGCACCGTGGTGTTGGTGGGGGCGACCCGGGCAATCTGCTCGAAGACCTGCCGCATCGGGCCGCTGGTGCCGATGATGTGCGAGAAATCGTAGCGCTCCTTGAGCTCTTCCCGCAGGTGAATGTTCTCGTCGAGGAGCCGCTGGCGCTCGGCTTCGACCAACTGCTTCACGCGAAGGGCTTGCCCGAACATCGTTGCCACGACGCGGAACAACTGAAGGTCGCGATCGTAGTCTCGATCTCTCACGAAGGGGAGGTCGACGTTCATTGCTCCGGCAGGCCCCCTCCGGCCCGGAATCGGTACGCAAATGAACGTGGTCTCAGTGCTGACGCCGGCCTTCCGCCGCTTGCCCGTGCGGTGCAGAAAGCTGGGCTCCTGGCTGATTTGCGGCACAACGACCGGTCGTCCAGATCGTACGACTTGCCCCGTGATGCCTTCTCCAGAGCCCCACGTCGCACGCCGACCCTCGGAGGAGAGCCCTTCGGAGGCCTCGATCTCGAGGCGTTCGGACTTTGGGTTGAACAGGACGACCGACGTGCGCGACACGCCGTAGAGGTCGCCGAGTATCTCGAGACCGCGCTGGAGGCCGGCTCGCGGACTCCGTGCCGCGGCGAGACCCTGATTGACCTCGACCAGCGTCGCCAGGAAGCGTGCCTCCGATGAGCGCTTCTTCTGCATCGGGTCGTATCGGGTGTCAGGTATTAGAGTGGAGCCGGGAGGTTCGATGCGCCCATCAAGTATGCGTCGATGCCCCGCGCCGCGCTTCGTCCCTCGGCGATGGCCCAGACGATGAGCGACTGTCCCCGTTGCATGTCACCAGCCGTGAAGACACCCGGTGTCGACGTCATCCAGTTTTCGTCCCGCGATACGTTGCCGCGGTCCGTCAGTGTGACGCCGAGCTCGGACAACAACCCGTCGCGCTCAGGTCCCAGGAAGCCCATCGCGAGCAGTACGAGCTCCACTTGCATCTCGAACTCGCTGCCGGGGACTGGTTCGAAGCTCGGGCGGTCCCCGTCACGACGCATCTCGACCTTGACGCCCTGGAGTGACTGAACGTTCCCATCGCCGTCACCCGTGAATCCGCTCGTCGAGACCGCGTACACTCGATCGCCGCCTTCTTCATGGGCAGGTGATACCCGAAAGATGTTGGGCCACGTAGGCCAGGGATTCCCTGGGTCACGCTGGTCTGGTGGTCTGGGCAGCAGCTCGAACTGTGCGACCGACTTCGCGTTCTGTCGGTGGGTCGTGCCCAGGCAGTCGGCGCCCGTATCGCCGCCACCAATAATCACGACACGCTTACCCGCCGCCGAGATGTGCTCGTCTTGAGAGACGACGTCGCCTTCGCAGATGCGATTCTGCTGAGTCAGATACTGCATAGCGAAGTGGATGCCGCCGAGCTCTCGGCCCGGCACGCGAAGGTCACGGGGCCATCCTGCGCCGCCGGCCAGGAGCATGGCATCGTGGCTGGCCCGGAGTTCCTCGGCCGACACATCGATGCCCACGTTGATGCCTGTTTTGAACGCGATGCCCTCGGCCTCCATGACGCCCAAGCGCCGCGACAGGAACTGCTTCTCCATCTTGAACTCGGGGATGCCATAACGGAGCAATCCGCCGATTCGATCAGACTTCTCGAAGACCGTCACGAGGTGGCCCGCTCGGTTGAGCTGATCGGCGGCGGCGAGGCCGGCCGGACCCGAGCCCACCACCGCCACGCTCTTGCCCGACCGCGAAGGCGGCGGCTCCGCGCGTATCCATCCTTCGTCGAACGCGCGTTCCACGATGGAGAGCTCGATCGACTTGATGGTGACAGACTCGCTGTCGATGGCCAGTACGCACGATCCCTCGCACGGAGCCGGGCATAGCCGCCCCGTCCATTCCGGGAAGTTGTTGGTCTTGTGAAGGCGCTCGATTGCGGCGCGCCACTTTCCGCGGTATACGAGATCGTTCCAGTCCGGGATGAGGTTGCCTAGTGGACACCCCTC
Organism: Vicinamibacterales bacterium; assembly: GCA_965216615.1. Lineage (GTDB taxonomy): Bacteria > Acidobacteriota > Vicinamibacteria > Vicinamibacterales > UBA8438 > CAUZIB01. Next base: position 448,922 of record CBDCGH010000023.1, on the reverse strand, counting down.
GTGGCAAAAGGGGATGCCACAGTCCATGCAGCGCGCGCCTTGATCTCTCAGGTCCGGTGTCGCGTACGGAAGGTACACCTCGCGCCAGTCCTGGATGCGTTGATCCACTGGGCGCGTCGGCGCCTTACGTCGGTCGATTTCGATGAAACCCTTCAGCTTCCCCATGGTTCTACGATGCTGACAGTCGGTCAGGATGTCGGTGCGCCAATCAGCTCCGCGAACTCTGGTTCGCGAGATTCTGCGCGAGCACGCGCCTCAGCCTGAAGCACACGCTTGTAGTCGGTCGGCATCACCTTGATGAACTGAGCGCGGAGCGAATCCCACTGGTCCAGCACCTGTGCGGCTCGGGCGCTACCCGTTAGATCGAGGTGCCGTCGCACGAGCGTCTGGACGAACGAGGCGTCGTCGTCGTCCATGGTCTCGAGCTCGACCATGCCTAGGTTGCACCGCCCCGCGAAACCGCCCTGCGTGTCCAGAACGTACGCAATCCCTCCGCTCATACCCGCCGCGAAGTTCCGGCCGGTCGGTCCCAGGATGACGGCGCGTCCTCCGGTCATGTACTCGCATCCGTGATCACCGACGCCCTCTACCACGGCGTGCGCGCCGCTGTTTCGAACGCAAAAGCGTTCCCCGGCGATCCCGCGAACGAACGCCTCCCCGCGAGTGGCGCCGTATAGGGCAACGTTGCCGATAATGATGTTCTCCTCGGCAACGAACGTCGATTGCTCCGACGGATGAATAACGAGCTTGCCGCCTGATAGTCCCTTTCCGAAGTAGTCGTTCGCATCTCCAATGATTCGCATGCTGATGCCTGGCGGGACGAAGGCGGCAAAGCTCTGCCCAGCCGAGCCCCGGAACGTGATGCGAATCGTATCGTCGGGCAGCCCCGCTCCGCCCCAACGCGAGGTCAGCTCGTATCCCAACATCGTGCCAACGGTCCGGTTGACGTTGCGAATGGGTAGCTCGAACGCCACAGGCGTCTGGTCGTCCAGCGCAGCTTGCGAGCGACGGATCAGCTCATTGTCAAGCGCCTTGCCGAGACCGTGGTCCTGAACCTGGGTGCAATGGCGCCCGACGTCAGCCGAAACGTCAGGTTGATGGAGGACCGCCGACAAATCGAGGCCGCGCGCCTTCCAGTGGTCGACCGCACCTTCGACATCGAGAAGATCGGAACGACCGATCATCTCGTCCATCGTGCGCACACCGAGTGAGGCCATCAGTTCCCGCACTTCTTCGGCAACGAATCGGAAGTAGTTCTCGACGAACTCCGGTTTGCCGCTGAAGCGCTTGCGGAGCTCGGGGTTCTGTGTAGCCACGCCAACCGGGCACGTGTCGAGGTGGCACACCCGCATCATGATGCACCCCGATACCACAAGTGGCGCCGTCGCGAAGCCGTACTCCTCCGCGCCGAGTAGCGCGGCAATGACCACGTCGCGGCCGGTCTTCATCTGCCCGTCGACCTGGACAACGATACGGTCGCGGAGGTTGTTCAGTACCAGGACCTGCTGGGTTTCTGCCAAGCCCAGCTCCCACGGGACGCCCGCGTGCTTGATGCTGGTGAGGGGCGACGCGCCGGTGCCGCCGTCATGGCCTGAAATTAGGACGACGTCCGAGTGCGCCTTCGAGACCCCAGCCGCCACGGTCCCCACGCCAACTTCGGCGACGAGCTTGACGTGCACGCGAGCTCTGGGATTCGCGTTCTTGAGGTCGTGAATCAGCTGCGCGAGGTCCTCGATCGAGTAGATGTCGTGGTGCGGAGGCGGCGAAATCAGCCCTACTCCGGGCGTCGAGTAGCGCACCTGTGCGATCCACGGATAGACCTTGAACCCCGGCAACTGACCGCCCTCACCAGGCTTGGCGCCCTGAGCCATCTTGATCTGGAGGTCGTCCGCGTTGACCAAGTACTCGCTCGTCACCCCGAATCGTCCCGACGCAACCTGTTTGATGGCGCTCCGCCTGAGATCGCCGTTCGCGTCTGGCGTGAACCGGGCCGGGTTCTCGCCGCCTTCGCCCGTGTTCGACTTGGCGCCGAGGCGGTTCATCGCGATCGCGAGGGTTTCATGGGCCTCTGCGCTAATCGAGCCGTACGACATCGCGCCGGTCGAAAAGCGCTTCAGAATGGCCTCGACCGGTTCGACCTCTTCGATCGGGACCGGACCGCCTGTCGGCTTGAACATGAACAGGCCGCGGAGGGTGGCGCGTTGACGGCTTTGGTCGTTGACGAGTGCGGCGTACTCGCGGTAGACGTCGACCTGACCGCTTCGAGTTGCGTGCTGCAGCTTGAAGACGGTCTCCGGACTAAACAGATGGTACTCGCCGTCGCGCCGCCACTGGTATTCGCCGCCAGTCTCCAACTCGTCGTCGTCGAGACCACGTTCGGGGAATCCGGCCGCATGCCGCCGAGCCGTCTCTTCGGCCACCGTGTCGATTCCGATGCCGCCGATGCGAGAGGCGGTCCAGGTGAAGTACCGATCGACGAAGGCCTTATCGAGGCCTACCGCCTCGAAGATCTGGGCGCCGCGGTAGCTTTGAAGCGTCGAAATCCCCATCTTCGACATGACCTTGAGTACGCCCTTCGTGCACGCCTTGATGTAGGAGCCGATGGCTATCTTGAGGTCGATATCGCCCAGCTCACCCTCCAGGATCAGATCCTCGAGGGTCTCGAACGCCAGATAAGGGTTGATGGCCGCCGCCCCGTATCCGAGGAGCAGCGCCATATGATGCACCTCGCGCGCCTCACCCGATTCGACAATTAGCGCACACTTGGTGCGGGTGCCTTCGCGGACGAGGTGGTGGTGCACGCCAGCTGTGGCCAGCAGGCTCGGAATCGGCGCGTGCGAAGCGTCGACTCCACGATCTGACAGGACGAGCAGCGTGCACCCGTCGGCGACGGCCGCGCTGGCCTTCTGACACAGCCGGTCCATGGCCCGCTCGAGACCGGCGGCGCCGTCGCCTGGGGCGAACAGCATGGGGAGCGCGACTGATCGAAACGCCGGGTCGGTCACCTTCCGAAGCGTCGCGAGTCGTTCGTTGTCGATGACCGGGTGGTCGATCTTGATGTGATGGCACGATGCCGGCTCCGGGGCCAGGAGATTGCGCTCGGACCCAAGCGTCGATCCCATGTCGGTGACGAGCTCCTCGCGAATCGCGTCGAGCGGGGGATTAGTCACCTGGGCAAACAGCTGCTGGAAGTAGTCGTAGAGCAAACGCGGGCGGTCGGAGAGTACGGCCAGGGCCGTGTCGGTACCCATTGAACCGATTGGCTCTGCGGCGTTCTTTGCCATCGGAGCCAACAGAATCCGCAGGTCCTCCGTCGTATATCCGAATGCCCGCTGTCGACGACGAACCGTCTCGTGGGCAGGCGGCGGCGTGTACGGGGCGGGCGGCAGCGCGTCGATGTGCACGAGCTCGCGCCCGAGCCACGTGCCGTACGGCTGAGCCGCGGCGAGCTGGGACTTGATCTCTTCATCGTCGATGATCCGGCCCTGTGCCGTGTCGACGAGGAAGATCCGCCCGGGGTGCAGGCGTTCCTTGACCAAGACGTTCTCTGGCGGGATGTCGAGGACTCCCACTTCCGAGGCCATGATGACCATGTCGTCCTTGGTCACGTAGTAGCGCGACGGCCGCAGGCCGTTTCGGTCGAGCACCGCCCCGATCACCGTCCCGTCCGTGAAGGCGATGGACGCGGGCCCGTCCCAAGGCTCCATCAACGTGGCGTGATACTCGTAGAACGCACGCCGGGTCGGGTCCATCGACGTGTGGTTGCTCCACGGTTCCGGAATCATCATGAGGATCGCGTGCGCGATCGGCCGGCCGGTCAGGACGAGGAACTCCAGCACGTTGTCGAAGGTGGCCGTGTCACTCTGGCCTTCGCGGACGACGGGGAACAGCTTTTGGAGGTCTTCGCCAAACTCGTCCGAGTGGCACAGCGCTTCGCGCGCTCGCATCCAGTTGATGTTTCCCCGAAGCGTATTGATCTCGCCGTTGTGGGCCACGTACCGATAGGGGTGCGCGAGGGGCCAGGACGGAAACGTGTTGGTCGAGAATCGCTGATGAACGAGTGCGAGGGCCGATTCGAATGCGGGGTCGGCCAGGTCTGGGAACATCGCCTCGACTTGGTCGGCGATCAGCATGCCCTTGTAGACGATCGTGTTGGACGACAGGCTTGCGATGTAGAACAGGCCTTCCTGATCGAGCGGCAGCCCGTCGACCGATCGATCGACACGCTTTCGAATGACATAGAGCTTTCGTTCGAAGCGCGCGTGCGCGTCTGGATGGCCCGCGAGCGCCTCGCCACGCCCGATGAAGAGCTGCCGGATCACCGGTTCACCGCTCTTGGCGGTTTCGCCCAGGCTCGAGTCGTCGGTCGGGACATCGCGCCATCCCAGGACGCGCTGGCCCTCTTCGGCCGCGATGTGAGAAAAGAGGTCCTGAATGCGGCTCCGCTCGTCGGGATCACGCGGCAGGAAGACCGTTCCCACACCGTAGGCGCCTGGTTCGGGGAGATGCATGCCGAGTCGCTCAGCTTCCTTCTGGAAGAAGCGATGTGGCAGCTGTAGCAAGATTCCGGCGCCGTCGCCAGTGTTGGCTTCGCAGCCGCATGCTCCGCGATGCAACAGATTGATGACGACCTCGAGCGCCTGCTGAACCAGCTTGTGCGATCGCTGGCCCTTGATGTTGACGACAAAACCAACGCCGCACGAGTCGTGCTCGTGGCTCGAGTCGTACAGGCCTCCGGCATCCGGCGCGGATCGCCGCCTGACGTCGGTTGCAGTCATACTGCCGCCCCTATCTTCGGCACGGGGCTGGTGCGCGTCGATCGGCGCGTCTGGTCCTCTGGCCGGACGATGGGTTCTGAGAGGAGGATGTTGATGAACTCCGTCACGGCTGGATTCAGCCGCCGCGTCCGACGCCGAATGATGCTGACCGGGCGCACCAGGGGACCATCTTGTTCAGCCTGTTGCAAAGGCACCTTGACCAGCGTCCGCCTGTCGACCTCGCGGCGGAGCGTCGGTTCCGGGAGCATCGCGATGCCCGCACCGTCTTCGATTGCCTGTTTGATGTTCTCGATGTTGTCGAACGCTGCGGTGATCCGGACGTCGGCTTCATGGCGCCGAAGGTACCTGTCGATCTCACGCCGAACCGGGAGTCCTCGGTCGAACGCCACGAACGCCTCGCCCGCCAGGGCTGTCGGTGGGATCCCGGTCGACGCTCGAGCCGCGAACCGATGGCCGGGCAAACACGCCACGACCATTGGCTGATCCACCCACGGAATGACCGTCAGCTCCCGACCCGGATTGGCAAACGCCAGGAGCCCCAGATCGCACTGGTCGGCGAGGACTTGTTCGTACACCTGATCAGGGTGCATGTACGCCACGTCGACCTCGGCACCTGGTAGAGACGCTTGAAACCGTTCGACGTACGCGCTGAGGTCATGGAGGTGCACCGAGTAGATCGTGGCCAACCGGACCCGATAGCCAGACGGATGCTGCCGGCGCTGAATCGTATCCTCGAGCTCGTGGTAGCGGTCCACGATTTCCTGGCACCCCTTGAAGAACACCTTCCCGTCGGTTGTGAGACGCCAGGGTCGTTTCGAACGGTCAATGAGCTGAGTTCCGAGACGTCGCTCCAGTTGGCGAACGGCTTGGCTCGCGGCTGACTGGCTGACATCGTTTGCCGCCGCTCCACGCGAGAAGCTGTGATGTCGCACGACGTCACAAAAGATACTCAGGGTTTCGAGATGCATGGGTCCGACACTGTATCACACAAAGGCTAATAGCAAGTCAGTATGGTATAAGAAATACTAATACTACAGAAGGCCGTTTGCGCGAGAGCTCGGGCCGGAGTGCACGGGATCCCCGATGTTTACGATGCGCGATCGATGAGCGCCGACGTGGGTACTGGGTCGGCGTACGTCACGCTGAACGTTATGCGGTTCCTGGAGTTCGCGTCAACTGAGATTTCTGAGCCGCCATCGGGATAGAGCCGGTCCGCGATGGCGCGGATCGAGGGGTGGATCAGCGCCTCAGCGGCGCGGTCGGCGGGTGCAACCAGTCGATCGTTTGGCACGACCGCAATCTCATTCCCGCGGAACGTGACGCGGCCGCCGAGCTCGGTATCGGATTCGAGGAGGTGCCCAGCGGTGGCGACCATACGCACGACGGCGAGGAGTCGATCCACGAGCGGCCCTTCGGGGGCACGCTTGAGCGTGTAGACGAGGCCCGACCGTCCCCCTCCATCATCCACCGAGAGGTTCCCCTCGTGCCCAACCAACACCACCTGTGGTCCGTCGTTCAGGTGGGTGTAGTCGGCAACATCGATGAGCAGCCCATCCAACGCCCCGCTTTGGATCCATCGGTGGAAGATCGGAATGCACGCGCGACCGTTCAGCTCGACGTTCGGGCCGGCGAAGATCTTCACCGCGCACCGATGCAGCGCATCGGCGGCCTCTCTCGTCTTCATTGCGAAGCGGCCGTGTTCGGGGAGGGGGCGGCTGTGACCGGAGGTACGCTGCCAGCGGCGAGGCGCGCCTGACAGGCGTGGCTGGCCTCTAGGAACAGCTGGGCTTCCTCAATGAGCTGCCTCGCCGCCTCCGCGGTCGTGGCCGGAGGCGACGCCTTGTGCCGCCTGAAGAGATACATTGCAAACTTGCCGCCGGCGTACTTGTCGAAGAACAGCTGCGTGTCGAAGAACCGCGTCTTGAACTCGCTTACGATCTGGTCCGCGTCGTCGGCGATGTCGATGAACTCCGTCTTGATGAGACCTCTGGCCGCGAGCAGCATGGCTTTGTAGGCAAGCTCATCTGCGGTTGCGAAGTGTTCGGCTTCCAGCTCGATCTGCGCCTCGAATACCTGCGCTGCGGCACTGGCGAGGTCAAATTCTGCGAGCGAGACGACCTCTCCGGCGCATTCGCCCACGCCCATGTCGCCCAACGTAAACTCTCGAGGATCACCCCAGTCAGAGTAGTACTCCGGGCCCTGTTCGTGAGTAGGCACCGCAGTCAGGTCCGCCAGCGTTTCCATGAGCACCCGCTTGCCGATGCGCTGCGCAAACATCTGAAACGACTCGTCAGGACGACGCTGCTCCACGAACATGTTGGTGATTCGTTGGATGGCCTCGGGAATCCGCTTCGATGGGATGGCAACCACGGCCAGACCGTAAGCGCCGCCGTTCTGAGCCCACTGACCACCGAGAACGACCTGGAAGTGCGGCACGGTGTATCCATTGATCGTGCGGCTGACGCCGTAGAACCCGAGATCGGCGACGTGATGCTGTCCGCACGAGTTGAAACACCCGCTTGTCTTGATCCGGAGTCCCTCGATTGCAGTGTCGAGGTCGGTGTCGGCCGATAGCGTGGATCGCAGCTGCGCCGCGAGGCCGCGGGAAGACGCGATACCAAGCTTGCAGGTGTCGGTGCCAGGGCACGCCGTAATGTCAGTGATCGTGCCCGCACCTGGCGCTGCCAAGCCCGTCGCGCGCAGGTCGCGATAGAGGGACGGCAGATCGGCCTCAGAAACCCAGCGGAGCACGATGTTCTGCTCGACCGTGGCCCTGATTGTTTCGCTGACGTAGCGGCGGGCGATGTCTGCGAGAGCGCGCAACTGGCGGGACGTCACGTCACCGAGCGGCAGCGCGATCGTGGCGACGGCATAGCCAGGCTGGCGCTGATGGTAGACGTTCGTCCGGTGCCACTGCTCGAACCCCTCTGGAAGGTTGCCGTCCGGCAGCTGCCCCGCGGGCTTGAGTGGCGTCTCCGTCAGCTCGTCGTCGTTCGTCAGGTGGGCGGTCCAGCGTGGATCGGTGGGCAAGCTGCCCCGCTCCTCGAGCACCAGTCGTTTGAACTCCTCGATCCCCAACTGCGCCACGAGAAACTTGATTCGCGCCCGTGCCCTGTTCTTCTTTTCGCCGAGCCGGGCGAACACCCGCGCCATGGACTGTGCGATCGGCAACAGCTCGGCTTCCGGAAGGAACGCGTCGAACAGCTTGGCCTGATGGGGCACGGCGCCCAGTCCGCCGCCGACGTACGTCTCGAAGCCGCGGCGTTCGATACCATCAATCACACGCGTTCTCGCGATGAGCCCGAGGTCGTGCATGCTCACGAGTCCACATGCATGTTCTGCGCAGCCTGAGAACGCCACCTTGAACTTTCGACCGAAGTCCTGGGCATCCGGATGCCCCAGAAGAAACCGCATGCATGCCTGCGCGTGGGGTGAGACGTCGAACGTCTCGTCTCGGCACACTCCCGACAGCGGACACGCGGTGACGTTCCGTACCGTGTTGCCGCAGGCCTCGCGCGTCGTGATGCCGACGGCCGCAAGTCGTCGCATCAGGTCGGGGGTATCGTCGATATGGACGTAGTGGAGCTGCACGTCCTGCCGCGTGGTGATGTGGCAGACCTCGTCGCTGTATTCCTCTGCGAGATCCGCCAGGATATCCATCTGGTCTGGTCTGAGGCCCCCGAATGGAATCTTGATTCGCATCATTCCCGGGGCATCCCAGACGGTATCTGGGCCTTTGGTCAGGCCGTTGGACGGGAACGCCAGCGGCTTAGAGCCCGTGCCATCGTTGCGCTGACCGTTGTCGTATCGCTGGCCGTAGACACCCCGGCGCAGACGAGTCTCGGCAAAGACCTTTTCGTCGATCTTGCCCTGCCGCCGGAGTGCGATCTGACTCTCGAACGTCTCGATCTCCTCCGCAAGATCCGGAGGCATCTGCTCGGCTAGGACGTGTTTCCAGCTCACGATATCCCTCACGTCTGTCGCCCTGACGCTATCGCGTCGACCACCTGATCCGCCCAACGCGGGTTCGGTTCGGCCCGGCGTAGCCCTACGGTGTCGCCGATGATAATGGTCCCTGGCGCGTTCTCTCGATTGTCGAGTTCGGCGGCGCCGAGGTCCTCGAGGCATCCCGCCCACGTGCGCATGTTCGGCGTGGCAGCCGCGAGCACGACGGCCGCCGGAGTGCGCGGTGACCAGCCGCGACGAAAGAGCCGATGGGCCACCTGTGAGCGCGACGCTAGTCCCATGAGCACGACGAGCGTGAGCGACTGAGGGGAGACGTCGTCGAGAATCGGTCCGAACACGTCCTCGGAGTGACCCGACACGACGAGAAAGCCGGACGCCACGCCGCGGTGGGTCAGCGGTATGCCGGCCAGGTCAGCCGCAGCAACGGCGGTCGTGATGCCCGGCACGACTTCGAACGGCACGCCTGCATTCGCGAGAGTGATGGCCTCTTCGCCACCGCGTCCCAATACGAAGGGATCTCCACACTTTAATCGGACGATGCGCTTCCCGCGCTTCGCACCGCGGAGCATCAGCCGGTCGATGGTCGGTTGCTCGAACGCCGGTCGGCCGGCGCGCTTTCCAACGCAGAACCGCTGGGCCCTCTCCGCCATCGACACGATCGCAGGCGAGACGAGCGCGTCGTACAACACGAGATCGGCCGCGCGCAACCGGTTGACCGCCTTCACGGTCATCAGCTCGGGGTCGCCCGGTCCGGCGCCGACGAGTGAAACGAAGCCAGTCATTGGTGTGAGCGTCAATCTATCGAGTCGTCAGTATGCTGGCCTTCGTGCCGTTTCAGCAAGGCCTCGAGCAGCTCCGGCCGGCGTGATTCCATGGGCGTACCTTCGGCCCGCCACCGTCGCCTGAGCCGATCGGCTTCTTTCATCCAAGCCGCGAGATCGGCCTCTGGCAGCACCGCGTCAAGGCCCTCTCGGAGCAGACCGGCGATTGCCGGCGCGCGTCCGTCCGTTGAGATCGCAAACGTCACACCCGCCCGCCGCACGACTCCTCCGAGGTAGACGGTGGCGTTGTCCGGATCGTCGACGGCATTCACGAATACTCGCCTGCGCTCAGCTTCGGCGGCGACGGCGCGGTTGACCTCGGGAGGTGCCGCCGCAATCACCATCCAGACCCCGTTTAGGTCGTCAGGATGGAACTCCCGCCGGTGGACGTGCACCCCTAGGGCCTCGACGGTGGCTGCCACGTCCGGCGCCACGACCTCGACCACAGCGCCGGCGTCGACCAGCGCGCGGATTTTTCCGCCCGCGACAGCACCGGCCCCAACGACCAAGACCCTCCGGCCGGAGAGCTTGAGAAAGACGGGAAAGAGCTGTCCGTGTGACGCAACCACCGTCACCCCCGCTCGGAGGCTACCGCGACACCCCAAGTTCGGGCTGCGCGAGTGGAACGGATGGGCCGTGGAGGCCGCACTCGGTCTTTGTTGTGCCGCGCCACCGGCCGGCTCGTTCATCCTCTCCGGCGTTGACGGCGGTCGTGCAGTGGGTGCAACCAATGCTCGGGTACCCGCGTTCGTGGAGCGGATTGTAGGGAACGTCGTATTTCAAGAGGTGGCTCCACACATCCTGCTTCGTCCAGCGGACCAACGGGTTCACCTTGACGATGGCGAAGTTGTCGTCCCACTCGACGACTCGGGCCGCTGCCCGCGCGGGAGATTGGTCGCGTCGAATCCCCGTGATCCAGGCATCGACGTTGGCGAGCTCTTCCCGGAGTGGAACAATCTTGCGCACATGGCAGCACCGGTCTGGTGCGCGCTCCCATAACTTGTCGCCGTGGGCGGCGGTCTGCTCGTCGACCGACAACGTTGGTTCTGCGCCTCGAATCGTCAGGCCATAGCGATGCTGTAGTCGCCGCCACAGCTCGTGCGTTTCCGCGAACAAGAATCCGGTGTCAACCGTGAAGATGTCTACCGGTAGCTTGTGACGGCCGATCAAATCGATGACGACACACCCTTCTGGCCCAAATGCCGTGGCGAACGTCAGCCGGCGGCCGTATCGTTCGCTTGCCCACGTCAGTGTCTCGAGCGGAGAGGCGTGCTCCAGGTCGTCGTCGAAGACCTGTGTTTCTTGGATATCGAAGTTCTGGCTGACTGCGTCGCTCATCGCTTGCGTCACGGTGTCCGTCTTTCTCTGCTCGTTGCTTCCTTGGGAAAAGAAAAAGGCCCGGGAGGTCGTTGCCCCCCGGGCCTTCGGTATCGTGCGTTGGTTGTATTCTTCTCAGGCGCTGGTCATCTTTCGCACGTCCGTCGGCACGGGGGCCACAGGGGCCTCCATACAAGAGCAACAACAACAGGCGGCGGCGAAAGAACGACTGACCATGAACGTCTAACTTTGTATCAGGAATACTCCCGGCGCGTCAACCCGTCGGACGGAATTCGCTGTATTTTCGCCACATCCGCATCAGAAATCACCATACCCCACTAGATCTCGACTCCCAGGAGGTCTTTGAACGCAAAGCCGAATGTGAGCGATAGTACCAGGAACGCGGCCAGCCAGTTGACGGACCAACCGAACATGTTGAGATCGAGTGCCGGATACACGATTTCTACGGCTTCGATCGCGTGAGTGCCTGGAATCGGCGGCTCGCCAGGATACAGGAGGGTGTCCCATATCCCCCGGCCGGTACGGCGTTGCGGCACCGCACCCCATCGATGTCCGGCAACCACTCGGGTTTCAACGGTGTGGTCTCCGATCCGAACGGCGATCGGGTGCTCACCCCGGGAATCGGCGCGAATCCGCCAGGCTACCTCGCGGGTGGACGGAATACGGATGCCCCGCGTCTCTACCTGCACACCGTCAGGAACGTCGAGCACGACTGTGGAGTTGAGCAGCGTCGCATCGCGCACGTACGCTTTCACCAACGCTTGTTCCCCGGGCTTGAGCGGCCGCGCTACAAACCGTAGCTGGAGCTGCGTGATGATCAGCACGGTAGGGACGAGCAGAATCACCATGGGCACCAGCGCGAGACGCATGTAGTGAAAGGTGTCTCCGAAGATGCGCCGCTGAAGGCGAAGAACGACGCCGATGTCAGCCTGGAACAGTCGCACGCCGATCAGGTTGCCTCGAATGTTCTCTCGGAGCCCCTTGATTGTCGTCTGGTCCGAGACCTTCCCGAAGATCCAGACCATCGTCACCCCGGTGACCAGCGAGATCACGGTCATGGCCCATATCGGCGCGGCCGCCTGAAACGGTCGGCAGATGAGATCGAACGCCAGCGTCAGTGCCCGATTGACGAGATCGATGACGGTAACCACGGTGCTAAATCCGATGGACGAGCCGTCAGGAGATGTAGCCGAGGCCCTTCAGGCGTTTCTTAATCTCTTCTTCCGAGTCGGCGCCCTCCAGCTTGGCGATCTCCTTCTCCAACGCATGGTTGATGAACTCTGCGGCCGAAGAATAGCCTGCGAGCTGAGAGTACTTGGCGGCTTTGTCGAGCAGCGTCTTGTCGATCTTCACGTTCTTGCCGAACATGGGGGTCGTCTCCTGACTCCTGTCTTCTTCCAGTTCACCGCAGCGCATCTTGCCCGAGCATCTCAGGCAACGGGCTGACGCCGAACTCATCGAGGACGGTCACCGTGAGATCGTCGAGCGCAGGGTTTTCCACCTGGATTTCACGGTTACTGAGAAACACACCGGGGACCAGGCGGTAGTCGATCGAGTGGTCCCCACTCCAAGTTTCGTCATTGTCGACGAATACCTCTCGCGGGAACTGTCCGAGCGGACTGTCCCACGAGGTTCGATAGCCCCACGAGTAGCCCACGATGATGTCGGGAGCGATCTCCAGGTTCGGCCCCTCCCACTCCTCCGCGGTCCGGAACACGAGGCCAACTGGTGCGAGGCCGGTCCGATCGTCGACCATGTCGAGCAGGTCGCGCTCCAGTCGGTCCAGGACGTCCGCGTACTCGGCGCCGGGGGTGACAATGCCCTGGCCCTCGCGGCCCTGCAGGTTCACGTACAGGCCCTGGAGACCCACGGCGTATGCGCTCGTTCGACTCCAGTCGACGTTGAGGAACAGCGGCGACACCCCCTGCTGCGACGGGTCCCGCAGCGTGACGTACCCTTTCTCGACGAGCCACGAGTTCAAGTTGACGCCCCAGTAGAACGGCGAGAAGCCGTGGTCGGACATCACGATCAGCGTCGTGTCGTAGCTCGGGTCCTGCTGGGCGAACTCCATCAGCCGACTCACGACGCCGTCCATTTCCTCGTAGAGCGAGCCGATGCCGTCGCGCAGCAGGTCGTCGGCCTCGTGCAGCGGATGCTCCGCGTCCATGTAGTGGTAGAGCATGTGAGCGCCCTGGTCGACGCTCGAGAAGTAGAAGAAGAGCAATCCCTCCTCGAAGGAGTCGAGCACGTGGTCGAGCGCGCGCCGTTGCTCGCGGTAGACGAACTGCGACTGCTCCCAGAATTCTCGTCCACTAAAGATCCCCTCCTGGTATGCCTTCGTATCCTCCGGGAGCTCCTGCGTATAGAAACGACCAACTGACTCGGCGAGCTCGGATGACCAGTCCTCGGGCGTCGAGATCGGGAAGGCTGGGTTAGCCGGGTCGACCTGGAGCGGCGTCACGTACAGCTTGAAGTCTGGCTGGATCTCTTGCAGGTAGAACCGAGCCGAGGCTCCAAGATTGACCAAGAACGGGATCGCCTCGAAGTTCAGGCCGACCCAGTCGCTCCATTCTCCGGCCTTCAAGATGAACTCGGTGTCCTGCACGACGATCTTAGCGGCGTCCGCTTCAGGGTCGAGCAGGACCTCGAAGTCGATCGTCAACTCGGGGCTCTCGTATTCGGTGTCCCCGCCGGCCCGACCGCGTCGCTGGTCGCGGGTAGGGAATCGGCGGAAGGTGTTTTGCGGACCTACCAGCTGTCCGGCAACACGATTGTTGACGACATCCACGAGGCGCACGGTGCCTCCCGTGATGTCGTTCATATTCTCGGGCGGATAGTCGGTGTAGTACGAGAACGTGCCGTGTGTGCCGAGGATGTCGGGCGTGCCCATCCCTGAGAGGGATTGCCCGGGCGTGTCGACGAGGGGGAAGTTCACCGGCATTCGGAAGATCGTCGTGTCGATGCCGGCCTGTTCGAGCAGCTCCCAGAACGCGAACCCCTTACGCTGCGCCTCGTAGTCCCCCCCGGATATCGGGATCACCCAGGAGCCGAGCGTCAGACTGCGCCCCGGCGGCGCGAGTCGGTAGATCGACTCGAGCGGAACGGCGGTGAGCGGGTCTCGATGAAGGAAGTCGTAGATGCCATGGCCGCCCGGGTCCATCCCGGTGATGAACGTCGACCACGCCACTGGGCTGAGCGGCGGCATGGTCGTTTCAAGGGCCGAGAAACTCCCGGCCTCGGCAAGGCGTCGGAAGTTTGGAAGTCGCCCCTCACCCATGAACTGAGTCAGGAGCCGGTGGTCCATGCCATCGATGCCGAGCACGATGACGCGACGGTTATTCTGGGCCCCAACGGGCTCGGGCTTCGTTGTCGCGAAGACTGCCAATGCCAAGATGACCACAACGATGGCGGCGTGTCGGATTCTGCGAGTCATGGGTTTTCGGGGTGAACGGAGTCGCCGGTTGGCATGAGCGATCTCCCGTCACAGTAAGGCGGCACCGGGACGCCAAACAGGTCGAGCACCGTTGGACCGATGTCCATGATGCCGGGGTCGTCAGACGAGATGCGCCGGTTGCAGAACAGCATGCCTGGCACGTCCGGCGGGTTGAAGTTGTGATCACCGCTCCACGGACGGACGTTGTCCTCGATTTCCGTATCGGTCACGCCGCCCGTCACCGACGCCCACCCCACGCGATGCCCAGGTTGGAACCCGACGATCAGATCTGGCGCTTCTCCCACATACGGGCCGGAGTAGACCTCCGTGGCGTCGTAGACCTCTCGAACTGGATGGGTCTGCTCTTTGTCGTCGTAGAGCTGTCGAAGGCCGGCGCTGATCTCGTGCTTGATCCGCGACGCCTCGTCCCCTGGGGCGACGATGCCCTGGTCCTCGCGGCCGGCGAGGTTCAGGTAGATACCCCCGAAGCCCACGGCGTACGCCTTCGTCTTTGACCAGTCGACGTCCTGGAACATGTCGGCGCCAGTCGGCCCGCCGTTCCTGAGCGCGAGGAAGCCGTTCGCGTACAGCCAGCTGTTCAGGTTGACGCCCCGGCGAAACGGCTTGAATCCGTGGTCCGACATCACGATGAGGACCGTGTCGTCGTCGAGCCGTTCCAGGGTGCGGCCAACGAGATCGTCCATTTCCTGGTAGAGCGTGCGAATGGCCTGGCGGTGGGTCGTGTTGTCCCGACCCCGGTTCGCCGGGTGGTTCTCGTCGAGGTGCCTGAAGAACATGTGCTGCAGTCGATCGGTAATGTCGAAGACGCACACGACCGCGCCGCGGTTCGTCTTGTCGAGGGCATCAAAAAACATCTTCTCGCGTTCCTCGTGGATGAGATAGGTCTGCTTGAGAAACGCGTCCTCGTCTAGGACACCTTCGTTCAGCGCCGAGGTGTCCTCGGCAAGTCCCAGCGTGGCATACCGACCCTGAGTCTTGGCCAGGTACATCGCGTATGTGAAGGGATGCGAGATTGGCAGCGCGGGCTTGTCCGGATCGATGTTGACTGGGGTCATGTAGAGCTTGATGTTGGGTGACGTCTCGAGAAGATAGAAGCGCGCGATACCGCGAACCGTGATGCCGGGCGCCGCCTTGAAGCCCAGCTCGATCCAGGGTGAATACTCGCGCCGCGTCAAGGTGTAGGCGTCGGTCCCGACCGTGAGCTCGGCGCTGTCGTCAGATGTCGGACGGAGCGCCAGCGGGACCTCCATCACGCCGGCGTCGGTCTTCAGGCTGTTTTCGGGGCCCGGGATTGCTGCCCGGCCAACGCCGTCGGTGACCGACAGCGCAATGCGCTCGCCGCTCGTCATCCCCGGAGCGAGTGTGTCCTCTTCGCGTTGGTCGGTGCTGAAGTAGTAGTAGGTCCCCTGGCTTCCCTGGAGGTCGGGAACGCTCATTGCCGAGAGGAGCACGCCGTTGAACTTCTCCGCTGGGAAGGTAATCGGGACCCTCAGGATGGTGCTGAAGATGCCGTGATCACCGAGGATCTTCCAGAACGGCTGGCTACGACGGCCCGCCTGAATGACCGGCTTGCCGATCGGAATTCGATAGCGACCCAGCTTCAAGGCCCGTTTCGGTGGGTCTACCCGCGCGGAACAGAGTTCGGGCAGGTGTGATTTCCGGTTCGGAACCAGGAAATCGAAGATCCGATGTTTGCCCGGGTTGCATCCGGTTTGGAATGAAGTCCAAGCGACCGGAGACTCGGCGAGAAGCGTGGTACGGAGCGGCCGAAAGGTCCCCATGCTCTTCAGTCGCGCAAAGTTTGGGAGCAGGCCCTCGTTCATGTACTGGGTGGTCAATTCCGGGTCCTGTCCATCGAGCCCGAGCACGACCACCCGCCGGACCCGTGCGGCGGCCAGCGCTTTGCTGCCCCGAACGCGCTGGATGGCCCACCGGATCGGCCACGTTAGGAGCGTCAAGAAGGCCAGAAACGTGGTGAAGATGATGATGAAGATCGATGAGACGAAGGCGAAGCCCGCTCCCGGTCCGACGTAGGCCAGCGCCACCTGGGGCGTGAGCAGGACCAGCACCGGCGGAAGCGCCAGCCACACGGGGCGCGACCAACGTCGGCGAGAACGGGCGGGTGAGGCGTGCGTCATGTTCGATTCCGATATAGCTGACGGTCGACCGCAGTTGCCATGGCAGCGACATCGAGCTGTCCGCCAAGAAACGTGTTGATCGCGTCGGCGACCTGGGGCGGGTCGTCGATGGCCTGGCGGTATTCCACGTACAGCACGTCGTAGTTCTCGCGAGTTGCCATGAGGCGCTCTACCTTCGAGAGGTGGGCCGCGAACATGCCCGCGAGATCCTCGTCCGACGTCTCGCCCGGCGCCTCACCCCGGCGCTCCAACATCTTCCGCTGCGAGGCGAGCACTTCCGGCAGGCTGCGACGGAGAAAGATGACCTTGTAGTCGAATGTCGGAGGAAGGTCCGAGAGCAGAAACGAGATGATCTTGATCGCTTTCCCGCGTGTTTCGCTAAGCCAGGTCTTGTCTCCCGGCTTGTCGAGCGCCTTGACCCGCTCCAGCTCGTAGTATCCCTTGGGGTTGTCTTCGTCGGCCGTTCGGACCCCATCGACGACCAAGGGTACGCCCCCAGCCGACAGCATACTCATCAGCATCGAGGTGCCGGAGCGGGGCAGGCCGGACACGACGATCACCGGGTCATCGAATCGGCGACGTCGGAACAGCCGCTTTAGAAAGAACGCCAACCGTAACAGTTTCAACCGATTTTGGACCGCGGTCAATACATGCGCGACCGTGGGCAGTGTGAGGGACGAGATAGGATCACACGATGCGCACAGCAGATGACCCCGCATTGGATGCCGTCAAGGAGATCGCCGAGCGCGCCGGTGACGCGGCTCTGAAGCTGTATCGCAGTCAGGATGCCTGGGTCGAGCAGAAGGCCGATGGGTCTCCGCTCACCGAGGCTGACATGGCATCCGAACGAGTCGTTAGGACCGGGCTGCAGGAGCTCGATCCGTCGATTCCGTATCTCTCGGAGGAATCGGCGCCGTCGTCCTATTCCGAGCGCCGCGCCTGGGACCGATTCTGGCTCGTCGACCCGCTCGATGGAACCAAGGAGTTCATCAAACGAACCGATGAGTTTACCGTCAACATCGCGCTGATTGAGCACGGGCAGCCCGTCCTCGGCGTCGTCGTCGCACCCGCGCTCGACGTGACCTACTATGCCGCGCGCAATCAGGGCGCCTGGAAGCAGGGGCGCGGCGATGCGCCGGTCGCGATCCTATCGAGGCTGGCAGACCCCGACGGTCCGATTCGTGTCGTGGAGAGCGCCTCCCACCCAAGCCCTGAGCTCGAGACGTTCTTGAACGATTTCCAGGTGACGGAGCGACTCAAGATCGGCAGCTCGCTGAAGTTTTGCCTACTCGCGGAGGGAGCCGCCGATCTGTATCCTCGGCTTGGGCCGACGATGGAGTGGGATGTGGCCGCCGATCTGTATCCTCGGCTTGGGCCGACGATGGAGTGGGATGTGGCCGCAGGTGACTGCATCTTCCGCCACTCGGGAGCCCGCTCGTCTACAACAAGGAATCGATGCTGAACGACCGGTTCGTGCTCGGCCTACCGCCGGGAGCCTATACTCTGCCGTCTCGGCCCTAGAACCGGTTCTCATCTTTCGTGATATCGTTCAAGGTTCCTCTGTTCACCCTACGCCTCACAGGAGTTACGTCCCTTGACTGATCACATCATTGCTCCGCACGGCGGCACGCTCGTCGACTTGCAGGCCGACGAGGATGCCGCTGCAGCGTTGAAGGCCGAGTCTCGCGACTGGCCGTCCCACGACCTCAATTCTCGCCAGTTGTGTGACCTCGAGCTGTTGTTGAACGGCGCCTTTTCTCCGCTGACCGGTTTCCTGGCGAAGGCCGACTACGCGCGCGTATGCGAAGAGATGCGGCTTGCCGATGGGACGCTGTGGCCCATCCCGATCATGCTCGACGTGTCGGAAGAGCTGGCCAAAACACTGACCGCCGGATCGAAGCTTGCGCTTCGCGATGGCGAGGGTGTCATGGTTGCCGCCCTTGACGTGCAGGACGTTTGGAAGCCAGACCGCGAAGCTGAAGCTGAAGCAGTGTTCGGCACGACGAACCGCGAGCATCCCGGCGTGGCGTATCTGCTCGAGCAGACCGCGCCCTACTATGTCGGTGGCGTGCTGACTGGCGTGGAGCCGGTCAGCCATTACGACTACAAGCTGATACGGCACACGCCGGCCGAGCTTCGCCACGAGTTCTCGAAGTTAGGATGGACGAAGGTCGTCGCGTTTCAGACGCGCAATCCGATGCATCGCGCACATCAAGAGCTCACACTGCGCGCGGCGGCTGAGGTCGAGGCGAGCTTGCTGATTCATCCTGTCGTCGGCATGACCAAGCCTGGCGATGTCGACCACTACACCCGCGTGCGGTGCTATCAAGCGCTGTTGCACCGCTACCCACGGAAGACCGCGATGCTCTCGCTGCTGCCGTTGGCAATGCGCATGGGAGGGCCGCGCGAGGCGGTCTGGCACGCCATCATCCGCAAGAACCATGGTTGCACACATCTGATCGTAGGCCGTGATCACGCCGGGCCAGGCAGCGATTCTCAGGGCAATCCGTTCTACGGACCATACGACGCGCAGGAGCTGCTGCAGAAGCACGAAGCGGAGCTCGACGTCGCGATGGTGCCTTTCAAGTTGATGGTCTACTTGCAGGATAAGGACGAATACGCGCCGATCGACGAGGTCCCAGAAAACACACGGACATTGAACATTTCCGGTACCGACCTTCGGGATCGCCTGGCCCACGGTAAGGACATTCCCGAGTGGTTCACCTTTCCGGATGTGGCCGAGGAGCTCCGCCGAAGTCATCCCCCTCGTCACCGGCAGGGTTTGACGATTTTCTTCACAGGGCTTTCGGGTTCCGGCAAGTCGACTATCGCAAACGTCTTGCTCGTGAAGTTTCTCGAAATGGGTGGCCGTCCCGTGACGTTGCTCGATGGAGACCTGGTGCGGAAGAACCTGTCGTCCGAGCTCGGGTTCTCCAAGGAGCACCGCGACCTCAACATCAAGCGGATCGGCTACGTGGCCTCCGAGATTACGAAGAATGGCGGCATCGCGATCTGCGCCCCCATCGCGCCGTACGACGGTGTCCGAAAGGCGGTACGTTCAGCGATTGAACCGCTTGGTGGGTTCATCCTGGTGCACATATCTACCTCCGTGGAGGTGTGCGAACAGCGCGATCGCAAGGGGCTCTACGCGAAGGCTCGCGCCGGAATTATCAAAGAGTTCACTGGAATCTCGGACCCCTACGAGGCACCCGCCGATGCCGACATCGTGCTCGACACGGCAGAGCTGACGGCAGAAGAAGCGGCACAGCAGATCGTCCTGTTCTGCGAGCGCGAAGGCTACGTCGCAGGGGATGTGTAGAGGCCGCCTTCAGTAGCTTCCCCAACAAGGGCCCGTAGATCGGGTGGGAGGTCGATCGTGAGCGCCTCGGCGCGACCTCGATCTGACATTTTGCGCCAGGTCTTGCGGAGAATGTCAACGAGCTTCGCGTCTTCGTGCTCAGATGCAAAGTCGGCCAGGTAGTGTTCCAAGAACACCAGGCACACGACATCCTCGAGCGACTGAACATCCGCGTCCGTTTTGAGCCCTTCCTTGCGTAGCAGCGTCTCAACCCGGGCGACGGTAGCCTCGTTGTATCCCACATCTCTCAGGATGCCGGCTGCGGTCTGCGCATGGTATCCAGAGAGAACGGTGCGCCACTGCCGATAGCCGGCTCGCCCGGATGGATAGTCCGTCCTCGGGACGGTCCACCGGCGGATGTGTTGACATCGCGCAGCCAGGCGAAGCGGAACCGACGCATCCGGAAGGAATCGATCGAGACGCTCGGTCATACGCTGGGCGTAGACCAGCTCCTTGGGTTGGGCGACCCCGTCGACGCTCTCGGAACGCGGATCATCCGCGTTTGCAGCGTCGAATCGTTCAAAGGCTTGCTGTAGGCGCGACATCCTCGTTTTCCGGGTCCGCCACCTTCGTCCTCCAGAGCGCCGCCGCAGCGCTCCCGATCAGGGAGTGAAAGACGGCGGAAATGGCGCACGGTAACGCCACCAGCGGGTTGGCGAAGTTCTGCTGGGCAAGGACGACGCCCAGCCCTGAGTTCTGCATCCCGACCTCGATGGCGACCGTCCGTGCGGCGATCTCGCGACGAAGGACGAAGCGTCCCGCCACGTAGCCGAGGATGAAGCCTCCAAAGTGCAGGCCCAGGACGGCTGCGACCAGGCGCGGTCCCGCCTCGAGTACCTGCTCTCGCCCGGCCCCAATGACCGATCCCACGATCAGCGTGATGGCGATGACTGCCGCCAGCGGGGCCACTGGGAGCAGACGTTGGACTACGGCGGGAAACCGCCACCGGAGGAACGCGCCGACAACGACCGGCAGCAAGACGACTTGAACCGTGTTGACGAGAAGGCCAGTGGCCGGAACATCCACTCGGCTTCCGGCCAAGAACTCGGTGAGTGCCGGCGTCATGAGCACCGCTAGAATTGTCGAGACCGCCGTCATCGTCACCGACAGGGCGACGTCCGCCCGAGCCAGAAAGGAAATGACGTTGGATGCGGTTCCCCCAGGACAGCATGACACGAGGATCAGTCCGACGGCGAACGGCGTTGGCAGCTCGAACAACCACGCAAGGCTCCACCCCAATGCAGGCATCAACGTGTATTGAAGAGCGACACCCGGTAGAATGCGACCGCGCTCCCGTCCGATGCGACGAAAGTCGTCGAATCCAATCGTCATACCCATGCTCAGCATGATGACGCCGAGCCCGACTGGAATGAGAGGACCGCTGAACCAGGTGAAGACCGTGGGCTCGATGAGAGCGATGACGCTCCCCAGGACGACCCACAGCGGAAACGCGTTGGTGAGGGCGGTGAGCAGCCGCAACGTTGGAGCATTGTATACGGAGGGTCTTGATGGTCTTTCAGTCGGATCTGCTAAAAGGTAAGGTGGCGCTGATCACGGGCGGGGGAACCGGGATCTGTCGGGGTATCGCGCTGGCGCTGGCATCACACGGCTGCGATATCGCCATCACGAGCCGCAAGCGTGAGCACCTCGAGCCGACTGCGGCAGAGATCGAGCGACATGGTCGCCGGTCGGTGGCGGTGGTTGCCGACGTCCGGGACCCCACCGCCGTCGACATCGCCGTCGCCGAGACGGTCGACGAGTTGGGCCGGCTGGACATACTGGTCAACGGTGCGGCCGGAAACTTCCTGTGTCGAGCGGAAGACCTTTCTCCGAACGGATTCGGGGCGGTAGTCGACATCGATCTCAAGGGGACCTTCCATATGTCGAAGGCCGCCCTCCCGCATTTGAAGGCTAGTCGGGGGGTCGTGCTCAACATCAGCGCCACACTCCATTACGTGGGCACGGAGGCGCAGCTTCACGTCTCGGCCGCAAAGGCCGGGGTCGATGCTTTGACGCGGGTGCTCGCCGTCGAGTGGGGTGGCTACGGGATCCGGGTGAATGGCATCGCTCCAGGGCCGATCGGGGACACTGAGGGCGTTCGCCGCTTGCTCGCCGGGCCCTCAAAGGAACGGGCGATTCAGGTAACCCCGCTGGGTCGTCTCGGCGCGATCGAAGATGTGTGCGACGCGTCGTTGTTTCTGTGCTCCGAGGCCGCCTCGTTCGTGACTGGTGTGACCCTGGTCGTAGATGGCGGTCTCTGGCTCGCCAACAGCCGAATGGCCGAAGTGTGGCGGGCGGGGGCCAGCGAGGCGGAGCGGTAGGTTATCCTGCGGCCGGAGCGTGGGAAACAGTGGAGGAGATCTCATGAGCGAGTTGGCAAGCCGGGAGTGCATACCGTGTAAGGGAGGCGTGCCGCCCCTCGCGGGGGACGAGCTGAAAGCGTTACATGCAAAGCTCAACCCCGGATGGCGCGTCGTCGATGGCCATCACTTGGAGAAGGAGTACTCGTTCGATGATTTCCGCGGGGCGCTGGATTTCACCGTGAAGGTTGGTGAGCTCGCAGAGCAGCAGAACCATCACCCCGACATCTTTCTGGCCTGGGGCTGCGTCAGGGTGACGATCTGGACGCACAAGATCGACGGGCTCACCGAGAGCGACTTCGTGTTTGCGGCGAAGGCCGACGCGCTCGTGCACTAGTCCCGTGAGACCGTTGAATGGCCGGAGTCCGCCGACTCGGAGCGACGCGATGGGCGCAACACGAAGCCGGGCCGGAGGGAGTGCCGATTTCGAGCGCGACGTCCGTAGGCTGCTCGATCGCAGGCCGCTTAGGACTCGTGCGATGAGTTATCTGGGAAATCGGCGCGGACGTAGGCCACGGCTTCCCGCGTCGACTCCGCGGAGGCGAACTCCGGCCACTCAACGGTCTCACGGGAGCAGAGCAGCGGGAAGCTCCCATTCGACCGCGTCGCCGACCGCGATCTCGCCGTCCTCGAGCACCGACGCGTAGACTCCGCCGCCCCATCGGCGATCCATGGCAGCTCGCAGCCCGGGGAGCTGCTCGTCCATTCGCTCACACGGGCGGGTCTCGCCGTTGACGCGCAGCCGGCAGGGACCGACCTTGAGTACCCGTCCGCGGCTTTTCTCAAAATCGATGCCCGAGACGACAGCGCTTGCACCAGATTCTCTCCAGCACCGGCTCAGCCGTTTCGGTCATCTCCAAGGGCTGGGACAGTGTAAGATCCGGGGCTGATGACTGCACAGGCGACAGCACCGACGGACGAGTTGCAGGCGGCGCGAGCACGCCTCGACGACTGGGTCCGAGAGGTCGTAGCCTGGCATTTCAGCCCGGAGACAGGTTGTCCGTTCTGGCTGGACTGGGCGGAGAAGGCCGGCTGGGATCCACGCGAAGCGGTTCACGGCTTCGACGACCTCGTGAAGTTCGGCCATTTCGAGGACGAGTGGCTCCGCGGTGGGCCGGTTCGCCGCTGGGTGCCCAGGGGTCTCGCCGACAAGCCGGTCTACGTCTTCGAAACCGGCGGAACGACGGGCATACCCAAGAGTCGGATTGCGGTCGACGACTTCCGCATCGATTACGAGCTGTTTTCGGAGACGCTTCCGGACGAGCATTTTCCTCTCGAGTCCAACTGGCTGATGCTGGGCCCAAGCGGGCCGCGCCGGCTTCGCCTGGCCGTCGAGCATCTCGCCCAGCACCGTGGCGGCATTTGCTTCATGGTGGACCTTGATCCGCGCTGGGTCATCAAGCTGATCAAGAAAGGCTGGATGGACCACCTGAAGGCCTACCAGCAACACGTCATCGACCAGGCGGTCACGGTTCTCTCCGCGGGTCACGACATCAAGTGTCTGTTCTCGACGCCCAAGCTGATCGAAGCCTTGGCTAACCGACTAGAAGCCGACGGGTCGAGCATCGCGGATACGGGCATCACCGGCATTTTCGCGGGTGGAACGGAGTTCACGCCGCAATGGAACCGATTCGCCCAGGAGGAGCTGTTGGATGGGGTGTTCATGACACCAACCTACGGCAACACGCTCATGGGGCTGGCGGGGAGTCCCGTCACCGGTGCCGCTGAGGGATATAAGATCAGCTACTACGCGCCTCAGCCTCGTGCGGCGCTGCAGGTCGTCGATCCCGATGATCCGGAGCAGCTGAGCGACTACGGAGAGACCGGGCGCGTGATGTTGACAACCCTCACGAAGGAGTTCTTCGTGCCCCGGTTCCTCGAGCGTGATGAAGGCGAGCGTGAGCCGCCCTGCGATCGGTTTCCCTGGGACGGTGTGAGCGGCGTACGACCATTTAGCCAGTTGGCCACCGGCACGACCGTCGGTGTGTACTAAAGTGGAGCAACAAGGAAAGGCAGAGTCATGAGAGATCTGAAGACCGTGATGTTGTTTGGGATGGTGGCATTTGCAGTGGCCTGTGCTGGCGGCGAGGCACCAGCTCCAGAAGCTGACATGGACATGGAAGAGGAAATGACCGAGGTGGCTCCCGAGCCCACCGGTCCGCCGCGCGTGTTTTTCGTGGCTCCCGAGGACGGTGCCGAAATCTCGGTCGACATCGGGATCAACTTCGAGTTCGGTTCGGAGAACTTCGAGGTTTCGCCGGTGCCTGAGGAAGTCGAATCACCCCGCGAGGGAATGGGACACTACCACCTGGGAGTCAATTCTGACTGCGCCCCGGCGGGGGAGATCATTGAGCAGGGCACACAATCGTGGATCCACTTCGGTGACGGCTCGAACGTCTACCATCATCTGGACGATCCGGGCCGCCACATGTTTGCCCTACAAATGGCCGACGACGAGCACCGCACCATCGAGGGCCTGTGCGAAACGATTGAGGTCGAGCTCGCGGACGGTATCTAGGGGACTGTTCACATGATCCATTTTCCGGTCCTACGGTGGGGCAGTCCGTACACCAGCCTCGAAGTCGACCAGGTCGCCCACTTCGATACGGGTGAGGCTGTTGCCGAGGTGAGCCAGGCCAACGCGGGCCTGGTCTCCCGAGACATGCGGAAGGCGGCCCGCGCCCGAGAGGTCCTTCGGGAGATACCCACCCGAGACCTACTGGCGATGGTCAAGAAGGCCGCCGATCTGTTCACGTCAGCGGAGCTGCCGCTCGGGGAGGGCTCACAGACGCCCGATCAGTTCGTGCGTCAGCAGTCGGCGACGACCGGCTTACCGGAGCACATGTGCCGGATGAACATGGACAAGCTCAAGTTCGTCCTCGACCATCTCGATGAGATTCTGGCATCGCTCACCCGACGCCTCGATCCGGAGATCCTGTCGCGCGGCTACGGCGAAGAAGACGGAGTCATGCGCAGCTACCAGGCCACGACTCCAGTGCTGGGGATGGTCCTGCCATCGAACTCCCCGGGCGTACACAGCCTCTGGCTGCCGATTATTCCGATGCAGATCGGCCTGGTCCTCAAACCGGGCCCGCAGGAACCGTGGACACCGTGGCGCATGGTGCAGGCCTTTTTCGAGGCAGGTGTTCCCCGTGAGTGCGTGTCCCTCTATCCGGGTCTTGGCGAAGTGGGCGCCGCGGTCCTGCGGGAGTGTTCTCGCAGTCTGATTTTCGGGGGCACTGCCACGATCGAGCAGTATGCCGGGGATCCGCGGGTGCAGGTCCACGGGCCCGGGTTCAGCAAGATCTTGCTGGGCAACGATGCGGTTGACGAATGGGAG
The DNA here is from genome assembly GCA_965216615.1 of Vicinamibacterales bacterium. Lineage (GTDB taxonomy): Bacteria > Acidobacteriota > Vicinamibacteria > Vicinamibacterales > UBA8438 > CAUZIB01. The sequence continues at coordinate 423,369 of CBDCGH010000023.1, read as the reverse complement.
CAGCACCTCGACCTCATGGTCGACAGCGTCCTCGTCAACAGCGGTCGGAGCTGCATCAACTGTTCGGGCATCTGGGCGCCGCGGCACACGAAGGCGATTGCCCAGGCGCTCGCTGAGCGTCTCGGCGCCGTTGCGCCGCTGCCACCGGAGGATCCGAACGCCGCCCTGGCCGCCTTTACCGTGCCTGGGCAGGCGCAAGCGATCTCGGCAGACATCGACGGCGTCGCCGGCGAGTCGGGCGTGGAGGAGGTCACTGCGGCGTTTCATGCCAACGGCCGTTTGGTCGAGCGGGAGCGGTGCGACTACCTGCGGCCGACCGTACTCCACTGTGCATCGCCTGACGTTGCCGCGGCCCACAAGGAATACATGTTCCCGTTCGTCACGGTTGTGGAGTGTCCGCAGGACAAGATGCTGGCGTCGATCGGGTCGACGCTCGTGGCCACGGCGATCACGAAAGACCCGGCGTTTCAGCATGCGTTGCTCGATGCGAGGAACATCGATCGGTTGAACGTGGGTCCCATCCCGACGATCAAGCTCAACTGGCTGCAGCCGCACGAAGGCAACATCGTCGACTTCTTGTTTCGACCGCGGGCGTATCAACAGGCGTCGTAGAGTTACGAGACCGCGCCGGCGTGTGAGCGGGGCCTTCGTCTTCGTGCGCGCTGGTGCCACACGTCGGGGTCGTTCATGTGCTCGTAGTCGAGAACCTCACCAAGGACTACCCCACCCCGCGGGGGAATCTGCGCATTCTCTCCGACGTCAGCTTCACGCTCGAGCGCGGAGACGCCGCGTCTATCGTGGGTCCCTCTGGATGTGGCAAGAGCACGCTGCTCTACCTCGTCGGCGCCCTGGAGCCGCCCACGTCCGGCACCGTGACGCTCGACGGCAAGAATCCGTTCGCGTTAGCAGAGCGTGAAGTTGCGGCATTTCGCAACACCAGGGTTGGTTTCGTGTTTCAGGACCATCTGCTCCTGCCGCAGTGCACCGTGCTCGAGAATGTCTTGGTGCCGACCCTGGTGGCCGATCCTTCTCCCGAGGTCGTCGGCCGGGCCGTAACGCTGCTGGACCAAGTTGGCTTGAAGAACCGGCTGGAACACCGACCCGCCGAGCTGTCGGGCGGTGAGCGACAGCGTGTTGCGCTTGCTCGCGCACTGATCCAGGAGCCGCTCCTGCTGCTGTGCGACGAGCCCACTGGCAATCTCGACCAGGAGTCGGCGGAGGTCGTCTCGTCACTGCTGCTCGAGTTGCACCACGCGCAGAAAACGATTCTTGTGGTCGTTACTCACAACGCCGAGCTCGCCGAGCGTTGCGGCACCCGATACCGGTTGCACGCGCAGCACCTCGAGCCGCTGTCCGAGTCATGAGCCTGTTGTCACTGGTTCGCCGAAGCATCGTGCACTACTGGCAGATCAATCTAGCCGTGATCGCCGGTGTCGCGGTTGCCGTCGCCGTCTTGGCGGGAGCCCTGCTCGTTGGTGCGTCCGTGCAGGCCAGCTTGCGGGCGCTCGCGCTCGAGCGTCTCGGTGCGGTCGACGTGGTCGTGACGAGCGCCGGTTTCGTCGACGAGTCTTTTGCCGACAGGCTCCGGAGCTCGGAGCAGGCGACCGAGTTCGGCGACGTCGTACCGATGGTCGCGGTCGAAGGCTTCGTGACCCATCAACAAAGCGGACGGCGTGCCTCGGGCATTCAGGTCTACGGCGTCGACGATCGTTTCTGGCGCTTCCACGGCGCCGAACCCGATGACTTCGCCATGAGTCGAAGAGGCGTGCTTGTCAGCGAAGGTCTCGCCCGGGAGCTCGACGTCACTGTTAACGACACGTTGTTGGTGCGAGTCGAGAAGCCATCTGCGGTGCCGATCAGCTCATTGCACGGGCGTCGCGAGGACGGCGGGCGGACGCTCCGACTAGGTATCGACCGTGTGCTTGGCCCGGCCGAGCATGGGGAGTTCTCGTTTCGTCCTCAGCAAGGGTTTGCGCGGTCGGTCTTCGTGCCGTTGACTCGTCTGCAACAGGAGATTGAACAGACGGGGAATGTCAACACGATCTTGATGGCGGTGGGCGATACTCGGCGGCGAGGGGACCCTCGCGATCGGCTCGGCTCGGCCGAGGCTGCTGTCCGTGAGGTCGCGTCGCTCGAGGATCTCGGTCTGCGGGTGCGCCCAATCCCGCGCCACGGCGCGCTCTCGGTGGAGGCGGCGGCAGGATTGATCGGTGACGCGACCGCTAGGGCGGTCGATCGTGCGGCGGGGGCAGTTGGCCTGGAGACGGAGCCGGTCATGACCTACCTCGCGAACGAGATTCGTCTCGGCATGCGGGTCACACCGTACTCGTTGGTCACCGCTCTTGATCTCGCCACGGTAAGCGAGCGCGGCGCCGGCCTGCAGAGCCCGCCGTCCGGTGCGATTCCCGTCGTCTTGAACGAGTGGACGGCCGACGATCTACAGGCCGAGGTTGGCGACAGGCTTGAACTCGCCTACTACGTCTGGGAGGCCGAAGGTCAACTGGTGACCCGCGAGGCTGCGCTCGAGGTCACCGATGTGGTCCCGATCGCAGGGGTTGCTGGCGATCGGACGCTCGCACCCGACTATCCGGGCATCACTGAAGCCACTGACGTTGGCGCGTGGGATCCCCCCTTCGAGATCGATCTCGGACTGATTCGACCGGCGGACGAGGACTACTGGGACGAGCACCGGACGACGCCGAAGGCGTTCATTCCGCTCGATGCCGGCCAGCAGCTATGGGATTCCCGGTGGGGCAGTCTGACGTCGATTCGGATGCGTCCCCAGTCCGACTTGAACACCGCGGCGGAGGCGTTCAGTGCCGCTTTCCGGTCCGAGCTCGACCCGCTCGAGATCGGGTTCGTTGCGTACCCCGCCCGAGACCTGGCGCTCGAGGCGTCATCGGGCGCGACAGATTTCGGTCTGTACTTCTTCTACTTCAGTTTCTTCCTCGTGGTGTCAGCGCTGTTACTGGCGAGCCTGTTCTTTCGCTTGGGCGTCGAACAGCGCCTCTCCGAGATCGGCGTCCTGCGCGCCGCCGGTTTTCCGCCGGGCGCGATACGGCGTGTCTTCACCGCCGAAGCGGCGTTGCTGTCGGTCGCGGGAAGTGTGATCGGCGTGCTGGGGGCCATAGCCTACGCCGAGCTGATCATGTGGGGGCTTCGCACCTGGTGGGTGGGTGCAGTCGGGACGACGCGGTTGAGCCTTGCGGTCTCGCCACTCGCGCTGGCGGCCGGCGCCGGCGGTGGCGTGCTGTCAGCGCTCGGGACGATCGCGTTGACGCTGCGGTCGTTGGCTTCGGCGTCGCCGCGCCGCCTGCTCACCGGCGTGCTTGCGGTCGATGCCGAGTGGAGCGAGGCTCCGCGCCGATCGAAGGCCACACCGCTCGCCGTGGTGTGCATGGTGTCGGGCACCAGTCTAGTCGCCGCCGCGTGGATCGGGTTATTGGGAATGACAGCCGGGTTTTTTGGTGGCGGTTTGCTGATGCTTGCAGGGATGCTTGCCGCGGCGTGGGCCTGGCTTCACGGGAGACCTCGTGGGCACACGATCGGGTCGGTCTTTCAGGTCGGGTTTCGCAACGCGACGGCCCGGCCGGGGCGGAGTGTTCTGTGTATCGCCCTAATTGCGTCGGCGGTGTTCATCGTCGTCGCGGTCGATGCCTTTCGTCGGGAGGGCGCTGGAGACACGCGGGACCCGGGTTCCGGCACCGGCGGATACGCGCTGTTGGCCGACACGCTGCTTCCGATTGTTCACGATCCCTCGACGTTGACCGGCCGCGACGCGCTCAATGTGAACGACCTGTACGAGACTGGGGGCGCGCTCGAAAGCGTGATGTTGAGCCGCTTTCGATTGCGCCCCGGTGAGGACGCGAGCTGTCTGAACCTGTATCAGGCCAAGGACCCCCGCATTCTCGCGCCGACCGACGCGTTCGTGAAGGCCGGACGCTTCTCGTTCTCCGCGAGCGTGGCCGAGACCGCGGAGGAGCAAGCGAACCCGTGGCGGCTGCTCGATCGCCAGTTCGATGACGGTGCGATACCCGCGATCGCCGACGCTACGTCGTTGCGCTATGCGCTCCATCTCGCGGTGGGCGACGACTTCGTGCTCAATCGCGACACCGATCGGCCGATCCGGCTCCGGATCGTGGCGGCGCTCACCGACAGCATCTTCCAGCGCGAGCTCATCATCGGCGAACGGCATTTTCAGCGCGCGTTCCCTGACTACGATGGGTATCGGTTCTTCTTGATAGACGCAGAGGTGGAGCGTGCGAGTGAAGTGGCCGCGGCGCTCGAAGACCGCCTCGCCGATTTCGGCTTCGACGCCGTCTCGGCTGATGAGCGGCTGGCGTCGTTTCACCAGGTTGAGAATACATATCTGGCGACGTTCCAGACACTTGGCGGCCTGGGGTTGATTCTCGGGACGCTCGGGCTTGGCGCCGTGCTGCTCCGCAACGTACTGGAGCGTCGGCGCGAGCTGGCGCTTCTGCGTGCCGTCGGCTACAACGCCGGCCATGTGACCCTCCTCGTGCTGGCCGAGAACGCGTTTCTCCTGCTTGCCGGGTTGTTCATGGGAACCGTCTGTGCCTTGATCGCGATTGCTCCGGCATGGCTGGAGCGCGGCGGTGGAGTGCCGATCGCTTCACTAGCGATACTGCTGGTCGTCGTCGTGGCGGCCGGGCTGTCAGCGTCGCTCGCCGCGACGATTGTGGCGGTGCGGTCGCCGCTGCTCCAAGCGCTGCGTACCGAATAGCCATCTCTCGACAGACCCCTTCCACATGCCAGCTCCAGAAGCTCCGAAGCGTCCCCATCGTCTAGAAGCCCACGCCGACGTCCGGATCGACGATTACTACTGGTTGCGCGAGCGCGACGACCCAGAGGTTCGGGCGTATCTCGATGCAGAGAACGCACACGTGGACGAGTGCCTGGGGCACACGAAACAGCTTCAGGCTGAGCTGTTCGATGAGATCAAGGGGCGGATCAAGCAGACGGACGAGTCGGTGCCGCATCGCGAGGGGACCCATCGGTACTACTACCGATACGAAGACGGCAAGGAGTATCGCGTCTACTGTCGCCAGCCGGGGACCAGCAACGATGAGCTGTTGGTGCTCGACGTCAACCGCATTGCGTCTGGGCACGAGTACTGCGATGTCGCCGAGCTCGTCGTGAGTCCGGACGAGCACCTCGTGGCATATGCCGTCGATACGGTCGGTCGGCGGCAGTACGACATCCGCTTCCGCGATTTGAGGACCGGCGACGCGCTATCGGATGTCATTCCCAGTGTGACCGCGAACGTCGTCTGGGCAAACGACAGTCGCACGCTGCTGTACGCACGCCAGGACCCCACGACCTTACGGTCTCATCAGGTGTATCGCCACGTCCTGGGACAGGATGCCTCGCTGGATCAGCTGGTGTTCGAGGAGACGGATGAGACATTCGCGTGCGGCGTGGGGAAGAGCCGCTCCAAGCGCTACATTCTGATTGGGAGCTACCACACGCTGACCACCGAGTACCGCGTGCTGAACGCCGAACGTCCGGACGGTGACCCGTGGGTGTTCGCACCTCGCGAGTCGGGTCACGAGTATCACATCGACCACTATCGCGATCGGTTCTTCATTCGATCGAACGCCGACGCGACGAACTTCCGCTTGCTTGCCGTGGACGATTCGCCAGCAGCCGTGCCGGACGATGGCCATCTGTCGCGTGATCGGTGGGACGAGATCGTCGCGCATAGCCCCGATGTTCTACTCGAGACGTTCGAGTTGTTCGGCGATCACTTGGTGACCCAAGAACGGGCCGAGGGCCTCGTGCGGCTGCGCATCCGTCCGTGGAACGGTGAAGCTGAGCACGACATCGAGTTTCCCGAGCCTGTGTACGAGGCGTTCATCGACGCGCATAACAAGGAGCCTGACACCCAGGTGCTGCGGTTCGGCTACAGCTCGCTGAGCACACCTGAGTCTGATTACGACTACGACATGGTCACGCGTGAGCGGACGCTGCTCAAGCGCGAGGAAGTTCTTGGCGATTTCGATCCGGCGAACTATCGAACGGAGCGGGTGTTCGCGACGGCAGTGGATGGTGTGCGAGTTCCCATCTCGCTTGTCTCTCGGCACGAGACGCCGCGTGACGGCACGAGTCCGCTGCTACTCTACGGGTACGGCTCCTACGGGATCAGCATGAACGCTGGGTTTCGTTCGCCCAGGCTGAGCCTGCTTGACCGAGGGTTCACGTTCGCGATTGCGCACGTACGCGGCGGCCAGGAGCTGGGCCGACCGTGGTATGACGACGGCAAATTGATGAACAAGAAGAACACGTTCACCGACTTCGTCGCATGCGCCGAGCAGCTGGTGTCCGACCGCTATACGTCGCCGAGTCGGCTCTTTGCGATGGGCGGAAGCGCGGGTGGCCTCTTGATGGGGGCGGTCATCAACATGCGACCAGACCTGTTTGGCGGCGTCATCGCGCAGGTTCCGTTCGTCGATGTCGTGACGACCATGCTCGACGAGACCATTCCGCTGACGACCGGTGAGTACGACGAGTGGGGCGATCCCAGCGACCTATCCGCGTATCGATACATCAAGTCGTATTCGCCGTATGACAACGTTGGCCCAAAGAGCTATCCGCATATGTTGGTGATGACCGGTCTCCACGATTCTCAGGTCCAGTATTGGGAGCCGGCCAAGTGGGTCGCAAAGCTGCGAGCCCTAAAGACCGACGACCACGTTCTGGTCCTGAAGACCAATATGGACGCCGGTCACGGCGGTTCATCTGGTCGGTACGAACGATACCGGGAGACCGCGCTGCAATATGCGTTTCTCATCGATCGAGCCAGCGGCAATGGGCAGGGATGATTGGGTAGACTCCGCTAGGATGAAGAGCGACGTTGATGACCACCCGGTATCGAATCCTTCGCATTGAAGTCGTAGCCACTGCCGCCCTTGCAATGATGGTGGCGACGGCGATCGCCTCGGCTCACGATTGGCCGAATTGGCGCGGCCCGACCCGTGACGGAGTCAGCGTCGAGTCAGTCCCGGTCACGTGGGATACCGAAACCAACGTCGCCTGGAAGCTCGAGATGCCGGAGTGGAGCGGCTCGACTCCGGTGATCTGGGGAGAGCGGATCTTCCTCAACGTGGCCGATGGGGAGAACCTCGAGTTGTGGTGCCTCGACCGCGAGGCACGTCCGGTGTGGAAGCGGTTCCTCAGCGCGGGCAACCACCGCGAACGCAAGCAGAACATGTCATCACCGTCGCCGGTGACTGATGGCCAGCACGTGTGGGTCATGACGGGTACGGGCTTCCTCAGGGCCTTTGACTTCGATGGGCAGGAGATCTGGACGCGGAGCATCCAGGCCGACTACGGGCCATTCGGTCTGAACTGGGGGTATGCCTCCTCGCCGCTGCTTCATGATGGAGCCCTCTTCGTGCAGGTGTTGCACGGTATGCGCACCGATGAGCCGTCGTACCTGCTGCGAGTGGACGCCGCTACCGGCGAGACGGTGTGGCGCGTCGAGCGTCCAACCGAGGCCATCCGCGAATCACCCGATTCCTACACGACGCCGACGTTGGTCGACTACGACGGGGCCGTCGAGATTGTCGTGACGGGCGGCGACGCGGTGACGGGCCATGATCCAGAAACGGGACAGGAGCTGTGGCGCGCCGACGGCCTGAACCCCGCTCGGAACGGCATGTATCGACTGGTTGCGTCGCCCCTCGTGACGGATGACATCATCATCGCGCCCACCCGCGTGCGCCCGCTCCTGGCGCTGCGGGCTGGCGGCCGCGGCGATGTCCTCGATTCGCACGTGATCTGGCGCGCGGACGACGGTCCGGACGTACCGACGCCGGTGACCGACGGGACCTATCTCTACATCGTCAACGACCAAGGAATCGTCTTCGTGCACGATGTCAAGACTGGCGAGCTCGTGTACGGTCGGCAGCGCCTCAAACCGGGCACCTACAGCGCGTCGCCGGTGATTGCAGACGGGAAAATCTATGTGACGAACGAGGGCGGACTCACCTCGGTTTTCAAGGCGGGTCCGAAGTTTGAGGTTCTCTCCGAGAACCCGCTGAATGACTATGTGTTGAGCTCTCCCGCAGTGTCCGAAGGTCAGATTTTCATTCGCACCTCGCAGTATCTCTACGCCATTGGGGACCGTCGTGTCGACTGACCGAGCGGGACGGAGAACCCCGCGTTGGCTGCTGGGTGCCGCCGTGGTCGGGCTCTACCTCCTGCATCAGGACGTGTGGTTCTGGGACACAGCCCGCCCGCTGGTGTTTGGATTCCTGCCTATTGGACTCTTCTACCACGCCGCCTACTCGGTGGCAGTGGCGGGGCTGATGGTCGCACTCGTCCGCTATGCATGGCCCAACGAGCTGGAGCTCGAGTCTGAGCGCGGCTCCGACGAGTCTGGCCCGTCCAACCGATGATTCCAGCGCTGGTCGTCTTCGCTTACCTCGGCGTCGTTCTCTACATCGGGATTTTTGCGTTTCGTCGGTTCGACCAAGGGTCAGCCGAAGGGTACTTCCTGGCTGGTCGATCCCTGGGGCCGGCGGTATTCCTGCTCTCGCTCTTCGGGACCAACATGACCGCCTTCACGATCCTGGGTTCGGCGGGCCACGCGTTCTCGAACGGGATCGTCACCTTTGGGCTGATGGCCTCGTCGTCGGCGATCGTCATCCCGGTGCTGCTCTTCTTGATCGGCACTCGGATGTGGTCGCTGGGAAAGCGATATGGGTTCATTACCCCGGTGCAGATGTTCCGAGATCGATGGGAGTGTGGTCACATCGGCACGCTGATCTTCGCGCTCCAGGCTGCGCTCCTCGTGCCGTACATCATCATCGCCGTGATGGGGGGCGGGACCACGTTGAATGCCGTGAGCGGCGGTGTGGTGCCGTACTGGCTGGGCGGCCTGGTCGTTGCGCTGGTCGTGATGAGCTACGTGTTTTTCGGCGGGATGCGGGGCACGGCGCTCGTGAATTCGTTTCAGACGGTCCTCTTTCTGACGTTTGGTGCCGCGGCGCTGGTGCTGATCGGCTCGAGCATCGGCGGCTACTCGCAGGCCATCGAGCGGCTGCTGGGCGACGAAAACGCCGCGATGCTGCTCACCCGAGAACGCGTGCCTCCACGATTCTTCTTCAGCTACACGTTCATCCCGCTCTCGACGATCGTCTTTCCGCACATCATCATCTTTTGTCTGACGGCACGACGGATGGCGCAGTTCAAGCGGACGGTGATCTTCTATCCGCTGTGTATCCTAGCGATCTGGCTTCCATGCGTGTTCCTCGGCGTGGTCGCCAATGCGATGGTCGATGTCCCGGAGATAGCCTCGAAGCTCGACGCGCGGGCCATGCTGAACGCCGGAACGACCTTGTCGGCCGAAGCCATGGCTCAACTCCGTCAGGCCGCGTCAGGCGATGACGTCATCATCCGGATGGTCGAGTACTATGCGCCGCTGTGGCTGGCCGGCCTCCTTGGCGCCGGCATCATGGCTGCCGTCATGGCCAGCGATTCGCAGATTCTGGCGCTCTCCACGATGTTCACGGAAGACGTGTTTGCGTTCTATGGTGGCAAGAGCCGTTTCGGGGAGCGGGTGCAGGTTCAGATGGGGCGCGCGTTCGTCGTGCTGATTGCCGGCGTGGCGTATGTCATCGCGCTCAGGGCACCGGCCGGCATCTTCAATCTCGCCGTGCAGTACGCCTTTTCGGGGTTCTCGTCGATGTTTCCGCTGCTGGTCGGCGCACTGTTCTGGCGGCGGAGCACGAAGTGGGGAGCCCTCGCCGTCACGGTGTGGACCGCGGCCAGTATGGTGGCGGTCGCGGCCTTCCAAGCGGCAGTACCGGCAACGTCGCCTGGGACGGTACTGTCGATGTGGACTGTGGGCGGGGTCGATATCATCACGCGAACGCCAGGAGGAACAGACGTCCTGGGCTTCATGCCGGTGGTCCCCATGACGCTGATGTCGGCCGCGTTGATGGTCGTCGTGTCGGTCTGCACTCCCAAGCCAAGCGAGGCAACAGTGTCGAGATACTTCTCTTAGTTCGCCGTCGCTCGCAGGGGCCCGGAACCCTGCTCCGCTCCGGCGGGGCCACGCCGTGCGTGGCCTTGGTGAGTTCGCCGGCGCTCGCAGGGGCCCAGAGCCCTGCTCCGCTCCGGCGGGTCCTGGGTGGCAGAAGAGTGGCCGGAGACCGCCGACTCGGAGCGACGCGGTTCCGTACGCCTTGAAGCCGGGCCCACGAGAGCGATGATTCCGAGCGCGACGTCCGTAGGCTGCTCGACGGCTGGCCGCATAGGACGCGCGCGGAGCGTCATCGGTGAAATCGTCGCGGACGTAGGCCGACGGCTTCCCGCGCCGAGTCCGCGGAGGCGATCTCCGGCCACTCTTCTGCCGCCCGGGACCGAACCGATCAGCTCGCCGAGATCGCAGCCTGACGAAAGCCCGCGAGGCCTGCGTATGGAACCTCCCCGCCGAGCTCGTACTCGATCTCGAGCAGGCGATTGAACTTGGCGGTCCGCTCGCCGCGACACGCCGACCCGGTCTTTATGTGTCCGCACCCGGTTGCGACGGCCAAGTCGGCGATGAAGGTGTCCTCGGTTTCGCCAGAGCGGTGAGAGACGTAGACACCGTAGCCGTTCGACTGTGCCAGCTGCACGCACTCAAGTGTCTCGGTGACCGTGCCAATCTGATTCAGCTTGATCAGAATCGAGTTGCCGATGCCGCGGTCGATTGCCTTCTGCAGGATCTGTGGATTGGTACAGAAGATATCGTCGCCGACGAGCTCGACCCGGTCGCCGAGCGCGTCCGTTAGCGACTTCCAGCCATCCCAATCGTTCTCGGCCAGGGCATCCTCGATGAGCACGATTGGATAGCGGGCGACCCATTCACTCCAGAGGTCGACCATCTCCGCAGTCTTCATCGACCGGCGGTCCGACTTGAAGAAGGTATAGCCGCCGTCTTTCCACATCTCGCTCGTCGCTGGGTCGAGACACAGCACGATGTCGTCGCCCGGCCGGTAGCCGGCCTTCTCGATTGCCCGCAGGATGTAGTCGACAGCGTCGCTGTTCTCGCCTAGATCGGGCGCGAACCCGCCCTCGTCTCCGACTCCTGTTGCCTTGCCCTCGGCCTTGAGGATGGCCTGCAGCGCGTGAAACGTCTCGGCACCCATTCGCAGCCCCTCGGCAAACGACGCTGCGTTGTGCGGCGCGATCTGGAACTCCTGAAAGTCAATCGTGTTGTCGGCGTGACGGCCGCCGTTGATGACGTTGAGGCATGGCACAGGAAGCGAAGGGGCTCGGCCCGCCGCCAGCCTGGCGTACAGCGGCTGGCCCGTCGCGGCTGCAGCCGCCCGCGCCGCAGCCATTGATACACCGAGGATGGCATTGGCGCCGAGGCGCGCTTTGTTGGGTGTCCCGTCCAGCTCGATGAGTTGCTGGTCGAGCGCGCGCTGGTCAGTTACGTCCACACCAACGAGGGCATCGTTGATCTCGCCTCGAACGTGCGCGACGGCATTCCGGACACCCTTGCCGCCATAGCGGCTCGCGTCTCCGTCGCGCAGCTCGACGGCTTCGCGTTCTCCCGTGGACGCGCCAGACGGCACCAGCGCGGTTGCCGAGACACCGTTTTCCAGGTGGACGCTGGCGGCCACCGTAGGATTGCCTCGTGAATCCAGGACTTCGAGAGCGTCGATCGAACGAACTTTCATTGTGCGGTGTCTCCTTAGAACCTTGGCCCAGCTATGAGTACCCGATCGGGGCGCGCGGTATCAAGGCCAGCGAGAAGGCGGAGATTTCGGTCTCGCGCTTCTAGTCGGGTTCGTCGAGGTCCACGTCGACCTCGGACCAGCCCGCGGCGAGGAACTGCTCGCGCAGCTCATCTGCGCGTCGCACGAGCGCGCCGATGTTGGAGTGACTCTCGGCGACAGGCACTTGACCTGTACCCAGATTGTGAATGGTCAAGGCGAGCTCTCCCGCGAAGTCCGAGACGGTGCACCACAGATGCTGATCAGACACGCGTGTCAGGCGCCAGAGGCTCAGTCCTTCCGCGGTGAGCTCGGGTAGGGTTTTCATCGACTTGCCCCTTTCAAGCAAGACATGTGCGCGGGCCACGCATAGGAGCTCGCCCGGTAATTGACTCTGATAAAAACAGTTACGGGGTTTCTTGCTGGCGGCGACGTTCGACTGTCGGCGTCCGGAGGGGCTTTGTTTAGCCGTGCGGGTGACTTCCCCGATTTGTCGCGTAAACGGCGACAAAACAGGCCACCCCGGTCACATCGAAGATGGGTACGGAAACACCAGCTACCGTCGATACCGGCCCCGGTGCGAGAAGGAGCCCCGCTGCCGCGAAGATGGCCAGCCGAAGCCCCAGCCCTAGCGGGTTGCGCAAATAACCGGCAATGCCGGCCGCGAAGCAGGTGACTCCGAGGGTCGCGATCGCCACCGGCACCAACATGCCCAGGGTAGTTGCCGGCTCCCCGTTCGTCGTCAGCATGAGCAGCTCCGGTCGATAGACGAACATGTAGGGCAGGGTGAACCCGACGAGGGCGAAGCGAAACGCCGCGAACGCCGTGGGCATGATCGAGGTGTCAGCGATCGAGGACGCCGCGTACGCGGCAAGCGCCACTGGTGGAGTCACCATCGACATCATCCCGAAATAGAAGATGAAGAGATGTGCGGCCAGCGGGATGACACCAAGGTTCCCGAGCACCGGTCCGATCAACGTAGCCATCAAGAGATAGCACACGGCCGACGGCAAACCCATGCCGAGGATGATTGACGACACCATGATCAGCACGAGCGCGAGGAAGAGGCTTTGCTCTGCAAGCGGGATGATGGTGGCCGGCAGGCGCGTCCCGATACCGGTCAGCGTGACGATGCCGATGATGATGCCGACGCAGGCTGCAGCCGACACGAGGGGAATGACATTGCGCGCCGCCGCGACGAGTCCTTTGACCGTCTGTTGCAGGTGCAGGCGAGTGCTTGTGTGAGCGCTGCTGGTTAGGACAATAGTGGCGAGTGACAGCGTCACGGCTCGGAAGGCCGTGTAGCCGAGCACGAGAAACACGAGCAAGCTCCCCAGGGCCGCAGCGAAGACGATACCTTCCCAGCGGGAGCTGGTCGCTGGCGCAGGCGGGGCGCCGGCATCACTCGGGTCTGGGGACGCGACCGCGGTCCGTTTTGCATGGAAATGGACGATGAGCAGCAGCGACAGGTAGTAGAGCAGCGCCGGGATGAGCGCCGCTCGCACGATCTCCAGGTAGGTCACCGGCGGCTCGACGATCTCGAGCATCATGTAGGCACCGGCTCCCATGACCGGCGGCATCAGGGCGCCGCCCGAGCTGGCAGCGGCCTGTACGCCAGCTGCGGTGACCGGCTTGAATCCTGCACTGCGCATCATCGGGATCGTGAACGTGCCGGTTGTCGCCGTGTTGGCAACAGCGCTGCCCGATAGCGACCCCATCAAGCCGCTGCTCAGCACAGCCACTTTCGCCGGCCCGCCCGAGCTCGCGCCGAACACGCGATGGGCAAAATCCACAATGAACCGCGTGGCGCCGGTCGCCTCAAGGAACGCCCCAAAGACGACGAACAGGAAGACGTACGTGAACATCACGTTGAGCGCGACGCCGAAAATGCCCTGACTGTGGAGAAAGGTCTGCGCGACGATCCGCGGCATCGTGTAACCGCGGTGCGGGAAGAGCCAATCGGGAAACCACGATCCGAAGACCGCGTACAGAAGAAACGCGAGGGACAGCAGCGGCAGTGCCCAGCCCAGTGAGCGTCGGGCCGCCTCGATGACGAGGATGAGTCCGATGAGCCCGATTCCCGTATCGATTGGTGTTTCGAAACCCGCGCGGTTGCCAAGCGACTGGTCGTCGACCCACCAGGTCTGGAAGAGCGGGTCAGTGTGAATCACGATGTATCCGCAGCACACGGCCGCTGTCATCGCGAGCGCGGCGTCGACGACGCGCGCGATTGGGTTCTGCGCGAGCTTCGGGTGAAGTGGGACGTTAAGGAAGCAGAGGACCAAGCCGAACAGTGCGAATAGACCCAGGCGACTCTGTGGGGCCAGCAGCGGGTAGTTGACCTCGACCAGCGTGAACGCGCAGAGGAACACGCCGACCACACTCGTGAGGTGGTGACGGAGATCCGACGTCGGCGCCGTCATGAGACCGGCTCTATGGCCAGATTCCGATCTCTTCGTAAAAGCGAATGGCGCCAGGGTGGAACTCGGTTCCGCTGTCGCGGACGACGTTGGTTGGGTTGATCGCGCGACCTGCTGCGTGCTTCTCGACGACTCGCTCGCGGTTTTCGTAGAGCAGCTTCGTCACGGTATAGACGAGATCGTTTGAGGCATCGGCAGCGGTAATCAGATGCATGGACCCGACGTCGAGCCCCTCGAACGGCGCGCCTTGATTGCGGTAGGTGTCGGCGGGGATCGTTGCGGGCCGAAAAAAGACGTACTGATCGACCAGGCCTTGCTTCTCGCTTTCCCCGTACGGGATCAGTGCGATGTCCATCGAGGCAGCGGCTTGGGTGATCGACGCCGTCGGCACGGCGCCGCCAAGGAAGGCAGCATCGGCCGATCCGTCGGTCAACATATCGACCGCTGCTTGCTGCGTCGCGTTCAACGGCGAGAAGTCTTCATAGCGAATGCCGTGGGCGCCGAGCAGTGGACCGACGAAGTATTCGAAACCGGCGCCGGCCGGACCGACGGTGACCCGTCGTCCGCTGAGATCGGAGAGATGCTCGATTCCGGAGTCGGCCGGGGCCACGAACATGGCCACGTTCGGCGCCAGCGTCATGACCGTCCGCACGGCGTAGGCCCTATCCCATCCTTCCGTTCCGCGGACGGCGAAGTAGGTGATGGCCGCGTTGGACAGCGCAAAGTCCACCTCGCCCGACACCAGCCTCCGAATGTTCTCCTGCGATCCACTTGTGGCCTCGGCCGTGACGCTGAATCCATGGTCCGCGCCGGTCTCGTTGACCACCTCGGCCAGTGCGCTTCCCACGACAAAGAACGCGCCTCCGGGAGGCGCCGTTCCCATGCTGAGAAAGACGCGCGCAGGCCCGTCATTGGCACTATCACCGCCACCACCGCAGGCGACGCACAGACTCACGATCAAGACGGCTAACGAACACGCTGCAGTGCGACGCACACGACCTCCATGGGTTCGGTTGCACGGTCGGCTCGACCGGCCGCCTATGGTACTACGACGATGAAACGGCTGGACTTCATTTCGAAGCGGGGTAGTGTGCCAGGCGCGACCACGTTAACCGGTACGGTCAGTCCTAATCCCTCGCGCAGGCGGGCGCTGACCTGCTCGGCAACCTGTTTGCGGTCAGCGCCCGGGCCGACTTCGATTTCCAAGGTGAGCGTGTTGAGCGCCCCAGCAGACTCGACGGTCGCGCGATACTCGATAACGTCCCGGATGGCTCGGACAACCGATTCCACGGCGCCCGGGTACACGTTCACGCCCCGAACACAGACCATGTCGTCGACCCGAGAGACCACCCCGCCAGGCAGTCGCGCCATGGTACGGCCACACTCGCATCTCTCACGCTCGAGCCGAACCAAGTCGCCCGTACGGTATCGAATCACGGGACTGGCGGTGCGACCAAGCGTGGTCACCACGAGCTCGCCCAACTGACCGTCAGTGGCTGGTGCTCCGGTATCCTGGTCAAGGACCTCGCACAAGAACTCACGCTCGTTGAGATGAACATACCCGGGGGTTTCCCAGCACTCGAAACTGACCGGACCAACCTCGGTGAGGCCATGGTGGTCGATGACGCGGCCCCCCCAGCCTTCCTCGATTCGTTCCCGGGTCGACGGGATGTTCCCGCCTGGCTCCCCGGCCACAATGAGCACACGAACGGTGCTGTCGGCCAGCGAGAGATAGCCCCCGCCGGACATCTCGCTAGCGACTTCGAGCAGACGCAAAGCGTACGTAGGGGTGCAGCAGACGACGGTTGGTCGGACGGCGTCGAGCAGCGCAAGCCGAGTCCGGCTGTCCATACCGCCGGCTGGCACGCAGTGGGCACCGAGCTGTGTGCCCGCCTCGAACGCGGTCCAAAAGCCGAGAAACGGCCCAAACGAGAATGGAAAGAATATCCGGTCAGAGCCGTCGACTCGTGCGCCCCGGTAGACCGCCTTCCAGCACTCCAGCGTCCACTGCCAGCTCTCGTTCGTGTCGAGCCAGCGCAGCGGCCGGCCCGTGGTCGACGAAGTTTGATGGTATCGGGTGTAGCACTCTAGAGGCTCGGTCAATGCCGTGCCCCAAGGCGGTGCAGCCTGCTGGTCGGCCACGAGCTGCGCCTTGGTCGTGAACGGCAGGCACTGAAGATCGATCGGCGGCTTCAAGTCGGCCGGCGTGACGCCGGCATCGGCGAACAGGTTCGTGTAGAAAGGATTGCGGCCATCGATTGTGCGGAGAAGCTCGGCCAGACGCTGCATCTGGTCCGATCTGATCACCTCACGCGGCGCACACTCCGCGGCTGGGGGCGCCACGGGATCACCCGAGCGAGTCATGTGGCTGAACGCGGCCCGTCTGCGGCCACCTCGAAGTGATTGGCGATGGTCGATGGGATCTCGATCGCCTCCATGGCGTGCCCCGGACGCTTCCGCACGCAGGCGACGGTCAGGCTTCCCGTCGCGATGACCGCGTCCTCGCGCGTGACCACCGCGGCATAGCGAATGGTCTTGGCCGTGATGTCGCAGATCGTCAGGCGCACCTCAAACAGATCCTCGAATTTCAGCGGCAGGCGAAAATCGAACGACGCGGAAACCCGTGGAAACCCGATCTCCGATGTCTCCGGCGCAATGCTCAGGCCGGCTTCGCGCCACAGCGCGTGCTCGGCCTCTTCCATGTAGCGGTAGAACCAGCTGAAGTGCACGATCCCTGCGGTGTCGGTCTCGTAGAACTGCACCCGCCGCGTCAGTCGGTACTCGCTCAGCCTCACCACCGCCCTATTGTGCCGTACCCGGGTCGCCGCGACCGTCAGGCAGTCGTCCGGGGAGAGGCCGACGTGCGTGCTGAGAATCCCTGCAGGGCATCGAAGAGCGGTTGTAGGTCGGCGAAGACATTGCCGACCAGTGCGTCGACTAGGCGCGGGTGAAGATCCGGATGGGCCCTGACGAAGTCTCCAAAATTGAAAGTCTGATTGTAGAAGGCGAGCACGAGCTGGCGGAACTGGTCGAGCGCCCACCGGAGATCGCGATCGTACGTCTCGAACGTCGTCTCGGTGACCTCGCCCGACGCCTCGAGGCCTTGGTGGATGGCATCCGCGGCCATTTCGCCGCTCTTGAGTGCCAGGAAGACGCCGCTCGAGAACACGGGATCCAGAAAGGAGAACGCGTCGCCGACCAGGCAGAAGCCGGGGCCCGACGTCTTCGTCGCGCGGTAGCTGAACTCACCCGTGACGCGCATCGGTCCCAGGTGTGTGCCTGGTGTGATGTGGTCCTTGATCCACGCGCACGCTTCCGCCTCCCGGCAGAAGATCGCGTCCGGATCGCGCGTCTCACGATAGAGATACTCGGCTTCGCCGACGAGGCCGACGCTCACGAGGTTGTCGGAAAGTGGGATATACCAGAACCATCCCTTCTCAGGGATGTAGGCGACCGTGGTTGCTCCCTCATCGAGACCCGGGTCGCGCTTGGCTCCTTTGAAGTAGGTAAAGATCGCGATCTTGTTTAGGTCCGGGTCGCGCTGCTTCCATCCCAGCTTCGATGACAAGAAGGCGTCGCGGCCGGTGGCATCGATCACCGCGCGCGCTCGAAACGTCTCACGGGTGCCGTGCTTGACGTCGCCCTGAACCCCAATCACACGATCACCGTCCCTCACGACTTCCCGGACGGTCACGCCATGTCGCACCTCGACGCCGTGGCGACGCGCGTTGTCGAGCATCATCTGGTCGAAGTCGCTCCGCCGGACCTGCCAGGTCGTGGCGCACTCATGCTCGATGGTCTGAAAGAAGTAAAAGGGCTGAGAGACCTTGCCGCTCGTCGACACGAACTGAACGGAATGTTTCTTCGGGCAGGCGACCTGGTCGAACCAATCGAGCACACCCAGCCGCTCGAAGGTGTACCAGGTATACGGCATCAGCGACTCGCCAATGTGATACCGCGGGAACTCGTCGCGCTCAACGAGCAGTACCCGTCGTCCGTGCTGCGCCAGGACCGTCGCCGCCGTTGCGCCGCCCGGCCCGCCACCGATGACCAGTCCGTCGTAGCGATCGTCCATGGCGATGTGGGCTATCTCGAGACCAGCGGCAACACCTCGACGATGTCACCAATCTTCGAGCCGTTGCGGATGATCTCGGTGCGCCGTCCGTACAGCACATGCGGTTCACGCATCCAGAACACCCCCATCATCTCCGGGTTGGGCGTGATCGCGAGAAACGCAATCGCTCGGCTCTCATACTTGAAACGCGAGTCGCGCAGGAGGCGCCCAAGCGGAATCGTGTTTCTCAGGATCTGCCGCTGCAGCCGCTGGCCGAACGCATCAAGTCGCATCCGGATAGCGCCCATTTCCACCGGGCGTCCCGAGTACTCCTGAACGAGCAGCACGCGGCGAAAGTACGACCGTCCCTGTGTGAAGGTCGAGAGCGGGCGGAGGGTCACGCGACCGCCGAAGTGGCGCTCCAGGGTGACAGTCATGTCCAGCTTGTGCACGAGCAGCGACCGATAGGGTGCGGGAATCCGGTCGGGCGGCACGACCTTCACCTTCGGCATCTCGACACCCGACCGGTCATACACCATGTCCAGCGGGTACAGGAGGCCTTTATCGCGGGCTTGCCGGGTCTTGGTCATCGAAGTGCTCGCCACTACGTGTAGCGGATGTTGGTGTGCTTTTCCAAGAAGAAGCGTGGGAGCAGGCTGTCGATGCGAAGCAGCCCATCCCGGGTCAGCTCGAGCTGGCTGCTGCCGCGACCATTCAGATAGCCTTCGGCGCGCAGTCCAGAGAGTGCCTCGACGAACCGTGACCTGATGTCGACGCCGTACTTAGCCTGAAAGTAGTCGGGTTCGACATGGCCGAGTTTGAGCTGCAGCACGAGCTCCCGAATCAGTCGCTCTTCCTCGGTCGGCCGGTACGCCCGGTGGAGAGGCAGGTGTCCCTGCTCGATCGACGCCGCGTAGGCCCCCCATGAATCGAGGTTCTGCATGTGGACGCCGTTCACGTGGCCGAACGACGCCACACCGAGGCCGACCAGATCCGCGCCTTGCCAGAGCCGATCCCGATAGACGAATGTCGTGCGCGACGGGTCCTTGACCGCGGTGTAGGCGCTTCCTACGGTGTAGCCGGCCCGCTCGAGTCTGTCGAACGCCTCGGCGACCCATCGTCGTTTCGTTGCCCAAGTGGCGACTGATTGCTCGAACTGCCCGCCGCCCTTCAGCACGTCGCTGCTGATCGTCGTATTGAACGGGAGCTCCATCTGGTAGATGGTGATGCTGTCGGGTTCGAGCTCCAGGGTCTTCTCAACGCACGCGTGCCAGTTAGCGTTGCTTTCGCCGAGCATCCCGGCGATCAGATCGATGTTGATCTGGGGAAAATCGATAGAACGGGCGTAGTTGTACGCTCGAAAGATCTCGGCTGACCGATGCGCGCGGCCATTGACCTCAAGGACGGTGTCATCAAAGTTCTCGACGCCGAGACTCAGGCGGGTAACGCCCATGCCGCGGATCGCCGCGAGCTTCGGTTCTGTCAGCGTGCCGGGCTCGCATTCGAAGGTCACCTCCTGGGCAGTCGACCAGGGCGTTGCCTTGGTCAGGCGCGTGACGAGACCTTCCAGCTGTCGAACGGAGAGAAACGATGGCGTGCCGCCGCCGAAGTAGACGAAATCGAGCGGTCGGTCGGCAATGGCGGGTTGGGTCGAGTACAGCTCCCACTCCCGCCCGAGCACGTCCAAATAGCCTTGAACCTCACTGGCGTTCTTGTCCGTGTACACCCGGAAGTAGCAGAAATGGCAGCGTTTCCGGCAGAACGGGATGTGCAGATAGAGTCCCAGGGGCGTGTCGGGCTGAGCCGGCTCTGCAGCCAGAGCGGGCAGTGCGTCCGTCTTGACGTGGTCGGTGGTCCAGACCGAAAAGGGAGGGTAGTTCGCGACGAAGTAACTGCCGACCTCGGTCTCCTCGACGGCGAGAGATGGGTCAGAGTGGGTCACCAATCAACTATACACGGCGCCCTGGCGAAGATGGCTGGGTACCGAGGCAGCCGGGGGCGCTAGATTTTCACGACGGTCCGGCCGCGGCCCTGGCCTTTTAGCAGTGCATCGAACGTGGCGTCGAGATCGTCGAGCGTGATCTCACGGGCCACGCTTGCCAGATGCGGCGGCTTCATGTAAGTTGCGAGCCGTTCCCACACGCGGAGGCGTTCGTCCGTCGGACACATCGACGAGTCGACGCCCAGCAGCCTGATCCCGCGCAGGATGAACGGCATGACGGTTGTGTTGAGGTCGACGCCGGCCGTGAGGCCAGAGCTTGCTATGACCCCGCGCGGTTTCATCGTACGGGTGAGCCACGCGAGGATGTCCCCCCCAACGGCGTCGACGGCACCCGCCCAGGCGGACTTCTCCAGCGGGCGGGTCCCCATGTCGAGCGACTGTCGCGAGAGCACGGATGCAGCGCCGAGCGAGCGCAGGAAGTCGTGGGCCTCGTCCTTTCCCGTCAACGCCGTGACCGTGTACCCGAGCGCTGCAAGAATCTCGACGGCGATGCTCCCCACACCGCCGGTGGCACCCGTGACGATCACCGGACCGTTGTCGGGCGCTAGGCCGTTCTGCTCCATGAACAGCAGCGACAGCGCGGACGTAAACCCGGCAGTGCCGATCGCCATTGTCTCGAATAGGGTGAGTCCGTCCGGCAATCCGAGGACCCAGTCGGCCGGTACCCGCACGTATTCGGAGTAACCGCCGTCGTTCGTAACGCCAAGTGTGAATCCGGTCACGAACACCGGGTCGCCTTCCCGAAACCTCGGGTCGCTGCTCGACACGACCGTTCCGGCCACATCAATCCCGCCGATGAGCGGGGTCCGGCGCAAGATCTTTCCGGTACCAGTTGCGGCCAGTGCGTCTTTGTAGTTGACGCTGGAGTACGCCGTTTTGAGCACAACCTCGCCGGGCGTGAGCTCTTCGAGCGTGGCGTCGACTAGTCGACCACCGATCGTACCGTCGTTGTCGAAGATTCGGTATGCCCTGAAGGTGTCTCCGCTCACGTCGATTCCCGCTGCGGCGGGCGTGCAAACGACATGGAGAGCAGCGCGACGAGTGCGAGACCTGCTGCAATGAAGAACGCGTAGCGGTAGTCGTCGAAGGTATCGAACACGCGACCCGCGATGATCGGGCCGATCAGTCCGGCGACCCCGTAGGCCGTGAACAGTAGCCCGTAGTTCAGTCCCAAGTACCGCGTGCCGAAGAAGTCGGCCGACGTCGAGGCAAAGACGGAAAGTTGTGCGCCGAAGCACCAGTAGACGACAGCGACCAGAACATAAAAGAGCAGCGCCTGTTCTTGCCAGATGAACAATGCGGGCATGGCGAGGGCGGAAACGAAGATCATGACGCGAAGTGTCGTCAGTCGCCCGATGAGGTCGGAGAGCCACCCGGAAAGAATCCGTCCACTGGCGCTTCCGATCGCGCCGAATAGTCCGGCGGTTCCCGCAACCATGCCTGCGCCGGTGGCGAACGGGACCAGCTGGCTGATGGTCATCAGCCCCGCTGTGGTGCCCAGACAGTAGGCCACCCACAGAAAGTAAAAGGCCGGCATTCCCAGCATCTCGCGCGTTGGGATGTCACGGTCGGACCTCTCGGGCGCCGGTGTCGGGCTCCAGCCCTCAGGCCGGTAGCCGGCCGGCGGGTTCTTGAGAAACAGGGTGCCGAGCATGCACATCAAGAAGAGGACGACACCCAGTATTCGGAACGTCATGCGCCATCCAACACCGTCGATGAGCGCGTTCGCGACGGGGATGACGATGGCCGAGCCGCCGCCGTATCCGGCAACCATGAGACCGACCACAAGCCCGCGCTTGTCCGGAAACCACTTCGAGCCGACCGGAATCGGCGTGGCATACCCGAAGCCATTGCCGAGACCGACAATGAAGCCAAAGACGACGTACAGGTACCCGAGCGAGCTCGTGAAGCTGGAGAGGATGAATCCGAGCCCGACGAGCGTCGCGCCAGTGACGGCGCAGATTCTTGGCCCTCGGACGTCTTGAATTCGCCCGGCAAGCACGAACGACAACGCGAAGGTGACGATCGCGATCGTAAAGACCCACGAGGTTTCGGTCCGAGTCCACCCGAACTCGGCTTCCAAGGGCGCCACAAACACGCTCCAGGCGTATAGCGAGCCCAGGGCGAGATTCATCGAGATGCCACCAACGACGGCAAGCCAGCGGTTCATATCAGCCTCTTGCGATGAAAAGGAGTGCAAGGGTATCGGGCCTCGGCTCGAGCGTCAACACCCGATGTCCAAACGGTGTGGGGGCTTACCCGAAGCAGTAGACCACGCCGTCCTGCGAGCTGATGACGACTTTCCCGTCGGCGATCGCCGGAGACGCAGAGAGTGGCGCCGCGGTGTCGAACTCCCACAGCTTCTCGCCGGTTTCGACGTCGAGCACGTACAGTCGCCCATCGCCGGAGCCGATATAGACCTTTCCGCTGGCAGTCGCAGGCGAGGAGTCGACGCGCGCACGGGTCGTGAACGTCCAGACCTCGGCGCCCGTGGCTTCGTCGATCGCGTGCACCATGCGATCGCGCCCACCGATGATCACCTTGCCGTCGACGTTGAGCGCAGACGAGTAGAACGGGAAATGCCGGGTGTGGTGCTCGTACCGCCAGAGGAGGTCGTGACTCGCGAGGTCGAGGGCGAGTACCTCGTTGTCGAAGGTTCCGAAATAGGCTTTCGTGCCCCGAATGGTCGGCGACGCGGCCGTGTAGGCGCCGGCCGGCAGACTGACGACTTCCTGGCCGTCGGCTACGCGGACACCCCGAAACACGGCATCGCACCCGCCGAAGTAGGCGACGCCGTCAGTCACAGCGGGCGTCGCGTGCACGTAATTGAGCGTTTCGTGCTTCCAGACGAGCTCACCGTCCGCGATCGTGAGCGCGTAGAGGAAGCCATCGTACGATCCGATGAGCACGTGCGTGTCCACGATAACCGGAGAGGATTTGATCTCGCCCTCGGTCGCGTAGGTCCAGCGCGCCTCGCCGGTGGACCGGTCGACCGCGTGCAGCACGCCCGCCAGGTCGCCCACGAACACGAGGCCACCGGCAACCGCCGGCGAGGACTCCCCGATTCCGAAGTCTTCGCTCGCCTGATAGCGCCATTGCTCCGCGCCCGTTTCCAGATCGAGCGCGATCAGCTCGCCAAGATAGGTGCCGACATAGACTGTTCCGTCGGCGATCGCGGCCGACGAGTCGATCGACTCGCCGGCATCGAACGTCCAGAGTAGTTCGAGCTCGTCCGGGACGTCCGCAGCCGAGATACCGGAAAGTGCCGCGGTGCCTCGGAACTGCGGCCAAGCGTCGCCAGGGGCCGGTGGTGGCGCATCACCCGTTTGTGCACGTCCTGCCACGGACAGGCTGACGACGAAGCCGAAGGCGGCCATGCCTAGAACCAGCGACGCGAGACGCAACCCTAGTATGCGCAACGATAGACCTCCAAAGCGTCTGAGGCGACGAACGGCCGAGGGTTGAACGTCCCTGTCCACTGCTCCCCGGCGGCGCGAGCGAGTCTTTCCAAATCGTCTTGGCGGACGCCAGCGTCGCGAAGACGACTGGGAAATCCGCCTGCTGTACCAATTTCGACGAGCCGCGCCGCCAAATGGTTTCCAGATTCCCCCCCGGCCTGCCCGCTCATGGTCTCGGCTACGAACGGTTGATAGAGCTCACGGTCGGCCGCGGCGTTCCACCGCACGACGTGCGGGAGCAACACGGCCAGCGCCACGCCGTGGGTCATGTTGTAGTACCCCGTCAGGGGGTTCGCCAGCGCATGCGCGGCGCCCAGCATCGACTGCTCGATGGCCGTGCCGGCATAGAACGCTCCGAGGTGGGCAGCGGCCCGTGCTTCGATGTCGGCGGGGCGCTCGAGCACCCGCTCGTAGCTTGCGTTGAGCAAACGAAAGGCCTCGCGCGAGAACATCCTCGACACGCTCGTGCCGCGCGTGGTGACCGCCGTTTCCACGGCGTGCGCAATCGCATCGAAGCCGGCCGCGGCGGTTACGGTCCGGGGCTGCGAGAGTGTGAGCTCTGGGTCGAGAATCGCCACCCGGAAGGCGAGTCCCGGGTCACCGCAGGCCATCTTCAGGTGGGTCGCGCTGTCGGTGATGACTGCGTAGCTCTGGGCTTCGGACCCCGTTCCCGCCGTCGTGGGCACCGCGATCATCGGCAGCATCGGTTTCGTGGCCTTGCCATATCCGCGGTAGTCCGCCATTGCGCCACCGTTCGTGAACAGGATATTGATGCCTTTGGCGCAATCGAGTGAGCTACCGCCCCCGAGCCCGATGATCGCGTCGATGCCCTGCGGCTGGGCGAACGCGGTTCCTCGCTCGACCATCACCGTATCCGGGTTCACGTCGAAGTCGTGAAACGGCACCGGCTCGATGCCTGACTCGCGTAGCTCGGCGATGGCGCGCTCGACGTGACCGGCCTCTTGCAGTCCGTGGTCCGCGACCAGCAATGGGTGCCGGATCTCCAGCTCCTCGGCGGCCGGCCCGAGTCGCGAGACAGCCCCGGCACCGAACACGAGTTGCGTCCGGAGCTGAAAGTCGAACTGGTCCATCAGAATAAGAGTCGCGCGCCCAGCTGCAGCCGTCGCGGCTCTCCTGCCCTCAGGATCTGTCCGAATGTCGGTGATCCCAGGAAGCCGTCCGGCAACCCGAAGTTCGTCCGGTTGAAGAGATTGAACGCCTCGATCCGCAGCTGCAGTCGCGCCGTGTCGGAGAGGTCGAGATGCTTGACGAGCGCGAGGTTGACGTTGGCGAATCCCGGACCCTCGAGGCTGTTGCGACCAGAGTTGCCGAAGCTCCCAAAAGGTGGAAACTGGAACGCGCTGGTATCGAACCATGCTCCGGCGGTTGGATTCGATAGGGTCGGATCGCCGACGACATTGGGGCGGTCGTTGAAGCCGAACCCGAGCGAGGCTCGGCCGGTGTTGCTGTTGTCGAACTCGGGTACGAGCGCCACGGTGAACGGTCGGCCACTTTGGATCGCGACGATGCCCGCGGCCTGCCAGTCGCCGAAGACCGCTGCCGGCCACCCGCTACTGGCGAACCGATGGCCCGAGCCGAACGGGAGACCGTAGACGAAGCTGAGCGTGAACCGATGCCGCACATCGAAGTTACACGGGCCGAGCTCAGCATTGGGATTGTTGCTGTCCTGGGGGAAGTTCGGATCGCCCGTGCTCGCGAAGAAGCCCGACGCGTCGTCGCGGCAGTCCGACAGCGTGTACGACGCCAGTACCGTCCCGCTCGACAGTCGCTCCTGAAACCGTAGCTGCAGCGCGTCGTACTCGGAGCGAGCAGCCGACTCGACGGCGATGATGTCGAAGAAAAACGGGTTCGGTCTCAGGTTCGGGACGATGGGGCTCGGCGAGGCCTGGTTGACGTCGCGCCCCCGAATCAGGTTGCGTCCCCGAGATCCCACATAGGCGACCTCGATCGTTCGTCCGGTGCCCACCTCCTGCTGAACCGAAGCGTTCCACTGATGCAGATACGGCGTGCGCAGATCGCGCTGGAAGGTCAACGCCGATGGAGGCAGTGGCGGAAAGTCGCTCGGGAACGGATCGGAAAGCGTGATGAGCCGCGTTTGCGACGGGAAATACAGATCGAAATCGAAGAACGGGGGGTTGAAGTACAGGCCTTCTCCTGGGGCCAATGCGGACTGGTCGTAGTAGATCCCGTACCCGCCGCGCACGACGGTCCGTCCCGACCCATCCGGCGACCAGGCCGCGCCGACTCGCGGCGCCAAGTTGTTCGTGTCGGTTTCGTAACCGGCTCGAGGGACGCCGCCGGTGCCAACCTGAACGAGCGCCCCCGTGGCTGGGTCGAAGATGTTGGCACGGTCGTTTACATCGACCGGCGGGGTATTCAACTCGTATCGAAGTCCGGCCGAGAGCGTCAGGGCCGGCGTCACCTGGTAGTCGTCCTGAATGAAGACGTTGTAACTCTGTGTTCGGAGGTTCTGCGGATTGTCGAGAGTGGCTCCTCCGGTTGTGACCGGCAGTCCAAGCAGCAGGTCCGCCAGCGCGTTCCCCGTAAACCCGAAGTCTGAGAAGCTCAAGAACCCCCTCGACTGCACGTCTCGGAATGCGGTCTGACGGGTGAATCGCAGGTCGAGGCCAGTCTTGATCAGGTGGGCGCCGCGTGCCCAGGTCACCGTGTCCATCACCTGAACCGTCGTCAGCGCGCTGTCCTGTGGGTTGTTGAACTCTTCGCCCAGAGGGGAGAGGCCCGTCACGGTGACAGCGCTGAGGCCCCACGTGCGCGGATCGTCGGATAGGTTCGGCAATCCCACCATTTGATTGAGTGAGGTACCGATGTTTTCCTGCTGAACGCCTCTCGCCGTACGGTTGACCACGACACGAGCATCGTTGATGACCCGTGAAGACAGCACGTCCGTCTGGTTGATCACGAAGTTCTGTGCCCGGAGCGGTCGGTTGAATCCGAACCCCGGCACCTTGGCGAACGACGGACCATCTGAAAAAGGCTCGAACAAACGACCGTCGTTGAAGCTATAGCGCCCCGTCAATCTCGATGAGGCGCTGAAGTTGTGGTCGATCTTCACGTCGAAGCGGTCCACGCTCTCCTCGCGAGTCGGTGACGACACATAGTTCTGATTCGCGACAGCCCGATTGGGCACGGGGTACAGCTGCGCGATCGCAGCTCCCACCGGATGTTGAAAGAACGACGGGATCTGATCGCCGGGAAACCGCTGCCTCGTAAACGGGTTGATCGGTTTTGACAGGCTGTTCGAGAAATCTCCTTGCCGCTCGGCCAGCGTGGGAACATTGGTGACGGTCGTGACACCCCGCGAGAATCGGGTCGCCTCGTAGTCGACGAAAAAGAACGTCCGGTCCCGTGCGATTGGGCCTCCAAGAGAGAACCCGGTCTGCGAACGCTGGTAATCGGGGGCCGGCTCGTTCGGGGGCGCGAAGTAGTTTCGAGCACCCATTTCCCTGGTGCGGAAGAAGCCATAGGCCGTCCCGGAGATCTGGTTACTGCCCGATTTTGTGATGATGTTCACCTGGCCGCCGGCGTTCCGACCGAACGAGGCATCGTAGCCGCCCGTCTGGATCTTGAACTCCTCGATCGCGTCGACCGACGGCCGAACGGCCATCGTGTTCAGCGTGGCGTTCACGTTGTACGCGCCATCGAGCAAGAAGCTGTTTCCGTCCTCGCGCGCGCCGTTGGCCGAGAAGGCGAATTCTCCCCGGACCGATCCGGCGGAGCCTTGGGCGGCGGGCGCCGTTCCAGGAGCCAGCAGGATGAGCTCGAGGAAGTCACGCCCGTCCAAGGGCAGTGATTGGACCAGCCGATTGTCGAGGACCGTCCCCAATCCCATCGACATGCGATCGAGGGGCAGCTCGGGCGCTGTCACGACGACGTCCTCGGTGACGGTGCCGAGTTCCAGCGAGACGTCGAGGCGCAGGTGCTGGTCGACCGCTACCACCGTCCGGCTCACCGATCGCTTGTGCCCGGTGACCTCGATCTCGAGTTGATAGGCCCCGGGCTCGAGTTGGGGGACGCTGAAGCTACCGTTGGCGCCGGTTCTGCCAATCCGCTCGCGGCTGG
Source organism: Vicinamibacterales bacterium (assembly GCA_965216615.1). Lineage (GTDB taxonomy): Bacteria > Acidobacteriota > Vicinamibacteria > Vicinamibacterales > UBA8438 > CAUZIB01. The sequence continues at coordinate 395,605 of CBDCGH010000023.1, read as the reverse complement.
TCGCATCCGAAATCAAACGATATCCGGCGTCGGCGACGACCGCGCCGGACGGATCGCGGACGATACCGCGAATCGACCCGAGATGCGCCTGACTCAACAGAGTCGAGCTCAACGCCGTCAGGATTAGGCACGATGTCGAAAGAATTCGAAACATGTGTAGTGATTACGAGCGGTCGTCGACTCCGGTTCCAACGACGCTACTCCAAACCCGAAATCGTAGCAGTTTTGGTAGGGGCGGGCCTAGATGTCCAGGGCGTCGGCCTGGTCGGCCCGGTCCATGATAAAGCGGAACCGTGCCGACGGGTCCTTTCCCATCAGCTCGTTGATGACTTTGTCGGTAGTCAACTGGTCGCTGACCGATACCTTCAGGAGCCTCCGGGTCGTCGGATTCAGAGTCGTGTCCCACAATACGCGAGGCATCATCTCGCCCAGGCCCTTGAACCGCGTGACCTCGGGTGTTTTTCCGTTGCGACTCTGGATGATGCGGTCGCGGTCCGCATCGTCCAAGGCCCAGTGTGTGTCCTTTCCGATGTCGACTCTATACAGGGGCGGCTGCGCCAAGAACACCCGTCCGGCTGCGATCAGGGCGGGCATGTGGCGATAGAGGAAGGTCAGGAGCAAGGTGGCGATGTGGTGTCCATCGGAATCGGCGTCAGCCAAGATGATGACCTTGTGATACCTGAGCTTCTCGAGGTTGAATGACTTTCCCAAACCGCACCCAAGCGCCGTCACGAGGTCAGAGAGCTCCTTGTTCTCGAGCACTTTCCGAATCGACGCGCTCTCGACGTTGAGCACCTTTCCGCGCAGCGGAAGAATGGCCTGCCGCCGACGATCCCGGGCCTGCTTCGCCGATCCACCGGCCGAATCACCTTCGACGATGAACAGCTCGCGGTCGCGTGTCGCCGCGCTGGTGCAATCGCTCAGCTTTCCGGGTAGGTTCAGCCGAGACGCCGCGACGCTACGCCGCGTAACCTGCTCCTGGGCTGCGCGGCTCGCCTCCCGAGCCCGTGCGGCGAGAATGATCCGAGCAACGATCGCCTTGGCCGCGTTGATGTTGTGGTTGAGCCAATGTTCGAGCGACGGCCTGACGATCGAGTCGAGCGCTGGGCCAACCTCGGGGTTGTTCAGACGGTCCTTGGTTTGCCCCTGGAACTGCGGGTCTCGAACGAAGACACTCAGGACGCCGGTGACGCCTTCTCGGATGTCGTCTGCGGTGATCGTGGCGCCCTTGGGTGCGAGTCCGTGGGTCTCGATGAAGTTTCGTACCGCCTTGCCGAGTCCGGAGCGGAGACCGTTCTCGTGAGTTCCCCCCGAGTCGGTGGGAATGCCGTTGACGTAGCTTCGGAGGTGTTCATCGGTGGCCTCGGTCCATTGCAAGACCAGCTCGAGCTTAAGGCCGCTCGCAGCGTGGTCCTTCGAAGTGGCGAACGCCGCGTCGTGAACTGGCTGCGACCCGCGGCTGCCGACGAGGTGCGCGAGGTAGTCGCTGAGCCCCTCGGCGTGGTGGAAGATCTGCCGGGTGCCCTGCGTGTCATCACAAAACACGATCCGAACGCCCTTGTGCAGATAGCTCGCAACCTTCAGGCGGTCGGCGATGACGGCCGCGTCGAAGTTGGTCTTCGGAAACACCTTGGGATCAGGCCTGAAGAACACCGTCGTGCCGGTGCCCCTCGCCCGTTTGAGCTTCTTGAGTCCCGACACCGGCTTGCCTGCACGGAAGGTCTGCTGCCACTCGTAGCCCTCGCGCTTGGAGGTGGCAATCAGCTCCTTCGACAGCGCATTGACGACGCTCGCGCCGACACCGTGTAGCCCGCCCGCCGTGCGGTAGGTGCGATGCTCGAATTTGCCGCCCGCGTGGAGCGTGGTGAAGATCACCTCGAGCGCGCTCTTCCGGGACGCGCCGTGCCGATCGACCGGGACACCTCGCCCGTCGTCGGTGACGGTGACTGACGACCCGTCCGCGTGCAGCCTGAGCTGAATGTTCTCGGCATGTCCGTTCATCGCTTCGTCGACGGCGTTGTCGACGATCTCCCAAACGAGGTGGTGCAGACCTGGCGAGCCGACGCCGCCGATGTACATCCCAGGGCGCTTCCGGACTGGATCGAGGCCTTCGAGAACCGTGATGTCCTTGGCGGTGTAGGAACGTCCTCCCACGTATAATTCCTCCGTGACCGTCGATGATCGCGCGTTAGCGCTCGAACGCCTGCAACAGCTGCGCGAGTGCCTCGCGCAGGGTCCGAACGCTGCGGCGTTGGCCGTCTTTGTCGAATCGGTCGATCAGCTTGCTCGCTCGGTCGAATGCTTTCATATGGAAGCGATCCGCTTTCAGCTGTTTGGACTCCGCCGCCGCCTGGCTACCTACGAGGGCCCGCTGCCTGACGCCGCGTCCGGCTTGCTTGACGAGACGAGTGCCGCGCTCGAGGCCGCCGGGTTCCATGTCAAATAGTCCTTTCTGAACCAAAGCCGTCATTCTGCAACTAAGACGACCTGACTTCACCAGGTGCGTCCACCACTACCGGTCGTGGAACGATCCGCACGAATTGCCCGCGCTGCAGCAGCTCGCGACCTCGGCCTCCCCGCCCGGTCACCTCGTACTTCGCGGTGCTGATCGTCTGCGACGCGCCGCGATTGGTCTCGACGATCATGAGGTCCCGATCTCCGCTTGATGCGATAAAGCCAAGTACCCGATCACTCCCCGTCGGGCGCTTGGCGAGCTTGATGAGGATGACACCCTTGCCCGGACCCGAGAGGAAGTTCACGTCCTTCGCGGCGCACAGCAGCGAGCGGGCGCTGTGTGTGGCGGTGATGACGACCTCGGACCCGTCGATCAGCGCGACGCCTACGATCTCGGCATCCTTGGCCGGCCTGGCGAAGCGACGACCGGCTCGGGTGCTGGGCTCTCGAAACGCCTCGAGACCGAAGCGTAGGGCATAGCCGTCGCTGCTCACAGCGAGCCCGTGAAGTGCCGGAGTCGCTCCCGCCCGCTTGGGCACGATACCCGGGGCAACGCGCTCATCCAAGCTCCAGGCGCCAACAACGCGTTCTCCGTCCTTGAGCTTGAACAGGCGCTGCACGGGTTCGCCGTAGCCTGTCGAGGCCGGGATATCGATCAAGCGGCACGTATAGGCAGCGCCGAAGTTCGTAAAGAACACGCCAGTGGCGCGCGTGCTACCGGCCATTGCTGCCAGTAGCGCATCGCCTTCGCGTAACCGCGTCGTCGACGGGTCCCGGACCTCCTTCTGGCGTTTGACCCAGCCGTCCCGCGAGATCAGGACGACACAGTCTTCGTCGACGATGAAATCGTCTGGATTGAACGTTGGTTCGTCGTCGACACTCTTGATTCGCGTGCGACGCGGATTCTGCTTGGCATCACCGTAGGCTCGTTGGATCTCCCGAATCTCGTCCCTCACGATGCCCCACCGGCGATCCTCGCTCTGGAGGAGGCCGCCGATCTGCCGCGCGCGCTTTCGCTTGGCGCCCAGCTCTTCCTGAATCAGGAGGATCTCCAGCCGGGCCAGGCGATAGATCTTCAGCTCGAGGATCGCGTCGGTCTGCTCGGCGTCTAGCTTGAAGCGCCGCATGATCTTCGAGGCCGCATCGGCCTTGCCATCGGACGCACGAATGAGCTTGATGATGGCGTCGAGGGCGTCGAAGACTCTCGCAAGACCCTCCAGGATGTGGATTCGCTTCTTCAGCGAAGCCAGCTCGTGCTCGAGTCGGCGCGTGACCACTTCGAGCCGGAAGCGCAGAAAGTGCCACAGGACCTGGTGAAGGTCGAGCCGCTCAGGCCGGCCGACGTGTTGCTCGGTTGGAATCAGGCAGGTCATGTTGACCGCGAAATTGGTTTGGAGCGGCGTGTGTTTGAACAGATACGCCATGACCATGTGCCGGTCGGCGTCGGGTTTCAGCTCGAGGGCGACGCGCACATCGTCCGTCGATTCGTCTCTGACATCGAGAAGTGGGGGAAGGCTGCGTGCGACGACGATGTCGGCGATGCGCTCGACGATCTGGGCCTTGTTCGATTGATAGGGCACACTCGTGATGTAGATCGTCTGCGTGGCCCGTGTCGTCGGTCCCGGTTCCCAGGTGGCGCGAAGGCGAAGTGTCCCCGATCCGGTCTTGTAGATCTGCTTGAGCTCGTCGGCCGTATTCAGGAGATGTCCGCCCGTCGGGAAGTCGGGGCCTTTGATGTACGAACACAGACGCGTGCTGCTCAGATCCGGTTTGTCGAGCAGCTTGAGGAGGGCGGTACTGACTTCGCCGAGGTGATGTGGCGGGATGTTCGTGGCCATCCCGACCGCAATGCCGGTGGCGCCATTCACCAGGAGCGTGGGTAGGCGAGCGGGGAGCACGACCGGCTCGTTCCGCGTCCCGTCATAGTTCGGCCGGAACTCAACCGTTTGCTGCCCCAGCTCAGACAGCAGCTCGGCGCTCGCGGGAGCGAGTCGGCACTCGGTGTACCGCATAGCCGCCGCACTGTCGCCGTCGATCGAGCCGAAGTTTCCCGAACCCTCAATGAGCGGATAACGCAGCGCGAAAGGCTGGGCCATACGCACGAGCGTGTCGTAGATGGCGACGTCGCCGTGGGGATGGTAGCTGCCCATGACGTCGCCCACGACCTTGGCGCACTTGCGTGGTTTCGCGTCCGCGGTCAAATGCTGCTGCCACATCGTATAGAGGATGCGTCGCTGGACTGGCTTGAGGCCGTCACGGACGTCCGGAAGCGCGCGCGACGTGATGACCGAGAGCGCGTAGTTCAGGTACCTCGACTGAGCGGCGTCGTGGAGCGCGACCGTGGTGATTCCGCCACCGCCCGAGCCGACGTCGACGCCGCTTGCTTCCACCGCATCGAATAGCGGCGCACCGCGTGGTCGTCTACGTTTGGCCAATCGGGTGATTCTCCGCAGCGATGGTCTTTCCGGCCACGAGGTCGGGTTGAATCGTGACTCCCCAGGGGTCTTCGGCCGGCACGCCGATTGCGGCGCGCAGCTCTGAGAGCACCATGGCCGTGGCTCCCCACACGCGCTCACCACCGAGCTCGAAATACGGCACCTGGATCCGCTGTTGGTTCCGCCAGCGATAACCCCTGCGTGGACCGTCGGTCGTCAATTCCTCAAGAGGGACCTCGAGGATTCGAGCAACCTCCTCAGTTGACGGCTGAAAGGCAGGTCTCGAGTGCGCAATGCCAACAACCGGATGCAGCACGAAATCACTGACTGGGATGTACAGTCTCGAGAGCACGCCGACGACCCGGACGAGGGTCGGATCAACCCCAATCTCCTCCGAGGATTCCCGGAGTGCGGCTTCCTGTACGCCTTCGCCCGGGTCCACGCTGCCACCCGGTAGCGACACTTGATCTGCGTGCTGACCGAGCTCGCCGGCACGCACCGTCAGGACGAGTCGAACCGTGTCCGAGTCAGATGTGGACGGATAGAGCAGGACGAGACCTGCCGCGACACGCGCGTTGGGAGGCAGGAGCCCCGGACGCCATCCACGCCGAGGGCGCGGCGCGAGCGGGAGGTGTGCATCGGCCCCCGGAAGACGGGTGTCGAGGGCCGCTCGGACCCGCGTCTCAATCTGATAGAGTGACGACAACCTATCCGTGTCACCTCGCACGCATTCTCGCTCCTCGCGCCAGGGCGGGTCGGACCGCACGCCGCGACTGATGAGATAGTTTACTGCGACCCTCACACCGCGTCCGCCGCCACCCATGACGAACGGTCGGGAACGTCAGAAGAGCTTCGACCGAACCATCGTCGACGGTCCGCTCCCGCGGGCGGTGTGGAAGCTCGCCTGGCCGACGATGCTGCAGAACATTGTCGGCGGCGCGCAGGGAATCGTCGACCATGCCATGGTTGGCCACTTCGTCGGGCACGCCGGCAATGCCGCGATCGGCGTGAGTCTGCAGATCTTCCTCCTCGTGATCGTGTTCGTGATATCCGTCTTCAGCGGCATGGGAGTGCTGGTCGCAAGGTTTGCGGGGTCGAATGACCAGGACAAGGTCAATCGCACGGTCTATCAAGCCTTCCTTACAGCGGTGTTCCTGGCGGTCGGCATCCTGGCGCCGGTGGGTTACGCGTCAGCACCGTGGCTGCTGAACATGATCAACGCGGCGCCCGAAGTGCAATCGGAGGCGCTTCCCTATATTAGAACCATGTTCGTGTTCAGCATCGGCATGCTGATCTTCTTCATGATGAGCGGCGCGCTTCGGTCGGCTGGCGACGCTCGAACCCCGCTGCGCCTCGGCATCGTGATGACGCTCTTGAACATCGTGCTGAACGTGATCTTGATTCGGGGACTCGGGCCAATCCCGAGCTTCGGCACGCTCGGCGCGGCCATGGGAACCGCGATCGCCAGCGGGCTGACCGCCATCGTGTTTCTGGTTCTCCTGTTCTCCGGTCGGCTGGTGATCCGGTTCTCGCGCACTATGTCCTTCGCACCGGACTGGGCGATCATTCGCGAGCTCTTCAGATTCGGGTTGCCGACGGGATTCCAGGGGATTGTCATGAACCTGGCTGGCGTCCTCCTGCTCCGCTACATCGGGTCGCTCGAGTTCAGCGCCGAAGCCCAAGCCGCGTACGCGGTTGGTTACACCGAGCTGTTCGCACTGATCACCTGGACATCGGTGGGGCTAATGGGCGCGACGGCAGCAGTGGCCGGGCAGAACCTCGGAGCTGGGCAGCCCGAGCGTAGCGTGCACGCGGCGGCAGTCGCGTCCCGAATCGGCCTCGTGGTAGCTGCCAGCGTTGGGTTCTTCTTCGTCGCGTTTCCACGGCCGCTATTGGCCTTTTTCGCACTCGATCAGGGCGTGGCGTTCGACCTCGGGAAGGAGCTGCTCTCGTATCTCGCAGTTTCCGGTTTCTTTGTGGCGGTGGCCCTGACCTACACAGGCGCGCTTCAGGGTACGGGTGACACGCGGAGTCCCCTCTACATCTCGATCGTCTCGCAGGTGTTCGTCCCAATCGGCTGGTGCACGTATTTCTCGATGACCCAGGGGCTGCAGCCTGCCGACATCTGGGTGGCCATCTTGCTCGGGCACATGACGCGCGCGACGCTCAGCCTGCTCCGATTCAAGCAGGGCAAGTGGCGCCACATTGGGGTAAATATTGATGCAGCCCAAGCCTAATGGTGCGAAGGATCCCAAACCTGCGACGCTGACCGCCCAGGCGCTCGGGTGGACTGACCTGACCACCAGAGCCGTAGTCCCGCCGGTCATGCCGTCGGCGCCCTACGAGCGCGCGGACGACGGCACCTACCCCGGCGGTCACACGTATACACGTGATCAGAACCCCACGTATGACCAGGTAGAGGCATTGCTGACGCGTCTCGAAGGAGGGGTGGCGTCGCTGGTGTTCAGCTCGGGAATGGCGGCCGCAACGACGGTGTTCGAGACCCTGACGCCAGGCGATCACGTCATCGCGCCCCAACACATGTACTGGACGATTCGGCTGTGGCTCGAGGAGCTGGCTGAGCGCGGACGTATTCTGCTGGACTTCGTCACGAACGGCGATCTTGAAGACCTTCGGTCGAAGCTGCGCCCAGGGGTGACCCGGATCGTCTGGGTCGAAACGCCCTCGAATCCGACATGTGCCGTGACAGACATCGCCGCGAGCGCCGACGCGGCTCACGCCGCTGGGGCCAGGGTTGTTGTCGATGGCACCGTATCGACCCCCGTCTTGTGTCGGCCGATTGAGCTCGGTGCCGATCTCGTGATGCACTCGGCGACGAAGCAGCTCAACGGCCACTCGGACGTGCTCGCAGGTGCCCTGGTCACAGCGACGAAGGACGAGCTCTGGACGCGCATCGCCCACGACCGCGCCAACCGGGGCGCTGTCCTCGGGTCATTCGAGGCCTGGCTGCTGCTGCGCGGCATGCGGACACTGTTTCTGCGCGTGCCAGCGGCGTCAGAAAACGCCCAGCGGGTGGCCGACGCATTGGCTCGTCATCCGGCAGTGGCAGAGGTGCTATACCCGGGCCTTCCCGATCACCCGGGACACGACGTGGCCGCCCGACAGATGTCCGGTGGCTTCGGGCCGATGTTGTCGTTCCGGCCGAAGGGTGGCGCCCCCGCCGCGGTACGTGTCGTGAGCTCGCTGAAGCTCTTTCGAAACGCCACCTCGTTGGGCGGCGTGGAGAGTCTCGTCGAGCGCCGAGCGCCAATCGAGGGTTCTGGCACATCCGTACCCGACGATCTCATCAGGCTGTCGCTGGGGATCGAGGATGCTGACGACCTCGTAGCGGACCTGGAGCGAGCGCTCGAGGTCAGATCGTGACGAACGCTCAGGTGCGCATCGCCCCGGCGACCGAATCGGATGTGAACGTGGTCATGTCGCTCGTCAAGGAGCTCGCCGCTTACGAGAAGATGTCGGGCGACGTTGTCGCGACCGAGGCTGACATCAAGCGGGCGCTGTTCAGCAACCCGCCGGCTGCAGAGGCGCTGATTGCCCGAGCTGGTATGGAGGTCGTCGGCTTCGCCCTGTTCTTTCACAGTTTCTCGACATTCCTTGGGCGGCGAGGCCTCTACCTCGAGGATCTGTTCATTAGGCCCCAGGCACGAGGAAAGGGGTACGGACGCCGGCTGCTCATCGAGCTTGCTCGAATCGCAGTCGAGCGTGGCTGCGGTCGGGTCGAGTGGTCTGTCCTGGACTGGAACGAGCTGGCACACGCGTCCTATCGAAAAGTCGGCGCTCGACCCATGCATGAATGGACCGTCTGGCGGCTCTCGGGGGCGGCTCTCGCGCAGCTCGCCGACACCCATCCCGACGCGCTCTAGTGCGCTCCGCTAGCCAGCTTCGCCAGAGTGTCGAGCGATGACGGTCCGGGCTTCGTCCCTGAGGCGAACGATTTCTGGCCACTCCTGACCCTTCGGGCTGATCGCCTCACCCCCGATTGTCACGGTGATTGAACCGCGCCGAAGTAAGAGCGTTCCCGCGGGGAACATCGGTCGGGTCCCGCGAATCGCAATCGGTATCACTGGACAATCGGCCTCCACGGCTGCTCGAAATGCGCCCAACCGAAATGGCAAGAGACCGCCGGCTGTGACGAACGTGCCACTCCGGGAAGACGAACGGTGATTGAACCGCGCCGAAGTAAGAGCGTTCCCGCGGGGAACATCGGTCGGGTCCCGCGAATCGCAATCGGTATCACTGGAGGCCTCCACGGCTGCTCGAAATGCGCCCAACCGAAATTCCCCGGCCCTAAGCGGTCCGAGGACCGCGCTCGCGCCTTCGATCTTTTGCGACAGGTCGGCCTTGTCGATCAGGATATGCCCGCCCTTACGCAGCACGGCGCCGAGAAATGGAAAGCTGGCGAGTCGTGCCTTCGCAGCGAATCGAACGGGTGCGTCCAGTACAGCCAGAATGAGGACGGGGTCGAGATAGCTTGCGTGGTTGGCCACGAAGACCGCGCGTTCGATGCCTTGAATGTTGCGGCGCCCCACCGTCGTGATCGGACAGCCGGCCAACGCGAAGAGCAATCTGACCCACCGACCAATCAAACGGTTGACCCATTGGCCCTTTGGTCCCAAGACGACGCCGAGCCATACGAACGGCCCTGACGCGATCAACAGCGTCAGCACCCAACAGGTGAATACGATCTGGCCGGCGCGCCTTCGGCCCCGAGATAGGTAGCCGCCAAGAGCCTGCGCCACGACGCGCGTCCACTGAAGCGCGAGTGAGCGGCGACCCCTCGAGAGTTGTCCGCTGAGATAGGACTCGCGTGTGGCGCCTCGCCGAATCTTGCCGCTGGACGTCTTTAAGACCGACCCTGGCTTGGCGAGGACGACGCGGTCTGGCGGCACACCAAGTGCCGTTGTCACCCGACCGATAATCGAGGCCTCGAGTTGGGTCTTTGCCTCCCGGTCGGGCAGACGCGTTTCCACCACGATGACGAACCGCTCGGTGCCCCGGTCGGCATCCAAGACGCCAAACGCCGCCACACATCCCTTGCGGACACCCTCAACCGATCCGACAACCTCTTCGGCTTCGTGCGGCTGGAGATTCCGGCCGCCCTTGATGATGAGGTCCTTACTTCGACCCGAAAGGAACAGCTCGCCGTTGACGAGGTAGCCAAGGTCTCCGGTTTCGAGCCACCCGTCTGGGCTCATGAGCGCTCGCGTCGCTTCGGGATTCCGGTAATAGCCAGATGTGGCTGACGGCCCCCGGAACTGGACACGACCTTCCCGCCGGTCCGATGCAACCGCGCCGTCCCCCTTCGCAATTCGGATCTCGTGGCCAGGCAGCGGGAGACCACACGACGGGAGGCGGAGTTCGGGCGCACCGGTGTCGACGGTGCGAGCCTGGCCAGATCGCTGAAATTCGCGGCGGTCAATGGTGTCGATCCGAAGGCCGCGTCCCATGGGGGGCGCGGTCAGCCCGACCGCGCACTCGGCGAGACCGTAGACTGGTGCGACCGCTTCCGGCCGCAGACCGTACGCCGAGAATCGTTCGATGAACCGATCGAGACTCTCGGGCTGAACCGCCTCGGAGCCGTTGAGCAAGACGCGGACCGCGCTGAGATCGAGGCCCTCGAGCTCGTCATCGCGGATTCGGTAGGTGCACAGATCGTAGGCAAAGTTTGGCGCGGGCGACACGGTTCCGCGATGGGTGTGGAGCGCTCGGAGCCAGCGCGACGGGCGCGCCAGGAACGCGAGGGGTGACATGAGTACCAGGGGCCGCCCAACGTAGAGGAAACCTAGCCAGGCCCCGATCAGACCCATGTCGTGGTAGAGCGGAAGCCAGCTCACACCGACGTCGTCGCCGCGCATCTCCAGGCGGGCCTCGAGGGCGCGAATATTTGCGAGAAGGTTGGCGTGGGTCAACAGTACGCCCTTGGGATTGCCAGTGCTGCCGGAGGTGTATTGGATCAACGCCGGCTCGGAGTCGTAGCGCCCGCGCGGGCCCGCGTGACGCGGCGCGTTTGCGCCTTCTCCGACCAGAGTGTCATGCGTGACGCCGCCCTCCAACGACGGCGCCTGGCCGACCAGGAGCGCGGCGATCCGTTCCACCTCCGCGAACGCGATCATCACTCGTGCATCTGCGTTGCGGAGGATCTCGACCTGGCGCTGGACGTACTCCTCGATGCGGTCTGCACGAAACGGTGGGTACATCGGCACCGGGATGCATCCTGCGAGCAATGCGCCAAAGAACGACGAGAAAAAGGCCTGCTCGGTTCGCAGCATGATGGCCACCGTGTCTCGGGGATTCAGCCCCCTGGAGACAAGGGCATTTGCTACGTCAACCGACGTCTCCCAGAGCCGACCGTACGTCAGCGCCGTTTCCGTTCCGTCGTCTTCCCGGAGATGGATGTGCACCTGATCCGGCGATCGCTCGGCATACCATCGGAGGACCTCGGCCAGGGTTCGAGCGGTTACGGGGATGGCGATCGCTGCGCTGGAACTGGCTGCGCTTGGCTTGGCTGGCAGCGTCTGGACCACCGGAGGGTTGGCCGACGCGATGGACCGCGCGAGGTCCCGTGGCGTCGCCGCTTCGGCCATGGCCGCGTCGTCCAACCGAACGCCGAATGCGCGCTCGAGTCTGATTAGGAGCTCGACGCGCTCCAGGCTACTGATGCCGAGGTCTCGTTCGAGGGAGTCGCTGGGCCCGACTTGGCGTTCGTCGGAGACGCCGCGGAGCTCGCCGACGAGCTCGCGAACGATCGCGAAGACCTGCGTGTCGAGCTCGGCGGAGCTTCGTGCCGTCGGTGTGGACCCGAGATCCGACACGGGGCCACTTCCCAGCTAGTTCAAGCGCCGAATCTGGGTGATGACGATCGGCTCCACCGGTACGTCGTCTCGGGTCTTCGTGCGTTCGATCTGCTCGACGACATCCATACCCGCTGTGACGCGTCCGAAGACGGCGTAGCCGAAGTCGGCGTCGGTTCTGTTCTTGTGACCGAGTGAGCTGTTGTCGGCAACGTTGATGAAGAACTGAGAGCTCGCCGAGTTCGGTGCTGCGGTGCGAGCCATCGCGACCGTGCCCTCTCGATTCTTGAGATTGTTCGTGGCCTCGTTGAGAATGCCGCCGCGAAGACCATCGGTCTTACGGGTCAGGTCCTCCAGGACCCCACCGCCCTGGATCATGAACCCTCGAATCACGCGGTGAAAGATGGTGCCTTCGTAGAACCCGTCCTGCACGTACGTCAGGAAGTTCGCCACGGAGACGGGCGCCTTGGTCCGCAGGAGCTCGATGGTGATATCCCCACTCGTGGTCTCGATAACGACACTGGGATTGGGTTGAGGCTCCTGGGCCGTGGGTTGAGCAGTCGCGGCCGCCACAACGATTAAGACCACGCCCGCAGCCCGCTGGAGAATGCGCATAGTACCCCTACTGCACCGTCACCGAATTGATGAGGACCGGCTCGATCGGAACGTCGTCCAACGGACCCTGACTCTGGGTCCCGACCGCAGCAATCTTGTCGACGACGTCCATCCCCTCGGTGACGCGCCCGAAAACCGCATACCCATATTCCGCTGGTTGGAGGCCGCGATGGTCGAGGCTTGCCGCGTTATTGACGGTGTTGATGAAGAATTGCGAGGTTGCGCTGTCAATCGACTGGGTTCGGGCCATCGCCATAGTACCCCGCGCATTGGTCACCCCGTTTCGTGCCTCGTTCTGAATAGACGGGCGCGGGGATTTGGGTGAGAGGTCGCTGGTCATGCCACCACCCTGGATCATGAAGGTCTGAATCACCCGGTGAAAGACCGTGCCCTCGTAGAAGCCGTCATTGGCGTATTTGAGGAAGTTCTCGACGCTGATCGGCGCTTTGTCCTGGAGCAGCTCGATCGTGATGTTGCCAAGACTCGTCTCCATCACGACCACCGGGTTACTTTGGGCGAATGATGACGATCCACCGACGATCATCGCGAGGCCGATGCCGGCGAGCACGACAGGGCGAAGCAGCATGGAATGAACTCCTTGGGGTGATGCGGACAGCCCTTTTGCTACAATTTATCCAAAATTAAGGATCGACAAATCCAAACCTTAGGATCCGCGCCTGTCTTGAGTGCGAATTGGGCTCCATCGTGACAAATGTACCCAGCTTTCCAGACGGTATCCCAAACGCAAAACTGGTCCCGAGTATGCATAATCGATCAACACCTGTCCAGTCCCTCGTCCAAACCTTGCCTAGATGAAACTGCTCGACAAACTTCGCCCACAGCCTGGCTGGGAGAGCGCCGACCCATCGACTCGAGTCGCAGCGGTTCGAGATCTCGTCGACGATGACGGGGTCCAGCAGCTGCTTCTTCAGATCGCGCAGAACGACGATGATCCATCCGTCCGCCGAGAGGCGGTAGTACGGATCGGGGATCTCGATGCGCTGGTGGGGATCATCGAATCCGACAGCGACGGGGCCGTTCGAGCAGACGCGCGAGGTGTTGTTCGCGATCTCATGATTGAGGCCGAGGACTCGGCGCAGGGTGAATTGGGAGTTGGCGCGCTGTCGGACGAGCACGACTTGATTGCGGTGGCCCGTACCGCGCGTCTGGAGGCCGTGAGCCGGTCGGCTCTGTCGAGGCTGACCGACCAGCGGGCACTCGGATCCGTCGCACGGCGTGCCACGCGGGGAGCGATTGCGAAGGAAGCGTTGGCCAAGCTCGACGACCTCGATGAGATTCAGGCGGTTGCGGTCAAGACCGATGACAAGACGATTGCCCTCCTCGCATTCGACCGGCTGACGGAGGGACACCTGACTCGAGACGTGCTCGAGCACCTGGGCAAACGGGCCAAGCAGAAGGCTGTACAGCGCCGGGCTCGCGCCGCGCTGTCAGCTCTCGACGCGCTCGTGAAGCCTCCGCCTCCGAGCCCTCACGCCGGCGTCTGCGACAAGCTCGACGCCCTCGCGAACGAGACCGATTTCGATCGCGGCCGGAACGCGCTTGATCGTCTACTCGAACGATGGGCGGACTTGGATGGGGCACCTGAAATAGACGTTGCCCGACGGTTTGCCGCCGGACGCGAAGCAGCCGAGTCGAGGCTCGCCGAGCTGGAGGCTGTGGCCGCAGCGTCGCGCCCCCCCGCACCTGTTGATGCAGACCCGAAGCCCACTCCGGAGCCTCCAGCGCCGGCGTCCCTCTCGGAAGAGCAGCTGGCATCGGTAGAGACGGTTGTCGTCGAGTTGGAGAAACTCGTCGGCGCGGAACGTAAGGTCGTTTCAGCACGGTGGGCCGAGCTCGATACACAGTGGCAGGAGCTGATGTCAGAGTACGGGCTCGACGCGAAGCCCGATGATCGGCTGTCTGAGTTGCGGCGGCGCCGGGACACGGTTGACCAACGACGCACGGTCTTGCTCGACGAGGCCGCCGTGAGCCGCCAGCGGGCCGAGCAGGAGAGCTTGCAGCGGATACAGCAGCGTTGTCGGGCTCTTGAGACACTCGTCGCATCCGAGGACCTCGGACTCGCCGAAGGAGAACGACAGCTGCGCGCGGTGCGCCGGCTCTTGGATGACCCCGGACCAGTGCCGCGCAAGCACAGAGACGACAGCCTGCGAAAGCTTCGGCACGCGCACACGCAGCTGCTCGGACGCGTGCGCGAGCTTCGTGATTTCGCAGACTGGCAGCGTTGGGCCAACCTCGGAATCCAGGAGTCGCTGTGCCGCCGTATGGAGGCGCTTGTCGAGAGCCCGGACGAGGCACGCGACCTGGTCCAGCAGTTCCGGGACATCATGGCGCGGTGGCGGCAGGCAGCTGACGTTCCGAAGGACCGCGGCGAAGAGCTCTGGCAGCGCTTCAAGAAGGCGCACGATGCGGTACACCCCCGCTATCAAGCGGACCTCGACAAACAGGCCGCCGAGCGTGACGGAAACCTCGCCAAGCTGACCGCACTCGTCGACGAGGCGGAAAAGCTCGCGGACTCGAGCGATTGGCTCAAGACGGTCCAGCGCATTTCCCACCTTCAGACCGAATGGAAATCGATTGGCGCCGCCCCGCGCAAGCAGCAACGACGGCTCTGGACGCGATTCCGGGCGGCCTGCAGCACGTTCTTCAGCCGCCGAAAGGCCGATCTTGCCGATCGCAAGAAGCAGTGGGCCGAGAACCTGACTCGCAAGGAGGCCCTGTGCGCGTCGGTCGAAGCGCTTGCGGAGTCGGACGACCTGATGGCCGCGATCGCCGAGGTCAAGCGGACGCAGGCGGAGTGGAAGACGATTGGCCCCGTGCGACGGAGCCGCGCAGACGCGCTGTGGCAGCGATTCCGTTCGGCTTCCGACGCCGTGTTCGAACGTGCGCGCCAGAAGGAGCAGGTAGCTTCGGCCGAGCGCGTCGCCGTCCTCGAGGCGCTGTGCGGCGAGGTCGAAGCGTTGGCCGAGGCGAATTCGGCCGATGCGTCGGCGGAAGGTCTCGCCGGGAAGGTCCGCGAACTTCAGCAGCGCTGGCGTGCCGCTCCAGAGGTTCCGTCCAACTTGCGTCGCACGCTGTCGACCCGTTTCGGGCAGGCGCTCGCCCACTTGGCCGCCGCGCACCCCGATGCGTTCCGGGGGACCGAGCTTGATCCGAATCGACAGCTCAGGCGTCTGGAAGAGCTATGTAAACGAGTCGAGGCCGTGAAGCCGTCGGCTGACCTGACCGAGAACGGTGCGTCCCCAGCTGAGATTCTGGCCAGCAAGTGGCGAGATACGCTGGCGAGCAACCTGATGGGCGCGCGGATCGATGAGGCTGCCGAACGGAGAACAGCCGTCGACGAAGTCAAGAGGGCCAAGCAAGACTACCGGCGGATCGGCACCGTCTCGGGGAAGGAAGGACAGCAGTTGGCCCAGCGGTTTCGGATCGCGTGTGAGCAGGTGCTCACGTGGGCGGCGCCGGGAAAACCGGAGAAGACCCCGGGCTCCGGCGGGACCAAACGCCGGTTTGGCTCGCGCCCGGCTGAACAGCCGGACGGACCACACTAGTGCGGTAGGATACGATCGGTCTTCCGATGGACGGGTTTCATCCGCTGACGGCGGAGTGGTTCACTCAGCGATTCGGTGCGCCGACCCCACCGCAACGTCAGGCCTGGCCGGAAATCCGATCTGGTCGCGACGTCTTGATCTCGGCGCCGACCGGGTCGGGGAAGACACTCGCTGCATTCCTCATTTGTCTCGACCGGCTTATCGCGCGTGCGGTCGCGGCCGGCACGCTCGACGACGCAACCGACGTCGTCTACGTCTCCCCGCTCAAGGCGCTGAGCACCGATATCCATCGCAACCTCGAGATTCCGCTCGCCGAAATGGCGGATATAGCGGTTCGGCAGGGGATTCCGCTACCCGCAATTCGCACGGCCGTGAGGACTGGTGACACGCCGGCGTGGGAGCGAGAGCAGATGGCGCGTCGCCCTCCGCATCTGCTCGTCACGACGCCCGAGTCCTTGTTCATCTTGTTGACCGCAGAGCGCGGTCGTCGGGGCCTTCGCCGCACTCGTACCGTCATCGTCGACGAGATCCATGCGCTCGCCGACGACAAGCGCGGCGCGCACCTGTCGCTGACGTTGGCCCGGCTCGATGACCTCGTCGCCAAAGCGGGCGGAGCGCCAATTCAGCGGATTGGCCTCTCGGCGACCGTGAACCCGATCACCGAGGTCGCGCGGTTCTTGGCTGGCGCCCGCGGGCCCGCACCGTCACCACGTCAACCGCCAGTCCTGATCGACTCGGGGCATCGCCGACCGCTCGACCTGTCGGTCGAGGTGCCGCAGGAGGAACTTGGAGCTGTCGCCACCAATGAAATGTGGGGCGAGATCTACGAACGCATGACCGCGCTGATTCGGGAGCACCGGACGACGCTGGTGTTCGTGAACACCCGGCGTCTATCCGAGCGAGTTGCCCATCACCTCGCCGACAGGCTGGGGCCGGAGGGGGTGTTGGCGCACCACGGCAGCCTCTCACGGCGCCTTCGGCACGCCGCGGAAACCCAGCTCAAGGAGGGCGCGCTTCGCGCCGTCGTGGCGACCGCTTCACTCGAGCTTGGCATCGACATCGGCTCGGTCGACTTGGTCTGTCAGGTCGGTTCGCCCAGGTCTATCGCAATTGCCCTCCAACGGGTTGGGCGTTCGGGTCATACCGTGCGGCGCGGGCGCACACCCAAGGGACGATTTTTTCCGACGACGCGCGATGAGCTCATCGAATGTGCGGCGCTGGTCAGGGCGATGCGGCGCGGGGAGCTGGACCGACTGGAGATCCCCGGCTGGCCTAGGGACATTCTGGCGCAGCAGATCGTGGCGATGGCGGCCTGCGAGGATTGGGACCTCGACCACCTGTTCGCGCTGGTCCGGGACGCGTATTCGTACAGAGACCTGCCGCGAGACGAATTCGATGCCGTCATCACGATGCTCTCCGATGGGATCACGACCGAGCGTGGCCGATACGGAGCATACCTGCACCTCGACCGCGTCAATCAGGTCGTGCGGGCCAGGCGCGGTGGTCGCCTCGCGGCGATCACGTCCGGCGGTGCGATACCTGACAACGCAAACTATCTCGTCGTCGCAGAACCGGAGGGGACAACTGTCGGCACCGTCGATGAGGACTTCGCGGTGGAAAGCATGTCTGGGGACATCTTTCTCCTCGGCACCAGCTCATGGCGAATCCGTCGGGTCGAGGCTGGGCGAGTCCGGGTCGAGGACGCACATGGCGCCGCGCCGACCCTGCCCTTCTGGCGCGGTGAGGCGCCCGGTCGAACGCCCGAGCTCTCGGCGGAGGTATCGGAGGTGCGACGGCGGATCGCGGATACGTACGCGGCCGGGACCGACGATTCGATAGAGCCGGCGATCGACTTTCTCATGAAGGACTGCGGTCTCGACCGTGCCGGCTCGGAGCAGGCCGCGGCCTACATCGGCGCCGGTGTGGCGTCGCTTGGGGTCGTGCCCTCTGCGACGACGATTGTGGCGGAACGCTTCTTCGATGAGGGCGGTGGTATGCAGTTGGTCCTCCACGCCCCGTTTGGCGCGAGGCTGAATCGAGCCTGGGGGCTCGCCCTCCGCAAGCGGTTCTGCCGTTCGTTCAACTTTGAGTTGCAGGCGGCGGCGACAGACAACGGGATCGTGATCTCACTGGCTGAGCAGCACAGCTTCCCGCTTGACGCGATCTTTCAGTTCCTGAGCCCAGAGACGGTAGAGGACACGCTCACCCAGGCAATGCTACCGGCGCCCATGTTCGCGGCACGCTGGCGATGGAACGCGTCCCGAGCGCTTGCCGTCCTGCGCTTTGCCGGTGGACGCAAAGTCGCTCCACCGCTCCAACGCATCCGGTCCGATGATCTCCTGGCCTCGGTGTTTCCCGATCAGGTGGCTTGTCAGGAGAACCTCGTTGGCGAGATTCGAATCCCGACCCATCCCCTTGTCAACGAAACGGTGCGCGACTGTTTGCACGAGGCGATGGATCTCGACGGGTTGCGGACGCTCCTGGAGGCGCTCCAGCGCGGCACGGTCGTGACGCGGGCGGTCGAAACGGCGGAGCCGTCGCCGTTCAGCCATGAGATTCTGAACGCGAACCCCTACGCCTTTCTGGATGATGCGCCGCTGGAGGAACGGAGAACCCGCGCGGTGCAGCTTCGCCGCACACTGCCGCGTGACGCGCGTGCCGTTGGAGCGCTGGATGAAGCGGTGATCGTTCAGGTGGCCGAGGACTCCGCTCCGATCGTCAAGAGCCCTGACGAGCTGCACGACGCGCTGCTCACGCTGTGTGTGGTTCCCCCGAGAGCCGAGTGGCAAGTCTGGTACGACGAGCTGGCCGCGTCCAGGCGCGCCACAACCATGGCTGTCGACCGTCGTGCGCTGTGGGTGCCAACCGAGCGCGCGCGGATTGTTGAGGCAGCGTACCCAACGGCGGCTATTGACCCGTCGATCCCAGCCGTCGATCAGCCACGTGCTGACAGCGAAGAACAGGCCGCCGCAACGGTGCTCAGGGGCTGGCTTGAATGCTCGGGTCCGGTCACCGCAACCGAGCTCGTCGACCGATTAGCACTCCCTTTGGGTGTCGTCGAGTCCGCACTCGCCCGGCTGGAGGGCGAGGGGCAGGTATTGCGCGGGCAGTTCTCCGCCGCAGGCCGCGTAGTGGGCGCCGAGACCGAGTGGTGCAATCGTCGCGTGCTGGCGCGCATTCATCGGCTGACGCTGGGCCGTTTGCGCCGGGAGATCGAGCCGGTTTCGGCAGCGGACTTCGTGCGGTTTCTCGCCCGATGGCAGCATGTGGCGCCCGGCACCCAACTGCACGGGGCAACCGGCCTGCTGCACGTGCTGGCGCAGCTGCAGGGCTACGAGATCTCAGCTGCCGCCTGGGAGCGGGACGTTCTTCCGCGGCGTGTTGCGAACTACGACCGCGACATGCTCGATCGACTCTGCCTGTCTGGCGAGGTGATGTGGGGGCGTCTGTCCCCGCACCCGGCATTCGATTTGGCGGCCGTGACCCTTCCGCGTACTCGTCGCGTCCGACCGACGCGCGTCGCCCCGGTGGGCATCTGGCTCCGCGAGTCGGACTGGCTGTTGCACGGGATGTCCGAAGAGGGGTTCGTGGACGTGCTTTCTCACCCGGCGCGTGAGGTATTGGTGCAGCTCCGCGCGCGTGGCGCATCGTTTCTGCGCGACCTGGTCCGCGCGACTCGACGCCTTCCGAGCGAGGTCGAGGACGGCTTGTGGGAGCTCGTGGCCGGTGGCCTCGTGACCGCAGACGGGTTCGACAACCTGCGAGCGCTGGTCGACCCTAAGCGGCGCCGGGGTGAGGGCCGCCACCGGGCCGCGCGCCCCCGACACGCAGCAGGGCGATGGGCGCTCCTCGGCGAGCGGCCGATCGCCTCTTCGTCGGCCGATCTCCCCGAGTGGCCCTCACCCGAAACCGTCGAGCGCGTGGCGCGACAGTTGCTCGCACGGTGGGGGGTGGTCTTTCGTGACCTCCTGGCGCGCGAGTCAGTCGTTCCACCATGGCGGGAGGTTCTGTCGGTCCTGCGCCGTCTTGAAGCGACCGGCGAGATCCGGGGCGGGCGGTTCGTCGATGGCTTTCTTGGCGAGCAGTTCGCCCTCCCCGACGCGCTCGACGCGCTACGCGTCCTGCGGCGCGCTGCGGCCGACGAGACTCAGAGTCGAGAGCCGCTCAGGGTTTCCGCGGCTGACCCACTCAACCTGGTGGGCATCGTCACGCCCGGAGAACGCGTATCAGCACTGTCGGCCGGGCCGGTCGATGTGCTCTCGCCATTGGCCACTCGTGCAGTGATTCAGAAATACCTCGGCATTCGGCCACCGATGCATCCCGACTGACTGCGTTGCTCCTCGGTCACAAATACCCGATGTGCTCCCTCGTCGCGCCTCGACCCACCCCAGACCTATTGGACGCCGGGTGCCCATCGGGTACAGTGAAGTCGGCGATGGCTACGCCATCGTGTTCGAATGATCCCGATGCTGCGGACTATTGCCTGGGCCCCCGTCGTGCTGGTTGCTCTCGCGGGCTGCGTGACCGCGGCCGAGGCGGCAGCGCAGCCTGCCGGCCGTAAAGTCCCGCCGTCCACGGCTCAGGCCGCACCCGAGCTGCCCCCCGGAGCCGTCCGGCTGGTGAGCTTCACTCATAAGGGCGACAAGGTCGCGCTGTGCGCCGAAGAGCCTGGAGGCCCGATCGAACACGGTGCGCGACAGATCGCGAGAACACGCGTCTGGATCGACGACGGGACCAAGGTGCGTCTCGTGGGTACGGAGCCTGGTTCGTGTGATCCAGCGTGGTCATTCGATGGCGAGCGGGTGGCCGTCGTTGCCCCGGACGGCTTGTGGGTGCTGTCGGCGGACCTACGGTTCACGATGCACCTCGTCGACACTCGCCACCGCGACTTGCCCGGCGACGAGCGGGCGCATCGAACCCTGTCGAGCCCGGCCTGGTCGCCCGACGGGCGGTATCTTGCCTTCGTCGTGAGCACGCGAGAGTCGGCCTGGGTCGAGGCGGTTCACGCGCAGACCGGCGACACCGCTCACACCTCCGACCCAGAAACCTACGAGTTCAGCTGGGCATCTGATTCGAGGTCGCTCCGTTTCGGCTCGAGGGTCGAACGTCTCGCTTCTCCGTGAGGCGCGGTGGCATGACGATGAGCGCGCACGGTCGCCATGTTCTGCTGATGTCGTGGGTCCTGGTGGCCGTATCGGCTGGGGCCTGTGCCACATCGCCCGATCCGGTCTCGATTGACTCGAGAAACGTCGTCGAGACGCTTGCCTCCGATGACATGGAGGGTCGACTCACCGGAACCGAAGGCACCGAGCGTGCTGCGGAGTACATCGTCAGTCACCTAACCCAAATCGGTGCCACGCCGCTGCCCGGTGCGGCGGACTACCGCCTGCCGTTTCAGTTCACCGCCGGAGTCAACGACAGCGGTAGTCGTGTGTCCGTTACGGGTTCCGCCATCGCCGCCACGTCCTGGAGCGGAGACGTGGTCAGAGCGTTGTCCCTGTCCGACACCGGAACGGTGTCCGGCGAACTGGTGTTCGCCGGGTATGGCCTCGTCGTGCCAGAGACCGACGGTTTCTCCTACGACAGCTACGCGACGCTCGATGTCGAAGGCAAGATCGCCCTGGTGCTTCGCTATTTTCCGGAGGAGACGCAAGGCGAGCTTCGCGGTACCTTGTCTCGCTATGCTGGGCTTCGCTACAAGGCGATGGCCGCGCGGCAGCGCGGGGCGTCGGGCCTCATCGTCGTGACCGGGCCGCGCTCGCCAAACGCCGGTGCGCTCGTGCCCATGACGTTTGACACGGCGCTCTCCGGCTCGCGTATTCATGCGGCAAGCGTGACCGGCGACGTGGGAGAGGTGCTGATCGGGCTGACCGGTCAAACGCTGGACGAGGTCCAGGCGTCGCTCGATACCGGGAATCCGCACGTGACGGGATTCGATATCCCTGACGTCGAGGCGACCTTGGAGACCAGTATCGAGCGAGAACAGCGGGCCGGTCGCAACGTGGTTGGGTTACTGCCGGGCTCGGCGTCGGACGGACTCGAGAAGCCCTACATCCTCCTGGGTGCCCACTTTGATCACCTTGGGCGGGGCACCGGCGGTAACTCGCTGGCGCGCGAGGGGGAGGCGGGCGAAGTCCACAACGGCGCTGATGACAACGCGTCTGGAGTCGCGGCCGTCCTGCTGGCAGCGAACGAGTTAGCTACGGTGACGCGGCGGCGCGGCGTGATCCTGGCCTTTTGGTCGGGAGAGGAGCTCGGGTTGCTTGGCTCGGCCGACTTCGTCAAGTCGTCACCGGTACCAACCGACCAGATCGCTGCGTACCTCAACTTCGATATGGTCGGCCGGTTGACCGAGGAACGGTTGAGCGTGCAGGCGGTCGGAACGAGTCCCATGTGGACCGAGCTCGTGCAGGAGTTGAACGAGCCGCTCGCCCTTGACCTGCAGTTTGTCGAAGACCCGTACTTGCCAACCGATGTGATGAGCTTGAATCAGGCCGAGGTTCCAAGCCTCGGGTTCTTCACCGGGAGCCACGAGGACTACCACCGACCCAGCGACGACCCGGAGACACTCAACTACGAGGGGCTGGGTCGAGTCGCGTCATTGGGTGCCGCGGTCGCCGATCGCCTGGCGAACGCCGACGCTCCACCCGAGTTCGTCAGAGTCGAACGGGTTGCCCAGCAGGGCAGTCAGGCGGTGATGCGGATCTATACGGGAACCATCCCCGACTACAGCCAGGAAGCCGAGGGGCTGCTGCTGTCGGGGGTTGTCGGCGGTGGTCCGGCGGAGCTGGCCGGCCTTGAGGGTGGCGACGTCATCGTCGAGCTGGCCGGGCAGTCGATCGCCAACATCTACGACTACACCTACGCGCTCGATCTCCTGCGTGTTGGGCAGCCTGCCAGCGTGGTGTTCGTTCGTGACGGCGAGCGAATCGAAGCGGAGCTCGTACCGCGGGCGAGAGAGCAAAGGGACTGACCGCCGAGTCGAGCGGTAGCCTCGGCGCCTCTGTCTTCCGGGCTAGGAGACAGGGCCGCGGGTCGGCGCGCACAGCGCGCCGCGCGAGGACCGGCGCGGGGCGAAGCCCCCGTCTGATTTAGTCCCGCGGCTCGCCCTGCGCACCATCCTTGAGTGCCCACAGCCGGTTGCGAGTGAGGATGTACATCACCCCGTCCCGCACGACTGGCGTACTGTAAACGGCTGCGCCCAAGTTGTATTCGCCGATCACCTCGAGCTCGCGTCCAGCTCGGAGGACAGCCACGTCGCCGTCTTCGTCGCCCAGATATACCTTGCCGTCGGCCGCAAACGGCGAGCCCCAGACAGCCGCGAACGCGTCGTACGTCCAGAACTCGTCCCCCGACTCCAGATCGAGCGCGTGCAGGAAGCCTGACAGGCTCGAGATGTACAGCACGCCGTCCTTGATGGCGGCGGTCGACATCGTGCGGTAGAAATCGTCGCCGCCGCGATGCCACACGAGGTGGCTGTCGGTGACGTCACCAGTGCCGGTCGCGTCGATGGCGTAAAAGTGCCCCGGCGCTTCGCCGTGCTCTGGATCCTGGCCGACGCCCAGATAGACCCTGTTGTCGTAGACGACAGGCGTCGCGAGCACGGCGTTTCGCGTGCCCCGACCTCCCAGAATCCACTCGGAGTCTTTCGGGTTGAGATCGAACTGCCAGATGTCCTCGCCGGTTATCGCGTCCAAGCCGTAGAGCACGCCGTTGCCGCCCGCGGCGATGATCTGCCCTCGTCCGTTGATCTCCGCGTACGCCGGGTTGGTCCAGTGTCCGTGCAGAATGGTCTCGCCAGCGATCGTTCGTTCCCACATCAGCTCTCCGGTGTTCTTGTCGAGCGCGATGAACTCCGGCGAGAACGGTGACGGCACGTTGACATGGCCCTCGTCGACGCCGTTGCTGGTGACCGTGTACAACAGGTCGCCGACGATCATCGGGGAGCCCGTAGCCAGGTTGTGGGGGAACACATCGAGCTCCCCGATCATGTCGTACGACCAGACGACATCTCCGGCCATCGTCCCTATATCGGCCTCGTCGGTGAACGGCCCATCGTTTTCGCCGTCCTTGAATCCTTCGGCGTCGAGGCTGACGATGTTGGCCTGGTTCGAGATGTAGTAGATGCGGTCGCCCTCCATGTAGGCAGTCGAGCACACGCCCTGCAGCGGCCAATCGTTCACGCGTCCCGTTGTTAGCTTGTCGTGGACCATCTGCCAGAGGAAATCGCCCGTCGTCGCATCGAAGACCATGACGACACCCTTGTCGCCCTCGATGCCCGGGTCGCGACGGCCCTCGTTGTTCGTGCCGACGTAGACCTTGCCGCCGGAGACGGTTGCACCGCCGTACGCTTGCGAGCCGACCGGCTGCGACCAGAGGACGTTTTCTCCACTTGACGTGTCCCAGGCGTCGGGGAGCCCTGTCTCGTCGGACGACATGTTTCGGGCCGGCGTGTTTCCAAACATCGCGGGATCTTGAGCACCGGCCGGGCCGGGGATTGCCAGAAGCCAGGCAGCGAGTGCCCACCTTAGTCCATGTCGTGTCATTGGTTCTCCGTCACTCTCACGTTGTCGATGTAGATCTCAATTGGCGAGTATCCGATGAGGCCCGGACTCCCGGCGCGTATCGGCTTCGAATCTTCAGCGCTGACGGTCCAGGCCGAGGGCTCAGGCTCGTTGCGGGGCCAGACCTTCCCGCGGATCTGCGCTCGGTCGCCGTCCACGTCGACCCGTAGCTTCAGTGTGTACCACACGCCCGCTTCCCAGGCGAACTCGGCCTTCTCATCGATTCGAAGCTCCGCCGCCCACGACTGGAGCTGCACCCGCTGCGCGTTGCCTTGCAGATCCAGCGTGTAGCCGCTGTTGATGATTCCAAGGTCCGGTCGGCGGCGGCGCCACTCCGAGGCCATCATGTCGGCTTGCACCGTGTAGCCGGTCATGTCGGCGGGACCTAGGTAGATCGCGTGGCGGTGTAGGCCGCTCGGAGAGGGACTCTTCATCAGCACCTGCTCGCCGCTGAGATCCGACGCGCTCACTCGCGGTCCACCCCCGATCCATATCGGCGGTCGCCCATTCTCGAAGTTCTCGGACCACGGCAAGGGCGCAAAGACCCGCACCTGGGCCAAGGCCGTGAGCTCGCCGACCGTCGCGACGACTCTGCCGCCCTGCGTCGAGGCTGACGCACTGGTCGACAGCGCGCCGTCCGTCGAGACAGTTGCTCCCACGAGATCTTCTACCGCCCAGCTCGCGTCACGTTCGCCAACCAGGCGTCCCCGCGCATCCAGCGCACGCACCCGAAACCGGGCGGTATCGCCCGCCGACAAGATAAGCTCGGCCGGAACGACTTGCAGGCGCGTGGCCTCACCCGCGTCTCCCTCATCGCCGAGTGCGCTCTCGCCAGTCTCGGCTCGAAACGGTGTGCTTGAATCGCCGAGCGCGTAGATCCCCGATTCAGCCGTGAAGTAGAGCCGCCCGTAGGCCGGCGCGAACGATCCGTAGATCTCGGCATGGCGCCCGCCGTCAATCTCGAGCTTGTCCGAGTCCAACACGGTCACGCCGGTTCGACTCGGTTGCAGGATGTGGACGCTGCCGTTCGTCTCGTTGACGTACAGCTTGCCGTCGGCCCAAACGGGCGACGCCTTTCCGACGGTGCCCACGCTGTGCTCCCACAGTTCCTCGCCGCTGGTGGCGTCAATCCCGATCAAGTTGGCCGAGTTGTCGATGACATAGAGAATGCCGTCCCTGATGAGCGGAGACGAGAATCCAATCGCCACCTCGTCTGCGCGCCAGCGCTCGTGGGTGGCGGTCACGTCCCCCATGCCGGTTGCGTCGATGGCAACGACCCGACCCATCGTGCCCCGGTCGGGATTCTCCTCGCTGTGGCTGATGTAGACGGTCGTGCCGTCGAGGACAGGGGAGACGTTGATTCCTCGCTTGCTGAGCTTGTATTTCCAGACGGTTTCGCCGGTTCTTGCCTGCAGCGCGTAGACCCAGCCGTCGGCGTTGCCATCAATCAGCAGCCGCTGGCCGTTGACGACGACCACAATTGGCACGGACTGGGTGTTCATGTCGAAGACGCCACCACCCGGTGTCGCGATGTACTGCACCTGGCCAGTTCGTTTCTCGAACGCGACGTACTTGTGTCGTGGCGGACCACCGTAATTGCCCCACGCAGAGCCGATGACTGACAGGAACACGCTGTCTTCGTCCACAACCGGCGTCGACGTCCGACCGCCGTACCCGGAGGCCCGGCCGAGCTCCTCGGCGAGGCGCCAGGTCCACACGACCGTCCCGTCGCGATCGAAGGCGCTGAAGCGGCCGTCGACAGTCAGCGCATAGAGGTATCCCGTCTCGGGATCACCCGTCACGTTTCCCCAGCCGACTCGGTTGAACGGAACCGTGGTGTTCATGATGCTGAAGCGCTGTTCCCAGAGCTTGGCGCCAGTCTCGGCATCCCAGCAGGCCACCGCTTCGTGCTTGTCGACGCCGTCGCCAGACCGGCCGTTGGCACAGACGCGGCCGTCGAACGCCGCTGGCGTTGATCGTCCAGTCCACGCGTCGTCGGACCACACGAGGTTCTCCCCGTCTGCGGACCAGCTCGCGGGTAGGCCGGTCTCGCTCGACACACCGCCCTGCGAGCGGCCCCGCCAGCTCGGCCAGTCCTCGGCAGGCGACGGAGGCGCTGAGCCGAGGCTGATCGCGATGAGGAACGCCACGACGCGGAGTAGGGTGCCGACTCTAGTCTTCATGTCCAATGTGACCTCACTGGTACATTCCACCCGCGGATGGAGAATCAGGTGAGCCGCGGGGCAGGTCGAGATGATATCAGGGGGTTGTTGGCTAGGAAAGCAGCCGATCCGCGGTCCACACGAGCCCGATGGCCGCGATCACCCCTGACATCGGCACCACGACGTAGCGGCGGTACCACACCCGTCTTCGGAACCATCCCAGCGTCGCGAGGGCTCCGCCAATGACCGCGAGCTGGCCCAGCTCGATCCCACCGTTGAATGCGAGCAATGCGAGCGTGCGTTCGCCTGCGGGCAGCCCCAGCGCACCCAGAACGCTTGCGAACCCCAATCCGTGCAGAAGGCCAAAGGCGAAGACGACAGCCGGCCTCCAGATCGACAAGGATGCGCGCTCGCCCGCGATGATGTTCTCGATGGCGATCCACGCGATCGATAGTGCGATGAGCGGCTCGACAACGCGCGGCGACAGCGCGACGACGTCGAGCGCGCCGAGCGCAAGCGTCAGCGCGTGGGCCACCGTGAACGCTGTGACTTGCCAGAGGAGCAGGCTCAATCGAGGGCTGAGCAGGAACAGTCCCAGCACGAAGAGGACGTGGTCGAGCCCATCGGGCACGATGTGCGTGAACCCGAGACGGACATATTCTGAGGCAACCGACGCGCGGTACGGGTCGGAGGCCGGCACAGTGAGGTCGAACGGATCGCTCCGGCCACCACGTTCGAGCACGGCCCGATGCGTCACGCCGCGCGCTTCATCGATGATTGTCAGGTGAACGTCCGAGAATCCCCGCGATGCGAAGAACTCTACCTCCCCTGCGTTGCGGGGTCTGACGCCGCGGAGACGGGCCGTCAGTCCGATCACGGTCGGGATGTCGGCCTCGCTCACACGCCGGGCCCCATAGTCGGGGAAGCTCACCTCGAACGGTGCCGGCTGGCCGTCGAAGCGGACTCGGACGCGTCGCCGAAAGTACCGCGTAAGCCGATCCAGCAGCGCCGCACGGTCGGCGGGCGACAGCTGTTCGATCGCCGCGACCAGCTCAGCGTCGTCAGCATTCTGTGGGACACCCAGTGCGAGGGCATCGAGGTCTGCGACCATATCGACTTGGAAGCTTCCGTCGGCCTGGATGACAAGCGTGGTCTCGGTGAACTCGAGTGGATGCCCGACGGCGAGGGAGGCGGCGAGAAGGAAGAAGGGCGAGAGCAGGCCGGCGGTTCGTTTCACCTCGACCCTAGAGCGAAGAAGTTGCTACCGGCCGGCATCGTGTCGCGAGTGTACCAGACGGGATCAGTCGACTGTCACGACTGGAATCCGGCGTCTGTTTCGCGCCAGGATCAGCCAGTGCGGGCACTTGGTCTCATCGGCGTAGAGCCGTTCGCAGTCGTCACAGCGAACGCATTCGCTCTTGATGATCGTAGGGCCCCTAATGGCGCCCCACTCGCATGCCTTCTCGCAAATCGTGCAGGTCTGGCACTCGTTCCAGCGTCGGATAGGAAAGATCGTCAGGCTCGACAGCAGTCCCAACCCTGCGCCGACCGCACAGAGATAGCGGCAGTAGACGTTGCGCACGAAGACGGTCGCGAGCAAGAGCAGTCCCAGTAGGGTCCACATCACGGCAGTTCCGCTGAGCGTGAACATCCAGAACGGCTCGATGTATCGGTACACGAGTGTGCTTCCCCCGCTCATGACGTACGCAATGGCAGCGAACAGCACGACGTATTTGATGTAGATCGCTCGCCGATCGAGCCATGCCGGCGGCTCGAACCGGAATCGCGAGGGGATGACGCGGTCCATCAGCTGCGTGAGCGCACCGAACGCACATATTCGACCGCAGTAGAAGCGACCCCAGAGGACCGTCGACGCAATCGTGAGACCGATGAGCACGTAGTACGGTACGGCTGTCGACACCGTCGGCAAGCTGAGCTGGAGCGCGCCGAAGATGTCAACGATGGACACCAGACTGGCCTTGGCAAAGCCGAGGTAGCCGACCGAGATCATCAGCGTCACCACCTTGAGGCGATCGTTCTTCCTGAAGAAGCTGTATCCGCCGAGCGCAACGACAAGGCTCAGGGCGGCCAGGTCGACGATAGTCTGCCGATCGAGGACCGGAGCCATCGACGCCGTGTCCTCAGCGAGGAGCGCATCGAGCTCCGCCAGATCATCGAGTGACAGCGGACGCCCATCGGATGGTTGAAACGCGTGCCCCGTTTCCTGTCCGTGGAAGACCGGGATCGTGAGGAGGCCGAGGATGACCATGACGACAAACGACCGACGACGCGGGCAGCTCATGTGAACCGGTTCTACTGTTCAGATAGGAACTGGCGAATCAGCTGCCGGGAGCCTAGGCGGATGGCTTTGGTGGCGTTCTCGACCGTGATGGTGGCACGCGACACCGCGTCGATGTCGTTCCCGACCTCTAGTGGGTCCATGACGCTCTTGCCCTGGAACTGGGCGGCATAGGCGGGAGGGTCGATCGAGAAGTAGCCGAACGGCTCGGCGTGGTAATCGATGGTCACGCCGGTCAGCACTCCGCCGGGCGTCATGCCCACGAGCATCCAGAACTGGGCCTTGTATCCGTAAACCTGCGGGTCGAGCTCGTTGGTAAAGAACGCCAGTCCGACCAGTTCGTCGCCCGCGTACGCCCTGAAGTGCGGGAGGGCCGCGTTCACGAAGCGATAGGTATTGGCGTCCGGCAGGACCGCGCGCAAGTGGCGTTCCTGGCGCTCGACTTGCCGAAACTGCTCGACGACGGAGCGCTGGGCCTGCACGAACTGGCCGAGGGTGAGCAAACCACAGATGGTAGCGGCTAGGACGGTACCCACGCCGGCTCGCGCGTTCCCGCGACCCACGCTAGCCCCGTCGCAGCTTGACGCGGTACGGTCGGCCGCCGCGAAGGAAGTTGACGACTGTGTCGGCGGCGGTTTCGACACGGTCGAGCTCCTCGATGGCTGCCGCCGCGCTTGTGACGTTGACGCCGCCGATTCGGTAGATGAGGTCGCCCGGCAGGATTCCAGCAGTTGCGGAGACACCGCTAATCTTGATCCGGGTGACGAGGGCTCCATCTCTGACTTGGAGATTGTCGGCGCCGGCCCGTCCAGCGTCGACGTTGGCTGCGTCGACGTTGGCTGCCCATCGCAAAGTGTGACACCAAGCGGAGCCTCCGTTTCGGCTGATGCGTCGACACAGGTGTAGAGGTGCGTGGCATCTTGCGCAGTGCCGGTCGTCCCGAGCACCGCCCAGAGCGCGAGCGCTCCAGCGATCCGGAAGCATAACGTCATCCTTCCTCCTCCTCGTACTGCTCCCGTAGTCTTCCCACCACCGTCGGGAGGAGCGTGTCGATTTCGGGTGCGATGCTCTCAGTGCTATCGGGTTTCGTGTTGTCGTCAGTCACGTTCAAGCCTCTTTGTTGCTACAACCACGTTTCGTGTCTTGCCGTCGCGTGTGATGGCATAGTCCCACAGCACGGCCTCGCGTTGAAAACCGAGTCGACCAAACACCGACTGCGCGGCCGCCTGGTCGAGGGTCATCCGGGCCGTCAGGAGCTGCAATCCCAGCTGTCTGGCAATCCCGTCGATCTCTTCGGCAAGCATTCGGGCGAGCCCATGGCGGCGGGCATTCGGTGTGATCTGGATTCTGATTTCGCCGAGATGACGCGTCCAGTTGGTGGCGTTGTGAAGCAACGTGCCCTCACCGAGGACCGTGTCGCCGCTGACCGCGAGGACCGTAATCGCTTTGCCGGCCTTGATGTTCTCTACCCAGCCCCGTACCACGGATTCTTCGGTGAAGTTGACGACGAGGTAGAACAGATCTTCGGGAGGCATCCCGCGCGCGAAATCGAGCACCGCGGCGACGTCGCCATCGCCCATGAGGCGCAGCTCGAGCGTCTCGCCATCCAGCGTGACCCGCCGGGGATACTGGCTTCCGATCTGACGAAGCACCGCTTCGGCACCGTTTCCCGCGTTGGGCATCGCGACGATCTCGGCGGCATCATATCGCAGCCGGGCCCGTCGCGGTATCCTGACGGGTGTCGGCGAAGGTTGGGCAGCGGCGCCACGGCGCTGTAATCGGTCTTACAAGGCTGTCGTCATGTTCGGGGCGGCACGACGGCGATGTCCCGAAACATGCGCGGTACGTCCCTTGCTTGGTTATGCGGAACCGGTGGCCTGAGAACGGCGTAGAGCCGAAATCGTGCTGGGGAGCCTGGCCCCCGGGAAGGGGCTTCACAATACTGTGAGGCCCCTTTTCTATTGTACGGCGCGTGATCGATGACGGTGCTGCGGGTTGATCTCAACTGCGACCTCGGTGAGTCGGTCAGCACTTCCGGACTCGGGGATGATGACCGGATCATGCCCAGCATCAGCTCGGCGAACGTGGCGTGCGGAGTCCACGCCGGCAATCCATCAGTGATGCGCCGCACGGTCGAATTAGCGCTGGGCCACGGCGTGAGCGTCGGTGCGCACCCGGGATATCCCGACCGGGCGGGGCTCGGCCGTCGACCGATGTCGATGTCTACCGATGCGGTTGAGGACCTCGTGCAACAACAACTAAGCACGCTGGCCGGTATCGTTGCGGCACAGGGCGGCACGCTGCACCACCTCAAACCGCACGGCGCGCTGTACCACATGGCTTCAGTTGATCGATCGGTAGCTGATGCAGTAGCCAGGGCGACCCACCGTTTCGATCCGGCGCTCGTGCTGTACGGACTATCGGGCTCGTGTTTACTCGAGGCCGGCCGAGCCCGCGGCCTGGCGGTGGCATCCGAAGTATTCGCGGACCGCGCGTATCACGCCGATGGCTCGTTGGTACCGCGGACAGCTCCGGACGCGGTCAGCGGCGAACCGGCCTCGGTGGTGGAACGGGCCGTCGGTATGGTCACGGATGGCCGCGTGCAGGCGATTGGCGGTGCGTGGGTGGGCCTGCAGGCGGAGACTATGTGCCTACACGGCGACACCGACGGGGCGGTCGATCTCGCCGCACGATTGCGCATGGGTCTCGAAGCCGCGGGGGTGGTCATCGCCCCGGTCGGCACACATTGACCGGCCCTCGATGGTACGATCACGGGACTAGTGTACGGTGTAGGGCTCGGAGCGTAAACGGCGCGACCTTGGCATCCTCCACGATTGACAGGAGGCCCTGCGCACGCCGGCGAGTCTCCCCACGCTGTGCCGCACGATCGGGTACACGCGTCGGAACACGATGCGTGGGTGGGCCTGCAGGCGGAGACTATGTGCCTACACGGCGACACCGACGGGGCGGTCGATCTCGCCGCACGATTGCGCATGGGTCTCGAAGCCGCGGGGCGACGAGCGATGGTCATCGCCCCGGTCGGCACACATTGACCGGCGCCTCGATGGCGATCACGGGACTAGTGTACGGTGTAGGGCTCGCTGAGCGTAAACGGCGCGACCTTGGCATCGAACTGATCACCTTCGGTCGTCACCATTTGATAGGTGCCGTGCATCGTGCCAAATGGTGTCGGCAGCGGGCAGCCCGACGTGTACTCGAACGATTCGCCAGGATCGAGTGTGGGCTGTTGTCCGACGACACCGAGGCCGCGGACTTCCTCGATGTGGTTCTCGGCATCGGTAATCGTCCAGTGCCGGCTGATGAGCTGCACGGTGTCTGGGCCCTCGTTGGTGATCTCGATCGTGTAAAGAAAGAACCACTGGTTGCGCGAAGGCTCCGAGTTGCCCTGTGAATAGCGGGCGGTGACATGCACCCGTACGCCGCGGGTGACCGCCTCCGACGTGTGCACACCGCTTTCGGCCGGACTGTAGCTCACGGGCGAGATAATACGACGTTCGCATGATCCCCATCAACACGCTCCTCGAGGCCTACCGGACCGGGTTCTTTCCGATGTCGGTTCGGGGGCAGGTCGGCTGGTATTCCCCGGACGAGAGAGGGGTGTTGCCGTTGGACAGATTTCACGTGTCCCGACGGTTGCAGCGTGTCCTGCGCCAAGGAAGGTTCCGGTTCACCGTTAACCAAGACTTCCGCGCGGTGATTGCATCGTGCGCGTCTCGACCCCACGACGCCGGCAACTGGATCGACGCAGAGATCGTCGAGAGCTACTGTGCCCTGCACGACGCTGGGTTTGCACATTCGGTGGAGGCGTGGACAGGGGAGACCCTCGCCGGAGGGCTCTACGGCGTCGCGCTCGGTGGAGCGTTCTTTGGGGAGTCGATGTTTCGCCGCGAAACCGATGCATCGAAGGCGGCCTTGTGGGCGTTGGTCGATCGCATGCGCCAGCGCGACTACCGGCTGCTGGACATGCAGTGGCTGACGCCACATCTCGAACAGTTCGGCGGCACCGAGGTTTCGCGCGGCGAGTATCTGCGGATCCTGGCCGATGCGCTCGCTCTGACCCGAACCTTCAGCGACGGTTAATCAAGTCGCGGTCGCTCGTTGCTTTGAGCGAGTTGCCAGCTCACCTCGTGCACCAGGCTGACCACGCGGGCCATCTTGTCGTAGTCCAGTTTGTCCGGTTCGTCGCCCTCGGTGTGATAGTCGGGGTGAAGGCCGGTGTGGATAAACAGTGCTGGCACGCGGTGGAACAGAAATGGCCAGTGGTCGCTCCGCCGAAGGAGGTTCGATCCGCTCTGGTCGTAGCGAAACCGCAGGTTTAAACCGATCCGCCCGTTGGCGGCTTCCGCGGCTTCGCGAAGGTCGCGACTGAAGCTGTACCCCATGAGGTTGACGGCGTTCCGGTTGGAGTCAGCCGTTTGAGGCCGGAGTCCCCGAAACCGCGTGCCCCCGTCTTCGGGGACTTCCTCGTGCCGGCCGATCATGTCCATGTTGAGTACGGCGGCCGTGCGTTCGAGCGGCGTGAGTGGGTTCTCGGTGTAGCTCCATGCGCCCAGCAGCCCGCGTTCCTCTGCGTTCCACGCGGCGAACAGCACCGACCGTCTCGGGCGGATACCCGCTCGTGCCGCCGACGCGAACGCGTCGGCGATCTCCAGCATGCCGGCCAGGCCGGACGCGTTGTCGTCGGCCCCGCGAAACATCCCGGACGGCGTCGTGCCCTCGTGATCAAGGTGTGCGCAGACGATGAGCCATTCCTCCCGGACCTTGGGATCGCCCCCCTCCAAGAGTCCGACCACATTGTGGACACGCGTTGGGTGACGCTCGACGATCGTTTCCATAGTCACCGTGAGGTCCAGGGGAATCGCTGCGGACAGGCCGCCGCGGGTCTCAGCGTGGGCCGTGAGTGTGGCCCGCGACGCGGCTGCCGCATGGATCAACCGATCCGCCAGATCTCCTGAGATCCACCCGGCCGGAATTCGCAGACTGTCAACCCAGTCCGCAAGCTGGTATGCGGGTACGCGCCGAGTGCGGGTTGACCACGTCCGCCGCATGTCCACGTCGAACGGCGGCGAGCCGACGTGATTGTGACTGTCCGCGACGAGTAGCACCGCGACGGCACCCCGACGTTGTGCTTCCAGAGCCTTGCGCACGGCGCGTGAATGTTCGGAGCGGTCTGTTCCGTCGAAGACGCTGGCTTGGTCGTACTCCCCGGGCTCGTGATCCAAGACGAGCGCGACCCGTCCCTGAACGTCCAGGTCGCGGTAGTCATCGTGGCCCAGCATCGGAGCCGTGATACCGAATCCCACGAACTCGAGGGGCCCTTCGGCCCGACCACTGCCGCTGAACTTGGCCGGGTAGAAGTCGAGGCCGAGGGTCGCGGTGACATCGCCGGTAGGCGTAGCGAAACTGAGCGTTTGGCGCGGTCCCTGAGACACCGTCAGGAGATCGAACGGCTGAAGAAACCCGCCGTCGCGAGAGGGAGGTCGAAGGCCAAGCTGCTCGAAGCGGTCGGCGATGAATCGGACCGCTTGCTGGTTCCCGCGAGTCCCGACCAAGCGCCCGCCCATGTCGTCGGACGCCAGTTCGTACACGTCTCGCCGGAGATCGGCGGCGGAAATGGACTCGGTGGCCGGCGCCGGGACCTGGCCCGCCCCAAGTGCCACGAAGCCTGCGATCAGGACCGCGGGAGCGGCGCGCCATCTGTCGAGCATCGGGTCGTTCATCCTAGTATTCGCGCGAGTCGCGTGGCCATTAGTGCATGCTATCCTACGTGCCCAGGCTGGTTGTTGCCGAGTGCGCCATTCGTCGCCGCTCGCTGGCTGCCACATGACGCTGCCTACACCTGACAAGGAGTCTCGGGCTCGACAACGGGGCGTCGCGGTGTCGATTGGCATCGATGCGGCGCACCGGCACGTCCTCTTGTGCTGCGACCAGACGGCCCCGAAATGCTGTGACAAGGAACGCGGGCTCGCTGCGTGGGCCTATCTCAAGCAGCGGCTCAAACAGCTTGGGCTATCCGAACGCGGCGGGGTCCTTCGCACGAAGGCCAACTGCCTTCGTGTCTGCGAGGGTGGACCGGTCGCCGTCGTCTATCCAGAGGGGACGTGGTATCGCGAGTGCGATCCTCCTACGCTCGAGCGGATCATCCAAGAGCATCTGATCGGGGGGCGTCCCGTGGGCGATGCGCTCATTCTGTCCCACGAGCTTGCCGGAACGCCGACGGACCGGCGTCGCTCGGAGGATGACGACCCGTCGTCCCGATAGCTCACAAGGTTCTCGTCATTCCCTCGCGCAACCGCGCCACGTCTAGCTGAGGCGACAAGTCTGCACGCCGCCAGATACTCCGATGCCCGCCACTTACAGATCGGTCATCGAACGAGCCAGAGAGACGGCCGGGTCAATCCGGCCGCATGCAGGGACGTGCAGCGTCGATGAATTCCGCATGGCGAACATCTTGCACAACACAGGCCTCGAAGGGTTCAGTCAGGAATTGCCGACGATGAGCGACACGAGGCGAACGCGCGACGACAAGTCTTTGATGCGTGTCTTAGGACAGCAGTTGAGCGCGGCTGCCGCAGATGGCGTGCCGGCCAGCCGTCACTTCTCCCGGAGCTCGAGCGGGCACCGCACCCCGGTCGATGTTGGCGACGCCGTCGACGTGACAGTGGACCTGCGCGACGTCATCCTGGACGACATCTCTGCGTTGATCGAGCGCTCGTTCGACCTTGAGGCAACCGAGTGGCTGCTGCAGCATGTGGCGGTCCAATCGAGTTCGAGAACCCACTAGTTCCCCCCAGAGCCCGGCTACGCCACGGTCACAGATTCATGTGCGTAGCCGGGCCCCTCCCTTGCTAACGCTAGTGCGGTGATTCGGAAATGCCTCGGCATTCGGCCACCGATGCATCCCGACTGACTGCGTTGTTCCTCGGTCACAAATACCCGACTTGCTCCCTCGTCGCGCCTTGACAGCCGGGCGCAACTGCGCCCTCAGTGCACGAGGCATTTCTGAATCACCGCACTAGCACTAGAATGACCGGATGGATCTCGCCGGAGTCCTTCCTCCCATCACGACGCCGTTCGCGTCTGCGAACGGCAGCATTGACTACGACGGGCTGGGCCGCAACGCTGAACGGTGGGTCACGACCGGACTGCGCGGCCTCGTCGCACTCGGGTCCAACGGCGAAGCGCCGCTCCTAGACGAAACGGAGTCGGACCGAGTCGTCGAGACTGTCCGGGCCGTCGTCCCAGCCTCTCAGCTGCTGATAGTCGGGACCGGGCGCGAGTCGACCCGAGCTGCGGTCGACGCTTCCTGCCGGGCGGCGTCGCTGGGTGCGGATGCCGTGCTGGTGCGCACGCCGTCCTTCTTCAAGCCGCAGATGACGTCCCAGGTGTTCATCGACCACTACACGGCGGTCGCGGAGTCGTGCCCTGTTCCGGTCATCCTCTACAACTTCACCGCGCTGACCGGCGTCTGCCCCGAGGTCGGCGTCGTCGCCAAGCTCTCGGAGCATCCCAACATCATCGGCATGAAGGAGTCGGGTGGCGACGCCGGCTTTGTTTCGGCGCTGGTGGATGAAACGGCCGAAGATTTCCAGGTGTTGGTCGGTTCCGCGCCGACGTTCTATTCGAGCCTCCTGTGCGGGGCCGCTGGCGGCATCATGGCGGCGGCATGTGTTGCGCCCGAGCAGTGCGTCGAGCTATATCAGCTGGTTCGCCAGGGTCGGCTCGACGCGGCTCGAACGCTACAACGTCGCCTCACACCCCTGGCACGACTGGTCACGCGTCGCTTCGGTGTTCCTGGGCTGAAGGCCGCGCTCGACCTGATCGGCTTTGTTGGCGGACCCCCGCGTCCGCCGCTACTACCCGTTGCATTGGAGGCCGAAGCCGAACTCCGAGCGGCCCTGGAGGACCTGGGTATTCCCCTCCGCGATGGTGCGCAGGCGGTCCAACCGTCTGCCGGCTGACCCTTATTGCGAATGAGTCTCGCGCCAGACGTTGACGCCGTTATGCAGAATTGGTAACTCCATAATTAGCAATATGTTACGAGATCCTATCGCTTGACACCTGTCTTGGGGTCGAGCGAGAATGGCCTCAGGCGATGGAACAAGCTCTCCTACTGAATGCGACCTACGAGCCGCTCAAGGTCGTGGACTGGCGCAAGGCGATCACCCTGTGGTGCCAGGGCAAAGTCGAGGTGATCTCCGTCCACGACCGCGAGATTCGGTCCGTTTCAGTCAGTTTCAAGCTGCCGTCCGTCATCAGGTTGCTCCGCTACATCACGATTCGTCGCCACTTCAACTACGTCCCGTTCTCGCGCGCGAATATTTATGCGCGCGACAACCACCGGTGTCAGTACTGCGGGAAGGGTTTCCCGGTGTCGGAGCTCACGTTCGATCACGTCGTGCCGGTCTCACAGGGAGGTCGGAAGGACTGGGAGAACATCGTGACCTCGTGCATCACATGCAACCGGCGGAAGGGCGGCCGCACACCGGCCCAGGCTCACATGCGCGTCATTCGCCAACCCCGTCGCCCCACGCGAGCGCCGATTGTGCGGCTGACGATCGGCCTCGACAGCGCTCCCGATAGCTGGCGGGATTACCTGTACTGGAATATCGAGCTCGAAGACACCTAGGGACTCCGCGCGAGCGAAACTCCTAGGTACAGAGCCACGTTTTGTCTCCTGAGACTAGCCAGGCCCGGATCACGTCCATCCAACCGGTCTGGGCAATTCCGGGTGGACGTATCACGGTGGAGGGGGCCGACCTCGTCACGCACGGCGTGCCCACCGTCCAGGTAGGCGCCTGCCCGGCGAGGGTTGTTCGCGCGTCATCGCGAGCGGTCTCGGTGATTGTCCCCGCAGAGGTCGACGGCGGCCACGCGGCGGTCCGCATCGAGGGCGTCCTTGGCGAAACGGCGTTCGTCGA
Source organism: Vicinamibacterales bacterium (assembly GCA_965216615.1). Classification (GTDB taxonomy): domain Bacteria; phylum Acidobacteriota; class Vicinamibacteria; order Vicinamibacterales; family UBA8438; genus CAUZIB01. Next base: position 357,756 of record CBDCGH010000023.1, on the reverse strand, counting down.
TCTGGGTGCACCTATCGCAACTGGTCTCCATCAGGTCGACAGCCCAGTCATCGACGATGGGGGCCAGCTGTACTTCACCTACAGCGGGACTCGTGGCGCGGATGCAGCGGTGTCGCTGTTTCGAGTGGGTCGGGACGGATTCCGGGAGCCGTTCGTGTCGGGCATGACGAACGCGACATCGATGGCGCTGGCGCCCGATGGTCGGCTCCATGTCTCGAGTCGGTTCGACGGGACGGTCTACCGGGTGGAAGCCGACGGCCGCTATGAGCTCGTGGCGAGTGACCTGGGCGTGGCGTGCGGTCTCGCGTTCGATCGCGACGGCACGCTGTACGTCGGCGACCGGTCTGGGACCGTGTTTCGGATGGAACCGTCGGGTCAACCGAAGCCCTTTGCCGCGGTGCCACAAAGCGTCGCCGCGTTCCACCTCGCCTGGGGACCGGACGACGCGCTGTACGTCACGGCCCCGACCCTGGCGCCGCGTGACCATGTCTATCGCGTCGATTCTTCCGGCACGGTCGAGACGGTGTGCTCGGTCCTGGGACGCCCGCAGGGTCTCGCGTTTGATGCGCAGGGCACCCTGTACGTAGTCGAGGCGCTCGCCGGAGTGAGCGGACTCTACCGCATCGAATCGGACGGCTCCGCGACGCGCATGCTTGCAGCCCCGGCGCTCGTTGGGCTTGCGTTCGATCCGGCCGGCGGGTTGGTGGTGGTGTCGAGCGATACCGCGTATCGGTTGGATCTCCCGCTCCGCCCACTGCGCGCCAGCGAACGTGCTACCATCAAAAGTTCCGACCGTCGCGAACAACCTGGCTAACGACACCCACGATGTCGCGACCGGGTGTGGTCGCGGGTCCGGCTGCCACAGCGCCCATGCCGCAAGACTGGATCGACGTGCGCGGTGCCCGCGTCCACAACCTCAAGAACATCGACGTACGCATTCCGCGCGATCATCTCGTCGTCATCACCGGCCTGTCCGGTTCGGGGAAGTCGTCGCTCGCGTTCGACACCGTCTATGCTGAGGGACAACGTCGATACGTCGAGTCGTTGTCTGCGTATGCGCGCCAATTTCTCGAACAGGTCGAGAAGCCGGATGTCGACCAGATCGACGGCCTGTCTCCCGCGATCTCGATAGAGCAGCGAACGACGGGGTCCAACCCGCGCTCTACCGTCGGCACGGTTACCGAGATCTACGACTACCTTCGGCTCCTCTTTGCCAACATCGGCGTTCCCCATTGTCCAACCTGCGGCCAGGCGGTCACAGCGCAGTCGGTGCAGCAGATCGTCGAGGCGGTCATGCAGGGGCCGACCGACGAACGGGTCAACGTGTTGGCTCCGATCGTGCGAGGGCGCAAGGGCGAGTTCAAGAAGGACCTCGCTGCCCTGCATGCGAAGGGGTTTATCAAGGCGCGAGTCGACGGCGAGGTGACTTCGCTCGAAGACCGGCCTCGGCTCGATCGGCGGAAGAACCACTGGATTGAGGCGGTGGTCGATCGGTTGGTGGTCAAACCGGGTTCTGACCGTCGGCTCACTGAGTCGATCAGTATCGCGCTAGGACTCGCCGCCGACGTCGTCATCATTAATACCCTCGGTGGCGGCGATCGGCTCTTCTCGCGCCGTCTGGCCTGCGTTGCGTGCGGTGTGAACATGCCGGAGCTCACACCGCGAATCTTCTCGTTCAACTCGATGCACGGTGCGTGCCCGGAGTGTCAAGGCCTCGGGTTCGTTGAAGACTTCGATCCCGCCCGAATCGTGCCAGACGCATCGAAGTCGCTCCTTGAGGGCGCGATAGCGCCGTGGGAGCCGGGCGAGCGGATCGTGCGCGACGCGGTCATGAAGCTCGGCCAGCACTTCGACATCGACGTAACGGTGCCGTTTGCCAAGCTCACGCGCAAGAAACGAGGCGTGCTGCTAAATGGCCCCCCTGGTTCAAGGACTCCGCCACCGAGGGGGCGGCGAGGGCGAGCGGCCAAGGCCCAGCCTTTCGGACGAGACTTCGAAGGGATCATCCCGAATCTGCGTCGCCGATACGCCGATGGGACATGGGATGAGCAAGAAGCGCTGGAGCCGTATCGATCGTTGCGGCAGTGCCCGGTGTGCGACGGGGGGCGACTTCGTCCCGAGAGCCGGGCAGTGCGGGTCAAGGGACGTACCCTCGCCGACTATGTCAATCTCTCCATCGCCGATGCCCGCGAGGCCTTCGCCGGCATTGAGCTCAGCGGGCGCGAGGCGCTCGTCGCCGATCGGGTGCTCAGGGAGATCCGTGAGCGTCTACAGTTCCTCACGAATGTTGGTGTCGGCTACTTGACGCTGGCACGAGGGACCGCGTCACTCTCGGGCGGCGAAGCGCAGCGCATTCGGCTCGCGACGCAGATTGGGTCGAGCCTCACGGGAGTGCTGTATGTGCTCGATGAGCCGTCGATTGGACTGCATCAACGCGACAATCGTCTCTTGCTGGACACGCTCGCTCAGCTCCGTGATTTGGGTAACACCGTTGTCGTTGTCGAGCACGATGAAGAGACGATTCGCTCGGCCGACTATCTCATCGACCTCGGACCGGGAGCCGGCGAGCGGGGTGGGCATGTGATCTTCCAGGGCACGCCTCGCGACCTGCTGACTGACGGCAACGGCTCGCTGACCGGGGAGTATCTGCGCGGCACACGCACGATTCCAATGCCGAGCGCGCGGCGACCCTCGCCACGAGGTGCGCTCACGGTTCGGGCGGCGCGGGCCAACAACCTCAAGTCGATCGACGTACGGTTTCCAGTCGGTGTCCTGACCGCGATCACGGGGGTCAGCGGGTCCGGCAAGTCGACGTTGGTCAACGACATTCTGTATCGTTCGCTGGCCCGCACGCTCCATCGGTCTGCCGCCGACCCCGGTGCGCACGATGCGATTGACGGGGTCGAGCTGGTCGACAAAGTGATTCAGATCGACCAGTCACCCATCGGCAGAACCCCGCGGTCGAACCCCGCGACGTATACCGGACTCTTCACCTTCATTCGCCAGCTGTTCTCGATGTTGCCGCAGTCGCGGGCCCGCGGATACAAACCGGGGCGATTCTCCTTCAACGTCAAGGGGGGGCGATGCGAGGCGTGCCAGGGTGACGGCATGATTGCGATCGAGATGCACTTCCTGCCAGACGTCTATGTCAGCTGTGAGCAGTGCAAGGGCCGACGGTACAACCGCGAGACGCTCGAGGTGACGTACCGCGGAGCGTCGATCGGCGATGTTCTCGAGCTGACGGTCGATCAGGCGATGCCGCTGTTGGAGAACTTCCCGTCGATCGCAACGAAGCTGGCGACGCTTCAGGACGTCGGATTGGGGTATGTCACGCTAGGCCAGTCGGCCACGACGTTGAGCGGGGGCGAAGCCCAGCGCGTCAAGCTGGCGAAGGAGCTCTCGCGCCGCAGTACGGGCAAGACCTTGTATATCTTGGACGAGCCCACGACCGGTTTGCATTTCGAGGACACTCGCCGCCTGCTGGACGTTCTGAACAAGCTGGTCGACCAGGGGAATACCGTCGTCGTAATCGAACACCACCTAGATGTGATCAAGTCAGCCGATCATGTGATTGATCTCGGGCCAGAGGGCGGCGAACTGGGCGGGCGAATCATCGCTGAGGGAACGCCCGAGGAAGTTTCAAACGCCAGTGCCTCACAGACGGGACGCTATCTCCGCGTGGCGCTTGGGCGCTTACCGGCTACTTCAGAAGGCCATCCGGCGTGACAAGCGTCCTTCGTCTGTGGTAAAACAACCACGTTTTACGTATGTTGAGCTGTGGTAAATCAGCCTCACCAACTTTCTGCACACACGTCTGCAGAATCGCGAAACTACATAAAGCATGTGTGTGCAGCTGTTTAGTAGAGGCACGTTGAGCCAAAACTATCGGCATGGACTTTGCTCTAATACTAAAAAGTCGTGACCAGAATATTACCGAACGGGCGTGATACGCAGCGGACCATCCGACGGCCGGTGGCCTGTTCCGGGATCGGTCTTCATTCAGGGCAGAAGGTGACCCTCCGGTTGAAGCCAGCCGGAGTGGATCACGGCATCGTGTTCAGACGCCTGGACTTGGATGGCCTGGAGATTCCCGCAGATGTTGCCCATGTGGCAAGCATGCAGTACGCCACCGGTCTGGCGCGGAACTCCGCATCCGTCGAGACGGTCGAGCATCTTCTTGGCGCGCTGGTGAGTCTCGGAATCGACAACGTGGTTGTCGAGCTCAACCAAGCCGAAGTTCCGATCATGGATGGGAGCGCGGCCTCGTTCGTCTATCTCGTGCACGAGGCGGGTGTGCGGACGCTGACGGCACCTCGGAAGTTCCTCAAGGTGGTTCGCCCGATTACGCGATCACGAGGGGACAAGAGAATCGCGCTCTACCCGTCCGATCACTTCAAGGTCACCTACAGCATCAGCTTCGATCACCCGATGCTCCGGCATCAGAGCCGCACGATGCGCATGACCGAAGAAGCCTTTGTCGACGAGATCGCACCGGCTCGGACATTTGGCTTCTTGAAGGAGGTCGAGCAGCTTCGGCAGCGCGGTCTGGCTCAGGGTGGCTCGCTCGACAATGCCATTGTCCTTGGCGAAACCGGGGTCTTGAATAGCTCGCTGCGGTTCGACGACGAGTTTGTACGTCACAAGATTCTCGATGTGATCGGTGATCTCGCGCTCGTCGGGTATCCGATCATCGGACACCTGGTTGCGCATCGCGGCGGCCACGCGCTGCATGCGACCTTCGCCCAAGCGATTCTCGAGGACACCGATGCCTGGCGTTTGGTCGAGTCTCCGGCTCATCCAGAATCCGCAGTCAATTCAGCCTCCGTCCCCGTCAATCAGAGACTGGCGTCAAGCTGACGCACGGGACACTACCAGACTACGAGCGGTCTGGTCGTCGTCTTCGATCCGCACGCCTCGAACCAGTCCACGCCCTCGTAGACCAAGTCGAACTTGAGCGCGTACCGTCCCCGTTTGTCGGGGGTCGGCACCTCGATGGGGATGGTGACGGTCGCCCCGGGCTCCAGCGCGTGGGGAAGCCGGGCGCGGGCGTGATCACGGTTGAGTGTGGTGCCGTCGGCACTGCACAGCTGGGCACCCAGACGGACGAGCCGACGTCCGTACGATGCGTCGGCCGGGTACGGACGAGACGAGAGGTTGGACACCTGCGTGGTCAGCGTGAGCGTGCCCCCGCCACGCCCAACCAGCGGCAGCACTTGGAGATTCGGTGACACCGTGATCTGGGCGCTGGGTGTCGCCCCCCGAATCGCGTTCCCAAGATTGCTGGTGTCCCACACTTCCTGCTCGATCGCGGCGAATGCTGAAGAGCCGGGGACAAACCGTCTCGAGAACGATTCTTCAGGATGGTCTGTGATCTCCCAGGCCAGTCGATCGGCGCCGATCGTCTCGGCCCGGCGGCGCGCGAGGTTCATTTCCTCGTCGGTGTCGTTCCATCGGAATAGGATGTAGCGCCAGTTCAAGAACGGCACGTCTCGTCCAGTGCGCTGCTTCTCATCAGCCATGGCTTCGAGGTTGCGTAGCGCGGCCTCGAGGTCTCCACGTTGCCGGTACTTGACGTAGTTCTCCGCGATCGCGCCATCCAACGAGAACGTGACCTCGTCGATTCCGCTGCGAACCAAACGTCGCGCGCGCGATTCGTCGAATGCCAGCCCGTTCGTGCTGGTGTAGAGGTATATGTGCGGGTATCGAGTCTTGATGTACTCGCACATCTCGACCGCCCGTTTGTGCAGAAACGCCTCGCCGTAGTTGAAGAAATCAATTCGTGTCAGGGACGGACCGGCTTCGTCGACGATCCGGGTGAAGAGGTCGAAGTCCAGCATCCCGGCTTGGCGCGTCCGCGTTATGCCGGTTTCCGGGGCGCAGCAGGCCTGAAAACACGACAGGTTACAGGCCGCCGTGCACTCGATGAAGATGCGGGATGGAAGCCGACCCACCTCGGTTGACCGTTGCGGAGCTGGAGCATCGCCGAGCGGAAGCTTGAGCGGGCAATCCCCGCAGAACGTCGAACCCCCACCGTTCAGGTCGTCTCGCAGAGACCCGATCGTCGCGCCGTGCCAGACGTCGGAAAGGGTCTGGGTCCGCACATCGCCGAGTACGCGCTGAGCGTATGGGTCCGCGCACCCGCACACGACCCGGCCGTCGCAGAGCACCACCAACATCTCCCACGGCCAGGTGCAGGTGAACCGCGTTGCCAGGTGATTGAGGGACATCCGTCGTCCTTTCTACTCCTGCGTGAGCTTCCGGACGTATGCGGCCGCTTTTTCGTTGGCGTAGGTCACCGTGTTGAGGAACAGGCTCTCGACCAGGTAGCTCGTCTGTTCTGCCTGGTTCATCTGTTCCACGACGTGGCGGATCTCAAGCATCGTATCCTCGAAGGTGCCGTCCAGGCCGTGCCGATCAGTCAGCGCTCGGTCGATCGCTTCTACGACCGCGAGCAAATCCCCATCCAACGTGATTTCCGTGCCGGACCTCGTCATGATGCATCGCATGATCATTCCCCAAAGCTGGCGACGGCGGCGTGTTCATCGGGATGGATCTCGATGAACTGCTGCGTCCTGGTAATCGTCAACACGCTCTCCACCCGCTTCTGGACGTTGGCGAGCCTCAGCCCGCCTCCCGCGTTCGTTGCCTGGCGATAGAAGTCCATGAAGCAGCCGATTGTCGCGCTGTCGACGTAGGTCACATTGGACATGTCGATGACGACCCGAGACTCGCCATCGGCAATGATGCTCGAGACAGACTCCGAAAAGTCCGAGAGCATCGGATAGAGGAGCTTTGGTTCGTCAACCCGAATGATGACGACGCCGTGCACACGATCGATCGTGAATCTCATTCTTGGGCTCCAGTCGTAGCGGCAGTGTCCGAAGAGGGAGGCGCCGCGGCCGACGCCGATTTTTCACGGTCGAGTTTTCGAATGCGTCGTGCCAGCTGGCTGCGGCCCCGGTTGATCCTCGATTTCACCGTGCCTTCTGGCAGCGCGAGGCGCGCGGCGATCTCCTGATAGGACAGGCCTTGAATATCGCGGAGAAGCACGGGGATTCGCAGGCTCTCAGGGAGTGTGAGCATGCCTTGACGCAAGAGCCCGCGACGGTCGAGCCGCTGCAGGCGACTGAGCGGATCAGTCCCTTTCGCCTTCAGGAAGAGGCTCGATGTATCGACGTTCCGGTCGACGAGCTCGCGTTCCTTCCGGACGCTGCGGTAGTGGTCGATGCAGAGGTTGCGACTGATGCTAATCAACCACGTCTGGAAATTCGCTCGCCGGTCGAACGTTCCCAGCGCTTTGTAGACCCTGAGAAAGATGTCCTGGGTCAGATCTTCCGCCTCGTCGTGCTTGCCCACAAAGGTGAACGCGACGTTGAACACCCGACGCTGGTATCGCTGGACGATGGCGGTCCACGCCGGCTGATCTCCACGCAGGCAGGCATCAATCAGCCGGTCGGTGGTGGTCTGATCGGATGACGCGGAGTCCACGGAAGCGCAGTGTACAATGCCGCGTTTGGTGGAGCACGACACAGTGTCAGCGCGAGTCGACCCCAGGGTGGGTGATATTGAGGGAAGTACACTGGCGTCGATCGCCAGATCCGAGGGCACGCCTGTCTATGTGTATGCGGCGTCGGTAGTCAGAGAGCGCTATCTCGAGCTCGACCGCGCGTTTGGCGAGCAACCGCACCGGATCCACTATGCGCTGAAGGCCAATTCGACCTTGGCCGTTGCACGCCTGATTCGGTCCCTCGGGGGACGCGTCGACGCAAACTCGGGTGGCGAGGTCGAGATAGCGCTCAAAGCGGGATTCGCACCCGACGATATCGTGTTCACGGGCGTGGGAAAGACCAGGGCCGAGCTCGAGATGGCGGTCCATCGTGGTCTCTTCGCCATCAACGCGGAGTCGCAGGGCGAACTCGAGCGGATCGATCAGCTTGCGCAGTCGGCAGGCGTGCAGGCACGCGTTGCCCTGCGTCTGAATCCTGACGTTGCCGCAGGAGCACATCCGCACATCTCGACCGGGCAGCGCGCCCACAAGTTCGGCGTGCCACTCGGCGATGCCAAGGCCATCTGCCGATGGGTGGGGGAGGCAGCCGGCCTTGCACTGGTAGGCGTGCACGCGCACATTGGGTCGCAGATGGTGACGGTCGACCCGATCCGGCAAGCCGCGGCGGTGGTCGCCGATTTCGCCAGGGAGGTCAAGGCGGGCGGCGCGCCCCTCGAGCACATCGACATTGGCGGCGGCTTCGGCATCTCCTATGAAGGTGGCGATGTCGCCAGCGCGGGCGACTATGCGAAAGCAATCGTTGATGCGACTGCGCCCACCGGTCTGTCGATCATCGTCGAGCCCGGGCGCTGGATCATCGGCCCGGCAGGGGGCCTGGTGACGCGCGTGGTCGACGTGAAGCCGAGGGGCACGGATCGCTTCTTTGTCGTTGTTGACGCTGGCATGAGTGAGCTCCTGCGACCAGCGCTGTACGATGCGTATCACCGGATTACGGTCCTCGAGCCGAGGTCGACCCCTCCGGTTGCCTGCGACATTGTCGGACCGATCTGTGAAACGAGCGATGTGTTCGGCCGCGACCGTCTGGTGCCGCTGCCGCTCGTCGACGACCTCCTGGTCGTCCATGATGCTGGAGCGTATGGGGCGTCAATGGCCTCTAACTACAATCGGCACCCACTGCCTGCCGAGGTGATGGTTGACGGCGGCATTCCGCAGGTTATTCGTCGCCGGCAAACTATCGACGATATGTTGGCGATGGAAGCGTAGATCCGATGGCTGAGCGTCCAGACGAGCCCTTGATCATTGCATTCGAGGGTCTCGACCAGAGTGGAAAGGAAACACAGGCCCGCGCACTGCGTGACCAGTTACGCGCGTCAGAGCGCAAAGCGCGTGTCGTGTCGTTTCCGGATTACGGCACGTCAATTGGGGAGGAGCTGGCTCGCGCGCTGCAGGGCGAGCGTGACTATGGCTCCGACGTCATGCAGCTTCTCTATGTGGCAAATCGCTACGAACGGAAGCCCGACATCGAGCGTTGGCGCCGTGCGGGCATCACGCTCCTCTTCGATCGATATATCGCCTCGAGTTTGGCCTATGGTGAAGCTCAGGGGCTGGATGTTGCCTGGCTTGCTGAACTCCAGAAGTTTTTGCCGCGTCCGGACCTCACAATTCTTCTGGATGTGGCCCCCGAGACCGCCCTGGAGCGCAAGGCGACGGGTCGGGATCGATACGAGCGTGACCACGCCCTACAGGTCGCCGTTCGAGAGGCCTATCTGCGACTCGCCGATCAGCCTGACTGGATCACGGTCGAGGGCGACCGTCCCCCTGCTGAGGTTGCAGACGATGTCGTCCGTTCGGTGGCGTCGTGGCGGCGGTAAGGGCGGACACTCTGAGGGCTCCGGCCCGACGTAGCACGATCGCGCAGGCCTCGAGTGTCGACCCTGTTGTGGCGACGTCATCGACGATCACGATCGCACGGTTCCGCACCCGATCGTGAGCCCGAGGCCCGAGACCAAGACCAAATGCGTCGCGCACGTTCCGATGTCGCGCGCTGGCAGCGAGGCTCGCTTGGGGCGATGTCCATCGCCGCCGTCGCAAGACATTCGCAACCGGGACGTCGAGGTGTCTCGCCAGCATCTCAGCTTGATTGAAGCCGCGACTCCACCGGCGCAACGGGTGCAGGGGGACGGGAACGACGGCATCGGCATGGTCAAGCAGGTCACGTCCCGCGATGCGCATCAGTGCGGCGAGAGGACGGGCCAGCGACCGCCGTCCCTGGTACTTGAATGCGTGAATGAGCTCGCGCAACGTGCCGCGGTAGTAGCCGGCCGCCCTGCGAAGCTGTGGTGGTCCACCCGTAGCTGGAACCGCGCAGCACAACGGAGCCATGCTTCCGGGCCCATCGGGACGCGCAGTGCCGCACCAACCGCAGATCGGTGGCGCGATCAGCTCGATCTGGCGCCAGCAGTCGCCGCAGACAACCCCCCGCGTAGGTTCCTCGAGCGTGCTGTCACACGCGGCGCACCGGGATGCCCAGACCAGTCCCAGGACGCTGTCCAATGTCGCGCGAAGCCCCGCTCGGCCTGGCAGGTGCGGTGCTGGAGTCGAGCGCGGCGAGTGTGCCCGCTCAAGACGGCGAGGCGAACTCGAGCCGTTCGGCGCTGCCCCAGAGTCGCTCGAGGTCGTAGAAGCGACGCGTCTCTTCGGTAAACACGTGGATGACGCAGTCAAAGCAGTCGACGAGGACCCACTCGGCGTGCTCATATCCTTCCTTGTGCGAAGGCCGTAAGCCTGCGACACGGAGTCGCTGCTCAACTTCGTCGACGATGGCGCGAACCTGCCGGGTCGTTCGTCCCGAGCAGAGCACGAAATAGTCGGTGAAGGCGTTCGATGTCCTGAGATCGAGGACGGCGACATCGAGCGCCTTCTTGTCCAATGTCGCCTCAACTGCGAGGCGAACCGTGGGCGGCAGCGGTGTCTTATTCATGCAAGGTGTTGACCGGCTCACCTGGAGCATAGAGGTGGTGCTGTGAGATGTAGGTGGTGACCGCAGGGCTAACCAGGTCGTCGATTGGAAGGCCCGATACGAGCCGCCGGCGCACGTCGGACGAGGAGATGTCGCGCGTATCGCGCTCGACCAGCCAGATACCTGGCGTCTCGATCTGGTCTTGCCCAAGCGTGTGGTCTGGGACACGCATCCGCGACGCGAGGTCAGGCAGTCGCGTGGTCAGATCGGAGGCCCGATGGCCGGTGCGCGAGACGACCACGAAGTGACTGCGGTTCAGCACCTCGGGATAGTCGTACCACGTGGCGATTTCTGCAAAGGCGTCGGCGCCCGTGATGAAGAAAAGCTGCCAAGGTTGTAGCCCGGTCTCCCGAAGCTTCTGCAGCGTCACTGATGTGTAGGAAGGGTCTTCCGATTGCAGTTCAAGGTCGCTGATGGTCAGGCCGTTGCCGTCGACATCGACATCCTCTAGTGTCAGCCGAACCATTGTCAGGCGCTGACTTGCCGACGCCTGCGGCCCGTGGGTCCGATGTGGTGGAACCCGTGCCGGAACCAGCTTGACCTCGTCGAGCCGAAGCGCGCTTCGAGCTGCACGCGCAACGTCAACGTGTCCCAGGTGGATCGGGTCGAACGTCCCGCCCAGGATGCCCACGCGTATTCGTTCGCTCACGCCGAGCATCCTTCCAATGCCTGCCACATCGCTTCGCGCAGGGCCTTGAGGCCTTCGCCGGTGACGGCGGAGATCGGGTAGAGCGGAATCGATTCTGCTCCAAGATGTTGCTCGAGGCGGGCCAGTCTCTCCGGCTCGTCAAGCGCATCGATCTTGTTGGCGGCGACGAGCCTGGGCTTGTCGGCGAACGGCCGCTGCACCGCCTCGGCTGGCGAGACCTGGTATGAGGCCAGCTCATGGCAGATGACCTTGAAATCGGAAACCGGGTCTCTGCCCGAAGCTGACGATACATCGATGACGTGGACGAGGACCTTCGTGCGCTCGAGATGGCTCAGAAAGCCGAGTCCGAGACCGTGCCCCTCGTGTGCGCCGGGTATCAGGCCAGGGACATCGGCCAGCACGAAGCTGCGGTCGTCGCTGAGCCGAACCAGGCCCAGATGCGGGGTCAAGGTCGTGAAGGGGTAGCTGGCGATCTTGGGTCGCGCCGCTGAGAGCTTGGAAATCAGGGTCGATTTGCCGGCATTGGGAAAGCCGACGAGCCCGATGTCGGCGAGTAGCTTGAGCGACAGCGTCAGTCGCTTGATCTCACCAGGCTCGCCGGGTTCGGCGCGGCGTGGCGCGCGACCGGTCGGCGTGGCAAAGTGTTGGTTGCCTCGCCCCCCGCGTCCGCCCTTGGCGATCACGACCTCCTGCTCGGTCGTTGTCAAGTCGGCCAGCTTGAGCAGGCCCTGGTCAGTCTTGTCGAAGATGACGGTGCCGACAGGGACCTCCAGGGTCAAGTCGTTTCCGGCTCGTCCCGCACGATTCGCTCCCTGACCGTGGGCTCCGCGCGGTGCTCGGAAGACCGGGTTGAAACGGTAGCTGACCAGCGTATTGTGGTGTGTGCTTGCGCGTAGTTTTACCGATCCACCTCGACCACCGTCGCCGCCGTCTGGTCCGCCGCGCGGAACGAACTTCTCGCGGCGGAAGCTGGCGCAGCCGTTTCCGCCGTCGCCGGAAGCAACCTCAATGTCGACCTGGTCGACGAACATGTTCTGGGGCGTGGATGCGCACCCGCCGGTGCGCGCGGATGGAGGGACTACTGTGCGAGCGGCAACACGCTGATGACGCGGCCGCGGGATCCATGATCTTCAAATTGCACGCGGCCCGCTGCCGTCGCAAACAGCGTATCGTCCTTGCCTAGTCCGACGTTGGCGCCAGGTCGGAATCTGCGCCCACGCTGGCGGACGAGAATGGCGCCGCCCTTGACGAGGTTTCCGTCAAAACGCTTGACGCCGAGGCGTTGAGCTTGGCTGTCGCGGCCGTTTCTGGAGCTGCCCTGACCTTTTTTGTGTGCCATGACTGTCTTGTCCGTGTACGGGGTGCCACCAGCTCACTTGGTGTCGATGCCGGTGATGCGAACTCTGGTGAGTTGCGTCCGGTGCCCAAGCGTCCGGCGCATGCCCCCCCGCCGCTTCTTCGTGAACACCCGAATCTTGTCGCCGCGTCCCTGTTCCTCGACGACACCGGTCACCTGGGCGCCCTCGACCTGAGGCGAACCGCTCACGAACGCGCCGTCATCCGATCCGACGAAACGCACATCGTCGAAGGTTATGGCTTGGCCGCTATCACCGTCCCGGCGGTCAACGGCAACGATGCTGCCAGGCTCGACTCGAACCTGTCTGCCGCCGGCTTGAATAATCGCGTACATGGGCAGTCTTTCTCCTTCGTGACCCGACCTACTAGGGTACAACCACAGGTGGGTCCCTGCAAAGGGCGACCGGTCCTGGTTCACACGAGACCGGGCTTCTTCTTTTAGCGCAGCAACATGCGCGTGCCCCGAATGCTCTCGGTGCTGAGCGTCGCCAGAAACGACGGGATCAGTCGGTCCATGAGCTCAAAATATGACGAGAGCGGCGGCGTGTTCTGCTGGTTGTCGTAGAGAATCTCTTCGCGGTGCCGTTCTGTGTAGAGCGTCGCACCGGTGCCGCCGTCAATGAAGACGAACCGCGGGCTGAGGACGAAACCCCGGCGATCCTGATAGGCGCGCAGGGGCACGACTCGCCGGCGCCCGAGCGCGTCATACACCTCACGCTCACGCGACACCATGCCCGACACTTGGTGTGGCGAGAAGTGAATCGTGCCGGTGATGATCAACGGGCTCTGATACTCCTCGCCGAGCTGTCGCCAGTAGCTTGCGTCGCTGAAGATGTGCTCGTAAGCCTCCAGGTCCTCTTCGGACAGCTCGTCGTTTTCGCCCTCTTCTCCATCACCCTCGTCCTCTGAGTCGGCCGCCTCCGATGGCGACTCTGGTTCGCGGCGTGGAGGCACGAAGTCAGCCTGCAGCTCGGCGACATCGCGCAGTTCGATGACTTCGGTGTCGATGATCTCGAGCTTTGAGCTGGTGCGGAGCTGGCTACGCAGGAGTCTGGCGGTCTCGAGATTCGTGTCAACCTCGTCGGTCCCGCCGGTGACGAAGCCGGCGATCAGGATGCGCTGGAAGCGCGAGGTGTCCAACTTGGGTTGCAGTGGAGTTTCGAGGGGCACTTCGTAGAAGTTCGTGCAACCCACCGCGGCGACGAGCATCAGCCCGCTAGCGAGAATCTTGAATGCGGTCATTGATCTCCCTAAAAAGATCGTAGTTCTGCTGGATGTTCAAGTTCGTTGGATCAAGATCGAGTGCTTTCTCGTACGCCTCACGTGCCTCGTCGAACCGCCCATGGTGCTCGAACGCGACCCCGAGGTTGTTCCAGGCCGCGGCGTAACTCGGATCCATCTCGGTCGCGCGCTCCCATCGGTACAACGCCTCTTGCCAGAGTCCCTTTTGTGCCACCGCGATACCGAACTGGACCTGATCTTCGGCATCAGAGCGGGTATCGGCTACTGCGGGACTGGCGGCGCCAAGCACCACCGCACTACAAAGGAGAAGTACACGAATCGTCGCCACTTTCCTCCACTATAGTCAGGCTCGGGAAGGGCTGCAAGTTGTTGCTGAAACCAGTCGCAGCCTCCTGCCTCTATTGCCACGGTCCTGATCTTGAAAGTCGCCCGACATGGATCTCTTCGAGGCTGTGGTCCTCTCGGAGCTGATGGGGCGATCGGGCCCGCGCGACGTGCTACTCGCACCGGACGGCCAGCCGCTCGACCCCGTCGATCAACGACGTCTCGTCGCGCCGTCGGTCCTCGCGACTCGGATTGAGACGCGTCGCCGCGCGCTGGGCAACGACCTCATTGATGCGCGCCACCGCGCCGAGCGGCATCTCGAGAAGTCGGCGCAGTTGGGTCACACGGCGCTCACATACGCTGACCCGGCATATCCGCGGTCTCTCGCACAGATTGCAGATCCGCCTGCGGTCCTGTGGCTTCGCGGACAGCCTGCCGTCCTTCAGCGTCCAGCCGTCGCGCTGATCGGGTCCCGGACGGGATCCGAATACGCCTGCCAGGTCGCGACGGACCTAGGGGCCGAGCTGAGTGCCCGAGGCGTCGTCGTCGTAAGCGGGCTAGCCCGGGGCGTCGATGCGGCGGCGCATCGGGGCGGCCTGAATGGCGCTGCCGGCACCGTCGCCGTACTTGGCTGCGGGCTAGACGTCGTGTATCCGCCCGAACATGCAGATTTGGCGCGGGCGATCGCGGCCGCCGGAGCACTGCTCAGCGAATACGGTCCGTCCACACCGCCGCATCGGTTTCACTTTCCGCGCAGAAACCGTCTGATCAGCGGTCTCTCCGTGGCGGTCGTTGTCATCGAGGCAACGGCGCGGAGCGGCTCGCTGATCACCGCCCGATGCGCCGCAGAGCAGGGTCGGGACGTTATGGCAGTTCCGGGCAATGTCCTGAGCGGACGGAACATTGGAGGGCACGCCCTCATAAAAGATGGGGCAAAGGTCGTCGAGACTGCGGACGATATCCTAGACGAGATGGGGCTTGATCTCGGGAAGAACGCCACTCAGGGCCGGCGAGGACTGATTTCGCACGATCCGCTGCTCCGTCATATGGATGCGGGTGAAAGCTACGATTTGGACGATTTGACGGCTGTTTCCGGCCTGAACGGCGCAGAGTTGCTGGCTCGGCTGGTCGAACTCGAGCTGGAGGGCCGGGTGGCCCGCTCGGCGAGCGGCCGATTCAGCCGCTTGCGGGGATGATGTAACGTAGTGATGAGGATTCAGGCAAATGGCAAAAGCGCTCGTGGTCGTTGAATCGCCCGCCAAGGCGAAGACGATCAACAAGTATCTAGGGAAGGATTTCAAGGTTGTCGCCTCGATGGGACACATCCGCGATCTGCCCAAGAGCAAGCTGGGTGTCGACGTCGATGGCGGGTTCGCGCCGGTCTACGACGTGATTCCGACCCGCAAGAAGGTGATCAAGGCGCTAAAGGACGCTGCCAAGAACGTCGAGCACATCTATGTTGCGACCGACCCGGATCGCGAGGGCGAAGCCATTGGATGGCACCTGGCCAACGAGCTTGGGACCAAGAAGCGCAAGGTCAGCCGGCTCATGTTCAACGAGATTACGAAGTCGGCGGTACTGGAGGCCCTGGAGCAGGCTGGCGAGATTGACCTACGGATGGTCGACGCGCAACAAGCTCGGCGCGTACTGGACCGGCTGGTCGGCTACAAGCTGAGCCCGCTGCTGTGGGACAAGGTTCGCCGCGGCCTGAGTGCGGGGCGGGTGCAGTCGGTGGCGTTGAAACTCGTGTGCGACCGAGAGGCCGAAATCGAAGCCTTCGAGCCTGAAGAGTACTGGCATATTGCCGCCCGACTCGCGGGGTCGGCGCCGCCCGAGTTCGATGCCAAGCTGGTCAAGCAGGGCAAGGACGCTATCAAAGTCGAAAATGAGGTGCGGGCCAAAGGCATCCTGGCCGATCTCGAGGGTGCGTCCTACTCCGTCGAGTCGGTCGCCACGAAGGAACGCAAGAAGTCCGCTCTGCCGCCCTTCATCACGAGCAAGCTTCAGCAGGCATCGCGGTTCTCGGTCAAGCGGACCATGGTTGTGGCCCAGCAGCTCTATGAGGGCATTGAGTTGCCGGGCGAGGGTGCGGTCGGTCTGATTACGTATATGCGGACCGACTCCACACGCGTATCGGAACAGGCGCTCGACGAGGTTCGCGGCTACATCGGTGAGCGATTCGGCTCGACCTTCGTGCCGACGAAGCCCAATCGTTTCCGGACCAAGAAGGGTGCACAGGATGCCCACGAGGCTATTCGGCCCACCTCGATGGCGCACGACCCGGAGAGCGTGAAGTCTCACCTGACCGAGGACCAGCATTATTTGTATCGCCTGATTTGGAGTCGCTTCGTGGCGTCGCAGATGCCGCCTGCGACCTTCGACGACACGACCCTCGACGTCGCGGCGGCGGGCTACGTGCTGCGGGCGAAGGGATCCGTCCCCAAGTTTGCCGGCTGGATGGCCGTGTACGATTCAAGCGGGAAGGACCCGGTCTCGACGCCGGCACCCGGACAGCCCAATCGGACCGCTGACGAAACGAGCGAGCTGGCGACCGGCCTGCTTCCTGCGTTGAGCCGCGGCGATGCATTGGAACTCAAGAAGCTAACGCCGGAGCAGAAGTTCACCCAGCCCCCGGCTCGCTTCAGCGAGGCGACGCTCGTCAAGGAGCTCGAAGAGAACGGTATCGGCCGCCCCAGCACCTACGCGTCGATTATTGGTGTCCTGCAGGTCCGCGAATACACAGAGAAGGTCGAAGGGCGGTTCAAGCCGAGCCGGCTGGGCCGACTCGTGACGGAGCTCTTGACTGACAGCTTCGACCGCATCATTCAGGTCGACTATACGCGGGAGATGGAAGAGCGTCTCGACAAGATCGAGGAGGGGGTCGCGGACTACGCCGGGACGCTCGGGAGTTTCTACAAGGCGTTTCAGGATGACTTGGCCAAGGCTGCCAAGTCGATGCCCGACATCAAGACCAAAGGGCTACCCAGCGACGAAACGTGCGACAAGTGCGGCTCACCGATGATCATCAAGGTGGGTAAGTTCGGGATGTTCCTCGCGTGCTCTGCGTATCCGGATTGCACGAACACCCGCGAGCTCGAGCAGACCGAAACGAGCTCCGAGCAGGAAGAAGAGGCGTGTGAGAATTGCGGACGCCCCATGGTAGTCAAGCGCGGGCGGTTCGGGCAGTTCCTGGCCTGCTCCGGCTATCCGGACTGCAAGACGACGCGGAAGCTCATTACCACGGCGCAAGGCCTGTCAGCCGCGAAGCCTGATCAGCCGCTCGATGAGAAGTGCCCGAAGTGTGATGCGAACCTCGTGATCAAGCACGGCCGTTTCGGCGAGTTCACGGCGTGCAGCAACTACCCGAAGTGCCGTTACGTCAAGCTCAAGAGCACGGGCGTCGCGTGTCCAACGGACGGCGGCGATCTCGTCGAGCGCAAGTCGCGTCGCGGGCGCGTGTTCTATGGCTGCGCGAACTATCCCGACTGCGATTTCACACTCTGGAACAAACCGCTGGCCGAAGCGTGTCCCGACTGCGGTGCCCCGTTCTTAGTGGAGAAGGTGACCAAGCGTCACGGACGGCAAGTGCTCTGTCACAGCGACGATTGCGACTACGTGCGGAGCGAGGAACTCGCGTCGGCGTAGCGCCTGACGTGTGGCCCGCCCCATGATCAGAATCATTGGCGGTGGTTTGGCGGGGACCGAGGCCGCCTGGCAAGCCGCGTCGTTGGGCGTCCCGGTGACGCTCTACGAGATGCGCCCGAACCGGCGCACCCGGGTCCACCAAACGGATCGGCTGGCCGAGCTCGTCTGTAGCAACTCCCTCCGAGGTACCAAGCTCGAAAACGCCGTCGGGCTCTTGAAGGCCGAGATGCGCGTACTAGGCTCACTGGTGATCCGCGCCGCCGATGCGACGCGCGTACCGGCAGGCGCCGCACTTGCGGTCGATCGCGTCCGGTTTGCCAACGAGATCACGGAGGCGCTGTCGTCTCATCCGCTCGTCACGATCCACCGCTCAGAGGTGCTCCGGATTCCTGACGACATCGAGCCCGGCTCGCCCGTCATCGTCGCGACCGGTCCTCTGACTTCTGAAGCGCTCTCGGGCGACATTGCTCGCCTCGTCGGACAGCAGCATCTGTACTTCTACGACGCGATCAGTCCGATAGTGCTGGCCGAATCGATCGATCGGGTTCGGGTCTTCGCGGCGTCTCGCTACGGCCGCGACACACCTGGCACCCACCGGCCATCAGCACCTCCGAATGGACCGGTCGAGTCGACCGGCGACTACCTGAACTGTCCGCTCGATGAGGACGGGTACCTGACGTTGCATCGGGCCATACTCGACGCGGAACGCGCCCAGCTTCACGAGTTCGACGATTCGAAGTTCTTCGAGGGGTGTCTCCCCATCGAGGTCATGGCGCAGCGTGGTGTCGACACGCTCAGGTTCGGACCGATGAAGCCGGTTGGCCTAGAGAATCCGGCGACCGGACGACGCCCCCACGCGGTCGTCCAGCTCAGGCAGGATGACCTGGCCGCAGAGCACTACAGCCTCGTGGGGTTCCAAACCCAGATGAAGTGGGGCGAGCAGAAGCGCGTGCTGCGTCTCATCCCCGGTCTCGAGTCGGCGGAGTTTGTGCGCTATGGCATGATTCACCGGAATACGTACATCAACGCCCCTTCGATTCTGGATCCCACCTGGCAGTCTCGACGCCACGACGGACTCTTCTTCGCCGGTCAGCTTTCGGGTGTCGAAGGCTACGTGGAGTCTGCGGCCTCTGGCCTGATCGCAGGGCTCGCCGCCGCCGCGTTGGCGGCTGGCCAACGCTTCGACGCACCTCCGCGCACGACGGCGCTGGGAGCGATCGCCCACTACGTCTCGCACGCGAACCCGGCGAACTATCAGCCGACGAATGTCGCGTTCGGGTTGTTGACGCCGCTGGAACGAGCACCGCGCCAGAAGCGGGCTCGTCGGCAGGCCATGGCGCAGCGCGCGCTTGACGCACTGGAGGCCTGGCACGCCGACGTGTCACCGGGACAGGCACATGAGACAGCACCTCAGGGCGTTTCTTGATTACCTGCGACTGAATCGCAACGCGTCCCGCCACACCGTCCTGGCGTATCGGGGCGATTTGACTCAGTTCGTGTCGTTCGTCGAGGCACGGGAGGTCGACCGTCGGGTCGGACCACACGACTTGACACACCAGACCGTCCGCAAGTTCCTCGCCGAGCTCTATCGCGACGGAATCGAGGCCTCGACGGCATCGCGTAAGCTTGCCGCGATTCGCTCATTCGCACGGTATCTCCGGCGTGAAGGCATCCTGGATCACGACCCCGGCTCACTGATTGCCAGTCCGCGCCTGGCCCGAAAGATTCCGGCGCATCTCGATATCAACGAGGTCGGCGCCCTGCTCGACGCGCCAGATGTCAGCACGCCGCTCGGACGGCGAGATCAAGCAATTCTCGAGCTCTTCTACGCATCCGGGCTGCGGCTGAGCGAGCTTGTCGGGACAGACGTCGAGGACGTCAACTTGAGCAGTCGCATGCTGCGAGTCCTCGGGAAGGGGGGAAAGGAGCGGATCGTGCCGTTCAACCGCACAGCGGCCGAGTCGATTCGCCGATATCTTCCGGATCGCGAGCGGCTCATCGGGTCGGCCGTCGAGAGTCAAGGCCGCAGCACCGAATCCTCGCTGTTTGTGAACTATCGCGGCGGGCGACTGTCGACCCGGAGCGTCGGCCGCCTCGTCCGGCGCTATGTGGTTCAGTCGAGCACGCGATTGGGGATCAGTCCGCACGCGCTTCGGCACTCGTTCGCGACTCACCTTCTCGAGCGCGGAGCTGACTTGCGGGCGATTCAGGAGCTGCTTGGCCACAGTCGGATCAGCACGACCCAACGCTACACCCACGTGAACGCGGCGCAGCTAACCGAGCTGTATAGGAAGACCCACCCACGCGCCTAGTGTGGTCCTCACCACACTAGTACGACGGGACCGTCCAGACTGCTGAGCTATCCGCGTGTGCCGCCTTCTCTGCGCGCGCTGATGACCGGCGACCTCGCGGCAAGGTAATGCCCAAAGTCTTGATCTTGTAGTTGATGACCCGCGGGCTGATGCCCAACAGCTCCGCAGCATCCTTTTGGACCCAGTTCGACATGCTCAGCGCTTCAACAACGGCCTGCTTCTCGATTTCCTCGAGTGGGACGCCGGTGGGTGGGATCTTCACGACCGACGGATGTTCGCCCGTTTCCTCGTGGGGTGTCAGGTCTCCGAGTCGCAGGTCGTCGCCCCTGACTATCGAGCTCTCCGCCAGCAATACCGCGCGCTCGATCGTGTTCTCTAACTCCCTGATGTTCCCCGGCCAGTTGTGGCGCTTGAGCAGCTTCTCGGCGGCCGCGTCGAGGCCGGTGACCTTCTTGTTCAGTTCGCCGCCGAATCGGCGTGTGAAGAAGTGGGCCAGCTCCGGAATGTCTTCCTTCCGCTCTCGCAGCGGAGGCATGTCGATCGAGACCACGTTGAGCCGATAGTAGAGGTCCTCGCGGAACTGCCCACTCGCGACCATATCGGCTAGATTCCGGTTCGTTGCCGCGACGATGCGGACGTCACACCGCAGAGTGCGGGTGCCGCCAAGGCGCTCGAACTCATGCTCCTGGAGGACCCGGAGGATCTTGGCTTGGGTGTTCGCGCTCATGTCTCCGACTTCATCGAGGAAGAGACTGCCGCCGTCGGCTTGCTCGAACCGTCCCACGCGTTGGCGGTCGGCGCCGGTGAAGGCGCCCTTTTCGTGGCCAAAGAGCTCAGACTCCAGGAGGTTCTCTTGCAGTGCCGCGCAGTTGACTCGCACGAAGTTGCGGTTCGCGCGCGCCGAGTTGTGGTGGATGGCTCCAGCGATGAGCTCCTTGCCGGTCCCGGTCTCGCCACGGATCAGAACAGTCGTGTTGCTCTGTGCCACCTTCTTCACGACGTTCAAGACGCGTTGCAGCGCTCCGCTCGCGCCGACGATACGGTCAAAGTCGTAGATGTCGGGCTGGGTGTGCCGGAGATAGTCGATCTCGTGCTGCAGACGCCGGTGCTCGAGCGCCTTGGCAATACGCAGCTCCATTTCCTCGATCTCGAACGGCTTTTGGACGAAGTCAAAGGCGCCGATCTTCATGGCCTCCACCGCCGTTTGCACGGAACCGAAGCCCGTCATCAAGATGACCACGGCGGTTGGATGTAGGGCCTTGGCGGTTCTCAGCACGTCAAGCCCATCGCTACCGCCCATCTTGAGGTCGCTCACGACGACATCGAACTGGCCTTTGTGTAAGAGCTCGATGGCTGCGTTTCCATTGCTCGCTTCGTCGACTTCGTGCCCCGCATCCTGCAAAGCACGCACCATTCCCCGACGAAGCGAATCGTGATCGTCGGCGATGAGAATTCTCTCGTTTGACATGACTCTCCTTCTACCTCGACCTACGCTGCCGCGTGGCCTCCGTCCGCCGTCACCGGAAGCGTCACGCGAAATCGGGTGCCGCCGTCCCCACCAGCGCTGACATCGATTCGTCCGTCGTGTGCATCGACGATCTTCCTGACGATCGCCAACCCGAGACCGGACCCGCGTGGCTTCGTCGTGAAGAACGGGCCGAAGATCTTTTCGGCGACGTCGCTCGCGATGCCGGGGCCGTTGTCCTCCACATCGATCACGATCGATCCACTGGCGTCGAGGACTTCGCTCGGCGCGGGATGCTCCTCTTCACCGGCCACGAAGCATCCGCTGATGCTCAGCCTGCCCTGGCCGTTCATCGCCTCGAGAGCGTTGATCAGCAGGTTCGTGAAGAGCTGGCGTAGTTGCGTCGGGTCGCCAGGAACCCATGGAAGGGCTGGTTGCAGACTGGTTTCGAACAGGATTCCCGCTCGGCCGTCGTGGTTCTCGCACTTGGCGATGGCGTCGCGCAGCAGGTCGACAATCGCGACTCGTTCGATCTGCAGGGTGATGGGACGGACGAACTCCAGGAGGTCGACGACGATCTTGTTGGCGACTTTGGCTTCGCCGATGATGTCGTTGAGCACAGCCTGGTTGTCGGCCGAGTCTGGGTGCTGCCGTTTCAGCAGCCCGGCCATGACCTGGATGCCGGCGAGCGGGTTCTTGACCTCGTGGGCGATGGCCGCCGCCATCTCGCCGATCGCAGCCAGGCGGTCGCGCAGCCGCTCCCGCTCCTCCAGTTGCTCAACCCGAGTCAGATCCTTGAAGAAGAGTACGGCGCCCGTGACGTCGTCGGCGCCATTGTGAATGCGCGAGAGGGTGTAGCCGAGCACCTTCCCAGAATCGCCGAGGCGAAGCTCTTCCCGGTTCGGCAGGTGGCTCAACTCGAAGGCCGACTCCAGGACGGCCGAGAACTCGTGGTCCAGGCCGAGGACGTCGCGATAGTGCCCACCGATGTGGTCGCACTCCGGTGTGAGGCCGAGCAGACGATAGGCCACGTCGTTGAACACCGCGATCGTGCCGTCCCGCCGGATCGCGAGGACGCCGTTTCGCATGCTGAGCACGAGGTCGCGATAGAACGCACCCGGCGTACCGGGAGTCTCTGCCGGATCCGGCACAGGAACGACCAATGGCGCTCGTACGGTTTCCAAGAGCAATCGTGTGATCTCCAGTTGCCCAGGTAATCGGCACGCCCTCCAGATTTCTTCGGAAGGTAGAGCTCGCCCTGACAATCTCGTTATTGGTGAGGCAAATGGCGTGCCTGTCCGCAGAGGCTTCGCAGGCGGTCTGGACTACCTGGCAGATGGAGCGGAGAGGCGGTATTCCATCTTGTAAGTGTCCTGAATACAGCTGCTTACGAGAGGAATGTCCGAGCCACGCACCGGGGCGCAGATTGGAGCCCGGTCGATGCTCTGGGCCGGGTGTCTGGCGGGGGTTACGAATCTGAGGCTAGGATTCGATTCCTGCTTCTTTCAGCTCGCCGGCCTGCGCATGGAGGGCCTCCCACTGATTCATCAGGTCGCCAACCTCCCACATCAGACTCTGGTGTCGGGCGATGGTCCGCTGTGCCTCGGCTTCGTCCTGATAGAAGAGCGGTTGGGCCATCTCGGCCTCGAGCTTTTGGACGGTTTCTTCGCGCTCGCTGATCCGCTGTTCGAGCTCGGCGATTCGGTCGCTGAGTGCCTTCAGCCGCCGCTGGTGTCGCCGCGTCTCGGCCTGGGTCTGCCGATGCGTGACCGAGTGGCTCGGCCGGCGCGGGGTTTGAGCCCGCACAGGTCGCTTCGGAGGGCGAGACTTCACGGGCGGGTCAGGATTCGCCGGTCTTGCTCGCTGCTGCTTGCTCCAGCGGAAATCTTCATAGGTGCCGGGATAGACCACCGCTTCTCCCGATCCGATTTCGATCACCTTCGTGGCAAGGCGGTCCACGAAGTAACGGTCGTGTGACACGAAAATGAGCGTGCCCCCGTAGTCCAGCAGCGCGTCGAGCAAGACGTTGGTCGAGTCGATGTCGAGGTGGTTGGTCGGCTCGTCGAGGAGCAGCGTGTTCGAGGGGCGTAGAAGCATGCGGGCCACTGCCAGCCTCGTGCGTTCGCCGCCCGACAAGACCTTCACGCGCTTGTGAACATCGTCTCCCGTAAAGAGGAATCCCCCGAGGATCGTGCGAATGGCGGGGACCATGTTGACGGGCGACCCGGAGGACAGGGTCTCGTAGACGTTCAGCGAGCCGTCCAGCCGGGTGGCTTCGTCCTGCGCGAAGTACTGCGCGACCACGTTCGAACCTTCCACCCGCTCACCGGTGTCTGGAGACTCGACGCCCGACAGCATGCGCACGAGCGTCGATTTGCCCGCACCATTGGGGCCAACGAGCGCCACGCGGTCACCCCGCTCAACGAGCACGTTGGCGCGCGCGAACACTATCAGGGTCCCGTACGATTTATGCACGTCTCGCAGCTCGACGACCGTTCGCCCGCTGCGCGGACAGCTGGGAAACGTGAAGTGCACGTTCATGCGTTCGGGCGGAATGTCAATCGGCGTGATCTTCGCCAGCATCTTGACTCGACTCTGGACCTGCGCGGCCTTTGTCGCCTGGTAGCGAAAGCGGTTGATGAAGGCTTGCATCCGGGCCACTTCTTCGTCTTGTCGACGTTTCTGCTCACGAAGGCGCTCGAGCCGGGCGTCCCGCTCGACGAGGTAGTGGCTGTAGCCCCCCTGGTAGTTGGTCAGCGACTTGAGTCCGATTTCAACGATGGCCGTTGCGACCGCGTCCAGAAAGAAGCGATCGTGCGATACCAGGACGACCGCGTCGGGGTAGCTGATCAGGAACTCCTCGAGCCAGTTGCGCGCGTCGAGGTCGAGGTGGTTGGTCGGCTCATCCAAGAGGAGCAGCTTCGGACGCTGGAGGAGCAACTTCGCCAGGGCGATTCGCATCTGCCAGCCTCCGGAGAACGTCTCCGTTTGATGCGAGAACTGCTCCGGCGTGAAACCCAAGCCGCGCAGGATCGCGCTGACCCGGCCCTCGATGTCGTAGCCCTCTCGGTCTCGAAAGGCCTCCTGGATCTCGCTGTAGCGGTCCAGCATCTGCTGGTGCGTCGTCTCCGGGACTGACGGATCGCCGAGGCGCGTCTCGAGATCCCGCATCTCCTGCTGAAGCAAGAGCAGCTCTTCAAAGGCCGAGCTGGCTTCCTCGAAGAGGGTTCGGCCGCTGTGCGTGAGCCCGTCCTGGGGGAGATAGCCCACCGTTAGCCCGGACGGGCGAGTGACGTCTCCGGCGTCGGGCGGCTCGAGGCCGGCCATCATCCGAAGCAGCGTCGTTTTTCCGGCGCCGTTGGGACCGCACAAGCCGATTCGGTGACCAGAGCGGATCTGCCAGGTCGCGTTCTCGAGCAGAACGCGTGTGCCGAATCCCTTGTGTACGCCAGAAAGCTGAAGTTGAAGCATGACGGGTTGTGATCGATGACGGCGGCGGGCGCCCCGCGATCGACCCTGGTGCGGCTGTACTAGGTGCCCAGCGCCCTGGCCGCGACTTCGAGGACCTTGGGAACCTCGAACGGCTTGGTCAAGTAGCCGGACACGCCGAGGTTGGCTGCTTCGATCGCACTGTCTTCCGTCGAGAAGCCGGTGATCACCACGACTGGAAGCTGAGCGTTGAGCTGGCGGGCTGCGCCGATCATCGTCAGGCCGTCCAGACCCGGCATCTTCAAGTCAGTAATCAGGAGGCTATACCGGCCCATGCGCATGCGGTCGAGCGCGTCGAGACCGTCGGAGGCTACGTCCACATCGTAGTCAGCCAGCGCGAGCGTCTGCGACAGCAGGTCGCGGATGCTCTCCTCGTCGTCGACCACAAGTACCCGCGGCCGTCTGGCCGCGCCCGCGTTCTCGAGATCGCTGGTCGGGGCGTCGATAGCGGCTTCACTCCGCGACTGACTCTGGAGCCACTCATCGATGTCTGACTTCCGAAAACGCCACTGGCGGCCGACTCGGACCGCGGGAATCTTACCGGCCTTGATCAGCCGATACACGGTCCGGAGGTTCACCTGAAGGTACTCCAGCACCTCCTCGGTCGTTAGGAAGGCCTCATCCCTCATCTCGTTGATAATCTACATTTTGCGGCGTTTTGAAACAAGGTCCAAGGGCCGTCTATTTTCTAAGAAGACCCGAACTGGGATTCGTTCGTCTAAGTTAATGAGGAGGGGTGTCCCTCCGACGAATCGCATGCAGAGGACTGACGAGGAGCTCGTGGCGCTTGCGGCCGGGGGCGATACGGATGCCTTTAACCAGCTGGTCGTGCGCTGGGAGCGTCCGATCTACGCGCTGGCGTACCGGGTGCTCGGCCGCGAGGAGGACGCGCGCGACGTCTGTCAGGAGGCCTTTCTCCGCGCATTTCGTGGTCTCAAGGGGTTCAAGGGCCAGGCAAAGTTCTCCTCATGGGTCTACCGGATCGCCCTGAACCTGTGCCGAGACTGGCTGCGTCGAGAGAAGCGTGCGACCGTGGTTCAGCCCAGCGAAGGATTCGATCTCAACGAGCAGGGCATCGTCGACCCCATCAGTGAGTCGATTGAAGACTTGATTGTGCGGCGTGATCTCGGTCGCGCCGTGTCGAAGATCATGGCGACGCTGCCGGCCGAGCAGCGAACTGCCATCGTTCTCAAGGAGTATCACGGCCTGACATTTCGCGAGATCGCGGAGTTGGTCGGATGTCCGCTGAGCACGGTCAAGACCCGCTTGTATCAGGGGCTGTCGGTGCTTCGGCGACACCTGGCCGAAGGCGGTCTGACAGGAATGCCAACCGGCCGTCCGGTTGTGGCGTACTCACAGCCGATTGTGCGGGAGCAGTAGAGCGGGAGCCGCGAATGGATGCAACACAGGGATGCACAGAGGGGTTGAAGGAAGCGCTCGTTGCGTACGCGTACAACGAATGCGATGAGACGGAACGCGAACGGGTTGCGAGCCACGTCGCCACATGTGCAGCGTGCTCGAGTGAGCTCGAGGCGCTCCAATCAGTTCGAGGGGCACTGGATCTGTGGGAGGCGCCGGAGCCTGCCCTGGGGTTCAGGCTCGTCGCCGACCGCGATCGGTTGGCGCCGTGGTGGCGCCGCGCGATCGAGCCGTCTTGGGGGCTGGCGACGGCGGCCGGCCTCGTGCTGATCGTGGCTGCGGCAATCGCGAGCGTCGAAGTTCGCTACGACGCCAGCGGCGTCGTGCTTCGAATGGGGTGGTCCGACCGCGCCCGCACGGAGATTCCAGGGCCGGTACCGCAGTCGGACGTAGAATCGGCAACCGCGGCCGCGGTCGGCGCGGATGACCGCGCGCCGTGGCATGCTGACCTGGTTCGGCTTGAAGGTGAGCTGCGCCAGGCTCTCGACCCAGAATCCGTGTCGCCGCCGGTCATCCCTGCCGAAACCAATCATTCCGCGCTGCTCAAGGAGATCGAACGACTCATTGCTCAGAGCGAGCGTCGGCAGAAGCAGGAAGTGGCGGTGTGGTTCACGCAGTTCGCACAGGAGCACGACATGTTGCGCCGAGCCGACCAGCAGCGCTTCCAGCAGGATCTCGGAGCGCTCGAAGGTGTGACCGACTATCTGGTCAAGGTGTCGCAGCGGTAGCAACGCGGAGGGACAGACAGTGACAAAAGGAATCGTTCTGTTGGCGGTGCTTGTCGCGACCCCGGCAGTGGGCGCGTCCGCGCAAGAGACGCCACGTCAAGGCGCCGACCGGGCTGCTTCCCCTGGGCAGCAGACTCGAATCCTTCAGCTGCAGCAGATGGAGCAAGCGCTCGAGGAAGCGGTCGTGCGGGGTGCGCGGGTGGTCGAGCAGCAGCTCCCTGCGGTCTTGCCCGGGATGGTGCTGTTTGCCGGACCGATTCAAGCACGCGGCTTCATCCTCGATGATTACGGTGTCTTCTTCGACGTGGAGTATCCAGTCGTGCGACGAAGTCTCTGGTGGTCGATGAACATGCTCGACCAGATGGAGGGTGGGATGGCGGCGACGTTCGAAGAGTTGCGCCGCCGCATGGATGCCATGCCCGAGGGTCCGGGACAGCTGGAGTTCGAGCATGTCCTCTCCGAGCTCGAGGCACGATTCCGGCCCCCCGTGAGTCAGCCGGTCTCGCCAGATGCGGCCGGGGGCGTCCCGCCCGCTCGGTCTCTCGCGCGGGTCGATCCGAGGACCGCTTACCTCAACGCGCTGAAGGCCGAGCTCGCCGGGGTGCTGATTGCGCACGGGAGATCGACCGGGGTTGCCGATGGCGAATGGATCTCGATTGCCGCGCGCGATGCGCGTGGGCGTGTGGATCCCCGTCGCGTTCCTGGCGCGCGCACCACGCTGGTCCTCAGGGTTCAGGGCCGCGACCTCGATGCGATCGAGGCCGGACGTTTGTCGGCGGAAGACGTCGAGGCGCTGATCGAGATCAGATAGACGGCGTTCACCTGGCTGATCGCACGTCGGGCGAAACCTCCGTCGGCGAAGGCCACATGATCTACAATCCCCGCATGTGGTCGAGCGGTCCTCGACGCCGTTGGCGAGGCGCACGAGTGGCCTTTCTCGTGCTGGCGCTAGCCAGCTGCTCGGGTCCTTCGATTGACATCGGTTCGGCAATCCGAGTCGCCGAGGTGACCACCGGATGGCTCGACGTCGGCTTCGATGAGTTCGGCAGGAACAAGTTGGTGCCGACCATTTCGTTTCGTCTTGAAAACGTATCGTCGGAGCCGGTCAGCACGCTCCAGCTGAACGGGGTCTTTCGGCGATGTCTGGTCGCCGCCAACGCACAGTCGGCTCCGGTGTCCGAGGCCTCACCAGCGAATCCAGAAGCCGGCACCTGCGCTGGTGAGCCGAAGGTATGGGGCAGCTCATTTGTCCGCGCGGTCGGCCGAGAAGGCATCGATCCCGGCGGCGCGACCGACCCGTTCACGATGGACTCCGGCCTGGGATACACCGGCGAGCAGGCGCGGATCGAAATGCTGCGGCACAACGACTTCGTCGACGTCAAGGTTGAGCTGTTCATCAAGCATCGTGCCGATCAGTGGGTTCGGCTCGGTGAACAGCCGATCGAACGCCAGCTCCTGACCCAATAGCACCACTCCTTCGTGACTCAATCCAACCCGCCAACGCTCGTGAGGGGGCTCGGACCGCTCGACGGGGCCGCGATCATTGTCTCGAACGTCATCGGCGGCGGCATCTTCATCCTTCCGGCGATTGTGGCTCAGGGGGTCCCGAACCCGTGGGCGATACTCGGTGTCTGGCTCGCAGGCGGCGCGCTGGTCTTTGCCGGAGCGATGGCCTACGCAGAGCTAGCGGCCCTTCGCCCGCGTGCCGGCGGCGAGTACATCTACCTGCGAGAAGCGTTCGGCCCCGTCGCCGGTTTCTTGACCGGCTGGACGTCGTTTGTCGCCGGCTTCTCTGGCGCCATCGCGGCGAGTGCCGTGGGATTGGCCAGCTACCTTGGGCGATTCCTGCCGGCTGCCGGTGATACCACGCCGTGGTTTCAGATTCCGCTGGTGGTCGTGACCCTCAGCGTGTCACCGCAGTCTCTCGTGGCGCTTGCGGCCATTGCGGTTCTCACCGCCGTACACGTCGTTGGCATTGGTCCAGGACGACTCGTGCAGAACGCGCTGGCCAGCCTGAAGGTCCTCCTGCTGGCGGCGCTGGTGATCCTGGGTTTCGCCGTCGGCGCCGGGGATGTCGCCCACTTCAGCGCACCGGCGAGTCCGGTCATGCCATCCGCGTGGACGTTGGCTCTGATTCCTGTGATGTTCAGCTACTCGGGCTGGAACGCGGCCACCTATGTCGCGGAGGAAATGCGGGATCCTGGGCGGAACGTGCCGTTGGCGATGGCCATCGGCACCGTCGCAGTCGTCGTGATCTACGTGCTGCTGATTTCCCTGTTTATCTACGCGCTCCCGGTGTCGGAGCTCGCGTCGGTTGAAATCCGTGTCGTCGACGCTGCCGCGGATCGCCTGTTCGGTCCCGAGGTCGCGGCGCCGTTGGCGGCAGCCTCGGTCGTCATGATTGCCGCGAGTATCAGCGCGATGGTACTGGCCGGTCCCCGCGTCTACTACGCCATGGCCCAGGACGGGCAGTTCTTCGCGGCAGTGGGCTCGGTGCACCCGAGGTTTCACACCCCGGTCGTCGCGATCATCGCGCAAAGCACCTGGGCCGGGATCCTGGTCCTGACCGGCACCTTCGAACAGCTCGTCGAGTACACCGGGTTTGCGATCGTCCTGTTCGCTGGCATTGCGGTCACCGCCTTGTTCGTGCTCAGGCGTCGCGATCCCGACGCGGAGCGTCCGTTCCGCGCGTTGGGCTATCCGATTGCTCCACTCGTTTTCGTGACCGCCAGTGCTGCGATGGTGGTGAACGCGGTGTGGCGCAGTCCGGGAACGTCCCTGGCCGGGGTCGCGATCATCGCCGCCGGTGTCCCTGTATATTGGGGCTTCCGGCGATGGGCGGCAACCGGTGGTCGGCGGTCGTCGGGGAGGCCATGAATCGCATGAGCGAAACGTTTCACTCGACGACCGTCCTGTCGGTGCGCCACGGAGGGAAGACGGTCATGGCGGGCGACGGCCAGGTCACGCTGGGCAACACCGTCGTGAAACAGCAGGCACGGAAGATCCGCTACCTGTACGGTGATCGCATACTGGCTGGGTTCGCCGGCTCCGCGGCTGACTCGTTTGCCCTGTTTTCTCGATTCGAGTCGAAGCTCGAGCAGCATAGCGGCAATCTCGAGCGCTCGGTCGTCGAGCTCGCGAAGGATTGGCGCACCGACCGCATCCTGAGACGCCTCGAGGCCATGTTGGTGGTCGTCGATACGTCCTCGACGTTCCTGCTCTCCGGAACCGGCGACGTGATCGAGCCTGACGACGGGATTGTGGCGATTGGATCTGGCGGCCCCTATGCCCTCGCCGCTGCGAAGGCGTTGTCGCAGCACTCCGAGCTCGACGCGCGCGGCATTGCCGAACAGTCGATGCGAATCGCGGCCGATATTTGCATTTACACGAACGCCAGTGTCACGATCGAGGAGCTGTGAATCGGCGCGGCGTGTACCGCGGCTCCCGCGCTAGCCTCCTATAGATCCATGCCCATCTACCTGCCCGAGAGCAGTGCGACGAGTATCGATGCTCTGACACCCCGCGAGATCGTCGCCGAGCTGGACAAGTACGTGGTCGGTCAGCGCGGGGCGAAGCGAGCGGTGGCGATCGCCCTGCGCAATCGGATGCGCCGCCAGAAGCTGCCGTCCGAGCTGGCGGAGGAGGTTGCACCAAAGAACATCCTCATGATCGGTCCGACCGGCGTCGGCAAGACGGAGATCGCCCGCCGACTGGCGCGTCTCGCCCAGTCGCCGTTCATCAAGGTCGAGGCCTCGAAGTTCACGGAAGTCGGATATGTCGGGCGCGACGTGGAGTCGATGGTTCGCGACCTGGTAGAGCTGGCCGTCGACATGGTTCGCGAGGAGCGGCTGGTCGAAGTGCGCGAGAAGGCGCGGAACAACGCGGAGGAACGTCTGCTCGACCTGCTGCTGCCGCCAACGCAGCCGGCGGCCGGACCCGTTCCTGACCCTGAAGGCGCGCGCGACCTCGCACGGCGCACGCGCGAAAAGTTCCGTGAACAGCTGCACGATGGTCGCCTCGACGAGCGTGTCGTAGAAGTGGAAGTCCGCGACCGTGCTACGCCGTCGTTCGAGATCGTCACGGGATCGTCGATCGAGGAGATCGACGTGAATATGAAGGACCTGCTGCCTAACCTCTTTCAAAGCCAGCCGAAGAAGCGACGCATGAAAGTGCCCGAGGCTCTCCGGTATCTCGCCCAGGAAGAAGAGCAGAAGCTCGTCGACATGGAGAGCGTCGGTCGTGCCGCCGTTTCGCGCGTCGAGCAAGCTGGGATTATCTTTGTAGACGAGATTGACAAGATCTCGGGCCGCGAAGGCGCGCAGGGACCAGACGTGAGTCGCGAAGGTGTCCAGCGCGATATTCTCCCGATCGTGGAAGGGACCACGGTCAACACGAAGCACGGGATGGTGCGAACGGACCACATCCTGTTCGTGGCCGCCGGCGCGTTTCACGTCTCGAAGCCGTCCGACCTCATTCCTGAGCTGCAGGGTCGCTTTCCGATCCGAATTGAGCTCGAAGCGCTCGGGACCGAGGAGTTCGTTCGCATCCTCACGGAGCCCAAGGGTGCCCTCGTGACCCAGTACACGGCGTTGCTCGCGACGGAGGGGCTCGATCTCCAGTTTTCACCGGACGCAGTTCAGCGGATCGCTGAGTTTGCGACGTTGGTCAACGAGCGGACGGAGAACATTGGTGCGCGGCGTCTCCATACCGTCATGGAGAAGCTCCTGGATGAAATCTCCTTTGAGGCGCCGGACATGTCCGAGCGAGAGTTCCTTGTCGACGGCGCGTACGTCGAGACGATGCTCAGCGACATCGTGAAGAACGACGACCTGTCCCGCTACATTCTGTGAACAGCCCGACGCCCAGGCGCTCGCTCGGGTTGCACGCCGTGCTGGCGGCCGCGGTGGTGACGTCCGCCTGCGGCATGCGGGGGGCACCGCTGCCGCCTCTGGTCATTGTTCCCGAGACCCCACCGCTCTCCGTGACGCGGCTCGACGATGAGGTGTACATCGCGTTCGACATGCCGAGCCAGAACTCCGACGGTTCCGTGCCGGTCGATCTCGATCGCATGGAGCTCTACGCGCTCACGACCCATCCCGATCCTGACAAGCCCGTGTCCCTTGCGCTCGACGACTGGCTCGATCTGGCGACGTTGGTCGCCACCATTCCCGCGCCCGAGGAGGATGGCCGAGAGCTCTCGCCTGAAGCGGACGCGACGGTCGAGGGCGAAGCCGACGAAGCGGACGCCGATGACGCGGTCACCGTTCGCGTGCCCGATGTCGTGATTCTCGAGATTCTGACCCCAGAGGTCCGCCAGCCAATCGCTCTGGACGAGTACCGGGAGGACGACGAGTCAGAACACGACGAGCCTGCGGCGCCTCGGCTTGGTCCGCTGATGTCAAGACTCCCGACGTTTCCGCGACGATCCTATCGCGCCGTGGCCATCTCCACTCGCGGCCGTGAGGCGCAATCGGCCCCAGCTGAGGTCACGCTCGCCGCGCCCACCGAAGCTCCTGGCCCTCCGAGCGTGTCTTATACCGAGACCGACATGCTGCTCGAGTGGGTAGCTCCGGCCACGGCGAGAGTCTCCGTTCAGGCAACGATGGTCAATTCGGTTGAGTATGTCCTGCCGTCAACGCCGATTGTCGAGTTCGGGTCGCCGTCGACCTACCGTGTCTACGCGTTCGGTGACGACGACGCGGAGGACGGTGAAGGCCCATCGGCTTCAGGTCCGCCAATCGAGCTGGAGCCCCCACGGGTGCCGCCGCCGCCCACACCTCTCAACCTCGAGAATCTCAGCTTCACCACCTTCCTCGAGCCAACCGTCGAGTTCGGAGCGAATCGATGTTACGTCGTGCGGACCGTCGATCGCATCGGCGGTCTCGAGGTCGTCGGCCGGCCGTCGGGACCGACGTGTGTCGTTCCCGTGGACACGTTTCCACCGAGTGCGCCGTCGGACCTGATTGCCGTGGCGAGCGAGGGGGCTATCAGCCTCGTGTGGGATGCTAGCCCCGAGGCTGACGTCGTTGGCTACCTGGTCTTGCGCGGAGATGCGCCAGGTGCGACACTCGAACGGCTCACGCCTGAGGCGGTTGTCGAAACGTCCTATCGCGACGCGACAGTGGTGACAGACAGACGCTACGTATACGTCGTGCAGGCCGTCGACGGGGCGGAGCCGCCGAACCTCAGCCCGCCGTCTTCCGAAGCGACGGAGCAGGCGCGCTAGTGACGGAAAGGTGAATGACGGGATGGACCGACTGTATCGCGTTGAGATGGGCGGGCACGTGCGCTGGGTGCTTCGGCAAGAGCAGGAGTGGTACCGGCTCGACGGAGATCCGTTCGGAGACTACGTCGCGGGTGACGCCGTTGACGAGGCTCAGATCAAGGTCTTGGCGCCGGTCACACCGTCCAAGATCGTGGCGGTCGGTTTGAACTACCGGGATCACGCGAAAGAGATGAACAAGGCGCTCCCTAACGAGCCCCTGATCTTCATCAAGCCCTCGACCGCGGTCATCGGTTTGGACGATGACATCGTCATGCCACCGAGCTCCAGCCAGGTCGACTACGAAGCCGAGCTTGGTATCGTCATACGCAAGCGCGCGCGCGCCGTGCCGGCTGAGAGGGCGAGCGACTACGTGCTCGGTCTGACCTGCGTCAACGACGTCACCGCCCGCGATCTGCAGAAGCGGGACGTGCAATATACGCGGGCGAAGGGTTTCGATACCTTTGCGCCGATTGGGCCCTGTATTGCGGTCGGGCTCGATGGGTCCGCCCTGGACGTCGAGTCGTGGGTCAACGGCGAGCGCCGCCAGGCATCGAACACCCGGGAGCTTATTTTCAGTCTTGGGCGATTGGTTGAATTCGTATCGACCGTCATGACGTTACATCCGGGCGATATCATCGCGACCGGAACACCGTCGGGGGTCGGACCGCTCGCGCCCGGCGACCGCGTCGTTGTCAAGGTCGACGGGGTCGGTGAGCTCACAAACGGGGTCGTACGGGGTGGGTGAACGCGTTCGTATTGGCCGCTAGTGGAGGAAAGACATCATGAAGTTCTTTGTGGATACAGCTAGCGTCGAGGAGATCGAGAAGCTCGTGCCCCTCGGCATCGTTGATGGCGTGACGACGAACCCGTCGCTCTTGGCAAAGGAAGGCGGCGATCCTCAGCAGATTCTCAAGGCCATCTGTCAGCTCGTGAAGGGGCCAGTGAGCGCGGAGGTGGTCGCGACCGACGCCGACGGCATGATCGGTGAGGGCCGACAGCTCGCCACGATCGACGAGCACATCGTGGTCAAGGTTCCGTTTGGCCAGGAGGGCGTCAAGGCGTGCGGAATACTGTCGAAGGAAGGCATCCGGGTCAACGTGACTCTCGTGTTCTCGCCGACTCAAGCGCTGCTGGCGGCCAAAGCCGGCGCGACGTTCGTGAGCCCCTTCGTGGGCCGGCTCGACGACATCGCCACCTCTGGCATGGAGCTCATTAGTCAGATCGTCGACATCTACGACAACTATGAGTTCACGACCGAAGTGCTCGTCGCTAGCGTCAGGGGGCCGATGCACATCGCCGAAGCTGCGCAGATGGGAGCCGATATCTGCACGTGTCCGGCGAAGGTTATCGAGGCGAGCTTCAACCACCCACTGACGGATATTGGTCTCGCGAAGTTCCTGGCCGACTGGGAGAAGTCTCAGGCGACGAAGGTGTGATGGACAAGCGTCAGATTCTCGAAGACTACGAGCAGCGGGCCGAGGCCGGGGGTGGTGAGGCGAGGCGTCAGCGACAGCATGACGCCGGAAAGCTGACCGCCCGGGAGCGGGTCGACCTGTTTTTTGATCCCGGTACGTTTCATGAGATCGACAAGTTGATCACGCATCGGTGCCGAGACTTCGGAATGGCCGACCAGCAGGTGCCCGGCGACGGCGTGGTGGCTGGTCACGGTCGCGTCGACGGCCGACTGGTCTACGCCTTCGCGCAGGACTTCACCGTTTTCGGTGGGTCGCTCTCGGAAACGAACGCGTCGAAGATCGTGAAGGTCATGGACCTGGCCATGAGGAATGGCGCCCCCATCGTGGGGCTCAACGATTCGGGCGGGGCGCGCATCCAGGAGGGCGTGCTGTCATTGGGTGGCTACGCCGATATTTTCCTGCGCAATACGCTCGCCTCGGGCGTGATTCCGCAAATCTCCGCGATCATGGGACCATGCGCCGGCGGTGCGGTGTACTCTCCCGCGATCACCGATTTTAACGTCATGGTCCGGGGCACGAGCTACATGTTCGTTACGGGACCCGACGTCATTCGCACGGTGACGCACGAGAATGTCTCGATGGAGGAGTTGGGCGGCGCCATGACCCACAACGAGCAGAGCGGTGTGGCGCACTTTGCCGTTGATGACGATCGAGCGTGCCTGTCACTGATCCGGACGCTCCTGAGCTACCTGCCGAGCAACAACCTCGATGACCCGCCGCGGGTGAAGCCACGTGATCCGGTGGATCGGGAGGACGCTGGTCTCGACGCGCTGGTGCCCGAGTCGCCCAATCAGCCGTACGACATGCTGGATCTCATTCACGCGGTTGTCGACGACGGCGAGCTCTTGGAAGTGCATCGGCATTTTGCCCGCAACCTGGTGGTGGGCTTTGCGCGCCTAGGTGGTCGTTCAGTGGGCGTGGTGGCCAACCAGCCGGCGCATCTCGCCGGCACGTTGAACATCGACGCGTCAGTGAAGGGCGCCCGGTTCGTGCGGTTCTGCGACGCATTCAATGTGCCGCTGGTGACATTCGAGGACGTGCCTGGATTCCTGCCTGGGACAGAGCAGGAGTACGGAGGCATTATCCGGCACGGCGCCAAGCTCTTGTTCGCGTTCGCGGAGGCGACGGTTCCCAAAGTCACGGTGATCACCCGAAAAGCGTATGGCGGCGCGTACTGTGTCATGTCGAGCAAGCACATTCGCACCGACGTCAACCTCGCCTGGCCGACTGCCGAGATTGCCGTGATGGGGCCCGAAGGGGCCGTCAACATTCTGTACAAGCGAGAGCTCGACGCGGCCGAAGACCCGGAGGCCATCCGAGCCCAGCGAGTGGCGGAGTTCCGCGAGAAGTTGGCGAATCCGTTTGTCGCTGCTGGCCGTGGGTTCATCGACGAGGTGATCGCGCCCCGAACGACCCGTCCTCGGTTGATCGCGGCCCTCGAGAGTCTCGACGGCAAGCGCGACAAGAACCCGCCGAAGAAGCACGGTAATATCCCGCTTTGAGCGCCGCCTGACGCTCTTGCGAGCCTCTGCGACACCTGTTAAGTGATAGACTGGTAGGGAGATGCCCCTGCCTGGGTCGTCGTTTTCCCTGTGAAGGTTCTGGTCGCCAATCGAGGCGAGATCGCCGTCCGGATCATGCGGGCCTGCCGCGAGTTGGGCTGGCCGACCGTCGCTGTCTATTCGGACAGCGACCGTTTGGCACCCCACGTACGGTATGCCGACGCTGCTGTGGCACTTGTCGGCGATCTGCCGGGTGACACCTATCTTCGGATCGACAAGCTGGTTGACGCGGCGCGTGCGAGTCACGCCGACGCCGTTCATCCTGGCTACGGCTTCCTGGCAGAGAACGCGGACTTCGCCCGGGCGTGTGTAGACGCCGGACTGTGCTTCGTCGGACCGTCGGCGAATGTCATCGAGCTGATGGGGGGGAAGACGGCCGCCCGTCAGGTCGCGAAGCGGGCTGGCGTTCCGGTGGTGCCCGGTACCGAAACAACGATCGATCTGGCTAATATCGACACCTTGGGCGAACAGGTCGGGTTTCCGCTGTTCGTCAAGGCTGTCGCGGGTGGGGGTGGGCGCGGCATGCGTTTGGTGCGAAGCGCAGCTGAGTTGGCCGGTGCGGTGGAGGCTGCGCAGTCCGAGGCCAGCTCGGCGTTTGGTAACCCCGACGTCTACTTTGAGCGGTGCGTGAGTCCAGCCAGGCACATCGAGGTGCAGGTGCTGGCTGACCAGGCAGGGCGGGTCGTGCCGTTCGTCGAACGCGAGTGCTCGGTTCAGCGACGCCACCAAAAGGTCATCGAGGAGAGCCCGTCGTTGGCCGTGACTGCTGACACCCGGCGAGATCTGGCTGCCGCGGCCGCGGCGCTCGCGAAAGAGGTTGGATACGCAAATGCGGGGACCATTGAGTTCCTCCTCGACGACACCGAGCAGTTTTACTTCCTTGAAATGAATACACGGCTGCAGGTCGAGCATCCGGTCACAGAGATGGTCACGGGAGTTGACCTCGTGCAGTGGCAACTTCGAGTGGCAGCCGGGGATCCGCTGACCCTCGATGCTGACCGTATGCTGCAAGCCAACGGCCACGCGATCGAGTGCCGCGTGTACGCCGAAGACCCTGACGCGGGCTTCCTGCCATCGCCCGGTCGGCTGACGCGACTCAGACCGCCAGCTGGACCAGGGATCCGCGACGACAGCGGCGTCGACGAGGGGTTCGAGGTCCCGATTTTTTACGACTCGATGATTTCAAAGCTCATTGCGTGGGCGCCGGAGCGGTCTCAGGCGATCGAGCGTATGGCGCGCGCGCTTGGCGAGTACGAGGTCGCCGGCGTCAAGACCACCATCCCGTTCTTTCAGTGGATGCTGCGGCATCCGGACTTCGTGGCGGGGCGCGTCGACACTGGTTTCCTCGACGCCGTGCTCCGAGATCGTGACCGCGGGCCGTTTGTCGAGCTCAACGCGGATGCCGAAGACCTCGCCGTGGTGGCCGCGGCGGTGTGGACGTTTCTCGACGGCGATGACGCTGGTGTGGCGTCGCCAGGGACAGCCGAAACGACGACCTGGCGCCGCGCGGCAAGGCTCGAGGGCCTGCGCTAGTGGGGGAGGTGCTATGGGGGGCGCCCCGGGCCGTCGAGATCTCGCTTGGAGAGCGGGCGTGCCGCGTTCAGGTGGCAGCCGAAGACGACCACGGGCACCGGCTGCGTGTGTCGTTCGATGGCCGGGAGCGCGTGGTGGATGTCCGACGGCTCGTGAACGGCCTGCTGTCGCTTGTCGAGATCGGCGACCGGCCGCGGAGTCATGAGATCTGGGTTGCCACGACCGACCGACCCGGCGAGCTTGATGTGCGCGTTGATGGGACCGTGGTACGTGTTGACGTGGACGTGCATCGGTCGCGGCGCGCGGGGAGGGCAGGAGGCGGTCGTGAAAACGACACCGGGCCACAGTCGGTGGTCGCCCCCATGCCGGGCAAGGTCGTGCGCGTGCTGGTCGCCGAGGGCGATGCCGTGGTCGCGAAACAGGGCGTGGTCGTTGTCGAGGCGATGAAGATGGAGAACGAGCTGCGCGCGGCTAGGGACGGACGCGTTGCGGTGGTCAAGGTTGAGGCTGGCGACTCGGTCGAATCCGGACGGGTCATGGTTGTCATTGAGTAATGAGTAGTGAACGTACGGACTAGCGCCTGATGTCAGACAAGCCAGCGGCAGACGACGATCCGACGCCTGGGCCACCGGCGAGGACCGCGCAGGCCGACGATCCGCAGCCGTCGTGGTGGTATCGGCGATGGCCGGGGTATCGGATTCCGCTCCGCTACCGGCGGTTCAGTCGGCGCGTCGCAATCGCGGTGGTGGCCCTTACGGCCGCGTTCGTCGTGTCCTTCGTCACGATCGATCTTGGTCCCTTCTTCGCCCGTGGCGAGGCCGAGAAGGCACTGTCGGGACGGCTTGACCGCCCGGTACAGATCGGACGGCTCAGCACTTACATCTTGCCCGGTCGCTTCCTGATCGAAGACCTCGTGATCGGGGGGCTTGACCCTGGCGACGACCCGTTCTTTACCGTTGAGGAGATCGTCATCTCGACGTCCTGGCTGGCCCTGCTGCGCGGAGAGATTCTAGTGGACAACGTCGACATGCGCGGCTGGCGTATGGTGGCTGAAAGCTTTCCGGATGGCCGTCAGAGTTTCCCGCGGTTCGTGGCACCGCGCAACACGGACGGCGAAGTCGACGCCGCCCGCGAGTCGGGCGATTCCGTCGGTCGCGAGGACGCGCAGGCCGAATCGGCCGGGCGCATCGTCATAACCGTCCAGCACCTCCGTGCCCACGATGGAGAGTTCGTCTACCGCGATCACAACGCACCGTGGCGCGTCGTCGCCCGCAACATCGATTTGACTCTTGAAAAGCGAGACGTCTACGGCGGAGAGGTGTCATTCAGTGGCGGGACGGTCGAGATTCGTGACTTCGAGCCGATGACGACCGCGATGACCGCCACCTACGATCTCGACGGCGGGCAGGTCAGCCTGACACACATCGACCTCTCGATGGATGGGTTTCAATCGACCGTCATCGGAGAGGTCGACATGCTCGCATGGCCGGAGCAAACCTATCGCATCGTCGAGTCTGATATCGACCTTCCAACGATGAAGGAGATCTTCTTCGCCGGCGATCCGTTCACGGTAGACGGCGAGGCGAGCCTGTCGGGAAGCTGGCACATATACGATGGCGGCCGCGACCTGACCGGGACGTTCGTCAGCCCAACCTGGACACTGAACGGTTTCGAGTTCCCAGGCACCGAAGCGGAAGTGCTGTGGACGGACGATCGGTTCGAAGTGTTCGACTATGTCTCCGGTTTCTATGGCGGCTCCCTCAACCTGGAGTACGTGATGGCGCCGCTCGGAAGCGACGAACCCGGTATGGCGACGTTGGACACGACCGTTGCGAGCGCGGACGTAGCCGCGTTGATCGAGGCGCTCGACGTCGGCGGGATTCGGCCGGAAGGGGCCGTGACCGGTCGCAACGTCCTGCGGTGGCCACTCGGACGGTTTCGCGAACACACCGGAGAGGGCCAGGTGACCCTCGACCCGCCAGATGGCGTCAGCTTGCTGACCGACAACTCTGCGGGCGGGCGGGGCCCGACGGGCCGCCGAAGGAGAGGCGACGCGTTTGACCCGCTGGGCGCGCCATGGCTCGTGCCCGCGGGTGGAGCGCTCGCTTACACCGTGGGGCCCGAGTGGGTGGAGATCGCGCCGAGCGTCATCGAGACTCCTTCGACTCGGATCGAGTTCGAGGGGCGGACCGCATTTGGCGACCGGTCGCAAATACCGTTTCACGTGACAAGCGGGGATTGGCAGGAGAGCGATCGCCTCATGGCGTCGGTGCTCACGGCCTTCAGGAAGCCGACCCGAGAGATGGAGGTCGACGGGCACGGCGAGGTGCAGGGTGTGATGCTCGGGTCGTTTGGGGCGCCTCGGATCGAGGGTCGTTTCACGGGTGAGGACATCGTCGCCTGGGGCGTCGCGTGGGGCACCGGCGCCGGTGGGATCGTCGTGCAGGACGGGTACCTCGCTGTCACGAACGGCATGTTCGACCAGGGTGACTCGCGGGTAGATATGGACGGTCGCTTTGCGCTCGGGTTTCCGCGACCCGACGGCGGCGAAGAGATCAACGCCCACTTCGTGCTCGATGCGCTTCCCGCACAGCACCTGCGCGATGCGTTCTCCCTCGAAGGCTACGAGATCAACGGACCGTTGAGTGGAGAGTTCCGTCTGAGCGGGCTATATAGCCGACCGTTTGGATCGGGTGACCTGACCATGGCGCAGCCGGAGGCCTGGGGGGAGCCGTTCGACCTCGCTACCGCGAGGCTGCGGTTCGAGGGCAACGGGGTCCGATTGGACGGTCTTGAGATGCACAAGGGCGAGGGCGAGCTGACGGGCGCCATGTTCATTCGGTGGGACGGGACCTACTCGCTCAATCTGGATGGGCGAGATTTCGCGATCGCGTCGGTGGAATCGCTGCGCAATGAGCGGGCACCCGTGAGCGGCCGCGCGCAGTTCACCGCGTCTGGCGCCGGAGCGTTCGACGAGCCCCGATACCAGGTTCGCGGCACGATTGCCGACTTCGGCGTGCGCGGCGAGGCCGTGGGGCAGATCACTGGTCGGGCCGACGTTGCCGGCGGCGCCATGCGAATTGTCGTCGAGGCCGCCTCGCCAGAGCTCGCGATCTCCGGCTCCGGTCGTATCGGGCTCGACGGGGATAGTCCAGCCGATCTCTCGTTTCGGCTGACCAATACGACGCTCGATCCGTTTGTGCGCGCGTACACGTCGGAGTTCCCCGCTGATGCTTCCGCGGTCGCTAGCGGCACGCTGCAGCTGGTCGGGCCGCTCCGTGACATGGGCGCGCTCACCATGGATGCCACGGTCGAACAGCTTCGACTGGATCTGTTCGAGTATGCCGTTCGCAACGACGGTCCCGTGAGATTCGTGCTCGAGGACAACATCGTGCAAGTCCGAGAGATGAGCCTGAGCGGTGAGGGAACGGCGCTCGATCTCACCGGTCGAATCGATGTCCGAGACGAGCAGCTCGAGCTCCGGGCGGACGGTGACATGAGCCTGGCGATCCTGCAGGCCTTTCTCCCCGACATCCGGAGCTCCGGATCGGCCCAGTTGGCAGCCGACATCGGTGGCACGGTGCTGGAGCCCGTCATCGTCGGCTCAGCGTCAGTGTCGAGTGGGCGTGTGCGCCACTTCTCGCTGCCGCATGCCCTCGATGAGCTCGAGGGGCGGGTCGTTTTCGAGCCCAACGGGGTGCGCTTCGACGAGCTGACCGGCATGCTCGCGGGTGGGCCGCTTCAGTTTGGTGGTCGTGTGGGTCTTGGTGGCTACGAGA
Source organism: Vicinamibacterales bacterium (assembly GCA_965216615.1). Lineage (GTDB taxonomy): Bacteria > Acidobacteriota > Vicinamibacteria > Vicinamibacterales > UBA8438 > CAUZIB01. Next base: position 315,987 of record CBDCGH010000023.1, on the reverse strand, counting down.
TCAACGAGCTCAACATCACGGCGCAGGCAACTGGCATGCGGCTACGCTTCCCGGAAGGTGTCAGGTCTGTCGTCGATGCCGAGTTGACGCTTGGTGGCGATCTTGACGACGTGGTGCTGTCAGGAACGGCGACGGTTCGCGATGCGATCTGGATCGACCTGTTCGATCCGAGCGCCGGCTTCCTGAACTTCACGTCAGGGGAAAGCGCATTGGCCCCGCAGACCGTAGAGTCTATGTTACCCCTCCGGTACGATGTTCGCGTACTCGCGCCATCGAGTCTCCGCATCAACGACGGCACGGCACGTATCGTCGCCAGCGCAGAGCTCACCCTTGGCGGGACCTATGATCAGCCGCTGTTGTTCGGCAACGCCGAGATCGATCGTGGCGAGATATTTTTTGAAGGCAATCGCTACCGCGTGACCAGAGGCAGTATTGGATTCTCCAATCCGACGCAGATCGACCCGTATCTGGATGTCGAGTTGGAGACCGACATTCGCGTGCCGACCCAACCGTACCGTGTGACCATCGGCGTGAGCGGCACGATGGCCCGGCCCGACATCGCGCTTTCGTCGGACCCCCCACTCCAGTTCACCGAGATTGTGTCCCTTTTGCTGGGCGACGTTCGCGATCCCCAGGCCGCAGAAATCCGGTCGCTGCGTGCTCAAGAGGAGGCGCGACAGGAACTACTGCAGGCCGGGGCCGCCCGGCTCTTGACGAGCCCGTTGTCGTCGGGGGTTGGGCGCGTAGTCGAGGAGTCGTTCGGTGTGGACTCCTTCGAAATCGCGCCGTCGATCAGTGATCCGTCCGCGCAGCAGTCGACTCAGCTCTTGCCGACGGCGCGGGTGCTGATTGGTAAACGGATCTCGGACAAGGCGCACGTCACGTTCTCGCGGGCGGTGAGCGGAGCCAACCAGGACCTGATCGTGGTGCTTGAGTACGACCAGAACGCCCGCTTGTCCTGGATCCTGTCCCAGAACGCCGACCGTACCTATGCACTCGATTTCCGGGTGCGACACGCTTTTTGATGTACCGCCTGCCATTCGTTCTTGGTGTCCTCTTCTTCTTCTTCAGCGGATCCCACGTGGCCGCCGCCCAGGCGGTCGATGAGTTCGTGGGTCGGAACGTGGTCCAAGTCAACATTCGAAGTGAGGGGCGCGTCATTCGAGACTCGTCGGTCGTCGAGCTCGTCGAGACTCGCGTCGGGGAACCGCTGTCGATGCGGAACGTGCGTGAGAGCTTGACGCATCTGTTCAGCCTCGGGGACTACGAAGACGTGCAGCTTGGCGGACGGCTGATTGGTGACGGGGTCGTGCTCGACTACGAGCTTGTGCCGCTTGGCATCATCGAACGGATCGAACTCGAGGGCGACGTCCGAGTCTCGAAAGACGACCTGCGCGCGGCGATCGCCGCGGTCCATGGTCAGGCGTTCGAGGTGGACGCGGCCCCGGCGGTGGCCGACACGGTCAAGCGCTTTTATCAGGAGCGAGGCTTCATGCGTGCCCAAGTGACAGGCGACGTTTTCGGTACCCGCCGTTCGCGACAGGTACTCCGGCTCAACGTCCAGGTTGGCGCACGCGCTCGAATTGCCCAGATCTTCCTCAGGGGCGTGTCGTTTGCGGAACGCGAGTTGACGCTAGGCCGACTTGGACTCAATCGCGGTGACCTCTACGACGGCACCGATGTCGAACGTCGGCTGGTCGACTACGAAACCGAGCTGCTGGCCCGGCGCCACTATCAGGCCGAGCTCAGCCATAGCGTCGACGCCGTCGGCGACGGCCAAAGCGTCGATCTTCGGATCGATGTTCAGCGTGGGCCCCGTATCACGATTGGTTTCGTCGGTGATGCGGTTCCGGGTAGGGATCTGGCCGACCTGGTCGAAGTCGAGCGAGAGGGCTCGGTGGACGAAGACCTATTAGAGGACGCCGATCGCCGGATTGAACGCCTGTTGAACGACATCGGGTATCGCGATGCCTCCGTGGAGCACACACGGGAAGCCGCGGGTGACGAGCTGTCGATTGTCTTCGACGTCGACCGCGGACCACTCTACGAGATTGCCGCGATCGTTTTCTCCGGCAACGAGTCGGTCCCCGACGCAACCGTGGCCAGCCTCATCAACCTGATCGCCGGGACGCCGCTCGTCACACGTGAGCTGGAGGACGCTCTGGCGGCTGTTTCCGACCATTATCTTCAGCTGGGGTTCGCGAACCCCTTTGTCGTGCCGGACATTACGCCGGTCGACCCGGAGTCGGTTGAGGCGGCGCCTGGGACGCTCAGGGTCACCTGTGAGATTCTGATCGCCGAAGGCGCGCGCACGCGGGTCCGATCGGTCGACATCGACGCTCCAGGTGGACAGCTTGCGGACGATTGGCGCTCGTTGACCACGCTCGCCGTAGGCGATCCCTACTACATCCCCGCCCTCGTCGACGATCGTGATGCCCTGCGCGTGCGTCTGCTCAACGAAGGATACGAGAACGCGGTCGTGTCGGCGGAACCCAGTTTTGACGAGGCGCTCGAGGCCGTCGACGTCGTCTATCGGGTCGATCTGGGTACTCAGATCATCATCGATCACGTCTTGATCATTGGGAATACGGGGATCGAGTCGCGGACGATTCGGCGCGAGATTACGCTCGAGGAGGGGACCCCGCTTAGTTTGGTCGATGTCGCGGAGACCCGACGCCGGCTGAATGCCCTGGGCCTCTTCCGGCGCATCGATATCCGCGATTTCAGCCACGGCGACCAAGGGCTCCGCGACGTCGTCATCATCGTCGATGAAGCGCCAGCCACCCGAGTGGGGTACGGCGGCGGGCTTGAAGCGTCCGTTCGGCTGCGCCGCGAGACGGACCAGTCCGGGAGCCAGGCGGTCGAGCGTCTGGAGTTTGCCCCCCGTGGGTTCATGCAAATCGGGCGAGGCAACTTGTGGGGCAAGAATCGGTCGATCGATCTGTTCACACGCGTGAGTCTCCGCCGCAAGAACGATTCGGCCGACCTGTTGCTCGCGGACGCTCGCAGCCTCGGCCTCAACGAGTACCGGGTCCTCGGCACGTATCAGGAGCCGCGGCTGCTGGATTCGGGGTGGGACAGCTTCGTGACCGGGTTTGTCGAGCAGGCGATTCGGCCGGGGTTCGATCTGTTCAGTCGGGGCGTGAACGCCCAGATCGTCAGACAGCTGACCCCGGCGGTCACCGCACTGGTCGACTACGGATGGGGGCAGAACGATACGTCGAACAAACAGTTGAACCCCCAAGACGAGCCACTTGTAGACCGGCTGTTTCCGGAGGTGCGCCTGTCGGCGTTTTCTGGCAGTCTCGTTCGAGATACCCGGGACGACAGATTCGATCCGCACCACGGCACGCTCTTGACGTTCGATGCACGGATTGCGGCTCGGGCGATCGGATCGGAGGTCGGGTTTGCGAAGACGTTCATCGGGGCGTTCGTGTATCGCGAGATCCCGCGCGCGCCACGCCTCGTCGTCGCAACCGGAGCACGGATTGGTTTGGCGCGCGCGTTCGAGCTGCCACGGGGACTCGACGAGACTGGCGCATCATCCGGTTCGCCCGTCGAGTTGAGTGTGAGCGAGCTGCCGTTGAGCGAGCGGTTCTTTTCCGGAGGGGACGCCTCGGTGCGCGGCTTTGCGCTCGACCGGTTGGGCGATGAAACAACCATCGACCAGGATGGCTTCCCGCAGGGCGGTAATGCGACATTGGTGTTCAATGGCGAGCTGCGCTTCTCGATGACGCGAGCCATCGACTTCGTCGGGTTTCTTGATGGCGGGAACGTGTACGACCGAGTGAGCAACATGAGTCTCGCGCGCATTCGCGGCGGCGCCGGGTTCGGTGTACGATACCGCTCCCCGGTTGGTCCGATTCGCGTCGACCTTGGTTTCAAACTGGACCGCCAGGAGTTCGACAATGGTGAATTGGAGCGACCGACGGCCCTCCACATCAGTATCGGTCAGGCGTTCTAGTGCGCTCGCGAGTTGGCGTCGCGCCGGCGTCACCGCGTTTCTCATCGCGCTCTCATGGTTGGGCACGTCGGCCGCGCAGAACCAGCTGCTGGATCGCATCCTCGCCATTGTCGACGGTGAGGTCATCATGCGATCCGACGTTCGGGCGTTCATCGAACTTGGTCTCGTGTCAGCAGTCGCATCCGACGCGGAGCCGGAGGTGTTGACGTACCTGATCGAGCGTCGGCTGATGCTCAACGAGGCGAATCGTTTTGCGGTGGCGCAGCCAGATCCCTCGATCGTCGACCGGCGCTACGCCGAGATTCGGCGGCGGTTTGAGGGCCCGGCCGAATTCGAGCGCGTGCTCGCACGAAACGGCTTCTCGCCCGACGATTTGCGTCAGCTCGCGGTCGACGAGATTCGCCGGGAGGCCTACGTCGCCGACCGCTTTTCGGCAATCGATCCAGAGCTTCGCGATCAGGTCCGCTCGGAATGGGTATCCGGCTTGGTCGGCCGGGCACAGATCCGGCGCGCGCCCTGAGTTGTCAATGACGACGTGAGGCCGGCTATGGAGGCGACATCCCAGGGCCGCTCAACGCAATGGCGATCTGAGCCAGGTTGAAGCCTGCGTGGCTCACCATCGCCGGTACCGCGCTGTGCCGCCTGAGATACATCACGCCCCAGAACAGCCCCAGTAGCCCAGTTGCGATCGCCGCATCCCAGCCTTGCATCACGTGCCCGAGGCCGAACAGAATGCTGAACACCACGAGTCCCACCAATCCGCCCCCCAGCTGTTGTTCGAACCGGCGGAGGACGAACGCGCGTTGGAGCTCCTCTCCGATCGCGCCGGCGACAACGGCCACAGTCGCGAATGTGACTGCATCGACCGGCGACTGGAGCAGCGCTTCGAATGGGTTCTGAGGGACGCTCCGAAGATCCGGCCAGAGCCAATGGAGAACGGTGATGCTGATTGTGGCCATGGCCAGAACGAGCGGGAAGAGGAAGATGCCCAATCGGAGCTCGCCCACGAGTGACCGAGTCCCAACGAACACATCCCACGCACGCTCACCGTGTTGTTTCAGAAAGTAGAAGACGAAGCAGAGAACGATGACCGCGTTGCCGAGCAGCAGCGTGACCACCCCGGGTAGCGACAGCTGCCCATCGGGCCCGATGATGCCGAATCCCACCGCGGCCATTCCCATCGCCAGGAGGATCTGGGTTGGGAAGCCCGAACAGAGGAACACCTCAATCGCGGCCGTGATACGAGCGTGTGCCTGGGGTGGCTGGCCAGGCCGATCAGAGGCGTCTTCAGTCGATTCAACCATATCTAGGGTCTACCCATCGGACACGACCCAATATCTGGTGTTTTGGGCCTTGACAGAAACAGGGCGGTGGTCGCATAGTATGCGTCTCGGTGCGACCAGAACGACCACGAGAATAACCCAGCTTCTCGTCGATGGGCGTGACCGAGGCGTCTACACTCCAAGCTGAGTCATTTTGGCGGGCCGGTCGTCGGGGCGATGGCTGGTCGGTATCGGGAGAGGGAACAACATGCCAAGAGGTGCTGCCCAAGAGCACGAGTCTCACGAAGACCAGTCCCAACACCAGATTGAAGCCAGAGACGAGACGGCTCCAGGCCTCGAGTTCCTTCGATACTTCAGTCGCGATGGTGTGGACCCGTTCGATGAGATCGAATGGGAGTTGCGATCAGCGGTGATCGCAAACGAGAAGGGTGAGACCGTCTTCGAGCAGCGCGACGTGGAGATCCCCAAGTCGTGGTCCCAGCAGGCGACCAACATCGTGGTCTCCAAGTATTTTCGAGGTCAGATTGGGGCACCGGAACGCGAGCGCAGCGTCAAACAACTGATCGGACGGGTGGTTGACACCATCACCGGCTGGGCGCGCTCGAACAAGTACTTCGCCAGCGAGGATGATCTGCAGGCATTCAGCGACGACCTCAAGCACATCCTGGTTCAGCAGAAGGCCGCGTTCAACAGCCCCGTTTGGTTCAATTGTGGTTTCGAACCAGCGCCGCAGTGCTCCGCCTGCTTCATCAACTCGGTCGACGACACGATGGAGTCGATTCTCACGCTGGCACGCACGGAGGGCATGCTGTTCAAGTTTGGATCGGGAACGGGCTCCAACCTGTCGACGATCCGATCCTCGAGAGAGGTGCTCGCTGGCGGGGGAACGGCGTCCGGTCCGGTCTCGTTCATGAAGGGCTACGACGCGTTCGCGGGCGTGATCAAGTCGGGCGGCAAGACGCGCCGTGCCGCGAAGATGGTCATTCTGAACGCCGACCATCCGGACATTGTCGACTTCATCAACTGCAAGGTCGAAGAAGAGCGGAAGGCCTGGGCGTTGATCGATGCTGGATATGACGGCTCGTTCACGGGGCCGGCATATGCGTCGGTCTTTTTTCAGAACTCGAACAACAGCGTGCGCGTCTCCGATGATTTCATGCGGGCCGTGCTCGACGGCGCGAAGTGGCAGACTCACGCGGTGCGTGACGGACAAGTCATGGATACCTTTGAGGCCCGTGACCTGATGAACATGATCGCCGAAGGGACGCACATCTGCGGTGACCCTGGCATGCAGTTCGACACGACGATCAACGACTGGCACACCTGCTCCAATACGGCCCGGATCAACGCGTCGAACCCATGTTCGGAGTACATGTTCTTGGACGATTCGGCATGCAACCTCGCGTCCCTGAACTTGATGCGTTTCCTCAGCGAGACCGATTCCAGTGAGTTCGATACAGCCGCGTTCAGCGCGGCCGTCCGGACGCTGATCACTGCGCAGGAGATCATCGTCGACAGCGCGAGTTACCCGACGGAGTCAATCGGCGCAAACAGCCAAGCCTACCGACCGCTTGGGCTCGGATATGCGAACCTAGGCGCGCTGCTGATGTCACGCGGTTTGCCCTACGACAGTGATGAGGGGCGAGGCTACGCGGCTGCCATCACGGCGCTCATGACCGGTGAGGCATACGCCCAATCGGCTCGGATCGCGCGCGACCACGGTGGCCCCTTCACGGGCTATGCCAAGAATCGCGATCCGTTCCTGACGGTGATGCACAAGCACCGCGATGCGATGGGCGACATCGATTCCACGTACGTTCCCAAGTCGCTGTACGACGCGGCAAAGGATGCGTGGGACGACGCGGTCGATCTCGGCGAGGATCACGGCTATCGGAATGCGCAGGCGACGGTGCTCGCGCCGACCGGGACGATCGGGTTCATGATGGATTGCGACACGACCGGGGTCGAGCCGGATATCGCCCTCGTCAAGTACAAGAAGCTCGTGGGTGGCGGCCTGATGAAGATCGTTAACCAGACCGTGCCGATGGCGCTGTCGAAGCTCGGTTACTCCGAGGAGCAAGTGCGAGAAGTCGTCGAGCATATCGACGAGCAGGAAACGATTGAGGGCGCGCCGCATCTCGGTGCCGATCACCTGGCGGTGTTCGACTGTGCCTTCAAGTCGCTCAACGGCCAGCGCTCGATTCACTACATGGGCCACATCAAGATGATCGGAGCGACGCAGCCGTTCATTTCAGGTGCGATCTCGAAGACCATCAACGTGCCGACTGAGGCGTCGATCGAGCAGATCGAGCAAGCGTACGTCGACGCCTGGCGTTTGGGCGCCAAGGCCGTGTCCATCTATCGAGATGGGAGCAAGCGGACCCAGCCGCTCAACACATCGCAGACCAAAGAGGCCGAGGTTTCGGATCATCCTCAGCCCGTTCGGCGCAAGCTGCCGGATGAGCGTCAGGCCATCACCCACAAGTTCGACATCGCGGGTCATGAAGGCTACATCACCGTCGGTCTGTTTGAAGACAGGACGCCGGGGGAGATCTTCCTGGTCATGGCCAAGGAAGGGTCGACCATTTCGGGTTTTGCGGATGCGTTCGCGCAGGCGGTGTCATACGCGCTCCAGTACGGCGTACCGCTCCAGGTGCTCGTGGACAAGTTCAGCCATGTGCGGTTCGAGCCGTCTGGCCTGACCAAGAACCCCGACGTACGCTTGGCGAAATCGATCGTCGACTACGTGTTCCGATGGATGGCGACGAAGTTTCTCTCGGAAGCCGCGCAGTATCAAGCCGGCGTAAACGTGAGGGACGCGGCCAGCTCTGCCGAGAGTGAAGCCAGTTCCACGCCGGAGGCCGAGCAACTCACGTTGAACAGCGCTGGCATCGAGACCGCGGGGACGCGCGGCGGGTCATCCCGGCGACCGGACAGCGGTATGACCGTGCCGTTTGCGATTCAGAACGATCACGACGCACCGCCGTGTTCGACGTGTGGCGCCATCATGATCCGCAACGGCGCCTGCTACAAGTGTGTCAATTGTGGCGCGACGAGTGGGTGCGCCTAGACGCGCTCACGTGGCTCGTTGACCCGGATCGGACTCCCAGCCGAAGTACGCCAATCCCACGAGCAGCACTGCGATGGTCGCGCGAGCCAGCTGAGGTTCGAGGGCGACGTGGCCGTATAGATGGCTAGCGTTGTGGAGGCTGATCGACTGCAGCGCCAGCAGCCCGCCGACGGCTAGCGCGAGGCCGCCAGGCATCGACACTCGCACGAACGCCGCCGCGAGTGCCAGGATGGATCCCGCGACGATCAGCCAGAGGTTTGCCCACCACTCGAGCTGCATGCCTCCGACGAGGTCGCCGATACCTGTGACCACCGAATACAGACCGTAGAAGACCATTCCGAGCGCCGATGTCGTCAGCATGTCCGAGTCACCGAGGGTGCCCTGTTGTATCATGCTCGGTCGGTTCGTGCCAGGCCCGAGAGGAGCGGAGACACCCGTGAAGATCACGTCGTTGGCCGTCATGACAGTTGCCGGAGCGGTCCTCGTGGCCGCCGCCACAGGCAGTGTGACGGCATCTGCTGGCGTGCCAGGCGTTCAGACCCACGGGCCGGACACCACTCGTCTCGACTACGTGCTCGACCTCTACGTGCGCGATGGGCTCGTGTACTACGCGGCGCTGAAGGCGGAGCGCGGCGCGTTGGGTCGGTTCATCCGCTCCCTTGGCGAGAAGCCTCCGCGGTTCGATCAATGGCGATCCGAGGATCGCAAAGCGTTCTGGCTCAACGCGTACAACTCCCTCGTGCTCCAAACTGTGGTTGAGCACTATCCGATCAGCGGACGCCTGCCCGGCTATCCAGCCAATAGCATTCGGCAGATTCCAGGCGCGTTTGGTGCCCGGACTCATCGCGTGGCTGGGCGAACGCTGACCCTGGACGAGCTGGAGGCCTCCGTCCTGTCGACGCTCGATGATCCCAGGTTGTTTCTCGCCCTGGGCCGCGGGGCTATCGACAGCGGTCGTCTGCGCAGTGAGGCGTACTCGGGCGCTCGCCTCGACGAACAACTGGAACGAGCCGTCGAAGAGTTTGCGACGACGCCTCGGCATGTGGCCATCGATCGACTGGGGCGACAGCTTCAAGTCAGCGCGATATTCGGATGGCGCGAGGCCGAGTTCGTCGCCTCGTACGCCGACCGCGGGTGGCTCGAGTCTGGACGGACATCTCTCGAGCGTGCCATCTTGACCGTGATCGAGCCGAAGCTGTTTCCTAGCGAGCAGTCTTTTCTCACCGCAAACGACTTCACGCTTGCATACCGCGAGTTCGATTGGCGGTTGAACGATCTGACCGGCGGGCGCCCATCTCGTTGATTACGTGATGCTATGGACTTAGGACTGACTGACAAAATCGCCCTCGTCACCGGGTCAAGTCGCGGACTGGGATTCGCCAGCGCGAAGGCGCTCGTGAGCGAGGGTTGCCGGGTGTGTCTCTGCGCGCGCGGGGTCGAGCGACTCGACGTCGCGACGGCAGAGCTGCGTTCGCTGGCGGGCGAGGACGATCGTCTGGTCTCAGTGTCGGCGGATCTGTCGACAGCGTCCGGAGTCGCGGCGGTCGTGGATCGGACGGTCGAAGCGTTTGGCGGCCTCGACATCCTCGTCAACAATGTGGGGCTTGCCGGCGGCGGAGACATCGTCGAGACGACCGATGAAGAGTGGCAAGGGGCTCTGGATCACACTCTCTACCCGGCGATTCGGACGTCGCGCCTCGCCGTCCCCCACATGCGGGCACGCGGCGGAGGCGTCATTTTGATGATCGCGTCGATCTGGGGTCGTGAATCCGGAGGTCGAATGACCTACAACGCCGTCAAGGCCGCCGAGATCAGCCTCGCCAAGGCGTTGGCCCAGCAGCTGGCTAGCGACAGGATTCGCGTGAACAGCGTGGCCCCAGGGTCGATCTCTTTCCCGGGCGGCTCTTGGCATCGGCGGCAGCAGGAAGACCCGGAGGCCATGGCCGAGTTCGTCCGGGCGAATCTCCCGTTTGGTCGATTCGGCAGGGCAGAGGAAGTTGGGTCCGTCGTCGCATTCCTCGCGTCATCCAAAGCCACGTGGGTCAGCGGAGCCTGCGTCCCAGTCGATGGATGTCAGGGGAGAGGATTCTAGGCGGGACCTCCTACCTCCTTTTGGACCTTCCCCTCCCGATCGCTTCTTGATCGATATTTCTTCGCCTGCTACCATCGGTCTCATTTGAGAGGTCGAACAACCCCAAGGAGTGACTCATGACATCGGTCCTGCCGCGAGCGGGCATCGCCACCAAGGACGACGCGCTGTCGTCCGCCCTCGCAACACTGGGCCCGCGCGATGTCGCGCTTCGGGGTGGCCCCCCGCCGGAGTCCGACATGGTCACGGCGTCACGCGTGCTCCCAGCGCTGGAGGCCCACTACGGGGCGTTTCCTGATGCCACTGACGAGCGGCTGCGGGCGGTGCTACTCGAGCGCGGAATCGAGAACCCGTTCACGCATCAGGCAGAGGCGATGGGCCACGCCTTTTCGGGGCGTCACGTCGTCATCGTGACGCCCACGGCGTCCGGGAAGACGCTCTGCTACAACGTGCCGGTTCTCAGCACGATTCTCAATGAGCCGACGGCGCGCGCCTTGTACCTGTTCCCGACCAAAGCCCTTGCACAGGACCAGCTCGCCGAGCTGCACGCCCTGACTGAGCGTCTGCGGAGCCACGGTGAGGAGATCGGTGCCTTCACGTACGACGGCGATACTCCGCAGGACGCGAGACGAGCCATCCGCACTCGCGCCCATGTCGTGCTGAGCAACCCGGAGATGCTTCATTCGGGCATCCTGCCTCACCATCCCCGCTGGGCCAAGCTGTTCGAGAACCTTCGCTACGTCGTGATCGATGAGCTCCATGCCTATCGCGGAGTGTTTGGAAGCCACGTGACAAACGTGTTGCGTCGCGTGAAGCGCGTCTGTCGGCACTATGGGTCGGATCCCATCTTCATCTGCTCGTCTGCCACGATCGCGAACCCAAAGCAGCTGGCCGAACGGCTCACCGAGGAGACGTTCACCCTTGTAGACGACAGCGGGGCGCCCAGGGGCGAAAAATGGTTCGTGATGGTCAACCCGCCGGTGGTTAATCCTCAGCTGGGAATTCGACGCTCGTACCTTGCGGAGACGCGTCGCGTGGCCATGGAGATGCTCCGCCGCCGACTCCAAGTCATCGTGTTTGCGCAAAGCCGGCTGACGACGGAAGTGCTGACGACCTATCTCAAGGACGGGCATCGCGGCCTGCCGGAAGGCTCGGAGGGCGTTCGCGGATATCGAGGCGGCTACCTGCCGCTGCGACGTCGTGAGATCGAGAAGGGGCTGCGTGAGGGCTCGGTACGCGGGGTCGTGTCGACGAACGCCTTGGAGCTCGGCATCGATATCGGCTCGCTCGACGTGTCGGTCATGGCGGGGTATCCGGGCACGATTGCCGCCACGTGGCAGCGCGCGGGCCGAGCCGGTCGACGGACGTCACGTTCGGCCGCGGTGCTGATTGCGAGTAGCGCGCCCGTTGATCAGTTTGTCGTTCAGCACCCGGAGTTTTTCTTCGATGGGTCACCGGAGCACGCGCTGATCAACCCTGACAACCTGCATGTGCTGCTCGATCACATCAAATGCGCGGCGTTCGAGCTCCCCTTTGCGAGCGGGGAGCAGTTTGGCGCGGTGCATGACAATGACCCGGACAATACGGACGATGCGGACGATGACAATGAGGCCGATCTCGAGGCTGTCCTCAGGCTGCTCTCGGAAGAGGGCTTCGTTCTGGAGACCGACGGGCAGTGGCACTGGGTGCACGAGTCGTATCCGGCCGACGCGATCAGCCTACGGTCGATCTCATCGGATAACTTCGTCGTCGTGGATCAATCGGACCGCACCACGGTGGTCGGAGAGGTCGATTTCGCAAGCGCGTTGTCGACCCTTCACGAGAAGGCCATCTATATCGTCGAAGGGCGTCAGCATCAGGTGGAGGAGCTCGACTACGTCGGACGAAAGGCCTATGTGATCCAGGTCGATTGCGACTACTACACCGATGCGATTACGTACACCAAGGTCACCGTGCTGGAGCAGTTCGACACGACGGCTTCCGCAACCGGTAGCCACGGTGAGGTGCACGTGGTGTCGCGCGTCGTGGGATTCAAGAAGATCAAGTTCTACACGAACGAAAATGTCGGATCGGGAGAGCTCGACCTACCCGAGCAGCAGATGCATACGACGGCCTACTGGGTGACGGTGCCGCAGATGTGCTACCGGGGTCTGACGTGCACGCCGGAGGAGCGGCGTGACGGTATTGCCGGGTTGGGGATCGCCTTGCGCAGCATGGCGCAATTGCTGCTGATGTGTGAGCGCCATGACATAGGGCTGGCCATTCATGGCGACGAGGAGCGCAACGCGCAGGTCGACATCGTCAAGATCATGGATCAGCCGCAGATCTTCATCTACGACAACTATCCGGGCGGCATCGGATTCAGCGAGCCATTGTTCAACATGCACGTCGACCTCCTGCGGCGCACGCATGATCTGATCGCCAGCTGCCCGTGCACGGGCGGTTGCCCGGCGTGCGTCGGGCCAGTCGGTCTCACCGGACCCGCAGCGAAGAGCGTGGCGCTGCAGATTCTGACGATGCTTGAGCCATCAGCGTCATGACTCGCCTCGACCGTCTCAGAGAGATCGTGATCGCGGGTCGTCGCGGCACACCTGGACCCGTCGTCGCCGGGGCACGTCAGATCGACGCCGAACGGTTCGGATACGACGTCAGAGAGGTGCTGGGGGCGTTCCAGGCCGCCCAGGATAGCGATGGGGTGGACGATCCCACCTTGGTCGTCAAGCGGGTCTACGACGGCGATCACTGCTACGGACGCCGCACGATTGACAACCACCCGAGGCCGTCCTCGCAGGCTTTGCGCTGGCTCGCAGGCGTGTGTGAGGTCACCGACGACTCTCAGGAGCCCGGGGCCACCCTCTATTTTGATCTGGAGACCACGGGACTAAGCGGCGGCGCCGGGACCGTTCCGTTCATCGTCGGGTTTGGGTGGTTCGACGGCCAGCATTTTGAGACCCACCAGTACTTCCTGCGGCATCTCGGAGACGAGCGGCGTATGTTGGACGCGGTTGCGCGGGTCGTGAGGCGTGCACGCACACTCGTCACCTTCAACGGTCGCTCCTTCGACGTTCCCGTCATGGAAGCACGGTACGCGTTTCACCGGCTCGAGTCGCCGTTCGCGGAACTGAGGCACGTCGATCTGCTGCATCCGGGCCGTCATCTCTGGCGTCGGGACGAGGCCAGGCTCGTCACCTTCGAGCGTGATGTGCTCGGTGTGCACCGCGCGGGTGACGTCCCGGGCGCTGAGATTCCGGGCCGCTATGTCGGATATCTGCGGACTGCAGATGCTCAACCGCTTGTGCCGGTCATGGAACACAACCGTCTTGACTTGGTCTCGCTTGGTCTGCTGACCGGCGTTGCCTGCAGGCTGGTTCGAGGCGGCGCGACGGTCACCCGCGGCGCCTCTCAGGCGTTTGGCCTCGGGCGTGTCTATGAAAGGGTGAATCAGTACGAACGCGCCATGGAGTGCTATCGGCGAGCGGCTGAGCTCGACCGGGCTGGTGGGGCAGCGTACCCACAGTCTATCGATAGGTTCGCGGATGTGGATGTCGAGGCCAGAGCTCAGGCCCTTCGCCGCCTTGCCACCCTCTATCGTCGCCAACGTCGCCATGCGGACGCTGCCGAGGCGTGGGGTCGCCTGCTCGCGTTGCCGCGCGTGCGCGATCGTCTTCGTCACGAGGCAACGGTGGCGCTGGCGGTGCATCACGAGCACCGGTTGCGTGACCCGCTCGCTGCACGGATGCACGCCCGCGCGGCGTTGGAAGTCGTGCCCACGCTGGAGCGCCGTCGCGCTGTCGAGCGTCGATTGTGGCGTCTCGGCCGGAAGATTGAGGCCAGCAGCCTGGCGACCCCGTTGCGGTTGCCAGAGGCGCCGCGGGCTCGACCCGAGCGCTAGAAGACCTGAATCACCGCACTAGGAGCTTGCCGGTTGGGCCCCGGACTTCTTCTTCCGGCCGGCCTCCTGCTGCTTGCGGCTCGCGACCGTCACCTGCCCGAACTTTTTCGTGAACCGTTCGACGCGGCCCTCGGTGTCGATCAGCTTCTGCTTGCCCGTGAAGAAGGGATGGCAGTTCGAGCAGATCTCCAGATGCAGCTCGGGCTTGGTTGACCGTGTCTTCCACGTCGCCCCGCAGGCGCAGCGGACGTCGACCTCGTGATACTCGGGATGGATAGCTGACTTCACGGCGACTCCTTCAACCGGACATTATAGCAGCTCCGAGATTTCCGCCCACACTTTGCCGATTCCCTCGCCCGTCCGAGTCGATAGGAGCAATACTGGGCCGTCGAGTGCGGCGCAGTGGCGCCGGCGGGCAGCCTCTCGGCGCGACCGCGCGATGCGGTCCGATTTCGTGGCGATGGTCACCAGGCGGTAGCCGTGGTGGGCGACCCAGGCTCTTGCTGACACGTCGGATTCAAGAGCCGGGTGCCGGATATCCACGACGTGTATCACGCCAGCCAGCCGCGGCCGTGTGTGGTCACCGCCCGATGCCTCGGGGCTCAACTTCGCGAAGAATCCACCGGTGAGCTGCCCGAATTCTTGCTGAGTTGGGGCGCCGCCGCGGGCGTAGCCGTATCCAGGCAGATCGGCGATGAGGAACGCGCGGCCCTTGGGACCGGACGTTGATACGCGATACAGGTTGAGGAGTCGAGTGGTCCCCGGCTTGCCGCCCGAACGCGCGATTCGCCGCTTGACGAGCGCGTTGATGAGGCTCGATTTCCCGACGTTTGAGCGTCCGACCAGCGCCACGATGGGGAGGTCGCCCGGCGGAAGCTCTCCACCTGCAATGACGCTGGTGACGAACTCGGCTGAGAGGGGGCGCACCGCCCTAATGTGTCAGGGCATCCGACGCCGCGGGCTGCTCGGGTTGTTCGTCGGTCGCTAGGAGCGGGCGCATTGGCTCGGCAAGCGCGATCTTGAGGACCTCGTCCATCTTGTCGACCATGTACAGGTCTAGTGAATCGAGGACGTTCTTCGGGATGTCCGCAAGGTCCTTCTCGTTGTCCTTGGGCAGGATGATGGTCTTCAGTCCAGCTCGATGTGCGGCCAGGACCTTTTCCTTGACGCCGCCGATGGGAAGCACCTTGCCGCGCAACGTGATCTCCCCGGTCATGGCCACATCGCGGCGCGTCGGTATGCCCGCTAGGGTCGAGACGAGTGCCGTGGTGATCGTGATTCCGGCTGACGGTCCATCCTTCGGGATCGCGCCTTCCGGGACGTGCACGTGGACGTCGGTCCTGCGATTGAAGTTCTTTGGGATGCCAAGCTCTTCGGCTTTCGCCCGCACGTAACTCATGGCGGCCTGCGCCGACTCCTGCATGACGTCCCCGAGCTTGCCGGTCAGCGTCAGCTGGCCCTTGCCGGGCATGAGTGTAGATTCGGTGACCAGAAGCTCTCCGCCGGCCTCGGTCCAGGCTAGACCTGTCGCGATGCCTATCTCGTTCTCCTCCTCGGCCATCATCGGACGATACCTGGGAACGCCAAGGTATTCGGTGACCTTGTCGGTTGTGATCTCTTCCGCGAAGTCCTTGCCTTCCATCACGACCTTACGCGCGATCTTGCGACAAATCGAGGCGATCTCTCGCTCGAGACTCCGAACTCCGGCCTCACGCGTGTATCGGCGAATTACGGTCTCATATGCATCATCGGCGAACGTCGCGTTCTTGTTGGTCAGTCCGGTCGCCTTGAGTGTCTTCTGTATCAGGAACCGCTTGGCAATCTCGATCTTCTCCAACTCGGTGTAGCCCGCCAGCTGCAAGACCTCCATGCGGTCTCGCAGCGCTTGCGGCACCGTGTGGAGCACGTTGGCGGTGCAGACAAACATGACGTTCGACAAGTCGTACTCGACGTCGAGGTAGTGATCGAGGAACGTGTGATTCTGTTCAGGGTCGAGCACTTCGAGGAGCGCCGCCGACGGATCTCCACGAAAGTCCATCGACATCTTGTCGACTTCGTCGAGTAAGAAGACCGGGTTCATCGTGCCGGCCTTCTTCATCATCTGGATGAGCTGCCCAGGAAACGCGCCGATATACGTCCGGCGATGCCCGCGAATCTCGGCCTCGTCTCGGACGCCGCCCAGCGAGAGTCTCACAAACTTGCGGTTGGTCGCGCGCGCGATGGACTTGGCCAGCGAGGTTTTGCCGACTCCGGGTGGCCCGGTCAGCGTCAAGATGGTGCCTTTTGGTTTGCGCACCAAGCTTCGAACCGCCAGAAACTCGAGGATACGGTCCTTGATCTTGTCGAGGCCGTAGTGGTCTTCGTTCAAGATGTTCTCGGCGCGCTTGAGGTCTCGGCTCTCGCGGGTCTTCTTGAACCACGGCACGGCGATGAGCCAGTCGAGGTAATTCCTCGAGACCGTGGCTTCGGCCGACATCGGAGGCATGGCTTCCAGGCGCTTGAGCTCCTGCACGGCCTTCTCTTCGACGTCCCGAGGCATCTTGGCGTCCTCGATCTTCTTGCGTAGGTCGTCGGCTTCGTTGCCACGGTCCTCTTTGCGGCCGAGTTCCTTTTGGATCGCCTTCATCTTCTCGTTGAGGTAGTACTCCTTTTGCGCCTTCTCCATCTGCTTCTTGACCCGCGACTGAATGCGCCGGTCCACCTGGAGCTTGTCCACCTCGTTCTCGAGGATGCTGGAGATCCGGACGAGACGCTCGAGCGGCGAAATAATCTCGAGCAGGTTCTGCTTCTCGTCGACGCCCACCGCTAGGTGCGCGGCGATCGTATCGGCGAGCTTCGAGGGGTCGTCGACGCGCACCGCGGCAATCATGGCGTCATATTGCAGGTTGTTCGAGAGCTTGACGTACTGCTCGAACAGCGACACGACCCGGGTCATGGTGGCTTCAACGTCGCCAGCGGACTCGGGTCGGGCGATGACCTTCGCCACGACGCGGAAGAACCCCTTGTCCTCCTTCCACTCGACGGCGCGCGCACGGTCTACGCCCTCAACCAGCACCTTCACGTTGCCATCTGGGAGCTTCAGGCTCTGCACGATGTTGGCCACGCACCCCATGGTGTAGATGTCGTCGGGGTTCGGATCATCGTTGGCCGCGTCTTTTTGGGCCGCGAGGAAGATTCGCTTGTCCTTCCCGAGCGCGTGCTCGAGCGCGCGCGTCGACGAGGGGCGACCGATCACGAACGGCATCATCATGTGCGGAAACACGACGACGTCGCGGAGGGGAACAATTGGGAGTGTTTCGTAAGCTTCCACTACCCTGCCTTTTCTACGAGCGTGATCGACTTGTCCTTGGCGAGTACCGCCTCACGAGTGATCACGCACTCCTTGATTTTCTTCTGTCCGGGCAGTGAATACATCAGGTCGAGCATCAGATCTTCGATGATCATCCTGAGCCCACGCGCGCCGATCTTACGTTCCAGCGCCGCTTCGGCGATTGCTTCCAATCCGTCGTCCGTGAAGCTCAGCTTGACGTTCTCGTACTCGAACAGCTTCTGATACTGCCGCGTAATGGCATTGCGCGGGGAGGTGAGGATCTCGACCAGCGCCGGCTTGTCCAGTTCGTGCAAGGTTCCCATGACCGGGAGGCGACCCACAAACTCTGGAATCAAGCCGTAACGAATGAGATCCTGCGGTTCGATACTTTCGAGAGTTGACCCGATGCTCGCCTTGTGCGACGAGGTGAGCTCCGACTGGAAGCCCAGGGTCTTTCTGCCGCGCCGACGCTCAATCATCTTGTCCAGACCCACGAACGCGCCGCCGCAGATGAATAGCACGTTGGTCGTGTCGATTTGGAAGAATTCCTGATGAGGGTGCTTGCGTCCTCCCTGGGGCGGGACGTTCGCGACGGTTCCCTCGAGAATCTTCAGGAGGGCTTGCTGCACCCCTTCTCCCGACACGTCACGCGTGATCGACGGGTTCTCGTCCTTCCGGCAGATCTTGTCGATCTCATCGATGTAGATGATGCCCTGCTGGCACTTCTCGATGTCTCCGCCGGCGGCCTGCAGCAGCTTGAGGATGATGTTCTCGACATCCTCGCCGACGTAGCCAGCCTCGGTCAGCGTGGTGGCATCGACGATCGTGAATGGGACAGCCAGTAGGCGCGCCAGCGTCTGAGCCAGGAGCGTCTTGCCGGTTCCGGTCGGTCCGATCAAGAGGATGTTGGACTTTGTGAGTTCAGTATCTTGGCGGTTCTTCGACTGCTTTTGGATTTCAACCCGCTTGTAGTGGTTGTAGACCGCCACGGCGAGCTTCTTCTTGGTGAGCTCCTGGCCAATGACGTACTGGTCCAGAAACTTCTTGATTTCTTGCGGAACAGGCAACGAGGAACGCAGCGCACCCTTGATCTCCGACCGGTTGTCGTCGGCGATGATGTCGTTGCAGACGTCGACACACTCATCGCAGATAAAGACCGTCGGTCCCGCAATCAGCTTGCGGACGTCGTTCTGGTCTTTGTTGCAGAACGAGCACCGCAGGACTTCACCGTCAGCGTTCTTCTTCGCCATGTCGTTATGAGCGTAGATGCCTACGCACGTTGCTGAATGACTGCATCAATAATACCGTATTCGCGGGACTGTTCTGAGTTCATGATGTAGTCCCGCTCCGTATCCTCTTGAATAC
Organism: Vicinamibacterales bacterium; assembly: GCA_965216615.1. GTDB lineage: Bacteria > Acidobacteriota > Vicinamibacteria > Vicinamibacterales > UBA8438 > CAUZIB01. Next base: position 297,014 of record CBDCGH010000023.1, on the reverse strand, counting down.
GCTCAAGTGTTTGACCCGTGTGTTCCGCCAGAATTTCGTTGAGACGCGCGCGCGTGCGCAGGATTTCTTTGGCGTGGATGTCGATGTCAGTGGCTTGCCCTGCGAGACCCGACATCAACGGCTGATGAATCACGATGCGAGAATTCGGTAGCGCAAACCGTTTTCCACTCGCGCCGGCGCCAAGGAGGACTGCTGCCATCGAGGCCGCCTGGCCAATACAGTACGTCTGCACGTCGGGCTTGATGAACTGCATCGTGTCGTAGACTGCGAGGCCGGCGGAGATCACACCGCCCGGACTGTTGATGTACAACGTGATGTCGCGGTCCGCATCCTCCGCCTCGAGAAATAGCATCTGGGCGATCACGAGGTTCGCGAGGGCGTCGTCGATCGGTGAACCGATGAAGACGATGCCATCCTTAAGTAGACGGGAGTAGATGTCGTAGGCGCGTTCGCCCCGGTTAGTCTGTTCGACCACCATGGGGATCAACTGGTTCATCGGCTCAGGCATATGAAGGATTCTCGAATCGGCAACGGTCACGCGGTGACGACAGTGGCTTCGGTCACCAGAAAGTCAATGGTCTTTTCGCGGCGCAAGCCGCTGGTGAGACGGCCCAGGCCGCCGTCTTTTTCGAGGAGAGCACGGGTGGCCGACACAGTTCGCCCGGCGCGTTCCGCTTGACGCTCGAGCTCTTTCTCGACCTCCGCGTCGTCCACCGCGATCTCTTCACGCTTGGCGATTTCGTCGATGATCAGGGTACTTCGAACGGTTGCGCCCGCCGGCTCACGCTGTTCTTTGCGAAACGCATCCCAGTCGACATTGGCTTGTCGCGGGTCGACACGCTGCGAGATCAGGTGACGCACAAAATGTTCGATGCGCCGATTGATCTCCTGCTCGACGAGCGCCTCCGGAACCTCGTTCTCGACCCGCGTCGCGAGCTGGGTCATGAGCTCGCTTCGCACCTTGGCGTCGGCTTCGTGTTCCGCCTGGTGCTGCAGATCCTCTCGAACCTGAGAGGTCAGCGCCTCGAGCGTGTCGAACTTCCCGAGGTCACGCGCGAATTCGTCATCGAGGTCCGGCCGCACGCGAACGCGAATCGCCTTGACGGTAACGCTGTACGCCACGTCGGTCCCCGCGAGCTCTTCGACCGCGTGGTCGTCGGGGAAGTGAATGGTGAACTCGTGCGTGGCGTCCACGTCTAGACCCATGAGGTGCTCATCGAAGCCCGGCGGGTTGGCGGGCCCGCCAATCTCGATGTCCACGTGCTCGTGACTCTCGGACTCCTGCGCATCCCCGGCATCGGATGGTGACACCGCGCGGCGCACGAGGTCGACGGTGACGGTGTCGCCGTGACTAATGCTGCGGTCGGTGACCGTCTCGAGTCGAGCCGCCCGCTGTCGAAGCGTGTCCATGGCTTCGGCCATCGCCGCGTCGGTGATATCGACTGGCGGCCGGCGCAAGGTGAGCTGCCGATACTCGCCAGGGTCGACCTGGGGCAGCGTCTCAAAACTAGCGGTAAAAGTCAGCGGGTGCCCCTCCTCGACGTTCACGTCTCGTACAGACGGCGTGTCAACCGGCTCCAGACCGCGCTCCCGGATGGCCTCGTCGACGGCCTTCGGGATGAGGTCCTGCGCGACTTCGCTCAGGATCTGATCACGGAGGCGCTGTCGCACCAGCTTCGCGGGTGCTTTTCCGGGGCGGAACCCGGGCATCTTGACCGTCCGCCGATAGCGCTGCGACAGCCGTTCGATTACCGAGTCGACCTCCGCCGTCGGTATCTCGACGGCAAGGTCTTTACGCGTCTCGCTGAGGTCCGTGAGTTCCGCCTTCATCTTCTATATCGGCCCGGGATGCCGTCAGCATTGGTGTTGACGTGCGTCGTCTTGTCACGATGGTGCGAAAGGGGGGACTCGAACCCCCATGACCTCGCGGCCACCGGATCCTAAATCCGGCGCGTCTGCCAGTTCCGCCACTTTCGCAGGGCGGTGCCAAACTGATAACAATAGTGTACTAGCATACCCTCCGTCGACGATCTGCAGGGCCATAGGACGGCCCGGTCCCGGCCGGGGCGAGTGCGTCGCGCCCGGGGTTCCTGGTACCATGTAGCCCGCGCTGGCGCGAGGATGCCGGTCACCGCCGCCGCGAGAAAGGAAACCCACGTGTCGAGTACCATGACCGACGGCGGAGTCGTCGATCGGCAGGAGGCCGTTCGCCGCTATCTCGAGAACCGCGAACAGAGCCGCGTGCTGTTCGAGATGCTCGATGAAGACACCTACTATGAGCGCCCGATCCCGCTTCGCCACCCGGTCGTCTTCTACGAAGGACATATTCCAGCGTTCAGCGTGAACTGCTACCTCAAGAAGGGTCTCGGCCATTCGGGTATCGACCCCAACCTCGAGGTGCTCTTTGCTCGCGGCATCGACCCGAGTGACCAGGCAGCCGCCGAGTCGTCTGCGATCGACGTGTGGCCGAACCGGACGACGGTGGCCGCCTACGCCCGCGAGGCCGACCACGCGATCGTGCATGCGCTTGAGAACGACGAGGTCGAGGGAAGCGCGAATCCCGTGCTGCATAGGGGGCAGGGTGTCTTCACGGCATTGGAGCACGAGGTCATGCACCAAGAGACACTCCTGTACATGTGGCACCGCTTCGACCCGCTTCGAAAGGCGCGGCCACAGGGCGCATCGGCGCACGTTGACGGTGTCGTCCCCGAGCGGCGGATGGCATCCGTCCCGGCAGGTCGGGCGACGCTCGGAGCCCGCCTCAACGAGATCCCATTCGGGTGGGACAACGAGTTTCCCGGAATGACCGTCGACGTGCCGGCCTTCGAGATGGATGTCCACGATGTCACCAATCAGGACTTCTTGGAGTTCGTCGAGGCTGGCGGCTATCGCCGCCAGGCGCTCTGGTCGCCCGCGGCGTGGCAGCGACAAGTGGCCGATGGCCGTGAACACCCGCTCTTTTGGGAGCGTGCCTCGGGGCGGTGGCTGTGGCGGGGCATGTTCGAGCGGATCGCGCTGCCGATGGCCTGGCCGGTGTACGTGACCCACGACGAGGCTGCGGCCTATGCGACGTGGAAGGGACTGCGCTTGCCCACGGAGGCCCAGTTTCACCGCGCGGCATACGGTGCACCGGAGGGTGAGCGGAGCTACCCCTGGGGTGCGGGAGCGCCCGGCACCGCCCACGGCAACTTCGACTTCCAGCATTGGGATCCGGTCCCGGTTGGGTCCTATCCCGCAGGCGCCAGCGCGTGGGGTATCCACGATCTCATCGGCAACGGGTGGGAGTGGACCTCGACCGTGTTCGCGGGATTCCCCGGGTTTCGCGCGATGGCGTCATACCCGGAGTACTCGGCGGACTTCTTCGACGACGATCACTACGTCGTCAAAGGGGCATCACCCGCTACCGGTCGGGACTTGATCCGCCCCAGCTTCCGAAATTGGTTCCGACCGTACTATCCTTATATGTACGCAACGTTTCGCTGCGTGAGCGACGCCGCCTGAAAATCTGATCGCGTATGGCGCCCGAACATGCGACCTCGGTTGTCGACGACGACAAGGCGGTGGAGCTGGCTCGCGATGTCGCCCACGGGCTTGGCTGCAACCCCAAGCGGATTCCATCTCGTTATCTGTACGATGCGCTCGGTTCGAAGCTGTTCGAGGCGATCTGCCAGCTCCCGTGGTATCCGATCACTCGGGCCGAGCGTGCGCTGCTCGCGACCCACGCGGCCGACATCGTCGGCGATCTCGGCGACGAGCCGACCCTGATCGAGCTCGGCGCCGGGAGCGGCGAGAAGCTGTCGCTCCTCCTCGACTCGTCGGCGATCGAGGATTCATCGGCCACGGTACACATCATCGACATCTCGTCGGCAGCGCTCCGTCTGTCCGGAGCGACGCTCGCGAAGCACAGCAGCGTGACGATCGTGCCCCACGAGACGACGTATGAGCGGGGCGTGAGAGATGTTGTGAACCAGACCCACGGCGACGGTCCGGCGCTGGTGCTGTTTCTCGGGTCCAATATCGGAAACATGACTTCGCGCGAAGCCCAGCAGTTTCTCCGATCGATCCGCACAGGGTGCCGACCCGGTGATCGACTCCTGCTCGGCGCCGACCTGGTGAAGGCGGAGCGCGACTTGCTGCTCGCGTACGACGATCCGTTGGGGGTGACCGCCGCCTTCAACAAGAACCTCTTGGTTCGGTTGAACCGAGAGCTCGATGGCGACTTCGAGGTCGAGCAGTTCGACCACGCCGTGGTCTGGAATGCCGAGGAGGCGCGGATCGAATCGTATCTGGTGAGCCGGACCGACCAGCTGGTGTGCCTCCGCGGTGCAGGCTGTTGCACGACGCTGGCCAAGGGCGAGGCGATCTGGACCGAGAGCTCTCACAAGTACGAGCCGGATCAGCTCTCGACCATGGCGGCATCAGCCGGGTTCGCGACCTACCGGCAGTGGGTCGACGCGGAGAATGGCTTCGCGCTGACGCTGTTCGAGGCGTCGGCAGACGAATCGCCATGACGGCTCAGACCACCCGATCATCCGGCAGCGGATCACGATTTCTCCTGGCGGCCGCGGCCTTCGTGATCGTTGTCGCTGGGCTCCGCGAAGCGTCCGCGATCGTGCTGCCGTTCCTGGTTGCGGTCGTGTTCTCGGTCGTCAGCGTCCCATTCATGCGGTGGCTGCTCAAGCTCCGTGTGCCGCAACCGCTCGCGGTACTCAGTACGGTGCTTGCGGCGGCCGGGGTCATTAGCCTGCTCGTGCTGCTCGTCGTCCGTTCGGTCAACCAGTTCGGTATCGTGGCACCGCGCTATCAGGCGCGGCTGCAGCAGCTGATGAATTCCGCGCGGGAGCTGCTCGAGGGTCTTGGCGTGTCAACGGAGGAGTGGCAGTCACTCGAGCTTCTGCCGGTCGGCGTCTTCGACATTCTCGGAGGGGCGCTCGGAGCGGTGGCCACGTTTGCCTCGAACAGCTTCCTGGTGCTCTTGACGGTCGTGTTCATTCTTATGGAGGCAGCGGGCTTCAGCCGAAAAGTGAGCGCCGCGTTCGGTGCAGACACCGACCTTGGACAATTCGAGCGCATGACCCGCCAGGTTCAGCATTATCTGGTCATCAAGACGGCGATCAGTGCCATGACCGGCACCATCATCGGGCTATGGGTAGCGTTCCTCGGTCTCGACTTCCCGCTGCTGTGGGGTCTCATCGCGTTTCTGTTCAACTTCATCCCCAACCTTGGCTCGATCTTCGCGGCGGTCCCAGCGGTGTCGCTGGCCCTGATTCAGTTCGGGCCCGGTCGCGCAGCGGTCATCGCCATCGGGTATCTGGCCGTCAATCTGATCTTCGGCAGCTTCCTTGAGCCGACGATGATGGGGCGACGGCTAGGGCTCTCGACGCTCGTGGTCTTCGCGTCGTTGGTGTTCTGGGGGTGGGTCCTGGGCCCGGTCGGGATGTTGTTCTCGGTTCCGCTGACGATGGTGGTCAAGATCGCGCTCGAGAACACCGAGGACTTCCGCTGGATCGCCGTGATGCTCGAAAAGAATCCCCCGGTCCCGAAGGCTTCCAGATCAGGGACCTGAGAAGTCGGAGACCAGGGTCCCCTGGCGTACCGAACTGCTGTTAGTTCCGCCGCAGGCGCTTGATCGACTCCAGGTGATCCTTGTAGGCGAGGCGAGCCGCGACGTATTCGTCGCGGGTCAGCCCGAGCTCTTTTGCGATCTGCCCGGCCTGTCCCTCTTCAACCGACGAGATCGAGTCGTCCGCGGCCGACACGGCAAAGACGCAGTCGAGCAGCTCGACGCGCTGCTCGGCCGTCGCCATCTCCTTGAACCGCCGGACGACCAGGAAGTTGTCGGTGGCCCCAAAGAGTCTCACCTGGCTCTTGGCGATCTCGACGACGAGCGCAGCCTGCGCCCCTGTTAGGTGGCCGAGACCCTGAACGACCTCCTCCATCTTGCCGGTTTCCTCGTCGCTGAACTCGGAGTCCGCGTGAGCGACGCGACCAAGGATGTAGGCAAACGCCGCCAGATAGCGCGCTTGTCCCTCGTCCAGTTCCTCCAGCTGAGCGGCGATTCGGCGCATCGTATCGGTGTCCGCGGCGGCATCAGCCCCGCCCACGTCAGATGAATCGGATTCGATTCCAGCGAGGCCGAGAAACTTCAGGACGGACATCTCATCACCCCTCTGGCATGTGCTCGCGGATGAACTGCTGTGCGAGCGCCGTCGGGTTCTCCTGCGCGACGTCGACGGCGAAGTTCAACTCGCGCATGCGTTCGACCGAAATCTGGTCGGTCAATCGCGCTAACGCCTCGATGACGTCTGGCGCACGTTCGGCGAGCGCGCGACCCGCGAGCACGACCGCGTCATAAGGCGGAATGGCCGCCCGATCGTCCTCGAGCACCACTAGATCATACGCGCGAATGCGCCCATCCGATGAAAACGCGCTGATGACGTCTACCTGCCGCTGGGCGGCAGCCTGGTACATGAGTGTTGGGTCCATCGTGCGTAGATCGGAGAAGGCCAGTCGATACGTGTCGCGGATCGCCGTCCATTCGGGACGGGCGAAGAATTCATAGTCACCGCCCATGACCAGCGTGGGCGCGTACGGTCGAAGATCGGAGATGCGAGCAAGCGACATCCGCTGCGCGTCTTCGACACGAACGGCCAGCGCGTAGGCGTTTTCGAAGCCGAGGCGTGCGGCGACCGTGATTTGGTGCCGGTCGCGTAAGAACCGGGTCACGGCATCCAGGACCTCGGCGCGTTCTCCGGTCTCGCCGCCGCGATCCATCTCATTCGCCCACAGGGTCCCCGAGTAATCGACATAGGCGTCAATCTCGCCTGCGTCCAGCGCGTCGAACGCGACGGTGGACCCAAGCGACTGCACGAGTCTCGTGGGACGACCGGTCTCCCGGGTGATCCACGCGGAGAGGATGGCACTCAGGACATACTGCTCGGTGAACGTCTTCGATCCAATGACGACGGGTCGCGGCCGGTCACCGAAGACTGGTCCGGCCAGCGAAACCAGAGCGAATGCGACGAGAAGCCCAAGCGCCGCCAGTGACAGCACGGCATGACTCCGGCGTCGCCTCCTGACCGCGGACTCAATGGCGTGGACCAGGCCATCGAGCACAAGCGCCAGGCCGGCGGCCGACACGCATCCCACGAGGACGGCCGTGTAGTTCCGGGTCTGGAGGCCACTGAAAATGTAGTTGCCGAGGCTCGTGGCGCCGACCGGTGTCGAGAGCGTCGCGATGCCGACGATCCACACCGTCGCGGTTCGGACACCCGCCACGATGACCGGCATCGCCAGGGGCAGCTCGACACGAGTCAGCTGCTGCCACGGGGTCATGCCGACGCCCTGCGCCGCTTCCTTGACGGCAGCGTCGACGCCGGCGATTCCGGTCACCGTGTTGCGGAGCATGGGCAGAATGCCGTAAAGGGTGAGGCCTATGATGGCCGGCAGGAACCCGATGCTGGGGAGGTCGAGCCCGGCTAGCAACGGCACCATAACGGCGAGTAGCGCGAGGCTGGGGACGGTCTGAATCAGACCCGCGATCCCCAACGCCGGTCGCTCGAGCCACGGCGATCGGGTCACCGCGACTCCCAGCGGGAGGCTGACGGACGCGCTGAGCAGCAGCGCGAGCAGCGTCAGCTGGATGTGCGCGGTCAGATAGCCTGGCAGCAGCGCGAGCTGTTCGCTCACGGCTGCTCCCGTCGGATGTCCGCGTCAGGTGGGTAGTCACCGGCAAGGAGCGCGTCGACGGCGCGCGCTTGTTCTCGCGGCGTTCCCATGAGGTCCCGGACGTACGGGCTCGCAGGTTCGCTCATGAGCTGACGCGGAGTCCCGAGCTGCACGAGCCGTCCCTCGTCGAGCACGGCGATCCGGTCCCCGAGCAACAGGGCCTCGATCATGTCGTGCGTGACAAAGACCACCGTCAGATCGAGTGTGCGCCGAATACGCGTCAGCGACTCTTGCAGCCGCTGCCGGGTGAGCGGGTCGAGCGCCCCGAACGGTTCGTCGAGCAGCAGAATCGTCGGATTGGCAGCCAGGGCCCGCGCGACACCGACGCGCTGTTGCTGTCCGCCAGACAGCTCGTGCGGGTGGCGGTTCCGAACCGCGTCGGGGTCGAGACCCACAAGTTCGAGCAGCTCGTTGACCGTGGTGGCGATCCGCTCGGGCTCCCATCCCAGCAACGATGGGGTGATGCCCACGTTCGACTGCACGGTCAGGTGCGGAAATAGCCCCACCTGCTGGAACACATACCCAATGCGACGGCGGAGCTCGTACGGGACCAACGTGACGACGTCCGCGCCGTCAACGAGGACCGAGCCCGAGGTCGGCTCGATGAGACGGTTGATCATCTTGAGCGTGGTGGTCTTGCCGCTCCCGGAACCGCCGAGCAGAACGAGCAGCTCGCCCCGATTTACGGTGAGGCTGAGGCGGTCGACGACCAACGTCTCCCGGTACTGTTTCGTTAGCGAGCGGAGCTCGATCATGCAGTTCCGCACACGATACATCGGTGGTTCCGGTCCCTCAAAGGTGGCCGACGCACACCGCCGGCGTCCACCGGCGCTGTAGTATCATGCGCGGCACTTCGGATCTTTCACGAAAGCGAGCGTTCAGATGAGCAAGTGGTTACCCTTCGTCATGCTGACCATTCTCAGTTGGGGCACATACATCCCGACCCTTCACCGCGGGCAGGTGGCCCTCGGAGGAAGCGGCATCCATGCGTTCCTGATGGTTGGTGTGGCGTACGTGCTGGTCGCGATAGCCGTGCCTGGTCTCATGATCGCGCGAGCAGGGAGCTGGGGTGTCTATTCCCCGAACGGGATGGCCCTCTGCATCGGGGCTGGCGTGCTGGGTGCACTCGGCGCGTTGGGTATCGTGCTCGCGCTGGTTAACGGAGGGCGGCCCACCGTCGTGCCGCCGCTTGTGTTTGCCGGTGCGCCGGTTGTCAGCGTGTTCGTCGGCGCGTTGGGTTCAGCGTGTTCGTGGCGATGCTCTATCACCCGCCTGAGAACGCTCCGTCGCCGATCTTCTTCCTCGGCATTCTCATGGCCGCGGCCGGCGCCGGATTGGTGCTCGCGTACCGTCCGAGCTAGGGTCCTGTCACCGGCGTCGAGACCGTCACCTGCAGCAGTGCGACTTTTCGAGTGCGACCTCTTCCTCGAGCGCCGCGCGAATGGTCGCCGCCCAGACCGCCGTTCCCTTCTCGTTCAGGTGCAGGCCATCATCGATGAAGATATCGGTCATGACCTTCCCGGCGGCGTCGAGGAACGGCGTGGCGACGTCGATATAGCGTAGCAGCGGGTTGCGATCCACCGCCTTCCGCAACAGCGCGTTGGTTTCGACCGCTTTCTCCCAGACTCCGACCCGCGCGAGGCTCGGCTTGACCGACAGGACGTAGATACGGGCGGCGGGTAGCTCGGCGTGGACTCGTGCCACGAGCTCTTCGAACTGGTCGACGATCTTGGCAGGCGGGACCCGGTAGCGCCCGGTGTCGTTGTCTCCTTCGTAAATCACGATTGCTCGGGGCTTGTAGGGGAGCACGATCCGGTCGAGGTAGTGCAGCAGGTCAGCCATGGTGCTTCCGCCGAACCCCCGAGGCACGACCGTCAGCGGCTCGAGGTCCTTCTCGAGCGTTGGGTGCCAACGCCGAATGCTCGAGCTGCCGGTGAGCACGACGCCACCCTCGGGCGGCATCGACGCGCTATCGGCGACCTCGAATGCACGGATCTCCTCGGCGAAGCGGAGCGGATCAATAGGGAGCTCCTGGGCCACAGCCGTCGCGCCGGTCAGCAGGAGCAGAGCGAGTACGGGGAAACCTACCCTGAGCATCGGGTTCACCTTGGCGTTCATGGTCGTCCTTTCACACTCTTTCGAGTTCGCCGCGCAATTCTTCACGGCCACAGCATATTCCAAGCTCGTCGGGGGTTGGAGTCCGCGGCCTTTCGTGTGCAAGACCGGGTAGCTGCGCGTCACTCATGACTGCATGGCCGGGTGGCGCCGTCCGATTCCCTGTATATGAAGACGTTTCTGAAGACGCTCGCTCGCAGTACGAATGGCCAGGACCTCATCGAGTACGCACTGTTGGCCGGCCTGATTTCGCTGACCGCTCTCTTTGCTGTCATCAATGTGGGCACCGGCGTGAACGGTGTGTGGACGAATGTCAACTCTCAGGTTGACGCGATTCCGTAGGCACGCCCCGCTACCCATCAAGCTCAGCGAACGTCTCCCGCGCAATACGAAAGCTGTCAATCGCGGCCGGCACTCCACAGTAGAGAGCCACCTGCAGGAAGACCTCGGTGATCTCAGCCTTGGTCACCCCATTGTTGAGCGCGGCCCGAACGTGCGCCTTGATCTCGTGGGGGCGATTGAGCGCAGAGAGCATCGCCAAGTTGAGCAGGCTGCGAGTCTTAGGAGGTAGTCCCGGCCGTCCCCAGATTTCTCCCCAGCAGTACTCGGTCACGAGGTCCTGCATCGGGCGGTTGAAATCGTCAGCCGTTTCGAGTGCCCGGTTCACATAGTCGGCGCCCAAGACCCGGCGCCGTATCGCCAGGCCCTTTTCAAACGTTTCTTTGTCCATACCCGTCCTGTCAGTTCTGCTGTAGGGCACGCGCGATTCTTGGCCGCTAGGAGCGCATGATCTCGCGGGCGGTCATGGCAGCGCCCGAACAGTGCCGGCAGCCCGTTCACGGGTCTCGCGATGTTCTAGCCCACTAGGGCTTGACTCCGACGAGGACGGTGACGGAGTCGTCATCCAGGTCGGGGTCCTCGGCCACACCGATGGGGAGCTCGACCTGTCCGAAGGCGTCGAGCAGCGTTCCCGCCCGTCCGGGCGGCTCGTTCGGGTTCTGTACGACGACACCCAGTCCGACCGGATCGGCTCCAGCATAGGTGCCTTCCGCGACGCCGTTGGTAGGCCACTCGGCCGCCTTGAGCACCCCGTCTATTTGATCGGCGAGAATCTTGCCCTCCAGATCGCCGGCGACGCTCGTCACGGTTACTGGGCCCTTGTCAACGGAGGCCGAGAGCAGCGCTGTGAGTTCCTGCTGCTGGCCGGCGCTGAGGCGGCGGGGATCGATCCGCTGCTGGACCTCGCGAAGCGCGCCTTCGGCTGCCGCGGCACGGGCGTCGGCGGCCTCGATTGCCTGCGATGCTTCCGTGGTCAGGGCAGTCGATGCGCGCGCGGTGAAGTACAGTGCGCACACCCCGGCGCCAGCGGCCAGCAAACCGAAGAGCACGACGGCCATGTTCGCCCAATTTGCAATGGTCTCTTCTGTCACACGACCTCGCTTGTCCAGTCCGACGGTCCGGTCACCCATTATAGCTGTAGCGATCGCCATTTTATTCTAGGATCAGTGGACAACGAAACCATCCCGGTGGCGGTGTAGGAGGAGAGATCATGTCGCTCAAGACACCCGAACAGTATGTCCAGAGCCTGCGCGAGTTGCAGATTCGTGCCTATGTCAACGGTGAGCAGGTCGAGAGCGTCGTCGATCACCCCGCGATCGCACCCCACATCAATACGGTCGCCAAGACCTATGAGCTGGCTCACCAGGACGAGCACCGTGATGTGATGACCGTCACGAGCCACCTCACGGGTGAGCGGATTCACCGCTACACCCACATTTTTCAGAGTGCCGACGATCTCGTGAAGAAGATCCAGATGTTGCGGCTACTGGGACAAACGACCGGCACATGTTTCCAGCGATGCGTCGGATTGGACGCTCTGAACGCTCTCTACGCCATCACCTACGATATCGACCAGGGTGAGGGCACCGACTATCACGAGCGTTTCACGCAGTACTTGCTGCGGGTGCAGGCCTCCGATGTGATGCTTGCCGGGGCCATGACTGATCCGAAGGGCCATCGAGGCCTACGTCCCAGCCAGCAGGAGGACCCCGACCAGTTCGTCCGAGTGGTTGAGCGACGTGACGACGGTGTCGTCATCCGGGGCGCAAAGCTGCACAATACGGGCGGGATCAATTCCCATGAGATTCTCGTCATGCCCGGTACCGGCCTGTTGGACGAGGAACGCGACTATGCGATCGCTTGCGCCGTCCCAGCCGACGCCGAAGGCGTACTGTTCATTTTCGGACGGCAGTCGAATGACAGCCGGAAGCTCGAGGGCGGTTGTGACATCGGCAATCCGCGGTTTGGGGTCGTGGGCGGTGAGGCGATGGTCGTGTTCGACGACGTGTTCGTGCCGAATGCGCACGTCTTTATGAACGGCGAGACAGCGTACTGCGGCACTATGGTGAACTACTTCGCCACTTGGCACAGAGCCAACTATGGTGGCTGCAAGGGCGGCAACGCCGACGTCTTGATCGGGGCCACCGCCAAGATGACCAAGGTGCTCGGTACTGAAAAGAGCTCAGTGGTGCGCGACAAGATCACCGAGATGATTCACATGAACGAGACGACCTACGCATCGGCCATCGGAGCCAGCGCCATGGGGTATCGGTTGCCGTGTGGCTCCTTCATGGTCGACCCGATGATGGCCAACACGGTCAAGCAGAACATCACGCGCAACGTGTATCACATCGGTCGGCTCAGCCACGATTTGGCCGGCGGTTTCTTGGCCACGATGCCCGGACAGAAATCGTTCGAGAATCCCGAGATCGCGAAGTACGTAGAGAAGTATCATCAGGCCAATCCGGAATACGAGACGCAGGAGCGCGTCAAGCTTGGTCGCTACATTGAGAACATGACGAGCGTGACGACCATGGTCGAGGCGATGCACGGTGCCGGCTCGCCGCAGGCGCAGCGCATCGTGATGATGAGCCGGGCCGACATCGAGGCGAAGATCAAGATGGCCGAAGAGGTGATCGACGGCGACAGCGACGTCGAAGGCTTACCCCTGCCCGGTGCTGCAGGGAAACGCCACGCTACGGTCTGACCGCAGATTGAATCTGAGTGTCAGCCCTCGTCGGTCTTGTCCCAGAGCGGTACCGTGCTGGCAGGGTACGGCGAGTCTTCGCCTTCCCGCTGCTCAACGGCTTCGGTTGGCGGAACCCCGGTGCGGGCCTGTTCATGGCGATGCTCCGCCGCTGGGTCCTTTCGCCGTTCCCGTTCGACTGGGATGGGAGAAGGATTCCAGAATGAGGTCGCGGTTTCCGGCCGCTCTGATCCCTGCTCGTGGTCGGCCGCCGCGTCGGTCTTCTTGCTACTCACGTCGTCTCCTGGAAAAGGGTTTCGATACCTCTCGCAACACCAGCGACGTTCTATCGCCCGCCCAGCGGGTTGAGCATCTTCTGTGCCGGCTCCGACATCGGCGATATTGGCTCACGTCGAACACTGGCCCGCGTCCGAACCGTCAAGGCAATGCCAGAAACGTAATCGAGTTTCATGCTGGACTCGGGACAAGCCGCTCTTCGAGTGCCTCCGTGTGCAGGCCTGGGACAAACATCTGGTTTTGGGACAACAGGAAGGGAGACGAACGGGATAAAGGGGACTGTCCGTGCCAGTTAAGATGGCTCAGACCGGCACGAACAGTCCGACAGACGCTGTTGCGCCACGAGCAGGGCGTTCTATGTCCGCATCAGCAGGAGGTAGTGCTGAGGAGTGTGCCCTTGACCCAGTGTCTCGGCTGAGCGAGGGCAGTCGATTAGTCTCGCACCCCCCTTTTTGGAAAACGGCGGAAGATGATCCGCCGGGGGGCCCAACCTAGCTGGGGGGAATGCCTACCCAGTCGCCGGGAACACCCTCACCGACACACTGAAAGACATATGAAACCGAAGACCGACTAAGGCCACTCAGATCGAGTCTGCTACCTCAAGCACCCGGTTACGTCGGCCGATTCAATGAGCAGAGGCACCGAGCGCTTTCGACACCTTTCGTGTCACAGAAACTCTAGAAAGAGAAGGAAGAGATGAACACAGTCCTCGCTTCCATCGGCATCGTGATACTCGCGGCCAAATCTGCGCTGTCGAAGGGGCAACCAATCACCCACGCGGAGCTGCTTAAGCGCCTCGACCGGCTGAAGTAGGCTTCAGCCCCAAGCCTGCTGTTGGAAGAGAGGGAGATATGAAGTACATGCCGAACGTCCGCAAAGCCATGAGACCCCGGGTCTGCAGTTCTTCTCGCCGTCGCTCTGCTTGGGACGGGTTGGGCCGCCACAGCGTACCGTCGGCGACAGAAGAACACCTCTGAGGAACCGGCCTCGACAGAAGAGGCTGATCTCAAGCGGCGACGTGTCCATGGCGGCGTCATCAGCGGATCGGTTTCGGAAGACTAGCGCTGGTCGTCTATTGTTGGAGATAGCGTGGTATCGTGAGTGGTACGCCGTCCGCATTCGGAGATCACGATCATGATCATCACGAAGAAGGCGATTCCCCGCCGTGCCGTACTCCGTGGGCTTGGTGCGTCCTTGGCGCTGCCGTTCCTGGACGGCATGGTGCCGGCCCTCACGGCGATGCGAAACACGGCGGCGAACCCCGTGCGTCGCCTCGGCGCGGTCTACGTCCCGAACGGGATGATGATGAACCACTGGACGCCCACGGCCGAGGGCACCGGCTTCGACTTCCCGCGGATCCTCAAGCCGCTCGAGCCGTTCCGCCAATCGATCCGCGTGCTTTCGGGGATGCGCGGCGTGGATGGTGAGGGACCGCATCCGCGCTCGGCAACCGGCTTCCTCACCGGCGTGACGCCGCGGCCGGACAATGGTTCCAATCTCCGCGCTGGCGTGTCCGTGGATCGGATCGCGGGACGTGTACTCGGTCGCGAGACCCAGCTTGCGACGCTCGAACTCGCGATCGACGGCCGAGACTTCACCGGCTCGTGCGGCAACGGGTTTAGCTGCGCGTACACGAACACGATCTCGTGGGCAAACGAGACAACGCCACTGCCGATGGAGAACAATCCGCGCGTAGTGTTCGAACTGCTATTTGGCGACAGTGGGACCACAGACGCAGCGGTACGCAAGGCTCGGCTCCGGAAGGATGCCAGCCTGCTTGATTCGGTCACGGAGCGCGCGGACAATCTCGCGCGCAAGGTTGGGGCAGGCGACCAGGCGAAGCTGAGTCAGTATCTCGACGCCGTCCGTGATATCGAGCGGCGGATCCAGATAACCGAGGCGCAGAGCGATGGCGAGCTGCCGGTCATCGCCGCGCCGGCGGGGATTCCGAGCACCCTTGGCGAACACGCGAAGTTGATGTTCGACCTCCTCGCATTGGCGTACGAAACGGACCTCACACGTGTGGTTACCTTCATGATGGGACGTGAGCTCACCGGTCGAACGTATTCGGAGATCGGCGTTCCCGACGCGCATCATCCAATCTCCCACCACCAGAGAGATCCGGAAAAACTCGAGAAGCTTGCGAAGATCAACGAGTACCACACCACGCTCTTTGCGGAGCTCCTCAGGCGACTCAGTTCGACGCCCGACGGTGACGGCTCGCTCCTCGACCACTCGCTGATCATCTACGGCGCGGGAATGGCCGACAGCAACTCCCATGCCTCGCGAGACCTGCCGATCCTCTTGGCTGGTGGTACGGCGGGCTCGGGCGGCCGCCACATCCGGTACCACGAGGATACGCCGTTGGCGAACCTCCACCTGAGTCTGCTCGACAAGATGGGGATTCCGATCGAGTCGCTCGGGCACGCCACCGGGCAGTTGCCAGTCGATCCGCTGAACGCGTAGGCGTGCTGGCTACTTCGTTCGTCCACATGATTTCTAGTCTATCTACCGTATGCCTACGCGGCCGTCGGATAGGGGTTGTGTAGCCCGCGCAGCAGTGAAAGGTCGACGATGCATCCATCGACACCGCGCGACCGCCGCGTGCCCACCAGTCACAGCGCACCGTCCGCGTTACAGCGTTGAGGGCAGTTGGCCGTTTTTCGGAGGAAAAAGTGGTGAGCCGCCGGGGACTCGAACCCCAAACCCGCAGATTAAGAGTCTGCTGCTCTGCCAGTTGAGCTAGCGGCCCACGAAGTGGTTAGACACCAAACGCGACCTGGTATCGTAGCAGCTATTGGTCGGTGAGTCAGCCCCGCGGCGCGTGGTTGGGATCACTCGTAGTCGCGCGCGTCCATCGACACGCTGATGATCTCCTCGTCGTTCCGCGTGTAGATGTGCTTGTTCGCGTACGCTGGGTGCACCCAGTTCACGAAGCGTAGCTCCCGACGATTGCCCGGTGCGGTTTCCCTGACTCCTTGACAGATTCGAGTGTCGCCAGAGACCAAACGAAAGGGCGAAGCACAGCGTTTCGGGAAGCGATCGGAGTAGAATCCCGAGACTGCGAGCATAGCGCTCCAGCGATCCAGATGAGCGAGGAACCTGGACGATGAGGATGCCACCGAAGATGGCGATCTGGGCGGGTTTGCTTGGCCTCGTGGCGGCCGCGCCGCTGAGTGCTCAAGATGATGACGCGATTCCTCAGCTGTCCGGTGTCTGGGACGGCGGACCGGGTTCTCGCCCCATCAATGGACCGAACATGCCATGGACGGCGGAGAACTTTCCGGTGCTCAACGAGCGTGCTCTGGCGTTCCAGCAAGTCTTCGACGAGGCGATTTCGCCGAAGTACGACTGCGTTCCGTCGACTCCACCCGCGCTCGTCTACGACCCGTACATGATGGAAGTCGTGCAGTGGCCCGACCGCGTGTTGTTCCGCTACGAGAAGGACGACCAGCTGCGGACCGTCTGGCTCGATGGTCGTGACCCTACGCCGATGGACTTCAGCCTCCAGGGGGTTTCGGTGGGGCACTATGAGGGCGGCGCCCTTCATGTGACGACGACCCACTTCACCTTCGACGTCACCGGCTTCGACGACTACAACGGGATCCCGTCGTCGCAACTCAAGAAGGTGACCGAGCGCTATTGGCGAGCCGGCGATCAATTGAAGGTCATGCTTACGGTCGAGGACGAGCTGTTTCTCAGGGAGCCGGCGACTTTCACGACGCAGTGGAACCCAGCGCCCGAGGGATACCAGCTGCAGGCGTACGCTTGCGATCCGGGCGTCGCGCGGCATCCGGTCAAGTTTCTCGTACCCAAGTACAAGTAGTGCAACGCACCGCCGAGGGAGGGTAGCTTCGTGAGAGTGTGGCTAGGCATTGCGGTCGCCGTGGCGGCGCTGGCGATCGCTGCAGGCGTGACCGGAATTCCGGCAGGGGCGCATCACGCGAGCGCGCCGTTCTACGACAACACCAAGAGCGTCGAGATTGACGGCGAGGTGACTCGATTCCTCTTTCGCAACCCCCACACGTTTCTCTTCGTCGAGTCTCAGGGCGAGAACGGCGAGACCATTGCCTGGGAGATCGAAATGGGGACCGCGCTGTCGATGTCGCGCCGCGGGTGGTCGCCCGAGACCATCGAGGTTGGCGACCGGATCAAGGCGGTAGGCCAGCCGTCACGTGCGCCGGGCACCTACGGCATGTGTTGTGCCGAGTTGACGCGTGCCGACGGGAGCCCGATTCGCCCCGCGGGTTGATCGCACCCGTTCCAATAGATGCGTACCTTGCCGGTGCGGCTATCAGTGCACTAGCGGTCGGGATCGGCAGGGCGCGGATCGCTGACGCCGGGGTACCAATAGCGCGAGTGGCAGTTCTCACACGCCACGTCGAGTGCGGTCCCTGCGGCCAACAGAGCATCGACCTCGCGGGCGTCAATGGCATCGAGGACAATCACGCTCGCATCGTGAAGTCCGCTGGCCGATTCAACCCACGCTCTCCAGTCTTCTGTCACCAGTTCCTGAATGGCGTCCGGGTGGAGGTCGATGCCTGGCAGCTCCGATTGTGACTCCGGCGCGGCGATCCGACGCTCCTCGACCATCAGGAGATTGGTGGCTTCGGCAATGATGAGAGCGTGGCGGCGAAGCCTCGCCCAGTCGTCTGCGGTTTCGGGTCGGATCTCGGTGATGCCCTCCGCGGTCGCGTCAGTGACGACGGCATCCCAGATGGCGTCAGCCGAAGGGTCAATGACAACCCGCATGATCTCTTCGACGGTGGCCGTTGGGCGGGAGGCCGAGGCCGTTCCGCCGTCGCAGGCGGCGGTGGATACCAGGGTCACGGCGGTGAGACCGAGACCAGCTACGAGATGCGTGACACGCATGTCGGTCCAATGCGGTGGAATTGGCGCGCCCGACAGGATTCGAACCTGTGGCCTTCGGCTCCGGAGGCCGACGCTCTATCCAGCTGAGCTACGGGCGCAATCACGACCTGACGCACACAACCGACAAAAGGCGCGCACGGCGCGCCTCGCGAGCCCGGCGCGGGGCTTTGGGCCCCCGCAAGGGCAAGCGGGGGCTCGGGGCGAAGCCCCGACTTGAGAATGGCGCGCCCGGAGGGACTCGAACCCCCGACCTACGGGTTCGAAGCCCGGCGCTCTATCCAGCTGAGCTACAGGCGCGCAGTATACGCGGCCTCGAACCGCTGGATCTTACCATGCGCCTCCTGCGCCCCAGGGTTTTCTTGGACACTTGATTGCGAGAGAGTACTCGCAGGAGGAGTGTCGAGATGGGGAAGCCAGATCAGGGTTCGGCGGAGGCGGAGGGAGCCCGGAGGGCGACCGGCGGCCGCCGGGCGCGGCCGTGGGGGACGGTTTTCGGCCCGGCGCAAGCGCGAGACGGTGCTGCGTCTGCTGCGTGGAGAGGATCTCGAGTCCGTGTCGCGGGAGCTGGGGATCACGGCGGCGCGGGCGTCGCAGTGGCGTGATCAGTTTCTGGTCGCGGGCCAGGCGGGGTTAAAGAGTCGCGCGACGGAGGCCCGGGACGAAGACAATCGTCGGCTGCAGGCCAAGATCGGCGAGCTGCTGATGGAGAACGAACTGCTCTACGCGAAAGTGGACCAACTGGAGGCCGGCGTCCCTTTGGCCCAGCGGAGGTCGACGCGATGAGTGACGCCCATTCGATCTCCACCCGTCGGGCGTACGGCGTGCAGCGGGTCTGCCGCGTGTGGCACTGCGCTCGCTCTAGCGTGTATGCGCGGCGGCAGGCGACCCTGTCCTCGGCGCCGTGTCGTCGCCGCGGTCCGATCGGCGCCGCCCCCGACGACGTCCTGGTCGGCCACATTCGTCGAGTGCTCGAGGCCTCGCCGTTTCATGGCGAAGGGTACCGGAAAGCCTGGGCGAAGCTGCGGGTCGCGGGGATCCGCACCGCGAAGGAGCGGGTGCGACGGCTGATGCGGGAGCACGATCTTCAGGCCGCGCACCGCGTGGGCCACACGCACGGGCCGACGGCGCACGACGGGACCATCACCACCGAGGCGCCCGACGTCATGTGGGGGACGGACATGACGGCCACTGTGACCGTCGCCGAGGGGGCGGCCTGCGTTTTCGTGGCCGTCGATCACTGTACGACCGAGTGCATCGGGCTGCATGCGGCCAAGAGGGGCAACCGCTTCGAGGCCCTGGAGCCGATCCGCCAGGGCGTTCGCGAGCGCTTCGGGGGCATCGGCGACGGCGTCGCCCGCGGGTTGCGACTGCGGCACGACCACGGGTCCAACTACCTGGCTGATGACTTCCAACAGGAGATCGCCTTCTTCGGCATCGAGAGCTCCCCGAGCTTCGTGCGGGAGCCCGAAGGGAACGGCGTCGCGGAGCGCTTCATCCGCACGCTGAAGGAGAATGTGTTGTGGGTGCGAAGCTTCGAGACGATCGAGGCACTCCGCCTCGCCTTGCTCGAGTTCAAGCGGACGTACAACGAGCAGTGGATGCTGGAGAAGTACCGCTATCGAAGCCCAGCCCAGGTGCGACACGACCTCGTACGGCTGGACGCGGTAGCGTAGGAGCGAATACCGTCAAACCACTGTCCAAGAACCCCGGGGCGATACACGCCGGTCAGGACGCGCCGAGCTAGAACACCGCTTCCAGATCAGCCGGCTCGGCCTCTCGCAACCCGGCCCACAGGTCGCCTACCTGGGCGAGCCGCGAGAAGATCGTCCGGATGGTGAAGTCGGCTGGGGCCAGACCGCTCTTGACGCCCTCACGGACCTCGGTCCACGTGAGAGGCGTCGACACACTGGCCCGCGAAAGAACTGGCCCGGCACTGTAGGCGCAGGCCAACGTCTTGCCGTAGATGTTTTGCAGATAGTCGATGTAGACCGTGGCGGGTGGTCGCTTCTTGACCATGCGCTCCACGGTCGCCACCTCGGGGTGCCGGCTGGCCACGAGCGTGGCCAGAATCTGACAGAAGATCATGCCGGCTTCGTACGACGTCCCCGGCGGCAGCGGAATGAAGATGTGAATGCCCTTGGAGCCCGATGTTTTGGGAAAGCACGGAGTCCCAAGCTCGCGAAGTTCGTCGTGTAGCCAGCACGCGACGTCGAGGACTTGCTGAAACGAGGCCCCAGGCATCGGATCAAGGTCGAGCGCGACCTGGTCAGCATCGGTGATCGCTGAGAGACGCGAGAACCAGGGGTCTTGGGAGATGACCGCCAGCTGGGCCATGTAGAGCAGCGCCTGGAGCTCGCCGCCCACCAGGTACGGCACACCCGACTCGTCCTCATCGTTGTCCGGACGCTCGCGCACCATCGCGACGCGGAGTCCGTCCGGGATCGGGTCGGGCGCGCGGTGCTGATAGAAGGACTTGCCGGTGACACCGTTTGGGAAACGCTTCATCACGAGCGGCCGGTCGTCGACCACCGGCAGTAGATAGGGCGCCATCCGCACGTAGAACCTGACGAGCTCCCCCTTCGTGATTCCGAGATCGGGCCAAAAGACTTTGTCGAGATTCCCGACCGGGAGACGCTGACCATTTGACAGCACGAGCGTGCCGCGTCGCTGCCGCCGCTCGAGATCCTCCAGCATCGAGGCCAGGTCCGACGACGCCGGCTCCACGACCGCGGGCTGGTTGTGGCTCGCGGCGCGAGCCACTGTGATGGGCGTTTCCGAACCTGGCCGTCGGTTGGTGAGGCGTATCGTGGTCGGGTCCTTGTCCGTCCGCAGTCCGAGATAGACCGGGTTTCTCAGCAGCCCGTCGAGCGTCCACTCGGTGAACTTGGTCTGTGCGACCAGTTTCGGTTCGACCCAGTGATCGGCCTTGTCGTTTCGCGGAAACTCGGTAAACGGACTGGCAGCGGTAATCAGTGGCGCGAGTTGGGCGGCGACCCGGTCGAGCTCGGCCTGGCTGAATCCAGACCCGACCTGGCCGGCGAAGATCAACCCCCTCGGGGACGGCGCTCCTTTCGGGTAGTAGCCAAGGAGCAAGGCCCCGAAATGCGCACGCGACTGGCGAGGTTCGGTCCATCCGCCGACGACGAGCTCCTCGGTCTCGACGAACTTCAGCTTCTGCCAGCTTGCATGGCGCCGGCCGGTCGCATAGCGGCCCTTCGGATCTTTGGCGACGATCCCTTCCCAGCCGGAGCGCTCCGCCTTCTTGCGAAGCGCGTTGCCGCCGCCGACGGTGCTATCAATCAGTCGTAGCGCTCGGGAGCCCGGACGCCGAAAGTGGTCGACGAGGCGTGCGCGCCGCTCGTGAAAGGGGAGTCCGCGGACGTCGTCGTCGCCGTCACGTAAGAGATCGAATGCGATGAACGCGACCGATGCCGCCTGTGATCCGCGATGAGACTTCAGCCCGCGGACGTGGAACCGACCTTGGAGATGCTGAAACCCAAGCGGCTGGCCCCGCGCGTCGACCGCAACGACTTCCCCATCCAACAGCAGCGGCCCGTCGAGGCGTCGTGCAAATCGCTCCAGCGGCGCGATGAGCTCGGGAAACTGGTCCGACTTGTCGTTGCCCAACCGCGAATAGATCGCCACCTGGATGGACGGGGCGACCTGAACGTCAATCAACGCGCGGATTCCGTCGTACTTGGGCTCGAAGACGAGCTGGGCCTTCCCGAGGGTGCGCTCGTGGGCCTTCGGGTCGGCGAGCTCCGCGAGCATCGGTCTCACGTCTCGCGGGTCGTCCTTCCAACGCGGCAGACGCGGGGGCTTCCGGGCCATCGAGGTGTCAGGATACTGCTTCACGTGTGCAATCGTGTGCAGGTCTGTGCCTCGGCTTCCGACCAGCCGATAGACTAGGCAACATGCCTGCACGCCCAACCTGGAGAGGGTTCCTGAAGGTCAGCCTGGTCAACGTTCCGGTGCGCGTGTTTCCCGCCACCGACTCGGCCGCGTCGATCCGCTTCAATCAGCTTCACGCCACCTGTCAGTCGCGTATCCAGCAGAAGAAATGGTGCCCGGAGTGCGAGTGTCAGGTCGACAAGTCGGAGATCGTCAAGGGCTATGAGTTCGAGAAGGGACGCTACGTCGTGATGGACGATGACGACATCGCGAAGGCGCGCCCGGAGTCGACACGCATCATCAACTTGATGCGGTTTGCCGACGTCGACACGATCGATCCCATCTACGTCGAGAAGCCGTACTACCTCGCACCCGACGGGAAGGTCGCGGCCGATGCGTTCGGCGTGCTCCGCGAGGCGCTACGAGGCAAGGCGGGAATCGGAAAGATGGCGATCCTGGGCCGGGAATACGTCGTGGCGGTGCAGCCGCGTGAGCGCGGCCTCATGATGTTCACGCTGCGGCAGGCGAGCGAGGTCCGATCGATGTCGGCCATCGACGAGCTCGACCAGGTGCCAGAGGAGACCAACGAACTCGAGGTCAAGCTTGCCAAGCAGGTGATTGGCAACTTCGAGGGCGACATCGACCTATCGGAGTTCAAAGACGAGTATCAGGCGGAGCTGAGGCGGATCATCGACGCCAAGGTTACGGGCGAGGACGTCATCGAAACCACGGCGGATCAACCCGCCAAGGTGGTCGACCTCATGGAGGCGCTGCGCAAGAGCCTCGACTCGGTCAGCGAAGCAAAGAAAAAGCCGGCGAAAGCGTCCCGCGCCAAGGCCGCGAAGACTCGGAAGCGGAAGAGGGCGTAGATCACCTCAGATCAAACGCCGCCATCTCGCGGGAGTTCCTGACGAGCAGCCGGCCGTCGGCAATTGCTGGGACGTTCCACGTCTTGCCCTCAATGGCCGGCGACACGGCCAGCTCGATATGCCGATCCGGTGTGGCCTGGACCAGCGCGATCTCACCTCGCTCGGTGAGCACGATCAGATGGTCGCCGGCGAGCAGCAGCTGGCCGTAACCGTAGCGGCCGCCCTTCCACTGGAGCTGACCGGTTTCGGCGTCGAGACACGCGAGGATGGCTTCATCCAAGCCATAGATGAAACCGTCATGGAGCACCGAGCTGCTGAACTTGTTCTTCATCCGGTTGTTGAGCCAGACGGGTTCAATGGAGAACGGTGGGTCTTCACCCGAGATCTCAATCACCGTCGCCCCCTTGCCGTATCCAGCCGACAGGAACAGCCGTTGGTCGCTCACCGCCAAAGGTTGGGAGATGTTTGGCACGACCGGCACCGTCCACGGGTGCTCCCAGAGCACTGATCCGTCGTCGATGGTCATGCCAAGCGCTCGCTCCGCGGTCACGACGACGAGCTGCCGCACGCCGTTCAGCGTGAGGGTCATCGGTGAGGTGTAGGATTGAACATCGTCGAGGGCGTGCCACACGACATCACCCGAGTGACGATCGTACGCAACCACCGACCATCCGGATGTCCCGCCAGGCTGGACGATGACGAGGTCATCGACAATCAGTGGAGCGCCCGACATGGCCCACCGGAGGTTGGGCGTGCTGCTGTCAGACAGGATGTCGCGATTCCAGATGATTTCGCCGGTCGCGGCGTCGAGACACCACAGCAACCCGGTGGCACCCAGCGCATAGACCCGGCCATCGTGCCAGGTTGGCGTGGCGCGCGGTCCCGGCCCACCCATCGCCTCGTCAAACCGAGTCTCCCAATCGTGCACCCACAGCTCGCGTCCGGTATCCGCGTCATAGGCCGCCACCGCCTCACGGTCGCGCCGCTGCTCGATCGTGTACGCGCGGTTGTTGGCGATTGCGAATGACGCGTACCCACCGCCGATCGGCTGCTTCCAGATCGGGCTCAGGCCGTCATCGGGCCAGTCAGAACGAATCGGCGTTTGCGTGTAGCGGCCGTCGCGTGCGGGACCGCGAAAGTCAGTCCAGTAGGGCGCGGTCTGACTGTCGGCGACCGGCGGGGCTGGAAGCAGGTGAGAGTAGTGCTGGCTGCGGTTCGACTCGAGATCGTCGTAGTGCTCTTCCGGGCTGCCGCCGAGCGAGAACATGGGGCGCGAACTGCCGTCGAGCTCCCATTGCAGGTCGAACACAAAGATGAGCAGGGCAACGGCGATACCGGCGCCGGCGGCCAGGACCCCGACTACGACAAGCGCCGACTTCAGGAGTGAGAGAACGCGTGACATAGTCACCATGGTCAGGATCCGGGTGGGGCCGTGGCAGTAGCCTTGGTGGCAAGGCACCCGAAGAACTTATCCATCATCATCTTCGATACGCTGCCAAGGAGGCGCTGTCCGACACGGGCAATCGTCCCGGCCACTTGGCCGGTCCCCTCGACGGCCACGACTGTGTGGTCACCTTCCTCGGTGAGCCGTACCTTGGCCTCGCCCTTCACGATACCAGCTCGTCCGCTGCCTTCGACAATAAGACGATAGCTCGCGGGTGGCTGCTGATCGGCGATCTGGACGGTTCCCTGATAGCGACCGCTGATGGCTGCGACGCCGACGGTCAGGCTCGCCCGATACGTATCCTCGCCCGCGGGCTCGAGCGACTCGCACCCGGGAAGACAGCCCGATATGACAGCCGGGTCGTTGAGCAGTCCCCACACCACCTCCGGCGGCGCATCGAAGCGATACGACGAGGAAATCTGCATGAGGTACAGGGTACTAGAAGGAGACAGGAGGTAGGAGAGCACCTCCTACCTCCGAATCTTGTTCAGTTCTTCCCCGAGCTGTTCCAAGCTCTCGAGATTGTGGACTGGGAGGAAGTCGTCGATGAAGGGGAGGGCGGTCCTGATTCCGCGCGTCAGGGGGACGTAGTCTGAGGAGCCCAGCAGCGGGTTGAGCCAGATCAGCCGATGCGTCGTGCGTTGCAGCCTCGCCATTTCGCGCCCCAGTTGGTCCGGTTCTCCGCGGTCCCAGCCGTCGGAGATGACCAGCACGACAGCCCCACGCCCGAGCACGCGGCGAGCCCAGCGGGCGTTGAACGCATGTAGCACTTCGCCGATCCGTGTGCCCCCCGAGAAGTCAGGGACGTGCGTTGGCAGTCGCGACACGACGTCAGTGTCCTTGGCACGGCCGAGCCGAGGCGCGAGCTCCCGCGTGACCCGCGTCAGACGGGTGGCAAACACGAACACCTCGACGTCGCTCAGTCGCCCCGTCATGCAATACAGAAAATGAAGCAGCATCCGCGAGTAGCGTTCCATCGAGCCGCTGACGTCGCAGAGGAGGACGAGGGGCCGTCGCCGCCGCCGCCGTCGTCGCGTCGGCAGCGTGATCGGCTCGCCGCCGTACCGCAGGCTCGCCCGTATCACGCGTCGGAGGTCCGGGATGCGACCCGGTCCAGGATGCCAGCGTCGCGTTCGTCGGACCTCGACGTCCCAGCGGAGCTCAGCCAGCATGCGACGCGCTTCGGACAGCTCCTCGCCCGTGAGGTTGGCGAAGTCCTTCTGCCAGAGTACCTCGCGATCGCTGTAGCTTTGCGCCACCACCTGCTCGTACTCGAGCGGCAGCGGACGTGCGGGCGTGGGCTCGCCGCCCGACGGGCGGGCCGGGGCATCGATCTTGGGGGCGCCGGTTCGCCGGTGTTCGCCCATGGCCCGCAGATCGTCGGTCGTCCAGTTGCCGGGCGGCGGTCTCCAGAAGACGCGGAAGGCTTCGTCAAACAGCGGGATGTCCTGCGGACGCCTCACAAGCAGGCATCGCAGGGTGTGGTAGAAATCCGACCTGCGACCAATCTCGATCTGGTCGAGCGCGCGCACGACATCGAGCGTTCGGACCGCTTGAACGTCGAGTCCCAGGTCACCGAGCAAGCGCGAGAAGTGGAGCAGGTTCGAGAGGAGGGCGCTCATGGTGCCCGGTGTTTCGCCCGATTCAGCATCTCCTGCACCCGTTCGCCGCGAATAGCCTGGATGTCCTCCTGGTTCTTCAGCACGATACCGAGTGTCTGGTCGATGGTGTCGGCGTCGAGCTCCGCCTTGTCGAGCGCGACGAGGGCGGTGATCCAATCGAGGGTTTCGGACACGCCAAGCAGCTTGTAGAGCTCTGCCTCCCTGAGCTCCTGCACGAACCCCGTGACCTGTTCGGCCAGTCTGGACGGCGCCGCCGGCACCTTGGTCGTGATGATCGAGAGTTCCTTGGCAAAATCGGGGTAGTCGATCCAGTAGTAGAGACATCGCCGCTTGAGCGCATCGTGCAGCTCGCGCGTGCGATTCGACGTCAGAACCACGACCGGCGGCTGCGCGGCCCGGATGGTCCCCAGCTCTGGGATCGTGATCTGATAATCCGACAGGAGCTCGAGGAGAAAGCCTTCGAACTCATCGTCGGCTCGGTCAAGCTCATCGATCAGGAGGACAGGCGGCTGGCTGGCGGAGATAGCTTGAAGCAGCGGGCGCTTGATGAGGAACTTGTCGTCGAACAGTTCCTTGGCAGCGGTGTCGCGGTTCTGGCTCACCGCTCCGCTTGCTTCCATCAGCCGGATCTCGAGCAGCTGTCGGGCATAGTTCCACTCGTAGACGGCATGCGCGATATCCAGACCCTCGTAGCACTGCAGGCGGATCAGTGGGGTGTCGAGCGCCGAGGCCAGCACCTTTGCGACCTCGGTCTTGCCGACGCCGGCCTCACCCTCCAGCAGCAGGGGCCGCTGCAGCTTGAGTGCGAGAAAGACCGACGTGGCCAGGCCGCGATCCGCGATGTACTGCTCCGCCTGGAGTCGCGTCTGGAGGTCGTCGATTGAATCCGGCCTGAACACGCCGCCGCTCTGACTGCTATCCGGCGCGTTCCGCGGCCGCGGCAATTGCCCGCTGCACCCAGACTGGGGTCACCGCCTTGCGGTAGCCAGCCGATGCGAAGATGTCGCCCATGAGATCCTCGTCAGGCCCGAGATCACTGAGCACGGCGCCGGCGGCGGCCTCGATGACGGCGGCTGACAGGGCTTCTCCTACAAGGCCCTGCTCGACAGACCCAGCTCTGACCGGTGCCGGCACGACGCCGCCGACCGTGACCGCGGCGGCCGAGCAGGTGCCCCCGCCGACCGTGACCGCGGCGGCAACCCCGACGACCGCATACCGCGAGGCCGGGTGAGAGAACTTCGCATACGCGCTGCCCTGACCGTTTCTCGCCACGGGCACGTCGATCGAGGTCAGCAGATCGTGCTCGCCGAGGGTGGTCGTCATCACGCCCTGGAAGAAGTCAGGACACGCCACCGTCCGGCTGCCGCCAGGGCCCTGAACGCCCACACTGGCACCCAGGGCGCACAGCACCGTCGGCAAATCGGACGCCGGGTCGGCGTGCGCGACGTTGCCCCCAATCGTGCCGCGGTTGCGAACGGCCGGGTCGCCAATCTGCCCGGCGGCTTCGGCGAGCGCGCGGGCATGCGCCTGAACGTCGGCTGACGCGGCGATCTCGGCGTGGGTCGTGAGTGGGCCAATCCGGAGCGTCCCGCCATCGACGCTGATCCCTCGCAGCTCAGCGATGCGGCCGATGTCGATGACCGCCTCGGGGACCGCGAGACGCAGCTTCAGGAGGGGAATCAGGCTGTGTCCCCCGGCGAGCAGCTTCGCGCCGGGATGCTTTTGCAGGAGATCTCCAGCTTCGGCCACTGAGCCGGCTCGGTAGTACTCGAAGTCTGCGGCAAACATGGCTTAGCTCCCCTTCGCTTCCTGGATGGCGCGCCAGACGCGCTCGGGTGTGAACGGCATGTCTACCCGCTTCACGCCGAGCGGTCTTAAGGCATCCATGACGGCGTTGTAGACGGTGACCGTTGAGGCGATCGTGCCCGCCTCCCCGATGCCTTTCACCCCAAGTGGATGGTGCGGTGAAGGTGTCACGGTCGACAGCACCTCGATCTCCGGCAAGCCATCGGCGCGCGGCAACGCGTAGTCGAGCATCGACCCGCTCACCAGCTGGGCGTTCTCGTCGTAGACGGCTTCTTCCCAGAGCGCCTGACCGATGCCCTGCACGACTCCGCCATGCACCTGCCCCTCGACAATCGTTGGGTTGATCTGCGGTCCGCAGTCGTCGAGCGCCACGTAGCGCGTGAGGTCGACCTGACCCGTGTCGGCGTCGACCTCCACCACGGCCACGTGCGCGCCGTACGGAAACACAAAGTTTGGCGGATCGTAGAATGTCGACGCCTCGAGTCCGGCCTCGACGCCTTCAGGCATGTCCCACGCGACGTGCGCCATCAGGCACACGTCCTGGATGGTCTTGCTCTTGTCGGGCGCGCCCTTGACGAAGAACGTGCCGTCCTCATACGCCATGTCTTCGACGGCGGCTTCGAGCAGGTGGGCGGCGATGACCTTGGCCTTGTCGCGAATCTTCCGCACTGTTAGGGCTAGCGCGGCACCCCCGACGGCGGTCGTGCGACTGCCGTAAGTGCCCCAACCCATCGGGGTCGTATCGGTGTCACCGTGGAAGACCTTGACGTCATCGGTGTCAACGCCGATCTCGTCCGCCACGATCTGTGCAAACGTGGTTTCCTCGCCCTGCCCGTGCGGTGAGGCCCCGATGAAGACGTGGACCTTGCCGGTTGGGTGGAAGCGAACGATCGAGCTTTCCCAGAGCCCACCCTGGAAACCGATCGCGCCCGCCACCTGCGACGGCCCCAGGCCGCAGATCTCTACGTAGGACGAGATGCCGATGCCCATGTGGCGGCCGTCTGCTCTCGCTTTGGCTTGTTCCTCTCGGAGGCTTTTGTACCCAACATGGTCGAGGGACTTCGTCAGTCCAGCGGGGTAGTCGCCGCTGTCGTAGGTGAGCCCGGTCACGACGTCGTGCCCGTCGTCGAATTTCTGTATGAAGTTCTTTTGTCGCACGTCGGCCGGGTCCATCCCGATCTCGGCGGCGAACACGTCTATCAACCGCTCGATCATGAACGTCGCCTCGGGTCGTCCGGCGCCGCGGTAAGCCTCGACGGGAACCGTATTGGTGTAGATACCGTAGACGTTCTCCTTGATAGCCGGGATGTCATAGCAACCCGACAGCATCAGTCCGTGAAGAATGGTCGGGATCCCCGGCGCAGCCGTCGAGAGATAGGCCCCCATGCCCGCGTGCACTGTGCACCGAAGCCCCCTGATCTTCCCGTCCTTCGTGCCCGCCAACTCGACGTCCTGGATGTGGTCGCGACCGTGCGTCGTCGCCGTGTAGCCCTCGCTGCGGGTCTCCGTCCACTTGACTGGCCGACCAATCGTCATCGCGCAAAACACGGTCACGAAGTCGCCGGGATAGACGGCGATCTTGCTGCCGAAGCCGCCGCCGACCTCCGGCGCAATGACGCGACACTTGTCTTCGGGCACGCCAGTGACGCCGGCGCATAGGAACCGGACGATATGGGGGTTCTGGGTCGTGTTCCACAGCGTCAGCTCGCCCGTCGCCTGGCTGTATTGCGCGACCGCCGAGCGCGGCTCCATCGCGTTCGGAATGAGGCGCTGCTGCCGGATCTGTTCCTTGACGACGACCTCTGCATTCTCGAATGCGGCGTCGATGTCGCCGCCCGTGACGACCCAATGGAAAGCCTGGTTGCCGGGAATATCGGGATGCAGTTGCGGTGCATCGTCTTTCGATCCGCTCACCGGGTCGCTCACCGCTGGCAGCGGCTCGTAGTCGACGTCAATCAGGTCGATCGCATCGGCGGCCTGATAGCGGTCCTCGGCGACGACGACCGCGACGATGTCCCCCGTGTACCGGACCACGTCCTTGGCGATGCAGGAGTACCCCGCGATC
Source organism: Vicinamibacterales bacterium (assembly GCA_965216615.1). Lineage (GTDB taxonomy): Bacteria > Acidobacteriota > Vicinamibacteria > Vicinamibacterales > UBA8438 > CAUZIB01. The sequence goes on along the minus strand of CBDCGH010000023.1, from coordinate 267,280 downwards.
TTCAAGTCGGAATCGGGCAAGAGCCACGCGCACGGCACGGGCTGGAGCGCGCCTTCGACGTCCGTGGCGGTGTACACCGCCACGACCCCTGGTGCCGAGGCGGCTTTGCCGGTGTCGATGCCGGTGATCTTGGCGTGCGCATGCGGGCTGCGCAGCATCGCCGCGTGCAGCATGCCGGGAAGCGAGATGTCGTCGGTGTAGGTGGCGGTGCCTGTGAGCAGGCGCGGGTCTTCCCGCCGCCGGATGCCGGAGCCAAAGATTCTCGTCGCCATCGCTATTTCTCCGACATCTGTTCGGCGGCCTGTTGAACCGCGCGCACGATGTTCTGATAGCCGGTGCACCGGCACATGTTGCCCTCGAGTCCGTGGCGAATCTCGTCGGCGCTCGGAGAGGGATTCGTTCGGAGCAGCTCGTGGGATGCGAAGATCATCCCCGGCGTGCAGAAGCCGCACTGCAGTCCATGCTTCTCCCAGAAGCCCTCTTGTAGCGCGTGGAGTGTGCCGTTGGTCGCGAGCCCCTCGATCGTCGTGACCTCCGCCCCGTCCGCCTGCACCGCGAGGCAGGTGCACGACTTGACGGAGACGCCATCGAGCAGGACCGTGCACGACCCGCACTGGCTGGTGTCGCATCCCACCTTGGTGCCGGTGAGCGTGCCGAGGTCGCGAATGAAATGAACCAGCAATTGTCGCGGCTCGACCTCGCGTTCGTAGCGACGGCCGTTGATCGTGATACTGACAGGTATCTTCACCGTGTAACCTCCCTCGACGAGGGCCGAATTATAGATCGCGCACTTCCGCGCCGCTATGATTTTCCTTCGCCGAATCGCTCGGCGAGCTCGAACTTCTGGTCGACGCCGATGATCTCGTTGAAGGCGTCGAAGGCGATCAAGGCGTCAGCGCCTCGGGTGGTCGTTTCGTCGGTCCTGAGCGTGTCGAACACGGTCTGGAGGGCCTTGGCCGAGGCATAGAGACCCGCCAGCGGGTACAAGATCAGCTGAAAGCCCAGGTCGGCAAGCTCGGCGCGAGGTAAGACCGGCGTCTTGCCCTGTTCGATCATATTGGCGACGGTGGGCTTTGGCGCGCGTCGGCCGACCTCGGCGAGCTCATCCAGCGTCCGAGGTGCCTCGATGAAGGTCGCGTTGGCACCAAGGGCTCGTGCCGACTCGGCCCGCGCTACGGCCTCATCAATGTTGACCGCGCCGAGCGCGTCGGTGCGTGCCACGATGAAGAAGTCGCGATCCCTTCTGGCTTCCGCCGCGGCCTTGATCTTCTCGAGGTACTCGTTGCGCGGAATGACCTTCTTGCCTCGCATGTGGCCGCACCGCTTGGGCCAGACCTGGTCTTCGAGGAAGCATCCTGCCGCACCCGCGTCAATGAGCTCGTTGACCGTGCGCATGACATTGAGAGGATTGCCATATCCGGTGTCGGCGTCGACGATAATCGGGATCGACACGCTGCGACAGATCGCCCTCCCACGGTCGACAATCTCGCTCTGCGTAAGAAGCCCCATGTCGGGCTCACCAATGAGGGTCGCCGACACGGCGTAGCCAGAGACGAAGGCGAGTGGAAAACCCGCGCGCTCGGCCATCTTTGCGGACAGCGTGTCATAGACGCCGGGAAAGACGAGACTCCCGACGGTGGCGAGAACCTGTTCAACGCGTGTCTGAGGCATGCCAAATCCTACGCCATACATGCCGGAGACAGGAGACAGAGGGCGGGTTTACGGCGCGCGGCCCAAGACCGGGTCGAAAACCGACAGATCTCCGTCGATGTCCGGGTTGGGTGTGAGCCCCAGAAGGTGCGCGAGCAAGGGATACACGTGGATGTGCTCGAAGGCGGGCACACGCAGTCCGGGGGCAATCGTTGGCCCGCGCGCCAGGAAGATCCCGTGCATCGAGGGCAATGTCGGGTCCCAACCGTGGGTTCCAGCCGGCCGAGAGGTTCGTTGCCGAAACCGGATGAGCACGCCTTCACTCGGGATCAGCAGCACGTCTCCATACCTCGGGTTGTCGCCGACATGGAGGTGCGCGGGCGTGTCCGCACGGAGATAGGCGCGGGCGTCATCTGGATCGACAGCGGCGTTGAACGCCGTGACGAATCGCTCGGCAGTAGGCCGGTCACCGTTCACGTGGACGCTGACGCCTGGCCCGAGCGACTCGAGCCGCGCGCCTCGGAGGTCCATGATGTCGGAGAGCACGACCTGTCGGTCGGTGTCTACCGCGGCCATCCCGTGGTCTGACACCACGACCAGGTTCACGCGATCGCCGTGCTCCAACTGCGAGAGCTCCGCCATCAACATGCCCAGATAGCGGTCCGCGGACTCAATCGCCCGAAACAGCTCCGGAGCCTGCGGTCCAAAGTTGTGCCCCGAGCCATCGACCATCGAGAAGTAGACCGTGATCAGATGAGGCCGGTCGTTCGGTGGGAGGTTTAGCCACTCGATGACCTGTTCGACTCGCCTCCGGTTGGGGACTCCGGCGTCGTACTTCCGCCACTGCGACGGGCGGATTCCCAGGATTGGTGCTTCGGTTCCCGGAAAGAAAAACGACGCGGTGGTCATACCCTGCAGCTCAGCCGTGACCCAAATCGGCTCACCTCCGTACCAGGATCCGTCCTGCACGACGTCCGTGTCGCGGTAGTTGAACTGTTCGCCGCGGATCGGATCAAGAAACCGGTTGTTGACGATCCCGTGTCGCGACGGATAGAGGCCGGTGGCGATCGAGTAGTGGCCGGAGAATGTCTGGGACGGAAAGACCGGGACGAGCGCGTCCGCTACGAGCCCCGAATCTCCGAGCTCGTCGAAGTGAGGCGTGTCGTGCCGGTCCAGATAGTCACGGCGGAAGCCGTCGAAAGACACCAGGACGACGTAGTCCCGGTCGACAGCAGCAACCGACGTGTGCAACGGGGCGCAGGCGTGGCTGGAAAGAGCGGTCCAGAGAACGAACGCGAGAACGCGCCGACCGGGCACGTCCGATGTTACCGTGCGCGCCCTGACGAGGGAAGGCTGGCTAGCTTCGCGGGACGAGCACGACGATCGGATCTTGGAGCCTGACGTTGACCTTGTGACCAACGCCGAGCTCGACCTCGTCACCCCCGCCGGTCAAGACCATGGTCGTCCCCGCACCACCACCAACGACGGTGCCAACTCCAGCGCCCTTCTTGCCACCGAGCAGGCCGCCCACCAGCGCACCGGCTCCGGCGCCGATCCCGATCTTTTTGGCGTCGTCGGTCTTGGTGCTCTTCGCCTCGTGCGAAATCGCCTTGGAGCGGACCCCGTACTGACTGGTGTCGACATCGAGCCGGTCGAAGCGGTAAGAGAGACTGGCAAGCCCCTTGACCTTCCCGGATGCCTCGGCGTTCAGCACCGAGCCGTGAAGCATGCTGCCTTTGGGAATTACAGCTTCTCCGCCCAACATCACGGCTTCGCTCACCCGCGCCTGCACCGGATCCTCGACTCGGCTGACGTCTGACGCAAGCGCGGTCTGGAGCACGGCCGAAACCGTCGTGCCGGCCGGGACCGTGACCTCGGTGAACGCCGGCTCCGGGTCGGCGGCTGCCGGCGGTGCCTCGGCCGCGCTGGGAGGCTCAGCGTCCGGTTTTGGCGCGACCTGTCCGGTGATGACCTGGCCGTCTGGGGTCGTGATGGTCACTTCGGTTCCAGGGGCGGGGTCCGTGCTGGCAGAGCCGCCGCATCCCCAGACGATGACCAGTGACGCAGCCGCACAGACGAGAGGAGTGGTCTTGAACATGCCACAGAGAATAGCAAGGCCCGGTCCATAGTGGGTAGCGAGTACACGGGTGCAGATCCGTGATCCTCCGGTGCAGGAGGCGCTGCGAGAGGGGCGCAGCGGTTACGGATCCGTCAGTCCGAGGTCGCTGGTGTCCACCGGGCCGACCCCCTATCTGCTTGTTCGGACGGTAGCGTGCCTGGATCGATCTCTGCCCATGTTTGGTTGATCCGGCGGCGGATGCTCTTGAAGAACACTCGCAGATCGAGTGTGAGATTGAAGCTGGTTGGCGTCCACACGCCGCCGTCGCCGCGCTCGAAGTCGAGTTGGCCGGCGCCGCTCCGCAGCGTCGCGATCAGGCCCCAGAGATACCGAAAGGGTTTCTGCATTTCGAACGACACGCGGGCGACCCCGTAGTCGTCCGCCGCGACCCACAGGCGTCCCGTCGAGCGGTTCAACGCCTTGTCCATTCGCCGTGTATCCGGTAGTCGAGCGTCCCGCGGTTCGAAGTAGAGCACCCAGCAGTTGTGATCTCGTATTGTCTCGGTACCCGCCAGTGTCGTTCGGTAACGGTCCATCAACTCACGATCGAACCGCACACCCTCCTCGTCAGGCTCGTACGGCTCGCCGCGAGCCGCGTGAGCCCGCGCCTTTTGGGTGAACTCAGCTTTCTTCTCGTTCTCCTCGCGGGCGTCGCCGCGGTCGAGGGGCTGACCGTCGCGCTCGATCAACTCCTGGTAGGGCAGTCCCTCCAGCGGGTATTGGTGATGTCGAGCCGTCTCGGTCTTGGTGACGAGCCCGTCGCCGTCGAGTGATTCGATGGTGGACGAAACAAGGAACTCGTGGTTCAGATCGGCGCCTGACTCATATTGGCTGGCCGCCCGCTCGAGGGCCCGATCGAGGATGACCGCCGCGGTCAAGGGGACTGAGTCGTTCGGCGCGCCTGCGGTCTCGGTCTGCGCCTGTGCGGCCGGAGCGAGGAATCCGACCCCGATACTCAGAAGCAGAACTGCAAGACAACGACGACCGCGCGCCTGGGTGAACTGGACGAAGAAGATGGGGTGAGTGACGGGGATCGAACCCGCAACATCCGGAGCCACAGTCCGGTGCTCTACCATTGAGCTACACTCACCACGCAGATCCACCAGTTTATCACGCGACTTTTTCTCGAACGGCCGCTCCGCGTCGCGGCCGAAAAGGCGTGTTGGCGGCGCGGTAGAATCAGTCGATGCACAGCAGCAATCCCCCGGACCCGGTACGTCCCGCGTCGCCAATCGCTCCGGAAACCCTCGAGGTCGCCCGGGTGATGGTCGACGCGTTCCACCTGGCGTCTGACACCGACGATGTCGTCCGTCTCCTTGGGGGTGTGCTCGATGGCCTGGCGTCGCTGGTGCAGCAGGACGCGTCGGGTGTGTACGTGGTCGACAAGAAGGGACGCTGCCTGCGCCACAAGTTGTTTCGCGGCTGTGACGCCCAGGTCGCAGATCTCGAGGCCCCGTTCGAGGGAAAGGGGATCGTTGGTGATGTCCTTGCGACCGGCACGGCGGGACGGGCCCAGGCGGACAACGCTCCGGAGGTCTCTGTCGGTCGATCGTGCGCGAAGTCGAGAATGGTCGTGCCGATCATCGGCGCGAGCCGGCGCGTGCTCGGCGCCCTCGACGTATGGTCAGACCTTCCGGACGGCTACAGCGATGAGGCGCAGGATCTGGTCGCGCTCTATGGCTCGGCGGTGGCCGGCGCAATCGAGCGGGCTCGATTGCATGCCGAAGTTGTCGACAAGCGCGAGTTGGCGACGGACCTCGTCCTCGCCCGTCAAGTCATGCAAGATCTCCTTCCGGACGCAACCCCTAAGATTCCGGGCTTCGACATTGCTGGGGCCCACGAGAGCTCTCACTCGGTCGGGGGGGATTACTATGAGTTCATCCCACTCGTCGACGAGCGTTGGGGCGTCGTCGTCGCTGACGTAGTCGGCAAAGGCATTCCGGCGGCGCTACTGGTATCGGCGCTGCGCGCATCGATCTCGGCGCTCGTCGGACACGAGCTCGCGGTGCGGGCCGTCTTGCGCCGGGCGAACCGCTTCTTTTACGAGTCGATTGACGCCTCCAAGTACGTCACGCTGTTCTACGCGGTCGTCGACCCGCCGGGTCGACGCATTCTCTACGTCAACGCCGGTCACTCTCCACCGGTCCTGGTGCGCGCGAATGGAACTGTGGAGCTGCTCGACGAGGGTGGCGTCCCGCTCGGGTTGTTCGAAGCGCCACGATACTTCGAGGGACACGTTGCCTTGGAGGATGGCGACCTATTGGCGCTCTACACGGACGGGGTGGTTGAGACGGCGGGTGCCGATGACGACTTCTACGGCGTCGAGCGCCTGATTGCGCAACTCAAGGACACCCAGTCTGCAAGCGCGACCGAAATCTGCAGCGGGATCATGCAGGCGGTACGACGCCACGGAGGGTCGGCGCGGCAAGACGACCGCACCCTCGTGATCATGAAGGGCGTTTAGAACGGTCCGGGGACTTCTCTCTGCTGCTCGACTTCGATCGACTGCACCGGCGACGTCACAATTCGCTGCCCGCCGGAACACACTTCCATCCGGAGCCCGCAGCCTAGCCACGACAGCTTGATCATGCTGCCGCCGAAGCTCGCCCCGGCAAGTTGCGCCTCGGTGAGCTGAGGGAAGAACTCTCCACCTTGGATGAGAATCCGGGTCCGTGGAGGCTCGAGGACAACAACCTTATAAAGCGAGTTGAGGGTCTTGACCACCAAGGTCGTCAAGGCGTCGAACTCACCGAGCCCGACGCCGCTGGAGCGCGTGACCTCGTTCGTGAAGCCGTCGAGGGTGCACTCCCGCCGCACTGTCGCTGGTGCGCTCCGGATGCCCGACCGCGTGTCGTCGCTGCCGCCGCCCACGGATCTATTGTTACTCGTGAACCCTAGTCGTCTGCAAGTTGGTGGCGAAATTCCGTGTAGTGGGCGGCCAGCAGATCTCGGCCGAAATCCCCATCGTAGTCACGCCAGACACTGTGGACATGGTTGGCGTCGTTCTGCACGTTGTCGTACTCGATGAGAAAGGTCGGCCCCTGAATGCGGTAGTAGTGCCCCTCGCCGATCTCGGTGCCGCCCATCCAGGCGAACGTGATGTCGTCGAGCCCGGCCGCCTTGACCTTGTCCAGTCGCTCCGTGGCGATCGAGTCACGCTGGACGTTCGCGTACTCCTCGACAAGTGACCACAGCACGCCTTGCTGCTCGGCCGACAGTTGCGAGTACGTCACGCCGATGTTCTCTTGCATCGCCGCCTGGCGCTCGCTGCTGGTCAGCATGTCCCTGGGCGCCTCGGCGTTGACGATCGCCGCCGACCTGAGGGCTGGTGACAGCGATCCCAGGAGCGATCGGGCATGGTCTTCTTCTGCCGAGAGCACGCGCGTACCCTTCTTACTTCCCTCGCGCACGTGTCCTGGGTTCGTCCCGAAGAACTGTGGGGTGGTCGCGATCGCCTCGCCGTTGATGATCGTCCAGTTCTGGGAGATGTGGTGTCCTTCGTACCGCCACCCCCACGTGCCGCTTGTCGACGGCGTCCCGAAGATCATGAAGAAGTAGAGCTCGGTGTCCCGGATGGCGCGACCCTCGCGCTCGAACAGGATCTGCTCGAGCTGGCGGATCTTCTCGGACTTGTCGTACCCCTCCTGGCTGAGGCCGGCCTGCACCAGCTTGAGTGCGGCCGCCTTCTGCGACGCGGTCATCGTCTTCAGCGCCACACCCTTGCGCTCGCGTGGGATGTAGTGCCAGTCGAATCGATCCTCGGAGTCGAAGGGGAACATCACCGCTTGCCGCTGCTCTTGGGTGAGCGTCTCGAGGAAGATCCCCGCGGCACCCACCATGTCGGCATTGGGATCACCCTGCTGGGTGGCCGCGATGCCCACTGTGAGCGCAGCTGCAAGCACGAACGCAATCGGGACAAGACCCGCTCTCATCTGAACCTCCAGGAAGGCGTTAGTTGGTTGGCCAGAGGACGCCCTGGCTGTTCTCACCCTCCGCACCAGCCGGCACCGGACCCATTCCCGTGTACACGAACTTCTGAATCCGCGATCCTTCGTAGGTCTCTGTCGTGTAAATATTGCCGTCGCTGTCCGTCGCAATGCTGTGCACGGCGAAGAACATCCCCGGCTGCCGACCGCCATCGCCGAACGCCGTCAGGACCTCCATGGTCTCGCGCTCGATGATGTAGACCTTCATGTTCTGACCGTCGGCCAGATAGATGAACTGCTGCTCTGGATCGTGCGAAAAGGCGATGTCCCAGGTCGAACCCTGATTCAGCGTGTTCGTGGCGACATGGTGCTCGCTGACGAATGTGCCGTCCGTGTTGAAGATCTGAATGCGATCATCCGCACGGTCGCAGACGTACACGAGGTCGTCGTTCGAGATCACGGCGCAGTGCACCGGTCCGCGGAACTGCGGCGCCGGCTCACCGCCCGGGGTGTACCGACCCAGGTCCAGATCGTCGTCCGGAGGGTTGCCGTAGGCGCCCCAGTAGCGCTTCAACTCGCCCGTGTCCATGTCGACCACGGCGACCCGGCGGTTGAGGTACCCGTCGGCGAAGTAGGCCTCGTTGGCCTCAGGGTCGGTTCCGATCTCCGCGACGCGACCAAAACTGTCGGGGGAGTGGCTGTCGCGCGTGTAGATCGCGCGGCCATCCTCTTCGCCGGTCTTGCGAGCGTCATGCGTTCCGAGCTGCATCAGGAACTGGCCGTCCTTCGTGAACTTAAGAACGTGCGCGTCGCCCCCGCCGTTCCCGCCGATCCACACGTTGTCCATATGGTCGACCATGACGCCGTGGTTCGACTCGGGCCAGACGTAGTCGCCGGTCTCGGTGCCGGGCCCGCCCCAGCTATTGACCAGGTTGCCCTCCTGGTCGAACGCCAGTACCGGTGGTCCAGGCTGGCAGCACTCGGCGACGGGAGGATCGGTCGTGAGGCCGATTTCCGTCGTCTGCGCGAACTGATCGGGCGTGTTCCGGTGCACCAGCCAAATGGTGTCACTCGAATCGACGTCGACGCCGATCGTGGCCCCCATCAGCCAGTGATCAGGCAGATTCTTCGGCCACAAAGGATCGACCACGAACATCGGAGCCATCGGGCCGTCGCCCATAGCCATGGACGCATCGTCGTGGGCGGCATCCTCGATCGCGCTCTGTCCGACGCCACATGCCACGATCAGCGCCAGTAGGCCCGATCCGATAAGAAGGTTGCGCTTCCGATTCATCCAGGTCCTCTCTTTCCTTGCCTGTTTGGCCCCTCGAAGTCGGAAGTATACTTGCAATTGCTCCGAATGGAGCGATCTTTTCTGATCGGTGTATCACGAACCAAATCAATGAGTTGCGAAGAAGAACGGCGTTCGTTCTGGCGATGTATCGACCTCGGTGGAGCCGCGATTCTGGTGGCTTTGGTGGTGGGGTTCGTGCTGACGGCTCCGTCGCGCCCGCGGGCCCACGACATTCCGAGCGACGTGCTTCTGCAGGTCGTGGTCAAAGCCGATGGCGATCGCCTGCGGGTCCTCGTCCGGGTGCCGATCGCGGCCATGCAGGACATCAGTTTTCCCCAGCGAGGACCCGGGTATCTCGATATCCCCCGTGCCGACACCGCCCTGCGGCAAGCGGCCAGCGTCTGGATCGCCGACGACCTCGACATCTACGAAGAGGATGCGCGGCTAGCGGGGCAGGAGCTCGTGGCGGTCCGAGCCTCGATTCCGTCAAACCGGTCGTTTGCCACCTACGACGAAGCCCTGGCGCACATGCGGGGACCGCGTCTGCCCGATGGCACCGAGATCTTCTGGCAACAGGCGATGCTCGACGCGATGTTCGAGTATCCGATTCAATCGGCGCAGTCGACTTTCTCGATCGACCCGACCCTCGCCCGGCTTGGCCTGCGGACGCGCACGGTGCTTCGATTTGTGCTCGCCGATGGGTCGGTTCGGGCATTTGATTACCGAGGGAATCCCGGGATCGTGCGGCTCGACCCGAGGTGGCATCAGGCTGCGTTCCGATTCATCGGGCTCGGCTTCGATCACATCCTGGACGGCATCGACCATTTGCTGTTTCTGGCGTGCCTGGTGATTCCGTTTCGACACATCCGCCCACTCGTCGCTATCGTGACGTCGTTTACCGTCGCGCACTCGGTCACGCTGATCGCATCGGCGTTTGACTTTGCGCCCGATGCGCTCTGGTTCCCGCCCTTGGTCGAGACGCTGATTGCGCTGTCGATTCTCTACATGGCAATCGAGAACATCCTGGGGGTTCGGCTCAGGCAGCGGTGGCTCATTACCTTCGGGTTCGGCCTCGTTCATGGATTTGGATTTTCGTTTGCCCTGCGCGAGACGCTTCAGTTCGCGGGAGGTCATCTCCTGACCTCGCTCCTGTCGTTCAACGTCGGCGTGGAGCTCGGGCAGCTTCTGGTCATCAGCTTGCTCGTGCCGGCGCTGTCGCTGCTCTTCCGATTCGGCATCGCCGAGCGGGCGGGGACGATCCTGTTGTCGGCCGTGGTGGCCCACACGGCGTGGCACTGGATGACCGAGCGTGGCGCCCAGCTGATGCAGTTTCGGTTTCAACCGTCGCTGCCGACCTTCGATCTCTCCCTGTTGGCCGCCTCGATGCGCTGGGGCATGTTGGTGCTCATCATCACCCTGCTGGTGTGGCTCATGTCGCTCGTGTTTCCACAAATGGAGCAGGACGCCGAGCAGCAGCCCGCTGTCGCGAAAGAGTAGGGGGCGCCCGGCACGCCGGGCCGCGGTCGAGTACCGTACGTCGTGCCCCACATCGTCTCCAGTGCGACCGCCCTGCCTCCACACGAGTGCACGCAAGCCGATACCCGTGACGCCATGGCCAGTGTTTGCCAGGGCGACGACGCGATGCTGCGCTTGATTCCGGTGTTTGACCGGACCGGCGTCGAGACGCGTTACTTCGTCGAGCCACTCGCCTGGTACGCCGGCGGGCAGAGTTTCGAAGTCCGGAACCGGGTGTTTGCCGAGTCGGGGCTTCAGCTGGCTCGCCAGGCGGCGACGCGATGTCTCGAGGCCGCCGACGTCGACCCTCGAGATGTCGATGCGATCTTCTGCGTCACGACGACCGGTCTGATGACGCCCAGCCTCGACGCGCGCCTCGCGTCCGCGCTTGGCCTGCGTGCCGATGTTCGACGATTCCCCCTCTTTGGCCTCGGATGTGCGGGTGGGGCTGGCGCACTCATCCGGGCGACGGACGCGCTCCGGGCGTACCCGGACCAGCGGGCGCTCGTCGTGTCGCTGGAGCTGTGCAGCCTGGTCTTCTCACCGATCGCGCGGACGGCAACCGACCTGATTGGTACGGCGCTCTTCGGCGACGGCGCGGCGGCGGTGCTGCTGAGCGGTGACGAGGCCGATGAGACATCGGAGCGATGCGTCGCCGTGCGTCAGTGCCGGAGCCACCTGTTTCGTGAGGCCCCAGATCTCATGGGATGGGACTTCACGGCCGACGGGATGCGGCTCGTCCTGTCTCGCGAGGTGCCCTCGTTCGTGGCGACGGGCGTGAAGCCGGTCGTCGCCCAGTTTCTCGACGACCAAGACGTCGCGCTCTCCGACATTCGTCATTTCTTGCTGCATCCAGGTGGGGCGCGGGTGATGGCGACATACCGGTCATCGTTTGGCCTGCCGGATGCCGCGTTGGAGTATTCGCGCGAAACGATGCGGCGATACGGCAATCAGTCGAGCGCCTCGGTGCTCTTCATGCTGCACGATCTCATGGCGTCCGGTCGGCCAGCGCGTGACGACCTTGGTCTGATCGTGGCCCTCGGGCCGGGGTTCGCCGCAGAGATGCTCACCGTCAACTGGTCGTGATTCTGTGACATCGCGTCCCGACGTCGCGATTGTTGGCGGCGGTCCAGCCGGCTCGTCGCTGGCGACAGCGTTGGGGCGGCGCGGGGTACGCGTCGTCCTGTACGAAAAGGCGCGACACCCCCGGCTCAAAGCGTGCGGCGAGGGTCTCCTGCCGCACGGTGTCAGGGCGCTTCGCCGAATCGCAGGGCTTCCTGACGCCCCGAGCGTCCGCGGACTCAGGTTCATGGCGGGGGCCGCCGCCGTCGACGCCGATTTCCCGGATGAGGCGGGATTGGTCGTGCGCCGAGATCGGTTCGACGCGTGGCTGTTCAACGTCGCGGCGTCGACGCCCAATGTCGAGGTTCGTGACGGCACCGCATATCGAGGAGAGCCGGCGGATGTCGTGGTCGGCGCCGACGGCGTGCGTTCGATGTTCCATCGCCGTCTGCCGGGACGGTTTGCGGAGCCCTATCGCGTCGGGCTATCGGTGCATGCCACCGGCATCGACCATCTCAGCGATCAAGTGGAGGTTTTCTTTCATGACGAAGGTGAGCTGTACATCGCTCCTACCGGTGGTGGAGAAGCATTGGTCTCGGCGCTGCTCGACTACCGGTGTTTCCGTCGCGACGGCGTGACGCATCTGATCGCGAAAACGCCGTCACTTCGCGATCGTTCTCAGCGGATTGCGTTCACCACACCGCTGCTGGCTTCTGCACCCCTCGGGCTCTACGTGCCCCGTATCGTCGATCTCGAGGCACGCCTGCTGCTGGTCGGCGATGCGGCCGGAACGCCTGATCCGATCACGGCAGGTGGATTGGCCCTCACGCTCGCCTCGACCGAGTCCGCGGTGGAGGCGATCGTCTCCGGCGATTTGGGGCACTACGCGAGCGTCCGTGCCAGGATGGGCCGCACGGCGTGGCGCTTGGGTCGGCTCCTGCTATGGCTAGGTCGCACTGAGCGTCGGGCGGAGTGGGTGCTCCGAGAGTGCAAACCGTTGATCCCTCGGCTGCTCCATCTCGCGCTCCAGCCTGCCGGTTCGCGCTAGTGTCATGTCGATGTGGATGAGCCGTCGCGCGCGCGAGCGTGAGTACCTCGACGATCAGACGCCACCCCAAGCGGTCGTCGACGAGGTCTACAGGTTTCTCGGAGCGATCAACCGGTGGCTCGGAGGGGCCAGGGCGACGCTGGCGAGGTTCGAGTCCTTCAGTCACCGATGGCCACCGGGCGCTCGGATCAACGTGCTGGACGTGGCATGCGGCGGCGGCGACCTCGCCCATGACATCGTCTCCTGGGGCCGCGCGCGCGGGTTCGACGTGCGGGTGACCGGCTTGGATATCAGCGCCAGCGCGCTGACGTCTGCGCGTCGGCTCGGACGCTCCGACCCTCGGCTCGCCTATGTCTGCGGTGATATCCACCAGTGGCCCTGCCGAGACCGGTCGTTCGACTACGTCAGCTGCTCGCTGTACTTCCACCACCTGACCGACGACGCGGTCGTGACAACCTTGCGAACGTTTGACCGGCTCACCACCCGTGGCATCGTCGTCAACGACCTCATACGGCGGCGGCGTCACTACGTGTGGAGCTGGATCTTCACCCGTCCGTTCAACGCGGTGCTTCGAAACGACGGACCGTTGTCAGTGCGACGCGCGTTTCGGCCGCACGAGCTGGCCGCGCTCGTCGAGCGTTCGGGGTTGCGCTGGCTCTCGATTCAGCGCCACTTCGGGCACCGGATGACGCTCGCGGGCGAACGTCCGGGCGCCGAACCGGGATGAGGGCTCAGGCCGCGCAAACCGTCTCCTGAGGTCTGAGGGAAGAAGCCGCGCGAGTCGCCGGAGTCCGGCGACTCGCGGTACTAGGTAACCAGGTCGGGGAGCGGCTCTCCGCTCGGCACGAACTTCAACGCCACCCCGTTGTTGCAGTAGCGCTTGCCCGTCGGCTCGGGGCCATCGGGAAACACGTGGCCCTGGTGGCCGCCGCATCGCGCGCAGTGGTACTCGGTGCGAGGGAGAATCAAATTGAAGTCTCGCTTCGTGTCGACCCGGTCCTCGATCGCGGCATAGAAGCTCGGCCATCCGGTCCCGCTGTTGAACTTGGCGGTCGACTGGAACAGGGGCAGGTGACAAGCGGCGCACACGAAAATGCCTTGGCGCTTCTCGTCATCGAGCGAGCTGGTATGCGGCGGCTCTGTTGCGTCCCGAAACAGCACCGCGTACGCGTCCTCAGGGAGGAGCGCTCGCCATTCATCGAGGGGCTTGTCCAGTGTGTCATCCACGTTGGGCCCAACCATTCTAGCGAGACTTTCAGGCTCCTGTGGAGTCTAATAGCTATAGTGGAGTGGTTGTGAAGGAAGCCCAGGCCCTCGGCTGGCCCTCGGACGTCGCGAGCAGGGCCGATAGCGGGGAAGTTGTGCTGGCCCAACGGTGCGCGGATGGCGACCAGGATGCCTGCCGCGCGCTCGTAGAGGAGCACCGGCGAATGGTCTTTGCACTGGGATTCCAGCTCCTGGGTGATCACGACGAGGCCCTCGACTTGTCGCAGGAGGTGTTCCTCCGCGTGTTCCGCACGATTGGTCGTTTCGAGGGGCGCGCGACCCTCCGCACCTGGATCTACCGCATTGTGGTTAACGGCGCGAGAAACCGGCAGCGTTGGTTCCGGCGCCACCGGAGGTCGCTCCAGGTGCCGTTGGATGTCCACGTCGATGCGAACGGCGAGCCGCCTGCAACACCCGCCGTGTCGTCGCCGGAGCTGGCATATGACCGCAAGCTGGTCAGGGAACATTTATGGGGGGCTCTGGCTGAGCTCCCTCTCGAGCAGCGGTCGGCCCTCGTGCTCCGTGAGCTCCACGGGATGCGGTACTCGGAGATTGCGTTCTCGCTCGGCATCTCGACCAGCGCGGTAAAGTCGCGCCTGTCGCGGGCCCGCCGCGCCCTCCGCCGGGAGCTGACGCCGTGACTCGCATGACTCGAATGTCCTGTCGTGCCGTTCGAGCGACGCTCGATGCGCTCCACGACGATGAGCTGACCATCGATGCGCAGGTCGAGGTCGAGGCCCATCTGTCGCGCTGTCCAGCGTGCGCCACCCGTCGGGACGAACTGACGTCGATGCAGATGATGCTCCGGAGCGCAGCGTCCCGTCCCGATATGGTCGGACCGGACGACGAAGCGCTCGGCATCTCGCTGGCCCCCGTGGTCGATGGGGCGGTGGCCGAGCTTCGGGCAGGGTGGTCCGACCGGCTCGGACGCGCGTTCAGAGACTCGACGCTTGTCTGGATACCAAGCGGGGCGCTCGCGGTTACCCTTGCGTCCGCGGTGGTCTTGTCGGCGATCCTCACGCTCCTGACGCCGACGGATTCGCGGTCGCTCGCGAGAGTCCTGCAGGCTCTGGCATCGCCGGGGTCTAACGAGAACCCGGTCACCGTCACGCGGGGGGTCACCATGCCCCAGGTGTCTCTCGACGCCGGCTTGCACTCCTTCTTGAGCCAGCGCCCTCGGGACGTGGTGGGCAACCTCACGCTCGCCGCCGTTGTGACTCGAGAGGGCGAGGTGTCTCACGTGCGGGTGTTGCGTACCGACTCCGGCGTTTACGAAATGGACCAGTTCGAGGTCGAGCTATCTCGGCTGGCCTCGGACATCCGGTTCACGCCGGCGCAGTATGCCGGCTCGCCGGTCGCGGTTAGCGTCGTGTGGCTGGTCGAGCAGACGACCGTGCGTCCGGCCCCCTCCCTCATCGAGCGCGTCCCTCCCCGGGGACCCGATCTGTCCTAGTGCAGTGATTCGGAAATAGCTCGGCATTCTGCCACCCAGGCATCCGCCCGTCTTCGTTGCTCCTCGGTCACAGACTCCTCGTCTGCTCCCTCCTCGCGCCTTGTCAGGCGTCGCCTCGGCGCCCTCGAGGCACAAGCTATTTCCGAATCACTGCACTAGTATCTCTGCACCCGACCAGGTTCACGGTTTGGGACCAAGTAGAAGGAGGTGCGCAATGGTTCAGCCGATCCCCGAGGGATACCACACCGTGGTCCCGTATCTGCTCGTCGACGATGTCGGTGGGCAGCTGGCGTTCGTCGAACAGGCGTTCGGGGCACGCGTCACCATGCAGTCGGAAGAGCATGCCGATGTGCAGATTGGCGACTCGCACGTCATGATGGGACAGGCTCGCGGCGAGTGGCAGGCGCGACCCGCGATGCTGTATCTCTATGTGTCAGATACGGACGCGACGTATGCGCAGGCCCTCGAGGCCGGCGGCGTCTCACTGCAGGAGCCGAAGGACATGTACTACGGCGACCGCAATGCCGGGGTGCGCGACCCATCCGGCAACATGTGGTGGATTGCGACCCATGTGGAAGACGTCAGCCCGGAAGAGATCCAGACGCGCGCCGCCGCAGCCCGCGAATAGCGGACGAGGTGGTTACCGGCTGGCGGCCATCGCGACAGGGATGCTCAAGACCTGGCCTGGATGGATGACCGACGAGATGAGGTCATTGGCGCGCTGAATCGCCCGAATCGTCGTGCCATAGCGGCGCGAGAGGAGCCAGAGCGAGTCCCGGCGCCGGACCGTATGTCGGAGGCCGTCCGACGTCGTCGCGGGTCGGTCGACGCGGTTTCCAATCCGGGCCACGTAGGCCGCGTACTCTTGTGGGAAGAGCGCGACATGGTAATGGGGCGGTCGGCGCTCGCGCGTCGCGTCGAGTACGCCTCGGGACTCCAGGTGGAGCAGCGTGTCTTCGATCCAGCGGCGACACGCTCGGTTTCTCGGCCGTCGCAAATCGAGCGCCATGCCCGTCGGGTGCACCGAAAGGGGCGACGCGTTGCGCGGTTGGTTCGCAACGGGACGCGTGAGGCTCGTGACGATCAGTTGCTCCCCGCACGCCGAGCGGTACTGGCGCGAGAGGCGCTCGATGAACAACTTGACCTCCGGGCGCGTGACCGGAAAAGACACGTCCTTCAATCGGAAGTCGTGGTTGCTGCGAACCGGAACCAGCAGCCCGGCGCTGACAAATCTCTTCAGCTGTCGCGTTTCGCGCAAATACGTGAAATCGTGGCGTATCGCCTGAGCGTTCTGTCTTTCGAGGGACGTTCTGCTGCCGCGAAGGCTTTGTGCTGACGCGTCGCTCGCGATGGTCGAGCCGAGCGCACCGATCAGGAATAGGGAAGCGAAGTACCGCATTCGTCGAGTTGTACCTTTATGTATCGGTCGCAGACGCCATAGTTGCAGTCTCCTGCACTTTTTCAGAGTTGCAAGCTCGTAACTGAAACACAGATGCGTGGCGGGAGGCAAGCCTTCGCCGCCTGAATGCTGGGCCTATACGCGTCTCGTGTGAGCGGTACGGGCCGTGCACCATGTGTCCACACACGATCTCGACATGGGGGCAATCTCGACACGCCACGGTCGGTACGTATCGGTTGGAGTGCGTGTCGTCCGCCCCTTCACCGTCGGCGACGGTCGTCTCGGTCGTCGAGAACGACGTGCCGATCGAACAGCACGACCTTCCACATTCCGCTAGGAGTCTGCGCCGCAGAAACGGTGGGGGCAATCGAACCTACAGGCAGCCCCCTTCGGGGAACGCGCAAAGTCGTCTGGCACGCCACGGTCGGTACGTATCGGTTGGAGTGCGTGTCGTCCGCCCCTTCACCGTCGGCGACGGTCGTCTCGGTCGTCGAGAACGACGTGCCGATCGAACAGCACGACCTTCCACATTCGGCTAGCTCGGACGAGGTGCGCGACCTGGCCGACCGATTGCGGACGCAACATCTGTCTCGCGCCATCGAGTCCGCGCGGCGGCGGTGGCGAGGCGGGAGCGACGCCTGTCTGACGACCGGGCCGGTGCCCCCAGACCCAGCACCCGATTAGCTCTAGGCTTGCCCCACGGTCCCGCTGCGGCCAGCGCGTGTCTGACCTGAGTGAGACTTCTCCCTTCGCCGGCCCTGACCTTTCCCCGATGCTAGATTCGTTATTCCCGCAAAGTATTCATTTAGAGCGACTTATCTATTCCGTGTGCCGGTACGGCGGTTGCTCCTCTCATGGGCATGACCGCTCACGCTCCGGAGATCACGACCCAGGGGCTCGTGCTCTGGCGACTACAACGATCGCCCGAGCGACACATCAGGTGTCTCGTGGGCCGCTTTGGCGCGAAGCTCGTCCTGGCGGTGCACTCAGAAGGCAAGGTGCTCGTTGCCGAGTCGCACAGCGACATCGTCTCCGTCGTGTCCCAATCTGACGCGATGCGGGCATCGTATCTGCGCAAGGGGTGGGAAGAGGTCGAGAGCGAGCGTGACGACGCGCGCATCTAGTGCATTTCTGAATCACTGCACGAGCCGCGCTTGCCGACGCTGGTCCGATCGGCGATAGTCAGGCGATGGACCTGCTTGCGG
Organism: Vicinamibacterales bacterium; assembly: GCA_965216615.1. Taxonomy (GTDB): domain Bacteria; phylum Acidobacteriota; class Vicinamibacteria; order Vicinamibacterales; family UBA8438; genus CAUZIB01. The sequence goes on along the minus strand of CBDCGH010000023.1, from coordinate 249,343 downwards.
TGCTTGGCCGCACGCTCGGATTCTCATTCGCCGCGGGCGTCAACCTCTACGCAACGGTCGCCATCCTCGGGCTCTCTGCTCGTTTCGGTTGGGTGGAGCTACCTGAGCAGTTTCAGATCTTCAATAGCGACCTTGTCATCGGCGCGGCGCTACTCCTCTACGCGGTCGAGTTCGCGGCCGACAAGATTCCCTGGGTCGACACTCTGTGGGACTCGGTCCACACCTTCATACGACCTGTCGGTGGGGCGCTCATTGCCGTCGCCGCCTTAGGTGATGCTTCCCCGGCCGTCGAGGGTCTGGTTGCGCTCATTGGCGGCATCGTCGCAGCGGGGAGCCACTTCACCAAGGCGGGCACGCGGGTGGCTGTGAACGCCAGCCCTGAACCGGTGTCGAACTGGATTCTCAGCTTTGGAGAGGACGTGGTTGCCGTTGCGATCGGCTACCTGGCGATGGCGTACCCCGTCGTGGCGCTGGTGGTGGTGGCGGTGTGCCTGATGGTGATCGCCGCGTTCTTCGGCGTCATTCTGCGTTTCGCCTGGCGCCGGCTCTTTGGGCGAAGGCTCGAGACTGGTCCGGCGGGGGCGTAACGCCGATCCGCTAGTCGTCGACGCGAGTTCTGGCCGTCACGAACCAGATGCCCGCAAAGGAGGCGAGGGTCACACTGTCGGCGAGGCTGCCGATCCCCATTCCCGACGTGTACCAGCGTCCACCCGCGAGCAGGATGACAATCGGCACGTACTCCCATCCGTGACGCCGAATGAGCGCGATAGCGAGGAGCGCGAAGACGCCGACCCAGAGTACATCCACCTTCAGCTTTTCAGGCAAGCAGGCTGCCAACGCCGCGCCCCACGCAAAACACGCGGTCTCATGGGCCCCAAACGGTATCAGACCGATTCTGCCAGCGCCACACGTCTAACGGTTGCGAGGGCAAAATTTCAGAATTGCCATGGCGTCGAATGCCGGGCGAGGCGACACAAGCGCGCTACACTCGTTCGGTGGCGGAGAGCGGCTTCTACCGGTTCGGGCGGTTCGCGGGCGTCAAGTACCGTCGGGCGAAATGGATGTGGGACTCGGTCGCCGGGAGCGAGGAAGACAGCATCCGGGCCGAGTTCGGGGTGGGGCAGGATATGGCGGCGATTGTCCGCGAGCAGTCCTCCGCAGGCACCGACGCGAGCGTCCAGGCGCTGCTCGACACCCTCTGCGACCGGCTCGCGCGTTCGGTGCGTAACCCCCTGCACCGGTTTCACGTGCACTCCGTGATCGACGATTCCCCGTCCGCGTTTGCGCTGCCGGGAGGGTTCATCTTCGTGAGCGAATCGCTGGTCGAGCTGTGCGGCGGCAATGGCGGCAATGGCGGCAATGGCGGCAATGGTGACAATGGTGATGACGACAGTAATGACGAGCTGGCGTTCGTCGTGGCCCACGAGATGTCGCATGTCATCCGCCGCCATGCGATCGAACGCATCCTCTCAGAGAAGGCGCTTTCGGCGGCGGCATTCGCCTCGCCCAGCCGAGGCGTCCTCGTGCCCTGGATCCAGAAGGTCGGTAGGAAGTGGCTAGCGCGCGCGTACTCCCGCGAGAATGAGCTCGAGGCCGACGAGCTGGGTGCTCGGCTCGCCACGGCGTCAGGTTTCGACCCGGCCGGCGCGGTACGGCTGTTACGACGATTGGCGACGCTCTCGACCAGTGATGGCGGGGTGTTGGGCGCCTACCTGGCTACCCACCCGCCTGTCGAGGACCGGATCGCGAACCTGCGGGATCGCCTCGACTTAGGGCCTTGACATATTCCTATATTGGAATATATAAAACACCGTGCCTCGCGCTGCCGCACGTTTAGATGTGTTCAATGCGGTTGCCGAGCCTCGCCGGCGCGACATCCTCAGCTACCTGGCGCCGGGCGAACGTTCCGTCGGCCAGATTGTGGACGCGCTTGCGCTCAGGCAGCCGTCGGTGTCCAAGCATTTGCGGGTGCTGCGCGACGTGGGCCTCGTCCGCTTACGCCGGGAGGGTCGTCGGACGCTCTACCGGACCAACCTGATTGCGCTGAAACCGCTCCACGACTGGACTGCGGCGCTCGAACAACACTGGAAGCGCCAGCTCACGAAGATCAAAGAACTGGCGGAACACCGCCGACCGCCGCGGGATTGAAACGATCCCGCGCCCCTGGAAGGAGAGAGAACAATGTCCCTCGCTACGACTACTTCACTCGACGATCTGACGGTCACGGTCGCCCAGGAGATTCGCATCGAGGCGTCGATCGGGAACGCCTTTGCCGCGCTACTGGACCAGATGGGACCGCACAACGAGACGCCAGATGGCGGCGCAATGCCGATGAAGCTCGAGGCGCGACCTGGCGGCCGCTGGTACCGCGACCTTGGCGACGATAACGGTCATCTCTGGGGCCACGTGCAGGCGATCAAGCGGCCAACCCTGCTCGAGATCAGCGGGCCACTCTTCATGTCGTACGCGGTCTCGTCGAACTTGCAGTATCGGCTGGCCGAAGCCGATGGCGGAACCGTGCTCACGTTCCATCACTCGGCGTTCGGACTGATTCCAGACGATCATCGCCAGGGACTCTCGGCCGGGTGGATGTATCTACTCAACAAAGTGAAAGACATCGCAGAGAAAGGACGATCGAGATGAGCATCAACGCACAATTCGTTCAAGAGCTGGAGCAGGAAGCGCAGACGACCCGACGTGTGCTGGAGCGGGTGCCGGAAGACAAACTGGGGTGGAAGCCCCACGCCAAATCGTGGTCACTCGGACAACTCGCGCTGCACGTGGCCACGGTGCAGGGCTCGATTGCTGAGATTGCCGCACCGGACTCGGTGCCGGTGCCGGAAGACTTTAGCCAGGCCGCACCAGCGAGCAGCGCCGAGATTATGTCGGCGCTCGATGATAGCCTGTCCTCCGCCAAAGCCGCGCTCGAGGGCTGGGACGACGCGGCCATGGGGGCAACCTGGAAGGCGATGGCCGGCGATCAGGAGGTCATGGCGATTCCGCGGGCGGCCTTGCTCCGCTCGATCATGTTCAACCACCTCTATCACCACCGGGGTCAGCTGGTCGTCTACCTCCGGCTGCTCGACGTGCCGGTGCCGTCGATCTACGGTCCGAGTGCCGATGAAAACCCGTTCGCGTAACGGGTAGGGAGGGACTACACGCGCGACAGGCGTTCGAGGCGCCGAACGACGTCGAGCGCCTCTGACCCGCGCACCGTCGCCGTCGGGAGGAAGAACCGGCCCTTCGCGAGATCGAGGACGCCGGCGGAGACGGCGGCGGCGGCCGCCTGGTAGCTGATGTGGGTGGGTTCGAGGTCCGCGAAGTTAGGCCGGCGGCCCCGGAGGTGACGCGTCAGCGACGGGTTGCGCTCGGACGCCAATTCGAGGATAGCCGCCACGGCTTCTGCCAACTCTCGCCGCTGCAACAGGCCGTCGGGTTCGAACCGGTGCGTCGAGTTCGCCTCCATGACACCGGCGCGAGCCGTGGTCTGAACCCAGGGATTCGCCCAGTGGTCACGTGTGTCCGTCAGGATCACGACCCGGTCGCGGGCGGCTGGCTCGAGCACTCGGTCGAGGCGGATGCTCAGGAGCACCGCCAGCTCCGCGCGCGTGATCGCCGGCCGAGCCGAGATCCGGCGCAACTCCGGCGGTAGACGGCGCGCCCGCGCCCGATAGTTTCGCCGTGTTGGTCGCTGGGTTTCGGGTGTTGGCGTCGTGGCCGCCTCGAGGCCAGCTCGGGGCGCTCCAAGAGTGCCGTTGACCGGCAGCGGCGCGATCCAGATCGCCGTCACGAGGCAGACCAGGCCGCAGCGGGACGTCGGGAACCTCATACCGTCGGGAACCTCATTCCGTGTGTACAGTTGTATCGTGCGCGCCGGTTCCGCCGGACACCCCGTGCAGGTGATCGGCGATGTGTACCACCACCAGCGTCAGGTCGTCATCGAGCGTCAGCTCCGGCTTGCCGGTCCAGGCCGTGAGCCGATCGAGCACGTGGTCCGCAAGCCCTGCTGCGGTCTGGGTCGCAGGATCCCGCACCAGGTCAGCCAGCCGCGGCAAGTCGAAGAACTCGCCACTGGGTGATGCCGCCTCGACGACACCGTCCGTATAGACCACGAGTCGTTCTCCACCCGTTAGGGTTCGCTCAGTCGTCGGGAACTCCGCCTTCTCGACGAATCCCAGGATGAGGCCGCTCTCGCCCAGCTCCTCGATGTCGGGCCGACCTGGGGCATGCAGCACAGGGGGCGGGTGCCCCGCGCTCGCATGGAGGAGTCGGCCGCGCTCGAGATCCAAGTACAGATAGGCGGCAGTGACGAAGTGGCCATCGAGCTGTCCGACGAGGCGGGCATTGATCCCAGCCAGGAATTGACTGGGGTCGTGGGCGACATGCCGCTGCGCGGCGGCCGCCGTCTTCACCATCGACGCAATCAGCGCAGCCGGGATGCCGTGGCCTGAGACGTCAGCCACCAGTACGCCGAAGCGGTGCTCATCCACCTGCACACAGTCGTACAGGTCCCCGCCGACGGCTGCCATCGGGAAGTACCTCGCCGCCAAGTCGGCTCCCTGCGGGCGCGGTAGCTCGGTGGGGAGCAGGGACTGCTGCACCTGACGGGCTGTGCGCAACTCGTGGTCGAGGGTAGCGAGCCGCCGTTCGTTGCCAAACGCACGCAGCACGAAGGCGTAGCCGAGACAGCCAACGATGACCACGACGCCAATGACCTCGATCTCGGCCGTCCATGGGAGCAGCTCGAGGCCGACGAGGTTGTCGTGGATGATGAGGACCACGAGAAGCACGAGCCCGCTACGGACGATGCGAATCTCACGGTCGACCTGAAACCCACCAGTGAATAGATTGATGAGGACGACCATCATCCAGATGATGGTGAAGAACGGATTCGGGCCAACGGCTGCCAGCGGTTGGGCGCTCACGACGTCGATCGCAATCGCCACCACTGCGTAGACGAGTTGGACTTGCCAGGCGCGTCTGACCGAGGCCCGATGTCCTGGTCCGAAGAACTCCTCGGCGAAGATCATCGCAAGCATCGGCAGCAGATAGGTGGCGACGGCGATGAGGTAGTCCCACCCGAGCGCCGACCCTGGCGCGACCGAGCGGAAGAGCGGGAACCCGGCAACCAGCCGAAGACCGTACAGCACCATGATGACGCCGAACGACGTGAGCGACAGGCTGCGTGCGGACCGGTGGACGGCGGGCAGGAGCAGTGCGGTGACGCCAATCACGATGAGCGTCGCGCCGAAGGCAACGCCCAGTAATTCCCAGCCGAGCCAGGTGAGATCGCCGGTCAGGGGCATGAGTCCGCGGAGGCGTCCGTCTCCAGACGGTGCGCCGATGTTACTCTAATAAGGATGTCTATCCGACCGGTGCGGCGAGTCGTGCGATCCCAACCGACCACCGAGGGAGCAGGCGTGCACCTGCGCCGGGCCTTTGGCTTCGGCAGCACCGATGATGTCGACCCCTTCCTGCTTCTCGACGATTTCCGTAACGACGATCCGGAGCGCTATCTTGCCGGTTTTCCCTGGCATCCCCATCGGGGCATCGAAACGATTACGTATGTCCTCGCCGGCACGGTCGAGCACGGGGACAGCCTAGGTAATCGCGGCGCACTCGGCGCCGGTGACGTCCAGTGGATGACCGCGGGTCGAGGGATCCTGCACCAGGAGATGCCGAAGGGCGACGCGGCTGGCCGAATGCACGGGTTTCAGCTGTGGGCCAACCTGCCCGCCTCCCTCAAGATGACGACTCCCCGCTATCAGGACGTGGCGGCGCAGGATATCCCCGAGGTGGTCGACGACGACGGCACGAGCGTTCGCGTCATTTGCGGCAGCTTCTGGGGGAAGACCGGTCCGGTAGATGGGGTGGCAGCCGATCCTCGCTATCTGGACGTGTCCGTCCCCCCCGGCCAGGTCCGGCGCCTCGAGGTCGAGACCGTTCGCAACGCGTTTGCCTACGTCTTCGCCGGGTCGGGCCGCTTTCGCGATGCGTCGGAGCCCCGCGAGGTGCTGACCGATCCCGTTGGGGACATCGCGACGCCCCCGGAGCAGGGCGCCAATGCGGACGTCGACAACCGGTCGCTCGTCGTGTTCGACCGCGGCGACGAAGTGGTCGTGCGGGCTGGAGACGACGGTATTCGCTTTCTGCTGGTGTCCGGTCAGCCGATCGAGGAACCGGTTGCCTGGCGTGGGCCGATCGTCATGAACACCCAGGCCCAGCTCATGGATGCCTACCGTGAGCTGCGCGACGGGGACATTCATCAAGACACCCTAGTCCCCTTGATCTTTGATTTCTTCAAAAAGTCGTTGGTCATCTGGGGCCACCGTGGACTTGAACGGTGCGCTGTCCGAACCGCTTCACCTTCGCGAGGATCTCGTCGGCTGTTTTCGTCCACTTGAAAGGCTTGCCCTCGTCATTGTGGGCGTCCACGTAGGCGGAGATGGCGTGGCGCAGCGCGTCGTGCTGGAATGTGAGCCGCGCTTGAGGGCGTGTTCGGTGAGGAGGCCAAAGAACCGCTCGACGAGGTTGAGCCAGGCGGAGTAGGTCGGCGTAAAGTGGAACTGGAAGCGCGGGTGGCGGGCCACCCATCGTTTGACCAGCGGGGACTTATGCGCCGAGAGATTGTCGAGGATCACGTGGACGGTGAGGGTGGGGTCCACCCGCTCGTCGATCTCGCGCAGAAAGCTCACGAAATCCCTCGACCGATGCTGCTTCTTGGTTTGCGCCACGACCTGGCCGGTCGCGACGTTGAGCGCCGCGAAGAGGTCCACCGTGCCATGGCGGATGTAGTTGTGCGTCTGGCGTTCGGGCCGACCCATGTCCATCGGCAGGATCGGCTGCGCTCGCTCGAGGGCTTGAATCTGAGGCTTTTCGTCGAATGACAAGACAACGGCGTGGTCGGGTGGATTCAGGTAGAGGCCGACAATGTCCCGCACCTTCTCGATGAACAGCGGGTCGTCGGAGATCTTGAAGGATTCCACGACATGCGGCTGCAACCCGAAGGTGCGCCAGATGCGGCCCACGGTGGAGGCACTGACGCCAGCGCGCTCCGCCATCTTGCGGGTGCTCCAGTGGGTCCGCCCCTTCGGCTTACTTTCCAACGTGGCGACGAGGATCGACTCGACATCCGCATCGGACAGTGTCCGGGGGGCTCCGGGCTTGGGCTCGTCATACAGCGCATCCACGCGACCTGTCGTAAACCGCTGCCGCCACTTGCCGACCGTCACATTCGAACAGCGCAGTTTCGCCGCGACCGCCACGTTCGATTCGCCATGCGCGCACCTCAGGACGATCTTCGCCCGCAAGGCTACATGCCGATTCGTTCTGGCGCGCCTGGCGAGCCGCTCAAGTTCTCCTCGCTCCACGGCGGTGACTTCCAATCTCGCTTTGGCGCCGACCTGTTCTTGCCATGCCGCCCAATACATCACACCCGGCACACTTCTTAAAGGTGCTTCCCGTTGGGGACATCGCGAGACACGCCAATGCGGACTAGTGCGCTAGGACCGCCAAAGAGTCGTCCGCTGGCGCTTCCTGGCTTCCTGCCGATTACCAGAGCAGGCCGCGAGGCACGTCCCGGTAGTGCCTCGCCTGCAGAACTCATGGCGCCGCCGACCGCACCTGCCGATCTCGAGACCGATCCCTTCGCGCTGTACGGTGGCCTCACCGAGAAACAGCTGACCCGGGCCCGGCGGATCCAGGAGCGGGTCGCCACTGACAAGAGTCTCGGCGAGGTGCTGCTCGAGCTTGGCGAGATCACCCAAGAGGAGTACGACCAGGTTCAGCAGAGCCATCGAGCTCAGCTCGACCTCGTTGACGTTCTGGTCGACCAGGGCGCGCTCGAGGCCGACCGGGCCGCCCAGTACCGCGCCGCCAAGGCGTCCCACCCGTACGCGAGTGACTTCGACCTGCTCGTCGAAGCGCAGCGAGTCCCGCAAGACGTGTTCTTTCGAGCGCTCGCCCAGAAGGACCAGGTGGCCTTTGTCGAGCCGTCGCCGCACGATGTCGATCGAGAGGTGCTCGAACGCGCGTCGATGCCATACCTGCGTCGGCTCGGAGTGCTTCCGGTCTGCGAGCGAGACGGTTCGCTCGAGCTCGTCTCGGCAGGGCCGCTCGATCCAACCGAGTATGCGGAGCTCGAGCAGATCTTCAGACTGCCGCTCGATGTCCGCTATTCGACCAAAGCTCGCATCGCCGCCGCCCTAGAGACTCTCGAGCGCCGGAGCGGTGAAGACCAGGCGGTCGCGACACTCGAATACCGCGCGTCCGATGACGCCACCCTCCGTTCCGATGCCACCGGCCGCGAAACCGTTCGGGCCGTCGACAACCTCCTCCTGAGCGCCATCAAGCTCGGCGCGAGCGACGTGCACATCCAGCCCACCGCGGACCGCCTGTGCGTTCGCGCCCGCGTGGATGGCCGGGTTCGTCCGGTGTTGGAGCTCCCCAAGGAGATGGCGCCGCGCCTCGCCTCACGCATCAAGGTGCTCGCGGGAGCCGACATCTCGGAGCGACGCCTCCATCAGGACGGCAAGATCTTCGTCAAAACCGAACAGGGCGAGGTGGACATTCGCGTGTCCAGCTACGTCTCGGTTCACGGCGAGAACATCGTCCTTCGACTGTTGGATCGGAACCGAGGACTCGTGCCGCTCTCCAAACTCGGGTTCGCACCCAAGGTCGAGTCGGTGGTGACCGACGTGATCTTGCCGAGCGCCTCGGGTCTCGTCCTCATCACGGGACCCACCGGATCCGGCAAGACCACCACGCTCTACTCGCTCATGCAGCACAATCTCGATCTTGAGGAGATCGTGATTTCCGCCGAAGATCCCGTCGAGTACGTCATCGAGGGCATCGTGCAGTGCAGCGTGAACGAGAAGACCGGGCCCACCTTCGTTGATTCACTACGCTCGATGGTGCGTCAGGATCCGGACACGATCATCGTGGGCGAGATTCGCGACACGGCGACGGTGAAGATGGCGTTCGAATCGGCGCTGACCGGTCACCAAGTGTTCTCGACGTTTCATACCGAGAACTCCGTAGCGGCGATCATCCGCCTGCTAGAGATGGGCGTTGCCCCGTTCCTGGTGTCGTCGACCCTCTCAGCCGTTGTCGCCCAGCGGCTGGTGCGCCGGGTCTGTTCGCACTGCGCCGCGCCGATCCGGCTCGAGCGAAAAGAACTGAAGTACCTCGGGATGCAGCGCTCCTCGCTGGAGGGCATCGAACTGTGGGGCGGGAGCGGCTGCGACCGCTGCGAACACAGCGGATATGCCGGCCGGGTTGGGATCCATGAGGTGCTGGTGCCGAACGACGAATTCCGGGACGCTGTACTTCGGCGGGCGCCGGCCAAGGAGCTCGAAGTATTGGCCCGCAAGTCTCCCCATTTCATGACGCTGCAGGAAGACGGCATGTTGAAGGCCGTTCAGAAGCTGACCAGCGTGAGCGAGCTCATCTCGAGCGTCCCGCGCGACCTACAAGCACGACCGCTCGCTGACTTGAGGGCGGTCGCTGGACTCAGGAGAACGACGTGATCGAAACGCTCAACGAACCTCTCGCGGACCGTGTGTCTGGGCTCATCGCGAACGGTGAATTCGAGTTGCCCCCCCTCCCCGAGTTGGCCGTCAAGATGCGGACGGCAATGGAGGACGAGTCGACGAGCGCGGCCGACATTGCCGCGCTCATTCGCACCGCGAACTCCGCAGCGTTCGGCGGACTCAAGACCATCTCCGATCTGTCACAAGCGATTAGCCGCCTCGGGATGAAGCGCGTGCAGACGCTGGTCACCGGACTCTTGGCCCAAGGGCAGTTCGACGGCGGAAGCCAGTCGAGCCGCCAGGCGATCGAGGTGCTGTGGAACCACGCCATCGCGAGCGCGACGGTGGCGCGAAAGTTGGCGTCACGCGAAGGCTACGAGGCGGAGGTCGCATTCGTCGCGGGCCTCCTGCACGGCATTGGCCGCCTCATCGTCGTGCGCGCCCTGGACCACCTGAGTAAGAAGGATCCTGAATTGGCGCTAACGGACGAGGCGACGCGGGAACTTGTCGACGGGCTGCAGTTTGAGCTCGGCTTCAAGACGCTCACCGCGTGGAATCTGCCCGAGGACATCTGTGAAGCTGCGCGCGCCATGGACCCAGATGCAGAGCCATCGACGAGGGAAATCGTTCCGATCGTGCAGGCGGCCGACTTGATTGCGAAGAAGCTGAGCATGCACCCCGAGCCCGATCCGGATCTGAATTTGATGGATCAGAACGCGATCGACACGATGGAAATCAGCGAGATCGAGCTGGGCGCGCTCATGATCGACCTCGAGGACGAGATCGAGGAGATCAAATCGGCGTTCAATGGCGGATAGGGCCGGCATCGGCCGATATAGAGAAGAGATATGCGAGCGATTCTCCAGCTGAGCCTGACCTTGGTCACGGTCGTGTTGTTCATGTCGCTGGCAGCCCGGGGACAGCAAGGTTCGACGAATCCGGTCGAGCTGGCCCAGGACGGGTGGGCCGCCGTCGAGGCGCAGCGCTACGGCGATGCCCTCCGCGCGTTCACCGAGGCCACGGAGCTGATTGACTACGAACCGACCCTCTGGTTGGGACGGGGCTACGCGGAGTACATGCTCGGGCGCGATGGCGACGCCCAGCAGTCACTCGAGCGCGTGCTCGCCCTGGATGAGACGTCTGACACCGCCTACCAGATTCTTGGGGAGCTCCATTACCGTAGTGGTCGGGCTTGAGGTGCAGTTCCTTCGGTCGGCATTCACTCTGGGATCGGGCGAGCCTCCTACGGCCGGGCAATGAGCGCAGAAGAGCGATCGTTCCGCTTCTCGATCATTGTGCCTACCCGCAATAGACCTGAGCAGGTGAAGGAATGCGTCCGCTCGTTGGTCGAGCTGGACTACCCACGCGAGCAGTATGAAGTCATCGTCGTTGACGATGGCGGAGATCACGCCCTCGAAGCGAGTCTCGGAGCCCTCCACGAGCGTCTCAATGTCACGCTCATCCGTCAGCGCCAGGGTGGACCAGCGTCCGCGCGCAATACCGGAGCAGCGCGCGCTCGAGGCAAGTGGCTAGCCTTTACTGACGATGACTGCCAGCCCGCCTCCGACTGGCTGACCAGGCTGGAGGCAGCATTCCACGAGATGCCAGACAGGATGCTGGGCGGACAGACTCTCAACGCCCTCACGCGCAATCTGTGCGCTGTGACCAGCCAGCTCATCCTGGATATCGTCTACCAGTTCTATAACCCCGATCCGGGCAATGCCCGCTTCTTCGCCTCTAACAACATGGCCGTGCCCGCGAAGCTCTACGCGCAGCTGAACGGCTTCGACACGAGATTCCCTGTGGCGGGTTCCGAGGATCGCGAGCTGTGCGACCGATGGATTCACTCCGGCTACCAGCTGACCTACATTCCCCAGGCGAAGATTCACCATGCCCACTATCTGACGCTCCGAGGGTTCTGTAGGCAGCATTTCAACTATGGTCGCGGAGCCTTTTGTTATCATCAGCTTCGGGCCGAACGGGGTTCGGGAAAGATGCGGGACGAGATGGCCTTTCACGCGAAGTTGCCGAGACAGCTCGTGCGCCCGCTCTCGAGATTGAGATTCACACAAGGCGTTGGCGTCGTCATGCTGCTCTTCCTGTGGCAGTGGGCAAACGCCTTGGGATACTCATACGAGAAGTGGAGGGTGAGATGAGATCCGAACGGCCTTACGGCGGCGTGTTACCCCGCGCGCGGGTCCTGAATCGGCGACGCCGACGACGGCCAACCCAACGACCGCAGGACGGGGCCCGGGAGAATCTTGGCAAAGAGCCAGGCTGCTCGACCAAGCGTCAACGGCGTCGATGCCACGTGGATGCGCCCGCGTCGAATCGCTTCACAGATGGCCATCGGCGTCGCCTCAGCGTCAACCAGTGTGTAGGTCGTACCGAGTTGCTCCAATCGATGCACGTCGCCGTTGCCTACCATCGGCTTGTCGTGCGCGGCCGCCCAACGCTTGGCCGCGCGGTTGAAATTGACCCACGGCGAGTACATGGCGTTGAGCTCAACCGCATCGAAGAGCTCAGGGTGGCGGTCCATCGCCCCGCGCAGGCAGCTGCCGGTGGGGAAGAACGGATGCGGGGCGACGACGAGTCCGGTCGGTTCGTCGCGCTTGAGCGCCTCGAGGTCAGCGAACGAGTCGACGCGTTCTGATCGGGTCGAGAAGTTGATCAGCAGAACGTGCTTACCGTCGATATCGCGCTCGACCCCAGGGATGAGTAGCACGCCGCGCTCCTGCGCGTGTGCCTCGAGGGGCGCCAGGTCGAGCTGCTTGTTGTGCAGCGTAATGGCGATGGCGTCGTACCCGAGATCGCCGGCGCGGTCGACGAGCTGCTCAGCCGAGTGCGGGATGTAGTCCCTGGGATCGTCAGCGGTATGGCTGTGCAGTTCGACTCTGAGCATCAGAACTCGACGCGGAGCCGCTAGTGTACAGTCCCGGCCGTCGCCTAGCCGCGATCCCCGCTCAGGGATTCACACCGGAGCCGGTCCCGGAGCCGCTCGAGACTGGCTCAAGTATCTCCAGCGTCTCGCTCGCAGATCCGGCCCGGCTGTGGTTGTCGGGCCAGCGAGGCCCGGTGGGTTGGACCATTCGGCAGCGAACGGAGCCGATACCTCGTCGTCGGGTAGCACGAGAATGGGATCTGGCGCTGCCGGTCGTTCGTGGGCGGCCAAGAAGGCGATCAGGCCCGGTCGCATGGGAGGTCCTGTGGAACACAATTGGCGACGCCGTGCCCGGCTATGATCCAGCCGAATGCAGCAACTACTTTCGACATTGCGGCTAGCCGCTAGTGTACAGTCCCGGCCGTCGCCTAGCCGCGATCCCCGCTCAGGGATTCACACCGGAGCCGGTCCCGGAGCCGCTCGAGACTCTCAAGTATCTCCAGCGTCTCGCTCGCAGCCGGCCCGGCTGTGGTTGTCGGGCCAGCGAGGCCCGGTGGGTTGGACCATTCGGCAGCGAACGGAGCCGATACCTCGTCGTCGGGTAGCACGAGAATGGGATCTGGCGCTGCCGGTCGTTCGTGGGCGGCCAAGACGGCATCGATCGCGGTCAGCGCCTGATCGGACAGTGCATCGTGCCGGGTGGTCCGATCGTGACCGGCCGCTTTGGTGGTCTTCTGGATGGCGGCGTCGATGAGCCTCAGGTCCAGTGCCATCGCCCGGCCATCATGGCAGAACGGGCGGGGGATTGCACGGCGAAGAAGAGCGCGCGGCTCGCGCTCGCTAGAGGATCCCGACCGCGACGTACCAGGCGATCAACGACCCGGTGACGCTCGCGACGACGACAGCCGCCGTGATCTGGAGCATGCCTCGCCGATTCACGGCCTGGGGCTTGGCTAGGACCGCGCGCTGGGCGTTCAATCGCTCCACTTCCACTTGCGCCTCAGCGGCCTGCGTTCGTATTGCGGTCAGCGTCTGTTCCACCTCGGCCAAATGCCGTTCAGCGCGAACGATCTCGGCTTGCACCCGGGCCGGTGCCTCCGCGTCGCTCGGTGGCGCCGTCTTGGCCGCCGCGCGCGCCGACACCTCGACCTGCGCCGCCAGCGCCGTTTCTGCCTCCCTACGTGCGGCGTCGACTCGGCCCGTAAGGTCCTGTTCGAGTCTCTCTCGGCGAGCTTCGGCCTCTTCGAGTTGGGTTCGCGCCGCGGCCAGTGCGGCCTCGTGCTCCTGCGCCTTCTCGGCGGACGCACGTGCCGTGGCGTCTCGCACCTCGCGTACCGCCGCCTCGACCCGCGCGGCCGCTTTCGCCTCCAGATCGGTTGCGAGCGCGGTTTCCGCTTCGCGCCGGGCGGCCTCTAGCCGCTCTGTCGCCCGCGCCTCCAAGGCCGCAAGTTCGGTGGCATGCGCGGTGTCTGCTTCCCGGCGCGCGGCGTAGACGCGAACAGGAAGATCCCGTTCGAGTTTCGCTCGGCGAGCGTCCGCCTCTTCGAGCTGGGCTCGCACCGCCGCCAGCGCGGCCGCATGCCGCTGCGTCCTCTCGGCAGACTCGTGCGCCGCGTCGTGACGCACCTCGCGGACCGCGGCCTCGACCTGCGCCTCGGCCTGAGCGACCTCCACCTCCGCCTCGGCGCGCACTCTCGTCAACTCGAGATCGTGCTGTTTCATCGTCTCGACGAGCATGCGGGCCGCGTCTCTCTCCGCCTTGCCCATGGCTGACTCGACCCGCGCGCTCGCCTGCGCCTCCAGATCGGTCTCCTGTGCGGCGAGCGCGGTTTCCGCGTCCCGTCGGGCCGATTCGACCTGGCCGGCCGCTCGCGCTTCCCACACTGCAACCTGGGCCGCATGCGCGGTATCTGCCCCCCGGCGCGCCGCGGCGAGACGACCCGCGAGGTCCTCTTTGAGTCTCGCCCGGCGAGCCTTGGAATCGTCGAGTTCGGTGCGCACGGCCGCCAGCGCGGCCTCGTGCTGCTCGGCGGTCTCGGTCGCGAGACGCGCCGCTTCGTCGCGTGTGTCGCACACCGCTGCCTCGACCCGCGCGTCGGCCTGCACCCCGAGCTCCGTCGCAAGCGTGGCGAGCGCGGTTTCTGCGTCGCGGCGGGTGGCCTCGAGCTGCTCGGCCGCCTGCGCCTCCAATGCTGCGACCTGGGCCGCATGTTTCGTGTCAGCCTCTTTGAGCTCGTTTCGCACCGCGGTCAGCGCGGCTTCGGCGTCTCGCGCCGAGTGGCCTCGAGTCGCTCGGCCGCCTGTGCTTCCAACGTCGCGACGTGGGCCGCATGTTCCGCGTCGGCCTTCCGGCGCACGGCGTCGAGTCGTCCTGGGATAGCTTGCTCGAGCTTCACGCGCCGGGCTTCGACGGCGTCGCGTTCGGTGCGCACGGCCGCCAGGGCGGCCTCGTGCTGCTCCGCCGTTTCGGCGAGCGCGGCCTCGTGTTGCTCCCTCGTCTCGGCTGCCGCGCGGGCGGCTTCATCGTTGGTCTCGCGCACCGCCGCCTCGACCCGCGCGGTCGCTTGCACCTCCAGCTCGACGGCGAGGGTGCTGAGTGCGGCTTCAGCGTCGCGCCGGGTGGCCTCGAGTCGCTCGGCTCCCTGCGCCTCTAACGTCGCGACGTGAGCCGCGTGCTCCGCGTCGGCCTCCTGGCGCACAGCCTCGAGGCGTCGCGGGATGTCTTGTTCGAGCTTCACGCGCCGCGCTTCGACGGCGTCGCGTTCGGCGTGCACGGCAACCAGTGCCATCTCGTGCCGCTCCGCCGTTTCGGCTAGCGCGGCCTCGTGTCGCTCACTCGTCTCGGCCGCCGCGCGCGCGGCGTCGTCCCGTGTTTCGCGCACGGCCGCCTCGAGCTGCTCGGCCGCCTGCGCCTCCCACACCACGAGTTGGGCAGCGTGTGCCGCCTCTGTCTCCCGGCGGACCGCCTCGATCCGCGCGGCGAGTGCCTGCTCGACCTTGCGCGCTGCCGCCGCCCGCTTGCGCCAGCTCCAGGCGGGTAGGGTGACGAGCCTGCTCAGGCCGAGGTCGGCAGGCGCCGGCGGCGTCGGCTGAGACGCGGCGAAGGGCCGCGAGATCTCGTCGGCGGCGTCCGTGACTTCGCTGGCGTCATTGTTGTCACTGGCGTCACTGACTTCGCTGACGTCTGGCTCGGGCAGTGCCTCGAGCTCTTGGAGTTCGCTTTGGATCGTCCGGAGTTGCTCGGCTCCCACGGGGCCGAGCGTATCCGTGCCCAGGCCGGCGTCGATCGCGGCCGATTCCGGTCGGATCCGCAGCGTGTCCGCTGGCTTGACGTCAGGTCCTTCGGACTCGAGCTCGGCCGGATCGGGTTCGGCCGCAGCGGTCTCGGACTGGGTCACAGGGCCCATGCCGGGGTTATCGGATGATGCCGCCGTGTGCAGCACCGATAACCCCTACTGAAACCATTTTCCTCCTGGTGAGTATGGGGGAGTATGCAGGAGCTGATGAGCTCTCTAGACAAAGGCCAGGCGGACACGGCGCGGCACGCCCCCGCTGGGGGCAGCGGCCCCGACAGGCCGCCGGACGAGGCCGTTCTGCTCGTCCGATCCCGGGACGGCGACGACGACGCATTCGCCGAGCTCGTCGCCCAGTATCGAGCGCCCGTGTACTCGTACCTGAGCCGCTGCGGTGTCGATCCGTCAGACCGAGACGACCTCTTTCAGGAGGTCTTTCTGAGTGTGCACACCGCTGCACACCGTTTCGACGCCAGCCGGCCGGTGCACCCCTGGCTCTTCACGATTGTCGCGAACTCCACCCGCAGCTATTTCCGGAAGCAGCGAGTTCGCCAGCTCGTGTTCGCCGAACCGAGGCCAACGTCGGTCGACCCGGAGCCACAGGCGACGACGCCGGATGGCGAGCGATCCGCCGTGGCCTCTCAGACGCTGGCCTGGCTGGAACGGCAAATCCCCCAGCTCCCGCTTCGGCAGCGCGAGGTGCTGCTGCTCGCGTGCGTCGAGCGGCGTCCCCAGCAGGAGATCGCGCAGATTCTTGGCATGCCACTCAACACGATCAAGACCCATCTCAGGCGAGCGCGCCTGTCGCTGGCGCATAAGCTGGCGCAGGCCCGGGCCGAAGGAAGCGAGCGACACTCATGAGCACGACCTGTCGTCGAATTCAAGACACGTTGGCCATCGAGGGCGCGCAGGCGCTGCGGGACGACGAGACCGCCCAACAGCACGTCGCCAATTGCGACGACTGCTTCGCGGTGCTCGAGCGGCTGAATGAGCTCGACGAAACATTTGGGACACTGCCCACCCTGGATGCGTCGGACGAGGTCGTCGAGCAACTGATGGCCCGTCGCCGGAGCGCCGCGGCTGGCGTATCTGGCGCATCTAGTTCTGCCGGGTCAGGCCTCGCGTGGTTCCGGTGGGAAGCGCGGCCGGCCCTTCGGTGGGCCTTGCCCGCGACCGGCGCCGCGGTTGCTGTCGTAGCCGTGTTGGTGCTGCCGAGGCAGTCACTGGTACCGGATTCGCCCGCGTCAGTTGAAGTGCAAACCGAGCTCGAGGCCAGGCTCGAGGCGGATCAGCGCACGCGGTCGGACCGCGAGCGAGGCGGCTACTTCGACAACGACGCGCTGCCCGCGGCGGAGCCCGAGGAAGCCCAAAACAGCGCGGAGATCCCGGCGGTGTTCGGCGGCGGTCAAGAGCGCGTCGGCGAGCTGAGCGAGCTGCCAGCGACCGCGGGTCAGAGCGTCAGCGTCAACCGTCGGTTAGGCGACCGTAACACGGAAGATGGGGCCGATGAAGCCGAGGGTTTGGCGTCAGGGTACGCAGTGGCGACGGACGGCAGGGAGCAAGACAACAAGGATCAAGGAAAGACGAGCTCGTCTCCATCGAGTGAGTTCAGGTTCGGCGACGACCTACGGTCGAACTCCGAGCTGCCCGCGCGCGAGCATGCCGACGATGTCGAGTTCTATCGGGATAAGAACGTGCCCGCCGATGGCCCCGAGGTCAAGCGGGATATCGTCGCGGGCGTCGGTGGCGTGAGAGGAGCAGACCCATATTCTAGCGGGGCCCACGTCGTCCGGGTGGGTGGCAACATAGCGATAGCTCCGCCCGAGCGGGTCGCCTACGTCGCTCCGGAGCTTCCGGCCGGGGCGAAGAACGAGGAGGCCGACGCCGTCGTCATCCTCGAGCTCCAGATCGACGTGAACGGCGAGGTGACGGACGCGCGGGTCGTGCAGTCAGTGCCCGAGCTGGATAGCGCGGCAATTGATGCCGCTATGCAGTGGCGATATCAGCCCACGGTCGTCGACGGCGTGGCGGTGCCGATCGTCATGACGGTGCCGGTCGAGTTCACTACCGACGGGAGCCCGGATGCTCATGCGCGACCGGTCGAGGCGCCCGGCGTGAGCCAGATCGCCGCCGACACCTTTATTAGGGAGCGCGCTCAGGTCGAGCGCCTTTCGTTCCAGCCGGCCCGCGGCTACTGGGCAAATACCTACGTGCCCGGCGATCCGGTGCTTCGCGGCCTCGGCCGGGCCCTCACGAGCCAGCCAAGCGCACCTGCCGCCGGGATGCCGGTCGCGCTGCACCATGCGTCGCACCGGGTGGATCAGCCGTTCGATCGGCCGGTCGACTCGGCCATCGCCGTCTACATGGCCAGCGATCAGGCGGCCACCGAGGGACCGCGCCGAGCCCTCGTCCAGATCGGGCTGCAGGCGGCTTCCAAACACGCCGGGCATCGGGTGGCGATGCACCTGGCGATCGTGGCCGACCTACGCGGTCCGGTCACCCGCGTGTCGATCGGTCAGATGCGCGCGGTCCTCGAGGCCTTCGCAGCCGCGCGGGGGTCAGCAGACAGGTTCACCCTAATCGCCGCCGGAGGCGACCTGGTGCTCTCGGCCGACGAGTTTCGCTACGGCGCGATTAACGTGGCGCTGCGAGACCTGCTCGAGGCGGGCCCACCCCCCTCGAGCACGCGCGATCTGGAATCGGCCTTGCGTCTCGCCGTGCGCACGGTGAGCGCCGAGAGCACCTCACTGTTGACCCCCGGCGCTGGGGCGGTTGTTCTCGTCACGAGCCAGCCGTTCGGATCGTCAACTGACGGAGTCGAGCGCATTGCGAGCCGCTGCGCCGCCGCGGGGATGCCCGTCAGCGTCATCGGCCTTGGGGACAACCACGACGATCACGATCTGGAGGCCATCGATCGGATCGTGCTTGCTGGTCAGGGCAACCGGCGCTTCCTGCGCACTGGTTCCGGCTCTACTGAGGCCGCGCGGGCACTGGTCGACCGCGAGCTGTCGGCGTCGAGCCGGGTCGTCGCGCGCGCGCTGCGACTCCGGATCCGTCTGGCCCCGGGCGTGAAGCTGGTCGATGTCGTTGGGTCACGACGTCTCGGGACGTCGGATACGGCGCGGGTTCGCGAGACGGAGCGCCGCCTCGACCGTGAGCTCGCCCGCAGCCTCGGGATCGAGGCCGACCGGGGCGACGACGAAGACGGCATCCAGATCGTCATTCCCGGGTTCCATGCGGACGACAGCCACGTGTTCGTGCTCGATGTGGTCGTGCCCGGACCGGGGCCGCTCGCCGACGTCACCGTGCGCTACAAAGACCTCGTCTATCTACGGAATGGCGTTGCGCGCGCGACGACCGCTCTCGCACGCGGGGAACGCGGCGCGGGCCCAATCGAGGCCAACGTCCTGAAGAACTTCCTGGCGTATCGGCTTTCGGAATCGTTCGCCGAGTCTGCCCGGCTGCTGTCGCGGAACGAGCCGACCGCGGCCCTCGACACCCTGGTCGAGACCCGACAGCTGCTCGTCGGTCTGCGCGGGGAGATGCCCGGGCTCGCGAACGACGGCGACTTGGCCGGCGATATCAGCCTGCTCCAGCAGTACGAGACGCTACTCGTCGCGCATGCCACGAGAGAGGATCTGCCGTACTGGTCGCGGTCGATGTACTACGCGGGGCTGCTCAAAGTGTTGCCGCGCCCGCTCATTTCCTGAGTAGGAAGTCATGAGGACTGCCATGCGATTGTTCATGATTCTCGTTGTGATCGGCCAGCTGCTCCTGGCTTCGTCCGCGTTTGCCCAGCCGTCACTACCAACGTCAACGCCAACGGCATCGGTGGGGGGGCAGGTTCAGCTTCCGCTCGACGTGTACACCCAGCTGATCGCGCTGACGCAGCAACCGACGCCGCCGCGTCCCGTGCCGGCGAGCTACGCGATTGGTGACGCGCAGATGCGCGTGGATGTCGCCGGTGGACCCCAGCGTCCCGTCGCCACCGTCACCGTCGACTTCACCGTCGACGTGCTCGAGGATGAATGGGTGCTGGTGCCCGTGCTCCAGGCGGGCACGCCGGTCGAGTCGGTGACGGTCGACAATCAGCCCGTGCAGCTCATTGCCGGCGCCGCCGGACTGGGTTGGGCCACCAACGCGCGCGGCTCGCATCGCATGCATGTGGTCTATCGCGTCGATGCGGCGTCATTCGAGGCCGGGTTCGGCCTGTCGCTGCCGGTGGTAGCGGCGTCGTCCACCCGGCTGACGGCGACCTTGCCCGGGACCGGGCTCGACGTGTCCGTGATCCCCTCCGCCGGCGCGCAAAGCGAGCCGGTCGGCAACCAGACACGCGTCACGGCGACGGTGCCCACGACGACCGGGCTCCAGATCTCCTGGCGCGTGCCGACCGACGAGGGCCATGCGCTCAGTCGGGCGAGCTACAGCGGGCGGCTGGTCGGTGACGCGCTGCACTGGACCGGCCAACTCGATGTCGAGACGTTCGGTGCCGACACCGTCACGGTGGATCTCCTGCCGCGCGGCGTGACGCTGAGCTCGGTCGAGCTCGACGGCAACGATGCCCCGATTCTCGTCAAGGATGGGCGGTTCGTCACGCTCGTCAGTGGTCGGGGTCTGCACCGGGTGACGATCGGGTTCCAGGTGCCCGTGATTCGCGGCGACGGCCCGCCCCGCGCCGAGTTTCCAATCCCCGAGGTGCCCGTCTCGCGTTTCGAGCTCCGGTTACCCGGCGAGAAGGACGTGACCGCCAGCCCGTCGTCCAACGTCGCGCTGCAGTCACGCGGGGCGTTGACCGTGGCGACGGTTCAGGTGCCCATGACACGCCACCTCCGCCTGTCCTGGTCCGAGGCCCTCCCGGCGGACATCGTGGCGGCCACCCGCGTGGACGCCGATGTCTACCATGCGATTCACGCCGAAGAGGGCGTGCTGCAGGTGCACGCCATGGTGTCGTACGACGTGCGCCGCGGCGAAACGAACGTGGTCGAATTGCTCGTGCCGGCCGACGTCCAGATCAATCGGATCGACTCCGCCAGTGGGGCGGTCATGGATTGGCGGACCGGGGACGTCGCCAACGGACAGCGGCGGGTCAGCGTGTTCCTCGACCGTCAGCTCAGGGGTGAGCTCCGGCTCGACGTCCGCTACGACCGGTCGCTCAACATTACCGAGCCCGACGGCAATCTCAACCTCCCGCTGCTGACCGTGGCCGGCGCCCAGCGCGCCCGGGGCATGGTGGCGCTGCTTTCCAGCTCGGAGCTGACACTGACGCCGGTCGAGCCGGACGCGGGCACGGTGCCTTCACCGCTCACACCGGTTGGGGAGAACCAGCTGCCAGCCTTCGTCCGCGAGCAGGTGAGTCTCACCATCGCGCACGCGTTCAAGTATGTCGAGTCGCCGGTTGAGCTCGTGGCCGCCGCCAGTGAGCCCGAACCGGTGGAAGCCCGGTTCGATGCGCAGGTCGATACGCTGACATCCCTCGGCGAGGTCGCCGTCACGGGCCGGGCCACCGTCGAGATCAACGTGAAGTCGGGACGGACCGACGCCATCCGGATCGGCGCACCCCTAGACGTGAACATCCTCAGTTTGACGGCTCCTTCGCTACGCACCTATCGGGTCACGGAGGAGGACGGACAGCAGTGGATCGACGTCGAGCTGACGCAGGAGATCGAGGGTCAGTTTCGCGTGGAGGTGACGTACGAGCAGATTCTCACCGACACCGACCTCGACAGCGACGTGGACGTGCCCACGCTGTCGGTGTCGGGCGCCGACATCGAGCAAGGCAGAGTCGCGGTCGAGGCGTTGACCGCCGCAGAAGTCCGCCCGGTCGCCGCCGACCAGCTCACGACTGTCGACATTGACGAGCTCCCCCGGCAGCTCGTGCTGCGCACGACCAACCCGATTCTGCTGGCCTACAAGTACTCGCGCCGCGAACCGCCACCTCGGCTCGTGCTCAGTGTGACGCGGCACGACCGCATCGAGACGCAGGAAGCCGCCATCGATCGGGCGGACTACCACACGCTTGTGACGTCCGACGGACTCTCGGTGACTGTGGCCAGATTCTGGGTGCGCAACAGTCGCAAGCAGTTCCTGCGGATCGACCTCCCGGAGGGATCGGAAGTCTGGTCGGCCTTCGTGAACGGACGGCCGGAGAAGCCGGCCCTGGCGACTGATCCGGACGGCTCTGGCGAGACGGCGCCTGGGGCCATCCTTATTAAGATACTGAATGCCAGCGAGGGGTTTCCGCTCGAGCTGACCTACGCCACCCAAGGTGAACCCGTGGGCCGGTTGGGCAAGATCGAGGCGGCGCTGCCGCGCCCCGACATCTTGGTCACCGAGTCACACTGGGATGTCTACCTCCCCGACGGTGTGCGCTTTGGCGATCCCACGAGCAACATGACGCTCTCGCGCGCCGGTGAACCCGTGTCGCGCGAAGACATGGCGAGGGAGCTGGGCGGGGCAGTGGGCGAGGATGTATCCCTGGGCCCGACGGCATTGCGCATCAGCGTGCCCGTCACGGGCATCCACTACCGCTTCGAGAAGCTCTACGCCAATCAGTCGGATGTCGAGGCGTGGTTCAAGATCCCGTATGCCTCGGTCGGCGGCACGTTCGCCGGCCAGTTTGCCTGTCTTGCCGGTACGCTCCTGCTCTGGTTCCTCGGGTGGACAAGGCTGCGGGAAGAGCCGGCCGTGTCCGAGAAGGCCACGGTGCTGTTGGGCGGCATTGCCGCGCTGTTGATCCTGGTGCCAGCTCGCCGATACGGGGTGAGCCTCACGCCGTCGCTGGTACTCTCAGTCGGTCTCATGGTCGGGCTTCTCGCGACGCGAGGACGAGCCTATCTGAGTTCGTGGCGGGCACCCGTGGCACCGGTCTCGCCGGGCTCCTAGGACTTGACACCGCCCGGCCTCGGGCTCGTCGGTCTGACAATGTCGGCGAGCAGGCGCGCCACATCGGCGGCACCGCCGGGCCGCGTGGGCGGGCGCCGGCCTTCTTCGAGCAACTCGTAGACCTGGCGGATCCAGTCGCCACTCGCGAGCTGGTCTATCTCGAGCCGTCGACACGGCAGCGCCTCCTGCACGCAGGCCTCGAGCACGGCCGATTCTCGAAACCGTGGCCGCGCGACGTACGCAAACGGCACACCCGCCGCCCACACCTCCGCGACGGTGCTGTACCCGAGCTTGCCCACGACGACGTCCGACGCGTGGATCAGATCGGGATGGTAGAACTCGGAATGCTGGGGGAGGTGGATCACGCGGCCTTGCCGCGCCCGCTTCGGGCTCCCCGGGATCACCAACCACGGGTCATTGTCGTCGTTCACGGGACCACGCTCGACGTCGAGAAGCTTGTCCTTCCAACCGAAGCCGCCCATAGTGATCGTGACCATTGGCGCGTCGTCGGTGATGTCGAGCGCGCGTCGAACGGCTGACCGACTCGTGTGCGGCGATCGACTCACGGGCGCGACCTGGCGCGCGCCTGGCGACGGCACGCACGCTGGCTCGGTTTGCACGTGGTAGTCGGCGCCGCCGAAGGCCTCAGCCAGCTCATCCGCAATCGCGCCCAGCTCGGGACACGCGTCCTGGTACCCGCGGTAGATCCAATCCCACGTGAAGTTCTCCACCAGCACGGACGGCAAACCGCACCGCTGGGCGACGGCGAGGCCGATGGGCGCGATATCGCAGACGACGAGATCGCCGTTCAACGCGTCGACCCGAGAGGCGAGTGCGTCGACAGTAGGGCCAGGGAACGGGATCCGGGCCTGCAATGCCCGCAGGGTCGCGGGGAGATCTTCGCTGAAGGCATCGCGCTGGACCATGCCCAGATCGACGTGAACGGCTTCGATCGCCAGGGACTGGTCCAGTGAGTCCTCGAAGAACCAACACGGGACGGTGGTGAATGCGGTGCACCGGCTCTCGGGTAGCTGTCGCGCGAGCTCGGCGATCACCGCCGCGGCCCGTGCGGCATGGCCGTAGCCGTGCGGGGAGATGAAGTAAATGATGTGCGGCATGACCGCTCGGTACGCTACAGCGTAGGGTACGGTACACACGAAAGGCGGCCAACCGTGGCCGCCTTGTCCTCCAATTCACTGCTTGGGTCGTCGTTACGTCATGAACCGCGCGCCCTTGGCAGGAAACGACGCCAGGAGCGGCGTCCGAGAGGGTGCCGGGGTCACCCGGAGTCCGGGCCGACTCATCGCAGACGGTCGAACTCGGCTTGGGATACGCCGAGCTGTCTCAGAATCTTGAAGAAGAGCGGCGCGCCGATTTCGCGGCCGCCATGTAGCGGGATCGTGACGGTGCGGCCGTCCGGATGGATCCACCGTTCGTGGCTCCCCGTTTGCCGTCGTCTCGTGAAACCCAGCCCCGATGCGACCCGCTGAAAGTCGCGGGCCGTCGCGCTAGGCATGCACGATCTCGGTCGTGTCCTTCGGGAGAGACTCTCCTCGCTCCTGGTGCTCTTCTACAATAAGGCCGAACACCCGCTCCAGCTCGATGAGAGCCGCCTCACGCGTGTCCATCAGTGCGTAGCAGCCCCCGACGGCCGGGATTTCTGCCACCCAGGAGCCGTCGTCCTGACGATAGAGGACGACCTTGTAGTCGTCGAAGCTCATGTTCCGATTATACGGGGACGGCCGGACAGAATGCCTGCCGTTTCAACGGGACACTACTTCGTCGCATCTCCCCTAGCTCCGCGATTACCGCTGCGGCCCGTACGGCATGGCCGTAGCCGTGGGGTCGTCAGGTCATGAACCGCGCGCCCTTGGCAGGAAACGACGCCAGGGGCATGTAGTCTTTCCCGATGCTAGGTTGATCGTTGACGACGATGCCTTGATGCTCGACCCAGGCATGTGCGTTCAAGTGGTCACCGTCCTTGCGCACGCCAAACCGCACACTGCTGTCGACACCGCGACGCCCGAGCAGCCACCACAGTGCCATCGACCGGTGCAGGCACGTGTTCCCAACGACCGTGTGTTGCGAAGTGAGCTCGACGGTTTGAGTGGTCTCGGCGATACGGCCGGAGTCCGGTCGCTCACTACCGTCGCCGCGGACCGACATAGCCGGGAGCAGCGTGTTGAGAAGAGTGTGCACCTGGTGGAAACTCAGCACTTGGAGTGCGAGACGGATGGCTGGCATGAGCACCACGGCCTGAAGAAACAGCCCCCAGCCGGGCGACGAGCCAATCACACCTGGGCGAGGAGCAGGTTCTTCCATGGGATCAGCGTCAGCTGCATGACGCCCAGCATGAGCAGGTAGCGGAATCGCATGCGGGTGTCATCTGCCCGGCACTGGGCCAGACCCATCAGAAGCAGGATGGACGCGAATCCGGTTACGGGAAGCAGGAAATAAGTGAGCGCAACGAACGTCATCAGCGAGAAGTGGCGGACCGGATAGAAGCGCGTCTGGCCCGACACGTGGACGGCTCCGATCGCGCCTTCGATCGCCAGCGTCAGCCAGGAGAGCGTGAGTGCGACGGTGAGAAGACTCGGCACCGTCGGCAGCATGAGCGTCGTGCCCACGGTGCCCTGGTCGCCCAAGAATTCCACGGCTCTTGGGAGGAGCGAGAGCTCGCCAAACGGCGTGCCGGTCACGGCCGCGCTCAACCGCGTGAGCCGCGAATCGGTCAGGAACGTGTAGTAGAGAAAGCTGCCGTTCAGATACTCGCCGCCGACGAGCTTCCAGAGTACCGCGAAGCCAAAGACCAGCACCGTCAGCGTGCGCGCCACCCCGCCCAGCCATTGGTGCCGCTCTCGGACGTGCAACGAGATGGTGCAGGCCAGTACCCAGTAGGTGATGAGGTACTTGTGATTGTCGATCGTGTACCAGTCACGCGCGTTTCCAGCGACCAGTGCCACCGTGAGCAGCCACCACAATGCCGGCTGCGTCAGAAACGTCGGAAACACCAGCATCACCGTCGCGAGGATGCGAACGGGCACCTCGACCGCCGACGAGCTGGCACCGTAGAGCAGGGCGAGGATCAGCGCGAGCTTGAGCGTCAGGGCATGAGCCGGCTCGTCACCGACCGCCGAGACTATGTGCCGACCAAGTCGGCGGCCTGCCTCAGTCAGCGCGTTGGTGGGGATGGCCTGCAACGGTGTCACCTGCGAGCGGAGATCGGGTTGCCCCTGACCGCGCCTGGGCTGCCAAGTGGTCGGAAGAACACACGACCCTCCTCGACATCGAAGTCGAGGACCAAGACCCGTGCCTCGATCCGCTGCAATCCGGAGATGGACAAGTCGCTTCGCATCGGGCCGACGACGTCAACCTGGTGACCCGATCGGAGGCCGGCGACGAGCGAGAGCTCGTAGGGCGAGTCCATCAAACTGGTGGGCGGGATGTCCGGCTCCGTGGAGAGCCGCAAGCCGGCGTTCAACACGGCCTCGGCGATCTGGTTCAGTCGCGCCTCGGATGGGAACGCCAGGGTGCGTCGCGCGAAGCGCTTCGTCAGTGGTTTCGGATACGTAAACCGCCTCCACGGAACGTCGATGGTGTGGGGGTGACCGGCGGCGTCGTAGCCGACGATGGAGAGGTAGCGGTTGTTCGGTCGGTCGACCGACGCGAACATCCCGAACCCGCCGCCCTTCCAGGGGGTCAGCGTGCTGAAGCGGGCCAGAGTCATCTGACCCACGGCAATCGCGCACAGCAGCGCCGGCACGATCAGCTTGGTCATGCGGCGGGCGCTCCGGTGATGCGCCTGAAGGCGGGGTCCATGCGCGTGAGCTCATCGTAGGAACCCACCGCCGTGACTTGTCCGGTGTCGATGACCGCAATCCGATCGCACCGCCGAACCGTACTCAGACGGTGGCTGACCACGATTATGGTCCTCGTGCCTCGGAGCGCGCCAATGGCATCCGCGACCTCCGACTCCGTTTGCGGATCGAGGGCCGATGTCGCCTCGTCGAAGATGAGTACTTCCGGCTGTCGGTAGAGGGCTCTCGCGATCGCCACGCGCTGCCGTTGCCCGCCCGACAGCCTGACGCCCCGTTCGCCGACGCGGCTCTCCAGGCCAGCCGGGAGCGCGGCAACGAACTCGCCGAGGCGCGCGAGCCGCACGGCTGTTTGCACCCGTTCGTCGTCGATCGCCGCGTCGTACTCACCGAAGGCGATGTTTCGCCGGAGCGTGTCGTCGAGCAGAAACACGTCCTGTGGGACATAGCCGACCTGTGTCTGCCAGCTGCGAATGTCGGCCTGGATGTCGGTGCCGTCCGCGGTGATGCGTCCGCCGGTGGGCTCGAGCAGTCCAAGGATCAGGTTGACAAGCGTGGTCTTGCCGGCGCCCGTACGTCCGACCATCCCAACCGACTCGCCGCGACCAATCGTCAACGATAGCGACCGGACAGCATCGATCCTCTTTCCGTCGTCGTCCTGATACGCGTACGAGACGTCTTCGAGCGCGATCGTTTGCCTGAGCGGGAGCGCGGCGACGCTCGTCTGTGCGCTTGGCCGTGAATCGTTCACCAGCTGCGTGTAGTCGTCGTACACCCGGTCCACGTAGACTTGTCCGCTTCGTGCGCGGTTTATCCGTCGCACGATCCGGTTGGCCAACGGGACGAGCCGGAACGTGGCGTAGGCAAAGAGACCGAGCAGTGCGAGCGTGTTCGGACCCGTGCCAACGCTGAGCGTCACGAGGATGACCGACAAGATCATCACGCCGAAGAACGCCGTTTCAATCGCCATCCGAACCGCCGACGTCATGGCTATGCGTTTCTGGATCAGGCGCCCCAGCGACGCTCGAGTCTGGATGACGCCGTCGTGAAAGAAGTCGGTCCGGCCGCTCAACTGCACCTCGTTGATTCCGCCGAAAGCTTGTTGGAGCTTTCGGAGGAGGGTCTCGTTCAGGCGGTGGCCCTCTTCGCCTGACTCCGTGAAGAAGCGCTTGGATAGGCGATTCTGAAGCAGCAGAAGGGTCGCGGTGAGGCTGGCGCCCACCAGCGTGATGAGCGGTGACACGACGGCCAGGATAGCCAGGAGCCCAAGACCGACCAGGACCTCGCGCGCGATATGCGCGCCCGCCGACAGCACGCGGCGATAGGCCGTGTCGACCGATAGGCGAGTCCGTTGAATCAGCGCCGCCGTGTCGCGCCGCAAGTGGAACGGATACGGCGCCTCCAGGTACCCCCGGAACACACGATCCGAGACCGACACGACAGACTGCTCTACCAAGCCGGCCTGAAAGTACGCGACGATGGCCAGCACGAGACTGCGCAGCAGATAGACGACGAGCACGCCGGCCGCAACGGCGATCAGCAGACTGCGGTCGTCCCCGACGTCAAGCCACGCCAGGAGTCCGCTCACCATCGGAGGGACGGCAACGCACCCAGGGGCAGCGACGACGCCGAGGAACCCCACCAGCACCAGCGCGCTCGCCGCTTCGGCGGCCGCCGCGGCGAGGTTCAGCGGGACCAGCGCGGCCCAACGCCAGCGCAAGTGTGGCGGCAACATCGCCAGGGTCTTCCGAACGCTCTCACGCATCGTTCGCAGGGAAACCCGCCAGTGGGGTGTAGGTGCGCCCGCGCGCGTCCTCAGGATCCGGTCGATCGGCACAACTCTCCCTTGATGCTCCACCCAGGCGTGAGCCTGCATTCGACTGTGGTCCTTCCGTACGCCGAGGCGTAACTCGGATGTGATGCCCCGACGTGCCAGGAGCCACCATAAGGTCAGCGAGCGGTGCAGGCATGTACTCGACGCCGGCATGGCCCGGGTGGCCAAGCCCACGATTCTCGCCATGGAGGCGACGTCGACGGCGGTCGACTCGGCATCTCGATCTGGTGCGAAATCGCGCGAGGGCGGAACCCCGCGCTGCAGGCACTTTCGTACACTGCCAAAACTCGTCACGCTCAAGGCGAGGCGAATCCCCACCATCGCGACGACTGCCTGGGTGGCTGCGAGGCAGTCGCCCCAGGTGACGTCGGCCGTGATGAATCGCCTGACGAGGTGCAGGCTACGCGCGATGGTCGGCAAGGACGGCATCGACCAGAGCCGGCAGACGGTCGAAATCCTTCACGTACTGGACCCGCGAGATCGAGCAGAGCGACGCCAGCCGGCTCACTTGCTCGAACGAACGACAGGTTGCTGCGGGGTCGGTGACGTCGAGCTGGAAGGCA
Source organism: Vicinamibacterales bacterium (assembly GCA_965216615.1). Lineage (GTDB taxonomy): Bacteria > Acidobacteriota > Vicinamibacteria > Vicinamibacterales > UBA8438 > CAUZIB01. The sequence goes on along the minus strand of CBDCGH010000023.1, from coordinate 220,545 downwards.
CCCTTGACCAGCTCCATGCAGGCCTCTCGTCTGGGCATCGCGACCATTGTCACGGCGGGCGCCGTCGAGCCGGCGTCGGATGAAACCTCGAGCGGGTCGAGCCGGCAGATGGTGCCGATCGGCACGGCCCCGACTGCTTCCCTCTGGGCCCCGTTACCGTTCTTTGGCGTTACGCGCCGCTTGACCGTGTAGTGGGCCACGGTCTTCGAGGGTGCATCCTTACTTATACAGGGCGGATACGCTCCGTGGCCAGAGCCGAAGTCCGGCGTAGCTCGGGAGTGCGCACGGCGTGCCGCCGTCTTCTCTGACCACCACACAGTCATCCGAGAGCAGCGTTCCGCCACGCTGGCAGAGGGCTGCCACGAGCGTAGACTTCCCAGCGCCTGACTTCCCCAAGAGGACGATCGCTTTACCGCCAACCTCGACCGGCACCGGCGTGCAGCGCAAGCTGTCCGAAGGTCGTTACCGCGAGCGGCAGGACCTGGTCGAGCAGCAGATGGCGGATGGTCGTGATCGGCGTGGTGGGTGCTGGGATGCACCGGATGTCCCGTCCGTTCGAGGTCACGCGGAAATCCGCGTAGCCGGGGTAGCGGAGCAGAAACCCCTCGGCGTCCTTCGTCACCGACAGCCAGATTCGACCGTCGCTGAGCTTCCGTTCGTAGATGGCCGGAATGGAGTCATGCGCCGTCGGCCGCGCTGGCAAGAGACGGAATGAGCAATCGGGGTCAGGAAGTGTCGCCCGCGCCAGCTCGGGCAGGCGCACTTCACTGTCGAACCGGTCAACACGATGCCACACGTCACGTAGGTCATGGCGCCTCTCGCTATTGCTCGTCTTCGCCGCCGCCGCCCATGACCTCCTCATCCTGTTCGCCGAACGCCTCCTCGTCCTGTTCGCCGAACGGCGTGCCGCCGCCTTCCTCAAGCGTTAGTTTCCGGAGGGGCCCGTATTCGACGAGCGTTGGGGGTGTGTACGGTTTTCTCTCTTCCTTGGTCTCCATGTGAGGGTGAGCGAAACTTAGTTGGAAATTGAAACGGCTCCCACACGCTGTGGTTTGATGACGTTGACAAAAACGGGCATCACCCCACGAGCGAAAGGAGCCGAGATGAGCAGTGTCCTACGTCCGGTCAGGAAGCGCAAGAAGGGTCGCACGCTGGGCCCGGTCAACATCATCCAGCGCGAAGACTACACCGATCTGGAGCTCGACACCAAAGTGGAGCTGATCCGGTCCCTGATCCCCCTGGGCTTGATGCACGTGCAGGAGGTGCTCGACCAGGAGGTGACCCACGGCGCTGGCCGGCGAGCGCTACGCCCGGAAGGACGCGTCGGTCGGGGGACGCCGTCACGGCACCAACCCCGGGACGGTGGGTCTGGCGGGGCAGCGGGTGCCAATTCGCGTGCCGCGGATGCGCAGTGTGGCGGGGAGTGAAATTCCGCTCCGTTCCTACGAGGCGTTGCGTGGCGATGGTGAAGTCAACGACCTGTTGCTGACGCGCGTGCTGACGGGATCTCGTGCCGCAACTACGAGGCCGCCGCCGAGACGATTCCCGGCGCGATCGGGCTATCGGGGTCGACCGTATCCCGTGGCTTCATCCAGGCCAGCACGGCGAAGTCTGCGGGAGTTCCAGGAACGGGACCTGTCCAGTGAGGACGTGGTGGCCGTGGTCGGACGGCAAGACGTTTGCCGATGCCGTGATGGTCATCGCGGTGGGCCTCACGATTTCCGGGGAGAAACGCCGCCGCATGGGCTTCGTCGAGACGGACACGGAGAACGAGCGGGTGCTGACGCCGTTCTTGCGGTCGTTGGTCGAGCGGGGCCTCGACCTCGCCCAGGGCGTGCTAGTGATCCTCGACGGCGGCAAGGGGCTGCGGTCGGCCGTGAGGAAAGCCTTCCGCCACCGCGCCTTGGTCCAACGGTGCCAGTGGCACACGCGCGAGAACGTGGTTTACCTTGGCCAAGAACGAGCAGCCGGTGTGGCGTCAGCGCCTCCAGCGCGCGTACAACCGGCCGGCGTACGACGAGGCGTTGGGCGCGCTCGAGAAGCTCCAGGGCGAGTTGGACGATCGGAACCAGTCGGCGGCCGGCAGCCTGGCGGAAGGCCTGGCCGAAACCTTGACGTTGCATCGCCTCGGGCTGTACGGCGTGCTGGGCCGGTCGCTGAAAACGACGAACGGTCTGGAGTCCGTCAATGCGCTCGTCGAGGAACGCTGTGCGAAGGTCGACCACTGGCAGAACTCGAGCCAACGCCACCGCTGGCTGGCCACCGCGCTCCTGGACATCGAACCACGGCTGCGGAAGGTGATGGGCTACCGCCACTTGCCCACGCTCCGTGCCGCGTTGATGCGCGAACTGAAGATCGACACGACGACGTCGAAGAAGAAAGCCGCGTAAGCAATCAGGAGCCGTGGAGAGTTTCAACTAAGAATGGGCTTGACTCCTCCATGTCTCGTACTCCTCTGATGCGGTGGTCTGAGTTCCGGAGATGTCCCCGGCTGCTGAACGCTAGTGCTTAGTCGTGGTGATCATCTTGACCGTCCGCCGTGCAAGACGGTCCAGGTAGAGCAGTGGCAAGGGAGTGTTCGGCCGGTTTGGGTACTGCCCTCGGATGTATCCCTTCCAGGGAAACGTGAGCTCACGCAGCCCCGCCAAACGGTCGCTCCAATTCGGGAGAGATCGCAGGTCCAACATTCGCCCGCGCCACCCACGGAGGCTCAAGTAGGCAACCGATGGTTCTGACACGGGGCTCGCCTCGAGGGCTAACAGGGCGCCTTTGAGTTCCTCCGGCACCCGAGTGCGGAATGCCTCCGTGGTTAGAGCAAGTGACTTGGCGCAGATAGTCCACACCTGCTTCTTCTTGGTGAAGTCGATGAACTCACGTGACTCGTGTCTTGAAAGCCGTTCCACAATCAGATGAATGTCGTAGAGCCAGATTAGCCGTTCACTGTTGTAGTGATTCACGCGATGCGTACACGCGAGGGCCAAGGCCTCAACGTTGCCGAGTGCGCGCGCGAATTCTCCGAAGGCCCCCAGGGCCACCGAACGCTCGAGTAGCTGTGGAAACGAGAACATGCGTCCGAAAACCGGCCGCGAGCTCGTTTTCCGGTGGAGGTCGATCATTAAACGCCTGCCAGGACCAGAGATCTTGAAACACAGCTCCTGGCAGAGCGTTCTGCCTTGCAGCGGTACGCCTTTGTAGCCAAGGTTGAGGAGCAGACGCGGCACACGTTCGAAGTCGTTGTCTTTCACGAGAATGTCGACGTCGTTTCTCGGGCGTAGCCACGGATATGCATAGTGCGAGTACGCCAGAGGCACGCCCTTCATGAGAAGGACTGGGACCTCATCGTGGGCGAGGGCTCTGAGGACTCGCATTAGCTCGATCTGAAACAGCCGCTCGTGAAGCGCAGCTTGTCGGTTCAGATGACTGAGGCTCTCAAGCAGCGGGGGCGGCGCACTGCCCGGCTGCCTTTTCAGAAGGTGTCCGACAAGGCGGGCCACCCCGTGGTGTCGGGCTCTTTCCTTGAGTTCAACCTGTCGTGACGCATCGTTGAACTCCGACCACTCGACTTCGTCGCCACGCAGCAATGCGGCAAGTGTGTCCCTAGCGTGATGCATTCAACGCCCCAAGGTCATAGGGCACCTGACGCCTCAGTCGATTCTTAGCAGTCTCTTTGCAAGCAGGTGTTGCGCAAAAGAGATCAGGTCGGCCGATAGCTGCGTCGGCGGTACGACGTACTCTGCCTCCAACTCTCGCTGGACATCGATCAAGCGGCCCGTGGGTTCAAGAAGCTGCCAGGTCCGCGTACTGATTTCATCGAAGCCGAAGTAGGTTTCCGAACGCGGATCCAGAACCACCAGTTCGCCTCCGAGATCTTGCATTGCTACGTCCGGCGAGACCCTCAACTGAGTGCTCAGTGAGATTTTTCGCATTGTGCTCGGCTCCCAGCAGAACGTGGTTTATGGACAGCAATGGCGCACAACACCGTGAACATCACCATGTTGCCAGGCATCTGCAGGCTGAAGTCGACTACTTCTTGCAGGGCGATCGCCACTAGGCCGGTCACCGCGCCGGCACGAATCAAGTAGGTCGTCTCGTCGTCTTCTCCTGACTTGAATCTTCTGGCCACATCACGGAGGAAGAAACCGGCCGCCAGAATCAAGGGCAGGCCGACCAGAAACCCACCCTCCGCGGCAAGCTGGAGGTAGTCGTTGTGGGCATGGGCGAAACGTCCAGCGTCGCCCTCCGAGTAGAGCAGCGTTGCCGTGCTGTATGTGTTCATTCCGGTTCCGGTCAGGCCGAAATCGGAGACGATTCGTAGGCCGTCGTCCCACGCACGCAACCGTCCGCCCAAGTCGTTCCACGACGCCTTCCCGAATTCCTTGGCGATCGCGGCCACGCCCGCCCATCCGATCCCGACAAGTGCTACCAGAACCACATACGCCAGCCTGAGCGTGCGGCGGGTTCCGGCGGCCTGTCCCCGGCAGATGAACCATCCCGACAGCAGTAGGGCCAACGCGAAGCAGCTAACACCGGACCTGGAGAAGGTCAACACGAGCGCAAGGCCCATGAGAATGGCCGCGACCGCCACCAGCAGAAGCTTGTTGGCCTCCGGGGAAGAAAGCCACAGCACGCGGCTGTGCCATCCGGGTCGAACACCGCCCATCGCTTTCGACATTCCGGCCGAGAAGTACCCGATCACGAGAGGTAGTCCCATCATCATCCATCCCGCAAAATGGTTTTCGTTCACGAACGGGCCGAATGGATGCCTGCCGAATCGGGGCTGCCAGAAGCCGTACAACGCACCCGAGTAGACTGGCTCCTGGACAATTCCGATGAGAGCCAAGAGTACTCCCAAGACCATCACGCTCCGGACAACACCGGTTACACCGCCAAGCCGGAACCAACGAGTAGCTCCAGCGAAGAGGGCCGTCATCGAAAGTAGCCACGCGGACGCCATACCGGTCGACAGCGGGTCGAGAGATAGTGCCGTTCGACTACCAAGGGCCGACTGCGCACCGAAAAAGGCGTCGCCCGACGGACTCAGTCGGGTCAGCACTCCTTCAGAGAACGGCATCACTTGAGCGCTTGAGGCCACCATCGCGACGACAAGCGCCGAAATAACGCCCCAACCGGGTTCAGCCGACCCAGCTCGGCGTAGACCCCGCGATGCCCCCCATCCAACCCCTCCGGCCACGAGTGCTCCAATGGCGAGCGGCGAGTAGGCCCACGGATAGACAGCTCCAAAGGCCAGCGCCCCCCAGGCCAGCAGTAGCCCAAGTGCGAGCTCGTCCCGCTCGAGTCCCCCGGGCGCTCGCCCGTCGTGGCGTGCCGGCGCATCAATCTAATGAGTCAACTACTTCCTAGTGAGGCAATTGCTTCGGCGAAAGAAGCGACCGTCTCATGTATTGAACGGGAAGCGACCACCTGCGTCGAGAAGGCCGAAGTCCGGGTTTTCGGCCTGGAAACCGACATCGTGCTCGGGTGCAGGTCCCTCTAGAAGCTCGACCCAGCCGCGCCAGCCGCAGTCGTGGCAGGGCCTGCGGCCTCGCGCTCGTGAAGTGCCTTCTCACGGGAGCGCGGTACGTTCGCGCACCGGTGTGATGGGGACCAGGCAAACTGCATTGCGGGCAGACCACACCGGACGCGGTGGGAATCGGGTCGGGAATCCGCTCGACTTCTACCCCTGTTTTGAGTCCCGCGGCTCCATCAGATCTGACCGTCGGCTCGATCCGACGCAATTGTTCGAGCAGCGTGGCCGCGTCACCGGCTTCGGCAAACCGCTCCAAGATGGCGACTTCTTCGCTGAGCGCCTGCGGCCCAAGCACCCGGCCGGTTGTGACTAGCATGATCTTCTCGATGCCCGAGGGATGTACCCGATTCCCCAGCGCGGACCAGTTCTTCGTACATCTTCTCGCCAGGCTAAAACCCAGGTAACCGGGTGAGTGTCGTCGCGAGGTCCAGCATCATGATCTACTCACCCATGTTGAGGATAAATGTCGCGCAGGTGTGCCGTGAGCCGCAGCGGGAAGGTGTAGTTCAACCGCCTCTGAGACCAGAGATCTGGTCGCTGATCGTGAACGGCTGGAAGAGCAGGGTCATGACGCCGCTGTGGACGTTTGAGAGCGTGTCCTACGAGAGCACAGCCGCCCGCGAGGGGTCGAGCGTCAGCGGTCGCTCCAGGTAGGGCCGAGAGCGCCAGGGCTGCCGCGATCACGAGGATGATCTTTTTCACGCAGATCGTTGGAGTAATACCAATGCCACCAAGACCGCTGTGAATACCGGCGGTTCTCGAGAGTCATCGTCCGAAGAGTCTGCTGGCGGGGTGCCTTTTCTTCAACTATCCGCAGGGGAGCGGGCTTCGTCGTGACTACTGCAGGGCGACGGCGAGCGTGAAGTGCACCGTTATCGTGATGATGACCGGGACGGGCGTGCCGTTCAGCAGCGTAGGGCTATACAGCCATTGCCGCACGGCTCTGATGGCGGCGTCATCGAGCAGCGAGGCGGACCGGAGGACCTCGATGTTGGTGACCTTTCCAGTGGGACCGATGACGGCTTGGAGTATGACGATGCCCATCGCACCTGCCTCCTCGGCATCTGGCGGATACACGGGCGCCACATGAAATATTTTGGTCGGGGGTGAGATGAAGCCGCCGACGCGCACCGGGGCAACGGGTGGTGGCGGTGGCGGCGGCGCTCCCAACGCGCCACCAACGATGCCGCCGACCACTCCGCCCGCGACACCCGCTTCGATGCCGTCAACTCGACTCAGATCGAAGCTTGGTGCAGGGCGAGCGACCTCCGACGGTGCTTGCCGGGGCGGTGGGGCAGAGCGCGGGGGTGGGGGCGGGGCTGGAGGTGGAGACGAAGGGAGGGGTGACGGAACGACGAACGCCATCATCGAGCTGGGCGGCTGCAACACGTCGACCGCCGTCAACGGAGTGATCACGATGCCCGTGATCCCAATCGCGTGAACGAGGATCGAAAGCGGTACGGTGTAGCCGTTCCGTGTTCCAAGTCTCACCGTTGGACACGCGATCTCTCGGAATAGCTCAGCAGCCACCGTACTTACGATATCAATTGATAGACTCCGCGCGCCGGCATCGTGGCGTAGCCTTCGGCAACGAGGGCCCGGTTGCCACGTCCAGCGTCGGGTCGGGACAAGCCGGTCACCCGAGCCAGCTCGCCTGGGAACGTCATTCCGGCGCCCGCCAGAAAGCTACGAGCGATTTCGCGGAGCGCCGTGTCTCGACTCACGCGCCGGGCGAAGGGTTTGGGGAATCGTCCAACGCCAAGGGTCCAGAGATAGGTGAACTTGGGTTGGTAGAGGACAAGGCTCGGCACCACCAGCATGGCGGACTGGAGCTCATCCATCGCGCGTGTAAACACCCTCCGGTCAGGCAGTCCTGATTCATCGCGCAGGTCAGCCGTGCCCATCTCCCATTCGTTGCGGAGTACTCGGAGGACTGCTCGGGCGTCCTTACTGAGTCGCTCCCTCTCGTCGGATCGGCGCATCCCCCAGACGGCGCGAAAGTACGGAATCATGCGTGGCGCGAGGAACGTGGCCTTGCCCCGCGCGAGCTTGGCGTAATAGACGGTTCCGCGCCGCACCAGCTCGTCCTTCAACTGCCACGTGAGCGACGACTCGGGGTCTTTCTGCACGTTGCGGGGCATCACCGCGTCGCGTCGTCCACAGACGGCGACATACAGGGACGGTCCCGGTCGACGTGAATCGGTGAGGCAGGCGGTGAAGCCGACCTGTTCGATGAAGCGCTCAGCCTCGAGGGCCGTATCGACCTGCCGCGTCCCGGCGCGGCGCCAATGCTCGTCGCGGTAGTCTTCGATGTCTGCCGGAATCTGTCGGTCTGGTCTCATGATCCCACGTCTAATTCTGATACCGACTGACAATTACGGCAGGCGACTCGAATGGGGCGGCCGAGAAAGCGGCCGTTTTCGGGGCTTTCCCAGGGGGAATGCGCCTTGCACCAGTGGGTCGTGACGCCCCCCGGCCGTCGTACGACTCATAGCAATGGCTTCTACCTCATCGCCCGAAACGCCGGGTGCGGAATCCCGAAAACCCACGGGTCTGCGCTCGGTCTTTCTCGTGGCGGTCGTCGCGTCGGTTGTCGCCCTCGCGCTGGCAGTGTCCGGGGCGATCGGGCTGTGGGAGCGCGCGCTGCCAGTCGACGATATCACCGCTGATGGTGATGCCGAGCCGTCGCTCGAGGTCCTCGCCGGAGAGGCGATGACCAACGCGCGGGACGTCGTGGCCTACGTTCGAGAAAGCGCGGCTCGAGATCTGTCGAGGGTGACCGAGCTGCTGCGCGGTGGGGAACAAGACGCGTCGCTCGCTGATGGGTCGAAAGAAGATGGGAACGACCGGCCCGCGCGACGGGGCCCCCAGCCACTACGGGTCGCGGCTCGAACGGCGGAGCACAGCTCGAGTGGAAGCGGACCCGAAGACTCGCCTCACGCTCCATCACCGGTCGTCACCGTCGTGCTCGTTCCGCCGCCGACGGCGCCAGCGCCGCTTGCGCCACTACCAGTCTTTGACGGCCGGGATGTCGAGGTGACACCGCCGCGCATGCAGCGCGTCAGGCTGCGTCATGCGTCTGCAGCGTTCTCGCAGGGGACGTCGAACGAGGCGGGTCTCGTGGAATTGGTCGTCTCCGCATCCGGTTCGGTGGAATCGGCGAAGTTCGTGACGAACCCACTCAACGTCCATCAGTCGATGCTGCTGAGCGCGGTCAAGGCTTGGCGTTTTCGACCAGCCGTGAGGAACGGCCAGGCCATTCGATATCGACTGCGCGTACCCATCGCCAGAGCGCGGATCTGAGGCGCCCGCTAGCATGTGGAAACCAAGCCGAGCGCAGTGGATCGTCTTCGCTGTTGGGCTCCTGCCGGTTCTCGTCTTCTCCTTCTCAGGAGTCTCCGCCTTCATGCGTGGTGACCGGCAAGTGCTCTGGCCGGTGCCCGTCCTCTTCGCTGCCGTGATTGCCCTGATGACCGCCCTGACGATCTCTTGGCTGGAAGCCAGGAGATAGATTCAGGGATCGAGCCGGCGGGTGCCGGTCACTTCATGAACGCTGGGGGCTTGTTCCAGCCGCGCGCCAGCATCGGGCACGTCTCGCAGTTCTCCGTGCGCAGGTTACAGAAAGTGAGGTCGCATCGGACGTTGCGTCCCTGCAGGACAAGCCGCACCCGGTCCAACTTCTGCGTGTCCCGCCCTTTTAGCAGCACGACGTCACCTGGTTTGAGCAACGCTGCCAGGGCGTTCGCGGCCTGCTGCGGAGTCCTTCCTGCGTCGACGATAGCCGACTTTGGCATTCCGGCCTTCCGCGCTCCGGACGCATAGGCTTCATGCTGGCGACCCACAACGATGAAGTGCGAGGCGATCGCGGCCACCCGCCTCCCCAGCGCCCTATAGCTCTGCCGCTGAGGAGACGGGGGCTCCGACACGTCGCCGAACAAGACGATGCGCCGACGCGCCGGAATCAGTTCGAAGGCGTCGAGCGCGGCGTGCATCGTTTCAACTGCCGACTTGAACTCGTCGCGGACGACGATAACGCCGTTACCCACCTCGACGGGCTCCATGCGACCGGGTGTCGGCGGCACCGCTTGCAGACGCCCCAGCATGGTATCGAGCTCGAGGCCGGCGCGGTGCCCGACCGCGATGGCGGCCAAGGCTGGGTAGACCATCTGGCGTCCGAACAGCCGCATGCGCACGTCCGTGCGCTCGACTCCGAACGCGGTGACGTCGAACCTGGCTCCATGCGGCCAGTCGAGCCGGATGTCGCCGGCACGCACGTCGCATGTGGCACCGAAGCCGACCGTCACGACGCGGGCTGCGGTTTGCGGCTTCATCCACATGACGTTCGGATCGTCACCGTTCAGCACGGCGAGTCCCGTCCGCGGCAGCGCGCGGACCATCCACGCCTACTCGTCACGCGTGACCTCGAGCGTCTTGAGGCTACGGAGGTGTTCGCTGCCGACCGAGGTCACGACCGTGATGTCCGGCTGGACCGTTTTTGCATATGGCGCCATCTGACCAGGCGCGGCAATCCCGATCTCGAGCACCGCGTAGGGCTGCGACGGCCGGATCCGCAGCACCGCCGCTGAGATCGCGCCCCACGAGTTGGAGCGCGGGCGGTCATGCGACGGCATCTGCAACACCGCCTGCACCATCCGCGTCGTCGTCGACTTACCGAATGACCCGACGACGGCGACTACGCAAGCGTTGCGTGCGAGCGTCCGCCGGTACAACCGCGCGAGCCGCGACGACAGCGGCCACAGCCGGTAGCTGATCCCACGCGACAGTTCGGTGCGTCCCGCAGGCGAATAGATCAGCGAGGGAATGTCCGTCAGGGCGTAGCGCACGCAGTCATCCGTCGTTGAAAGCTGGCCCCGAGGAACTGGTCGTGCCAGACCTGCACCCCGAGCACGATTGAGAGTACCTGCCAGAGATTGCGCTGGCCGCCCTGTTGGCGCTGGCGCAGGTCGCGCACTGCGTCGGGATCGAAGTAGCCCGTGTTGCGTAGCGCGGTGTCGGAAAGCAGATCAGACGCGAACGCTGGCAGATCGCCACGTAGCCAAGGGTCGAGCGGAACCTGCATGGGGAACTTCTTCCGCGACGCGATGTCGTGCGGCAGGGTCCCCGCCATGGCCTGTCTCAGGACGTGCTTTTCACGCAGTCCCTTCATCTTGACGTGTGGCGGAATCCGTGCGCAGTACTCGACGAACTCATGGTCGAGAAAAGGGACCCTCGCCTCGACCGAGTGGGCCATCGATCCCCGGTCCAGCGACTGAACTACGACGTCTGCCATACGGTGCTTGAGGTCGAAGTATTGCAGCTGTGCAAACGGATGCCAGGTGGCGAATCCGGAGGGAGGCGGCAGCGTCTCGTCCGGCTCGTTGTGCCGTTGCAGCTCGTCGCGGACGGAGGCGGAGAGCAGGCGCGCGTGGGCCGCCTGGCTGTACAGGTGCGAGATGCTGCGCGAATAGCGCTCGAAATCGATGGCCCGCGGTCCGGCGATCATCCCCGCCGCACCGGGCCAGCGGCGCCGGATCGGAGGGATCTCCGACAGTAGTCGGCGCACGGAGCGTGGTAGCGCAAACAGCGGTGCGAGGACACGCGTCGTCGGATACCAGGAATAGCCGCCGAAGACTTCGTCGGCACCTTCGCCGGTCAACAAAACCTTCACGCTGGACTCGGCAGACTCGGCCATCATCATGAGACCCATCACGACCCCGCCCAGAAGCAGATCCTCGCCGTGCCAAACGGCGTCTGGCATCCGTTCCATGTCTGAACGCCGACACGGAATCCGGTGGCCAGCCAATCCGTACTCCGGATACTCGTCGAGCGCCTTCTGTGTGCGCAGCTCATCGAATCCAGGCTCGTCGAAGCGGAGCGTGAACGTCTGCACGGGATCGGGAAGCATCTGGGCCATCAGCGCCGTCACACTGCTGGAATCGATACCGGCGGAAAGCGCGGCCCCAACCGGGACGTCGCTACGCAAGTGCAACTGCACGCTTTCACGGAGCCGTTCGTGCACGCCGTTGGCCCACTCCTGTGGCGTCACGCGGCGGTCGTAGTCGGCGCGTGCCGGAAAACAGACGTCCCAATATTGGCGAATGTCGGCGCGTCCTTCGGACCAGATCAGGGAGTGGCCGGCCGGGACCCTGCGGACGCCCGTGAGCAACGTGCGCGGCGCGATGATGCGCCCGTAGGAAAGCAATTGGCGTAGTGAGCCGAAGTCCAGCCGCGGCTCGAGCACGCCAGCGGCGAGAATCGCCTTCTGTTCGGACCCGAAGAGCAGTCCGGCGGCGGTGACCGCGTAGTGCAGCGGCTTGATGCCGAGGCGGTCGCGGGACAGCACGAGGCGCCGCCGCCGCTCGTCCCACAGCGCGAGACCGAACATACCGCGCAGGTGCAACACGAAGTCGTCGCCGTGATCTTCGTAAAGATGCACGATCACCTCGGTGTCCGATGCCGTGCGGAAGCGATGGCCAGACGCGAGGAGTCGGGTCCGGAGCTCGATGTGGTTGTAGATTTCGCCGTTGCAGACGACGATGATGGTCCCGTCTTCGTTGGCGATCGGCTGGTCGCCGGTGTGCAGGTCAACGATGCGCAGCCGCCGCACGCCGAGGCCCACGCCGGAGGCGATGTGGAAGCCGTCGCTGTCCGGTCCGCGATGACGCAGCATCCCCGTCATCCTCGCGAGCGCCTCCCGGTCCACCGGGTGACGCGGTTGCGTAGGGGCGATCCCGGTGATGCCGCACATCCTGGTCTCCTATTCTTCGAGTTCGTGCGCAAAGTAACGTCGCCACGGGCCTATCTTGAACCGCCCGACGACGCCCACCGGTCGGAAGCCGCTCTTGACGTGGGCACGAAGCGCCGCCACGTTCTCTGGAGACGTCGCGCGCACTGCGCGGCGCAGACCGGCGTCTTGGCAGTAGCGCAACTGTTGCGCACAAATCGCCGGAGCGACGCCCCGGCCACGATATGTCGGCAGCGTGTAGGCGTCGAACAGATAGGCATCGCCGGCGGACAGGGGTAGCTGCCAGTCGAGGAATGCGCTGTATGGGTGGTCAATGGTAAGCCAGCAGCAACCAACGGCACGACCGTCGTGCCGTGCCATGAAACACAGGCACCCGGCATCGACCAGCCCCCCGATCGTGGCACGTGCGGTTTCCGGCCGCAACGCAGCGTACTCAGCGACCTCGGCGGTCGTCATAGTGCCGATGTCGAGGGGCACCGTCGGCCCGGACTCGTCGATCGGATCGCCAAGCGAGCGCTCGAGCAGAAACAGGCGACGGTACACCCCGAGCCCGCTCAGCAACTTGAGCCAGAAGACCTTGAGCCCTTCTGTGCGCAGCACGGTGAGCGCACGCGCCGCGAGACGCGGGCGGGTGGTTGTGCTCATCGGCGGGCACTCATCGCGCTCGCGACGCTAACCCACCGCGGTGGCCGAGCGCAGGTGTCACGGGTCATACCTTGCTGGCGCGAATGCCGATGTAGTAGCCGGTGACGAAGCGCGTCGGCCAATGCGCGAGGCGCTCCCACCGTGCCAACCGGCGCAAAAGACGCGCCTGCTCTTCGAGAGGGACGTCGGTCGGTATTCGCCGGAACGCTGCCACCGCGAACACGCGCAGGCAGTGCAGCAGTGCCGTAGATTCCAGCACCATGAATCCGGACTGGCGGAGCATCCGGCGCAAACGCCGCGGGCGCACACGTGGCACCGACGGGATAGTCGGTGAGCCCTAGTCGTCGTAAGAGTCGCGAGGTCGGGCAGCGCATTGCGCAGCGCGCGTACGCCCAGCGGGTTGGCCGAGGATTGTCACGAGCGTTCAGCACGACGGTGCCGCCTGGGCGCAGCACGCGATGGAGTCCGCGCAATGCCACGAGGATGTCGTCGCGTGTATCGAAATGATCGAGTGTCGAATTGGAGACCACCACGTCGAACGTCGCGTCCGCGAATGGCAATTTGCGCGTTCAGCGGCAACGGCCATGAGGCGTGGATGACGCGATACCGCGGCATCGAGGACCGAACGCGCAACATCTAAGCCGGTGACCCGTTCGGCGCGGGTCGCGAGAACTGGATAGAGTCCATCGCCCATCGCCTCGTCGAAGAGGTCGGTCTTCAGCAAGTGGTGGAAGGCGCCCGGCCGCAACCACCGGGCGATCAGCGCGGAGTTGATCGCGTCGCTATGTCGGCGCCACAGGGTTTCGGTCCGTGCGGCCAGCAACGGAGAGATGGCGGAATCCCACACGCGCCGTTTGGCTGTCGCGGTCTCGTCGGCGCCTGGTTGCATAGGCCGTCGTCTGGCGTTACGCCATCCGTTGCAATCGTCGTGAGCCTCGATGCATCGTTCGGGGCGTTGATCGAACCCAGTGTACGTCGCCAGTCCCATTCCAGCCAATGACAGTCGGCCTCTCGTCATCGCGTTCTTCAACGATGCCGGATTCGAAAAGGATTGCTCGAGTTTCTCGTGCTTCGGCTGATCTCGAGTCACGCTCAAGCGTCTGAGTCAGACGATGCACGGCGCCATGGCCGTGCGCAAAGTATTTCAGAGCATTCGCGACTAGCGTTTCATCGACAGGCGTTACGCTATCCGTTGCAATCGATCGTGAGCCTCGATGCATCGTTCGGGGCGTTGATCGAACCCAGTGTACGTCGCCAGTCCCATTCCAGCCAATGACAGTCGGCCTCTCGTCATCGCGTTCTTCAACGATGCCGGATTCGAAAAGGATTGCTCGAGTTTCTCGTGCTTCGGCTGATCTCGAGTCACGCTCAAGCGTCTGAGTCAGACGATGCACGGCGCCATGGCCGTGCGCAAAGTGTTTCAGAGCATTCGCGACTAGCGTTTCATCGACAGCGAGATCATCAACGATCGAGTCGTGCGCAGGTCGGCGCCGTGGGTGCGTTACTCGGTATGTAATGCGTAGTATTATTAACGTATGATCCGTTCATGGGCGAGCGCTTCGACCCGACGGTTCGCGGCGGGCAAGGCGTCGCGGTTCCGCGGTCTGGACGTCGATGCCGCACATGAGCTGCTAGCAGTCCTTGATGCGGCGACCGCCCTTGCTGACCTCAGCCCTCTAAAGAGCGTTGGTTTGCATAAGCTCAAAGGTAACCGGAAGGGTCAGTGGACGATGGTTGTGAACGGTCCTTGGCGGATCTGTTTTCGATTCAAGGACGGCGATGCGCACAACGTGGAAATCGTGAACTATCACAAGGGGTAACGATGATGATGCCCGTACATCCCGGTCGGATCCTCAAACGCGAGCTTGAGGCTCGAGGGCTTTCTGCCAATAGGCTCGCACTCGCCCTACGCGTCCCATCCGGAAGGATTACGCAGATCCTCAACGGCAAGCGCGCCATTACGCCGGAAACGGCGCTTCGCTTGGCCTGCTACTTTGACAACGCTGCGCAGTTTTGGATGAACCTGCAGACCAAATACGATTTATTGGTTGCGGAGCGAGCAGTCGGCCAGCGCGTCAAAGCAGAGGTTGGAGACGCGGCCTGACCAAGGTGCCGCATCTTTATTACAATAGTCAGTTAGCTGGGGCCCATGGACGGGCCTCGCCCACCTTCCGCACAGAGGGAGAACGCTTCTATGAGACACACGCTGAAGGGCGTGATGCTGATTCTCGCGCTGGCTGCGACCCCGGCGATGGCCCAAAGCGATGACGTGCCGCGCGCCTGGGATGGAAAGCCGGATTTGAACGGCGTCTGGCAGGCCATCGGCACGGCCCACTGGGACATCCAGGACCACCCGGCAGGCGGTGGCCATCCAGATCTTGGGGCGATCGGCGCGGTTCCGCCCGGTCAAGGCGTCGTCGTCGGCAACGAGATTCCCTATCAAGACTGGGCCCTCGAGCAGAAGCGGCAGAACTTCGAGAACCGGTTGACCGACGATCCGGAAGCGAAATGCTTCCTGCCCGGTGTGCCGCGCGCCACCTATCTGCCGTATCCCTTTCAGATCATCCAGGGTGACAAGAAGATCATGGTCGTCTACGGGTTCGCCGAGGCGAGCCGGACGATCCATATGGACAAGGACAACCCCGAGCGCGCGCCGATCGACAGCTGGATGGGCCGATCGCACGGCACGTGGGACGGCGATACGCTCGTCGTCGAGGCGGCGGAGTTCAACGGCGAAGCCTGGTTCGACCGGGCCGGGAACTTCGCCAGCAACACGCTGCGGGTGACCGAGCGCTACACCCCGATGGGGCCGAACGCGATGACCTACGAGGCCACCATCGAAGACCCGAACGTGTATACGCGGCCCTGGCAGATTCGGATGCCGCTCTACCGGCGTCTCGAGCCGAACGTGCGGGTCATCGAGTTCAAGTGTGTCGAGTACTCGGAAGATCTGCTGTATGGGCATCTGCGGAAGGAGCCGACGCGATGAGCCGGACATGCATGCGGAGGAATCACGTCATGAGAATGTACCTGTTGTTTGCTGCGGCCATGGTGATGGCGATGCCCGGGCGCGCTCAGGCGGCCGACGCCGACTACCACCATGTTCACATCACGACATCCGCTCCGTCGGAGGGCGTGAAGTGGTACACCCGGCACCTGGATTGCGAGCAGGTCGCCGACCGTATGGACGCCGTGGTTTGTGCCGGCGTGGAGGTCGTCTTCGTCCCCCAGCCGACATTCGGAACAACCCAGGGCACTGGCGTGAACCACATCAGTTTCTCGTTGCCCGATCTCGCGGCAAAGATGGCCGAGCTCGAGGACGCCGGGGTCTACGGATCCGGGGTGCGTCTGCAGCGATACCCGGATGGGTCCACATGGCAGGATGTCCCGGGATGGTTCAAGGCCGGGTTTATTTTTGACCCGTGGGGCACGCGAATAGAGCTCATCGAGGATGCGGACCATCTCGGGTTCCACCACGTGCATCTGAGTTCGACCGACCCCGCGGCGACCCTGGCCTGGTATCGCGACGTGCTCGGTGGCGAGGACAGCAGCCTGAGTGGTCAGAACGCCGTGCAGTTCGGCGATGTGTGGGTGCTTGCCATGGAGCACCCGGCAGGCGTTCCGGCGGCGACCAACGGTCGCGCGATCGATCACATCGCGTTTGCTGTCTCGGATCTCGATGATGTGGCCGGCGACATGCGCGGCCAGGGTGTCGAGTTCGCCGAGGCGCCGTCGGTGCCAGACAATGCGCGCGCGCCGGCGAAGCGTGCGTTTGTCGTGGGACCGGACAACGTGAAACTGGCTCTCGTCGAGTCGGGCTGGGCTGGCGTCGCCCTCGAGGCGCTGCCCTCGGCGGATGTGGTCGCCGGCGGTGAGTCATACGAGACCCCAAGGACTCCGTGGGGCGAACCCGACCTGCAAGGGGTCTGGACGGCCAACGCCGCACACGGCATTCCGCTCGAGCGGCCGCGCGATCTCGAGGGCGTCGAGAACCTCACCCCGGAGGAAGCGGCGGCGCGGCGCGAGCGCGGCACGCTCGGCAGCATCTGGGGCTACGAGCGTGAATGGCGCGACACCACACTGGGGTACGTGAAGTCGGCACCGTCGACACAGGTGGCCATGATCTTCGATCCGCCCGATGGACGGATGCCGGCCCGTACGGCACGCGGCCAGGAGATGGCACGGGAGGCTGCTGCAACCCGAGAAGAGGTCCGGTCCCGTCCGCCCGTGGGGCCCGAAGATCTGTCACTCCTGGAGCGGTGCATCACGAGGGGAATACCCAGCATGATGTTCCCGGGGGTCTACAACAACGGTATGCAGATCACGCAGGGTCCCGGCTTCGTGACGATCCAGAAGGAGATGGTCCACGAGACGCGCGTCATTCCGACGACGCCGCGCGAGCGAGTGGGCGAGAACCTCGAGACCTGGTTGGGCGATCCCCAGGGCCGATGGGAGGGCGATACGCTCGTCATCGACACGACCAACTTCAACGGGCGCGCCGGGTTCCGAGGGTCATCCCCAGACATGACGCTCATCGAGCGATACACGCGCCTGAGTCCAAATGTGCTCGAGTATCAGTTCACCATCGACGATCCGACGGTCTGGACGCAGCCGTTTACCGGCCGGTTCAATTTCGAACTGGACGACGAACAGTACGATCTCGTCGAGTACTCGTGCCATGAAGGCAACTATGGGATGACGAATATCCTCAGCGGCGCACGGGCCCGGGACCGCGAAGCAGCCGAAAAATGACGCGGTGACGTGGTGACGCCGTGACACGGCCGACGCGGGACGCTAGCGGAGAGAAAGCGATGAGCAAGACGAGCAAGACGAGTAGAACGAGTAGAACTTTATCCAGGACAGTGCCAGGGATAGCGGTCGGCCTTGCGGCCGCGCTGCTTGCGGCCACCGCGACCGTCGGGGCCCATCATGCGTTTTCGGCGGAGTTCGATGCGGCCAAACCGGTCGCGTTGCGCGGCAGAATCACGAAGATGGAGTGGGTCAACCCGCACGCCTGGATCCATATCGACGTGACGAGCGAGGATGGGACGGTCGAGAGCTGGATGATCGAGGCGGGCCCTCCGGGGGCGCTCGTGCGCCGCGGGTGGTCACGAGATTCGGTGGTCCCCGGAACGGAAGTGCTCGTCGAGGGCTACCAGGCGATCGATGGCGCGAACCGGGCGAACGGACGCGATGTCACGTTCCCGGATGGACGGCGACTGTTCGCGGGCTCATCCGGCACGGGCGCGCCCGTCGACGGCCGTGATCCCACCGAACCCTCGTCGCGCTAGCCGCGTCTATCTAATTGAGGGATGACTCGAGTTGCGCTGACCTTGCTTGTCGTGTGTGTGTCGCTGGTTGGCTGCGGCGATGACAATCCCACGGGCCCATCGAATGGCCCGCCGTTCTCGACGACGGACCTCGTCGTCGGAAGCGGGCCGGAGGCCATGGATGGTCAGCAACTCACGGTCAGTTACACCGGGTGGCTCTACGATTCCAACGCGCCCGACAATAAGGGGAGCATCTTCGACAGCGGTGCCGGGTTTCAGTTCCGGCTGGGGGCCGGACAGGTCATTGCCGGATGGGACCGAGGGCTCGTCGGGATGCGAGTGGGCGGCATGCGTCGCCTGGTGATTCCACCAGACCTTGCCTACGGGTCTCAGGGGCAAGGGAGCATTCCGCCTAACGCGACCCTGATCTTCGAGGTGACGCTGAGCGCGGTGCAGTAGTGGCCGACTTCACTATCAAGGCTCTCAGCCCCGATACGCCGTTCGAAGAACTGCGGTACTGGGACGTCGTCATCATTGGCGCTGGGCCGGCTGGTCTGGCTGCCAGTCTCACCACGGCCCACCGCGGACTCACCACTCTGGTGATCGAAGCGAAGGACCAACCGGGTGGCCAGCCCCAGTTCCTCTACGCCGACAAGCGCATCGTCGATGTGCCCGGGTTTCCAGATGGCGTGACCGGCGAAGAGCTGTCGTCGCGCGTGTACCGTCAGGCGGTTGACGCTCTCGTACAGTTTCGCTTCGACACCGAGCTTGTGGACATCGAGGATACGGATGAGGTCGCGAAGGACGACCCGCTCAAGCGCGTGGTCACGAGCGACGGTTCGTATCTGTGTCGGAAAGTCATTCTCGCGATGGGCCTCCTGCACTTTCCGCGGAAGCTGCCGATTCTCGAGACGCTCAACTCGAAGAAGGTGTTCTATAAGAATCCGCGCATCCGTGACTACGAGGGCTATCGGGTCGCGGTCGTTGGGGGGTGGCGACTCCGCGCTTGACGCGGCGGTGATGGCGCTCGAGCGGCAGGGGATGGTCGATCTCATCGTGCGGGAGGACACACCGGTCGGCAAGGCGGACACGCTGGCCCGAGTGCAGGAGCAGGGCGGCACCGTGCACCTCAGCACCGAGCTCTCGAGCGCAGCCTTCGCTGACGATCAGATCCGACTGACGCTGACCGACGGCTCGGAGCTCGATGTCGACCTGATCATCGTGCAGATTGGATTCCTCTCGGCCAAGGACACCTTTCGGCGGCTGGACGTCAAGCTGAATACCAACGGCAGCATCGTCATCGATCCGTACTACGAGACGAGTCGGCGCGGCATCTTCGCCGTGGGCGACGTGCACGGCGACATCAAGCTGATCGCCGTGGCCTGGGCCGACGGGATTCAAGCGGCAATCTACGCCTTCAAGGAGATCACGAGCCCGTATTGGCTGAACGAGCGACGGCTGCAGGATCACAAGATCGCGCAGGCTGCCGGGGAGCCGCGGCGCCGGAGCTCGTAGGACATGTCGTGGCTCAAGTGGGTCGTCCTCGGTGTCGTCGTCGTGGCGATCGGCGTCGCATACACGCAGTTTGGCGATGCCTTGAGCCTCGAGGGGATCGCCGAGCGGGAATCGGCGCTTCGGGATTTCCAAACGGCCAACCCGCTCGCCGTCTTTGGTGTGGCGTTTGCCATCTACGTCGCGGTGACCGGCCTGTCGCTGCCGGGCGCGGCCGCGATGACGCTGGTCTTTGGTTGGTACTTTGGGTTCGTTCCGGCGCTGGTTCTGGTTAGCTTTGCCTCGACGGGGGGTGCGACGCTCGCGTTCTTGCTCAGCCGGTACATCCTGCGCAGCTCGATCCAGAGCCGGTTTGGTGAACGGTTGCGTGCGTTCAACACGGCCCTCGAGCTGGACGGCGCCTTCTATCTCTTCACGCTGCGGCTCGTCCCCGCCGTCCCCTTTTTTGTCATTAACCTGGTGATGGGACTCACGCCGATCCGCGCGCTCACGTTCTGGTGGGTCAGCCAGCTCGGGATGCTACCCGGCACGGCGGTCTTCGTCTACGCTGGCGCGACGGTTCCCGATCTGCAGACCCTTTTCAATCAAGGTGCGGGCGGCATCCTGTCACCGCAGCTGATTGTCGCGTTCGTGCTGCTGGGCGTGTTCCCGTTGTTGGTGAAGTGGGCCCTCCGGCGGTTTGGGCCAGGCCTGCGCCATGGTGCATCTTCGTCGGGGGGCGCGATCTCGTGAAGGCGTCGGATCTGTTCGTGAAGCAGCTCGAGGCCGAGGGCGTCGAGTACATCTTCGGCATTCCGGGCGAAGAGAATCTCGATCTGCTGGATTCGCTCTCCCGTTCAGACTCGATCCGGCTGATCCTGACACGCCACGAACAGGCCGCGGGATTCATGGCTGCGACCTACGGGCGGTTGACCGGGCGCGCGGGGGTGTGTCTGTCGACGCTCGGACCGGGCGCGACGAATTTCGTCACCGCCGCCTATGCGCAGCTCGGCGGCATGCCGATGCTGACCGGCCAGAAGCCGATCAAGACCAGCAAGCAGGGACAGTTTCAGATCGTCAATGTCGTCGATATGATGCGGCCATTGACGAAGTACACGAAGCAGCTCGTGAGCGGCCAGAACATTCCGTCCCGTCTCCGGGAGGCGTTTCGGCTGGCGCAGGAGGAGCGGCCCGGCGCCACCCACCTCGAGCTGCCCGAGGACGTCGCACGCGAGGAGGTTGACGAACCGGTGTCGCAGGCCAGCCTCGTGCGGCGGCCGACGGCAGAGCAGAAGTCGATTGCCGCAGCCGCCAAGAGGCTCGAACGGGCCAAGCACCCGCTCCTGGTCGTCGGCGCCGGTGCGAATCGCAAGCTGACGTCCCGCATGCTCCGCCGTTTCGTCGTCCGGTTCGGCGTGCCGTTCGTGACGACGCAGATGGGGAAGGGCGTGCTCGACGAGCGCGATCCGCTCTTTCTGGGAAACGCCGCGCTCTCGTCCGGTGACTTCGTCCATCGGGCGGTCGAGGCCGCGGACCTGATCGTCAATATCGGACACGACGTCGTCGAGAAGCCGCCGTTCTTCATGCGGGAGGGCGGCGTCGAGGTCATTCACGTCAACTTTTCGACCGCGTCAGTCGACCCGGTCTACTTCCCGCAGGTCGAAGTGGTGGGCGACATTGCGAACAGCGTCTGGCAGATCGGCGAGCACCTGACCAAGGCCGATCACTGGGACTTCTCGCGCTTCCTCGAGGTGCGGGCGGCGGGCGAGGCGCATCTCCTTGAAGGCGCCGCCGACGAGCGTTTTCCGATCTACCCGCAACGACTCGTGGCGGATGTGCGCGCGGTCATGGACGATCGGGGCATCATCGCGCTCGACAACGGCGTCTACAAGATCTGGTTCGCCCGCAACTACAAGGCCTACGACTCCAACACCGTGCTCCTCGATAACGCGCTGGCAACGATGGGCGCGGGATTACCATCGGCGATGGCCGCGAAGATCG
Organism: Vicinamibacterales bacterium; assembly: GCA_965216615.1. Classification (GTDB taxonomy): domain Bacteria; phylum Acidobacteriota; class Vicinamibacteria; order Vicinamibacterales; family UBA8438; genus CAUZIB01. Next base: position 198,866 of record CBDCGH010000023.1, on the reverse strand, counting down.
TCCATCCCGATCGACAGGTGATGGCCATCTGTGGAGACGGCGGCTTCATGATGAACTCGCAGGAGATCGAGACGGCGGTGCGTCTGGGACTCCACCTCGCGGTTCTCATCCTGCGCGACGACGCCTACGGGATGATCAAGTGGAAGCAGGCGAACATGGGGTTCGGGAGCTTCGGGCTGGACTACGGGAACCCGGACTTCGTGAAGTACGCTGAAAGCTACGGAGCCGTCGGGCATCGGGTGACCAGTGCCGAGGGGCTGGCGAGTACCCTGCGGACGGCGCACGAGCGGCCCGGCGTCCATGTGATCGAAGCGCCGGTGGACTACTCGGACAACGACCGGATCCTGAACCACGACATCCAGGCGCGGAGCCAAACGGTCTAGGGCCGGCTCGGCTTAAGTAGCTCGCTCGGCTTGACCGGCTTGACAATGCCGTTCGGGATAAAAATACTACCTGGTATGTTAGCGGGAGGATCCCGGGAGGCGAGGGGCGGATGGTGAAGCGAGACCCCGACGCAACCCGGCTGCGGATTCTCGAGGCGGCGAACGCGGAGATTCACCGCACGGGCTTCCGGAAGGCCAGCATCGATCAGATCCTGGCCGACACCGGCCTAACCAAGGGGGCCTTCTACTACCACTTCCCGACCAAGGCCGACCTGGGCTACGCCGTGATCGACGAGGTGCTCGGGAACCGCGTGGTCGAGCGGTGGGTCACGCCGATGGAGCGGTCGCAGAACCCGATCGACGGCCTGCTGCAGGCCCTCACCGCGTCCTCACCGGAAGAGGTGGAGCTTCTGTGCAAATGCGGTTGTCCGCTCAATAATCTAGCCCAGGAAATGTCTTCGGTCGACGAGACCTTCCGCCGGAAGATCGCTCAGGTCTACCAGCGTTGGACCGAGCGGATGGCCAACGCCCTGATGCGCGGGCAGAGCGCGGGCTTCGTCGATCCGAGCGTCGATTGCGGTCAGGCGGCCGCCTTCATCGTGGCGACGCTCGAGGGGGCAGCGGGCGCCGTTAAAAACGCACGCGATCCGGCGATGCTCGAAGCCTGTCTGGCCGGAATCGCCCGCTACCTCGAGTCGCTTCGAGTCCCCGCATTCGCGACCGTCTCGTAATTTTCCAAAAACGATGGAACCTGAAGCCTGCGCTGAACGTCTTAGACTGTGAACATACCAGTCAGTATGAAATGTGACCGTTGTGACAGCCGAGGGAGGCCCAACCGATGTCCGTGAGCTCTGTGAGTGAAACTGCAACCGAACGCTACGCGCGCGGGGTGATTCGGTGGCGCTGGCCCGTGCTGCTGGCGTCGATCGTCCTGATTGCCGCGGCCGGGATGGGCGCGGCGCGGCTGAAGTTCATCGATGAATATCGGGTCTTCTTTGGGCCCGACAATCCGCAGCTCCTGGCGTTCGACGCGGTCGAGAACATCTATACGAAAAACGACAACTTGTTCTTCCTGATCGAACCGCCGGGCGACCACGGCGATGCGTTCACCGCCGAGACGCTGTCCATCGTCGAGTACCTGACCGACGAAGCCTGGCGGATCCCGTTTGCGATTCGCGTCGACTCGGTGTCGAACTTCCAGTACAGCTGGGCCGAAGGCGATGACCTGATTGTCGAGGACTTGGTGGTCGGTGCCGAAGCGAAGACCCCAGCCGAGTTGGCGAGGACCCGCGACATCTCGCTCGACGAGCCGATGTTGCGTGACCGGCTTGTGCCGCCGGCCACTGATGTGATCGGGTTGAGCGTGACGCTGCAGCTGCCTCGACTCGAGATGGACGAAACGTCCCGGGCGGTTGCGCGCGGGCGAGAGTTGGCGGCTGAGATTGAGCAGACGCACCCCGGTTACCGCATCCGACTGACCGGCATGGCGATGCTCAACAACGCGTTTCAGGAATCAGCGATGCGTGACATGTCGACGCTGGTCCCCTTCATGTACGTCGTCATCACCCTGACGCTCGTCCTGCTGTTGCGGTCCTTCACTGGAACAGTCTCGACGCTGACGGTGGTTGGCATGTCGGTGGTGGGGGCGCTGGGACTCGCCGGCTGGGCCGGACTCAACCTGACGCCGCCGTCGACGGCCTCGATCACGATGATCATGGCGCTGGCCGTGGCGGACAGCATTCACATCCTGGTCGCGATGCTCAAGGAGATGCGCCACGGCCGCGAGAAGCGCGAGGCGATCGTCGAGAGTCTGCGGGTCAACACGCAGCCGGTGTTTCTGACCAGCCTGACGACGGTGATTGGCTTCCTCAGCATGAACTTCAGCGAAGTCCCACCGCTGAATGACCTCGGGAACATCAGTGCCACCGGCGTTGGTCTGGCCTGGGTCCTTTCGATGACCGTGCTGCCGGCCATGGTCGCGGTTCTGCCGGTGAAGGTTCGGCTCCGAGCGGCGGATCACGTCTCGCCGATGGACCGCCTGGGGGATTTCGTGGTGGCTCGTCGGACCCCGCTGCTGTGGGGAACTGGCGCCGTCGCACTGGTCCTGACGGCCATGCTCCCGCTGAACTCGCTGAACGATCAGTTCGTGAAGTACTTCGATGAGAGCATGGCGTTTCGGCAAGATTCCGACTTCGCGACGGAGCGGCTGAGCGGGCTCTACCAGATCGACTTCTCGCTGGCGGCTGAGGAGAGCGGCGGCATCAGCGAACCGGCCTATCTGGAGACCGTCGATCGATTCGCCGAGTGGTATCGCGCGCAGCCCGGCGTGGTCCACGTGGCCACGATCAGCGACATGTTCCGGCGGCTCAACAAGAACATGCACGCCGACGACCCCAGTTACTACACGCTCCCCGGGGAGCGCGACCTCGCGGCGCAGTATCTCCTGCTCTACGAGATGTCGCTGCCGTACGGGCTCGATCTCAACAACCAGATCAACGTCGACAAGTCGGCAACACGTTTCTCCGTGACGCTGGAGAACATCACGTCGCGCGAGCTGCTCGGCCTCGTTGAGGGGGGGGAGGAGTGGTTAGGCGACAACGCCCCGCCGTCGATGTCGACCGTGGGGGTGGGCCCTGGGGTCATGTTCTCGTACATCTCAGCGCGCAACATTCGCAGCATGCTGATTGGGACCCTGATAGCTATTGCCTTGATCGGCGTCACCATGATGTTGATGCTGCGCAGCTTGCGCTACGGCGTCATCAGTTTCGTTCCCAACATGCTGCCGGCCATGATGGCCTTCGGGCTCTGGGGGCTGCTGGTCGGTGAGATCAACCTGGGTCTCTCGATCGTGACTGGCATGTGCTTGGGCATTATCGTCGATGACAGCGTGCACTTCCTGAGCAAGTACCTGCGGGCGCGTCGCGAGCAGAATCTCGATGCCGAGGACGCCGTTCGCTACGCCTTTTCGACGGTGGGGGCCGCACTGATCGTCACGTCGATCGTGCTCACTGCTGGATTCACGATTCTGGCGCAGTCGACCTTTGGCTTCAATGGCGGCATGGGCAAGCTCTCGGCGATCATCATCGCTCTGGCCCTCGCTGCTGATCTGCTGTTGCTGCCGCCGCTGTTGATGTTCCTGGACCGCAACCACAAGATTCGCGTTGCGCACAACAAAGAGGAGGATCTCCATGATTTCGCCGTTGCCAAATAGTTGCCAATCCGTCGCTGCGGGTCGCAGGTACGTGCGCCTTGCCGTCATTGTCATGGCCGCCACGGCGGCCACAGCGGTCGCGGTGGGGGTGATCGCCCCGACGGTCGTCTCCGCGGACGAACGAGGGGACGAGATCGCCAGAGAAGCGGACCGACGCGACACCGGGTGGAACGACATGAGCGCGGAGCTGGAGATGGTGCTCCGCAACCGGCAGGGCGAGGAGAGCGTCCGCGCGCTGAGCAACCGACTGCTGGAAGTCGAAGGCGACGGGGACAAGCTCCTGATCATCTTCGACCGGCCGAGGGATGTGCGCGGGACCGCGTTTCTCACCTACACCCACCGTTCAGGTCCGGACGATCAGTGGCTCTTTCTTCCGGCCCTGAAGCGGGTCAAGCGGATTTCGTCGAACAACAAGTCGGGGCCCTTCATGGGGAGTGAGTTCGCCTACGAGGACCTGGCGTCGCAGGAAGTCGAGAAGTACACGTACGAGTACGTGCGCGACGAGGTCGTCGATGGTCGACCGACGTTTGTCGTCCAGCGCATCCCCGTCGACTCCAAGTCTGGCTATACCCGGCACGTCGCGTGGTACGACGAGAAAGAGTACCGCCTGGCGAAAGTCGAGTTCTATGACCGCAAGGACGAGCTGCTCAAGACGCTGACGTACCGCGGGTATCAGCAGTACCTCGATCAGTACTGGCGGGCCGACGAGATGTTCATGGAGAACCACCAGACTGGCAAAAGCACGGTCCTGCGCTGGAACCAGTATGAATTCCAAACTGGGCTGAGCGAGCGCGACTTCGATCAGAACGCCCTGAAACGCGCCAGGTAGTCATGCTCGTGCTGAGACCCGCCCTCGTGTCGGCCGGGCTCGCTGCTGTGGCGCTGGGAACGTTGGCCGTCACGGCGCAGGGGCAGGAGCTCACCGGGGAGGTCTCGGTCGAAGGTCGATGGTTTGCCCAGGACGCCCTCCGAGACGATCTGCAGGGCGCCAACGTCTCGGTCGCGCTCGAGCCAGAGCTCTACCTCGAGTTGGATGACGGACGACAGTCGTTGACCGTTGTGCCGTTTCTTCGGTGGGACCAACACGATAGCGAGCGCACCCACTGGGACGTCCGGGAGCTCACGTGGGAGTTCTTCGCGCGCGACTGGGAGCTGCGCGCCGGCGTGCGGAAGGTGTTCTGGGGCGTCACCGAATCGAATCACCTCGTCGATATCATCAACCAGACCGATCTGGTCGAGGACCTCGATGGAGAAGCCAAGCTCGGGCAACCGATGGTGAATCTATCCCTGGTGCAGCCGTGGGGCACAGTCGACCTGTTCGCGCTGGTCGGCTTTCGGGAGCGGCGGTGCTTCGGGGACGAGGGTCGGCCGGGGATTCCATTTCCGCTCGACACGACGAATGCATTGGTCGATGGCGGCGACATTGGCTGGGCGGTCCGCTGGGTACAGACAATGGGACTGGTTGACTTCGGCGTCTCCCATTTTCACGGCACGTCGCGTGACCCGCGGTTCTTTATCGAGGGGCAGCCGGTCGTGTTGGGCGACTTCGCTGACGCGCCCTTCCCGTCGGACGGACCGCCACCCTCAATCGTTCCGGTCTACGACGAGATCGATCAGACCGGCGTGGACGTCCAGCTCACCACGGGCGGCTGGCTCTTGAAGCTGGAGACCATCAACCGATGGGGACAAGGCCCGCGCTATGCCGCGGTCACCGGCGGATTCGAATACACCCTCGGGAATGTTCGGGTCACCGGGTTGGACCTCGGCCTGCTTGCGGAGTACTCGTACGACGAGCGGGGCCGCGAGGCGCTGACGCCGCTCGAAGACGACATCTTCGTCGGGACCCGGCTCGCGTTCAACGATGTGCAGAGCACCGAGGTGCTGGCGGGTTCCGCGTTCGACCGCTCGAGCGGCGCCAGCTTTCTCCTCGTCGAGGCGAGTCGACGTTTCGGCGACCGCTCGACCTTGGATGTGCGCATGCGGGGCTTCGTCGGCGTGCCGCCCGACGATCTGTTTCTGTACGGCATCCGAAACGACGATTACGTGCAGGCCTCCTGGACGCTGTACTTTTGATGTTTGATGTCTGATGTTTAACGCTGGAGAGAAGCCATGACGCTCACACAATTTCTGACGACGACAGGGGCGATCAGCGACCGCAATCTGCGGCCTGCGTTGGCTGGGGCGCTCGGCGAGGAGATTCCGAGGTCACGCGACAGCTTCGGTCGGTTTTACGGACGAGTCATCGTGCGGCTCGTCGAGTCGGGTGCGCTGCCGCACGCGGCGTAGCACCAGCCAGCGTGTCACACCCGGCTGTCGTCCCAACCTCGATCGCAGGCTCCGAGAATCGGGCAGACGATCTTCTTCGCTGCGATCGAGGTCGAGACGACAGCGCGAGGCAACGATCGACCTTGCGGGCGGACCGGCCGCCGTATAACAATCGCGGTTCATGAAGGTGATCTTTCACTACGCGGCGAGCCCCGATCTTGCCAGTCGGCTGAGCCAACTGGAGTCAGATGGGCTGTCGGTGTCGGTGTGCGCCGAGTCCGACCGCGGGACGTTCGCCACGCTCATTCCCGACACCGAGGTGCTCTGGCATCTACTCGAGCCGGTCACCGCGGCGGTGTTCGATGCGGCCCCGAAGCTGCGGCTCGTGCAGAAGATCGGCATCGGCGTGAACACGATCGACCTCGACGCCGCGAAGGCGCACGATGTTGCCGTCTGCAATATGCCCGGCACCAACAGCAACGCGGTCGCCGAGATGGCGCTGCTGCTGATGCTCACGACGCTCCGCAAGCTACACCAGACCAACTCTGAAATCCGGCAGGGCCGCGGGTGGGCGCTGCCGGTTGCCTGGCAGGACGGGTACGGCGAGGTCGGCGGCCGAACGGTGGGGCTGGTGGGGTACGGGGCCGTGCCGAGACTCCTGGCGCCGGTCTTGAGCGCGATGGGGGCTCGGGTGCTGTACTCGGACGTCATCGATCGGCCCGATGCCATCGGCGAAGCGCGCCACCTCGAGGCGCTGTTGGCCGAGAGCGACGTCGTCTCCCTGCACGTGCCGCTGACGCCCGAAACCGAACACTTCATCGATCGCGAATCGCTCGCCCTCATGAAGCCGGGCGCGATCCTCATCAACACGGCCCGTGGCGGCTTGGTCGACGAGTCCGCGCTCGTCGCTGCGCTGCAGAGTGGGCAGTTGGGTGCCGCTGGACTCGATGTCTTCGAGGCCGAGCCCACCCCGTCGGACAACCCGCTGTTCGAGCTCGACAACGTGGTCCTCAGCCCGCACGTGGCGTGGCTCACCCGGGAGACGTTGGAGCGCAGCATTGGGGTGGCCGCCGAGAACTGCCGACGGCTCGCCGCAGGCGAAGACCTCCTCCACCGCGTCGTCTAGTCTCGGGTTACAATCGATGCCGTCATTACTAATGGGCCTGACCAAGGACCTGGGGCGGCGGATCGAGCTCGTGTCGATGGACCGGCACTTCCACGACATCTCGCTGGCGTTGTACCGCCAGGATCACGACGGACAGCCGGTGTTCCTGGTGCATACCTACAGTCACATTGAAGGGGCGGACGAACGCGTCGAAGCAGTCGTTCGGGCGATGGCCGTTCTGGGGGACGTCGAGATCGACGGGCCGCGATTACGCTTTACCTGCGGGAGCTCGCATAATCTCGCCTGCCGGCGGCTCTTTCTGGAGGCGTGTAAAGCGGATCCCACGAGTCAGGTCTCTCCGAAGTTACTCACCATCTTCGACAAGAAGTCGGATGGGGATGTGACCGCCGCGAGCCTGGGCGACGGCGTCTATCGCGTCACCGGCGCTGGCGGCGACGACGATCAGAAACTGGAAAAGCGCCGACTTTCCATCGGCGCGGGGCTCGTGAAGCTCGGCCAGATGGCCTGGGTAGACGACGCGGACGGCCCGGAAAGCGCCGGAAACGACGGTCGGTTCTCGTTTCCGTGTGGACAGTCCCACGATAGGTTGATTGGCTTGCTGCTCGGCCGGGCGCTGAATGTCCGAGGCGTCGAGCGCGAGCAGCAGCTCGCGGCCGCGCGGGGACAGCTCCTGGCGCCCAGCGCCCAGAAGGGATGACCGCCTACAGAAAGGGTGAGTATCAAGAAATGACCGGACGAGAACGCGTTCTCGCGGCGCTTCGCGGCGAACCGGTGGATCGCACGCCGGTGTGCAACCCCACGTCGGTGGCCACCGTGGAGCTGATGGATCTCGTAGACGCGCCCTTTCCCGAGGCGAATCGCGATCCCGAGCTCATGGCACGCCTCGCCGCAACCGGCTACACCGAGCTGGGGTTCGACACGATCATGCCGGTGTTCTCGATCATTCAGGAGTCGTCGGCCCTGGGCTGCAAGATGCAGTGGGAGCAGAAGGACAACTGGCCGACAGTCCGCATGCGCGAGCCGATCTGGGCCGAGCCCGACGATATCCGGCTGCCCGACAACTTCCTCACGCATCAGGACACGAAGTGCGTGACCGACGCGATTACGATCCTCAAGAAGGAGTACGGCGACGAAGTGGCCATCATCGGCAAGACGATGGGCCCCTGGACCCTCGGTTACCACTGCTTCGGCGTCGAGCCGTTTCTGCTGATGTCGCTCGATGATCCGGAGAAGACCAAGCTCTGTCTCGATCGGATGAAGCAGGCCACGGTCGCCTACGGGATGGCACAGATCGAGGCTGGGGCAGACGCACTGACCCTGCCGGACCATGCGACCGGCGATCTGGTGAGCGGCGAGTACTACAAGCGGTTCCTGCTCGATCTCCACGTCGAGCTCGTCGAGCGTTTGCCCGTGCCGCTGATTCTCCACATCTGTGGTCGGACGCTCGACCGCATGGACTACATCGCGCAGACCGGCCTCGCGGCCTTCCACTACGATTCAAAAAATCCGCCAGCCGAGGCGATGGCGATCGTGCAGGATCGCATCGCGCTGGTGGGAAACATCAATAATCCCGAGACGCTGTTCGCGAAGGGTCCAGACGAGGTGCGTGCCGAAGTGATCCAGAACCTCGACGCGGGCGTGCCGCTCGTCGGCCCAGAGTGCGCGATTCCACTGCAGACCGCAATCGAGAACCTCAAGACGATCCCGAGAACGGTGCAGGAGTGGAGCCGCGAGCACGCGACGGCCCACTGACTCTGGAACGGGACGGGAACGACCAAGACAGCATGGCGGCCATTGACGACATCTCGAACGCGTCTATTCGTCAGGAGATCGAGGAGTACCTCGAGCAGCCCGACGAGCGCGACGGCGTGATCGCGACCTACGCCGCTATCAGCCCGCGGATGCAGGAGATCGGCGCGGCCCTCATTGATGGTCAGCACACGACCGTCGATGAGCTGACGACCAAAGCGTTGGCGGACGGCGTGCCGGCGCTCGAGGTGATGGACAACGGCTTGATTGCGGCGATGCAGATTGTCGGGATCAAGTTCCGCGAGAACTTCATCTACGTGCCGGAAGTGCTGGCGTGTGCGCGAGCGATGAAGGCGGGGATGGCCCATATCGAGCCGATTCTCTCAGCGTCTGGCATCAAGCCGGTCGGCCGGGTCGTCATGGGCACGGTCAAGGGCGATCTCCACGACATCGGCAAGAACCTCTGCATCATGATGCTGCGCGGCGCGGGGTTCGAAGTGTTCGATCTGGGCGTGGACACGTCGGCCGATGATTTCCTGGCGGCGATGGAGGAGCATGAGGCGACGCTGATGGGCATGTCGGCGCTGCTCACGACGACCATGCCGAACATGGCGGTGACGATTGAGGCGTTCATCGACGAGGGGATTCGCGACGACGTCAAAATCATGGTTGGCGGGGCGCCGGTCAGTCAGGAATTTGCCGATGACATGGGGGCGGACGGCTACGGCAAGGACGCCATGGAATGTGTGGCGCTGGCCAAGCGACTGGCCACCGAGGTGACGAGCGATGGGTAGTGTCGGCGCGGGTGGTTCGGGCGCGAAGCCTCCGTCTAGTACTGAAAGGATCAACCCGCGCGACTACCAGGAGCGCTTGGACCGCATCACTGAGATCTTCTCGGACATGATGCAAAAGGCCGACGAGGTGTCGACCCACCGGTGTCCGTACAAGAATCGGTTCGATCACTGCACAGCCAAGTTCGGATGCCGCAACCAGCGCCTGGCAACCGTCGCGGGCGAACGGTACCTGTGCGCGGCCGACGACAAGCTCGACTATCGCAGCGCCTGGGAAACCACGGAGCGATAACGGCCCAGGCGCGCGCGGGGGTTCGGGGCGCAGCTTCGTCCAGTTGGCCAAGGCGCGCACGGCGCGCCTCGCGGGCGCGGAGTGGGGCGTGGGGGCCCCCGCGGAGCGCGCGCGGGGGTTCGGGGCGCAGCCCCGTCTAGAAGAAGAAGACAATGGCCCAGATCTCGCACGACGGCAAGGGGCTGCCGCTGCTCGCCGGCAAGACCATCTTCGACTACGCCGACGAGCTTGCCGTGCGTGTCCCTACCTCGTGCGGCCGAACCGGCGTCTGCCACGAGTGCATCGTCGAGGTGCATGCCGGACATGAGAGCCTGGGACCGCGGACGGACGCCGAGGACTTCCTCGGGGCCGACTACCGGCTCGCCTGCCAGGCCGTGATCGAACGGGCCGATGCGGCAGATGTCGAGTTCTCCCTGCTCCGGACCCAGCCGCAAATCCTCACAGCGACCCCGCGAACGGGCGTCACAGATCTCGAGCTCGATCCCAAGGTGCGGCGCGTCGGAGATCGTGTGTGCTACGGCGATGACGCCGTCATTGATCAGTATCGCGGGCGAATGTACGGCGTGGCCGTGGATCTCGGCACGACGACCGTTGTGGCCGAGCTGGTCGATCTGGAAACCGGCGCCAACGTCTACCTGGCGTCGTTCGAGAATCCCCAGCGGTTCGGCGGCAGCGATGTGATGCACCGCATTTCGTACGACGGCGGGCCATTCCACGGCGAGTTGCACAAGGCGATCATCAACACGCTCAATCACGAGCTGCGGACCATGTGCGAGCAGCTCGAGTTTCCCCGTCACGTGATCTACGAGATCGTGGTGGTGGGAAACTCGACCATGCGCGACCTCTTTTTCAATCTCAATGTCCAGCCGATCGGGCAGCGGCCCTACAAGTCGACGATCGAGCAGGAGTTCATGGCCGGCACGCGCACGTCGACAATGCTGGTTGCCGATGCGCGCACGCTGCGGCTCTGGGCCCACCCGCGAGCCAAGGTCTACGCCGCGCCGCTCATTGCGAGTCACGTTGGGGCCGATATGGTCGCCGACCTCGTCGCCATCGGGATCGGAGCCGCCGCGACCGACGAGAGCTTCATGCTGGTCGATGTCGGCACGAACACCGAGGTTGTCGTGCAGCACAACGGTCGGTTGGCGGCCGCCTCGTGTCCCGCAGGGCCGGCGTTCGAAGGCGGTGGCGTACGCTGTGGGATGGCGGCGGTTGACGGCGCGATCGAGTCGTTGCGCCTGACGGCCGATGACGCCGGGGTCGACTACCATGTCATCGGCGACGCGGAACCCAGAGGGTTGTGCGGGTCGGGGCTCATTGATCTGATCGCCGAGCTGCGACGGGTGGACCGGATGACTCCGAAAGGCGTTTTTGCGGACAAGGCCACCGACCTGACGATTGTGCCGGAGCACGACATCGTCTTCTCCCGCGCCGATGCCAGCAATCTCGCGCAGGCCAAGGCGGCGAACTACTGTGGCCAGCTGATCGTGTTACGCGCACTGGGCCTGCAACCAGCCGATATCGAGAGGCTCTATCTTGCCGGCGGGTTTGCCAACTACATCGACGTGCCAAACGCGATTGCGATTGGGTTTCTGGCCCCGGTGCCGGTGGATCGCGTGGTGAAGATCGGAAATGCGGCGCTGCAGGGCGCGCGGGAGCTGCTCTTGTCAAAGCGCAAGCGGGAATCGGTCGAAACACTCATTAGGCGCATCGAGCACGTCGAGCTGGAGACGACACCCGACTTCTTCGAGGTGTTCGTGGAAGGGTGCCAGTTCAAACCAATGCCCAATCAGACGGACTAAGACCATGGGACAAACGCTGCTCGAAGCGATTCACGAACGAGTCCTGCTGTGCGATGGAGCCATGGGCACACAGCTGCAGCTCGCCGGGCTGGAGCCGGGCGGCTGCGGGGAAGCCTGGAACGTGGATCATCCCGATCGGCTCCTGAGCATCCAGCGAGCGTATGTCGACGCCGGATCTGACTGTCTGCTCTCGAACACGTTTGGCGGGTGCCGGGTCATGCTGGAGCGGCACGATCACGGCGAGGACGTCGCCGCGATCAATGCCGCCGGTGTCGAGCTGGCGCGGCAGGCCTTCGGCGATCGACCGGGATTCGTGATCGGCGATATCGGGCCCTTTGGCGGATTGATGGAGCCCCATGGCGACATCCCGGAGCAGCGCGTTCGGGACGCATTCGCGGAGCAAGCCGCGGCGCTTGTCGCGGCCGGCGCCGACGCCGTGATCGTCGAGACGCAGACTGCGCTCGAAGAGCTCACGCTTGGCATCGAGGCGGCTCGCAACGCCGGTGCCCCGTGCATCATCGGATCGATGGCCTATGATGTGACGCGCGACGGCTCCAGATTGCGGACGATGATGGGCATCGGACCGGAGCAGGCAGCCGAGTTCATGCGCGACGCGGGAATCGACATTGTGGCGCTCAACTGCGGCAGCGGGGTGGATGTCACCTGGGCGGCCAAGGCCGTGAAGCTGTATCGCGAGGTCTGCGACCTGCCGACGATGGCGCAGCCCAATGCGGGGCAGCCGGTGCTCGAGAACATGAAAGTCATGTACAAGCAGATGCCAGAGGACATGGTGGCTGAGCTGCCGGCGCTGCTCGATGCCGGCGTGCGGATTGTGGGCGGGTGCTGCGGCAGCACGCCGGATCACATCCGACTGTTTCGAAAGGTCATCGATCAACATGCGCAGTAATGGCGCCACGCAGAACCACCTCTTGCCGGCGCGAAGCGTCGAGCCGACTGACGCTCTGACGGCGAGCGTGAAAGCTCTGCAAACGCGGTTGTCAGCCGACGTCTGCTCGATCTTTCTTCTCGAGGCCGATCGCAGTCACCTCGTGCTGGCGGCCACAGTGGGCCTGCGCGAGGATAGTGTCGGCAAGGTGCGGATGGACATGCGCGAGGGGCTGGCGGGCATGGTCGCCGAGGAGCTGCGTCCGATTTCGGTGGCTGATGTACAGAAGCATCCCCGCTTCAAGTACTTCTCCGAGGCTGGCGAGGATTCCTTCCATGGGTTCCTGGGCGTACCGGTGGTGGCGCGCGGACTGCTGCAGGGCGTGCTCGTCGTGCAGACCACCAAGAGACGGGCGTTTTCGGATGCCGACATCACCTCACTCCTGCACGCGGCCGAGGAGATCAGCCCGACCGTTTGGGAGGTCCGCAAACGCGACCAGTTCATCGCGCCCCTTCAGCGCCGCCTCTGGTCGCTGGCCCTCAATCTGTGGTGGAGCTGGGACGACAGCTGCGTGAGCCTGTTTCGCGATCTCAATCCAAGCCGCTGGCGAGAGCTTGGGCGCAACCCGGTTGCGCTGCTCTCGGAGATGCCCCTCGATGTGATCGACCAACGCGTGCGGGAGCTGGTCTTGTCGAGTCGCATCAACCACGCGTACCGACGGCTGCAGGAGTACCTCGAGGGGAAGTCGACCTGGGGTGAAACGCACACCGGGATGCTGCAGCGGCACCCCGTGGCCTACTTCTCGGCTGAGTTCGGGATTCACGAATCGTTACCGATCTACTCCGGGGGGCTCGGGGTGTTGGCGGGCGACCACATCAAGAGCGCCTCCGACCTCGACATACCGCTTGTCGGGGTCGGGCTCTTCTACGGTCAGGGGTATTTTCGGCAACGACTGGACGCCAATGGCTGGCAGCAGGAGGACTACACCGACGTCGACCTGACGAACCTTCCGCTCGAGCCGGCGTTGGGGGCCGACGGGCAGCCGATCGCGCCGGAGATCGAAACCGGCAGCGGGGTGCTGCACTCCCGCGTGTGGCGGGCGGCCGTGGGTCGGCGCACGTTGCTCCTGCTCGACTCGGATGTGGAGGGCAATTCACCTGAGGACCGCGAACTGACGGCGCGACTCTATGGCGGTGACGAGCGGGTTCGCATTCGTCAGGAGCTGCTGTTGGGCCTCGGGGGCGTCAAGGCGTTGCGCGCCTTGGGCATCGTCCCGGGGGTCTTGCATCTCAACGAGGGGCATAGCGCCTTTGCGGTCCTGGAGCTGGTGCGCCAGCGCGTCGAGGACGAGGGCATCGAGTTCGAACACGCCCTCCGGCGGGTGTCGCGGCGCACGGTGTTCACCACCCACACCCCGGTGCCGGCCGGCCACGACCGGTTCACCCCGGATCTCATCGAGCAGAATCTGGGGCCGATGTGCCAAAGCCTCGGGATCTCGCAAGCGCGTCTAATGAGTCTCGGTCGGGTCGACCCGGGCGACGCCAACGAGGAGTTCTGCATGACGGTGTTGGGGCTGAAGGCCTCGCGTCGTGCCAACGCGGTGTCCTCGCTCCACGGAGAGGTGTCGCGGCACATGTGGACGGGGCTTTGGGGTGATCGGCCGGAGGAAGAGGTGCCGATCGGGCACATCACCAACGGCATTCACGTCCCCAGCTGGCTCGCGCCGCAGATGCACCAGTTGTACGACCGGTACTTGCCGGCCGAATGGGCACAACAGAGCGGATTGCCGGAAGTCTGGAAGGGCATCGAGGACGTCAGCGATTCCGAGCTCTGGGAAACACATGTGGCGCTCAAGATTCGCCTCCTGGATTTCGTGCGTCGTCGAATCGCGCAGGAGGCCGAACAGCGACGTGAGCCGGCCGATGTCATGGACCAGCTGCGGAACGCCCTGAGTCCGGATGCCCTCACGATCGGGTTCGCGCGACGCTATGCCACATACAAGCGGGCGACCCTTCTCTTCCAGGATGCAAACCGCCTGGCCGAGCTGGTCAACGATCCCCAGCGGCCCATCCAGTTTGTGTTCGCGGGGAAGGCCCATCCCCGGGATGAGCCCGCTAAGCGTGTGCTCCAGCGTATTCACGAGCTCAGCCGGGACCCGCGGTTCCTGGGCAAGATTACCCTCGTAGAGAACTACGACATCAGTCTTGCCCGGCACTTGGTGCAGGGGGTCGACGTCTGGCTGAACAACCCGCGTCGTCCGGAGGAAGCCTCGGGCACGAGCGGGCAAAAGGTCTTGCTCAACGGCGGCTTGAACCTCTCGGTCCTGGATGGGTGGTGGGCCGAGGCCTATGACGGGGCAAACGGGTTTGGCGTCGGCGAGGGCGAAACCCACACCTCCACGGACGTGCACGACCGGCGAGATGCCGAAGCGCTCCAAAGAGCCCTCGTCGAGGACGTCATGCCGCTCTACTACGACCGCGACGAGGACGGCGTCCCGCGTGCATGGACGGCGCGGATGAAGCGCGCGATTCGCACGCTGGGATGGCGCTTCAATGCCGACCGGATGGTCATGGACTACGTTCGGCTGTGTTACGTGCCCGCTGCCGGAGGCACGTCCAGCGACATGTAGCGCCGGTAGCCTTCCGGAATTCTGTGTAGCAGGAGATGTTGTTCATCAAGTAGGCTCGGATCGGTCGAGCGCGATCTCGAGCTTTTGTCTCGCCTTCTCGTCTTCGGGGTTGAGCTCGAGCGCCCGTTGGTACGCCTCGATGGCCGCGCTACGCTCACCCGCGTCACGGAGCGCGTCCCCGAGCAGCCGGTGCGTGTCGGCATCGTCGGGATCGAGTCGGATCGCAGCCTGATACGCGGCGATCGCTTCGTCAAGTGTCCGCCGGGCATGAAGACTGTTGGCGAGGTTGAGGTAGCCGGCCGGGTTCTCCGGGTCGAGGCGAACGACTCTCCGGAAGGCCGAAACAGCGCCTTCGATATCGCCGGCCGAGCGCAGGACGAGCCCAAGACCGTTGTGCGCGGCTACGCTGCCCGGATCCAGCGCGATGGCGGCGCGGTACGCCACGGCTGCCGCGGCTAGGTCTCCGCCCTCGCGCAGTGCGTTCCCTCGCAGGTAGTGTGCACGCGCGCCCTGGAGTGAATCGAGGAACGTCGTGATGAACGCGCGTTCCTCATCGCCGCGCGCGTGATCGAGGCCACGCTCGGCGGCATCTCGGGCCTCGTCCGGTCGGTTCATGGCGAGCCAAACCTCGGCCAGTGCCAGCCAGCTCGCGGGTTCGTTCGGTTCCAGCTCGGTGGCGGTTTGCGCGAGCTGCAATGCTTCCATCTCTCCTTCGGGATACTGATAGACAGCGGTGGCGAGACTGGCATACGCCGGGGCGAATCGCGGATTGAGCTCGATCGCGCGGCGCAGCGCGGTGACTTGGTGATCGACGGCGTCCCTCGTCGACGCGGGTCGCGCGATCACCGCGCCGAGGTAGTAGGGGATGTAGCTCGTAGACCCTAGGCGCACGGCGTCGGCGAACGCCGCGCCTGCCTCTGCGCGCTCGTTCTGATACCAGGCCAGCAGCCCGAGCGCTTCGTGGACCTCCGGCAGGTTCGGGGCGTCGGCGAGCGCCGACTTGAGCATCGGCCGCGCGAGCTGTGTGTGACCCGCGCGACTGAGGAGGCGGGCGCGCGCGACGAGTGCCTCGGCGGTGGAGAGCGTGCGAATCGTGAAGGCCGCCTCGTCGATGTTCGGCGGAGCGTCCATCCGCATCGCGTAGTACGCATCCCGACGAATGTAACCTGCAAGCGCCCGCTGCACGTCCTCGAGCGGCGCGATGGCGGCCTCGAACCCCGCTACCGGGTCTTCTCCTGCTTGCATCCGCGCGATGTAGCTCTGAAGCGCGCCGCCTATGCCGCTACCGTCGCCGAGCAGAAGCAGGTGCGTGAGCGCCCATGACTGCGCGTAGAAGAGACTGGCACCGTAGACGTCGCGGTCATGGGGATCTGCGTCGTCCGCGAGGAGGGCCTCGAGTGGCAGCAGCCTGTTGCGCGCCAGAAAGTTGAGGTGATCGAGGCGCGTGTTGCCGATCTCCGCCGTGTCGCCACGCACCGCCGTGTTGGAATAGACTTCGGCGAGCCCCTCCATCAGCCAGGTTGGCAGCCGACGGGTGTTCAGGCTCGTCAACAGATGGAAGTACTCGTGATAGATCGTCCGGAAGTCGTCGTACTCGTTTGAGTCGACACGGAGCACGATGTGATGCTCGAGCGCCCCCTCGAGAAAGGCCCCCGTCGGACGCACACCGCGGTCACGGAACTGCGGCAAGAGCGCGAGGAGTCCGTCCTCGTTGCGGACCGCCAGGATGGTCAGAGGGCGTCGGGGTTCGGCCACCAGGGCTGGGAGCGCTCTCTGGAAAACGCTCCGGATGACCTCGAACTCGCGCGCGACCCGGCGGGCATCGTCCCCGGACGCATCGCTGAAAACCTGAAAATTCGGACTGAGGACTTCAACCCAGTCCGGCTCTTGGGCCAACGCGTCGCTGATGCCGAGCGTGAAGGCGACCGCGAAAAGCAGGGAGGCGACTGTCCCGAGGACGGTCCGGCTATCGGGCCGCAAGCTCCGCATAGATCGCTTCGATGTTCGCGCGTGCCTGCTCCATCCCATAGTTGGCATACCGGTCGGACACGGTGAGCGTTGCGGCGGCTTCGTCGACGCTCTGCCCGGCGTCGAAGGCCGCCTGGACGGCCGTCAGAAAGTCACGATTGAAGTCAGCGTACTCCGCCAGGTCGTCCCAGGTCATCCACCCCGTCGACACCCTTCTCGGGAAACACCACGACGATGTCGCCGTCGGTATGAGCTGGGCCCTGACAGGCTGTTTCATGACGTCGTCATCATAACGCGGACGGGTTTTCGACCAGACACCATGGTGTCCATGGTGGCAATGACACTATGATCGGCGAGCGATCCTCGCCGTTTGAAACAAGGAGCATTGTGTGAACCGACTGATGCTGCTACTTCCTCTGTGTATCGTGGCTGGCTGTGGAACGCCCTCGAGCGACCTCGGCGAAGCAGACGCCATTCCGTTCGACGCCACCGAGTCAGACGTGCCGACAGACCCCGAGGCACTCCGGCCGTTTGTGATCGATGTCCCAGACGCGGTGCTCGATGATCTCCGGCTGCGACTCGAGCGGACGCGGCTGCCAGATCAGCTCGACGGCGTCGGGTGGGAGTACGGCACCGACCTGGAATACCTGACCGAGTTGATCACCTACTGGCGCGACGAGTTCGATTGGCGCGCGCAGGAGGCGCGCCTCAACGAGCTTGATCAATACAAGACGGTGATCGACGGCCTCGACACGCACTTCATCCATCAGCGATCGCCGGAACCCGATGCGCTGCCGATCATCATCACGCACGGCTGGCCCGGGTCGATTGCGGAATTCACCAAGGTCATCGGACCGCTCACCGACCCTGTCGCGCACGGCGGCGACGCGTCCGACGCGTTCCACGTCGTGGCACCGTCGATGCCGGGCTACGGCTTCTCGGAGAAACCGAGCGAGCCCGGGTACGGGCCCGAGAAGATCGCCGAGATCGGGGCCGGACTCATGGCCCGCCTCGGGTACGAGACGTACGGCGTGCAGGGGGGCGACTGGGGCTCTGCCGTTAGCCGGTGGCACGCGTTCAGCTACCCGGAGCGGGTGGTCGGGCTGCACCTCAACATGATGACCACCGGTCCACCAGCCGGCGTTGAGGACCCGACCGAGGGTATTCCCCCTGAGGAGCTGGAGCGGTCGCAGGCTCGCACGGCGTTCTACTTCGGCGAGGAGGACGGCTACTCGCGCCTCCAAGGTACCCGTCCGCAGACGCTCGGGTATGCGCTCAACGACTCACCGGCGGGACAGGCCGCTTGGATCGTCGAGAAGTTCCGCGCCTGGTGCGACTGTAACGGCGACCCGGAGTCGGTCTTCACCCGGGACGAGCTGCTCACCAACATCATGATCTACTGGGTGACCGAGACAGCGACGTCGTCGGCCCGCCTGTACTACGAGAACGGCCACACACCCCCGTCGCGACCGATGGGACGTATCGAGGTGCCGACCGGCGCCATCATCTTCCCGCACGAGCTGTTCATCGCGCCGCGTCAATGGGTCGAGGCGAGCTACAACCTCACGCATTGGACCGAGAAGCCGACCGGGGGGCACTTCGCGGCGATGGAGCAGCCGGACGTGTTGGTCGAAGACCTCCGAACGTTCTTCGGGACGGTTCGTGTTGGGCAGTAGACAGAAGGCAGAAGGAAGGCGGCAGCGAGCATGCGATTGATAGTCAGAAAACTGGGCATGGCCATGGCGGCCATGGTGACGATGACGATGATGTCTGGGTGCGCCGACCTCGAGCACCTCTCGGTTGGCGGCGACGGCTTCGCGATCGACGTTGACGCCGACGACATCGGCGGCGTCGTGACGAGCGAGCAGGGCCCAGAAGCCGGGGTGTGGGTGATCGCCGAAACGACGGACCTGCCGACCCGGTTCATTCGCATCGTCGCAACCGACGACGTCGGGCGCTATGTGGTGCCGGACCTGCCGCCCGCCACCTACCAGCTGTTCGTCCGGGGCTATGGTCTGGTCGATTCCGAACGGCTGTTCGCCGCACCTGGACAGATTCTGAACTTCGAGGCAACGGTGGCGGCCGATGCGTTGGCGGCGGCGGACGTGTACCCGGCGGCATGGTGGCTCGCGATGATCGAGCTGCCGGAGGGCGAGCACTCGCAGCAGGAGCTCGGGAGCTCTGTGACCGGGTGCCTCAACTGCCATCAGATTGGGAACAAGTCGACCCGAGAGATCCCAGGCAGCATTTTGAGTGAGTCGGACTCCCATCTCGCCGCCTGGGATCGTCGCGTCACGATGGGGCCGATGGGCGCAGGCATGTCGGGGATGTTTCGGCGGCTCGGCCCGCAACGGGCGATGTTTGCCGACTGGACCGACCGGATCGCGGCCGGCGAGGCTCCAACCCAGGCGCCGCCGCGCCCGGCTGGTGTCGAGCGCAACGTCGTGGTGACCTTGTGGGATTGGGGCACGGAACACGACGGGCGGACCGACAGCGCGCCGTCCGATGTTCGCGACGCGACGGTCAACGCCGATGGTCTCGTCTACGGCGTGGTCCAACCCAGCGACATCCTCGCCGTGCTCGACCCGGTCGAACATCGATCTCGCGTGATTCCGATCCCGTCCACTGCGCCCCGAATCCTGACCGATACCCCGACCTCGCCGTATTACGGCGACGAGCCGATCTGGGCGCGGGCGGCCGACCCGCGCAGCGTCGCGATGGATGGGGAGGGACGGGTCTGGCTGACGGGCCGAGTCCGCGGCGCCGATGCGCAACCAGGTTTCTGCACCGATGGGTCGAATCCGTTCAGCGCGTACTTCCCGGTCGGGCGTGGGACCCGACAAGTGTTCCTGTACGACCCCGCTACCGAGGGCTTCAGTGAAATCGACACTTGCTATTCGGCTGACCACAATCAGCTGGGGCACGATGATCGGTTTTACTACGGCTTCAGCAGCGGCGTGGGTTGGATCGATACCGAGGTCTGGGATGAGACCGAAGATGCCGAAGCGGCACAGGGGTGGTGTCCGACAGTCATCGATATCAACGGCGATGGCGTGATCTCCCGGGGCTGGACCGAGCCCGACGAACCCATCGACCCGATGCGCGACCACCGGATCGCGTACGGGTGCTACTCGCCGGCCGTGAACGAGGCCGACGGCAGCGTGTGGTGCTCTGACAATGGGCGCCAGGACAACACGCTGGTTCGACTCGCGCTGGGTGACAATCCGCCCGCGTCGTGCATTGCGGAGGTCTATCAGCCACCAACGGACGTTGTGGAACCCACCGCGTATGGCAGCGGCGGGCTTCACATCACGAGCGAGGGGATCGTGTGGCAAGACTGGCGGGGCAGTGGCCACTTTGCCTCCTTCGATCGCAGCCGGTGCGCGGTCACGAGCGGGCCGGCCGCTATGGGGCAGAGCTGTCCCGAAGGGTGGACCTTCTATCGGATGGACAAACCGACCTTTGCGAATGCCGAGATGCCCATCAACTCGGACGAGAGCTACCTGACCCAGATCGACCATCACGATGTCCTGGGGTTCGGGCCGGAAACGCCGGTCTACGGCGTCGTGAACACCGACTCGCTCGAAGTATTTCTCCCCGCGTCAGAGAGGTTCGTGACGCTGCGCGTGCCCTATCCGATGGGCTTCTTCTCGCGGTCGTCGGTCGGACGAATTGATGATCCGACGGCAGGATGGAAGGGGAAGGGGCTCTGGTCCAGCTACTCGAACTATGCGGCGTGGCACCTCGAGGGTGGGCCGGGGACGTTACAGAAGGCGATCAAGTTTCAGGTTCGACCCACGCCGCTCGCCAAGTAGTGACGCGCCTCACTTCTTCACAAAGCCGTTCGCGCAGACCGTTCGGGTTGCTCCGGAAAGGCCGGCTCCTCGGCGCTGAGGAAGGCGGCTTTGTTCATGCCTCGTCGAACGGCTTTCCTCCGCAATCCCGGACGGTCCGCACGGACGGCGTCGGGGCGAAGTAGCCGGTTCTCGTCAGATCGGCTGCCGCGTCGCCTTCGGGCGCAGCTTCGAAAATCGGGTAAGGGGCTAGTTGGCGGCGGGCGGGGTCACGCCGGCGGCTTCCATCGCCTCGCGAATGGCGTCGGCCGTTGGCGGATCCGGCGCCACATTCTCACCAGGGTGTCCGCCGACGATCGCGACGATGTCGAGTGGCGTCCGACCGGCCGCGTTTGGCTGATTCCACACCGTGATGTCGGCGCCAGCCTCGACGAGGAACGGGACCAGCCCCGGCAGATGCTTGTACGCGGCCCCATGCATGACCGTCTCGCCCTTGTCGTCGACGGCATTGATATCACCGCCCAGCTCGAGCGCGACCTTTACCGCTTCGAGCACCTCTGACTCCGTCCCTGGATCTTCGCCCGGCGCCGAGGTGCCAACTCCGGCGGCCACGATGATCGGGGTGGTGTTGTCCGCATTGGGCAGGAGCGGCTCGGCTCCGAGCTCCGCCAGCACGCGCATCAGATCGGTGTCGGCCGTCCGCGCCGCAAGTAGGAACGGGGTGCCGTCGATGAAGTTCATCCGCGTGATGCCCGCCGGCGGCTTGACCGTGACCCGCGCGTTGACGTCAGCCCCGGTGGCAACGAGTTTCCGCACGAAGTCGAGACTCGACATCGTACCGGAGCCCTTCGGCGAAGGATTGTTGCTACCGGCGATGCCGGCCTTGCGGACCCACGTCACTTGGTGAAGCGCAGTCCATCCGCGCGAGGCGACGTTGACGTCGGCTCCTTGATCGACGAGGAGCGCCGCCAACTCGTAGTGCGCGTTAGCAGCGGCAAGCAGGAATGCATTGAGTCCCGTGGCTCCGGGGCGGATGCTCGTCGATTCGCGCATCTGCTTCACAACCGGGAGCTTGTCTTCGACATCGGCACCGGCGTCGAGCAAGGTCTGCACCACGTCGATGTGCCCCTCCCGAACGGCGAACAGCATCGCGCTCCAACCCGTCGCCGAGCGCAAGGTCAGGTCGGCGCCGAAAGTAAGCATCGGTGGGATCACGTTGGCGTGTCCTTCGGCAGCGGCCCACATGAGCGCCGTTTGCCCGCGCCACGTTTCGGCGGCGTTCACATCGGCGCCGTGATCAAGCAGTAAGCTGACGACGTCTGCCGAGCCGGTGCGCGCGGCCGTCATGAGGGCTGTCTCGCCCTCTGTCGCTGTCGCGTTGGCATCAGCGCCGGCCTCCAACAGGAGCTTTGCAATGGCCGCATTGCCGTTGGTGCACGCCAGCATGAGCGGGTGGATGCCATAGCGATTGGGCTCATCGGCATCCGCTCCGGCATCCAGTAACAGGCCCACGATCGTCGGGTCATCACCGTGGACGGCCCAGTGCAGCGGAGTCGTTCCGTCGGCCTCCGGCTCCACGACGTTGGCGCCGCGTGAGAGTGCCGCACGCACCCCGTCGGGATCGCCCGCTTGGACTGCGGCCATCAGGTCCGCGTCGACCGCTCCGGCCGCCGCGGTGTCGAGGCCGCCGGCAGCCAGGGACAACGCAGCGACGAAGATGACGAGGCGACGCATCCGGAACCCTCCTAACCGTGCGCTACAGCGAGAGCGCCTCGGTGGCTTCTCCGATTCGACCGGTGCTGTCGGCGAAATCGTCGAGGTGCACACCAACATCGTCGAGCAGGGTCAGGTGGAGGTTCGCCATCGGCGTCAGCTCGTCGTATTTGACGTGCCGTCCACCGGGGATCTGCGACCCGGCACCGCTCGCCACGACGAGCGGCAGGTTGCGGTGATCGTGCAAGTTCGGGTTGCCCAGACCGCTCCCGAGGAGATACGTTGTGTGATCGAGCAGCGTGCCGTCGCCATCCTCGGTGGTGTTCAGTTTGTCGACCATGTAGGCGAAGAGTGAGACATGGTACTGGTTGATCTTCGCCAGCTTGGCGAGCTGCTCCGGATTGTTGGTGTGATGCGAGACGGGGTGGTGGGCATCCGGCACACCGATCTGGGGATAGGTGCGCGTGCTGGCCTCACGGGCCATCTGGAACGTGATCACGCGCGTCAGGTCGGCGCGCAGCGCAAGAATCTGCAGGTCGAACATCAGCTTGACGTGCTCGTCCCAATCGTCCGGCACCGCGGTCGGGCGGGTGAGGTCGGTCAGCGGTGAGTCGGCCGCTGACTTCTCGGCTTGCTGGATACGTCGCTCGACTTCCCTGACGGTGTCGAGGTATTCGGAGACCTTGGTCCGATCGCTGGAACCCAGGTCTCGCTTCAGGTTGTCCATGTCCGCGAGCACCCAGTCGAGAATGCTCCGGTTTTTCCGGTGCTCGGCTTGCCGTTGCGTCGGCGTCCCGCCATCACCGAACAGTCGCTCGAACAGCATGCGTGGGTCAGCTTCAGTCGGGTTGGGCGCGGTCGGTGATGCCCACGATAGACTGTTCTGGTACACGCACGCGAAGCCGTTATCGCAGTTGCCGACCTGCGCGATCAGGTCAGTGCCAAGCTCGAGCGACGGAAACGGCGTATCGCCGCCGATCTGGCCGGCCGCAATCTGATCGACGGACGTGCCGTTGACGTAGTCGCTGCCCTCGGTCCGCTTCGGTCGCACACAGGTCAGGAACGAGGAGTTCGCGGACGCGTGGTTGCCGGAGATGTGAGCCTCTCTGATTTCCAGATTGGTCACGACCGTGATGTCATCCAGATACGGCGTCAACGGCGACAGGGACGGTGACAACGCTGTCAGGCGACCCACCTCTGTCGGTGTCCACGGATCCGGGTTCATCCCCATCGGAATGTAGACATAGCCAAGGCGCCGTGGCGCCGTGGCGGCAGTTTTCGCCAGTGCGGATGCTGCAGGCACCATCGCGTCGAGCAGCGGCAACGCCAGAGTGGCACCCACGCCCCGCAGGAACGTCCTTCGAGGCAATGCCAGCTTGTTGATGATCATGACTGCGTTCTCCTCATCTGGAACGGACTACTCTCAACAACGCCAAGTATAAGTGAAGACAGCCGATAGTCGTCCTTGGCCGCTGCTCCGGAAATGGCCCGAACGGCCGATCCGTCAGCGGTCTCGAGTCCTCGGCCAAGCGCGTAAATCAGAAGCTTTTCCGTCATCGTCCGAACGAAGACCTCCGGGCGCTCGAGCAGGGCACGGCGAAGCCCGGCCACACCCTCGAACTCGTCTCCGCCAGGGATGCTTCCTCGTGCGTCAACGGCCTTCCCGCCTTCGGTATCTCGCCACCGGCCGATGGCGTCGAAGTTCTCCAACGAGATGCCGGTCGGATCCATCATCGAGTGACACACGGAGCACGCGGGGTTCTGGCGGTGGGCCGCCATCCGCTCGCGCATCGACAAGACTCTCGTGGTCGACCTGTTCTCTTCAAGCGGCGGCACGTTCGGCGGCGGCGGCGGTGGGGGTGTGCCTAGCAGGTTCTCCAGAATCCACTTTCCGCGCATGACAACCGAGTTCCGCGTTGCGTACGAGGTGACGGTCAAGATACTCCCGTGTCCGAGGATGCCGCCGCGCCGGCCGTCGTTTGGTAGCTGGACGCGTCGGAAGTGATTGCCGTAGACATTCGGGATCCCGTAGTGTCGCGCGACACGCTCGTTGAGGAACGTGTAGTCGGCCGTCAGCAGGTCGAGCACGCTGCGGTCCTTATCGAGGATGTGCTGGAACAAGCGCTCCGTTTCCTGGCGGAAGCCCTGCCGCAGGTTGTCGTCGAAGTCGGGAAAGATGCGGGAGTCTGGCCGCGTCGCATCCAGGTTCCGCAGATGCAGCCACTGGGCCGCGAAATTTGTCGACAAGGTTTCGGCCCGCGGGTCGGCCAGCATTCGATGCACTTGGGTCGCCAACACGTCAGAGTCGCTGAGCTGATTCGCAGCCGCCAGGTCGAGGAGCTCGTCGTCCGGGATGCTGCTCCAGAGGAAGAACGACAGGCGCGATGCCAACTCGAGGTCGCTGACGCGGTAGGGAGACCCAGGGACGGCGCCTTCCGGGTCGCGCTCGATTCTGAAGAGGAACTCCGGGCTCGCGAGCAGCGCCCGCAAGGCGGTCTCGATGCCTGCTTCGAAGCCCCCCTCGGCCTGCCCGTCGCGGTAGAACTCAACGAGCGCATCGAGATCGTTGGGCGTCACCGGTCGGCGATAAGCCCGCCGTGCAAGCGTCGTCAGGATTGACGTTGCGCATTCTTCGGCATCCGCCTCGGACGCCGCGGTCGGTTGGCACGTGAAGATCCGGTTGCGACTCGGTGTCTCTCCGATTCCGGTCGGATCGAATGGACCGACGATGGACACCGACCGCACTGCCGGCTGAAGTCGCGGATGGCGATCCAAGTTGAATCGAGCTTGATACGGCTGCCGCGTGGTTTCGGCGATCGCGGAGTTCTTTCGGACGAAGGTTGCGCCAATCGTATGCGGTCCAGCCTCTATCGTGGCGCGCGTATTCAAGTGGTTGTCGATCCCGACGTCGGTGTAGTAGACGGTGCCGTTTCCGTCGAGGCCCCGGACCCGATCGGGTTTCATCTCGATCAGCGCGAGACGTGCGACATCGAGCACGATCTCGACCATGTGAACCTCGGTCATGCCCTCGACGTTCTCGTTGCGGTCGCGTTGCAGGCGCACCTGGATCTCGTACTCGCCGTCGGCCGGGAAGGTGTGCGACACCAAGGTTCCGCCCCGCGTCCCAAAGGGCAGACCCTCCACGTGCGTCTCCTGGGTGCGGTCGGGCGGCACAATCACGACGCGACTCCCGGGCGCTGGCAGGCGGCTGCCGACGGCGAGTCGGCTGATCTTCTGCGCCGCAGCGAGGTAGCGCTCCATCAAGGTCGGATTGAGGGTGCCCGTGTTCACGTTGTCGAACCCGTAGCTGGCGTCGTCGCGCGGCAGCAGGGCGGTGATGTCCATGTCGAGCGCCAGCAAATCGCGAATCGCATTCTGGAACTCGGTACGGTTCATCCGCCGAAACGACTCGGTCCGGCCGGGGTCCGGGTTGGCGCTGACGGCGCGATCGAGCGCGGTCTCGAGATAGGCCGTCAGATGCTCGTAGTCTTCTGGGTCTGGCCGGGGGCGGCGGCTCGGCGGCATGGCGCCAGCGCGCAGCTTCTTGACCGCCTTCTCCAGGACGTCAGCGTGAGCCGCGACGTTCGTGAGGTCCACGCCTTCAAACGACACGCCGCCGGTCACCAGCCGATCGTTATGGCAGACGACACAATACCGCTTCATGAGGGCCTGTTCGGTCGAGACCTCCGCGACCTTCTCCGTCTGCGCGTTGGCTCCAACGGGCATCGCGAGAGACGAGAGCAACAACAGCCCGACCGCGTGCGACATGACCCTTCCCGTCATCGGATGACCTCCCGATACCAAGCGACTAGACATACCTATTCACCCGTATGAGATTCTACACCTTCTGACCACTGCGCACCACCCCGTCAGGCGTCTCGGATCCAGTTGACCCGCAAGTACTTATCGCCTTCTTCGTATCGGTAATCGAGGTCGCCCTGGTAGGCGTGGTGCACGGCGTCTCCAATGCGCCGAGCCAGCTGGCCCTCGGTCGTCGTGATCAGCACCCCGGCCTCCGAATCGACGACCGTCATGATGCGCGCCAGTGCACGTTCCGACGTTTCCTGCGCTGCCTCGTTCCTCGCGAGGTTCAGGATTTCCGGCCGGTGTTTCAGGAAGAAGGATCCGCCCAGGGTCACCATCCCACCTGGGTATTTGTCAGCGATGCGGTGACACGCGGGGCACACATGCCGCTCCGCGTCGGCAGGTGCAGATTCCCAGCGCCAGGTGCCCTTCCTGTAGACCGCACCGCAGCGCGGGCAGAGGGTAGGTTCCGGGAGTTTGCGCGGCAATCGGTACGTATCGTGCCGCTGTTCCTGTATCAGCCGGTCTCGGCGCGACGGTCGGCGGCCAGGTTTCGTGACCATATCAGCCCGTCCAAATCCAACGGTGTGACTTGCAACGTCTGCGCCACTGACGTCGTCAGCCGAAGCGCTGATCGGCGGTGTGTTCGGGCGTCGCCCGCAGTCTTGCCGGACCTGGAGTCACTACTTTTCCGCACGAAAGATCGGGTTTTTCCGCGGACCAGCCGGAGACGGTGCAGAATGTACGCACCGATGGAATTCACGGCGGCGGTCACGCTGATCAGCCTCGGGTGCGTGCTGCTCGCGGCCTACGGCGCTCATGTGGTCGGCGCTAAGACCCACGTGCCGAGGGTCACGCTTCTGCTGCTTTTGGGTATCGCGGCCGGTCCGCTCGGACTGAACCTGGTTTCTCCCACACTCGAGCGAGGGTTTCCCCTCGTCACGGCCATGACGCTTGCTGTCGTGGGGTTCCTGCTCGGCGAGCGGTTCTTCGGACCCGAGCTGAAACGCACAGGACGGACGGTCGTCTGGGTCTCGATCGGTGTAACTGCGGCGACAGCTGTCCTCGTGTCTGGAACGCTGCTCATCGCAGGTGCCCCACTCATCGTGGCACTAGTGGTCGCGGGGATTGCGCCTGCGACCGCGCCGGCTGCGACGGTGGACATCGTGCGCGAAGCCGGGGCCAAGGGTCCCCTGACGTCGGTCGTCCTCGGGGTCGTGGCGCTCGACGACGTTCTCGGCGTGATGCTGTTCAGCCTGATGCTGGTCATTGCCGAAACAGTTACGCGGGCGGGCGCGCTCGATGGGGTCGGGGCCGAGGTGCTCCTTGGACTCTGGGAGATCTTTGGCGCTGCCTTGCTCGGCGTTCTGTTTGGGTTGCCGATGGCCGCGCTGACAGGCCGACTGCGACGGGGTGAGCCCGCGATCGCCGAGGTAACCGGGTTCGTGCTGTTGTGCGCTGGGGTCGCGTCCGCCATCGGGGCGTCATATCTGCTGGCGTGCATGGTCCTCGGTGCGACCGTCGCCAACCGAGCCCGGCACCACACCCGGCCGTTTCATACGATCGAGGGCGTTGCAGACCCCTTCCTCGCGATCTTCTTCGTGCTCGCCGGCGTTCAATTCGAGCCGATCAGTCTGGGCGGACTTGGGTTGATCGCTTTGCTGTACGTGGTCGCACGTACCTTGGGTCGAGTAATCGGCGGGCAGATCGGCGGGCGCATCGCCAAGGCTGGACATACTATCCAGACCAGAGTCGGCTGGTGCCTGCTCCCGCAAGCCGGCGTCTCCATCGGCCTGGCCCTCATCGCAGCGAATCGACTGCCCGAGGTCGGCGACGCCATCCTCAGTCTGATTCTCAGCACGACGGTGTTCTTCGAAGTCGTCGCGCCGATCTTCACGCGCTCGCAGCTCGCTCGGGCGGGTGAGGTGGCCCGGGAGGGATAGCTGCGCCGAACGCAGCTCATTTCGCGTTTGGGACCCTCAGCTGACTTCCCAGAGGTCGGTGCTGAAGTACTTCAGTCCCGAATCGCAGACGACGACGGCGATGGTGCCACCTTTGAGCGGACCTGCGAGGAGCTGGAGGGCGGCTGCCAGGTTCGCGCCTGAGGAGAAGCCCGCAAAGATTCCTTCCTTCCTGGCGAGCAGGCGTGCCGCGCGGGTCGCGGCTTCTCCAGATACTTCGAGGTAGCCGTCGACCGGCAGACCGTTCATTAACTCCAGCGCGTCCATCGCGTAACCGCCACCCTGAATGGGGTGTGCGGGTCGGCTCACCCTCTTCCCCGCCAAGATCGCGGCCTGTTCCGGTTCGACCACGTAGCACTTGATGTTTGGGTTCTGCTCTTTGAGAAAACGGGTGACCCCGGCATACGTCCCGCCCGAGCCGACGAAATCACAGAAGCCGTCAATTCGGCCGTCGCTCTGCTGCCAGATCTCGGGGCCGGTGCCCAAGTAGTGCGCCTTCGCGTTGCCTGCTCGGTTGAACTGATCAGCACGGAAGGCGTGCCGCACCTCGGTGAGGCGCTGGGCTTCCTCTTCGACGCGCTCGAGATCCGCGCCGGTGACATGGCCGACGTGCGATTCGGGATGCTGATCGACGAGCACGACCTCGGCGCCAAGCGCCGACATCATGCGAGCCCGTTCT
Source organism: Vicinamibacterales bacterium (assembly GCA_965216615.1). GTDB lineage: Bacteria > Acidobacteriota > Vicinamibacteria > Vicinamibacterales > UBA8438 > CAUZIB01. The sequence continues at coordinate 169,813 of CBDCGH010000023.1, read as the reverse complement.
TCAGAGTTGCCGCGCGACATGACGGCGACGAACGGATAGCCCTTGGTGGCGCAGACGATCGCGAGCCCGGTGCCCATGTTGCCGCTTGTCAGCTCGACGACCGTCTGTCCCGGCCGGAGGCTTCCATCGGCCTCGGCATCTTCAATGATCTGACGTGCGGCGCGATCTTTTTTCGAGAAGCCCGGGTTGAGCATTTCGAGCTTCGCGAAGATGCGACCGGAATAGTCTGCCGTGATGCGATCCAACGCGACGAGCGGTGTGCGCCCGATCGCATCACAAGCCGACGGGGACAGCGGGTGAAGGTGACTGGGCATGGTGCTCAGCTTACCGTCCCTTCTGGGCTAGATCTTCCCGAGCAGCCATGGATCGTGGCGGTTTTTCCGATCTGAGCGGGAAAGAAACCACTCCGGCGTGAGCGAACGGCTGGTGTTGATGACTTGCGCGAAGAGCTAATTCCGCTCCTTCGCGAACAGCGCGCGAAAGAAGTCCATCGCGTTGTCCTCTTTGTAGTCCCGGAACTCTCCGGCATCAAAGAACACGCCGTAGCAGACCGAACACGACTCATATGGATGTGCGGCTGCTGTGCGTCCACCATCCGGACCACTGAGGCTGCGGCATGACCGACTCTCGAAGAGCCGAACGCCGGGTTTTCATCCTGGGCGCCGCCGGGCGGGATTTTCACGACTTCAACACGTGCTTCCGAGCCGACCCGCAGGTTCGCGTGGTTGGCATCACCGCGCTGGCCGACCCTCATCGTGCCGGGCACGAGCTCCGGTACCATCCGGGTGAAGCGAACTTTCGTGCGGCGGACATCATCCTGATCAACAAGGCCGACACTGCGCCAATGGGTGGAGTCGAGGAGATCCCCACGGCGGCATGCCATACGGCGCGGGAGCGAGCTGTCGGCAATGGGGTACTATGCGGATCAGATCGACGAGTTCCGGAGAACCATCGCGGCCGTCGAGTGCGACACCGTGGTCATCGCCACGCCCATCGATCTCTGACACCTGGTCGACATCCCGCACCCGACGACACGTGTCCGGTACGACCTGGCCGACATGCCGGGTCCCACGCTTCGAGATGAAATCGAGACCCTCGTCGCCCGTCTGAAGTGATCGCCGGAAATCTCTGATTCATGGGCATGGTGGAGGGCAGCGCCGGAACCCAGATGACGGCGAGCCCCTGAGCATCGGCGATGGAAGAATCACAGGCGGCGTCCACCGAGGTTGAGCCGCTCGAGCCGAGTCTCGTGCGCGGTCTGAGCCATCCGGGCGCTTACCCGCTCGACCCGACCGCGAGCGACAGCGTGTCTGCGCAGCAGACCCACATCTCCCACGTCTTCCTGACTGGGTCTCGCGTCTACAAGCTCCGCAAGGCGGTCGATTTCGGCTTTCTCAACTTCGGCACGCGGCGGTTGCGGAACGAAGACTGTCTGCGCGAAGTGACGTTGAACCGTCGGCTCGCGCCCGACGTGTATCTGGGGATCGCCCCGGTGCGGGTGACTCCGGCGGGCGCCGAGGTCGGTCCTCTGGGAGACGCGCCCTCGGACCCCGACCTCGAACATTGCGTGGTGATGCGTCGGCTGCCCGAGGGACGTGATGCGCTGAGTCTCGTGGATGGTGGGTCGTTTTCCAATCGCCATGTCGACGTGATCGCCCACGCGCTCGCGCGGTTCCACCGGACGCAAGCGTTGGGGACTCCCGCACCCTTCTCACCGGGCGAGTGGCTGACCGCCATCGCGACACCGGTCGAGGACGACTTCGCGCCACTCGACGGGATGTTTGACGACGGCCGGCTGGCGAGTCTGGCGTCGTCAGCCCGGCAGTTCCTGCTCACCCATGCGGATCGGTTCGAAGTCCGCCGCCGTGCGGGCCGAGCCGTCGAGGGCCATGGCGACGTGCACCTTGGTCACATCTGGTTCGAGCAAGACGGCGGCGACCCGCTGTTCGTCGACTGCATTGAATTCAGCGACCAGCTGCGACGCATCGATGCCGCGTCGGAGGTGGCCTTCTTGGCCATGGACCTCGCATATCGAGGGCACCCAGGCCTCAGCGAGCGCCTACTGCGTCGGTATGCGACCGAGTCGGATGATTTCCATCTGTATGCGGTGGTCGATTACTTCATGAGCTACCGGGCGGCGGTTCGCGCGAAGGTGGCGGCCATCGCTGCCGCAGAGCCGGAGATCCCAGCTGCTCAGCGGCGCGCGGCCACCGATAGCGCGAGCCGCCACCTCGATCTGGCTATCGAACGGTTCCAGTCGAGCGGACGAGGTGGACTCGTGCTCGTTGCCGGGGTCGTCGGTACCGGCAAGAGCACGGCAGCCGACGCCGTGGTCGAGACGCTCGGCCGTGCGGCGGTCGTTTCGTCTGATCGCGTGCGGAAGGCATTGGCTGGTCTCGACGCCCTGGAGCGCGTGTCCACCCCGATCGACCGCGGTCTCTACAGCGATGCCCTCACGCGTCGGGTGTATGCCGGCTTGTTGGAGCGTGCGCAAGGCATCATTTCGTCCGGCCGGGTCGCGGTGCTCGACGCAACGTTCTCGCAGCCTGACGCCCGAGCCGCCGCGATTCGGTTCGCGCACAGGCGCGGCGTGCCTTGCCTGCTGGTAGAAACGCGATGTCGGGAACAGATCGCGCTGCGACGCTTGGCTGAGCGAGACCGGGCCGGCGGTGATCCCTCCGACGCGGGACCGAGTTTCTATGCCACGAGCGCGAATCGTTTTGTACCGGTCGATCCGATCGCCCTCGGGATCACACATGCTGCGCTCGACACCGAGCACTCCTCGTGGCGCGATGAGCTGGCACGGCGTCTTCAAGCGTGGCAGGGTGAGTGGTAGGATGGTGTCTATGCCAACCGCGGCGCTCCGTGATCAGCTCGAGCCAGGCGTGGTTCGCGGTGACTGGTGGCACCGTCTTGATGATGGTCGTGTTCAATGCGACCTCTGCCCGCGCTTCTGCAAGCTACACGACGGCCAGAAGGCCTTCTGCTTCGTGCGCGAAGCCCGCGATGGAGAAGTCGTCCTCACGAGCTACGGACGCGCCACAGGGTTCTGCGTCGATCCGATCGAAAAGAAGCCGCTCAACCATTTCTATCCGGGTTCCGCCGTTCTCTCGTTTGGCACCGCGGGCTGTAACCTCGGTTGCCGTTTCTGCCAGAACTGGGACATCTCCAAAGCCCGCGAGGATGACATCCTGGCGGACGCAGCATCGCCGCAGCGATTGGCCGAAGCGGCCGCAAGTGCCGGGTGCCCAAGCGTCGCATTCACGTACAACGATCCGATCATCTTCGCCGAGTATGCGATCGACTGTGCCAAGGAGGCTCACGCGCTCGGCATCAAGACCGTCGCGGTGTCAAGTGGGTACATCACGCCCGATGCTCGGCGTGATTTCTACGCCCACATGGACGCGGCCAACATCGACCTCAAGGCGTTCACCGAGGACTTCTACCACAAGGTGTGCTTCGCACACCTGCAGCCCGTGCTCGATACTTTGGCCTGGCTCAGGCACGAGACCGACGTGTGGCTGGAAGTGACGACCCTACTCATTCCGGGACAGAACGACTCCGAGGAAGAGATTGACAGGCTGTGTGAGTGGTTCGCCGAGACTCTCGGTCCTGAGGTGCCGCTCCACTTCACGGCGTTCCATCCTGACTTTCGGATGACGGCAGTACCCTCGACGCCGCCCGGAACGCTCTCGCGCGCGCGCGAGCAGGCGAAAGCGGCCGGGCTCAAGCACGTCTACACCGGGAACGTCAGGGATGCGGAGGGGCAGTCCAGCTACTGCGCGCAGTGCGGGCAGCAGGTCATCGGGCGCGACGGGTACCTGATCACGAGCTGGCACCTCGACGCGAAGGGCCGTTGCCGCGGATGCAAGACGCCGTTCTCCGGACGGTTCAATCCGGTGCATGACCGCTGGGGCGAGCGGCGGACGCCGCTCGTGCTCAGCCGCTGATCGACACGGTCTTGCGGTTGACGAACGCCATCATCCCGTCGCGATAGAGCTCACGGCCGTAGCCCGACGCCTTGACCCCGCCGAACGGCCGGCTAGGATCCGATGCGACGATCTGATTGACGAAAGTCGCGCCCGCATCGAGGTCGTTGGCGGCTTGTTCGATCTCCTTCGGGTCCTCCGTGAAGATCGCCGAGCCCAACCCGAAGCGCGTCGCGTTGCCCAGCGCGATGGCCTCGTCGAGATTCGACACCCGGAACAGTATGGCAATTGGGGCGAAGAATTCTTCCGCGTAGGCCGGCGCGCTTTCCGGCACGTCCGCGAGAATGCCTGGCCGATAGAAGTAGCCGCGACCGGCAACCGGCTCGGCCCCGGTCAGTCTGGCCGCGCCAAGGGCCGTTGACTGCCGCACCTGTTCGTCGATGTCGTCCCGGACCTGCGCCATCGCCAGCGGACCAATATCGGTATCGCTCGACATGGGATCGCCGACCGTCAGCGCCTCGAACCGCTCGACAAACCGTTCGGTGAAGTTGTCGTAGACATCGGTATGAACGATGAACCGTTTCGCCGCGATGCAGGACTGTCCGTTGTTGACGGTGCGACCTGCCACAGCCGCCTCGACGGCGCGGTCCAGGTTGGCCGATGGCATCACGACAAACGGGTCGGACCCTCCGAGTTCCAGGACGGTCGGCTTGAGCGCACGGCCGGCGGTCGCCGCCACGGCGCGTCCAGCCCCTTCGGAGCCGGTCAGGGTCGCGGCCCGGACCCGAGGATCCTCGAGCACTCTCTGCACCTTGTCCGACCCGATGAGCAGAGTTTGAAAGGCACCTTCGGGAAACCCCGCCCGCTCGAGGATGTTCTGGATGGCGAGGGCTGAACGCGGTACGTTGGAGGCATGCTTTAGCAGGCCGACGTTGCCGGCGATCAAGGCCGGTGCCGCGAAGCGAAACACCTGCCAAAAGGGGAAGTTCCACGGCATCACCGCCAGGACGGGTCCGAGCGGGAGGTGGCGGACGAAGTTCTGGGTGCCGTTGCTGTCGAGTGGCTCGTCGGCAAGCAGCTCCTCCGCGTGGTCGGCATAGTACCGGCAACCCTGCGCAGACTTCTTCACCTCGGCCACGGCTGCAGCCAGCGTCTTGCCCATTTCGGTGGTCATCACTTCCGCCCACTGCTCAGCTTCAGCCTCGAGGATCTCGGCGGCGGCGCGGAGATGCTGCGCGCGAGTGGCGACATCTGTCTGTCGGAACTGGCGGAATGTTGTGTCGGCCTTGTCGAGCGCCGCATCGATCGCCGCGTCCGTCATCGGGTCGAATCGTTCCAACAGCTCTTCAGTGGCTGGGTTCCTGCTCTCGATGCCCACGCAACGCCTCCGTTTCAGTTTTGAATGTCTCGCGCGACTTGTCCGCGCGATGTTGTCGTCGGCGAGATTGTAGTCGACCTGCAGGTCGCGGTCCGGGTTGACCGGTCCCTGACCCCGTTGCTAGTGTTGAGGGCTATGCACCACATTCGATTCCGTTTCGTATTGACGACCGCTCTGGCCACTGTGCTGCTCACCTGGCTCGGGGGGACCACCGCCGACTCACTCGAAAACGAGAACTGGCCCGCCTTTCGCGGCGCAGACGCGCGGTCGGTGGCTGAAGATGACCAGCGGCTTCCCACGACGTGGAGCGCCACCGACAACGTCGTTTGGAAGACACCGGTCGCGGGTCTCGGTTGGTCGTCACCGGTGATCTGGGGCGACCGGATCTTCGTGACGACCGTCGTCAGTGCCGGCGAAATCGAGGAGCCGCGAATGGGTCTCTACTTCCCGTACGGCTCTCCCGAGGGGTCACCCAACTTTCCCGCGCCCAAGCCGGGCGAGCTGATGGAACGCTCGGTCGACGTCCACCGCTGGCTGATCTACGCCATCGACTTCGAGAGTGGCGAGGTCGTCTGGCAGACGGAGGTCAACAACGAGGCGCCTGCGTTTGATCGCCACCTCAAGAACAGCTACGCCTCCGAAACCCCCGTCACCGACGGCGAGCGGGTGTATGCGTACTTTGGCAACATTGGCGTGTTTGCCCTCGACATGGAGGGCGCGCTGGTCTGGGAGAAGCGATTTACACCGAGCGCGACCCGCCATGGATGGGGCCCCGCGGCGTCGCCCGTGTTACATGACGGTACGCTCTACATTGTCAATGACAACGATGAGGAGTCGTTCGTCGTCGCCCTCGATGCGGCGACAGGCGCGGAGCGGTGGCGGCAGGTACGTGACGAAGGTACGAACTGGGCGACCCCCTTTGTGTGGACGAACAACATTCGGACCGAGCTTGTGACTGCCGGCACCGATCGGGTGCGCTCCTACGATCTGGACGGCAACGAGCTATGGTCTTTCAGCGGAATGGACTCGATCTCCATACCCCAACCGTTCAGCGAGCACGGGTTGCTCTACGTGACGTCCGGGTACATTGGCGATCAGGTGAGGCCAGTGTTCGCCATTCATCCGGGCGCCGAAGGTGACATCAGCCTGAAGCCGGGGCAGCCGCGTAACGAGTACGTGGCCTGGTATGACGACAGCGCCGGCCCGTACCACCCGACGCCGCTCGTCTATGAGGGCTACTACTTCACACTGCTAGACCGCGGGTTCTTCACCGTGCACGACGCCCGGACCGGCGAGCCGCTGCTCTTTACCGAGCAGCAAAAGCAAACCGACCAGCCTCGTCGCCGGGTGGCCGTGGGAACGGGGGGATTCACCGCGTCGCCGTGGGCCTACAACGGCAAGATCTTCGCGTTGAGCGAAGACGGCGATACCTACGTACTCGATCCGGCTGCCGACTTCGAGGTCGTCGCCACCAATTCGCTGGATGAGGTCGCGATGTCCAGTCCGGCGATCGCCCGGGGAAGCTTGTTCATCCGGACCCGGTCGCACCTCTGGCGACTGACCGACGCACCCTGACGCGCACCTACCAGCGGAAGCCCATTGCCAAGCGGATGGTCCTGAGCCCGCTCAGGTTCGGGAGGTAGTGTGGGTAGTGATCTGTCGAGGTCGCTTCACCAAAGTTAGGTCCTTCGATGTAGGTGGTCGGGATGCCGAGCTCGTCGACTGGACCATCGGGATCGACCACGACCGATGTATTCGCGCCGATCTGCTTGCCGTTGTTGAGCAGGTTGTACACCTCGAGCTTGAACCACGGGCTCAGCGATTGCCACACCGGAATCGAGTACTGGACCGACATGTCGACGAGGCCGTAGCCATCGTGCGTCCTCGAGCCGCGTCCCTCGCCAAAATACACAGTGCCCGCCGACGGCCCGCTGAAATACCCGAGCGAATCGAGAATCGTTTGCTGGACGGCGGTGGTGCCGACGCCGGAGGCCGCAATGTCGTAGACCGACCCCGAGTCGTATCGCCAAAGGCCAGCGATACTCACACCACCCACTGATTCCAGGTCGAGGTTGTAGATGCCCCAGACACGGGTCTTGTGCTTCTGAAAGCCCGCCAGCCGGCCGGTGGGGAAGTATCGCTCGGCCGGCGTGATCTCCGGGTAATCAAACGCGCGCGACGAGAGACCCGGCTGGTTTCGCGCCTCACCGCTGAAGTTCCCGTCGTTGTTGATCTGGACGGTCACGGATCCGTCGACGACGAGGTTGTCCATCACCTGGAGGTGCCCGAGCAGCTCGATCGCGTCGTAGGACCGCTCGAGCATGTCCGTATTGCGGAAGATCTGGCTCGTGAACAGGCCGAAGAACTGTTCGTCTTCGATGATCGCCCGCGAGCCGCCATCGAGCGTGAAGAAGTCTTCGACGAAGCTGCCCATCGTCCGATGGATGTACGTCACTTTGGTGTAGCCCCGTCGACCGATCGCGGCGCCCCCACCGAGCGTAAACTCCTTAGTGATCGGCGAGCTCAGATCGTTCGCGAAGAACACGTTCCGCACCGGGAAGAGTCCGAACACCGTCAGGTAGTTGTCAGGATCGAAGCCTGGCGCAAAGTCCCGCCCTTGCCCGGCCGGCCCGGTATAGACCCCCAGCAGTAAGTCGGGCGAGCCGACGTTGCTGTTCTGGCTAAACTGCGCCTCGCCGTAGCGTCCGGCATAGTGACCGTACGTGGCCTGGATCGTGTAGCGACCGTCGCCGGTCGGATCGTAGGCGGCTGCGAGCCGTGGAACGATGGCGCTCGTGCTGAGCCCGCCGACATCGTCGGTCGTCTGGCTCGTCACCTGCTCGGCTCTAACGCCGAGATTGAATGTGAAGTGCTTGTTGAGCTGCCAGTTGTCGTTGATGTAGCCGGATAGGGTCCTGATGTCGAGTGTGCCGCCGCGCAGGGGACTCCACTGCTGTAGCTGGGTCGCGCCCGGGCTGAAGATCGGCACGAACCGGCCGTCGGCATCATTCATGGGCGCACCCGCGCCGTCGACCGCATAGTCAGCGGAGAAGACATAGCCGGTGGCCGTTTGCGAGTTGCCCCCCTGCAGCGTCGACGTGAAGTGCTCGAACCCGCCCTTGATACTGTGGGTGCCAGCGCTCGGGCCGTTCACGTAGTAGGTCACGTTGCCCGTGAACTGCAAGTTGTCTCGGTTCTGCGGGTCGTTCGCGTCGAAGTAGGGTGCGTTGTAGTGACCGAATGCCTGGGTCAACGTGAGGAACGGTGACTCGACGATACCGGTCTGCGTTCCGCCATTGTTGCGGAACCCAAAACGGCGACGCGACACCTGGAGTTCCGCGAACACGTTTGACGTGGCCGCACCCCGATAGGTGGCGACCATTAGGTCGTTCGGGACCTGGCGGGTTCGAAGGCCTGCCGGGTCGATTGTGAACCCAAACGTCGGACCGGTGTCGTCGGTCGAGTTCCGCATGTAGCTGCCCTCGAGTTGATGACCGGGGGCGAGGCTGCCCGTGAGCTTGAACAAGTTGCGATCGTTGTTCAGGGCTCGGTCGTAGCCGACGCCGCTTTCGTCGAAGGTCTCGACCGTGGCCGAGCGTTCGACGCGATTGGCGTAGTAGAACCACAGCCGATCCTCGACAATCGGGCCCCCGACGGTCGTCTCGTACGTCGAGTTGTCTGCGAGTGGGCCGCTTCGCTCGATGCCGTTGTCCACCTCGAACGGAGTCCGGCCGGTCCAGTTCGGCTTGTACAGATTGGTTCGAAAGCTGCCGGAGAGGGTATTGCTGCCGCTCTTCGTGATGGCGTTCACGACGCCGCCAGAGAAGCGCCCGTACTCGGCCGAGATGCCCGAGGTCAGCACCTGGGTCTCCTCGATCGCATCCTCGATGAACAGGTTGTTCGCGGTGCCGAAGATGTTGTCGTTGACGTCGACACCATCGATAAGAAAGGCATTGTCGTAGCCGAACCCTCCGTTGATGGTCAGCTGTCCGTCGTTGGGGGCGTTGTCCGACAGACCCGGAGCCAGCTCAGCAATCCGAAAGATGTCCCGTCCGACCGGCAAACGGTCGATGTCGTCGGCGGTGAGGTTGTGGCTGGTCTCGGTTGACTCGATCGGCGTCGGCACGACTGCGATCACCTGGACGGCTTCGGCCACCCGCGCGGGATGCATCGTGGCGTTGACGGCCACCGTTCCTCCCAGAGGGACGGTCGCGATCTCCTCGGCGTCGAGCCGGACGCCCTGCAGCGAGTCCATCCACTCCGGGCAGCACCAGCTCGGAAGGTGATGGTCCCCGTCTGGCGCCCTTGGGCCGCCGAGTCGCCCGGCGGCAGTATGCCGAGTCCCGGCGCAAACGAGCTCGTACGTGCCGCGAATTGCACTTGTACGTAGGCGGGCGTGGTCGAGGGTCGGCCGCGTCGAGCGGACGCCGGGTGCTGCAGCGAGTCGGACGCGGGGTCGAACCGCCGAGAAGTACGACGTCGGCTGAAGCAGCGTCGACGCGAAACCGGCGGGGTGGCAGCGCCCGCGGATCCTCCACGCCAGCTGCTGGAGCTGGCGGCTGGGTGGCGAGCGGCCGGATCGCGCTGGATGGGAGGCCCTCCCGAGTCTCCCCACGCTGTGCCGCACGATCCGGCTCGGCTTGGGCCGTACCGCGTCGGAACACGATCATCGTCCGTCGCCCGCACGGTCGCGGCGAGCGCGATCCCGAGTATGGTGTGCGGACCGATCTGAGTCCCGCTACCGCGGGCTGTCCGGCGCCCGGGTCCCCGACGAGTGCGACGTTCAACATCGGCAGGTCCTGTCTCCGACATCGTCATCATGGACAACCTACACAAGAGCTAGGCGGCGCGCAACTTGGTTTCTGCCGAAATCGCACGTACAGCGATCTGGCCCGCTGTCGCACACGGGAGGTCCTGTGGAACACAAGGCTATGAACTACTTTCGACATTGCGGCTATTCGGTCGCTACGACCTCATGAAATCCGCTCTAGGCGTTTCGCGTACAGCTCTGTCCAAGGAATCGGCCGACTGGCAGCGGGCTGCAACAGGGTTGGCGTGACCGGCGTTGCGCGCCGGCGGAATACCTCGATAGGAGCTGGCAGTTCCCGCGGGTTCACACCGCTGCCACCCTGGGTGTGAAGCGGGCACGTCGTTGGGTCGATTGCGTGTAGGAGGAGGGAGGCGGAAGTGAAGACGGATCGACGCCATGCCTACCGGGTCGCCATGGATAATGGCGAGCCCATCCGCGCAGAGGTGAGCAGCGAGTGTGGATCGTTGCTAGGGGAGGTGCTTGATCTGAGCCTCTACGGCTGCAGTGTTCGCGTGCCCCTCACCCAAGCTCCAATCGTGCCAGTTGGCGGGACCGTGTCGCTCACGCTGCATGCCAGCGACACGAAGAGCGTGACGATCACGGCGACGGTGCAGGCGTCAACCGGGCGAGACAAGTTCCGACGTATGGGTCTCGCGTTTTCCAACCCTGCGGCCCTGCACGCCATGCTGAGTCCGAAGCTCCTGCGCTGGTTCAATGAGCGTAGGGCGTTACGCGTTCAGCCGAGACCACCCGTGTCGGTGGCCGTGGATGTGCCAGGCCAAGAGCGGAGATTGACAGGCCGTATGCTCGACATCTCCGCGGAAGGTGTGGGAGTCGTCGTCGATGGCGAATCCGCGCAGGAGTTGTCGCAGGTCGTCCGCGTGGGGCTCGAGTTTACGCTGCCTGGCCACACGGGTCCCACGGTGCTTCGAGCCTTCATCCGCTACCGAGCTCAGCTCGAGGAAGAAGCAGCCCTCTATATCGGTCTCTCGCTGGATCCCGAGGGTTCCTCGGACTTCATCTCCGAACAGCAGCGGATTACCGAGTACGTGACCGAGCTCCAGCGCGATCGGGGGCACGAGCTCGTTGGCGCTACTGTCCTGCCGTAACAGACCCCGCGTGAACGAAGGCCGGCGCCACTCCCTGGTCCCGTACGAGCAGTGCCTCGAAGAGATCGGCTCCGACGGCTTCGCTGAATAGGAAACCCTGGACCTCGTCGCAACCCAGCGTCTGCAGAATCTCGAGCTGCGCTTCTGTCTCGACACCTTCCGCCACGATCGACATGCCGAGGCTATGCGCCATCGACACGATTGTGCGGATGATCTCGGCAGCCTCTGAGTCTGCGCGCAGGTCGTTGACGAACGAACGGTCGATCTTCAAGATGTCGATCGGGAGGCCCTTCAGGGCGCTGAGCGACGAGTAACCGGTCCCGAAATCGTCGAGGGCGACCCGAATGCCTAGCGCACGTACTTCGTTCAGCAGCCGGCGGGCCGCCTGGGCGTCGCGGATGAGGACGCGCTCCGTGATCTCGAGCTCGAGGCAGCGAGGATCAAGCCCGTGTTCGACGGTCGCTTGCCGTATGTGTCCGAGCAGATCGTCCTGGCGAAACTCCAGATCCGACATGTTGATGGCCACGGGGACCGGCCTGCCGGCTCGCTCAGACCACGTTCGGCACTTCTGGCAGCTGGCTTGGATGAGCTGCCGCCCGATCTCGACGGTGAGGCCCATCTCCTCGCACAGCGGCAAGAACGCGCTGGGGTAGAGGAGACCGCGTTTTGGGTGTAGCCAGCGCAAGAGGGCTTCCGCGCCCTGGATGCGGCCCGTCTGGGCATTCAGCTTGGGCTGATAGAACGACTGAAACTCGCCCCGCTCGACGGCGTATCGCAGCTCCGCCTCGAGCAGCAGCGTATCCGACGTTCCGGCGTTCATGACGGGCTGGTAGGCGAGGTGCGAGTTTCGCCCCTGCAGCTTCGCGCTGCGCAGGGCCGTCTCGGCATGCTGCAGGAGCGTGTCGGGATCGTTGCCGTCGACCGGAAACATACTGGCGCCAGCGCTTGCGGTGAGAAACACTTCGCGGCCGTCAACCTCGATCGGTTGGGCGATGGCGACCAGCATTTGGTCGACGACGCGGTCCACGACCACGTCGTTCGCGATTGCCGGAATGAGCACTGAGAACTCGTCGGCGCCAAGACGCGCGACTCGTGTCTTGCCTTCGCGGTTTTGCGAGCGCAGGATCTGGTTCTCGGCTTCGGCTACCTTCGTGAGTTGGGCCGATGCGTAATTCAGCACCAGGTCGCCGATGTTGTGGCCGAGTGTCTCGTTGACCTGCTTGAAGCGGTCGAGACCGAGGACGACGACGGCCAGTGACTCGTTGCGCTGACGCGCATCCGTCACGCCTGCCTCGAGCTGATACCTGAACAGCGCGCGGTTTGGAAGCTTGGTCAGGGTGTCGTGATAGGTGTGGAACTGCAGTTTGGCCTCGGCTCGGCGGCGATCGGTGATGTCGCGCACGATTCCCAGGACGCGATCGGGGCCGTTCCCCACTGTGCGCGCCTCGAAATCCCGCATCTCGCCGTTTTCCTCGACCTGGTACTCGAAGACCTGCGTTTGCGACGTGCTCAGCGTCCGCCGCGTAAAGTGCTGGCACAGACTGGCGACGTCCGCCGGCAGCACATCGGAGAACGACTTCCCGAGGAAGTACTCGGGCGGTACGATGGGGCGGACCGAGCTGCCGGGCTGAAAATCAAGGAACCGTCCCGCCGTATCGACTTGGAAGATCAGGTCGGGAATCGCCCGCAAGAGTGCCTGATGCTTGGCTTCGCTGTCTCGCAGTCTTTCGCTGGCCCGCTGTGCGCGCAGCATGTATCGCACACGCTGACGCAGTACCGTCGGACCCGCGGGCTTCGGTTGGAAGTCGGTGGCTCCGGCCTGATAGGCACGCTCGATCGCGTCGTCGCGCTCGGCGCCGGTGATCATCAGGATCGGTACTGTTTCGCCAGACGGTGTGTTCCGAAGGCGTCGACATGCTTCATAGCCGTTGGTCACCGGGAGGCAGGCGTTGAGCAGCACGATATCTGGGCGATTCTGCATGAAGAGCTCGCACGCTTGCTCGCCCGTGGAGGCTTCTTGGATGAGATAGCCATCCTCTGCCAGGGCCGTTCGGGCGGCCGCCCGGGATGCGTGATCGTCGTCGGCGATCAACACCCGCGGCGAGCGCCTTGGGCCGCCGATGGCATGTGGGGTCATGGGAGGTTGAGTGCTCCTAGAGGGCGAAGACGTCGCTCGCCCAGCTCACCCCGTCGGCGTACAACGGCGCAAGCTCTGCCTCATCGACGCCTAACTCGGCACACAGGGTCGAGCACCGCTCCCACTCACCTCGTTCGTAGGCGGTCGCGAGGTCGAGCACCTGACGTAGAGGATTCGAACGCCCCAGAAGGGCCGTTTCGACGTCCTTCTCCAGTGTTAGCTCTTTCACCAACATCTCCATCGGCCGATCCATCATCGTGTCGATCAGCGACAGCGATCCCAGGAAGAAGAGGTCCTGCTCGCGATCGTCAAGGCCGACGAGGGGCGCGAGATCCTCGCACACCTTGGCGCGGACTGCGGCGTTGACCAGTAACTCCTGCGGCTTACCCTCTGCCATCTCGTCGAGCGAGATGAGGCTGGCCCAGCGTCGCGTGAGTTTGTCCCCCAACAACGCGAGGCCGTGTCGAACGGAGCTGAACGGCCCTGTCCATCCGAACGCCGCAGAACCCAGGAATTTCATGAACCGATGAGCGAGCGACACGTCGGTTCGGATCAAACGGTCGAGCTCATCAAGGTCAAGTTCTGGTGCGGTGGCAGCCTGAATCAGGTTCAGGTACATCAAGTGAGAACCGGTAAGGGCGCGCCCGGTGAGGGTTTCTGGGCGACAAAAGAACCAGCCCTGGAAATACCGGAAGTCGAGCGCCTGTGCCTTTGCGTAGTCTTCCGGGGTTTCGACCTTCTCGGCAAGGAGTCTTGCGTAGGGTGCGATTCGCCGCGCCCGACGGCACTGTTCCTCGAGCTCGCACTCCCCAAGACGGATCTTGATGATGTCGACGATCCTCATGAGGGGCTCCAGCGCTTCGCGATAGACGAAGTCGTCGAGCGCCAGAAGATAGCCCTTTTGCTTGAGGCGACTGCACGCCTGCATGACCTCATCGTCGGCGTCTACCGTCTCGAGAATCTCGATGATGGTCGATTTGGGCGCCAGCGCAGTTTCGTACCCGTGGAGGAGCAGTTCGCGGTTGAAGTTGACGGCCGCGAGCTTGTTGCCGACAAGCGTCTGCATGCCAAGGGTGACTCGCGCCGCTTCCATCACGCGACGGGTGGCATCGGTGCCCGCTGTCGCCGGGCAGGAATCCGACACGCCATCTCGAAACAGCAGCTCGTAGGCGTAGACTCGGCCTCGGCGGTCGAAGATCGGCTGCCTCGCCACGAACTCGTCGTGATAGGTCTGGACCTCTGGCTCGCTCGCCGCTGAAGAAGCGTGCCCAGACGTGGTCGTCGCGGTCATGTCAGGATCCTGTGACGCCCGATCGCCATTCAGGCCGCGTCGGACTCGCTCTCTCCTGTGATGGTTCGCACACAGTTTCGCCCGGCGGCTTTGGCTGCGTACACACCCTGGTCGGCAGCCTTCAGCAACCGGGCGACGCTATCGAAGGTGGCGCCCGTATGGGTCGCTACGCCAATGCTGCACGTGATCTTGAGCTCCTGGCCGTCGTTCGCCAGCACGCACGCATCGTGTTCGATTGCCAGTCGTGCCGCCTCGGCGATCTGGGCCGCCATGGTCGCGTCGGTCTCGGGGCAGACGACGGCAAACTCCTCGCCGCCATATCTGAACACCGTTCCACGTGGGGCGACCGCGCGGCGGAGTGTCTGGGTGAAGACGATGAGCACGCGATCACCCATCGCGTGACCGTAGGTATCGTTGAACCGCTTGAAGTGATCGATGTCGATGAACAGCGCGCTAATTGGCTTCCCGGAGGTGGCCTTTTCGAACTGATCGACAACGAACTGATCGAAGGCTCGCCGGTTCGATGCCCCAGTCAGCGCGTCCGTGGTCACCTCGGTGATGAGTTGTCTGTTCTCCTGCTGTGACTGCAGGGTGATCTGCATCAGCGCTTCGTTCGCACGTGCGAGGATCTCGTCCGGGTTACCCAGATTGCCGGTCGGGAGGTTGAACAAGCGACCCATCTCCTCGGTCTCCTCGTGGATCTGCCTGAGCTGCGTGTCGGCCTCTGCGCGCGTGAGTCCGAACCACTCCTCTGCCTGGGTGTGGTAGGCATCGAGTGCGGCGCCATCGCCCCGATCATTGAGAAAGATCTCTGCCACCCGGTTTCCGAGCGCGACGCTCCGCACGATGCCCTGGAGCTCGTCATCCGCGTCTCCGGGACTTTCGTGATGGCGGATCGGGCCGACGAGCAAGGGTGGCAGACCCCAGGACTCGGCGAGCGCGGCACCCACCTCCGCGTGGTCGACTCCCAGGGCCGCCGCTTCGTAGTCGCGGAGCGAGGCATGACGAGGACCCGCGGCCTGAAGCACCGCGCCGTACTGTGTTCCCAACGCCTGGCTCAGCGCCACCATGCCCAGATCCTGCAGGAGGCCACCGAGGAACGCCTCCTCCTGCTGGACGAGCCCGGCAGATCGGCTCAGTGTCCGAGCCGCCGTGGCGGTGTAAAGGCTCCGCCGCCAGTATCCGACATGGTCGAACCCCTTGTCGTCAGCGCCCTTGAGGTTGCCGACCAAGGAGAACCCCAGCGCGAGGGTCTTCACCGAGTTGAGCCCAAGCACTTGCAAAGCACGGCTGATCGTGCCGATCGTTCGCTCCTGTCCGTAGAAGGCCGAGTTGACCGTCCTGAGGATCTTGCCGCTCAACGCGGGGTCGTGTTGCACGACGTCCGCGATATCCCTGAACTCTGCTTCCGGATCTTGCGCGAGCTCGATCACCTTGAGCGCGATTGTTGGCAGGCTCGGAAGTCGCGGAGACTTCAGTACTTGTTCAAGCAGTTCTTGATTCATGATCGCTGCGTTTCGCGTGCCTTTCTCTCGTAGGGAATCGGCACTTTTCCCGGCCAGCTCGATCTCTGCTCCGGGGATGGGTTGTTGGGCCTGCAGGAGTGCGTCAAGGCGTGCAGTCCGCTCGCACCGTCGCGTGAAGGGTCAAACCTCGTGACCAGCCCGATCGTTCGCATTGCACCGGTTGCCCTTGCGGTTGCGCTACTCATCCCTCTCGGTGCGCGGGCTCAGGACAGCGAATGCGTGTCCTGCCATACGGCCCGGTATGCGTCGTTCTCGTCCGATGAACGGGCGCACTTCGACGATTGGCGCGAATCGATACACGCGGCGGCCGGTGTTGGCTGCACGGCCTGTCATGAGGGTAACTCGGAGGCCGAGACACGTGCTGAGGCTCACGATGGCGTGCTCGGCAGCTCGCCCCCGGCGAGTCCCGTCCACGCGCGAAATATTCCGGCCACGTGTGGGGCCTGTCACACCGAGCAGCGTCTATCGTTCGAAACGAGCCGGCACCATCAACGACTTCTCGATGCGGTCGAAGGGGCGCCCAGCTGTTTGACCTGCCATGGAGCAGTGTCGGCCGAGTTTCCGGAGACCCGCGGCGTCGAGAGCGTGTGTGCGTCTTGCCACGGGCCGGGCCGCTCCGTTCCGATGTCGGAGTACCACACGCAGGTCCGTCTCATGCGGGAGCTCGTCGAAACGGACCGGCGTGATCTCGCGCGCATCCGCGAAGCCATCGAGCGCGTCCAGGACCCGGATACGCGCCAATCGCTCGCGGCGGCATACGGCGAGGCCGAAGTCACACTCGCGGCCGCCACGGCCGCGTGGCATGCCTTTACGTTCGACTCGGCCCTCGAGCCACTCGCGCGCGTGGGGGAACAGGTCTCCGAGCTTCTCGAGCGTCTCGGGCTACGCTAATTGATCGCCCCTGCGAACGGGCGGACCCGCGAGCTAGTCCACTACACGGCCGCTTCGGTGCCGTGGAGCGGCTTGTCGAGGAAGTACACGCGACAGGCTTCGTCCAGCAGCTTCGGCGTAATGGCCAGCGGCTGCTTCCGATAGCGGCACAGATTGACCATGTGCTCGACGAGGTCGCGCGGATGACAGGCGCGCATCTCCAAGCCGCGCGCCTCGTAATACTCATTGCACAAGTGATCCACGACGGCCTGGTCGAATGTGATGCCGTGCTTCTTGCACACCATGTAGAAGATTTCAGAGAACTGCTCCAGCGACGGGTTGGTCGCGTGCACCTTGTATGGGATCCGTCGGAGAAACGCCTCGTCGGCCAGCTTGCGAGGTTCGAGGTTGGTGGCGAAGATGATGAGGACGTCGAAGGGCACCTCGAACTTCCGTCCAGTATGGAGCGCCAGGAAGTCGACGCGTGATTCGAGCGGCACGATCCAGCGGTTCAGAAGCTCGCCGGCCGGGACACGCTGACGCCCGAAGTCGTCGACGAGCAGCACCCCGCAGTTCGCTTTGAGCTGAACGGGGGCCTCGTAGAACTTGGCCAGCTTGTTGAAGTTCAAGTCGAGCTGGTCCATGGTGAGCTCTCCGCCCACTGTGATCACGGGGCGTCGGATCCGGGCCCATCGTGGGTCGGTCGCGGTTTCGGATCTGAGGAGCGGGCTGCCTTCGTCGATCGGCTGCACGACGTGCGTGACCGGGTCGAATAGGGTCACGACTTGCCCCCCGATGTCCAGCGCGAACGGCATGTAGATTGCCCCGCCGAGCGCGCGTCCGATACCGGCCGACATCGCGCTCTTTCCGTTGCCCGGAGGGCCGTACAGGAACATGGCGCGCCGCGTGCTCACGGCAGGTCCAAGCTGGTCCAGCATGTCGTCGCTCACGATGAGGTCGGTGAACCCGGAGGCGATCACCTCGCGATCGATGAGGCTGTTGTGCTTGCCGAGCTCCCGCACGTAACGCGCGTACTGATCGAGCGGTACTGGAGCGGGACCGACGTATCCGTTGGTCTCGAAGTACTGATTGGCCCGGTCGCGGCCCCGATCCGTCAACGCGTAGCGGTAGCCGGCGGTACCCGAGCCGGAGGCGCTCCGCACCTCAATCAGTTGCTGAACACGCGCCGCCTCGATGAGCGGCTCCAGGATGGCGTATACGCGATCTTGACCTTGTCAGCCAGCTCGCGTCCACTCAGCTCGCCCGTGTACAGCGCCTTCAGAATCAAGGCCAGGATGCTGTCGCCCGAGAGGCCGGTGTGACTCAGGGTCGTTGGCGTTGCCGGTGCCACGGATGATTCCACCGGCGAGCTCAGCTCAGCGCTCGGTGCAGCCGGAGTGACCCCGCCCCGACCGCTCGGAGCACCCGCGTCACCGTTCGGGTCGGTCTTGGGTAAAAATAGAGATTCGTGAGGTGCTTCAGTGGCCGGCAGTGTCATGAAGATAGTCCCGCTCTCTTTTTCGCAGTCAACTCGTGCTTAAGGCAACCGGCGTGCCACGCGTGGTGGTCCCGATGACCGGGGACGGCCGGCTCGAGATGCGCGGAGCTGCGCGACACGATGCGTGACAACGTAGTAGACATTCGAACGGTTCCGTAACGACAACGACAGCTCTGTCAGAAGCAATCTCCGATGGTCGGGTGCCTTCAGCGGCCACCCGACGAGGCGCGAACCCCGACGGTCTCGCGGTTCGTCTGCTCCAGGAACTCGGTGAACTCGTCGCTCGGACGAGGCTGGCCGATCAGGAACCCCTGGACCTCGTCGCATCCCTCCTCGCGGAGAACCGCGAGCTGCTCCTCCGATTCGACACCCTCGGCGATGACGGTGAGACCCAGCCCGTGGGCCATCGCAATGATGGCCCGCGTGATGGCGACGTCCTTCTGGTTTTCGGCCAGGTCCCGGATGAACGCCTGGTCGATCTTGAGCTGGTTGATCGGAAGGTCCTTGAGTGAGCTGAGCGTGGAATACCCGGTGCCGAAATCGTCAATGGCCACCTGCACGCCGAGCTCCTTGAGTCGGCACAGCGTCTCGTGCGCTTCCCGGGTATCGCGCATGATCATGCTCTCGGTGATCTCGATCGCGAGATAGCCCGGGTCCAGCGCGGTCTCGTTGAGGATCGACGCGATGTGCCCGAGGAGATCGGCGACGTGGAACTGCGCCAACGACAGGTTGACCGCCACCGGCACCACGTGCAGGCCCGATTCCATCCAGCTCATGACCTGGCCACACGCCTGGCGGAGCACCCATTCACCAATTGGGACGATCAGTCCCGTTTCTTCGGCGACCGAGATGAACGAGGCGGGGGACACGAGTCCTCGCGACGGATGCTGCCAGCGGACGAGCGCCTCCGCGCCCGCGATGTGGCCTGAGCGCGTGAACGTCTTCGGCTGATAGTGAAGCACGGGCTCACCACGCGTGATCGCTTGTCGCAGATCGGTTTCGAGTGACATGCGGTCCGAGACACTCGAGCGCATGGTGACCGAGTAGAAGTGATAGCTGCCGCTCATCGTCTCGCGCGCGGAATGCATGGCCGACTCCGCGTTTCTCAGAAGCGTCTCACCGTTGGGGCCGTCTGTGGGGTAGAGCGCCACGCCGATGCTGGCGGTCGTTGCGAGCTCCTGGTCCTCGATCTTGAACGGACGTTCGAGGGCGTACTGCAGTCGTTCGGCGATCGCGCCGACTTCGCTTACCTCTTCGATGCCGGTCACGAGAACGGTGAACTCGTCGCCTCCCAAGCGACCCAGCTCAGTGCGGAGCCCCGGATTCTGGCGTGCCAGCACGCTGCTCAGTCGGAGGCTCTTGGCCAGTCGGTCGGCCACCATCGTGAGCAAGCGATCGCCACCGGAGCGTCCCCAGGTCGCGTTCACGTTCTTGAAACGGTCGAGATTCAGGATGAGGATGGCCGACTGTCCATCGGCGACGGCGTGGTCCAGGCGTTCGGTCACGAGCTGCCGGTTGGGCAGGCCCGTCAGCGGGTCGTACGAGGCGAGAAAACGGACCTTTTCCTCGGCCTCGTTGCGTCCCGTGATATCCAGGCTTGTGCAAACTACATGCTCGACTCCGCCGTCGCGGTTGAGCAGCACGGAATTCGACCAGGCGATTTCGCGCTCACTCCCGTCCTTGGTCCTCCAGGACCCTTCGTAGTGGTTGGTGCCCCGAGCAAAAACTAGTTGCTCGAAAGTGTCGCGGTCGCGATCTCGACCTTCTGGGCTCGACAAGACGTCCCAGACGTACTTGCCTGTCACGTCGCTGAGCGAGAGGCAGAGGCCCGAGGCACGTTGACAGCTCTCATTGAAGCGGATGACGCGGCCAGCGGAATCCAAAATCATCACCAGCGCGGCCGAGTTATTGACGACCGCTGACACGAAATCACGCTCATTTAGGAGCTCACGGGAGTCTTGCTCGGCGCGATACATGTACCGCAGCCGCTCTTTCAGGACCATGTAGTTGAACGGTTTCGAGAGGAAGTCGGTCGCTCCGACTTCGTAGGCCCGATTGATCGAATCCTGATCGTCCATGCCGGTCATCATCATGACCGGGACGTGTCGAACAGAGCTCAGCGTGCGCAGTCGGGCACACACGTCGAACCCGTCCAGCTCGGGCATGCCTACGTCAAGCAGCACGATGTTCGGCTGAATGCGCTCCACAGCCTCGTACGCCCGGGCTCCGTCCTCAGCTTCCTCCACCGTCCAGCCGTCCTGCTCCAACGCCGCCCGGATGAGGAGGCGGGTCGTCGCGTCGTCGTCGGCCACGACCACGGTTCGGCGGGGAGCGGCGACGTCGGTCTCGGTTGGTGATTCTTGTGTCATCTGCGACCAGCGGAGGCGATTCAGTCCTCCGCCCCATGAAATCGGCCGCAACCCGGAGCACTGGAATATGTCGCGAGGGAACCGATGCCCAGAAGACTCAACCTGCGCTCGCTGAGGCCGATTACCGGACCGAATGGGATCGAACACGCCTCCTGGCGCCGCTCGTGAGTCTCGGATGGTCGATCGGGTTAGCCAGTCGATTACCCGCGCGTCGTGGTTGATCATTCTGTTGACCAGCGGCAGCATGCTGATCGGAGACTTGGCTGTGGCCGAGGTGTCTCTCGGTCCTTTCCCCAACAACATCCTGTTCGCGGTTTCTGTCCTGTACGCGGTGGCCGTTTGGGGTGCGACCAAGGTCTACGCGCGCCGTCGGGCGCGCGCTGTACGCGACGTCGCGGTTGAGGGGGAGCGCCAGTTGACAGGGCCCATCCTGGGTCTCACGGAGAGGATCCGAAGTGTCTCGACCGCCGAGGACTACTCCGTACGGCTGGCCGAGTCGTCGACCGAGGAGATAGCCCCGTTGGTGGAGTCGCTCAACGTGCTTCTCGAGCGGATGGAGAAACAGGGGCAACACGCTCGAGGCGAGGGTTTTCGGCTCGAGGGCGCCGTCGCCGAGCGAACCAAGAAGCTGCATGAGTCGGAGGAGCGGCTAAAGGCGGCGGCGGCCGACGCCATCGCCGAGAATGAGGCCCACCGCCGGTTCACGGCCAACATGATCCACGAAGTCCGGACGCCAATGAATGGCGTCATGGGGATGTCCGAGCTTCTCCTCAACACGGACATGACACCGGACCAGCTGAGGTACACAACCGCGATCAGGGGATCAGCCGAAGACCTGCTGTCGATCATCAATAACATCCTGGATTTCTCGAAGATCGAGGCCGGCAAGCTCCAGCGGATCGACTACGAAGCGTTCAGTCCAACCGACTGTGTGGGACGCGTCTGTGAGCTCCTGACCGGCCGGGCTCACCAGAAGGGGCTCGAGCTCTCATACGAGAGTGCGGACGATGTGCCGGGAGCCTTGCTTGGCGACGGAAAACGCCTAACAGCCCGTGGTGAAAGTCGGAGTTATGAGGGATCGACACAATCGATCCGTCGTACTACACTGACGCGCATGGCTATGGGAACGCGCGAGACGGATCAACCGCCGCTGTGGATCGCGACGTCGGACCTGCCCACCTCGCCGGGCCATCCGTTCTACGCGCGGCTGACGACGCTGCTCGACGGGCACCACTTCGATCGGTTCGTCGAAGGCCTGTGTGACCGGTTCTACGCGCCCGTGATGGGCCGACCGAGCTTGGCACCCGGGCGCTACTTCCGCCTGCTGCTGGTCGGCTACTTCGAAGGCATCGACTCGGAACGCGGGATTGCGTGGCGCGCGACGGACTCGTTGGCGGTCCGCAGCTTTCTGCGGTTGGCCGTGGACGAGGCGCCACCCGATCATTCGACGATTGCGCGCACGCGGCGCTTGATCGATCTGGAGACGCACCGGACCGTCTTTACGTGGGTGCAACAACGACTCGTCGAGGCCGGCCGGCTGACGGGTAAGACCATCGCGATTGACGCCACGACGCTCGAGGCGAACGCGGCGATGCGCAGCATCGTCCGCCGGGACACCGGCGAGAGCTACCAAGCGTTTCTGGCGGGTCTCGCGACGGCCTCGGGGGTCGAGACGCCCACGCGCGAGGGTCTGGCGCGACTGGATCGAAAGCGGAAGAAGAAGACCTCGAACACAGACTGGACGAACCCCCACGATCCCGATGCGAAGGTCACGAAGATGAAAGATGGCCGCACGCATCTGGCGCACAAAGCCGAGCATGCCGTCGACATGGAGACCGGCGCGATTGTCGCGGTGACACGGCAAGGTGCCGATGTCGGCGACACCACGACGATCATCGAGACCGCCATCGCCGCGACCGAGCAGGTCGAAGACGCGCAGGCCAACGTTGACGATCGGCAGTCGCTGGAAGAGATCGTCGGTGAGAAGGGGTATCACAGCAATCAGACCCTGATCGACCTGGACGCCGTGGGTATCCGGTCCTACGTGTCCGAGCCGGACAGGGGGCGACGTGATTGGTCGAAGGATCCCGAGGCCCGGGCGCCGGTGTATGGCAATCGTCGCCGGATGCGGGGACGACGCGGCCGCCGCCTGATGCGCCAACGCGGCGAACGGATCGAACGCTCGTTTGCGCATCTCTACGACACGGGCGGGATGCGGCGCACCCATCTGCGCGGCCACACGAACATCCTGAAGCGCCTCCTGATTCATGCGGGTGGCTTCAATCTCGGGCTCGTCATGCGTCATCTGATCGGGATCGGCACGCCGCGCGGGCTGCAGGGCCGCGTGGCCGCTGTTCTTGCGACGTTAGGGGTGCTCATGGGCGTCGTCCGACGTCGGCTCACCACGATTTCGTCGTCGCATCGACTCATCCCGGCCGTGCGCGGTCGGCTCGCGTCACTGGCCACGTTTGCCGTCAACTCGTCAGCGGCGATCACTTGCACCACGGGCTGCTAAGGCAGGTGTTGACGAACATCATCGGAAACGCGCTGAAGTTCACCGACCACGGCACGATCGTCGTGCGGACGACGCTTGTCGAAGCCGGCCACGATGTCAGCACGGTTCGCTTCGAAGCAGTCGACACCGGTATCGGCATCTCCGCGCATCTTCACGAGCACGTTTTTGAGGGCTTTTCGCAGGCCGACGCGTCGACCACGCGCCAGTTTCAGGGCACGGGACTTGGCCTGCCCATTTCGAAACACCTGGTCGAGCTGATGGGAGGCGAGATCGGCTTGATCAGCAAGCCCGGTGTCGGCTCCAACTTCTGGTTCACCATCAAGGGCGAGCACAACTTGTCCAAGACACCGACCGATCACGATCTCGGCGGAGTACGCGCCCTCATCGTTGCGGTGGAAGACGCGGCCGGGAGCGTCCTGTTGGGTCATTTGAACGTGTGCGGCGCCGAAGGTGTCGTCGTTCCGGGCGCCGAGGAGGCTCTCTCGGCCATCCAACGCAGCGTTCAGGACGAACAACCGTTTGGGGTCGTGCTGATCGACGCTGGGGCCCGGCATGGGCTGGCTGTTGCCGGTCAGATGCGTACGGGTGAGGAGAGTCCACCGGTACCCGTGGTGTTGGTATCGACGATCGAGCGGGCGCCATCTGAGCTGAGGAAGGCCGGGCTCGCTCGCTCAGGAAACCAGTGACGGAAGAGGCCCTGTTCGACTGCGTAGCAAAGGTCACGAAGCGCCTGGCCGTTACCGTCGCAGCCGAGGCTGAGCTAACCGAGGGCGAAGTCTGGGAGAGGGTGGCTGGTGCCCGAGTCCTCGTGGCGGAGGACAACCCAGTCAACCAGGATGTCGCGAAGACGATGCTCGAAACATTGAAATGCGAGGTCGACGTTGTGCCCGATGGTGCGCGGGCCATTGACGCCGTCTAGCGTGCATCCTACGACCTGGTCCTGCTCGACTGCGAGATGCCGACCCTTGACGGGTATGAAGCGACGGGTCAGATTCGTCAGCTGGTCGAGGAGGGAAAGGTGAGGACCGAGGGGACGGTGCGACGCTCGGGACATCTTCCGATCGTGGCGCTCACCGCTCACACGGCGCCCGCCAATCGCGAGCGTAGCCTCGAGAGCGGCGTGGACGATTTCGTGAGCAAGCCGTTTACGTTTCAGACCATGCGCAACCTTCTGGCCCACTGGATTGGAGGTCAGGAGGCGTCACTCAAGTCCCCTCCGCTTGCCGCGGATGCTGGTCGTGCGGACGACGCTCCGGGTGACACTCCGGCGGACGGACCGATTAGCGAGGCTGCACTCGCGCAGATCCTCGAGCTCGACCGCTTGAACGGCGGTGGGCTCTTCGCCCGGCTTGTGCACAGCTTCCTGGAGACGACACCCGAAATGCTCAATCGGCTTCGGGCAGCGATTCGTGATGACGACGCCGACGGCGTCGCACGCTCTGCTCACGAGCTGAGGTCGGCCAGTTTCAACGTAGCCGCAGAACGCATGGCGCACGCAAGCAAGGAGCTTGAGACGCTGGGACGGTCGGGAACGACCGACGGTGCTGCTGAGCTCATGACCAAGCTTGATGACCTCTTCTCCGCGGTCCAAACCGAGCT
Organism: Vicinamibacterales bacterium; assembly: GCA_965216615.1. Taxonomy (GTDB): domain Bacteria; phylum Acidobacteriota; class Vicinamibacteria; order Vicinamibacterales; family UBA8438; genus CAUZIB01. Next base: position 144,782 of record CBDCGH010000023.1, on the reverse strand, counting down.
CCAGGCGCGGCTCGAGAGGCAGGGCCGCGAGGAGCCTGTCTCCGCCGAGGGCTAATTCCTCGCAGCGAGAATACGTTCGCGCTGTGTGTCCGTCAGGTACTTCACGGCCTCTCGGACGGTGACTCCTGAAGCCCGGCTCGCTCGTGGCCGCAGCCAGCGATAGACCAGCGTTGGCCGCGTCTTGCTTGTTTCTCGCAACACCCAGCCGATCGTCTTCCGGATGAAGAACTCGCGGTCTTGCAGCATGCCATCCGCGTACTTTCCGAACCGGTCGAAGTCCCCGTCGCCTCGGCGAAGCGGCAAAAGCAGGGCCAGCATCGCCGAGCGGCGCACCCAGAAATCGCGGTCGTGAGACCACCGGTCGAGGCTTCGGGTGAGCGCGGGAAACCGTTCAACGAGAGGTCCGACCACAGAGATGGCGAGCCAATCGACGAGCGCCCATGTGTGGGACTCGCGGATAAGCTGCTCGAGCAGGCGAACGTCCGGCCGTGTGAGCAGCGGTTGATGTCGGTCGAGCAGATCGGCCGCCGCTGAGCGGCACTCGAAGACCGGCGACTTCCACAAGCTTTGCACGATCGAGCGGAGTGCCTCCCGGTCGAGCGGACCATGTGCCTTCAGGACCGTGGACAGTTCGCGACGGAGCTGTGGCTTCGAGACACCGCGAAACGTGAGGCTGCTCTTGAGATACCGTTTCTCTCCCTCCGCGCGCCGGCGGTCCCCGACGCGGCGGAACGCGCGATTGACCTCGGACACGAACGCTCTGACCTGACCCTGTGTCATGACGCCGATCGCGTCTCGGCCAGCCGAGCTGCCCACGTTACTCGGGCCTCGACGGCTCCCGCGCCACTCGATCAGTGATGTCGATCATGACGGTCGACAGGCGTCCGTTCGCGTCAGGCGCCGGTTGCTGCTGGTCTGGCGGTGTCGCACGATAGTCCTTCCACCATGCCTCGGCGTCGTTCGATGACCAGGGCGGCTCGCACGGACAACCGATCAATGCCGCCTGCAACGCTCGAGCGTCAGCTGGGCGGTCGTTCGGGTCCTTGGCCAAACACATGAGGATCAGCGCATCGAGGCCAGGGGGGAGGGGGCGCGGCGCTCGCTGGGAAGGGGGTACCGGCTCAGTGTTGAGGTGATGAGACAGGACTTCGACCACGCTGTCCGACTGAAACACGGGCTACCCCGTAAGCAGAAAATATCCGACCGCACCGAGCGCATAGAGGTCGCTGCGTGCATCGAGATCGGGGTCGTTCTTGATCGCCTCTGGCGATAGGTAGAGCGGTGTCCCGCGAATGATGTTCGTCGTCGTGACGGTCGCGGTCACTTCACTGTCTATGGGATCGACATGTTTGGCCAGGCCAAAGTCGACGACCTTGACGACGTCCGGAATACCTCCGCGCTCGACCAATAGGATGTTTGCGGGCTTGATATCTCGATGAATCAGTCCCACCCCGTGAGCCTCGGCGAGTGACCCACAGACCTGCACTAGAGCGGATTTCATGAGGTCGTAGCGACCGAATAGCCGCAATGTCGAAAGTAGTTGCGGCATAGGTACAGACCTCCCGTGTGCGACAGCGGGCCTGCGCAAGATCCCGCTTCGCAAACGCCAGCTGGATTGAAGTCAGGACTGTATTTCGGCAGAAACCAGAGTTGCGCGCCGACGGCTTCGTGCTCGTCGCACCGCGGGGCTCTTGTGACACGAGAGGTTGTCCATGATGACGATGTCGCCAGGCGCGAGCGTTGGCGTCAGGACCTGCTCGATGTAGGCCAGAAAACTGGCGCCGTCGATCGGGCCATCAAACACGGCCGGCGCGGTGAGGCCTGTCACGCGCAACGCCCCGAGAAACGTCGTGGTGTGCCAGCGGCCATCCGGCGTGTGGTCGGGGACCCGGGCGCCGGACAGCCCGCGGCCATAGCGGCGAATCAGATCGGTCCGCACACCACTCTCATTCGAGCGTGGCGCCGAGGCGCGCCAGACCGTGCGGGCGAAGGACGTCAGCGCGATCGTGTTCCGACGCGAAACCGAAAGCCGAGCCGTTTGATCGTGCGGCACAGCGTGGGGAGACTCGCCGGCGTGCGCGGGCCTCCTGTCATTCGGCCAGCGTGCGATCCGCCGCTCGCGGATCAGGGCCGCAAGCTCCGTGAGCTGGGCGTGGAGGATCCGCGGGCGCCAGCGAGTTTGATGCGGGGCGCCGATGAATCAGACGCTGCTTCAGCCGATCGACCCACGCGCGACTGACGGAGTACCTCGGCGAGTTCGTCGAGGTAACCCCGCGTCCGCATCGCCAGCACCCGGAGTCGTAGATCCATCGAGTACGCGGCCATAGCTACCTGCCTGTGCCACAGGAGTACCACGCCCGCGTACTACGTACAAGTGCAATGAATGACCCGTCCTGGCGGCTGTGGCCCATCGTGGGCCACGAGCTCGTCGAGATTGACGCCATCGAAGTACTCCATGGCGTAGTAGAAGATCCCGTCGGGCGTCCGGCCGTAGTCGAACACCGCCACAGTATTCGGATGCGTCAGGCTGGCGGTCAGCTGCACTTCACGCTCGAAACGGCGCAGGCTCGCCTCGCCCATCCGGTCCGGTGGTAGGAGCTTGATCGCGGTCGGTCTGCGCAGCATCGCAGGCGATGCGCGGTACACCTCGCCCATGCCGCCTTCGCCGATCTTCTGCTCTAGCGTGTACTGCCCCAGGCGGCGCACCTGCGCGACTTTGCTGCGAAGCCCGAAAATCACGCGGGAACTAATCCCCGCCACGGTCGTCGCCGCGACACTCCACATCGCCAGATCGAGACTCGCGAACCGTAGCTCCAGCCCGCTCATGTGATGGCTGAGCACGTAGGGGCCCACGACGACGATCGGCAACATCGCGAGCGCGGTGATCCAGATCGTTCGACGGGCGCGACTCGGAATGACGAGCGCGCGCAACAAGACGACGTATGAGCAGGCCATGAGCGGGTCCGTCGCCGCACGCCATGGGTCGAGGGTCATGAGCTCACCCAATCGACCCGCATCCAGCGCTGCGAGAGCCATCAGCGCGTAGCAGGTCGAGAGCAGGATCGTGGCGCCCACATCGAGGCTCCTGAGCTGACCGTCCGAAACCGTCCGCTGGCGAAGGACCAACCACAGCGCGCCCGCCAGCACCGTGGCTATCAAGTGCAGAAGTTTTGGCGTCCAGAGCACGATCACGGCGGCTCCGAGGGCGGGGATCGAGAAAACCATATCGACGACGTAGAACACGCCTGAGATCAGACACAGGTAGCCCGTGAACAGCTGCAGCCGACTCTGAAAGAAGCTGCGCTGTTCTTCAGAATCGGTGCTCAGCACGGTTGCCACGCGTCTGACGTCAGCTGCCACCGCGTGGTTCTCCGCTGAAGCGACTAGAAGGTTCGGACCAGCCCGACGAGGTTCTGGAAGTTCGCCAACCGGCGCAGGGCGGGCGGCGTCAGTTGTTGGCTGATTGGATTGCGGCTCAGGCTCTCGGAGAAACTGTAGCGAACTCGCCACTTCGGGCCGGCCACGACGTCCATTCCAACCGCGACCCGCAGCACGGGTCGGTGTTCCGTGAGCTCGGAGTTCGGTGGGATGGCTCCAACCGCGACTACGCTCCCATTTGGATGACTCGCGAGCCGCAGCATTCCCCCTCCCACCGATAGATACGGGCGTAGCCCACTGTCTCTTGCGCGGAAATAGACGAGCAGGTCGCCTACGACGGCATGCTGGGCGCTGTCTCTCGGTTGTTCGTAGTAGGTACTGATGCCGCTTCCGGTTTGCGCTGACACCAGTGTCAAATCGTTCGCATTCCAGATGTAGTTCGCCTGGACCGTCACCCAGTCGTTTAAATGCTTCCCGACGAACAGGTTGCCCGCCAGGCCCGTCTCGGGCTTGTACTGCGATACCGCGATGTCGCTCATGGTGAGGACGTGCCGCCCGTCGGCCGAAAGTGCAGAGGAGCCCGCAATGCCACCGACAAACCACGCGTCAGCGGGCTGCGCGAGACCCGGAGTGGGGCCCAGGAGCATGAGCGTCGTTGCCAGGGCGGTTTTCGAGAGCCTCGTGAACATCATGAGAACCGTATCATGCCGCAGCGACCGTTACTGCAAGCCGCCACGCACCGAGGTGATGCGTTGCGTGTTGAAGCCGAGCCAATGCATCCGGCCCACGAACCGGGCGTGTTCGACCTTGATGCAGCGATCCATGATCACTGAGAGCCCGCCTTCCTCCGCGATCCGCGCGCCTTCCTCGTTAATCACGCTGAACTGACACCAGAGGCTCTTTGCGCCGATCGCAACCGCTTCTTCGGCGATGCCGGGGAGCGCGTGCGGCGCGCGAAAGACGTTCACGATATCGATCGGGACCGGCACGTCGGTGAGGCGCTTGAAGCTCGTCTCTCCGAGAATGGCAGGTTCTCGCGGGTTGACCGGGATGACGCGGTAGCCGTGCCGCCGGAGGTAGAAGCCCACGAAGTAGCTCGCACGCAGCTCGTTCTTCGAGAGCCCGACGATCGCAATTGTTTTCGCGCTGTGGAGCACCCGCTGGATCGTCGCGGGGTCTTGGTAGCGGCTCACATCGAACGGTTGGCTCACGAGGATGCCACCTCCGTATCGACCGATGCTGCCGCGAGCGAAAACCCTTGGTCTAGGTCCCAGATCAAATCGTCGACGTTCTCAATGCCGACCGAGAGCCGGATCGTCCCCGGCCCCACGCCAGCGGCCCGGAGCTCGTCATCGTTCAGTTGCCGATGTGTGGTGCTTGCCGGATGGATGATGAGGCTCTTGGAGTCTCCAACGTTGGCCAGATGTGACCACAGCGCAACGCCGCGAATGAAGTCCTGGCCCGCCTGACGGCCGCCGCGGCAGTCGAACGAGAATACCGCACCGGCCCCCGCGGGTAGGTACTTGTCGACGAGCGGGTGGTACCGGCTCGTCGTCAGGCCCGGATAGGTCACGTTCGACACCATCGCGTGCGATTCGAGATAGCCGGCCACCGCAGTCGCATTCTCCACGTGACGCACCATGCGCAGCGAGAGGGTTTCGAGCCCCTGGAGGAACAGGAACGCGTTGAACGGGCTCATCGCGGCTCCGAGATCGCGCAGGGTTTCGGCCCGCAGTTTCATCAGGTAGCCGTACGTGCCGAAGGTCTCATGGAATTCGAGTCCGTGATAGGCCGGCGAAGGGTCGGCGACCACCGGAAAGCGGCCGTTCGACCAATTGAACTCGCCGGACTCGACCACCAGCCCACCGATGCTCGTTCCGTGCCCGCCGATGAACTTCGTGGCGGAGTGAAGGACGATGTCTGCGCCCCACTCCATCGGTCGGCAGAGAAACGGCGTCGCGAAGGTGTTATCCACGAGCAGCGGCAGCTCGTGTTCGTGTGCGATCGAGGCGATGGCCTCGATGTCGAGCACGTTGCCGCCCGGATTCCCGATCGTCTCGCCGTAGAACGCCTTGGTGTTGTCGCGGACGGCCGCCCGCCAGGCGTCCAGGTCGTCAGGGTCGACCCATGTCAGCTCCACCGACATCTTGCGGAGATAGTGCTTGAGCTGATTGACCGTGCCGCCGTAGAGCGCGGCCGACGACACGACGTGGTCGCCGGGCGCCAGCAGCGTGAACAACGCCGCGGCCTGGGCTGCGATCCCGCTCGCGAAGGCCACCGCGCCACATCCCCCCTCGAGGTTGGCCACGCGCTCCTCGAGCACGGCGACGGTGGGGTTCATGATTCGCGAGTACGTGTTCCCGTACTCCTGGAGGTTGAAGTAAGCCGCGGCCGAATCTGGGTCTTCGAACACGTAGCTCGTTGTCTGATAGATCGGGACGGCACGAGCGCCCGTATTGGGATCCGGGCGCTGACCCGCGTGGACTTGCCGGGTGTCGAACCCGAAGTGGCGAGACTCTTCCATGGATACTGGCCTCCTCATCCGGACCCGAGAAACTCGCGAATCATCGGGCTCTGGCGCGCCTCCTCCAGCAAGAAGCAATCGTGCCCGTAGGGTGCGTCGATCACGTGAAGCTCGACGTCCTTTCCTCCTGCGCGCAACGCATCGGCGAGTGCCTCCGAGCCAGACGGCGGGTAGAGCCAGTCCGAGCTGAACGCGATCAGTAGCGTCCGCGCGGAGATGTCTCGAACCGCGTCCGCGAGGCGGCCGTTCCCGTACTGACGAGCGAGGTCGAAGTAGGTGAGCGCCCGAGACGTGTACAGGTAGGTGTTGGCGTCGAATCGCTTCACGAAGGTCTCGGCTTGGTGGCGCAGATAGCTTTCGACCTCGAATTCGGGTTCGTTGAGCGCATACTGAATCTCGTCGGCGGATTGCAGCCGCCTTCCGAACTTGTCTTCGACCGACCGCGCCGAGAGGTAGGTGACGTGTCCGACCATGCGTGCCACCCCCATGCCTGCAGTCGGCGCCCGCCCAGTTTGGTAGTAGTGCCCGGCCTGCCAGTCTGGATCCGCCGCGATGGCACTGCGGGCAATGGCGTTCCAGGCGACGCCCTGCGGATGGAGCGCGTGTGTGCTCGCAATTGGGATGATGGCATCGACGCGGTCGCCGTACAAAACGGCCCACTCCAACGCCTGCATGCCTCCCAGCGAGCCCCCGGCGACGGCGACCAGCCGAGTGATACCCAGTTCGTCCAGCAGCGCCCGTTGCGCTCGCACCATGTCCGCAACCGTGATCACCGGAAAGTCGGACCCATAGGGCCGGCCGGTCGCCGGGTTCGTCGAAGAGGGCCCGGTCGAGCCCCGGCACCCCCCCAGGAGGTTGGAGCTGACGACACAGTAGCGGTCGGTGTCAAACGCCTTTCCTGGACCGACCATCCCATCCCACCAGCCGAGTCCGCGGCTCTTGCCCGCGTCGCGCTCTTCGGCGCGAAAGCCGTCCCGTGTGCTCTCCGGGTGTGGTGTGGCGGCGTAGCCCGCCGCGTGGGCGTCACCGCTGAGGGCGTGGCAGACGAGGATGACGTTGTGACGGTTAGGCGCGAGCCTTCCGTACGTTTCGTATGCGATGCGAACGGGACTCAGCTCGCGGCCGCAGTCCAGCGGGAGCGGCCGCGGCAGATCGATGAACTGGGTCTCGACGATGCCGACGGAACCCGCGGTCGTTTCAGGGGATGGCGTCGTCGTCATCCTTGTCATGGAGGGGATCATATCCCTGTCGCGCGTGTACCGATGTATCCTTTTCGTTTCGCGCTTTGCCGCGTCGATCTCGGCGCCCGTCCGCACGCGGACGACGGTGACGTCGGTTCGACCATCGGACGACGGGTATGTCGTCGTCACCGACCGTGGCGACTTCAGCTGTCGGTGTCTGGTGCTGGCCAGCGGTGCCTGTAACGTCCCTACTGTGCCCGGCTTTTGTGAAGCCGTTCCCTCGTCCATCGCGTGCGTCACGCCGATGCACTACCGGGATCCGAGCCAGTTGCCGGAAGGCGGGGTGCTCGTGGTTGGGGCGTCGTCCACCGGCGTGCAGCTGGCTGACGAGATTCATCGCGCCGGTCGTCCGGTGACGCTCTCGGTAGGCGAGCATGTCCGCTTGCCGCGAACCTATCGCGGACGCGACGTGTTGTGGTGGATGGATGCCTCGGGTGTCTGGGACGAACGCTACGACGAGATCGACGACCTCAATCGCGCGCGAGGCTTGCCCTCCCCCCAACTGGTTGGTACACCTGAGCGGACAACGCTCGACCTGAACGTGCTCGCAGATGCCGGTGTCGAGGTGGTGGGACGGTGGGCCGCGGTGCGCGACGGAAAGGCGCTCTTCTCAGGGGGCCTCCGCAATCACTTCGCGCTTGCCGATCTCAAGATGAACCGGCTCCTGGATACTTTTGACGAGTGGGCGGGGCACAACGGCCATGCCGCAGATGCCGGTCCTCCAGAGCGTTTCGAGCGAAGCCGTGTGCCCGAGTCGCCGAGATTCAGTCTTGACCTCGGCCGCGGCGAGATACGCTCCATCGTGTGGGCGACCGGCTTTCGTCCCGACTACAGCTGGCTCGATGTTCCGGTCCTCGACCGGAAGGGCTATCTCCGGCACGATGGTGGAGTGGTCGATGCACCCGGCCTCTACGCAATCGGGCTGCCGGTGCTTCGTCGGCGAAAGTCCAGCTTCATTCTCGGGGCCGAGGATGACGCCCGCGACGTGGTCTCACACCTCGCCGGCTATCTCGCTGGCGATTCTTGAGCGTCAACCGGTTGTGAAACCGGTTCTAGAACCCTAGGTTTTTTGGCTCGGAAGTTGATGCCGACCGTACCGAAGGCCGCGGCACTCGAATGCTGTGGGGCGTCGGCAAAGACGTCTCCGCGCCAGGTGATCTCGAACGCGGAGAACCCCGCGGCGGCGACCGCCGATTCGAGCTCTGCTTCCAGCAGAGCACCGGCAATTCAACCGGTCCAGAGGTCGATCTTCTCCTTGGCGCTCTGGGGGACCTCTTTGTCGACCAGGATGTCCCCGATCTGCAGCCGCCCGCCCGGCTTCAACACGCGCGCCATCTCGGTCAACGCCTTGACCTTGTCCGGCATGAGGTTGAAGACGCCATTGGAGATCACGACGTCAGCCCATCCGTCCGGAATGGGCAGACTCTCGCCGTAGCCGGAACGGAACTCTGCGTGCTCGACCTTGGCTTCGGCGGCGCTCGCGGCCGCCTTTGCGAGCATGGCGGGCGTCATGTCGACGCCGATGACCTGTCCGGTTGGTCCGACCATCTGCGCCGCGATCAGGCTGTCGATCCCGGCGCCACAGCCCACATCAGCCACGCGTTCGCCCGAGCTGAGCGCGCCCATTCTGAAGGGGTTGCCGGTGCCGGCGAATGATGCAATTGACGATTCAGGCACAGCCTCGAGCCACGCATCGTCGTAGTTGAGCCGTTTGGCGAGCGGACGACCGGTGTGGAAATGGAATCCTCGTGTGGGTTCCGTCGCGACGATCTCGTACTCCTCTCGGATCGCGTCGCGAAGGATCTCTGTGTCGACTCGGGGTCGGCTCGGTGCAACCATGGTAGGAATCTACCACGTTAGGCGTGGCTGCGGATCGCCGTCAAGAACGTCTCGCCGAGGTCCGTCGCCTTTCGCTCGCCAACGCCCTTGACGGCTAGAAGCGCGTCGAGTGAGGTCGGTCGCAGTCGAGCCATCTCTCGAAGTGTCGCGTCATGGAAGATCACGTAGGGCGGCACACCCCGCGACCGCGCAATCTCCAGACGCACCGTCCGAAGTTGGTCGAACAGCGCCCGGTCCACCCCTTCCCACGATTCGGTCTCGGCTCGCGAGCGGGCGCGCGCCTTCCTCTGGGGGGGGCGCTGTCGCGCGAGCTCGAGGTCCGGGAATGTCGCATCGTTCTTTAGCAATGCGAGGCCCGTTGTCGTGAGCGCCAAAACGGGGTACTCGTCTCCCGTTTGCTGGAGGAGCTCTCGTCCGATGAGTTGCTCGATGTAGCCACGGACTTCGGAGATCGAGGCGCTCGCCAACAGGCCAAACGTACTGAGGCGTTCGTGTCCCTTCGCAATCACCTGCTTGGAGTCGTGACCACGCAGGACGCTCGTGACGTGTGAGACGCCGAACCGTTGTCCCACTCTGGCGACGCACGAGAGAATCTGCCGGGCGATGACCAGGGGCTCGGCCACCTGCTCGAGCTCGCCGAGGCACACGTCGCAGGCCCCGCACCCGTCAGCCTTGGTCAGGTAGGCATCGCCAAAATACTCCACCAGGTGCCGATGCCGGCAACTGACCCCTGTCGCGTAGCGCTCCATCTTCCGCAGGAGGGTGATGCTCGCGTCGGAGAGCTCACCGCTCCGGTCAAGCATGAGTCGCCACTTCATGAAATCCGCCGATGACGAGATGAGCACGCACTCGGCTTCGAGCCCGTCCCTTCCGGCTCGCCCAGATTCCTGCTGATAGTGCTCGAGCGACCGCGGAGCACCGGCGTGTACGACGAACCGCACGTTCGAGCGGTCGATGCCCATCCCGAACGCAACCGTGGCCACGACGACGTCGACACGTTCGCTCAGGAACGCGTCCTGGTTGCGTTTGCGTTCCGCGTCCGGAAGTCCCGCGTGATACGGGAGGGCGGGTACTCCCAGGTCAGTCAGCCAGCCGGCCAGTGCATCGACCTCTCGGCGCGACGTGCAGTAGATGATCCCCGCTTCGCCACGGTGGCGGTCGAGCACGTCCTGCAGTTGCCGCTTTAGCACCGATCTTGGCAGGACACGGTAGAGAAGGTTCGGGCGGTCGAACGAGCCGACCAGCTCGAGCGGAGCGTCGAGGGCGAGGGCGGTCGTGATGTCCCTCCGCACGCGCTCGGTGGCGGTAGCGGTGTAGGCGTGAACGCTCACATTCGGCAGACGCCGGCGCAGGTGTCCGAGCAGCCGATACTCGGGCCTGAAGTCGTGTCCCCATTGGCTGATGCAGTGGGCCTCGTCGACCGCGACACAGCTCACCCCACACGACGAAACGAGCGTCAGGAAGTCTTCGCTGCCCTCACTCGCGAGTCGTTCAGGCGAGACGTAAAGCAGGCGGTAGCGTCCCTCGCGGAGCCCCGACACGACGGCCGCCTTGTCGTCGGGCGCCAGCGAGCTGTTATAGAGACAGGCCGGCACGCCGTTGGCGACGAGGGCGTCGACCTGGTCCTTCATGAGCGAGATCAGTGGGGAGACGACGAGCGTGAGTCCGGGGCCGAGAAGGGCCGGCGCCTGAAAGCAGAGCGATTTGCCCCCACCTGTCGGCAGCACCAGTAGGGAATCGCGCCGGGCCAAGACCGCCTCCATCGCCTCTCGCTGGAGGGGGCGGAAGGAGGTGTATCCCCAGTAGCGCGCAATCGTGTCTTGAAGTGCCGTCACGACCGCGTCAATACCGCTTCTTGACCTGTCGCATCAGGTCGAACTGAGCCGTGTCGGCGACGGCCATGACGGCCATCACGCCGGCCTGCACCGGGTCGCTGACCACCAAGTCCGCGGCGTCGGGCACCCGGCCGGCCATGTTCAGAGAGATCACCCGCAAGCCGTCGGCCCGGACATCTTCGACCGCAGCCGCAATCTCGCCACCCATCATCGCGCCAGCCAGGACGAGGATCTTCACTCTGGGTAACCGCGTGACCGCTCGCACCGCGGCGGCTAGCTCTTTCTCGCCGACGAGCGGAATCGTATCAATCGAAATCCGTTCGCCGCGAATATTGTGCCGGTCGGCTTCCGAGACGGCACCCATCGCGACTTGACCAACCTGGGCCCCGCCACCCATGACGATGATGCGTTTGCCATAGATTCGCCCTGAGGACGGCGTCTCCTGCGCCTCTTTCACGCCTGCGATAGCCCGCAATCCGATGAGCACCTCTGGCATCCGGTCCTCGTCGATCGTGAATTCGAAGTAGATGCCTGACGTCGCGGCGCCGATGTGAATGTCAACATGGGTGATGTTGGCTTCGTGGTCGGCCAGCACCTTCGTTAGGCGCGACATCATGCCCGGCTGGTCGAAGGCGGTGACGAGGATGGCGTGTTCGCTCATGGGCAGGATCCGGCCCACACAATAGCGCGGATCACCTACCCATGGCGAGACGATGGGGGGCGGCGGTGCGAAGACGGGTCCCGACTCTCACTCAGGCACGACGATGCCGCTTCCGAGACAGCGCATCCGGTTCTGCTGCGCGTTACTCCGATAGACTCGGTGGCAGTTGTCGCAGGCTTGAGCGAGATTGTTCGTCAACTCGCTGACCGCCGCTCGGTCCTTGGTCAGCGCGGCTTGGTAGATTCCCCAACTAGTCTCCGACAACTCGCGCGACCACTTCAGCCAGTCGTATCGCCCGACCGGAGCAAGCCGTCCGTTTTCGCAGGGGCGCCCTGGCTTGTTGATGAGGCTTGCGCCCTCGGCGAGCACGAGCGCCGCGTTCTCGACGACTTGCCAGCCGGTGTAAATGCTCGAGAACCTCGCGGTCGTCGAATCACCTTCCCCAGCCTCAACCGGTGCCTCAGGGTCGCGCGCCTGCACGTCGAAGATACAGGTTGGCATTTGGAAAATAGAGTCCGCGCATGACCTGGGCCATGGTCCCAATTGGCGCGGTTTCCAGAGACGTTTGGGCTGTCGCGGTGCCTGCGGACAGACCGATGATCGAAACGACGATAAGTGCTACTCGCATCTGCGGACATCCCCCCGGTGAGCTAACAGTACGGACGCCGAGTATGCATACTCCGGTCCAGACTCGTGCCGCAACGGCGGCCCAGCCGGAGGCGCGTTTGAGAGCCGGGCAACCGATTCCGAAACGCGGTCCGAACACTCAGCAGGGGAAGAATTCGCAGCCGGCTAGCGGAGAATTCAGCGGTGCAGAGTTACGCCATGTCCTTTAGGTTCTTGAGCGCGCGGACTTTGACCTTGGTCGTAGCCGGCCGTGCAGCGACATCCATCAACTCGCCCGGCTTGAACGGGTTGGGGACGCCCGTCTGGGCCTTTCTGGCAGGCACCTGCTTCTTTTCGATCTTGACCAGGCCGGGGACCGTGAACGCACCGGCACCACGCGGTCCGAGGCTCTTCGAGATCTGACTGCTCAGCGAATCGAGGACCGCGCTGACCTCTTTGCGGCTCAGGTTGGTCTCGCTGCTGATCGCGTTCAGTAGTTCGCTCTTGGTGGGTGGTTTCTGTGCCATCGACTTGAAATCCTCTTGAAAAATGGGTGAATCGGATTGTTGCAGCGGTAAGTGTAGCCGTTTTCGGCCCCGAGCGTACACCTCGATCTGACTGGATGTATCTTGCCTGCTCCGGCGCTACTTCTCATTGACGATCTGGTCGTAGAAGGCAACGAAGCTTTCGCGATCCTCTCCGGCCCGAAACGCGATGGCGGCGCGTGGGTGGAGGTTCAGCTGACCCGTGATGTTGTACGGCACCAGTGGCCCCCATTCGACCGTCTCGCGGATGGTCGGGATGTGCTCCTCGAGTAGTCGAATCACCGGACGAAGCTTGAACTTTGGATTGCGGAGGAACCCGAGCAGTAGTTCCATCGGGCAGTTGCCCGCACCGCGGCCGAGCCCGGCCATCGTCGCATCCGCGCGATTTGAGCCGAGCACGATCGCCTCGAGCGTGTTCGCGAAGGCGAGCTGCATGTTGTTGTGTGCGTGAATGCCGATCTCCTTGCCGGTGCCCTTCATGGCCTCCGCGTACTTGGCATAGAGCCGGTCGATCTGTTCGGGATAGAGGTGACCGAAGCTGTCCACGATCACCATCGTGCTGGCCGGCGTCGGCGCAATCGCTTCGAGCACCGTCTCGATTTCACCCTCAGTAATATTCGACACGGCCATCAGGTTGGCCATGGTTTCGTAGCCCTGCTCGGCGGCATGCTGGAGCATATCCACCGCCTCCGAAACCTGATGGGCATAGAAGGCCACGCGGATCATCCCCAGCACGCTGTCGGCCGCTGGCTCGATAGCCGTCTGCCAATCGCTCTTGCCGGCATCGGCCATGGCGGCCAGCGTCAAGCCGGTGCTGTCCGCATCGTGGTCGCCGACGACCCGCCGCATGTCCGCTTCCTGGCAGTGACGCCAGGCACCGAACTGGTCCCTCGGAAATAGTCGCTCTGAATTCTTGTAGCCGATCTCCATCGTATCCAAGCCCGCCGAAATGCACGTCTCGTACACGGCGCGCACGAACTCGTCGTTGAACTGGTGATCGTTGATGAGACCGCCGTCGCGGACTGTGCAATCCAACACCTTCAACTCGGGGCGGTACGTGATCCACGGGGCTTTCTCTTGCGCGTTCTGACTCTCGTCCATCCTTCTGTGTTCCTCGCTGTATGCCGCGGCCTACTTCGCTAGGCCAGCTCTCGATCTTACCGCAAGCTCTTGGGATGGGGCATATTCAAGCCCCCCGTGGCACCGCCGATTACCCGCAATGGAGGCACAGACTGCTCGCGTCATCTGAAGGAGCCACCCTACCGATCGCGCGGGACGTCTTCGTGGCTCGCCAGCCGATCTTTGACGGCCGCCGGCGCGTCTATGGCTACGAGCTCCTCTTTCGCGGAGGGCTCGAAAACGTCTGCTTGGCCACGAACGAGACGCAGGCCGCTGGCGACGTGCTCTACGCGGCATGGCTGACGTTCGGATTGCCGCGCCTCGTCGGAGACCGCAAAGCCTTCATCAACTTTACGCGGGATCTACTCCTCGCCGGATACGCCGAGACGCTGCCGCCGGACTCGACCGTCATCGAGCTCATCGAGACAGTCGATGGCGACACCGCGGTCGTTGAGGTCTGCCGGCGCCTGAAAGAGTCTGCCGGCGCCTGAAAGAGCTGGGGTATGGGATCGCCCTCGACGACTTCGTGTACCGTCCAGCGCTCGAGCCGCTCGTCGAGTTGGCGGACATCATCAAGATGGATCTCGCTCAGGCTGACCTCGAGGCGCAGATCCACCATGTTCGCCGTCTGGCCTCGCATCAGCCGCTGCTCTTGGCCGAGATGGTCGAGACCGCGGACGACTACCGAAGGGCAGTCGAGCTTGGCTTCGATTTCGTGCAGGGGTATTTCTTCTGCAGGCCCGAGGTGCTCACCGGGCGACAGATCACCGGCGCTCGTTTTACGCCGCTCAGGCTACTTCAGGCTGTGTCACGACCCGAGCTCGACATGGGCGAGCTCGAAACCGTGCTGGAAGCTGACGTGTCAGCCGCCCATCGCTTGTTGAAGTACCTCGGATCGTTCGCGTTTGGTTTCAGGGCGGAGATCAAGAGCATCAACCACGCGCTGGTCTTGCTGGGGCATTCGCAGATCCGGCAGTGGGTGAGCCTGGTGGCCCTCGGCGAGATGGGCCCCGACAAACCGCCAGAGCTCCTGGTCCAAGCGGCCGTCCGAGGCAAGTTTTGCGAGAAGCTAGGAGCGTGCACGGGCATGTCCGACCGCGCGCCGGAACTATTCCTAGTCGGCGCCCTGTCTCTCATCGACGCGATGCTGGATCGGCCGATTGACGCCGTGCTCAGGGAGCTGCCCTTGGCGAAAGACGTGCAACAGGCGCTGCGTGGACAGCTGAGCCCGCTGCGGCCGGTGCTGGCGTATGCACAAGACTATGAGCGAGGCGAGTGGAGCGCATGTGCTGCACGTGGTCACGAGCTCCAGGTCACAGAGTCGGGCGTGTCCACGTGTTACCAGGAGGCGGTGACGTGGGCTACCGACGTGTTGCGCGGGTGACCCACGGATCCACGCCTGCCTGCGGCCAGCCGTCATGGCCCAGTTGATTCGCGGCCTTGCCCGACCGCGCATCGTCGAATGACGGTAGACTATACGATGAGGGTCTTCGCGGGGGGACGGGCGCGTCGTCGCTCGTTCACACTACCAGGAACAGTCGAGGTTGTCGGGCGCGCGATCTGGGCCAGCAGGTGAAGGCAGATTGCGGTCATACGATAACCTGTGAGATTACGCCTCCGGCGTAATGACGTCTGAAAGGCAAACGACGGTGATTAAGGATCTCGCAGCGATCCGCAATATCGGGATCTCTGCCCATATTGACAGCGGCAAGACCACCCTGACGGAGCGGATCCTGTTCTACACGGATCGTGTGCATGCGATTCACGACGTCCGCGGGAAAGACGGGGTCGGCGCCAAGATGGACTCGATGGAGCTCGAGCGCGAGCGGGGCATCACGATCGCCAGTGCGGCAACCCATACCGCCTGGCGGGACCATCACATCAACATCATCGATACGCCCGGGCACGTCGACTTCACCATCGAAGTCGAGCGGAGTCTCAAAGTGCTCGATGGTGCCGTGCTGGTGTTGTGTTCGGTGGCCGGCGTGCAGAGTCAGTCCTTTACAGTGGACCGGCAGATGAACCGGTATCAGGTGCCGCGCATCGCGTTTGTCAACAAATGCGACCGCGTGGGCGCGAACCCAGTCCGGGTGCGGGATCAGCTACGCGAGAAGTTGGGGCACAACGCGGTGCTGCTGCAGCTCCCGATCGGTCTCGAGGAGGCCTTCGTCGGGGTCGTCGACCTTATCCGCATGAAGGCGTGCTACTTTGAGGGCGACCTCGGCGAACAGGTCGTCGAAAAGCAGATCCCGGAAGATCTCCGGGCCGATGCCGAAACCTACCGCGAGCAGATGTTGGACGCGGTGTCGATGTTCTCGGACGAGTTAATGGAGGCCATTCTCGAGGGCGAGCCGACCGAGGCGGTGATCCTCGGCGCCGTCCGGAGCGGCACGCTTTCGCGGCAGCTCACCCCGGTGCTCATCGGATCTGCGTACAAGAACAAGGGTGTCCAGCCTCTGCTCGACGCGGTGGTCGACTACCTCCCGAATCCGACCGACATCGCTAACGAGGCGATCGATTTGGATACCGACGACGAAGCGTCGGTCGCGCTCGAGTCGAATCCGGATCGGCCAGCGGTGGCCCTCGCGTTCAAGCTCGAGGACGGGCGTTACGGACAGCTGACGTACATGCGCATGTACCAGGGGCACCTCACCAAGGACAGCGTGATTACCAATACGCGAAGCGGCAAGCAAGCGAAGGTGGGCCGCTTGGTCCGCATGCACGCAGATGAGATGGAGGACATCGACTCGACCGGCCCCGGCGACATCGTTGCGATCTTCGGCCTGGACTGCCATTCCGGCGACATGTTCACGGATGGAACGCTCAATCTCTCGATGACGTCGATGCACGTGCCGGCCCCGGTGATCTCGCTGTCGGTGAAGCCGGTGGACAACAAGTCGGAGACCAACCTTTCGAAAGCGCTCCAGCGCTTCACCAAGGAGGATCCGACCTTTCGCGCCGGTGCCGATCCGGAATCCGGAGAAACGGTCATCCACGGAATGGGCGAGCTGCAGCTCGAGGTCTACATCGAGCGGATGAAGCGCGAATACAACGTCGAGGTGGCGGTCTCTCCGCCCCAGGTGGCCTACCGTGAGACCATCACGCGGCGCGTCGACTACGACTACACGCACAAGAAGCAGACCGGCGGTTCGGGGCAATACGGCCGGGTCGTGGGCTACATCGAGCCGAACTCCGACAGCGAGTTCGAGTTCGTGGACCAGATCAAGGGCGGCGTCATTCCCCGACAGTTCATTCCGTCCGTAGAGAAGGGCATCAAGTCCATGCTCTCGGAAGGCCGCAAGATTGGGGCGCCTGTCGTCAATGTTCGCGTGGTGCTCAACGACGGCAATAGTCACTCGGTTGATTCCTCGGACGTCGCGTTTCAGGAAGCGGCCAGAGCCGCCTGGCGTGAGGCCTACGACCGCGGGTCGCCGAGAGTGCTCGAGCCAATCATGCGCATGGCGGTGGAGGCACCGTCGGAGTTTGCCGGCGCCGTGCTGACGACGATCATGCAGCGACGGGGCACAGTGATCGGGCAGCAAGAGATCGGCGGGATGACCATCACCGAGTCGGAGGTGCCGCTCGCGGAGATGTTCGGCTACGCCACCACCCTGCGCTCGGCGACGCAGGGGAAGGCTGATTTCTCCATGGAGTTCGCCCGGTACCTTCCGGTGCCGGAGTCCGTGCAGACGGAGCTCTTGGCCAGCAAGGCCGAGGCGAAGGCCAAAGCAAGCTAGTAACCAGACGAGACAAACCAAATGAGGACACGCGCACGATGTATGTGACTCAAGTGAACGCAAGCAGTCCGATACGCATTCTCGAGCGGTGTTGCCAAGGGGGGCTATCCGGCAGCGAGCTCGGTGTCGTCATGGCACGCGCGGGGGTCGGCAAGACCGCCTTCCTGGTCCAGATTGGGCTCGATGACGCCATGCGCGAGCGGCCCGTTCTCCATGTTGCGCTTGGGCAAGATCTCGAGCACGTCCAGTCTTGGTACGACGCGCTGTTCGACGACCTGGCCCAGGCGACGCATCTCGCCGACCGCGAGCAGGTGCGTGCGCTCATCAATAGGAACCGCGTTATTCAGGCGTCTCCCGACACGGTGTTTCCTCACGAGCATCTCGATGAGATCGTGGATCTCTACGGTCGGGCGCAATTCAAGCCCGCGGTGATCTTGATCGACGGATGGGATTGGGAGCACGGCGCCGTCGTCGGACGAGCCGCGGAGCTGGGCGCGTTCAAGCTGATTGCCAGGCGACTGGGAGCCGTGCTGTGGCTGTCGGCTCAGACTCATCGCGAGGCGACGCCAGCCCATCCCACGGCGCTCGTTCCTCCCTGCGCCGCCTACGGCGAGCTGATTGACATTGGCGTCTTTCTTGAGCCCGAAGGCACCCACGTTGGCGTGCGGCTCGTCAAAGATCACGAGCAAGAGAGTCCGGCCGACACGCACCTGCAGCTGCATACCGATACGATGCGGATGGTCGAGGACGAGGCCGTCGAAACCGAGGTCGTGCTGCCGTCCCGGTTGTTCACCGTGCTATCCGGCGGCGCCAACGGGGCCGAGTCGGCGTTTGGTGAAGCCGCGGAGCGCTGGGGCATGGACGAGATCAACTTTTCCTTCGCGGGACACGAGACCGCGCGCCGACGAGGTGTCGTGGAGCTGACCGAGGCCGAGCTGGAACGGGGTAGTGTCAGCGAGGCTTACATCCAGGCGCAGCTGCATCGCTCGTTCCCGGAGACCAAGACCTTTCAGCGCCTGCTGAAGTCGATCTGGCACCAGGTTTCGACCGCGGGCGAGGTCTTCGTGATTGGTGAGATTCTCGATGACGATACGGTCAAGGGCGGCACCGGCTGGGGTGCCGAGCTAGCCAAGCACTTGACCAAGCCGCTCCACGTCTACGATCAGACGAAGAACGCATGGTTCCGATGGTACGGATACGGGTGGGCGCCGGTTGACGCGCCCAGGATCCGCCGCACGCGTTTTGCCGGTGCGGGCACACGCTTCCTGAGCGAGTCCGGTCGGCAGGCGATCGACGATCTGTTCGAACGCTCGTTCGGCGGTTCGTCGAGTTAGCGCGCTAGGCGACGTCCTTCTTTGCGACGCCTGTCGCGAGTGCGATCATCGAGGCAATGTCCGACAAGTTCGAGGGCACCACGAAGGTGTTCCCGGCCTTGGCGAGCCGACCGAACTCCTCGATGTACTGCTCGGCAATCCTGAGCTGCATGGCCCTGTCGCCTCCGGCGGTCTGCAGCGCTTCGGCCACCCTGCGGATACCCTCGGCGGTCGCGGTCGCCACGGTGAGAATGGCCGCACTTTCGCCCTCGGCTTCGTTGATCTTCTGCTGCTTGGCCGCCTCCGACTGCTTGATAACCTGCTGCTTGCCGCCCTCAGCCTCGTTGATCCTGGCATCCCGCTCACCCTCGGATGTGAGGATCACCGCTCGCTTCTCGCGCTCGGCACGCATCTGCTTTTCCATCGCCGAGAGGACGTCCTGCGGCGGATTGATGTTTTTGATCTCATAGCGAAGGACTTTGACGCCCCACGGGTCGGAGGCCTTGTCCAGCTCCATCACGACCTTGGCGTTGATGGCCCCACGCTCTTCGAATGTGCGATCGAGATCAATCTTTCCGATCTCGCTCCGCAGCGTCGTTTGTGCCAGCTGGCTGATCGCAAACACGAAGTTTCCGATTCCGTAGGACGCGCGCTGGGCGTCGAGCACCTTCATGTAGAGCACGCCGTCGACGCCGACCTGGACGTTGTCCCGTGTGATGCAGATCTGCTCCGGGATGTCGATCGCGTGCTCCTTCAGGTTGTGCTTGTAGGCGATCCGCTCGACGAACGGGATGAGAATATGGAACCCTGCCTGGACCGTCTTCCGGTATTTCCCAAGGTATTCGACGACGTAGGCGTTTTGCTGAGGCACGACGATGGCCGTCTTCGCGATGACGATCAGCACCAGCGCGACGAAGACGGCTGTGGCGATCAACGTTTCCATGGCATCCTTCCCGATGTGTCTACGAGTCCCGTTGGATCAAGAGGACGAGACCATCGACCCTCTCGACCCGACATCGATCTCCGGCCTCGAGGTCGATCTCGCCGATGTTACGTGCGCTCCAGGTCGAGCCCCGAAGCTCGGCTTGCCCCGTGGCTCCGACGGCGATGCGACCGGTGACCACCGCGACCTCCTGCTCCAGCCTGTCCACGTCGTGCTCGTGGGTCGTGATCGTTTTTCGAAGGCGAGCCCGGAACAGCACGAGCGCCCCGATCGAGAGTAAGGCAAAGAGCAGCCACTGGGCGGAAATGGGGAGGGGCGCTCCAAAGACTACGAGCAGGCCGACGATGGCGGCCCCAGCTGCAAAGAACACGAGGTAGAAATCTGTTGAGACGATGACCTCGGAGATGAGGAGGAGCGCTCCGACGGCTATCCAACCCCACCAGGGCATGGCTTACCTCGTTTCGGGGTCCACGTGTTGGAGACAGGGACGAGAATCATGCGCGCCGGCAAGATTGCACGATCAAACGGCTCGGCTTTCGCACATCGTACACTAGTGGACTGCCGCAGTCATTTGCGTCGAAGCGCGGCGCGCATAGTTTGCTCATGGAGCCAGGCCCCGTCCGCCACGCCGGGAATACGAAGTGGGCAGTTCGTGTTAGGACAGACGGGGACTCAATGAGAATGACGAGGTTGTTGCAGTTCGCGCTTGTCGCGACCGCGGTGGTCGCGACCGCGGTGGTCGTGGCCGCTGCCGCCGCCGGTCAGCCTGGCATCAGCGAGCCACTTCGCGTCCTTCCGCGGGACGCGATTCCTGCCATTGACGACCCCGAGTTTGAATCAGTGCGCGAGGCCGACTCGCACTTCGCCGCCGACGAGCTCGTGATCGGTGTTGTCGGCGAACGCGAACAGCGCGCGTATTCAACCTGGCAGCTCGACCGCCACGAGATCGTCAACGACACCTTCGAAGGACGGCCGATCGCCGTCACGTGGTGACCACTCTGCGGCACTGGCATCGTGTATGCCAGAGAGGTCGGCGCCGACACGTTGTCGTTTGGCGTGACAGGGATGCTGCTGCGCGACGGGCTCGTGATGTACGACCGCGAAACCGAGTCACTGTGGACGCAGGTCGATGGTCGTGGCATCCGTGGCCCGTTGGCCGAGCAAGCGCTCGAGATGGTGCCCGCCCTCCACGCCATCTGGAAAGAGTGGCGTCGCCTCTACCCCGAGAGCCGGGTCCTGAAGAAGCGGGGCGTTGGCGGCTCGTCGTACGCGGGTTACAGTCGGAGCCCCACGCAGCTCGGCATTATGGGGCGGCGCAACGCCGACACCCGTCTGCCGGGCAAGTCATGGGTGGTTGGCGTTCATCATGATGGGGCGGCCACCGTGTTTCCGCTCGACGAGGTCCGGGACGCGCAGCTGGTCGAAGCGGAAGTCGGCAACTTGCCCATCGTCCTAGCCGCCGCATCGCCCGACGCGCCTGTCGTCGCGTTCGACCGGAGGGTCAACGGCCGGACGCTCACGTTCGAGCTCGACGACCGCGACGAATCCTTGCACGATATCGAAACAGGATCCCGCTGGCGGCTCGTCGATGGCATGGCTACCGAGGGGCCACTGGCCGGGCGGCGTCTGACCCGCGTTGCCGCCAATACCGCGTTTTGGTTTGGATGGCAGGGCTACTTTCCGCGCTCCGAGGTGTGGCACCGCTCCAAGTAGTGGTCTGGCCCGACGAATGCGGGATCTACCGAAGCTCAATCGGCCGCTAGATCAGCGGGCCTGGGCGGCGGGCTGAGCCGCTTCCACGTCCGCGCGAACGCTCGCACCGCCACATACCCAAACGCGAAGACGACCAGGGGTGTGAACCACCAGTACGGCGAAGTCATCGAGGCTGCGAACAGTCGCGCCCCGGCGTCGATGGCTAACCCCATGCACGCGACACCGGCCACGATCCTGGTGCTACGTCCCGTGACGGCCCAACTCTCGAACAACCACATCGCAACGCGCAGAAACAGGATCGACGCGACCGGATAGACTGAGCTGGCGAGGTCCATCAGTATTCGTCGCTTTCGTACAAATGGCTGACCCAGCGACCGTAGCCATTGAACTTTTGGGTCGCCACCCGCCTCCCCCAGTGGCCGAGTAAGGCTTCGCGCTTTTGCGACCACCGGGGGTGCGGGAGATCTGGGTTGACATTGCCGACGAACCCGTATTCGTTAGGCTGCAGTGCATTCCAGAACGTCGCCGGTCGGCTGTTCGTGTACGTGATTCGAACCACGCTTTTGGGTCCCTTGTACCCGTACTTCCAGGGCAACACGATCCTGAAGGGCGCGCCGTTTTGCGGCTGCAGATGCCGGCCGTAGATCCCGATTGCCGCAAACGCCAGCGGATTCATGGCTTCCTCGATGGTCAGTCCCTCGGTGTAGGGCCATGGGTATCTCCGGTCTTGTTGCCGTGGCGCCTGCTGTGGATCGAGAAAGCTCTGAATCTGGATGAACCGCGCGTCGCGAGTCGGCGTCACCCGTTTTAGCAGGGTACTGAGCGGCACGCCGATCCAAGGGACAGTCATCGCCCAGGCCTCCACACAGCGGAATCGGTAGACGCGCTGCTCGAGGGGAAGCTTCAGAACCTCTTCGAGACCAACAGTGGAGGGCTGCTCGACCTGTCCATCGATCGTCAGCGACCACGGATCGATGCGGAACGTGCGCGCCAATCTCGCCGAGGCCGATTTGGTGTGCGTGAACTCATAGAAGTTGTTGAAGCGGTACACAACATCGTCGCGTGTGAGCGGCCGGCCGGCCTCGGTGAATGAGGGGCTGGTGGTGAATCGTTCGATCGGATCTGCGGGATCGATTCTGGCGCGCGTCAGGCGCCGTCCACCCACCACGCCACCCGCCGCGACCGCCGTCCCGCCGACAAGCGCCTGCATGAAGCGCCGGCGAGACACGAAATCCGATTCAGCGGTTGCCGCCGCCTCTGGCAGGTCCCACTCACGGCCTGATGGCTTGCTCATTCGGCCTGTCGCGTAAGGCAGCACTATGTACAGGATCACTCGGCTGACGCAAGCGTTTGGGTCGCGATCTCCCGTTGGCCAGCAGGGTCCCCGGGGGAGGGCTGGCAGAGTAGCTTTCGGTTCCTGCTTGACAGGCAGCACGCGCTCGGGCATTCTGCCTAGTGAAGAGCACCGCAGGTAGCGGTGTGGAAGCGCTGGGCACGCCCGGCAGATCATGTAGTCGGTGTTTGGCAAGACTGGACTCCGGCGAGTAACTGATAGGGAGTTTGTAGCAATGCCAACAACCGGCACTGTGAAGTGGTTCAATGACAGCAAAGGCTTCGGCTTCGTAACCCGCGATGACGGAGAGAAGGACGTGTTCGTCCACCACTCGGCCATCCAGGGTGAGGGTTTCAAGACCCTGACCGAAGGCGAGAAGGTGGAGTTCGACGTCGTTCAAGGGCAGAAGGGTCCGGCCGCAGAGAACGTGGTCAAAGTAGGCTACTAGTCCTTTACCTGCGTGAGACACAGGAGGCCGACCTCGGTAACACGAGGTCGGCTTTCTTTTTGCGCCGGGGCTCTACTGGCAAGAGCTCGGCCCGACCAACCGAGGCTGGTGCTGATCCAGACGAAGCAGCTCGGCTCGAGCATCACGCAGGCACGCCCCGTCGTCTTCCACTTCGTTCATGAACGGCGAAAGCCGAATGGCGTCCTGCCAGGGTAGAGACGGCGCCCCATCGTCCCGCACGTGGTGAATCAGCTTCAGGGTTCGGAACCCATCGAACCAATCGTGAAGACGGCGGAGCCGCGCCAGCTGGTTCGGAGCCTGCTCAGTGAGCGTCCGCCAGGCGCCGAGAGCACCCTGAGCCGTAAGGAAACTCACGACCGCAGGGCTCAGTTCAGCGAGCACCTCTGGCTCCGAAAAACACGGAGCTCGTGACAGGTCACGCAGCTTCCGCGTCACGTCCCGAACGGCCGCGAAACACTCGGGGTGATACAGCTCGAGCTCGCCGCCGCCCGCCAGCCTGGAGGTTTCTGCGCCGGTTCCAAACGGGACACGACTCGACACGCGACTGCGAATTCGGACGGGTGCGCCCCGGAGTCGCGCGAGCGGGCGCAGCTTGCTCAGCTTGCCCAAGAGGTAGAAGTCTTCTGCGGCCCGACGTTTAGGTACGCCGCGGACCTGCGCGTAGCTGAGCGCGTCAATGACCATCGTGCTGCCCACGCTGTGAAACGCATAGGGGGAGTTCGCCCACTCGAGCCCGCGCTGGATGTACCGGAGGCGGATTTCGTACAGCGCCGTGGCGCGATCTACGTGTTTTTCACCGCTCGGCTCGTGCCAGAAGGGGAAGGCGGCGGCGGAGCACTCCGTCTCGAGCTCGTTAATCCGTGTGAAGTAGTCCTCCGGCAAGCGTGTGTCGGCGTCCGTCATCGCGAAGAACGGGTGGCGTAGGCGTCCGGCCGCCCTGAGCTCAAGGGCGATATCTGCGCCGATCTTGCGAGCCAGGCCAACGCCCTGCCGTGACGGCAGACGACGCGTGTTGGTATATCGGTCGACCACAAGGACGTGCATACCAGCATCGTGGCCCAGCCATCCGCCGTCCCCGAGCTCCTGCAGTGAGAACCTGTCGCCGAGCTCACGGGCGCATGCGGCGTTCGATGCATGCACCGAATCGTCCGCCCCTTCGCGGCCGTTGAGTACCACGATGACGAGCAGGCGACCCGCATGTCGCGCCGCCGCTTGGTAGCCATCAACGAAGGACGCAGACTCCGCGCACGCCGGCACGACGGTGGCCATGTCGAACGCGCCCGGGCACAGCGCCGCCAGGGTCGCTTCGGGCTCGGCGTAGCGATGGCGATACTGAGCGGAACCCTCGGCGATGTTCCGCCGATCCACTAGCGTCCCTCGCTCGCGTCGAGACGCCGAACTGGGATCCCGACGTACACCGCATCAGCATCGAGCGTCGTGTGCTTCGGCACCAGACTCAGCGCGCCAATCTGGGTGCGGGGACCGATATCGACGTCGATGTCGACCACACTGCTGAGTCCAATTGTCACGCGACGGCCGAGTCGCACCCTGCCCGTCTTGACCATCCCGTGTTCGACCGTGTGTCCGGAAATATGTACGTCATCGCCGATGACCACATCGTCTCCAAACTCGAGCAGGTTGTGATCACTCACCGCGAGGCTGTTGACGTACACGCGGCGACTCAGACGGGCACCGTTGAGGCGAAGATACGTCGTCCAGATGGGCGACCCTCGGAACAGCATGCCGGCAAAGAACCGCACGAGATGAATCGCCACCATATATCGGACCCAATCCAACAGCGGCCAGTCGAGTTCGGTGATCTTCATCTCGGTATTGACGGGTGTTCGCCATCCCGTTGCGCGCGTCGACAGGCCCGAGAGCACCATCAGAATGAGCGCAAACAGCACGTACGACGGCACCACCCCGAGACTGTTGAGCACGAGGCGCATCACCGGTGGAATCGATGCGGTCTGTTCGAGGAGCAGCGCCCAGAGCAGGATGACGGGAAAGACCGCCAAGCCACACACCAGTCCCTGAACGACGCAGACGGTCAGGACGACCCACCCGATTCGCCACGCCGCTCGGGCGCGCCGACGTATCGTGCCTGCGGGTTCTGTCATCATGGTCGGTGGATGGGTGAGGCGTCTGCGGATAAGTACGACCCGCGGCTATCAGTCGAGGGATCCGGGGAGACGGTTGTCCTCGTGCCTGGGTTAGATGGCACCGGGCAATTATTCTATCGCCAGACGCCGCTCCTCGCGCGTTCATATCGGGTTGCGACCTACGCTCTCCGGGACGAGGCCACGAGCATGGAGACACTGGTCGCGGACCTCGCCGGGGTCGTCGAGCAGACGGCACCTCGCGACCAGCGGGCGATTGTCGTCGGTGAATCGTTTGGCGGCGCACTCGCGCTGAGCTTCGCCCTTACGAACCCCGGTCGGGTCAGCGCCCTCGTCATCTTGAACTCGTTTCCGTATTTTGCGCCACAGCTGCGGCTCCGCGCCGCGATCTATGGACTCAAAGCGATTCCATGGGGCGCGATGCAGCTGTCGCGGCGTCTCACGGCATTCCGACTTCATTCCAAGCACACCCACCGGCGCGAGGTCAGACGGTTCATCGAGTTAACGGCGGGTGCCAGGCGCGACGGGTACATCGGACGACTCGAGCTGCTCAGGCGATACGATGTTCGAGACCGTCTCCACGGGCTCGAACCGCCGGCCTTGTTTCTCGCCGCCGAGCGCGATCACCTGGTTCCCGCTTTGGCCCAGGCGCGCTACATGGTGGGACGCGTCCCCGGAGCCCAGCTGCAGATTCTAGAAGGCCACGGTCACATCTGTCTGATCGCGCCAGATATCGACCTCGAGCAGATTCTCAGATCATGGCGAGCCGAGGCCAGTCGAATGGGCAAGTCGGCGGAATGCGAATAGCTCAAAATTACCCGGAGCGCTGGGTCAAAGACCCCATCCGGATTACGTAAGGACTTGACGATCCGCAGACGTAGATCTGTCGGTTCGGTGAAGTTGGCGCTCGTTGCGCTCCTCTTCGTCGGCACTTCGCTCTGGGCCCCGCGCGCTAGAGGCCTATGCCGACCCTCAACCCGATCGACGTCCCGACGCTGTTGCGGAACACGCCAAACTGGTCGCTCGCCAGGTTCGAGAACACGTCTCGGGGATTGTCGTAGCCGCCGAGGTTGTAGATCTGGATCCCGACGTCGGTTTGGCGGCCCATCAACCTGATCTGCTTCGTGATGCCAACATCGGCCGAAAAGAACGACGGGAACTTGGCGAGGTTGCGCCCCTCCACCACCGTGTAGTCCTCCGTGAACACCGTATAGAGGAAGCCGTCACGCCATTCGATACCTGGCGTGAGGGTGAGTCCCCACGGGAGGCTCATGATCCCCCACACCAGCACGCGCTCCGGTACGTCAAACGCCTGCTGCCCGAGCTCGTTGTCGAGCACCAGGGGGTGGCGCACGGTGTCGTAGACGAGACCGAAGTCGTTCAGGTCGCCGTCGGTGCGGATTTTGGAAGAAGGACGCGAACAGCTCTCCGTTGTCGGCCAGCGTCCACCGGAGGGTCGTGTCGAACTCTCTGGCGGTGAGGCGCCCCGTTGACGAGACGAGGAGCGCGGCCGCACCGGCGTCGGTCACCCGTTTCACGATCAGCCGGTCGAGCGCACGGTTCTCACGGTAATTGACGCGGAGCATGAGCGACTCAGTGAGCTGGCGGTCGAACTCGACGTTCCACACGCGGCTAATCGGGGCTTCGAAGTCGGGATCGACACGGTTCTCGAAGACGACCGCCGGTCCGAGCGGGCGATCCGGCGCCCCGAGAAAGTCCTGCTCCACCCGCTGCTGGAAGCTCCGAAAGGCATCGACCTGCAGAAACACCTGATCGAAGAACAGCCCCCAGCCGCCTTTGACGATTGAACGCCCGTCGTCATCGAGCGCTAGCGAGAAGGCGGTCCTCGGCGAGAAGGTACTCTCGCCGAGCATCTCGTCGTGGTCGAATCTCAGACCGAGGTCCAGGGCCAGGCGATCGTTCCACCGCCAATGATCCTGCACATACCCGGACGTCACGACGTCGGAGCTCTCGAGCGCCCCGGATCCGAGGAAGCTGATTCGCTTGAGCAGCTGGCCGTCGGCGCCAATCACCTCGATCGGCCCGCTGCGGTCGATGCCGTCGAACGACGTCGCCACGAGCTGCGCGCCGAGGGTGATGAGGTGACTCCGGCCGCCCCAGTTCGTGCTCTGCGACCGGGCGACTCCCACCTCGAGCTGTCGGCTTTGGCGGTCGATCGTATTGAAATAGGTGCCGCGTACCCCGTCCGGCGTCAGCCTCGTGACGCCGGTTCCCTTCGGCCGTACGGCGACATCGAAACCGCGCAGCGCGAGCTGCGTTCGCCACAGCGTGTTCGGTCCGGTAATCAGCTCGTCGGCCAGCGCGAGGTTCCACCCCTCGGTCTCGGTGTCGGGGGTGGCAAGCGCGGGGGTGAGCGAATCGATGCCCTGATTCTGGACCGTAGATGGAAAGACCGACAGCGTTCCGGTGATTGAGTGGCGGTCGCTGATCTTGACGTCGATCTGAGTGAACGCGTCGAATCCCTCAACGATCTCCTCGTCCGGGCCTTCGATGTCTTCCTTCACTCGTGATCGCGCGTAGCGATACGAGAACGCCTGCGAGATCCACGCCCGCCCCTCACTGAGCGGCCCGCTGATCTTCAGACGCGGGCTCGCGGTGTTGATGCCCTTTATCGTGCCGTCCCGAACGCGCGGGGTCGGAAACAGGCTGCCGAAATCGAAGTCCCAGTGGTCGTCGCCGGCTCGCGTGCGCACGTTCGCGACCGCGCCGGAGACGCGACCGAACTCCGCCGAGTACGGGATCGCGTGCACCTCGACCGTGTCGACGACGCTGAGCGGCAGCTCCATCGCGAACTGGCCGGTGACGGGGTCGGTCGCATTGACGCCGTTGACGAGCAGCGCGCTCTGGCTCGGGCGGGTGCCATTGAAGCTAAGGCGTCCACGCGGGTCGCGGATGACGCCCGGCAACAGCGGAAGCACCTCCTGAAAACGATCGGTCGGGAGCTGAAACACACGCAGCAGGTTGGCCTCGATCTCTTCTGCCTCCACCGGCTCTCCCGCCCGGGTAGAGCCGACGACGTCGACGATCTCGGACACCGGTGCGATCGCCAGCGCGATGGCCAGCTCGACCGACTGCCCGGCGGCCAGCGGGCCGGACGACTCGGCGGTCGGCGTATAGCCGGATAGTTGAGCGGCGACGTCATAGGCGCCAGGGGCGATGTTTTCAAAGGCGAACCGGCCAAGAACATCGGTGGTGGTCGTCGCGAGGACCCCAGCCCGAGCGTCAAGCGTGCCGGCAGGTTCGAGTGTGACCGTTACGCCCGGAAGCACGTGGCCTAGCTGGTCGACGACACTTCCGCCGATGCGGACGCCCGCCGGTTGGGCCACAATGGCGCCGGCCGTGCAAAACAGGAACGCGATGGCGAGCCAGAATATCGGATATCGCTCGAAACGGTTCGCCATACCCACGGGGTGATGCACGTTGAACGTCACGCGTCGGATTAGCTAGAGGTTCTCGGGTGAAATGGCTTTGGCGCGAAAGAGGGCCATCGCGCAGCTTAGGCTGTCCGGGTCGCCCACCAGCACGACCGTGTCGGCGACCCGGTAGCGGAAGTCCGGTTCTCGCTGGTAGATGGGTTGGCCGTCGCGCAAGACGGCGATTTGCACCGCGCCAGTCTTCTTTCGCAAGTCCAGCGTCGTCGCGTTCGCCCCGATCGCTTGGGCCCCACCCTCCACCTCGATGAGCTCCAGAGCATCGTGGATGCTGAGGTGTTTCAGGGCGTCCAGCCTAAGGTCTGGTGCCGCCGTCCCACGCAACAGCCCGTAGTGCTCGGTTCGTACCGATTCCACTTCACGCCAGATCCGGTTGATCGGGATCTCGTAACTGTCGAGCGCTTTGGCGAATAACTCGAGCGAGACCTCGAACTCCTCGACCACGACGTCAGTCGCCCCCAACGTCATGAGCTGGTCGATTGCGCGGATGTAGCGCGTGCGCACGACGATTCTGATGATGGGGTTAATCTCGCGCGCAATGACGACACCACGCCGTTCTTCTGTGGGTGAGGAGATCGCGAAGACAAGGATCCTGGCCTGGCGCAGCCGCACATGTTCAAGCATCGCGGGTCGCGTGCCGTCACCGAACACGACGGCGATGCCATCATTTCTGGCCTGCTCCACCAGTTCGGCATTCTGCTCGACGACCAGGCATGAGATGCCGGCCGCCTTGAGTACTCGCGCTAGATACCGCCCCGCCAGCCCGTACCCGACAATGATCGTGTGGTCATTGAGCGTCTCACCGATACCGGCATCCATCGTGCGGTCGCCCGGGTCAGCCTGTCCGAGCACGATAGCGACCCGCTCGGCGAATGGCCGGGCGAGATGGATGAGGAAGGGTGTTGCCATCATGGAGAGCACTGCCGCGCTCAGAAACAGCTGATAGTCGCCGTCTCGGAACAGCCCGAGCGGCAGCCCCACGGCAGCCAGGAGAAAGGAGAACTCCCCGATTTGCGCCAGGCTCAGCCCGCTAATCAGGGCAGTCGTGAAGATCCCGCCGAGCGCAAGCACGCTGCCCGCGACGAACGCCACCTTGACGACGAAGAGCACACCGGCCAGGGCCAGGAGCACCATGGGCTGCTCAAGCACCGCCGGAATGTCGAGCAACATCCCAATCGACGTGAAGAAGATTCCGCTGAAGAGGGCGCGGAACGGCAGGACGTCAGACAGCGCTTGAAGCCCATATTCTGATTCCGAAATGACCAGCCCCGCGATGAAGGCGCCGATTGCGATCGAGAACCCCGCCGCTGACGTGACCAGCGCCGCGCCGAGACCAAAGAAGCCGACGCACAGTGTGAAGAGCTCACGGTCGCGGAACACGACCACCCGGTCGAGCGTCCATTTGACGACGAACAGTCCTCCGACGACGAGCGCCGTCATGATGGCGAGCCCGCGCGCCAGCTGGAAGCCCGCACTAGCTAGCTGCGGCTCGCCCAAGCCGGCCAGGAGTGGGAGCAACAGCATGAGCGGCAGGATGCAGAGATCCTGGAAGAGTAGGATCGAGATGACCGACCGCCCCTGAGGCGTATCGAGCTCGGCGCGGTCACCGTACGACTTGGCCACGATGGCGGTTGACGACATGGCCGCCAGCGCACCGTAGAAAATCGCATTGGGGAGCGGGACCCCGAACGCGAGTGCGAGGCCGGTAACAACACTCAGGGTCCCTCCGACCTGGAGGCTGCCCCCAACGAACACCGCCCGTGCCCACCGCCGAACGTGCGACAGCGATAGCTCGAGGCCGACCGCGAAGAGCAGGAGCGCCACGCCGAGTTCCGACAGCGTCTCGATTTCTTCAGGGTTGTCGATCAACCCGAAGCCGTGCGGCCCGACGACGACCCCAGCTATGAGAAACCCTACTAGCGGAGGCGCACTGAGACGGTGCGCCAGGGCGACGATCGGGATAGCGAGGCCGACAAGGAGCAGTAGGTCACGGAGCAGTCCGACTTCTGGCACAGACATAGAGAGTATCTTCGTCTCGCCAAGGTTCTTCAACCAGTGCCGGTGATGCGCTCGAGCAGGTACGCTTTCAACTGGTCGATACCGTCACCGGTGTGAGCGGAGACCGACAGGCCCCTCTTCACCGCGCCGCAGCGGTCGATCTTGTTGAAGACGGTCACCACGCGGCTCATGTCGACCCTAAGGTCTGCCAGCACTTCCTCTCCCACCTCCATGTGCTGGTGCCAGCGCGGGTGGCTCCCGTCAACGACATGAAGGACGAGATCCGCTCGGACGATCTCTTCGAGCGTACTGCGGAACGATGCCACGAGATGATGCGGGAGCTTGCGAATGAACCCGACGGTGTCGACGAAGATGGCCGGCGCTGGACCTCCGAGGAAACCCTTACGAAGCTTCGAGTCGAGGGTCGCGAAGAGCGTCCCCTCAGCCCGAACGCCCGCGCGGGTAAAGCGGTTGAAGAGGGTGGACTTCCCGGCGTTGGTGTATCCGGCGAGCGCCACAATCCGTGAGCCACGGCGCCCCTGCCGATGTAACGCGCGCGTCCGTTCGATCTTGGACAGGTCTTTCTTCAGCTGCTTGATTCGAGTGCGCAACATGCGCCGGTCTACCTCGAGCTGGGTTTCGCCCTCCCCGCCGCGAACTCCAATACCGCCAACCTGGCGAGACAAGTGGGTCCAGCGACGAGTCAGGCGCGGCAGCTGGTATTCGAGCTGCGCCAGCTCGACCTGAGTGCGAGCTTCGCGCGTGCGCGCTTGACGGACGAAGAGATCGAGGATGAGGGCACTGCGATCGATGACTGCACACGGGATAAGCGCTTCCAGGTTTCTGACTTGATTCGGCGTCAGATCGTCGTCGAAGATCACGACGTCGGCGCCCGCCTCTTCCGCTGCGCATGCGATCTCGCTCGCCTTTCCCCGACCAATAAGCGTTCTTCCATCCGGCGCTCGCCGGTTCTGCATGCTCCTTCCAACCACCTCCATTCCGGTACTGCGCGCGAGCTCCGCCAGCTCGTCGAGGTTTTCATCGACGACGGTACCCGACTGCGCCGGCAGCGCAAGGCCCATCAGGAAGGCTCGCGATGGCGGCCGGTCGGATCGCTGCTGCACGCTGCTGGCGGAACGAGGCATCATCGCGTCATACGAGACGGTTCGGCACTGGTGCAGAGAGTTCGGCCCGGTACGATTGAGGCGGCTAACGAGGTTTCGCGGTCGTGACGGGCGACTCGGCCAACAGCACCACGTCGGGATGGTGGCGTTCGAAGTACCGCAGTCCCCACTCAGAGTCGAACAGGATCACGCGTCGGTCGTGTCGATCGACCGCCATCACGCTCGACCTGCCAAGC
Organism: Vicinamibacterales bacterium; assembly: GCA_965216615.1. Classification (GTDB taxonomy): domain Bacteria; phylum Acidobacteriota; class Vicinamibacteria; order Vicinamibacterales; family UBA8438; genus CAUZIB01. Next base: position 112,596 of record CBDCGH010000023.1, on the reverse strand, counting down.
GATGGGCTATCGGCACTTCCGAGCCATCGCGCCGCCGCATACCCCACCGGCTCAACCTCAGCCGTGACACGGTACTCGCTCCTGAGGCGGCTGGCGATCACGTCGTATTGCAGCGCTCCGACAACGCCAATGATCGGTTCGCGGCGGCCCAACGCGAGGAAGAAGACCTGCATCAGCCCCTCTTCTTCGAGTTGCTTCACTCCCTCGTCGAACTGCTTGTAGCGTGTGTCTTTCAGTCGAATGCGGCCAAAGTGCTCGGCCGGGAATCGCGGCAAGTCGGCAAACCGCAGCGCGGGGCCGGAATGGAGGGTGTCGCCGATCCGAAAGTGTCCAGGATTCACGAGGCCGATGATGTCGCCCGCGTAGGCGACCTTGATCGTTTCGCGGTCTCGGCCGAAGAACCGGTACGCGCGCGAGGCCCTGAGTGACTTGCCCAGGCGGGGATTGGACAGCGTCATGTCCTTCGTGAAACGCCCCGAGCAGACGCGGACGAAGGCGACACGATCGCGATGACCTGGGTCCATGTTCGCCTGAATCTTGAACACGAACCCGGTGAAATGCTCGTCGGTCGCGCTCACCACGCCCGTATCGCTCAGATGAGGTTGGGGCGGTGGTGCGAAGTCGACAAGCGCCTGGAGGAACGGCTCGATGCCGAAGTTCGTCAGCGCGCTGCCGAAGAACAAGGGGGTCTGCCGACCAGCCCGATACTCCTCGAGGTCGAAGGACGTGCCCGCTTCGCGGATCACGTCCAGCGATTCGCGAAAGTGTGCGTACAGCGTGTCGCCGATCATTTCGCGCGCGTCTGGGTCGTCCAGTGACGAGAGATCGACCGGTGCCCTGTACTGTCCCTGCGCTTCCCGCTCGTAGCGAAGGAGCGTCTGGCTCTGCAGGTCGTAGACACCACGAAAGCGTTCCGCACTCCCGATCGGCCAGTTCACCGGGGCCGCGGCAATGCCAAGCGTCCGCTCAACATCGTCAAGCAGTTCCAGCGGGTCTTTCGACGGCCGGTCGAATTTGTTAACGAAGGTGAGGATCGGTAGCCGGTGGCGCCGACACACCTCGAACAGCTTGCGCGTCTGGTCTTCGACGCCATTGGCCGCGTCGATCACCATCACGACGCTGTCGGCGGCGACGAGCGCCCGATAGGTGTCCTCGCTGAAGTCGTTGTGCCCGGGCGTGTCAATGAGCGACATGCGTCGGCCCTTCAGCTCGAATTCGAGGGCAGCGGATGTGATGGAGATGCCACGCTTCTGCTCGAGCTCCATCCAGTCCGACGTGGCATGGCGACGCGCGCGCCGTCCGCGGACGGCACCAGCGAGCTCGACCGCGCCGGCGTAGAGCAGGAGCTTCTCTGTCAGCGTCGTCTTGCCCGCGTCGGGGTGCGAGATGATCGCAAAGGTGCGCCGTCTCGCAACCTCTCGCTCGATTTCTGCGGTCAACGAGGGCGCAGAGGGGTTCTGTGACTCCTCCGGGACGGGCTCTGAAATGGGGCTCACTCCTTTAACTCTACCCGGCTTTGTCAGGCCTCGTCGGGGACCGACAGAAACCGGCGCAGGGGCTCGGCGGCGAGCAGGCGACGGCCTTGTTCGCGCCCACGTTCGAACGTGCGCATCGTGACCACGGGATCGAAGCAGAGGAAGCCGGCCTCGACGACATGGTCGGGGTGAATGACCCGGAGTGTGCCATCCGCCAAGGCCAGAGCAACAGCGGGATCAGTGTTCAGGGCGCGCAGTCGCATGCTTGTTTCCCAGAGGCGCCCGTGTGGGTCGCAACAGAAGATGACCGTTCGAGGAGTGGCCGTCCAGCGTGCGAGGTCGCGGAAGCGCGGATCGTTGTCAAAGGTTGCCATCGGCATCTTCAAGGCGAATCCTCCGTCGACGAACACGGCCCGCGCATCGCTGGGATCCGCGCCGTCGCCAGAGAGCAGTGACGGAGCCAGCGGTGGGCCCATCGCCAGTGGCACCAGGCACGACGCTTCGATCACGCAGTGATAGTTGTCCCGTGTGAGCGGGCGCACGAACTCGGAGTGCAGTGTGTCGGGGAGATTGGTGGCGAACACCACCGGGTCCACCTGGTAGTGAGGCCGATACTTCAGTGACCTGGGGAGCTTGCGCGTGGCAGCCATCGCGAACAGCTTCGCCAGATCGGCGCGCCCCAAGGCGTGTCCGTCGAGACGCCGTACGCGAGACGTGAAGACGAGCAGCGTTCGCCGTCCTGAATCGTCGAATACGCCATCGAGCTCCGCATCACCCATGACGTACCGGATGGAGGCGTGGAGGTGCCGGCGAAATCGGCTGCGCGGCCACTCCTCGGCCACGAACGCGGGAAGGGGATACCGCTCCGGGATGTCATCGGATCCCCACGCCCTCCAGCCTTTCAGGACGGTCGCCTCGGTGCCGGTGGCGACATCGGCGGCAGCATAGCCTCCGGCGGACGCGCCCATCACCACCGTCGGGTAGGCCCCATGCAGGCGGGCCCACCGCATGAGCTCGTACAGGACGCCACCCTGCCGCGCGCCGCGGCCAGCGCCGCCAGAATCGAGAATCCATCCACAGGCCGTCGAGGCGCATCGGCCATTGTGGACGTCGACGTCTTTCCCGCCCAGCGTCATCGACAGTTCGGTGTCGCGCCACCCCAAGTTGATCGAGTACGCGCTGCGCTCAGTGGTCGCGCACCGCCTTGACGACCTTCGAGGCTTCGAAGAGGGAGCGAAGCCGGTCGTTTCGGATCGACGACGAGATCGCCTCGACCGCGCTCTTCGCTTCGCCGTAGATCGCTGCAGCTGAAGCTTCGTCGCCAGCGGATTCGCACCATGCTCCGAAGTCATGGGCGATCGGCAAGAGGATTGTCGGGCTTTGGAGCTTGCGGGCAAGCGCCATCGCCTGGTCAAAGTCCTTCTCGGGAGCTTCCTTTTCTCCGTGAACGGACCTCAACTTCGCGCGGAGCGCTAGCGCGGAAACCTCGTACTTCGTCGATGATGTCGCACGCGCCTTTTCCAAGCCCAATGCGTTGAACCGAGCGGCCGCTTCCAGACGACCCGCCGCGAAGTGCACTTCGGCGATCATATTGAGAAGTCGCACCGTCCAGCGCCATCTGTGGGAGCCAATGCCCTCGTTCTCGACGCGCTCGAGGGTCGGCTCGAGATAATTCATCGCTCGGTCGAGTCGTCCCAGCGTGAGATAGTCATGTCCGAGGTCGACCAGAGCGCTGATCTCGACGTTGAAGACCGACGCGCTCTTTGCCAGCGAGAGGCCCTGCTCATGAAACTCGACCGCACCGGAGAAGTCGCCGAGATCGCGATGAAACCAGCCCTGAGTGTTGACGAGCCTTCCTTCGAGGAATCGGTTCTCCGTCTCTCTGGCTTTCTTCAGAGATCCCTCGAGCACCTCGAACGCCTCGCCGTACTTTCCGCATCCCCACGTCGACAGACAAAGGACAGCCCGATTAAAGAGCTCGTGAAAGCCGTCACGCAGCTCTTCAGCCACGGCAACTCCTTCTTTCGCGATCGGGACGGCTCCCTTAAAATTGCCTTGCCAATAGGCCTGTTGGCCGAGGTGAAAGAGATTCTGCACGAGGGCGCCCTTATAGTCTTCCTTCAGGCAGATCGCCCTCGAAGCCTCGAGCTTCTCGATCGCTTCTGCGAGCTCCCCGCGCGTCTCGTGAACGATGCCAAGCGTCGTCAAGCTTCGCGACAGGATATTCTGGTCCCCGGTCTTCTCGGCGAGCGCCAGAGCCTCCTTCGCACATTGCTCCATTGCCGGGATGTGGTCGTCGCCCATTTTCAGGAAGTAGCAGTAAGCGATCTGCGACAGGGCCTCCGCCTCATTCTGAAGATCGCCGGCTTCCTTGGCCGCGCCGCGCATCGCCCCGAAGTCGACGATCGCATCATCGAAGCGGGTCAAAGACATCGACACGTGGCCCCGTCCTTCATACACTCCCGTGAGTCGCGCTTGATCGACCTCGAAGTCGATCTCCTCGGCGACGGCGAGCGCTTGAGAGTAGATCTGGGTCGCTTCCTTTGCGGCATAAGCCCTGCGCGCCTTGTCGCCTGAGAGCGCAAGATAGTGAAACGCCTTCTCGGGCACACTCGCTTCCCGAAAATGGTGTGCCAGCTGCACCGCGGCGCCGTCGGCCTTGTTCCCGAGGAGGGTTTCGAGCGTGTTGCCAACGGATTCGTGAAGGTACGAGCGTTCGACTCGGTCGAGGCTCTGATAGAGGTACTTTTGAAACAGGATGTGCCGGAACCGGTAGACCGAGAGCCGCTGAGTCCCGGCCCGGCGCACGTCCAGTGCCCGCACGAGCTGGTGCCGCTTGTCGGCCTCTTCACTGAGAAGCCGGATCATCTCGCGCTCGTCGATGTTCTCGATGCGGGCAACCACCTCGGCCGTGAGGTCCTCCCCCTGGACGCTCGCGACCTTGAGCACCCGCTGCAGCTGCTGCGGCAGGCGACCGATGCGCTCAGCTATGACTGCCTCCGCCTTGATGGGAAGCGCCTGCCAATTGACAGGCTGCGAAAGCACTTCACGGCCATCCGTATCCTTGATGATGACCTTGCGCTCTCTCAAATCTCGTAGCAGCTCTACCGTGAACAGAGGGTGGCCCTGCGTCTGGCGGTGCAGTGCGTCGCGGAAGTCAGCGTCGAGCCGAGTCGGCGTTGCATCGATGAGCGCGTCAACGAACTCTCGTCCGCTCGCTTCGTCCACGCGGATTTCGAAGTCGCCGTACTTTCGCTTCAGCTCCAGACGCGCCGATTCGAGTGGGTGGCGATCGTGCCCCTCCGGAGCGGTCAGATCTCCGGGTCGATAGCTCGCGACGAGCATGATGGCGTGTCCTTCGAGGTGCTGGCACAGATGGCACAACATCGCGATCGTTCCCGCGTCGGCCCAATGGATGTCCTCGAACACAAGAAGAACTATTCGCTCCCGCGCGAGCGACTGGATGAATGTCGTTGCCTGATCGAGGATCGCGTTCTGGTGAACGCCGGCGCCCGGCTTCTCGCCGGTCTTGCGCTTGATCACCTCTTCGAGTCCGCGCCGATCCTCCGGCGGGCACGGGTACTGAGCCGCACGGGTGGCCAGGCCGCGTGCGCCGACGAGTGTCTCGACCAGGTCCGGTCCCGCTTCGAGAAGTGCCCTGAGCGACTCCGGCAGAAGATGCCAGAGCCGAAGCGCGTGGGCCCGGCTCATCGCACCCGCTTCACGTCGCGCCTGAACGTCACCGGTGAACGCATGGACGACTTCACGAAACGGCAGGTAGGGATCCCCCCGTTCCCGTTTGCGCGTTGCAGTGCCCGACCGCAGCCACGAGGTCTTCGTGCTCGTCGCTTGCTCTTCGCACGAACTCTCGAAGCAGCATGGTCTTGCCGCTCCCCGGCTCGCCCGTGATGAAGACGAGCTGACCCGAGCCCGCTCGGGCCCTCGAAAGCTTTTCGGTGAGGCGAGCGTGCTCGGAATTGCGACCGACGAAGAGTGGGTCGGAAAAGAGCCCGACATCGCCAGCAGATTCCGAAAGGAACGCCGGAAGTCGCGCTGGTGTCCGAGACGTGCCGCCAGACACCCTCGATGTCGACGTCATCGGCGACGCGGGCGCATCTGACATCGCAATCAAGTGCTCCCGTACGTCGTTCACCGAGTCGAAGCGATCGCCGGGCGACTTCGCCAGCATGCGCTGGATGAGTGAGGACAGCTCGGACGGCGCATCGGGGTGGAGAGCGGGTGGTTTGGGATCGATCTTCATGATGGCAGCGATCGTCTGCACCATCGAGGGACGCTCGAAGGAGGCCTGCCCGTTGCCATCTCGTAAAAAATCGTCCCGAGCGAGAACTGATCGGAGCGCGCATCGACCGGGGCAGCCGAAAGCTGCTCCGGGGACATATATGCCACTGTGCCGAGAATGACACCGATCTCGGTGACCTGTTCTGTCGGGGCCTGGAAGCCCCCTCGCGGCACACCCGTGTCGACGAGCTTTGCGAGGCCAAAGTCGAGGATTTTAACGAGCCCGTCCTCGGTAAGCATGATGTTCTCGGGCTTCAGGGGCGTTGGTGCACAACCCTTCGGCTGCGACGAGGCAGCTGTAGGCTCTCTGGCCACGGTGACCGCTGCGGGTGCACGATCTCGACATGAGATCACAGGTCCATCCGAAGTACAAGACGAAGTATCGCGTGGGGAATGGGTCAGCGTACGAGCAGGCCTTGGTCCAGCGAGGGGACGTGACGCTATGGCTCTCTGCCGACGCCACGGACGCGTGGCGCCCGTCGCCGTCCGGTCGACCAGGCGCGCCGACGACGTTCTCGGACTGTGCGATCGAGACGGCGGTGACGCGCCGCCTTGTCTTCCGGGTGCCCTTGCGCCACGCGGAAGGCTTCTTGCGGTCGGTCTTGTCGTTGCTGGGTGTCGATCTCGCAGCCCCCGACCCCACCACGCTCTCCCGACGCAGTCAGTCTCTCGCGGTTGCATTCCGCCGCATCCCCTCGAGAGGACCCATCCATCTCATCGTCGACAGCACGGGACGGTCGATTGTGGGCGAAGGCGAATGGGCGGCGGTGCAACACGGTGGACGCGGCCACCGAGGCGGGAAGACGCGGCATCGTGCTGTTGATCGAGGGGGCGTGATCGTCGCTCACGCGCTGACCGAGCCGACGGTGGATGACGCGACCATTGGCATCGACCTCATTGAGACGGTCGACGATGAGATCGCACGGGTGACCGCTGACGCGGCCTACGAGACGGTCGCGTTCTACGCAGCGGCGGAGATGCGTGACGCGACTGTCGTGGTTCCACCGTCCAAGACCGCGAGGGTGTCTCGGCGTCGGCCGCGGTCGCGCGCGCGCGATCGCACGATCACGGACGTGAGGACGCTCGGCCGGCGCCGCTGGAAGCAGGAGGCCGGCTACCCGCTCCAGGCGCGGGTGGAGAATGCGTTTTTTCGGTACAAATCAATTCTCGGGGATCGGCTTCGCGCCCGGTCCCGAGGCGGGCGAGTGGCCGAGTCCGTGGTCGCGTGTCACGTCCTGAACCAGATGACCGAGCTCGGTCGGCCAGAGTCGTACAGTATGGGTCGGTGACTTGCCTCTGGGTTGGGATCGTTGACGGTCAGTTTCGAGTCATGCACCAGCGCGTGTGCCGGGAAAGCCCGGTCAAGGGGGACAAGATGCCGTGATGTGATCTTTGAAACCTTGTTCGAAACCCTGTGGGTATCCACTCCCATCCGGCCAAGGTCGGCCGCCAGCCGGAACCGAGTGATGCGTGGGCCTGGGGTGACCCCGGGCGCGACGCGTTCACAGGGAGCCCGTAGGCCGCGTGATGGAGCCCCGACATGCATGGAGTGCGAGGGCCGACGTCGTGCGTTGGACGGAAGGCCACATCGCCGCTTCTGAGAGGCCGTGGAGGCGGCGACCTTGCCGGGGTCGGCGCGCGTGGCATGCGTGCGGGTGGGTTTCCCGGGAACCCGGGAGGCCTCGTCGACTCCATCGTACAGACCGCCGGGGCGCGGGCACCGGCTCACCAAGCCCGAGGCCGCGGACGGAGCACCTGCCGTCCACCGGAGCGAACCGCAGGTGCTCGGATGGTACCGCCGGGCGAGGGCAACGACGCGCGGGGGGATTGGGCGGCGAGGAGTCGGCGTGTCTCAGAGTGTGCGCTGGGCAGCGTGTGGCGCAGGAGGGTTCAAGTCCCTCCGGTGCTCTGATGGAGAGCACCGTATCCAAAAGTGGGGGTCATGCCTCACTGGCCGTCGCGTGCGGGTTGCGCGGCGGAGGACAGGGTGTCCACCGCGAGGTGGAATCTGAAGGGTATGCGGAGCAGTACCGGGCCGTCATCGAGGGAGCGATCCCATGATGAACTGGTCGGCCAAAGATGGGGCACGGTCGAGCCCGCACTATGGGGGCGAAGGCGTTTCCATCCACCCATCGCATCAAGGTGTGTGCAGACGGCACGGTACGGAAGAACCACACGTGACCCCAGGAGGCCTCGCACGGTCCTCGGCTGGCACCGAGGTAAGCCGACCTATAAGTCTGACGGCGAAGTGGAAGGCGATGTCGTGCGAGGAGTCGGACGACCGAATAGTACCTGACGGGCGGTGAAAGCCGTTCGACCGCGAGAGCGGCAGCCGGGTGGGCTGGGGAAGTCGGTCGGCAAGGTGGTGGGAGAGACGGCAGGACGGGAGTGAGTCAGGCCGATGGCGCGGATAAGTTCCTTATGTGAAAGACCCAGAAGCGATCGGCCGAGGAGACTCGCGGACTGGCTCAATCCCACAGGAGAGCAGAAGGTCCACTCGTTAATACCTTCCATCTCTCTGCCCCCGGGCAGCCTTGTGAAAGCGGTATGCGGGAAAACCGCACGTACCGTTTGAGCGGCGGACGGAGGCGAGCCCTTCGATGGGCGCCTCCTCCGACCCGACACCGCCGAAGCGGGGGCATTGAGCCCACGAGACCCCGTGGAGGGAAGGGGGCACCGGCAGGGGGCACCGGTGGAGGGAAAGACGGCCAACACACCGCGGGTGGGCCCCGTCTCCACGTCACGACACCGGATAGCCGACCTGGCCAGATAAGCCTTGGGGATGGCGGTGGCCATCGCCTGGCTTCCTGGACCCGCGGGTACGCGACGGCGCGTAGCGAAGCTGTCTGTCGAGGAGCCGGATGCGGCAGAACCCGCACGTCCGGATTTGTGGGGGGCCAGGGTCAGCAACGACCCTGGTCTACCCGACGTGCGCCAGGCATGGCGCGCAGCGCCCTGTCTGGCGCTGTCAACCGGAAGGCGAACGCCGACCGGGAAGTGACTTGAGGGTGCAAGTCCCTTGGAGGCCTTGATGACAGGAACTCCTAGCCGAACAGCAAGGGTGCCCATCGTGAGGTGGGATCTGAAGGAAGCTGAAGGCAAAATTCTGACCCGAGGCACACGAATCGCATGTGAGGCATCGTGCCGTGGGGCGAGGCAGCGTCGGTGTCCGAAGCCCTCTGTCATCCGGAACGGCCCGGTGTATATGCGGCGGGTATGGAAGGAAGGTCACGCGTCTTACCCTGGGAGATCTGCGTGCTTGCCTCGTGCGAGGGCTGCCGAGAGGGAGTCCGATGGGCGCGCAGAAGTCAGCAGAGGGCAGAAGGGTTGTCGCAGCGACCCGAGGCCCGAACAAGTGAACCCGGCCCGATGCCGTGGTCTCGAGTGCCGACGGAGGCGCAGTCATGGGAACTGAGACGCCCCAACGACCCCGGAAGGAGGCGGCCGGAAGTCGCCATGAGCCGGGACTCGTGCGTCAAACGGCACCGGCGAGCACGGACCCGATCGGACCACAGACCCAGACGTTGCGTTCTGACTCAACTCCGGGATCTGCAGCGGAGCACTTGAACCGCCGTGTACGGAACCGTACGCACGGTGGTGTGGGCGGACGGGAGGGGTAACCCTCCCTCCGACCCGATCGCGGGCGGCCGTGGGCCGTGACGCACCCACCGCGGGACGGACGCCATACGGTGAGGCATTGCAATGCCCGTAGACCGGGCCTCAGGTCTTGCGTCCGACCAGGAGCGTGTGTGGGGGATCCTGCCAGATACATTCCGCCTGGAATGTGGCGTCGCGCATCGCCGCGAGTTCGTCGTCGACTGGAAAGTAGGTGTCCTCCGTCGCCCATGTGTCGAAGTGTGCATAGGCCCGCTGTTCATCAATGCCGCACGACCCCAGATGGGTGACCCATCGACGGTACGTCTCCTCGCGCGCCACCGGATGCGCACTGATGGCCACGTCGGCGTTAACGAAGACGCCGCCGGGGTGGAGCGCCCGGTAAATGCGTGCATAGAGCCGGCGTTTGCGGGCCATGGTAGGCACGTGGTGCAGGGCCAGGGACGTGGCCACGGCGTCACACCGAGGGAGCGGCGCCTCGAACGACCCGCGGCGGACCCGAGCGCGCGGTCCAAATCGCGTGAGCCGGAGGCGCGCCTGGGCCAGCATCTCTGGATCAATGTCGAGGGCTTCAACGGCCCCGACGCGGTCATGTGCCAGCAGCGCTTCGGCTAAGGCACCCGTTCCCGTGCCGAGGTCCAGCACCAGGGTTGGACGGACACCGGCGATTTCGCTCGCGGCTCTGGTCAAGGCCTCTTCGTAGCCTGGGATGAACGTGCGGATGGCCGCATCGTACGCATCTATTTCAAGGCGCAGATGCTTGCGGACGACGTGGCTCATCCGTTGATCGTCGGTCGATAGATCATGGACACTCACATGCAGCGCTTCAACAGCGGGTACGTCGTCACCACCGTATCGTGAAACAGGTCCTCATCGTCCCGGCCCCTCAGCAAGCCGGCCCGCATCAAGAAGTAGAGCAGGGTCAGGAGCGTGCTGACCACGGCGGCCACGTAGGTGAGCGCGGCGGCGTTCAACACGCGGTCCATACCCACCCGCTCGCGCTCACTGATAATCCCGTACGCCACCACGAGTTTCTTGGCGCGGGCCGTGGCATCAAACTCCACGGGGAGCGTCACGATCTGGAAGAGGAGGACCGCGGAGAACAGGAGCGCGCCGATGCCCACCAGCGACTGCGACGCCATGAACAGCCCGATCATCATCACGACGTAGCCGATCGACGAGCCGATGTTGGCCGTGGGGACGAGGGTGCTCCGCAGCCAGAGAGGCGCGTAGTGGGCCGCATGCTGGATGGCGTGGCCCGCCTCGTGCGTCGCCACGCCAATCGCTGCAATCGAGGTGGAGTCATGCACATCCTTCGACAGGGCCAAGCTGCGCGTCGCTGGATTGTAGTGGTCGGAGAGCAGGCCGTGTGACCGCCCGATACCCACGTGGCGCAGCCCAGCGCGGTCGAGCATCAGGCGGGCGGCCTGGGCGCCGGTGAGCTGGCGCGCGCACGGCACCTTCGAGTAGGTGCGGAAGGCTGACTTGGTGCGGAAGCTCGCCCAGAGCGACAGCCCACTCCCGGCAGGATGAACAGCAGATACGTCGGATCGAAGAAGAACATCGCTCGATGACTCCCTGTATGCGTGGGCCTGACCAGTGACGCAGTCTCGAATTATACGAGTCCGGCATCAACGCCGTCACCCAGGCGGTCTGAACACGCGTCTCGCCACATCGGGGCCTCAGTCCTCTCGGGCCGTTGTCAAGTCACAGCCGCCGGGGCGTGCCTGTCAGGGCCCGCCGTCAGATGCGCGAAGAAACTCGACGGAGAATCGCACCGCCCCGGTGGGTTGCACGCTGTGCGCGAGCTCTGGCACGACGATGCCGGGCCGGTCCGGATCGAGGTCAATCTCGATGCCCAGCGCATCGACGCGGTAGCGAAGCGTGCCCTCGAGGACGGTAATCCTGGCCCAGACGCCAGCCGTGGTTACGTGCTTCGTGCGGAGGCTCGCGGGGATGGAACGCTCCGTGAACACCGGCGTGTGCTGGTACGCGACGACGCGCTCCGGTAGCTCGAACCGATCACAGCGTACACAGGGCAGTGGCTCTCCCCGGCGGCTCTCCCGGCCGGAGGCGGTGGTCACCCATGGTCGATTCGTGAACGGTGGGGTATGCCGCACGTGCTGTGCATGACCGCAGCTCAGGAGGGCGGTCCAGTCACCGTGGTCATCAAGGCGGAAGCCGGTGATGGGTCGATTCATAGACCATCCACCGCGTGTGTTTGCGGCGGCGGACCGCCCAGCTGCTTCATGGCAGATCCTTTCAAGAATTGTAGACGGAACTGGTGTAAGACCGGTTCTGCCACGTCGGGGCGCTACACTCCATTGAGGTCGAACACGGTAGTCATGGATGTGAGGTGAATGCCGTACTGTCCAAAAACTAGATCGTGGGGTTGACGGCCGGTCATGTATCACGCTGCTGACCGATAGTCGTAGTTCAACATCCCACCGAGCCGCTGGCGGCACGGGACGCGACCACGGGGCGGCGGCGAGCACGTCCCCGTGGGCCGCGAGACACTCCCGCCAGGTCGTGCGCTTCTTGCGGTCGGGGGCGGGTTCTAGGCCGCGCTCCTTGCGCACGTTGGCGAGGGGGCCCCGCGCGACCTGATGACCGAGGTTGCCGCGGGCACCCCGAATACGGGTGTCGCCCCACGCGCGGTTCTCGGGGGCCATCCGGACGATGCGCCGGCGGATCGTGTCCATGACCCGTGGGCGGCCCAGTCCGCGACGGCCGCGGCCGTCGTATTGCCTCGCGATCAGCTGTCGATGCCAGCGGCGGAGGATATCGGGCGTGACCAGGGTGTGCCGGTCACGGCGTACCCGTCGCCCGAGGCTCTTGGCCTGTGCGGCCAGGCGCCGGCGCTGGGCGTCGGTGAACCGGAGACGGCCAGGACCGAGCTGCTCTCGGAGGACGCGATTCTCTTCCTGGAGAGAGTCAATGACGTCACGCGGCTGCTGGTTGATCCAGCCCGCGACGGCCACGACGAGAAACTGCAACACTTGGGGAACAGGCGACATACGGGGCGAGCCGAGCAGAGGCTCTCGGCGGTCACGAACGTCGCGATCCGGCGAGTGTCCAGCGTAGAATCAGCCCGTCGGACGGCGTCGATCGGGTTCTTGGACAGTACGCCGGTGTCACTGAGCAACCCCGACAGGCAGGGGAATCATGCTCACAGTCAGGTTAACTCTCCGCCCGGCACAATGCCGGGATGAACACTCGCCGGCCCCGCTACCATCGGCATCGCTTTCCGCCCGACATCATCAGCCATGCCGTCTGGCTCTACCACAGATACTGCATGAGCTTCCGGGATGTTGAGGATTTGCTGGCCGAACGAGGAATCATCGTGTCCTACGAAACCGTTCGCCAGTGGTGCGGGAAGTTCGGCCCCGACTACGCTCGGCAGTTGAAGCGACGACAGGGTCGACTCGGAGATACGTGGTTCCTGGACGAAGTCTTCGTGACGATCAACGGTCAGCGCCAGTATCTCTGGCGCGTGTCAAGGGCGGAGTAAAACTAGACCACGGTGGCGGAGGAAAACTAGACCATCCGGCAGCGGGTCGAAGTTCCTGACAGCGGCGTGGCGGGGGGAGACTTCAGGAAGTCGGAGCGGCAGGGTGTTGGCGGGCTTTCTTGCTGTGTTCGAGGCGATAGCTGTCGCCGTTCAGCTCGAGGATGTGGACGTGATGGGTCAGCCGGTCGAGCCGCGCGCCAGTCAACCGTTCGGAGCCGAAGATCTCGGTCCATTCGTTGAAGGGCAGATTCGAGGTCACGCGCGTCGATGCTTGCTCGTCGCGCTGGGAGAAGATCTCGAACAGCAGCTCGGCGCTGGTCTTCGCCAACGGGACGTAGCCGAGCTCGTCCACGATCAATACATCCTGCTTGACGAGCTGCGTCTGCACGCGCAGCCGGCGCTTGTCATCCCGGGCCTCGAGCAGGTCGTTCACCAACGCGGCGGCGGTGGTGAAGCGCACCCGATAGCCTTTCTGACAGGCCGCCAGCCCCACCGCCAGCGCCAGATGCGTCTTGCCCGTGCCGGAGTTGCCCAACGCCAACACGTTCTCTCGCCGGTCGAGATACGCTGAGCGGGCCAGCTCCAGCACCAGGCTCTTGTTCAACGACGGGATCGCGCGGAACTCAAACGTCTCGAGACTCTTCAAGACCGGACACGTGGCGGCCTTGATGCGGCGCTCGGTGGCGCGCTGCTCGCGGTCGAGCAGCGCTAGCTCGCAGAGGCGGAACAGGTAGCGCGGACAGTCCAGCCCTTCGTGGGCGCATTGCCGCGCCACTTTGTCGTCCTCGCGCAAGAAGGTCGGCAGGCGCAGGGCCTTGAGATGCGCGTCGAGCAGCAGGGTCGATGTCGCCATCACTCGGTGCCCGCCCCCAGCAGCGCCAGGTCGTCCGCCGCCGCGGTCGTCGCCACGCGCGCGGCCGGCAGATGCGGATACTGCGCCAGATCGAGCTGGGGTGGCCGGTGTTCGATGCGGCCCAGCGTCAGATGCTTGACGGCGTCGAAGCCGACCACGCCCAGGGTGAGGGCGTCCCGGACGGCGCCGCGGACGTGGGCGAGCCGAACGTCCTCGAGCAGCCGCAACACCTGCACGTACTCGCGCGTGCCCGGCTTACCCAGTCGCGCCTCCAAGAGCCGCCGCAGCCGAAGAAACTCCTCCGGCAGCGCCCACCCGACCAGGGGCGCCGCTTGGTCGAGCGCCCCGGTCTTGCGCTCCAACAAGGCCACGTCATGCCGCGGATCGAAGATCAACACGTCACGGTCATAGCTGCGACGATGGCGGGCGATCTCCTCACTGCCACACACGATCACGACCTCGTCCACGTCGCCTTTCACCACCACCGCGCGGTGACCGTAGGCGGTCGGCACCGAGTCGTCGTTGCGGCGGTCGCGCACCAGCGACAGCGACGTGACCCGCGTCGAGCGCTGGTCGCACGCGTCATACGGGACCGGCGGCAACGGTAACAACGCCTGGCGGTCGCGCGCGAAGCGCTCCCCGATCGTCTCGGTGTGCCGCCGTCACCGGCGCCCGCGCCGCGCGCGGCACTTGTTCGCCAAGTCGAGGTTCAACGCGTCCCAACTGGCGACGCGTGGGACCGGCACGAAGAAGTTCCGGCGCGCGTAGCCGACCAGCCCTTCCACCGTGCCTTTGTCGTTGCCCTTCCCTGGCCGCCCGAAGCGATCGTCGAACACGTCGTGCGACTGGAGCTCGCTGAAGACTCGCGTCCGCTGGCGGGTGCCGTCACCGAGCATCCGCGCTACCGCCAGCGTGGTGTTGTCGTAGACGATGCGACGCGGCACGCCGCCGAAGTCGTGGAACGCAGCGTTGTGCCCATCGCAGAACGCCTCCGTCGTCTCCGCCGGAAAGGCCTGCACGAACGCGTCGTCGCTGTGCGGCAGATCCACGACCAGGTCGTGCGCCTTGCGTTCGACGCCGTCGATGACCACCAGCGCTTCGCCGAAGTCGGCCTGGGCGTCGCCCGGTGGATGCGCGAGCGGCACAAACATCTCTTGCCCGCCCAGCTTCTGCTCGCGCACGTAGGCTTTGACGATCGTGTAGCCGCCCGTGAAGTCGTGCTCCGCGCGTAAGCGCTCGCAGATGCGCTTGGCCGTGTGGCGTTGCTTCTTCGGCCGGTGCTGATCGTCACGGAGGATCTGATCGATGACCCCCGTGAAGGCCTCCAGCTTCGGACACCGGATCGGCTTCTGCCGGCGATACCCCGGCGGCAGGCGGTAGCGCAGCATCTTGCGCACCGTCTCTCGGGCCAGCCCGACGCGGCGCGCCGCCGCGCGCTCGCTCCACCCCTCCACATACACGCTGCGCCGCACCGCCGCATAGAGCTCCACTCGATACATCCCTCCTGTGTCCCACAGAACACCCTCGGCATGCTCGGTGGACCACTCGAGCGGTCTGGTTTTCCGCCGCCCGCAGGCAGCTTCACACCGTCGCGCTGTGGTCTATTTTTGCTCCGCCGTTCTCAGGCGCGCGGTGGATCAAGACGGTGACCTGATCGACATCCTCGTACAACCCCGTCGGGACGGGCGTGCAGCGCGGAGATTCTTCCGCCGACTGTTGAACAGTCAGCGACAGGAACCCGTGCGGCTCGTGACCGACAAGTTGGGCAGCTACCGTGTCGCCCATCGGGACGTCATGCCTTTGGTCACCCATGACACGACGCGATACGCGAACAATCGGGCCGAAGTGTCGCACCAACCCACGCGACAACGGGAGCGTCAGATGCGCGGCTTCACGTCATCCGCCCACGCGCAGTGTTTCTTGCACGTTCACGGCATCATTCAAAATCTGTTTCGCGTGGGTCGGCACCGGCTGAGATCGGTTCATCATCGAATGTTGCGGGCACGAGCGTTCACAGTGTGGACCGCGGTGACGGCAGCCTGATCTCTGATTAGCCTGCCCTCGTATGTCCCGGACTCGTTAACTTGACAGCCAATCCACGCGCCCTTTCGTCGCGAAACATCACGAAGAAACTGGGCCGGCGCCTGAGGCCGTGCTGGTAGCCTGAGCGAAGCACCGAGGGCCGAGGCCGACGGCACACTGGTGGGTGAGCCCCCGTTTGACAGCATGGCCCGGGGATGTCGCGAGCACATCATTGGCGACACGCATGGCGTGATCCCGTTCAGGAGAGTACTTCCCGACGCCTTCCTGCCTTCGGATGCTCCTCGCTCATCACGATGAAGGAGTGACCGATGCCACGCACACAGCACACCACGCGCCCCCCGCGGCGCTCGAAGCGAAGGACCCGAGAACAGACGTTTCTGGAGCGGGTGCATCTCAATGCCGCGGGTATCGACATTGGGTCCGGGAGCCATTGGGTGGCGGCCCCCCCCGACCGAGACGAGCAGCCTGTGCGGGAGTTCAGGAGCTTCACGCATGCGCTCATCGACCTGGCCGACTGGCTCACGGCGTGTGACGTCGATACCGTCGCGATGGAGTCGACCGGCGTGTCTTGGATCCCGCTCTTTGAAATGCTGGAGGCACGAGGCTTCTCGGTGCTCCTCGTCAATGCCCGGCACGTCAAGAACGTGCCCGGACGCAAGAGCGATGTGTCCGACTGCCAGTGGATCCAGCGGCTCCATCCCTTTGGCTTGCTGCGCGGCAGCTTTCGGCCCACCGCGGAGATCACCGCCATCCGTACGCTGCTGCGTCACCGAGACACCCTCGTGGAGGGGGCGACCGCCTGTATCCAACGGATGCAGAAGGCGCTGCCGCTGATGAACCGCCAGCTCCACACCGTGATCAGCGACGTGACCGGGGTCACCGGAATGTTGATCCTGCGCGACATGGTGGCCGGCGTGACCGATCCCACGGTGCTCGCTCGTCATCGCGATCCCCGGTGCAAGGCGTCGGAAGCCGAGATCGCCGCCTCGCTCACGGGGCACTATCGCGCTGAACACCTCTTCGTGCTGCGCCAGGAGCTCGAGGTGTACGACTGCTACCACGAGACGATCCAGCGCGGTGACGAGCAGATCGAGGCGCGCGTCCACGCGCTCCAGGCCCAATGCGAACCGCCGGGCAGGGACCTGCCGGCTTCGCGCAAACCGAGTCCCAAGAGCAAGCGACAGGACAACACACCGTCGTTCGAGATCCGCTCCCCCCTGTTCACGCTGTGTGGTGGGGTCGACCTCACCGCACTGCCGGGCCTCGGTCCCTACGGCGCGCTCAGGCTGATCTCCGAGATCGGTGTCGATATGCGCTGCTGGCCGACCGAGTACCATTTCGCCTCCTGGCTCACGCTGGCGCCGAACAACAAGATCTCGGGTGGGAAGCGGCTCGGATCTCGCACGCAACCGTCCGCGAATCGAGCCGCCAAGATCCTGCGCCTCGCGGCCATGGCCCTCGTTCGGGGCGACCACGCGCTCGGGGCGTTCTACCGCAGGCTGGCCGCTCGCACGGACAAGCCCACCGCCATGACGGCGACCGCCCGCAAGCTCGCCCTGCTCGTCTACCGCATGCTCACATACAACATGCCCTCCCATCACACATCCGCGGCCGAGTACGACACGCGCCAGCGCACACGCATCCTCCGCAGCCTCCGCAAACGCGCGACATCACTCGGCTTTGAACTCGTCGAAGCCAGTACCGGTCTCGTTGTGTAGGGAGCCAGTTTCTCAGGAGTGCCGGAGCTGATCACACCCATGGCTGGCGACGGTTCCCGTAGAATGACCCGATGGTCCTGCTCTTCAGCGCGCTCGGGCTCCTGGCCGTCGTCGTCGTGTACGACCTGCTGCAGCGCCAGCACGCGATCCTCAGGAATTTCCCGATCATCGGGCACGTCCGCTACTGGCTCGAGGCCGTCGGCCCGGAGCTCCGTCAATACATCGTGACGAACAACAACGAGGAGCGGCCGTTCAGCCGCGACCAGCGGCGGTGGGTGTATGCATCCTCGAAGCAGGCGGACACCTCCTTCGGGTTCGGCTCCGACCAGGACATGGAGCGACAGTCCAATTACCTCGTCATCAAGCACCAGACGTTTCCGTTGCAGACGCCCGTGCCCGGCGACCCGGCGTACGACCCGCAGTGCACGATTGCGTGCGCGAAAGTGCTCGGCGCGGCCCGCGGACGCGCGAAGGCGTTCCGTCCGGCGTCGGTCGTCAACGTCTCGGGCATGAGCTTCGGATCCCTGAGCGGCCCGGCGGTCGAAGCGCTCAACCGCGGGGCACAGATCGCCGGCTGCCTGCACAACACCGGCGAAGGGGGCGTCTCGCCATACCACCTCAACGGAGGGGAGCTGGTCTGGCAGGTCGGCACCGGCTACTTCGGCTGCCGTGAGGCCGACGGCCGCTTCAGCATGGCGCGGCTGCAAGAGACCGTCGCACGGTGTCCGCAGATTCGCGCGATCGAGATCAAACTGAGTCAGGGCGCCAAGCCCGGCGCCGGCGGCCTGCTCCCACGGGCGAAGATCAGCGCGGAGATCGCGGAGACCCGCGGCATCCCGCGTGATCGGGACTGCGCCAGCCCCGCCGCGCACAGCGCCTTCGGGACCGCGGACGCACTGCTTGATTTCGTCGAGTCCATCGCGGCGACCACCGGGCTGCCAGTCGGCATCAAGGCGGCGGTCGGCGACACCACCTTCTGGACCGACCTCGCGCAGCTGATGGCGACCGGCACCCGCGGCGTCGATTTCATCGCCATCGATGGGGGCGAAGGCGGCACGGGCGCCGGGCCGCTCGTGTTCACGGATCATGTGGCGCTGCCGTTCAAGATCGGGTTCAGCCGCGTGCAGCAGATCTTTCATGCCGACGGGCTGCACCAGCGGATTGTGTTCGTCGGCTCCGGCCGGCTCGGGTTCCCCGAAGCCGCCGTCTTCGCGTTCGGCCTGGGGTGCGACGTGATCAACGTGGGCCGGGAAGCGCTGCTCGCCATCGGCTGCATTCAGGCCCAGCGCTGCCACACGAACCATTGCCCGACCGGTATCACGACCCAGCATCCCTGGCTCATTCGCGGCCTGGACCCGACCCTGAAGGCCGCGCGGCTCGCCAACTACGTTGTAGCGCTCAGGAAAGAGTTACTCGCCGTGAGCCGCGCGTGCGGTGTGCCGCACCCCGCGCTCATCACGGCGGATCACCTGGAGCTGCTCGACAGCCGGTTCGGCTCAACGACGGTGGCGGACTTGTTCGGGTACGGACGTGGGTTCGGGCTCCCCTCGGACGTGGATGTGGAGGCAGTCCGCCGCCTGCTGTAGGGGCCGATGACACCGCGAACATGACGAGCAGTGGAGGCCGACGGCTGGTGGTCGGGTAGACCAGGGTCGTTGCTGACCCTGGCCCCCCACAGATCCGGACGTGCGGGTTCTGCCGCATCCGGCTCCTCGACAGACAGCTTCGCTACGCGCCGTCGCGTACCCGCTGGTCCAGGAAGCCAGGCGATGGCCACCGCCATCCCCAAGGCTTATCTGGCCAGTTCGGCTATCCGTTGTCGTGACGTGGAGACGGGACCCAACCTCGGTGTGTTGGCCGTCTTTCCCTCCACCGGTGCCACCTGCCGGTGCCCCCTTCCCTCCACGGGGTCTCGTGGGCTCAATTCCCCCGCTTCGGCGGTACTCTGAGACACTCCGACTCCTCGCCGTCCATCCCCCCGCGCTTCGTTGCCTTCGCCCGGCGGTACCATCCGAGCACCTGCGGTTCGCTCCGTCGGACGCCAGGTGCGACGTCCACGGCCTCGGGCTTGGTGAGCCGGTGCCCGCGCCCCGGCAATCTTTAGGATGGAGACGACGAGGCCTCCCGGGTTCCCGGGAAACCCACCCGCACCCATGCCCCGCGCTCCGACCCCGGCGAGGTCGCCACCGCCACGGCCACTCAGAGGCGGCGACATGGCCTTCCGCCCAACGCAAGGCGTCGGCCCTTGCACTCAATGCATGTCGGGGCTCAATCACGTGGGCCTCCGCGCTCCCTGTGAACGCTTCACGCCCTGGGTCACCCCAGGCCCACGCATCACTCGGTTCCGGCTGGCGGCCGACCTTGGCCGGATGGGATTGGATACCCACAGGGTTTCGAATTAAGGTTTCAAAGATCACATCACGGCATCTCGTCCCCCTTGACCGGGCTTCTCCCGGCACACGCGTTGGTGCATGAATCGGAGCTAGCCCGCACCGATCCCGATCCACAGTTCCTTCACCGACCGATGCGGTACGACATTGGCATAGTGTCCCATTAACCGGCCGAACCCCAGGAGAACGTCCTGACACCCTCTACTGGGAGCGGTCACCACACCACGACGCCGTACGATCTGGCGCATCATTCCACCAGCGGACTGTCTTGATCGTCTGAGCTTCGGTTGTCTCAGCAGGAGTTCAAGAACGCGTGTCGAGCGGATCGCGGCGCTACCGGTCGCGCAACTCGACCGCTGCGACGCCCACGCCGAGCGTGCGGTTGTCACTGGTGTCGGGGACGTGTGTATCGCTCGCCAGCAAGATCTCTAGGCTGGGCGGCGTCAGCCGGCAGCTGTCCAACGCGAATGACTCGGCCCAGCGGCTGCTGATGGTGTCGTCGAACAGCACGCAACCGTCAGCCTCGATGCGGAGCCACTTTGGCTGCCCGGTCATCACCACGTCGACGGCGAGTGCGGCAGGCGGCGCTTCCGGATCGATGGGAACATTGATCCGTGCCTCCCCGGTGGTCCAGCGGAACGCACGGTCCTCGGTGTATTCCAGCCCATGGAAGCCCGCGGCCGTGGCGCCCAGCAGCGCAACCGTCGTGTCGAGGATCAGATTGAGGACGCGCGGTTCACCACCCTCTTCGACATACGCTTCCGCCAGGGCGACGGTCCCGTCGACGCGCTCCCTGACCGCGAACACGGCGAGCGTATTGGCGCCCGGCTGCAACAGGCCGGGATCGACGATCGCCTCCCAGGCGCCGTCGCGGCCGGATACACGGGGTACGGCCGCGTGATCGCCGCGACCACGCCGTTGAGCGCCACGGCCAGCAGGGGCGGGGACGCGCCGTTCGGGGCGGCGGCGGAGCCGGTGATGTGCGCCGGCACGAAGTCCCCGACCGGGTCGATGGCGCCCAGCAGCTCCGGCGCGTCGACGGTCACCTCGATATCCGTCGCGGCGGCTGGGTAGTCGGTGGCCCGCTGGCCGATCAGATCCGCGCGGCCGCCCGCCGCCGGCGCGTTCAGCGGATCTCCCCCGTCGAAGAGCGCCAGCTTGTGGCGCACGCGCGCCATCACCGCGCCGCGCAGATCGGCCGGGCCGGCCATACGGCGGGTCGCGCCGCCCGCCAGCATCGTCTTCGCGGGACGGCCGCTCCAGGCCGGGTCGAGCACGTTCGCGCCATCGGCGGTTCACGGCAGCCGGACGCCCAGCACGGCCGCCAGCGTGGGAAGAATGTCGATGGTCTCGACATTGGCATCCACGGTCTCGCCTTGCCGCTGGCCCGGGCTCTTGAAGAACAGCGGCACTGGCGCGATGTCGACGAACGAGGCCTCGGTCGCCTGGAGGAACGGGAAGCCGGACCGCAGGCTCGCGCCGTGGTCCGCGGTGATGACGATCAGCGCATCGTCGTACACCTCCGCGTCGCGCAGTTGCGACACCAACGCGCCGACGACCGTATCGACGTACTGCAGTTGCAGCAGATGCCGTTGATAGCGAATCGTGGCGGCCCACTCGTCGTCCAGCCAGCGCTCGTTGCTGAGGCCGACGTCGCCGCGCTGCAGCGTGAACCGCTGGCCCGTCCGGAGCAGCATCCACGGATGATGCGGTAGCAGCACGTGCAGGAAATAGAGAGGCGGTCGATCGCCGGCCGCGGCGGCGCTGACCGAGTCGAGGAAGGCGGCGGCCGTGTCGCGCGGGTCTGGCCGCGGCGCGAAGAACCGCTCGGTAAACGTGGTGCGCGCGGTGAAGTCGCGCCAGCCCTGGGTGACGGGCGGCAGCCGTGCGGCGAGATCGTCGGGCAGGATCACGGCCAGATAGACCACCGCTAGGTCGCTCAGGATGCCCGCCAGCCGCGCGGTCGGCGGCGGGCAGAGCGCCGCCGGGCACAGCTCCGTCAGCGGCTCCTGCACGTGCAGGCGGTAGCGGCCGCCGAGCAGCGTGAACAGGTTTTCCGGGTAGTCCGCCGCCACCGGCAGGCGGCCCCGCTCCGGATAGGTGCCGGTCAGGATGGCCGGCAGTGCGAAGCTGGTGTACTCGGCGACGGCGCTCGCGTTGCGGAACCATGTCGACTCGCTGGCCAGCGCCGCGAAGTGTGGGTACAGCGCTGGGTCGATGCGGCCGTCGGCATCGAGCAGGGAGATCAGCGGTAACTGATCGAAGATGACGATGACGACCGGGGGCGTGGCGCCGAAGGCGACATCGAGCGCTGACTCCTCGTCGGCCGCCGCCAACAGGCCGGCGATACCTGGGGTGAGCAGGAACGCCGCCGGCACCACCACGAGAGCCGGCGAGAGAAAGGTGGCGAACAGGCGGAGCGGCGCGAGGCGGATGTACGCGAAGCCCGTGGCCGCGCCGCAGCCTGCCGCCAACGCCAGCGGGAGGCCGGGGTGCCAGCCGCCGAGCGGCTTGAGCGCCGCGAGCACGACGGCCGCAGCGAGGCTGCCGACCATGATCCCGGTGGCGCCCGCCCGCCGACGATCCAAAGCGCAAGCGCAGCGATGGCGGGCCCGGCCAGGCAGAATAGCAGCACCAAGCCCACCAGATCGGCCGGCGTGGCATCGTGGGCGACGAAGAACTCGGGGCTGCCCCGCAGGACGTCGAAGAGCGGTTGCGCCACGGCGATGCACCAGAGGCTGGCGATGTGCAGCGCGGCGAGGCGCCCGGACACTTTCATCGTGCTAGGAGTCCGTGGTGAAACCCAGCGTCGCACCGAGACCGGCAGCCAGTGGTCGGCCGCGGTCGCCTTACGTTGCGGGCGTAGTGCGGCCCGAATCGGCGACACCACCGTCGAATCGTTTCGGAGCTCACAGCGATCCCACGCTGCGCAAGTAGGTCCTCGACGTCTCGCAGACTGAGGGGAAATCGGTGATAGAGGAAAACAGCGTGGGCGATGACCTCTGAGGGAAAACAGAATCCGCGGTAGATGGATCGAGTTGTTTTCATGGACGGCTTATCGGCCCGCGTTGCCAAGTGTGACAGAGCCGTCGCAACTCACGTGGCCAAGGCAATTGACGACTTGCAGATGTTACATTGGCAACGGGCATGATATTTTGCCCCGTGGGTTTCCGCTGCTACGCGCACACCCTACCTCGTATGGTGCGAGAAAACGGCCGAGACGAGTGAATCCTCGAGACAACGTGGGTGACGGCCGCGTCTGAGCCATGTAGCCTCCGGCCATGCCCCACGCTCTGTACTTCCTCGTGCTGGCTTTGGCTGGCTGGGTGACTCGCCACCAAGAAAATCTCATCGACTCTCTCCGGGAGGAGAATCGCGTCCTCCGGGAGCATCTTGGTCCTCGACCGCTTCGTCTGACCGACGCCCAGCGCCGGCGACTCGCGGTGCGCGGCCAGACACTCGGCCGGCGGATCGTGAGTCAGGTGGCAGGCATCGTCACGCCTGACACGATTCTCCGCTGGTACCGGCGTCTGATCGCCCAGCAGTACGAGGGCCGTGCTCGCCGGCGTCGGGGACGACCGATGACACCCAGGGCGGTGACCGAACTCGTCGTACGGATGGCGGGTGAGAATCCGACGTGGGGCGACACGCGGATCCGCGGCGCGCTCGCCAACCTCGGCCACCACATCGCCCGGAACACGGTGAAGCGGATCTTGCACGACCACGGGATCGCCCCTGCTCCAGAGCGGAACCAGCGCACGCCGTGGAAGACGTTCCTGCAGACGCACTGGGAAGGCCTGGCGGCCGCCGATCTCTTCACGGTCGAGGTGCTCACCCTGGCCGGTCTGCGGCGGTATTTCGTCGTCTTCGTGATCGCGCTGAAGACCCGCCGTGTGCACATCGCCGGGATCCACCCGCAACCCGATGGCCGGTGGATGGAGCAGATGGCCCGCAATCTGACCGATCCGGTCGATGGCTTCCTGCGGACCGTGCGCCAGCTGATGCATGACTGCGATCCCCTCTACACGCGGGTCTGTGGCGAGATCCTGACAAGTGGCGATGGTGGGCCAATCCGGCTGCCGCCGAAGAGTCCGAATCTCAACGCCTATGCCGAGCGGTTCGTCCGGTCGATCAAAGAGGAGTGCCTCCATCGTGTCGTCCCGCTCGGCGAGGGGCATGTGCGCCTCATTGTCCACGAGCACGTCGAGCATGACCAGCGTGAGAGAAACCACCAGGGACTCGACAACCAGCTCCTGCAACGACCGCCACCTCCGGTACGCGCGGACGCCGACGTGCAGCGGCGTGAGCGCCTCGGCGGACTGCTCAGTTTCTACTATCGAGAGGCCGCATGAGGGGTCGGCCCATTAATCGCACCATACGGGGTCGGCAAACGTGGCGGGCAGCTGCAGTATTCCGATCTCGCCATCGAAACCGCGCTGACGCTCCGGCTCATCTTCCACCTGCCCTTGCGGCAGACTGAAGGCTTCTTGACGTCGATCTTCGGGATGCTGGGCCAGTGGATCCAGCGGCTCCATACCTTTGGCTTGCTGCGCGGCAGCTTTCGGCCCACCGCGGAGATCACCACCATCCGTACTCTGCTGCGTCACCGAGACACCCTCGTGGAGGGGGCGGCCGCCTGTATCCAACGGATGCAGAAGGCGCTGACGCTGATGAACCTCCAGCTCCACACCGTGATCAGCGACGTGACCGGGGTCACCGCGCCGGCCGGCCGGTTTCCGGCGGGTCTTCGGCGAGGTGATGAGCGAGAGCGTCCTTGAAGTCACCTTCCCACACCCTGTCGCCCGGCAGACGATCAATCCGCTGTATCAGTATCTCTGTCACGTGCTGCGCAAGCTCGCGCATGGTCTCTGGCGCCATCTGCAACATGCGAGGTCGACTCCTTCCGCAATGACGGGGGAGCAAGGAATTCGCCCCTCTGACCGACGGCCACAGGCTAGGAGTCTGCGCCGCAGGAGGTGCGGCGGCGTGAAATGGGTCGTCGGCCCATGCTGTGCGTCATTGTGCCGGAGCGACTTCGGCGGTCGGCCGACGAGGGAGCTCCTCGGCGAAGGGCGAAGCAGATAGCAAGATTCGGCCTTGCGGGGCCGCCTGGCCCGCCACAGAGCCCGATGCGCGCCGATCGGTCGTCGTTGCGAGCCTCATTCCCCGCGTGTTACGCCGCCATCAGGGCGTGCAGGCGCTTGGTGTTCAACGCCAGGCACACCAAGTCCCACTCGCCCTGCACCGTCGCCAGCCCCCGCAGGCTGAAGCGTCGGAATCCCAGCACGTGCTTGATCCAGCCGTTGGGAGCCTCCGACAGCCACGTGCGTTCTGCCTACGCCGCACGGCCCGCCGGCCTCGACAGCTTCTCGGCCATGCGACTCGTCGCGGGATACTTCTCCGGGTCGCGGGGCCTGGCCGCCTTCCCCTCCCGGCCCAAGGACACATACCCGTCGATGCCTCGCGTTTCCAGGTCCGCCAAGTCCCGCTCGTTGCTGTAGCCGGCGTCCGCCAGCACCGTCTCCGGCTGCTCGCCGACCGTCTCCGCCAGCGCGTCGAGCAGCGCCGGCACACCACCCTGGTCGCTCGCGTTCGCCGTCACCTCCGTCGCCACCACCAACTGGTGCGCACCATCGACCGCCACCTGCGCGTTGTCGCACTGCTGGAACCCGTCGTTGCTCGTCTTCATGATCCCGCTCTCCGGGTCCGTGAAGTGGCTCTGCGCCTTCGCGTCCGGCTCGCCATACGACCGCGTGTAGGGCGGCCCGCCCTTCGGGTTCCGGTCTTGGTCCGGCTGCCGACCGCGGGCGTCGTCCGCTGCCCGCTGCTGCGCCTCCAACCGCGACTTCGCCGCCCGGATCGCCGCCAGACGGTCTTCCCGGCGGCGCCACTCCGCCGGCAACTCGTCGCCCCGCACGTCCGCCCCCAACCGCGCGTCCTCGGCCCCGCCAGCCGCCGCCAGCCGCGCCTCCATCTCCCCCCGCCGCCGCCGCTCCTCCTTTGCCATCCGCCCGGAGCTCATCGCCTTCCGTTGGCTCGCGTTCGCCCGCCCCTTCGTGCCGTCAATCGACAGCTTCCCGAAGCGCGCCAGACCCAATTCCCGCGCCAGACGCACCACCGCTACAAACAGCTCCTTGAAGTCCGACACGTGCCGCCGCCGGAACTCGCACAGCGTCCGATGTTGCGGGAAGTTGCCCGCCCCCAGAACCCGGAACGCCCCGTCCTCTTCCAGCTTCCGCGCGATCCCGCGCGACGAGAACACCCCCGTCGCATACGCATACAGCAGCACCTTCACCATCATCCGCGGTGCATCGGGCGCGTTGCGCCGACCGTCCCCCGCATACGGCGCGTAGAACGCCGTCAAATCCACACCGTCCGCCAGGTCGCTGACGTGGTGCGCCACGTGGCCCTCCGGCAACCACGCCCGCAGGTCCGCCGGCAACAGCAGCATCTGATCCGGTGCGTAGGGACGGAACGTCGTCGACATCAGGTCCTTTCCTCCTCGGCTCGCCTACAATTGTCGCACCGTTTCTGCGGCGCAGACTCCTAGGCGATCGCCGATTTACGCGGGAGCTCGGCCTGTAGGGTTTTCGTCCGAAGCTGCTTGATGCTCTGCTCCATGCGTTCGGCCAGCTCGCGCTCATGCGTCAGCGTCTGGATCGTGTTCTGCGCCTCCTGCATGGTGAAGTCGACCCGGGCCAGTTTCTCGGTCAGATTGTCGATGATCAACTTCTGCTCGACGAGTGTTTCGAGATTCACGCTCACGTCCGTGAGCAGGTTCGAGATGAGATTAGCTTTCGCCTGAACCTCGTCCACCGTCTCCTGTCGCCCTTCGATGGCGCCGATCTTCTCCTCGGTTTCCCGCGCTGTGGTCAGAAGATCGTTGATCTGACTCCGTACGGCAGCCACCTCGTCCCGGTGATCTGTCACGAACTGCAGGTCCGCCCGGCTGCGCGCGCTGATCTCGTGGACGCTGTCCACCTCGGTCTTGACGGCCCCCACCACCGCCTGTCGCTCGAGAATGCCTTTGATCGTCTGATCGAGGGTGCCGGCTTTGTCTGACAGCTCGGCCATCTTCGCTTCGACGAGCGCGACCTTCTTTTCCGAGAATGCGAGCTGGCCCTGCCGCTGTTCGATCTGCTTGTACATTGTTTCGGTGCGTTTGATCTGATCCTCGGTCGTTTCGGCGCGCGCCGCCGCATCGCGCTGGTGTGTCTGAATGCGTGCGAGTTCTGAAACCAATTCGTCTTTGGTGGCGCCGGCACGAGTCAGTTCGTCGTTCAGCGCCCGGGTCTGTTTCATTCGCTCGCTGGTCTCGCCCGCCAGCGCGCGGCTTGCTTCGACACATTCCGCCAGTCGGGTCTCCTGCTCGCGCAGGACAGCCTCGTCTTGCTGGATCTCCTTGACGCGGCTGTGCGCCGCCTCGATGCGCGCCTCGAGGGTGGACACGCGATCGGTGACGGGGAGAAGCTTTTGCTGCTGCGCCTCGACCGACTCAAGCTTCTGCTCCGCGTCGAGGGTCCGCGCGAGAACCGAGTCACACTGACTCTTCAGGGTGTCGAGCTCGGAGCGGCGGTCGAGCTGCTCCGCCAGCTTGCCGTCCACTTCGGCAGCAAGCGTGTGCAGGCCGTCGATCCGGGCCTCCAGTTTGTCGACGAACTGCGTCCGGGCGGAAAGCCGGTCCATCTGGGTGTCCAGCTCACCGGCCAGTTCACCCAGCCGGGCCGTCTGCCGGATCCCCTCATCGGCCAGCGCCAGCTTTCCATTGATCGCGTTCAGCGTGGCGTCGAGCTGCGGCGTGCGGAGCATGAATGCCGTCATCCGCTCGCTGAAGGCTTCGAGCGCGTCGCGATCGGCTGCCAGCTTGTCACCAAGCCGGGCGACCTGGGCGTGGGACTCGTGGAACTTATGAATGTCCCCGCGCAGCGTCTCGAGCTCCTGTCGCCCCTGCTTCAGCGTCTCCTGCTGCAGGGCCGTCCGTTTCGCCAGCTCTTCGACCTGCGCGAGACGGTCCTGCAGCATATCGAGTCCGGCCTGCTTCTTCGCTAGTTCGTCTGCCTGCACAGAGAGTCCCTTGAAGCTCTGGTTCAGGACATCCGCCTTCTGGTGGAGCTGGGAGAGATTCCGCTCCTTGACGCCGAGCGCCTCCATGCTGGCTTCGGCTTCCTTGACCGCGTCCTGCAGTGCGCGCAGCCGCAAGTCGAGCGCGTCGAACTCCTTCTTCTCGAGCGCAAGGCGCTCGAGGGACGCGCGCAAGCTATCCACGAGCACCCGCCCATCCTTTTCGAACCGCGCCGACTCGCGCGCCATGTCGTCGCGGACCTTTGTCATCCCTTCTACCGTCGCGTTGGTCTGCTGGACGAGTGTCTCAATGCGGCCGATGGTCTCCTCGCTGCGGTAGGCCTCCTTCGCGCCTTCGTTCAGCCGGTTGATCTGAACGTCCATGTTCCAGACCATTTCGTTCAGTCGCTTGGCTTCGACGATGGCCCGTTCCACCGTCGATCGCTGGCTCTCGAGGGCCTTGGCCTTCTGTGAGACGTGCTCGGTCATGGCGTTGAGGCCGGCAAGCTTCTCTTCGGTCGTCTTGCTCAGCTCCTGGAGCTGCATCAGCGGGCCGAGTTTCCGCTCCAGTTCCTTGACCGACTCCGCGGCCGCGACGGAATCCTCGCGCACTTCTTTGGACGCGTCGCGCAGCCGCGCGTAGTCCTGCGATAGATGGCCAGCGGTACCGCGGACCTGATCGAGCTCGGCCTTGACCACCGCGGCGGCCTCGATCGTGCTCTTGACCTCACCCTGCGTCTTGCGCAGTTCGGTCCGGGCCTCCTCCAGGGTGGCCTGCTCTCGCTTGAGGGCATCAATGCCTGCGTGGGTCTGGAGCATTTGCGACGAGAGGTGCTGGACGGCCTGTCGGTGCTTCTGTAGATCACTGCCAGGAGCCACCAAGCCCTCTGCCTTCTGCTGAGCTTGCTCCGCGATCGCCAGCAGCGCCTGTATGCGCGCATCGATCTCCGCAAACATCCTGGTTCGTTCCTCGAGGCCGGCGATGCGCTTGTCGACGTCAGTAACCTTCTGGCCAGTCGCGACCGTCTTCGCGTCGAACTGCTCGAGCGTCTTGCCGACCTGGGCCAACGTCGAACCGCGCAGGGTAATCTGTGCGAGCATGGCGTTGAGGGCGCTTTGTTCTTTCTTCGCCGCCAGGATCAAGGCCTCGAAATCCGCGGCCTGCTTTTTCGTCCGGCTACCGCCCGTCAAATTCTTGAGTGCATCGAGCATGATCGACCCTCCTAAGTGGTACAGATGAAAGCGCTAGGGCGCTTCTACGCGCGAAAGAATCCGAGATTTCCATTTTGGCCGCCGAGTCAGGACGGGGTTGCCGAGAACGACCGTGCCCCGCAGTGCTGGCTTGCAACCGTTTCGACGTGACTGTCGGGCCATGGCCACAGCCGGAGAGACTCCGCCGACCGATTTGGAGGAAGCGTGAACGCGGAAATCATTGCCATTGTGATGGCAGGTGTCGCACTCGCGGGCGTGATCATCGCCTCCATTCGTGAGGTACGGCAGGACATGGCGCGGCCAACTGAGACCGAATGAGTCCGACCACGGCCCACAGGAATACGACCACCGACACCGTTACCACGATCCCTCCCATCGCCCGGGGCCAGCGCACCGGCGGCGCCCGGCCGCCGGATACCAGACGCCGCGCAAGCTCTCGGCGCCCGGCCTACCAACTCACTGTGGCCTGGCCGAGCAGTCGCTGGTCCACCCCGCCGCCGAGGTGCAGGGTCTTGCGCCGCTGCGCGGCCAGAGCCTGCTTGAAGGCCAGACTTTCTTCTCGCTCCAAGCAGGCCGAGGTCGAACCCCAGCCGGTAGTCCCGCCCGGTCTCCGTGGTCGCGACCCCGAGTTGCGGCGTCCCGCCGGGCCGTCCACCCCTCGATGGCCGTGCCGACCCACAGCGCGTCGGCCTTGAACGCCAGCTCGAACCCGTTCGCCGCCCCCGGCCACCAGCTCGCCCCGCGTCCCGGCCGCCGCCAGCCCCATCGACAGACCCAACTCCAGCGCGCCCGCCTTCCGGCGTCAGTAGCATGCCGCCCGACCCGTAGCCGACGCCCCCCGCACCGAGACGCGCTCGCTCGCCTGATAACCCAGTCACGGGTAGAGGCCGGTCACGGAGGAGGCCACCTGCCCGCCGGCAACGCCGGAGTACTCGCCCAGGCCCCGGCTGTGCGACAGCGACAGGCCCACCACCAGCGGTCCCCTGGCGTAGTCGGCCCCAACATCGTCGTACCGTGACACGAGACCGCCAAGATGGCCCGATAATAGCGCATTATTCGTGAAGGGTCATGCCTAGCTGAGCCTCTCTGGATGAGGCATAAAGCTAAGTATGGCAATGAAAAACAAGGGTCATGCCTAGCTGAGCCTCTCTGAATGAGGCATAAAGCTAAGCATGGCAATGAAAAACAAATACGCAAAGCGTGCAAGGATTTCTGAACCACGTTAGCCAGCTGAGCTACTTCGCGTGGCGCGTGATCTCGGAAATGACGGAAACGCTAGGAAAGTCGAGTGCGGGAGTTCTGGCGCAAACTCGCCAGACTGATCACTTTGTTCGGCTGGGCCTCGGGGAATCGTCAGAGATGGTCGCGTAGGCGTGAACCGAGCCGCCGCTGAATTTCAACAGCGTACGGGACCGACGTCCCCCCCGAGTTGAGTAGCACTTCGGTTGAGAGTTCGGTCCCAGCCGGAAGGAGATCGAACGTGAAGAAGCGGTTCAGCGAAGCGCAGATCATCGGGTTCCTAAGAGAGGCAGAAGCAGGCTTGCCGGTGAAGGAGTTATGTCGGCGGCACGGGTTCTCGGAAGCGAGCTACTACCTCTGGCGGAGCAAGTTCGGTGGCATGCACGTCTCGGACGCCAAGCGGCTGAAGGAGCTCGGTGCGGAGAACGGTCGGCTGAAGAAGCTCCTGGCTGAGTCGCTACTTGAGAACGAGGTCACCCGCGAGGCGCTACGAAACAAATGGTAGCCGCACCAGCTCGTCGAACGCTGGTGCGGCATATGACCGCCCGCGGTCTGAGTGAGCGACGCGCGCTCGCGGTGGTGGGCATGCGTGCGTCGTCGCTGCGGTATCAGCCGGCGCCGGACAGAAACCTGACACTCCGGCGGCGCATTGTCGCCCTCGCTCACCGCCACCGGCGCTACGGGGCCGGGATGATCTATCTGAAGCTGCGGCAGGCGGGTCATCGGGTGAACCACAAACGCGTCGAGCGGCTGTACACCGAAGCCGGTGCTTCCGTCATCAAGTGTTGGTGAAGAGAGCTTAAGCCCTAATCATCCAGATACTTCCAGCCGATTTTGACGCTGGCAGCTCTCTGGCACTGAATATGGTTGTGTTGCAACTTCAGGGCTGCGACGTCAGGATGGACCACCTTTGGCAAGCACCGTACCGGGTTCCCCATCATGCCCAGCGACAATCCGTTCAAATGGCGCCAGTTCGAACCCGCCCTCATCCTCCAGTGCGTTCGGTGGTACCTGCGGTATGCCTTAAGTTATCGCGATCTCGAGGACATGATGCGCGAGCGGGGCCTGTGTGTCGACCATACGACGATCTATCGATGGGTGCAGCGTTATGCGCCAGAGATCGACAAACGGTGTCGGCCATTCCTGAGGCGCACCAACGACTCGTATCGGATCGACGAGACGTACGTGCGTGTCGCCGGGGCCTGGACGTATCTCTACCGTGGCGTCGATTCCAACGGCGATACCCTGGATTTCTTGCTGCGAGCGACGCGCGACAGGAAGGCGGCCATCGCGTTCTTCCGCAAGACGTTAGGCGCGGCTCATACGACGCCCCCTCGCGTGGTGACCGTGGACAAGAACCCCGCCTACCCGGTCGCGTTCGAGGCCGTCCGACACGAGGGACTCGTCCGACCGCGTTCGAATCTTCGCCAATGCAAGTATCTGAACAACATCATCGAGCAGGACCACCGATTCATCAAACGCCGCACCCGGCCGATGCTGGGCTTCAAGCGATTCACCACGGCGTGGCGGACCTTGCGCGGCATCGAGATCATGCATGCGCTCCGCAAGGGACAGGCGCGATGGATGGCGAAGGGCGACGTGGTCGGGCAGACGCAGCTGATCCACAAGGTGTTCGGATTGGCCGCGTAACGAGGTCCACCCAACGGATTCTCGCGCGTGATCCCAAACCTTGCAACAGAACCGGTGGTGCCAGTTATTCGGCCCACCTCGTACCTGCCGTTTCACTGGGACGGGCTCTGGGAGTCGTTCGACGGTGGCCTACCTCGACCGTTCTCGGATCCGGCGCTCGCAGCGTTCCTCGATGCGTCAGGGGTAGAGTTGGTCGCACCAGGCCAGTTCATGGACAAGTGGCGCCTCGACCCCCAGGGGATTCGCGCAATGGCGAACTCGTCGGTCAAGCGGGCGCTGGGGTTTCCCGAGGTTCAGCCGTTCTAGACTGGGTCGCGCAGTCGGCGAGGTAGCTCATCGCCGCCTGGACACCTCCTGGACGATGCGGGATGCCCGCGATCCCGAGGCCCATCTCCACGCCAGCCAGCGTTCCCGTCAGCGCCAGATCGTTGAAGTCGCCGAGGTGGCCGATGCGGAACACCTTGCCCGTGAGCCTCGCCAGGCCGATCCCCAGCGACATGTCGAATGTATCTAGGATGACCTGCAGCAGTCGGTTGGCCTGGTCCTCGTGTGCGGCCGGCATCATCACCGCGGTGATCGACGCGCTGTACTCATCCGGCTCAGCACAGAGCAGATCTAGATCCCACGCCCGAACGGCGCGTCGTGTGGCTTCGGCATGACGCTGGTGCCGAGCGAACACATTGTCGAGCCCTTCCTCGTTGAGCATGTGAAGCGCTTCGCGCAGTCCATAAAGCAGGTTCGTCGCGGGCGTATAGGGGAAGAAGCCCTGTTCGTTAGCGGCCAACATCGGGCTCCAGTCCCAGAAGCTCCGCGGCAGGGTCGCGATATCGTGTGCGCGCAACGCCTTGGCGCTGACCGCGTGGAATGCGAGACCAGGCGGGAGCATCAGCCCTTTCTGCGAACCGGTGATGGTGACGTCGACGCACCATTCGTCGTGGTGGTAGTCGATCGATGCCAGAGACGAAATCGCATCGACCATGAACAGCGCTGGGTGTTTTGCGAGGTCAATGGCCTGTCGTATTAATGGGATGCGACTGGCTACCCCGGTCGACGTCTCGTTGTGCACGACGCAGACAGCCTTGATGGTGTGTGCGGAATCCTCCGTCAGCGTGGCCTCGATCTCGCCAGGATCGACGCCGTGGCGCCAATCGCCCGGCAGAAACACAGGTTCGAGCCCGAGCGTGACCGCGACGTCCCGCCACAGCGTCGCGAAATGGCCTGTTTCCGCCATCAGGACCCGGTCGCCGGGCGAGAGCGTGTTGACGAGCGCGGCTTCCCAGCCGCCGCTGCCTGACGCGGGGTAGATGACGACCGGCTGATCGGTCTTGAACACGGCTCGGACGTTGTCGAGCAGCTCGCGCGCGAACGCCTGAAACTCAGGTCCCCGATGATCGATCGTCGCGCGTGCGATCGCCCGCAAAATGCGCTCGGGAACGTTGGTCGGACCGGGAATCTGAAGGAAGTGCCGGCCGGCTCGATAACTCACGACGCTACTCTATACTACGCGGCATGCATGACGCGCTGCGGGTAGATCTCGAGTCGCGCCTCGACGGCGAGGTGCGGTTTGACCAGGTTTCCCGCGCGCTGTACTCGACCGACGCGAGTGTCTACCAGATCGAGCCGCGAGGGGTAGCGATCGTCCGATCGCGCCAGGACATCCTCGAAGCCATCGGGTG
The DNA here is from genome assembly GCA_965216615.1 of Vicinamibacterales bacterium. Taxonomy (GTDB): domain Bacteria; phylum Acidobacteriota; class Vicinamibacteria; order Vicinamibacterales; family UBA8438; genus CAUZIB01. Next base: position 78,854 of record CBDCGH010000023.1, on the reverse strand, counting down.
TGCGCGACGCCATGGCTGCTCGATCACTGGGCGAGGCGGCGGCACCTCGCAAGCGGGCCAGGCCATCGGCGAAGGGCTGCAGCTCGACTTCTCCAAGCACTTCAACCAACTGCTCGAGGTCAACGTCGAGGAGCGGTGGGCGAGGGTCGAGCCCGGCATCGTCCTCGATGAGCTCAACGCCAAGCTTGCTCCTCACCGACTGAAGTTCGCACCCGATATCTCAACCGCCAGCCGCGCGACCATCGGCGGCATGGTCAGCAACAACTCCAGCGGTGCCCGGTCCGTCCTCTACGGAAAGACGATCGACCACGTGCTCGACCTGCACGTCGCGCTCTCCGATGGCACGGTGGCCCACCTCAGGCCACTCGACGATGCGGTTCTGGCCGCGGTCATGGCGGCGGACACGCTGGAAGGGGCGTGCTATCGAACCGTCCGTCGCCTCGGCACGGAGCTCGCGGCCGAGATCGATCGTCGATACCCCAAGATTCTCCGTCGCGTTGGCGGGTACAACCTCGACGCCTTTACCGACTCGGTCAACGGCACCCCGTTTAACCTGGCGAAGATCGTCGTTGGGTCGGAGGGTACGCTGGGCATGATTGTGGAGGCGCGACTCAACCTCGTGCCGCTCCCGAACGCCAAGGCGGTCCTGACCATCGAGTTCGCCGAGCTGCTCGATGCGCTCGGCGCGACTCCGGCGATTCTCGAACACGGTCCGTCAGCCATCGAGGTGATGGATCGCTCGATCCTCGACCACGCGCGCGAGAACCCCGCGCTCGACGCGATGCGTCGTGGCGTCCTCCGCGGTGATCCGGGCGCGCTGCTCTGTGTGGAGTTCTACGCCGACGATGCGGCGGAGCTTCCCGGCCGGCTGGAGGCCCTCGAGCAGGATCTGGCGGCCCGCGCTCCGGGTGCCGTATGCACCCGTGCGGTCACGGCGGAGGATCAAGCGCGAATCTGGCAGCTGCGCGAGGCGTCGCTCGGATTGTCCATGGCGATCAAGGGTGACGCCAAGAGCCTCTCCTTCGTCGAGGATACCGCGGTCGCTCCCGAGAAGCTCCGTGACTTCATCGAGCGGTTTCTCGAGGTCGTTCGCGCTCACGGAACAACGGCTGGCATCTACGCCCATGCGTCGGTGGGGTGCCTGCACGTCCGGCCGGTTGTCAACCTGAAGACCGCCGCCGGTGTACATCAGTTCGAGGCGATCGCAAATGATGTGGCGGAGCTGGTGCTCGAGTTCGGCGGCGCGCTGTCGGGAGAGCACGGTGACGGGCTCGTCCGCGGTCCCTTCATGGCGCGCATGTTCGGGTCTGAGATCTATGAGGCGTTTCGAACGGTCAAGCGGACATTCGACCCCGACGGTCTCTTCAACCCCGGTAAGATCGTCGACTCGCCCCCGCTCACGTCGAATCTGCGATACGGCAGCGATTACGTGACGCCCGATCCTCCTGGCTATTTCGATTACTCCGAGCACGGCGGGTTGGGTCGGGCGGTCGAGATGTGCAGCGGTGTCGGCGCGTGCCGCAAGACCCTCTCGGGAACGATGTGCCCGTCGTACATGGCCACCCGCGACGAAGTCCATTCGACCCGCGGACGCGCGAACGTGCTGCGACACGCCATGCAAGGCCGCCTCGGTGACCTGGGCCTTGGCGACGACGGCGTCTACGACGTGCTCGATCTGTGTCTCGAGTGCCGTGCGTGTAAAACCGAGTGTCCGGTCGGGGTCGACGTCGCCAGATTCAAGAGCGAGTTTCTGGCCGACTATCGGAAGCGTCACGGTACCCCGCTCGGCGCGCGAGCGCTGGGGCACATCCACGACGTCTCGGCGCTGGCAAGCCGGTTCGCGTCCATCGTCAATCCGATGCTTGACGTCGGGTGGGTGCGCTGGCTAAACGAGCGGATGCTGGGGGTCGATCGGCGCCGGCGTCTCCCGCAATGGGCGGCGAAAACCCTCGCAGCGCGTTGGTTCCCGTCGGCCGACGATGCGGCGAGGGCGCGCGTCATCCTGTTCAACGACACGTTCAGCAACTACTTTCATCCCGAGGTGGGTCTCGCTGCAGCGGAGGTGCTTGAGCGAGCGGGGATCGGCGTCGACCTGGGTCCATCGGTGTGTTGTGGTCGGCCGCTGATCTCGCAGGGGCTTCTCGATCAGGCTCGGCGCAATGCGCGCGACGCTACGCGCCGACTGCACGGGGTAGCTGCACGTGGGCAGCGCATCGTCGTGCTCGAGCCGAGCTGTCTCACCGCCTTAATCGATGACATTCCGTCACTCCTCCGAGACGCCGAGCAGGAGCAGGCGCAGCAAGTGGCCGAAGCCTGCACCCTGTTTGAGGATTTCCTCGAGGATGAGCTGTCCGCTGGGCGCGCCCAGCTTGCCCTTTCCTCCGGACCGACCCAGCTCCTCCTGCATGGGCACTGCCACCAGAAGTCGCTTGGTCTCGTCGCGCCGGCCAAGGCACTGCTGGAGCGAATCCCCGGCGCGACGGTGGTCGATCTTGACGCTGGGTGCTGCGGGATGGCCGGGTCGTTCGGGTATGCGCGCGATCACTTCGACGTGTCTCGGACCATCGGCGAGCGCCGTTTGCTGCCGGCCGCCCGGGCGATGCCGGATGGGACCGTTCTCGTCGCGTCGGGCACCTCGTGTCGACACCAGGTGCACGACTTCACCGGCGTTCGCGCCCAGCATGCGGCCGAAGTGCTCCGCACGGCCGTCACTGCAGACAACACTTCTTGAACTTGCGGCCGCTTCCACACGGGCACGGTGAGTTGCGCCCGAATTTCTTTCGTCCCTGCGTGATGTTACGTCGGAGGGCCTCGGCGTGGGCGCGCAGATCTTGGTTGAAGACGCGTTCGAGGGCGGCGTAGAGCTCTGGGTGTTTCTGTCGCATGAGCGCGGGCCGTTCGAAGAAGTACTCGGACGTCACCGCGAAGAACTCCGCTTCGTTCGTGAGCGCGTAGCGGTTGATGTCTGACTCGCCGCGCTCGATCTCGCCAAGCTTGCGGCGCATCAGATCGACCCAGGGCTCCACGGCTTGTCGGTCCAGTCCGACGCCGGGAATGCCGTCAATCACTCCATCACTCTTGTCGACGAGGTGGGCGAACTCGTGCACGCCGACATTGCGCTTGTCGCCCGGATTCCGAAACCCGCCGATCAGGTCGGGTTTGGAAAGGATCATCAGTCGATTCAAGCTCCCGGTTCCGACGATGCCGAGAATGTCCTTGCCCTTCTGATCACCAAACTGGAACTCGCCGTCGAATCGATTCGGGTAGATCAGAACCTCGTTAATGGCGTCCCACTCCCAGTCGGGAAACCCGAAGATCGGGATGATCGCGCTAGCGGCGGCAAGGACTCGGATCGTCGCGTCGAGGCGCATCCGGATCCCGGTGACGAGCTTCTCTCCCAAGAAGACTTGAACTTGGCGGCGGAATCGTTGTTGCGCCTCGGGGTCGAGCACCCGGAAGAAGGCCACGTCGCGCTGGAGGACCGCCTCCCACTCGGCAGGAAACGGTTGCTGCAGGATCGCGCGGCGGCGCCGAATCTTGCCCGTGTACCAGGCGTAGAGGCCAAACGCCGGAACCAATGTCAGGCCCCACGTCGGCGCGGCTGGGCGCCCCGACTCGATTGCCACGACCGCGAGGATGGCGGAGACGGGGAGCGACAGTAGCGCGACGGTGAGCGCCCATCGGCGGGTGCGCCGCTCCCAGGCTGCGAATTGTTCCAAGGCGGGTTAGTCCACGCGCGTGTAGTCCTCGAGCACCGGAAACGACTCGTCGTCCGGGAGAGGCTGTACGCCCAGGGCGTTGAGTGTCATCGACACTTTCCGGTACCGCGCGATGGTCATCGCGATGCTCATCAACTGGTGGGTGTCATAGTGTTCGGCGAGGTCGTCCCACGTCGACGTCGAGATCGTCCCGTCGCGATACATCTCGTTGGCAGCTTCAATCAACGCGATTTCCCTCCGGTTCCATCCCGCCGCGTCGCCACCCTGGGCAATCCAGACTGGGTCGAGCCCGTGATCGCGCGCCCTCCCTACGCTGCCGACGTGCTTCGCCCACTCGTACGCCGACTGGGTGTTCCAGCCCGTGCGCAGAATCACGAGCTCGCGGTCGTGTGGTGTCAGCCGCGACCGTTCGGGGCTGGAGATGTAGCGCTCGTTCGCGTACCAACGCTCGGCGAGCGCAGGATGCTGGCGGAGCGTGCGCGAGACGCGTAGTCCGTCCCCGTCGGCCGGATCGACTCGTGGCTCGGTGAGCGATGGCTCGCGGTCGGGTACGTCCAGGCGGTAGGCGACTGACGTCGCAGGCATGGGAAAGAACACATCGTCGTCATCCCGCTGAATCCCGAGCGAGTTGAAGAGGATCGACTGCGCCGTGATCTCGCTGACCGCCACGACGGCGTCGACCAGGTTGTGCACGTTGTACCGCTCCGAGAGGCGTTGCCACGTGCGGTTGGTGAGCGACGAGTTGCGATAGAGCTCGTCTGCCATGCCGATGAGCGCGCCCTCGAACTCACCCCACCCGTCGTCGGGGCCCTCGGCAATGCGCCGCATGTCATCGGCGGTCAGACCGGCTCGGTCATCATCAGCACGATTCGCCTGACTCGCCCAAAGGCTCGCGTTCTGGGTCAACCACGCCGTGCGCAGGACCAGCAGCGCGCGGTGGCGTGGCATCAGCGTTGACTCGGTGGTCACGTAGTTGAGCAGCGGGAAGACGCGATCCGCCATACCGGGCGCCCGGATCAGGGTGTGAAGCGCGTTGTCTGGATTGCCGCTGGAACTGTAGCGTTCGACGGTAGCCCGCTGATCGGCGGTCCACTCGGTTTCCGGAAGCGGCGACACGCGCGGCTCCCTCAGCCGCTTCATCGTCAAGATGTTGCCTGGCGGATCGGTCAACGCGTGCGCCGGCTCGATCCGGAAGAGGATGGCGTCGTCTTCGTCGGTGAGGACGTAGAGGAAACCGTCCGGGCCTTGCACGACCTGGCGGATCCGCTGCTTCAGTTCGGTGAGCAGCCACTCACGTCGGATCTCTTGTCCCTGGCGATTGAACACCACCCGCTCGAGGTGGCCAGTCCGCGGCATGCCTCCCACTCGCATCGACCCGACGAACAAGTTGCTCTGCCATTTGGGGAAGTGGTCGCCCGTGTAGAAGGTCAGACCGGACGGGCCGATCGACGGCCACCACATCAATTCCGGGCCCTCGAACTCAGCGCGCCACGGCGTGTCCGTGATCGGCGCCCCCCCGTACTCGCGACTGTACGAGGCGAGCGGCCACCCGTAGTTGTTGCCGGGCGTGATGATGTTGGCCTCGTCTCCACCCTGTACGCCGTTCTCGGTCGCCCAAAGCTCACCGGTCTCAGGGTGGTGGGCGAGCCCGATCTGGTTTCGGTGACCCATCGAATAGATCTCCGGCAGGGTGTCGGGGCGTTCTACGAACGGATTGTCGCCGGCCGCCGTTCCGTCGTCGTTGAGCCGTAGCAGCTTGCCGAAGTGCGTGCTCGGGTCCTGTGCGAGTTGGCCGACCCCGTCGAACTGAAACGCCCCGCCCACGGTCATGAGAAGCGTGCCGTCAGGTGCCCAGAGCAGACGCGACGCGGCGATGCCCTTTCCCCAGCCGTCGGCGACGAAAATGTCTCGTGTCTCTGTCAGCGCGTGTCCCTCTAGACGGCCTCTCGCCAGAGCCACGGTTGAGCCTTCCTGGCCGTCACGCATCAGTGGCTTGGAGTAGGACAGGTACACGAGACTGTCGTCGTCGGGGTGCACGGCGATGTCCATGAGCCCGGCGAGTCGGTTACCAAGGAACACCTCTGGGACGCCTGGGATGTTTGGCGACAGAAGCTGACCGTCGCGGATGATTCGCAAGGCACCCCGGTCTCGTTCAGTGATCAAAATGTCGCCATTGCGTCGGAACGCGAGCCCCCAGGGGTGCGAGAGTCCGCCCGCGATCGGCACGACCCGTATGCGGTACTCAGCCGTATAGAGCGCGACCGGTTGGTCTGGCGGGGCGACGGCCGGGACGATGCTCGGGCCCTGCGCGGCCGGAAATACTCCGATGCTCGTGACCACGAGGACGAGGACGATGAGGAGACAGCGTACCGGCCCGCTAAGAGTCACGTCGAGGGTCAATGTACCGCACCTTTGCCGCCTTGACTAGGGGGCAGTGGGGGAGCAAGCGGGCTTCTCGGTGGCGGGCTTGCGGGATTCGGGCAGGCGGCCTACCATCACACGGGGAGGGCGCATGACATCTCACCGCGGTCTCACGCGTGTCGTGGTCGTCGTGGCAAGCATCGGCTTCGCGTTCGGATCTTCCGACGCCGCGGCGCAGGAGTCAGCTTCGACAGAGAGGTCCGTCCGATCCTGTCAGAGAGTTGCTTCAGCTGTCATGGTCCTGATGCACAGAGTCGGCAGGATGGACTCCGTTTGGACATCCAACACGGAGCACTGGAGGATCGCGGGCGATTTGGCGGCCCGGTGGTTGTGCCAGGGAACGCCGCCGAGAGCCCGCTGTTCGCGCGGATCCGGGCCGAGGACGCGCGAACCCGGATGCCGCGCGGAGGTGACGCGCTTTCCAATGACGAGATCGAGACGATCCGACTGTGGATCGATCAGGGAGCCGAATGGCGAACCCATTGGGCGTTTGTGCCTCCCGAACAACCGACGCTGCCCCAGGTCGATGACATCGACTGGCCACGCAATCCAATTGACCACTTTGTTCTCGCCCGGCTCCAGCGCGAGGAGCTGACGCCGTCTGAGGAGGCCGATCGTGCGACGCTCCTCCGTCGCGCGACGCTGGATCTGACCGGACTCCCTCCGAGCCAGGACGAGATCGCCGATTTTCTCCACGACGACGCGCCCGACGCCTTCGAGAAGGCGGTCGATCGACTCCTCGGCTCGTCGCGATACGGCGAGCGGATGGCCGTGGAATGGCTCGACGCCGCGCGCTACGCCGACACCAACGGGTATCAGACCGACGGCGAACGGACGATGTGGCGATGGCGCGATTGGGTGATCGACGCGTACAACGAGAACATGCCGTTCGATCAGTTCACGATCGAGCAGATCGCCGGCGACATGCTTCCCAACGCGACGCTCGCGCAGAAGATCGCCACGGCCTTCAATCGAAACCACAGCCAGACTGGTGAGGGCGGCACCGTCCCTGAGGAATTCCTCGTCGAGTACGCCGTCGATCGGGTCCAAACGACGTCGACGGTGTGGCTCGGTCTGACGCTGGGATGCGCGCGCTGCCACGACCACAAGTTCGATCCAATCAGCCAGAAGGAGTTTTACGAGTTCTTCGCCAACTTCAACAATATTCCCGAGCGAGGCAAGGCTTTCAAGTATGTCAACTCGCCACCGTTCGTGACGGCGCCCACCGCCGCTCAACAGGCCGAGTTGGACGAGCTCGATGCAAAGCTGACCGAGGCGCGCGAGGCGTTTTCCGCTCTCGAGAACGACCGGGTGGCTGCGCAGGAGTCCTGGGAGCGGTCGCTTGACGGGTCGGCACAGATCGACTGGGGGCTCCGTGACCAGTTGCTCACACACTTCGCGTTCGACGGAGACATCGCCGGGGTGCATGTTGGCAAGCACGTCCCTGCGGCTCTCGAAGATGGAACACCGCAGTTCGTCGAGGGTCGCGTGGGAGCGGCCGCCAGCTTCGACGGCCAGCGGTTCATCGACGGTGGTGAGCCACCGAACCTGGGATACGAAGACAAGTTCTCGCTCGCCGCATGGATCGCTCCGTCGGCGTCGAATGGCGTGATCGTGTCGCGCGCGGGTAGCGGCGATGAGGGAGAGAGAGGGTGGGGCCTCTACCTCGAGGACGGCAAGATTCGACTCAACATGTCGACTCGCGTGCTCGACGACGGCGCGGCCGCGGAAACGAAGGACGCTGTGGCGCTCAACGGATGGCAGCACGTCACCGCGACCTACGATGGGTCAAAGACGCCGGGCGGGATGCGGATCTATGTGAACGGTCGCTCGAAAGAGGTGGTGCCGCTGCTCGATCTGGTCGGCAACCTCGGCATCGGGGGGCATCCGCTGCGGATCGGGGCGAGTGGGTCCGACAAGCCACGCTTTCAGGGCGCGATCGACGACGTTCGGATCTATGGAACGGTGTTGACGCCGGAGCAGGCGGCTGTGCTCGCGACCGAAGAGTCGATCACCGAGATCACCCAGATCGCTCCAGACCAGCGGTCGCCGGCGCAGTCGGACAAGATCAGGCTGAGTTTTCTCGATCAGTACGCACCCGAACGCCTCCGGGGCGCTTGGCGCCGCGTCCGCGAGCTCCAACGTGAGCGGGAAGAACTGTGGGACAGCTTCCCCACGGTCATGGTCATGGAGGAGATGCGGCCGCGCCGGCAGACGTTCCGTCTCATTCGAGGCGCGTACGACAATCCCGGCGAGCCGGTGAGCCCAGGAGTGCCCGCGATGCTTCCGCCACTCCCATCGGGCGCTGAGGCGAATCGTTTGGCGCTGGCCCGCTGGTTGGTTGACCCGAATCACCCGCTGACAGCGCGAGTTGCCGTCAATCGGTTCTGGCAGATGTATTTCGGGACTGGGCTGGTCAAGACGACCGAGAACTTCGGAACGCAAGGGGATTATCCGAGCCATCCGCAGCTGCTGGACTGGCTGGCGACGTCGTTCGTCGAGTCCGGGTGGGACGTCAAGGCGCTGCAGCGCACGATTGTCACCAGCGCAACCTACCGGCAGGCGTCGAAGGTGAGTCCGGAGCGGCACGAGGCCGACCCCGAGAATCGACAGTTGGCCCGCGGTCCGCGCTTGCGCCTGCCAGCGCCGATGATTCGAGATCAGGCGCTTGTTGTCGCCGGCCTGCTTGTCGAACGGGTCGGCGGGCCGTCCGTCAAACCGTATCAGCCGCCCGGCCTCTGGGCCGAGTTTGCCTTCGACGGAGTACGTGATTACGAGCAGTCGAAGGGCGACGATCTGTGGCGCCGTAGCCTCTACACATTCTGGAAGCGCACGCTTGGGCCGCCCACATTGATGACCTTTGACGCGTCGACCCGAGAAACCTGCATCGTCCGTCGCGGCCGAACCAACACGCCGCTGCAGGCGCTGAATCTCATGAACGACGTGACGTATGTTGAAGCGGCGCGTCGCCTTGCTGAACGGATGATGACGGAGGTCGGTTCGACGCCGGAAGAACGCGTGTCGTACGCGTATCAGCTGGCAACGGCGCATCGGCCGAGCCCTGAAGCGCGAGCCGTACTGGTGGACGCACTTGCACACCACGCCGACCGCTATGCCGGCGACCGTTCAGCGGCGCTGGAGCTTGTCAGCATGGGCGAATCCCCGCGCAACGAGACCTTGGACGTCGCGGAGCTGGCGTCGTACACAATGGTTGCCAGCCTCATCCTGAACCTCGACGGGACCATTTCAAAGGAATAGCCGATGGGATCTCGCCTCGATCGCGAACTTACTCGCAGGCGTTTCCTCGAGCTCGGCAGCACTGGCATTGGCGCTGCCGCGCTGGCGACCCTCTTCAGTGAGGACCTCCTCGCGCAGGCGCCTGGCGCCCTGACGTCAGGCGGGCTGCCAGGGTTGCCGCACTTCGCCCCGAAGGCAAAGCGAGTCATCTATCTGTTTCAGTCGGGTGCGCCGTCGCAGCATGAGCTGTGGGACTACAAGCCGAAGCTCGCGCAGCTTCGTGGTACGGACGTCCCGCCATCAGTTCTCGGGTCGCAACGCCTCACCACCATGACCGCGGCTCAGCAACACTTTCCGGTCGCCCCGTCACAGTTCGCCTTTGCGCAGCACGGCGAATCGCGGGCGTGGGTGAGCGAGCTCATGCCGCACACAGCCAAGATGGTCGATGAGCTCTGCTTCATCAAGTCGATGCACACCGAGGCCATCAATCACGATCCGGGCATCACCTTCTTCCAAACTGGCGCCCAGTTGGCAGGGAGGCCAAGCATCGGGTCGTGGCTTTCGTACGGACTCGGCACAATGAATAGCGACCTGCCGACGTTCGTGGCGATGGTCTCGATTGGTACCGGACAGAGTGGACAGCCGCTTTACGACCGCCTCTGGGGCAGTGGCTTTTTGCCCACGCGCTACCAGGGCGTCAAGTTTCTCGCAACCGGCGATCCCGTCCTGTACTTGTCGAATCCGCCCGGGGTTGATCAGGGGGCGCGGCGTCGCTTCCTCGACGATCTCGAGACGCTCAATCGGTTCAAAGAAGAGGAGTTCGGCGACCCGGAGACGAGCACGCGAATCGCGCAGTACGAAATGGCCTATCGCATGCAAAGCTCGGTGCCGGAGCTGACCGACCTCTCCAGCGAACCTGAGAGCACCTTCGAGTTGTACGGGCCGGACGCAAAGAAGCCAGGGACGTTCGCACGCAATTGCCTGCTTGCCAGACGCCTCGCAGAGCGCGATGTGCGCTTCATCCAACTGTTTCACCGGGGATGGGACCAGCACACGCAGTTGCCTCAGAAGATTCAGAAGCAGTCCAGTGACGTCGACCAGGGACAGGCGGCGTTGATTCAAGATCTGAAACAGCGTGGGTTACTCGACGAGACGCTGGTGGTCTGGGGCGGTGAGTTCGGACGCAGCGTCTACTGCCAGGGCGTGTTCACGGACGAAACCTACGGCCGCGACCATCATCCGCGGTGCTTCACGATCTGGATGGCTGGCGGCGGCGTCAAGCCTGGCGTCAGCTACGGCGAGACCGACGACTTCTCATACAACATCGTGAAGGACCCCGTGCACATCCACGACCTGCACGCGACGATGATGCATTTGCTCGGCATCGATCACACGAAACTGACGTATCAGTATCAGGGTCGCAACTTCCGCTTGACCGACGTTCACGGGAAGGTCGTTCAGGCCGTCCTGGCCTGAGCACGCTCCCTGTTCCTCGCCGGCGGCAGCACACCGCCGGGTGTTCCGCGCCGCACACCACTGCCAACCTGGCCAAAACAGCGTACGAAAGGCGTCCGGCGGACCGACTTCGGGACCCGCTGATCACGTGAGTGCACGGCAATTCCCAGAACAGCATTTGCATTCCCCGGAACAGTGCGATTCGGGCTCACCTGTCTGCTCGTGTTGTCGTGTTCTGGCCCAGCTCTCGCCGAGCCCTCGATGACCGTCCGCGTCTTGAACCTCGCCGAGACCGACCGCGCGTCATTGGCCTCGGCATTCGCGGTGGCAGATACCGTGTACCGCGCAACCGGCATCGCGGTGACCTGGAAGTGGTGCTCCGAGCCCACCGTCTGCGCGGCGCAGCTCGACCCGACGGAAGTGTGGTTGCGAGTCGCTCCGGGGGCGGCACGCGACAGCGACGATGGAGGGTTGTCGTCCGACTCGCTTGGCTACTCGGTGGTCGGGTCGGAGCGGGGCTCGCTGTCCACCGTGTTCGTTGGCTCGGTCGAGTCGTTAGCGCGGCAGGCGAACGTCTCGGCGGCGGAGCTTCTCGGGGTCATCGTTGCGCATGAGCTGGCCCACCTCATTCTGAACTCGTCTCGCCACGCCGAGTCGGGACTCATGCGCCATGGCTGGTCCGCGGCCGAGCTAGGGAGGCTGGCCCCAGCAAACCTCCGGTTCTCCCGAAGGGAGGGTCTCGCCTTGGGCGCCGGCCTCGCGCGGCGCGGCAGAGCCCGGTAGTCCGTCCGACCCGAACTCTCGACGTTTGGTAGCATGGGGACATGAGCCTCCTTACGGCCCCGGAGAGGCCGTTATCGAGCGTTTGGCGTCCGCTCTCCGGATCATCTTTGTCCTCGCGGTCGCTGTCGGGGTGGGCTACTTCGTGTTCACTCGATATGCGTCAGATCCCGAGAGTGGTGATCGTGTGGCCGCGCGACCCGACCCGCCCCCGCCGGCTGCGCCGGCCCCCGAACTGGTCGTTCCGCCTGCGCCGGCCCTTGAGCCGGTCGTTGCGCCCGCGCCGCCCCCCGAACCGGCGCCGGTCGTCGCCGCGCCGTCGCCAGAGCCGCGCCTCCGCGTGAGCAGCGATGTGCTCGGTGCAGATGTCTTCATCGACCGCGAGTTCGCGGGTAAGACCCCGTTCGAGTCATTTGACGTCGAGTTGGGATTACATAGTGTCAACGTGTACGCCCCCGGATACGAGGGCGTGAGCTACTACGACGTGGCGATCGGGGATGAGGTCACGAGCCTCGACCTAACCTTCAAGGTCGTGAGGCTCGACGCGCGCGTCGTGGTGATGCACAAACACCTGTCTGGCAGTTGCGAGGGGGAACTCGTAGCCGACCTGAACGGGATTCACTACCGCACGGACGACGACGATGCGTTTTCAGTCGGACTCAAGGCGTTGGACGAGTTCAGCGTCGACTATCTGAGACACAACCTCCGACTCAAGCTCAGAGACGGGCAGACGTACAACTTCACCGACAGCGAAGCGAACGCCGACAAGCTTTTCGTGTTCCACCGCGACGTCGAGAAGGCCCGCGAGAAGCTCGCGTCCGCTGGCTCGTAGCTCTTCCTTGGGCGCAACCCCAGAACGACGGCAACCCTTTGGCCTTCTGTCGCGTCACCGAGGTGAGATCTCCAGTGTTCCCGGCGTGCCAGAGCAAAGCGAGAACATGCGAAGATACAGGGTTGACGGAACGAGGCCTGAGCCCAGCGTATACATGTCTCGGTGGGCAGGGTGCGAACCGCCTGTCGAGGTGGCTGATTCCCTGCGTGTTTGCGACGTTGCTCGGTGGGGACTTGGGGTACGCGCAGACCGCCGATCTAGCGGGACGCGTCACCGACTCACAAGACGCGGCGCTCGTTGGGGTGACGGCGACGCTCTCGGCTCCCGAGGCCTCCGGATCAATGCCGCGCGTGGCGATCACGGATCAGACGGGGACATATCGGTTCGACGCGATCGATCCCGGTCGCTACACACTCACGGTCGAGCTGCTCGGCTTCCGGACGGAGCATCGAGAAGCCATCGACGTGGTGGCTGGCTCGACCCTAGCGGTCGACGTCCAGTTGAGCCTGGCGCCTTTCGCCCAACAGGTCGACGTGGTCGCCGTTGCGCCCCTGCTCGGCCGGGGGATCAGCCGCGATCGGATTCCGGCCACGGTGTTCGTGATCGACGGCTCGGACCTTGCCAGTCGACAGGGCCCGTCGGTTGCCGACGCGCTCCACAAGCGGCTCGGTGCGATCACGCTCGAGGGTGCCACGACCAATCCGTTTCAGCCGACCGTACGCTTTCGGGGGTTCACCGCCTCGCCGCTCCTGGGCCTGCCGCAGGGGATCGCCGTGTATCAGAACGGCGTTCGGATCAACGAGCCGTTTGGCGATACCGTGCAGTTCGACCTGATCCCACAGTTCGCCCTTGATGGAGCGCAGCTTAGCGCCGGGGCGGAGCCCACCTACGGGTTGAACGCGCTGGGTGGCGCGTTAGCGCTCCGGCTCAAGAATGGGTTCTCGCACTCCGGTTTCCGCGGCGAAGTGCTCGGAGGGTCGTTCGATCGGTTCAGCGGTACTGCCGAGTATGGGGCGAGTCGAGGGGCGTGGGGGTTCTACGTTGGTGCGACCCGGTTCGACGAGGTCGGTTGGCGCGATGCCTCTCCATCCGAGGTCACGCAGGTTGTCACGGACCTCGGCTATCGCGAAGGTCGGGTCGATGCCGGCATCAGTTTCACCTTCGCCGATTCGAGCTTGAACGGCAACGGCCCAGCGCCGGTCGAGCTGTTGGCCGCCGACCGTTCGGCGCTCTTCACGTTTCCCGATATCACTGACAACCGCCTCGCGTTTACCCAGGCTCGCTTCAACGTGGCGGTGTCGCCGATCTGGTCCGTTCAGCTGAGCGGCTACTATCGCGACCTCGACCGACGCACGCTCAACGGCGACGAGGCAGAGTTTGGGGTGTGTGACGACGACGCGCTGCCACCTGGGGCTCCGGCGACAACCCTGTGCGCCCCCGCCGGAGACGCCGCCGGTGGCGCGGTGATGGCGGACCCACTGGTCGACGCTCGAACCGGTGTCTTCGTGACCAGCGATGATGCAGGTGGCGACGGCGCCTTCAACCGGACTACGACTCGGGCCAAGGGGTACGGCGCCGCCTTTCAGGCGACTGCACACGCCGTGCTCGGCGGTCGCGAGAACGTGCTGACGCTCGGTGCCTCCGCCGACTTGGCAGACATCACGTTTGCCTCGAGCAGCGAGGTCGGCACGCTGACACCCGCGCGGGGCGTGACCGGGTCGGGACTGTTCGCCGGGGTCTTCGGTGTGGCGCCAGACGATCGGTTCAGCGCGGGAATCGATACCGATAACCGGTCGCTGGGCGTCTACCTCAGCAACACGCTCTCGATGACGGAACGGGTTCACGTGACCGTCTCCGGACGGTTCAACCGCGCCCGGATCGATATCTTGGACCGTCTGGGGACGTCGCTCAACGGCAACCACGACTTCTCTCGGTTCAACGTCGGAGCGGGCGCCGTCTTCGAGCTGACCGACGCCGCCTCGATGTTTGGCCGGTATACCGAGTCGAATCGCGCACCCACCGCGGCTGAGCTGAGCTGCGCCGATCCGGCCGAACCCTGCCGTGTGCCAAATGCGTTCGTGTCCGATCCGCCGCTCGAGCAAGCGGTCGCGCGCTCGTTTGAGGGCGGGGTGCGAGGCCGCGTCGGTGCCGCCGGCCGCGCAAGTCTCGACTGGTCGGTGACGGCCTACCGCACGGCCATCGCTGACGACATCCTGTTCGTCGCCTCGCCCGCCCGCATCGGAACCGGTTTCTTCCAGAACGCGGGCGACACGCGGCATCTTGGCCTGGACTTCGATGTGACCGGGCAGGTCGGGCGGGTCGGGTGGTTCGCCAGCTACGGCCTCGTGCAGGCGACCTTCGAATCTGTGCTGCGGTTGCCGAGCCAGCCCGAAGTAAATGATGCGGTCAGTGAGGACGGGACGCTTGAAGTCGTGCCTGGCGATCGGCGTCCGGGCATTCCTCGGCACAGCCTCAAGGCGGGAGTTCAATACGCGGTGACGGATGTGTGGGACATCGCCTTCGACGCCATCACGGCGTCGAGTCGGGTGTTTGTCGGAGACGAGGGTAACGATCAGGTGCAGCTTGAGGGCTTCGGTGTTATCAATCTTCGCTCTGCGTATCGCATCAGCGAAAATCTGGAAGCGTTTGTTCGCGTCGACAATTTGCTCGACGAGCAGTACGCTACGTTTGGCGCCCTCGCCGAGATTGAGCTCTTTCTCCGCGAGGCTCCCGGCGCGGACGACCCTCGGTTCGTCGGGCCTGGCCCGCCGCGCAGCGCCTTCGCCGGTCTTCGCGTGGGGTTCTGATATGTCTCATGCTCGTAACGTGTTCGTCCCGTTCGCGTTGGTCGCGCTTGTCGCCGTCACGCAGATCGCGTCGTTTGCACAGGCGCGCACCACGCTTGATATCTACGTCATTGACGTGGAGGGCGGCGAGGCGACGCTGTTCGTGTCACCTTCAGGTGATTCGCTGTTGGTCGACACCGGATGGCCGGGTTTCGACGGCCGCGACGCCGATCGCATCGCCCTCGTCGCGAATCAGGCGGGCGTCGAGCAGATCGACTATCTGCTCGTGACCCACTATCACGGTGATCACATGGGCGGAGCGATGCAGCTGGCGGACCGGCTGCCGATCCGGCACTTCGTCGACCGCGGTCCCGGCGAGGGTCTGAGCGACCGAGGTCGAGAGGCGTTTGAACGCTACGCCAGGCTGCGCGACGGTGCGACCCATCTAGTCCCGGTTCCGGGCGACACCCTGCCGATTCTGGGGCTCGATGTTCGGGTCGTGGCTGCTGGAGGTGACGTCATAGGGGCACCTCTGCCGGGTGCCGGGCAGCTGAACCCTTGGTGCGACAGCTTTCGTCCCCACGGCGAAGAGATTACGAGTCGTTTCGGTGACGCGGATGATCAACTGTCACTCAGCACGGTCGTCAGCTACGGCGCGTTTCGCACGATCATCATGGGCGACCTGACGTGGAACTAAGGAGTACGGCCTCGTGTGCCCTCACAACAAGGTCGGGACGGTCGACGCGTACTTGGTGTCGCATCATGGCGCGGAGACTTCGGGCTCGGCCGCCCTCGTGCAGGCGCTCGAGCCACGGGCCGCCATCATGAATAACGGGCCACGAAAGGGCGGTGCGGTTCAGACGTTTGAGATGCTCGCGCGGGTGAGGAGCCTCCAGGACCTGTGGCAGAACCACTACGCGGTCGCTGCCGGAGTCGCGCACAACCGGGCCGAGCGCTTCATCGCGAATCTTACGACTCTCAATCGTCCCGAACACATGGGCGCCGCGAATTGGATCAAGCTGTCGGCGCAGCGGGACGGTAGCTTCACCGTGACAAATAGCCGCAACGGCTTCACGCAACGCTACGGGCCCTCGACCAACTGAGAGCAGCGGCCGAGCCAGCCGGACGTTCCGCTAAAGGCTCACGTTTACAGGCCGATTCGTTGATCGAAGCTGTGTACGGAGACAAACAGTGAGATCTGCGCAGGCGACTGCCACGCTGGAACCTGACGCGGCGGTTCCCGCCCCAGGGGCGCTGGACGCCACGATCGAGCGGATTCGCGCCGGGAATCGATTGGGGCGCGATGAAACGCTCAACGGCGCCAAGCTGATCGGTTACGACCTTTCCGGTGCCAACCTGGCAGGTGTCGACCTTCGAGGTGCAGACCTCTCACGCGCGAATCTCACAAAGGCGAACCTCATCGGCGCAAAGCTGGAAGGCGCGACCCTCTTTCACGCGACGCTCGACAAGGCCGAGTTGCTGAAAGCGGATCTGCGCGGAGCGGATCTGACCCAGGCGTCTGCGGTGGGTGCTGGATTTGGGGGTGCCGACCTCGAAGGGGCCAACCTCTTCAACTGTACCCTCACCGGGGCGAGCTTCACGCAGTCACTCTTGCGGGGGGCCGACGTTCGGACGGCCGACCTGACTGGGGCGCGACTGCGCGAATGTTGCCTGCATGGAGCCGACCTGTCGCAGAGCGTGCTCCGCGAAACCGACCTCTCGAAGAGCGACGTGACCGCCGCATCGTTCCAGAATGCCGATCTCCGCGAGAGCCGGCTCAGCGGCCTGCGCGGGGCGTCGCACGCGAACTGGATTGGCGCCGACGTCTCAAACGTCGATTTCTGCGGCGCCTATTTGGTGCGACGACACATCCTTGACCAGAACTACCTCGAGGAGTTCCGCACGCAGAGCTCCATGACCGAGGCCATCTACTGGGTCTGGTGGGCGACGTCCGATTGTGGTCGGAGCTTCGTTCGGTGGGGACTGTGGACCGTGATGCTGGCCGTGGCCTTTGCGCTGATCTACCCCTACCTCGAGATCGATCTCGGGGGGCGGCCGGACAATTGGATGACCACCATCTACTTCAGCGTCGTCACGCTGACGACGCTGGGGTACGGCGATATCGTTCCCACGTCAGCGCTCGCTCGCCTCGTCGTGTTGGCCGAGGTGATCATCGGCTACGTCATGCTGGGAGGTCTCCTGGGAATCTTCGCAAACAAGATGGCGCGCCGCGCCGAGTAGCCATGTTCAAGGTCTTTAACCGCCGGACGGACTCGCGCCCGCAACTCGCGGAGATTCTGGAGGGCTACGAGCTGCCGAGTTTTGGCCACGTCTACCTGGAGGCCCTGCAACTCGTGCGCGACGCCGACTCCTCGACCGATACGCTGGCCGATGTAATGGCGACCGATCCGGGACTTACCGCCAACCTCCTCCGAACGGTAAACTCGGCCGCGTTCGGTCTCCGCCGCGAGATCGAGAGCGTCCACCACGCCGTGTCGATGCTCGGGCGAGGGCACATCGAGTCCATGCTGGTGTCCTTCGCCTGTCACACGGCGCTCCCGTCGGTTCCGTGCGATGGCTTCGTCCCGACCCGTTTCTGGATGACGTCGGCGCGTCGGGCGGCGACCGCGCGCGCGCTCGCCGAGCGAGTGTCACCGGCGCAGTGGTCTGAGTGCTTCACGGCCGCATTGTTGTCGGACATGGCCATTCCCCTGCTGTGCACCAATCGAGGGGCCCAGTACACCCAGCTGATCGAGCGCTGGCATCGAGGAGCGGGCGAGCTCCAAGACATGGAGCTCGAGACGTTCGGCTGGGACCACACGCAGGTCGCGGCGCTCATGTGCGCCGAGTGGCATTTTCCCGAAGTGATTGCCGAGTCAATCGCGTCGCATCATGGTATCCCCGGGGATCCGGACACGACGGCCCACCCGCTCGAACCGGTCAACGTGGCGGTGCTCCTTCGGGAGGTCGACGAAGCGCGCGGCATCGCGGAGTTGATCGATCGTGCGCATGTGACGCTGGACCTCGGCGAAGATGACGTACGGGGACTGGTCGACGATAGCTTTCGGAACGCCGAAGAGATCGCCGCCCAGTTTGCCTAGTGCAGACCGTTCGCTTTTGCTTGATCGGTCTGGCCTGGTCGGTGCTGTTCGTCGGCCTCGTCGACGACACTCTCGTGTCCCACGCGATTCAGGTCCTGCCGATCGCGGTCGCGCTGCGGCTACTCTCGCGATCCCCCGGCTACCTCGGCGCGTACGCGGCGGTCTCGCTCTTCGCCTGGTGGACGGCGAGGTCCTCGCTGATCTGGCTGTATCTGCTCGACGTCTGGACTATTGCCGCGGGTGAGTATGTCCCGGTCGAGGTCGCGCTTAGTGTGCTGGTTGCCTTCTTTGGAATCGCGGGTATCCTGCGGGGCATTGCGGTTGCCCGACGGCTTGCCTCGAGTCGAAAGGTGATGACCGTCGTCGTCTTCACTGCGCTCCAGGCGACAGCCGTGGCGACCTCGTGTCTCCTGTATCCCGCCTCCTGTCTCCTGTCTTCCGTCTTCTAGTGCACCTATTCTCGAATCGCTGCACTAGCGCCCAATGTCCGAGAGCTACTTCACCAGAAGAACCGGACACCGCGCCAGCATGCCGATCTTGTAGCTCATCGTTCCCCATCCCTTCCCAGGCTTGGTGGGGTCCGCGGTATGTGAGGCCAACGCGATCAGGTCGACGTGGTTCTCGTCGGCAAACGTCGCGATGTCCATCGCGGGCTGTCCATATGTCACGTGCCTATCGACCTCGATACCTGGACTGTCGAGCCGAGCGGCCAGTGCCTCCAGCTTCTCCGCGCTCCGCTGCTCGAGCAGACTGTAGAACTCCTTAAACTCATCCGCGGACGTCTCTGGGATCTGCTGCACCACGTGCAAGAGGGTGACCCTGACGGGCCCATCGCCGACGAGTTGCTTGATGGCGTCGGCCGTTCCGAACGCGCGGTCTGTGAGGTCGGTCGGAATTAGGATGTGTGTGAACATAACACTCGTTCCTGGCTGCATGATTCGCTCCAGCCCAGCCGCGCCGGTGGCGCCCAGCATCCGCAGACCGGGACGACGGGATGACGAAGTTTACCTCGACGTCCGGGGGAAGATTTCGCACCGGTTCTAGCCATCGATGGCAGATGCGTAGCACAATTGGGCTATGGGACAGTATGACGACACCCGCCGCGAGCTCGAGGGGCGGCTGAATCGACTTACCAACCGGGTCGGGAAGATCGAGCAGGACCTCCGTCGGACATTGAGCCCGGACTCTGAGGAACGTGCCACCGAGCTCGAAAACGATGAGGTGCTCCAGGCGCTCGACCACGATAGCCTCGCGGAGGTCCAGCAGATTCGATTGGCGCTACAGCGAATCGACGACGGCACCTATGCCATGTGTTCGAGCTGCGGCCAGGCCATCGACTCGGCTCGACTTGCGGCGCTTCCGAGCACGACGACCTGTCGGACCTGCGCCACCTGACGACCCTCCGTCCGCTCTGTGATCATCGATCCTTGGTTCTATGTGGCCGCGACGGTCGCGGTGCTGATCGTCGGCATCGCCAAGGGCGGATTTGGTGGCGGTATCGGCGTCATTGGTGTGCCGCTCATGGCCATGAGCGTGAGCCCGGCTCAGGCGGCGGCGATCATGTTGCCAATCCTGATGGTCATGGACGCGCTGGCGCTCCGGGCCTACTGGCGACTGTGGGACACGGATAACCTCCGCGTGCTGCTTCCGGCGTCGCTCATCGGCACGGTACTCGGCTTCCTGACGTTTCGGTACTTTTCAGCTGACGGGCTGCGCGTACTCGTCGGTATCGTGGCGCTCGCCTATTCCGTACGGTACTTCGTGCCTCGCAGTTCGGCGTCGGCTGGTCGGCCGGGCACTGGCGCCGGCATCTTCTGGGGAGCGGCTGCCGGCTTTACCAGTTTCTCGATTCACGCCGGCGGACCGCCGCTGCAGGCCCACCTGCTTCCTCAGCGGATGCCGCGTACGACCTTTCAGAGCACCAGCGTCATGTTCTTCTTCGTGGTCAATTGGTCAAAAGTATTGCCCTATGCGTGGCTCGGTCAGTGGAACGCCGACAACATCGCGACGTCGCTCATCCTGCTTCCGCTTGCGCCCGTTGGCATTGCGGTCGGTCGGCGGTTGCACGATCGGGTGGACGACCAGCTCTTTTTCCGCGTCGTGCATGCCGCGCTCTTCGTGATCGGCATCAAGCTCCTGTACGATGCTCTCGTGCGGTGAGGACGCGGATCGCGCTCGCAATCGGCTCGCGACACGGCCGCGTAGCGGAGAGTCGGTATATGGGTGAGTACGGACTCGGCCAGGGCTTTAGCGACGGGTGGAGTCGCTTGATGATGTGGGCCGCGGCGTGGGCATCCGAGTACCGGATGCCCCTGATCGTCGTGGGTCTGGTGGTCGGACTCTGGCTCGTTAAGAAGGTCGTCCGGCGTTAGCGTTCTCGGTGCGCGGTTACCCGGCGGGTTGACCGAGCCACCGCTCGCTGAGGCCGCGGCGGTCGACCGCGCGTCCCCGCAGATACACCGACTCGATCTGCCGCGTGTTCGCGATCGCGTCCAGCGGGTTGGCCCCAAGCACCACGAAGTCGGCGGTTTTTCCAGCCTCGAGCGTGCCCACATCGGTCAGGCCGACCAGCGCCGCCGAGTTCCGTGTCGCGGCCACAATGACCTCTTCGGGTGTCATGCCGGCCGCCACCATGTCAGCCATTTCGACGTGGGGGCTCCAGCCGGCGCTGCCGTCGGTGCCGAAGGCGATGACGACACCCTCCTGATTGAGCCGGTCCAGGTTGCGAGCCTGAATGGCAAATGCGGCCTGAGCCTCGGGCCGATCGGTGGACGCGGCCTGCATCTGCCCAAGCTCGTCCGCCGGGATGGTGTCGACCAGCCAGCGGAGATCGTCGGCGACCCCTCGACCGGACAGGTTCGGAACCAGTACGACGTTGGGACGCGCCTTCATGAGCGACACGAACTCATCGTCCACGTCCCGGTCGCGGACTCCATGCGCAAACGCGTCAATGCCGGCCCGCAAGAGTCCCTTCGCATCTTCGAGCGCGTAGATGTGCGCGGTCACACGAAGTCCATGCTGGTGCGCCTCGTCGATCACGGCGCCATAGAGCTCGGGCGTCATCTTCTCGTACTGCCCGTCGCGATCGTCGACCCAGACCTTGACGATATCGACGTCTAGCTCAGCCAGTTCCCTGACCGCGGCCCGGGCCTCCTCCTCGGTCTCGACCCAGTACGGAATGTCGGTGCGCCCCGGCTCGGGGAGTGTGATGCCGCGCCCGGCTGTTCGGAAACGCGCGGCGTCGGCCACGGGCTCCGCACGAATCTGGTACGCGAGCTCGTCGGCGTCCCGACCGAGGCTCATCACGACGCCGACGCCGTAGAAGGCCTTCCGCTGCAGGTCGTCGATCAGATCGTCTCGCGTCGTGGCGAGGTGTACGTGCGTGTCGATGATGGCCGGCATGACCGTACGCCCCGTCAGGTCCACCAGAGCTGCGCCGGCCGGTAGCTCGATTTCTCCGGTTGCTCCGACGGCGACCAGCTGGTCACCCTCGACGACCAAGGTGGCGCTCTCAATCGTGCGTCCGTCACCTACGATAAGGTGCGCGCCCTCGAATACCGTCAGGTTTGCGACGTTCGCTGCACCGTCCGGGTCTGTTTCGGACGCGGGCGACCCGCAGGACACCATGCTGACTATGCCAGTGACGGCTGCCATGACGGTGAAGCCGTGCGTACTGATTCGGAGCATCGACGCCTCCCGGGAAAACGATGTGCAGCGTACTCTTGCACGATCGACCACACGGCGCAAGGACCCCCACCTATAATCCAGAGGCAATGGAGGAGCAGACACTATGACAAGTCTACGTTCGATGTTTGTGCCCGTAACCGTTACGGCTGTTTTCCTGGCTGCTTTCGGAGCGGTTGACGCCGAGGCAGACGTGACGATCAGCGACTGGAGGGGCGTCTCGGTCACCGCCACCGAAGGCTCGGTCGATTCGAACGGCGTCAAGATCGTGTACCACACTGTTGGCGAGGGACCGCTGGTCATTTTCGTCCACAGCATCTTTGGGCCTTGGTTCGACTTCAGGCATCAGATCGTGTCGCTCTCGGAGCACTATCGCGTGGTCGCGATGTCGACGCGGGGGACGGACGAGAGCGACAAGCCGGTTGGAGACGAGCACTACTCGTCGGCCAAAATCGCCGGCGACATCAACGCCATCATCGATCACTTTGGGGAAGACACGGCGACCATCGCGGGACAGGACAGCGGAGGCCTGCACGCGTGGTATTTCGCCATGACCTATCCCGAACGCACGGAGCGGCTGATCTCCTTCGGCTCGATCCACCCGGCCGGGCTGATACGGGAGTTGGTCGACAATGCCGAGCAACAGGAGGCCACCACGTTCCAGCGCGGCATGCTCGAGAATCCGGAGGCTGGTGCTCAATTGGAGGGATTCGTGCGGAACTTCCCGCCGATTCCAGGTGAGCCGGCGGAACTGGCGCAGCTGCGGAAGGACGCGTACGAACGGCTCGACGTGGCGTCCATCGTCAGCTTCTACAAGGCGAATTGGCCGCGGCCGCCCGTAACGCTCGACACCGAGGGGTTTGGGTTCACCTATAGGAACTTTCCGCCGGTTAAGGCACCGACGCTGTTCATCTATGGGAAGGCCAGCCGCCCGTTCCGGAACCCCACCCTCAACGACATGTGGGAGTGGGTCGAAGGCGATCTCACGATCCAGGTGCTCGAGGGCGTCGGGCATGATCCGCATCGGGAGGCTCCTGAGTTCGTCACGCCTCTTATCGTGGAGTGGCTGGCTCGGGAGCGGTAGCCGCGGCTCGCGTATCGCTTTGACGACTCCAAGATCGCTCGCGATCTGTCTTCTGGCCGTGTGGGTAGTGGCGGTGTGCACCGCCATGCCTGCGTCGGCTCAGCCCCCGCCTCAGACTCCGGATCTCGAGAACGCGCGCTTCCACCTCGGCGTCTGGGGGCTCGTCGGCGTGCCGCGCGGTGAGCTCGCAGACAACATTGGCACGAATGGCGGGATCGGTGGCGATTTTGAGTATCGGCTGGGCGAGAGTCCGGTTCGCATCGGAATGGCCGTAGGTGGATTGTTTCAGGACAGTGCCACGCGCCTCCTTCCGTTCAGCCTGACGATTCCGGACGTGCTCGTCGATGTCACGACCAGTGCTCGCATGGTGCTGACACACGGCCGCATGCGGGTCCAACCGGTTACGGGTCGGGTTCGCCCCTACGTGGAAGGTCTGTTTGGGTTCAGCTATCTGTTTACGCAGACGTCGATTGACCTTGGCCGGGACTTCGACTCGAGCGGCTTCTCTGACGTGATTGGTCCCAGTACGACGCATCTCGACGATTTTGCTTTGAGCGCCGACGGTGGTGGCGGAGTGTCGGTGGGTGTATACGCGGGGGCAGAAGCCGTGATGAACCTCGATGTCGGGGTTCAGTACCTCTACGGGGGCGAGGCGGAGTACCTGGTTGGTGGTCCCGAAGGGTTCGAGCTCGGCGTCGATGGGCTCGAGTTCCGGCGGTCACGTACCGACCTCGTTCAGGTGCAGATCGGCATCAGCGTCGACTTCTAGGCCCCGAACACTGTGCCGTAGCCCTGGGCTACGGCCGCACGCGCACGTACTTCTGTAACTTCCTCGGCGCCGGCTCGCCGCCGTAGATGTTCCCTTCGGCGTCTACCGCAACGAACTCCGCGCCGTTTCCGATCGTGAAGCGCGGGTCGCCCCACTGGTAGAGGATGAATTCCTCGACCCAGCCGGTCTTCACGTCGCCGATCCGGATGCCCATCTCATATCCAGGATTCTGGACATCGTCGGACTCCGAGTCGGACACGTAGATCCGGCCGTGGTCGTCGAGGAAGATGCCGCTCGGTCGACCGAACTGCGTCCACTGCGCGAGGAAGTTCCCCTCTTGGTCGAAGATCTGGATACGGTTGTTCGAGCGGTCGGCAATCAAGATGCGCCCATCGGCATCCATCGCGATCCCGTGCAGCGCGCGGAACTCGCCTGGCGCGTAGCCAGTCTGCCCCCACTCCATCAGGTAGGTCCCGTCCTTCGAGAACTTCACGACGCGGTTGTTTGTGTCATTGCCGTGACCATCCGCGATGAAGATGACGCCGTTATCCGCGACGACGACGTCGGCCGGCGCGTTGAAGTGCGTGCGACCCCCGCCCGCTTTGCCCGGTGTCCCGAGGGTCATGAGCACCTGCCCCGTGGGGCTGAACTTGATCACCTGGTGTCCTCGTGTGCCCTCCGGGGTTCGGGCCTCAAACACGGCGTCGGTGACCCAGACGTTCCCGTCGTTGTCCACGTCGATCCCGTGGGGCCAGATGAACATTCCTCCGCCGAAGCTCTCGACGACGTTGCCATCGGGCGCGAACTTGATGACCGGGTCCAGATCAGAGTCGAGACACTCGTTGCCGAATCGTTCTGGGGCGGTCGCGTCGCACCGGATGACGGCCCAGACATGTCGGCCGTCTGGGTCCATGGTCACGCCGCCCACTGCGCCCATCGTCCGTCCGCCCGGGAGCTTCGCCCAGTCGTCGACCAGGCGATACGGATTCGGCAGCGCCTGCCCATAAGCTGTCGTTCCCAGACTGATGGCCGCCATTGTCCACACGATCAACCACACGGCCGTCATCAAACCTCGCGCATGTTTCGACATCGTCACACCTCGTTTTTGGAAAGAGTGCCCGACAGTTTATACACGACAGGCGTCGATTGGCACAGTACTGCACGAAACCGATCACAGATCGGTTCTTTATGTCCGTCGACGCTCGCTATAATCCAGACAGTTCTTGCCGATTCAATCGGTCGATGCAACAGTCTCCGCGAGTATATCCGCCGGCGTCCGGTAGCTGAGCGTCTTGCGGGGCCGGGTGTTGAGTTCGCGCGCAATCGCATTCAACTGAGCCTGGGTGTAGCCGGCGAGGTCGGTCCCCTTCGGCAGATACTGGCGCAGTAGGCCATTCGTGTTCTCGTTGGTCCCGCGCTGCCACGGACTGTACGGGTCGCAGAAATAGACCTGCACCCCGGTGGCGATCGAGAAGGTGCGATGGGCCGCCAGTTCCAGGCCACGATCTCAGGTCAACGTGGCCATGAGCCCGTCAGGCAACCGCCGCACGTGCTCGGTGAGCGCTTGCACGACCGTGCGCGTCGCGCGGCTGGTTCGTTCGATTTCGGTGCACTTGCGTGACCTGAGTTTGTCAGGGTGCGCGGTCACGCTGGACGAACACCTCGATCCTGGCACCATCGGGGACCTGCAGGTCCGACTCGATGGCAAGACGTACAGCGACCGCGTTCAGGTTGTCAGGGCCGTCCGCCAGTATGGGTCGGACGATGCGAGTCGCGTCGGCGTCGAGTTCGCCTGGGGCAACCGGCTGGGGACCGCGTCGGTGAGGGGAACGGTACCATCCGCGGCACGGAAGCGCGGTCGGTAGCGCACCCGTCTCACCAATCTGACTAGCAACCGACAGTTCTGAACTTACTCGACCGACCGATCCGGAGATTGTCGGTCGTATCGGCGTTTCTGCAAGCGGCACGACGCTTGCTCCCCTAACCTGACGTCCATGGCTGAACTGAAGGAGCTGGAAATGCACGCCATCGCAGAGATGATCCTGCTTCGGCCATGGCTGTCATCGACGCCCGTATGCGTCGTGCTTCAGGTCTTCGCCCTGGCCCAGCTCAAGGGCGCCCTGCGCAGCATCTCGCTCATCCTCACCGTGGTGACTGGGGCGTTCGTCGGGCTCGCCGGTGCGGCGTATGCCATGGACCCCGGCAACCTGTGGCAGCTCTTCCTGATCATGGGGACCCCGCCGTTGCTGGTCGTGACCGTGGGCATCCTGCTGATGGGTGCCGTCGTGCCTCAGCAGGTCACACACTAGCCGGGGCGGACCTGGCCCAGGAAGTCGACGAGCAATCGACTGACCGCGGCTGATTGCTCCTGTTGGACCCAGTGGCCGGCGCCGTCGACCATGTGCACACCACGCATGTCTGTGCACGCCTCGGTCTGCATACGCTCCAAGGCCCCGGGACTCTGGTAGCTACCCCAGTCGCTAGCGCCCGCAATGAACATCGACGGTTGGTCGATGGTCCGGCCAGCAAAGAGCTGCATCTCGGGCGCGCCGAGCCCTCCTGATCGGTACCACTGCAGGCCGCCCTGAAACCCCGTTCGTCCGAACTCCTCGGCGTAGATCCTGAGTGCGTCGTCCGGCAGCCACTCACACGCGGCGATTTCGGTCGCGGTGGGCATGACGGGCGCCACCGTCTCGGCCATGTCTTGGTCGAGGTCCATGATGTAATACGTGGGCATTTTCGCCATTTCGGTGGCGGTTCGTGCCTGGAGCGTGAACGGCCGATTGCCGGCCCAATCTGCGCTCTTGTAGTGGTAGTAGCCGCGCAGAAACGCATGAATCCCTTGCGGCGCGCCATGCATGTTGGCGTTGGCTTCCCTGGTCGTGTAGTAGCGCTGATAGTGCTTGCGCGGTCGCGGCAGCGCCGCGAGATCGTCGTACAGGCTCGGGCCAGGCGGCGAGGCCTGGACTGGAGGCGGATCGTTGGCGGTATCGAACGGGAGCGCGCCGGTGCCTCCGAACGGCGCGCTCATTAGGACGACCGAACGGAACACGTCGGGCCGCACGACGCCGCACCAGGCCGCGATCGGCGAACCGAAGTCGTGACCCACGACGGCCGCGACCGTCCGATAGCCGAATGCGGCCACGAGGCCCAGTGCATCGCGGACGATGTTGAGTCGACGATACGACGCCAGATTGCCGTCGTAGCCAGGGTCCCAACCCGTGGTCCGTCCGTATCCCCGTTGGTCCGGAGCGATCACGTGGTAGCCGGCCTCGGCGAGTGGAATCATCACCTTTCGCCAGCTATACGCCAGCTCAGGGAAGCCGTGGAGCAGCAGCACGCAAGGGCGATCGCCCCGATCGTAGCCGGCCTCGAGCACGTGTAGGTTCAAGCCATTGATGCCGCGGACGTGCCGCGACCTGACCCTGGGCGGCAGAATCCCCGGCGAAAACGGACCAACATCAGCCGGTGCCTGTGCTTGGACCGAGCCGCGGCCGGTGCCTCCGGCCAGGGCGAGCGGTCCGACCGTCAGTGCAACGCCGCGCATGAGCTGACGGCGGGTGAGCGGGGGCGCGGAGTCCATGGCTGCCTCGATTCGAAAAGCGCTTGGCTAATTGACGGGTCACAGTATAGGCTGTCGGTCCAATCCAACGACTTCTACGGCGATGAACAGGGTCGCGTTCGGTTTCTTGGCGGCGGTCGTAATCGCTTCAGGCACGTCACTCGACGCGCAAGAACGAGTGGGTGTCGGTGACGCGTGGCGTGCGCCACTCCGGGCGCGCAACCAGCTCCCGACCGCACTCTTCTTCGCGCATCTTCCACCCGACCGGGCGACGGTGCTTGCCCCGGGCACGATGGTCTGGCGGTTCGACTTCGACTACTCGAACATTCTGCGGCAAAGCAACGGCGGCCGTGAGCTACTGTCGTTCGACGCCGAATACCTGAGAGCCGACCTGGGAGCAAACTTCGGATTGCCGGGCGAATTTGAGCTCGGGGTGTCGGTGCCCGGGTACGCCTACACCGGTGGCGTATTGGATCCGGTCATCGACGGCTTCCACCGCTTGCTTGGTCTGGCGACGACCGTCCGTAGCCGAACGACGAGAGGCCAACTTCGGTACCTCTACCGCCGCGATGACACAGTGTTCTTCGAGGGGAATGAGCCCACGTCATCGATCGGCGATGTGTCCTTCGAGTTAAAGCGCCAAATGGTCCGGAGCGGACCGTATGCCGTGGCGCTCAGAGGCATCGTCAAGCTCCCGTCTGGATCGACCGAGCAGTTGAGTGGAAGCGGGGCGGCCGACTATGGCGTGGGTGTCGCCATCGACCGCCTCGGATCTCGGGTGGGGTTCTTCCTCAACGCCAATCACTACTTTCTCGGGTCCACCGGCGCGCTCCCCGCGCGCGATTACAGCTCGGCCATGGCGGGGTTCGACATCCGGATCTGGCCGAGATTGTTGGTCAATGCCCAGGTCGATTGGATGACTCCGTTTCTCGAGAGCGACCTGCGGGAGATGCAGGGTCTGGCGTCACAAATCTCGTTCGGGATGCGCTTCCTCCAGTCGCCGCGATTTGGCTACGAGTGGCGGTTTAGCGAGGATCTGTCCCGCGCCTCTCCGGATTTCACGTTCGGATTCCAGACAGTTATGCGGCTGGACCGCGTGCCCACACCCTGGTAGCGGTGCCCCCGAAAGGGGACAGGTTGGCGGTTGAGCGTCGTGTCGTGAGTGCATTGCGCACTTCCGCCAGCGGTTTCCCGATACATGGCGGCCGACAGGTCAGCAGTCGCACCGTCGGCACGTCTGTTGCTCCCTAGACAGATGCGATGGACGCACTGCGTGACCTTCTGGCGACGGACCACCGTCGGGCGCTGGAGTTCTTCGTCACCGGTCTGGGCGACGTGTGCGAACCCGACGTTGACCGACAGGAGCTCCTCTACAACGCCAGTGTTCTCGCGCACTTCGCGCAGGTCTCGACCTGCTCTCAGGACGATCTCCCAACGCCCGCAACCTTAGTCAGTGGTCTTTGACAACTTCGTCCTCGGCTCAGAGGTCGCGCAAGCGAGCCAGATCATGGAGGCAGCCGGGGCGCAGTGTCTGCTGCTGACCGGCTTCTTCGCGGAGCAGATGCAAGGACGACACAGCATCCGGTGGTATGCCGAGCTCGGGGCTGGGTTCTTCCGTCGGGCGGCCTCGTCGGCATCTGCGACGAATCGCGCCCGTCTGCTCACGGCGATTGGCATGGGCTTCGGCGGGTGGCGTCAGCGCTATCAGATGCTGAGCCATCAGCTCCGCGAGCAGGCGTACTTGCTCGACCCGCCGCAGTCGCCGCCGAATCTGGTCTAGACCTCGCGACCAGCGTCGACCCGCTCGAGCCGCAGACGCTCGAAGCGCGGACGGAAGCCGAGCGTCTCCCCTGGACATGCCCGAATGGTAGGATACAGTCCACGAGCGGACATCCGAGGAGAGCCAATGAAACTGCGTTTTGCCCTGACATGTGCGGCTAGCCTCGCCGTCACGCTGCTGCTATCTGCCCCAGCCTGGGCCCAAGCCATCACTCGCGGGGCGCCACTTGGCGACTCGCCGGTGGTCAACGTGTCGGATGTGCTGCGCGATGTCGATGCCTACGTCGGCGCCACCGTGACACTCGAAGGATCGGTCGAGACGGTCTGTCACGTAAAGGGGTGCTGGATGGAGCTCGTGCCAGCTGATCGGTCGGCCGGAATCCGTGTGACCTTCAAGGACTACGGGTTCTTCGTGCCCACGGACTCGACGGGCTATCGAGCGCGACTCGAGGGGATGTTCGAGACCAACGTCTTCTCCAAGGACGACGCGGATCACCTCATTGCCGAAGGCGTGGACCTGTTGCGGAATCCCGATGGTTCCGCCACCGAGGTGAGTTTCGTGGCGGCCGGCGTCGAACTGCGCCAGTAAGTCCCCGCTCCGTTGCCCGCGCGTCACGAAGGGAGCTTCAGATGAAGAAGATATATGGGGGGATGTGCGCGATGCTCCTCACGTTGCTGCCGTCGGCCGTCCTGGCTCAGGGGCCGGCACCATCACCAGCGTCGGCGACCGACGTGCCGAAGGCTGACCTCGACGCGGTGTTCGCAACGCTGAATGGAGGCATCGACAAACAGGTCCGGGTCGTGGACATCGGCAACGACACGAACGTTGCCGTTGGGGTCCTTTACCGTGGCGGCATGCAGACCGATGGTGATGTCGTCGGCGCGATTCTGCACCATCAGGTGACCGAGGTGTACTACGTGGTGTCCGGGTCGGGCATCCTGGTGACCGGCGGTACGGCCACGGGCGACAGCCGAGAGTTTCCGGCGGATAGTCCGGTGGTTACGGAGCTCGTCGGACCGAGCGGAAGCCGTCAGATTGTCGACGGTCAAACCCGTAGGATCTCGGCAGGCGACGTCGTCGTGATTCCAGCGGGTGTGGCCCACGGCTTTCGGCACATCGATGACGGGATTACCTATCTGAGTATCCGCGTCGATCCGGAGCAGGCCTTACCTGCGGGCTACGTCAACCCGGTTCTCCAGTAGGGGAGGTGTCGTGCCAGCCGTGTCAGCGATTCCAGTAGCGACAACCAGCGATACTCGCGACCCGTCCCGGCTGAGCCGGCGGGCGTTTTTGGGTGTCGCCCTTGCGAGCGCCTCGATTCGATCCCTGCGAGCGCAGACGCAGATTCCACCTTACCAGCCGCGTGACTGGACCGGTGACCCCGTCGGGTATCCCGACCGAGACATCCTGGCGCTCGACGATCGCTTCAGGCGCTACATCCTCTTCAATACCCCGATCCAGCGGCATTACGTGGGAACGTTGTGGGCGGAGGGGCCGGCATGGAACGGGGTGGGTCGCTACCTGGTGTATAGCGATATCCCGAACAATCGCCAGCTGCGCTGGGTCGAGGATGATAACCGCGTGACCGTGTTCCGCAGGCCCTCGGGGCACAGCAACGGCAACACGTTCGACCGTGAAGGGCGGCAGCTGTCGTGCGAGCACAGCGGACGTCGTGTGGTCCGCTACGAGTACAACGGTGACGTCACCGTCGTTGCCGACATGTTCGACGGCAAGCGGCTGAACTCCCCGAACGACGTCGTTGTGCATCCGGATGGCGGGATCTGGTTCACCGATCCGCCGTACGGGATCCGCGGGCACTACGAGGGATTCCCTGCGGAGTCGGAGCTTCCGAATGCGGTCTACCGGGTCGATCCGATGACCGAGCAGGTGGCCCGAGTTACAGACGAGATCAACGCCCCGAACGGATTGTGTTTCTCACCCGACTACCATCGCCTCTACGTGGCCGACACCGGTTCCGATCGAGACGTCAAGGTTTGGAATGTCGACGGTACGGCGCTGCGGAATGGCCGTCGCCACGTGCAGCTGACGATTCCAGGATCGGATGGCACGCTCGTGAGCGCCGATGGCATGCGTTGCGACGTCCACGGTAACGTGTGGGCGGGCACGCGCCCGGGCGTTCTGGTGACGGCGCCAGACGGCGATGTCATCGGCTTCGTGCGCCTACCCGAGATCTGCGCCAACGTGTGCTTTGGTGGTGCGCAGCGCAATCGGTTGTTCATGACCGCCAGCCAGTCGCTGTACTCCGTCTACGTCGGAGTCCAAGGTGCCGGGATCGCGTAGGTCGCCGATCGTGCCAAAGCTGTGGATGATCACCAACCGCAACTTGTTGGCCAGACAGCGGGGTTTGGGGGATGCCGAGTCTCGCCTGAGCTATTGGGTCAGCGACGGACGGCGCGCCGTTGACCGTCTGTCGTCCTGGGACCGACTCTCGCCCGCACGGTTTCGCGACGCGCTGTGCGATGCGGCTGATGCGTTTCCCCTCATCGAGAATCCCGAACACCACGAAAAGGAACAGCACGTCACGCTGTTCGTACATGGGTACAACTAACGATTGGCAAGATGCCGCCCGCCGCTATCGGCAGATCTGCTCGACGCTGTACTCGGGTCGCTCGAGTCTGGGGCTGTGTGTCCTGTTTACCTGGCCGTCGGATGGACTCAAGATCGGGTATTACCCAGATCGGCTCGATGCCCGCCGCTCGGCAGACGAGCTGGCGTACGTGCTGGCTACGCTCTACGAGCACCTCCGGGTCAACCAGGAGAAGACCATGGCGACCTGTCGCCCACACTGTCGCGCGAAGATTTCGGTGATCGCGCACACTATGGGCGCGTACCTTTTGCAAAAGGCGATGCACCACGTCTGGACCCGAAAGAACCAGCCACTTCTGGTCAGCCTGGTCAACCAGTTGCTCCTGGTTGCCGCCGACGTCGACAACGACCTGTTCAACGGTGGGGAGCAGATCGACCGGACCGACGGCGACGGCATCGCCAACCTGACCTACCGGGTGACGGCGCTCTATAGCGGGAAGGACGGCGTTCTGGGTCTTTCCGCCGGTCTCAAGCATTTCGGCAAGCGGCGTCTGGGTCGATCCGGGCTCGACGCGCCCGGCGACGTGGCCGACAATGTTTGGGATATCGACTGCAGCCAGTTCTTTCGGTCCGAATCCGACGTGCACTCCGCGTATTTCGACGCGCCACAGACCCGGCGCCTGATGCGCTCGGTCATCCGGGGCGTCGACCGCCGCGTGCTCGTCGACCAGTTCTCGCTCGCGCGGACCAGCGCGTAGGCCCGCCCAGACGCGCACCTCGCGGCGGGTCCCGCTCCTTTACTTTCTGCGCCGCTCGGGTATTAATGGGGCAAGCATCTCGTCCATACATCAGAAAAGGGGGGCACGATGCCAAATCCAACCGCGGCAGACATCATGGCCCGGGAAGCGACCCTCTCCCCGGAGGCCGATATCTACGACGCGATCACGAAGCTGCTCAAGAGCAAGCTCAGCGGGGCTCCGGTGGTGGACGGCAACGGCGGCCTCATTGGCATGCTCAGCGAGCGCGACTGCCTGAAGGTCATCGTGGGCGGGGCCCTGGACGGCCGCCCTGGGGGCCGTGTGTCCGACTTTATGACCCGCTCGCCCGAGTCGATCAGCCCCGACACGAGCCTGTTCGAGATCGTCCACATCTTTCTGACGAAGACCTTCCGGAAGCTACCGGTCGTCGATGGCGACGGGCGCGTCGTTGGGCAGGTGAGTCGGCGTGACGCCTTGAGCGCGCTTGAGAAGATCCGCGACAACCCGTGGCTGTACGGGACCGGCGATCGCCGTCCGCCGAAGGGCACCGACTCCGGGGTCGATTCTGCGATGCGGATCGCTCGCGGTCGGTCCTCGTGAAGTCGGCCTCGGTATAATCCGCGCATGCCGACGAAACGCGTATTGGTAACCGGGGGCAGCCAGGGCATCGGCGCCGCGCTTGTGCGCTCGATGTGCCAGGCGGGCCACGACGTGGTGTTCACGGGCCGCAACGAGGAGCGTGTGCGACGCGTCGCCGACGAGAGCGGAGCGCACGGAATGCTGGCCGACGTCTCGGTCGATGCCGATAACGAGCGCACCGTCGCGACGTGCGACGAGAAAATGGGCGGTGTCGATATTCTCGTCAACAACGCCGCGTTTCCCTACAACGCGGAGATCGGCGACTTTGACGTCGACCGCATGCGGACGCTGTTTGCGACGAACGTGTTCGGGCTGGTCGACCTGACCAACCGCATCGTGCCGTCGATGAAAGCCCGCGGCGAAGGCGACATCGTCAACCTCGCGTCGACGTCCGGGATGAAGGGAAACAAGACCGGCACGGCGTACGCGGGTAGCAAGTGGGCCGTCCGTGGGATTAGCCAGTGCTGGCAGGCCGAGCTTCGCCCGCATGGCATCCGCGTCTTCAGCGTCTGTCCGTCGGAAGTCCAGACCGACTGGGGCGGTCGCACTGGCCGCAACAACCCGAACAAGCTGTACGCCGAGGACATCGCGGACACCATTACGTCAGCGTTGAGCATAAGGCGTCGGGCCCTGTGGCCTGAACTAGCCGTGTTTGCCAACAATCCGTGGAAAGAAGACTGACGTCTCCCCGTCTTGCGCGGTGCGCCGCTGCGCTAGCGCTGGCCCTGGTGGCGATCGCCACACCGCAGGGATACCGTCAGGTGGATCGCGAGATCGTCGTGGTCAGCCCGAACCACGCTGACCCGCGCCTGGCCATGTTTCGCGAGGCGGTCGAGTTCTGGAACGGCGAACTCGCCGCTCTCGATCGCGAGACGCGGCTAGTCGAGACCGCGCTGGTGGCCCCGTCGCCTCACGAGCGCGCGCTCGAGAACTACACACGCGCGATCTGGCAGCAGGCAGGACGCACCCGAATTGGTGGCTCACGGCCAGCCGAGCCGGTCGAGCTGAATCTCCTTGGTGGCGACGTGGTGGTGTTCTTCTCCAAGCAGCCGACAATGTCGTTTGCGTGGCCGCTGGACACGGCCGATCGGTATTTCGTGGCGATTCCGGTCGAGGCTGGCGCCCGGATGTCGCGCACAGGACTCACGCGCAACGTGATCGCGCACGAGTTGGGGCACACCTTGGGGCTCGTGCATCATGCCAACCCGACGGTGCTGATGTGCAGCCCGTGCCGGCCGGCGGTTGGAGCGGCGGACCCACACGGGTTTCTCCCGCTCACAAGGATCGACCGCCACCGGCTGCGCGAGCTGCTGCCGTCACGGTAGCGGCTGACAGCCCCGCTCCCCGTTTGTGGCATCAGTCCTTCGCGGCCTTCTCCTGCATTCGCGCGCCGGCGAGTATGTTGTACAGACCGTAGTTCCCTTCGTGACACGCATATTCGAAGAGGGGCTGGTCATTCCTCGTCATCGGAATCACGTAGGTCCAGGGTTGCGCCCACGCGTTCGGATCCTCGATCGTCACCTCGTACATCAGCGTGTCGTCGGACGCTCTCGTGAACCGTTCGATCAGACGCAGGTCCGGGGTCGTGATTCCGCCGCGGAAGCTGGTTTCGCGCAGGAAGTTCGTGGTTTCGACCACGAGCGTGTCACCGTCCCAGTGACCGCGTGAGTCCCCCATCCACTGCGTGATCTCGTCCGAGAGGTGCGCCGGCCCGTCGATCGGGATGATCCGTGTGCTGTGTACCATCTCGTTCACGAGCGCCACGGTGTGGGGCGTTTGCACCAGCTGGACGTTTTGGTTGTACCCGCCTGGCGCCATTGGTGGTCCCGAGTTGAACCCGAGAATGCATCGGACGGCGTGCATCCCCGAGCCGAGATCTTCGACGAAGCCGCCGGGTGTTGGCATGTGGGGGCCGACGCCCTTCCGTGTTTCTCGTCGAGTGGCCCGTTTCTCCTGCGCCTCCGGCGTGAGTGGCGGGACTCGTCCAGTCGGTGGATCCACGACCAGTGACGTCCGGTTGGTCTCGCCGACTTTCGATCCGGGGTCGAACCAGAACTGGTTGTAGTTTCCGACGATGTCGTCGGGCTCCTTGTCGTCTCGGACGGCAAACTCGGCGAGCCGATCGGACTCGAACTCGTCGGCTTCCTCGTCGCTAAAGAACGCCTGCTCTTCCAGGCTCTTGGGTCGTTCGAACGGCGTCAGCGTCCTGAAATCCCACACGCCGGTGAGGTCCGGCGTGCCCCATGGGGTGCGCGCTGCCGGCGCGGCGCCGACGTCGTTCTGTGTGGGTGCTTGACCGGCCGAGGGGAACGGGGCCGCCGCGAGCACGATCGCGACTGCCAGACCTGGCACGATATGTCGGGCGTTCATCGCTCACCTCCCTCACGTGACGTCTACGGCAAACCCGACGCCCGGCCCTCGGCGGTTATGGCGCACGCATCGCGCCAACCGCCAAGACGAGCCACCCGATCGTGAAACAGAGCCCCCCGATCGGCGTGACGGCTCCAAGCCATCGCGCGCCGGTAATCGACAAGATGTACAGGCTGCCGGAAAAGATCAGGATGCCCGCTACGAACAGCCAACCGGCCACCGTGATCAACGCGCTGGTCCAGCGCGACGCTGCCCAGGCTACGGCAAGTATGGCGAGGCCGTGGATGAGGTGATACCGCACGCCGGTCTCGAACACCGCCAGCATCTCCGGGCTCACCCGGGCGCGAAGCCCGTGCGCTCCAAACGCTCCCAGCAGCACTCCGAGGCCGCACAGGGCCGCTCCTGTCGCAAACCATCCGGCCACCATCGCTCCGTATCATACATGTCATAAACTGCTCTGACGTGGCTGTCCTGGCTTGGTCGCTCCCGCTCGTCTTCGCAGGGTCACTTCTGGCCGTCGCTAAACCAGCCGAGGCCCAGGTGGTGGAGGCGGTCGTGGACCAGGTCAGGGCGGAGCGAGAGCCGCTGATTCGAACGATGCGTGAGCTGGTTGCGATCGAGTCCGGCAGCCGAGATTTCGAGGGGCTCTCCCGCTTGGTCGACCTCATCGCGGCACGCCTCCGCGAGCTTGGAGGCGAGGTGGAAATCGTCCCGCCGGCCGACGTGTACCACATGCAGGACACCCCGCCGCGGATCGGCCACTCGGTAGTGGGTCGGTTCCGAGGAACGGGCACCCGGCGAATCCTGCTGCTGGCGCACATGGACACCGTGTATCTCCCGGGGATGTCGGCGCAACAGCCGTTTCGGATCGACGGCGAGCGGGCGTACGGGCTGGGGATCGCCGACGACAAGCATGGTGTCGCGTTGATCCTGCACACGCTGTCGGCGCTCAACGCTCTCGAGTTCCGGGACTACGGCTTGATCACGGTACTCATCAACGGTGACGAGGAGGTGAGCTCACCCGGGTCACGCTCGCTCGTCACGAGGCTCGGTCGAGAGCACGACGCCGTGTTCTCATGCGAGGGGGGCGGCGAGAACCGCGTGCTGTTGAGAACCTCTGGCATCGGGGCGTTCAAGCTGACGGTCAAGGGCCGAGCGGCGCACGCCGGGGCGGCGCCTGGACGGGGACGCAATGCCCTCTACGAGCTCGCGCATCAAATCTTGCAGACGCGCGACCTGTCCGACCCCGACGTCGGGCTGACCATGAACTGGACGGTGGCGGAGGGCGGCAACACGCGCAATGTGATTCCCGCCGACGCATCCGCCACGGCCGACGTCCGGGCGTTGCGGGTCGAGGACTACGCACGAATCGAGGATGAGGTCAGACGCCGCGTGGCGAACCGGCTGATTCCTGATACCGAGATCGAGCTCGAGTTCGAGCGCCGCCGCCCGCCGCTGGTTCCGAACGATGCGTCATGGGCGCTCGCGCGGCATGCGCAGGCCGTGTACCGCGAGCTCGGCATGCGACTAGTCGTCAACGACCAGGCTTCGGGTGGTGGAACCGATGCGGCGTTTGCGGCGCTCGAGTCCGATGCGCCCGTCCTGGAAGGAATGGGGCTCCAGGGAGGGGGCGCGCATTCGAACGCGGCCGAGTACGTCGATCTGCCTTCGATCGAGCCCCGTCTGTATCTGCTGACGCGCCTCATTATGGACGTGGCGCAGGGGCGGGCAGCCACGCAGTGAACAGGACCGCGGCCTGGGTCGCCTGCCTCACCGTCGTGCTAGTGTGTGCGGGTCTCACTCCGGCAAACATGACCGCGCAGACCCGCACGCTGCACCCGCAGACGGCCGGCCGCTTTGCCGGCCTCGCCCTCGACTGTGTCCACCGGGAGTACCCCAACAAGATCGGGCACGTGCTCCATGCCGACGGCGATGCCCGACCACCGCGCGAGCTGACCCCCGCGTTCTTCGGGTGCTGCGACTGGCACTCGTCGGTGCACGCGCACTGGTTGCTGGCGCGACTCGTGCGCCTGGTCGGCGACGCCGACTTTGCCGACGACGCGCGCCGGGCGTTGAACCGCAGCCTCACCGCCAAGAACATCGAGTCCGAAGTCCGGTATCTCAGCGGCGATGGACGGACGACCTTCGAACGTCCGTATGGGTTGGCCTGGCTGCTCCAGCTGGTGGCCGAGCTGCGGGAATGGGAACAGGCTGGTGCCGACACACATGGCGATGTTGGGCAGTGGCGGTCTGCTCTCGGTCCGCTCGAGGCGCTCGCGGCTCGGCGGTTCGAGATGTGGCTGCCGAGCTTGAGCTACCCGATTCGTTCCGGCGAGCATTCGCAAACGGCCTTTGCCTTTGGTCTCGTGCTCGATTGGACGCGAACGGCAGAGCACGCGGGCGAGCTGCAGGCGCTCCTCCGATCGCGCATCGAGACGTACTATCGCGCCGACCGAGATTGTCCGCTGGGGTACGAGCCGTCGGGCCAAGACTTCCTGTCGCCCTGTCTGGCCGAGGCCGACCTCATGCGCCGCGTGTTAGACCCGCCGACATTCGCCGACTGGTTGGCCACGTTCCTGCCTGGCATTCCTGTCTCGGAGCCATACGGCGACTGGTTGCCGTTAGCGGTCGTGACGGATCCGACCGACGCGAAGATCGTGCATCTCGATGGTCTCAATCTGAGCCGGGCATGGATGCTCGAAGGGATCGCGGAGGGGCTGCCTGCCAGCGACTCGCGCCGCCCGGCGCTGCTTGAAAGCGCTCATCGCCATGCAGAGTCGGGGCTCGCTTCGGTCACCGGTGAATATTACGAGGGCGGACACTGGCTGGCCAGCTTCGCGACCTATCTCGTGTCCAAGCGAGGGTTGTCCTACCCCAACAAAACGTTTATCCCTGTCGGATAGTCATTCCGCGGCCAACGACGCGGACTGTTCCTGGGCCGGGCCGATTTCCAAGCAAACCAAGTAGGCACGGCTGTTGCTCCGTAATCTCGCATGTCACACGCTGACAGGGCCGGTGGGTCGCAGTTTCGGGTGGACGGCGCGTTGGCGGGGCTGTCCGGCGGCTTCGCGGTCTTTGTGTTCGGGTTCCTGGTCGGCCAGCTTGCGGAGCCCGCGCCCGGCCTGTCCTCGTAGAAGTAGAAGCCCTCACAGCTGATTCCGGACTAGATCTCTTCCCGGAGGAGGACGTCCCGGAATCCGTGAAGCTCGCCTCGTAACTCGACGCCGCACGGTCTCGGCGGATGCGGATAGAATGGCTGGAACCTATCCTCTAGGGCCGATGATCACAGGAATGTCTGGTCCGCGGGCGTGCGCGCTCGCGACGCTCTTGCTCGTTGCGGTCTTCGCCGCGATGCCGTCGGCGGCGACCCAGAACCAAGACCAAGCCCCGTCGCTCCTCGACGTGCTGATTCGCGCCACCGCCTACGTGGACGAGCTCCTGGACCAGCTCTCCGGCACGGTGTCGGAAGAGCGGTACGTCCAGCGGACCAGGCTTCCGGGCAACCGCGGCGGGACCGTTTTGGAGCGCACGCTCCTCTCGGACTTCCTCATCGTCACGCCGGACGATGCAGACCGGCACTATGGGTTTCGCGACGTCTTCGAGGTCGATGGGAAGGCCGTTCGCGACCGCGAGGAACGGCTGACGAACCTGTTCCTCAACCCAACGGTCTCGTCCGCGCGTCAGATAGAGGGCATTCTGAATGAAAGCTCCCGCTACAACCTTGGCGAGGTAGACCGCACAATCAACAATCCGGCCCTGACGCTGCTCTTCCTCAGTTCAAACTTCAAGTCCCGGTTCGAGTTCGAGCGATTGACCGACCAGCTTTCCCCCAGCTTGAACCTCGACGGCCCCGATGTGCCATCTGATGCATGGGTGATCAGCTACAAGGAAGTGTTTCCCACGACGGTAGTCAAGAGAGGCAAAGGCCAAGGTGGGAACCTGCCTTCGCAGGGTCGCTTCTGGATCGATCCCATCTCCGGGCACGTGTTCGTGAGCGAGCTGACTCTCGAAACGCCACAGTGGAAGTCGATCATCACCGTGCGGTACGGCGTGGACGAGCGGGCGGGTCAAGTCGTCCCCGTCGAAATGCGAGAGCGCTACGACGCTCAACGGTCGATGTCCCGTGTTGACGGGACGGCCACGTACGGCCGGTTCCGGCGATTCCGGGTCGAGGTCGATGAAGGGAAGCCCTTCCGCGATTGATTCCCGATTGATTCCCGATTGATTCGATTAATTCAATGACCATCCGAGCCGAGCGCGCGCTCACCGCCGGCGCCTTGGTGATCGCTGCGTTGACGGCGGGTGCCCAGAATCATCCCCCACAGACCGAGCTCCCCAACCCGTATCGTTTGGTTCAGGACTGGCCGACCTTGCCCCCGGATATGGGTGGCGGTCGGTGGGGCGAGCTCATCAGAGCGGACCTCGATCCCGCGGGAAACATCTGGATCTTTCATCGGTGCTTCAATACGGTCCCGCCCGGCGCGGCCACCTGCGTCGGTCGATCGGATCCACCTGTTCTGCAGTTCGACCCCGCGGGGCAGCTGCTATCGAGCTTTGGTGAGGGGATGTTCGCCTTTCCGCACGGGTTCACGATCGATGCGGGCGGCAACATTTGGACGACCGATGCGAACCAACACGAGACCGTCCTCGGCGTGTCGACCATTGCGACCCATGGACCCCAGAAAGGCTTGATGCGCGGCCACCAGGTCTTCAAGTTCAGCCCCGACGGCGAGCTGTTGATGACGCTCGGTACGGCCGGCGTGGCGGGGGACGGCCCCGACACGTTCGATCGGCCGAGCGGGGTCGCCGTTGCACCGAGCGGCGAGATCTTCGTGACCGACGGCCATGCCTCGAACAACCGAGTCGTGCAGTTCTCGAAGGATGGCGACTTCGTGAGAGAGTGGGGACGCACGGGATCCGCCCCCGGCGAGTTCGATCAGCCTCACGATATCTCCATCGGCGGGACTCGAGGATGGGTGTTCGTCGCTGACCGGAGTAATAACCGAGTGCAGGTCTTCGACCAGGACGGCTACTTCATCGCGGCGTGGAAGCAGTTCGGTCGACCCAGCGCGATTCATGTGTCGGACGACGACACTCTATATGTCAGTGACTCGATGTCGAACTCGCGGGTGAACCCCGGCTATACGCGGGGCATCACGGTTGGCAGTGCCCGAGACGGCTCGCTACGAGCCTTTATTCCCGATCCCGATCTGGACCAGGCCGAGGCGACGAACATCTCCGGGGCCTCGGGTGTCACGGCCGATGCTGCGGGCACCATCTACGCCGCGGATGTCGGTCCGCATCGGCTCCGGAAGTATGTCCTGACCACGGGTCGCTGACGACCGAGCGACCCGACATGGTCAGCGACGAAACCCTTCGGACCGTCTTCGGGATGTCGCCGCCCGTCGTTCGGCTGTGGGGCAACCTGATCCGCGGTCTCAGCGCCCTCGTGGTCTGTCTGGTTTTGGCGGCGCTCACGCTGGCGTACGTCGACACCGTTCGGCAGACGATCGCTCTCCGGCATTTTCAAGACTTCGGTGTGTTCTACGAGTCGGCGCTGGGTCACGTGGTCGGGCCCGACACGGCATCGCAACTTCCCTGGCACGGTGTGCCGCGTTCACCGAACCTGAACCCACCACATTTCAATTTCGTGATTGTCCCGTTCACGTGGCTCGAACCAACCCCTGCGTTTGCGGCGTGGCTGTTGGCCAGCGCCGTATTGCTGGTTGCGTCGCTCGTGCTGATCAGTCGGAGCCTGATGCTCGGAGCGTGGGGCATCTTCGCACTGTCCGTGTTCGCATTGGCCGCGGTTCCGATGGTGTCCACGCTCATGAGCGGCCAGGTGGGGCTGTTCCTACTGTTACCCTTCACGCTGGCGTGGGTCGCGGCGCGCCAGGATCGTCAGGCGTCGGCCGGCGCATGGCTTGGGCTCTGTGCGAGCATCAAGCCGTTCTTCCTCCTGTTCTCGGTGTATTTCGTGCTGACGCATCAAAGGCGGGCCGCCGTGGCCTCGCTGGTCCCGGTAGGGGCGTTGTTCGTGGCAGGGCTCGCGTACTACGGTGCGGACCCGTACCGCTTGTGGCTTGACCATCTGTCTTCTGTGACCTGGGCCGAGCACTATATGAACGCGTCGGTGCTCGGATTCGTCGAGCGAACGTTTTCGACGACCGAATGGCAGCAGGTGCCGATAGCCGATTGGCCAAAGCTGGTGTGGCCGCTGTGGGCAGCGCTGTGTGCCGTCGTCGCCACCGTGACCTTGGTACGTGTCCGGGTGGGAGCAGACGTCGATCGACAGTTCCTGTTGCTGACGACGGCGGCGCTACTGCTCTCGCCACTCGGATGGACCTACTACTTCTGGTTTCTCCTGGCTCCGGCAGTCGCCGTCGTGGTGTCTGGTGACGTCGGCCGCGACCGCTGGCGTCGCGTATTGATGCTGCTTGGACTCATCGGGGCGCTGGTACCCCCGCGGGTCCCATGGGAGGCGCTGCAGCTGGGCTCCGGGCTGGGCACGGCGACCATCGCGTCGCTCTACTTCTGGGTGATCGTCGCGCTGTGGGTTGTCGCGGTACCGCCGCGTGATCGGGCCCACGTAGGTTTATGATGGGTCCGTTGAGTCCCTGAGCGTCGACGCATGGAACAAGCCCAGCTCACCTTCACCGATCCGACGGGACAGCGGCAGACGGTTCTTGTGAGCGAGACGCCGTTTCGCATTGGCCGCTCCCGCGGCAACAACCTGCCGGTGACCGGCGCGGAGGTGTCCCGAGAACACGCGGAGATTGCCTGGGACGGTGACCGGTTTGTGGTGCGCGACCGGGCATCCCGCGCCGGGACATTCGTCAACGACGATCTGGTGGAGAGCCAACCGTTGAAGGCCGGCGATCGGATTCGGGTGGGCAGCCTCGAGTTCGTCTTCTCGATGGGATTGCGCAGGGACGACGACACCCAAAGCACGGGCAGCTCGACCGCCATCAGCGATTTACGGCAGACGGCGGCCCTCCTTGCCGGCCTCAGGGCGGTGGGGACCGCGCGTGTGCTGGATCACGTGCTTGACCTCGTGTTGGATTCGGCGCTCGAGGTCTCGGGCGCCGAGCGCGGGTTCATCATGCTCGAAACCCCAGGCGGTGACCTCGAGTTTCGAAGTGGTCGCGGACGCGGCCAGGTCCCCCTGTCGCCGGGTCAGTTCCAGACGAGCCAGAAGATTCCGGAGGAGGCGTTTCGTACCGGTCAGACGCAGATTGTTCACAATTTGCCAGACTCGCCGCTTGCCGCGGATCACGAGGGAACGGTCGCTTTGGGCATCCGGAACGTCCTCTGTTCGCCCCTCCGCGTGGTCGAGTACGTCGACGCTGACGCCACCCAGGAGGAGGACCGTCGGATCGGAGTGCTCTATCTGGACAGTCGAGAGCGCACGTCGTTTCGGTCGCGGTCCATGCAAGAGGCCCTGGAAACGCTCGCCAAAGAGGCGGCGGCGGCCATCGAGAATGCTCGACTCTACCGGGAGGCTCGAAAGCAGGCCGCGCTTGAAAAGGATCTCCAGACCGCCAACGCATTTCAGCAAGCCCTGCTGCCCACGCACGCGCCCGACCTGGGCTTTTTCGAAGCGGCCGCGTCGATGGTGCCCTGTCGCATGATCGGGGGGGACTTCTACGAGTACATCTCGCTGCCCGAGGGTGCGCTCGGATTCACGCTCGGTGACGTGGCGGGCAAAGGTGCTCCAGCCGGGCTACTCGGAGCGCGAATACAGGAGATCTTCTTCGCGCAGGCTCCGACACTGATCGAACCGGCGGCGACGATTGCCGCCATCAACGCAACGCTTGTTCGTCGGTCGCTCGAGGCGCGGTTCGTCACGATGGTGTACGGGATCCTCGAGCCGGGTGGACGCCTGCGGTACTGCAATGCGGGCCACAACCATCCGGTCCTGGTGACGGCGAACGGTATTCGACGTTTGCACACCGGCGGACTGATTGTCGGGCTCTTCCCCGAAGGTGAGTACGAAGAGGAGGCCGTGCAGTTGGAGCGTGGAGACTTGCTGGTCATTTTCAGCGACGGCATCTCGGAAGCGCAAAATGAGGTGGGCGAGGAGTTTGGAGACGATCGGATTATCGAGGCGGTCAGCGGCCCCAAGCGCGAACCGGACGACGTGCTCGCGCGGCTGTTTTCGCGACTCCACGCGTTCGCGGGCGATGAGCCGCCCATTGACGACATGACGGCACTGGTACTTCGCTATGACGACTGATGAGATCCGCGCCTTCGAGGTTGACCACGTTGCCAAGATCGGTACGCACGACGCTAACGTGATCGCCGCGGACTTCACGGACGATGGCGTCGTCGAGAGTCCCAGCCTCGGAATCCAGCGGGGTCGGCAGGCGATCGCTCAGGGCTACGCCCGCTGGTTCGCGGCGTTTTCAGATATGGAGCTCTTCATTGACAGCGTCGTCGCGGAGGGCGATCAGGCGGCCGTGAT
The DNA here is from genome assembly GCA_965216615.1 of Vicinamibacterales bacterium. Classification (GTDB taxonomy): domain Bacteria; phylum Acidobacteriota; class Vicinamibacteria; order Vicinamibacterales; family UBA8438; genus CAUZIB01. Next base: position 34,866 of record CBDCGH010000023.1, on the reverse strand, counting down.
TTTCCGGTTGACGGGGACGCACCAAGGGGAGTTCATGGGGCTGCCGCCCACCGGCAAGCGAATCGAGTTTCTGTTCGTGGCGCTGCAGAGGTTCGAGAACGACAAGATCGCCCGCGAGCGCCGGATCTACGATTTCAGCGGCCTCCTGATCAAGCTCGGCGTGCTGAGGGTCAAGCCGGGTTAGCCGCCGTCAAGTCGGTGTTCCAAGCCGTGGGCGCAGGCTCCGCAAACCGGGCAGACGGTTTGCTCCGCCTTTTGGGTGACCGTGACGCCTTCGACACAGAGGTCGCCGATGTTCTTGAAGGGCCATATGCCGACCAACTGACTGCGTATCAAATCGTCGAACTTGCCGGTGTCTACGCCGGGCTGGGAGAAACCAACCGGGCAATCGAGTTACTGCAGGCCGAGCTCGACCGCGGCGCGCTCGATGTCGTCGCAAGAGTTCGCTTCGCGGTAGTGGCCGGGCAAGATTTGGGAGAGCGAACCGTTTCAGGAGTTCTTCAAACGCTTTGATGCGGAGAAGGAGAAACTTCGGGCGCAGTATTGATTAGGCGCCAGGTAAGTGATGGACTCAGGTTCGCGCAACTCGACCCGGCGCGGCTCAAGAAGAGCGGTATAATTGGGGGTGTCCTCCCCCCGAGTGAACCGAGCTGCGGCCCGCCACTCGTTGCCCATCCGCGTGTTCCGCCTCGGCGCGGAGCCGAGCGACGACCTGAGCGGCAGCACGACGCCCGAACATCGTCTCGCGATGATGTGGCCGCTTGCCCTTGAGGCTTGGAGCGTCTCGGGGCGTCCGTTGCCTCGGTACACGAGGGATCACATGCCGATCCACGTCATCCGGACCCTGAGTCCGTGAAGCGGCTGATTCCGTGAACCAGGACTTTCGAGATGTGCTGTCCGCGCTCCTTCGAGCGGGGGCTCGGTTTCTCGTGGTCGGCGCGCACGCGATGGCCGCGCACGGTGTGCCGCGCGCAACCGGCGATCTAGATGTTTGGGTCGATCCGGCCCCCGAGAACGCCGAACGCGTGTGGCAGGCGTTGCTTGAGTTCGGCGCTCCGGTCGCCGAGCTCCCCGTCTCGAAGCGGGATCTCGAGATTCCGGGGCAGGTCGTCCAGATGGGCGTGCCACCGCAGCGAATCGATATCCTCACCGGCGTGACAGGTGTCGATTTCGAGACCGCCTGGACGGAGCGAATCGTTCATCGGGTCGACACACTTGACCTTCCGTTCATTGGACGTGAGGCCCTGCTGCGAAACAAGCGTGCGACGGGCCGCGCCAAGGATCTGGCCGACGTGGAGATCCTCGAGCGGCAGCAGGACGGTGCCAACTAAAGCGAATTGCACTTGCGTGGGAGTACGCGGGCGTGGTACCCCGGCTGTGCCGGAGGTAGCTATGGCGGTACTCGATGGATCTACGACTCCGGGTGCTGCCAGAGTTTGCGTTTCCGCGGAGACGCCGAGAAGAACTCCGTCAGTCGCGCGTGGGTCGATCGCTGAAGCAGCGTCGACGCGAAACCGGCGAGGTGGCGCCCCGAACAAACTCGCTGGCCCCGCGGATCCTCCACGCCCAGCTCACGAAGCTGGCGAGTGTCCGCGAGCGGCCGGATCGCACGCTGGTCTTGCGCACGCCGAAGTCTCGGCGCTGTGGCGCATGTCAAACGGCTCGGCTTTCGGTTTAAAAAAAACGTACACGCAACACGATGGGCTGACGTCCGCCTCGCCCGCACGGTCTGGCGCGCAGCGGGAGAGTCGGGTGCGCGAGGAAGGGAGATCTGGTGGCGGACCACGATCGCCGCATGGCCGCGGGCTGTCCGATTCCTCCGACCACACGCCGGTCGCCGCTGGCACACCATCGGGTTTCTCGGGGCGTTGCGCGTGACAGGCCTCACCGCGCCACATCGCCGTGTTTGATGGCCCGATCGACGGCGCCTTTTCTGGCCTACTTCGAGCAGGTCCTGACGCCAACACTTCCTGGCGACACGGGGCTCATCATGGACGTCTCGTGTCACAAGAGCGCGGCGGCGATCGAAGCCGTCGTCTGTTTCTGCCGAAATACAGTCCAGCTTCAGGAACGCGATTGAGACTGGCGGCTGCGAGCAACTGAAGGCGATCTTGCGCAAGGCCCGCTGTCGCACACGGGAGTCCTGTGGAACACAATTGGCGCCGCCGTGCCCGGTCATCGTCATGCCGCAACTACTTGACATTGCGGCTCACAAGCTACGAGCCCTCGGCTTTGAAATCCGCTACTAGTATGCGCAATCGGCAGGGTAAGCCCTTTGGCGCATGACCGAACAAGCCGCGATCGGGAATAGCGCTTGAGTGCAGGTCCCGCGGCTATCAGTCGAGCTGGCGCGTGGCTCGGATCTGGCGAGCGAACACCGCAGGGTCGGTCGTGGGCAGCTCGCAGATCCGGTTCTCGCACACGTAAGCAGTGGGCTCTCCGTTTCGTGCCACTTTCCCCTCTAGCAGGGGAATGAGGGCCGAGTGGCTCTCCAGCTCATCTCCCTCAGCAACGACCGCGAGGATCCGGTTGGGTAGGAACACGCCGCGGAGCTCCTCGAGGAACGGTTCCGCGTCCTGACGCCCCTGAGGCACCACGACGACGATCTCTTTCGGCGTGTCCAGGTGAAAATCCACGGCCAGAAGCATCTCCGAGACGGCCGTCGGCCTCTCGGTGAGTACGTCGGAGAACGCCTCGAACGCTTTCTCGGCGCGTCTCCGGTACTGATCGTCTGTCGTGAATTCGTGCAGCCGCAGCAGGTTGAGAATCTGGATCGAATTGCCCGAGGGCTCGGCGTTGTCGGTGGACGGCTTCTCGCGGGTGAGCAGCGACTCGTGGTCCTCGGAGGTTCGGAAGTACCCGCCATCGGACGTGTCCTCGTAGTGTTCGCGCAGCACGCCATCCAACGCCTGCGCCTCGGTCAACCACCGCAGCTCACTCGTCGCTTCATACAGATCCAAGAGTGAGGCGACTAGAAATGCGTAGTCGGAAAGATATGCGGCCTGCTGAACCCGATCGCCGAGGGCGGCGCGGAACAGTCGCTCGTCTGCACGCAAGTGTCCGAGCACATAGTCTGCCGCCCGCTCGGCGCGCACGGCGTACGTCGGTTCGTTCAAGGCCACGGCTGCCTGAGCGAACGCCGAGATCATCAGGCCGTTCCAGGCGGTAAGAATCTTCTCGTCCCTCAGCGGCGGCGGCCGCTTCGCTCGTGCCGCATACAGCAGCTCGCGCGCCTCGGCGGCCGTGCGACTGAGCGCGTCGGAGGATAGACCCAGCTGGGCAGCCACATCGGCCACTGCTCGTGGCGTGTTGAGAATGGTGCGGCCCTCGAAGTTTCCAGACTTCGTCGCACGATAGAGTGCCGCGATGGCAGTTCCCCGGTCACTCCCGAGCACCGCGTCGAGCTCGTCGGGTGTCCAGGTAAAGAACCACCCTTCCTCCCGCTCACCGCCTGGTCCCAAGCTGTCGGCGTCGGTGGCCGAGTAGAACGCGCCGTCCGGTGACGTCATGTCCCGCTCGACGTAACGCAGAATGGCGCGAGCGACGTGCGCGAAGTCCTCGCGACCGGTCACCTGATACGCCTCGAGGTAGGCGGAGGTCAGCAGCGCGTTGTCATAGAGCATCTTCTCGAAGTGTGGGACGAGCCATTTGGGATCGGTGGCGTATCGATGGAAACCGCCCCCCACGTGATCATGGATGCCGCCCGCCGCCATCTTTTCGAGTGTCCGCGTGGCCATCTCTAGCGACTGGTCGTCACCCGTCCGTCTGTGGTGTCGCAAGAGAAACCGAATCGACAGGCTGCTTGGAAACTTCATCCGGCCCTGCAGTCCGCCATACACGGGGTCGAATTGTTCCCGGTAGAAAGCAGCCGTGGCCTCGAGTGGTGCGTCGGTTGGCAGTGACCCGCCACCGTCCCCGGGGGCCAGTACTTCGCGCACACGCTTGGTCACTCGAGACGAGAGGTCGGCCACCTGATCCGGCTGCTCGTCGAACGAGTTCTTCATCTCCCGCAGCAGGGTCAAGAAACCGGTCGACTGTCCGCGGTCTCCGTCACGGGCCGGGTAGTAGGTACCGCCGCCGTACGGCGTGCGATCGGGCGTGAGCCAGACCGACATGGGCCACCCACCTCTGCCTTGGAACAGCTGAACTACCGTCATGTAGATCGCATCGAGGTCTGGGCGGACCTCGCGGTCGACCTTGATCGCGATGTAGTTCTCGTTCAGGTAGCGGGCGATTTCCTCGTCATCGAATGACTCCTCCTCCATGACGTGACACCAGTGGCAGGTGGAATACCCGATCGAAAGGAACACCGGGCGCCCGAGTGTCCGGGCCAAGTCGAAGGCCTCATCACCCCATGGAAACCAGTTGAGGGGGTTGTGCGCGTGCTGCCGGAGGTAGGGGCTCGCCTCGAGGAACAGGCGATTGAGGTATTTGGGCGACCCGTCGGCTCGCAGGTGCTGCGTTCGAGGGACGTAATCGACTGCGCGATCGGTCCATGCGGTCGCCAGACGCTCCTTGAGCGCGTCATTGACGGAAGGCGCGCCCGGCGCGTCATCGAAGGCGAAGCTGAAGGTCCGCTGGGCGGTGGCGCCGTGCCCGAGGGTGGATCCCACGAGCGCGAGCGCCAGGCACAGGGCGGTTCGACGCATTGACGCGGTTGCCATCAGTACTCCTTCAAGACAGCCGGTGTGCTGAGCTGGGGGCTCAGCGGAGCAAACCGTCTGCCCGGTTTGCGGAGCCTGAGCCCCCAGTTCAGCACGCCGGTCACGGCGCAGTCTTAGTCCGCGGACTCTGACGGCAACGGCATCTCGACGCTGTCTTCGTCGCGCGCGCGCTCGAACGATTTCACTGGCTCCGCCGTTCGCACTTGCTCCAGCCAGAAGACGCCGCCCCAGGGCACGGAGTTGCCCCGCGTCCCGATGAAGTCGACGTCGCCGTCGCCGTCCATGTCCTTCACGAGGAACTTGTCGAACATCCCGCGCTTGCGGCGCGAGATGTCGTGGCGAACCCACTCGGTGGTCGCGTCTTCCGGTTGCTCGAGCCAGGTGAGTCGTCCGAGCTTGCCGTCGCGGGTCACGTCTTCGCCATCGTGGTCGCGCGGGCCCTGGCTATACCCGCCGGCAATCAGATCATCACGACCGTCCTCGTTGATATCGGCCAGGCTGAACCCGGTCATCGAGTCCGGATAGGCGGTCCCGATCGTGTGGGCGGTCCACATTTCCGACAGGTCGGCCGGTTGCTCGAGCCAGATCAGGTTCGGCGCGGCGCCACCGGTGTAGCCCTGCTCGGCGACCCCGGCCTGCACGATGACGTCCAGCCGGCTGTCATGATTGAGGTCGGCGAACTGGAAGTTGAAGCCGGTCAGCACCGGTGCTTGCGCCGCCGCAATCTCGATCGGGTGGTTCTTGAACTCGATCGTCTCGCCGCCGAGGTTCTCGAGGAAGAAGATCCGACGCTCGCCCCGTGAGCCGCCAAGTACGTCGAGATCTCCGTCCTGGTCGAGGTCTATCGGTCGCGAGTTGATCGGGATCCGGACCTCCGCAATCACATGCTCGACCCACGAATCCCCGTCGAGCGGGTTACCCGTGATCTCGAACCATGAGATAGCGTCGAGCTGTTCGGTGTCCATGGCGGGATTCTGCCCGCCCTTGTTCGGCGCGACCGCTTCAGGCTTGCCGTCGCCATTGAAATCGGCAAAGAACACGCGGATGTACGAGCCGCGGTTCTTGGTAACGGGAATGATCAACCGCTCCCACTCTCCGGTGCGCGCGTCGGCGCTATTCCCTGGGTTCTGGAAATAGATGAGATGCGACAGCTCGCACGCCGCGATGATGTCCGGGTAGCCGTCGCCGTTGACATCGGCAATATCGGCGTCCTCCGGCGCGGCAGCCTCGGCTCCCTCGGCGAGCGTCGCCAGCGTCCACTGGTCGGGGTCATCGGAGCCGAACGCCAATCGGATGTGCCCGTCCGCGACGTCGTCGTAGGCCGTGTCGGACTCGTGCACCGACACGATGTCCATGTGCCCATCGAGGTCGAGGTCACCGCCGGTCAGGCCGTCGCTGCCCGAGACAAGGACGCCCCCGTTGATCTCAAAGCCATCGATGACGTGCTCACGCCAGGAGATGAAGGTCCCGTCCGCGGCCTGGGCGCGCGTGAGCGTGTCACCCACTGGCGTCGGCTCTGCGGGTCCGGCCTCAGGCTCGGGCATCGGCGAGCCTTGGCAGCCGGCGAATCCGATGAATCCGGCTGCGGCAATGACAGTGGAGGTCAGCGAGAGTTTGGGAAGGGTCATAATGGCCCGATTGTAGTCGAACTCAGCGGTGACGACCGGTCGTTTCGGCTAGCCGGTCGTCAGCATCCCGGCGGCAATGCCGGTAACCGTCTCACGAAACAAGAGCTCCCGCGCTGTGCTCATACGCGAGTGAGACAAGACTTCGATCTGAACCAGATTCAGCGGATGAATCATCGGCGCGCGGTAGTAGATGCTTTCCTGCAGCCAGCGTCGGTCGGAGAGGAGCGCCTTGCCCGGCGAGACCTGCCTGGCGAGGTCGACGGCGTCGGTCCATTCTTGTTCGAGGCTCCGCGCCAGCCGCGATGACCCACCAGCCAGCGCTTTCACGTACTCGCGCCAGATTGCCGGCTCGGTCTTGGCCATGGTGAAGTTGAGGAGCCGCAAGTAGCTGCGCAGCAGCGGGTCGCGTGTGATCGCGCGGAGCAGCCGCGCGCGCGTTTTCGGGTCGTCCCGTACCTCACGCCAGGCGGTGCCGATTCCTAGCCAGGCGTGCAGCAGGTACCGAGTTTGGGTCCAACAGAGCACCCACGGAATCGCTCGCAACTGCTCGAGCCCAGCCGGAGCGGTACGACCGGTTCCGCGTTTCGTCGGGCGGCTCCCGATGTTGAGCGCGCCCAACCGGGTGTAGGGCGTCCCGTCTCGTAGCAGCTCAATGAACTCGGGCGAGCTGACCAGCGCCACGTAGGCAGATTGGCTCCGATCCGCGAGGTCCTGTGCCGCCGCGCTCGGCGCCGCGAATCGTGGCGGTGCGGCCTGGACATTTGCGATCTGGAGCACCTGGCTCCGAAAGATCTCCGGCGTGGCAAGCGTGCGCTCTACCATCTCGCCCTGCAGGGTCTGCTTGACCATCTCCATGGCACCGGCGGGCCAGGACGCCGCCTGGTCCGCGATGGTGCCGCCACCGCGTCCGACGCTGCCACCCGATCCGTGAAAGAAGGTGACCTTGATTTCGCGCGCCGTGCCCCAGGCGCCGATTGTGCTCATGGCCCGGTTGATGGCCAGCCGGCTCGCAAGCACTCCCATGCGCTTGCTCGTGTCCGAGTAACCAAGCATGACTTCAAGGCTGCTCTGCCGCGCGTGCACCGACTCGGCGAAGTCAGCATCCATAAACGCGCGCTCCAGTATGTCGGCTGCCCGGGGGAGGACGTCGGGCATCTCGAACAGCGGCACCACCGGAATGGTCGACGCGCCCAGCACGTCACTGAGCAGCGCGTGGGCCTCCCACAGATCCTCGGCGCCTTCGGTCATGCTGACGACACAGCCCCGCACGTACCAGTCAACGCGACCGCCGCGTGAGACGTCGCAGACGAATCGCAGCATGTCCGCAATCGCGCTGTCACGCTCGAGTCGCCCTCGCTCCTCGCGCAGCTCCAGCGGGACGGCCAGCCCTGGAAAGAGCTCGAGCAGCAACCGAAAGTCGTCGAGCTTCGGGTGTGGATGACCGAGATGCTCGGCATATGCCGAGGACAAGAAGGCCAGCGCATCCCGCAGCCGCACCAGCCGCCGCCCATCACCGATCGTCACGATCCGCACTTCGTCGATCCGATCGCGCAGCTGGTTCCACGCGCGCTCGAGATCGGCGTCGGCAAGTTGCCGCACGTCGGCTTCGACTACCGGTAGCAGGCGTCCGGTGATCAGCTCGAGCAGGCGCGTGCGAGACAGGGAGAGGCTCTTGTTCGTTTCCTCGGGGCCTACTCCTGGATGACCGTCCTTGTCGCCGCCGACCCAGGTTCGCAATCGTACGCGGTGACCGTCGCGCCGCAGGCTGAGCAGCTCCTCCAGGATCGGGTCGTCGATCAGGCTGAAGAGATGGAGTGCCTCGTCCTCGACAGTCGGTTTGTGGGCGGGGTGCGTGCCGCTGGACCACACCAGATGGAGCAAGTGTGCAAGGCGCGTCGTGTCGGGCGGGTCACGCCGCTCGAGTCCGTCGATCAAGAGCGCCTGAATGCGTCGCATCAGCGCGATGTTGGCTGGTGAACGCGACTCCGTCGGATGGGCGGTCAGCACAAAGACGACGTTCGCCAACGCGGTCGCTCTGGCCCCTGGCTCTGCGGCACGCGAGCGCTCGCGGAGCCGGTGCGTGCGATAAGCGTTCTCGCAGACGTTCACCAGTTCGAGATACACCGTGTAGGCACGAGCCAGCGCCGCGCGCTTCGCGGGGGACAGCCGGTGTATCCGCTTGCGCGCTCGCGCGAGCCCGGCCCGGCGCCCTTCGCGAACGGCCACCATGTCGAGCCGCACCGCCTCGACCGTCTCGTAGAGGTCAGGGCCTTCGACATTGGTGACCACTTCGCCCAGCGTCGCCTCGACGACCTTGACCAGGCGCCTGAGCACTGGGGCCAGGCCCTGGTCTTGGGTTCGAGGCTTCGTGCGGCGAGCGGAAGGCATGCGAAGGGCAATCTTAGCGCGCTGGGCGATTTCTCTCGCCGTCGTGAGCCAGTCTTCCTTTCTTTTGCACGTACTTGATCATGATGGAGTTCTGCGACAGAGTTGGCCCAGTAATCTCACATCAAGGCGTTCGGAAGGGGGACTGCTCATGAAGCGTCGCTTCCGGAAACACTGCCTGCTGCTGGCCGTCGTTCTGGCCAGCACCACCCAGGCTTGGGCCCAAGCCCCGGCTCTTACCACCGGCCAGATCCACGATTTCCTGCTCACGGCCGAGATAATCGCGGCGGAGCAGACCGACAAGGGCACCACCCAGCCCTGGCGGCTGACGCTGAGCGACGGCACGGTCACGCACGATGCGCATTTCCAGTCGGTCGACCGGAACGAGGGCGCGCGCCGGTTCGGCGACCGTTACGAGCGGAACTTCATCGACTCGTATCGCTACAACTGCGCCGCCTACGTGCTCGCGCAACTGGTGGGCCTCGGCGACATGATGCCGGTCACCGTCGAGCGCAAGTGGGACGGCAAGACCGGCTCGCTCAGCTGGTGGGTGGATGACGTCATGTTCGATGAGCAGACCCGGCAGGAGACGCGCCAATGGCCGACGGATATGGAACGGTGGAGCGCGCAAATGTCCCGGATGCTGATCTTCACAGAACTGGTGCAGGACACCGATCGAAACCAGGGGAACGTCGTCTATACGCACGACTGGACCCTCAAGATGATCGATTTTACGCGTGCCTTCCGCCCGGGCGACAAGCTGCAACGACCGAATGAGCTGAGACGCATTGATCGCGCGTTCTTTGGGCAATTGCAGGCGCTCACCAAGGACGGAATCGAAGCACGCGGCGGCGCCTATCTCACGGGGGGCGAGATTGACGCGGTGATCAAGCGGCGCGACGTGGTCGTCGACCACCTCAACCGTCTGATTGAAACCAACGGCGAGAATAGCGTGCTGCACGGTGATGTGGTGGTGACGGCGCAGTAGGGAGGCTCTCATGGATGTTGCAAGGCATGGCTGGGGATGGCTGCTCGCGGGGGCGTTGTTGGTATCGACGTCCGCGGCGGCCCAAGACCCGTCGGCCGAGGACACCGAGGCGATCGAGGCGTTTCTAAAGGGAATTATACGTAACTGGACATAGCTATCTATCCTGATCTACCCTTCCATCGACATAGCTATCTATCCTGTATCTACCCACTGCGGCCTGCTCACGCGCTTCGAATTCCGCTGGCGGCACGTAGCCGATCGGCTCGAGCAGCCGGCGCGTGTTGAACCAATCGACCCACGCCAAGGTGGCGAATTCAACCATCTCCAGATGCTCGCGGGGGCGTTGTTGGTATCGACGTCCGCGGCGGCCCAAGACCCGTCGGCGGAGAGCGCCAAGACGTGGGCCGAGGACACCGAGGCGATCGAGGCGTTTCTAAAGGGAATTATATACGTAACTGGACATAGCTATCTATCCTGATCTACTTCCATCGCCACGACAATCTCAGGCTGGTCCGACATCGGGCCACCTGCTGAATACGACACCCCTTCCAGGGGGAATAGGCGGGAACCCTGGCGCACAGCTTGAGGTTGTTGTGGCGACTGGCCCGGTGACCACTTCCGGTCGCGGGCAATCCCAAGAAGGGGATACGTCGCTATGCGGACACTTTGTACGTTGGTGCTCACTGGAATACTCACGATCCCATCGTTGGCTATGGCCCAAGAAACCGTGCTCAAAGCGGCTGAAGGGATCGCCTTGCCGCAGTCGGACATGACTAAGGTGAAGCGCTCACCTGGTCGTGTGGCACTTGGACTGGTGATGGCCGGGGCCGGGGCGGCGATGCTGTTGATTGAACCGAAGCAGCCAACACAGCCAACACAACCCGGCACGGTCTCCGATGATGCACTGATCCAGGAGTATGCGAGTCTGGTCACGCCGCCAGAATTTTTGAGGCTCGTTGCAGAAGATAGCGCTGGATCAATTCGTTACTTCCCCCAATATTCCTGGTGGCCTTGATCAGGCGATTGCCAACTGGGCGCTTGGAGTGGAAAGCGGACTTGTTTTCGGAGGGGCTGCGGCGTTAACGGTCGCCACCTCTGGCGACCGCACGATTTACGCGGGGCAGTTCAGGCCGTTCATTCCATTCAAAGATCGACGCCCAGCCATGAAGTACGGCGGCGCGGCGCTGGTGGTGGCTGGAGCTGCGATTGCTGGATTTTGGTCCACGGTCCCGGTGATGCGAGATATGACCATCGTGCCGACCCACGGAGGGTTGCAGGTCGGCTCATCGTTCGGGTTTTGAGTGCGGTAGACTATAGAGGCTGTACGTGAAACCGCCCCGGCAGCAACCGGGGCGTTCACTCGTTAACCGACGATACCCGGCTGGAACCGGGGATGCTGAAGGAGAAGAAGACTCCCTCAGTATCTCCCCAAACAGTCGGGCTCGTCAACCTCTGCCTTTCACGGCAGAAAGGAGTCCGGTATGTCTGTTTTCAAACTCTCGGACGGTTCAGATTTTCTCTTGTCGGATGGGAGTCGTTTTTTGTTGTCCGATGCGACTCACAGCGCTTGGATTCCATTTGGAATTGCCGTCATCGGCGTCGCGTGCGTCGTGTTGATTGATCGGTGGGCGACGCGTAAACTTGCGCGGAGGGACGCATGACACCAGAGGCTTGGACCGTGCTAGTGGTCGGCATCGGCATCGCAGGGATGGTGTTGCGGATGGACACACATGTTCGTGATCACGGCGAACGTCTGGCCAGAGTGGAAGGCTTACTTGAAGGGCTACTCAGTGCCGTGTCAGGACGAAACGGAGAGACGCCATGACGAAGAAACCAGGCCGCCCCGTGACGAATCGGATCGTGAACACGATCCCGGCCACCGGTGAAGAGATCGCCGCCGCGATTTGCAGGGACGCGACGATCAGGCAGTCTTTGGGGCAGGGCCAGCCGTCAGCAGCTTCCAGGGCATCAGCTTCCCGTCCAGGCCGCGGGCGAGGCAAGCCATCTGCGTGATCGTATCTTCGTTCCGGACGTTCTTTCGTCCGGCGAACTCGGTGACGTAGCGGTGCAGGTGCTTCGGGCTGAGCTTGTGGAACGTGCCCATGTGCGCCCGCTTCAGCAAACTCCAGAAGCTCTCGATCTCGTTCGTGTGGGCTTGCCCTCGGACGTACTCGCCGACGCTGTGTCTGACCGCTTGATGGATGTAGGTGCCGTCGGCGTCCGTGTAGGACGCGCTCCCGTCGGTGTAGATCGTCGACTGCGGTGACACCGTCTCAGCGACAAACCCCATCAGCGTGGCTTCGTCGGTGTTCGGGATCGGCTTGGCGACGACCTTCCCGCCTCGCTGGATGGCACCCACGACCGCGACCTTCCCGACCGGCCCACGTCCATCGTGCTGGCGCTTCGCGCGGTGCTTGTTCCGTTCCTTCCCGCCGATGTAGGTTTCGTCGATCTCGACGATGCCAGACAGCTTCGCACCAGACTTCCACCCTTCGCGGATCTTCTGCGCCATCATCCAGGCCGTCTTCTGTGTGATGCCGAGGTCCCGGTGAAGCTTCATGCTGGCGACGCCTTTCAGGCTCGTGGACATGAGATACATGACGATGATCCAGGTTCGGATCGGGAGCTTGCTGGACTGCATCACGGTCCCGGTCTTGACGCTGAAGTAGCGGCGACAGGGGCTACAGTGATAGGGCATCGTGCCACCGTTCTTCGCCTCGGTTGTCTCCATGTTGCCGCAGCGCGGGCAGGCCCGACCATCCGGCCAGCGCACCTGCTCAAACCATACCCGGGCAACAGATTCGGTGGGGAACTTGGCGTAGAGTTGATCGAGAGAGAGTCCAGTCCTGTGGGCTTTTCCAGGGGCTTTATGTGCTCGTGCCATGTCCAGTATTATACCGAATCATGGCAAGATTGTCCAGTTACGTATATAATTCCCAGAACATGGGTGATGCACCGGTTGCGAAACTGGAGGGGCACTATACATTTCAGTTTTCGGATGGCTTGCCATACGACGAGACGGACACGGTGAGGATTCGTCACTCCACAGACGACCGCGTGGTCGCCGGGGTGTTTGGCGGAGCGCGAAGATGTTTCTCACGCCGCGTTCGGGGATCCGTGTCGATGTCCGCGTGCACCTGAGCAACAACACGGTCCACACTTTCTTGAACGCCAACCCTGACGTGGTTACACATTTCTCGCAAGAGCGGCCGCCTTTGCGTTCACCACCACAGATCCCAGCGAGACGGACACGGTGAGGATTCGTCACTCCACAGACGACCGCGTGGGGTGCGAGCCGGGGTGTTTGGCGGTGAGGCGAATTACGGGGAAGGGCAGTGGTCGTGTGCAGGAATAGCAGCCGCCGGATCCGTTCCTAGCGGCGCGATCCGTGTCGATGTCCGCGTGCACCTGAGCAACAACACGGTCCACACTTTCTTGAACGCCAACCCTGACGTGGTTACACATTTCTCGCAAGACAGGCCGCCTTTGCGTTCACCACCACAGATCCCAGCGTCCGGTTCAGCAACAGCCCGTTGACCGGTGTCGAGTCGAGCTTGGGTGGACCTGACATCGACAACTTTGAGACGTTCACCGTCAGTGGGGTGCAGAGCCAAGTCTTGGTGAACGTAGGATATTTCTGGCGACCCTAGTGATCACGCTGAGAGTCGAATTACCGGGGAAGGGCAGTGGTCGTGTGCAGGAATAGCAGCCGGGCGAGCGGATCCGGTCGCCCGGCGGCGGTCCTAGCGGCGCACCGTCATGGACGACTCCGGGCTGTGGTACCAGAATGACTACGGGCCGGCCTGGAACACCGCCTTCAACTCCTTCGCCACCTACCGTAAGGAGTTCCTGGTCGGTCAGGACGGCTGGCTGACCGCCTCGCTCTCGGCCCGGGACTGGGACAAGGACGGCGTCATCGAGGCCCCGCCGTCCATCAGTACCCGGGCACAGGGCGGCAGGCACGTGGCGGTGCTGGACGTACCCGATTACACCGGTGGGGCGATCTTCCGACCGACCAACAAGCTGCCGTCCCAGTACCGCATCGAGTACAAGCTGATGACCATCGACTTTGGCGGCAAGCGTAACGGCACGATCGAGTACGACGGTCGGGTCAACGGCTACAGCACCGAGGGATGCAAGACGCAGCACCCATGGGGCGAGGGCTCGAACACTCCGGGCTGGACGGGGGACGCGTCGGTGCCATTCTGCGAGTGGCAGGACGTACGTGAAGGCCCGTACGGCTACAACGGGTTCCACTTGCTGTCCATCGTGGACTTCGCCAATCCGGCGCCGCGGAACAACCACTTCTGGCACTACCGCCGGAAAGTGCTGATGGACACGTTCTCCCAGCACCCGGACCGAGTCGGCGGCGGCACCGGTGGCCGGGTCTGCAACTCCAACACCAACCAGTACTATGACTTCCGGGAAAGCAGCTTCAACACGGTCAACATGTGGATCAGCGGGCTGCCGGACTGGACCCCGGGTCCTGGCAGGCTGGCCGGAAACTCGCAGTGGTTCATGACCAGTTGCTCCGGCGGGGTCGCCGAACAACAGCTTTCCTCGGCCGCCGAACTCCAGCCAGAGCTGATGCCGAATGAGTTCTACACCTTCGCCATCGAGCGGGACACCACCGGTTACACCATGGAAGCGAGCGGTAACTTCTCCCGGGTCGGGCAGAAGACCCTTCGCTTTCACCGCCCGTTTATCGTCAACAACGTGCCGATCTGGCACTACAACACTACCGCCAGCGAGCACGAGGGATGGTTCAACAGCGCTTCCAGCGAATACGACGGGCGGTTCAACGCCGATCTCGTACAGAACGACTCGTATGGCAGCACGACTTGGCCGAATCAGTGGCCGGCCGGCTCCGCGTACCCAGATTACTTCGTCATCGGTGACGTCTACACGAACGCCTACGAGGGTAGTGCCAGCCTGACCGACATCCGTCTCTACGTGCCCAATCCGAAACCCGAGCTTACGCACTGATTCCAGTCGCCGCTGAGCCCCTTCCCAGAGCTCCAGCGGGAGGATTCTGGGCGCATCTGTTACAAGCGAAGGAAGATCCACCTCAGTAGTGGACCCACTTCAAAGTGTCTAACGATACCCACGGTCACGCCGTCGGTGACCGAGTACTGAAGGTCTTGGCGCCACGCGGTGGGTGATCGGGGGAAGGTCTTCCGCTACGGCGGTGAAGAGTTCGCTGTGGTGTGCCCGGGAGTCCCCGACGGCCAACCACGTGACCTGAGGGCCGACGCGCCGCCGCCTTCTCGACCTTGAGGTTGCCAGCCGGGTACCAGTGATAGGATTGGGCTGACTGAGAAGCCAGCGACACTCCATAGATCGCTCTCGCCACAAGGCAGAGTCCAACCGGTCGATCGCCTAGGGTAGGCAGGGAGGCTAGCCGATGCAGCACGTGCGACTCGCGAGACAATGCATTCCGATCGTGGTGGTGTGCATCGTTAAGGTGCTGATGTCCGATGTCGCCGCTGCGCAAGGCTACGGCCAGTTGTTCGTGGCGGTGGCCGACAAAAGCGGTCGCCCCGCCCAGGATCTCACCGCCGGTGACTTCATCCTAGAGATTGGCGGCAACGCACTCGAGGTCGCGTCGGTCAACCGCGATGCCGCGCCCGTCAAGGTTGCGCTGTTGGTCGATGTCGGTAGCGGGATGGCCCAGTTTGGGGCCAGTGGCCCGCTGCGCGAAGGGCTGGCTGCATTCTTGAACACCCTGGCCCCGCAGCACGAGGTGGGGCTGTTCACCATTGCGCCCAATGTTCAGCGCCGTGAAGACTTCACGACCGACCGTGGGAAACTCAAGGAGACGACCCTGGGGCTCTTCACCGAGACTGGAGCGGGCAAGAAGTTTCTGGCCGGCTTGTTCGAGACCTGGGAGCGTCGCTTCGACGTCGAGGACTCGTGGCCGGTCATCGTGGTCGTCCTCGGGGATGGCGGGGACGACAGCGGTCCCATCAGCAAGGACCAGTACAACGAGTTCGTCAGCGACTTGATTGCGAGGTATGCCACCGTTCACGTGGTGTTGCTGACGAAACCAGCTACGGCTGACGGGGTGCTGAGTGCGTACGCGACCAACCTCACTGAGAATACAGGCGGACGCTTTCTCGCAGTTTCTGCCGCTACTGCGCTTACCCCAGCCCTCGCCCAGTTGGCCCAGGTCATGAACGGCCATTTCGACAAGGTCTCGACGAGGTACCGAGTTCAGTACGAGGTCCCTGCCGATTGGGGCGGGGGCGAGCGCATCTCGCTGCGGGTGGTCCCACCCGGGCTGAACCTGCAGGTTTTCACCGACCGGCACCTACCCTGATAGGGTAACCAGGAGCGGGCCTCATGTGTAGAAGGACCATTGGTGTGGCCGTACTCGTCTCAGTGCTTTCCATGCTCGGAACGCCAGCGTTCGCTCAGGTCGAGCGTTTCCGAGGAACGATTGCCAATACGACGGGAATCGGTCCAGGCGTCGTGCAGTTCATGATTCAGGTCGAGCGATATACCTCCGATGAAGAAGCCGACCGGTTCTTCGAGTTGCTGACACGAGAGGGACCAGAGGGTCTCGAACGTGAGATGCAGATTCACGAACGTGCGCGGTTTCGACTGGACGGCCAACTGGGTCACAGCCTTGGCCTTGCGCGCTCGAACGACATCGGTGACGGAGTAAGGATTGTTCGCTTCGTCGCTGCCCGTCCGATTTCCATTTTCGAGCAGGTCGATGCCAGCCGCAGCCTCGACTACCCGTTTACCGTCATCGTGTTCAGGCTTGACGAGACCGGCAGGGGCGCAGGCATATTCTTACCAGCCGCTAAACTACGCATCGGTGACGATGACCAGCTCGAGGTAGAGGCATTTGGTCTAGTCGACAGCCACCGAATCCCCAGCGTCGAAGCGCAGCCCTAGAAGGGTCACACACTCGCATGTCCGTCGCTGTGCGAAATGCCGTAGGATGACAGCGTCATGGCCGGCCGACGCCTCAAGCCGACGGCGCTCGCGCTTTTGGTCGCGCTGACCGCGCTGTCGCACGTCTCGCCGCGAGCCCAGCCTCAGACGATATCCGCAGCGATGAGTCACGATCGGATGGTCGGCCTGCTCCGTCAGGTCGCGGCCGAATCCGAGGACTATCCATACCTCGGAGACGCTGCGGCCCGACGGCTCCGGACTGAGTTGGCCGACCTGCCGCAAGCCGCCCTGAGCGAACACCGCTGGAAACTCACGACTGAGCTGGCAGAGGAGGAGCTTCGGCTTGGGAACGAGTTGGAGGCGATCCGCCTCTTCACTGAAGCGCGAGACCTCATTCCCGTGTCGGCCCCCGATCCGGGTTATCTGAACCACGCCCTGTATCGTCTCGGCGTCGCCAACATGCGCCTGGCTGAAACGCTGAACTGCGCACTTCATCCGAACGCCGACGCCTGCATCTTGCCGCTTCGCGGTGAGGGCATCCACCGACAGCAGGATCCGGCGCGTCAGGCGATCCTCGCGCTCACCAGCGTGCTCGAGAGCACCCCCGAGCCGACGCCGCTGAGCGTGATGGATGACACGGCGTCGTTAAATTTGGAGGCACGATGGCTGCTCAACATTGCTTACATGACGGTAGGAGGTTACCCGCACGACGTGCCCAAGGCGTATGTGCTTCCACCCGACGCCTTTCAATCGCGCAACCAGATCCCTCGGTTCGACAACATCGCACCGGCGCTGGACCTTGCCACATTTGACCTGTCAGGAGGCGCGGTCGCCGACGATTTCGACAACGACGGCTACCTCGACATCCTGGTATCGACCTGGGACGTGCAGGGTCAGCTTCATTTCTTCAGAAACAATCAGGACGGGACGTTCTCGGACCGGACCGCCGAAGCGGGTCTACTCGGGCTCTTGGGTGGCCTGAACATGGTCCAAGCGGACTACGACAACGATGGCAGCGTAGACGTGTTTGTGCTGCGAGGGGCGTGGCTGGGCGAACACGGGCGACATCCGAATTCGCTGATCCGCAACAACGGTGACGGCACATTCACGGACGTGACATTCGCGGCCGGTCTGGGCGAGGTGCATTATCCGAGTCAAACCGCATCCTGGGCCGACTACAACAACGACGGCGCCATCGATCTCTATGTCGGCAACGAGACAGCCGAGACGCTCGTCGTCCCGAGCCAGCTGTTTCGCAACAACGGAGATGGCACGTTCACGGATGTCGCCAAGGAAACCGCCGTCATGAACCATGGGTTCGCGAAAGCGGTGATCTGGGGTGACTACGATGGCGACCGCTTTCCAGATCTCTACGTCTCGAACAAAGGCGGAGCAAACCGCCTGTATCGCAACACGGGCGCAGGGACATTCTTCACCGATGTGGCTCGCGAGCTCGATATCGCCGGACCACTCGAAAGCTTTCCCGCCTGGTTCTGGGACGTCGACAACGACGGCGTGCTGGATCTGTTCGTTTCGGCCTACGCGGCCCACATCAACGATCTCGCCGCCAATGCGCTCGACCTGCCGGTCACCGTTGAGCGAGCGCGCCTCTATCGTGGTACCGGGGATGGGCGCTTCGAGGATGTGACTGAAGCGTACAACCTCGCGGATCCGAGCGCACCCATGGGGTCGAACTTTGGTGACCTGGACAACGACGGGTACCTCGACTTCTTCCTGGGGACCGGCTACCCCCCGTACGAGAGCATCATGCCGAGCCTCATGTTTCGGAACCAAGAGGGTCGGCGCTTCGTCGACGTCACGTTCGCCGGTGGGTTTGGCCATCTCCAAAAAGGTCACAGCGTGTTCTTCGCCGACCTCGACAACGACGGCGATCAGGATGTCTTCGAGCAGATGGGTGGTGCATTTCCAGGAGACGGTTTCTCTAACGCGCTGTACGAGAACCCCGGATTCGACAACAGCTGGATCGCGGTCAAACTCGTGGGTGTTCGCTCAAACCGCTCGGCGATCGGTGCGCGTATTCGAGTTGAGGTGATCGAAAACGGCGCACCGCGCTCTATCTATCGGCACGTGAACAGCGGCGGTACGTTTGGCGCCAATCCGCTGCGCCAGACGATCGGACTCGGAGCGGCCGCAAGGGTCGAACGTCTCGAGGTGTTCTGGCCGACGACTGGTGCCACACAGTCGTTCTCCGATATCGGCACCAATCAGACTATCCAGATTGTCGAAGACGAGAAGTCGTTCACGACGGTCGAGTTGAAGACGCTGACGCTCCGGCCAGCACCCACGCCGTAGCGCCGGGCAGCCTCAATCATCCAGTTGCGCGCCGTCGCCTTGCTTCAGGACGACGGCCTGGTTCGGCCGCTCGACGTCAAATCGTTCCGACCGCCCATCTGGCCATCGGACGTCGATCGCGTCAACCGAGGAAGCATGCCCTAGACCGAAATGGGCGCGGGGATCGTTACTGCTCAAGTAGCTGTAGGCCGGATGAGCCAGACGGGATATTTCCGTCTGCCCGATGCGCAGCGTTACAACGGCGCCGTACGCATCACGCAGGCCGACCATCGGCCGTACGATCAGCCAGTTTCGAGCGTCCTTGGTGGCCACGTTCCGAAAGATACGCAGCGTGTTGTCGAGGTTGTTCGTGACGAGGTCGATATCACCATCGTTGTCGATATCGCCGAACGCCAACCCTCGCGTGTTCTCGACGTGGCGAGAAAAGGCGCCCGCCTGGCCGCTCACATGCTCGTATCGTCCATCGCCCACGTTCTCGAAGACCAGGTTTGGCTCGGT
The DNA here is from genome assembly GCA_965216615.1 of Vicinamibacterales bacterium. Classification (GTDB taxonomy): domain Bacteria; phylum Acidobacteriota; class Vicinamibacteria; order Vicinamibacterales; family UBA8438; genus CAUZIB01. The sequence continues at coordinate 15,487 of CBDCGH010000023.1, read as the reverse complement.
ATATTGCTTCCAGAACCCACTGCCAGCGGCAGCAGGGAGGATCGGCCCGCGAAAGACACGACCGTTCACGAGCGCCACGTCGAGGTCGCCATCATGGTCGAAATCGAAAAAGCCGCATCCCCAGCCGGTGAGCTGAAGCGAGATGGCACCGAGACCCGAAGCCGCGGAGCCGTCACGATACCAGCTCTCGGCGTCACCCGTGTACAGGGTATTGGTCTCGCCCTGGACGTGGGTCATAAACAGCTCGATCCGACCGTCACCGTCGGCGTCACCCACTGCGACACCCATGCCTGCCTCGGTCTTGCCCGCGCCACTGAGTGCGACGCCTCGGGCTAGCGCCTCATCCCGAAACATCCCGTTACCCTGGTTAACCCACAGAAGGTTCGGTTCTCCGTCGTTGGCGACGTAGATGTCCACCAGCCCATCACCCGTCACGTCGGCGCTCACGACGCCCCACCCGCCCAGCGTATCCCTGAGGCCCGCCTCTTCCGAGACGTTCGTGAACTGGCCGGTGCCGTCGTTGCGAAACAGCAAATCGGGTATTCCCGGGAAAATGTCGGGCCCGCAGTACTCCTGAGAAAGCCCCTCGTCAGGCGAGCCCGTCGCGCTAGGATTGGCGCACTCCGTCGTTGGGTCGAATTCGGCAAACCGAGCGACATACAGATCGAGATCACCGTCCGCGTCGTAGTCGAGGAATGCCGCCGACGAGCTCCAACCTCCGGCGGACAGTCCGGCGGTATCCGTTATATCGACGAAGGAGCCGTTTCCCTCGTTGCGATACAGCGCATCCGGACCGTAGTTGGTCACGTACAGGTCCAGGTCACCGTCGTTGTCGACGTCGCCCACGGCGGCACCGTGGCCATATCCTGGATCTCCGACCGCCGCGACGCTGCTGACGTCAACAAAGGTTCCATCATCTTGCTGCTGGTACAACCGATTGGGGGCAGGGGCTTGCAACTCGGGGAAGTTGTCGTCCGGTGACTGGTGACGAACCTGATAGACGTCCAGGTCACCGTCATTGTCATAGTCGAACAACGCCACTCCACCCGGCGTGACCTCCGGCGTGAAGTACCGGCCATCGGGCCAAGGCTCCACTTCGGCCGGGAGGCCGAGTTCGTCGGTGACCTCGACGAACAGTGCGTCTGATTCGGGCAGGCTCTCGTCGGCAGGCTCTGGAGAACCACCATCCGCGCAGCCGGCCAGACCACTGAGCAAAATCACGATTGATAGCCATCGCGGCCGGGCCATTGGGTGTCCTTCTACTCCATCGCGATCCGCTCGGGATGCTAGCATGCCTTACGATCATCGACGATCGGCTATGGATAAGAACAGGTGCATGGGCAGGTGGATCAGCGCACTCATCTTTGTCGGCCTCGGAGGTTGCAGTAGCGAAGCGCCCCAACCGCCCGCGGCCCAGAAACCGGCGCCACCGAGTGCGATCGACTTGCTCAATCAGCCCAACGAGTTCGCCGACGGGCGCGCACAAGCCAGCTCTGGCAACCCCGAGCAGGCCATTCCCCACTTCACCGCCGCTATCGCGCGTGACCCGAACAACGCCCAAGCCTATCTACAGCGGGGAAGCACCTATCTCGAGCTGAGGGAGGTTGAGATGGCAATCGATGACCTCACCGCTGCCATTCAGCTTGACGCCGGCCTTGACATCGCCTTCCGGCGGCGCGGCATCGCGCGAGCCCAGCTGAGTCAGCCGACCGAAGCGCTGGCGGACTTGCACGAGGCCATCCGGCTCAACCCTTACCTGGCTGAGCACTATCGATACCGGGCACTCGCCTATCAGATGCTCGGCGACCCACAGAAGGCGTTGGACGATTATGCGGCAGCGCTCGAATTGTCGCCCCTGGCGGCCAATGTGATTGGCAATCGTGCAGAACTATATGAAGCGCTAGGTATGTACGATCTCGCGCTCGACGACCACAAGAGGCTTATCGAACTACAGCCGCACTCGGCCAGTCCATATGTCGACCGCGGTGTCGTTTACGAACGCCAGGGACGGCTCGACGAGGCGATCGCCGACTACACCCAGGCGATCAACCTCGCGCCCGACTATCCACCGGCCTACTACAACCGCGCGTCGGCGTACCAGCAGCAGGGGGATCAGGAGATGGCCAACGCAGACCTCGCGGTGGTCAGCCGGCTCGTGGGCGATGACCCACCGAACTAGCGTGGGTGTGCGGCGTCCCACTCGCCGGCGAGACGTTGGGCTTCAGCGAGCTGGCTTGCGGTCATCAAGCTCTCGGCTTCGCTGCGGTTGTGCACCGCCTCATCTCGCTCGGCGCCGTCCGATCGTGTCGCTGCGAGCGTGAACCACATGTGAGCGGCCACATAGTCCTGTGGGACGCCGTGGCCAGTGGCGTACATCAGCCCGAGGCTGTGTTGCGCGACGGCCAGCCCTTGGTCAGCTGCCAACCGGTACCAGCGGGCTGCCTCCGTGTCGTCCTTGGGGACGCCTCGGCCAGCGGCGTACATGAACGCGAGATTGGATTGCGCCGCAGCGTCTCCTCGGTCGGCCGCCAACCGGAACCACCGGACGGCCGCCGCATCATCCTGTGGGCCGCCTCGGCCGGTGGTGGACATCACCCCCAGGTTGTACTGCGCTACGGCGACGCCTTGGTCGGCCGCCGATTGGTACCACCGCACCGCCTCCGCATCATCTTGTGGGACTCCTACGCCGAGGTCGTACATCAACCCTAGGGCGGCCTGCGCCGCGGCATCCCCTTGGTCCGCTGCCAAGCGGTACCACCGCGCCGCCTCCGCATCGTCCTGCGGGACGCCTCGGCCGGTGGCATGCATCCTTCCTAAGCTGTTCTGCGCAGCGGCCACCCCTTGGTCGGCGGCTAAGCGGTACCACCGCGCCGCCTCCGCATCATCCTGTGGAACGCCCACCCCGAGGTCGTACATGAGTCCAAGGGCGCCCGGCGCCTCAGCATCCCCTTGCTCCGCCGCCAAGCGGTACCACCCCACCGCTGCCGCGTAATCCTGCGGGACACCGCGGCCGGTGGCGTACATGAACCCGAGGTTGTTCTGCGCCCCGGCCACGCCTTGGTCCGCCGCCAACCGCCACCAGTGCACCGCCTCCGCATCATCCTGCGGGACGCCGCGGCCAGTCGCGTACATCCTACCCATGTTGTTCTGCGCTCCGGCCACCCCTTGTTCGGCAGCCAGCCGGTACCACCGCACGGCCTCCCCGTCATCCTGTGGGACGCCTCCACCGAGGTCGTACATGAGCCCAAGAGCGGCCTGCGCCTCGCCATACCCCTGGTCGGCCGCCAGGCGGTACCAGCGCAGGGCTTCCGCATCGTCCTGTGGGACGCCTTGGTCGGTGTCGGACGTTCTGAACGCGAACTGGGAACCGGTGGCGTACATCAGCCCCAGGTTGTACTGCGCCCCGGCGTCCCCTCGCTCCGCCTGTCTCCGTACCTCGACCAGACTTTGATCGGCTGCCAGCTGGTACCACCGCGCCGCCTCCGCGTCATCTTGCGGAACACCTCGGCCGGTGGCGTACATGAACCCGAGGTTGTTCTGGGCACCGGCCAGCCCTTGGTCCGCCGCCAACCGCCACCATCGCACCGCTTCCGCATCATCCTGTGAGACGCCTCGGCCAGTGGCGTACATCCTCGCGAGGCTGTTCTGCGCCAAAGCATCCCCCTGGTCCGCCGCCAGCCGGTACCACCGCACGGCTTCTCCGTCATCCTGCGGAACGCCTTCGCCGATGCCGTACTTCAGCCCGAGGGTGTGCTGCGCTTCGGCATCCCCACTGTCCGCCTTCGCCCGCACCTCGGCGACCGTGTCCTGCTGCGCGTAGATCGGAGCACTGAATTCCGTCACGGCAAAGGCGACCGCGAGTAGGTGTGCGCCGTGACCAACCATGAGCGTCCTCCAACCGCGACAATGGATGAGTTTCTAGCCTAGGAGTCTGCGCCGCAGAAACGGTGCGACAATTGTAGGCGAGCCGAGGAGGAAAGGACCTGATGTCGACGACGTTCCGTCCCTACGCACCGGATCAGATGCTGCTGTTGCCGGCGGACCTGCGGGCGTGGTTGCCGGAGGGCCACGTGGCGCACCACGTCAGCGACCTGGCGGACGGTGTGGATTTGACGGCGTTCTACGCGCCGTATGCGGGGGACGGTCGGCGCAACGCGCCCGATGCACCGCGGATGATGGTGAAGGTGCTGCTGTATGCGTATGCGACGGGGGTGTTTTCGTCGCGCGGGATCGCGCGGAAGCTGGAAGAGGACGGGGCGTTCCGGGTGTTGGGGGCGGGCAACTTCCCGCAACATCGGACGCTGTGCGAGTTCCGGCGGCGGCACGTGTCGGACTTCAAGGAGCTGTTTGTAGCGGTGGTGCGTCTGGCGCGGGAATTGGGTCTGGCGCGCTTCGGGAAGCTGTCGATTGACGGCACGAAGGGGCGGGCGAACGCGAGCCAACGGAAGGCGATGAGCTCCGGGCGGATGGCAAAGGAGGAGCGGCGGCGGCGGGGGGAGATGAGCTCCGGGCGGATGGCAAACGCGGTTGGGGGCGGCCGTGCGGGGCGGAGGAGTTGCGGCGGCGGCGGGGGGAGTTGGAGGCGCAGCAGCGGGCAGCGGACGACGCCCGCGGTCGGCAGCCGGACCAAGACCGGAACCCGAAGGGCGGGCCGCCCTACACGCGGTCGTATGGCGAGCCGGACGCGAAGGCGCAGAGCCACTTCACGGACCCGGAGAGCGGGATCATGAAGACGAGCAACGACGGGTTCCAGCAGTGCGACAACGCGCAGGTGGCGGTCGATGGTGCGCACCAGTTGGTGGTGGCGACGGAGGTGACGGCGAACGCGAGCGACCAGGGTGGTGTGCCGGCGCTGCTCGACGCGCTGGCGGAGACGGTCGGCGAGCAGCCGGAGACGGTGCTGGCGGACGCCGGCTACAGCAACGAGCGGGACTTGGCGGACCTGGAAACGCGAGGCATCGACGGGTATGTGTCCTTGGGCCGGGAGGGGAAGGCGGCCAGGCCCCGCGACCCGGAGAAGTATCCCGCGACGAGTCGCATGGCCGAGAAGCTGTCGAGGCCGGCGGGCCGTGCGGCGCAGGCAGAACGCACGTGGCTGTCGGAGGCTCCCAACGGCTGGATCAAGCACGTGCTGGGATTCCGACGCTTCAGCCTGCGGGGGCTGGCGACGGTGCAGGGCGAGTGGGACTTGGTGTGCCTGGCGTTGAACACCAAGCGCCTGCACGCCCTGATGGCGGCGTAACACGCGGGGAATGAGGCTCGCAAACGACGACCGATCGGCGCGCATCGGGCTCTGTGGCGGGCCAGGCGGCCCCGCAAGGCCGAATCTTGCTATCTGCTTCGCCCTTCGCCGAGGAGCTCCCTCGTCGGCCGACCGCCGAAGTCGCTCCGGCACAATGACGCACAGCATGGGCCGACGACCCATTTCACGCCGCCGCACCTCCTGCGGCGCAGACTCCTAGGGCCGATGTAGACAACGGTTTGGCGCACGAAGGCGTAGGCCGCGTCTCGCTCGTACTGCTTGAACTGCTGAAGCCACGAGGTATTGTCAAAAGTTGTGGATCAGCGATCGGCATGATCAGGCGGCTTCCTTCCGATTCTTCTCCTTGGTATCGCGTTCCTGCTGCAGACCATCGATGAACGGCACGCCGGCGCGCACGAGCGGCAGCAAGTGTGCGCTGTTGAGACGGCGCCACCGACGTTGTGCCATGTCCAGCAGCTTGTAGGCCATCAGTAAGCCCTTCGTCCGCGAGCCCGCGCCTTTGGTCACGCGCTGGCGCAGTCGAACCGTAGCGAAGGGCGATTCGATCACGTTCGTCGTACGAAGGTGCGTCCAGTGTTCCGCCGGGAAGGCGAAGAAGGTGAATAGCCGCTCGCGGTCGTCGGCCAGACACGCCGCCGCCTGGGGGTACTTCGCCTCGTACGTCGCGACGAAGGCCGCCAGCTGTTCGTCCGCCTGCTCTCGGGTGTCGGCGTCCATGATCTCGTGAAGTGCTCGTTTCGCCTTGGGCTGGAGCCGCTTGGGCAACTTGTCGAGCACATTCCCCAGCTTGTGGAACCAGTCGCGCTGCGCGGCCGTCGCCGGCCAGACCTCCCGTACCGCGGCCCAGAAGCCCAAGGCCCCATCGCCGACCGCTACCATCGGGGCTCGCATCCCCTGCCGCTTCAGGGCCCGGAGGACCATCGCCCAGCTGTCGGTGCTTTCGCGGTAGCCGTCCTCAAGCGCGACGAGCTCTTTCGTCCCGTTGGGACGGGCCCCAATCATCACCAGCGTGCAGAGCCGGTCGTCCTCGAGACGAATGTTGAAGTGGATCCCGTCGACCCACACATACACGTAATCGCGGTCGGCCAAGTCCCGCTGCCGAAACTGCCGATACTCCTCGTCCCAGACGGCCGTCAGCCGCGCGATGTTGGTCGCGCTGAGCCCCGCGGCATCGTCGCCGAGCAACACCGGCAGCGCTTCGCGGAAGTCACCCGTCGACAATCCACGCAGATACAGAATCGGCAGCACCTCGGCGACCTTGGGAGACCGACGCATGTAGGGGGGCAGGATCCGACTCGTGAACCGCTCGCGCTGGCCCGCCGCGTCAACCCGCTTGTCGTTCACCCGAGGGGCCCGCACCTCCAGGGTGCCTGCCCCACAGGTCACCTTCCGTGCCTGGGCCTGCCCGTTGCGCACGACGAGGCGACGGCCATGCTCGTCCCGTTCCGCGCCGTGTTCCTCGACGTATTGAGTGATCTCGACCGCCAGGGCCTTCATCAGCATCCGGCGGGCTCCTTCACGCGCCAGCTCGTCAAGGGTCGAATCCTCATCCTGCTCTTCCGCGTTCGCCGGCTTGTCGTGTACCTTCAGCATGGGTGGCGTCTCCTTTCCCCCGGCCGGCCAGCCAGGGTTCTTGCGTTTGATTCACGCGAAAGGTTACGCCGCCTCTTTCACACCACCGATCCACAACTTTCGGTTATATCTCAATGGCGTGCGCTAAGTGACGACCGGCCGACGCCCCGTGCCGGGAGATGTACCCTACTAGTTGGTGCGTGCGAGATCCCTAGTCTTCTTGGCAATCGCCGGTGAGGGGGCGCTCATCGTGCTGGCGCTTGCCTGGGCCCGATGGCGGGGCCTTCCGCTCGAGCCCGGCAGTGTCGTGCCGGGCGTGGTGGCCGGTGGCGTCGGGGCCGGCGGGCTCGCGCTGACGAATCTCTTCCTGCTGTGTCATGCCCCGGCGGTCGGTCCGGTGCAGTCGATGCGTCGCCTGTATGTCGAGGTGTTTAAGCCGCTGTTCGGTGGGGTCGGCCTTGGGTCAATACTGGCGATTAGCGTGGCGGCCGCCTTGGGCGAAGAGCTCCTCTTCAGAGGCGTCCTTCAACCTGAGCTTGGCCTGGTAACGGCCAGCGTCCTGTTCGGAATGGCGCACATGGGTGGGTCCGGCACGTTCGCGTTCGGGTGTTGGGCTGGCGCGATGGGCGCTGCGCTCGGTGGTCTGGCCATTTGGACCGACGGCCTGACGGCCCCGATTGTGGCGCACACCGTGTACGATGCAGCCGCGATGATCTACATCCGGAGGGGGAAAGAGTGTCCGGCCGTCACGCGCGAGGCGGAGGCAGAGGCAGAAGTGGAGGCTGACAGCGATCAATCCGCAGGGGGGCACGCGTGAGCGACCCGCTGCACTGGGGTGCGACTTGTCTGTGGGCGACGATCGCGACCGTCGCGCTGGCGGCGCCCGTGGCCTCGCAGCCACGACCGCTCCGCACGGAGGATCCGGAATCAATCGGGGCCGGCAAGATCGCCCTGCAGATGGGGGTCGACTACCTCAGAGACCAATCGTTCCCGGTGTCCGGGCTTCGCGGCCACTACACGAACGTGCCGAACATCGGACTCCGGTTCGGATACGGAGAAGCCGAGTTTCAGGTGGAGCACGCATCGCGCCAGCATCTGCGGGTAACCGAGCGGTTTCCCGGGGCGCTGTCTGCGGACCTCACCTTCGACGGTTCGACGACATCTGACTTCGATGACCTGGTCGTTGGGGCCAAGGTGCGCATCCTCTCCGAGACCGACAGAAGGCCGGCCATCGGCTTTCATCTCTCGACGCGATTGCCAAATGCCAACACCCGGAGCGGCCTCGGTCCCAACACGCTGGCGTTCAATAATTCGGTCCTGGTTGGTAAGTCGTTTGGCCTCGTGAGGGTCGTGGGAAACGCGGGTCTTGGTATCTGGGGGGACCCGACCAGCGGCACTCGTCAGAATGATGTCGTGCTCTACGGCCTCTCGGTGACCGGGAACTTGCCCGGGGCGCTTCAGGTTGTCGGCGAGGTGAATGGGCACCTCAACCGACGCACCCGAAACGTGCCGCCAGGGACCTCCACATCCGGATTCGCGCGCACCGGCATTCGGTATCGGCGCGGGGCGCTGCAGTTTGACGGCGCCGTCGTGTTTGGGCTGCACGATCGCGATGCGACGATCGGCCTCTCGAGTGGTCTGACGCTGATCCTTCCTGGCTTCGGTGACTGAGGGTCAACATCTCATCTCATGGCAATTGATTTCGTAAAGGCGCACGCGTACGGCAACGACTTCCTGTTCATGCAGGCGCCCGAGGTGCCACCAGACACCGTAGTTGAGGTGGCTCGGGCCATCTGCGATCGCCATGCGGGCGTCGGAGCTGATGGTCTGATTCTGTATCAGCGCACTCCCCGAGGTGCGTCGATGACCCTCCTCAACGCCGACGGGTCGAAGGCCGAGGTCTCTGGCAATGGTGTGCGTTGCCTCGGAGCCATCTTGCTCGACGGGACGTTAGGAGGTGCCAACGGAGCGGGAGGAGTGGCGCGGGGGGAACCCGAGCCGTCGAAAGACACGGTGATCGAGACCGATGGTGGCACCAAGACGCTGACGCTCTTGTCCAAAGAGACCGCCAAGGACGACGCCACTACCGGGGCCGGGGCCGCGCCGCGCTATACCTTTCGCGCGTTCATGGGCACGCCAGAGGACGTCCGTCAGCTCGATCTGGACGTATCGTACGAGTCGATTCGGGTGATTGCGCTGTCGGTGGGAAACCCGCAGTGCATTGTCCTTACGGAGCGGCTTGATGAAGCGATCTTCCGGAAGCTCGGGCCGGAGCTGGCAGTGCATGAAGCGTTCCCTGACGGCACCAACGTCGAGTTCGTCGAGGTTGAGCGTCCTGACCGGATTCGCATTTTGATTTGGGAACGGGGCGTCGGGCCAACGACGGCATCGGGCACGGGCGCATGCGCGTCGGCCGTGGCAGCGGCGGCACACGGCGGGGCCGCGAGGTCCATGGATGTCGTCTCGCCGGGCGGCTCGCAGCACGTCGAGTGGAAGGACGACAGGATCTACCTGACCGGGTGGGCCGAGATCATCGCACGCGGGACGTGGCGAGGGTTCTGATACTGCACCCTCGGCACTCGGGTGTAGGTTTCGCGTACTCGGTAGGCCCGCTTGTGCGCGTCACCACCTCCGCGGTCCGGAGTAGGCCGGGTCTGCTTGTAGTACGATAGCCCGCTTGCGGCACGCGGCTTGAAGGGTGGGCGGCATGAAGTCGCTTGCTCCGCACGATCGGCCTCGCGAGAAGCTTGCGCGACTCGGATCTGGCGTGCTCGGCGACAACGAGTTACTGGCGGTCGTGCTCGGCCACGGTTTTCGGCGCGACAGCGCGCTCGAGATCGCGAACCGTGTGCTGGGTCTGTCGGACGGCGTGCAGGGGCTGACACGCGTGACCGAGCGGCAGCTGCACAAGGTGGACGGCATCGGGCCGGCGAAGGCTGCCCAAGTGCTGGCTGCCATCGAGCTGGGACGGCGGCGGAGCATGGCGCCGCGGCCCTGGTACTGTTTCACAACCATCCGTCGGGTGATCCGACACCCAGCGGCGACGACATCGCGTTGACGAAGCGTCTCGCCGAGGCCGGGGTCTTGATGGGGATCGAGGTGCTCGACCACCTCGTGCTGGCGGATTCGAAGTACTTCAGCTTCAAGGAAGCGGGGAGGCTCGGTGAGTAGGAGAAAGAATTCAGAATTCAGAAGGCGGAGGGCAGACTGGAATCGGTGGGCTCACGCCGCTTCTGGAAGTGGCCCAAGTGCCACCAATCTTGTGCTGCCTTCTACGTTCTAGGATCCCTCCCGATGTCCACCATCCTCTATTTTGACTGCTTCTCCGGCGCTTCGGGCGACATGATCCTCGGTGCCCTCATCGATGCCGGGCTGCCGCTGGAGGAGCTGCGTGGGGCGTTGGGGAGCTTGGCTCTTGGTGACGTCCGTCTGCACGCGGACCGCGTCTCGCGCTCAGGTATCGGCGCGACGAGTTTTCGTGTGGACGATGGGGAAGATCCCAACGATCACGAGCATACCCGTCGTCATCATCACGATCACGACCACAGCCATGACCATGATCATGACGATGACCATGACCATCATCACCGCGGCCTGAGCGAGATCTGCGCGATGGTCGATGGCTCCGCGCTCTCGGCCGAGGCGAAGGCGCGTGCGAATCGGCTCTTCCGCCGCCTTGCCGAGGTCGAGGCTGACATTCATCAAATGCCCGTTGAAGATGTTCACTTGCACGAAGTCGGCGCGGTTGACTCCATCATCGATATAGCCGGGGCGGTCTACGGATTGGAGCGGCTTGGGATCGACCGGATCGTGTCGTCGCCGCTGAATGTCGGTTCAGGGACCGTACGGTGCGAGCACGGGGTGATGCCGGTGCCGGCACCGGCGACGGCGCGCCTGATCGAGGGCGTTCCGGCCTACTCGAAGGGCCCCGCGGTCGAGCTGTTGACACCAACTGGAGCGTTGATCATCTCGGAGTACGCCCATGAGTTTGGTCCGATGCCAGCGATGCGTGTGCGGCAGGTGGGCTACGGTGCTGGCGACCGCGACTTCTCCGAGCATCCCAACCTCCTGCGGATCTTGGTGGGTGAGGCGGAAACGAGTCAGGCTCTGCAGACGGTCGTGGTCATCGAGTGCGAGATCGACGACATGAACCCGCAGATCTTTGGCGTGTTGATGGACAAGCTTTATGCGGCCGGGGCACTCGAGGTCTTCTACGCGCCGATTCAGATGAAGAAGAACCGCCCGGGCACACTGGTGACTGTCATCGCGACGCCGGAGCTTCGAGAGGTCCTGAGCGCCATCGTATTCAGCGAGACCACGACCATCGGCCTGCGGTTCCGTGAGTCGCAGCGAGAATGCCTCGAGCGAGAGCATGTGGCGGTCGAGACGCCGCTGGGGAGCGTACGATTCAAGCTCGCCAGGCGCGCTGGTTCTTCTCACGTCGTGAACGCCGTGCCCGAGTTCGACGATTGCCTTCGGGTTGCCAAGGAACACGGGGTCCCCGTCAAAGAGGTTCAGGCTGTCGCGACGAAGTCGTACCTGGATCGCGGCGAAGCCTGAACTGGATCGCGGCGAAGCCTGAAGAGGACGCACGGACCTGCGAATCTACTAGTCTGTTAATCAATGTCCCGCTTCTACATCACCACGGCCATCGACTACGTGAACAGTCGACCGCATCTCGGGACGGCGTACGAGAAGGTGACGGCTGACGTCATCGCCCGATACAAGCGGCTCTCCGGCGTTGAGACGCATTTCGTGATGGGCAACGACGAACACTCGCACAACGTCTATCAGCGCGCGAGGGAGGAGGGGATCGACCCGCTCGCGTTCTGCGACCAGATGGAGAAGGTGTTCCGGGACGTCTGGGCGCGACTCGATATCTCGTTTAACGATTTCATTCGAACGACCGAGGAGCGGCACCGACATGCCGTGACGAAGCTCGTGCAGCGGATCGCCGACGCCGGAGATCTCTACGAGGGGGCGTACGAGGGCTGGTACTGCGTTTCTTGCGAGGCCTTCAAGCAGGAGAAGGACCTCGAAGACGGACTCTGCCCGGTCCACCACAAGAAGCCGGAGTGGATCAAGGAGAAGAACCACTTCTTTCGGTTATCGCGGTACCAGCAGCCGCTGCTTGACCACTACGCTGCCCAGCCGGAGTTTCTCCAGCCCGAAACGAGGCGGAACGAGATCCTTCGATTCCTGGAGTCGGGACCGGAGGACATCTCGATGAGCCGGACCGGGCAGGCGTGGGGCATTCCCCTGCCCACTGATCCCGACAGCGTCGTCTATGTCTGGGCCGACGCTCTGATCAACTACATCGCCGCAGTGGGGTATGGAACCGACGACGAGCTGTGCGACCGATGGTGGCCGGCTGACCTGCACGTGATTGGCAAGGACATCACCCGGTTCCACTGTGTCATCTGGCCCGCCATGCTGATGAGCGCCGGGCTGCCACTGCCGCGGCAAGTATTTGGCCATGGGTGGGTCCACTGGAAGGGCCAGAAGATGAGCAAGTCGCTCGGCACGGCTGTCGATCCGCTCGACGCCGCCGATCGGCTTGGACCCGACCCGCTGCGACTATATCTCACGAAGGAGATCACGTACGGCAGCGACGGCGACTTCTCATGGGAGCGTTTCGAAGACCGCTACAATACCGATCTCGCGAACAACTTCGGGAACCTGGTGAGCCGCCTCGCGTCGATGGCCCATCGCTATCGCGACGGCCGGCTCCATTCGTCGGGGACGCCGGGTCCGCTTGCCGAACGCGCTGCCAACGTTGTGGCGGGGTATACGGAGGAGATGGAAGTGTTTGCGATCCATCAAGGCGCATCCGCGGCGTTCGACCTCATCGACGCCACGAACGAGTACATTGCTGAGGTGGAGCCGTGGAGTGTCGCGAAAGACGCGTCGCGAGCAGCCGAGCTCGACCAGCAGCTCTTCGACATCGCCGAGGCGGTCCGAATTGCCGCAGTTCTGCTGCTGCCGGTCATGCCCGGGTCGGCGGCCGAAGTGCTCCGCCGCGTTGGTGAAACCCGCGACACAAGAACGCTACGGCTTGACCCGGACGCCAGATGGTCCGGCGGCGAGCGTGCGATCAGCGGGGGCGACCCTTTGTGGCCCAGACTCGAGCGAAAGAAGGAAGAGACCAGTATGGAGCAACCAAAAGCCGAACCTGCTATAGAACCATCCGCGGCCGCAGCGGCGACGAGCGATGCTCCGTTGGTGTCGATAGACGATTTCTTCAAGCTGGACCTCCGCGTCGGCCGAGTCGCCTCGGCTGAAGCCGTGCCGAAATCGAGGAAGCTCATCAAGATTCAGCTCGATACCGGCGGCGAGCAGCGCCAGGTGCTTGCCGGAATCCTCGGCGCTTACGAGCCAGAGGCCTTGGTGGGGAAGACCGTCATCTTTATAGCCAACCTCAAGCCTGCGAAGCTCGCCGGACTCGAGTCGAACGGGATGATCCTTGCCGCGTCGTCTGACGAGGGCCCACCGGTTCTACTTACCGTGGAAGACACGGAGGCAGCACCTCCGGGCTCCAAGGTGAGCTAGAAACGAGGCGTCGGGCCCGATGATCGATTCTCACTGTCATTTGGCGGATGATGCCTTCGCGTCCGACCTCGAGGAGGTCGTCGGTCGGGCGCTGTACGCCGGGCTCTCATCGGCGCTGTGTATCCTCGATCAGACGGCCCCGGTCGAGCGAGAACGGTTCGATCGCGTGGTGGAGCTCTGGCCGGATGTCGGATGTGCTATCGGCGTTCATCCACACCAGGCTGGGAAGTTCCACGAGCGGGTGGATGAGATTGAGGGAGCCGTCGCTGACGCGATCGACGCCTGCTCGCAGGCACGAGCCATCGGAGAAATCGGGCTGGACTACCACTACGACTTCGCGCCGCGCGAGCTTCAGCAGGAGGTGTTTCGCCGACAGGTACGACTTGCCCGAGACCGCGACCTGCCCGTGGTGATCCACACGCGTGAGGCGGACGCCGATACCGTTGAGATCTTGGGCTCGGAAGGACAAGGTAGGGTGCGTGGGGTGTTCCACTGTTTCACGGGCGGCCCCGTGCTTGCCCAGCAGGCGCTCGATCTCGGCTTCTACGTGTCGTTCTCAGGGATCGTGACGTTCAAGCGGGCCGAGGAGATTCGTGAGGCGGCAAGACTGGTCCCCAACGACCGATTGCTGGCGGAGACCGATTCGCCCCATCTCGCTCCGGTGCCGCATCGCGGCAAGCGGAACGAGCCCGCCTGGGTTGCGCGCGTCATCGAATCGTTGGCTGAGACACGGGGCCAGTCTCCAGGCGAGGTCTCCGACATGACATCGGCGTCCTACACTTCACTCTTCGGAAAAGGCGGCGCTTGAGGATGTGCTTCTAAAGGCTTGGTGCGTTGACACTTGCGTCGAAAGTGTGGTCTGATCCGAGCGCCGTTATGCAAACCGTCCGGTCGTCCGCTCCCTCCGAGCTCATTCGCATCTTCGAGCCGATCCAAGACCAGCTCGATGCGGTCGAAGAAGCCTACGCGGAGCACATTCAGTCGCGCGTCCAATTGATTCCGGAGATCGGGCGTTATATCCAGTCGAGCGGCGGAAAGCGTGTGCGCCCCGCAGTCCTATTGATGGCGGCGCGTTTGGCGGGGTATACGGGCGAGCAGGGAGTGAACTACGCCTCGGTGGTGGAGTTCATTCACACCGCGACGCTCGTCCACGACGACATCATCGATGACGCCGATCTCCGCCGCGGGCGGGCGGCCGTGCACTCGCGTTGGGGCAACGACATCACCGTGTTGCTTGGCGACTACCTCTATATCAAGTCGATGGGGATGGCGCTGACTTACGACTCGCTCGATCTCGTGCGTCTGCTGTGCGACGTCACGCTCCGGATGATCGAGGGCGAGCTCTACCAGCTGACCAAGACCGGCGACGTCGATATCACCGAGGAGGAGCATCTCGAGATCATTCGGCGCAAAACCGCATACTTGTTCGGTGGGTGCGGCGAGATTGGTGGCATGCTCGGTGAGGTGACGCCGGAACAGCGGACGGCGCTTCGTGAGTATGGCTTCAATCTGGGGATGGCGTTCCAGCTCGTCGATGATCTCCTCGATTACACAGCGGACAAGGCTGCGCTCGGCAAGCCGATTGGCGGCGACTTGCGAGAGGGCAAGGTCACTCTCCCAGCGATTCTCTTGCTGCAGCGTGACGGTGGTCGCTCGAGCGAGCTCATCCGCTCGGCCGTCAACAACCGGACGATCTCGCAGGGCGATTGGAATGAGCTGAAATCGCTCCTGCACGAGCATCGGGCCGTCGAGCACGCGTACGATCGGGCCGTCGAGTACGCGACGAGCGCCAAAGGGTATCTCGACGTGTTCCCACCGTCGCCGGAGCGCGACTCTCTGGGGGCGTTGCCCGACTACGTCCTCGCGAGAGATAGATAGTCAGTCCTTCTGATCACGACCTCCTCGTGACCACGAGCGCCGAGCAGATCGAAGACCTCCGCGAGCGTATCCGCTACCACGAAGAACGCTACTACGTTCTTGACGACCCCGAGATCTCCGATGCCGAGTTTGACGCACTCATGCGTCAGCTAGACGAGCTGGAGGTTGCGCATCCTGATCTGATCACCTCGGACTCGCCCACACAGCGGGTTGCCGGACGCCCGG
>CBDCGH010000022.1:0-680082 GCA_965216615.1 Vicinamibacterales bacterium | reverse complement strand
GCGCCGCAGAAACGGTGCGACAATTGTAGGCGAGCCGAGGAGGCAAGGACCTGATGTCGACGACGTTCCGTCCCTACGCACCGGATCAGATGCTGCTGTTGCCGGCGGACCTGCGGGCGTGGTTGCCGGAGGGCCACGTGGCGCACCACGTCAGCGACCTGGGGGACGGTGTGGATTTGACGGCGTTCTACGCGCCGTATGCGGGGGACGGTCGGCGCAACGCGCCCGATGCACCGCGGATGATGGTGAAGGTGCTGCTGTATGCGTATGCGACGGGGGTGTTCTCGTCGCGCGGGATCGCGCGGAAGCTGGAAGAGGACGGGGCGTTCCGGGTGTTGGGGGCGGGCAACTTCCCGCAACATCGGACGCTGTGCGAGTTCCGGCGGCGGCACGTGTCGGACTTCAAGGAGCTGTTTGTAGCGGTGGTGCGTCTGGCGCGGGAATTGGGTCTGGCGCGCTTCGGGAAGCTGTCGATTGACGGCACGAAGGGGCGGGCGAACGCGAGCAAACGGAAGGCGATGAGCTCCGGGCGGATGGCAAAGGAGGAGCGGCGGCGGCGGGGGGAGATGGAGGCGCGGCTGGCGGCGGCTGGCGGGGCCGAGGACGCGCGGTTGGGGGCGGACGTGCGGGGCGACGAGTTGCCGGCGGAGTGGCGCCGCCGGGAAGACCGTCTGGCGGCGATCCGGGCGGCGAAGTCGCGGTTGGAGGCGCAGCAGCGGGCAGCGGACGACGCCCGCGGTCGGCAGCCGGACCAAGACCGGAACCCGAAGGGCGGGCCGCCCTACACGCGGTCGTATGGCGAGCCGGACGCGAAGGCGCAGAGCCACTTCACGGACCCGGAGAGCGGGATCATGAAGACGAGCAACGACGGGTTCCAGCAGTGCGACAACGCGCAGGTGGCGGTCGATGGTGCGCACCAGTTGGTGGTGGCGACGGAGGTGACGGCGAACGCGAGCGACCAGGGTGGTGTGC
The DNA here is from genome assembly GCA_965216615.1 of Vicinamibacterales bacterium. Classification (GTDB taxonomy): domain Bacteria; phylum Acidobacteriota; class Vicinamibacteria; order Vicinamibacterales; family UBA8438; genus CAUZIB01. The sequence continues at coordinate 679,110 of CBDCGH010000022.1, read as the reverse complement.
CGGCGCTGCTCGACGCGCTGGCGGAGACGGTCGGCGAGCAGCCGGAGACGGTGCTGGCGGACGCCGGCTACAGCAACGAGCGGGACTTGGCGGACCTGGAAACGCGAGGCATCGACGGGTATGTGTCCTTGGGCCGGGAGGGGAAGGCGGCCAGGCCCCGCGACCCGGAGCAGTATCCCGCGACGAGTCGCATGGCCGAGAAGCTGTCGAGGCCGGCGGGCCGTGCGGCGTATGCAGAACGCACGTGGCTGTCGGAGGCTCCCAACGGCTGGATCAAGCACGTGCTGGGATTCCGACGCTTCAGCCTGCGGGGGCTGGCGACGGTGCAGGGCGAGTGGGACTTGGTGTGCCTGGCGTTGAACACCAAGCGCCTGCACGCCCTGATGGCGGCGTAACACGCGGGGAATGAGGCTCGCAACGACGACCGATCGGCGCGCATCGGGCTCTGTGGCGGGCCAGGCGGCCCCTCAAGGCCGAATCTTGCTATCTGCTTCGCCCTTCGCCGAAGAGCTCCCTCGTCGGCCGACCGCCGAAGTCGCTCCGGCACAATGACGCACAGCATGGGCCGACGACCCATTTCACGCCGCCGCACCTCCTGCGGCGCAGACTCCTAGCCAGCCACCTCCACTACGACCTGCGGCTCGAGCATAACGGGGTGCTGATGTCGTGGGCTGTCCCCAAGGGCCCGTCGCTGGATCCGGCGGACAAGCGAATGGCAGTTAAGACCGAGGACCATCCGAGGGCATACGGCGACTTCGAGGGCGTCATTCCGCAAGGCTATGGAGCCGGAATCGTCATGCTGTGGGACCAGGGTGTGTGGACCCCAGAGGTCGATGACATCGATCGGGCGCTCGAGAAGGGTGACCTGAAGTTCTCTCTGGACGGTTACAAGCTCAAAGGCTCGTGGGTACTCGTCCGGACGCGCGACCGCGCGTCCACGTCGTCGATCGGGCGCTCGAGAAGGGTGACCTGAAGTTCTCTCTGGACGGTTACAAGCTCAAAGGCTCGTGGGTACTCGTCCGGACGCGCGACCGCGCGTCCACGTCGTCGAAGCAGCAGGGCCGCAGCTGGCTGTTGATCAAGCACAAGGACTTCTGGTCGGGGCCCGCGTCGACATCACTGAGCTTGCGCCGCTGAGTGTGAAGAGCGAAGGCAACTTCGACGACATCCTCGCCGACGACATGCCGCATCTGTGGGTCACGGATCGGCCGGCCACCGCGACCGGCGGGTCGGCGCGGAAGCTCATGACGGAGACCATCGAAAGTGCGGCGAGGAAGATTCTCGCTCGCCGGAAAAACCGCCGGAAGGCCTAGCCCCGCCTAGGCACTGAACAATCGGGTCGCGAGCACGCTCCAGACGGCGTAGGACAACCTCCGTCTGGCATGACGGGCAATCGGCCCCTGCCAGAACTGTCCGGCCACCACTTCGCATCCTTGAGGGACATCCCCCATCGCCAATGGCTCCTTGTGCTCGGCGGCATACCGCTCGAGTGCCTCGTCTGACGGATGCCCACTATTGACCAGCAGCACATCCACGGGGCGGCCGACTGCCGCACTAACTTCGCGGGCCGCATCACCGGCCGTGAACCCGCGCATGCCGCGCCCTTCGGTCAAGATATTCGTCACTAGCATGATCGGCCCCTCGATCTGCCGAACGGCCTCGGCGACGCCCCGGACCAACAGGATCGGCATGAGACTCGTATAGAAGCTCCCCGGCCCGATAATCACGGCATCAAACCCGCGAAAGGCGGCGGCCACGGCGGGATGTATCCCCACCTCTGGCTCGAGCCAGATGCGCGAGATCCGCCGGCCCTGTGACTGCTTCTCATCAACTGCCACCTCGCCGATCGTCGTGGACGCGTCGTCGTACTCCGCACACACGCTGGCGTGCTCGACGCTCACTGGCCACACGCGACCCTGGCAGTCGAGCAGCGCGCTCAGCGAATCGACCGCCGCGAGAAAGTCACCGCTGAACTGCTCCATCATGGAGAGCAGCAAGTTGCCACTGGTGTGGCCGCCCAAGCCCCCGTCTTCGAGGCCCGGTAGGCGTGACAGCAGAATGCGACGCGATTCGTCCTCGTTGCGTGCCAGCGCGAGGGCACACTTGAGTACGTCACCTGGCGGCAGTACGCCAAGCTGGTCTCGCAACTGACCAGAGCTCCCGCCGCTGGCGAACATGGTGACGACGGCGTTGGCGTAGACCCAGGGGTTGTGCTTGAGTCCACCGATCAGACTCGGAAGACCGGTTCCACCCCCTAAACAACCGACGTTGAGCCTGCGAAGCTGCACGCGGCCGCATTGTACAATGGGGTCTCGTTGGCGTTTTGGTGCCAACCATGCCTCACGTGTCGATGCTCCGGCAGTTGGCCATCAGCCACCTCGTGCATCACCGAGGCCAGTTGAGCGTCTATCTCCGGATGCAAGAGATCTCGATCCCGGCGATCTACGGGCCGTCGGCCGACGAGGGCGCGTTTTGATCGGCACGGTCAGCCGGTCCGCAATGTGGCAGCACGTGTGGCTCCCGCTGGCAGCGGTCCTGTTCTGCTCCCTCGTGCTGTTGAACGCGGGCGGCTACCGATACGGCGTCTCGGACCAAGCGTTCTACATTCCGGTTGTGCTCCACGAGCTGGATCCCGCCCTGTATCCGCACGACGCGAGCCTCATTGGCGCGCAAGATCGCTTCTTTCTCTTCGACGACTGGTTCGCGTTCGGGCTGTCGGTGACCGGCGTATCGGTCGCCAACGGCTTCATGGCCGCGTACGCGTGCACGTTGGCGCTGCTGTTTGGGGCGATCGTCATGATCGGCAAGACGTTGTACGCGACGCGCTGGGGCGTGGCCGGAGTGGTCATTGGTCTGACTATCCGTCACCGAATACCCGACACGGCGGTCAACTCGCTGGAAGGCTACTTCCACCCGAGAGTCCTCGCGTTCGCGGTCGGGCTGTGGGCGATCGCGGCCGTGCTGCGAGGTCGCACGACCCTCGCCCTGGCCGCAACGGCGGCGGCGTTCTGCGTCCATCCGACAACCGCTCTGTGGTTCGCGATCGTCGTCGGGACAGCCGTCGTCGTAACCGACCGGGCCGCTCGAGTGTGGCTGAGCGTGGCGGGCGCGGGGGTGACTGCCGTGATCGCCTGGATACTCCGTGGCCCAATCAATGAGACCCTGGTCATCATGGACCCCACCTGGATCGAGGTGCTATCGATCAAGGACTACCTGTACCCGACGGAATGGCCGACGCTGACCTGGTTCGGGAATCTCGCCGTGCCGGCGATGATCGGCGGGGTTTTCTGGTACCGTCGGCGCCTCGGGCTGACCTCTCGTCGCGAAGCCGGGCTCGTCGTTGGCTGCGCGATTCTGCTCGGACTGTTTCTCATCTCGGTACCGTTCGCGGCTGCCAAGCTCGCGCTCGTCGTTCAGTTGCAGGTGAGCCGAATCTTTTGGGTGTTCGACATCATCGGCACGTTCTACTTTTGCTGGCTGTTGATCGAGAGCCCTGTCCGGTCTCGTGCGTCGGCGGTGTGGCTACGGGCGACGCCGCGTCCGTCGGTCGTGGCGATTCTGCTACTACTCGCCCTGACTCGAGGCCTGTTCGTCTCGTTCGTGGACCCAGCTGGAAGGCCGAAGCTCGACGACGCGGAAACCGCGGCCGCATGGAACACCGTCATGCTCTGGGCCGCCGAACAACCAGTTGGAACGCATTTTCTGGCCCACCCTCGACACGCAACACGCTATGGTTCGAGCATTCGCGTGGCTGGCCGCGACGTGTTTCTTGAGGTGGTCAAGGACACTGGCATCGCCATCTACTCGGTCGACGTGGCGCACCGCGTGGCGCGACGCCTCGATGACCTCGGTAGCTTCGAGTCTCTCACGGAAGATCACACGCTGAGGCTCGCCGAACGATACGAACTGGACTTCTTGATCACCGAGCAGACGCTCGGGCTCCCAGAGGCACAGCGCGCCGGCCACTTGCACGTCTACACCCTGTCGGAACAGCCGAACGCACATGACGGATGAATTCATGCCCGCGTCCGGCCTGACTGGCGGACACCGAATGACGCTCTACACATGGGTTCGACCGCGGTACTTCCCCAATCTCCCCCCCCCGGAGCTCCGACTCTTCGATGTGGCGAGCGATGCTCGGGTGCTCGCACACTGCCACTGGCAGCCTGAGCCGCGGCAGCACCCCACCGTGATCGCGCTCCACGGCCTAGAGGGATCGAGTGGCGCGCACTACATGCGCGGACTCGCCGACAAGGCGCGCACGGCAGGCTTCAACGTCGTCTTGTTGAACCAGCGCAATTGCGGCGGCACCGAGCATCTGTCGGAAGGGCTCTACCATTCTGGACTGTCTGCCGATCCGGCCAAGGTCATCGAGGAGCTCGTCGAACTGGACGGCCTGACCTCGATCGCGGTCGTCGGCTACTCGCTCGGCGGCAACGTTGCCCTTCGACTCGGCGCGGACCACGGCCCCGGCGGCCCGGCCGGCGCGCTACGCGCGATCTGCGCGGTGTCCCCAACGATGGACCTCGCCCGATGCGTCGAGGCGCTGGAACGCCCCCGCAACACGCTTTACGAGCTGAACTTTGTTCGGAATCTCAAGCGCCGCATGCGCCGTAAAGCCCGAGCCTGGCCAGGCCTGTTCGATCTGGGCGCGCTCACACAGGTTCGAACGGTGCGCGCCTTCGACGAGGCATACACCGCACCCCACCATGGCTTTCGAGACGCCGACGACTACTACCACCGAGCCAGCAGTCTCAGAATCGTCGATCGGATCCGCATCCCGACACTGATCGTGACCGCCGAGGACGACCCCTTTGTGCCGCCGGAGCAGTTTCAGGAACCTACGATCGAACAGAATCCGGCGATGACTGTGGCCGTGAGCAGATTCGGGGGGCACTGCGGTTTCTTTACCGAGCCCGTGGTTGGTTTCGACGGCTACTGGGCCGAGAGGGTGGCAGTTGAGTTTGCGAGGGGAAGAATAGAAGACGGGAGACCGGAGTCCCGACCCCCTACTCCCCCACCCCCAACGGCATCGGGGAGCTGAGGCTCGCCGCGATCGCCCGCAGGAGCTCGAATTCGTTGACCGTCACGGTGGCATCAGACTCGATACACGCGGCCGCAGCCTGCAACAGTTTTCTTTTCGCGGCCGGCCCGGCACCGTCGAGATCGGTAAGCGCGTGATCCAGTCGGCTGAAATCGCACTGCTCGATCGGGAGTAGACGAGCCGCCGGTAGGCCCAGGGCTGCCCACCCCAGGTTGAACGCATGCGTGGCGACGGTCTCCGTCGGGTGCCCGATCCACGCCAGCATCGACATCATCATCGAGCACTGGGGGGCCATCGAACGGAGGGTGCGCTGACGCACACGACCGGTTACGCCGAGACCATGCTGTCGGTCCAACTGCCGGAGCAAGATACGTTGCAGCGCCCATTCGAACAGCGCAAGCTGATCGTCGGCCTCGATGAGCACTCCGACATTGTGCTTGAACACCTGATACTGCGCCTGCGGCAGCGCATCCAAGGCTGGCATGGCGATGTCGACGAGAGGGAGCCGTGCCTTCACGTCCAATCGCGCGACCGGCATCATCAAGCGTTCTGTCTCCTCGAACACGCCCGGATCCGCCTCGCGCGATAGGTGGTCCAGCTGGCGTTCCCGACACTCAGGCTGACGGTCAAGCAGCAACGCGTAGATCAACGCTCTGGCGCTGTACGTATCATGCGCGGCGCCCAAGAGCGGCGCGGGGATACCGGCAAGCAGCTGTCCCGCAGCCGCGAGATGTGCCTCGTGCGGCTGGCCGATGTCTGCAACGGCGCCTGTGAGCGGCCGGCCGGCCTCCCCCGGTGCGAGCGCCGCGACGGCCCCACCCGCCGCCTCGGGTGGTGCGCCTGAAGTGATCGGCCTCGACGGCTCATCCGACTCAATGAACTGACCGTCCCACGACGGATCGAGCCGCTGGATGCGCTCGGTCAACGGCGGGTGGGTCGCGAAGACGGACGAGAACCCAGAGACGGCCTGCCCGAAGAACAGGTGGCTGACTTCGAGCGCGTTCGGATTGTTGACAGACGCGCCGTGAACGAATCCGCCGATCTTTTTCAGCGCATCGGCAATCCCGAGCGGGTTGCGTGTGAACTGCACCGCGGACGCGTCCGCCAGGAACTCGCGCTGGCGGCTGACGGCCGCCTTAATCATGCTGCCGAAAAACGTCCCGGCAAATCCGATGACCATCAGTCCGAGGCCAAACACGAGGGCGCCCATCGCAACCACGGGAACCGGCGAATCCGAGCTCCGACCACCTCGCCGGGTGATTCCGGAATAGGCAAAGATACGAAAGATGAACTGGCCGATGAGCCCGAGGATGAGGATTCCGTGCAGCAGGCTGATGAGGCGGAGGTTCAGGCCCATGTCCCCGTTCAGCACGTGACTGAACTCATGCGCAATGACGCCTTGAAGCTCATCCCGCGACAGGCGCTCCGCGGTCCCACGCGTCACGCCGATCACGGCGTCGTCAAACGTATAGCCGGCTGCGAACGCGTTAATCCCGCCTTCGTTGTCCAGCAGGTACACGGGCGGAGTCGGGGTGCCGGACGCGATCGCCATCTCCTCCACGACGTTGAGCAGTTGACGCTCTGCGGCGTCGGTCGCGTCAGGGTTGAGGCGACGTCCGCCGAGGTGCTCGGCCACGACGTGACCGCCACCCCACAGGCTCAGTACTTTGTACAGACTGCCTAGGACGACGACGATGGCCGTCCCCCCGGCCGCGACCAGGAGGACGCGCGGATCGAACACGAACGACCAGGCCGCCGCAAGCAGGCCTGCCTCGGTTTCGAGCGTGGCGTACGCAAGGAGCAGGGCGCCAAGCAGGTCGGCGGACACCACAATGGCCAGCACCGCCAGCACAAAGAGCACCACCAGACGCGACGTATTGCGCCGAGCTGTCTCCTGCCGTTCAAAGAAGTCCGTGGCCATCTACCGTTCCGATGCAGTCCGCGCCTCGAGGCGACGCACGGATGGGCGAATACTGGGGGGCGTCCGACTAGAACGAGACGGTCGGGGCTGCCTGGATCTGCTCGCGGTCTTCGTACTCCAGCAGAGCGGCATCCTGCCCGTGCCCGAACATGCCGGCGAACACGACCGTGGGAAACGTCTGGCGGTATGTGTTGTAGACGGTCACCGAATCGTTGAATACGACGAACGGCCTCGAGGCCAAACGCGACCTTGTCGATCTCGGCAGAACTCGAGTCAACGCCATCGCTGGCTGGCCACTCAACTCTGGACATCGGCCACGCCTGCGCAAGGTGATGGGCTACCGGCACCTGCCCATCATGTTCTACGACGACGTCGACGATTGCCGCGTAAGCCTTCAAGTTTCCGGATCGTTGAACTGCTCGGCGAACGCGCGTTCTCGGTCGAGGTCAGCTTCGTCCCATGGCGCCCGTCAGCAAGCCCTCAGCACCAGCTAGATTCTGGATCGCTGCCGCATTGCCCGGATCTTGAGCGGCGGCCTTGAGCCCAGCCGAGGCCTGGTTTCTGGCGCTGATGACGGCCTCCAGGGTCTCACGTTCGTGCGCCATGTAGCCCTTGGCCGTTTCGACGAGGTTCGGAATCAGGTCGTACCGTCGTTTTAGCTGCACATCGATCTGCGCGAACGCGTTCTTGTACCGGTTGGCGTAGGTCACCAGCTTGTTGAAAATACCGATGAGCACCCCGGCCAGCACCAGCCCGACCAGCAACAGCCCGACAATGAAGATGGTCCCAAAAAACATCCACAACCTCCTTAGTGTCCTGCTTCGTGTCCTGTAAGCGTGTCGATGAGCGCGCGCGCCAGCTCGGGGCCTTTCCCCTGTTCCTCGTGTTTGAAGTAGATGAACACCTCACGGCATTCGCGGGTACTCGTCCTGATCGTCTCGGCCCAGGTTTCGATGTCGTCCGGGCCGTAGCCTTCGTCGCGAAGTCTAAAGTATCCCCACGGCGCCGTGATCTCGACCGGCGTCGTCAGCCGCTCGCTGTCGGCGACACACAACGATTGGCCCCGCTGTCGCAGGCATTCGAAGACCTCGGAGTCGTGCCATGACGCATGGCGAAACTCGAACGCGGCGTGCGCGCCAGGCGGCAGGCTCCCAAGAAAGCGGTCGAGCACCGACATATCCTTCTTGAATGAGGGCGGCAGCTGAAACAGGAGCATCGCCAGCTTTGAGCCCAGTGTGCCGGCGGCATCGCAAAACGTCCGGGTCAGCTCCTCGCAGTGCTGCAATCGCGCGTCGTGAGTAATGCGACGAGGAGCCTTCAGCGTGAAGCGGAATTCCTCTGGCGTCACCTCGGCCCATCCGGCCAAAAGACGTTCGGTCGGCATCCGGTAGAAGGTGTAGTTGATCTCGACCGTTGGCAGCCGCTCGGCATAGTACGGAAGCATCTTCTTCGAAGAGAACCGCTCGGGATAGAAGCTTCCCTTCCACTCCGCATAGTTGTACCCCGAGGTACCCACCCGAAAGGTGGGCCCGCCAGCTTGAGGCATACTTGCAGTGTACCGAATCTCCCAGAACACATCTCAGATCTACGCGTGATCATGCACGAACTTTCGCCTTCGTTCACGGCTCGAGAGCGGCGGGTCATCGATCGTCACCGCACACCGCGACAGGTCCAGAGCTTCCTGAATCGGCTGCCATATAACACCGAATCCGCTCCTCATGGGCCGACGCTTCGGAGCTTTCGCGGCGTCACGGGTCACGGCACGACGAACTGCATCGAGGCGGCCCTGGCCGCGGCCACGATTCTCGAGCAGCATGGCTACACCCCGCTGCTGATGAGTCTCGAGTCCGAGGACCTCCTCGATCACGTGTTGTTCGTCTTCCAACGCGGCCGCCACTGGGGATCGGTGGCGCGGTCACGCGATCCCGGCCTGCACGGACGTCGGCCCGTGTTCCGGCGCGCGCGCGATCTCGCGCTGAGCTATGTCGACCCGTACGTCGACGATGTCGCCCGGATCGTGGGCTACGCAGTGGTCGACCTCAGATTGCTCGGCGGCTACGACTGGCGGCTGTCACCGCGAAACGTCTGGAAGGTGGAGCGCCTCCTCCAGGACCATCCCCATCGCCGCATTCGGTCATCGGATCGCCGGATCAATCGACTTCGGCGGCGCTTCCGGGCTTTCAAATCGACATATCCCGACCGCAAGCCTCTGTACTTTGCCGGTCAGCACCGCTGGACGGAAATCCCGAAGGAGTTCAGGTCAATCTAGGTCGAAATCTCGAGCCGGACGCTCGATCGGTTCCTGACGGGCCTGCTTCAGGGCTTCATCGAACCGTTTCGACAGGACGTCACCGCGCCCCTGCTCATCCGCAACGGACTGGGCGAACAACGCCTCGCGCTTGGCTTTTTCGGCGGCGAGAATCTGGTGGGCTTCGTCGAGCTCCGGCCGGTCCTCATTGACCGGGTCGCGGTGCGAGACCACCCGCTTGAGGCCCCCATCGATGACGAGGGTCGCGCGGCAACATGGGCACGCAACCTCGAACTCGGATGCGAGCTTCGGCATCGCTACCCTTCTTCTTCGTATTCTCCCTCGCGCGGTGGGCTGATGCGGGTGGAGGCGCGCAGGGCTTCGCGGTAGTCGTAGACAGGCAGGCTCTGGACGTGGAGCCACAGTGAACACCCTGCCCCCTTCTTGTCCACGATGACCGTCACAGGACTGCCCTCTACGCCATCCTCGAAACGTAGCTGACACCCGCAAGCGAGACGGGCATGCGCAAAGCCTTTCAACATGCGCGGATCATACTACAGCGGGAGACCAAGCGATACGCCGCTTGATGGAGAAAACAACGAAAGGGTGGGCAGGACTGGTCAGAGCAGTGACTTGAGATCGGCCTCGAACTCGTCCTTTGTGCCGATCCCCATGTGCGTCTTGCACCACGTGCCTTCGCGGTCGATCCAAAAGGTCATCGGAAGACCCCAAACTGGCCCCCAGGCTTCCTGGAAATCGTCTTGTCCCAGGCCAACCAACATCGGATAGTTGACCGCGAACTCTTCCGCGAATGGTTTGATCTGGTCGACTGTGTCGTCGACCGAGAGACCAAGCACGACGAACCCCTGATCGCGATAGGCATCTTGAAGCTCGATGAAACCGGGAATCTCAATCTTGCAGGGACCGCACCAGGTCGCCCAGAAGTTGAGAAGAATGACCTGGCCCTTGAACTGCGCCAAATCGACATCGTCGCCGTTCATATCCCGCAGCGTGTAATCCAGCGGCGCTGGCTTCGCATCCGCGTCGCACGACTCTGCGGCGCCCACCTCTTCTCCGAACCACCCAAATGGCTCGATACTGAAGCTCCGGGTGGCCGGGAGGGTCAGAAGCGCGAGCGCGAGCGCCGCTCCCACTGCCAGTGTCCACCGCTTAGTCATAAGGCTGCGTCCCTACACCTCTAGTCCAGGAACCGACGAACATAGTCGGACACCTGCTGGATCTGCTGCTGGTTCTGCTCGGCAACCAGCACGTAGGCGTCCCGCCCACGTGACCAGATTAACGCGTCATGCCCCACCACCTCAAGCAGCTGCTCCCGCGCGGACCGCTCCGGGACGATGAACAGCGACATCGGCTGTCCTCGCCAGGCACAGAGCACGTGGGCCATCTCACCATCATCGTACAAGCACTGGCGCACGTCGAGCACGTCAAAATCAGCCGACTCGGGGGGCATCGCGACAGTCAGGTTATGCGTACTCGACAGGACATGTTGGGCTCGGCTCGCGTCGAACCCTTCGGTCAGATCATCGACGTCTGAAAAACACCGTTCGTGATCGATCGCCAGCTGCGCGGCAAACGCCGCCTCGAGCTGCTGATTCTGTCCAAAGACAAATACCGCCGCAACGGCCAGGAGCACCGTGGCCGCCATGGACATCGGTAGCCAGCCCTCGACCCGCCGCTGCCACACACGCGGCATGGACGCCTGACCGGCAACGACAGCACCGCCGTCCGGCGTGTCAGCGGCAGTTTCGGGCACCGCCGCGACACACCGCGCCCGCAACGCAGCCGACGCCCGCTCGCCGAGCATGGGCGCCCGCGCCTGCAGAACCTGCTTCATCGTCTTTTCCTCGGCCGCCCGCTGCCGACACGGCGGACACGCCGCGAGGTGCGCCTCGACCTCAACAGTTTCGTCGGCAGGCGTTTCTCCGTCGACATAGGCCGTCATGATGGTGTCAATATCACCGCAGTTCTTCATAGCGCTTTCCCGATTCTTTCATTCGGTTTTGAGGGCTTGACGATCTTCAGCCGACGGTCATCGCGCTGCCCTCCGGTGAGCTGCGCATACAGCATTCGACGTCCACGGGAGATCCGGGACATCACGGTGCCATTGGCCACGCCGAGCATCTCCGCGATCTCGGCGTACGAAAACTCGTCGACATCGCGTAGCCACACAGCCTGCCTGAACACCGCCGGAAGCGAATCGATACCCCGCTGCAGGTCGCTGTCGAGCGAATCCCTCAGCAGCATCTGCTCTGGCGACTCGATGCGGCTGGTGTCCCCTGACGACCGCTCAACGGCCTCGCTGTCAACCGCGACCGGGTCGCGTCCTGCATGGCGTCGCATGTTCAAGAACGTGTTGTGCAGAATCGTATGGAGCCACGCCTTGAGGTTCGTGCCAGTCCGGAACTGGCCGGAAAACCGGAAGGCCTTGACGTACGTTTCCTGCACCAGATCCTCAGCGTCGGCCGGGTTCCTCGTCAGCCGCATGGCAGCACCAAACAGACTGTCCATGTGCTCCAGCGCGTCCTCATGCACAACTCGTCTCACGGCCGGACCTACAAACCGGGCCTCACGACGAAGAACACCGGCAGCAGCCCAATTATTCCTGGGTTCCCAACTATTCCTGGGTTGATGATATATCGGCGTGTCACCTGCCGAGCACGCGCCTCCAGCGCCGTGACACCCATGTGGGACACTCGCGACCCGGACACGGCAGGTCACCCCGCGTTTACGCAGAGACACCGCGGCACAAACCTTGCTCCGTTGGGATCCGGTTCTTTGCGATGCTCGTCTTACCACAGTAAGATGGCTGAGATTCCAACTGGCCTGCCAGCGGCCTCTGGCCACCGCGAGGTATTTCCATGATGCGCAGTAGATTCTTCCACGGGACCATGGGATTGGTGCCCGCGGGGCTCGTGACGCTGATGATGACGTTCATCGGCGTCGGCGAAGCGCTCGCCCAGTACGAGTTCATTCCGTACCACGGGAAGAACCGTGTCAAATACGACAAGTTCGACTGGCACATTTACACGACCGACCACTTTGAGATCTACTACTACCCCGAGCTCGAGCAGCACCTCGAGCGCATTGCGTCGTACGCAGAGAGCGCCTATCAGGAAGTCAGCGGCGACCTCCGGCATGAGCTCGCGTTCGCGGTGCCGCTCGTCGTCTTCAAGACCCACAGCGAGTTCGAGCAGCAGAACATCATTCCGGGATCGGTGACCGAGGGAGTCGGCGCGTTCGCTGAACCGTATCGTGACCGGATTGTGCTGCCCATCGACGAGCCGCCAGACGGCCTCTACCGGCTCATTACCCACGAGCTGACCCACATCTTCATGTTCGACATCATTCCTCGCGGCTTGATCCAGAGCAACGTTCCGCTGTGGGTCGACGAGGGCATGGCCGACTACATGGCCGATGTGTGGCGTCCGCTCGACATGATGACGGTCCGCGACGTCTCTGTGTCCGACAACGTGCCGTCCATGGCCAACTTCGAAGGCTACGGAGGGTTCGGGAACCTTCGGGTCGTGTACAACCTGGGGCACGCCGCGTTCGAGTTCATCGAGGATCGCTGGGGGCAAGAGGGCGTCCGGCAGTTTCTGTTCGGGCTCCGCCGGACATCGATCGGCGGCGGTGGCGATGTGTACGAGGAGTCGCTCGACATCAGCGCTGATGACTTCGACGATGAATTCCGCCGATACCTTGACGACCGGTTCGAGGCATTCCGTGACAAAGAGCGCCCACTGGACTACGGGCGAGATCTGGCCCCAGACATCGAGAAACGGCCTCGATATCCAATCATCTACTCAATTGAAGGATCCCCGACCGGCGAGCTCATTGCCGCGATGGCCATCAACAGAAAGGACGGCGAGCTCGACGTCGTGCTGTTGTCGGCTGCGGACGGTGAAATCGTCACCAATCTCACCGACGGCTTCGATCAGTCGATGGGCTTCGACGGCATCACGCCGCCCGGGCAGCGGTTCAACCAAGTGTCGTGGATTAGCTGGTCGCCGGCCGGTGATCGGGTGGCCTACTTCGTCCGGAAGGGCAAGTACAAGTCACTCATCATCCAAAACGTCGTCAGCAAGAAGATCGAGGAGCGCATCGATCTCGACATGCTGGACCAGCCCGAGTCCCCGGACTTCTCGCCCGACGGTCGAACGGTCGTGTTCTCCGCCCTGACGAACGCCATCGGAGACATCTACGAGCTCGATCTCGAGACCCATGAAATCGACAACCTCACCAAAGACGACCTGGCGGCCTACGCCCCGCTGTTCACACCGGACGGTAACTCGGTCGTGTACTTGGCGCGGGTTTCCGGCAACAACAAATATTTCAGACTGGACCGAGAGACGGGTGACAAGCAGCAGCTCACGTTCGGCACGCACGACGACGCTGGCGGGCAGTTCCTCGACGACAACACGCTGGTGTTCTCCTCGACGGCGATCGACCCGGCACAACCCATCGACCCGGAGGTCGCACGCGATGGCGAGATCTTTAACATCTGGACGCTCAATCTCGACAGCGGCGAGCTCCGCCAGCTGACGGATACGGCGACCGGCAACCTCAACCCGATCATCATCCGACCGGAAAACGAAGAGACCGGCGACGCCGAAGAGCGCATCGCGTTCATCACGTACTACGAAGGGCAGTACGGGCTGCATTCGCTCGAGCGGCAGGACCCGCTGTACACGGCCCAGGCCAGCGATTTCGGCGGGGCGGGGCCGGTCATCGACTTTCAGGCGCCCCTGACCCATCAGCTGATCCGCACGAACGCGCGGCAGAAGGGGGCCTTCGAAAACATGAATCTCGAGGGACGCCCCCCCCTCAATTTCGGCGTCACGAACAGCGGTGACCTGCTGGGTGGCACGCAGCTCACGTTCACTGATCTGCTCGGTGACCAGCAGTTCAGCATCCTGGCCTACTCGGTGTCGTCCTACCGCACCTACGGCGCCAACTACGTGAATCTCGCTGGCCGCCTCCAGTACGCGCTATCGGGAATATCTCAGGAGCAGTTCTTTTTCGGATACCTCCCTGGGACGGCCTTTGGGCAGAACTTCGGGTTCCTCAGCCGCGACGACGCCATCGCCGTTCGAACGACCCGCGGGGGCAGCTTCACCTCGCTGTATCCGTTCGATCCGTACCGGCGGTTGGAGCTCTCGGCCGGACTCTTTTCGTCGCGGGAGGAATACCAGAACCCACAGCTTCAGCTTGAGGCCCAGCAGTTCCAACAGCAGCAGTTCGGCACGCAGCTCTTCGTTGATGGGGGCTTCATGCCGCTGGGGGTCGCGTTCGTCCAAGAAACAACGGTGTTCCGCCAGTTTGGCCCGCTCTCAGGCAACACCGTGCGGGCCAGCTTCGAGTACGCACCGGCAATGGGGTCCTTCCTCTCACGGCAGACGGTCGACGTCGACGGTCGGAAGTACATCCGGATCGGAGAAAACGGCGTGCTCGCTCTTCGCGCCAGAGGATTCAAGAGTTGGGGTGAGTTCCCGGACTTCTACTTCTTCGGCGGCAACGGCGACATGCGCGGTTACGACTACTATCAGTTCATCGGGCACAACGTGTTACTGGCCGGGGCGGAGCTGCGCTTTCCGCTGATCGAAGCGATGCTGACGCCGATCGGGGTGCTGGGCGGCGTTCGCGGAACGTTGTTCTTCAACTTCGGGACCGCGGGGTTCAGTGGCAGCGCTTTCAAGCCGTGGACATCGGATCCAGAAATCGTTCGATCCATCGAGGGCTTCGTCTTCAACGAGGATCTCGAGGCACCGCAGGAAGTCTTCGGTCCCACTCAACTCGTCGAGGGTTTCCGACTGGTGGACGGTCGTGCGTCCTACGGGTTCGGCCTCACGACGATGGCGATCGGCTTTCCGGTGCATTTCGACTGGGCGTGGAGAACGCTCTTCAACAAGCGGTGGGAGGACGTCGTCTTCGCGGCAGAGGGCGGAAGCGAGGAGTTCCGCAAGTCGAGGTTCTCGATGTGGATTGGTTTTGACTTCTGAGTCCGAACCCGGAAGCTGTTCTCGGCTGGTCGATTTGCTCGCCGACTATCTCGAGCAGAAGCTCCCCGACGCCGTGCAAGCCGAGCTGGATGCGCACCTGGGTGCGTGCGAAAGCTGCGTCCATCAGCTTCGGACGTATCGAACGACGGTTTCGCTGTTGCGCGGACTGTCCGACAGAGACCTACCGGTCGAGCTCAGGGTGTCGGCGCTTGCGTTCCTCGACGAGCGCCGCGCCCAGCGTGTTACTTCCTAGAAGGTCGCCGAGATGCTCGGTCAGCCAGGCGCGAGGAGGAAGCCTACGGGAAGTATGTGACCGACAAGGAGCGCCGCGGAGCGGGATGAATCTGCGGCCTGCGAATCAGAACCGCTTCAGGCGCAGCTCAGACCGACCGATATCCATCGAAACGACGTAGTTGCTCAGGAACGTGTGGCCCAGGATCCCACCGAGCTGGAACCCAAGCAGTACGCTCGGCCGATGAAGGTTGAGCACGACTACCGGGTAGTTCTCGTACGAGACGACATTAAAGTCCAGATTGACTCCGGGTAGCAGGTAGGCATCTTCATCCCACCCGGAGGTGCCATAGACCTTCAGCGGAATGTTGCGGACCGGTCGCGTGTTGAGCGAGCGTGCCGTTCCGAGACTGATCGAGATCACCTCGCCACCCGTGTCGACGACGAAGCTCCGCGAGTGCTTGCCATTCACCACACCGCGAATCACCGCCAGGCGCTCGACCCACATCGGCATCACGACGTCTGCGGGCTCCTCGTCAGGCAGCGTACGCGCGAGGATCAGACGGTTGTTGCGATAGTCAATGACCGTCGACATCCCAAGCGCGAGCGGTGACAAACCGTCCGGAACGCGCGTGCCAGGCATGCCTGTCAGCGGGGGATTCTTGATGAGCACGGGTATGTTTCGCACTTCGAACGTGCCAAACTCCAGGGAGTCGGCACGCCCCATGTCGATTTCGCGTAACCCGACTTCTCCCACGCCTGCACTGATGGTATTCGTGATCGGCCGGACTCCGAACCTCTGGGCCGTCTCTTGCGAGAGCACTGTCTGTTCGGCGCCCGAGTCAATCACCAGCGGGAATAGATCGCCGCCGTTCACCCGAGCCTGAATGACGATCTTCTCATCGAGCACCCGAAATGGGATCTCGTGCACGAGATCGGCACCGCCGTTGGGCATGTCGAATGGCACGCGATCGCCAAAGGACCGCAGAAACCGTGCCTGCCCTCGCGCCCACTCGGTCTGTTCGGCATTGGCGGCATACGGCGACAGCGCGACCACACGCTCAAATGCCGACGCGGCGTCATCGAATCGTCGCAACTTGCTCAGGAGCTGGCCGTGTGTGTGATGGAACACCGGGTTGTCCGGCTCGGCCTCGAGCGCCGTCTGCAACTCGACAAGCGCCGCATCGAGCTGGTTGCGGGCCGTGAGACTACGTGCCAGTCCGTGGCGCCCGCGCGGGCTGTCGGGCGACGACTCGAGCACGTCGCGGTAGACCTGATCCGCCTCTCCGAACATGCCGGACGCCCACAGCCCATCAGCGTACAGCGACCGCACTTCAGAATCCTG
Organism: Vicinamibacterales bacterium; assembly: GCA_965216615.1. Lineage (GTDB taxonomy): Bacteria > Acidobacteriota > Vicinamibacteria > Vicinamibacterales > UBA8438 > CAUZIB01. Next base: position 662,301 of record CBDCGH010000022.1, on the reverse strand, counting down.
AGGTTCAAGGGAACCGAGAAACGCGGACTCTTCCCGGACCCTGTGAAACTCGCCAACACGCAACAGTGCGCCGAGAAGGCCGGCCGACGCCCGTTCGATCTGTTCCTGGCTGGCGCCTTCCTTCGCGCGCTCGTAGACGAGAATCGACTCCCAATACCGTTGATCACCCATCAACAGTTCGGCAAGCTCGAGCTGGAGCTCAGCTCGCGCCGAGGAGGAAGTGGAGGTCGCCGTCAGCACGACGGACAGCGCGGTTGCGAGCGCCAAGACGGGACACAGAATGCGAACCACGATGGACATCAAGTCTCCGAGGAGCCCGTGAGTGATCTTTGAGACTATGACCCATCGCCAGCCCAGAGCGCAAGAAACATCGCGGTTGCGGCCCGGCAGTCAGGAACGCCAGCCGCACGGCGGATCGGAGGGTGTAGACGGAGCTGGGGGAGAGACGGGCGGAATCAGCGGGTATAACGCTCGATCGGTACGCCGTCGTACATCTCGTCCACCCGGAGAATCTGGGCATTCCGGCTGTACGACCCGAGCTCGTAGTCTTCGCTCATGATCAAGGCTTTGACCGGCTTGGTCGGGCACACTTCCGCGCACAACCCGCAGAAGCTGCACCGCGACAGGTTGAAATCGAAGTAGTCCAAGACCTTGATCTTGTGGCCGGGCTCACGGTGCCCGCCAAGGTTGATGAGCTCGTCCGGGCAGACCTTGGCGCATTGGTCGCACACGATACACGTTTGCGCCCCGGTCTCCGGTTCGACCTGTAAACGCAGGACTCCGCGGAACCGCGGTGCGACGGGCCGACGCTCTTCCGGGTACTGAAAGGTAAACGCAGGTTGTGGCGTGTACTTCATCGTGAGCCACATGCCCTTGAGGAGGTCGACGAGGAAGACCGTTTTGAAAAACTTCGCCAGGAACAGCACGGCTACCCTCGATCCTCAACGAGAATCGGCTCGGTCTGCCCCGCCATGATCACTTTCTTGGGACCCAGCACAGTACTCTCTTTTCGAATCTTGTCCTGAAGTCGCATCAGTCCGTAAAGCAAGGCTTCCGGGCGGGGCGGACACCCCGACACGTAGACGTCAACCGGCACGATCTTGTCGACGCCCTGTAGCACGCTGTAGGTAGGGAACGGGCCGCCGGCATTCGAGCAGCTGCCCATCGAGATGACCCACTTCGGCTCCGGCATCTGGTCGTAGAGACGACGAAGCACAGGGGCCATCTTCTTGGTCACCGTCCCCGCGACAATCATGAGATCCGACTGCCGGGGCGACGCGCGAAACACCTCGGCACCGAACCGAGCGATGTCGTAACGCGACGTGGAGGTCGCGATCATCTCAATGGCGCAGCACGCCAACCCGAAGCCCATGGGCCAGAGCGACGACTGACGGGCCCAGTTGAGGACCTGGTCGAGCTTGGTGGTGATGAAATTGCCGTCGTCGAATTGGTGATCAATCAAGCCCATGATCAAGCCTACTCTGGTTGCCGGAGCCGCTATTTGCCCTCAAACCACTTCGCGTCGATCTCGATGAAGTGTTGCCACTGCTCCGGCACTTCGTCCAACACGAAGATGGCTTCGACGGGACACGCCGGAACGCAGGCGCCGCAGTCGATGCACTCGTCAGGGTGAATGTACAGCTTCTCCTCGGCCTCGAATTCCTCTTCGTCCTTTCGAGGGTGAATGCAGTCAACCGGGCACACGTCCACACACGCGGTGTCCTTGGTCCCGATGCACGGCTCACAGATAATGTACGCCATCCCTTTCCTCCGTCTTCAAAACTCAGCTGCGAGCGCTGTGTCGACCGATGTGGAGCCCTCGGTATGTGTCGGCCTGTGACTCGCGGCGACAAAGCCCATCCGCCGGGCGGATGCAGAAGATGCTCTCCGCCGTTGAGAATACACTTCGGAGGATTGGGCGGGCAAGACGGGCCGTTTTGCGCCACGTTCGGTGCACGCGCTAACATCGACGGCACCAGTCGCCAGCCACCAGTTCAACAATGACCTCCCCGATTCCAGTCCCCCTCATCCGAGGGCGCCACGCCCGAGCCGGGGACCTCCCGCGCGAGCGAAAGCCATCCTGGCTCACGGTGACCGCTCCGGGGAGCCTAGGGTATCTCCGCGTGAAGCGCCTGATGCGCGACCTCGACCTTCATACGGTGTGTGAGGAGGCGATGTGTCCAAACATCGGCGAGTGCTGGAACCGCGGGACCGCGACGTTCATGATCCTGGGCGACACGTGTACGCGCGCCTGCGCCTATTGCAACGTCAAGCACGGGGTGCCCGATCCGATCGACCGCCAAGAACCGGGGCGGCTCGCGACGGCGGTTGCGCAGCTCGGCTTGTCACACGTCGTCATCACGTCGGTCGACCGAGATGATCTGGCCGACGGGGGCGCATCGATTTTCGCGTCGTCGGTACGGGCCGTGCGTGCGGAGCGCCCCGGCTGCGGTATCGAAGTTCTGATTCCTGACTTCGGGGGCGACGCATGGCCTCTACGCACCGTCCTTGATGCCGAACCGGACATTCTGAATCACAACATTGAAACCGTCGAGCGCTTATATCGGACCGCTCGGCCGGGCGGGCGCTATCGTCGTGCGCTGGACCTTCTTGACCGCGCGCGGCAGCACGCTTCGACCATCCCGACGAAATCGGGGCTCATGGTCGGTCTCGGTGAGGAGCTGTCGGAGGTCCAGACGACCCTGGCGGACCTGCGTCGGGTCGGCTGCGGAATCGTCACGATCGGCCAGTATCTGAGGCCGTCGATCGCACACCTCCCGGTGGCGCGCTACTACACGCCCGTCGAGTTTTCGGAGCTGGCGAAGACGGCCCGTGACCTCGGATTCGGTCACGTCGAGGCCGGGCCGCTAGTCAGAAGCTCGTATCACGCCGACGAGCAGACCACGGCATTCCAGCGCGGCTGCCACCCGGTGTAGACTCCAGCCCTTAACGTGATGAGTGCAGCGATATCGCTCTCGACCATCCGACGGGGGGTCACGTCTTGTCAGCGATGCGCGCGGCTGCGCGCGTACTGCGCGCGCGTCGCGAAAGAGAAGCGCGCGGCCTTTCGCGACGAAGATTACTGGGGTCGCCCGGTTCCCGGATTCGGCCATCGCCGAGCGCGCGTCATGGTGCTTGGACTCGCGCCCGCGGCACACGGCGCCAACCGTACGGGGCGGATGTTCACCGGCGACCGCTCCGGCGATTTCCTGCTACGGGCCATGCACGCGCAGGGGTTTGCCAATCTTCCGACATCCCACGATGCCAAAGATGGACTGAAACTTAGCGACGCCTACATCACGGCTGTCGTACGGTGCGCACCCCCCGAAAACAAGCCCAGACCGACCGAGATCGCCAACTGCCGGTCGTTCCTCGAAACCGAGGCCAAGGCGCTTGGGCAGCTTCGGGTCATCGTGGCGTTGGGCAAGGTTGCCTTCGACGCCTACTGGCGGCTTGTCGCCGACCGTGGCGTCACACCCAGGCCGCGGCCGCGATTCGCCCACGGGTTCATCTTCGAGGCCGACGGTGTGCCAGCGCTCGTGGCGTCGTATCACCCCAGCCAGCAGAACACGAACACCGGCAAGCTCACGCCGCGCATGCTCTTAGAAGCCCACGGGTTCATCTTCTCCGACGTGTTCGCGACGGCGAAGCGACTCGTCGGACCGTGACTCCGCGCGTCCTCCGGGGCTAGGCCTTCTTTGGCTTATAGATGTGGGTGCTGAGCCCTAGAAAGGCCTCGGCCGACTCGAGCAACGTCTCGGACAGTGTCGGGTGCGGGTGAATGCACTGTTTGAGGTCACCAATGGTGGCGCCCATCTCGATCGCGACCACGCCCTCGGCAATCAGCTCACCGGCGCCAACGCCGACGAGGCCCACGCCGAGAATCGCTTCGGATTCAGGATCGATGACAAGCTTGGTGACACCTTCCGGACGACCCAGCGTCAGCGCACGTCCGGACGCTCCCCAGGGAAACCGAGCGATGGCGACGGGCCGATCCTCCTGCTTGGCCTGCGACTCGGTCAATCCACACCAGGCGATCTCCGGATCGGTAAACACGACGGCTGGAATGGCGAGTGGCTCGAAAGCCACTTTCCGACCCGCGATGGCTTCGACGGCGACGCGCGCCTCGTGAAACGCCTTGTGGGCCAGCATCGGTTCTCCGGCCAGATCGCCGATGGCAAACAGCGAGGGCTCGCCGGTGCGCCGTTGGGCGTCCACGGTGACAAACCCGCGCTCATCAATAGACGCCTTCGTATCGACCAGACCCGGGACATCAGAGTTCGGTACTCGTCCGACGGCCACGAGCACTTGATCGAAGCGCTGGATTGGATCGTCGATCTGAGGGCCCTCGAGGCGAACGTCGACGCCATCATCGTCCGGGATGAGCTCGGTGACCGTGGTCTGCACGTGAACGGCACTTGCCACTTTCCCAAACCGTCGAGCTAACACGCGGACCAGATCTGCATCAACCCCTGGCAGCAACGAGGCCGTCATCTCAACTACGGTGACTTCGCTGCCAAGGGCCGCGTAGACGCTGCCCAGCTCCAACCCGATGTAGCCGCCGCCGACGACGAGCAGCCGGCGGGGAAGACTGCGCACGTCGAGTGCGTCGGTCGAATCGAGAATGCGGGGGTGCTCCACCGCGAGCGCCGCGGGCCGCGCCGGCCGCGATCCGGTCGCGAGGATGGCGTGTTCGAAGCTCACATCGTGGGTCGCCCCATCAGCGTCGGCCACCGCGACCTGATGCGGCGCGATGTGCCGCACGCGCGCCTGCAGATACGTGATCTGCCGCTGGCTCGTGAGCTGTCCCAGTCCACCTGTCAGCTTGTCGACCACCCCGTTCTTCCATCCCCGAAGGCGTTCGAGATCGATATCGGGGTCGCCAAACGACACGCCCCAGTCGCCAGCCTCTTTGGCATCGGTCAGTACCTTGGCGACATGCAGCAGGGCCTTCGACGGCATGCAGCCCCGATAGAGGCACACGCCTCCTGGGTTCGGCGCGTCGTCGATCAGCGTGACCTGCATGCCCAGGTCGGCAGCAAAGAATGCAGCGGTGTATCCACCGGGGCCGGCACCGGCCACGGCGACGTGTGGTGTATCGGTCATCGATGCCTCGACAGTGTTGAATTCGGCCGTTACGCTTGTGACTGCCGATAATTAAACACCATGTCTGATCGCGACTCGCGCTCGACGGCCTTGCTTGCGCCCGTCGACATCAACCCATCGTTGTCCGAGCTCCCCGACGCGGAGCGTCGCGCTCTCGTCAAGATCATCGACGCGGCGAGGATGATGGACGCCATCTTCCTCGAACAGGTATGGGCCGGAAACCCGGCGCTGCTCCTTCAGCTCGCAACCGCCAAAGGTTCGCGAGCGAGCGAGCCACTCGATCGCTTTCTCACGAACAAAGGGCCGTGGTCGCGTCTCGACGCCAACCGACCGTTCGTGGAGGGCGTGCCGAACAAGCCGGGCGGCGCGAACTACTACCCACTCGATGCGACGCGAGACGAAGTCGCAGCCTGGATACGCGGACTGAGCCCAGACGAGCGGGAGATCGCCACGGGATTCTTCACGACGGTGCGGCGCAGCGCCGCGGGGCAACTGCTCGCGGTCCCCTACAGCGTCGAGTATCGAGGTGCGCTGTCGGTCGCGGCAGCTCATCTCAGGGAAGCGGCCTCGCTCACGAATCAACCGTCGCTGGCCCGCTATCTCACCATGCGGGCGGACGCCTTCGTATCCAACGACTACTACGAGAGTGACGTGGCGTGGATGCAGCTCGACGCCCCGATCGAGCTCACTATCGGCCCCTACGAGGTGTACGAAGACGAGTGGTTCAACTACAAGGCCGCGTTCGAAGCATTCGTCACGATCCGTGATGATGCCGAGACGGCCCAGCTCGAGCGGTTCGGCGCGTATCTCCAGGACCTCGAGGACACCCTCCCGATCGACCCCGAGTTTCGCGAGCCGGAATTGGGCGCGCTCGCACCGATTCGCGTGGTCAACGTCGTCTTCACCGCCGGCAACGCCAACAGCGGGGTACAGACGGCCGCGTTCAACCTTCCCAACGATGAACGGGTCATACGGAAGTACGGATCAAAAAGTGTGATGATGAAGAACGTGCAGGAGGCCAAGTTCGACACCGTCCTGATGCCCATCTCACGGCTCGCGCTGCCGGTCGCCGACCAAGGTGATGTCTCATTCGAGGCTTTCTTTACCCACATCCTCATGCACGAGCTCATGCACGGCCTCGGGCCTCACGCCATCGGCGTCGACGGGGTCGATACGACGGTCCGGCAACAGCTCCGTGACGCCTACAGCGCCATCGAAGAAGCCAAGGCAGACGTATCCGGGTTGTGGGCACTTCACGCGCTCATCGACCGCGGTGCCGCCGCGCAGTCGCTGAGCCGCCCCATCTACACGACCTTCCTGGCCTCGGCATTTCGCTCGATTCGCTTTGGCATCAACGAGGCGCACGGCAAGGGTGTCGCGATTCAACTCAACACATTCCTGGACGCTGGAGCCGTCACGGTTGAGCCGGACGGGCGATTCCGCGTCGACCATGGCAAGATCCGATCAGCGGTCGAGGGCCTGACGAGGCGGATCATGATGATTCAGGCGCGGGGCGACTACGACGCGGCCCGCAACCTTCTCGAGTCGATGGGGACAATCCGACCGGATGTCCAGACCCTGCTCGATCGGCTCAACCAGATCCCGATCGACATCCGTCCCAACTACGTCACCGACGCCCACACGAAAGAGTCATGATGAGCGCTGACCTCAATTCGCGCCGTGAGTTCCTGCGAGCCGGCTTGCTCAGTGCGGGCACCCTAGCATTGGCCCGGTCGGTACCCGCAGCCGCCATGGTCACGCCCCGGGAGTACATCGGTCCCAATGTGATCTTGGTGCGGTTTGGTGGCGGCGTGCGACGACGCGAGACGATTGAGCCGGACACGACCTACGCGCCGTTCCTGTGCCACGAGTTCGCAAAACGAGGCACGCTGTACACGAACATGGAAATCTCGCAATTCGAGGGCATCGAGACGAGCCATGGCCAGGGAACGCTCTACGTCCTGACCGGCAAGTACGAGTCGTACAAGGACATCGCCGGACGATTCCTTGGGCAACGGTTCGAAGCGCCTGTACCGACGATCTTCGAGTACTTTCGGAAGGCGTACGACGTGCCGGAACACCAGACCCTGATTGTGAACGGCGAGGACCGCACGGACGAAGAGTTCTACTCGTTCAGCAACCACCATCTTTTTGGTGTCGAGTACCGCTCGAACGTCTTGAGTCTCTACCGCTTCAAGACGTACTTGCTGCGTCGGCAGATTGAGCGCGGCGCGTTTGCGGACGCCGAACTGCAGAAGCAGCGCCGGGAGCTCGCCAAGCTCGAAGAGCTAGATTACCGGGTCCACCAGGACCGGCGGCGGCAGTCCGCCGAGATCGAGACGTTCTGGGAGCGGTGGCGGCAGTTCTACGGAGAGTCGGGGTTCGTGAACCCACGCGGCGACCGGCTGTTGACGGAGCTCGCGTTGCGGGCGATGAAGGAGCTGCGGCCAAAGCTCATGATGATCAACTACAACGACCCCGACTATGTGCACTGGGGCAACGCGTCGCATTACACGCGTGGCATCGCGGTCATCGACCAAGGCTTGCGGCGACTCGTCGAAGCGGTCGATGCAGATGAGGAGTATCGACACAACACGGTCTTTGTCATCGTGCCGGATTGCGGACGTGACACTAGTCCGATGGCTTCGGTTCCGTTTCAGCACCACTTCCACGCGCATTCGATTTTTGCCGCCATCGTTGGGCCTGGCATGGCAAGGGGTCACGTGGTCGACCGACCGTCGGATCAGGTGTCCGTCGCCAGCACTATCGGTCAGATCATGGGGTTCGACGCGGCGTTCGCGGAGGGTCCGGTCCTGGAGGAAGCGCTCGCGTGAGCGTTGCGTACGCGGAATCGATCGCTTCAGCCCGTCCAGGTGCGACGGCACGATTACGTCGCCGGGCGCTGTTTGCGTGGCGGTTCGTCATCGGCGTGGTCTTGTGCCAGACCCTGCTGGGCTCTGTGGTTGCCGTCGGCTGGACGTACCGCTGGATGCAACGCTCAGCCCTGCGGCACTGGTGGCGGCGGGTAGGGCTCGAACAGCGGGGCGCACAGTTCGCCGCATTCGCCGCGAGCGACCCCATGACCGCGACACACGTCGATGCACCAGCCTGGTTCGCCGCCCAACCGGCACCTGTGTACTCCGATGGCAACCGCTTACGAACATCGGTCCGACGCGGCCTCGGCTCGTTGTGGCTCAACCTGCGGACCGGTTTTGGCGCGGTGGCGAACACGCTGGTCCTCACCGGTCCGGCAGCGGCGCTTTGGGTCTTCTCGTGGCACGCCGGATGGGACAACTCATTCAACAAAGGGTACGAACAGGCGTTCGTTGGACCGTTGACGGGCCTTGGTGGTGCGGCGTTGTTCATTGCGGCCATGCTCTATGTGCCCATGGCGCAGGTCCGCCAGGCCGTGTCGGGTCACTGGCGCGTGTTCTACGACTTCCGACTCAACTGGCGGGTGATGCGGGCGTGCTGGGTGTCGATGTTGCTCCTGGCCGGTCTCTACGCGCTGGTGTCCTTGCCCGTCCATGCCTTCCGCATCTTTCCCTACTTCATGCATGTCGCGAACCCGTCGTTTGGTGACATGTTCGCCGCAGAACAAATCGGCGTCATGAATCGGTACTACGTCTGGACGAGCGGGGCGATGTTGGCGTTGTTCGTCATGGTGCGATTGCTCGCAACGCGGATGTACGCGGCCGGCGTCGTACGCGCGCTGCAACACAACCGCGTTCGCGCTTCGGAATTGAGCGTTTTCGAGCGGCACGCACTGGAGCGGCTTGGGCTCGCCGTCTCCTTGCCGAGCCCGGACCGGCACGCACTGGTCGAAGCCGTCGTTGGAGGCAGCACGCGGGCTGCCCGTATGGGTTCGATGGTGGCGCTGATCGCGGTCTGGTTCGCATTCACGGCGCAGATATTCGTCGCACAGTTCCTGAACTACCAGCCGGTTCGCGCCTGGGTGAATCAGCCGCTGGTGCACGCGCCGTGGCTGAAGTTCATTCCGGCTCACCTGTATAACGCCGCGAAAACAGAATAGGCCTTGGCGGTTGCCGGCCTTCGAAGAACGCCTATAATAGCCAGGCAAGTTTGAGCGTCGGCGAGCACGTCGGAGGTCACTATGTCGCAACCCGAAGTCGTTGTCGGAGTCGGAGGCGCGGCCGGAGACGGAGTCGCGTCCGCTGGAAATTCGCTGGTCTTGTCACTCGCCCGCCAAGGCCTGGGCGCCTATAGCTACAACAGCTACCAGTCAGTCATCCGCGGTGGCCATTCGTGGCTGCGGGTCCGCTTTTCGGCTGACAAGCCCTTGAACCAGGGCGACCAGGTCGGGGCGATGATCGCCCTCAACCAAGACACGCTCGACCGCCATCTCCAGGAGCTCCCAGCCGGCGGCGTCGCGTTGTACAACGCAGCCAAGTTCAAGCCGAGCTACGAACCACCCCCAGGCGTGCAGCTGTGTTCGCTCCCGGTGCCGGAGCTGGCCCCCGACTCGAAGCGGCTGGCGGTCATGCAGAACACGGTTGCCGTCGGGGCCTTGCTCCAGTTGATGGGTTTGGAGATTACTGGTCTCGAGTCCGTGTTGCAGACGACGTTCGCGAAGAAGCCGGACGTTGTCGCCAAGAACATCGACGCCGCCCGTGCCGGCTTCGAGTATGCGGCGGCGAACTTCGAACCACTCCCGGTGCAGCTCGAGCCGACAGACCAGAAGTGGGCACAGGTGTCTGGCAATGAGCTGTTTGCGATGGGGGCAGCGTTCGCGGGCTGCAAGTTCTACGTTGCGTATCCCATGAGCCCGGCCACCCATATCCTGGAGTGGTTCGCGGGACATGCGAAGCAGCTGGGTATCTGCGTACGTCAGGTCGAAGACGAGATCTCGGTCATCAACATGGCAATCGGCGCCGGCCACATGGGCTTGCGAAGCATGTGTGCCACCTCCGGTGGCGGCTTTGCGCTCATGACGGAAGCGATCGGGATGGCAGGGATCATGGAAACGCCCGTCGTTGCCATCAACGTGATGCGGGCCGGGCCCTCTACTGGTGTGCCGACCAAGACCGAGCAGGCCGATCTCAACCAGGCTTTGGGTGCAAGCCAGGGTGATTTCCCGCGTGTCATCATCGCTCCACTGAGCATGACGGACTGTTTTCTGACGCCGTCCGAGGCGTTCAACGTCGCGGAGCGCTATCAGATTCCCGTCATCATCCTCTCCGACTTGCTGATGAGCGAGGGGAGCGAGACTGTTGACCCAGCACTGCTTGACGTTGAGTTCCCAATGGATCGCGGTGAGCTCGTCACCGAGGAGGCGACACCTGACGGCGAGCCGTATCTGCGCTACAAGGACACGCCATCCGGCATCTCGCCCCGGGCTCTGCCGGGCCTTCGGAATCATCTCTACGTCGCGGCATCCGACGAGCACGATGAAGATGGCGTCTTGCTGAGCGACGTATTCACGGACCCTGTTCGACGCAAGAAGATGGTCGACAAGCGGGTTCGAAAGATGGAGACCGTCGCGCAGTATCTGCCGGCGCCGACATTGGAGGGACCCGCCAACGCCGACGTCACGTTGGTGGGTTGGGGATCGACGTGGGGAGTCATCAAGGAGGCCGCGGCACGACTCAGGCAGGAAGGAACCCTCGCGAATCACTTGCAGATCAAGTTCCTGATGCCGCTACACGTCGACGCGATCGGTGAGATCCTCGGCAACAGCAAGCTGATCATCATCGTGGAGAACAACCAGAGCGGTCAGTTCGCGCGTCACTTGCGTGCCGAGACCGGCATCGTGCCCCATGGCCACATTCGTAAGTACGATGGAGAGCCGTTCGAGCCGAATCACATCGTGACAGGCGTCAAGGACGTCATGTCCGGTACCGAGATGGTGGTCGTCCAGTCGACAGAGACGGGCTGGCGCACCGACCATCCCACCGGAACCAGTGGCGACTGGGCGGGTCGGCGCGCACTGACCGATACGGGACAACTCGCTGGAACCACCGCGTCACGCTAGCGGTGTGAAGGAGTGCAGATATGGCAATGGCAGCTCCAGTAATTGAGGTGAAGGACTTCAAGCCGGAGGTCGATCCCGATTGGTGTCCCGGGTGTGGCGACTTCGGAGTCCTCAACGGGCTGTTCCAGGTGTGTGCGGACCTGCAACTGGAACCCTCGGGCGTCATGGTCGTCTCGGGCATCGGCTGTTCGTCGAACCTCCCCGGCTTCTTCCGTTCATACGGCGTGCATAGCCTGCACGGCCGGGCGCTCCCGTTTGCCACCGGCTGCAAGTTGGCCAACACGGGGATGACGGTCATTGCCACCGGCGGGGACGGCGACGGATACGGGATTGGCCTGAACCATTTCATTCAGGCAATGCGTCGGAACATCGATGTGACCTATATCGTGATGAACAATGAGATCTACGGCCTGACCACGGGTCAAGTCTCACCCACCAGCGAGACCGGCATGCTGACCAAGACCTCACCCCAGGGCAACCTCGAGGGGATGCTCAACCCGCTCGCGCTGGCGCTTGCCGCTGGCTGCGGCTACGTGGCGCGGGGCTTCAGCGGCCAACCCAAGCACCTCACACAGCTCTACAAGGCAGGAATCCAGCACAAGGGCTTCGCACTGATCGACGTGTTCAGTCCGTGTGTCACGTTCAACAAGGTGAACACCTACCCATTCTTCCGAGAGCGAGTTTACAAAGTCGAAGAAACCGACCACGACCCCACCGATTTCCACGCCGCGATGGACAGAGCGCTGGAGTGGGGAGACAGGATCCCGATCGGGCTCGTCTATCGAAACCCGAACCCCCGTCCCTCCATTGACTCGTTGGACCCTGCGTTGCAGGGTGAACCGCTTGTCGGGCACAGGCTCGGTCTCGGCGGCGACACGCGCAGGGAGCTGATCGGCGAGTTCATGTAAGATCGAGTGAATGCCCCAGCCCACCGTCCTGGGCGACCTGCGCCGAGCCGTCGACGCGGGTAGCATCCCACGCCGCGACGTCAAGCAAGAGCTGCGCGACAACCTGATCGCGAAGTTGCGGTCAGGCGAACCGCTCTTCCCTGGCATCGTTGGGTACGACGAATCCGTCATTCCGCAAATCGTCAACGCGATTCTGTCGCAGCACAACTTCATCGTGTTGGGCCTCCGGGGACAGGCGAAGACGCGGATACTGCGATCCCTAGTCGACCTGCTGGACGATGAACTGCCGGTCGTCCCAGGATGCGAGATCCACGACGACCCGCTGGCGCCGCTCTGCCGGCACTGTCGGACTCGCGTCGACGAGGAGGGCGGCAGTCTCGAAATCGGCTGGCTCCCGAGGGCGGACCGATTCGTCGAAAAGCTGGCAACGCCAGATGTCACGATCGCCGACATGATCGGCGACATCGACCCGATTAAAGCCGCCCGGCGCGGTCTTCATCTGTCGGACGAGCTCACCGTGCACTACGGCCTCGTGCCCAGAGCCAATCGGGGGATCTTCGCCGTCAACGAGCTCCCCGATCTCGCCGGGAAGATCCAGGTTGGGTTGTTCAACGTCCTGCAAGAGGGTGACGTCCAGATCAAGGGCTATCCCGTCCGACTCCGCCTCGACCTCATGATGGCGTTTACCGCAAACCCCGATGACTACACGGCCCGCGGAAAGATCGTGTCGCCGCTCAAGGACCGCATCGGGTCGGAGATTCGCACGCACTACCCAAGAACTCGGCACGATGCCATCGCCATTACCGAGCAGGAGGCGTGGGTCAACCAACGCCATGCGCCGGACGTGCCGACGGTCAGCGTGCCACCGTACGTGAAGGAAGTCGTCGAGGAAATCGCATTCCAGGCACGGGCCGATCAGAAGATCGACCGACGCTCCGGCGTTAGTCAGCGCCTGCCGATCTCGTGCCTCGAGAACGTCGTGTCGAACGCTGAACGCCGGGCGCTCGCGGCCGGCGAAGTCGAGGTGGTACCCCGCGTGACCGATGTCTACGCCGCACTGCCCTCGATCACCGGGAAGTTCGAGCTCGAGTACGAAGGTGAGCTGCGAGGAGCCGACAACGTCGCGCGCGATCTCATTCGGGCGTCGGTCGGCCGAGTGTTTTCTGGCTGGTTCGACGGCGTCGATACCAGCACCGTCGTGGAATGGTTCGATATGGGTGGCGCGCTGCAGGTGGGCGACATGACGCCGGCCACCGATCTGCTCTCCCAGATCTCGGAGATTCAGGGGCTCGAAGATCTCACGCGTCAGGCGGGTGTCACGAGCACCGACGCCCCCGCAGCGGTCGCGTCGGCCGTCGACTTCGTGCTCGAAGGCCTGTATGCGGCCAAGAAGATCAGCCGAACCGAGGAGTGGCAGTACCGAGCCGCGGAAGAACCGCGGCGCAAGGCGCGCCCGTCCGAGCCGTTCTTGGACCCGGAGATGCCAATGCCGCAACCCAGTCGGAAGAAGAAGAACTATTACAACTAGAAGTCAGAACACAGAAGGCAGAAGGGCCATCCGTTTTCATTCTGTTTTCTGCCTTCCGATACCCCCTCATCATGAAGTTCCGATACACCCGCTACACCGGCGAAGATCTCGAGGGGGTCGACCTGGAAGAGCTCGTCTCGCAGCTTTCCGAGCTCCTGCTCTCGAGTGGGTTCGACAATCCCTACGGCGACCCTGACGACGACGATTCGGGTCACTCGATCCAGGACCTTCACGACGCCATTCTGGAGACCTTGCTGAACGGCGGGCTGCTGTCCGACGAGACGCTGTCGCGCCTACTCGGCGATCCGGCCGATGCGGATCAGGAGGCCGGCCGTTCGCAGCTCGAGCAGCTCATCGACGAGATCATCCAACGCCTAAGCCAGGAAGGCTACATCACCCCTCAGCCGGGCAGCGCATCCGAAGCGCCAACCGCCGGCGACGGGATCGGTCCGGACGCGCCGGCCGGTCGATTCGAGATTACCGACAAGGGGCTCGACTTTCTTGGCTATCGCGCCCTCCGCGACCTGCTGGGCTCCGTTGGGAAGAGCAGCGTCGGCCGACACGACACGCGCGATGTCTCGACGGGTGTGGAGGCGAGCGGAACATCCAAGCCCTACGAGTACGGGGACACCCTGAACATCGACGCCAGCGGGACGATTCTCAAGGCGGTGAGCCGCTCCGGGCTTGCGTCCGACGGAAACGGCTCAGTCGACGTGCAGTACGAAGACCTGATGGTTGCTCAGGGCGAGTATCAGAGCTCTTGCGCGACCGTCCTCATGCTCGACTGCAGCCACAGCATGATCTTGTACGGCGAAGATCGTTTCACACCGGCCAAACAGGTGGCGCTGGCACTCACCAACCTCATACGCCACCAGTACCCGGGTGACGCGCTCAACGTCGTCCTGTTCCACGACTCGGCCGAGGAGATCCCGGTCAAGCGGTTGGCCCGCGTTCGGGTTGGCCCCTACTACACCAACACACGTGAGGGGCTACGCCTGGCCCGGCGCATTCTGGAGCGGCAGGGCAAGGACATGCGGCAGATCGTCATGATCACCGACGGCAAACCGTCCGCGCTGACCCAACCCGACGGCAAGATTTACCGGAATGCGTTCGGCCTCGATCCGCACATCATTGCCGAGACGTTTGCCGAGGTCGCGAACTGCCGCAAGGCGGGCATCATGATCAACACCTTCATGCTCGCTCGCGACTACGACCTCGTCAGTTTCGTTCGCCGGGTCGCGGCGATCTGCCACGGCAAGGCGTACTTCACGACGCCCTACACCCTTGGCCAGTACGTGCTGATGGACTACATGGACAAGAAGACCCGGACGGTGCATTGACGCTTCCCCTCTTTCCCCTCCCCAACGTCGTGCTCTTTCCCAACGTCTTTCTGCCTCTCCACATCTTCGAGGACCGATATCGGGCGATGGTCAGGGACGCCTTGAAGGGTGACCGCATGATCGGAATGGTCCTGTTGCGGGGTCGAGGCCCGGATCGCGTCGGTGAGGTCCCGAGCGTCTACCCCGTCGGTTGCTCAGGCGTGATCACCCACTGCACGCCACTCGACGACGGCCGGTTCAACATCGTGCTGCGAGGCATCGAGAAGTTTCAGGTCACCGAGGAAGATCACGCGCTGGCGTATCGGCGCGCGCGCGTCACGCCGATTGCCGACGCGTCGCCCGCGGGCGACGCGCGGAGCGGCGACCGCCGCCGGCTCGAGCAGCTGCTGGCGCAGCGCGTTGCGGCCACCGGGTCAGACTCTCGCGTGCCGGCAGAAATGGCGGACGGGGATCTCGTGAACGCGCTGTCGCAGTACCTCGACCTCGACCCCGTTGAGAAGCAGGCGCTTCTCGAGTGCGAGGGAACGGATGCGCGCTGCCGGTCGCTCATCCAGCTGCTCGAAATGCAGTCACTCGTGGGGCATCAGCGCTTCTCCGCCACGACTCAATAGGTGGTGGACGACAGACGCGCGCCGATGTGATCGATCACGACCTGCCCATGGAAGCGACCGTTCTCGATGAACACCTCGCCACGATTGGCACCCGCCACCACCGACCCCGCCAGAAAGAGACCAGGGACGTTGGTTTCGAACGTCTCCGGATCGTGGTGCGGGATATTGGACTCGGCAGCGACCTCGACTCCGCATGCTCGCAGGAATCCGAGGTCCGCGAGGTAGCCGGTCAGTAGGAAGACGGCGTCGGCCGGCAGAGCCTCGCGCGACCCGGCGGTCTCGACCACGATGTCCGTGGCGCGGATTTCCACGACATGCGTGTCGAACCGCGCCGCGACCGAGCCTTCCTTGATCCGGTTCTCGATATCCGGGCGTACCCAGTATTTGATGTTGGCCCCGAGCTCGGCTCTGCGGTGGACTAGAGTGACGCGAGCTCCAGCGCGGTACAGATCCAGGGCGGCCTCGGCCGCCGAGTTCTTGCCCCCAACAATCACGACGTCCTTCCGGTAGAACTCGTGAGGCTCGGTGTAGTAGTGCGACACATGAGGCCGATCTTCCCCTCGAATACCAAGCATGTTGGGATGGTCATAGGTCCCGGTCGCCAAAACCACCGTTCGCGACCGCCAGGTCTGCTCGTCCCCTTCGCGATTGCGCGTGACGACCGTGAAGCCGTCTTCGCCATCCACTCGATCCTGACGCAGCTCTGTGACGGTCTGTCCGAGATCAAGTGCGAGGTCAAAGGCATCGACGACCTTCCGGTAGTACCGCAGGGCTTCGTCGCGCGTCGGCTTCTCGTGCGCCGTCGTGAACGGCAGACCACCGATCTCGAGCAGCTCGGGCGTGGTGAAGAACACCATCTGGGCCGGAAAATGGAAGAGTGAATTCACGACGACGCCCTTGTCGAGCACACGGCTGTCGAGACCCTGCTTCTTGGCGGCGATGGCCGCAGCAAGTCCCGCCGGACCCGCCCCCACGATGATCACGTCATGAACCTGCATGGTCGTCGGTCTCACAGGGGCACATAGTCAAGCCGCGCCTCGCTCAGCACGGCTACCGGCCGACCCCGGGCCGTGAAGCTATCACGCCCGTCCGCCCGGACGACCTCGAGCTTCTGCCCAACGATCACCACCTGTTCCAGGTCTGGCGGTATCGTCACGTAGACACGCGCAGCCCCCGTTGGCGCCACGGCTTTGAGGCCGCTCGGCCCGGCGCCGCCCGACACGCGATCGACGAGGTCTGCCGCGCTGCGAAACACGCTCTGGACGGCACCCCGCCCGATAATCTCGCCGTCCATCGTCGCGATTGCCACGGATGCCAGATATTGTGTGAATGCACGCCCGCTCTCGGCCTCTTGCTGCGAGTAGGTGTGCCGCGCATGGAGGTTGAACGACAGCGTCGCCTCCCCCTCCCGCGGTGGCAGCACGACGTGAATACCCAGGGCCGGATCAACCTGAACCTGCACGTCGCAGAACGGAATCTCGGACTTGACGCCCACCCCCAGCACGCTCGGGCAACGGACCTCGGCAGGCTCCTGCGCCGGCTCCTGGCCTCCTGCTGGAGCACCGGCGAGCACGAACAGCAGCGTCCCGCCAAGCGCCGCCCTCATCGTTGAGTGGTCTCCCCGGCCAGCATCGATGCCGACCGATCCAAGTTGACCCCGACGTTGCCGCGGTGCTGAAGCAGCTGCAGAAACTCCATCCGTGTTCGAGGGTCGCTGCGAAAGCCCCCGAGCATCGCGCTGGTCATGGCGAACGAGTTCTGCTTCTCGACTCCGCGCATCAGCATGCACAAATGCGTGGCTTCGATCACAACCCCCACGCCGATTGGGTTCAAAACCTCTGACAGCGTCTCCGCAATCTGGTTTGTCAGACGCTCTTGCACCTGGAGCCGTCGGCTGAACATCTCGACGATTCGCGGTATCTTACTCAGCCCGACGACCTTGTCTCGGGGCAGATACGCGACGTGGCACTTCCCGAAGAACGGAAGCAGGTGATGCTCGCACAGGCTGTAGAAGTCGATGTCGCGAACGATCACCATCTCGCTGTAATCCACCGTGAACAGCGCGTTGTTGATCACCGAGTCGAGGTCGGCGTCGTAACCGCTCGTGAAGAAATGAAGGGCTTTGGCGACCCGCTCGGGCGTACTCGCAAGACCTTCGCGCGTAGGGTCTTCGCCGATCTCCGTCAGCAACACCTCAACGGCGTCGCGCAGTCGTTGGTCGGTCATGGGTACTCGTAGAATCCGCGCCCGCTCTTTCGTCCCAGTCGGCCAGCGAGCACCATCCGTTTCAAGAGCGGCGGTGGGGCGTAGGCGGGATCCCGAAACTCTTCGTACATGATGTTCGCAATCGAGTAGGTCGTGTCGACGCCGATGAAGTCCAAGAGCGTGAACGGTCCCATCGGATGGCCACAGCCGAGCGCCATACTCTTATCGATATCGTCAATCGAGCCCACTCCCGACTCGTGGGCGCGCACCGCGCTCAGCAAGAATGGAATCAGGAGTCGATTCACGATGAACCCGGGACGATCGGGTGCCGTCACGGCATCCTTGCCGAGGGTCTGCACGAAATCCATGGCACGTCGATAGGTCGCGTCGGCCGTCGCCAGTCCCCGGATGACCTCGACGATCTTCATAATCGGAACGGGACTGAAGAAATGCAGGCCCAGAAACCGGTCCGGACGCGTCGTGACCGCGGAGAGCTCGGTGATGCACAGTGACGAGGTGTTCGAGGCAAGGATCGCCTCAGGCGCTACAATGGGATCGAGCTCTTGAAGCGTGGCCTTTTTCGCCTCGAGATCCTCAACGATCGCCTCGATGACGAGATCGCAACCTGCGAGCTCGTCGAGCTGCGTCGTGCCCGAGAGGCGGCTCAGCGTCGCATTGCGCTCGTCTGGGCTGAGCTTGTTGCGTTCGACGCCATTGGTCAGGAATCGCTCGATTCGAGACAAGCCACCGGCCACGCGTTCCTCATCTACCTCGCGGACAATCGTGCGGTAGCCAGCCTGAGCCGAGACCTGGGCGATGCCGGACCCCATGAGCCCGCACCCCAGTACGCCGATCGTCGAGAACGGCGGGGCTGATTGGTTGCTCGCTGTGTCAGTCATGAACACGCGATCATAGCTGAAAAACGGACGGCTTCATTCGGCCATCAACGTACCGCGACAGAGGATGTGCTCGGGTTGGCCAGGCGCTATTGCGGTTGGTCCGGCGTAGGTGGACGCATCAGCTCGAGCGTGTCCGCAGGCACCTCGAAGTCAAGCGTCACGGTCGTACCGACACTGCTCAGTTGGATCGCATCGACCAAACCCTGCAGTTCCGGACGCTCGGCCGACTGCATCCTCGCCAGGGCGACGAATCCTTGGACGACGTCGCGTAGGTCCTGGCTGGCCTGTTCGTCTCGAGCCTGCAAGCTCACCGTCGCGCTGACCCCCTCGTGCACCCGGGTTCCGACCGCCAGGCCGGTGAGGGGCGGAATGCTGCCCTTCACTGCGTCTGGCAAAAAACTGAGGTCGCTCGCCTCGTCGATCGCGGCGATTATCCACGCGTGATGTTTACCGTGAACCTGCTCCGTCAGCGTCATCAGGCGATTGTTCGTGGTGACGTCATCCCAGTCATCCCCCGACGTCGCGAGGTCTATCGCCTGCCGGACCATGTCCACCGATCCAATAGCGATGACTTCGGGCTCGACGAGCGACATGGCGAACTCGGCGCGGTCGTCCCCGAAGGCACGCGAGTATACGGTGTGTCCCGCGTAGTCCTCAGAGACCCCACCTCGCTCACGTGCGAGCGCCCCTAGGCGCGGAGCGTCGAATCGCCCGGTCACCAGCATGAGGCTGGCGGACTGCTCGACATTCTCGGCATCCGGCGTCCAGCTGGCGACGATGGAATCGACATCGGCCTCGAGGTCGATGCCGGTCGCATCACGAAACTGCTGCGGCCCGTCGAGCTCGGGGCGGACATCACGCAGCCGCTGCCAAAAGCTCGAACGCGCGACGTCACGCACGCTGGCATAGGCCACGAAGCGAGCGTCGGCCGGCACGTAACGCATCTCGCTAGGCGGCCCGGCCCCACCCTGGAGGTACGCGCCTCCGGCGACAAGGAAGCCGAGGGCCAGAATGACGGTCCCTCCCAGGAGTACGTGGCGTGGTGTGGCTCTCATTTCTTCACCTTATACCGACGCGGGCTTCCGCGGCGTCATTATTGTTCCAAGACGTATTCGCGGCGCTCGACCACCCACACAGCCGCAAGGAGCGCCACCACCCAGATCGCGACCAGGGTGGCGATGTTCATCCAGAATGGCAGCGGAGTCTGGAAAACCTGGAGCGCCATCCGAAGCAGGCTCGTCGCACCGGCCTGCGGCACCGGGTGCGGAACTAACCCCTGCAGGTAGTAGGCCACCGTTAGGTTCTTCATGTAGCCGGGCACCATGGTCGCAACCGGCTCCCAGCCGAAGACGAACACCAACCCGGTTAGCAGAGGCCTCTTCAGCCAGGCACCAATGAGGGCGAACAGCGCACCGTACACCGCCAGTCCCAGTCCAAGGAGTCCGATGTCGGTCACGAGGATGGGGAAACTCGCGCCGATGCTCCCACCCAGAAGCGGGACGACGATGAAATACACCAGCACGACCGATGGGAGAACGACCAAGCTCGTACAGACGAGGTACCCCAGATACTTGCCAACAAGGACAGTCCCGCGCGAGATCGGTCGCGTGAACAAGTAGGTGAGCGTCCTGTCCTCCACCTCATCTGCGATCAGCGCCGTGCCATAGAACACGCCGAGAACCGGTACTGTAAATCGGAGGTACAGCCCCCAGATCATCAGCCCAAAGATCTCGGCACCGGTCAAC
This sequence comes from Vicinamibacterales bacterium, assembly GCA_965216615.1. Classification (GTDB taxonomy): domain Bacteria; phylum Acidobacteriota; class Vicinamibacteria; order Vicinamibacterales; family UBA8438; genus CAUZIB01. Next base: position 641,967 of record CBDCGH010000022.1, on the reverse strand, counting down.
CCGATCCGCTGCCCGCTCACGGTTCCCGTCACGTCCAGCAGGTCGAGCGTCGCCACCGCGCTGAGCCCGAGCGCGATCGCGATCGGTGCCGCGACAACCACTCCCATAAAGATCGTCCGTCGCGACCAGAACATTCCGCCGAGCGTGAACTCAAGCACCCGCACCGACGCGGCGAGGGCGTCCAGTCCGCGAGTAGGACGGTGCCGCGTCATGCCTTCACCAAGTACTCGAATACGGACTGAAGGTTATCGTCGGGGGACGTCACGGCATCGATGCGACCGGCCTCGCCGGACGCCGCCAGCATGGTGAGATGGGTGTAGAACTCGTCGGGGCGATTGGTTTCAACGACCACGGCATCGGCCTCGAAGTTCAGGCTGATCACGAAGTCGTGCTCGAGAAACGCGCGGGCGATAGCGCGAGGCTCAGCCGCCCTGACATGCACCTTGTGAGGATGCTCGTCGATCAGCTCGCGTATCTGATGCACGTCACCTTCTGCGAGTATCCGACCGTTGTTGATCAGCAGAATCGTTGACGTCATCAGCTCGATCTCGTGCAGAACATGGCTCGATACGATCACCGTCTTCCCAAGCCGAGCCCAATCCTTGATCAGTGCAATAGTCCGCCGACGGCTAATCGGATCCAGGCCCGAGAGGGGCTCGTCGAGCAGGAGCAGCGTCGGATCGTGGGCAAATGCCTGCGCCAGCTTGATTCTCTGGCGCATCCCCTTGCTGTAGGCGCCAATCTTCTTGTTGGCGGCATCGCTCAGCGAGACGGTCTCCAGCGCCCGACCGACCGCCTCATGCGCCGCGGTCTCCTCGAGGCCCGCGAGACGAGTCAGCGCCGTGAGCCACTCCTCCCCGGTCATGCGCTCGTAGAACGCGTCCTGGTCGGGGCAATACCCAATATCGGCGAACGCTCCCGGGTTGCCCCAGATCGGCTCGCCGAAGACCTCGACGGTCCCCTGGCTTGGCTTCAACTGTCCCGTCACAAGCTTCATGAACGTAGATTTCCCGGCACCGTTCGGTCCGAGCAGACCGAGGATGCCGGTCGGGATCTCGACCGAGACATCGTTGAGACCGATCACCTGGCCGTACCACTTCGACAGCGACCGAGTGCGCACGACCGGCATACTCACGCGACGACCTCGACCCCCCGGACGCGACGCTCGAGAACCCAGAGCGACGCCGCGATCACGGACACGATGACAATGAGAGAAACGACCCATGGGGTCTCGTACCGCGGCGACATTTGAAAGATGATGTCGCCCACCTGGGACAGGTTGGCCCCGAACGAGACCCAGGACAGCGCCGTGCTTCCCGTCGCGCCCCGAAACACGTCAAACATTGCCTGCGTGAACAGCAGCGCGCCGGCGTAGAGCACGCCGGCGTAGCGCGCGCTTGTCGAGAGCGAGGACAGTGCTAACATGGCCAGCGACGCGGTCGATGCGTACAGCAGCCCGTAGCACGTGATCGCTGGAATCACGAAGAGGTTCTGGCTCAGGAAGTCCAGGCTGCCTGCGAACATCACTTGCACGACGAGCAACAGCATGGCCGGCAGCCAGGTGACCGCGAGCAGGACGACGAGCAGAATCGCGAACTTGCCAGCGATGTATTCGGTACGCGTCAGCGGCTTGGCTAGGTAGATCTGCAACGCGTGAACGCGTCGATCGGTCGCGATCAGGCCGGCACCAGCATAGACAGTCACGACGAACACGAAGAGTCCTTGTTGCTCGAAGAAACTGCGGAAGGTTTCGGTCGACGCCGCGAGGACATCCATTTGGGGAACGGTCGCCGACACATAGATCATCACACTGCGGATCACGAACTGCGCCCAGGAGAACAGCATGACCGCCATGAACAGCTTCTTTCGCAGGAGCGAGCGCAGCCCCGTGGCGGCGACGACCCTCCACGCCCGGGCGGGTGATAATCGTGGCCCCGCGTAGCGTCGATAGCTCTGATCGTGAATGGGCACGGACTTGGCCGCCTCAGGCCTCTCCGATCGCTTGCGCGAATACGTCCTCGAGCGTGGGCACGCTCGGCTGTAAATGTCGAACCTGCACCTCGTGGCGAGCCGCCATGGCAAACAGGTCTTGTGCTCCGCGATCGTCCGCCACCAGCACCCGGAGGACACCGTCGTCTGGCTCGGGGTCTGGGCACGCCATGCCTCCGTCGCGCAGCGCCGCCACGAACCGTTCCCGGTCGCCCTTGACTCGGATCTCGAAGGCCTGGCGGGGGGAACCCTTGAGCTCGGCAATCGGTCCCTCGGCGACAACGGTGCCGTGGTCGAGCACCACCACGCGATCGCAGGTCGACTCGATGTCGGGCAGGACATGCGACGATACGATGGCGTTGATCCCCTTGTGCTGGGTCAGATCTCGAATCAACGCGAGCATCTCCTCGCGACCCTGTGGGTCCATGCCATTGGTCGGCTCATCGAGCAACAACAGGTCAGGATCGTGAACGATCGCTTGCGCCAACTTGATGCGCTGGCGCATGCCTGTTGAGTAGGTCTCCAAATTGCGATAGCGAGCCTCGCCGAGACCCACGTACTGGAGGACCTCGTGCGCCCGCTGCATCGCTTCGGTGGCTGGCAGCCCAGCCAGCTGACCGCAGTACGCCACGAACGTCACGGCGTTCATGCCAGGTATGTGCGCGTCAGACTCTGGCATGTATCCCAGACGGGCGCGGATCTCGAGGGCGTCGCGCGTGACGTCGAGGCCGAGCACGCGCATCCGGCCCCCCGTCGGCCTCACGAAACCTAGCAGCGACTTGAGGAGTGTGCTCTTGCCAGCCCCGTTCGGCCCCAAGAGACCTGCCGCGCCGCCTGCGAACGCGCCGCTCACGTCCCGCAGCGCGGTGTGCCCCGCATAGACCACCGTCAGCTGATCGAACTCGACCACTGGCGTCGGTGTCGTCGACCCTTCAGGCATTCGGTACGTGCCGATCGGCGTGGGCAGCCGCGAACGCGAGGCTCACAAGGTACCCTTCAGACCGATGGCTTCGGCCTGCTCGCGCATGAAGCCAATGACGTTGGCAATGTGCTCATCGAGCGGAACGTTGAGCTTCTCGGCACCAAGCGTGAGGTCCGCGCGGCTGACGGACCGCGCGAAGGCCTTGTCCTTCATCCGCTTGCGAACGGAGCGAGCCTCGAGATCAAGCACGCTCCGGCTCGGGCGCACCAGCGACGCGGCCGAGATGAACCCCGCCATCTCGTCGCAGGCAAAGAGCGTGTGCTCCAGCCGGCTCGCGCGCGCCACACCGCTGTAGTCCGCGTGCGACAGAATCGCTCGAATCATCGGCTCTGGATATCCGCGGTCTCGAAGGATCTCGCAGCCGCGGAACGGGTGGTCGGCCGGATCCGGCCATCGTTCGTAGTCGAAGTCGTGAATCAGACCGACGATGCCCCACGCCTCGTCATCCTCGCCAAACAATCGGGCGTACCCCCGCACAGCCGCCTCGACGGCCAGGGCATGCTTCAGCAGGCTCTCGCCCTGTGTGTGCTCGGTCAGCAGCGCCCAGGCATCGTCCCGCGTCGGCGTCATGACGACGCACCTCCTGCACCAGGCGGCGGGGTGCCCCCAGGAAGGTCCACGGGGCCCGCGATCTTGTTCAGGGGCGTTGGGAAGAGCTGGTTCTCGCTCGCCGCAACCACGGACGCCACCGCGGCGTCGCCGGTCACGTTCGCGGCCGTGCGGCACATATCGAGGAGTCGGTCAACGCCGAGAATCAGGGCGATACCCTGAACCGGGACCCCGATCGCCTCCAGGATGATGACCAGCATGACGACGCCGGCGCTCGGCACTGCGGCGGTGCCAATCGACGCCAGCAGCGCCATGAACACGATCGTCACTTGCGCGCCCAGGTCGAGCGGAATCCCGAGCGTCTGGGCGATGAACACGGCCGCGACCGCCTGATAGAGTGCGGTGCCGTCCATGTTGATCGTCGCGCCGAGTGGCAAGACGAAGGACGCGACTTCCTCTGACACACCCAGATTCCGCTGGGCCGTCTTCATCGTGACGGGCAATGTTGCTGCGCTCGACGAGGTCGAGAACGCCACGAGCTGCGCGGGTACGACGCCAGGAAAGAAGTGGCGCATCCGCAGCGGCGTCAACGCCCGCAGCAGGAGCGGATAGGTCACCAGCACATGCACGGCCATCCCCAGGATCGCCGTGAAGCAGTAGAGCCCGAGCGCCGCCAGCAGCTGCGCGACATCCGACGGGTCGTCCCCGGCCACACTCGTCACGGTGTCGGCAATGAGCGCGAACACCCCGAGCGGAGCAAAGACAATCACCATCTCGACGATCTTGATGATCACGGCATCGAGGCTCTCGAACAGGGCGAGTAGAGGTTGGGACTTGTCTTTGGGAATGAGCATCAGCGCAACGCCCACCAGGAACGCCACGAACACCATGTTGAGCATGTTGCGGTTGCTCGACGCCGCGCCGAAGAAGTTCTCGGGCACCATGTCCACGATCGGTTGCAGTGGGCCACGGTTTCGAGCACTCTGGGCGGCACTTTCCCGTGCCACGACATCGGCCTCGTAGGTCGCGGCCAGCCGGTCCCGCAGCGAGTCCGGGACCGTCTCACCGGGCTGGAGCACGTTGACGACGACCAGGCCGATCACGAGGGCCACGAGTGTCGTCATCATGTAGAGCCCGATTGTCTTTCCGCCGATTCGCGACAACTTGTTGAGATCCGAGAGGGACGCGATCCCGGTAATGAGCGACGCCAACACCAGTGGTACGGCAATCAGCAACAGCAATCGAAGAAAGATCGCCCCGAACGGCGCGATCCAGTTGGCGGTGAAGCCACCCCATCCCTGAAGCGCAGCGACGACTCCGTAGATCAACCCCAGGGTGAGGGCGACCAAGATCCGCCAGTGATTCTGCTGATGCCACGCCATGTCGAGTTCCAGTTAGAGCACGAGTCCAGCCTCGGCGTTCAAATCCAGCGAGGCTGTAATCCCTCCCCGGAGGTTGCGGATTCCGGCAGCGGCAATCATCGCCGCGTTGTCGGTGGCCAGCGCCAGGCTGGGCAGAAAGACCGGGATGCCGACATCCCGGCTTCGCGCGGCTGCCTCCGACCGTAGTCGGCTGTTGGCCGACACGCCACCGGCGATGCCAATGCTGCGCGCCCCGAACCAACGCGCCGCATCGAAGGTACGGTCGAGCAGCGTTTCGACGACGACGCGCTGAAAGCTCGCACACATGTCGGTGACCTCGTCGTCGGGGAGCGTGTCGACACCCAGCGCCTCACGCCGGGCGGCCACGTGGCGCTTGACGGCAGTCTTGAGGCCACTGAAGCTGAACTCCGTCCGTCCTCTCAGTGCTCCGTCGAAGCCCGGAGGATGGGCCAACGTCGGTCCGGGATTGCGATCGGCATGGGTCATTCGCGAGACCGGTAACGTGACGGCCCGGTCGTTTCCAATGGCCGCCCGACGATCGATGACCGGTCCTCCCGGATACGACAGCCCCAGCAGCGTCGCAACCTTGTCGAACGCCTCGCCCGCCGCATCATCTCTCGTTCGGCCGATGAGACGATAGTCTCGTTCCGCCGGCACGTGATAGAGGCTCGTGTGTCCACCCGACACTACCAGCACCGTCGCGGGCAAGGGCATCGTCCCCCCCTCGACCACTAGCGATTCAATGTGCCCGACCAGATGATGCACTGGGGCCAGTGGAATGTTCAGGGATGCCGACACCGCCTTTGCGAACGCCACCCCGACCAGGAGCGAGCCCACGAGACCCGGACCTTGGGTGACCGCAACCGCATCACAGTCGGACCAACTGGCGCCGGCGTCGTCGAGCGCGCGCTCCACGACGCCGCAGATGTCCCGAACATGCTGTCGTGAAGCCAACTCGGGAACGACGCCGCCCCATTCACGATGAATCTCGACCTGCGACGCGACGATGTTCGATTCGACCCGCCACGGTCGGTCGGCCGCACCGGTCTCGGACACCACTGCCGCGGCGGTTTCGTCGCACGACGTCTCGATTCCGAGAGCCCTCACGATGATCCCGTGCGCCCGGCGCGCCGCGAGGCCGCCTTGAGACTGTCGACAAACGGCGGACGGCACATGCCTTGGTCGGTGATGATTCCCGCGATCAGGTCGTGCGGCGTCACATCGAATGCAGGGTTCCAGACGCCCGCCCCTTCCGGCGTCATCCGGGTGGAACCGACGTGTGTCACCTCGCGTTCACTCCGCTCTTCGATTGGAATGCCAGACCCATCGCTCGTCTCGAGGTCGACCGTCGAGATGGGCGCCGCCACATAAAACGGGACGCGGTGGGTCTTGGCCAGCACCGCGACGGTATACGTCCCGATCTTGTTTGCCGTGTCGCCGTTCGCGGCGATGCGATCGGCCCCGACGACGACCACGTCGACCCGCCCACTTCGGAGAAGCGGACCGGCCATGCCGTCGGTAATCACCGTCGTCTGAATGCCGTCTCGAAGCAGCTCCCAGGCCGTCAGTCGGGCGCCCTGGAGAAACGGGCGCGTCTCATCGGCAAACACGCCGACCTGCTTGCCGCTCTCGACAGCCGCGCGCACCACGCCCAACGCGGTGCCGTACCCACCGGTCGCCAGCGCACCCGCGTTGCAATGCGTCAGTACGTGACCGCCATCCGGCACGACGTCAGCGCCGTGCATGCCCAGCGATCGACAGCTCGCCACGTCCTCGTCATGCACGCGCCGAGCCTCGCCCAACATCGTCGCTCGAAGCTCGTCAGGAGACTGGCCGGCGCGCGCGGCTTCTGAGAACACCCCCTTCATCCGCTCGATCGCCCAGAACAGGTTGACTGCCGTCGGTCGCGTGGCCGCAAACAGCTCGCACAGCTTGTAGAACTCAGCGGCTAGCTCCTTGGTGCCGGTTGACTTGCTGCGGTCCACGCCGAGCGCGAGACCCATGGCAGCCGCCACGCCGATCGCCGGTGCACCCCGAATCACCATCGTCTTGATGGCCTTGGCCACGTCCTTCGCGGTCTTGCAGTGCACGTACACCTCTTGCCGAGGCAACTTTCGCTGGTCGACCATCACCACGGTCCCGTCTTGCCAATCGATGGTGGGAAGCATGGGGTTAGGTTACAAGAAGGAGACAGGAGAGCTTTTCCTCAAATAAGAATCCCCGCAATGGCGGCATTCAGGAGCGTGGCGCAGAACCCTGCGAGCAGCGCACGGGAGCTGAGCTTCGCAAGGTCTGGACGCCGGCTTGGCGCGATGGCACCGACGCCGCCCAGAATCACGCCGACCGAGCCGAAGTTGGCAAAACCGGTCAGCGCGAACGTGGCGAGCATCTGGGTCCGGTCGCTGATGACGGCTTCGTACTGGCTCTTCAGCTTGACGTAGGCCACGAATTCGTTGGTCACGAGCTTCGTGCCCAACAGGTCGGACATCGCAGGCACGTCGGCGCTGGAGACCCCGAGCAGAACGGCCACCGGCGAGAAGATGACAGCGAAGACCCGGGCCAGAGTGAGCGTCGGGCTCAGCAGGCCAAGTCCAAAGTCGATCATCGCGACGAACGCGAGAAACGCGATCAGCATCGCCGCCACGTTGATGGCCAACCGCATGCCGTCCGCCGCGCCGGCGGCCGCTGCGTCGATTACGTTGACGTGATCACTCCCGTCTGCGACCTGGGCGTGCCCGGATGTGGCGGGGCGCTCGGTTTCGGGAAGCAAGATCTTGGACAAATACAGACCGCAGGGCGCCGCCATCACGCTCGTCGTGAGCAACGCCACCGGGTCAGCACCCAAGCTGAGATACACACCCAGAACGCTACCCGCGATGGTCGCCAACCCGCCGGTCATCAGGGCGAGAAGCTCGGACTGGGTCATCCCAGCCACGTAGGGTTTGACGATCAGCGGCGCCTCGGTCTGGCCCATGAAGACGTTGGCTGCCGCCGACAGCGTCTCCGCGCCGCTCGTGCCCATCAGCGGCATCATGACCCGCGCCATCACCTTGACGAGGAGCTGCAGCACGCCGAAGTGGTACAAGACCGTGAACACGGACGAGACAAACACGATGATTGGCAGCGCCGCGAACGCTAGAATCAGCCCGTTGGGGAACACGCCGCCCATCTCGGCTGGGCTCGCCAGTACGCCGAAGACGAATTCGGACCCGGCGTTGGTGAACTCGAGAAACTGGGTGACCACGGCTGCCAGCGCCGAAAACAACTGGTAGCCGGGACGCACGCCACCGACTTCGAATCGAAGAATGAACACAGCGAGCGTCACCTGCAGCGCGAAGCCCCATCCAACGGTGCGCCAGTTGACGGCCCGCAAGTTGGCCGAACAGCTCGCGATCACGCCGACAAAACAGACGACCCCCATCAGGGCCCGCGCGCGACTGGGCAGAACATCTTGTAAGACCACCGCCAGCGCCGCAATTGCCGCGACAGCACAGGCGATGAGTATTCGAATGCGGAGGTCGTCGGAGGGCCGATCGAGCGACTGATCGTGAGTCATCGCGGTCGAACGAGCATCTTATGCTAGAACCGATATACTGACGAGCGACTATATCGATGCACGGCCGACTTCTGCCACGCGCGATCGTACTGGCGGTCGTGACCGCGTGGGTCGTCTCCCCCACTTGGGCGCAAACCCCAACCGACATCCCAACTCCTGAGCAGTTCTTCGGCTTCCCGATGGGCGCCGACCGTCAGATCGCGCACTGGGACGACATGGTCGCGTACTACCACGTGGTCGCCGAGCGTGCTGAGCGTGTGAAGGTCGAGGAGCTCGGGGAGACGACGCTTGGGCATCCGCTTCTCCTCGTGACGATCTCGACACCAGACACCATCCAACACCTCGACGTCTTCAAGGCCATGCAGCGCCAGCTGGCGGATCCGCGGACGACGAGTCTGACCCAGGCAGAGGAGATCGCTCAGACCGGTAAGGTGGTCGTCCTGATTTCCGCGAACGTGCACGCGACCGAGATCGGCACCAGTCAGGTCATGAACGACCTCATTTACCGGCTCGCGGCGGAAGACTCGACCTGGGTCTCGCACGTGCTCGACAACACCATCGTGCTGCTGATCCCGTCGCTCGACCCCGATGGTCAGCGCATGGTCGTCGAATGGTATCGGCGGAACCTGGGCACACCCTACGAAAGCTCGCCGCTGCCGGAGCTGTACCACACGTACGCCGGACACGATAACAACCGCGACAGCTACATGCTGACCCAGGTCGAGACGCAGCATCTCAACCGCGTGCTGTACCGCGACTGGCTACCAGAGGTCTATCTGGATACCCACCAGATGAACAGCAGCTCGGCTCGGATCTTCGTGCCGCCGTTCCGGAGTCCTCCCAATCCCAACGTCGATCCGCTCGTCTGGAGTGAGGTCAACCAGCTCGGCCAGGCCATGGCGGCCTCACTGCACCGAGCGGGAAAACCTGGGGTGATCTGGGGAGAGTTGTACGACGGCTACTGGCAGGGTGCCAACAACACCACGCCGTGGTGGCACAACATGGTCGGGCTCCTGACGGAGGTCGCCACCACCGACCTCGCCACACCAGTGCGGCAGCTCCGCACACCTGCCCTAGGTTCGGAAGTCGCCGCGGAAGTGCCCGGTAGTCGAACGTCTGAACATCGGCTGCCGCTCGCCCCACCGGCGGACACGCAGGCCCGCATGAACTACCCATTCCCGTGGCAGGGCGGCACCTGGACGTTCTCAGACGCCGTCGACTATGGACGTCTCGCGATCACAGGCCTGCTCGAATCGGTCGCCAACAACCGGAGCTCGCTCAAGCGCAACTTCTACGCGATGAACCAGCGCACCATCGACCGGTTCTCAGAAGGGTCGCCGTTCGCGTTTGTCATTCCCGCTGATCAGCGCGACAGAGGGGCGGTTGCCAAGCTCGTACGATTACTGCAGGCGGAGGCCGCCGAGATCCACGTCGCGATCGGTCCATTCGAAGCCGACGCACAGCCGTTCGAGGCCGGCGACTACGTCGTCCGTCTCGACCAGCCGACTGGCCGCTGGATCAAGGATGTGCTCGAGCCGCAGAACCATCCCGAGACTCGATGGTCAATCGCGGACGCGCCGATCACCAAACCCTACGACACCACCGCGTGGACGCTCGGCATGCTGATGGGTGTCGGGACGGTTCAGATTGACGAACCGTTCGCTAGCGACGGTTCGACACTCGAGCTATTGACCGAAGATGCAGTGGCGCCGCCAGGCCGCGTGGTCGGACAGGGCGACATCTACGCCCTGACCCATGACTCGAACCAGAGCTTTCTCGGCCTGAACCGTCTGCTCAGAGCCGGAGCCGACGTCGAGTGGGCGCTCGAGTCTTTCGAAACCGCCGGCCGTCGGTGGCCAGCCGGTGTCATGCTGATCGCCGGGGTCGACCGTGGCAGGCTCGACGCTTTGGCCTCCACCTTACGACTCACGCTCGACGCCGTCACGGTTCCGACGGACCTCGAGACGCTCTCGATCACGGCGCCGCGGCTCGGCATCTACGAACCCTGGGGCGGCAACATGGACGCAGGCTGGACCCGATGGGTGCTCGACCAACACGAGTTCCAGTATCGTCAGCTGCGCAACGACGACATTCAGACACCAAATCTCGCGGAGCGCTTCGACGCGATCATCCTCCCAGAGATGGCGACGGTTGACCTTGTCCGGGGACAGCAGGCACGCAACATCCGGCCGGAGTACCGAGGCGGCATTGGCGTCGGCGGCGTCCGCAACCTGCGGAGATTCGTGGAGCGCGGCGGCACGCTGATCACGCTCGGGAACAGTGCGGCGTTTGCGCTCGAGCATCTCGAGATCGCTCTTGAGGATGTCGTCCAGGATGCCGCACCGTCGAGCTTCTTCGCCCCGGGGGCGATCCTTCGGGCGACCGTGGATACATCGCACCCCATTGGCTTCGGTCTGCCGCCGGAGATCGACGTCATGTTCGTCGATAATGGCGCCCTGCGACCCATTCGGCGAGACCGCGAGCCGACGACTGGCCGCGTGGTCGTCCAATACCCTCGCGCACCGCTTCGGCGCAGCGGCTGGCTGATCGGCGAGGAGCATCTGCGCGGCGCGAGTGCAGTGGTCGACGCCCAAGTGGGCCGCGGTCGGGCTATCCTGCATACGTTTCGTGTGCAACATCGGGGACAAACATGGGGCACCTTCAAGCTCCTCTTCAATTCGGTCTTCTACGGACCGGCCGTGCGCGATCAGTTCATCCCGCGCCCCACATCGAATGTTGCGGCCCAGTAACGATTCTGCCGCGGGCCAACGGCTGTGAGCGAGGCGCTTCTCGCGATCGTCGTTGCGTGCGGGGCTCTTGGCTTCGCACTGCTCTGGCAGGCGTGGCAACTCTCGCGGCTGGAGGCCGTCTCGCCCGATCGACTAGTGTTGGAGCTTCGCCTGGCCCAATTCTCGGCGCTGTTGTTGGTGCTGGCAGCGAGTACCTACATGGGCCTTTCAATCGCCCACGAGCACACCGCCGGCACGGGGTTCGACGTTGCCCTGGCGATTGGCTTCTTCGTCATCGCGGCCGTCGCGACGACCTGGGAGCCGAAACAGGCCCTCACGGCGCTCGCACTGGCGTGGGGCGCACACAGCCTGGTCGATCTCGCGCACATGATGAACTACCTGCCGGCGGCCATCGTGCCGTCGTGGTACGCGACCGGGTGCGCGATCGCCGACGTCGGGGTCGCGGCGGCATGCTACTTCCCTGTCTTGAAGCGGTAACGCGGACCGAGCTCATGGAGAAGACAACAGAAACGACGTTCCTCTACATCGCGCGCTCACGACTCGTCATTCACATGACCGAACAGGTCCGGACGTGCGTGAACGCCCTCAACGACCAGATGATCTGGTGGCGTCCGAACGAGCAGTCGAACTCAATCGGCAATCTGGTGCTCCACTGCGCGGGGTCGACTCGGTACTACATCGGACATGTCGTCGGCGGAAGCGACTTCGTTCGCGATCGCGATGCCGAGTTCGCCGCGCGCCAGGAGATTCCTGGAACCGAGCTCTTGACACACCTCGACAGCGCTGTCGCCGAGGCCGATCGCGTCTTGACCGAGTTCGACCCGGCCAGGCTCCTCGACATCACCGATCGCGGGCCCAAGCCTACGACCTACATGCAGGTCATCGGACTGCAACTTGTCCACTACGCCACCCACGCTGGCCAGATCGCCTACGCCACGAAACTCCTGAAGGCCGACGCGATCGACGACATCTGGCGCAAGACGAGGACGCACTAGGGTGACGGCGTTCACCCGCCGTGTCCTCTCCATCGTGCGTCGCATCCCAGTGGGTCGGGTCGCGACCTACGGCGATGTCGCGGCGCTGGCGGGTCGGCCCCGGGCATGGCGTGCGGTCGGCACAATCATGCGTGACTGCCAAACCACCGGGGTGCCCTGCCATCGGGTCGTCGGTGCCGCCGGCCAGCTTGGCGGCTACAGCAATCTATCTATCAAGCGGGGGCTGCTGCGGGCTGAGCGCATCCGCGTGTCTGGCTCTCGTCTACCAGACTTCGCCCGGGTTCGTTGGCCTGGAGAGCGCTGACGCGCTATCATGAAGCGAATGCAGAAGATATCGTGGAGGACATCGATGAGACAGGCGTATGCGGGAGCACTTGTGGCCGCGATCGTCGTGGGAATGAGCGCGAGTCCGCTGGCGGGCGTCGCAGCCGGTCAGCCGCTGCCCTCGAACGTCAACTTGCCGGAGGGCGCTGTCGATCTCGGCACGGTCAGCATCCCCCGGAGTGTCATGGCCAACGGGCAGTCACTGTCGGCCGGAGACTACGACGTCCGGCTCACCTCCGATTCCGCAAGTCCCGACACCGTCGGCGCGCTGACCGTCCTCGAGCGGTGGGCCGAATTTCGGCAGGGCGAGGACGTCCGAGGTCGCGAGGTCGTCACGATCGTGCCTCAAGACGAGATTACCGACGTGGCCAAGAGCGCCGGACCCGGCACCGGCTCGTCACGGGTCGAGCTCCTCCGGGAAGAAGAGTACATGCGGGTCTGGATAAACCAGGACGGGACGCACTACCTGATTCACCTGGTCGTAGGGTAGGCTAGGAGTCTGCGCCGCAGAAACGGTGCGACAATTGTAGGCGAGCCGAGGAGGCAAGGACCTGATGTCGACGACGTTCCGTCCCTACGCACCGGATCAGATGCTGCTGTTGCCGGCGGACCTGCGGGCGTGGTTGCCGGAGGGCCACGTGGCGCACCACGTCAGCGACCTGGCGGACGGTGTGGATTTGACGGCGTTCTACGCGCCGTATGCGGGGGACGGTCGGCGCAACGCGCCCGATGCACCGCGGATGATGGTGAAGGTGCTGCTGTATGCGTATGCGACGGGGGTGTTCTCGTCGCGCGGGATCGCGCGGAAGCTGGAAGAGGACGGGGCGTTCCGGGTGTTGGGGGCGGGCAACTTCCCGCAACATCGGACGCTGTGCGAGTTCCGGCGGCGGCACGTGTCGGACTTCAAGGAGCTGTTTGTAGCGGTGGTGCGTCTGGCGCGGGAATTGGGTCTGGCGCGCTTCGGGAAGCTGTCGATTGACGGCACGAAGGGGCGGGCGAACGCGAGCCAACGGAAGGCGATGAGCTCCGGGCGGATGGCAAAGGAGGAGCGGCGGCGGCGGGGGGAGATGGAGGCGGGCGCGCGGCCGAGGACGTGCGGGGCGACGAGTTGCCGGCGGAGTGGCGCCGCCGGGAAGACCGTCTGGCGGCGATCCGGGCGGCGAAGTCGCGGTTGGAGGCGCAGCAGCGGGCAGCGGACGACGCCCGCGGTCGGCAGCCGGACCAAGACCGGAACCCGAAGGGCGGGCCGCCCTACACGCGGTCGTATGGCGAGCCGGACGCGAAGGCGCAGAGCCACTTCACGGACCCGGAGAGCGGGATCATGAAGACGAGCAACGACGGGTTCCAGCAGTGCGACAACGCGCAGGTGGCGGTCGATGGTGCGCACCAGTTGGTGGTGGCGACGGAGGTGACGGCGAACGCGAGCGACCAGGGTGGTGTGCCGGCGCTGCTCGACGCGCTGGCGGAGACGGTCGGCGAGCAGCCGGAGACGGTGCTGGCGGACGCCGGCTACAGCAACGAGCGGGACTTGGCGGACCTGGAAACGCGAGGCATCGACGGGTATGTGTCCTGGGGCCGGGAGGGAAAGGCGGCCAGGCCCCGCGACCCGGAGAAGTATCCCGCGACGAGTCGCATGGCCGAGAAGCTGTCGAGGCCGGCGGGCCGTGCGGCGTAGCAGAACGCACGTGGCTGTCGGAGGCTCCCAACGGCTGGATCAAGCACGTGCTGGGATTCCGACGCTTCAGCCTGCGGGGGCTGGCGACGGTGCAGGGCGAGTGGGACTTGGTGTGCCTGGCGTTGAACACCAAGCGCCTGCACGCCCTGATGGCGGCGTAACACGCGGGGAATGAGGCTCGCAACGACGACCGATCGGCGCGCATCGGGCTCTGTGGCGGGCCAGACGGCCCCGCAAGGCCGAATCTTGCTATCTGCTTCGCCCTTCGCCGAGGAACTCCCTCGTCGGCCGACCGCCGAAGTCGCTCCGGCACAATGACGCACAGCATGGGCCGACGACCCATTTCACGCCGCCGCACCTCCTGCGGCGCAGACTCCTAGGTTAGCTAGATCGCCATCACGTCGAACTGCTCGTGATGTAGCTGCGTGTCGGGCTTGAGCGTCACGCGACTATCGAGCACCTCCTCGATCTCCCGCATGACCCCGCGCTCTGTCTCCTTGAGGGCGCGCGCAATATCCGGATTGACCCGCAGCAGCACCCCATGACCGTTGAGCGATTCGCGGAGCTTTCGTAGTTCCGACAAGATGTCGTTGCAGATCGTGGCGGTGGATTTGACGACCGCGGTTCCCGAGCAGTACGGACACGGGTCGGTCAGCTGGCGCTCCAAGCTCTGCCTGACGCGCTTTCGCGTCACCACGATCAACCCAAACTCGGTCACCTGAACCGCCTTGGACGGCGAGCGGTCGCGACGCAGCTCCTGGTCCATGGCCTGCGCCAGCTTCTGGCGGTTCTTGCGCTCTTCCATGTCGATAAAATCGAGCACGATGATCCCGCCGAGATCCCGAAGCCGGACCTGGCGAACAATCTCCTTGACCGCCTCGAGGTTGGTCTTGACGATCGTGTCCTCCAGGCGCCCGGTCCGCTTACCCACGTAGCGGCCGGTGTTTACGTCGATCGCGACGAGTGCCTCCGTGTGGTTGATGACGATATAGCCACCTGACTTCAGCCAGACCTTGCTCCGCAGCGCCTTATCGACTTCGGTCTGAACGCCGTATTCCTCGAGGATGGGGAACGCCTTGTCATAGTGATGCACGCGAGACACAAGGTCCGGCATGATTCGCTTGACCAGCCTCAGATTGCGCTCGTACTCGTGACGGTCGTCGATCCGGATCGCGGAGAAGTCCGTGGTGAGGAAATCGCGCAACAGCTTGGCGACCAGGCTCTCCTCTTGGTGGACGACCGCGGGTGCGCGCATCGTCTCCATCTTCCGGCGGGTCTCCGTCCACAGCTGATGGAAGTAGTCGAGGTCGCCGTTGATGTCCGCCTCTGGACGCCCACCCGCCGCGGTTCGAAGAATCACACCGCCGGTCAAGCCGTGCTCTTCACGAAACGCCTTGACGATGCCGCGAAGCCGACTTCGCTCATTGCGCGTGTCAATCTTCCGTGACACGCCGATGTGATCGACGGAGGGCATGAACACCAGGAAGCGACCCGGAACGGTGACGTGGGAGGTGATCCGAGCGCCCTTCGTGCCCAGCGGCTCTTTGACCACCTGGACCAGGATTTCCTGACCGGCTGTCAGCAGCTCTTCGATCGCCGCCTGCGGAGCGTCCGAAGGCCTGGCACGAGCAGACTGGTCGTCCTCGTCATCGGGGTCCGTATCGAGCTGCTCGAACTGCTCGTCGGTCCCGATGACATCCCCGACATAGAGAAACGCGTCGCGCTCGAGACCGATGTCGACAAACGCGCACTGCATGCCGGGCAGGACCTTCGACACACGTCCTTTGTAGATGTTGCCCACGGCGCCGCCCTGTTGCTCGCGTTCGATAAATATCTCTGATACCTGATCGTCCTCGAGTATGGCCGCCATTGTCTCGTGGCGGTTCGAGGACACAATCAACTCTTTGTTCATGTGTCTCGTTCTCCGTCAGACCTTTGGACAGAACGAGCCATGCGGCCGGCCACACCACAGGTCGCGCGTCTGGTAACGCGGCGACCAAATCAGCGGCCGACGTGCACGAATGCATCAGGTGCATGGCGATTCCCGTCCCGGGTCATCAATTCGTAAAGCGACGCATCCTGACGTTGAGGATGAGTCCGAAGCCCATGAGTGTCGCGATGATCGAGGAGCCGCCATAACTCATCAGCGGCAACGTCAACCCCTTGACCGGGGCAAGCCCGGCCGACATCGTAACGTTGTAAATCACTTGAAAGGCAAAGCCAGCCGTGATTCCCACGACCAGAAACATGCCGGTTCGGTCCTTCGCCAACCGCGCGGCGTCGAGTGACCGCACGATGACGAACAAGTACAACCCAAGGGCACACAGCACCCCCAGGAACCCCTGCTCCTCCGCCAGAACGGAGAAGATGAAATCATTGTGCGCAACTGGCAAGAAGTTGTACTGGCTCTGGGTTCCCTGTAGAAACCCTTTGCCGCTCAGCCCGCCCGAGCCGACGGTGATGCGGGCCTGAATCTGCTGGTACCCCGCGCCCCGCGGGTCCTGCTCCGGATCGAGAAAACTCGCGATCCGTGTCTTCTGGTAGTCCTCGAGTGCGTACGTCCATGCGACCGGAGCCATCAGGACGCCCACAATCGCCAACGCGGCCAAGAACTTCAACCGTAGCCCTGCAAAGATCATGATGCCGAGACACACGGGCAGGAGGGTCACGGCCGTCCCGAGATCAGGCTGACGCGCGATCAGCAGGAACGGCACGCCGACCAAACACGCCCCCATCACCCAGTCCGAGATGCGTCGCGGGCCGCGTCGTGATTCGGCGTATAGCACGGCCAGCACGAGGGCGATGACCATGCGACCGAACTCGGACGGCTGCAGATTGACCGGTCCAAAGTCGATCCAGCGTCTGGCTCCGCCGCCCTCGACCCCGAAGAACAAGGTATAGACGAGCAGCGCCACCAGCCCGACGTAGATGAGTGCGACATGGTCCACCAGCGTCCGGTAATCGATCTTGAGACACACGACCATGCCGACAAGGCCGAGGGCCAGGGCCAAGAGCTGCCGTGAGAGCTGCGAGCCCACCTGCTGCGTCGTGGGATCGTACGTCGCGCTATAGATCATCACCAGGCCGATCACGGACAGCGCCAAGACCGCCCCGAGCAGCGCCCAATCGAGGTGAGGAACCAAGCGGCGATCGATCACTTCGACACCTAATTGCCCACCTGAGCCTCTAACGGCGCCTCGGCCTGTGCCTCCACCGGTGCGTTCGCGGGTCGTGAGCCTGGCGCGATGAGCGACGGAAGCGGCGTGCCGTCCTGCTTGGCAAAAAACGCCTCCATGATGTGCTTGGCGATCGGGGCCGCGAGGTATCCGTGGTCCGAGTGCTCAGCAAACACGACGCCCGCGATCTGCGGATTGTCCCTGGGCGCGGCAAAGACGAACCACCCATGGTCACGAAAGTCCACGTCGGGATTGTCCGCGGCCGCGCGTCCAGACAGCGAGACGACCTGAGCCGTCCCCGACTTCCCCATGACGTCGCGGCCCTCGATGCGAGCCCGTCCACCGGTGCCCTCATGGTTGACGACCATCCACAGCCCACGCTTGAGCGCCTCCTGGGTCTCCGGAGACAGCTCTACGGCCGACGCCGGCTCCGCCGGTTCGATCTCGCGCCAGCCTTCGCCGTCGCGTACGGCCTTCAGCAATCGAGGCACCACACGCGTCCCACCGTTCGCGACCGTGGCCATCATCACGGCCAACGATATCGGGGTCACGGTCACGGCGCCCTGACCGATCGACACCGAGATCGTCTCGCCGGGGTACCAGGGCTCGCCGAACCGCTCCCGCTTCCACTCTCGTGACGGCACCAAGCCCCGCACCTCGTGCGGCAGATCGATCTCACTCAGTACCCCGAGACCGAAGGCGGCCGCCCACCGGTTGATCACATCGACGTCGAGCATGTTGCCCAGCGTATAAAAGTAGGTGTTGCACGACTTCTCGAGCGCGACATCGAGCGCCACGGTGCCGTGGGTCGAGTGACAACGGAAGAACCGACGGAAGAACGTACCGCCGCCGCGGCAGGCCACCTTGAAGTTCGGCGTGATGATGCCTTCTTCGAGTGCCGCCGCCGCCATCACGATTTTGAAGGTCGAGCCGGGAGGATATCGTCCCTGCAGGGCCCGGTTCTGGAGCGGACGCAGGCGGTCGGTGTTCAGCGACGACCACGTGCTCCGGTCGATGCCCAGCGCGAAATCGTTCGGGTCATACCCGGGCAAACTCACCAGCGCCAACACGTCGCCGGTGTTTGGATCGAGGGCAATCGCAGCCCCGGAGTACCCGTGGAATCGAAAGGCCTCCTCGCCGGCCCGCTGCACGTCGGCGTCAAGCGTCAGCTTGATCTGCCGACCCTCGTCGGGCGGAACCTCTGAAATCGTCTCGATTTCACGACCAACGCTGTTGACGACGACATGCCGAACGCCGTCGTCGCCCATCAGGAGCTCGTTGTACTTCTGCTCGACGCCTGACTGGCCAATGATCGCACCCGTATGCATTCGCTCGTCCGACGCCTCGCGAAGCTGGTCTTCGGTGATCTGACCCACGTAACCGAACGAATGCGATGCGAGCGTGCGTTCCGGATAGAGTCGGGTTGGCGTTTGTTCGACCACGATGCCAGGTAGCTCCAATCGGCGCGCGGTCACAGCGGCGATCTGGGCGAGCGACGCGTCGCGAATGATCACGATCGGTTGGTACTCTGGGACGCCGGCGTTCTCCTCGATGACATCGAGCACCGTCGCCAGGTCGACCTCCGTGACGTTCGCAAAGAGCCGAATCGTCGCGTCGAGGTCTTCGACCCGCTCCCGGACGAGCGAGATGTTGGGCGAGTAGCGGTTCTCAACCAGGACGCGGTCATCCCGATCGAACACGACGCCGCGCGGCGCCTTCAGTGCGAGAGAACGGGAGTGGTTGTTCTCCGCCATCTCCGAGAACCGTCCGTGCTGGGCGACTTGGAACCTCCAGAAGCTGGCAGCCAGCGCGACAAACACGACGGCTGCGCCGACCTGGCCCAGGCGGAGCAGCTGGCCGCTGTTTCTCCGGTCGGTGGACATGAATCCGTCGGACATCGCCAGTTTCCTCGCGGCTAACTCATCATCCAGTGCCGGCGTGACACTGAATGCCGACCATGGCGGAGGCGTTCGCGCACACCCGGCGCCACTCGCACGGCAGCCAGCGCTACCACGCCAACGACCGCGTTCAACACGGCTTGCAGCCCGACCACACCAGCCGAGGCCACCGGTGCTCCGGGGTCAATCAACGCATACACGCCCACGTAGCACAGCGTGTGGATGACCGAGGCCGCGACGAGAATCGCGAGCCGGTGCCAGAACGTGCCCACGATGAACTGCGAACCGGCGAATCCGACGAGTACGCCCACGATGGTCTTCGCCAGCCCACCGACGCCGATCACACTCCCAGACAGCGTATCCTGCACCAGGCCGCCGAACGTCCCGGTCCACAATCCGACGGCTGGCCCGTTTGTCAGGGCCGCGAAGACCACGACAATCAGCACGAGATCAACCGGCGCCCACTGGGCAACCATGCCGATCAAGGTCGTCTGGACGAGCAGCGCGACGAACATGGTTAGGATGATCTGGCTCGTCTTCATCGCAATCCGGCGTCGGTCATCAGCGAGCGTGGGTCAATCACGACGAGCACTTCTTCGAGCTCGGAAAACTCCACAACCGGGGCCACCTCGATCATGCGATACAGGCCAATGCCCTCGGCCACCGCCGTCACCTCACCAATGAGAAACCCCTTCGGGTAGATGCGGTCCGTCCCGGAGGTGACGATGCGATCGCCAACACGCACATCCTGGAGGTTCGACACGTAATCCATCCGCATCACGACCTCATCGTCGGTGCCCACCACGACTCCCGATGCCCGCGTCCGCTCGATGAGCGCGCCTGCGGCAGCGTTCCGGTCGACGAGCAGTTGAACTTGCGCCGCTCGCGGGCCGGGCACGCCAACGACCCGGCCGACGACTCCCGCTGGCGCGATGACCGCGAGGTCGGGCCGGAGACCGTGCGACGAACCGCTGTCGATCGTGATCGTGCGAAAGTACGGTGTCGCGTCGGCCGCGATGACGCGCGCGCCGCGGGTGGGCATGTCGACGGTCTCATGCAAACCGAGAAGACGCTCCAGGTTCCGAGCCTGCTCGGCGAGCGCGCGCTGCTCTTGCAGCTCGAGTTGGAGTGCCGCCACCTCGTGACTCAGCCCTTCGTTCTCCTCAGCCAGCCCGCGCAGTCCGATGTAGCCGCTCCACACGCCCGTCACGCCGTCGCGCGTCGATACCAATAGCCGCTGCACTTCGGCAAACAGACCGAACGACACCGACTCGAGCACCGTGGCGCCGGGCTGCGCGTTGATCTGAGCAGAGATCATGATCACGTGCCCAAGCACGACGGCCAGCACGAGATAGCCAAAACGCTGGCGGCCTTCCATGGCGGTGATCCGAATGAGCGGCAGGGGGAGGACTGCTGCTTAGTCCTTCGATATCTTTCGGAGTAATCCGAAGTCAGATAGCATCTTGCCGGCGCCCAGCACGACACACGACAGGGGGTCCTCCGCCATTGCCAAGGGCAGCCCCGTTTCTTCGCGCAGTCGCTTGTCCATGTTCTTCAACATGGCGCCACCACCGGTCATCACAATGCCTCGGTCGACAATGTCGGCCGACAACTCTGGAGGCGTCCTCTCCAGCGCGACGCGCACCGCATCAACGATGACGTTCACCGTCTCCGCCAACGCCTCGCGCACCTCCTCATCGCTGATCGTAATCGTCTTGGGGACCCCTTCAATGAGGTGTCGCCCCTTGATTTCCATCGTTTCCGGCTCGTCGAGCATATACGCCGACCCGATCTGAATCTTGATCTGCTCGGCCGTCCGCTCTCCGATCAACAGATTGTACGTCTTTCTAATGTACTGGATGATTGCTTCATCCATTTCATTGCCGGCAACCCGCACAGCCTTGCTGTAGACGATTCCCGCCAGTGAAATGACCGCGATGTCGGTGGTCCCGCCCCCAATATCGACGATCATGTTCCCAGACGGCTCCGTAATCGGCATGCCGGCCCCGATTGCGGCCGCCATGGCCTCTTCCACGAGATGGACTTCACTGGCTTTGGCCCGATACGCGCTGTCTTTCACCGCACGCTTCTCGACCTGCGTGATCTCCGACGGCACGCCAATGACAATGCGGGGACGTACCCAAACCGTGCGGCTGTGTGCCCGCTTGATGAAGTAGGTCAGCATCTTCTCCGTGACCTCGAAGTCTGCAATGACTCCATCCTTCATCGGCTTGATCGCGATGATGTCACCCGGGGTGCGTCCGAGCATGTCTTTGGCTTCGCTACCGACCGCTTCAACCTGGCCGCTAACCTTATTAATGGCGACAATCGACGGCTCGTTGATCACGATGCCCTTACCCCGCGCATAGACGCAGGTGTTGGCTGTCCCCAGATCGATTGCCAGGTCGCTGGAGAACAGTGAAAAAATCGAACGGATGCTCACGCCGACACATCCTCTCTCAACGCTGCTCCCGCAAGCCGGAAGCCGTCCTTGCCCTGTGCCTTCACCTGATACATCGCAGCGTCGGCGGCCTGCAACAATTCGTCAGACGTGGACGCCGCATCGGGAAGCGTCGCGACGCCCGTCGAGGCGGTCAATCGGTAGCCAATACCTTCATCCTGCAAGAACACGTGCTCGCGAATGCGGTCGCAGACGCGCCGGGCAACCGCCATGGCTCCGTCGCTCCCGGTGTCCGGCAGCACGATCGCAAACTCATCCCCGCCATACCTCGCGACGACGTCGGTTTCTCGCGCGCAGTCGCGAATAATTCCAGCGGCCTCAACCAGCGCCCGGCTGCCGTACAGATGTCCGTTCTGGTCGTTCACGCCCTTGAACCCGTCCATGTCGATGAACAAGACCGACAGGGGTTGGCGGCTCCGAACCTGACGCTTGACCTCGCGCCGTAACGCCTGCTTGAGATACCGAGAGTTGTAGAGCTGCGTGAGGTCGTCGGTCACCGACAGGGCTTCCACCCGCTGAATACGGTACGCGTTGTCGAGGGCAAAGGCCGCGGGCTCGAGAAACGTGCGGAGCGCATCCAGCATCGAGGTGGACAAACGTGGCACCTCCGGGGACGGCTCTCGGTCGATGCCAACGAGCGCTGCAACGGTCCGGCCCCGACACATCAAGGGCAACGCGATAGCGGCCACGTCGGGCGCGTCCTTGACGATGTCGTCCTCCCGAAGACTCGACGAACAGTACACACTCGAATGGTCGAGAACCCACGCGCCAACCGCGCATGTCGCCAGCTCGACGCGCGCCCAGAGTCCACGTTCGGCCAGCAGTGATGGTGGATTCGGGGGCACCGTCCCGACGACCGCCCAACTGGCGGCCGGCAGCCACGCGGCCGCGCGGGCCGCCACGGCGTCGGCAACCTGCGCGGGCTCGAGTGACTCGTTCACAGATCGGTGCATCTCGCGCACGACGTCCAACCGGTTCAGGAATCGACGGAGGGTGGGCTGCGATCGATGCAGGCGCGTCGACAAGTCTTCTTGCGACGAGATCGCCACCTGGTGCGCGACCTCGGTCCCGCTCAACGGAGCGTCGAGATGACAGGCGAAGCCAAGCTGCTTGGATCGATTCAGTACGTCCGAGCCCGATTGCGAAGAGTAGGAGGCGATGGGCGTTCCCTTCGCGAACTGCCGTAGCCATCGCCAGTTCGGCCGACGACCAGGTGCGAGCTCCCACAACACGGCCTGTACGCCGGACGGCAAACGCGCGGGTCGCGCAGCACGTTGGGGGTACCGTGTCACATGGAACCGGCGCGTGCGTGTCAGGGGTGCGATGTGTGCGCCTACGTCCGGACTGGCGTGAAAGACGACCAGACGTAGCCCGGCCCCCGACGACGACCCCGGTCGGCGTGTTGCCGACTTATTCGCGCGAGCCACCATGGGTCACCGATTGTCCGTCAAATCCCCTAAGTCCTTCAGTTGCTGCAAATATAGCACACCGGCACTGTTCGAGCCCTACCGCACTCACCTCTATTATCGGCGGATGACACGATTCGCTTTCCCCAGGTACAATCACGGGCATGACGATGCTCGACGGAATGCGGAGGCATAAAGGCTGGCTCAAGTGGAGCCTGGCACTGGTGTGTTTGGCCTTCGTGTTCCTATATGTGCCCGATTTCTTCGATGAGTCGGGAGCCTCCGGCCTGCAGAACAGCGTGCTTGCCCGAGTCGGTCGTCACGAAATCACGACGATGGAGTTCCGCCGGGTTTACCTGCAGCAGGTCCAAAACTACCGCGTCCAGACAGGGGAGGAAATCAGCGAGGACGTGCTGCGCTCACTCGGCGTTCACAGGCAGGTGCTGCAGCAACTGGTCAACCAGTACTCGGCCCTCGCAGAAGCCGAGCGCCTGGGCCTCGAGGTCACCGACGCTGAAATCCGCCAGTCCATCATCAATCTCCCGCTATTTCAGGAGAACGGGCACTTCGTCGGCGAAGAGCGTTATCGTCAAGCCCTCCAGTTCCAGCGTCCACCCGTAACGACGGCGCAATTCGAAGAGGAGATCCGACGCGAACTCCTGGTTCGACGGCTTCAGTCCGCGATCACGGGTTGGGTCGGTGTCACCGATGAGGAACTCGAGGCCGAATACCGTCGGCGCAACGAACGGGTCAGCGTCAACGTCGTGACGTTTCGAGGCGATGATTTCAGGGACGTAGTCGAGGCGACCGACTCGGACGTCGAGCTGCTCTATGACGAAGAGTCGTTGACGTATGAAGTTCCAGAGCGGCGGCAGCTGCGGTTTCTCCTAATCGACGAAAGCGCCATCGGAGACTCGATCACCCTCACCGATGCAGAGGTCCAAGACTACTACGACGCCAATTTCTCGCGGTTCTCAAGACCCGGTCAGGTGCGGGCAAGCCACATTCTGCTTCGGACCGAAGACCAGGACGAAGCCGCGGTCGAAGCGCGAGCGGCTGAGCTCGCCGCCGAGGCGCGTGCCGGTGCCGACTTCGCGGAGCTCGCGCGGGCTCACTCGGATGATGAGGGAACCGCGGTGCAAGGTGGCGATCTTGGTTTGTTTGCCCGTGGCCGCATGGTGCCCGAGTTCGAGGCCGTGGCATTCGAGCTCGAGGTCGGTGCCATCTCCGACCCGGTGCGCAGCGCGTTCGGGTTCCACGTGATCACCGTCACCGAGAAGCAGGAAGCGGCGACCCAGCCGCTTGCCGAGGTGCGCGACCTCATCGAGCGCACAATCAAACAGGAGCAGGCCGCGACCCGGTCAAGTGCCCTGGCCAACGCGATCGCAGAGGAAGTGTCGACGCCGGCTGATCTCGATACCGCGGCCTCGTCACGCGGCCTTGAGGTTCAGGAGTCTGGGTTTGTCGCCCCGGGCGAGCCGATCCTCGGACTGGGGTTGGCCCCACAGATCTCTGCGCGGGCATTCCAGCTCCCCGAGGGTGAGGTGGCCGGCCCAATTCGGTCGCCGCTGGGACCAACGTGGGTCACCGTGGTGGGTCGACAGGATCCCTATGTGCCGCCGCTCGATGACGTGCGCGAGCAGGTGCGCGAGGACGTTCTGCGGCGCAAGGCGCTCACCGCAGCCCAACAGCGCGCGGCCGAAGCGGTCGATGTGCTCAAGGCGGCTGACGACTTCGAGGCTGCTGCCGGCGAGGCGGGTTGGCCTGTGGGCTCCAGTGAACCACTCTCTCGGGGCGGGACGTTCCCGGAGGTTGGCGCGAATGCTGCGGTCGAAGCCCTCGCCTTTTCGCTTCCAGTCGGTGGGGTCAGCGATGTCATCGAGGCTGGAAACGCGGCGGCGATTATCCAGGTCGTCGAGCGTCAAGACGTCGTTCCTGCCGTGTTCGACGCCGAGAAAGAAGGGCTCGAAACTGAAATGCTCGGCCAGCGCCGGCAGCAGTTCTACTCGTCGTACTTGGCGAACGTCGCCACCAGTCTGGCAGTGAGTATCGACGAAGCCGCGCTGACCGAGGCCCTCGGCTCCTAGTGTGGCAGCGGTAGCATCGGCATGAGGGCGAGAGGCTCGCCGGGCCGAAACAGACGCATCGGCAGCGTTGCCACCGCCGCCAGCCGGTCGGCCGGCGTAGCGAGATAGGGTGCCAGCAGCGCCCTCGCACCAAACTCGCTGTTGATCACGTCGAAGAACGACCGCGGTCGGGGATACCGCACAACCGTCACATCGCGGTCGGGCTCGATCCCGGCCTCGCGCTTCGCCGCCGCCAACGCGCGATCGAAACCGCCCAACTCGTCGACCAAACCGACCGTCTGGGCCTGACGGCCCGTCCACACTCTCCCCTGCGCGATCGCGTGCACCTCGTCGCGGGTCATGTCGCGTCCCTCGGCGACCCGAGCGAGAAATGTCTCGTAGATCGTGTCGATCTGCTCCTGAACACGGACCCGCGTTTGATCAGAGTAGGGCGTGAATGGGGAGTTCATGTCCGACATGGCCCCATCGGTCACCGCCTCGACATGCACGCCGAACTTCTCGAGCGTTCCACCAATGGCGAACTTGCCACCCACGACCCCGATCGACCCGGTCAGCGTGCCCGGCTGCGCCACCACGACATCGGCGGGCGCCGCGATGTAGTAGCCGCCTGACGCGGCCACATCGGACATCGAGGCGATGAGCGGCTTGTCGTCCGTTGCCAGCTTCAGCTCACGCCAGATGAGGTCAGACGCGATGGCCGCCCCACCCGGACTATCGATTCGCACCACGATGGCTTTGATCGTGTCGTCCTCACGAGCTGCACGAATATCGCGCGCCATCGCCGCGGAACCAACGATCTGACTGCCGACTATGTCGTACCCGCGCCCGCCAAGCGTGATCACGCCAGACGCGTGAATAACGGCGATCCGCGGACCACCGCTCAGGCCCAGCGTCGCCGGGTCGAGCCGCCGGTAGTCCGCGTAGTCCAGACGCGCGGGCTCTGCGTCTCCCGAATCCAATTCGGCCGCGAGCTCGTCCTCATACCGGAGCCCGTCGATCAGCCCCTGGGCCACTGCCTCGTCGGGTACGAACGGGCCCGCATCGATGGCACGCCTCACCGCGGACTCGCTCATGTGGCGCCCTTCGACGATGGCACCCACGAGCTGCTCGTAGAAGTCCCGGTTCAGCGACTCCGACATCTCGCGATGCTCCGGGGTGAAGGTCGTCTCGGTGTAGATGTTGGACGCGGTTTTGAACTCGCCGGCATGGAGGTAGTCCGGATACGTTCCGACCTTGTCCATGGCCTCCCGCAAGAACAGCTCGTAACTCGCCACCCCCACCAGGTCCAGTGGACTGGTCGGCGTCAGGAAGATCCGGTCGGCTGCTGTTGCGAGGTAGTACTGCTGCCCTCCGCCATACTCGAGATAGGCGATGAGCGGCTTGCCGGATTCCCTGAAGTCCAGCATGGCATCGCGAATCTCCTGCGCCTTGGCCCACAGCCCTGCCCCCAGCGGCGGCATGAGGATGACGCCCTGCACGCGGTCGTCGAGTTTCGCCTTGCGCAGGGCTCCGACCACGTCGCTCAGCGTCTCGCGTCGTCCCACCGTCAACTGCCCGACGAGGTCGTCGGGCGCATGTTCGATCAGCCCGCTTGGTACTTGCAGCCACAGCACCGACCCGGACTGAACATCCGGGCCGCGCGTCGCCAGGAAGTACATGGCGAGCACGCCACCAAGCGAAACCAGCACCGACAGCATGATGAACGTCAGAATGAACCGAGCTCCGCGGGAAAGCGCCACGTCGCGGCCTCCTAGTAAAGGGTCAAGGTTGTGTATTCCGAGTATAGAAGAAGCACCCTGCTCGCTATCCCGAGTATCGGCACAGGATGTCGTGCGGACAGTGTGCGGTCTCGGCCGCGTCAGCCGCTATCGTCCTGTTAGGCCGATGCTATACTCGATGGTCGTTCTCCAGCGGAAGTGGCGGAACTGGCAGACGCGCAAGCCTCAGGAGCTTGTGCCTCACAAGGGCGTGGGGGTTCGAATCCCCCCTTCCGCACCATCGATCAAGGAAGGCCCGGGTCACGGGCGTGTTTCGATCGAAAAGAGGAAAACGGCTAACGGATAGCTAACGAACTGTTCGCGGACCGAGTAGCGCGGTCCCCTAGGGAAACTCCGATCGGGGTGTGCTGACAGCTGACACGATCGACTCGGTGGCGGCGTCCAGAAAGCTCAGAGTCACCAGGCCGTTCGCCGTCCGGTAGATCCACCGCCCCTGTTCGACCTTGAGCGGTTTGCCGAAACTCCGCTCAAGCTGTGTCCCTGGGTCGTCATCACGAGCGGCGACGCGCCCAATAGTGGTGCTTCCACCATCAAGTGTTGCTGAGAAGAGCTTAAGTGCCAATCGTGCATGCACTTACAGTCGATTGTTGCACCGACAACCTCTTTCGTTGCCGAAACGGGGCATAAGCGCCTTCGTTTGAATGAGATAGGGGCGAGACAGCAACAGTTGATGGCGGAAGCACCAAGTGTCTTGAGAAGAAGGAGTTGGCGGGCCATCCGGGACGAGTTTCGCAACTGGGTGATGACCGCCGCTTAAGCCGGCCTGTGGCGTGCCGTGTCAGGCATGGGGGATGTCAGTGCACGGGCACCCGCGCCGTCAGTCAGATCACCCCGGTGGGTAGGTCGTCGTCGTCTTGTTCTTCGTCCTCGCCTTTTCCACCGTCGGGTTCGCCGCCGTCGCCGTCGCCTTTGCCACCGTCGTCATCGTCGAGGTCGTCGTCTTCGTCATCATCCTGGGCGATCAAGCCAATCGCGAGCTCAAGTTCACCGAACTGCTCCTCCGCTGGGCCAAGCCGTGTGCCAATCGCTCGCGCCATCTCACTGTCCCGTCGGCACCCGCGCCTTCAGCTCCTCGAACCAGGCTCGAAAAACACTCCCCCAGAATCCGATACGAGGTCTGCCTCTTCTAGTAGTGGCCGGAGCGGAGCGCGTGCCAGATAGTTCGCTATTCAGGCTCTCGGGCTCTCACCGCACAGGCGGTCACGCCCATTTATTCGCTCAACCACGCCCGCGCCGGATCAGCCAGTTGATCGGTCTCGCTCGCCCCAATGGTTCGTCGATCTCGCCGCTCCCGGCCGGCACCAGTGTGCCACACGCGGTAGGATTTTTCCTGCAAGTTTCGCGAGCTGCGTCGCTGACCGCGTCGCCCGGACGTGCGTGTTGGTTGGCACCGTCAAGTTAACGTAAACTCGGCTGATCGACCCCCAAGATGATGGGCTCGAGTCCTGTCGTGAACCGGGCATGTTGGGGGGCGGTCAGCCCGATTCTGCTTAACTTGACAATACCCATTCAGCGCACCGAAGAGCTGATATTCACGGCCGTCATCACGACGACGTAGGCCGCCACGACGTAGTACCAGCCACCAACCAACTTCGGCATTCGGAACGGCGCCACGTTGAGTATGGCGAGCGTGACGATCGCCGCGAAGAGCACCCAGGAAAACGCGACGTGCCCAAGCAACTCGCGAAACGGGAACAAGGCTGTCACCACGACGATGTTGGTATCGATGGGCAGACCGTTATACGCGCCACTCTCAGGGCCAAGAACGCTGAAGTGTGCGAGCCGAATCGCTCCAGCGATCACGAGTAGCAGAGCGCCCGCTACGAACAGGGTGTCGAACTCTCCCAGACAGACCAGGAGCATCGCAGGGGCAACCCCGCTGCTGACGATATCGACTAAGGAGTCGAGCTGCACGCCGAAGGCGCGGTCCTCGTCGGTCCGGCCGCGTGTTCGTCGCGCCAGAGGACCGTCGAACCAATCGCAGAACAGGGCCCACAGCAGCGCGGTCATGGCGGCGGCATAGGCGCCGCGCGCGATGAACGCGATGGCGAGGACTCCGCACACCAACCCCGCCAACGTCAGCCCATTGGCTCTGTCATACACGAGAGACAGGGCGCTTCGTCGGTGCCGTTCACCCGTCATGGGGTTAGGCATTCCCGTACCGATTCGACGAGCGCTTGGTTCTCCGGTCGCGTCTTGCTCGCGATGCGTAGATACCGATCTCCATCGGCCATGTGCTTGCCGGCGCAGTGCTTGACGAGGATGTTGTGCTCCACGAAGAGCCGCTCGGCGACGTCCGGAGCGGACGCTCCCGAAGCTGAAGGACGACACATCACGAAGTTGGCTTGAGGTCGGTGCGCCGTCATGCCGGGGAGCTCGTTCAGCCCGTGATAGAGCTCTTGGCAGTGGTCCCGAACCAGAGCGCAACTCTGCCTGAACTCCTTGCGATGCCGTGGTGCTTGACGCAGGAAGGACTCCGCGAAGCCGTTGATGTTCCAGATGTGCAGCTCGGCCCGTACTGCGCTTGCGAACGCCTCGTTGGCTGTCAGCAGATAGCCCAGCCGCAGTCCTCCGATCCCGAAGGACTTACTTAGGCTCTTGAGGACCGCAAGGTTGGGGACGCGGTCGACCCAACGCTCGACGCTCAGCGCCTGGTAGTCGTCTGTAAAGTCAACAAAGGACTCATCGACGACCAGCATGCAGTCTGCCGTTTCCAGTCTTCCGGCGAGGCGCAGAATGTCGTTCCGAGGCACCGCCAACGACGTGGGATTGTTTGGTGTCACGACGATCGCCACCTTCGCCGCGCTCGCGATCACCCGGTCGGCAAAAACATCCACGTCGAGTTCGAACGATGGAGACGGCAGTTCGAAAGGGACGAAGGTCCCGGTCCGCGCGGCATTTTCGTACTCGTTGAAGGACGGCACGGGACACGAAATTCGTCCGGGAAGGTGACTCGAGATGATCCTGATCAGCTCCGAAGCCCCGTTCCCCACCACGACTCGGGACGGAGATTGATCGATCAGAGTAGCGACCAGGCGCGCGACAACATCCTGCCCCGCCGGGTAGTTCCCCACCAAGTCGCGGAGGTGGTCCTCGAACTCGATGAACACCGTTGGCGGCGGATAGTAGGGATTGTACAGGTAGGCGTGATCGACGAACCCGAAGCGCCAGTAGCCGCCGTGCTGGGTCTTGATGTGCGCATAGCGCTCCTGCGCTGACCCGAACAGATACTGAGCAGCCAAACGGTCGCTCTCGTCATCGATCTCGTACCATTTAAGGTCATCACAATTCACCGCGATCAGGCTGTTCTTGCCTCGGTGCCCGAGCGTGATGAGGATGGACTCGTAGTACTCGTCGTAGTCCTTAGACGCGATGTACGCTTCCAGCTGCGGCAAGAAATACCGCTTGAGGAAGTCCTGACGAAAGAGGTAGATGTTGGCGGTCTTGAAGACTTTCGAGTAGTCGAAATCCTTCTCTTGATTCTCGGCGACGATCGTCGCTTGAACACGACCGCGAACATCCACGCTGACCACCGTGCCCGACATCCAACTCTGGTGCCGCGACACGACGGCCAGGTTGCCCGAGCCTTGCGAGAGCAGGCGCTCCAGAATCGCACGCTCGAAGAACACGTCCGCCTCCAGTAGCAGTACGTCCTGGGCGAGGTGACCACGAGCGAGCCACAGCGAATAGATGTTGTTGGTGTTCTCGTAGTTTTCCGACACTACGTAGGTCATCGACATGCCGAGGTAGCTCGAGCCATACCGCTCGACGATGGCTTCCTTGTGGTGGCCCACGACAATCGTGATCTCTTCAGTGCCAACGGCGGCCAGGTGAGCGAGCGAGTTGTCCAGGATCGGAACGCCACCAACCTTGACCAGTGCTTTCGGGAACTCGTCGGTAAACGGACGGAGCCGGTCGCCAACGCCGGCGGCGAGAATAACCGCCTTTCGGATTCTCTCCGGACCTCCGCTGGGCGCCTGGTTCAATCGGTCCGTTGTCACGTGCTCCTTCGTGAATCTCCGACAGCGTGAATCAACTGGCGCCTTGCAGGAGAAAGAAATGATTCTGGAGCTTCGGCCAACGTACGCCAAGCCACGCGGATGCTCGGGGGAGAAGCCCAAAGCACACAGGCGAAGCAACTCGCAGCGACCACCAGGTCAGCGCGCCGAGAAACGGTGAGGTATGAGGTAGCAAGCGCAGGTGCCGGCGTCGCATCTCCACGAGTTCGACGGCGATCTCCATGGAGGTGTATGCGTAGTTTCGGCGTACGTCGACACGCGACACGCCTGCGTCCCGACAGAGCGCGCGGTAGACGTCGACGCTTCGGTAAATCGCTCGGTAGTCGCCCTCGGTACGTTCGGAGCCGCTCGCAACGGTCGACTCGCGGAGTACGACACGGCCGCGAACAGAGAGACGTCCGGCGACTGCCCTCAGGAGCGTAATCGTGTCGGCGTCGCTCAAATACATGCAGAGTCCGCCGACGAAGATAAGATCGAAGGGCCCGGACGGTAAGGGATCTCGAACATCCTGGTTCAGAAGCTCGACGTTCGACCGAGACGCGAGTCTCGTCCCTGCGGCGGCGAGCATCGCGGCGCTCTGTTCAATCGCGACGACGCCGCCGAAGCGCTCGGCGAACCGCTCGGTCCAGGCCCCCGCCCCACAGCCGAGGTCGAGCACGCGCGCTTCCGGTCGAATCGCATCGAGCCAGTCATGTATCGTCGCGCACTCCTTCCGGAAGCGATAGTGGACGGCAGTGTCTGGCAAGTCTTGTGCGTGCGCCATGTAGCTCGCGCTGGCTGGCTCGCCCCCGCCGGACCGAGCGAAGTAGCGCCGGACCGCCCCGTAGTCGATCTGATCCTTGTCACACACGCTGGGTGCTTCCGCCATCAACTGTTGCTCTCTCGCCCTTATCTGCGTCTAACCAAGGCGCTTACGCCCAGTTTTCGCAACGAGAGAAATTGTGAGCGCAAGGATCGAATGTAAGTACATGCATGATTTTAGCTTAAGCTCCTCTCAGCAACACTTAATGACGTAAGCACCTGGGTGGGGAGGTTGCGAGCGTGACCGCGGATACGGCGTACGACACCATCGCGTTCTACGAAGCGGTCGAAGCGCGAGGCGCAACCGTGGTGATTCCGCCGGCCAGAACGGCCTCCGTGTCTCGACGTAGACCGCGGTCGAGTGCTCGCGATCGAACGATCAAGCGGGTGAAGGTCCTCAGCCGTCGCCGCTGGAAGAAGGTGTCGGGCTACCATCGGCAAGCGCGCGTGGAGAATGCGTTCTTCCGGTACAAGTACCATCGGCAAGCGCGCGTGGAGAATGCGTTCTTCCGGTACAAGTCGATCATCGGAGATGACCTGAGAGCCCGAACGCCCGGCGGGCAAGAGGCCGAGGTGCTGCTCGCGTGCAACGTATTGAATCGGATGACTGAGCTTGGCCGGCCGATGTCGTACAGCATCGGTCGGTGAACGGCCGATGACGCTTCGAGGCGTGACGAGTCAATTCCTATTCATGCACCAACGCCCCAGTTCAGGACGGCAGGAGTGTAGGTCACTTCTTCCGTGCTTTGAGCAGCATCGGCCACACGATCAGGGCAATGATCACAATGACAACGACTTCACCAATCATGGGCTGGGCATCCGCGTCTTCAGCTCCTCGACCCAGTCGAGGTCAGCGGACAAAGCCGGCATAGGGTCGATAGGACTTGGCCCCGAAACTGGCGAGTGCCTCGCGCACCTGGTCGTCGGGGCTTCCATAGACCTCGACGCTGACAATGTCAGCGATCGCCATCATCCGTTCGATAAGTGCCTCGATATTTGCGAGGTGGGCTCTCACCGCGTCTAAGTCAGCGTAGCGCTTCGACGGCGAGCACAGCGACGGCCGCCATGATCAGAGCGGACAGACTCCACTTCACGCCGGGACGTTTCAGACGTTGCGCATGTCAATGCGTGGCCCGCTCGCCCCAGATCTCCGCCAAGCGCGCATCGCGGCCGCACGTGAACCGATAGAACTTGTACCGCAAAGGGCTCTTCTTGTAGTAGTCCTGGTGGTAACTTTCGTCGCCCTTGATGGGATAGAAGATGCTGGCATCGAAGATCTTCGTGACCACCTGTTGGTCCGGAAACATCGCTTGGACTTTTTGCTTCGATTGCTCCGCGAGCCGACGCTCCTCGGGCGTCGACACGAACATCGCGGTGCGATAGCTCGGGCCTTTGTCACAGAACTGCCCCATGGCATCGAATGGATCGACATTGATCCAGTAGTGATCGAGCAGGTCTTGGTAGCTGACGATGCTCGGATCGTAGATGATCTCGACGGTTTCGTAGTGGCCGGCGTGATCGCCGTTGTAGGTGGGATTCTTAGCGGCCCCGCCGGTGAAGCCCGACACCACGTCCTCAACGCCCGGCAATCCCTCGAAGTCCGACTCCATGCACCAGAAACAACCTCCTGCGAAGTAGGCTTTCTCGAGCGACGTGCCGGGAGGCTGAGCGCTCAGCGATACAGCACCCACCACAAGTAGAACGATGAGCGCGGATCTTGGGTTTGTCATTCGTTATGTCCTCAGCCCCGGTGACGCCTCGCCGGCGGGCACGAACTGAAGCGCCAGGCCGTTGTTACACCACCGCTGACCGGTGGGTCGAGGGCCATCCTTGAAAACATGTCCCTGGTGCCCCCCGCAACGGACACAGTGATATTCCGTGCGCGGCCAGATGAGCCGGAAGTCCCGCTTGGTGCCGAGGCGCCCCTCGAGCGGTGCGTAGAAGCTGGGCCACCCGGTGCCACTCTCATATTTGGTGGTCGAATCGAACAGCGGGAGGTAGCAGGCGGCGCAGATGTAGGTGCCTGGTCGCTTTTCCCGGTTGAGCGGACTGCTCGAGGGGCGCTCAGTGTCTTCCTCGAATAGAACCCCGTATGCATCCCGAGACAGCAGCTTCCGCCACTCTGAGACCGGCTTCTCGAGTGCCTGGATGTCTTCGCTCGTTCCCGACGCTTCAACGTTCGCCCAGGCCGGAAGCGCAAACGGCGCGACGATGAAGCCGACAAGCCTCCGAAGGAATTGTTGTCTTGTCATGATGTTTCCACCTGCTCGACTGTGACGACTCCTGAACCGAAGAGCAGAGACGGGCCGAGGGTCGTGCCAGACGCGAGTGGCATCGTGCTGTTCGTCAGTGTCCGGGAGTCAGCCGCATTCTACCCCTCGGGTCTGGTTCGATCTTCAGGAATGTGCCCGTCAGTCGAATGTGCGATTGGCGGAGGTTTTTGAACGCCAAAACCGCCGCAGAAGGGGTCGCCCCCAGAGGCGTGATTTTAGCCTCGATTGGGGTAGTGTTTATAGGGGCGCAGGAGGGGTGTCTCGGGAGGTTCTGAAACCTGGCATGTTGGGGGTCGGTCAGCCCGATTCTGCTCAACTTGACAATACCCTCGGACGCGCTCCTGGAACCTCCGATTCAGGCATCGCGCTCGTCCGGAATAATCGACGGCATGGAATCGCCAGGAGCCGCGCCCACGAGGTCGCTCGATTGCGCCGCGCACTGTCGGTCGCAATTCCCGTACTGGCGTACATCTGCCGGTACAGTTTCGAAATGAAGAGGAACGCCAGACGGGTGCGCAGATCGGGCGTGCACCGCGAGCGCTTCCAAATCGAGCGCAGGCTGTAGAACTGGTCCCAGACGCCCTGCGTCCTCTGCCGCATCTCTTCCGAACTCATCGTCGGATGCGGCATGAACATCTTCGGCCGCTGCTCCGCCGGAATCAGCCAATACCGCGTCAGCGGTATGCCGGTAACTTCTGGAGGTGTATCGCCGAGCGATTTTTCCCACTTCTCGAAATCCACCGTGCCGCAGAAGGGCGTCAACATCACGAACTGAGCGAAGGTCAGGTCCGCCTTCTCCGCCAGATCGCGCGTCGCCTCGAACGTCGCTTCCCGATCGGTCAGTAGACCGAAGATAAACGATCCCAGCACGTGCACGCCGTGTTCGCGGAAGGTCCGCAATTGCAGCACCAGGGTCTCGCCTGATGCATTGAAGTTTTTGTGAACGGCTTTGAGGCCTTCCCGCGTCACCGCCTCCACGCCCACCAGCGCGCCCTTGATGTGTGCCTTGCGCATCGCGTCGAGGAAGCTGGGGTCTTCCGCCGCTTCCATCGTGATTTGCGTCAGAAAGATCATGTCGTCCGGCAACTCCGCCAGGCGCGCCATGAACTCGAACCGATCGCTGCGAATGCCCGTCAACTCTGCGACTCGCGCCGCGTTATTCTGGCGCTCGGCGTTCTTGATATCAGTCAGGGACACCGGATAGAAATTGTCGTCGGCGAGCGCGACGAACCGGTACCCGCGCCGGCGCAAATCGACGATCTCCTCGATCACCGGATCCGACGCGCGCTGCCGTGGCTTCTGTCCGTCGGTCCGCCAGACGGAGCAGAAGGAGCAATGCTTCGAACACCCGCGAACGGTTTGCACGGACGCCCACAGGTACCCGGCTTGCGGCAGCAGATCCCAGCGCGCCGCCTTGAATTGAGACGCGTCAACGCGGCCGCCTTCATACACGCGCTTCGAGGAGCCGGCAATGAAGTCGTTCAGAGCCTGGCTACCCGGCATCGGCTTCAACCTGTTCTCAGCTATCGGATTACGGTTGGCTGATTTACGGCACCCTGCGGGCTCGTCATCGGTCGACTGTGCCAGCTGCAGCGTCAACTTGACAATGCCGTCAGCCGCCATCCTTAATTAGTATTAGTCAGCATCGGCGCGACCACGTACGCCGTGCCGAGCCGGTTGCCGACCGCCCCGGTCGGGGACGAGCTTCTGGCCGCCTGAGTAACAGTTGATGGCGGAAGCACCATGCGTGCTACAAAAGGGGCTCAACAGGAAACGGTCAATTCAACAGGAGACCATATGGCAACAGTGAACGGGACCATCAGCCGGCTGGTGAGTGATAAAGGCTTCGGGTTCGTGGCGTCGGGAGAAGGCACCGAGTACTTCTTCCACCAGTCCGCCTGCAACGGTGTGCAGTTTGACGACCTCCGGGAAGATCAGGCCGTGACCTTTAAAGAGGGCC
Source organism: Vicinamibacterales bacterium (assembly GCA_965216615.1). GTDB lineage: Bacteria > Acidobacteriota > Vicinamibacteria > Vicinamibacterales > UBA8438 > CAUZIB01. The sequence goes on along the minus strand of CBDCGH010000022.1, from coordinate 605,906 downwards.
AGGGACCGAAAGGTCCGCGCGCGGAAAACGTGGCGCTCGTGCATGAATAGGAACTGACTCGCCGCGCCCAGAAGCCTGTGGCTGGTGAGTCTCACGAGCGAGGCACGGAGAAGCGGCCACAAGGACCGACAGTAGTGACGTTAGCGGCGGGAACGCCTCGGCGGATTTCTCAGTTTCTACTATCGAGTGAGTGGTCGGCCCAGTAATCGCACCTTACCCTGGTCTCACCTTGCCCCGGTGTTGTACTTGGCCATCAGCATGCTGAGCAGGTCGATCGGCAACGGAAAGACCAGCGTCGAGTTCTTCTCGCCAGCGATCTCGGTTGCGGTCTGTAGATACCGCAGCGTCATGGCAAGCGGTTGTCTGGAGATGACCTCCGCAGCTTGTGCGAGCTTTTCGGATGCCTGGAACTCGCCGTCAGCGTGGATGATCTTCGCACGCTTCTCTCGCTCCGCTTCGGCTTGTCGCGCCATCGCGCGCTGCATGTCGGCCGGCAGGTCGACGTGCTTCACTTCGACAGCCGAGACCTTGACGCCCCAGGGGTCGGTCTGCGTGTCGAGGATCTGCTGCAACTCTTGATTGAGCTGCTCCCGTTCCGAGAGCAGGCCGTCGAGCTCGACTTGCCCCAGCACGCTTCGCAACGTCGTTTGCGCCAGCTGCGACGTGGCATAGTGAAAGTCCTCGACCTCAACGATCGCCCGCAGGGGATCCATGACACGAAAGTAGACGACGGCGTTCACCTTCACGGACACGTTGTCCTTGGTGATGACGTCCTGGGGGGGCACGTCCATGACGATCGTCCGGAGGCTGACCCGCACGATTCGGTCGATGGGTCTGAAGACGAGGATGACACCCGGTCCCTTTGGGCGCGGAAAGAGCTTCCCAAGCCGGAAGATGACACCCCGCTCGTATTCATTCAGGATCTTGATCGAGTACACGATGTAGGCGCCGACGATCAGCGCGAAGATGAGGTACGGGCTCATGTGTGCACGCCTCCGGGCGTGCCGGGTGTCAGGTGACCGACGGCTAACCGCATGGTGTCGACCGCGAAACATTGTACCGGTGAATCTGGAGACGTGTGGGTGGCGAATTACTACTCGTCCCCCGGGCGGGCGGGGTGATCAGGGATCAGACCACGCCGCCATGCCTCCGCTTGGACCTCGGGCGGCATCGTGCGCACGTCCACGATGATGCCGCCGACCGAAATCATCCAAGACATCGGGTTTGACGCGAGTAGCTCCCGCCGGCAGAACTCCGGGTCCAGCTGGCCGATGCGCAGAACGTCGCGGATCAGCCTCGCCTTGTTGGCGATGGTGCTCTTCGGTACTCCAGTCAGCGCGCTCAGGTCGGCTCCAGTCAGGTGGGGTCGCTGTGCGCGGTCGAAAAGGAAGTTCACGCTACCAACGGCGTAGATCGCCGCCGCTGCCCAAATGCGAAGGTCGCCACGCACGAGCGGCGCTTGCGTGCCAGCTTGGCGATCAACTTTCGGATGAGTTCGGCGTACTCGGCGTCGAGGTGCTCGCCACAGAACGGGTCGGTGAACTTGAAGAGCTGCTCGACGTGATGCCGGAGCGGCGCGGGGATCCGAAGCGGTTTGTCTTTGTCCATCTCGGTCACGAAGATGCCCTGCGAGGCGCTGTGCCTACCGAACACCTCGTCATCACTATGTACAGTGGGGATTATTGAGGATCTCGCGTTGGCTTGCGAGCCTGGCGGGCTATGCGGACCGTCTGTCTCGTGCTACTCATGGGAGGGCTGCAGCAGAGCCAAAGGCGATGCGACGGCGAACGTCGCGAGTGCTGGCGAAAAATGGTACGCCCGGCAGGAACGAACCTGTGGGTGGGGCATTCGTAAGAATTCGAGCTATCGCTCGATCTTCATGTCGCGGGAGCCGGAGCCATCAGCGACGTTCTCGCGATGGCGTGCGTAAGATGTGCTGCTGAAGCACGGTCCTGCGGCTGCGCAATGGCGATCACGCTGCATAACTCCGCACGCGGGCGCATCGACACGCTCGCCAACGTCTGCGCTGTTCCGATGTCACGCCGCGATCGGCGTCTGATAGAGACCGCGGCAATGTTCTTGCCAGCGGTAGTGGTCAAGCGTTGCGACATCCTTCCGTGTCGGGACGGGCGTCCGCCCTGCCAACGACGCATGGGCGCGGTGCGCATTATAGAAGTCCTGGAAGTCACACAGTTTCTGTTCCAAGTCCGACGCGGACCAGAACAGCATCCGATCCACGCATTCTCGTCGCAGTGTGCCGATCAACCGTTCGACAAACGGATGCGACAGGGGCACCTACGGGACACTCTTCACCTCGGTCACCCGCAGCACCCGCAGGTTGGCGTGCCATTGGTGGAACCGGTACAGCGGGTCATGGTCGGAGCTGAGGCGCTTCGGACGCGACAACCCTCGGATTGCATGGTTGAACATGCGGCACAAGGTGCGGCCATCCACGATGCCAGCATGGATGCCGAAGCCGACGATCCGCCGCGTGTATTGGTCCATAACCACCAGCACCCAATGGCTTTGCAGGATCGCGGACTCGCACCGGAACAGATCGATACTCCACAGGCTGTCTTTTCGCGTGCCCCAGGAACGTCAGCCATGAGGGTCCGCTCCCGCCCGGGTCCGGTCGATAGTGCGTGGCAAGGACCCGACGCACCACGTCCTTATCGATATCGACGGCAAAGGCGAGGGCGATCTGCTGTGCGATCCGTGGACAGCCCCACGTGGGGTTGCGCCGCTTCATCTCGACGATGGCGTCCACCAGTTCTTTGGGCGGACCTTTCGGTCCGGTGCGGCGGCGCTTCGGTGAAAACAGCAACCGGTACTTACGTGTGCGCAACGTTCGATGGAAGTTCAGGATCGTCGACGGTCTGAGCACGATCGCCGAGCGGAACACACGGGCAGGGCGCATGAACAGCGCACAGACACCGGCAAGGATCCGATCCGACGCCCGGAGATTTGGCGCCCGCTGTCGCGAGCGATTGAGAATGAGCAGTTGATGCTTGACCAGAATTGATTCGGCGACGACAGACCGTAGACCGCCGGGGCCCATGAGCCGCGCCAGGGTGGCGATCAGGTGAACCAGCAAGATGATCGGGTCGCGCATCGGAACATCCTAGCGACCACGCCCAGGATCACAAGACTTGATAATCTCAACGGATTGCGGGGCTGATTAGCAATTCGCCACCCACAGGTCCCGTAACGTGGCTCGAACCTGCCGCTACTTCGGGATTTCCCGGCAGGCCTTCTACAAGTAGAAACGGCGCTACGAGGCCTACGGTGAGGCGGGCTTATACGACCGGTCGCGGACACCGCAGCTTTGGCGTTCCCGTGTTCCGATGAGCCTACCGGCTCACACTTCTTTGCTATCTCTCTATCTCCATCCCGCTCGATGGGAACGTCGGGCTCAGCCCGACGCGGGAGCTACCCGGCGGCGTCGGTTGGGGTGTCCGGCTTGGGGGCCGGATCGAGAACGAAGATCTGATTTTACTTTCGGTGGCGAAACGATCTGGGGCGCCTTCGTCTTCTTGACTCCTCGGGTGATCGTCACTATCGCCGCATCGGCCTTGTCCATCCCTGGGCGCGGACGAGCCGCGTTATCTGCAATGAGCTTGTCCACGAGATCGTCACCGCGTCACGTCATGTCTCACCCACTTGCCGACCCAGAATCCCCAGCACGAAGAGAAGGGATGCAGATCCGCATGTCGGCGTATCAGATCTCGCTGCAACAACCATACACGACAATCTGTGTGCAGGTCTGCGCAAGGAGAACTCCGATGACGCTCCGCGCACAAATTCCCGTGTGGATGTGCCGAGGGTTAGGGCTCAAGAAGAACAAAGGGAAAGGCGATCCCGAGAGGTCGCCCGTGGATCACTCGCGCCGTGTGGTGGCTACTTCTTCCGCTGATACCGTCTCACACCCCCACGGCGGCGAGGCCGGTGCCGATCAGGAGCAGCGTGGAGGGTTTCGGGGATGGATGGACAGCCCGCCACCAGCACACAACACGCCGAATTCTGAAGCGACGGTATCTCTTGACCGATACCACGGATGACGGGCTGTGACCCAGCCGCCGACCAGCCGCACACGCTTTGGCTTGAGACATTGCCCATCGACTACTTGATAGCGAAGCAAGAAAGCAGTCGGAGAGCTATACCTTCTGGCGTGCCGCGCCCGAACAAGTTCGGAGCGGTGCCGACGACGGTGGACGCGATTCGGTTCGCGTCGAAGAAAGAAAGCCGCCGCTACCTGGACTTGAAGCTGATGGAGAAGGCTGGGCTGATTCGTGACCTGGAGTGTCAGCCGAAGTTCCCGATCCATGTTGTGCCGCAGACCGCCTGGGGGGACAACGCGGTCGTGCCGGTGCGCGTGGCGACCTACATCGCGGACTTCTCCTACTACAATGTTGAAACGCACAGCGTTGTGGTGGAAGACGTGAAGTCAAAGGCGACCCGCACGGCGCTCTATCGGCTGAAGAAGAAGCTCATTGAGGCGGAGCACGACATCACCATCACCGAAGTCTGATACGCCATCGATGCCGAGGGGCGGAATTGAACCGCCGACTGATTTTCAGACTTGTGCAAATGCCGATCAAAACCGATCAGACCGCGTCTTTGCCTTGGCACATGGCGCTCCTATCACGCTGAATCCGTTCAGGAGATTTTCAGACCATACCCGAAATACGTCGTGTACTAGCAACCCTACGGAAGGAAGAGCGCCTGCTTGAAGAGAAGCTGGCCAAACTCCGTCGTGCGATGGCAGCGCTGACCAGCTCCGCCGTCAAGAAAGTCGCAACCCCCAGCCGCAAGCGCACGGTCAAGAAGGTGGTTAGCTCGGCGCGCGCGATGACGGCAGCCCAGAAGAAGGCCGTCTCGCAGCGGATGAAGAAGTACTGGGCGGCGAGGAAGAAGGCGAAGAAGAAGGCTTAGCGCTCGCCCCGGACCGTCCGTGCCTTTAGTCAGTCGCTGTACGCACCAAAGGCGACCCCGAGAGGTCGCCCGTGGATCATGCACTGGGGTAATTTGTACTTCGACTACGAACCGTCGCAAGACCTGCAACACCGGCCCGCAGCAAACACGGCAGCTTCAGGCGGCGCATTTCTTAAGTAGCCGAGTCAGGTCACTTCAATGGATGAGACCTACCCCACGATGCACGACCCCGGCATTCTTGAAGAGCAGCATCGTTGGGATGGACCGGATGCCGAACCGTTCGGCGGTCTTCGTGTTTTCATCGATGTTGAGTTTGCCGACGGCGACCCGACCGTCGAAGTCGTCGGCCAGCGAGTCGATCGTTTGCTCCATCATCACGCACGGACCGCTCGACAGTGCCGTCCACTCGCCCGTTGAGGGTGAGGTCTTCCTTTGCCGTCAGCTCGCCTTTGATGACCACAGACTGCCCAATGATGTCGTTGTCCATTGCCTTAGCCCTCCTCACAGTAGTGTCGAGCCTTGTATCGGCGCTTGGCTCGGCCCTGTTTAGAGGGCACTGTCAACTTAACGACTCGCGCCAGATCGAGGGCGCGTTAACGAGAGATCTCGACCAGCTGTGACCAGGCGTCGATGCCACCCTGCAAATTGTAGAGATTGCGGCATCCCTGACCCCGGAAGTACTTCGCGGCATGTTGACTGCGGATGCCATGGGGGCACTGGAAGACGATGGGCGTATCCGGATCTAAGCTGAGCGACGCGTCGTGATGCGACTGAAACTCGCCACGCGGCGCCTCACGTTCCGTGAGATATTCGTGTGTCAGCGGCCATCCTTATTAATATTCGTCAGCATCGGCGCAACCACGTGCGCCGTGCCGAGTCGGTTGCCGGCCACCGCGACCGGGGACGAGCTCCTGGCCGCCTGAGTAACAGTTGATGGCGGAAGCACCGAAACATCGCGAAGAAACCGTCCCGGAACGGTACGTTTTCTCAGGAGCACCCTCTGGCGCTTTGTTGCACGGTACGGCGGTCCGATGCAGAGCGTCGTCTTCGCCGACGCTCTGCACGGGTCGCCTGGAGTAGAAAACCGTCCATAATGGCTGGAGGGCCAAATAGCCCTTCCTGCTCGAGCACCAGTGGCAGCCGTGCCAAGCTGGGCCCTGATGCGCCTGATGTATCTCTTCGGCGCAGGCCGGTTTGCGTGGTGTAGGGATAGAGGGGTCGTCGACATACTTCTGGGAGACGATTGTCGAGAGAGCGCTGAAATGTCGGTCTTGAAAGTAGGGGATCTAGGGGGAGCACGGTGAACTCGACCCTGCGCAGGTACCTCCCATGGATGGTGCTCGTAGTCGGCGTTGCCTTGATCTGGAACGTCTCGACGTTCCAGAGGGCGGATACCTCGATGCCCTTCAGCGAGTTTCTCCGGCACGTTGACGCCGGGGCGGTCGAGCGCGTCGAGCTCGCCGGCAACGAGATCTCCGGCATCTTGACCGGCGGTACCCGCTTCCGGAGCTACGTCCCGCCGCAGTACGAAGGCCTCGTCAACCAGCTCGTCGAGCGCGACGTTGCCGTAACCGCACGCGAGGCCACGAGCCCGTGGTGGGCCACGCTGCTCTACTCCTGGGCACCTATTCTGCTCATCATCGGTTTCTGGATCTTCTTCATGCGCCAAATGCAGGGCGCTGGCAATAATTTGCTGTCGCTCGGGAAGAGCCGGGCCAAGCTCTCGTCCAGCACACAGAAGAAGGTGACCTTCAAGGACGTTGCGGGGGTCGAGGAGCCCAAGGAAGAGCTCCAGGAGATTATCGAGTTCTTGAAGGAACCGCAGAAGTTCCAGAAGCTGGGTGGGCGGATTCCCAAGGGGGTCCTACTCATGGGGCCGCCTGGAACCGGCAAGACACTCCTGGCTCGAGCCGTCGCGGGTGAGGCCAACGTGCCGTTCTTTTCCATCAGCGGCTCAGATTTCGTGGAGATGTTCGTCGGTGTTGGTGCCTCACGGGTCCGGGACCTCTTTGAACAGGGGAAGAAGCACGCCCCCTGCATCGTCTTCATCGACGAGATCGACGCGGTCGGTCGGCAGCGCGGTGCCGGATTGGGGGGGGGACACGACGAGCGCGAGCAGACGTTGAACGCACTGCTGGTCGAGATGGACGGGTTTGAATCGAACGAGGGGATCATCCTCGTAGCGGCGACCAACCGCCCGGACGTCCTCGATCCCGCGCTCCTGCGGCCTGGACGCTTTGACCGCCGGGTCGTCGTCAATCAGCCGGATGTCAAGGGGCGCGAGGGGATCGTCAGGGTCCACACCCGGACGATCCCGCTGGCCGACGACGTGGACGCGCATGTGCTGGCGCGTGCCACCCCGGGTCTGTCGGGTGCGGACCTCGCCAATCTGGTCAACGAGGCGGCGCTGCACGCGGCGCGCGACAACCAGAAGGTGGTCCGGATGCACGACTTCGAGTTTGCGAAGGACAAGGTCCTGATGGGCTCGGAGCGCCGGTCGATGATCATCAGCGACGCGGAGAAGACCGTCACGGCCGTGCATGAAGCGGGTCACGCGTTGCTCACCGTGTTGCTGCCACACGCCGACCCCATCCACAAGGTGACGATCATCCCGCGTGGCCTGGCGTTGGGACTCACGCAGCAGCTGCCGGTCGACGACAAGCACAACTACTCTCGTGAGTATCTCGAGGATCAAATCGCGATGTTGCTCGGGGGGCGGATCGCCGAGGAGTTGACCCAAGACGACATCACGACAGGGGCCGGGAACGACTTCGATCGTGCGACGGACCTGGCGCGCAAGATGGTGTGCAAATGGGGGATGAGTGAGGCGATCGGACTCCTCACGTTCGGCAAGAAAGAGGAACAGATTTTCTTGGGTCGGGACTTCTCCCAGCGAGCCGACCACAGCCCGGACACCGCGTCGAAAATCGACGAGGAGATCACGGCCATCGTGAGGCGGAACTACGACCGCGCGCGTGAGGTCCTCAAGACGCACAAGCGGGAGCTCACCCGGATCGCAGAAGAGCTGCTGATTCGCGAGATCCTCAACGCCGATCAGGTAAAACAGCTCGCCAAAGGGCTTCCGCTCGAGGACCCGGTGGCGGCCGAGGCCCCTGCAAGCCCGGCTGAGGGCGAGACCGACCATCCAGAGGCTCGGCCGACAATCGCTGCGCCGGTACCGTCGCTCGACACGGCGGTCCCACAAGAGTAGTCGGGGAGATGTTGAGGATATCGGCGATTCGACGGCGAAACTCGCGAGTTCTGGATGCCCTTCCTAAGAGAAGGGTGACACTTCATTTCGGAGACATGGGTAATGCGGTTTCAACCCGTCGTCGCAACGATCTCCACTAGTTTAGCCGCTGGCGTTTGGTATCCCAGCGTCATTCGGGGTCGAGTGTTGAGGCGTAACGCGATCGCATCCAGCTGCGCTTGGCTGTAGCCGGACAGGTCGGCAGCCTGCGGCAGGTATTGGCGCAGCAGGCCGTTTGTGTTTTCGTTCGACCCACGTTGCCACGGACTGTGGGGGTCACAGAAGTACACGTGGACGTCGGTGGCAATGGTAAGCGCGCGATGCGCGGCGAGTTCGGTGCCTCGATCCCACGTCAGCGATCGCATGAGTCCCTGCGGTAGCCGTCGAATGCGACGAGCTAGTGCGCGAATCACGGTCTGCGTTTCCTTGTTCGGCAAACGAACAAGCATCACGTAGCGCGATTGGCGTTCGACGAGCGTGGCAATGTAAGTGCCTCGAGAGCCCTTCCAGTAGGTCACCTTCCCAATGGCCAGGCACGGCCCGATCTTCGACCTCTGCCGGTCGCTGGCGAATCGAGACGGCATCGAGGATTTGGCCCTGTCGCGGACGCCGCCGAGCAGCGGCCCGCGCGTGCCGAAAGTGGTGCTGACGACGGAGTTGCTGGAGCAAGCGACGTTTAAGGACGCCGCGACTCTGCACGAACAAACTGCGGTAGATCGTTTCGGGCGACACCTGCATATTAGGATCGCTCGGAAAGGTGCGTCGGAGCCAACCCGAAATCTGCTGCGGCGACCACTGCTGCGCGAGCTTCTGGGCTACCGCGCGACGCAGCGCCGGCCGGCTGGACAAACGACAGGGCTGCGGACGACGGCTGCGGCGCCAAGCTTGTGCGTCGGCCACGGCCGCTCGATAGACCCCGCGCCTGCCGTTTCGCGCTACTTCGCGGCTGATCGTTGACGGCGCACGGCGAAGTATCCGACTGATAGTCCGCAGCGACTGGCCCTGTGCCAGCTGGCGCGAAATTTCTTCCCGCTCTGTCGTTGTCAGTGCGATCCGTGAACGTCGCCGTGGCCGCGGCGCAATTCCGCCTTCAGCTCCGACCGCAGCGTAGACGACGCTCGGAGCACGACGCAGCCCGTGCGCGATGTCGCGCAGCGTTTCGCCACGACGCCATCGCTTCCACAGCTCGTTCTTTTCACTCCACGACATCCTTGACCAACGCACACCCATAACGCCTCCGATCGCTTATGGTGTTGCGTTGACGGATTGAATTCACCTAACACTTTCTCCCTTTGCGGGAGAGAGTCATGCCCTGGAAGGGTGGACTGGAGCGGCCGGAATGAGGATTGTGCAGATCCCTGTCGAGGCATTGAGTGGCCAGGCTCTCGACGGATTGCTCGAGGAGTTTGTGACCCGTGACGGAACAGACTACGGCGCTGAAGAGCGCACATTGGATGACAAGAAGAGCGCCGTCAGGCGTCAACTCCACCGTGGCGAAATCATGATCGTGTTCGATCCTGATACACAGACTTCCAACATCATCCTGAAAGATGAGCTTCGATTGCGCCCTTTGACGAGTTCGAGAACTAGCGACGTAGCCGGTGATACAGCCACCCGGCGCGACTGATGATTTCAGGCGGGAATCGATAGCCACGATGGCTGAGGGGCCGGGTCGGCATCGCGCGACTCTGCCAGCCAGGACCTCAACCTGACCATGCCCGTAGAACGGCTCTGTCATGATTGAAGAAATGATCACCCAGGCTCAAGTCTACGTATCCCAACGCTACCTGCCTTGGAGTCTGGCGGCCATAGGCCTTGTGGTTGGGTTTATTTTTATCCACGCGGTGGATCGCCATCTGGGAAAGTTCTTCTCCACGGTGGAGTATGACCGCACCCTGGAAATTCTTTGCCAGCGCAGTGTGAAGTGGTTCCTGTGGATCGTTGTAATCAGCCTGATTGCCGGGAACCTGGGCTTTAATGTGTCGGGCTTTATCGCCGGGCTGAGTGTCACTGGTTTTGTGGTGGGCTTTGCGGTTAAGGACGTGCTGGCCAACTTTGCGGCGGGGATGTTTATTCTTATCAAACGGCCCTTTGTGGCGGGCGAAACCGTGCACGTGGCCGGCATCACCGGGGAAGTGATGGAAGTCAACCTGGCCGCCTGCGTCTTGTTTTCCAGCGAGAACGAAACCGTGACCATCCCCAACGCCAAGGTCTGGGGTAATCCGATCAAGAACGCCAGCCGCAACACCCGTCGGGTTTAGGGAATCGGTCGAGAGACTCTGTCGTCTTCTGAGTCGTGGCAGAACTTCCCAAGGTGTTCTCCTCCAGACCAGACGGCGAGGTACGCTGGACCACAAGGCCGGCGGGATGTGGGCGAGAACCGAAGCGAAGCTGACCTTCTCGGTTGGATCGAAGTGGTGAGACAGGAGGGTCTAGAATGTGTAACGAAGGACACTGCCCACAGTCAGTCCTCATCCCCTCTATTGGTTATCCGCAGAAGGACCGATTGTAGTGGGTGTCGCCGCTCGACGCCTTTCTCAGGTCCAGAACAGCGGGCGGCGATACCGGCGGGGTCGAACCATGCCCTCGGCCCCGCCACCCTTCACCGCTATTAACTCATAGGCCACTGATCCCGAGCCTACGATCCGCGGCCGTTCGTTGATTGGTCTACAGATCGGCGTAATGGAATGGTCTGCCCCTCCTCTCTCAGAATGAGAGGCTTTGGGTATTTGAGAGGAGCAGCCATGACGACAGTGCCCACGATTAGGTCTGAGGTCGTGGACTCTGGAAGAGGAGCGCTGTGGAAAACACGGGCGAGAGGCCGTGTTGTGTGTCTATGGGGTTCGGTTTCGAAACGGCGGCTGGCCGTGTTTGTGAGGCGGCCGAGCAGCTTCGGTGCCGTGGAAGCGGCAAAGCCCGAGATGGTCGATGCCGGACTCTATGGCGGTGGTTACGGCACAGAAGGTGGTAACCTCGCAGTCGTCCAAAGGAGGATTGCGTGGCGGACAAGTTCAAAATAGGTGATGTCGTTCGGCGTAAGGCGGGTGGGCCCAGGATGACAGTCGTAAGCTATGGAGAGTACCAGGGGAAGCGGAAGTGTCTCTGTAGGTGGTCCGACAATAGGGGCGAACCCAGGACCGATGCTTTTTTGGAGGGTGAGCTTGACCAGAAGGGTTCGTGAGCTGCCTATGTCCGAATGATGATTGATGGCAGTCCTCTAGGTTGCCGGGGTGGGCATGACTCAAATTTCTGTAAAGAAGAGCGCTGGAGGAGTCGTCATGTCGAGAGATCACGATGGATACGCCGGGGTGGTCCTTATGGCGTTCGTCATGGGTGCCATTACGGGTGTGGCGGTGGGGCTGCTCTGGACCCCGACCACCGGAGAAGAAAGGCGTCGCTTTCTCAACGAGAGGGCGCGAGAAGGTCGGGAGAAGGTCTCGGTGGCCGCCCAGCGTGGCCGCGAGTTCGTCCAGCAGCAGCGCGAGCATCTATCGACCGGGGTCGCGAGGCCTATCAGCGCGACCGCGAAGGCAACAACGACGCCGCCGAGGAGCAAGGTTCTAGTCTGGGCGAACCTGAGCGGACCCAGGACACGCCAAGCCCCACAAAATCAGGCAAGAGCCAAGAGTGAGGGGACGTGGTCGAGGGCGGCCGTGGCGGGCCGACAAGATCTTTAAACCTGACCGCGAGGCATTGTGCGTCCCGGAGCTTCACTCCTCGTCATCGCTGCTCCTCGCCGTCGGCCGTCTCCCTGCGTCCGTGTTGGCCGGGCGGCCGGGACGGTCAGGGATCAGACCACGCCGCCGTGCCTCCGCTTGCACCTCGGGCGACATTGAGCGCGCGTCCACGATGATACCAGCGATGGAAATCATCCAGGCCATCGGATTCGACGCGAGACGCGTGGCCTCCCGCGGGTCCTACGCACCGACAACGCCCAGGAGTTCTGCGGCCGAGCCATGTTGACCTGGGCGCATGACCGCGGTGTCACGCTACGCCTGATCGAACCGGGTAAACCCAATCAGAACGCCTACATCGAATCGTTCAACGGCCGGTTCCGCGATGAGTGCCTCAACGAGCACTGGTTCACCAGCTTGGCCCACGCTCAGGCGATCATCGAGGCCTGGCGACGCGAATACAACGAGGAACGACCGAAGAAAGGGTTGCGCGGTCTGACGCCTAAGCTGTTTGCCAGGCAACTGGTCGCGAAAGGAAGTATCGTTACCGTCGGACTCTAAATCGATCCGCTACTGAAAGTGGGGGGACGTCGGATAGACGGGCCGCGTGGAGCGAAGCTGTGGTGACGTTCGATCTCGTGGCGCGCTGGTAAGTTTTGAGCACGCGCGGCACCGAGATCAAGATCTGGGCGGCATCCGGCGCCCGAGGGCATCCAGCCTTTCCGATCCATCCACGATACCCTCGATGTATACAATGTGGACGGGATTTCCACTAGGCACGGATCCGATGCAGAGTCTTCGCGTTCTTGACCCTCCCGGCTCGGCCGGCAACATACTCGCGCAGTTGCCCGAGTCAGAACGGGGTGCCGCCCGGACTCCGCTCCCGATGTCCATGGTGGAAATGCGGAATCGTGGCTGGGACCAGGCCGACGTCGTCTTCGTGACCGGCGACGCCTACATCGACCACCCGAGCTTCGCCATGGCGATCCTCGGCCGGGTGCTCGAAGCGGCCGGCTTCAGGATCGGCATCGTATCCCAGCCTGACTGGCGGTCCGCTGACGACTGGAGGCAATTCGGCCGGCCGCGGCTCTTCTTCGCCATCAGCGCCGGCAACATGGACTCGATGATCAACCATTACACGGCCAACCGGAAGGTACGCAACGACGACGCCTATTCCCCCGGGGGGCGCGATCGGCATGCGTCCGGATCGCGCGACGCTGGCTTACTGTCAGCGCGCGCGCGAGGCGTACCGGAACGTCCCGGTGATCGCGGGCGGCGTCGAAGCCTCGCTTCGCCGCCTGGCCCACTACGACTACTGGAGCGACACGGTTCGCCGCTCGATTCTGCTGGATTGTAAAGCGGACCTGCTCGTCTACGGCATGGGCGAAGAGGGTATCGTCGAGATCGCGCGACGCCTCGACGCAGGTCAGACGATGGGTGACCTGCGCGACATGCGTGGGGGGGCGTTCGCCCTGGGCGCGTCCGAGACGTTGCCGGTGGACGCCTTGACACTACCCTCCTTCGAGGCGGTCCGCGACGACAAGCTCGCCTTCGCCGAGGCGACCAGGATGATTCACGACGAGACCAACCCCTACAATGCGCGACGGTTGGTCCAGGCCCACGACCGGCGGGCGATTGTCTGCAACCGTCCGGCGCTGCCGATCCCCGAGCCGGCGATGGACGCGGTGTATGGACTGCCGTATACGCGGCGGCCTCACCCGGCTTATACCGACCCGATTCCCGCGTTCGACATGATCAAGGACTCGGTGACGATCATGCGCGGTTGTTTCGGCGGGTGCACGTTCTGCTCGATCACGACGCACCAGGGACGGATCATCCAGTCACGCAGCAAACAGTCGATCCTCGACGAGGTGCGCGAGCTGGCGAGCGACCCGGAATTCAAGGGGACGGTCAGCGACATCGGTGGCCCCACCGCCAACATGTACCAGATGAAATGCGTCAAGCCCGAGGTCGAGGCGATCTGTCGCCGCCAGTCCTGCGTGTATCCGACAATCTGCAAGTTGCTCGGCACCGACCATGATCCGCTCATCGAGGTCATGGAACAGGCACGGCAGACACCCGGCGTGAAGAAGGTACTCGTGGCGAGCGGAATCCGGATGGATCTGGCGAGACGCTCGCCTCGCTACATGCGCGATCTCACTCGTCATCACGTGGGCGGTCACCTGAAGGTCGCCCCAGAACACACTGACCCCGAGGTGCTGGCGCGCATGCGAAAGCCATCGGGCGACGACTTCGAACGGTTCGCTGAGTCGTTCGAGAACGAATCGAGGAAGGCCGGCAAGACGCAGTACATCGTGCCGTACTTCATCGCGAGCCATCCGGGAAGCGACCTCGATGCGATGATTGACCTGGCGGTCTTCTTGAAGCGGAACGGCTACCGGCCGGACCAGGTGCAGGACTTTATTCCGGCCCCCTTCGACGTGGCGACAGCGATGTACCACACGGGCATCGACCCCTTTACCAAGAAGCCGGTCTTTATCGCCAAGCACCTGCGCGACCGCAAGCTGCAACGGGCACTGATGCAGTTCTTCAAGCCTGAGAACTACGTCGAGGTCCGGCGAGCGCTGCTCAAGGCGGGCCGAGGCGACCTGATCGGCACTGGCTGCGACGCGTTGATTCTATCAACACCGCCTCGCGAAGCGATCGTCCGTCGGCGCAACAATGCCAACGCGCGATTCGCCGGGGATCACGTGCACACAGTCCCCACTGTCGGGAAGCGGAAGCCAGCGAAGAAGCAATCCCGGCACGAACCCGGGTCCGGCTATCGGCCGAAACGCAAGAGTGCCTCGGTGCCGGGTACGGCCGGCAGACACTAGTAGCGCGGCACGGACGGATCGACCAGCTGTGACCAGGCGTCGATGCCACCCTGTAAATTGTGATCGGGTCGGAGGGAGGGTTACCCCTCCCGTCCGCCCACACCACCGTGCGTACGGTTCCGTACACGGCGGTTCAAGTGCTCCGCTGCAGATCCCGGAGTTGAGTCAGAACGCAACGTCTGGGTCTGTGGTCCGATCGGGTCCGTGCTCGCCGGTGCCGTTTGACGCACGAGTCCCGGCTCATGGCGACTTCCGGCCGCCTCCTTCCGGGGTCGTTGGGGCGTCTCAGTTCCCATGACTGCGCCTCCGTCGGCACTCGAGACCACGGCATCGGGCCGGGTTCACTTGTTCGGGCCTCGGGTCGCTGCGACAACCCTTCTGCCCTCTGCTTCCTTCAGATCCCACCTCACGATGGGCACCCTTGCTGTTCGGCTAGGAGTTCCTGTCATCAAGGCCTCCAAGGGACTTGCACCCTCAAGTCACTTCCCGGTCGGCGTTCGCCTTCCGGTTGACAGCGCCAGACAGGGCGCTGCGCGCCATGCCTGGCGCACGTCGGGTAGACCAGGGTCGTTGCTGACCCTGGCCCCCCACAAATCCGGACGTGCGGGTTCTGCCGCATCCGGCTCCTCGACAGACAGCTTCGCTACGCGCCGTCGCGTACCCGCGGGTCCAGGAAGCCAGGCGATGGCCACCGCCATCCCCAAGGCTTATCTGGCCAGGTCGGCTATCCGGTGTCGTGACGTGGAGACGGGGCCCACCCGCGGTGTGTTGGCCGTCTTTCCCTCCACCGGTGCCCCCTGCCGGTGCCCCCTTCCCTCCACGGGGTCTCGTGGGCTCAATGCCCCCGCTTCGGCGGTGTCGGGTCGGAGGAGGCGCCCATCGAAGGGCTCGCCTCCGTCCGCCGCTCAAACGGTACGTGCGGTTTTCCCGCATACCGCTTTCACAAGGCTGCCCGGGGGCAGAGAGATGGAAGGTATTAACGAGTGGACCTTCTGCTCTCCTGTGGGATTGAGCCAGTCCGCGAGTCTCCTCGGCCGATCGCTTCTGGGTCTTTCACATAAGGAACTTATCCGCGCCATCGGCCTGACTCACTCCCGTCCTGCCGTCTCTCCCACCACCTTGCCGACCGACTTCCCCAGCCCACCCGGCTGCCGCTCTCGCGGTCGAACGGCTTTCACCGCCCGTCAGGTACTATTCGGTCGTCCGACTCCTCGCACGACATCGCCTTCCACTTCGCCGTCAGACTTATAGGTCGGCTTACCTCGGTGCCAGCCGAGGACCGTGCGAGGCCTCCTGGGGTCACGTGTGGTTCTTCCGTACCGTGCCGTCTGCACACACCTTGATGCGATGGGTGGATGGAAACGCCTTCGCCCCCATAGTGCGGGCTCGACCGTGCCCCATCTTTGGCCGACCAGTTCATCATGGGATCGCTCCCTCGATGACGGCCCGGTACTGCTCCGCATACCCTTCAGATTCCACCTCGCGGTGGACACCCTGTCCTCCGCCGCGCAACCCGCACGCGACGGCCAGTGAGGCATGACCCCCACTTTTGGATACGGTGCTCTCCATCAGAGCACCGAAGGGACTTGAACCCTCCTGCGCCACACGCTGCCCAGCGCACACTCTGAGACACTCCGACTCCTCGCCGTCCATCCCCCCGCGCTTCGTTGCCTTCGCCCGGCGGTACCATCCGAGCACCTGCGGCTTCGCTCCGTCGGACGCCAGGTGCTGCGTCCGCGGCCTCGGGCTTGGTGAGCCGGTGCCCGCCCCCCGGCAACCTTTAAGATGGAGACGACGAGGCCTCCCGGGTTCCCGGGAAACCCACCCGCACGCATGCCACGCGCGCCGACCCCGGCAAGGTCGCTGCCTCCACGGCCTCTCAGAAGCGGCGATGTGGCCTTCCGTCCAACGCACGACGTCGGCCCTCGCACTCCATGCATGTCGGGGCTCCATCACGCGGCCTACGGGCTCCCTGTGAACGCGTCGCGCCCGGGGTCACCCCAGGCCCACGCATCACTCGGTTCCGGCTGGCGGCCGACCTTGGCCGGATGGGAGTGGATACCCACAGGGTGTCGAACAAGGTTTCAAAGATCACATCACGGCATCTTGTCCCCCTTGACCGGGCTTTCCCGGCACACGCGTTGGTGCACGAATCTGGTGTGAGGTTTCGAAAGGGCAGACCAGACTGGATGGATGAAGTCGAGAGTCCATCCCACATACAAGAAGAAGTACCGCGTTCGGAACTGGGCCTCCTATGATCGCGCCCTGGTCCGTCGAGGCGATATCACCATCTGGTTGTCCCCGGCGGCCATCGCCGCCTGGGAACCGGACGGAGCGGGCACGCGGGGCGCGCAGCGGAAGTACTCGGACCTCGCGAGCGAATCCGCCTTGACGCTGCGTCTTCTCTTTCGTCTGCCGCTCCGTCAGGCCGAGGGCTTTCTCTCGTCGCTCTTCGTGCTGATGGGGCTCGACCTTCGGTCGCCTGATCACACGACGCTGTCCCGTCGTGGCCAACACCTCGACCTTACGCTTCGGAACGTTCCAAAGCGCGCAGACCTTCATCTCATCATCGACAGTACGGGTCTGTCGATCGTCGGCGAGGGCGGGGGCACCCCCTCGGACAATGGCCGACCGCACAGCATCGAGGCCGGGGGCGTCCGGGTCACCAGCGAGATCGCCACCCGCGCCACCCCCACCCTGTCATCTCCGATCATCTCACTGCACACGCAGTGCGTGCGGGCAGGCCACCCGTCGATTCATGCTCGGCGGTCCTCATATAATGCGGCTGGCGTAGGGTCTACCCCTACTGCGAAACGATCTAAACCGAGGGAACGTGGGAGATCGCAACAGTTCGTTGACCCGAGTGCAGTCGGTTTTCGATGACCTGCTTGACCAATGGCCGGATGGAGATCCCTGGTTGAGCGAGTTGTGGGACATGGCCGCGCTCACACGGCCAGGAGTGACCCTGTCGAAGCCAGTTGGTCTCGGTAGGTTGCTCGCTTCAGAAACACCGCCCGCTCGCGCTGCCCGCCAGGGCACGGTCTACGAACGAGCAGTGGCTCCGCCAGCCGCGTTTCTTCAATGGTTGCTTGAGAATCCTCAGAAGATGAAGATCAGTGATCCCAAACACTTCGGCGCGAAGAGCGATCAGGCTCGGCATTGGCGCCGTAAGTTGTTCTCTGACGACATGCACCTTGTCAGCGAGGCACAGGATGAAGGCAGGCGCCAGCTTGGGAAGCGACTGGCGCAGCGAGGCCGCAACAAGTGGTGGGCGTTCGAGGGGTTCTCGCGTATCGATTGTTGCCTTATTTCCAGCCAGTGCGTGCTGTTCGTCGAAGGCAAGCGCACCGAGAGTGTGTCTCCGTCCACGTTGTGGTTCGACCAGCGCAGCCAGTTGTGGCGTAACGTCGAAGCAGCGAAGAAGTTCGCGGGCGACAAGCAGTTCGCGGTGATTCTGGCCGTCGCGGGGGAGGCGGATGGAACGACTGCTTTGGCCAGCGCAGCGAGTAAGCTTGGCGGGAGCTACCCGCACCTGGATGCCGGACAGCGCACCGAGCTGGCCCGCCATCTAATCGGCTTCGTGACATGGTCGGAAATCGTCACGAGGTTCGGCCTTCGGCCTGAATGCCTGCTCGACCGGGTGCCGACATAGCTGGCATCCAGGCCACCGCCACCGCAGGTGATCGCCGGTAGCTCCGGGCCGCCTACAGGCCCACTGCCACCCCCCTATAAGGGGTGGCATGGCGCAGGGTGGCAGGGTCCCGACGCGGATCGTATAGTCGTGCTTCCGGTACCAACCGCCTGGAACGTCTCGAGCGTCGGGACTCATCGTTCTTCGTCCTCGTCGTCCGGCTCGCCCTGCTCCAACCATCTGACCAGCGCCGGCCCTTCTAGGTCAGCGACTCGACGACGTCCGTCGAGGATCTACGTCAGCTGAGAACTAGAGGATTCAAGAAGTCGGTCGTATCACATATGGTGCCGTAAACATTAATCGTTCCCTGCGGCGGCGGCTTTCCCGGGTCGGGTAGACCAGGGTCGTTGCTGACCCTGCCCCCCCACAGATCCGGACGTGCGGGTTCTGCCGCATCCGGCTCCTCGACAGATGGCTTCGCTACGCGCCGTCGCGTACCCGCTGGTCCAGGAAGCCAGGCGATGGCCACCGCCATCCCCAAGGCTTATCTGGCCAGTTCGGCTATCCGTTGTCGTGACGTGGAGACGGGACCCAACCTCGGTGTGTTGGCCGTCTTTCCCTCCACCGGTGCCACCTGCCGGTGCCCCCTTCCCTCCACGGGGTCTCGTGGGCTCAATTCCCCCGCTTCGGCGGTACTCTGAGACACGCCGACTCCTCGCCGTCCATCCCCCCGCGCTTCGTTGCCTTCGCCCGGCGGTACCATCCGAGCACCTGCGGCTTCGCTCCGTCGGACGCCAGGTGCTGCGTCCACGGCCTCGGGCGTGGTGAGCCGGTGCCCACCCCCCGGCGGTCTTTACGATGGAGACGACGAGGCCTCCCGGGTTCCCGGGAAACCCACCCGCACGCATGCCACGCGCGCCGACCCCGGCGAGGTCGCCGCCTCCACGGCCTCTGAGATGCGGCGAGATAACCTTCCGTCCAACGCACGACGTCGGCCCTCACAAACAATGCATGTCGGGGCTCAATCACGCGGCCTACGGGCTCCCTGTGAACGCTTCGCGCCCTGGGTCACCCCAGGCCCACGCTTCACTCGGTTCCGGCTGGCGGCCGACCTTGGCCGGATGGGATTGGTTACCCACAGGGTTTCGAACAAGGTTTCAAAGATCACATCACGGCATCTTGTCCCCCTTGACCGGGCTTTCCCGGCACACGCGTTGTTGCAAGACTCCCCGGCCTCCGGGCGGGTTAGCTGGTCTTGTTGACGGCTGCAGGCCCATGATCTCACCATGAAGTCGAGGGTGTATCCGAAGTACAAGACAAAATATCGCGTCGGGAATTGGGGGGCGTACGATCGCGCACTCGTGCAGCGCGGCGACGCGACACTCTGGCTCTGGGAACATAGCTAGACGGGCGTCAATTCTCGATTCTCATCAAACGGCCTCCGACCTCGAGCTAACCTACCCGCCTTCAGTCGTTTGTCCCGCTGTACCGTTCGCCACCCCCTGCGGTAGCAAACGGACCGTATACGGCGAAACGGTGGACCCTCTTGGGTTGCCTAGGCTCGGCCCGGGATGGCAATCCTCGCTGGGACCTTTCTTCTCAGCCGCTGAATCGCCCGACCAACCTTGAGCCGCGACGTTTGGAAAAGACCGGTGGGATTTGAGCGATCCTAGAGAAGCGCTGTTGCGTGGCGCCTAAGTCAAGGCCACGATTCTCGCGTGGGCACCGCTCAGAGTCCAGACAGATCGGCAGACCGTGAACGGACCGTTTGCTACCGGAGGGGGTGGCGGTACGGTGCTACGGATCAAACTACTGAAGAAAGGGCGGTTATCCGGTCACCGTGACACCGTTTGTTGAGAATCCAGAAATGATCCGCCTGGCCTGCTCCACAGCCAACGGTGTTCGGCAAGGCTGCTGCTCAGTCAGTCTATTTCGGCCCTGGGTTCCTTAGCCAGGTCGTGACCACGTCGGATGAGCGTCCTCTTGACCTGTATGTGGATTGGGGAACGTACGATGTGAAGGCTGTTGACGAAAACTGGGACTTCCGCGACAGCGGCGTGGCGACGATGGAACTGCTCACCGACCGCGGTTACGCTGTTGCTGGTGGGGAGGTGCCCGACGGTACCGGGTGGTCGAGCTGGAAGAACCGGACCGATCGAGTGCTGGAGAGTTTGTTCCCACTGCGCTAGAGCGGATTTCATGAGGTCGTAGCGACCGAATAGCCGCAATGTCGAAAGTAGTTGCGGCATTCGGCTGGATCATAGCCGGGCACGGCGGCGCCAATGGTGTTCCACAGGACCTCCCGTGTGCGACAGCGGGCCTTGCGCAAGATCGCCTTCAGCTTCGCAAACGCCAGCTCAATCGGATTGAAGTCAGGACTGTATTTCGGCAGAAACCAGAGTTGCGCGCCGACGGCTTCGATCGCTCGTCGCACCGCGGGGCTCTTGTGACACGAGAGGTTGTCCATGATGACGATGTCGCCAGGCGCGAGCGTTGGCGTCAGGACCTGCTCGATGTAGGCCAGAAAACTGGCGCCGTCGATCGGGCCATCAAACACGGCCGGCGCGGTGAGGCCTGTCACGCGCAACGCCCCGAGAAACGTCGTGGTGTGCCAGCGGCCATCCGGCGTGTGGTCGGGGACCCGGGCGCCGGACAGCCCGCGGCCATAGCGGCGAATCAGATCGGTCCGCACACCACTCTCATCGAGAAACACGAGGCGCGCGGGATCGAGCGTCGGCGCCGAGGCGCGCCAGACCGTGCGGGCGAGGCGGACGTCAGCGCGATCGTGTTCCGACGCGTGTACCGTTTTTTTTAAACCGAAAGCCGAGCCGTTTGATCGTGCGGCACAGCGTGGGGAGACTCGCCGGCGTGCGCAGGGCCTCCTGTCATTCGGCCAGCGTGCGATCCGGCCGCTCGCGGATCAGGGCCGCCAGCTCCGTGAGCTGGGCGTGGAGGATCCGCGGGCGCCAGCGAGTTTGCTTGCGGGGCGCCACCTCGCCGGTTTCGCGTCGACGCTGCTTCAGCCGATCGACCCACGCGCGACTGACGGAGTACTTCTCGGCGAGTTCGTCCGACGGTAACCCCGCGTCCGCATCGCGCAGCACCCGGAGTCGTAGATCCATCGAGTACGCGGCCATAGCTACCTCCTGTGCCACAGGAGTACCACGCCCGCGTACTACGTACAAGTGCAATTCGCTTTAGCACACAACCCCAACATCATGGCCCTTGCCGTCGGCTCCCGACTTGTCGCTAGGTAACAGCAGAGCCGAAGAAGATCAGGAAGACGACACTAATCGCGATCGAAACCGCCCACCCCACAAGACACACCCCGACCGCCCGGAAGGTGCTCGTGTAGTCCAGAGCTTGACGAACAGCGATCACCATGGCCACCAGCATCCAAATCGAGACGATGCTGAAGGCGAGGGGACCCACGCCGGGGACGATGCCGACGATGCGAAGCAGACCAGGTGACTGGGCGAACCCTAAGGTCCGCATCAACTCCCCGACGTCTGAGCGAGTTTGGGGCTCTGGCAGCAGCCGGGTGCCAATCATGGACGTCAGAAAGGCCCAGGCGACCCATCCTATCAACGCCGCGATCCCGCCGACCACGACCCCGCCAAGCCCTCCAGCGCCCAAGCCAGCCGATCCGATCCCACCAGCGACGCTAGACAAAAGCACGACTCCCATGGCTTGGCCCGTGGCCCCGGTGTCGGCCTCCACTTCTTCATAGGCCTGCACGTCGAGCTTGGCCGCTCCGATCATCCGCTCTGTGAAACTCGCCAATTTACGGCTCCTTGGTTGACCTCGGGAAGGTCCGGGCATGATAACCCATGCCGGCCTCAGCACTTCTCGCCAAGACCGCCGAAGCGCACGAACGGCTTCTCCGCCGCGTTCGCGAGCCTCAGCGATATCCTGACTGCCTACGAGCTGTTGAAGGCTGGGACAATGCGCAGGCACGCATTGTGGAGGCGATTGTGTGCGGCCGGGAACTCAGAGGCAGGCCGACGTCAGACGCGGCATTCTCGCCGTTCCCACTTGTCCATGACCGAACCTCGCCGGTGTCAGAGGTTCGGTTGCGTCGGCGGTGGCGGAATAGGAAGGGGTGGCGGCGGCGGCAGATCTGATGGTGGCGGGTCGTGGCGCGTTGGATCAGACTCAGGTTCCGGCTCTGATTTCTTTGGCGGCTCTCGAAGTGGCCGCGGGATGTGCGCGTCTGAAGGCATTCCCAATACCATACCGTTCCCGTGGCCGTTCAGGAGGACGTTCGTGTACTTGGTTAAGCCACCTCCCGCTATAGAATGGCCTTGGTCATCCACTGCAAGAGCATGTCCCTCAATGTCGGTGACCGCCCCGGGCGCCACGACGTGACCGCTCTCATGAGGGTAAGGGCGGATGGGTGAGGCCTACAAAGCGCGGGACCACTGGTCGGACTGGAGGGGGCTGAACGCTCCGGTCTGCTACAGGCGGGCGTGTGGAGGTACATCGTGACGGCGACCAACGATGGCGGGTTCACGCTGATCGAGTTACTGATCGTGGTGGCCATTATCGGCATCATCGCGGCGATCGCCGTGCCCGGGCTGCTGCGGGCGCGCATGGCCGGCAATGAAGTCTCGGCGATCGGGTCGGTGCGCGCCGTTAGCAGTGCCCAAGCTATCTACGCCGCGAGTTGCGGCGGCGGGTTTTACGCGCCGTCGCTCGCCAACCTCGCAACGCCCCCGACAATCGGCGGCGGTGACGGGTTTATCGGGCCTGACCTCGGTACCGATCCGTCCTTCAAGAGCGGCTACTCGGTCGCGCTGACAGCTGGCGCGGCGGCGGCGGGTGCTCCGGCCTCGTGCAACGGGTTGGCGGCTGGCGCGGTGGTGTCCACGTACTTCGTGGGGGCCGGCCCAACAACAGGGGGCGGGAGCCGGTTCTTCGGGTCGAACCAGGGTGGCACCATCTACCAGTCGACGACCGCGGTGGCTGTGACCCAAGCTGGAGCACCGGCCGGGGCAACACCCTAGATTTCGGCTAAAGTCAGGATGGCGCTCGCCCCCGGCACCACCCTCGGCCCGTATGCCGTCACCGCCAAGGTCGGCCAAGGCGGGATGGGCGAGGTCTATCGGGCGAGAGACACCGAGCTCGACCGGGACGTGGCACTCAAGGTGCTGCCGATCCGCTCGCGGCAGGCACCTGCTTGAGATACAGCATGGCTGAAAGACCTACTGACATTCCGCCCGGTACTCGCGCTCCTGGCTACGAGCGCGCTCCCGCGCACCGAGTGGCGTATGTCCCGCTTGTGACCGTCTGCGCCGAGGGCATGCAGATCGCCACCACCGCGGACGTGGTTGCGGTGGAGGAGAGCGGGTATCCGGCTCGGTACTACCTGGCTCGCGATGGGGTTGACATGGTCCGCCTGGAGAAGACCGAGAAGGTGACCTATTGTCCTTTCAAGGGGCTCGCCACCTACTACGTGATCCGCGGGAGACAGGGCGAGATCCGTGACGCGGTCTGGAGCTACGAGCGGCCTTACCGCGAGGCCGAGCTCCTGCGCGACCGCCTCGCGTTTGATGCCACGAAGGTTGACGAGGCCGTGGGGAAAGCAACGTGAGCTGCCTCAGGTGCGGTAGATCACCAAAGAAACAAGCTGATGCCCCTGACCGTCGGCTGCCGACTCGGCCACCGCGACGTGACCGCCCTCATTGGCGAGGGCGGGATGGGGCAGGTGTACCAGGCCACCGATACGAAGCTCAATCGGCAGGTGGCGCTCTCGTCACACATCTGCTCCTCTAGCCGAGGGGGACAACCGCGTGGCTACATCCCAAGATTAAGGTCGCCGATATGCACGTCCAGCAGGTGGGTGATACGCAACCCGGTAATTCCGTCCGTATCGACGGCGGACCGGGGCTGCGACGTCACTTCCGTGCCGTTTACTAGAAAGCGCACCTGGGAGCTTCCGACCTCTACGGAGAGCGTGTTCGTTGACCGCCCCTGATCATCCAGATCGTTGATCGCATCGTGCGCGGTCCAGTCGACGACCGTTGGCGTCTCGTCGCCCATGCGCTTCTTGACGAGGAACTCGCCACCCTGTCGGATCACGAAATACGAATACCGCTGATTGGCTCCTACCAGATCGGAGCCGCCGAAGAACAGGCCGTAGGCGTTCGGGTGTCCAGAGGGCTCAGTTTGCGCGAACGTCGCGCTGATCGTGTAGTCCGCCTTCGCCATGCTGTTGGGCTGCCAGAAGATGGCCGCGCCACGACCCGCGGTCGAAGCGTGGACGCCATCCCCCATCGTCCTGAAATGGAGCACGCTTGTCGCGTCTGTGCCTCTATCCAGCCGCGTCTCCCAGCCGTCGGCCTCGTTACCGCCCTCCTGGGCGCCCACGACGAGTGGAACCGCCGCCGCTACTGCCAACATCGCCACCGCGATCGCGAAGTTCCGCATACTCCTACCTCCGTGGATGAAATCCTCGAGGGTGAGGCACCAGCATGGATCGAACCTCCTCGCCGGATCAACCGTTTGGAGGCGGTCCAGAGGCACTGACGCCCCTATGTGTCAAGACACTCGTTCAGGCGGCCTGAATGATCTCCTGGCGAGCGCGGAAATCGGTCATGACGCGTTGGTAGATCTCTCGCGCAAGGAAGCGTTTGAGGCGCCGTCAAATCACGGTAACGTTTCCGGCCGGGGCTCAACGGACCATGCCACAGTAGAATGGCCTCGTCGTGCTGGCCCAACTGATCGACCTCTACACGCTCATTGTGCTGGGCGCTGTCATCATTTCGTGGATCCAGCTGCCGCCGACGCACACCGTGGCGATCGTCCTGCGCACGCTGACTGAGCCAGCGCTCAATCCCATTCGCCGCGTGCTGCCACCGATGGGCGGCCTCGACTTCTCGCCATTCGTGCTGCTGTTCGCGCTGCAGTTCATCAAACGACTGCTCTAGCGTGATCCGCGGCGAGCAGTGATCCGGGGGAACGCGTGGCGACAGCGGGGACCTGGCACCTTTCGCCGCGACGGACAGCCACACAGTGAGGTTGCCGCGGCGGACGAGGGCGTGCTCATAAGGGGAATTATATACAAACCTTGACAAGTAGATAGCCTTTTGATACAATGCTTTACATGGCAAGTACACAGAGAGCCCCCGGTAAAGCCCACCGAGAAGGCATCCCGATCACCAAGCTCATCAGCATGTTTCCAGACGACGATTCGTCCCGGATCTGGTTTGAGAACATCCGCTGGCCGAACGGTCGCGCCTGCCCGAGCTGCGGGAGCTTGACCACGGCCACCGTCCCGAACGAGAAGCCGCAGCCGTACTGGTGCAAGGATTGCCGTTCCTACTTCAGCGCGAAAACGGGAACCGTCATGCAGGCGAGCAAGCTCCCGATCCGCAAGTGGGTCTTTGCCATCTACCTGCTCACCACGAGCCTCAAGAGCGTGTCGAGCATGAAGCTCCACCGGGACCTGGGCGTCACGCAGAAAACCGCCTGGATGATGGCGCAGAAGATCCGCGAAGGGTGGAAGGACGGCTCGCTCCTGACTGGCGAAGTCGAGATTAACGAAACCTACATCGGGGGCAAGGAACGGAACAAGCACCGCGCGAAGCGGCTCCACGCGGGAACCGGAGGGGGTTGGTAAGGTCGCGGTCGTGGGGGCCATCCAGCGCGGCGGGAAGGTCGTCGCCAAGCCGATCCCGAACACCGACGAAGCCACGCTGATGGCGTTCGTGGAAGAAACGGTTGCGCCCACATCCACCATCTACACCGATGGGAGTTCAGCCTACCGACACGCCCATAAGGACTACACCCATCAGGCGGTCCGACACAGCGTTGGCGAGTACGTCCGAGGGCAAGCCCACACGAACGGAATCGAGAGCTTCTGGAGTTTGCTAAAGCGGGCGCACATGGGCACGTTCCACAAGCTCAGCCCGAAGCATCTGCACCGCTACGTGACCGAGTTCGCCGGACGGAAGAACGTCCGGAACGAAGATACGATCACGCAGATGGCGTGCCTCGCCCGCGGCCTCGACGGGAAGCGGATGCCCTGGAAGATGCTGACGGCCGGACCGCGGGTCGCTGGCCCTGCCCCAAAGACTGCCTGATCTTCCCATCCGCCGCACGGCAGATCGCTGCCGCCAC
Organism: Vicinamibacterales bacterium; assembly: GCA_965216615.1. Taxonomy (GTDB): domain Bacteria; phylum Acidobacteriota; class Vicinamibacteria; order Vicinamibacterales; family UBA8438; genus CAUZIB01. The sequence goes on along the minus strand of CBDCGH010000022.1, from coordinate 579,461 downwards.
TTCTTTCGGTGTCGCCTGGATCGGCTCAATCAGCTGCGTCATCGGTCGGCCTGGTTTCTTCGGCATGGTGACTCTCCTTACTATCGCAGTTTATCGGAATCCGCCCGTCAACCGAGGATACGTGATCCGCGACCCGCCAGGCCCACGGTCTTGCTCTGGTGATGAGTCCGAGTCACCCTTGCACGTCTGCTCGTGTGTGTTCCGATTCTGTCGTGCCACCCTCAGCTGGTGAGAACGGCGGAGCAAAAACAGACCACAGCGCGGCGGTGTGAAGCTGCCTGCGGGCGGCGGAAAACCAGACCGCTCGAGTGGTCCACCGAGCATGCCGACGGTGTTCTGTGGAACACAGGAGGGATGTATCGAGTGGAGTTCTATGCGGCGGTGCGGCGCAGCGTCTATGTGGAGGGATTGAGCGAGCGGGCGGCGGCCCGGCGCTTCGGGCTGGCCCGGGAGACGGTGCGCAAGATGCTGCGCTACCGCCTGCCGCCCGGGTATCGTCGGGCGAAACCGATCCGGTGTCCGAAACTGGACGCCTTCACCGGGGTCATTGATCAAATCCTCACCGACGATCAGCAGCGCCCGAAGAAACAACGGCACACGGCCAAGCGCATCTGGGAGCGCTTATGCGTCGAGCACGCCTTCACGGGCGGCGACACGATTGTCAAAGACTACGTGCGCAGGCAGAAGCTGGGCGGGCAAGAGATGTTCGTGCCGCTCGCGCATCCGCCGGGCGACGCCCAGGCCGACGTCGGCGAAGCCCTGGTGGTCATCGACGGCGTCGAATGCAAGGCGCACTACTTGGTCGTGGATCTGCCGCACAGCGACGACGCGTTCGTGCAGGCGTTGCCGGCCGAGACGACGGAGGCGTTTTGCGAAGGACACAACGCCGCGTTCCGCTACGTCGGCGGCGTGCCGCGTGGCATCGTCTACGACAACACCACGCTGGCGGTGGCGAAGATTCTCGGGGACGGCACGCGGCAGCGAACGCAGAGCTTCAGCGAGCTCCACTCGCACGACGTGTTCGACGATCGCTTCGGACGGCCGGGGAAGGGCAACGACAAAGGCACGGTGGAAGGGCTGGTCGGCTACGCCCGCCGCAACTTCTTCGTGCCGGTCCCGCGCGTCGCTAGTTGGGACGCGTTGAACGCCGACTTGGCGCGCCGGTGCCGCGCGCGGCGCGGGCAGCGGTGACGGCGGCACACCGAGACGATCGGGGAGCGCTTCGCGCGCGACCGCGCCGCGTTGTTGCCGTTGCCGCCGGTCCCGTATGACGCCTGCGACACGCGCCCGACGCGGGTCACGTCGTTGTCGCTGGTGCGCGACCGCCGCAACGACGACTCGGTGCCAACCGCCTACGGCCACCGCGACGTGGTGGTGAAGGGCGACGTGGACGTCGTCGTGATCGTCTGCGGGAGTGAGGAGATCGCCCGTCATCGTCGCAGCGACGGGCGTGAGGAGCTGATCTTCGATCCGCTGCACGACGTGGCTTTGTTGGAGCGCAAGACGGGCGCGCTCGATCAAGCGGCGCCGCTGACCGGGTGGGCGCTGCCAGACGAGTTTCTCCGGCTGCGGCGGCTCTTGGAGACCCGGCTGGGCAAAGCCGGGACCCGCGAGTATGTGCAGGTCTTGCGGCTCCTCGAGGACGTTCGGCTGGCCCACGTCCGCGGCGCTATCCAGGACGCCCTGCGACTGGGCGCGATCGGGTTCGACGCCGTCACGCATCTCGTTCTGTGCCGCCTCGACCACCGGCCGCCCCGCCTCGACCTGGCGCAGTATCCGCATCTCCCGGCCCCGCGGGTGACGACGACCATGGTGGCCGACTACGTGATGCTGCTGGGGGCAGGGGCCGAGTGATGGCCAAGTCGACCCTGCTGCTCGACGCCCATCTCAAGGCCCTCCGCTTGCCGACCTTCCTGCGCGAGTACGACAAGGTGGCGCGGCACTGCGCGCAGGAAGGGCTGGACTGTCCACGCGACCTGTTCCGCCTCTGCGAGCTGGAGCTGCTCGAACCGCGAGCAGCGCGCCATCGAACGCCGCATCAAGGCCGCCACGTTCCCGGTCGTGAAGAGTCTCGAGACCTTCGCGTTCCGCGCGATCCCGTCGTTGAACAAACGGCTCGTGCTCGAGCTGACCCGCGCGGAGTATCTCGACCGGCGAGAGAACGTCTTAGCGTTGGGCAACTCCGGCACAGGCAAGACGCATCTGGCGCTGGCCTTGGGGTTGACCGCCTGTCAGAAAGGCTATCGGGTGCGCTTCACCACCGCCGCCGCGCTGGTGAACGAGCTGCTCGAAGCTCGGGATGACAAGCGCCTGCTCCGCTTCCAGAAACAGTTGGCCAAGCAGGATTTGTTGATCGTGGACGAGCTCGGCTACGTGCCGTTGGCGAAGACCGGCGCCGAGCTGCTGTTCGAGATCTTCTCCCAGCGCTACGAGCAAGCGTCGACGCTGGTGACCTCGAATCTGCCCTTCAACGAATGGACCGAGATATCTTTGGCTCTGAACGGCTCACCGGCGCGCTGCTCGACCGGCTGACCCATCACGTCCACATCCTCGAGCTGAACGGCGACAGCTATCGCCTCGCACACAGTAAGCACGCTCGCAAAGACGCTGCCGCCCCGGCGTCCTGACCCCTCCCCCTGCAACGCCGCTGGCTGTGCAGCCGGGCCTCCATTGCGTCCGGGCCCGCCCCGGGGGCGGGCGACTCCGCTTCAGCCCACCCGCACAGCCACCTTCAAACACGCCACCGGGCGGCCGGATGGTCTAATTTTCCTCCGCCACTCTGGTCTAGTTTTGGTCCGCCCTTGACAAGCATCTCCAACACAAAGAGGCTGAGCGTCGTGACGTGGGCCTCGAGCTCCCGTGGGGCCAGGTCGCCGCGATAGGTGTCGGTGTGGCTGAGCAGCCGCAGGCCTGCGTCGAGTCCGCGATCATACGACCGGGTGTCGATGATGGCCTGGCGAATCAACGACCACCAGGGATGAGCCAGGACTGCCCGATACGTGGCGAGGTCAAGTTTCCGAGTGAGGACCGTGATCGGGTCCGGGGTCATGTGTGTGGTCCGGCGGAGGGCCCGGGCTACTGCCGGCTGAGTAGCCAACCGATGGGCGAGTGCTGTTGCTGTTATGGCGGGTTCAGCGGCGGACGGACGAGCGTTGAGCGCAGCTTTCATGATTTGCCTCCCGGCTGGAGGCCGGTGAATGGGCCGTTAGAATGAGGCAGCCCTATCGACCGGCGCTATCGGTTGACGGGGTTAGGATCGCTTGCGTGTGCGACCACGCTTACGGTCGGGCTTCATAACACCCGCTAGACGGGCGTCAATTCTCGATTCTCATCAAACGGTCTCCGACCTCGAGCTAACCTACCCGCCTTCAGTCGTTTGTCCCGCTGTACCGTTCCGCCACCCCCTGCGGTAGCAAACGGACCGTATACGGCGAAACGGTGGACCCTCTTGGGTTGCCTAGGCTCGGCCCGGGATGGCAATCCTCGCTGGGACCTTTCTTCTCAGCCGCTGAATCGCCCGACCAACCTTGAGCCGCGACGTTCGGAAAAGACCGGTGGGATTTGAGCGATCCTAGAGAAGCGCTGTTGCGTGGCGCCTAAGTCAAGGCCACGATTCTCGGGTTGTGTACGTCAAGTTGTGCAAAAACGGATTCATGGCTGAGGCCAATGCCGTGATCGTCTAGGCGGCGGTCCGTAGTTCCTTCTTCTGCTCCTTCAAGTACTCCATGTTCAGGTAGCGGTGATCCTCGAGCCAGCCTTCGTGGACTTCGGCGCACAAGGCGCGGACCAGCCGGAGGCAACTGGCCGCGTTCGGAAAGATCCGGACGACGCGCGTGCGGCGCTTGATCTCCTCGTTGAGTCGCTCGAGCATATTGGTCGACTTCAGATGCTTGTGATGTTGGCGGGGCAAGCTGTAGAAGTTCAACGTCTCGCCGATGTGGGCTTCGACCCAGTCCGTGAGCTTCGGGTACCGCTGCTGCCAGCGCGTGAGCCACGCCTGGAGGTCTTGCTGGGCTTCTTTGAGATTGCGCCGGTCGTAAAGCCACCGCAGCTCCTGGCGGCAGTCGTCGTCGGCTTTCCGCGGCAGATAGTCGAGCGCGTTGCGCAAGAAGTGGACGTAGCACCGTTGCCACACGGCGTCGGGCAGCAGCTCCCGAACCGCGCGCTTGATCCCGGCGTGATCGTCCGACACCACAAACTCGACGCCGTGGAGCCCACGCGTCTTCAAGCCCGTCACGAACGTCGTCCAGCTCGACCGCGACTCCCGATTCGAGAGCTCCACGCCGAGCACCTGGCGCCGGCCTTCCCCGTTGATCCCGAGCGCAATCAACACCGCCTGGGACTGGATCACCCCGTCGAGGCGGACCTTCTCATAGCGCGCATCGAGGATCACATACGGATACGCCTCGTCGAGCCGGCGCTGGGCAAAGCGCCGGAGCAGGCCATCGAGGCTCTTGTTGATCCGACTGACCGTACTCGCCGAGAACGTGTGCCCGCACAGCTCCTCGGTGACCGCCTTGACCTTCCGCGTCGACACGCCTTGCACGTACATCTCGGCCAGCGCGCTCACCAGGGCCTTCTCCGACCGTTGGAACCGGTCAAACAGCTCGGTCGAGAACCGCCCCTCCCGATCCCGCGGCACCCGGAGCTCCAACCTCCCGATCCGCGTGACCAGCCCCCGGCTGTAATACCCGGATCGGTACCCGACCCGGTCCGTCGTGCGCTCCCCGGGGCCCGCCCCCACGACTTCGGTCATCTCCGCTGCCAGCACCTCTTGGAGGGATTCCTTCAGCAGGCCCTTCAACAGCTCACGGTCGTCGCCCACCAGGGCTTCGATTCGAGAGGACTTCGCGCTACGCTTGGCTCGGGTGGTCATGGCTCTGCTCCTTTGTGAGTAGGTCGATTTCGTCAATCAACCTTTTGCTATGACCGCTCGTTTCCCTCAAGCGGTTTTGCACACAGTTCGAAACACTACCGATTCTCGCGTGGGCACCGCTCAGAGTCCAGACAGATCGGCAGACCGTGAACGGACCGTTTACTACCGGAGGGGTGGCGCTTGTTGCGTGGCGGTAGTCAGGGCCACGATTCTCCGATGGGCACCGCTGAGAGTCCACAACTCCGCAGCCGATTACGGACCGTTTGCTACCGCAGGGGGTGGTGGAACGGTGATGGAATCAAGTCGTTGAAGGGAGAGGGTTTCGGCCCTAACTCGCCACCGCTTTGCCGGAATCCGAAATCTGAAGCCGTGTGCCCAACCCTCCGCCGCAAGATACCGTTCGATGAAATGTTCGACGATTAAGTGACTCCGAAGAACGGCGATCGTGAGTTGGTCATCCTCCTTCTGCAGTGCGGCATACTCCTTCTCGAATAGCTTCAAATCGTGCATGCCTCTAACCAGTTCGTCGATCCATGCGGACCGGCGACTATTGCCTTCAGACGGGTCTTCTGGCATGGGCAACACTACCGTGAAGTCACCGACAACAAAAGGGCGCGACCTTCAGCTGGAATCAAGCCCAGACATCGGGGGCGCGCGGCGCCGATTTTTCGATTTCCGCAAAACGGTGACGGGGTCGACCACAAAGCAGGTCCTGTCAACAAGTTGACCGCGTCACCGTCCGCCACCCCCTCTGCGGCCTCGCTACGACCAACGCTCGCCGATCGAAAAAAGGCGGCTGGCACGATAGCCCCGACGATGACTCTCCGTAAAACTGTCGACCCATTCTTGGGTCAGTACGACCCCGCGGGATGCCGCGGAAACCAAGGCACCCGCCGCCGCGTTGACGACATCGTCATGGGCGCCGGGGGCATGATCGATCGAGTCCCGCCCACCGCGGGCCGTCCGTCGCTCGAGTCCAGCCAGCTGCGCCCGGAGGCGTGCATGGTCGAGCAGCTCCACGCGTCCGCTATTGAGTGCCGGCAAGAGTTCCCGATAGAGGTCGCTCTTCGACCGCTCACAGACGTCGTACTCCAGACTGGCCTTTCGCACCCGTTCCCGGCACCATTCACCCGCATAGCGGTCGCCGCTGACACGCGTGACGTAATAAGTCCGCAGGACCTGGGCAAACTCGGCGACCACCGCTTCCGGCGAAAACGGCGGCCGGACTTCCCGCACTGCGTCGAGGACGGCGTAGTCGTCCTCTCGATGCGCGATCGCCAGCGTCATCGCGTCCTGGCTGCCGCCCGACGGGTCGATGAATCCGACGTACGACACACCGTCGACGGGCGGGAGTTCCCGACGACCCGGCACCGTCGCGGCCTCGATCGCCTCGGGTGAGACGAAGGCCTCGATGTCGCGCCGGAATTCCGCCCCATACTCGGCCGCGGCCGACGCGGGATCGTCCTTTGTAGGCTCCTGCGATGAACGACTCCAGCACGGTCGGGTTCATCGTGCGCGTGTCCGCCTGCCACACCATCACCGGGTCGTCGTCGTGGCCAAAGTGCGATCGATAGGCGTGCCACAGCTCGCCCCGCCGCGCGTAGGGACTGGAGATACACAGCAACAGGGCGCTGGGGACCGTCGCCATGGCCGGCCGTAGCGCCTGGAGAATCTCGCGATCCGGGTTGGCCGCGCTCTCGGTCGGCCAGAACGCCATTTCGTCGCAAATGGCACCGACGACCGTGTACCCCCGGATGGTGCGATAGGAAGCGGTTTGAATGGAGATCGTGACCCGGTTCTCGAGGACGATCGCGTCGCTCGTTTCCTTGACGATGAGCGTCTCGAGCATGGGCACGGTGTGCAACCACCCTTTGATGTAGTTGTGGACCACGCGGGCCTGCGCCCGATCCGCGGCAATGACCATGAAGATCCCACGCTCGCCAGGTGCGAGATAGGGGCGATAGTCACGGAAACATGCGAGATAGATGGCCACGAGCGCGGCAAAGGCGCTCTTGCCTCCACGGCGGCCAATAACGAGCACCGCCTCGCGCGCGGCTTTGGACGGCAGTCGGGACCGTCCGAGACAGCGTCGCATCAACGCGGCATCCTCCTCCAGGAGATCCGACACGAGCCCGAAGAGGGCGGCCGCACAGAGCCGCCACGGCCGCCAGCTGGGGTCTCGACACAAGGTGCCGAACAGCGTCACATCACCCATCGCGTCAAGGAGTGTGGGGCCGGCGTGCGGTCTTCGACGGCGGTCAGTCTGACGTCTCGGTGTCGTGGTCATGACCAGGTGAGCTCGCGCCTTCGCGGGCCGGATAGGTGTGACGGACGTAGTCATCGAGGGTCACGGTCTTTGCCCGTCGACCAAGGCCCAGACTCTGGTCGAGCGCCCGCGCCTCGCGGATAAGGCTTTCCAGCTTCGAGAGCCATGTGAGCCGCAGCTTGCCGTGACGATCGAAGAGCCCGTGGGTGTCGAGGGCCGCACTGGGTCGAGCGCACTGAGGCGGAGGATGTGCCCGTGCACCACCGCGCGATACTGGTGCTGACTCAGCCGGCGGGTTGGCATCTGGTCCCGCCCTCCGTCGTCAGCCAGACTGTCCTCGAGAAAGGTCCGAACATCGCTCTCCAGGCACGCTGGCTGGCCACTTTTGGCAGCCACCTGGTTCCCAGCGACGAACCGACCCGTTCTTGGATCACGCTGCCTCCCGCGCGTAGGCTGGTCGGCCGTCGGCTCGACCTCGAGTTGCTCGGTTGGCGGGCGCTGCATCCGCTACCCAGAAGACGAGCCTCTCGATGGATCGGGAGACCGTCGTCGGTGTGTACGTCGCTTCGTTCGTTGCTGCCGCGCCGCTTCCTTGAGGACGGCCTTGGCGACGGCCTAGACGTCAATCGACAATCGCATCTCATGTCCGCGAGCCGGCGTCACGTCCTCGGACACGGGGTCCTGGAACGGTGGAGGCCCCAGCAACCCCGGAAGATCCCACATGGGGCGCAGCTTCCCCGGCCGCCGCTGACGTGCCCTACGGCGACGGCTGGCACGGGGACGGAAGGGCAGGATCCGCGCCACGAGCCGTTCATCCATTGATTACCTCCCTGACTTCTCAGACTAGCCGCTATTCCCAGTTGTTGTAAAATTTCCGGGAATCTGTGGTAGAGTGGGGCGACGACGATGCCGAAAATCAGACAGCGACGCGCCACTGATACCTCACCTCGCCAACCGTCGGCTGCTGAGCACGCAGCGCGGGAGCGCGACCGCGCGCAGCAGGCGCTGGCGCTGCGACGGATGGGCCAGACCCGCGCCGAGCGGTTGCGCTGGGTGGTGTCGGAGTTTGCGGCCAAGGACCTCGATGCGCTCCGGCCCGAAGAGGTGACCGCGCTCGGCTACGACTTGCGGCAACTGCTCAGTCCCGGCTGGGGGGTCACACGGAAGGTGGGCCCCTTACCCGCCGACCAAGTCCGGACCATCCAGCGAGAAGTCGTCAAGGGGCTCCGCATTCTGACCGAGGAGCGGCGGGGCTCCGAACCGGAGGAGTGGATTCTGCCATCCGGCGAAGAGCGGATGCGTGCGCGGATTTCACCCGATGGCACGGGGCGTTCGCGGGAGTACGCGATCCGGTCGAGGGGCGATGAAACCACCGTGATTGTCCGCGGGATCGTCTATCTCATCCTCACCGAAGGCAAGAACCTCCGCGCCTGTCGACAGTGCGGCACCCCGCTCGTGGCCGTCAAGCGACAGGACTATTGCAGCAGCGCATGCAGTCAGCGTGCGCGCGACCAACGGAAGCGAGAGGCGAAACAGGCGACGGGTACGTAGGTCGTGGCGAAACCCTGCTCCCCCATCACCCGCGCGACATCCATCGACGCGCTGCCCGAGTTCCTCTCACCAGAGGAGTTCCGAACGTATCTGGGCCTCGGACGAGCGCCGACCTATGAGTTGATCCGCCGGGGGAACATTCCGTCCGTCCGGTTCGGCCGCCTGATCCGGATCCCGAAATCCGCACTTCGAAACATCATGCCGTCGGCGGGAGAGCATGAGAGAGACGGCGGTTCGCGATCGTCGTCGTCACTGAGGTAGCATAGGCGGAGCGTCGGTCGCGCGCGAACACGGCCGGCGCCCCTAAACCGTCAACCGGGATAAGCGGTCGACGGCCTGCCGGATCTTCTCACGATCAGCAGACCGCCGGTCCCCTTCTCTCCAGTGGAGGTACAGCATGCGAGGCAGTCTGCGAAAGCGCTACAGGAACAGCTGGAATCTCATTCTCGATCTGGGCTACTCCGTCGACCCCGACACGGGTCAACGTAAGCGCCGTCAAAAGTGGATCACGGTGCGGGGCACGAAGCGAGACGCAGAGCGTCGATTGACGGAGCTGCTCCACCAGCGCCAGACCCACACCTTCGTTGACCCCACCGCACTCACATTCGGCGAATGGCTGGACGAGTGGCTTGAGAAAGCCATCAAGCCCCCACGTCGCACACTCCGTGCCTACGAGACCTACAAGAGCGCGCTCACAAGACACATCAAACCGGCGCTCGGAGCGATTCGGCTCCAAGAGCTCGGTCCGCTCGACATCGAGCGCTACCACGCCGAGCTCGGTCTCGCCCCGGCGACCGGTGAGAAGCACCACGCGATTATCAACAGCGCACTCAAGGCCGCGATGCGAGCGGGACTGGTTGGCCGAAACGTGGCGACGCTGGCGTCCAACAAGCCCCGAGCGCCGGAGGGACACGCGGACGTGCTGGCGAACGTCTGGGAGGCGCCCGAGGCCCGTCAGTTTCTAGCCATCGCCAAGGCCGCGGGCCCACAGCCGGCGGCCTTCTACGCCCTCGCGCTTGGCACCGGGATGCGAAAGGCTGAACTCTGCGGTCTGCAGTGGACGGACCTCTCCGCCGATGGGCGCCTCACAGTGCAGCGACAGTTGGTCAAACCGGGCTCAGACCCGATCTTCGGGCCCGTCAAGAACAAAACCCCCAGGACCCTGGAACTCGCACCACGTACGCTCGAACTCCTCCGCACGCACCGACGCCATCAGGCTGAGATCAAGCTGCGCAACCGGCAGCACTACCATGACCACGGATTGATGTTCGCCAAGGAATGGGGCGACCTGACGAAGCGCCGTGACACGCTCGGCGACCCGCTCCAGATGAACAACCTGGGACAGCGCGAATTTGCCAGGCTGATCAAGGAGTCCGGCGTGCGACGCATCAAGTTCCACGGCATGCGTCACACGTGCGCAACCCTCCTCCTCCAGGCAGGGGTGCCACCCCACGTGGTCCAAAAACGGCTCGGGTATGCGCGGATTGAAATGACGCTCTCGACCTATGCGCATGCGTTGCCCTCAATGCAGCAGGAGGCGGCGGACCGGCTTGGAGCGATTCTCCACGGCTGAACGATAGCGAGCGATCGGCTGAGGCGAGCCACAGCTAACGAAAAGCTCACGAACTCCTCGGCACTGGACAAGACTGGACAGCACAGCGAACGTCGAAAGCATCCTAAAATAGGGGAGAAACGAGACGGGACGGCAGGAGGTGAGGCCAGGCGAGACTCGACTCGCCGAATCCCCCCTTCCGCACCAGCCTTAGTCTAGATTCTTCTAAGAGTTACTGACGGCGGGGTCGTGTACCTGTTGCACAAAGGCTTGCGGGCCATCTGGGTCTTTGTGCAAACCTTGTGCAAACTCAGCCTTCGACTGGGCGGGATTCTTCGTAGCGGTGCATCACCCGATGCAGCTCCTTGCGATTGATATTCAGGTAGCGACAGGTCGTGGTGAGGTTCGTGTGGCCCAGCATGTTCGACACGTAGTTGATGGGAACTCCCGCCTCATCGAACCGCGACCCCGCTTCGTGCCGAAGATCGCGGAGCTGGAATCCTTCTAGCCCAATCGCCGCGCTCGTCTTGTTCCAGGCGGTCCCGACGGACTTCGTCCGCCGCCCAAGCGGATCGCCAAGCACATAAGCATCCGGGGGTAGGGGCCGACCTACTGGGTCTAGGAGTCGTAGCTCCAGCACGGCCAAGAGCCGTCTGGTCTTCGGATGGATCTTGGCTCGTCGGCACTCGATCGACACCACATCACTCTTCGGCAAATACGTCGTCCCGTATCTGATCGTCGTCGGCACGTCGCTGGTGATCGATGTCGTCGATACGGTCCGCTACCTCCTTGGCGACGGCGAACTGCTCCACCGATGGGGCTAAGTGCCTAGGTGGTCTAGCGGAAGCGGACGTGCGCCTTCTCCCGCCCGTTAGTCAGCCCAAACGATCTGACAACTACAGGGCTGCTGAAGCCTCCCAGTATGGTTCGCACGCCTGCTAGCGGCCATTCCGTGCAGGCTACTGGACAAACCAGGGCGGCGGCATACAATGCCCTCGATCTCAGCGATTACCCATGGCGCTCGAAGTCGGCTCCCGGCTCGGCCATTACGCGGTTACTGCCCTCATCGGTGAGGGTGGATGGACCAGGTGTATTCGTCGGTTCTTAAGTGATGAGGAGGTTGCGATGACCGCGAACAAGCTTGCACTGTTGGGGGCGGGAATGGTGCTCTGCGTCTCGACCGTCGCGCGTGGGCAAACGCTTCCGATGGTTACCGTCGAGGAGCCGCAACCGTTTATCGCCCAAGCCATGCGTCTGATAGAGGCGCTCGAGTTCCTGGGCAGCGAGCTCCCTGAGGCTGAAGCACGGCGGCTGGAACAGCTGCGGGACGAAGCGCCGAGTCAGCTCGTGGTGGAAGAGATTCAGAAGATCTTGGATCCCTTCGTGCTTGCGATGGTGCAAATCAACCCCGAGGCACGAGTGAGCGTCATTCGTGGGCCGGCACCGGCCGAGCTCGTGCAGGGTGGTTGGAAGTCGGTACTGGTCAAAGTGCACAACGCAGGCAGTGTTCGGGCACGACTCGAGGTCGAGAGCCCCAATGCGGAGCCGTCGCTACACGTCTCGAGGAGGTGGCTGAGCCGGGTGTCATCTGGATCGCCACGGGCGGGGGACGACACGACGATCACACTGGCCAGGCGGCGAATCGGTTCCTCGAGCTCATCATGTATCGGCGGCGGCCAATGCTTCCACAGCTCTCGGGCCAGCCACTCGAATACGCCATCCTGCAACTCAACTCCAAGGTGCTAGGCCAGCGCGAAGCCCGCATCGGGTTTCACGTGGGCCAGGGCACGCAGGATCTGGGCTTTCGCAATGCGATTGACGTGCTGTTCGACTGCCAGCCGTCGGTGCCGGTGTATTTTCGGGTGCTGGATCACGACGGGAGTCCGACGACGGCCTCTTTCGTGATCACCGATGGTGTGGAGCGACTGGTCGATGAGTCCGAGGAGTGGCCCGAGGACTACCGCTTGGCGCTTGCGAGACGCCGCGCCCTGGAAGGGTATGGACAGGCACGCGGACCTAACCGGCTCATCGGCGTCTACCCGCTGCCATCCCGCCGCTCGGCGATGAGTGATGCCTTCCCCGATTTCTACTTCCAGGCGCAGATCTACCGCAGTGATGGTGAATACGTCGCACTGCCGCCGGGCACATACGACGTCACCTACACTCGCGGCCCTGAATACCTTCCGCAGACGAAACAGATCTTGGTGCCCATCGATGCTCAGAGTGTGGAAGAAACGTTCGAGTTGACGCGCTGGGTGGACATGTCCAGTTTCGGGTGGCACAGCGGCGACCATCACGTGCATGCCGCCGGGTGTAGCCACTATGAAAGCCCCGAGGAAGGCGTCGACCCGGAACACATGTGGCGGCAAGGCGTCGGCGAGGATCTGGACGTGCTGTGCGTCCTCAGTTGGGGACCGGGCTGGTATCACCAGAAGCAGTTCTTCGAGGGTAACGTGCACGTTCTGTCGAACGACCGGAACGTGATGCGCTACGACGTCGAGGTGTCTGGTTTCCCCTCCTCGCACGCCGGACACCTGGTGCTGCTGGGTCTTGACGAGGACGACTACCCGAACACGAGCCTGATCGAGCAGTGGCCCAGTTGGACACTTCCGGTCCTCGAGTGGGCCCGGGCGCAGGACGGGGTCGTGGGCTACGCCCATTCGGGCTTCGGCCTGCAGCCGATGGAGCCGACGGCGGATCTGCCCAATTACGTCATGGCGAAGTTCGATGGCGTTGGCGCCAACGAGTACGTGGTCACCGTTACACACGATGCGGTGGATTTCATCTCGGCTGGCGACACCCCCATCGCCTGGGAGCTGAACATCTGGTACCACACGCTGAACGCGGGGTTCCGGACACGCATCAGCGGCGAGACGGACTTTCCGTGCGTCTACGATGACCGGGTTGGCATGGCGCGGACCTATGCCAAGCTCGATGGTCCCCTGGATTTTGACGCCTTTGCCGAAGCGACGCGCGAAGGGCGCAGCTATGTGTCGGATGGCCGCTCCCACCTCATGGACTTTGCGGTCAACGGCGTCGCAGTCGGCACCGACGACAGCGAGGTGAAGCTCTCCGGCGCACAGACCGTCACCGTCACCGCGAAGGTCGCCGCGTACTTGCCACCCGACCAGGACGAGGTCGGCGCTACCATCGCGGCCCGTGCCATGGCGCAGCCGCCCTTCTGGCACATCGAGCGCGCCCGCATCGGGACCAGTCGATCAGTGCCGGTGGAACTGGTCGTCAACGGCCAGGTCGTCGATCACGTCGAGGTTGAGGCGAGCGGCGCGTGGACCGATGTGTCGTTCGACGTGCCTCTCGATCGCTCTAGTTGGGTTGCGCTGCGCGTGCTGTACAGCTCCCACACGAATCCGATCTTCGTTCTCGTGGACGACGCCCCGATCCGTGCATCGCGGCGAAGCGCCGAGTGGTGCCGGCTGGCAGTTGATCGGTGCTGGGCGATGAAGGCGCCGCTGATTCGCGAGGAAGAGCGCGACGAGGCCGAAGCAGCCTACGATCACGCGCGACAGGTCTACGACGAGATCATCAGGACGTCGCCAGTACCGTAGCCGCTTGGTACCCGATCTTCCAGTGTGCCGGTGACTCGCGTCCACGATTCACCCACCCTTCGTCCATGTACTGCTCAGCCAGCGCCTGTACCCCGTCGACGCCCGCGGCACATTCCAGGTCTTCGCCCTATTCGCTCCCGAGAACGTCGACAAGGTGGAGGCCGCTGTCCGCGAGGAGATTGCCAGGGTCCTCGCTGATGGCTTCACGGCGGATGAGATTGTGGAGTCGAAGGAAGAGCGTAAAAAGCGGTAGCCTGTGTTGGGTATGGCCGCGCCCGTCACCACGGCTTTCGGACCGTGACGTGCGCCGCGACCTGAATTTTTTCGGTGGCTTTCCCAATTCCACGGTCGACCAAAGAATTTGCGGCTCCCAATTGCACCGCTTCGCTATCGGCCACTCGCAGCGTACCCATGGAGTTTTTCGGTAGGGACAAGGGAGGAGCTCAGCTGGGATACAATACGCTTCGGAGTTGCGAGTGGGTGCCCATTGCCCCGTGGCGGTGGAAGCCCTAAACGCGCCTACCTCACTGCGCTTGCTCGAGGTCTCCATGCATGGGAAAGCACTCCTCACCGCCCTTATCTGCCTGAGCATCCCTGGCGCGGCACTCTCCCAAGATCTCCCTATCGTCCAGGGCGTCGAGCCCCAGCCGCTGGTCGCCCAGGCGCTACGCCTGACCGACGCCCTGGAGTATCTGGGCAGCGCGCTGCGTCCGGAGCATGCGTCCCGGATCCGGGCGCTCCAGCGTGAGGCCCCGAGTCCCGAGACGTCGGAGGAGATACAGCGGATTCTCGACCCTTACTGCCTGGTGATGGTCGACATCAATCCGGAGGTGCGGGTCAAGGTGGAGCGGGGCTCTGCTGCCGCTCAGCTCACGCAGGGTGGTTGGACGAGCTTCCTCGTCAAGGTGAAGAACGACTCCGGTGCCACGGCCCGCCTTGAGGTCGAGAGCCCGAACGCAGAGCCAGTCCTGCACGCGTCGACCTTTACGCCGCCGGGCAACGACGAGCTGGCCCTCACCGCGGGTGACCTCGCCCACCGTTTCCTGGAGCTCACGCTCTTCCGGCGCCGGCCGTTGCTACCGCATCTGTCGGGCCTGGGCCTCGAGTACGCCGTGCTCCAGGTGTACACGACCGCGGTGGGCCAGCGGGAGGCGGCACTCGGCTTCAACATCGGTCAGGGGACACAGGACATCGGCTACCGGAACGATGTGCCGGTTCTGTTCGACATCCGTCCCGCAGTGAAGCTGGTGTTGCGGGTGCGGGATGACGACGGCTCGCCAACGACAGGGTCGTTCATCATCACGGATGACGTTGACCGGTTCGTCGAAGATCCCGTCACCAGCCCGCTGCCGGCTGACTATCGTCAGTACCTCGCTCTCCTGAGGCCCATCGACCACAAACGCGGGGTGGGGCGCGCCGTCGTCGAGCACCTGGACAAGGGACGGAGTCTGGTCGGGGTGTACCCCCTCCCGTCGCGTCGTGTCGCGGCCACCGACGAGTATCCCGATCTGTTCTTCCAGCCCCAGGTCTACCGAACCGATGGCGAGCACGTCTACCTGCCGCCCGGCGACTACGTGGTGGAGTTCACTCGGGGCCCGGAGTACCTCACGGGTCGGAAGTGGATCCATGTGCCCGACGGCGTCTCGACCCACGAGGAGGTGTTCGAACTACGACGCTGGGTGCACCTGGCCGTGGAGGGCTGGTACAGCTCCGACCATCACATTCATGCGGCGGGCTGCTCGCACTATGAGAGCCCGGAGCACGGAGTGCCGCCGGAGGCGATGTGGCGGCAGATCGTGGGCGAGGACGTGAACGTGGGATCGATCTTGAACTGGGCCCCGGGATGGTACTTCCAGCAGCGGTTCTTCGAGGGCGGAGTGAATCCGCTATCCACCGATCGGAATGTGCTGCGCTACGACGTCGAGGTTTCGGGTTTCCCCTCGTCGCACGCCGGCCACCTCGTTCTCCTGAATCTGAAGGAAGACGACTACCCGGGGACGAGTACGATCGAAGAATGGCCGAGTTGGGGAGTGCCTGTTCTGGAGTGGGCCAAGGGGCAGGGCGGGGTCACCGGCTATGCACACAGCGGCTACGGCCTCGAGCCGATGGAGCCTACGGACGAACTGCCCAATTACGTGACGCCTAGGATGGATGGGAACGGCGCCCAGGAATACATCGTTGCCGTAACGCGGAGCGTCGTGGACTTCCTCTCGGTGGGGAACACGCCGCATCAGTGGTCGCTCAACATGTGGTATCACACCTTGAACGTCGGCTTTCGGACCCACATCGGGGGTGAGAGCGACTTTCCGTGCGTCTATCACCAGCGGGTGGCGATGGCGCGTACCTACGCGAAGGTGGACGACCCCCTGACGTTCCAACGGTACATGGATGCGGTGAGGCGCGGCCGGAGCTACGTGTCGGATGGGAAGTCCCACATCGTCGACTTCGCCGTGAATGGGGTCGAGATCGGAACGAGGGAGAGTGAGGTCCACCTCCGCGGCGCTAGTACCGTACGGGTCACGGCCCGTGTCGCCGCCCATCTAGCGGATGTCCAGGACGACCTCGGTGCCGTGATCGCGTCCCATGGTCATGACGAGAACCAGAAGCCCTATTGGGACATCGAACGGGCCCGAATCGGTACGAGCCGTCGAGTCCCGGTGGAGCTCCTGGTGAACGGCTATCCAGTGGCCCGGCGGGAGATCGTGGCGGATGGCGAGTGGGTAGACGTCACATTCGACCCTGAGATCGCTCGATCGAGCTGGGTCGCATTGAGGATCCTGCCCACGTCCCACACCAACCCGATCTACACGCTGGTCGACGGGGCGCCGATCCGATCGCGGCGGAGCGCGGAATGGGCGCTGCGGGCGATCGACCGGGTGTGGGAGATGAAGTCGCCACAGTTTCGGGAGGGCGAGCGGGAGGAGGCACAGGCTGCCTACGAGGAGGCGAGGCGGGTGTACCGGCGCATTCTCGCCGAGGCGGTGGACGACTGACGTGCCCGGACGCAGCGCCAGATGGCGCGCCCAGCGCGCTCGAGCGAGTGAAAAGGCCACTAGAGACCAGAAAAGACCCTCGGCGGCTGGCAGTACTCTCGATCCAAGCGGGTTAGTTCCTCCCCCTTAAAGGATCGGCATCCTCCTCACCAGCCTCGATTCCGAGTACGTTTGCCGAGTTTGTCGGGGTGTGGAGTTCCCAGGATTCAGTGGACACCCCTTCGCCGCGGCTTGTGAGCGGCCTCGTACTGCTCCAGGTCTCTCCCGCCTCACGCAAGTCCAGAAAGACGCGCGGCGCGCCATAGATGCCATGACTGGCGATAAACGAAGCACGAATCAGACGAAGCAGCCGGGCGTCCTCCCGGGCTCGGTTCGAGGTCGGCTCCTTGAGCCAAGCGTAGTAGCCGCTGGGGGCTACGCCGAGTACGCGACAGCACCCCTGACCCACCAGGTATCTCCCACGGTATCTGCACGTCCTGCAGCGCAACGGTGAAGATCGCACTCGAGGGCTCGCTAGCGGTCAGCGTGTAGTGGCCTTGGCCGGACAGGGGGGCCAAAGCCCATCCTAATTCGCCGGCCAGACCACCCCTTGGTGTCCGCGCGGCACGTTGCCAATCCCCTTGTAGACGAACTTCTGAACGCGCCGGCCTTCGAACGTTTCGGTCGTGAAGAGGTTGCCGCGTGAGTCGGTGGCGATGCTGTGGGCACCGTAGAACTGACCCGGTTGGCGTCCGCCGTCGCCGAAGCTCGTGAGGACCTCGAGCGTGTCGCGATTGAGGACGTGGATCCGTTCGTTGACGCCATCCGCGACATACAGATAGGTCTGCCACTGGTCGCGCGAGAACGCGATCTCCCACACCGAACCCGAGCCCAGCGTGTTCTTCTCGATGAACACTTCCTTGACGAAGGTCCCGTCCGCCTGGAACACCTGGATGCGGTCGTTCACGCGGTCGCACACATAGAGGAGTCGGTCGACCGAGAGCTCGGCGCAGTGTACCGGGTTCCGGAACTGTTGGGCCGGTGGCGCGTTGGGGTCGTAACGACCGATGTCGGCGTCATCGGGTGGGTTACCGTAGGCGCCCCAGTACCGCTTGAGCTCGCCGCTGTCGGCGTCGATGACGGCCACGCGCTTGTTGCCATACCCGTCGGCCACGTACACTTCGTTCTCCAGGGCGTCGACGAACACCTTGGCCACCCGCCAGAAGTTCTCTGTGTCGTGGCTCCCGTTGTTCTGCCCGGAGCGACCGAACTGCGAGATGAACCGCCCGTCACGCGTGAACTTCAGGATGTGCGCGTCCGTGGCGCCGTTGCCCCCGATCCAGATATTGCCGTGATGGTCGAAGGCCAGTCCGTGATTCGATTCGAACCACTCGTAGCCGTTGCCCGCCCCCCCCCACGACCCGACGAGGTTGCCGTCCGGGTCGAACTCGAGTACCGGTGGAGCTGGCTCACAGCATTCCTCTGCGATGCCGTTCGCTGCCGGGGCCTCGCCGATCGACACCGAGCCGGGTCGGTGAACGATGAAGACGTGGTCCCTGGCGTCGACGGCGATCCCGATGGTCATCCCGAGCACCCAGTGGTTGGGGAGCGGTTTCGGCCACAGTGGGTCGACTTCGAACATCGGAGCCTCGACGCCACTCTGGGCTTGGGCCACCGCCGTCTCTCTGAGCAGACTCTGGCCCATGCCGAGCGCCACGATCAACGCCACGAGACTGGCGCAAATGACGAGGTTTCGCTTGCGTGTCATTAGATAAGACCTTTCTCGTCTCACATCAATCCCGGTAGCTTTTCACCGCCGGCAACCGCGCACCGGTGCCAGGACTCGGGGCCTCCTCCGCCACCACCGGCATCCGCAGCGTGCCGATCCCATCGATCGTGGCCACGATCTCTTCGCCAGCCTGCAGGAAGCGCTGCTCGCCGCGCACCGCCGTGCCAACGCCGGTGCCTCCCGACGTCCCGTTGTTGATCACGTCGCCCGGGAACAGCGTGACGATCGACGAGGCGTACTCGACCAACTCGTACAGCGTGTGAATCATGTCACCGGCCGTCGCCTCCTGCATCTTTTCGCCACCGACGCTCAGCGTCTGTCTGAGATTCTCCATCGGGTCACCGTAGAACTCCTTCGGTACGATCCACGGGCCAATCGGTGCAAACGTGTCGTGGCCTTTCCCGACAAACCAGTCTGACCGGATTGGATTCCCTCCTGGCGGTCGGCCACCACGGTCGGAGATGTCAAGCGAGACCATGTAGCCGAAAATGTAGTCCTGCGCCTCCGTGGCCGTGACGTATTTCGCCGCGCGGCCAATGACCGTTGACAGCTCGACCTCCCAGTCGGTGCGGTCGCGACCATGTGGGAGCACGATAGGGTCGCCATTGCCGATGACAGCGCCTCGTGAGGGCTTCAAGAACAGGTAGGGCACCCCTCGGTTCACGCGGCGCTGTCGTCTCGCCTCGGCTCGCTCCTCGGGGGTACCGCTCTCATCAACGTGACTGTAGAAGTTGACGGCCGCGTTCATAATCTTTCCTGGATACATGATCGGCGGTAGCGTTCGGAGATCGTCGACGTCGTACACGAAGTCAGGTCGCGCGCTTCCAGATAGCCGATTGTTCGTCACCAAGTCCGTGACGATCTCATAGAGCCGAAGTTTCACGCCATACTCGTACCGGCTGATCAGCTCCAGCATGTCGGCCGGCATCGGGATCTTCGGGTAGATCGGGTTCGCCTCGAGCACGATGTTCGCCACCTCGAGGTCCACGATCAGGCTGTCCCGCAGGACGATGCCAACGTGCGGCACGCCGTGAATCTCGAAGGTGCCAACTTTGAAAGGTTCGGCGGATGTCGCGGCCGGGCGGCTCTGCGCCGCGAGCCCAGCTGGGCTCGTCAAGGCGACGAGCAGACTGAGAACCAAGGTAAATCGCATGACACTCCTTTGTGTGTGTGGCCTAGTGTGCGTGTGCCTTGTAACTCCGCCGAGACGGTGCTGTCAAGAACCTTGCGGCCGATAACGCAACCGGGCAGCCCAGGCTCGGTTGAGGTTGCGGCTTCCGAGCTCTGGAGAGCGGCGAAAAACCCCGATACCTCGTCGGACCAGATCTCCGGCTGCTCCAGCGCTGGAAAGTGCCCGCCTCGGGTCGGCTCCGCGTAGTGGACCAGGTTGTAACTGCGCTCTGCCACTTCTCTGGGAGGTCCCCACGGTTCAGCCGGGAAGCGGGCGTATCCGGTCGGAACATCGACCCGTCCTGCTACGAGGCTACCCGGAGCTGCGTTCAGGGTTTCGTAGTAAATACGGGCCGCTGAAAGGATCCGGCCCGGAAGCCAATAGAGCATCGCGGTCGTGAGCACGTCGTCACGGGTGAATGTGTTCCACAGGTTCTCATCGTGATCGGTCCATGCCCAATACTTCTCCAGCATCCAGGCCAGCCACCCAACCGGCGAGTCCTGCTGCGCGTAGGCCAAGCTTTGGGGGCGGGTAAGCTGGATGGCTGAGTATCCCGTCTCCGTTGCCTGGAAGTGGGCGCGGAACTCCCGGTAGGCTTGCTCCTCGGCGCTGGGCTCGACTCCGTCAGGTGGAGGCAGCTGGCCAGGAATGAAGTTCAGGTGCAGCCCCACCAAAGAGTCTGGATGCCTGAGCGCCATTTGGGTGGCGATGACGGCTCCCCAGTCTCCACCCTGCACGCCGTACCGCTCGTAGCCGAGTTGACCCATGAGGCTGTGAAGTCGCTCGGCAATGACACCCGGGTTCACGCCTGGGTTCCGTGGAGCGTCCGACAAGGCGAATCCGGGTAACGACGGGACGACGAGATTGAACCCGGGGTCTCGCTCGTCGCGGCACGCAGCCGCCCCGCCGACCTGCCGAATTCGTAGAAGGATCCCGGCCAGCCGTGCAAGAGGAGAAGCGGGAAGTCCGCGATGGTCCCTTCCCCCTGCCCGTCGTAGAGCACGCAGTGCAGCCGCTCTCCATCCACGAGTGCCCGACGACGGTCCAGGCAGTTGAGCTCGTCCTGCACGACGAACCAGTCGTATTCGTTTCTCCAGTAGTCAACGAGCTCTTTCAAGACGCCGTCACTCGTGCCGGTGGACCAGCCAGGGTCGAAGGGCATCTCGGGCCATCGGACACGGTCGATGCGCCGATGCAGGTCGTCGATAGCCTCGGAACCAAAATCGATGCGAAAGGGTTCTAGCGATGAGGTTTGCGAACGAAACCCGAACGGCAGGGCAAATCCAGCGCTGGCTCCGGCGAGGGTGTGAAGCGCTGTCCGACGGTTTACCAGCGTGAATGCCTCCGGCGAAGAGACAGATCCTGTCCCATCGCGACCATGCGACAATGCCGCGGGCCTTGTCGGATTCAGCGCCGGCGTTGTACAACCCTGCTCGATGGGGGATGCTCCAACCCGAACCACGAGCGCGAAGGGCGCCCGCGCGTCGTTTCTCGATTCGCCAATCGAAGAGGCGCTGAGCCTCCACGCCCGGCGGGATCCGGCCGAGCAGGAGGAGGACTTCGGATACCGGTTCTACGTCGACGTGCTCGGCCTCGAGCACGTGCACTATGGTCTCTGGGCAGGCGAGGAACTGACCCTTGCTGGCTTCAGAGCGGCACAGCAACGCTACACGGAAACGCTCGCCGATCTCTTCCCGGAGGGTGTCAGCTCGGTACTCGATGTGGGTTGTGGCGCCGGAGGAAACGCGGCCGGATTGGCAGCCCGGGGCTACGAGGTGGAGGGCCTGTCACCGGATCCGTTTCACGGTCGTCTTTTCCGGGAGGCGACCCACCTGCCCTTTCACGGGTGTAGGTTCGAGGAGTTCCGCCCGGCGCGACGGTACGACGCACTCTGTATGAGCGAGTCGTCCCAGTACGTCCCGCTCGATCGACTCTTCGATTCGGCTATTCAGGCCCTCGAACCAGGCGGCTATCTGATCCTGAGCGACTACTTCGCTCTCGTCAAAGACGGCAGTCCGGCCACGAGAAGCGGTCACCTGCTATCGGACTTCCTCGCCGCAGCCGAGCGGAGCGGCATGCAGACGGAGTACGAGCGCGACGTGACCGAGGAGACGGCCCCGACGCTGGACCTGGGTTGTCAGTTGCTCGATCGGTACATCGTACCGACGGTTCGCCTGACCATGCGGCGCTGGCGGTCGCGGCACCCGCGCCTCTTGAGGATGGGCCTGTGGTTGGCGCGGCGGTACCTGGAGAAGATTGAGACGCGAAAAGAAACGCTCGATAGCAACGCCTTTCGCGAGAAGAAGACTTACCGGATGTACCGCTTCCGTGCGCCTGGCGCTGGCAAAGGCCGCATCCGATCAACGGAGCACCAGGCCTAATCTGGTTCCGCGTTGCGCGCGCTCGTCAGACCGTTGACCATCCCGTAGTTGCCTTCGTGGCAGGCGTACTCGTAGAGCGCGCCATCGCCCTTCCGCATCGGCACGGCCGCGGTAAACCCCCGTGTGAAGGTCGCGGGGTCGTCGATGGTGAATTCGTAGAGCAGAGTGTCGTGGCTCATGCGCGTGAACCGCTCGACCAAGCGCAGCGTCTTACCCGATCCATACGCTTGGCGGAGATTCGCGTCGAAGCTCGCCGTCTTGTCTGTGAAGTTGATGGTGTCGACGACCAGCGTCTCGCCCTCCCAGTGACCACGTGCGTCCCCGAGCCATTGCCGAACATCCGGCGAGAGATGCGGCCGTTCGTCCAGAGGGATGATGCGGACGTCGTGCACCATTTCGATCAAGATCGCCACATAGCCGGGAGTCTGGAACAGCTGAATGTTGTTGTTGTACCCACTGGGAACGACGGGCGGCCCCGTGCTGAACCCAAGCAAGCAGCGCTCGGCGAGGCCCATGTCCTCCGGCCCATGCCTGCCTGAATCCGCCACTTGCCGGTCTCGGACCGGGCGTTGCCCGTGCCGCGTGGCGTATCGCGCCTCCGCCTCCGCTGTCAGCGGCGGAATCCTCCCATCGGGAGGATCGACGATCAGCGACGTGCGATGGTCGTCGGTGAGTGCCATTCCCAGATCCAGCCACCATTGGGCGTGAGTGGTGCCAGGCGTCAGGGGTCGGCTCCCCCGCTGCTCGAGCACCTGGAGCTCGTAGGCGGCTGCCTCCTCATCCGACAGGAACTCCCTCTCGGCGAAATCTGCAGATCGCTGCAGCGGCGTCATCGTGCGGTAGTCCCAAACGCCGCCAAGGTCCGGCGCTCCCCACGGCGTCCGAGGGACAGGCGTGCCGTCCCTCGGCTGGGCCAAGGCGACGGCTGGAAGGATGCAGATGGAGACGGCGCCAATGGCACGAACGACACCAACCATGATTCAACGGGAACACCCGAGGGTCAGGGTGTTCGACGCGACCCCCAGCTGAAGAATGTCACCTGGTCCCCTCGCGACGGCGTCGTGCGGCCTTCCGCGAGTCTGAGGTCGCCCCACTTGACGGCGACTGTGACCGACGGCGAACCGCTGAGCTCCCCCCAGGTTTTCAAGCACGTGAGGACCAGTTGCTCTGCCTCCGAACCTCCTTCGCGCAGTTGATCGGCCGTGTCCTGATCCACCTTGACCCACAGCATCGAGCCCGCGGCGGCCACCCCGATAGCCGTACCCCTTGGGACCGCTTCGCAGAAGGTCTGCACCCGCTCCAACCCCTGTTCGGTCTCGGCGCTCACCGGGCCACACGCTTGCGACCACCCTGAGACCGAGTACTGCGCGAGGGAGACCTGTGCGGTGAAGAGAACGGCGCACACGATGATCCCAATCCGCATCGTCCCCCTCCGGGTCATCTCGGTCTCGTTTCGGGGGGCGTCGCGTCCATGTCTCGGTGCGACCGAACCAAGACACGCCGACGTACCCGCGCACCTTGCGTGTCATCGGCCTTGAGCTCCATCTTGCACTTGTACGTCTTGCCGCTATTGGGATCGTAGATCCGCCCATCGGTCCACCTTGCCCTGACCGGCATAGGCAAAGCCGTCCATGATCTTCAAACCGAGGAGGGGTCGATCGCGCAGCTCTGGGTCCGGATTCTTCTCGTCGACCGCCCGGTCTCGCCGGTACATCGATGGTGCGTAGACCTCTCGTTTCGGGGGCCGTCTTCCGCGTCCATGTCTCGGTGCGACCGAACCAAGACACGCCGACGTACCCGCGCACCTTTAGCGTGTCATCGGCCTTGAGCTCCATCTTGCACTTGTACGTCTTGCCGCTATTGGGATCGTAGATCCGCCCATCGGTCCACTTGCCCTGACCGGCATAGGCAAAGCCGTCCATGATCTTCAAACCGAGGAGGGGTCGATCGCGCAGCTCTGGGTCCGGATTCTTCTCGTCGACACGCCCGGTCTCGCCGGTACCGCCAACGATGGTGCCCTCGTAGACGTCCGCGTGACGCCGGATCTCGATGAATCCTTCCCCATCTTCGCTCACCCATACACCGACGATGGCGTCGGGTTCGGCGGCCTCGGCCGCAAGGGCGCATGCCAGGAGGGCCGTCACCAAGCATGCGGCGAGTACCGGGGATCTAATCACAACCGCTCCACACAATAACGCCCCATCTCGGACGGATGATGTCCTATCGGGTTGCCCGATGGGAAGTGAAGAGGAGACCCCCCCGATCAACGCTTGCGGGCGGCCTTGCGTTTCGTCTTGACCGGCGCCGGCACCGAGCTGGGCTTGAGTTCGACAACCGGCGTGGAAAACACGCGAACACCGTGTTCGTCGAAGTCGATAACGGTGTGATATTCGTTGCATTCGACGACGGTACCGACGCCGTATTGAGCTTGTGAGAGACGCCGACCGGGAGAGTATTTGACCATTCGAATCAACTTTGATGAGGTCTGGGGCTCGCGCTTGGCGGAATGCCGAGGCTCACCGGCAGGTCTCAGAAAAGCGGTGTGCGCTCAGTTTACACCGATTCGCGCGGGTATTGCTTTCCGCCGGTCTCTCGGAGTAGCCTCGGACCATCACTCGCTCATTTGCCGCCAACGCGGGTCTAGGTGGTCTTTTGCGCGTCTATATCGTTAATCCCAGTCATTTTGCATTCGGGTCAGCCATCATTACGCCGCGATGGCTCTACGTGCTCGCCGCCGCGACGCCGCCGGAATTCGGCGACCCGATCCTCATCGACGAGACCCTGGAACCGTTTGACGCCTCTCGGCTCGAGCCGGGTGACGTCATCGGCATCGGCATACACACCGGGAACGCCCTGGTTGGGTATCAGCTCGGCGAGAAAGCGCGCGCCCGTGGCGCGTGGGTCATCTACGGCGGCATCCACGCCACGCTCTACCCCGAGGAAGCTCACGAGCACGGGGGTGCCCACGCCGTCGTGAAGGGTGACGGGGACCACGCCTGGGGTGCGGTCCTCAAAGATTGCGCCAATGGAGGGCCCGAGCGTGTCTATGAGGCGGGTCAGATCGGTGCCTCGTCGTTCAAGAAGGCGCGGTGGGACTTGCTCCCCCGCAATCGCTACGCCTGGGCGTCGGTCCAGACCGTGCGGGGCTGCCCGAAACACTGTTCCTTCTGCTCGGTCTGGCGCACGGACGGGCAGGAGCCTCGGCAGCGTGGTGTTGACGCGGTCGTTGAAGAAGTCGTCGAGCTCCGACGGATGGGATTTCGCTTCATCGCGCTCGCCGATGACAACTTCTATCCGGTGACCCTCGATGACCTCCGGATGGCTCGCCGCCGGGAGGACAAGAGCCGGCTGCACCAATTGGAGGAGATTCGCGCGGAGCGCTACGAGCTCATGGAGCGGCTCGCGCTGCTACCGGACGATCTCGTGTTCTTTACGCAGATCACCATGGAGGCCGCCGAGGACGTGTCGTTTCTCACGGCCATGCGAAATGCTCGAATCAGGGGAGCCCTGGTCGGCGTCGAAGCCGTCACGCCAGAAGGGCTCAAGGACGTCTACAAGGACTTCAACTTCGCCGGCGAGGAGCTCGTGACCAGGCTGAAGACCTTCCGCGAGCACGGTGTGCACATCCTGGGATCGTTCATCTTCGGCCTGCCGAGCGACCGCCCATCAACGTTCGACGCCACGGTCGACCTCGCCAAGCGGGCAGACATTGCGTTCGCCCAGTTTGTCACGCTGACCCCGTTCCCCGGCACGCTCGATTTCGATAAATGGGAACGCGAGGAGGGCGACGACATGCCGACCATCGACGGCGTTCCGGTGTCACGGCACTGGCTGATCCCGCAGGCGAAGCGCCCGAAGCTCTTCACGCCACACCCCGTCATGTCGGCGGAGGAGATACGGCAGCGCACCCAGAAAGTCTGGGACAAGTTCTACAGCATCAACGCGATTTGGAGCCGGGCGAAAGTCGTCAAGTCGTGGCGTGCCCGGGCGACGTTCCTCCTGGTTTCCAAGGTGTACCGCCAGATGTACGCCAACACCGGCCTGTCGACTGACAGCGCCCGAGTGTCCCGGTCCACCCAGTGGGCCCGGCTGATGGCGAAGCCGGTACAGCGACTCTTTGCGGCTGCACCCATGCCCGACCTCCAGGTTCCAGCGCCCCCCCCATCCCGCGTCGTGTCGTCGGAGGCCGCGCCCCCCGCGGTGTCGTCGGAAGTCGCGTAGGACGCCGCCGATAGGACGTCGGCCGGATTCGTGCTACCATCAAACAGAATCGCGAGCAGGTTTTCTCCCACCCAGAAGCCCCGCTCAGTGTAGTGGGTGCTGTCCGGAACCATCTCGGGCCCTTCTCCCCCAGATTCTCTGATTGCCCGTCGCACGGGCATAACACCTAACAATTCGCGCCAGGGTGAGCGCGTCTAGAGGTACACACCACGCATGAAGTTTACCGATCTGGGCTTGAGCCCAGAACTCGTTCGCGCCGTCGCTGGCGCGGGATACACGACGCCCACAGCTGTCCAGGAGCGCGCGATTCCGGTCGTGCTTGACGGTCGCGACTTGATCGCCTGCGCCCAGACGGGCACCGGCAAGACCGCCGCATTCCTGCTGCCGCTGCTACAACAGCTGGCGTGCGGTACGACGTCGCGCGACCCGCGCGCCCTCGTGGTCACCCCCACCCGAGAGCTAGCCGCTCAAATCTTAGAGATGGCCAAGCAGTACGGGAAACACTTACATCTGCGCAGCGCCGTCATCTTTGGCGGGGTCGGCATGGGGCCGCAAACGCGGCGCCTGACGGCAGGGCTCGACCTATTGATTGCGACACCTGGCCGACTGCTCGATCACATCGGACGCAAGCACGCGAATCTAAGCCGCGTCGAGATGGTGGTCCTCGATGAGGCCGACCGGATGCTCGACATGGGCTTTCTCCCAGACGTCCGCCGGATACTGGGTTCCCTCCCGGCCAAGCGCCAGAACCTCTTTTTCTCGGCCACGATGCCAGACGAGATCGAGGCGCTCATTAAACGTACGACGAGAGAACCGGTGATGATCGAGGTCTCGCGTCGGTCAACCCCGGTCACCGAGGTTCGGCAGGTCGTGCACCCAGTGGTGATGAACCGCAAGAAGGACTTGCTCAAGACGTTGCTGAAGAGAGAAGACGTCGGGCAAACGCTCGTCTTCACGCGCACGAAGGCGCGGGCCAACCAGCTCGTGAAGCACCTCGAGAAGTCCGGACGCCGCGTGGCTGCGATTCACGCCAACAAGAGCCAAGCCGCGCGCACGCGGGCCCTCCATGGGTTCCGAACGGGAGCCATCAACACGCTCATCGCGACCGACATCGCCGCCCGGGGCATCGACGTCGACGACATCAGCCACGTGATCAACTTCGATCTCCCGCATGTGCCCGAGGACTACGTGCACCGCATTGGCCGCACCGCTCGCGCCGGGCGCCATGGCGACGCGATCGCGCTGGCCGCACCCGAGGAGCGATCACAGCTCGCCGCCATCGAGCGGCTCGTTGGCAAGACGATCCGACGGGAGCACGTCGTGGGATTCGAGACCCCCGTTGACGCCCCAGCGGGCGGGGCGCGGCGCCGGGGCAAACCCATATCGGCCCAGCGTTCAGGGCAGAGACGTCACGGAGCAGGACGGAACCGATCACCCCATCGGCCTGGGCGGAGACCAGCCGGTCGGGCATAGTCGGTTGAGGAGCAAACATGGCGAAAGACGATCTCATCAGCGTGCAAGGCATGGTGACGGCGGTACACAGCGGCGGCCTGTATCGAGTGCAGTGCGACCCCGGGCACGAGGTGCTGGCTCAACTGAGCGGAAGAATGCGGCGGTTTCGGATCAAGGTCGTCCCCGGCGACCGGGTCAAGGTTGGCGTCTCACCCTACGATGTCTCGAAGGGGCTGATCACGTTTCGGGAACGATAGACAACAGCCGAGCACCCCGGTAGGGGTGGCCGTTAACTCGAGACAGGTGCGACGCGTGCCCGCGAGCCCCGCGGCAAGCTCTGGAACCCCTCTTCGAAAAGTGTATACACCACAGGTACGACGACGAGGGTTACGAGCGTCGACGAGATTAACCCGCCGATAATGACGCGCGCCAGCGGCGCCTGAAGCTCCGATCCCTCGCCAACGCCAAGCGCCATCGGCACCATCCCGAGCAGCGTCGTCACGGTCGTCATCAGGATGGGCCGCAGCCGCGTGCGACCCGCCAACTCCACGGCCTCGCGAAGCGGAAGCCCGTCGCGGCGACGGAGGATGTTCGTGTAGTCGACCAGTAAGATCGCGTTGTTGACGACCAGGCCGCCCAGCACGATCACGCCCATGAACGCCTGAATGCCAAACGCCGTATCGGTCACCAGCAGTGCCCCGACGATGCCGATGCCGGCTAGCGGAATGGACAGGATGATAATGAACGGGTCGCGGAGCGACTCGAACTGTGCGGCCATCACCGCATAGACCAGCAACACGGCGAGCAGGAGCACGAGGCGAAGCTGGGCAAACGACTCCGCCTGCTCCTCGACCTCGGCGCCGAAACCCACCGAGAAATCGGTCGGCGGATCAATGTCAGGAATGCGCGAGGACACCGCCGCCACAGCCTCGCTCAAGGTTGTTTCGATTTCGGCATTGACGCGAACGACCCGTTCCTGATTATTCCGCTCGATCTGCTGCGGTCCCGAGTCGGGCCTCAGTGTGATCACGTTACGCGCCGGAATAATGAGCCCGGTCGGCGTGCTGAGCGGCACATCGTTGATGTCGGCGGTGCTGGCTCGGTCCTCCTCCTGCAATCGGACGACGATCGGATACTCGTCCCCGCGCTCGCGATAGTAGGCAGCCTCGGTTCCGGCCACGCCAGTCCGCAACGCTTCGGCGACGTCGGCCACTCGAAGCCCGAGCAGTGCAGCTTTGGCGCGGTCGACGTCGACCGCCAGCTCCGGCCGCCGCTGTTCGGTGCCGGACTCGGCGTCGGCGATCCCGTCGATGTCGTTCATGACGGCCACGGCCCGATCCGAAACCTGCTTGGCATCATCGAGATCATGACCGCGAATCTCGAGCGACAACCGGGATGAATCCTCACCAGCGATGTTCGACATCAGACGGGTCATCGCCCAGTTGCCCCCTGCGGCCCGCGTGCGAAGGGAGACACCAGGCAAGCGATCCAGCGATCGACGAAGCCCTATCGCAATATCGTTGCTCGAGCGGGTCCGCTCCGCCTTGTCCACCAGCGTGACGTTCATCGAGCCGCGATGGCTCGCCGAGCTGCGCCATGGACCACCTCCGCCGCTACCGGCGTACGTCGTGATGTTGACAGCTTCCGGGATTTGATCGCGAACCATCTCCTCCAGCTCGAGCATGACCGCCTCGGTCCGCTCGAATCTGGTTCCAACCGGGAGCTGCGCGTAGACCCGCACCTCCCCTTCGTCCACTTCGGGCGTCAGCTCGACCGGGACATTCGGCACCAACACGAGGGTGACGCCGACCAGACCGCCGGCGACAAGGAGCACGCTTGGGCGATGAGCCAGGGCGAGGTGAATCCCGCTCCGATAGAGATCGTCGAGCCGATCGAGCCAACGCTCGCTCACCGTCATCAATGCGCCGGCGAGCCCAGTCCGCTCAGCTGGCGGTGGCGGAAGGCGCAGCAATCGGGATGTCATCGCGGGAACCAGCGTGACCGCGACGAAGAGCGACATCGCGAGTGCGATCATCACCACGACGGCGAGCTGCCCGAAAACGATGCTGGCGACCCCGGTCAGGAACAGCAGCGGCAGGAAGACCGCCACCTGTGTCAGCGTGGATGCCACGATGGCTCCGGTCACTTCGTCGGCCCCATCCACACTCGCGACGATGCGGGTCTTGCCACCCTCCATATGCCGGAAGGTGTTCTCGAGTACGACAATCGACGCGTCGACAATCATCCCGACACCGAGCGCCAATCCCCCAAAGGTCAGCGTGTTGAGCGTGAACCCGGCGAAATAGATCATGGCAAACGTGCCGATGATCGAGATCGGAATCGCCGTACAGATAATGAGCGTGGTCCGCACGTTGCGCAGGAACGCAAAGAGCACGAAGATGACAAGCACGCCTCCCCACAGGACGACGTTGCGGACCGCGGCGATCGACTGCTCGACGAAGACGGCCGAGTCCATGCGAGTGGTCAGTCGCAACGCGGGCATCGTCTCGTTGATGCGATCGATTTCCTCCCGGACCGCACGGGCAACCGCCACGGAGTTGCGACCCGACTGCTTACTGATCGAGATCTGCACGGCCGACCGGCCATTGATCCGAACGAGCTGATCGCGATCCTCGGTTCCGTCGCGCACCTCGGCGATGTCGCGCATGTAGACCGGCACGCCGGCGCGGGTCAAGACCACGATGTTCCGGATATCGTCGAGGCTCGTGAACTGTCCGGGGCTGCGTAACAGGTAGGTCATGTTGCCGTCGTCGAGCTCACCGATCGGCACGTTCCGGTTTTCGGTGCCGAGCAGGTTGATGATGTCGTTGACGACGAGATCGAGGGCGGTGATCTTGTCCTTAGCAAGCTCGACCCGAATCTGTCGGCGGAGGCCACCACGCACGACGACGGTGCCCACGCCTGGCACACGTTCCAGCCGTGGGCTGACGTCGTTTTCGGCTACCTCACGGAGCGTCACCGAGTCGAGGTCGCTCTCGAGGCCCAGAAACATGATCGGGAACGACGCCGCGTCGAACTTCCACACGATCGGCGGCTCGGCATCCTCGGGGAGCTGATTCCTGATGCGATCAATCCGCGTACGGATCTCATTGGCCGCTTCGTTGAGGTCAACACCCCACGCGAAGTTGAGACGGAGCGTGCTCTGACCTTCCTCAGACGTCGAGTTGATATCTTCGAGTCCCGCGATCACCGAGACCGCCTGCTCGAGGGGTCTGGTGATCAACTCCTCGATTTCCAGCGGCCCGACATCCTGATAGGTCACGACGACGGTGAGGCTTGGGTAGCTGACGTCGGGCATGAGATCGACCGGTAGTCGCACCAGCGCCACGGCGCCAAGCAGCACAACCACCACGCTGATCATCGACATCGTCACCGGGCGGCGGACCGCCACTCGAGGCAGGCTCATGGCGACTCCTCCCCGGCCAATGCCACTGGGTCGCCGTGCTGCAGACCTGCGGCACCGGTTGTCACGATGACGTCACCTTCAGACACGCCCTTGACGACCTCGACGTAGGTCTGGTCTTCCAGCCCGATAACGAGGGTGATGAACTCGACCGTCGGCGGCTCGGAGGCGACGGCAACCCGGAAGACGCCGCGAGCGCTCGCCCGGGCAATAACGGCCTCGCGCGGCACCACCACGACGTCGTGGCTCGTGCCCACGCTGAGACGGACGCGCGCATACATCCCGGGCTTCAGACGAAAATCCGCGTTCGGCACCTCGATCTCGATCTGTGCGGTTCGAGTGGCCGGGTCGAGAACCGGCGCGATACGTGCCACATGGCCCATGAACGTCTCGGCGGGAAACGCGTCCACTTCGATCCGCGCCTGAACCCCTTCGCTAACCAACCGGAGGTCTCGCTCGACGAGGTTCGCCACCAGCCGAACGAGGCTGACATCAACGACCGATACGACCGCCGTGCTCGGTGTCACGTAGGCGCCCGGATCCAGGTAGCGATGACCGATGAACCCATTGACTGGCGAGACGATGACCGTGTTGGCCAGGTTGATTTGGAGCTCCTGGAGAAAGGCGTTCGCCTGGTCGAACTGCGCCCGCGCCAGATCGAGCTGCGCGATCGCCGCCTGGTGCACGGCCTCCGCGTCGTCGATCTCTTGTCCTGACACGAGCGCGCGGTCGAAGAGACTCTGAGCGCGTTCGCGTGTCGTCTTGGCGAGGCTGAGGTCGGCCTCTCGTTGCCGCACAGTGGCCCGGGCCACTTCGAAGGACGCCTGCGCCTGACTCACCTGCTGTTGCAGCTCGTCGTCCTCGATTCGGGCGATCTCCCGACCACGCCGCACCTGGTCACCCAACCGCACGTCAAGCCGGTCCAACCGTCCATTGAGCTTCGGAGCAACTTCGACTCTCGCGGCGCCGACCAGGTTGCCAACGATCTGGAGCTCCTCGGCCACGTCGGCGCGAGTCACCCCGGTCGTGTCGACCAGCAAGGGCTGGGCAAGGAAGGCCCCGCGGCCCGGCGCACCACCTGATCGCGGCTCGTCGGCAGGTCGCGTGGGAACGAGCTGCTGATATACGAGAACCGCCGCGGCGCCGGCCGCGACGAGTACCAACGCCAGAAGTGAGCGAGCTGCCATTTGAAGTCCGAAATAGGCCGATCCTGCCATTTAATCATACGCCGGCCGGCTCTGCCGCGCTTACCTCCATCTTCATCTAGGCGTGGCTTGACGGCGCGTGCAATACTACTGTCCTACAGCAGGAGGAAACCATGCGAGCAGGACTCATCTGCGCATTCGTCGCAGCAGTAATGTTGGTGTCGGCATTGCCGCAGGCTCAGGAACCAGCCGCGGTCGCGGTGGATTTTTCGGAAGGCACGGTTGAGACGATTCCCGTCGAGCCAGGTCGCCCGTGGGGTTGGGCGGTCAGGGGCTTCATGGACGATCCCGACCGGAAGCTCTACAACAAGGCGAAGGCCAAGCTTCTCCGGGGCGAGCAGGTATTCAGCCACACCCAAAGCCGATTCGATACGGATCAGTACTGCGAGGTGGCGAAGCACTACGACTACACCTGGTTCGAGATGCAGCACTCACGCATGCGATTCGATGAGGTCGAAGGCATGATCCGCGCGTGCCCGCACGTTGGCGCGACCCCGATGATCCGTATGCCGGACGCGAGCGACTCCAATATGCAGAAGGCGTATGACCTCGGGGTCCTCGGCACCATCGTGCCCATGGTCGACGACGTATACAAGGCGAGAGACGCCGCGCGGCATGCGCGGTTCCCCCCCGCCGGTCGACGCAGCCAGGGCGGCAGCGGACTCTGGGACAACTTCTTGAACCCCGGCGAGACCTACCGGAGCTCGGTGAACGACAACATCCTGGTCACCGTCATGCTCGAGACCGTCGAAAGCGTGAACAACGCGTACGAGATTGCCTCAACGCCAGGGATCGATGTCGTCATTCTGGGAAACGGCGATATCGAGAGCTTCAGCGGTTTCTCGCAGGACACACCCGAGTATCAGGACTTGATCACGCGGGTACGGAATGCAACCTATCGCGCCGGCAAGTTCTGGGGGAATGCGTGGGCGACCTACGCAGAGGGCAACGTGCTGAGTCCCGATTCGCGGTTCCACCAGAACGGCCCGTCGAACGACGGTTGGTCGTCGGGACGTTAGTCAGGTCGCTGCGGTCGTTCGCAAGGTGGAGACGGCACGCGGCCGCTCCACCTTCACGGTTAGTACGTGTAGACGCTCCGCTTCGCGTGCGTCGTTGTCCGTCCGCCTGACCCATGGCGTCGGATCAGGGCCTCGATCGACAACTTCTGCTCCGGCGCCAGATTAAAGAACGCGACGCCGTTCCCTCGACCGGCTAGCCGACTACACACCTTCACCGTGCCGTGAAACTCGCCGCCGCTGGCAAGCCGCAGCGAGACTCTCAGTACGTCGCCGATCGGGTGAGGTCTCGGGGTAGACACGAAGACGCCGCCTGCGCTGAGGTTGACGACTCGCCCCTCCTCGGAGCGCACATCCTGCCCACCGGTCAGCGCAATCTCGGCCTCGAAGTCGATGCGACGAGAATCTCTTCGGTCGTCACGCGGATCGGGAGAAAGACGGACTTGAGGTGGGCACCACCCGCTGTACGCGCTCATCAGTGATCTGACGAGCAACTCCGATACCAGCCGCCTCGACGCCGGAAGCAACGTGAAATCGGACCCACTCGTGCGAGTTGCCGCTGAATGCGTCAGGTAGTCTCGCCGCAGCCAGACAGCCGTCGGGCCCGACTCAGAAGCTGCGCGCGATCAGACGGCCAGCCCTCGGCGCTCGTGAGCTCCCCACTCGGTGCGACCCCGGACGAAGAACCAGAGGCCCCACAGCCGCCAGATCAGCGACATGGGGCGGAAGACGAGCTGCTCGAACGGCGCGAAGAGCGCCATCCGCACGCGATCCCTGGTGCGCTGATACGTGCCGAAGACGAGGTCGTCGATCGTGAGCACCGCGTAGCTTGCGCAAACGGCCACCAGGTAGAGTACGACCACCGGCGCCAACCCACTCAATTGAATCCACCCGAGGGTGAGGGCCACGGCGATGTACAAGATCCCGACCGCTTCGAGAATGGGCGACAGCGTTTCGACCAGGACGAAGTAAGGCATCGCGAGCATTCCGGCCGACCCGTACTTCGGATTGAGGATCATCCGGCGGTGGCGCACGAGCACGTCGAGCAGCCCCCGAAACCACCGGTTGCGCTGGCGCGCGACCGTGCGCAGCGAGCCGGGTGCCTCGGTATACGCGACCGGGTCTGGCGAGAACTCGATGCCCGCACGCTGGCCCCGCTCGTACGCCCGACGGCGAAGACGAACGACCAGCTCCATGTCCTCCCCAATCGACTGGTGCTCGTAGCCACCGATCTCGACGAGCGCGTCCTTACGGAACACACCGAACGCGCCGCTGATGATGAGGTTGCCGCCGAGCGGGTTCCACGCCAGCCGCCCGACCAGAAACGCACGCGGGTACTCCGCCGTCTGCGCCCCGACCAGCAACCGAGTCGGCGCCCGC
The DNA here is from genome assembly GCA_965216615.1 of Vicinamibacterales bacterium. GTDB lineage: Bacteria > Acidobacteriota > Vicinamibacteria > Vicinamibacterales > UBA8438 > CAUZIB01. The sequence goes on along the minus strand of CBDCGH010000022.1, from coordinate 544,639 downwards.
AGCGTCTCGACTTGGCCATGGCGCCACACCGCGTTGTTGACGAGCCGGACGGTACCACCCACAGCCACGGTCTCGCTGGATGCGAGGAATGGCGACACCAGCTGTTGCAGCGCGCCTGGCGCCACCACCGTGTCCGCATCGATGGAACAGACCAGCTCGCCGGTCGCAACGTTCAGCGCCGCGTTCAAGGTGTCGGCCTTGCCGCCATTCTGCTTGTCGACCACAACGAGGCGAGCATCGTCGGGAGACCGGTAGAGCTGCGTGACCGCCGCGGTTGGAATGAGCCGCCGGAAGACCGGCAGCACCGGCGCCATGTTGAACGTCGCGATCAGCTTCTCGAGCGTGTCGTCGGTCGATCCGTCACTGACGGCGACCACCTCCAGGTTCGGATAGGTCAGCGACAGCAGACTCGTGACCGATTCGATGATCGAGGCCGACTCGTTGTAGGCAGGGACGAGCACGCTGATGCGTGGGGCGAGCGGCGACGTGAGCATCCGGCGCCACAGGTGGTGTCGGTCCCGGCGACGAATACGGTACAGCTCGACGGCAGCGCTGATGTACAGCGCAATCTGGGCCAACACCGACGTCAGGACCACAGCAAATAGCATCCATACGACGGCCGACGATACGGCACTCATGCCGCGTTCCCCTCGGCCAGCTGCGAGACCCGAACGAACCGCGGCGGCACATCGCGGATCGAGACCGTGTCGAGCATCAGCGCGGCCATGTCCCGGGCATACGGATCGGCGTCTTCGAGGTGCACACGCAGCGTCATAATGCCGGCCGGGCCCATCGCGGCCAACGCAAGGCCTGCCTGCTGGCGGACGTGCCACGCCCCATCGGACAGCAGCCGTCCGACATGTGCCGCCAGGAGCTCCGCCTTGGCCGCCCCCGCCGCACGCGCGGCGGTCGCCCGCACGTCGGCGTCAGCGTCACGCAATCGTTCAACGAGAATGCCGGGGTCGTCGAGCCACGGCACAATGGCCTCCGTCGCAATGGCCCGCCGGAGGGGGTCGGGCGAGTCCATGTGCCGCCTGATCGCAGGAATGAGGCGTGGATCGGGCAAGTTCGCAGCGACCTCGAGCGCCCACACAATGCCCGGGCTATCAATCGATGACAAGTAGTCCCGCAGCGCCGGAACGATACGCGCGTCGCTGCGAAGCAGCGCCTGCTGCGCTGCAAACCGCACGGCCTGCACGTCGTCGTCGAGGAGCGCGACGAGGCGGTCGACGTATCCGACGACGTCCGACTCCGACAGGCTCTCGGCCGCGCGGGCCCGGACGGTCGGATACGGATCGCTGAGCAGCGTCAGTCGAAGCGGGTCGCCATCCGGGAGCAGTGCGCCCAGGGCCGCGCCTTGGGCCCGTCGCCGCCAGCTTCGGCTCCGCAGCCGCGACCGGATCGGCCGGGTCAGGCCCACAGTTCTAACCAGTTGACGTATTCGCTGGTCCGCATCACCGCTGAGCTCAATGGCAAGCCGTTGGATCAGGTCCAGGAGTAGATGTCGTGGCACACCGGCTAGTCGGTCGGCGGCGCGGGCCGCGTCGGCATCGGGATGGAACAACACGACCGACAGATCGACCTGAGCCCATTCTAGGATGCGCCGACGACGAGCTCTCGACCGGTCCCGCAGCCAGCCCCAGAACACGTAGACGACGCCCAGGAATATGACAAACATCAGTATGGCGGCGAATTCGACAACTGGAAAACCGGGCGGGCGCATCACCGATCCTCGAGCAACCGGCCGACCCGATGGAGCAAGAGGGTGCCTGAGAAGGGCTTTTGGATGATGTCCGCAACGCCGAGGTCGAGCGCGACCCGGAGATCCGAGCGACCCGGAGATCCGATTCCGACGGCCGCGCCGTCATCAGCAGCACGCTCACTTGGTTCAGCGCGCCGGCCCGGCGCAGTCGGCGTACGAGACTCAAGCCGTCAAGGCCGGCTGTATCGAGGTCGACGAGGAGCAGCCTCGGAGCCGCAGCCGGGTCAAGGTCAGTCATCCACTCCAGCGCCGCATTGCCGTTGTCTAGCACCTCGGCCCCATGGCCTCGCTCGGTCATGAGCGAAGCCAACATCTGTCCCAGCACGGGGTCTGGCTCGACGACAAGCACCTCGGCGACCTGTTGGCTGACTGGACGCCAAATCGTCGAGACGACAAAAGGGCCGGCGTTCTCGATGGCGACTCGTCGGGCCCGGTCGGCTGCGTGCACCAACTCATCGGCCGAACGGCCGTCGCCGGGGAATATCGCGATGCCGGCTCGGCTCTTGCCGTCGTCGAGTCCAAGGCGTTGTAGAAGGGCCGAAAGTCGGTTCGTCGCCACGCGTCGAGACACCCCTTGCAGCGCCACCGCCACGGTGCGATCATCGCAGAGCCCGATCACGTCACCGCGTCGAAACTCTCGGGACAACGATTCGATGACTTGTGCCCGTCGTTCGTCGCCGAGGCCGGCATCAATCGTGATCAGGGCGAGCACCACGCTGGCACCGGTGCGGTGGGCCGCCACCAATGAGCGATCCGTCAGCACCCGAGCGGCAGGCCACGCGAGAATGGACTCGGATGCCTGCTCTTCCTCGATACGATCGGCTTCGGCCGCGCGGAGGGACGCGACCGCTTGCACCACGATCCCGTCGGTGACCGCGTCCACGGCCAGCACGTCCAGATGCCGAGCGACTTCTTGCTGTTCGGCGGTGTGCTGAGCAAGCCACATGATCGGGGTTCGACGGGTCGCCGGAATCGCGCGGATGACCCGGGCGATCGCGACAACGTCCTTTGGCACCGCAGTGTCGCCAAACACCACCGCCGCATTCTCCTGGCCGAGCAGGCCTGGCAGCGCATCGATCTCGCGCGCTCGCCGGATTCGAAAGCCGTGCGCTCGGAGCAGCCGACCGACATCTCTCGCGATGCGTCCGTGCGCGTAGAGGACAGGTGCGAGGTGGCGTGCGGTTTCGTATCGGGCGAACTCTGCGCTGATGACCTCTGCCGAGACGGTTGAGGGTAGGATCGTGGCACAGCGGGCCGCAAGCGCGCGTAGCGTTTCCGGGCGGGCGTCGTCGTACAGCGCCACGATCGGGACACCCCAGCTTTCGCCGATGGCCTGGAGCAGCGCACTCGTCACCGCCGCAGAATCGCCGGCGGACAGGAGCACACCTGATGGGGTACTGGCGGGCGTGGCGAGCCTTTCGGAATCGTGCACGAGGCTGTGGCCCCGCGTGGCGAGCACCCAACAGATGTCGTCGAGCTCCGCAGACGCGGGCCCAACCGCCACGATGGTGCCTCGCGAATCGAAGGTCGACTCCTGCTGCGCAATCGCGCTGTCGAGGAGGGTTCTGATATCGTCGGTGGTGCCCGACATGTGAACGGCATCGCCGGGGCCCAACCCCTCGCAACTCAGCGTCTTCACCAAATGCCGGGCAAGTTGTGCGATCCCCGGTAGGTCGAGGCGCCCGAACTCGCTCGCGAGCAGCGAGGCGGCACCAGATGCGGCCGAGGCTTCGTCGGGTGTCACCTCTCGGTCGAGCAACCGGTGCGCGTGGCGCTCGACGACACGCAGCCGCTCCTCGACCCGACGGCGGATCCGCTCCCAGATGGCAGCACTGCCACCAGCCGCAACCGGCCTTGATCTGATGTCCTGCAGCTCCACCCCAGGCAGGGGGGGCGGCCACCGCAGAGGCTTTGCCCATACTCGTTCAATCGGCCCAGTTGGACCGATGTTGAGCACGGGTGGCGAGGAAAGGGCGGGAATCCCGCCCCTTTTCGTCTAGGTCAGTTCGACAGCTCGTTCTTGAGCCAGTCCATGAGCGCGGGCTCGAGGTCCGGATTCTTTTCGAACATCGGCAGGCCATGCTCGGGGCCCGCGTAGATCTTCGCCATCGAGTGCGGGTGTTTGGAGCCCTTCACCGCGCCGCGTAACGTGTCTGCAACACCGACGGTCACCTGATCACCCTCGGCGGCCGCCGCAAAGACGGCCAGGTCTGGGCTATCGGCCATGTTCTTGATCGCAGCTTCGCTGGGCGGGCTCGAGAGCAGCATTAGGGCCTTCACGCCGTCGTGACGCGCTGCCAGGTCAGCTGAAATGATGCCCCCGCAGCTGGCGCCGCCGGCCCCGAGGCGTGCCCCGTCGACGCCGGCCTGGGACGTGAGATAGGCCATGGCGAGATCGGCGTCCTCTGAGGATTTCTGCAGAAACGTCTGAAATCCGGCGGACATCCCTTCGCCACCGCTGTCACCGAACCCGCGCAGGTCCAACGTCAGGACGTGCACGCCGGCATCGACGAGTGCGGCCGTCATGCCGCTCCAGGATGTTCGGTCCATGTTGCACTGATGGATGAGCAGCATCCCAGGCCCCGGACGGCCCGGCGAACTGTAGGTCGCCTTGAGGTTGACCTTGTCGGACGCGGTGAGGTCGACGTCCGTCGACTGCGCAGCCGCCGGAGCAACCACCGCCAGCCCGATGATCGCCATGCCGATGAGTACGGTCCGTATCATGAAAGTCTCCTTCGTCCTGGATGCCTGCGGCAGTCTACCCCAACTCCGGGGTGTCAAAGACCGTCGCAAGTTGCGAACGGAGGATCGGGTCCTGCACGATCGTCCGCCGATAGTACTGTGACGGTCCACGATAGACATTGGTGATCTGGAGCCACGATCGACCGGCGTTGTAGCCGTCGGTCGGCTCCAGCCCGTGCCCCTCTCGGTGCTCGTTGTAGCTCGTGTGATTGAGGTGCGTGATGATGTCCCAATGCGGCAGGATCACTCGCCGATCGAGCTGCTGCACGTAGTACTCGATCTCGTCGCGACTTGCCGCGAGAGGCGGATTGTTGCGCCTTCCCGCAACACGAGGCGACCGCCGACCGAGCCTCCTCGACCGCGCGCACGAAGTCCCCCCGAATCGTGTCGGTCTTCCAGATCGAAATCGGATAGTAGCGACCATCCAGGGTCAGGTAGTTCTCGTGGAAGTAGCCGGCCAGCTCGACCATGTGGGTGACAAAGGCCCCACGCGTGCTCGACAGATCGAAGTCAACGATCTCCTGGCCCACGCTGTTCAGCTCGAACGGCAAACGGCCGAGAATCTCGTACATCCAGAGAAATCTCGTCAGATCCGGACCATACGTCTGCTCGAGGCTATCCTGCATTTCGTGGAATAGCCTCGCTTGTTCTGGATTGAACGTGCTGACCGCGAAGACATCGACGCCAGACGCATGGCTTTCCAGCCGTTGCTGAAGGTACAACGTGCTGTCGAACGACTGGTATTGGCCTCTGAGGGGGGTCGACCGGGCGCTCGCCCAGCTCGCCGCGGTGCGCAGGTCGCCGGACGCGACCAACCCGGGATGGCTGGCCGGCGCCGCCCACGCGACGCCGGGCCGCCAGCTGGCACCGACTACGCCAAGGCAAACATCGAGTGCGGAACGGAGAAAGCGCCGTCTACCCGGCGGGCGCCGGGAGCCACCCCTCATACCATCTGAATACATTGCCGGTGAGGCTCCCGATGAAGATGTCGCCCGTCTGGCTCATGTTCAACCAGTGCCCCGGGCTCTCCATCGAGCCGAGAATGTCTCCGGTCTCGATGTCAACCCGCATGATGCGACCAGCCAGGGTAGCGTAGGTGTTGTTCTCGATGTTGTCCCGCTGGGTCATGACCCACACCTCATCACTGCGCGTGATGAAGATGCTCTGCACGGAACCCAGGTGGGTCCAGATGTGCAGCAGCGTTCCATGCGCGTCAAAAATCTGCACGCGGTTGTTCTCGCGGTCGCTGGCATAGACGCGACCCCGAGAGTCCACCGCCACCGAGTGGACGATCCGAAACTCGCCCGGTGCCGTTCCGGGACCGCCCCAGGCTGTAAGGAACGTGCCGTCCGACGCAAACTTCACGACTCGGCTGTTACCGTAGCCGTCTGACACATAGACCTCATCGGAGGGCCCGAAGGCGATGTCGGTCGGGCGGTTGAATGTCTTCTCATCGTTCCCCGCCTGGCCCTCAATCCCCAAGGTCATCATCAGCTCGCCGTCGTTGCTGAACTTCATCACCTGGTGATCGCGACTGTCCGTCACCCAAATGTTGTCGTCGCGGTCGACGCGAAGGCCATGCTCACTGCCGAACATCCCACGTCCCCAAGAACGCAGGTACGTACCCGTGGCATCGAAGACAACGATGGGATCAGCGGTCTCACCCCGATGAAACACGAAGACCTGCCCCCTAGAATCGGTGGCTACCGCCGAGACACGCCCGAAGGTCCAACCCTCGGGCATTGTGTGGGGATCTTCACCGAAGCGTATATCGACGCGATACTTCATGAGACCACCCTCGTGCGGATACCATCCCTGCTGGGCGGCCGCACCCGCGGTCAGTACGAGCATCAGCCCGATCGGGCTCAGAAACCTTCCCAGAGGCATTCAGATCCCCCCTTTTCGGGGCAGTTTAGCGCACCGGGGACGGTGCCTGCACTGGGATGGTCAGGGATGCGGGGAACACCAGTGGAATCGAGACTGTGCTCGAGCGCGACCTCGTAGCGCGAGAGTCTGGCGAGAGAGTGGCCGTGGTGAGCATCTCCTGTCGCAGTTCGGTGAGCAGCAGCGGAGACGGGCGCTCGTACGAGGTCGCCGTACGGCTGGCTAATCTCGGACGGTGCCGTCGTGTGTCCACGCGTACAGCGTTCGTGAGTTGCCGCGTGCGTCAGTGAACCGATCGACCGTATCGGCCTCCCAGTCCCCCATGCCGAACGCGACAGAAACGATTCGCGCGCCCGGACGCAGCTGACGCGTCAGGATCGGCCGCAGCTTCAACAGCGCGGACGAGAGGAGAGACAGGGTCACGACGGTCGCACTACTCACATCGACCTTCAGCGCGTCCTGTTCGAAGAACTCGACCAGGTGGCTGACGCCGGCCCGACGGGCGTTTTGTTTGGACTCCGCTACGCGTAGGGGATCGATGTCTACTCCGACGCCGCGCGCACCGTACCGCTCAGCAGCGGTGATGACGATTCGACCGTCGCCGCATCCCAGGTCGTAGACGACGTCGTCTTCACCAACACCGGCGATCTCGAGCATCCGATCGACCACGCCCTGAGGCGTCGGGAGGAATGGGGCGAGGCTCTCCGGCTCCTGGGCGCTGGCGGTTCCAAAGCCAGCAAGGGTACTTGGTCCAATGAGCGAGAAGGCGACGGCTAGCGCAACCCAGGCGGGAGGGCGTCGCTGAATGCGTGATGACCGATCTCGAGAATGCATGGTGTCGTCTCCGAAATGACGCTGACAGCCCATACTGTACAGCGTGGGGCCTACGCCTCCGCTCGATTGACGCTGAGGCATTCGGGGCAAGAGAGCAGTTCCTCGAGGTGCTTGAGACCTCATAGCGCAGGTCCCGCTCTCCGTTGTAGGGGTAGAGACGTACAACGGCCGGGGAAGCAGCCCCCAAGTGGGGGCGAACGGGGCTTCTCGCCTCTGCTCCTTAGCGCTCTAGGGCGCCGAAGCAACCGACGCCACCCAGGTGTTCACGATCGCCGCATTCGGACCGTCGCTCATCGAGTACGCCTCCACGTAGCTGGCCATCCGCGTGCGATCTCCGGGCGTCATGACGAGCCCGCCGATCTCATAGTGCGCGTAGAGTGAATGGACGGCAACGAGCAACGCCTCGTGGTCGGAGGGATGTTTGACAAGGTACGGCTCGACCGTCTCGAGCGCGGCCCCGTGCTGTCCGGTGACCGCCTGGGCCATCGCCAGGCGGCGACGCAATGCATCGTTGTCCGGCCACATCGTCACCGCCTCGCGAAGCACCGGAATCGTCTGGTCGATGTCGCCGAGGCGAGTCAGGGTGTCGCAGAGCAGCACATACTCCGCCGGCGCGATGTCTTCTGCGAGAAGCGCCCGGCGCCAAGCGCGCACCGCATCGCGATGACGACCCGCCGTCGCATACGCGGCGCCGAGATAGAACGCGGGCGGCCCGAAGTCGGGCTCCTCGCTCAAGGCCACTGAAAACTGGGTTCCAGCCCGGTTCAGATCCCCCTTCGCAAAAAACTCGAGCCCGCCGATAAACGCTGCGGCGGCCGGAGGAGCGTTGTCGAACACCGCCTCCGCGGCTCCATCGAAGTCCCCACGGCGCATGCGGGCGGTCGTCGCGGCCACGCCCGGATACTCCCGGTCGACCACGCTGAGAAAGAAGTCGAGCACCTCGGGCGACAGCACCATGCCAGGCTGGAATCGAGCTGGGCCCGACAACATCATCGCCAACGCTTCTGCGCTGCCCAGGTCTGCCGTCTCCATCGCGACAGGTTCGCCGCCGCCGGGGTCGCCGCCAGCCTCTGCAAGCCGCTCGGAATCACGTACGATCTCGAACGGACGGATTCGCCGACCCAGCTCCCGGCCCCCTTCAGACACGACGGCCCGCGCCACATACGAACCGGCCGGCAACCCATTCAGCCGTATCACGGCCGACACGACGTGCGCCGAGCCTCCGTCCGTTGAGCGCGGCTCCCCAACCTCGGCGACAAGCGTCTCGTCCAGGGCATCACCGTCCACTTCGATCTGCACCCGCGTCTCACCTAGGCCGTAGACCGGGTCGTTCGTGTACAGCTCCAAGTACGCCATCAGTAAATCGTCGGTAACGCGCGTCTCCACCGGCGGTCGGACCCGAGCCGTGACGTCGGTCGGTGCGGTGGCAAGCACCAGATCACCCATGGCAAACCGCTGTCCCGACATCTGCCGCGCATCGACGGCATGCTCGAGGCTCCCGCGCCGACCGGCGTGCTCGACCGCGGCAAGCTTCAGCGTGTATTCGCCCGGCTCGACGACGAACGCCGCGAGCTGCTCGAGAACGGGCCCCTGCGGCCCGTCAACTGGCTCGAGCGTCGCACGCTGCGCGCGCCCTGCCACGATTTCGCCGTCCGGAGCGATCAGCTGGTACCCGAACATCACGTCGGCCGGACCGTACGCGTCCCGCTCGACGTCGGTCACGATCAGCAGGCGCACGTTCGGGCTGGCTGGGTCCTGGTAGGTATACGTAGCGACTCGCAGCGGCAAGTCGGTCGCGGCGACGGGCGAGCTCAACGTCCGACGTAGCCGGTCCTCGGTGTCCCCGCTTGACTCGTCCACTGGTTGGTGTCGGAACTCCCGGTGCGCTCGGACGCTCGCGCCCTCTCTACGGACTGAGACGTCGATCTCATGGAACTCTCCGTCCAGGTCCTCGGACAGCGGCTCGACGCCGAGCAAGTAGTAGCCCGACAGCTCGCGCTCGATTCGCTCGAACGCCGGCTCGGCATGCTGCATCACGCGGCTCACGGTTCCGCCCGTGAAGCTGGCAAGTGCGTGAAGACCCGCCTGCCTCATGTCGCGATCCAATCCCTCCGTCGGCCCAAAACCGTCCTGCGTCATGTCCAGGCGACCAAAGTCGTCGATCATGATCACGTTGACTGACGTGCGCGCTGCCGCAGACGGACTCACGAGGCGGCCCAACTCCACCGCCGTCTCCGTCATCAGCCCTTCCGAAATCCAGATCAGCGATTTCGGACCGTCGATCTCGCTCAGGTGCTCAAGGATCTCCTCCAGCATCGTGATCGATGCTTTGGCCTGCCGCTGGACCTCGTTGTGGATCAGGTAGGCGTGGCTTAACGCCTCGTTCTCGCACTCGTCAACAAATTCCGTGACATCGGCATCGCACAACCGCCGAAGGGCGACCGCCGCGAGCGCTGAAAAGCCTTGGCTGCGAGCAAGCTCCATCGCCTCGGACACCCCGAGCCGGAACTGGTCGGCAAACAAGCCGATCTCGTTGCCGATCCCGACCAGCTGCTCCAGCTCGTCCTGCACGCGCCGATGGTCTGACGTGAAATCGACAAAGGGCCCTGGGGGTGGCACGGTCACCAAAGACACCTTGTCGTTCGGACCCAGCGTGTCGAGAAAAGCGCTGGCCGCCTTCATCACCTGCCGCCCTTCGCCGAAGGCGATATTCTCGCGATCAACCGCGATCATGATCAGCCGCCCGCGGTCTCCGGTCGTGTTGGTAGTGTAAAAAAGGTCCGGCTGGTCAGTCCCTGTTGGTGAGATCGACCCCGCCGTGCGGAGGTCGACGAATTGCGCGGATGCGACGGACCGTGGCTCGCCGTCGACGGAAACGACGAAATCCGTCCCGGCTAGATCGGCAACCGGATTGCCATCGTCGTCGACAACACTGACGTCGACCTCGAGCAGGTCGACACCGGCCCGAAAGATCGGCAGCGGCTGCGCTTGAGCAACAGCCACCGGCGACAGCACTAGGGCCGCGAGAGCCCACTTGCAACACCTCATGCGCGTCTCCCCCCAAGCACGATCCTACCAAATCTGACCGGGATTCACTCGATGTCAAAATCGTAGGCCACGACCTCGCTATCCAGGTGCCCGAGACGGCCACACCGAACGCGCAGCGTCCAGAAGCGCATGCGGAATGGACCTGTGTAGAGCCGCCAATAAAACGGGGCAACCAGTTCGGTTGTGTAGACGATCGTCGACCCCTCGGTGTCGCACCCAAGCCCGACAATTGGGGCGACGTGGAACAGGCCACCTGTGGGACGGCCAGCGGGCGTGGCAGCCCGGGGCGGAATACCCTTCGGCCAGGGGATCGATTGCGGTAGAGCCGCTGACTGTGCGAGCCGCGTTCCGGCGACCGATGCCCGCGCTTCGCCATCCGGTCCGATGAGCGCTCGGCCGGTCATATACGAGGGCACGGGGACCCCCGCTAGGTCGAGCACTGTTGGGGCAATGTCGAGCACGCTCACCGGCTCGTCACTGACCGTAGCCTCCGTCCAGCGTCCGGGCCATTCCGCGAGAACCGAGCCATCCTGCTGACCAATATCCATGGTGAGCACGATCGTGTCGTGGAGGAGACCGTCGGCTTCGAGCTCGGCGAGGACTCGATCGACATCTGATGGCTGGGTCTGCTCCGCATTCACCAACATGAAGAACGGTGCATCAAACTCGACCGTGTTCTCCTGACCCGGAAGCAGGTCAACGAGGACCGGACCGCAGCCAAAGCTCGCCGTGCACGGCTCGCCCAGCGTCCTTCGCCAATTCGCATCGGCACCGGCTACATCCCAGGCTCCAAGCAGACCCGGCTGACTCAGTTCCGCGGTGGCGTCCCGCCCCCCGGCTGACAGGTTGTGCATGGCGCGCCCTCGGCGCACTGTGAAATAGCCCGCGCGGCGAAGGAACTCGGGAAAGACCCGGACCTCGGGAAATGGCACGGCTGTAAGGCTGCCGTTGAGCTCGTCCTCACCCTCGGGGATGTCCTCACGATCGAGTCCGAGTGACGCTGGAGACAAACCCGTGAGGAGGACGGATCGAACTGATCCGCGTGAGGCCGGACCAACCGATGCCATCTTCGCGAAGCGAACCCCATCGTCGGCGATTCCTGCCGCCGCGCCGCCGGTCACAGCACCTGTCTGGTCGCCGACGATCAGCAGGATGTTGGGTGGACCGAGGTCCTCGAGCAGGTCGACGTTCGGAGACTGGCCAACCGAGCCGCCGCATGCCGCGGCGAGGAGCGACGCTCCGACAACCGCAGCGATCGCCGGAACGCCCAGCCTATTGAATCGGCTCCAGCGTGTCACCTTCCGCCGCCTCGCCTTCGACCAAGGTGCAGATCGACGACTGTCCGAGGACGCGGGTCACCTCGAGCACGCCCACCGGTTCGGTAATGCGGTCGAGGAGGTTACCACTTGCGTCTCGGATCTCATCGACGACGCGAAGCACCTGGTAGCGCTGACCGACGGCGACGCCGAGGTTCTCGCCCTTGTCGATGTAGAAGCCCGTGTCAGTGGCCCCGACAATCTCAGCAGGCGCCACCGGAACTTGAACCGAGGCAAACACGTCGGACTTGGCGGCAATCTTCTCGACGACGTTCTCAACCGCCGGGCGGAGGGCTTCCTGAGCGAGACCGGCATCGAAGTCTTGGTGGGCCTCCACGCCCTTGATTCTGAGACCACCAAGTCGCACCTTTCCCTCGCCCTCGTCGGCGAACATGATCTCCGCCGTGTTCGTGTCGATAAGGCGGATGTCAAGATTGGTTTCCGCTTCCGAGTACTCCGCGCGAAAGCCTCCGAATCCGCCGCCCTTCCGGTCAATCGAGAACTTCGTGATGGATCCCGTCAGGATGAGCTGCACCCCTAGCAACCGGCCGACCGTCGCCGCCTGGGTTGCGTTCACGAGCCCGCTCTGACCCAGATTCTGTTCCGCCAAGACCAGCTCCGCTCACACCCACTCGATGACGCTGAACTCACCAGAGTTGAAGAGTTGGGTTACCAGCTCGTCGGATGCCGCACGGCCGAGGTTGTCACCCCAATAGTACCAGGAGCTGTTGTTCTCGAAGTTCATGACCGCGACACGGATCTTGTTCGCGGCCTGTCCCGTCTCCTCGGCTGTCGCCGATACAGGGAGGCTCCCCACTAGCATGAGAGACATCATCATCGTCAGAGCCAGCGCAGCAACGATTCCGCGATTCGGGCAACGTGTAGTCATAGGGCACCATCCAGGGATTGATCATTCACGATAGTCGTGGGCGATCGTGTCAATTGCTAGGCTACCGCAACCGCCCGTAGCTCTACAAGGCGTCGGCTGCTTCAGGTAGGATCCCTCCTTGGCCGACGAGCGCGCAGCGAACCGGACTCGGCGTTGGCTCCGCGACCCTCTTGTCGTGTTCCTCCTCATTGGCGTCGGCGTATTCGCCTTCGATCGATGGCGAGATCCCGGCGACGCGGAGCGCCGCGTCATCGACGTCACCGAGGCGCAGGTTGACGGTATCCGCGCTCGGTGGGAAGCGCAGTTTGGCCGTTCGGCAACCGACGAGGAACTCGGTGCGCTCATCGACGAAGCGGTCAAGGAGGAGATCCTCTATCGCGAAGCGCAGCGTCTGGCCCTTGATCGCGACGACGCGATCGTGCGCCGTCGGCTTGCGCAGAAGATGACCTTCGTGCTCGAGGACACGGCCGAGATGGAAGCGCCCCGCGAAGACGACGTCTCGGCCTACTACGCGGAACAGTCTGAACGCTATCGCGAGGCCGCGCGAACCACGTTCGTCCACGTCTTCTTGAGCAACGACCGCAGATCCGACCCGATGAGCGATGCCACGGCGTTGCTGGACCGGCTGCACACCGACGAGACCGTCGACTGGAGGCAGCTTGGTGACCCGTTCATGCTCCTCAGGGAGTACGCCGATCGGACCGATCGCGAAGTCACGGAGCTCTTTGGAGGACGATTCGCGGCCGCCATTGTGAAGCTCGAGGTCGGCGAATGGGAGGGCCCCGTCGCCTCGGCCTACGGTACCCACCTGGTGCGGGTGATCACCCGAACGGAATCGTCGATGCCAGCCCTGAGCCACGTGCGCGAACGGGTCATCAAGGACCTCTTCGAGGCACGGCGTCGTGAGCAGAACCAGGCGGCATTCGAAGCGGTACGTGAGCGCTACACGGTGCGGATGCCGAACGGCCGACAACCACGACGCCGATAGCGATGACCATGACTGGCGAGCGACGAGTGCAATGCGTATGATTGTCCGCAGGCCGAAAACCGACCACAACGGTATGACAGCAGACCCGAGGCAGACGCGTCCCGCACGGTCATGTCGGTCATGTTGGCCATGGCTGCAGGCGGTCATCTTCCTGGCTGCCCTGACGATCCTCTCGGTCGGCCTCGATGCCCACGAAGTGAGGCCGGGTTATCTCCAGCTCACGGAAGTATCCGAGGGGCAGTTTGAGGTGGTCTGGAAGCAGCCGATCCAGCCCGGCGCGGAGGCGGGACTCTCACGACGACTCCCGCTCGAGCCGACGTTCCCAGCGAACTGCCAGGAGGTAGACCGGGCACTGCCCGAGGTCACGGAGTCCGCGCTGCTCGAGCGCTGGGTGCTGGCCTGCGGCGCCCGGGGACTACTCGATGCCGAGCTCGCGATCGTGGGCTTGCCCAGAACCTTGACCGACGTGCTGCTCCGGGTACGCTTTCTCGAGGGCGATCCAATCGATCATCTGTTCCAGCCGGAAGCGCCAACCGTGATGCTGTCGGGGGAGTCGCGCGAGGCTGTGCGAGTCCCGACGTATCTGAGGCTCGGCATCGAGCATCTGCTCTTCGGTTTCGATCACATCCTCTTTGTCGTCGGCCTGATGTTCTTCGTTCGGCGCCCGTGGCAGCTACTGCAGGCCGTGACGGCCTTCACGGTGGCGCATAGCATCACCCTCGCCCTGTCGACGCTCGGGGTGCTGACGCTGTCGCAGCGGCCCGTCGAGGCGGTGATTGCCCTCAGCATTCTCTTCCTGGCGGTCGAGCTCGCCCGCGGGGTCGACAGTGAGCGCTCACTGCTGGCGCGTTCACCCTGGCTGATCGCCTTTGGATTCGGGCTCCTGCACGGGTTCGGCTTCGCCGGGGCGCTGTTGGAGATCGGGCTGCCGGAACAAGCCAGGGCCGCTGCCCTGCTTCTCTTCAACGTGGGTGTTGAGATCGGACAGCTGCTCGTTGTCGGCGTCCTCCTCACGCTGGTGCAGCTCGTGCGAATAGGGCGAGTCCAGGTTCCGATAGTCGCCCAACAGCTGCCCATCTACATCATGGGCATCGTGTCAGCCTATTGGTTCGTCGAGCGAGTGGCGTCGATCGTGTGAGGAGGAGAGGTCGCATCATGAATCGGTCACAGATCGCAGCGAGCATCGGTGTCGCCGCCCTATTTGGAATCACATCGGTCGGCTGCGGTGGCGACGGCGATCAGCCGGCCACCGACACCTCCCAACAGAATGGGGCCTTGTCCAGCCCCGCTGCGCCCGCCCCCAACCCCTTGCGCAACGTGTACTTCGGCGATCTCCATACGCACACCAGATTCTCGCATGACGCGTTCCTCAACGGCACTCGTGCCAGTCCCGACGACTCGTATCGATATGCCCAGGGAGAACCGTTGACCCACCGGGGAGGGTTCGAGGTGCAACTAGCGGAGCCGATGGACTTCTTCGCGGTGACCGATCACGCGACATTCCTCGGGATGATCCAAGCGATGGTCGACCCAGCGCAGGATGTCTCACAACATCCGGCCTCTCAGCAGCTCGCAGCCGCAACAACGCGGGAGGAACGGCAGGAGGCGCAACGAGAGATTCGGAAGTACACGGGCGGGCAGGAAGAAGGTCTTCTCGACATGAACGTTGTCCGATCGGCGTGGCGCGACACGATCGACGCGGCCAATCGCCACTACCAGCCGGGAGTCTTCACGACATTCATTGCCTACGAGTACAGCGCGAGTCCCGAGAGCCAGAACCTGCACCGCAACGTGATCTTCCGGGGAAGCGAGGCGCCCGACGCGCCGTTCAGCCGCCTCGACTCGAATGATCCAGAGGACATGTGGGCGTGGCTGGAACGGCACCGCGAGGCCGGTATCGAAGCCCTCGCCATCCCCCACAACTCGAATGCCTCGAACGGGCTGATGTTCATACCGGAGCGGTTTTCGGGCGAGCCGTTCGATGCCGCCTACGCCGAGCGACGCATGCGTAACGAGCCGCTCGTCGAAATCACCCAGATCAAGGGCACGTCCGACACCCATCCGGCGCTCTCGCCCAACGACGAGTGGGCCGACTTCGAGATCTACCCCTACATCGTTCCCCGCGGGATGCCCGGGGTCGCCCAGCTGTATTACAACCGGAGTGAGCCCGAGGAGAGCGCGGTGTCTGGGAGCTACGTGCGTGAAGCCCTGCTGAACGGTCTCGTCATGGAGGAAACCAGTAACTTCAACCCGTTCCGATTCGGGATCCTCGGCTCGACCGACAACCACATCGGCGGAGGCATATCGGGTGAGTCGGGATTCTTCGCCACCGACCAGCTCGCGGCTCCTCCGCCTGGAACGGACGTGCCGTTCGACACTCCCACCCCAGAGACACGTCGCTACAACTCCCGACAGAATCCACTCTTCAGCGTTGGAGGTCTCGCCGGAGTGTGGGCCGAAGAAAACACACGCGAATCGCTGTTCGACGCGTTTCGCCGGAAGGAGACGTTCGCGACGACCGGACCGCGCATCCGGGTGCGCTTCTTTGCGGGCTACGACTATCCGGATGAGTTGGTGAACGACCCGGATGTGGTCGCCAACGCGTACGCGGACGGCGTTGCCATGGGTGGTGAGCTCGTGGCCGGCGGCGAGCGCATCCCGCGCTTCTTGGTGTGGGCCAGCCGCGATCCGGCCAGCGCCCCGCTGGCGCGCCTCCAGGTCATCAAGGGGTGGGTTGAAGCCGAGCAGGCGCATGAGCAGGTCTACGATGTCGCGTGCCCGGACGGTGCCAGCGTCGATCCTGCCACGCATCGGTGTCCCGACAACGGCGCGCGGGTGAATCTGGACAACTGCAGTCACAGCGAGGACGTCGGCGCCGCCGAGCTGCGCACCCTGTGGACCGATCCCGACTTCGACGCCGCTCAGCGCGCGATGTACTACGTCCGGGCACTGGAGAATCCGACGTGCCGGTGGTCGACCTGGGACGCGATTCGTTCAGGAGCCGAGCTTCGAGACGACGTGCCGCCAACGTTGCAGGAGCGGGCGTGGTCGTCGCCCATCTGGGTCACGCCGTAGGAGTCAGGAGACGGGTTCCAAGCCTCATGCCTTACTCCGTCGCAGAGCTGGCCGGCCAGTTGGGACTACCCCACCACGGTGACGGAAGCCGCCGGATCTGCAAGGTGTCGGGGTGGGACAACGCCGACGATCTGTCGTTGGTGTGGACTGGAACGCGATCGCCTCCGATACGCCGAAGCTGGACTTCGCGCGGCTGTGGCGAGCCTCACGCAGAAGCTGCGCGAGCTACAGAACCGCAGTGACTAGGCGAGAACTAGGTCGCCGAACACCGCGCCTGAAGCTGCTCCAGCACGTCTGGGTCGTATCCCAACAGCATGCCAGCGAGCGCATCCTGCTGAATCACGCGGTGTAAGTCTCGGCCCCACGATTCAGCGGCCTCGAGTGTCGCGAAGCTTCGCTGGCTGTGAAACTCGTGATTCCAGAAGAAGACGACCCGCACTTGCTCGGCGCGCGGCCACACCAACAGTCTCGCGGTATCGCTGGTCGGCAAGGTCTCGAACCAGAGCGTAAAGGGCTGCTGGACGTCCGCGGTAGCGACAGCGTCAGGGTGAGCATCATGGGCTATGGCCATCAGCTGTTGTGTCGGTCGTGGTCGGCCGGGACATAAGGGTGGCCCTTTTTTGTTCCGCATTTCGAGCTCGACTGATAACATCTACCCGCTCTGCGGTTAGTGACCAGGTCGCGGGCGGCGCAGGACTCAGCTGCCAGGCGGTCCGCGTCACAACCCCAGTTAGCCCAGGACGTTACGGTCGCATTGCAAGACCAGACAGGCAGAAGAGGAGACTCCGACGATGCCCAAGTTCGCCGCGAACCTGACCATGATGTTCAACGAGGTCGATTTCCTCGACCGGTTCAAGGCGGCGGCTGAGGCTGGTTTCAAGGGCGTCGAGTACTTGTTTCCGTATGACTTCGAGAAGGACGAGCTGGCAGGGCGCCTGGCCGATAATGGTCTGGAGCAGGTGCTGCACAACCTTCCCGCCGGCGATTGGGGCGCCGGTGAGCGCGGCATCGGCTGCCTACCCGATCGGGTCGGCGAGTTCCAGGATGGCGTCGGGAAGGCGATCGACTACGCGCGCGCACTGAGCTGCCCGTGCGTCAACTGCCTCGTGGGAATCGCGCCTGAGGGGGCCAACCCGGCCCAGCTGACGGAAACGCTCGTCACGAACCTGCGCTTCGCCGCCGAGAAGCTCGGCGAGGCCGGGATTCAGCTCCTCATCGAACCGATCAACACGCGCGACATTCCGGGGTTCTTCCTCAACCGGACCAGCCAGGCCAACGCCGTGATCGACACCGTCGGTTCGGACAACCTCGCGCTCCAATACGACATCTACCACATGCAGATCATGGAAGGTGACCTGGCGCCGACGATCGAAGGCAACCTGTCGCGCATCGCCCACATGCAGCTCGCTGACAACCCGGGGCGCCATGAGCCGGGCACCGGCGAGATCAACTATCCGTTCCTGTTCGACTTCGTCGATCGGATCGGCTACACGGGCTGGATCGGCTGCGAATACAAACCTGCCGCAACGACGACGGAGGGACTCTCCTGGATCGCCCCCTACGTGGGCGCTGCGGCATCTGACTAAACGCTTTTCGGAGGACAAGAACTGATGGCAAACGTAGGCTTCATTGGACTCGGCATCATGGGTCGCCCCATGGCAGGCCACCTGCTGACCGGCGGCCACACCTTGTTCGTGCACGACCTGATCCCGATTCCTCAGGAACTGGTCGACGGCGGCGCGACCGTCTGCACCAGCGGCAAGGAGGTCGCCGAGAAAGCAGAGATCATCATCACGATGGTCCCCGACACACCTGATGTCGCGGCTGTCCTGTTTAACGGGAACGGCGTCGCCGCAGGTCTGTCGTCCGGCAAGATCGTCGTCGACATGAGCTCGATCTCGCCGATCGAGACCAAAGACTTTGCCGCGCGGATCAACGATCTGGGCTGCCAGTACCTGGATGCGCCCGTGTCCGGCGGCGAAGTCGGCGCCAAAGCCGGCAAATTGACCATCATGGTCGGCGGCAGCCAGGAGACCTTCGACACGGTCAAGCCGCTCTTCGACCTGATGGGCGGCAACATCACGCTGGTCGGCGGTAACGGCGACGGTCAGACGACCAAGGTCGCCAACCAGATCATCGTGGCGTTGACGATC
Organism: Vicinamibacterales bacterium; assembly: GCA_965216615.1. Taxonomy (GTDB): domain Bacteria; phylum Acidobacteriota; class Vicinamibacteria; order Vicinamibacterales; family UBA8438; genus CAUZIB01. The sequence continues at coordinate 525,948 of CBDCGH010000022.1, read as the reverse complement.
GAGGCGGTCGGCGAGGCTCTCCTGTTCGCGTCAAAGGCCGGGGCCAATCCGGCCAAGGTGCGAGAGGCGCTCATGGGCGGATTTGCATCCTCGAAGATTCTCCAGATTCACGGCGAGCGGATGATCGCGCGTACGTTCGACCCCGGGTTCCGGATCAACCTGCACCAGAAGGATCTCAATCTCGCGCTCAGCGGTGCTCGCGCACTCGGTCTGTCGCTCCCGAATACCGCAACCTGTCAGGAGCTGTTCAACAGCTGCGCGGCCAACGGCGGGTCGGCGTGGGACCACTCCGGGATGGTCAAGGCGCTCGAGATGCTGGGGAGCCACGAGATCGGGCAGGGGAGCTAGGGCGCAGATAGGGGTGACCGGAGCCAACCCAGGCGCGATCGAACCGGCCGTACAGAAGCGCTGGGCGAGGATCGCGCTGGGACTCGTCGCTGGCACCCTGACCTACAACATCATCGAAGCGGTTGTGGCCCTGTGGGCAGGGCTCGAGGCCGACAGCGTGGTGCTCCTGGGCTTTGGGCTCGACAGCGTCATCGAAATGGTCGCCGCCGCGCTCATGCTGTGGAGGCTCACCGTCGAAGTGCGCGGCACGACCACGTCACAGATCGCTCGCACGGAGCGTCGGGTGCGTCTGTTCGTGGGCGTGACCTTTCTCATGCTGGCTGCGTACGTCGTCGCGCAAGCCGGCGTCACGCTGCGAATGCGGCGAGCGCCGGACGCGAGCCTCGTGGGCATCGTGCTCGCCGGGCTCTCGCTCATGATCATGCCGCTGCTCTCGTGGGCCAAGCTTCGGGCGGCTAGACAGATCGGAAGCGCGTCGCTTCGGGCCGAAGCAAAAGAAACACTGGCGTGCTCCTATCTGTCATTCGCGCTTCTGCTCGGACTCGGCGCAAACGCAGCAATCGGCTGGTGGTGGGCCGACCCCACGGCGGCTCTGCTGATGGTCCCGTGGCTCGTCAAGGAAGGGCTGGAGGGGGTTCGGGATGATGACGACGACTGAGACCGTCGCGTCTCTGGCCGTCGAACAGGCTTCGGGCTTACTGCGTAAGCTCCGCTGTCGACGGCGTCCACCGTTGGCTGGCGCCCTCGTTGAGCACGAGCGCAGTTTCGAGGCCGATGAGCACAAGATCGGGAAGGAGCACATCGAACACCTTCTCGTTCTCGAATAGCCGCGAGAGCCCACCGGTACCGATCACGACGGCTGGCTCCCCCTGGAACGCCTGCGTGCGGATATCGGTCGTCAACGCCCGGACGACCGCCCGATTGCCGAAGTAGAGTCCAGACTGAATGCTCTCCACCGTTGATCGGCCGATCAGCTCGGTGGCGGGGACGATCTCCACCGTCGGCAAGCGCGCCGTGTTGCGTTCCAGCGCCTCCATCGCAATCCGCATTCCCGCCATGATGATGCCGCCCAGATAGTCGCGAGCCGCGCTGACGACGTCAAAGGTCGTGGCCGTCCCAAAGTCGATGATGATCAAGTTGCGCCCTGGATAGCGGCGCATGGCCCCGACGGCGTTCGCGATGCGATCGGGCCCGACCTCGATCGGGTTCCGATAGCGAATCTTCAGACCGGTCTTGACCCCCGCCTGCAACACGAACGGATCGATATCGAAGTACTTCCGGCAGCAGCTACGCAGCGAGTAGATGGCATCGGGCACCACCGAGCAGAGCGCAATCTGCTCTACGCGAGACGGGTCGCCGCCATTCTCACGGAGCACACTCCGCAGGAAGAGCCCGATCTCATCGGAAGAGAGTGCCGTGCCGGTCGTCTTCCGGAACCGAAACGTCAGCGCTCCGTTGTCGAACACACCACCGAAGATCTGGTTGTTGCCAACGTCGAGGGTGAGGATCATGCGGGGCTCCCAAGAGGCACGTTGTCAATGAGCCGAACGTCGCCGAGATGCACCGCCCCCAGCCGGCGTCCGTCTCGGTCCTCGACATAGTCGACGGCGAATCCGGACGCGCGCAGGTCACGCGCCGCAGCCTGCGCGCTGGGTGCCGCGGAGAGCGCGCTAAAGAGACGTGGTGCGCGGGCTCGGTCCTCCGGGGTAAGACGCCGATTCCGTGAGCTAATCGCCAGCCCGTCGGCCTCGCGAACTGTTGCGCAGGGAACGATCGTCGTCGGGAGGAAGAACGCGTCAACCATCCCGCGGACGAGCGTGAGCTGCTGCCAGTCCTTCTCTCCGAAGTAGGCGCGGTCAGCAGAGATGATGTTCAGCAGTCTGAGGACCACCGTCAGTACCCCGTCGAAGTGACCCGGTCGGAGGGCGCCTTCCATCCGCGCCGACAGATCGGTCTCCGTCACGCGGTATCGGTAGTCGTCGGGGTAGAGATCCGGCTCACGAGGCCGGAACACGAAGTCGACGCCTTCGGCCCGCAGCGTTGCCAGGTCCGTCTCGAGGTTGCGAGGGTACTTCTGCAAGTCGGTCGGATCGTTAAACTGCGTCGGGTTGACGAAGATGCTGACGACCGTCCGGTCGTTCTCGGCCAAACACCGTCGCACGAGCGCAAGGTGGCCCTCGTGCAGGGCGCCCATCGTCGGGACCAAGCCGAGTGTCGCCCGAGATCGAACCTGGTCGGCCCGTTCGCCACGCCACCGGGACGGCGCCTCGAATACGGTCATGACGTATAGCTCTCGTCGGACGTCGGAAACCGGTTCTCTTTGACATCCGCGTCATATCGGTCGAGCGCATCAGTGAGCAGCGATTCACCGTCGACGTAGTGCCGGACGAAGCGCGGCGTGTGGCTCTGATCGACACCCCACAAGTCCTGAAGGACGAGGACCTGGCCGTCGGTGCCAGCCCCGGCGCCGATCCCGATGGTGGGGAGGGTCAGCGCAGCGGTAATGCGAGCCGCGAGCTCCGCCGGTACGCACTCGAGCACGATCGAGAAGCAGCCGAGATCCTCGAGCCGTTGCGCCTGACGCAGGAGGTTCTCGGCGGCCGCGTCGCTCCGTCCCTGGACGCGGAATCCGCCAAACTCGTTGACCGACTGCGGCGTCAGTCCGACGTGCCCCATGACCGGTACACCTGAACCCACGACGTGACGGATGACATCCTCGTGACCGTCCACCCCTTCCAGCTTCACGGCCTGCGCCCCTGACGCCATCAGGCTCCCGACGGCGGTCATCGCGGCGGGGACACCGCTTCGAAAGGACAAGAACGGCAGGTCCGTGATCAAGAGCTTTCCGTCGATGGACCTTGCGACGGCACGAGTGTGCGCGGCCATCATCTCGACAGTCGCCGGAAGCGTCGTCGGATACCCGTGCATGACCATCGCGGCCGAGTCTCCAACGAGCACGGCATCTACCCTCGACCTCGCAATCAGTCGAGCGGACCAGGCGTCATAGGCCGTGACCATGGAGATGCGACGTCCGTCCGCCTTGAACTCAGCGAACTCAAGAACGCTCTTCATAGGCCCCCACGAACGCGGTGTAGACCGCGTGAAACGGATCGCCTTCCAGCGCCTCGAGGTTCGTGTCGATCGCCCCTCGGTCACCGCGGGCAAGCGGGCCCGTGAGAGCGCGCCCGCCCTCGGCCATGACGTTGGCCGTCACCGTGGCAAGGTACGGGTGCGCCGCTGACGCGGGCATGCCAAGGCGCTGCTCGAGCTCCTCGAACAGCTTCACCCAGAGCAGGGTCGAGAAGTTGCCGGCCATCACGCACAGCGCGTGATAGTACGGCCGGTCGGCAACTGGGATGACAAACGACGGGTTCGGCAGGCCGGGCATCAGCTCCGCGAACGGCGTGCTACCCGAGTCGAGGACGAATGGAATCGAGCGGTAGTCGGCCAGCTCGTAGAGCTCGGGACCAAACGTCATCAGGGGATGGGCGGCGTCAGCGAGCGGCGTGACGAGACTCCCCGAACAGTGGAGCAGCTGCTTCTCTTGGAGAGCCGGCCAGGCTTCGATGAAGGGGACGATCTCGGCGTCTCGGATCAGAACCAGCACCGTCTCGCAGGTCGCGAGCGCTTCGGGTGGACTGGCAGACGACTCCCGCCGCGACCAGGCACAGATCGGGAGGTCGAGCAGCTCCAAGTAGTGGCGGAAGTGACGGGCGATTCGGCCGTTGCCTACGATGCCGAACGAGATCGCGTCACGCGCGGGTACCTGTCCCAATGATCAGGTCCTCTCATGTCAAACGAGCGAGAAGCCGCCAGGAAAAGCCCGGAGCCAAGGTCGCCGTTCTCACGAATCGGCGCCGTAAACATCTTATCGTACCAGGGTGCGGGGATCCCGGGCTGTCGCCTGAACCTCGATCGCAGGCTCCGAAAACCGGGCAGACGGTTTTCTTCCCTGCGATCGAAGTCCCGGCGCCAGCACGATGCCAATCAGCTTCATCTGCGCAGACGTACAGAAAAAAAGGCCGGTGGGGTTTCCCCCACCGGCCCGGAACACAGGCGCTGGTAAGCGATCTACCAGTTGACCTGAATAGCGATCTTCGTCACACGACCCGCGATGACCTGGATCGGGTTGAAGAGGACGTTGCTGTAGGTCGTGATGCCTCTCAGGATCGAGTTGTTGTTGAGCGCGTTGAAGACATCGATCTGCGCTGTGTACTCAACCCCGCGCAACCGGAAGTGCTTCCGGATGTTGAAGTCGACCTGCTCCCAGTACTCGTCGTAGATCTCGCCAGGAGCGTTGACCACGATGGTTGGGCTGAAGGTCTGGGTGACACTCGCATCGAAGTCCCCAGGCTGCACCTGATACATGACCTGGCTCTCGTCCCCCGAGTAGATCTGCACGCCGCCGGAGACCTGGAAGTCGTACGGCAACGGATAGACCGCGAAGAACTTGAAGTCGTGCCGGAACGGCATCCCGGCCCACGGAATCACGCTCTTATCGGGTTCGATCTGGTTGCAGAAGCGCCCGCCCTGCTGGAAGCGCCACTCGCCGTTGATCATCGGCGTAATGTTCCCACCATTCGGGTTGTCCAGCGCACAGCTATTCTGCGAGTGCTGGTGCCCCGTCCACCCGCCAAACGCCGTGCCGCCGTTCGGCAGCCGTGCCTGGAACGACAGCTCGTACGCCTGGTAGCGAGCGCCGTTGCGGTCCGTGTTCGAGTCGACGATGTCGTTGACGATGTTCTCGAACTCGGGCCTCCGGTTGAACACGTTGATGACCTCGCCGTTGTAGGCAGGCAACACACCAAACCGGTCGTTGAACGTGATCGGGATCGTGTCGTAGGCTCCGCACTGCGTCCCGGCGACCGCCAAGAATGGATCGCATTGCGGGAGGGCCGCGTTAACGCTTTTCGGGACGTTGAAGAACGTCCGGTAGTAGTACGCGAACGTCACCGAGACCCGTGGCAGAATCTCATGCTGGATTGACGCCGAGTACTCGACGTTGGCCTCCCGCTTGAGGTTCTCATCGATCCGGTTGCCGGACCGCGTAGGCGACTCGGTTGGCGGAGTCTCCGTGAAGACGTTGAGATTGCCGCGTCGGCCGATTTCGTGGTCCTGCGCAATGCCGTCCGCGTTCGTGCTCAGGTAGAAGTCCGCCTCTGCCTGCGAGAACCCTTCGCCCATGAGCATCCCCTGGGTCGGACAGTTCTGGGTCTGGCCGCTGAACACCTGCAGGCCGCCTGGTATTTTCGACGACGGCAGCAGTGAGCAGTCTGCCCACGGGCGCCAATCCCAGCCCCATCCAACCGGATGGTACCGAGCGCCGAGGCCCGTGACGTACCGCTTCGTGTAGCGGTTGGCCGAGAACTTCACCGCCGTCTTCGCATCGCCAAACAGGTCATAGACGATGCTGAACCGCGGGCTCCAGTCCCTCGGGCGCACCTCATCAATCACAGCCGAATCGAAGATTCTCGCATGCTTGAACCGACTCGCCGGGATCCCGCCCTCGGCGCGCCACATGTCGATCCCCGTGTTGAAGTTGTCGTTCCGGATGCCGAGGTTGATCGTCAACCGGTCCTTCGTCCACGTGTCCTGCGCGTAGAAGCTGTACTCGGTACCCCACGTGGAGTCGAGCCGCTCGTTCGCGATGTTCACGTTGTTGGGGACGCCTTGGCGATAGGCCATGTCAAAGAACCCGCCGAGGGCGGTGAGCTGCCCACCGACGCGACCACTCATCGCCTGGAAGCCGGTCTTGAAGTTGTGCGATCCCGTCACATACGAGAAGGACCCTTGCGGGATCTTCGTGAACTTCGGAAACGCCATGTTCCATTGCCAGCCATCTCCACCCCACCGCTGACGCAGAGTGTCGTCCTGCCGCCTGACCCCGTCGGTGAAGTACGGCCGGGTCTGGTCGTAGCTCATCGGCTGGAAGCAAGGCGTCACGATGCACTGAATCAGGTCGTCGGGAGCGGGAAGCGGGATGAGGTTACGTCCCGCGCCCAGCCGCCGCGTGATAGGCGTGTCCGGCTGGTTCGAGAGCGTGCCCCCGCCGTTGTTGGTCATATAGCCCAACTCAATCAACGTCCGGGAGGACGGTGTATACGTCCATTTGAGCTGCGCCAGATACGGCCGCTGACTGTCAGGATTGCGGTGCCGCGACCCCTCCAGCGGCTCGAGTGTCACGTTCTCCCAGTCCCAGCCCGTCAGGCCGCGACCGGTCAACGAGAACGACCGCTGGAAGAACGCACTCACCTTCATCCGCTCCGTCACCTGACCCGTCAGGCGCAGGCCGAGACTGCGGCCCCAGCCCTCGGAAATGCCCTGCTCGCCGATGAGGTCGGGCAGGAACTCCCGCATGAGCTCACTATCAGGCCACTCGGTGTTGGCGACGGCCGTGTAGCGCTTCGTGAAGCGCACCGACGAGAAGAACCACAACCGGTCCCTGAGGATCGGGCCGCCCCACGACGGGTTGATTTCCTCGTTGTACACAATCTTGTCGCCGCTGGCGAAGCCTCGGCTGATGAGGTTTTGGTCGATGTTATCGGCCTGCAGGTGGATACCGGCAAAGCCGATGTAGGCGTTGCCGCTCTGGGTGTTGCCACCCTCACGGGGGATCAGGTTGATCCGGAACCCGCCCGTCTGCGTCTCCGCATTGTTGCTCGAGGTCGTCATCGCGAACTCAGCCGCATAGCCGGGGTTGAGGTTCTTGCCCCCGCCGCAGAAGTCACAGTCCGCGTTGTCGGTCTGCATCCCGTCGAGCTGCGCCGTCGTGTGGTGCACGGTCAAGCCACGCGAGTGAATCTTGTTGTGGCCGCCGAGCCCGCCCACGTCCGGGTTGCGGATGCGCACGCCCTGCGCCAGATACCCGAGCGTTTCCGTATTGCGAGTCGAGGGCAGCGCGTCGAAGATCTCCCGCGTGAAGGTCTCCGTGCGTGACGAGCTCACCGTGTCGACGATGGGCGATTCACCCGTGACGGTGATGGTCTCTTCCACCCCGCCCACGGCCAACTGCCCATTCGCCTCCTGGGTGAACTGCGCCGCCACGATGATCTCTTCCTGGACATACGTCGAAAAGCCCGGGAGTGACATCGTGACACTGTAGATACCCGCTTGGAGACTGGTGATGAAGTAGATGCCCGCGCCGTCGGTAATCGCGACGCGACAGCCTTCAATCAACGCCTCACTACAGGCTTCCACGGTGACACCCGGCAGGATGCCGCCCGTGTTGTCGGTGACTTCGCCGCGCATACCAGACTGCTGGGCGAAGGCTGCTGCTGGCACGAGGACGACAGCCAGCATGACAATTAACAACTTTTTCATTCGTTCCCCCCTCAGGGTCACGGGCGACAGCCAACGGCGGCTGCGTCCACGCAACAGCTACGCAAATAGGAGGCCAAAGACCGACGCCATTTATCCCCTGTATTTACAGAGTTTTCTAACTTCTAGATCGAGTTTCGATCCATATAGATGGATATTAAGGCGCCTTAATTCATGCAATTGGATCGATGAGTCAGGCTGTCGCGGGGTCAGAACTGACGAAAGTAGCCGCGCAATTCGGTGGGCTGAGCCTTCTTCGTCCAGTAGGTCTCACGATCGGGATGACGTGCGCGATCGAGCCGGTCGCGTCCGATCAGTCTGAAGACGAGGCCGAGCGGTGTGAACAATCCGTAGAAGACGAGGGCAAGCAAGACTCGTGAGATCGTCCAGCCGATCGGAAAGGCTACGACCATCCAGGCCACGAAAATCGGTCGCACCGCCTGTGGAAAGATGAGGCCAAGGGGGCCGATCACCGCGGCCACGCCCCCGAACACCGTGGCCAGTCCTGGTTGCTCGCGCGCCACGCCGTACCACGCGGCCAAGCCGCCGAAGACGACCAGCACCAGCGCCGCGAACTGGCGGAGCACACGCGATGTCGGCGCGAACGAAATGTCAGACCACTGCATAGTCGCTCCGATGGTCAGTCGAGCTGGAACTGCGCCAGATGCTCCTCTCGCGTCGCGGCATCGAGCGACGGCCCGACATCCTCTTTCGTCACGAGGTGATTGCCCAATACGAGGACATCCATCTCCGTCGCCAGAAAACAGCGATAGGCGTCGTCCAATGAGCAGACGATCGGCTCACCCCGCACGTTGAAGCTCGTGTTCACGACCAGCGGGCAGGCGGTCCGCCGATAGAACGCGTCGAGCAAGGCGTAAAACCTCGGGTTCCGTACTCGGTCCACCGTTTGGACGCGCGCGCTGTAGTCGAGGTGCGTGATGGCCGGCACGGTCGACCGGGTGATGTTCACCCGACGGCGCAGATCGGTATCCGTCGACATGATGTGCTGATCCGCGTCGCTCAACGGCACGCGGCGCGCCTCGGCCACCGGTGTCACCAGCAGCATGTAGGGGCTTTCATGTGCGGGATCGAGATCGAACCACTCGTGGGCGCACTCGTTGAGGACGGCGGGCGCGAACGGACGGAAGCTCTCCCGGAACTTGATCTTGAGGTTCATCGTGGCCTGGGTCTGCGGCGAGCGCGGGTCGCCCAGGATGCTCCGTGCCCCAAGGGCGCGCGGGCCGAACTCCATCCGGTCCTGAAACCAACCCACAATCCGCCCCGCCTCCAGCTGATCCACGACGTGGTCGAGCAGAGCGGTGTCATCTGCCCACCGCTGCGGCGCATGGCCCCGCTCCGTCAGGAAGGCCGCGACCTGGTCAGGGGTAAAGCTGGGTCCCAGCAAGCTCCCGTGCTGGTGATCGCGCCCGTCAACAACCCGCGGCTGCTCCAGCAACTGGTGCCACACGAACAACGCGGCGCCGAGCGCCCCGCCCGCATCTCCAGCCGCCGGCTGGATCCACAGGTCCTCGAACGGACCCTCGCGCAGCACGCGCCCGTTCGCGACGCAGTTGAGCGCCACGCCGCCGGCCAGGACAAGGTGCTTCATCTTTGTGTGTTCGTGTAGGTGCCGCGCCATGCGCAGGATCACGTCTTCGGTGACCGCTTGAATGCTCGCCGCCAGATCCATGTGCCGCTGCTCAATCGGCGACTCGGGGGCGCGTGGCGCGCCGCCGAACAGCGCGTGGAACCGCGGGCCGGTCATCGTGAGCCCCTGGCAATAGTTGAAGTAGTCCATGTTCAACCAGAAGCTGCCGTCCGGCTTGATGTCGATGACGTGCTCGCGAATCGCGTCGGCATACACCGGTCGGCCGTAGGGGGCCAGCCCCATCAGCTTGTACTCGCCGCTGTTGACCTTGAAGCCGCAGTAATAGGTGAAGGCCGAATAGAGCAAGCCCAGCGAGTGCGGAAACGAGACGTGGTGCGTGAGCTGTAGCTGATTCCCCGTGCCGACCCCGAAGGTCGTGGTGCTCCACTCCCCGACGCCGTCCAGCGTCAAGATGGCGGCCTCGTCGAACGGACTCGGAAAGAACGCACTGGCCGCGTGGCTCTCGTGGTGCCCCATAAAGAGGAGCGGCGCGCGGCAGCCGTCCAGATGCGTGCGAATGATCCGCCGGAGGTGCAGCTTCTGTTTCAGCCAGAGCGGCATCGCGAGGCTGAAACTGCGGAGCCCCACCGGCGCGTAGGCCAGATAGGTTTCCAGCAGCCGGTCGAACTTCGTGAACGGCTTGTCGTAGAACGCGACGTAGCCGAGCTGCGAGGCGTCGAGGCCCGCTTCCGCCAGGCAGTACGCGATGGCCTGCGCCGGGAACTCCGGGTCGTGCTTCTTGCGGGTGAACCGCTCCTCTTGCGCCGCGGCCACGATCTCGCCGTCCAGGACAAGTGCCGCCGCCGAATCGTGATAGAAGGCCGAGATACCGAGAATCGCCGTCATTGCTTGGTCGTCCTATCGGGCGCCATGTGACACCACGAAATGCTTCTGAGCCTACTGTGACTCCAGTTGCTGCGCGAGGTAGTCGGCCACCTGGCGGGCTCTCGGATAGTTCGGATCGTAGCTCAATACGCGTAATACCTCCTGTCCGGCCTTCCGGAGATCACCCTGCATCATGTAGCCCCTGGCCAGATTGAACCGCGCTTCCGTATCGTCCGGGTCGGCCTTGAGCGAAGACTCCAGGTAGCGAACGGCCTGACTGGCGTCGCCCTGCTGTATGTAGATCAAGCCGATCATCTTGTCGGTATCGGCGCCCGGGGACCTGTCTGCCAGATCCAAATAGACATCGAGCGCTTCGTCATACCGGTCTTGTTCGAAGAGCATCTTGGCGAGGAAGTGATACGGAGAATCGTTCATCGGCATTTGATGAATCAGGGCGCGGTACTCTTGTGCGGCCTGGTCCCATGCTTGGCGCTGCTGGTAGTGCTCGGCGGCTTCCCGGTGTGCATCTTCCCAGTTGAGATCGCCACTGACGAGCCTGATTGCCAATCGTCGAATCGGTGAACTGTTCGAGGCCTCCCGCTGCGAGGCAAGGTACTCAGAGGTCGACACCGGCATATCATCGGTGAACGGCCAACCTGACGTCAGTCCATCAATCTCCAGTCGGGCGACCTCTCGATCGAGATCGGTAACCCCGATCTTGCCCCGCCACATGTCGTCTGGCACCGACGCCGCGGAGGGCTCTCCGATGATGCCGTCATCAACGATCGCCCGGGCAAAGGTCTTCGCGATCAATGCATACCCGTCCAGATTGGGATGTAGATGTTCGAGAAACAGCGACTTCCCCGGTATCCGGCCTTCGGAGTTCGCCTCGAACGCATCCTCTATTGGCACGAGGGTAACGCCCTCTTGCTGGCTGAGCTTCTCGATCCGATGATTGAGGTCCGCGCTGGCGCGGAACCGCAATCCGTCCATTTCCTTGGCCTGGTGATACGCGGCGTACGCCTGAGGCATGTCGCCGGAGGCTTCCAGGATCGTGCCCCTCAGAAAATACTGCGAGGCGGGTAGTGCGTCGAGCTCGATGCACTCGTCGACCGCGCCCAAGGCCGCGTCGAGATCCCCATCCGCAAACAAGGTCTCAGCCTGGCGGAACCGCGACTGCCATTGCGCCTCAAGCTCGGGATGCTGTTGCACATCTACGAACGGTTTCTGATCGCGGATGTTGCTGACCAGTGTGCCGATCATCACCGGAGCGTCATGCTCCCGGCCGAAGTCGATGACATCCTGGAGATTCGCTTCGAATACGTCGCTCGCCTTGTGAAACAGCTGGCTGCCGTGCGGGATCGAGCGGTTCCCTGCCAGCCCTTCCATGAGGTTTGAACGCGGACTGGCGTCTGACGCTCCGAAGAGCCACCCGAGCAGCCCCTGCAAACCTCTGACACCGTCGGCGACCAGCTGGAATGTCCGGTAGTGGTTCAACCAGAGAACGAGTCTCACGAGCGCGCGCGAAGTACCGATCGACTCGGATGACCCAACGCCCAACGCGCCATAGAACTCATTGTGCCCGGTGTAGAGCAGCAGTAGGTCCGGCCCATAGTCGCCAAGGCCCAGCGCGATGTCGCGTACGGCGTAACTGGGCACCGCCGGCATCGCCACGTTGATCATCTCGATGTGGGTGTCCGGGTAGTACTCGTTCAGGATGGCACGAAGGATGGACGAGAAACTCCCGTTGTACTGGTAGGGCCAGCCCCCGGCTGTCGAACCGCCGAGCACGAAGATGCGAAAGACGTCGTCCGTCTTCTCTTTCAAGAGAGGGTCGTCGGAGACCGCTGGCGCGATCTGGGTGAGCGGGAAATAGCGCAGCCCAAGCCCCCCATTGACCAGAAGATAGTCGGGGTCGCTTTCGGAGTCGACGAAGAGCGAAAGGTCCGGGCCGTAGTCGACATACCGAAGGCCCAGCTCCATAAACACGAAGAACGCGAAGGGAATGAGCGCCGCGACGACCTTCACCCTTGGCTTCATGGCCGGCGGCCGTGCCCGAGGCGTGGTCGGCGCCGGGGTTGTCGTCTGCGACGCCTCCCTCTGGGTGTGCTTCTTCGAACGTTTCCTGGCCATCCGTCAAAGGCGCCTCGACAACGACACTTATACACCAACCCTGGACCGCCAAAAGGGGTCGCGCTTGGCTCGCTCGGGCAACCGGTGTAGGCTCTTCTTTCTAGGTCCGAGCCAACCTATACTAGGGCAGATTCAGCCTACTACCTAGGGGAGGTCCACATGCTCCGAGTACCAAACGCTACGTGCAAAGTCGTCGGGATGGTCGTGCTTATCTCTGCGGTCGCGTCGACCGCGTACGCACAGGCGATCATACGCGGCAAGATCACGGACAAGTGGGACAACCCCATTCCCAATGTTCGCATCCTGGCCGAGTCCCTCGACAAGAGGCGGGTCGATAATCCCGTGGAAACGATGACCGACGAGAAGGGACAATACGTGCTCGCGGGGCTATTTGCGGCACGGTATTCCCTCACCTACCGCGCAGCCGGCTATCAAGCGATCCGCGTTGAAATCAGGCCGAGCTCATCGGCGGTGGGCTGTACAACGAATACGAATCGGGAAAACTTCGAGCTCGAAGCCCTTCCGCCCGGAGGCCGACTCCGCGGCAATCAGAACTTCGAGGCCGAAGGAGGCATCCCGAAGGTCGAGTTCGATGAGGACGGGACCTTCGAGTTCGAGGATGCCGATGGCGAGGGCGAGGGCACGTACGGGGTAGTGGAGCTAAACGGGTTTTTCGTGGTTCGAGACTACGACGGACCCGAGAACAAGTACACGATAATGGAAGAGTTCACCGTGACGTTTGCGAACGACCAGTTCACAAGTTTTGCCTGGGGCGACGCGACGCTCGCGAAGAAATGAGCGCGCCGGCAGCGTCGGCAAGGAGGAAGAGATAGATGATCCTGAGGAGACACGCGATCCTCGCGTTAGGAGTAGCAGCGCTCGTGTCGATGGCGGCATCGCCGGCATACGCACAAGCAATGGTGCGCGGCAAGGTTACGGACGAATGGAACAACCCCATTGCAGGTGTCACGGTCACCGCTGTCTCCTCGACCGATACGGTTTTTTCGGAAGCGCGAGGGGACGACTATGAGCCACGGGAATTTGTGACCGACGACAACGGAGAATTCTTCACGAGGGACTTTAGCCAGGCATCGCTGTGGGTCTTCACGTGCCACGCTGAAGGGTACGAAACGGTTGGCAGGCAAGAGATGATTTCCCGTGGCTTCGACCCAACCGACCTCAAATTCGTGCTTCCGGTGGCTCCCGTCGGGGAACGATTCCGTGGCACACGAATCTACGAAGCCGAAGGGGGCGTCCCTAGGTTCTCCTTCCAGGAAGACGGGGTCTTTTCGTTCAAGGAGGCCGCTGGCGAGGGCGCGGGCACATACGGCATCGTCGAACGAACGGTTCTCTTGGTCGTCCGGAGCTACGATGGGCCAGACGACAAGTATCCGATGGCCGTGCCGATCGAGGTGCGTTTCCTGAGCAGCGTGTTTCCAAGTTTCAGATGGGGTGAGACGAAGCTCAGCGTCTTGAAATGAACGAGCTCCCCCGTGCGGTCTACATGAGGAGTTTTGTGATGAGTCTCTCAGAGTGGCTCCGCCTGCTGACGCTGTTGGCGATCCTCGTGCCGGCAACGGTTGTCGATGTGTTCGCTCAAGGACAGGGAAGTCTGATCGGGCGCATCGTGAGCGAGGTCGACGGGCAGCCCATCGACGGTGCCATCGTCGAGCTGACGTATAACGCAGACGAATCAGATACCGCTGACGCCGATCAAGCGCCTGTCGAAGTAACCACCGGGAGTGATGGCAGCTTTTCATTCACGGGTATCGAGACTGGCGCATACTCGGCAATGGTGACGAAGGACGGCTACCAACCGGTGGCGGCGGGCGTGAGGGTGAACCCGGTTGGCATCATCTACTTCTCCGGGCGCAGCGCCGTCGAACCCATCGTGATCGCGATACCGAGGCCGCTCACGGTCCTCGAACAGGTATTGGGCATCGAGACATTCGAAGGGCTTGACGTGTTCCAACTGGAAGCGGATCTGCAGGCGGCCGACACCGCCTACAACGAGGAGAACTACCGCGCCGCGGCCGCCGGCTACGCGAAGCTCCTCGGGGTGCTGCCGGATTTGACTGTTCTACACCTCCAGATCGGCAACTCCTATCGCGCGATCGGTGCAGATGACGAGGCCCTGGCCGCGTATGAGGCGCTGGTCGCGGTCGACCCTGCGAACGTCGACGCCAAGACCGAGATTGAACGGACAAAGAGAATGATGGAGGAGATGGGAACCTTCTCGGGCAAGGATCTCTTCGACCTGGGCGAGCTCGCGTTCGCGAGCGGTGACTTGAGTCGCGCAGGTACGTTGTACGAACGAGCCGCAAGGCTGGATCCCACTGCAGAGGAACCCGTGTTCAAGCTGGCGGTTTTGGCGATGAAACGGGGACACGCGGAGCTCGCGAAGCAGCACTACCAGAAGGTCGTGGAGCTGGCGCCCGACTCTGAGGCAGGCACAGAGGCACAGGCCACGCTCGCAGCGCTGCCCTAACCTGCCTCGAGCCGCAGGCCGGTGCCTTACCGGCCTGCGGTCGCTGCTCCGAGCGCCTCGTTAAGTTGCTGCAGGTGCGGGTAGCCCGGGTGCACGCGCCCCATCTCGTTCAACCACTCGCGCGCCTCCCCGTAGCGTTCGAGGCGAATCAAGGATTCTGCTCGCCCGACCCACGCGTTGACGAAACTGGGTTCGACGTCGACCACCTGCGAGTAGTGTGGGAGCGACTCCTGCAGCCGTCCGCTGTTGCGCAGGACCTCTGCGAGGCCGAGTCGCGCCTCGATGTAATCCGGTTGATACTCGAGCGCGAGCTGGTACCGCTCGATCGCCTCCTGAAAACGTCCCTCGTGAGCCCAGACCGTCGCGAGGCCCACGTGCGCGAGGGCGAACTCCGGCGCCTGTCGCAGCGCTTCTTCGAGCTGCTCGGCCGCGCCCCGGGTGTCACCGCTGAAGGCCAACGCCGCCCCGAGACGCTGCCGCATCGACGGGTTGTTCGGCTCCAGCTCGACCGCCCGGCGAAAGAACGCGATCGCCGCTGGAAAGTCACCCTCATCGAGCGCCTGATTCCCACGATGCTCGAAGGCCGTCGCGCTCTCGAGCAGGTTGTAGTACTCGAGCATGAGCGGGTCGGGCCACATCGGCCAGCGCCCACCCCTCCGCACGTCGAACCGCTGACCGCTACCACCAAAACGCCCGAGATGCGACGCAGCTCGGTCGAGCTGGCCCAGCGACCGATAAGCCATCGCCAAGGGGTAGTGCACGCGCGTGCCGCCGGGATCGAGCTCGAGCGCTTGTTCGAGCGCTTCTGCCGCGCGCGCGTAGTCTCCTGTCGCGAAGGCCACCCGTCCTGCACCAGTCCACGCGGCCGCGGCTCTCGGGTCGACCAGGGCCGCGTGAGAGAATAAGCGTTCCGCCTCCTCGAAACGATCCAGATAGAGGTAAGCGTTGCCAAGTTCGATCAGGGTCGCGAGGTCCGATGGCGCCAACTCGAGCACCCGTTCGAACCACTCCGCAGCCTCTGCGTGGTCTTCCCTCAACAGATGGAGCTGACCGAGAAAGTACGGCCAGCGCATGTCCCCAGGCGCATGCGCAACCGCGTTCAAGAAGCTGGCCTCGGCCGGGTCGTTGGCGCTGGCGGCCATGAGAATCAGAGCCAGTGACCCGTAGGCCGCGGCGTGATCGGCGTCCGTCGGCGTCGGGTCCCTACCGAGCAGCTCCTGCACCGCCGCGTGGCGCTCGCGAATCCTGATGTGAGCCCACTCTTCCACGGACGCCAGATCGGGAAGGACGACGGGCGGCGCCACGTCTTCGAGGTCGACCGGTGCGGCGGGTGACGGGCCACCAGCCGACGGAACCGGCTCGGTCTGGTCGGATGGCGCGCAGCCGCTGAGCACAACCATCGCCAATAGGGCCACCATCCACAAACTAGCGATGCGCCCGGCGCGCAAAATGCGGCGTCCGGTCATCCTCCGGTCCCTTCGGTCAGCGTCGTATAGCGATCGACCGGTAGATCCCGCCACTCCTCGGTCAGGCCACTCGGCCAGGTCACGCGAACGGTGGGCACCTCCGTTGACGGGCCGAGTCCGATGAGTACGCGAGGATCATTGGCTGACGCGTAGCTCCCGTCTGCGCGTGCGCGGCGCCCCAGCGTCGAACCGTCTGACCGCGTAATCAGGACGCGAGCCCCGACCATGTCGCGTGACGGGACTGCGCCGACGACTCGCAGCCCCAACCAGTGATTGCGTGTCCCGATCTGGTTCACGAGCAGCCTGACGGGACCAACAGCGTTCGTCACAAGCACGTCCATGTCACCATCGTTGTCGATATCGCCGAACGCGGCGCCGCGGCTCACTTCGGACAACTGGAACACGCGGCCGGCCTGGTCGGTGACGTCCTCGAACCGGCTGTTCCCGAGGTTGCGGAACAGCTGGTTCTTCTGATCCAACGGAAACGGATCGTCGACCGACGGCTCGCGCTCCTCGACGACCCGACCGTTGACCGCGAGGATGTCCAGCCAGCCGTCGTTGTCGACATCGAACCAGCCCGCACCGAAGCCGGTATACGGAAGGCTTGGCATCCGAATGCCCGTTTGCGAAACCCGGTCCTCGAACAGCCCGGACCCGTCGTTGACGTAAAGTGTGCTCCCTTGCCCGGTCAACTCGGTGACGAACAGATCCTCGTCTCCGTCGTTGTCGAAATCGCCAAAGTCGACGCCCATATCGGCCTTGGCGTCACCCGCCGGGCTGAGCGCCACACCCGACATCAGTGCCAGGTTCCGGAACGTGCCATCGCCCTGGTTCATCCAGAGCTGGTTCTCCTGTTGGTCGTTCGCGACAAACATGTCGATCCACCCGTCGTCGTCGACATCGGCAGTCGCGATGCCGAGCCCGGGTCCGAACGCGAGATCGATTCCGGCCGAGGCCGTCACGTCGACGAACGTACCGTCCCCCTGATTCCGGTAGAGCCGATCCGGCTCGCCGCGGTAGTTCTCCGGAGCGCAGTAGCCCCGCGCGCGCCCCTCCGCACTAATGCATCGCACGTGGTTCTCGGGCGTGAAGTCCAGATAGTTCGCGACGAAGAGGTCAAGCCACCCATCACGATCGATATCCACGAACGACGCGGGAACGCTCCACGCAGGATCGGCCGTCCCCGTCCGATCCGTCACGTCCTCGAAGGTCCCGCCGCCCTGGTTGCGCCACATCTGGTTGGGCCCAAACTGCGTGACATACAGGTCGATCCAGCCGTCGTTGTCGTAGTCGCCGGCGGCGACTCCCTGCCCATATCCGGGCATCACGATGCCGCTCGCATCCGTCACGTCGGTAAACCGCAGGGTCGACGTCCCGTCCGCATCCACTACGAGATCGTTGCGATAGAGGCGGTCGATGAGCGGACCCTCGGGTGGAGCGACCAGTGGGGTGCCGGTTCCGATCATCGCGCCTTGCACGATGTAGGCGTCGAGGTCACCGTCGTTGTCGTAATCGAACAGCGCCACGCCGGGTCCGGTGATCTCGGGCTGATAGTACTCGCCAGACATGCCGTTGAAGTGGATGAAGTCGAGGCCGCTTGCTTCCGCTCGGTCGACAAACCACTCGACGCCATCCAAGGCCGACCCAGACTGGCGAACCGAGGAATCCGGCTCGACGACGCCGCCACAAGCAGCGAACAGGAGAATCACGCACAACGGGGAAGACTGAGGGAGGGCCAAGATGCGCGGTCGGGTCATTGAGCTAGAGGATTAGAAACCTGCTCTGGCCGCGAGCGCCTCGTCAAGTTGCCGAAGCTGGGGTTGATTCGGGTGCATGCGCCGCCCGGCGCTCAACCACTCACGCGCGTCCGAATAACGTTCGAGACGAATGAGCGCCTCCGCGCCTCCGATCCACGCTTCGACGAAGCCAGGCTCCACTTCCGCCACCTGCGCGTAGTTCGGCAACGACTCGGCCAAACGTCCGCTGGCACGAAGGGACTCGGCCAAGCCCAGCCGCGCCTCGATGTGTTCGGAATCGTACTCGAGCGCCCGGGAGTACCGATCGATGGCGTCCTGATGGCGCCCTGCGGCTGCCAAGAGCGCTGCAAGCCCGACATGCGCGAGAGCAAACTCCGGTGCGACCCGTACCGCTTCCTCGAGCTGCTCAGCGGCGCCGCGCCCGTCACCGCTCATGACCAGCGCGGCCGCCAGCCTCTGCCGGATTGACGGATTGTCCGGTTCCAACTCGATGCCTCGGCGAAAGAACGCGATCGCCGCGGAATGGTCATCGTCGTCGAGCGCCTGATTCCCGCGCTGTGCGAACACCGCTGCGCTCTCCAACACGTTGTAGTACTCGATCATCAGCGGATCGGTCATCAGGGGCATGCGCCCGCCCCGCTGCTGCTCGAACCGGTGCGCATTGAAGCGCTCGAGGTGGGCCGCAGCCCTGTCGAGGTCACCCAAAGACCGATAGGCCATCGCGAGGGGATAGTGTAGCCGTGTGCCACCAGGGTCGAGCTCGAGCGCCCGATCGAGAGACGCTGCCGCTTGTGAGTAGTGTTGTTTGGCGAGCGCCGCCCGACCCGCGCCAGCCCACGCCGCAGCTGATTGCGGCGCGACGAGCGTTGCGTGGGAAAACAGCCGATCTGCCTCATCGAAGCGGGCCCAATCGAAGTGCACGCGACCCAGCCACACCAGCGTCGCCTCGTCTGACGGCGCCAACTCGAGCACGCGTTCGAACCACTCCGCGGCCTCGGCGCGATCCTGGGTCATCAGGTAGCGCTGGCCGAGATAGTACGGCCAGCGCATGTCCCCCGGCGCAAGCGCGGTCGCGTTCAAGAAGCTGGCGGCAGCCGGATCGTACTGTTTGGCGGCCATCAGAATCAGACCCAGCGATCCGTAGGCCCTCGCCAACTCGACGTCCGGCGGCTTCGCCTCCTTGCCCAGCAGCTCCTGTAGCGCCGCGTCGCGCAGCCGCACCTTGTCGCGCGCCCACGCTTCCATGGACGACAGCTCGGGAAGCACGACAGCCGGGACGGCCTCGTCTTCGACCGCGGCCTTTGCCGCGGGCAGTGACGGCGCTGGCTCGGTCTGGTCGGCTGGTGTGCAGCCACTGAGCATCGTCACCACGGCCACCACGACCATCCACGCACTGGCGATCAGGGCGTCGTGCATCCGGTGCCCGGACATCCTCCGGTCCCTTCGGTCAGCGTCGTGTAGCGATCGACCGGCAGGTCTGTCCACTCCTCGATCATGCCACTCGGCCAAGTCACGCGCACCGTGGGCGACTCCGGCGACGAACCGAGTCCGACGAGCACGCGCGGATCGTTGGCGGAGGCATAGCTGCCGTCAGCCCGCGCGCGTCGCCACAGCGTCGAGCCGGTTGACCGCGTGACGGCCACGCGAGCCCCTACCATGTCCCGGGGCAGGTTCGCGCCGACGAGCCTCAGCCCCAGCCAGTGGTGACGTGTGCCGATCTGGTTAATCAACAGCCTCGGCGGGCCGGCCGCGTTCGTCACCAACACGTCCATGTCACCGTCATTGTCGACATCGCCGAATGCGGCGCCACGACTGACTTCCGTCAACTCGAACACCGTCCCCGCCCGGTCGGTCACGTCCTCGAACTGTCCGTTCCCGAGATTTCGGAACAGCTGGTTTTGCTGATCCAGCGGCAACGGATGATCTGCCGTCGGCTCGCGGTCGAGCAAGACCGGACCGTTGACGGCAAGGACGTCCAGCCAGCCATCGCCGTCGGCGTCGAACCAGGCCGTGCCGAAACCAGTGTACGGAAGACTTGGCTGCTGAATCCCGGTCTGCGCGGCGAGGTCCTCGAACAGCCCCGTGCCGTCGTTGACGTAGAGCGTGCTCCCCTGCCCGGTCAGCTCGGTGATGATGAGATCCTCGTCACCGTCGTTGTCGAAGTCGCCAAAGTCGACGCCCATGTCAGCCTTGTCTTCACCCCCCGCACCGAGTGCGACCCCCGCCATCAGAGCCCGGTTCTGAAACGTGCCGTCACCTCGGTTCATCCACAGCTGATTCTCTGCCTGGTCGTTCGCGACGAAGATGTCGACCCAGCCGTCGTGGTCGACATCGGCGGTCGCGATACCGAGCCCGGGGCCAAATGCGCCAGCGATGCCAGCCGAGGTCGTGACGTCAGCAAACGTGCCGTCGCCCTGGTTCCGATAGAGCCGATCCGGCTCCCCGCGATAGTCGACCGGATCACAGTAGATTCGCGTGTGCCGCTCCGGATGATGACACCGCACGTTCGTCTCGACGGTGAAGTTCACGTAGTTGGCCACGGCGAGATCGAGCCACCCATCACGATCGAAGTCTACGAACGAGGCGGGCACGCCCCACAACGGGTCAGCCGCGCCGGTTTCATCCGACACGTCGACGAACGTCCCGTCGCCCTGGTTGCGCCACATCTGGTTGGGCCCAAACTGTGTGACATACAGGTCCACCCATCCGTCGTTGTCGTAGTCGCCGCTGGCGACCCCCTGCCCGTAGCCGGGCGCCACGATTCCACTCGCATCGGTCACGTCCGTGAATCGCGCGATGCGCCGCCCGTCTGCGTCCACTTCCAGATCGTTGCGGTACAGCCGATCGGTGAGGGGACCATCCGGTGGTGGAACGAGCGGCGTGCCGGTCCCCAACATCGCGCCCTGGACCAGGTAGACGTCGAGGTCGCCGTCGTTGTCGTAGTCGAACAGCGCGGCGCCAGACCCCATGATCTCGGGCTGGTAGAACTCGCCGGACATCCCGTTAAAGTGAATGAAGTCGAGACCGCTTGTCGCGGCGCGATCGACGAACCACTCGACGTCGTCGTGGGCAGACGAACGACCTGACGAGTCCGGCTCGACTCCGCCGCCGCACGCAACAGAACACAGAATCACCCACAGCGGGGCAAACCGAGGGAGCACTGGCCTCATAGTACAGCAGGCTGCTCGGGACCGACCGTACGCTGCGTCACGACCATTCGGACCATGGGGTATTCTTCACAAATGCCTCACGCCCGCCCGCACGACCTGCGATGTGCCGGCTTCGCGGTCGCGTTGCTCGCGGCGACGTGTCTGCCCTTGTCTGGCTGCCAGGGAGAAGAGGCAGCGGTGGCCCCGTCACCCTCCACGCCGATCGCGGCTCACGCCGCAGATGAATCTCCGACCCCGTCGAGTCACAACCGGATGGTGGACGAACTGAAACGGCTCGCCCAGTGGAGCCAGACAAACCACCCGATTTTGGGTGACGGCAACGCCACGAAGTTACGCGCAAGACTTGGGCTCGTCTCGGCGGCCGGCTGGAACGATCCGGAGTCGCTGAACGCCTTCCTCGGGCTGCACATGGAACTGGGACAGGCCGAGTTGTCGCTGGGCAACCTCGATCAAAGCATCACCTACTTCTCGACCGTGGTGTCGACGCTCGATCAACTGGTCGCGAGCGGGATGGTGGAGCCTGGGCTCTTGACGCAGCAGTTTCTGGAAGTAAAGTACCGGCTGGCGGTCGCCCATATGCGGAAGGGCGAAACCCAGAACTGCACGTTGCACAACTCGCCTGAGAGCTGCTTGCTCCCGATTCGCGGGACCGGTATCCACCAGAACCCGGCGGGGTCCAGCCGCGCCATTCAGTACTTCACCGACGTCTTGAGGCAGGCACCATCGGGCTCTCCCTTCTTCATCAAGGCACGATGGCTCCTCAACATCATGTACCAGACCGTCGATGGACATCCCGATCAGGTACCTTCGGCATTCTTGATCCAGCCTGATGTGTACGAGTCCGAAGAGCCGTTCCGGAGATTCACTAACGTCGCGGACCGGTACGCGATCGATACGTTCGGTCTTCTCGGTGGCGCCATCGTCGATGACTTCACGGGAGACGATTACCTGGACATCGTCGTGTCGACCTACGACTTTCAGGACGAGCCGAGGTTCTTTCGCAACACCGGCGACGGTTCGTTCGTCGACGATACCCTCGCCGCAAATCTGACCGGCCTGGTCGGTGGGTTCAATCTCGTGCACGCGGACTACGACAACGACGGCGATTCCGACATCCTGATGCTGCGCGGGGCGTGGATGAACGAAACGGGGAAGGTTCCGAACTCGCTGCTACGAAACGATGGCCATGGACGGTTCACCGACGTCACCGAGGACGCCGGCATGGGCCGGGCCCACTATCCGACGCAAACGGCCGCATGGGCCGACTTCGACAACGACGGCGACCTGGATGTCTACATTGGCAACGAGCACCTGACCGACGACAACTACGCTCCGTGTCAGCTCTTTCGCAACAACGGCGACGGCACGTTCACCGATGTGGCGATCACCGCCGGGGTCACGAACGGACGATTCACGAAAGGCGTCGCGTGGGGCGACTACGACGACGACGGCTTGCCGGATCTCTACGTTTCCAATTTCGCGGGCGACAATCGTCTCTACCGAAACGAGGGCGATGGGACGTTCGTCGATGTCGCTGGCGAACTGGGCGTCACCGGTCCGCGAAAGAGCTTCCCCGTCTGGTTCTGGGACTTCGACAACGACGGTAACCTGGACCTGTTCGTGTCTAGCTACGAATGGGACCGCGGCAACCTCGCGGCCGTGGCGTCCAGCTACCTCGGGCGGTCGACCCCGTTCGAGCACGCTCGTCTGTACCGCGGAAACGGAGCAGGCGGCTTTGACGAGGTCGCGGCATCACAGAACCTGACCCGCATCAGCCTGCCGATGGGTGCCAACTTCGGCGACCTCGACAACGACGGCTTTCTCGATTTCTATCTCGGCACCGGGTATCCCGACTACGAGGCGTCGATGCCCAACGTCATGTACTGGAACCGGGGAGGCCGCAGTTTCACGGATGTGACGACGGCGGGCGGATTCGGCCATCTGCAAAAGGGGCACGCGGTCGTGTTCGCGGATATCGACAACGACGGAGACCAGGACGTCTTCGAGCAAATCGGCGGGTTCTTGCCCGCCGACAAGGCCTACGATGCGCTGTTCGAAAACCCGGGGTTCGGCAGCCATTGGATCACCGTCAAGTTGGTGGGTGTTCAATCGAACCGGTCGGCAATTGGCGCCCGCATTCGAATTCAGATTACCGAGAACGGTGAGAGCCGAGTTGTCTATAAGCGGGTCAACAGTGGCGGCAGCTTTGGGGCCAATCCTCTGACGCAGACGATCGGCTTGGGCGCGGCGACCAGCATCGACACGCTGGAAATCTCTTGGCCGACCTCGAAGCTCGAACAGACCTTCCGCAATGTGCCTGTCGACCAGGCGATCGAGATTATGGAAGCGGCGGCGTCATACCAACCGATTCAACGACGGTAGTTCGTACAAGACCTCGTCTTAGAGCACGAGCTCGCCGCCGAACACCATGTCTTTGAGCTTGAACTTCTTCTTGATTTCGATGTCAACAACCGTGCTGATGAACTCGACGTCCTTGTCTGCCAGCGTGATTGGGTCATCCTTTGAAAAATAGATCAGCATCGAAAGCGACCCGTTGTACAAGAACACCTCGATGTTTTCAGGAAAGAGCGGCCTCGCGTTCTTCCGGACCAACGAGGTTGAGGCCATCAGTGCGTCTTCGCGGAACCACGCGCCACTCCGTGCTGGAAAGCCACTGATGGACACCACATAGTAATCCTCGGCTTGATCCAGGAACTGCTGCTGCTCGGCTGGGATCCTGGCGTCACCGCCAATCCCCTCTTCGGCCAGGGCCTTTCGGACCACAGCCTGCTTGAAGGGTAAGGCGCTGCGCCACGCGATGTTCAGCGCCAACGCGTTCGCCTGCCGCCCGGCGCCGCGCGTAAGACGCCCGTCCCCGATGTTCGAGCGCAACCCACCCGGGCCCTGCCCGTAATCGTTCTCCGTGTTTACGGCCCCTGCCTGTGCCTTATGGAGCGTTGCCTGGTCATTTCCGGCCTCCGCGGCGTCTTTGGCCGTCGTTGACGCGGTCAGTTTCCCGGTGCGAACGCCCACCTCCTTCGCCCAGGGCGAATCGGCCAGCATCTTCACGATGTCCTCTTCGGTCCACGTCGTGAAGTCCCTTTCCTCCCAGAAATCGGCGGCCGATAGCACCGTGCCCGCCACGACCCAGACGCCAAGGATTCCGAGTAGTTTGCTGTTCACAGTCCACCTCTCATTTTGCTGGCTGATAGCCTTTCCCGCTGACTTAATCCTACCGCAGTCTGCCAATGCAGACAATAAAAAGGGCGCGCAGTGCATCCCACGTCGACGCCGAGCTCCCACCCGCGCTGGCGCGACGAATCGAGCGGAACACGTCGCCGACTGTGGCCTCGAGTCCGCACCTGACGACGCGATTCGCAGCCACGCCGTCGAAACCGGAGCCGTCATCATGACCAAGGACGAGGCTACTCCGGAACGTACCAGATCGGCGACGACCAGGCGCGCTCCTGGAGCGTGGGCGGCACGTTGGGCGTCGGCTCGACACCCGCGCGGAGTGCGTCCCAGGTAGACCAGCGGCACGTCGGGTTCTCGATCACCCTCACGTAGTACAACGCGCGCTGGCCGCCGACGAACGTTGGATCCGCCCACATCGTTCTCAGCTCGCCCGCCCCGACGCCGGCGCTGATGCTGCAATCAGAGAGATCTACCGTCGCGTCGTTGTCCGGACAACGATGCGTCGCCGGGTCGACTTCCCCGCCGTCGGCGCATGCCACGTCGAACACCTGCTCGTGCGCCACTCCATTTTCGACCCACCCCTTGACCACCTGGAGTCGCTGCAAGGGCGCGCTGTCGGGATCGCGGATCGCCCAGACCAAGAACCTCGGCGCCCGCTCGCCGTCGGCAATAAGGTCGCCTCCCATCGGAACCCCGGCCGCGTAGGCCTGCTCGACAAGATCGCCGGCCGCCGCGAGGTCGTCGTCGTAGCCATAGCCGGCAAAGAACCGCACCCGAATTCGCGGACCCGACGTGCCAAAAGTCTCCTTGCGCTCTAACGCGTCGTAGATCGACTCGCGCGTGTTCGAATCGGCCCAGGCACCTGTCAGCCCCGCGGCTCCCCACATGTCGTAGTACCAGTCGGTGTACATCTCGCCGTTTGGTCCGGATTCGGCAAGCGGAACCGACGAGCGCCGTTCTGGAAGCCCGTCCATCATGCCGGCCGCTCCGTGATAGTTGTCTTCCTCGATCGTGCCCGCCGAGTTGTGACCGTCAGTGGCGGCACTGAACCCAAACCGGAAGGGGTTGAAGCCCAGGTTCTCCTCCATTGCCAGCCCGTTGAGAACCGCCTCGCGGACGTAGCTGCCCGGAACCCTTCCCACGCGGTCCGTGCCGAGCAAGTAGGGAAAGATCTCGAAGTCGGCCCATTCGTCGTTCGGCGAGTTGAACGGGTGGGTCTCCGACGCGCCCTTCATCTGCGTAATCTCGACCAGCGGCTCGTTGCGCATCCTGCGCTCGGCATACTCAGCGTCGAGCGGTAATCCTTCAAAGGTCTTCGAATCGAACATGAGGCCGTTGCTGACGTTCATGTTGTGCGGAATGGCGAGCAACTCTCGCCCTTCAGCCCGTTGCTGGTCCATCCACTCCCACAGCTGCTCGGGGTTCCTCGAACGGACTCTGAACGGCGTCTCGGGGGCCTCGTTACGAAAGATCACGTTGCGATGTAAGCCCTGCGAGTCGATCGTGAACCCGTACTCCAAGCCAGCGAACGTCGTGAACGTGCCAGGATCGTAGTGACGATTCGCCGCGTCGACGGTCTTGGCCCACGCCGACCGCTCGATCTCGGGGTCGCGGATGATCGGTTCGTCCTCGGGCCGCTCGTCCCGAAGCGCCCGATGGCCGGTCCGAAACATGGCGCGGCGCTCGTCGACCGTTTCCGCACGCAAGAGCTCACGCGTCGACTCCAGCTTCGACACGTCGGACGCCGGGTCGGTCATCGCCGTCGACAATCCGAGCGAGCCGGCATGGTCGGTTACAGCGTAGAAGTCCAGAGGCCCACTGTTCAGCTGGATTGGAAACCCGAGCGCGTGATCGATTGGCTCGCCCTTGGCGAAACGATAGGCGTCGTCTGGCGTCGTCTTCGTCGCGAACATGAGGAAGGCGTCGAACGAGTACCCCGTGTGAATGTGAAGGTCGCCGAAGTAGGCGTTCCGCGCCGGGTTCACCTCAATCTCAGACAGTTGGGCCTCTTCGGTCTCGGCGACCGGCTCGCTGACGTCCGGAGCACATGCCGTCGTTGTCAGGGCGGTCAGCACGGCCACCCCGAGCACGGGCCGAAGCGCCGACAATCGTCGGATGGGTGTCGTGATCATTGACGCCTATCTTGCGCCGCACGCATAATCCGGTCAACCGAAACTCCAGTACAGGCAGGAGAGAATGTCATGATGAGACGTCGGGCGCTGACGATGTGGATGTGTGGGATGGCGACGCTATCGGCGGCCGCCTTGGCCGTGGTGGGCGGAACGTCGGCCGCTGCAGCGACAGCAGACATTACCGGAACCGTGACGAGCTCGAACGGACCGGAAGCAGGGGTGTGGGTCATCGCGGAGACGGACGACTTCGACACCACATTCCGCAAGATCGTCGTGACGAACGACGAGGGCCGTTTCCTCGTGCCCGATCTGCCCGCGGGTTCCTACGAAGTGTGGGTCCGCGGGTATGGCCTGGCTGATTCGGTGAAGCGTGGGGCGCAGCCCGGCGACAACGTCGATCTGACCACCGAGGTGGCGTCGGACCCGGTCGAAGCCGCGCAGGTCTATCCGGCCAACTACTGGTACTCGCTGCTCGAGGTGCCGCCGGCGAGCGACTTCCCGGGCACTGGACCTGAGGGCAACGGCGTGAACGCCGCCATGCGGACCCAAGCCGACTGGATTACTCAGCTCAAGGATGGCTGCCAGCTCTGCCACCAGCTCGGCAACAAGGCGACCCGCGAGATGCCCATGCTGGATCTGACGACCTTCGACTCGACCTTCGACGCGTGGGCGCATCGCATTCGAGTCGGTGAGCCTGGGTTCATGACCGGCACGATCAACGGAATGGGCGGACCGCGCGCCCTCGGCCTCTACGCCGACTGGACCGATCGGATTCGGAGCGGCGAAGTCCCACCGGTGCCACCCCGCCCCCAGGGCGCAGAACGGAACGTCGTATTGAGCATGTGGGAGTGGAGCCACCAGCGCGGAACGGTGCACGACTCGGTCACCACCGACAAACGCAACCCGACGGTGAACGGCGGCGGCCCGGTCTACGGTGTCGGCCCAGGAGCTGGGCTCGTGATCACGGACCTGAATCTCAATCGTTCAGTTCGCTTTGATCTCCCGGCTCGCGACGAGCCGCGAGGGCCGTTCGACACGTATTCGGACTCCAGGGTCGAACCGAACGAGAAGACACGACCGGTGGTCCCGTCTCCGTATTGGGGGTTTGAAGCGTCCCGCCTACCGTTTGCCGCACATCGTGAGGCCCATAATCCGATGATGGACCACAAGGGGCGACTCTGGGTCACGCAGTCAATCAGATCGCCCGAGGTCCCTGATTGGTGCGGGGAAGGGTCCGATCATCCTTCGGCGAAGTACTACCCGGTCCAATACCGCCCTACCCCGTCCCGGAACCTGTCGTACTACGAGCCCGATAGCGAGAAGTTCGTCCTCATCGACACCTGTTTCTTCACGCACCACTTGCAGTTCGCCGACGATGCAAACGACACGCTCTGGCTGAGCGGCTCGACGGAGGCCGTGAGCTGGCTCAACACGCGGCTCTACGACGAGACGGGTGACGAGCAAGCGGCGCAAGGCTGGTGTCCAACCGTGATCGATACGAATGGGGACGGGACGATCACGAAGCCGTGGAACGAGCCGAACCGATCGGGCGAGGTCGAGATCGATCCGACGAAAGACACGCGGATCGGGACCCTCGACGGAAGACAGCGGGCCTACGGCATCATCCCGCACCCGGACGGCTCGGTCTGGATCTCGCAGCGGTTGAAGGTGCCGGGACGCATCATTCGAGTCGACCTCGGCGACAGCCCACCCGAGACGTGCATCGCCGAAGTCTACGAGCCACCCTACGATCCGACCGGCGATCCCAGTCAGTGGGGATTTGGGCCGCGCGGAATTGACGTCGATCGGAACGGCCTGATCTGGACCGCGCTGAGCGGAAGCGGCCACATGGCCAGCTTCGACCGGAGCAAGTGTCCGGTGTTGAACGGACCCACCGCGACCGGCCAGCATTGCGCCGAGGGTTGGACGCTCTATCGGTCGCCGGGTCCCCGCATGAAGGGGGTCAACGGAGCGGCCAACGCCGACTACCACTATTACAACTGGGTCGACCAGTTCAACACGCTCGGCTTGGGCGAGAACGTCCCGATCGCCACTGGGTCAACGTCCGACTCCCTCCTCGCGCTGCTGCCCGAGACCGGCGAGTGGGTCGTCATGCGAGTGCCTTATCCCTTGGGGTTCTACAGCAAGGGCCTCGATGGCCGGATCGACGACCCGGACGCCGGATGGAAGGGCCGCGGAGTGTGGTCCAGCTACAACACCATGGCGACGTGGCACATGGAGGGCGGCAAGGGGAAGCTCAGCGAGATCATCCGCTTCCAGATTCGCCCGGACCCCCTAGCAAACTAGCGAACAGCCAAGAGAATTTGCTGCGGGCGGGGTGAATACTGCATCATGCAGTATTGTGGGCCGTATTAAATAGAGGGTACCCATTGACGTGGGCTAGTGTCCGGCTGTGTGTGTGCTCCCTGGTGCTGCTGAATGCGGCCGGAGTGTCGGCGAATCCCGCCGACCAGAGACTGATCGAAGCGGTCCGGGCAGGGAATCAGACCGCCGTCAAGACACTGCTACAGGAGCAGGTCGACGTTAACGGCTCCCAGCCTGACGGCGCGACAGCCCTTCACTGGGCAACCTACATGGACTCGTCGGCAATCGCCGAGCTGCTCATTGACGCCGGCGCCGACGTCAATGCCGCAAACGACTACGGTGTGACGCCGCTCGCGCTGGCCTGCGACAACGCCGCCGCGAACCTCGTCGCGCGCCTGCTCGCTGCGGGGGCCGATCCGAATATCGGCCGAGCAACCGGTGAGACGCCGCTCATGACCTGCGCACGCACCGGCCACGCCGAGGCGGTGCGGGCGTTGCTCGCTCACGGTGCAGACTCGGCAGCCACGGAGCCTTTGAGCGGCCAGACGGCACTCATGTGGGCCGTCGGAGAGCGGCACGCCGAAGTCGCACGCGTCCTTCTCGAACACGGCGCCGACGTCCATGCCGTCACGGAGCGCGGCAACTCGGCGTTGATGATCGCGGCGCGCACCGATGACCCAGAGCTCGCTCGGCTGCTAATCGACAGAGGAGCCGACGTGAATGCCTCGGCGCCGGATGGCACCACTCCCTTGCTGGTCGCCACGGTTCGCGGGAATACGGCGCTCGCCATCTTCCTGCTCGAACAAGGGGCCGATCCGAACGTCGACACCACCGGATACACGCCGCTCCACTGGGCAGCCGGCTCCTGGCACACGGAGTTGACTGGCCCGAACGGCATTGCGGCCGACCGTGACGAGGAATGGCAGTCGCTGAACGGAATACGAGACGGCCGGCTCGAGCTGGTCGAGGCGCTGCTCGATCGCGGCGCCAATCCCAACGCGCGGCTCGGGAAGAAGCCGCCGCAGTTCGGGTACGCGAGCCCCCGATTCCGGGTGAGCGTGACCGGCGCGACGCCGTTTCTGCTCGCGGCCATGGATGGCAACGCAGACGTGATGCGTGCGCTTGCCGACTCAGGTGCGGATCCGCTGATTCCAACCGAACAGAACACCTCTCCTCTGATGGTCGCGGCGGGCCTCGGGCGCGTCCCCGCCGAGAGCCACGTGACCGAGCAGGAATCCCTGGGGGCGGTCCGGCTTGCCTTGGAGCTTGGCGGCGAGGTCAACAAGACCAACGATGTCGGCCGTACCGCGCTGCACGGCGCCGCGCACATCCGATCGGACGCGCTCGTTCAGCTCCTCTTCGATCGAGGCGCAACGGTAGATATGAAGGATGAGCGTGGGATCACCCCACTGATGATCGCCGAAGGAGGCGGGCACATCTTCCTACCTGGCCTCGGTGGCGGCAGCACGGCCGACCTACTGAGTAAGCTTGGGAGCGAGGGCACGTCGCCGTCTGACTTCATCGAGAATTTCAGCGAGGGCCAGACCAGGCGGCGGCAGTAGGCCTGTGACAATGACCAGAACCCGCCCTACGAAAACGCTCGCGGCCTGCTTCCTGGCAGCCCTCGTGCTGGTGTTGGCCGCGGCCGACCACGCACAGGGGCAGTCTTCGACCGCGGGTTCGGACGACGGGTCGACCTACAAGGCCGTCGTGGATCGTTACTGCGTCACCTGCCACAACGAAAGAACGCAGACGGCTAACCTCTCGCTCGACACGGTCGACATCGACCGCGTCGGCGACCACGCCGAGCTGTGGGAAAAAGTACTCCAGAAGCTGCAGACGCAGGCCATGCCGCCGCCACGGCGACCGCGTCCCGATCAAGCGGTCTATGACGATTTCGCAGCCTGGCTCGTCGCCGAGCTGGACCAGGCTGCGGCCGCGAACCCTAACCCGGGCCGGCCGACCATCCATCGTCTGAACCGACTGGAGTACGCGAACGCAATCCGCGATCTCCTGGCCTTGGAGGTCGACACCGACACGTTGCTGCCGTCCGACGACATGGCCTACGGGTTCGACAACAACGCCGACATTCTGACCGTGGCCCCAGGATTGCTGTCGCGCTACATGTCGGCGGCACGAAAGATCAGTCGTCTGGCCGTCGGGGACCCGTCTCTCGACGCTGATCTCGTGCGCTACCCGGTCTCCTCGCTGCTTGCGCAAGACGACCGGATGAGCGAAGAACTCCCGTTCGGCTCGCGCGGCGGCACCACGATTCGTCACAACTTTCCGCTCGATGGGCAGTACGTCGTCAGTGTGACACTTCAACCCGGCGGCGGGGAGCCGCAGGAGCTCGATATTCGCCTCGACGGCGTACGGGTCGGACTGCTTCCGCTCGAACGTCGGCGGACCGTCCTCCGGGGGCAGCCATCGAGCGCGGAGGGATTGACCGTCCGCTTTCCAGCCAGCGCTGGCCCTCACGTGGTGGGCGTCTCCTTCGTGAAACGCACACGGATAACCGAAGGCGTAAGTCCGAGTCGCCTGCCGTTGTGGACGTTCAGCACCGGTCCCGGTTTTTCCCGACACACGGCGCTGGAGAGCGTGCAAATCGAAGGACCGTTCGATACCACAGGCGCCGGCGATACAGCGAGCCGACGTCGGATTTTCGTGTGCCAACCCGCGAGTCTCATGCGCGAGAACGAGTGCGCGAGGGCGATTTTCGCGACACTCGCGCGCCGCGCGTTTCGCCGACCCGTCACGGACGACGACCTCGAGGTGCTCCTTGGGTTCTACGCCCAGGGTCGCCGTCAGGGGAGCTTCGACGCCGGCATCCAGCGAGCGCTGGAAAGCATCCTGGTCGACCCCGAATTCCTCTATCGTTTCGAGCGGGACCCCGTTGATGTCGCGCCGGCGGCGGCCTACCGGCTCACTGACCTCGAGCTCGCGTCGCGCCTGTCGTTCTTTCTCTGGGCCAGCATCCCCGATGATGAGCTGCTCGATGTCGCAGCCGAGGGGCGGCTCAACGATCCCGTCATCCTCGAACAACAGGTGCAGCGATTGCTCGCCGACGAGCGATCGAGCGTGCTGGTTTCGAGCTTCGCCGGACAGTGGCTGCACCTTCGGCGGATGCGATCGGTCGCGCCGGATGTGAACGCCTTTCCCACATTCGACGAGAACTTGCGCGAGGCCTTCGTTCGCGAGACCGAGTTGTTCGTCGACAGCCAGCTCCGGGACGACCGCAGTGTCGTCGACCTCTTGACGGCAGACTACACCTTCGTCAACGAGCGACTCGCCCGGCACTACGGGATTCCAGACGTCCACGGCTCCCGTTTTCGCCGTGTGACGCAGCCCGATGACACGCGTCGCGGCCTGCTCGGGCATGGCAGCATCCTGACTGTGACGTCGTTGGCTACCCGAACCTCGCCGGTCGTACGCGGCAAGTGGCTGCTCGAGAACATTCTCGGCGCGCCGCCACCGCTGCCGCCACCGAACGTCCCGCCGCTGCGCGAGCGGGCCGACGCTGGCGAGCTTACGTCGCTACGCGAGCGACTCGAAGCTCACCGGGCGAGTCCCGTCTGTGCCAATTGTCACGCGCGCATGGATCCGATCGGGTTTGCGTTCGAGAACTTCGACGCCGTCGGACGGTGGCGTGAGACGGATGACGATGCACCAATCGATCCGTCGGGTGTCCTGCCGGACGGGACGGCGTTCGACGGGCTGCCCGAGCTGCGGGACGTGCTGCTCTCCCGAAGCGACGAGTTCGTGGTGACCGTCACGGAGAAGCTGTTGACCTACGCGCTCGGGCGAGGGATTGAGCACCACGATCTGCCCGCCGTCCGCGCGATCGTGCGAGAGGCCAAGCCCAACGACTACCGCTGGTCGTCGATTATCCTGGGTGTGGTCCGGAGCATGCCGTTCCAGATGAGGAGATCGGAATCATGATCATCACGAAGAAGGCACTTCCCCGGCGAACCGTCCTCCGTGGTCTCGGGGCGGCCGTCGCGCTGCCGTTGCTCGACGGTATGGTGCCGGCGCTCACCGCAGTCGCCAAGACCGCCGCGAAACCCAAGCCCCGCTTTGGTGTGGTGTACGTGCCCCACGGGGCCGTGATGAACAACTGGACGCCAGCCGGCGAAGGCACCGCGTTCGACTTCACGCCGATTCTGCAGCCGCTCGAGCCGTTTCGAAATCGTCTCGACATCCTGTCGGGACTCGACCACGCGCCTGCGGCGCAGATGCCTGGAGACCCGGCGGGCGGGCACGGCCGCATCACCGGCGCGTTCCTGACCGGAGTGCACGCCAAGCCGACCGAGGGTGCCGATTTCCAGGCGGGCAAATCGGTCGATCAGATTGCCGCCGAGCAACTCGGGCAGAGTACCGAGCTCGCGTCGCTCGAGCTGGGCATCGGGCTGCCCGATTTCGCTGGGGCCTGCGACGCCGGCTTCAGCTGTGCCTACGTCAGCACGCTGTGCTGGAGCACGCCCACCTCACCGCTGCCCATGGAGAGCAACCCGCGGGCGGTCTTCGAACGGCTGTTCGGCGACGGCACGAGCACGGCCCCGGCGGCACGCCGGGCGCGCATGCAGGAGGACCGAAGCATCCTCGACGCCGTCACCGAGAAGGTCGTGCGCCTCCAGGGCGGGCTCGGGTCGCGCGACCGGGCCAAGCTCGACGACTACCTATCCGCGGTGCGTGACGTGGAGCGGCGCATCCAGCGCGCGGAAGCCAATGTCGACCGCGAGCTGCCGGTCGTGGAACGCCCGTCGGGCAGTATCCCGGCGGCATTCGAAGAGTATGTGAAGGTCATGTTCGACTTGCAGGTGCTGGCCTATCAGTCGGACCTGACCCGGATCATCACGTTCCTGATGACGCCCGAGCTCAGTGCCCAGACGTATCCGCACATCGGCGTACCCGACCCGCATCACGCGCTGTCGCACCACGAGAACAACCCCGAGAAGCTCGCAAAGCTCGTCAAGGTAGGGGTCTATCACACGACGCTGTTCTCGTACTACCTCGACAAGCTACGTTCGACGCCCGACGGCGACGGTTCCCTCCTGGACCAGGTCATGATCGTGTACGGCAGCGGCATGAGCAACAGCAACCTCCACAACATTCAGAAGCTGCCGATCCTGCTAGCAGGTGGAGGGGCCGGGCGGCTTCAGGGGGGGCGTCACATCCAGCACGCGGACGAGACGCCGCTCACGAACCTCTACATGACGTTGCTGGACAAGCTGGATGTGCCGGTCGAACGCTTCGGCGATAGCACGGGGAGACTGGCAGGCCTATCCGACATCTGACGCCGTCGGCGTCTGGCAAGTTAGGACTGCGGTAGCGCCAGCGCAACCCACTCGGCCGGCACGTCGCGCCAGCCAACCGCGACGACGATGTACTGACGGCCGTCGACCATATAGGTCATCGGCGAACCGCTCGTGCCACCCGGGAGTTCCATCTCCCAGACGACCTCGCCGGTCCGCTTGTCGTAGGCCCGGAACATCTTGCCACCCGGATCACCCCAGAATTGGGTGAGCGCTGCGAGGCCGACGTTCGCGCCCTCGCCGGCAAACACGAGCGCCTTGGTGACGAGCACCGAGGCGCGACCGTGCTGGCCGAGCCATGGCAGGTCGAGGTCCTTGAGGGCGGGATGGCCACGCGGGCCCTCGCCATTCGGGATTTGCCAGAGGATCTCGCCCGCGTTCAGGTCAATGGCGGTGATGCGTCCATAGGGCGGCTTGAACAGCGGCAGTCCTTGCGGACCGAGGGCCGACGTGTAAGCCTCGCGCACGTACCGGACATCCGAACGTGGGTGTTGGGACGTCGTGAGGCCGACCACGTTCTGCATGTACACCGACGTCACATAGAGAATGCCGGTCTCCGGGTCGGCACCAGCACCCTGCCAGTTTGCCCCGCCCCCAACTCCCGGACTCACGATGGTGCCCTTCTTGCCCCCCGGCGCCGGATCGATCAAGGTCGGCGGGGTGAAGAGGGGTCCCCACTCGTACTGATCGAGAATCTCAATCGCCTCGGCTCGTAGTTCCGGCGTGAAGTCTATGAGGTCGTCGATCCGCACCCCCTGCAGGTCGAAGGCTGGCGGCTTCGTGGGAAACGGTTGCGTCGCGGGCATCTGCTCGCCCGGGACGTTCGACGGCGGCACCGGCCGCTCTTCGATCGGCCACACCGGCTCGCCTGTCACTCGGTCGAACACGTAGGTAAACGCTTGCTTGCTCACGACAGCGACCGCCTTGATCGCGCGTCCGTCAACGACGATGTCGAGCAAAATGGCTGACGCTGGGAAATCGTAGTCCCACACGCCATGATGCACCGCCTGGAAGTGCCAGATGCGCTCACCCGTCTCCGCATCGACGCATACGAGGCTCTCGCCAAACAGATTATTCCCAGGGCGGTGCCCCCCGTAGTAGTCGTTGGCCGGGGTCGACAGCGGCAGGTACACGTAGCCCAGTTCGGGGTCGGCTGTCGGGTGGGCCCAGAGGTTCGTGTTCCCGGTGTACTCCCACGACGGCTGATCGCTATCCGGATCGATGCCCCACGTGTCGATGCCGAACTGTCCCTCGAGCGGCACGGTGTGGAAGGTCCAGATTAACTCACCGGTCCGGAGGTCGAAGGCGCGCACGTCGCCGCGTGGCGATTCCTTCGTCGCCGGCTGCCGATTATTGAGGATGTCAGGCACGATCGAGCCGATGATGACGCTGTCGTTGACAACGAGCGGAGCCGTATACCAGTTGTAGCGAGGAAACTCGCGGATGAGCCCCTGGCGGAGATCGACCTCGCCGCCGTCTCCGAAGTCTGGATAGCGAAGACCGGTCTTCGCGTTGAGCGCGACCAGTATCGGCCCGCGAAGCGCGAGGACCCGAGCGTCGTCCCCATCGGTCCAGTAGGCGACCCCGCGGGGAGGACGGCCTCGGCCGGGCGTCACGACCGCGTCACCGACCCCGATCACCGACTCGGGCAGATCCGCGCGACGAGAACCTTGCGCCCCGCTGCGGGGCGCAAGGTTCTCATCGTCATGCCAGACCACGTCGCCGGTCGTGGGATCGAGTGCCGCCACACTGCCGAACCCGGTCGTGACGTAGAGCAGCCCGCCCGCCATGAGCGGCGTATTCTGTGAGGCAAGCGGCCCCCGAGTCGTGTCCCCGTTGCGGATGGCGTCGGGAATGACCGGCTGCCGCCAGACGATCTCTAGGTCGTGGACGGTGGATTCGTTGATCTGGTCGAGCGGCGAGTACTTCGTGCCTGAGACGTCGCTCGCGTAGCTAGGCCACTCGACTGTCTGACCCGCCACGACGGCGGGTGCCAGCCACGCGACGAGGGCCAGCGCTAGCGACCCAATGACACGCACGCGATCCGCGCCTACCTGACCTTACCGCTTCTCGTACGGCGCGCCGGTACCGGACGACCCGACGAAGAACTTCGACCCGTCGGGGAACGTGATGTCGCGAGCGTTCGCTCGATTCGACCCGTCTTTGGCCTGGAAGCCGTCGATCACAAGCTCCGTCCCAACCGGAATGGAGTTCTTGTTCAGGCCGCGTCGCATCAGCGCGTTCGGAGCGCCGCACTCAACCTCCCACGCGGTCGTCTGCCCATCGTCACCCTCGATCTCGACGTGGATCCAGGAGTGCGGGTTGATCCACTCGGTCTTCACGACGCTGCCTTGCAGCGTGAGGGGCCGCTCGGCATCGAACTCGGCTGAAAAGGCATGGTGTGCCGACGCGGGTCCGCTCACCAGCAAGAGACTGACCGTGACAAGAAAAAGCATCGTTCGCATCTGATTCACCTTATGGGATGCACCCGAACCGAGTCGACCTCGACGCCGGTCATGAGCGAGAGGCCTCGCCCGTTTCCCTCGTGACAAGCATATTCGAACAACATGTGGTCTTCGGGCGCCCGCCGCAGCCCCACAAAGTCGACTTTCCACGGCT
Source organism: Vicinamibacterales bacterium (assembly GCA_965216615.1). GTDB lineage: Bacteria > Acidobacteriota > Vicinamibacteria > Vicinamibacterales > UBA8438 > CAUZIB01. Next base: position 489,213 of record CBDCGH010000022.1, on the reverse strand, counting down.
GTGTAAAGACCTTGGGATCCGCGATTGTCGCCCGGTAGTGAACGGTGTTCTCGTCGACCATCGTGAAACGTTCGACGACGTGCAGACCGCCGCTGTGAAACACACCGTGGCCAGTCGTGAGCGCGCTGGCCGGTGCGCCCTCCGGCGGGGCGCCGTGCCCGATCGGCCAGGTGTTGGACGTGAAGTTCGTGACGTCGACGACGAGGGTGTTCCCTTCCCAGTGGCCGCGCGAATCACCCATACCGAGCTTGACGTCGGCATTCACGTGCGGTGACCCATCGAGCGGAATGTACCGGAATAGATGGTTCCACTCGTAAACGATCAGAATGTAGCCCGGGTTCTGAAAAATCTGGTACGAGTTGTACCCGACCGGCAGGTGCGCGCGCGGCAGGGCCGATGGCAGGCACTTGACCCGCGGGTCGAGAAGATCCAGCTCATCCTGGCGAGCCATGACCTCTCCGCGCCGCTCCAGCGCCCACGGCTGGAGTGGGATCTTGCCGTCGGGCGGATCGACCACCATCGGTGTCGTGATCCGAGCGGGCCGGGGACGAGGTGGCGCATCGGGATCGGGCTCAAAGAACCGCGAGAACGCGGCGTTGTGTCCGCGCTCGGTCCCGTCGGGCGGTCTCCAGAGTTCGCCAGAGGGCGTCTCCATCGGCTGGCCCGGCCCCGGGTTGTAGCGGCCACGGAAATCTGGGTCACCCCACTCGGTTTGCGGAGGCTCGAAGGCCCTATCCTGGCCTCCCTGGCCGGCGCCGACACACACCGGAGCAAACAGCAACAGCGCCGTCACGATTGCGATGCAATTGAGGGATCGGGTCTTCACCGCGAATCTCCTTCCTGAGCCACGAGCGACTGCAAGACATGATCGACGCAGTCGTAGTCCAGAATCTGTAGTCCTTCTTCCATGCGCCGATAGAGCGGCATCCGCATCATCCAGGGACGAGTGAACACGTTCTCGTCCTCGATGGTCACCTCATAGTCGATGTGGTTCGGGCTTGTCGGCGTGTACCGCTCGATGACGTGCAGAGCGTCGCTGTGGAAATTGCCCGCCGCGTCGAACCAGGTCTCGCCGTTGAAGTGGGTCGAGTCGACGACCAGGGTGTCGCCTTCCCAGCGACCGCGCGAGTCACCGAGCCAAAAGTCGTTCGGAAGCGGGTGGGGGCTGCCGTCGGTGTAGATGATGCGAACCGTGTGGGCAAACTCGTAGGTCATGACGACGTGGTCCGGCGTGTGCATGATCTGGAACGGGAACGGCATGTAGGTGATGCGAGGGACGCCCGCCAGAAAACACTTACGGACGGGATCATCGGTCATCCGATTTGCGTAGTTCTCCTGCTGCTGTGTGACAGCCCAGGGCTGGTAGGGGATCTCGCCTCCGTCCACGACACCGAGCCCGGCCGGGATACCGTCCTGCGCATTGTGCGCGCGGATGTCCCACGCGGCGGAACTCAACACCTGCCAGATCCCGTTCAAGTCAGGCTTCCCGTCAGGGGTGCGCGGGCCGTCGTAACTCGATTCCGTCTGGGCGGTCAGTGATTCCGCCACGCCGAACAGACCGGCTCCGACAATCGCCACGATCGCGCACAGTCGCTTCATCGGCACGTTCCTCGCAAAATCATGGCCGAATCATACCATCCGGGCAGGGGAACGACCGTGTGCTATTCTGGGCCCATTCTGGCCGCTGAACGCGCGCTTCAGAGGAGGTCTCACATGACACGCCGGCTTCTCATCGGCTCGTTGATGGCCATGGTGCTCGTTGCGTTCGCGGGTGTTGCCATCAACGCACAAGACGACATCCCGCGCACGTCATGGGGTGCTCCCGACCTGCAGGGCGTGTGGGATTTCCGCACGATTACGCCGATGCAGCGACCGGAAAGCCAAGCTGACAAGGAGTTCCTGTCCGACGACGAGGCGACGACTCGCAATCAGGCCGCGCTCGACCGTGAGCTCGACTTGGATACCCGTCCCCGCCGGCAAACGGAGGTCGACCCGAGCGGGAATGTGGACCGTGGCGTCGACGGACAGCCCGGCTCCTACAACGCCTTCTGGTTTGATCGCGGAACCTCGGTGATTGCGACCAAGCGCACGTCGCTCATTACCGATCCACCCGATGGACGAATGCCTGCGTACACGCCAGACGCCCAGGCGCGGCGCGACGCGCTGGAGAAGATCCGCGAGGGCGTGGGTCCGCACGAGCCGACGCCTGGCGGATGGGTGGAGGATCTGGGGTCGAACGGCCTACAGGTCCGATGCATCGTCGGCTTCAACGCAGGCCCGCCGATGACCCCGGGCGGGTACAACAACAACTTCCAGATGTTCCAGAACCAGGACACCGTGGTCATTCTCACTGAAATGGTCCACAACGCGCGGATCATTCCGCTGGACGGACGTCCGCACCGGAACCTGCCGCAGTATGCCGGCCATTCCAGCGGACGCTGGGAGGGCGATACGCTCGTCATCGAGACCAGGGGGTTCCTTCGCGAAACGAGCTTCCTGCGTGGCTCGTCGAGCGACCAGCTGCTGTTGACGGAACGGTTTACGCGCATGTCGCCGGGCATCCTGACCTATCAGGTCACGGTCAACGACCCGGGTACCTGGACCGCGCCGTGGACCTACGAAGTGCCGATGCAGCTGAACGAGCACCCGGTGTACGAGTTCGCTTGCCACGAAGGAAACTACGGCATCTACAACATCCTCGCCGGCGCGGCCGTCAAGTAGCCGATTCGGTGTTCCGCAGGCAGGTCGCCCACCTGCCCTGCTGTGCGGTAGGCGGTCGGGGTGGGCGGCGGTCGTTCGCACATCGATCGCAGCGAAGACAACCGTCTGCCCGGTTTTCGGAGCCTGCGACCGAGGTGTGGACGGACGCCGTACACGGGGACTGGAGCTTCTCGCGTCGAACCCGCGGAGGCGATCTCTGGTAGCTCGACGGCCGCCCGAACCTAGCGAGCGGGTAGCGCGAAGACGAAGAGGTTGTTCCCGAAGCTCGGGCGCAGCTCCGGCGTCATGCGCAGATTGACCCCGCCACCGGTGCCGGTGCTGACGGCGATGTACTGCTGTCCGTTGACCGCGTAGCTGATCGGATAGCCCGCCACCGGCGAACCGAGGTTGATCTCCCACAGCACCTCGCCCGTCTCGTGGTCGAAGGCCCGGAATCGGCCGTTCACGTCGCCCCCGAAGATCAACCCGCCGCCGGTGGCCACCAGCGACATCGTGGCGGCCCGCTGCTCGTAGAGCCACGACGTCTCGCCGGTCTCCGCCGAGATCGCACGAACGGTCCCGAGCTGATCGGTTCCGGGAGCCAGCTGATGACGCGCCGCCAAGGCGTAGAAGTCGAGTCCGCGCTGTCCTCCGGCCGTCAGCGCAAGCTCGCGCTCGCCGTCGACGTTGTTCGTCGAGAGCATGCGCGCGCACGTGTTGCGCAGCGGAAAGTACATCGTGTTCGTCAAGGGACTGTAGGCGCCGGCCTCCCAGTCCTTCCCGCCCGCCCAGGTCGGGCACGCGAACACCTCCTGCCCTAGCGAGGTAAAGACGACCTCGGTGTTCACGGTCACCGCCCCGGTCGTACCGTCAATCCCGCTGATCACGTTCTGCGTGATCGTCGGGGTGGCCCAGAGGAACTCGCCGGTCTCGCGATCAAGCGTGTAGACGATGCCCGTCTTACCCGGGATGCCAGTCATCACCTTTCGCACCTCGCCCGGTTCGAGCCGCGGGTTGATCCAGCTGACCGCCTCGGGGTTCGGGGCCACGACGGTGTCGACGAGCAAGCGTTCGAACGGATGGTCGAGATCCCAGTGGTCATTGAGGTGCTGGTAGTACCACCGGATCTCTCCGGTATCGGCGTCAAGCGCCAACGTGCAGTTGTGGTAGAGGTGCGTTTGGTCGACACCGCCAAGCATGAACTTCGGCGCTGGCGAGGTCACGGACGTGCCGATGTAGATGAGGTTCAGCTCGGGGTCGTAGCTGGGCACCATCCAGGTGCCAACGTGCTTGCGATCCTCGAACGGCACGCCACCCCAGGTTTCGTCACCCGGCTCACCCGGCGCCGGAATCGTGCGCCGGCGCCAGAGCTCTTCACCGGTACGAGCGTTGTGGGCGGTCATGATGCACGCGTCGGGGCCGCCCGCAGGACGGCAGCTGCGACCGGAGATCACCTTCCCGTTGGCGATGATCGGGCCCGAGCTGTGCGCGGCCGGGTTGACCCGGTAGTCGAGGATCCGGGTCTCCCATTCGAGCTTGCCGGTCGCTGCGTCGAGCGCCAGCACGTAGTTGTCGCCGCTGGTCTTGATGATCAGCTGGCCGTAGATCGCGATATTGCGGGTCTTTCTCGCGTCGCCCGAGGTGTACTCGATGAGGTCATCGGGCAGGTCGCGGCGATACTCCCAAATCAGGTCTCCGGTGACGGCGTCGATCGCTTGCACGACGTCGTCGGCCTGCGCCATGTAGAGCACGCCGCCATGGGCCAGTGGCGTGCCTTGCTGAGGCCCGGGGATCAGGGCTCGCGACCAGGTGAGCCGGAGGGCGCCGACGTTCTCCCGGGTGATGTCATCCAGCGGGCTGTAGCCCCACCCGTCGAGCGTGCGGCGCCACATCAACCAGTCGGCCGGATCGGGATTCTGTAGCTCGGCGTCCGTGATCGGCGTGAATGTTCTGGTCTGCGACAAGCCGGAGAGCCCAGTCGCGATCACGATCGTGCCGAGCACGGCGGTCACACTAAGCGCCTGACGCACGCCGCATTATACGAACGAATGTTGCATAATTCCCTGCTCGCACGACGTCGAGCGTTTCATTCGGACGATACGGGAGCAGATGATGGGATCACTCGACAGGCGACCTGCCCGTGCGGCCGCGGCCGCGCTCACCATTGCGGCGATCAGTGGCCTGCAAGCCCTGAGCGCCGAGGCCCAGGGACACACAACCCAGGCGGGCGAACCGCCGACAATCATCGCCGGGCAAAGCCAGACGAACTGGGGTAGCCACAATCTCGACCCGCACAACCAGCGGTTTTCGGAGCTCGACCAAATCAACGCGTCAAGCGTCGGGCAGCTTGAGACTCGCTGGTCGTTCGACGTACCAACCGGAGTCGCCCGCCCAGAAGTGACCCCGCTCGTCGTCGATGGCCTGATGTACATCCATGGGGGCTCGACCATACTCGCCCTCAACGCCGAAACGGGAGAAACCATTTGGACGCTCGAGCTCGACGGCGTCCGCGGCGGGCGTGTGCGCGGCCCGCTGTACGCCGACGGCAAGATCTACTCCTATCACGGGGCTCATCTCGTGGCGGCCGATGCCAAGACAGGCGAGCTGGTCGAGACGTTCGGCAACGGCGGCATCTCTCCGGTGATCCAGATGGCCCTCCAAGCCAAGTACCCGGATGTCTATCCACCCGACTTCGATCCGCAGTCGATCGGCTATCGGATGATGACCTCGCCGGCGCATCACGACAACACGCTCTACATCGGCGTCGCGATTTCCGAGGGGCACATCCCCGGAGGCCTCTTGATCGCGGCAGACGCCACGACGAGCGCCGTCAAGTGGGTGTTCAACACGATCCCGCAGCGCCCCCAGGACGAAGGCTGGGAGCTCGCCGAGCCGACGTGGGGTTACGGCAAGCGGGTCGGGGGCGGAATCTGGACCCAGCCGGCGATTGATGCCGAGCTCGGGTTGGTCTATTTCAACGCGGCCAATCCGGGGCCCGCCTACGACGGCTCCGCGCGCGTTGGGGCGAACCTGTTCACCAACTCGACGATCGCGCTGGACCTCGAAACCGGAGCGCTCCGGTGGCACTACCAGACGATCCATCACGATCTGTGGGACTGGGACAACATCACCGGCCCCACCCTCTTCGACGTCACCAACAAGAACGGCGAGACCATCAAAGGGGTCGCCGCCGCCGGCAAGAATTGCCTGCTCTACCTGTGGGATCGCGAGACCGGCGAGCCGATCAACCCGATGGTCGAGACGCTGGTGGCGACCGAGACAAACGTCCCCGGCGAGGTGGTCTATCCGACCCAGCCGATTCCCTATAACGCCCGCGGCGTCCCGCTGACCCCGTTCTGCGCGACGTACCTCGATCTGGGCGATCCAGAGTTGCAGGCGAAGGCGCGGCCAATGTACCAGCCCTACTCCACCGACGAGCATTTCATCGTGGCCCACGGCGGTTCGAGCTTCGGCTCGCCCTCGTTCAGTCCGCGGACCGGTCTCCTCTACATCACGGGCAAGAACGCGGGCGTGTCACTGCTCGTCAAGCCGGTCGGCGACACCCTGGAAGCCGCGCCAACGTGCGTCGGTCACATGGGCAACTATTCCGAGATCGACCGCATCGAAGCCTACCCGCGGACGATGACCGTCACGGCGTATGAGCCGGCCAGCGGCGAAGACGTGTGGCAGCAAGTCCTTCCCGCGGTCACCTTTGGCGCGTCGAGTGGCAGCCTCGCCACGGCCGGCGATCTCGTCTTCCAGGGAACCGAGGATGGCGGCTTCTACGCGCTCAGCGCCGAAACGGGCGAGCAGCTGTTCCACCACCAAGCGCCGCGTACCGTGCAATCGAGCCCGATGACGTACGAGGTCAACGGCACTCAGTACGTCACCGTGAACGCCACGAACACCATTCTGACATTCGCGCTGCCGTGACGAAGACGAACACCAACCTCACCATCTACATCTTCGTGGCGATCGTGGCCGCGGTGGCACTGGCCCTCATCCGACCACACGTGGCCATCGGCTTCGAGGTCGGAGGCCAAATCTTCCTTCGGCTGCTCACGATGATGGTGGTGCCGCTGGTCATGGCGAGCGTGATGAGCGGCATCATTCGTCTCGGAGACGTGCGGAAGCTCGGCCGGCCCGGTGCCCTCACCGTGGCGTACTACCTGTCCACCACCGTTCTGGCCGTCATCGTAGGCCTGATCATGGTGAACCTGATTCAGCCTGGGGTGGGCTCGGTCGACCAGGAAACCCTGAATCGACTGGCGGCCGAGGGTGAAAGTGCAACGGCCGGGCAGGACATGACCCTCGGCGCGATTCTGCGGAACCTCCTGCTGACCCTGTTCACCGACAACCTGGTGGCATCGGCGGCCGAAACCAACCTGCTGCCCTTGATCGTGTTCTCGATGATCTTTGCCGGGATGCTCACGACGATGGGCGAACGGGTGACCGCGATCAACCAGATGATCATCCAGGTGAACGATGCCCTGCTGTCGTTTATTCTGCTGCTCATGAACGTCGCGCCGCTCGGAATCTTCTGTCTCGTGACGGCACGATTCGGTGAAGCGCAGGCCGAGGGCAATCTACTGGATGTCGTTCGGCAGACCGGCGCGTACTTCTTCACCGTCCTGGCCGGACTGGCCGTTCATGCGTTCGTGACCCTTCCGCTCCTGCTGTGGGCCTTCACCCGACGTAATCCTTTCCGTTTCATGTACCAGATGTCCCAAGCACTCCTGACGGCGTTCTCCACCGCAAGCTCGACGGCGACGCTGCCGGTGACCATGGAGTGCGCCGTGACGAAGGCAGGAGTGTCGAAGCGCTCGACCGAATTCGTTCTCCCGCTCGGCGCCACGATCAACATGGACGGCACCGCCCTCTATGAGGCGGCGGCGGCCATCTTCATTGCGCAAGCGATCGGATTCGAGCTGAGTCTGATGCAACAGCTCGTCGTCGCCATCACCGCGACGCTGGCGGCTATCGGCGCAGCGGGGATCCCAGAAGCCGGTCTCGTGACGCTCATCATCGTCCTCAATGCGGTCGGACTCCCGGTCGAGTATGTCGGCCTCATTCTGTCGGTGGACTGGCTGTTGGATCGCTTCCGAACCGCCGTCAACGCGTTCGGCGACTCGATCGGCTCCGCCGTCGTCGACAAGAGCTTCACCACCGTCTCCGACTCATAGGATCGCGGACCTCCGGGGAATCTCGCGCAGCAGGTGGGAAAGTCCCCGCACGAGTACGTCGCCATCTCGGCGGTATCCCACGATGGCGAGCGGCGGGCTGGCTCTGCGCAAAGAAACGCGTCCACCCCCGGGCGGCAGAAACTTTGCTATAGCCGTCGGACAAGTGGCCCGAAGGCAGCAAGACCGCAACGGTAGTCCCGAAAAGTCACGGGTCGTCCTGATCGTGGACGCAGACGAACTCCTTCGCTGGTCGCTTCGCGAGGTGCTGGAAAGCGAGGGTTTTCAGGTGCATGAGGTGGGCACCGCCGAAGCGACCGGGTCGTGGATAGAAGCGCATGAGACGCCCGCCGTAGCGCTGCTAGATCCCGAGTTGCCCGACGCGTCGGGTCTCGAAGTGCTGCAGGCCCTGAAATCGCTCGCCCCAACATGCCAGATCGTCATGATGACTGCAGAGGGTACGACGCAGGCCGAGTCTGATTCGACCGGGGCCGGCGCATCCGGGTTCATCGCGAAGCCGTTCGATTTGGGAAGGGTGGTGGCGCAGGTACGAATGCTCGCCGGTCTCGGCCCGGAGCCCTAGGAACAGTTCTAGGACCGAGCGTGTGGCTTGTGTTACGAGGGAGCCGGCGCAAGCACCGCGAGCACCAGAAGCCGCTCGGCGCCCGTATTGCGGATGCCGTGCGGCGCGCCGTCAGGGGCGACCAGCAGTGTGCCGGCCTGCATCGCGACCTCTCTGCCTTCGAGAAGAAAGCGCCCCTCGCCCTCGATGACCTGGTAGACCTTGTCCATCCCGTGATGCGCGTGCAGGGCATGCTCCTGCCCGGGTTCGAACGCGTTGAGCCCCACCATCAGCCGCTCAGAGCGAAAGATCGTGGACTTGCCCATCTTCTCCAACGAGTAGACGGCGTGCGATCGGGGATTAATCGGGGTGGGATGTTCCATGTGCGTCATACTACTCGGTCTCACGCGCCGCCTTGACACGCCGGCCCGAGCGGCGATAATCGGCGCTCACCTCGGAGACCGACCAACGTGGAGACACCGCTCACTCCTCTCGAGTTCCATCGCCGGGCGCGTACGCTGTATCCCGATCGGGAAGCGATCGTCGACGGTTCGATTCGATTGACCTACGAGCAGCTCTTCGAGCGTTGCGATCGAGGGTCCGCCGCGCTCGGCCGCCTTGGCGTGACCAAAGGCGACCGCGTCGCGTACCTCTCACCGAACACCCACACCCAACTCGAGGCGTTCTACGCGGTGCCGCAGCTTGGTGCGGTGGTCGTTCCTATCAATTACAGGCTGAAACCCAACGAGATCGCGTACATCGTGCAACACAGTGGGGCCTCGGTCGTGTGCGCGCATCCGGATTACTTCGAGGCGGTGGACGCGATTCGCGGCGAGTGCCCCAACGTTCGGCATTTCGTCGCGCTGGAGGGTACGTGCGACGGGTGGCTGTCGTACGCGCAACTCCTCGAGGCCGAGTCGGGCGCCTTCGCCCCCGCACCCATTGATGAGCGCGACCTCCTGACGATCAACTATACGAGCGGAACGACGTCGCGACCCAAGGGTGTGATGCTCACCCACCGGAATGCCTACATGGACGCGATCGGCACACTGCTCCACATCCCGATGACCTGTCAGGATCGCTATTTGTGGACCTTGCCGATGTTCCATGTGAACGGGTGGATGTTCGTCTGGATTGTCACGGCCGTTGGCGGAGTCCATGTCTGCCTTCGCAAAGTCGACCCGACCAATGCCTTCCGCCTGATGCGCGAGGAGTCGGTCACAGTGCTGTGCGCTGCGCCAACGGTGTTGATTGGGCTCACCAACGCCACCCCGGAGCAGCGAGGTGAGGTGCCATCGGGCGTCCGGGTCGTGACCGCGGGCGCCCCCCCCGCAGCCGCGACGATTCAGCGCGTGGAGCGCGAGTTTGGTTGGAACCTTACCCACGTCTACGGCCTGACCGAGACCGCCCCGCTGATCACCGTCTGCGAACCACGCCCCGAGCACGCGACGCTCAGCCCTGAAGACCGCGCGATCGTCAAGTCCCGACAGGGCGTGGAACTCATCACATCAGGTGAGCTTAGAGTGGTCGACGAAGACGACAATCCAGTCCCCCACGACGCCGAGACGCTCGGCGAGATCGTGGTCAGGGGGAACGTCGTCATGAAGGGCTATTACAACGACCCGGACGCCACGGCAAAGGCGATGCGGGGCGGGTGGTTCCGCAGCGGCGATGCCGCCGTGGTGCATGCCGATGGCTACATCGAGATCCGCGACCGGTTCAAGGACGTGATCATCAGCGGCGGCGAGAACATCTCGTCGGTCGAGGTCGAGGGGGTGCTCATGCGCCACCCCGCGATCCAAGAGGTCGCCGTCGTGGGGATCCCCGACCCCAAATGGGGCGAAACTCCCCATGCGTTCGTCGTTGCCGCGAGCGATGCGGAGGTCTCCGAAGCCGACCTCATCGCCTATGCGCGCGACCACATGGCGCACTTCAAGGCCCCGCGCAAGATCAAGTTCGTGACCGAGCTACCGAAGACAGCGACCGGGAAGATTCAGAAGTACGTCCTGCGTAGCGGCCGCAGCGCGATCAGTACCCAGTAGCTCGGCTCGGCTCGCCTCCCGGTCCGGTCCTCGACCGGGAGTTGTGTGTGCCGGAATCCGGCCGACTCGGAGCGACGCGCTCTCGCATCATGAAGCCGGGCCGAAGGGAGCGCTGATTTCGAGCGCGACGTTCGTAGGCCAATCGAGGCATGGCCGCATAGAACTCGCGCGATGGGTAATCGGGGCAATCTGCGCGGACGAAGGCCACGGCTTCGCGCGTCGTCTCCGCGGAGACCGAATTCCGGCACACACAACTCCCGGTCGAGTTCAGTCGTTCGGGCGGGCAACGTAGTCGTGCTTGAACACGGGCGTCACCGTGTAGTCGAGCGCTTCGAGCTTCGCCCAGGTCGCGTGTATGCGATCGAGGACATCGGGCGCGGCGGTCTCATAATCCTCGCCTCCCATGATCTCGATCAGGATCGCCGGACGATTGCGGCGGATCGTATCCATCGCCCCATCGAGCGCCTCGTTCTCGTAGCGCTCCACGTCGATTTTGAGCAGTGACACGCGCTCGAAGCCGAAGCTGTCGAGGCTCCGGAGCTCCGCCCGGTCGCCGCCAGCCCCGACTCCCGTGCCGCCCTCGTTTCCGGGCGTGGTCGGGTTCATCTCGATGATCCGGGTCTCCCCGGATCCGATCGCGTATCGCAGGGGCACGACGTTGGTCACGCCGTTCAAGGCAAGATTGTGGTACAGCTCGCGGTAGATCTTCCGCTGCGGCTCGAACGCATAGACGCGACCCCACGGCCCAACCAAACGGGCGATCGGCACGGTGTGAGTCCCAATGTGCGCGCCGACCTCAACGACCACCGAGCCCGGCTCGATGAGCTCCTCGAACAGTTCGACAGAGTACCGTTCCCACTCGTAGCCGGCCACGATGACCTGTTTGATCATGTCTTCAGCGTCATCGATGAAGAAGCGGCCAACACCCGAGACCTCGTACTGCTCGTACGCCGACATTGGAAACGCGTTGAGGAAGTCTCGCGTCTCGTCTGCATCATGCAGCAGGATCGGCGACACCCCGATGACCGGCAACGGCGTGTACGCTGGGGGCTCGCCGCCGCACCCGACAGCAAGCAACATCACGAGACCGGTCACGATCGATGTACGTGCCTCGCGGCGTACACGTCCTCTTGGGAGTCCGTCGTTCATGGTGAGTCCGCTGGCTAATGTAACCCAAAGGTCGAACGACCGGAAAACGGGGTGCGTGATCCGACCAGATCGGGTGCTACAATGCGGGCCGTTCGGGAGGGCTCTGACATGCTGACCCATCGCGTCGCGATCGTCTTATTGACTACTCTCGCGATGACCACCCTCGCCGGTGCGCAACGGCTGGCCGGTCCCGACCCTGCACAGATGGAGAACGCGCCGGGTCTGGGGTATCGGGCCGTCCCTCATGGGATGCAGATTCCGGACGGCGTCGAGATGGGGCCACCGGCGGCGGTCGCGTGGACGACCAAGAACCGCCTGCTCGTCTTCAACCGAGGCCCGAACCCGTTGATGGAATTCGACGGCGACGGCGCCTTCGTGCGGTCGTGGGGACACGGCCAGTACCTGCGACCTCATGGGATGCGTCTCGACGCGGACGGCAACATCTGGACGACTGACGTGAACGGTCACACGGTTCGCAAGATGGACCCGGACGGCGAGGTTCTCATGACACTCGGCGTCCACGGAAGGCCCGGCGACTGGGACGAGTTGAAGAACACCGGTTTGCTCATGGAGCCCACCGACCTGGCGTTCGGGCGAGCCGGCGAAATCTACGTGGTCGTCGGGCACGGCCAAGGCCCGCCCCACGTGCTGAAGTTCGACCGCGGCGGCACGTTGCTGACGAGCTGGGGTCGTCCAGGGACCGGACCGGGCGAGTTCAACACCCCGCACTCAATCGTCGTGAACGCCGACGGCCTCGTATACGTGGCCGACCGTCAGAATCGTCGCATCCAGATCTTCGACCCTGACGGCGCGTACGTCTCAGAGCGACACTACAAGGGACTCCCTTGCGGACTCTACATCGCCAACGATCAGCAGATGTACATGGTGAGTGGGCACGCGGGAGAGATTCTTCGCCTCGACCCAGACGGAATGGCAATCGGGGCCACTGGTCAACCGGGGGACGGACTCGGGGAATTCGGCGAGGCCCACTACATGACGATCGGACCGGAGCAAACGGTCTGGGTTGCGGACCCGTCCAAGCCCGCACTGCACAAGTTCGTGAAGAAGTAACTACTTGGCGAAATCGCGCCCGAGGTCGAAGCCGATGGTCGTGTCGGCACCCAGCCCCTCGAGCACCTCCGCCGTCTCCTCGTGTGTGCGGAAGGACCCGCCGCGATACTCTCCTTTCGCCGCAATCAGCCACGGGGTCTGGCCTCGGGCATTGATCACATCCATCTCGGCCCCTTGTTCGACCAAATAGGGGGCGATCAAAACGCCACCCATGTAGACGGCGCCGTGAAGGGGCGTCTGCTCGAGATCGTTGACGGCGTCCACGTCGAGACCGAGCTCGACACACAACTTCGTTGCCTCGAGGGCCCGCCGCTGCAGCGTCTCCCAGGAGGCCGCGTACGAGCGGTGCCCGTACTTGTCCTGTCCATCCACGTAGTCGGCGCCGGCAGCCACCATCAACGCCGTGGTGTGGTCCTCGGTGGTCAGATGCGGATCGGCGCCAACCTCGACGAGGAGTCGCATGATCTCGACATCGCCGTAGCTCGCCGCAAGCCAAAACGGTGTGGCCCCTATCATGGTCGGCGCCAGACCGTTGTTTAGCGTGATGCGCCGGGATAGGAGCGGCATCCGCTTCTCGAGTCGCGCGTTCGGATCCGCGCCGGCCGCCAGCAGGCCCCGGACGACGTCCGACATCGCCTGCTGCGTCGCCGAGTGAAGCGGCGTCCGCCCCGCGCCGCTGTGATTCGGGTCGGCGCCGCGCTCGAGGAGGTATCGCGCCAGTGCGGGATGCCCGCTGTCAATGGCGACAAGCAGGGCCGAGGCATCGGTTCCCTCGCGCAAGAGGGCGCGCGCGTTTGTGTCCCCCGCGATCCCGTCGGGGGCCGACTCGTTCACATCGGCGCCGGCGGCGATCAGCACCCGGGCAATCTCGAGGTTGCCCTGCTGGGCCGCAAACAGCAGCGGCGTAAAGCCGTTCGTTGAGCGGGCGATCGTGCCGCCGCCGCGTTCGACCAAGACCTTGGCCACGGCCGACTGGTTCTCGGCCACCGCCCACATCAGCGCCGTCTGCCCCCGCGTACGCTCGACCGCTGTTGGGTCGGCGCCGGCGGCGAGCAGCTGCCGGACGACGTCCACGTTTCCAACGCGGGCAGCCGTCATCAACGGCGTCTCTCCGCTCGACCGTGCGAGCGACGGGTCGGCGCCGGCCTCGATCAGCAACTCGAGCATCGAGATGCTCCCGTTCAGGCACGCGAGCGCCAGCGGCGTGACGGCGTGATCGTCGACGGCGTTGACATTGGCACCCGCCTGCAGCAGCAAGGTGGCCAGCTGTCGATTGTCGCGATGCGCAGCCCAGTGGAGGGCCGTCGCACCATCACCCTGCGGCGTCTCGACATCGACGCCTTCGCTGAGAAGCTGCTCGACGCGCGCGAGGTCCCCGGACTTCACGGCGTCGATCAACGCAGACCCAGCAGCCGTCCCGATCTGCGGAAGGCACACGAGGACCGTCGTCGCGATAGCAACAAGGACGCATCGGACTGCGGCGTGTGCAAGCATTGCTGTTCTTGACGCCCTTTCTGGCGCATGATGATAATGCCCGTGTACGAAGGCGTTTACAAGAATGACATGCGGCGCACCCTGGCCCCCTGGATCTATGCGACCACGCTCTTCGCCACGCCCGCGGTGGCTCAGCCAGCCGAGGCTCCTACCAGCGAGCACCGCCAGACTCTCAACCGATACTGCGTCGGCTGCCACAACGACCGGGCGTTGACCGGGGGCTTCTCGGTGCAGAGCCTCGACCTCGATGAGGTCGGCCGTGACGCCGATGAAACGGTCACGTGGGAAAAGGTCATCCGGAAGCTGCGCACCCGGTCAATGCCACCGCCGAATCGGCCACGACCGAACGAGAACGCATACGCGTCGCTGGCCGCGTTTCTCGAGGACCGCATCGACCGGTCTGCCGCGACCAGACCTCGCCCGGGCCGGCGTCACGCCGTGCACCGGCTGAACCGCGTGGAGTACGCGAACGCGATTCGTGACTTGCTTGCACTCGACATCAACGAGAAGGCGCTACTGCCCCCCGACGATTCTGGCTTTGGCTTCGACAACATCGCCGATGTGTTGTCGGTCTCCCCGATGCTGACCGAGCGTTATCTGGCCGCTGCCCGCAAGGTGAGCCGGCTCGCCGTTGGCGATCCCGCACTCCAGCCGACCACGGAGGTCTTCTCGGTCGACAAGCATCTCCGACAGAACGAACGCGTCAGCGACGAGCTGCCGTTCGGGTCGCGCGGCGGGACGGCCGTTCGCTACACCTTTCCGCTGGATGGCGAGTACATCGTCAAGGTCTTTCTCCTGCGAACCTACGACGGACGCGTCCGCGGCATGCTCGACCAACACACCCTCGAAATCCGTCTCGACGGCACACTCGTCGAATCGTTGACCGTCGGAGGACCCGTTGTCGACGACGACGGCGCGGAGACGCGGCGCGACCTGCGCAACGTGCCCGACGACGGTCAGGAGGTGCGATTCTCAGCTAAGGCCGGGCCAGCCACGCTGGCCATTAGCTTCGTCGATCAACGCGCGGCCCTCGAGGGGATGCGACGTCCCAACTACCGGGTAACCAGCTACGAGTACGCGGGTGATCAGACGGTTCCCCCCGCCATCGCCAGCGCGGAACTGCGCGGGCCGTACAACGTCACCGGACGCGGGGACACGCCGAGCCGCCGACGCATCTTCACCTGTCGACCCGTGCTAGACGACGCCGACGACGAGCTGACCTGCGCTACCGAGATCGTCACGCGACTCGCGCGCCGCGCCTTTCGCCGTCCGACGACCGCCGGCGACCGGTCGATGCTCCTCCAGTTCTTCGCGGCCGGACGTGCCAAGGGCGATTTCGACGCAGGGATCGAAATGGCGATTCGCCGCATCCTCGTCAGCCCTGATTTTCTGTTCCGTCGCGAAGCTGATCCACCCGACGTCGCGCCGGGCGAGCCGTATCAGATCGGGGATCTCGAGCTCGCCTCCCGGCTCTCCTTCTTCTTGTGGAGCAGCATCCCGGACGACGAGCTGCTCGACGTGGCCGAGCGCGGGCAGCTGCGCGAGCCCACCATCCTGAACGCACAGGTGCGACGCATGCTCGCCGACGGTCGGGCGCGCGCGCTTGTCCACAATTTCGGAGGGCAATGGCTCTATCTACGCAACATGAGCCTGGTGACGCCCGATCCGCAGGCCTTCCCCAACTTCGACGCGAACCTCCGTGAAGCGATGGCCCGCGAGACGACCCTGTTTCTCGAGAGCCAGCTGCACGAGGACCGGAGCGTGGTGGAGTTGCTGACCGCGGACTACACGTTCGTCAATGAGCGGCTTGCGCGCCACTACGGAATCCCCAACATCTACGGCAACCACTTTCGTCGCGTGCGGCTCACCGGGGCGCACGACGTGCGGCGTGGGTTGCTCGGGAAGGGAAGCCTGCTCACCGTCACCTCGTACGCACATCGCACGTCCCCGGTGCTCCGGGGTAAGTGGCTGCTTGAGAACGTGCTTGGAACACCGCCACCCGCTCCGCCCCCCGAGGTCCCCGCGCTCGAGGAGAACGACCGCGCCGGCGTCGCTCCGCGGTCGGTTCGCGAACGGCTCGAGCAGCACCGCGCAAATCCGGTGTGCGCGAGCTGCCACCAAGTGATGGATCCGCTGGGTTTCGCGCTCGAGAACTTCGACGGGATCGGCCGGTGGCGCGACGTCGGCGAAGCCGGCGCGCCGATCGACGCCAGCGGCGTCATGGCCGACGGAACAGCGGTGGAGGGGCCGGCGACGCTGCGTCAGGCCTTGACCCACCGCGGTGAGAACTTCGTGACGACGGTAGTCGAAAAACTGCTCACGTACGCGCTTGGTCGCGGCGTCGAACCCTTCGATGCCCCGGCGGTTCGGCAGATCGTGGACGACGCGGCAGCCAGCGGGTATGGTTGGTCAGGGCTCATCGCCGGGATCGTTCGCAGCACACCGTTTCACATGCGGGTATCAACGCCATGATCGTCACCAGGAAGTCGCTGCCTCGCCGGACGTTCCTCCGCGGCGTTGGCGCCTCGGTTGCGCTGCCGCTGCTCGACGGCATGGTGCCGGCGTTCGCCGCCATTCGGACGTCAGCCGCCAAACCGGTCCGTCGTCTGTTCACCGGTTACGTCCCGAACGGCGTGATCATGGATCAGTGGACGCCGCCGACCGAGGGCGTGCTCGGCGACTTGCCCGCAACGCTGGCGCCGCTTGGCCGATTCAAGGACAAGCTGCTGGTCGTGAGCGGACTGGCCGACGCACCAGCGTACCCAGCCCCCGGCGAGGGGACCGGTGACCACGTGCGCGCTGCCGCCACGTTTCTGACCGGCGCACACCCGAAACAGACCGACGGCCCCGACATCCGGGCCGGCACGTCGATGGACCAGCTCGCCGCACGCGTGCTGGGCACAGACACCGTTCTCTCGTCGCTCGAGCTGGCGATCGATCCGAACGAGCTCATCGGTGCGTGCGAAGCTGGGTGGAGCTGCGCGTACGCCAACACCCTGTCGTGGCGCAATCCGATCACGCCGCTCCCGATGGAGAATCAGCCCAGAGCGGTCTTCGAGCGCTTGTTCGGTGACGCCGACAGCACCAGTCCCGAAGCGCGCCTCGCACGCATCAACGAAGACCGCAGCATCCTCGATTCGCTGGTGCACGAGGTCGCCGACTTCAGACGGGCGGTCGGGTCGAGCGATCGGGACAAGGTGACGCAGTACCTCGACGCAATCCGTGATATCGAGCGCCGCATTCAATTGGCGGAGAGCCAGGCCGACCGCGAGCTACCCGACCTGGCCCGTCCAAGCGGGGGCATTCCGGAGACGTTCGCCGAGCACGCGCGGCTCATGTTCGACTTGCAGGTCACGGCGTTCCAGGCGGATCTGACCCGCGTGATCACGTTCATGATGTCGCGCGAAGTCAGCCCGCGGACCTACCCCGACCTGGGAATCCCCGACCCGCACCACGGGCTCTCACACCACCAGAACCGTCCCGAGCAGATGACCAAGCTGGCCACCCTCAACAGGCATCACATCGAGCAGCTCGCCTATTTCATGGAGCGACTAGCCGCGACGCCGGATGGCGACGGTACGCTCCTCAACCATGTGATGATCCAGTACGGCTGTGGAATTAGCGACGGCAATCAGCACTCGCACGTCAACCTGCCGATCTTGGTGGCCGGTGGCGGCGGAGGCTCCATCCAAGGTGGGCGACACCTCAGGGTTGCCGAAGAAACGCCGTTGACCAACCTGCAGCTTACGATGCTGGCGAAACTCGGCGTGCCGATCGAGGCGCTGGGAGATAGCACCGGCGTGCTCCAGCACGTGTCGTTCTAAGTTCGCCGGCGCTCGCAGGGGCCCACAGCCCTGCTCCGCTCCGGCGGGGCTGCGCCGCGCGCAGCCTTGGTGAGCTCGCCGGCGGTCCAAACCGCCTGATCCGCACTACCGATGGTGAGGATCGGAGGGCAGCAGCCCGTCGAGGCGTGACAGCGTAGCGGCCTTGCGATACAAGAACGGTCCAGTCGTCGTGTACGTCGACTCGAGGTGCCGCCACGTCATCTTGCGGGCCGCCATTATGGTCGCGAGTAGCGCGAAGACGGCTGCGGTGACAAGCGTGACGATCCAAAACTGCTCGAACCGGAGCAGTGCCGTTCCGCCTCCAGTCGCAAACCCGAGGGCCTGAGCCGAAGACCGTGCGAGCAGCGAGGTCAGCTGCAACAAGCTGTCTCGAAAAACAAACAGGAGGAGCGTAACGAAGGCCCCTTCACCCACACAGACCAGCGCCGTGACCAACGGAAGCCACTGGGACTCTCGGGGATCGATACGCGCGCCACGTGGGTCCCGTCTCGTCCAGGCTTGTCGGAGTCGTTTTCGCAGATTCATGAGGTTCAGATGATCCAACTTGCGTGCCGGTCCCGCGATCGGTCCCAAGTTACTGGCACGCAATGAGATATCTGCAGCAGGCCAGCCGTGGACGCGAGCGGTGTTCTGGGTACAGCCAGATTGTCGCGCCCCGGCAGCGCAGACTACGAAGTCCAGCACCCTGCACCCTACAACCGGACGTGCGTGGAGTCACCTACGCTAAGATGATCGTACGGATGCCTGAACAGTGCCCGCCGAACGGTATCGAGGAGGCGCTCTGATGAGTCGCGCACATACTTTCGGCATGGTGATGGTCACGGCTGCCTTCGCACTGGCGGTCGGCGGCGACGCGGACGGCCAACAGGTCACGCGCGAGCTGTTCCCTCACACGGAAGATCGAGGTCGAGCGGCCGTCGAGTACGAGGACGACGCCCTGCACGTTGTTGCCGCCTACTACTACTCGCAGCGGCACCACGACTCGCGGTGGCTGCTCATCGAGGCGGCGGTAACCGCGGACCATGTTATGCGGATCGACCGCGAGGACATCTATCTTCTGACTCCTGGCGGTCGCCGGGTCGAGCTCGCCACCCAGCGCGCGTGGTCGCAGGATCACCAGCGAGTGCGGCCGCTCATTCAGAACGCGCGGACCACCCGGCATGGGATCGGCGGCTACTTCACCGAGTCGGGCAGCCGCAACTTTCAGTTCTTCGTCTTGCCGTTCGGCGGGATCTCGTACGATTTCTTCGACGCCGACCAGTTCCGTATCCAATGGGGAGACCTGTTCTTCGCCTCGCCGACGGGTGCCTGGGACGAGGGCACCCATTCCCTGATCATCGAGGTCCCAAAGGCCAACGCCCGCGCGGTGCTGCCGATCGATCTGGAGTGAGCCGGCCACGCGGGACGCCGGTGGTCTGGGTCTACGAGCCGGTCCGCCCGCCGTCACGTGTGCCCCGATCGCGGTAGGTCGCCGCACCGGGGCGCAGGAGCACGGCCTCGCCCGGTCGCTCCGCTGCGCCCGGCCGTTCCTCGATATCGGGAAGCAGAAACCCAGCTTCAGCCTTGAACCGCGCGACGGCGTCGCGGTGCCAGCGGAGATCCAACGCGGCCTGATCGGTACCCGCTTGGCGCATGGGGCGCACGTCGCAGGATTCAATGAGCTCCTCGTAGGCGCGAACAAGCTGCCGGACCTCCCGTCGTTCAAGCTGACTGATCGTCCTCCACCGTTCGTCGTTCGGACCGTCGCCGGAACGCCACTCACTGAAGGGAAAGGGAACCGCGGACATGATCCGCGCGTCCTCAGCCAGCTCCGCAAGCATCTCCCGCACGCCTTCACGAAGTCCGGCCTCCGACTCGTCCACCTCTTGCTCGTCGAGCAAGCCGGTGCCCTGAAACACTCGCTTGAGAATGAGCAACCGCTGGTACGCACGACGTCCTGAAGCGTGAGATCGCTGGAACTCATGCGGTAGACCCTAGCGCCATCATGACGTTGGCGATACTAGGAAGTTTCCTAGGGGCATGTGCAAGAATGGAGTCCATGGCCTGGATCCGAACCATTGAACCCGATGAGGCAACCGGCAGGCTGCGCGAAGAGTACGACAAGGCGGTCACGCGCGCAGGACGTGTCTTCAACATCGTCAAGCTCATGGGGCTGAACCCCGCCCAGCTCCGTAGCAGCCTGGAGCTGTACCTCAGCGTGATGCATCGGCCATCATCGCTGAGTCGGGCGCAGCGCGAGATGCTCTCGATCGTCGTGTCGGCCGTCAACCAGTGTCACTATTGAGTCGAGGCGCACCTCGACGACCTCCGGGCCGAGGTCGAAGATGACGCCTTCGTCGAGCGCTTCAAGCGTGACCGGCATACGGCCGGGGTGAGCGCTGCCGATCACGCGCTCCACGACTTCGCCGAGAAGCTCACGCGAGAGCCGTGGGCGGTTACGAAAGATGATATGGAGGCATTACGCGGCCATGGATTCACTGACGTGCAGCTGAGTGACGCCGTACAGGTCATTTCGTACTTCAACTACGTCAACCGAATTGCCGACGGGCTGGGCGTCGACCTCGAGGACGACATGCCGCCTCCGGGCTAGCCTGCCGCAGGCACGAGCACCTGTGCCTCTCGAGCAAGTTTGTCTCGCAGCTCGTAGTCCGCCAGCTGCATCTCGATTTCGGCGGACGCGCTCCGTAAGAAAGTGCGAAAAAGTCCCCGCCCACATGAGGAGTTGGGTGGTGTACGATGGCCGCCTTCCGGACGCCACAAAGGTTGAGGGGAACGTGAAGACTCGATTGGTCGCTGCGACGATACTCACGCTCGGTCTGGCCGTACTAGCGTCTCGATTGACCGTCGGGTCGCGTGCCCAAGAACCACCGACAGCGCAAACGGTCGCCGCCGTTTCCGCCCCGGTCGCCGCGGGACAGGCGCCGGCACCCAACCCCTCTCGTAACGCCTACTTCGGGGATTTCCACGTGCACACGAGCTGGTCGCTTGATTCCTACCTCATGGGAACAAACCGCGACGGCCCGGACGTAGCCTACCGATACGGTCGCGGCGATCCGGTCACCCGTCCCGACGGGAGCGTGCTGCAGCTGCGAGCGCCGTTGGACTTCATGGCGGTTACCGACCACGACAACACGCTTGGAGAGGTTCACCTCTGCGAGGATGTCAACGATCCGGCCTACGCCACCCCGACGTGTCAGAGCATGCGGGACAGTCGCGGCCGGGATGCCAACGCCGTCTTCCAACGGGAGCGAACCTTCTACCGACGAGGACGTCGCCCGCCGGAGATCTGCGGGCAGGATGGCATCGGGCCGCAGAACCGGTGCTTCGAGCGGTCCCGACATCTCTGGCAGGAGATTCAGGACAACGCCGATGCCTTCTACGAGCCGGGTCGGTTCACCACGTTCCCTGGATACGAGTGGACCGGCACGCCTCGCGGGTGGGGGCACATGCACCGGAACGTGATCTTCGAGGGACGCGACGTTCCCGAGTGGGGCGGGTCGACCGTGGAGATGCAGAACCGCCCGGACCGGCTCTGGGAATGGCTCCGGAGCGCCTGCACGGGCGACTGTCGGGTCGTGGCCATCCCGCACAACACGAACTTGAGCGGAGGCCTCGCGTTTGCCGAGTCTGGATGGTTACCCTACACGCCCGAGTCTCTCAGACTTCGCGCCTGGGCCGAGCCGTTGGTTGAGATCCATCAGGTCAAGGGAAACTCGGAGTGCTATGAAGGACTTGGTACCACAGACGAGGAATGCGACTTCGAGAACTACTTGCCGGCTTGCGAGGCCGACCCGGGACCGCCAGGGCCGGCCGACCAGCGCAGCGAGTGCGCGTACGCCACAGGTTACGTCCGGAATGCGCTGAAGGACGGACTCCGGTTGGAAGCCGAGTATGGTGTCAACCCGTTCAAGTTCGGCGTCATCGCGAGCACGGATGACCACCAGAGTCTGCCTGGGGGGACCGACGAGAGCGACTACACCGAGCGGCCGGTCAACTTCTTCAACCCGGGCGCCGGGGATCAACCCGATGGCGGTAACGTCCGCACCCCGGGTGGCTTGGTGGGGGTGTGGGCCGAGGAGAACACGCGCGAAGCGATCTTCGACGCGCTCCGGCGCAAGGAGACCTTCGGGACCAGTGGAACCCGGATCCGCATGCGCTTCTTCGCTGGATGGCAGTTTGAGACCGACGCGCACACGAACCGCAGCCTGGTCGACGAAGCCTACCGGCATGGCGTGACCATGGGCGCCGACCTGCCCGCGCCGCCCTCCGACGAGTCCGCGCCCCGTTTCGTGGTGTGGGCCACGAAAGATGCGGCGAGCGCCAACCTGCAGAAGGTTCAAGTCGTCAAGGGGTGGGCCGACGCCGACGGGCACACGTTCGAACAGGTCTACGACGTTGTCTGCGCCGATGGCTTGGAGCCTGATCCCCAGACCCACCGGTGCACCGACAACGGCGCTCGCGTCGACCTCGCCGACTGTAGCTATTCGCCGGACGTCGGCGCGGAGGAGTTGAGCACCACCTGGAGCGATCCCGACTTCGATCCGACCAAGCGGGCGTTCTTCTACGTCCGGGTCCTGGAAAACCCCACGTGTCGGTGGACGGCTCACCGGGCGCTCGCCCGGCAGGCCCCGATTCCCGACCCGCCAGTGATCAAGGAGCGGGCGTGGAGCTCTCCCATCTGGTACACGCCGAACTAGCATGGCAACGAACTGGCATCGCCTCTGTCGTGAACCGCTCGCGCACTTCCTGCTGGCGGGCGCCGTGCTGTTCGGCCTGAGCGCCGCCCTTGGCGAGTCGTGGGGCCTCGGTGACAGCCCAAATCGAATCGAGGTGTCGGCCGAAAAGATTCGACAGCTGCGCGAGACCTGGGCCAAGCGGTGGGACGCCGAACCGGACGCCGAACAGTTGCGCGGTCTGATCGACGAGTTCATTCGCGAAGAAGTGTTGTACCGAGAGGCGGTCGCTTCCGGTCTGGATCAGGACGACGTGATCGTCCGCCGGCGCCTCGCGCAGAAGGTCGAGTTCCTCGCGCAAAGTCTCGCCTCGGTCGTCGAGCCGTCGGAATCGGAGCTGCGTCAGTACTTCGAACAGCACAGGGAAAAGTACGGCATTCCCGCACAGGTCGGTTTCTCGCACGTGTACTTCAGTCGCAGTAGCCGAGGGTCGAATGCCGAGCGTGCCGCGCGGGACGCCCTCACGACGCTGAGCTCTGGCCGGGCTGCCGCCACACAGGCGTCACAGCTGGGTGACCGGTTCATGCTGCAGTACGAGTATCCACCGCAGACCCACGCGCAGATTCGCGACCTCTTCGGGGCGGACTTCGCCTCGCAGGTGTTCGAGTTGCCGCCCGATCGATGGGCCGGACCGGTTCCGTCGAGCTACGGGGTTCACGTCGTCTTCGTACGCCGCCAGCTTCCGTCGCGAACGCCGATTCTTGATGAGGTGCGGAGCCAGGTGACCCGAGACTTCGAGGACGAACGGCTGCGGGCGGCCGCTGACACGTACTACCAGGGTCTCCGGCAGCGGTTTGAGATCGACGTCGATGAGGCGGCGCTCGAACGTCGGGAGCCGAGGGGGAACTAGTGGACCGCATCGGCGGCGCGAGGGCCGGCGACCGCCGGGCGCAGCAGCGCGCGACCATCGGACTACTCCTGCTGATCTCGGTCGCGTCCGTGCAGGCGCACACGAGTCTGCCCGCCTATCTCGAACTGGAGGAGGTCGCGCCCGGCACCTTTACGGTGGTGTGGAGAGTGCCGGCGGTGGAAGGTCCGCCGCCCGCCATCTATCCCGTTCTGCCGGCCCACTGCAGCGCGCCTGAACTCCCATCGGCCGTGCAGGCGTTGGGGTCAGTCATCACGAGCGGCGTCGTCACCTGCGGGTCGGCGGGCCTCGTCGACGACACGATCGCCGTGGATGGGCTCCGGGTCCAGATCATGGACGTCCTCGTGCGGGTCGCCTTCCTCGACGGAACGAGCATCACCCGCGTTCTCAAGCCAGACGACCCCTCGTTTGTCGTCAACGCGAGTCGGGGCTCCATGGTGGATGGCTGGGGCTATTTCCGCCTCGGGGTCGATCACATCCTCTCGGGGATCGATCATTTGCTCTTCGTGCTCGGCCTCCTGTTGTTGGTGGCCGGGTTTCGGCGGCTGCTGAAAGCCATCACGGCCTTCACCGTGGCGCACAGCATCACCCTAGGCCTCGCGACCCTTGGACTCGTCCATGTTCCGCCGGCGCCAGTCGAGGCCCTCATCGCGTTGAGCATCGTCTTCCTCGCGGTCGAGCTCGTGCAGGTCGAGCGCGGACACGCAAGACTCACCCACCGTAAGCCGTGGCTCGTGGCCTTCGCGTTCGGACTGTTGCATGGGTTCGGATTCGCTGGCGCGCTGTCCCAGATTGGCCTCCCGTCTGGCGACATCCCGATCGCGCTCCTGTCGTTCAACGTTGGCGTCGAGGCTGGTCAGCTGGCCTTCATCGGAGCCGCACTCGCTGGATTCTTTGGACTGCGAGCCTTCGAGCTGCGGCCTCGCCCATGGATGCGGCTCGCCCCTGCCTACGCGATCGGCTCGCTCGCGTCGGTCTGGTTTCTCGAGCGCTGCGCGTTGATGTTCGTTTAGCCAGCCTGGAGCCCGAGCAGCTGGTTGCCGCCCGCCACCCGGAACGCCGTGGCCGCTTGCTCGTGGCGAGCCTTGGCCCCCGCGACCAGCGCCCTGAACCGAGATGTATCACGCACCCGGGCCAGCCACGCCTCGCTCGCGATCGTCGCGTAACAGAGCCAGCCGCCCTGCACCGCGCGCTCGAGGGTTGCCAGCGTCCGTTCGGTGTCACCGACATAGGCGGCCATGAGCGATGAGTAGTACAGGTTCTCTGGGTCGCGCGTGCTCTTGGCCAGGGCATCAAACCGAGGCGCGAACGCGTCGGCATCCCGTTCGAGCACAGCCAGGAATGCGCGCGTCGTCACCTGGGAGGCCCCCGTCTGCTTCTCGAGACGACGCGTCAACTCGGCGACGACCGGCGCGGTCTGTTCTGCCCGAAGCGCCGCCAGCATCCCCATCATTCGGTCGCCCGCCCGCTCAGTTTCAACCGCGCGGTGGGTATCACCCAACATCCAGAATGTGTGGCAGACGCTGGTCACAACATTGGGATCGAGCTGCTGTGCCTTCTCGAAGGCAGCAACCGACGCGTCGAGCAGCCCGCAGTAGCGAAGCGCATGAAGCAAGCCAGCCAACAGCTCGGGATCGGCGCGATGTCGCTTGGCCCGCTCCAACAGCCGCAGCATCGCCTCTTGGGAGCGACCGAGATCCAACTCGAGAAAGGCGTAGTAGTGGTGCGCGAGCGACAACTTCGGATTCAGCTCGAGTGCCCGGCTCAGCGCATTCTCAGCCTTGGCGAAGTTGTCTGCCGATTCCGCCCGATCGCCCCAGTTTCCGATCCGTCGATACACGCGGCCCAGCCGAGCCCAGGCGCGTGCGTAACGCGGATCTTCCTCGACACACCGTAAATACAGATCGCGAGCCTGCCCAGCCGTCTCGTGGCTGTCGCCGTAGTGCGCGGCCCGCAGGTAGAACTCGTAGGCGCGTGGCGACGCTGGCGCGTCGTGCTGTAGGGCCTGTTCGTCCGACCGGGACAGCGGCACCGCCAACGACTCGACAATCTGACGCGTCAGATCATCCTGCAAGGCGAAGAGGTCGCCGAGCCCGGCCTGCGACCGATGCGACCATTGCACGGTGCCCCCCGGGGCTTCGACCAGCTGCGCGTTGACCCGAAGCTGATCGCCAGCCCGCATCAGGGTGGCGGTGAGCACCGAGTCGACCTCCAGTTTGGTGGCAATCGCCTGTAGGTCTGGCGCCGCACCAGCGAACGCGGCGGCGGCCAGCGGTGACCTCACCAGCATCGAATCGAGATCAGACAGGGACGCTGTCAGCGCATCGGCCAGCCCGATAGCCAACACCTCGGTGTCGGCGTCGGCCGGCACGACGCGAAACGGCAGCACGACGAGCCGGGTGACGGGTACCGCGCGAGCCATTGCCCCCGAACTCTGCGCCTCGCTGGCGGCCCGGACTGCCGCGGCCATCTCGGCCGCGGTTTGGTACCGATCGTCGGGACGCTTCTCGAGGGCGCGGCGCACGATCCGGTCGACTTTCTCGACAGAGGCGTCTCCCGTCAGCGCCGGGGGGCGCTCGTGCAGCACCGCGTGCATCGACGCCATGGGCGTATTGGCCGCAAACGGCGACTGCCCCGTGACCATCTCGAACAACAGCACCCCGGCCGCGAACAGGTCGGCCCGACCGTCGACCTGCATCCCCTCGAGCTGCTCCGGCGCCATGTAGGCCGGCGTCCCGACCACCTGGCCGGCGACGGTCAGGTTCGCCATCGTGGCGCTCGCGTCGTCGACCACCGGCCGCGCGAGACCGAAATCAAGGAGCTTGACGCCATGGGCCGTGACGAAGACGTTCGAGGGCTTCAGGTCCCGGTGGATCAGGCCTCGGGCGTGCAGCGCGTCCAGCGCCTCGACTGTGGGCAGCAGCACGGAGAGCGCCTCGGCCGGCGAGAGCGGCCCAGTCTCCAACTTGTCGGACAATGGCTGCCCTTCGAGCAGCTCCATGACGAGAAACAGCTGCTCGCCGTCTTCCGCAATCTCGTAGATCTGGCAAACGTTTGGGATGGTTCACGGCCGCGGCCGCGCGCGCTTCGCGCCACAGGTGCTCGCGCGTCATTCCGCCACCTTCACGGATAGCCTTGACCGCAACCGGACGGTTTAGCTTTTCGTCGACGGCGGCATAAACTACGCCCATCCCGCCCTCACCGAGCTTACGCGTCACGCGATACGGCCCGATGCGAGCCGGTAGGTCGGTCATCCGTCTCACCGTAGACGATAGCCGATACGAGCGCTCCGAATCGCGTCCCGGTTACGGCATCGACCTTGCGACAGATTCGTGTGCACCGCAGCCGGCTAGCGCGATCAGCGGCACGTGCGGTGCTCAACCGATGACGCAATCGCTATGGCGTGCGGAATCCTGGACGGCAGCGGGGGATATTCCCCACCCTGAAACTAAAGAGGCAACGAGATGACGCTCCGTCGGGCAGGATCCATTGGGGCTCTGGTGTTAGCCAGCGTGCTCGTCTGCTCGCCAGCCGGCGCGCAAGAAGGCCCGTGCGCGAGTTGCCACTTCGAAAACTTCTCCAAAGCCGAGGGCCTTCAGCGGCCGACCGAAGGCACCCACCTCGACGAGTGGGAACTGTCGGCGCACTCTCTCGCCGGGGTCGGCTGCAACGCGTGTCACGGGGGCGACCCCGACGCAACGGATCTAGCCGATGCTCACCGGACCGTCCTCTCGATTGCGAATCCAGCAAGTCCGGTCTATCTCCCGAACATTCCCGAGACCTGCGGCGGCTGTCACACCGGCCAACTCGAGGCGTTCAAGACAAGCCGCCATGCGGGACTGATCGCAACGGGCGACTACCGTGCCCCGACCTGCATCACGTGTCACGGCTCGGCTGGCGCGCGTCTTCCATCGACACGCGGCATCAGCAACCGGTGTGCCGCGTGCCACGTCGAGGGCGGCGCGGCACCGGTCTCCGAGCACCACGAGCTTGTGCGGGTCATGCGCGAGCGCATTCAGGAAAACCGCTACTCGCTGAGCCTGGTGCGAGAGGCGATCGAGAACACCAGAAACGAAGATCGGCGTGTCGAGCTCGTGCGCTTGTTGGAGGACGCGATGGTTCCGCTCGGTGCCGCAGTCGAAGCGTGGCACGCATTTGATTTCGACCGCGCGACCGAGCCTCTGGCGCAGGCCGAAGCGCAAATCCGTGAGCTTATGGAGCAACTCGCAGCGAGACCTTGAGGGAAGGTGACCCATGTGCGACAGCTTGATTAGGACATCCGTCATTCGTCAGACCGTCTTGTTGACCGTCGCCATCCTGGTGTTCGTAGCTAGTGCGACGTACGCGCAGGGCGGCATCGATCGTGCCGCCACCGCGCGCGGCGCCGAAACGTTTCGTATCTATTGCTCTTCCTGCCACGGACGGCAGGCGACCGGCGACGGTCCGCTGGCCAAGGACCTCCGAACTCCACCCGCAAATCTCACGGAGCTCGGCAGCGCCGATGGAGGTGAGTTTCCACACGATCTGGTTCTCAGCGCGATCGAGCTCGGGCGGAACGTCAGCGGCCACGGCAGCCAGGACATGCCAGCCTGGGGTGACGCCTTCAATCGGGCGACCGAGAGCGAGGCCGAAGCGCGCAACAAGGTGGAAGAGCTCGTCGAGTACCTGCGGTCCATTCAGAAGTAACACGCGCCTCACCCATTCCTGCTGACGTGCGCCGCTTGCCCGTCGAGAGCGCGTCAGAGGGCTCGCCAGGGCCGACCAACCTTGCGATCGTGTTGCGTCTGCGCGACGTAGGCACTACCGTGGTGCAGGGAGGCGGCCGTCCTCCCGCTCGACCATGATTCCTATTCCTAGAAGAAGGAGGTTGCCATGCCAGACCTGCCAATAGAGTTCAGGCGTTTGAACATGCCGCAGATGCCGAAGTTTACGGGCAGCGCGGTCACAATCGGCATCGCTGCGATCCTCATCGCGTCCGCGGTATTCAGCACGCTCTATCAAGTCCAGCCAGAGGAGGTGGGCGTGGTGCTCCGCTTCGGCCGGTACATCGGCACCACGGACCCGGGCCTCAGGATCAAGTGGCCGTTCGTTGACGAGGTGAGGAAGGTGCCCGTTCAGCGGCAGCTCAAACAGGAATTCGGGTTCCAGACGACCGAGGCCGGCGTCCGGACGGTGTACGCGCCGACGAGTCAAGACCTCGAGGCGGAGACGATCATGCTCACCGGCGATTTGAACGTCGCGGTAGTCGAGTGGATCGTCCAATACCGGGTGTCCGATCCCTATGAGTACCTCTTCAAGGTCCGCAACCTGGATGCGACCTTTCACGCGATGAACGAGGCGGTCATGCGCGAAGTGGTGGGTGATCGCACGGTGACCGAGGTGCTGACCGTCGGCCGCCAGGGGATCGAGGTCGAGGTCGAGGCGCAGCTCCAGGAGCTCGCCAATCAGTATGAGATGGGGATCACGATCGACCAGGTCGTGCTCCAGGACGTCAACCCACCAACTCCGGTCAGGCCATCGTGGGACGAGGTCAGCCAAGCGCAACAGCAGCGTGACCGGCTGATCAACGAGGCGCGGGGGGAGTACAACCGGGTGATCCCGCGGGCCCGCGGCGAAGCCCAGCAGACGGTGCTGCAGGCCGAGGGCTATGCGCTCGACCGTATCAACCGCGCCCAGGGCAATGCCGTCCGCTTCACGGCCGTCTACGACGAGTATCGGCGGGCCCCGGACGTGACCCGGCGCCGGCTGTATCTCGAGACGATGCAGCGCATCTTGCCGAGGGTCGGCCGGAAGCTGATTGTCGACGAGGGCACGACCGGCGTACTGCCGTTGCTCT
This sequence comes from Vicinamibacterales bacterium, assembly GCA_965216615.1. Taxonomy (GTDB): domain Bacteria; phylum Acidobacteriota; class Vicinamibacteria; order Vicinamibacterales; family UBA8438; genus CAUZIB01. The sequence goes on along the minus strand of CBDCGH010000022.1, from coordinate 459,733 downwards.
CGCTCGACGGTCCAACGCCGCGACTCGCACCGGCTGCGGCTGCGGCATTCCCCGCGGCGCCCGCCATAGGAGCTGACCAATGAAACCTTCGAATGTAATGCAGATCGTCGTCGGTATCGCGCTACTCATACTTCTGGGACAGAGCGCCTACACCGTCAGCGAGACCGAGCAGGTGATCATCACCCAATTCGGTGAGCCAGTCGGTGACCCGGTCGTCACGCCCGGATTGAAGTTCAAGGTGCCATTCATCCAGCGGACCAACGTGTTCGATAAGCGATTCCTCGAGTGGGACGGTAGTCCCAACCAAGTGCCGACCAAAGACAGGCGGTTCATCTGGGTCGACACCTACGCGCGGTGGCGCATCACCGACCCGCTGCTGTTCTTCCAACGGCTGCGGGACGAGCGGGGGGCGCAATCGAGGCTTGACGACGTCCTCGACGGCGAGACCCGCAACGCGGTGGCGAGTCACGACCTGATCGAGCTCGTGCGCAGCACCAACCGCAACCCAGACGACGTCCTGATTGACAGCGAGGAAGAGGCGGTCATCCTGGAGACGATCGAACGTGGCCGGGAGGAAATCACGCGCGAGATCCTCAGAACGGCTGCCGGGCGCACGGCCGACCTGGGCATCGAGCTCCTGGATCTGCGTCTGAAGCGGATCAACTACGTCGAGGAGGTCCAGCAGGACGTCTTCGCACGGATGATCGCCGAGCGGCAACGGGTCGCCGAGCAATTTCGGTCTGAAGGGCAGGGCGAGTCGGCGCGAATCAACGGCGAGCGCGAACGCGAGCTCGCGCAGATCCAGTCCGAGGCGTATCGTCAGGCCGAAGAGCTCAGGGGCGAAGCTGACGCTGAAGCCACCCGGATCTACGCGGAGGCGTACAACCGGGACGCCGACTTTTATGCCTTCACCAAGTCGCTGGAGACATACGAGGAGACGATGGATCCATCGACGATCTTCATCCTCGGCACGGACAGCGAGCTCTTGAGGTTCTTGGATCGAACACGGTAGACCGAAACGCGGCGGGCCCGGCCTGCGTGTAGGAAGAACGGCTCGGTGCCGAGTACGTGATCGACACCATGGGTGACCTAATCCCGGCTGAGTCGGCCAGCCTCTGGATAGTGCCGGGCTACGGCGCGGTAGCACTGGTCGTGGCGGCCTGCTTCGTGCTATCCCGCCGGTCCGGCTCTCGGATTGTAGACGCCATCTGGGCGGCCTTGCGCCGAGCCGGACACCGACGACGCATGACCGTGATCGGTGTTGGGCTCGGGGCGGGAATAGTCGCCGTCGTCATGTCCTCCGCCCGCCCGCCAGTGCCGCTTGTCCAGGACGAGTTCAGCTATCTCCTCGCGGCCGACACATACGCGCAAGGGCGACTCACAAACCCGACGCATCCGCACTGGCACCACTTCGAAACCACTCACGTGTTTCACGAACCGACCTACATGTCGAAGTATCCGCCGGCTCAGGGAATGCTCCTGGGCTTGGGCCAATGGCTGACGGGGAATCCGCTCGCGGGTGTGTGGCTCGGAACTGTGCTCGCGGCCGCCGCGGTCTGCTGGATGCTCCAAGGCTGGGTGCCTGGCCGGTGGGCGCTACTGGGCAGCCTGTTGCTGGTGGCGCACGTCACAACCCAGATCAACTGGGGGCAAACGTTCTGGGGCGGCCAGGCGGCGGTGCTCGGGGGTGCGCTGATCTACGGAGCCTTACCGCGGATTCTCAACGGCGCAGGTCCGGCGATGGGTGTGGCCCTCGGTATCGGGCTCGCGGTGCTCGCCAACAGCCGGCCCTACGAAGGCGCGATCGTCAGTCTGCCGGTGGCGCTGACAGCGTGGCTCATGGGTCGCAACCGCCCTCCCCTGCGATCGATCGTGACTCGGACCGTGCTGCCGGCCGGCGCCGTACTGGCGGTCACCATCCTCACGATGGGCTACTACAACCATCAGGTGACGGGGGACCCGCTGCGCATGCCGTAAGAGGTGGACCCCGAAATTCGACAGCTTGCTAAGGTGAGATCCAGATCTGGCATGCCACGGAAGAGACGGAGTCGGCTGAGTTGAAGGCCGCGTTGGAGGCCCTTCGCCGACGATGGCGGAACTGGCGGCCCGCTACGATGTGCGATGACCAACTGGAAGAAGAAGGCTCGACAGAAGGTACTAGCCGGCTCTCGGGGAACCACGAGCGGCAGGAGGCCTCTCGGGAGACCGAGATGGAGTTGCTCGGACTCGTCATCGAGCGGGATTTTTTATCCAAGGCCTTCGGTCGTTGAGCCCCGGCCGGAGGCTGGCAATGGTTGCCGGGGCTCAGCCACGCGGCAGTGCCGCCTGGTGTCGATGCGGTCGTCGTTCTACTACGCGAGCCGAGGCGATAGCCCGCTGAATCACGATCGGAGCAGTTCCTAGAGGCGCCGTTCTACGGATCGCGCCAGATGACACGCTGGCTACGCCGTCAGGGCGACATGGTCTCTCGCAAGCGGGTGCGCCGCCTGATGCCCTGCACGCGCTCTACCAGCGGCCCCGGACGTCTCAGCCGCACCCGGCGCACCGGATCTATCCCTACCTGCTACGCGATTTGCAGATCACGCGGCCGAACCACGTGTGGTGCACGGATGTCACCTACATTCCCCTGCAGCGGGGCTTTCTGTACCTGGTCGCCGTGATGGATTGGGCGAGTCGCAAGGTGCTGTCCTGGCGCCTGTCCAACACGCTCGATGCGCTCACTGCGTCCTGCTCCCGACTATCGGCACCCGTCAAGGCTTCGGGGACGGCAAGGGCCGCTGGATGGACAACGTGTTCATCGATGTGGCGATCGCTCAAATACGAGTGCGTCTACCTGTCTGAGTTCGCGACCGGCGCCCAGGCCCGGCCCGGCATCGCGGTGGATGGACTTCTACGACCGGCGCCGGCCCCACCGGCGCTCAACGACCGACGCCGGCCGAGGCGTGACGACGGAGCTGACGGGAGCCTGGGGCTCTGCCCCGGTTCCCGTCAGCAAGGTCGCTTGAATCGAACCTGGATTCCACCTTAGCTGTGACGAAAACCTGTCCGAAGGATGGGGTCCCCCTCTGTACACGGTTCACGAGGACACCTACGGCTATGCCCCACTGTTTCTGTGGGGCTCACTGCGTCCTGCTCCCGACTATCGGCACCCGTCAATTCGGGACACTCATGCGTACACCGCAGACGTGTTCAATCGGCAACGCCGGTTGACCCTCGCGGAATTGGCGACCGTAAAGACGGTGAACATCACCGGCGTGGCAGTACGAACATGGTCACCGGTCTTGTTGATCGCGCTGCTGGCGATGCCGTGGGCGCTCCGGCGGCGACACATGAAGTGGGCAGGACTGGCTGTTGCGGGTAACGTTCTGGCGCTCTCGGTCGCCACGTGGAGTCACCTGGGTCACTACTACGCGCCATCGATGGCGGCCGTCTGGCTTTTGATCGTGCAGGGATTGAGGCACATGCATCTCATGACGGTGCATGGGCGCCCGTTCGGGCGAACACTGGTCGTGGGTCTGCTAGCGCTCCACATCGCTGTGTTCGGATCGGTCTCATATGCGTATCTGGCTCGCCAACTCCATCCTCGCGGTGAATCCCTTCAGGCTCTCGCCGACGCGCGGCAACGAATTGCACACGAACTGTCGGAGCGCCCTGGCAAGCACCTCGTGATGGTTCGCCACGATCCCGACCGAGAGCGCTTTTTCAGCTGGACAGCCAATCGTGCCGACATCGACACCTCGCGCGTCGTCTGGGCCCACAGCATGGAACCCGAGAAGAACCGACGCCTCCTGGCCTATTTCGACGACCGGCAGGTGTGGCGGCTGTATCACGACGGACAGGACTGGCAGATCCGTGCGGAGTAAAGAAGACGGGCCTGAGTGCCGAGTACTTGATTGAGGAAAATCCGCCAACACGGACAGCCAGACCGACGATGACAAGCACCGTGTCCAGCACTCCCCCGGGGTCGACAGCGGTTGAACTGCAGTTTCCGCAGCCATTCGAGGTTGCCGTGGTTATGCCGTGTCTCAACGAGGCGGACACGCTGGCCATCTGCATCAAGAAGGCGCAGAAGGCCATGGCCGAGCATGGCATCGTGGGCGAAGTCATCGTTGCCGACAACGGCAGTACCGATGAATCGGTCGAGATCGCGCAACAGCTCGGCGCCCGAGTCGTGGCTGTGACCGAGAAAGGCTACGGCAACGCCCTTCGTGGCGGCATCGCCAGCTCCCGCGCCAGATTCGTGATCATGGGCGACGCCGACGACAGCTACGACTTTCGCGAGATTCCAAGATTCGTCGAGCGCCTGCGTGAGGGTCACGACCTGGTCCAAGGATGCCGCCTACCGCGCGGCGGTGGACGCGTTGCGCCAAAAGCGATGCCCTGGCTGCACCGCTGGATCGGGAACCCCTTCCTCTCGTGGCTGGTTCGCACGATGTTTCGGTCGAACATCAGCGACGTCTATTGCGGCCTGCGCGGGTTTACGAGGACCCTCTACGACGACCTCGACCTCCGCTCCGACGGGATGGAGTTCGCAACCGAAATGATCATCCGCAGCACCCTCTACGGGCGAGACATCGTGGAGCTGCCCATCACACTCCATCCGGATGGTCGAGTGCAGCACACCCCGCATCTGCGGACGTTTCGTGACGGGTGGCGGACGCTTGCCTTCTTCATGCTCTACAGCCCGCGATGGCTGTTCCTGATGCCGGGTTTCGCGACGGTTCTTGTGGGCCTGGTCGGCTACGGGCTCGCGATGCCAGGAGCGTCGGTGCTGGGAGCCACGCTGGACGCACATACGTTGCTGTTCGCGAGCCTCGCGATCGTGATGGGCTACCAGTCGGTGCTCTTTGCCTTCCTGGCGAAGGTCTTTGCGGTCGGTGAGGGCATGCTTCCCGAAGACACACGTCTGACACGCCTCTTTGGCGTCTTTCGACTCGAACATGGACTCTTCGTGGGCGCCGCCATGCTGGCGACCGGTTCGATCCTGCTCGGGTGGGCCCTGGTGTCATGGCAGCAGGTGGCCTTTGGCAGGCTCGACTACGCCGACACGATGCGCAAGGTGATTCCTGGAGTCACGCTGGCGGCGCTGGGCTTTCAAACCGTTCTCGCCAGTAGCTTCGTCAGCATCCTCGGCATGAGGCGCTCGTGATCGGAGCGCTTCACGAGAAGCTGGTTCATCAGAACCGTGTTCGCACGCTCGCCTCCGCAATCGCGACGTTGCTCCCAGCCGACGCGAGCGCGCTCGATGTGGGCTGTGGTGATGGCGAGCTGGATCGGCAACTCGCCGAACTGCGCCCCGATCTTCAGATTCAGGGCATCGACGTGCTGATTCGAGATGGCGCTCGAGTGCCGGTGCGCGCGTTCGACGGCGAACGCCTTCCCGATTCAGATGACAGCTTTGACGTCGTGCTGCTGGTTGACGTTCTGCATCACACGCCGGATCCGGTTGTGCTGCTGAAAGAGGCCAGACGAGTGGCCCGTCAATCCGTGATCATCAAGGACCATTGTCGGGATGGGCTCCTTGCGGGGCCGACCCTACGTTTCATGGACTGGATTGGCAACGCGCGGCACGGCGTCGCGCTGCCGTACAACTACTGGCCGCGCTCACGCTGGCTGGCGACGTTTCGTGACCTGAAGCTGGACATCGAAGAGTGGCGCTCGAAGCTTGGGCTCTACTCGCCCCCTGCTGGGTGGGTGTTCGAGCGCTCGCTGCACTTCTTGGCTCGGCTTTCCGCCCGAGCGTAACCACTCCTCACACGCGACCGGAGCCGACGGCTCCGGCCGAGTCCGCTCTTCTGGCAGGCTCCGCTACTTGCTGTGGGCTTCGAGCAGGATCTCGATGTCGACCTGGCCTCCGACGACCAACGTCGCGGCCCAGCTCCCGGTACCCACTTCGAAATCGCCACGATTGATGCTCGTGGACGCTCGAAAGCTCGCCACTTCTTTCGTGCCGCCGAGCATCTTTCGCATCTGCTCAGGGATCTTCTTGCTGCCGAGGAGGGTAATTGGCAGCTCCACCTGATGCGACTCGCCTTTGATCGTCAGGGGACCCGAGGCCACCAGCTCGCCTTCGCCAACCTGTCGAACCGACGTGCTCTTGAAGGTCATGTGCGGGTAGGCGTCCGCTTCGAACCAATCGGCGGTTCGGAGATGGTCGTCGCGCTTCTTGTTGCCGGTATTGACGCTGGCGACGTTGATCCGCGCTTCGACGCTGCTGTTCTCCGGGTTCTCGGAATCGTAGTCGAGCGAGATCTCGTAGTCGTCGAAACTGCCAGTCACCGGCGTAAAGAAGTGGGTCACCGAGAAGTTGATCTCGGTGTGCGCGGCGTCAGGGGACCAGACTGACGAATCGTTGGCCCGTGCGGTTGCGATCCCCGAAACGACGACAGCGATTGCAAGAAGAACGGCTGGGGTCCAGTGGCTGCGGCGGATTGATCGTGACATCGTGGTGTGTCCCTTCCTTCCAACCTATGCGATCGATTCCGGCACCATTGCCGGCCTCTTCCCTTACGACGAGGCTTGCGTCCGAGAGGGTTCACGGCGTCGCTGCGGAGACCCGCGATGGAAGGCTTGCGGAGAAGTACCGGCGCTCGTTAATCTTGGTGTGTCAATTGATGCGGGGCCATGGGGTGCGGTTGTTGGCGTCGCTAGCGGCGACGGTGGTCACGGCTGGATTCGCGACGGCGGTCGAGGCCCAGCCTCGGGTGGAGATCACGGGGTTCGGTGGATATCGCGTTGGTTCCGTTCAGGAGTTCTCGACTGGCATTGTGTGTATCGCGATCACGACGCCGTGCCCGAGCGTCGCGCGCGGCGATGATGGGGGCGTCCTCGGGGCCGGAGCGAGCATCGGGTTGACGACGAACACCGCGGTAGAGACCGTGGTCACACGGCAGACGTCGTCGCTGCGGTTCGCGACGACGCCTGGGTCGCCGGACCCATTCGACGAGAGCTTCTCGCTCACCACGGTACATGGCGGTTTGACCTATCGATGGCCAGCTCGCCCGGTCGCACCATTCGTCTCGATAGGAATCGGTGTGAGTCGCCTCGTCAGTGGCACAGCCGTGCTCGAGATTGGCGAGACGAGTCCGTCGGGTCACGCGGCCGGGGGTGTGTCGTGGTGGCTTCATCAACGACTGGCGATCCGATTCGAGGCTCGGCACTCCTGGATCGGTCTAGCTGACGACCTCGGGGGTGGATTCCGAACGCTCGACATGACCGTCGGCGTCACCGGGGCATGGTGACGCGACGCGTCGCGCTTGCTTCGGCCGCCCTCCTCACGACCGTCTGGTCGCAGCCCGCCCGTGCGTCGGATCTCTCCGACGTCGTGGATCGTGCGTCCCGATACGTCCAGACCCTGGGGGACGAGCTGTCGGAGATCGTCGCCGACGAGCGCTACCGGCAGGCATGGCACACCCCGGGCTCGGAACCGATCGCGCGCGTGCTCCAGTCAGAGTTCGTGCTGGTCGGGGTCGGCGACCGCCCCGAGTGGGTGGGCTTCCGCGACGTCTTCACCGTCGACGGCCGTCGCGTCCGCGACCGAACGGATCGACTGCAACAACTTTTCCTGCGGCGCGGTCCCGGACGGCTCGAGCGTGCCCGAGCCATTGCCGACGAAAGCGCCCGCTACAACCTCGGCCGCGTCCGGCGCAACTTCAATGTGCCAACCGCCGCGCTGTTCTTTCTCCACCCGGCGAACCGCGAGCGGTTCCGGTTCGAGCGGGAGCCGCCCGGCCCTGACGACGTGGAGGTTCCGTGGGTCGTGCGCTACGAGGAGCGGCAGAAGCCGACGCTCGTGCGCACGCCGAGCGGGAAGAACGTGCCGGCGCGCGGGCGGTTTTGGATCGAGCCGACGAGTGGCCGCGTGGTGCAAACGCAGCTGTGGCTGCGAACAGAGTCCGACCCGGACAGACGCATCGTCGACGTCAACGTCGCCGTGACCTACGCTCACGACGCCGGCGTGGAGCTGTGGGTGCCGGTCGAGATGCGAGAGCGCTACACCACGGCCGACGAGTCACGCCTCGTCACGACGGCGACCTATGACAACTACCGACGATTCCGCGTCGACGGCAGGATACTGTCGCCTCGGTAAACACCGGTCTGAGTCAGAACCCTGCGAGCATCGAACCAAGCACCACCACCAGGCAGGTCGCGACGAAGGGGCCGGCGAGGCTGACCACGGCGATGTCGAGATACGACTTCCGATGAGTCAGTCCACAGATGGTCAGCAGCGTGATGACCGCACCGTTGTGGGGCAGCGTATCGAATCCGCCGCTCGCCATGGAGGCCACCCGATGTAGTAGCTCGACGGAGATGCCCGCTTGCGCGGCCATCTGCAGGTAGTTCTGAGCCAACGCATCCAGGGCGATACTCATTCCGCCGGAGGCCGAACCGGTGATGCCGGCAAGCACGTTGATCGAAATGGCTTCGGAGACCAGGGGGTACTCCGGTGCGATGCCCAGCACCGAGTCCCTGATCACGATGAATGACGTCAGCGAGGCGATGGTCGCGCCATAGCCGACCTCGGAGGCGGTGTTAAAGATCGGCAACAGGCTACCCATGGTGCCGTCATTGACCGACTGCACCCAGCTCTTCAGTTGATGCCGGTACATGAACAGATGCAGGAGAATCGCCGCGAAGATGGCCGCAATGAGGGCCCAGATGCCAAGTACCGACTGGAGACTCACCCCACCGAACCTCGAGTCCGCCAGATACCCGGTGTCCGCGGCCGGTAGCGTCCACTTGGACAGCACCAGGTTCAGAGCCACGACCACCACCAGCGGAACGATGGCCTTCACGAACGCGCCGGTTGAGATGGTCAGCACCGCGGAACCGCCCGACGCATCCATGTCGCTGACTGGCTCGCCGTACCCTTCGCCGGCGTCCTTCCCTTGGCGTGATCGCCGCTCGAGCCAGAGCCACCCGATCAGAAACATGACCAGGGCGCCAACCAGACCCAAGCCAGGTGCTGCGAACGCCGTGGTCCCAAAGAACGGCATGGGAATAGCGTTCTGAATGGCCGGGGTGCCGGGCAGTGCGGTCATCGTGAACGTGAACGATCCCAACGCGATGGCACCTGGGATGAGCCGCTTGGGAATGTCGCCCTCTCGAAACAGGGAGACCGCCACCGGATAGATGCAAAACGCGACAACAAACAGCGACACACCACCGTAGGTGAGCAGGGCGCACGCGAGGACGACGGCTAGCAGACCCCGCTCGGCCCCCATCCTCTTTGCGACGAACTGTCCGATGACGGCAGCCGTACCGCTGTCGCTCATGAGCTTGCCGAAGATCGAACCAAGCAGAAAGATCGGAAAGTACTGCAGTAGGTACCGCCCCAACGCCGGCATGAAGATCTGAGTGTAAGAGGCCAAGAGGGGCGCGTCTCCGTGAAACAGGCACGCGAACAACGCCATGATCGGGGCCAAGACCAGGACATTGATCCCTCGATAGGCGAAGAACATGAGTCCGAGCAGCGACAGGACGACACCAACGATTTCCATGAGTTGCGCTCTGCAGGCGACGGAACAGTGATCCTGGCCTACCGGTCCGGCAGGCCGTACACGATCAACCGTTCGTTGCCCCTGGGTTCGCCCGTTGCGGGACCTGAGACGTTAACCGCGAGATACTGTTTCCCGTCGCGCCCCGCATAGGTCATGGGAACGGCCCTAACATTGAAGTCGAACGCGATTGACCAGAGCTCCTCCCCGGTGCGCGAGTCGAATGCCCGGAACCTGCGGTCGTCTGTGGCCCCAATGAAGACGAGGCCCCCGGCGGTCACAATCGGGCCTCCCTCACTCCGGCTGCCGACGTCTTGCTTCCCTTCGGGAAGCAGCTCCTCGATCCCGAGCGGCACCTCCCAGGCGATGTCTCCGGTGGTCGCATTGACGGCAAACAGACGTGCCCAGGGCGGCTTGAAACACGGCAGCGCCCCGACCCGCGTCCCGTCGTCATCGAAGATCGGCGCCTCGAACGGGGGACCGATCTCCCGGATGTACGGCACCTGATCGTCGGTGTCGGGGCCATATTCCTCGTTCTCCCGTATCCAGCCGTTCAGCGGCCGCTCCTTCGAGTTCACGAAGAGGTACCCGAGCTCTGGATCGTACGCCGCGCCTCCCCAGCTAACGCCTCCCTGCATGCCGGGAAACACCAGCGACGGCGGGGTGTCTGCATCCTGGAACCGCATCGGCGTATAGGGTCCCTCGTTGTAATAGCCCACCGTGTCATAGAGCTCACGGCACGCAGCCGCATGCTCGGCCGTCGTGTCATCGGCCGTGACGACGTCGTCCGATCCGAAGCTGACACGGGCCAGCGGTGGAGGCTTGACCGGAATCGGCTGGGTGGGCGAATACTGTTCGCCCGGCACGTCACCCGCCGGCACCGGCCGCTCCTCGACCCCGTGCACCGGCTCGCCCGTCTCGCGGTTCAGGATGAACATGAACGCGGACTTGCCCACCTGCGCGACTGCCGGGATCTGCTGACCGTCTTTCTCGATCTCGAACAGAACGGGCGTCGGCGGTAGGTTGTAGTCCCACAGATCGTGGTGGATGTTCTGGAAATACCACGCCCGCTCGCCGGTCTGGATGTCCACGGCAACGGTCGAGTTTCCGAAGAGGTTGTCGCCGGGACGGTCGCCGCCGTAGAAATTCGCGCCCGGACTGCTCACCGGGATGTAAACGAGACCCCGGTCCTCGTCAACGGCGAGCGTGAACGCCCAGACGTTGTTCCCGATGCGATTGCGCCAGCTCTCGCCCCCCCAGGTCTGGCTGCCAAAGTCGCTTTCCTGCGGGATGGTGTGCAACTCCCAGCGCAGCGCACCGGTCGCGGCATCGAGCGCGCGCGGATAAGGATACGTCGGCGCGCCGCCGCCTCGGGGCTGATCGAGGTGGGGGGCGATGTGCCGCTGTCCCGGACCGAAAACGTTCGATCCAAGCACCAGGGTGTCTTTGTACACCACAGGCACGCCGTTGTACGGGACGCGTATGTCCGCTTCCCCCTGGTTTCCAAAGGAGGCGTCGAGCTCGCCGGTCTCCGCCTTCAGCGCGACGACCTTGCTCAGGCTGGTGAAGTAAATGCGCGGTTCATACGCATCGGTTTCCGGCCCATAGGCCACGCCGCGAAATGACGCCTGCCCTTCGGCCAGCTCGTGTCGCCAGATTTCCTCTCCTGTCTCGGGCTGGAGAGCCACAACCCGATTCCCCGCCGCCAGGTACATCACGCCGTCAACCACAATGGGCGTGACCTGCTGAAACAGCTCCGACGGACTCGGCCCCTCGACGAAGCCCTCCTCGGGATGGAATCGATACGACCAGACCTCGCGCAACGAGCGGACATTGCGGGTGTTGATCTGATCGAGTGGCGAAAACCGTGTGCCGGCCAGGTCTCGGTTGTACGTCGGCCAGTCGGCGCCGGCGGGCCGCTCAGACTCCTGGGCGACAAGCGCCAGAGCCGACGCCGTGACCATCGCCACCAGCGACAGCAACCCGATCACCCTGGACGTTCGGAACGATCGTCCGCAGACAGTACACATTCCGGTATTGAATCGCATCGGACCACGCTCCTCTTCTGTCAGCGGCAGTCAGTCTAACTCGCCGATGCGGTAGAGGCTGTCGTGACTGCGGAGAAAGATCTCGCCACCGGAAATCGCGGGGGTCGCAATGAAGACCGCATCCTCCAACGTATTCGTGGCCAGCAGCTCGAATGTCGGCCCCATTCGTACCACGAACACGCGACCGTCCTCGCTCGAGAGGTAGAGCTTGCCGTTGACGCCAACGGGCGACGACTTGAAGCTGGCCGGTCCGGGCAAACGCTCGCGGTAATGCATGGCTCCCGTCGTCGCGTCGAGGTTCGTGAGGATACCGCGATCCGTCAAGACGTACAACTGATCATCAAAGAGCACCGGCGACCCCGTGTAGCTGAGCGCCCGTGTTTCGCTCCAGACGATGGCGTCGGTATCCGTGAGGTCGCCTTGGTTGCCCAGCCGGATGGCCATCAGATTCGGGCCCATGAACCCGCTCATGACGTAGACGAGATCACCCTGATGAACCGGAGCTGGAATCTGGTTCTGTCCAAGGCCAGCGACTTCCCATATGACGTCGCCCGTCTCGAAGTCGTAGCTCCGTACCTTTCGGCTCGCGGCGACCACAACCTGTTTCTGACGATCATGCTCAACCACCAGCGGCGGTGACCACGACGTGAACTCGTCGCGAGGCGTGCGCCAGAGCTCTCTGCCCGTCGCTTTGTCGAGGGCCACGATGAACGACTCGCCTTCATGGTCCCACTTGATGATCACGCGGTCCTCATGCAGGACGATGGGGGTGCCTTCCCCAAACTGCATGATCTTGTTCATCTGACCCAGGTCTTTGCTCCACACCAGATTGCCGTCCAGGTCGTAGCAGTAGACGCCTCTCGATCCGAAGTATGCGAAGACATGCGCTCCGTCGGTCACCGGCGAGTGGGAGGCAAAGCTGCCGTAGAAGGGGAAGAATCCCTCGTGCGGCGTGGCCTCAGTGGCAGCGCGCTGCCACATCACGGCGCCAGTGGTCCTGTCGATGCTCAGAAGGAGAAACCGATGTGCGACCTGCGGCTCGGAATTGCGGTGGCCCCACCAACCGCCGCCCCGACCCTGGCCATCGCCGCCGCCTCGGCGCTGCCCATGACCCTGGGGCGCCTGCCCTTCGCTGGCCGCGCGGCGACGGCGCCATTCTTCGCGCCGCCGCTCCCGCTCCCGGTCGCCGTCGGTGTCTCCGCCACTGCCACGGCTCCGAAGCCACTCTTCTCGACGCCGTTGCCAGTCGCCGTCATCACCTCCACGACCTCCGTCCTGTCCTTGCCAATCGCCCGGACCCCAACCACCGCCGTCGCCACCTCGAAAGCCGGGGCGGCTTTCTGGGGGCTCCGGGATGATGGCGCCGTCGGCATCGATCTTGACGGCCGTCGTGACAAAGATCTGGTTACCCCACACGACCGGCGAAGAAAGGCCGCGGCCCACGATGGGGACCTTCCACTTGACGTGCTCCTCGCCGTTCCAGGTCACCGGGGCATCGCCGCTGGTCATGCCATCATTGGCGGGCCCTCGCCACGACGCCCACTCTTGCGCGGTGACCACATCTGCCCCCGCGACCATCATCGGGACAGCGACCACCCCTGCGAAACGAACCCACCAGCATGCTTGCATCGAACTCATCCTCACTCTTCACCCACCATCAGGGCAAGGAAAGGCCAACCATCTGCGCCCCCTGCAGCGTGAGCGCGATGAACTGTCGCCCGTCAACCAGGTAGGTCATCGGCGTGCCCAGCGGGCGGGCAGGCAGCGCGACTCGCCCCTGCTCCGCGCCAGTTGCCTTGTCATACGCGACCAGCCAGGCGCTGTCGTTGGGTCCAGTCGGCCCGAGGCCCAGAACGACGAGCGTTTTGGTGACGAGCGGTCCACTCGTCGTCTGCTGACCACCCAAGAGCGGCAGGTCGAGCTGGGCCAGCGCCGGGTGGTTTCGGATGCGGTCGGCACCAGCGCCGGTCGGTGTCTGCCAGACGATCTCGCCGCGGTTCATGTCGTACCCCGTCAGCCGGCTGTAAGGCGGCTTCAACAGTGGCAGGCCGCGCGGGCCGGTCACCGCTGGGGGACGAGCTGGATGAATACTCTCCGGCCCGAGCTTGCCATTCGGCACATACCGTAGGTTCGTGAAACTGGGCTTTCCTTCGACCAAGACCATCCGTGTTAGTCCCGATCGAGACGGCACGTACAGAAAGCCCGTCTCGGGGTCGGCCCCGGCCCCGCCCCAGTTGGCCCCGCCACCCGAACCGGGCACCTGCAGCGTCCCGTGCGTCCCGTCTTCCGCATAGAGCGTCTGCGGCGTGAAGATCGGTCCATACCGATACTGCCGCATGATCGCTACCGCTTCAGCGCGCAGCTCTGGCGTGAAGTCGATCAAGAGGTCTTCGGTGGCACCCTGGTACTCGAACGGTAGCGGCTTCGTGGGAAACGGCTGTGTCGGCGACAGTTCCTCGCCTGGCACGTCGGAGGAAGGAACGGCTCGTTCCTCGATCGGCCAGACCGGTTTACCAGTCGCCCGGTCGAACACGTAGACGAAGCCCTGCTTGCTCACCTGCGCGAGCGCGCTGACCGGGCGATCATCGACCGTCAGGTCCATGAGCGTCGGCGCCGTCGGAAAGTCCCAGTCCCAGACACCGTGATGAATCGCCTGGAAATGCCAGACGCGTTCTCCGGTCTCGACATCGACGGCGACGATCGACTGGGAGAACAGGTTGTCGCCTTTCCGCTCCCCGCCCCAGTAGTCATTGGTCGGCGCGGTCGTCGCCACGTACACGTGGCCCAGCGCGTCGTCGCCGCTCAGTGTCGACCACACGTTCGCGTTGCCGGTGTACAGGTTGGAACCGTCCTCCCAGGTGTGCTCGCCGAACTCGTTCGCCTGAGGAATGGTATGGAAGATCCACTTCAACTCGCCGGTGCGAGCATCGAAACCCTGCACCGAACCCGGTGGCCACTCCTTGCGCGTCGGTCGGTCGGACATCGCCGCCCCGGACACGACGGTATCCCGCACGACCACCGGTGGCGAGTTGGGTGACACGTAGTGGCCTTCGTTGCTGAAGAGCGGCAGCGGCACGCCGCGCGTAGCCCTCGGCACGGCTGTGTGGAGGTCGGCCTTCCCGTCGACGCCGAAGCTGTTGATCGGGCGCCCGGTCTGCGCGTTCACCGCGATCAGGAAACCGTCGTGGGTCCCCAACAGAACTCGCTCGTCTCCGGCGCCGTCGGACCAGTAGGCGACGCCCCGCGTCTGCCAGGGCCCGACGATGCTGGCATTTCCGCCCGTCGTGTACGCCTCCGGGTTGTAGACCCACTGCGTCTCACCGGTCGCCGGGTCAAGCGCGACGACCTGTGCCAAGGCGGTGCTCAGGTACATCACGCCGTTGACAACGAGTGGCGTCGCTTTCAGACCGTTGGCGCCGAGCGGGGGCAGGTACCGTCTCGACAGGCTCTCGATCAGGCCGATGTCGACCGACTTCCAGGTCCATCCGACCGAGAGACTTTCGAAGTTCGAACTGTCGATGTGGTCGAGGGGTGAATACTTCTGGCTCCAGTTCGTGCCGCCATAGCTGCGCCACTCCAAACTGGGATCCCAATGCTGAGCCGTCGCACTACCGAACGAAAGCACGACCAGCGCCACCCACGTCGACGCGCATCCTATTCGCACGAAGCTGTTCCCCACTCGATGCCGAGGCCCAACGTTCGAACATTGTGGCCGATGTCGGGAGGATTTAGCGAGGCGGTTGACCTTTCGTCGACTCCGAACTAAGGTACTCGCCACATTGCGTTGGTGCTCCGGACCGGCCGGAGCGGCAAGAGGGAACCCGGTGAGAATCCGGGGCTGCCCCGCAGCGGTGAACGGAAACGACCGCCGTCATGACGCACTGGCTCATAGAGCTGGGAAGCGACGGCCAGTAGGTAGGCGCGACGCGCCGATTCGCCCGTAAGCCCGAAGACCTGCCGACGCTGTTCAGCCGACCTGGACCTTCGCGGGAAGGACAGTCAAGCTCCATCCGAGCTTCCCTCTCCTTTCACAGCGATCGTGTGGGCCATGGCCGAGGGGCCACCTATGCCTGAACCAATCGTGATGTGCTTCAGCGGCGGCAAGGACAGTGTCTTAGCCCTCCGCTCCATCCAGCAACAGCGCCAACATGAAGCCGTCGCCCTTCTGACGACGGTGATGATTGACCACGAGCGCGTCAGCATTCACGGGGTCCGACGCAGTCTGTTGCGCGCGCAGGCGGCATCGCTAGGCCTGCCGCTAACCGAGGTCGCCGTGCCACCGATGCCGACCAATGAAACCTATGAACGCGCCATGGGCAGGGCGTTCAGAAAGTTTCGTGCGGACGGCATTCGTCGTATTGCGTTCGGCGACATCGCACTTGAAGACCTCCGGCTCTACCGTGAGCAACGGGTCGCCGAGTGCCACCTCGGGTGCCTGTTTCCGCTCTGGCATCAGAACACCACAGGGCTCGCACACGAGTTCATCCGCGAGGGGTTCGAGGGCCTCGTCGTGTGCATCGATCCCGCCACGCTCGACTCGTCGTTCGCCGGTCGCGCGTTCGACGCGGCGCTGCTCGCCGACCTCCCTCCTGACGTCGACCCGTGCGGCGAGAACGGTGAGTTTCACACGTTCGTGTCGAGCGGCCCGATCTTCAAGCGCCCCATCCCCGTATCGCCGGCCGCTGTCGTTCGTCGTGCCGGCCTTGTGTATTGCGATGTCTTACCCCAAGGAGAACCATCATGAGATTCCGTCCGTCGGTCCTGATATCCCTGCTGACACTCAGCGTCCTGGTGCGACTCCTGCCCTACGCCCTCTCACATCTCGGCGTCTCGATTGATCACGACAACGCGATCTACCCATGGAACTTTTCTCCCATTCTGCCCATCTGCATCTTTGGGGGAGCCATCTACGCGCAGCCGAGACTGGTATACGCGATCCCATTCGCGACCTTCCTGTTGGGCGATCTCGGGATCTGGGCGCTCACGGGACGTGTCGATTGGGCGTTCTACCCGTACCAGCCGGTGGTCTACCTGTCGGTCGCGCTCGTGGCGACCAGTGGATTTGCTCTTCGAGGCCAACGGACGTCTCCGGCATGGTCAGCGGTGGCGGCTGTCGGGCTCATCTCGTCCGTCGGGTTCTTTGTTCTGACGAACTTTGGCCTGTGGGCCTTGAGCAACGGGTCGGTCTATCCGCACACCACGGCTGGACTCGTCGACTGCTATGTCCGAGCCCTTCCCTATTTCCGCAGCACCGTGGTCAGTATGGCCGTCTTCCTTCCGATTTTGTTCAGTCGGGTGACGCTCGCGGACGTGGTAGCCGTGGCGCCACGGCCCATGACCTTGCCTGGAAGATAGGGCCGACCCGATGACGACCCACCGCATCGTTTCGCTCATTGCCAGTGCGACCGAGATCATCTGCGCGCTTGGATACGAGGACCAGCTCGTGGGCCGGTCACACGAATGCGACTACCCACCATCCGTCGGACGGTTGCCCGCCTGCTCGACATCTAAGGTCGACGTCGAGGCGGCGAGTCGCGCGACCGATGATCAGGTTCGACAGATCGTCATGGATGGGCTGTCGGTCTATCGCGTTGATCCCGACCTCCTGAACGAGCTCGCACCGACCGTCATCGTGACCCAGACCCAATGCGAGGTGTGCGCCGTCAGCCTGAAGGACGTCGAGCGAGCCGTGTGCGATCTGGTGAGCTCGCAGCCCAGGGTCGTCTCGTTGGAGCCAATGGCGCTCGACGATATCTGGCGAGACGTTCGTACCGTTGCCGCGTCACTTGGGACGCCGAGTCGCGGCCAGGAGCTCGTCAACGAGCTGACCGGACGACTCGAACGTATTCAAGCTCACACGTCGGCTCTCCCCGCTCGGCCGTCGATCGCCTCTATCGAGTGGATTGACCCCCTCATGACGGCGGGAAACTGGGTGCCAGAGCTCGTCGATTGCGCTGGCGGCACGAACGTCTTCGGAACTGCGGGCAGGCACTCGAGCTACCTCGACATCGAGGAGCTCGCCGCTGCCGATCCCGACGTGATAGCCATCATGCCGTGCGGCTTCGACATCGAGCGATCATGTCGGGAGATGTCGCCCTTGGTCTCGCACCCAGCGTGGTCGCCACTCACAGCCGTGAGAACAGGGCGCGTGGTCATGACCGACGGGAATCAGTACTTCAACCGGCCGGGGCCTCGCGTCGTTGAATCCGCTGAGATTCTGGCGGAACTGCTGCACCCAGATCGCTGTGACTTCGGACGCAGCGAAGAGGGGTGGAGTCTCTGGAAAGAAGATCGCCTCGGATGACCTACCGAACCCCTCATACCGGGCGCGAGCCGGCTCCCCCTCAGTGACGTGAAGGCGGCGTCTCGTCGACCACCACCTGAAACCGGCGGAAGTGCGTGTACGTGGCGGTGCCTTCGATGCGCCCGCCGTCGCGGAGATGGTTGTAGCGCTCCTGCATCTCGACCGGAACGAGATGGCCCATCTTCTCGTCCGGAGCGTACCGCACGATGATGGTCGACACCCAGTAGCCGTCGTCGAGGATGAGCTCGCTCATCAGCACGCGGCCAGCGACCGGTTCAATCCAGAAGCGGCCCTCCGCTGGCAGGTGCTTCCCGTCTCGACCACCGATCACGGTGGTGTCCCACTCTTCTCGGTACGCGACCACCCACACGTCCGCCGGCAGCTTGGGCCCATCGATCTCGAGTTGCGGCGCTGAGTCCGTCACGCGGTCGAACGCGAAATGGCCCTTGTAGGTCGGACTAAGGAAGATCAGGGGGAGGGTCGGAACGTTGACGGTCCGTCGGATGGCACCGACGTTGTAGCGCGCACTCTGGGTCAAGATGCCTTGGATCTGCTGGTTGGACGAAACCGACGGATCGAGGAACAGCTGGGTCAGCCGCTCCGCGCGGTCACGCACAGGCCGGCCATCGACCTCGAACACGTCACGAAACCCATAGGGGCGCTCGGCGCCCTGCGGGCGCACGAGTAAATAGTCGGAACGCAGCGTGCGACCCTCGGGAATCAACGACGACGAGGACTTCCGTGCGCGCTGCTCGTACAGCTCTTCGGCGACCACGCTCGAGAGCTGGTGGTGCAGGACCCTCACGTAGTTAGTCGCCCGCTCGAGCACGTCTTGGAGCGTTTGCTCCTGAGCCGCACCGGCGGTCCACGACGCAACGAGACACAGCAGCGTGCCGATGCCGGTTGGTAGATACCTCACGCGGTTCCTCGGATCACATGGCATTGTACGCTCAACCGATCGAGTCTCCTGAGCCCCGCGACGTTGTACTATGCCCGCAGCCGCCCGCGTGCTCCTGCGGGATCAGTAGGCCAAGAACTCATCGGAGGTCCAACGACAATGTCCAGTGAAGCCACAAACACAAACGAGCTCACCGCCGTGATCAAGACGGCAAAAGGTGATATCCGCGTCACGCTCTTTCCAGCCGACGCGCCTCTGTCGGTCGCGAACTTCGTCAACCTGTCGCAGCGGGGCTATTACGACGGGGTGACGTTTCATCGTGTCATTGCAGATTTCATGATTCAGGGAGGCGACCCGACCGGCACCGGGCGCGGTGGGCCGGGCTACAACTTCGGCGACGAATTCAGTCCTTCCCGGCGGCACGATTCGCCGGGCGTCCTGTCGATGGCGAACGCCGGGCCGGGCACGAACGGGAGTCAGTTCTTCATCACACACGGGCCAACCCCGCATCTCGACGGCAAACATTCGGTGTTTGGCAAGGTCGTCGCGGGACAGAACGTCGTCGATGCCATTGCACAAGGCGACGCAATGGAAGCGGTCGTCATCGAGGGTGAGACATCAGCCCTCCTGGCCGCACAGCAGCAACAGCTGGACGCATGGAACCAGATCCTGGACCAGAAGTAGCGGCAACCACACTTTGAGGAGGCGAACATGTGCGACGAAAAGATCGTTGACGACTGGAACCAGCACCTGAGCCGGTCCGGAGAGCTGACACGGCGGCAGTTCGGCGCTGTCTCCGTCGGGGCGGGAATGGCGATGTTCTGGTCGCGCACGGCTGGCGCCGTCGACGTGACGAGCGCGGACATCGAGGTGTCCACTCCGGACGGTGTCGCGGATTGTCACTTCGTACATCCATCGAGCGGGCGTCATCCGGGGGTCTTGATCTGGCCAGATGCCCTGGGCTTGCGGCCGGCCTTCAAGCAGATGGGCAAGCGCCTCGCGGAGTCAGGCTATTCAGTGCTGGTCGTCAATCAGTACTACCGCGCACAGAAGGCGCCAATCGCGGCCGAAGGCGCCAGCTTCGCCGACGAGGCGGTCCGAAACAAGATCAGGCCGCTAATGGGGACGCTGAACGCCGAGACTCATGTGACGGACGCGAAGGCGTTCGTGGGCTTCCTCGACGGTCAGGATGCCGTAGACCCCAACCGAAAGGTGGGCACGATGGGCTACTGCATGGGCGGTCCGATCACCATGCGAACGGCGGCCGCCCTGCCCGACCGCGTTGGCGCCGCTGCTTCGTTCCACGGGGGCGGGCTCGTGAGCGATGCTCCGGACAGCCCCCATCTGCTCGTTCCTCAGATGAAGGCGCACTATCTGTTTGCCGTTGCGCAGAACGATGATGAGCGACAGCCCGAGGCGAAGGACGTGCTCCGCGACGCGTTCGCGAAGGCTGGGCTGCCTGCTGAGATCGAGGTGTACGAAGGAGCCATGCACGGGTGGTGTCCACCCGATTCGCGGGTCTACAACGAGGCTCAGGCGGAGCGGGCCTGGGGCCGCTTGCTGGTTCTGTTCGAACGTGCCCTGGCCTAAATCCGCGAAGGCGAGCTCATACCCGTTGGTAGTCGGCCCTCCAGGCCTTGATGGCTTGTTTGATCGGCTTCTGCTCGACGATGTTCTCGTCGAGCACCTTGCGCGCCAGGTCCGGAAGCTCCTGGTCGCTGGCAAAGCGAAGGGCAACGAGCTGCGGTGTGCTGAAGTCGTTGATACGTGGCTTGAGGTCTTCGGGAAGGAGCGCCTGCATCCGCAGCCGCTCCTCAAGTCGGATGACGCGATCTTGCGCCGCCAAGGCGAAGGCTCGTAGATAGAAGAAGGCAAGGACGAGGGCCACAGCAAGGAGCAGCCCGAACCCACTCTCCAGTGAGGGGCTCCGCACCATCTGGAAGGCGGCCACAAAGGCGTTGGCCGGAAAAATCATTCCCGCCACGAAGTGATAGAGGGGCACCCACCTGGTGTGGTTCTGATAGGTCTGCGGCGTTGGTTGGGCCATCGGTTTCTCCTGCAGCGATCGAGGATTGGGGTTTTGATACCGCCTACGGCCCGGCGGCTCTTTCGGCGGCAAGCTGATCCAGGTACAGCTTCTCGTAGCGCTCCACCTCGACGAGAAAGCCGGCGGGATCGACAAACGTCTGGGGATCGTAGTCCTGCCCGGCCTGATACTTGTCGTGCAACTTGTAGTGACGGCCGTGCGCCGACACCCATACGTCGACGTTGAGCGCCTTCTGCTTTCGGAACGTCTCGGCGAAATCCTCCGCCACGCCCGGATAGGTGGGGTTCACCACCAGCTTTTTCCCGGGATTGATGGTCCCCATGTTGGCGATCGCGACGAGGTAGTCGCGGCCACCTTCATTCACGTTCATCGTGTAGCTGGAGCTCCCCGCCGTATGGCCCCGGGTTTCGAGCACCGTCAACCGAGTGTCACCCAGCTCGATGAGCTCACCGTCGGTAATGATCTTGTCGACTTCGAGCGGACGAAACGACGCGCGCCTGAAATGCGGATCGCTGAGTCCACCGTCGCGCAAGACGGGCGCGTCGCCAGCGGTCGCCCACATCGCGGCGCCGGTGATCTCTTTGATCTCGCCGAGCGCGGCGGTGTGATCCCAATGCGCCTGCATGGTCAGGAGGATCTTGACGTCCTCCAGCCGGAACCCCAGCGACTCGATGTTCTCGCGGATCAGTGCTGTCGAGTCCTCGAGCCCGGTGTTGATCAGGATGTGCCCTTCTTCTGATGTGATCAGAAAGACACCCAGGTCGTAGGTGCCAACCGCGTAGAGGTTGCCAATCACGCGGTGGCCGGGAAACGGGCGCGCCCATCCCTCCCGTTGAGCGGTCAGCGTCAACCCAGTGACGAGCGCGAGCGCGCACGTCACGACCAGACGGTACAGATAGGTCCTGCGCATCACTGTTTCGCCTCTTGCGGTTTCGCCTCTTGCGCCCGCGCGCCGCCCAGGATGCCGGGCATGCTGTAGTTCCCTTCGTGGCAGGCGTACTCGTACATCGGCACGTCGGTCCGCTGCATCGGAATCGACGCTGTCCACGCGCTCGTCCAGATCTCCGGATCGATCACCGTAAACGTGTAGTCAAGCGTGTCGGCGTCAAGGCGCGTGAAGCGCTCAACAAGCTTCATATTTGCGGTCGACCCTCTCCACCGTCGTTGCGGGTAGAAACTCGAGGTCTCGACAACCAGCGTGTCGCCTTCCCAGTAGCCGCGAGAGTCCCCCGACCACTGCGGGATGCCCTCGCCGAGCGTTGGACGCCCATCGAGCGGCACGATCCGAGCCGTGTGCACCATCTCAGTGAGCAACACCACGTAGTCCGGGGTCTGGAACACCTGCATGTTCTGGTTGTACCCAAGCGGCGTGATGGGTGGGCCAGCATTGAATCCGAGGATGCATCGGTCTGCCGAGCTTCGGTCCAGCCATGAATCTGCTGGATGCTCGCGTCGATGCTCCCGGCCCGCGTCCTGTCGCTGCCGTGCAGCGTCAGGTCTGGAATCCGGCCGTTGGGCGGATCCACGACGAGCGACGTCCGCCGCGTGCCGACGGCTCTGGTTCCTTCGTCGAGCCAGAAGTTGTTATAGAAGCCGGGGGAGCCATCCTCTCGCGTGTCGACCTGGTTGGCGACCTGCGTTCGTTCGGCGGCACGGTTGAGGAGCCGTTCGTTCCGGTCGATCCGTTCTTGTTGGAGATTGGCGGCTTCTTCTGGAGTCAAGAACGCCTTGTCGCCTAGGTCCTCCGGCCGCTCGAGCGGTGTGATGGTGCGGAAATCCCAGATCCCCTGCAAGTCCGGCTGACCCCAGGCCGTCCTCGGCGCAGCCGACTGTGCGACGGCAGGCGCTGCGCCCAGCGACACGAACAACGCGAACGAAACGAGCGCGCCGAGAACAGCCGCCGCGCTCACGCACAGGAGAACTCGATGGCCCATGTGACCCCCTCAATGTGGTGTTGTGCGCGATGATAGCCTAGGTTGGCTCGACGCTGATTTCGGAGAGCGCGACGGTCGACAGCAGGTCCATCTTTTCAGCGACATACTCGGGCGAAAGCGCATCCACGGTCAGGCCGCTCCCGTCGATTGCGTAGTTCTCCTGGGTCGAGAAGAGAATCCCTCCGACACGATCGAACTCGACGGCCTTCCGATACCGCAGTCCTGTACCGAAGTCGTAGCCGAACTGCTCGACGCGGCCGGAGTCGGGATCAAACCAGAACATGTAGTTGTCGCTCGCTCCACCACTGGTTCCCGGGTCGAACGTGACCTTCACTTCGTGCAGCTCACGGCCTTGCCACATCTCGCGACCACGGTCTTCGAACCGGATATCGCCCCCCTCGAGCGTGAACGGTAGCAGCGGAAAGAAGACGCGGGCGTCGACGTAGGATCGCGCCGCACGCTGGGCCACTGGGTCGAGTGCAACCGCCGCGCCATCTCGCCACTCCTCGACCGTGTCGTTCGTGAGGCGCACGCGCCGTTCCATCTGGCCAGATGCGCTGGTGACCACGTGCTCGAAGCGGTCGCCTTCCCGGGTCACCTCAATCCGAAAGCTCCCAGACAGCGATGTGATGGTCATCGCGATGCGAGCCGCGTCGTAGACGTCACCGCCATGGAAGTCGATGGCCTTCGCGACGATCGGGGGAACGGGTGGGAGATCGGACGCCGTGCAGCCGCTGTGGGCGGCATATGCGGCCACTAGCAGAATCGTCCAGACAGCAGCGCGCATCACTCGAGACCCTCTTCCGGCCAACGCCGTGTGAACGCCGCTACTCAACGACTTCGAGGACTTCGATGAAGGCATTGTCGGGACCGGTGACGAACGAAATGATCAGGTTCTGGCCGGCGCTGTTCGTGATCGCTCGAGGCTCGCCGGAAAACTCGATGCCCTTCGCCGCGATCTCGCTTCCGAAGGCGTCGAGGTCAGCCACACTCCATCCCAGATGGTGGAACGAGCGGGTCTGCATCGGCACCAGCGCCTCTCCCTGGTGCTCCGACACGAGCAGCCAAATCCGTCCCCACCGAAGGCCCTCGAGACGGCCCTTCATGGCATCGCGCTCACCGCCGAAGACGTCGTGATACCAAGCGAGGGTGGCGTCCGGATCGTTCGAGCGCAAATGCAAATGGTGCAGGCCAAGGTCCTCGTGGTCTTCGACCGCCTCGATCTTGGTGCCCCAGGGATCCTCAATGAACGCCAGCTTGAACAGCCCGTCGATCTCCCGCACATCCTCGAGCACCGTGAGACCCGCTGCCTTCCATTCGGACATCTTCGCGTCCAGGTCCTCAAAGGAGAACCCGACGTGGTTAACCGCAGTACCGACACTCCCTCCCTCGGGCTCGCGTTCGATGAACAGCACCTGGACGTGGTCGTACCGGCACGCGCCCTCTCGCTCGTACGCCTCGCACCCCATGTGTTCCATATACCACGCGGCGGCGGCCTTGGCGTCTGGCGCCATCAGGTGGACGTGGTGATAGTCACTTTCAGCGGCGCGCGCGACCGATGGCAGTGCAAGACACAGCAGCGTAATTACAGAAAACAAACATCGTGCGCAGAACATGTGGCCTCCGTGGCTCGTCCGACCGGGCAATCTGTCAGGTAGTGGGTATGGGCCGGAGCCCGAGTATATGTCCTAGTCTGGCATCAGGGCGAACGTCCAGACCGAACCGCCCGTTGGCACCGTACCCGCCGCGTAGCGGTTGGCTAGAAAACCGCCGAGGCCAGATGCGACGCTCACGTACTGTCGACCGTTGTGCGTGTAGGTAATGGCCGTGGAGTTGACGCTCGAGCCCGTCTTGAACTGCCAGAGCGTTTCGCCGGTCTCTTCGTCGAGTGCGACGAGCTCGCCGGTCAGCTTGCCGCTAAACAGCAGCCCCCCACCCGTGGCCAACATCCCAGCCGAGCTCGGGTAATCGGTCAGCGGGACCTCCCACTTCTTCTCGCCGGTCAACGGATCAATGGCCAGGAAGTGACCAAGTAAGTCGCCCGGCTCGACCGGCGGGAACCGGTTGAAGACACCAGTCGAGCTCCGGCCAATCTCGAACTCCTTGGGCGGCGCGAGTTGCTGGATGCGCGGCACATGCCACGTACTCGTATAGACCAAGCCGGTACGTGGGTTCAACGCCGCCGGCACGGCATTCGAACCACGCGACGGCCAGATATAGACCTCCTCGCCGGCCAGGAAGCGCTCATATAGATCGGTCAACACCGGCCGACCCGTCTCGAGATCGATGCGAGTGGCCCAACTGACCTTGACGAAGGGGTGGGCGGCAATCAGCCCACAATCCGTGCGATCCAGCACGTAGAGAAAACCGTTCTTGTTGGCCTGGATCATCACCTTGCGGGGTTGGCCGTCGATCTCGATGTCTGCCAGCACGTGCTCGTCGGCGCCGTCCACGTCGTAGACGTCGTTGGGCGTGTACTGAAAGTGGCAAACGATCTCTCCCGTTTTGGGGCGCACCGCGATCACACTCGACGTATACAAACTGTCCAGGGCACCGCGCGGTTTAGGGTCGTACGGCTCTGCGTTCCCCGTGCCCCAGTAGACGAGGTCGAGCTCCGGATCGTACGAGCCGGTCCGCCACGTAGGCCCTCCGCCGTACATCCACGCGTCGCTGTCCGCCGGCCAGGTCTCCGAGCCAGGCTCGCCCGGCGCCGGAATGGTGTGCCGCCGCCACAGCTTTGCCCCGGTCTCCGGATCCCAGCCGTCCAGGAACCCACGCGTAGTCGACTCGCCACCGGCCATGCCCGATATCAGCACACCGTTCGCAACGATGGGTGCACCGGTTGCGTAGTAGCCCTCTCGGAGATCGGCGAACTGCCGGTTCCACAGCTCCTCGCCAGTCTCCATGTCGAGGGCGATGAGGTGATTGTCCATCGTCACGCGAAACAGCTTGCCCTCGTAGATCGTGGGAGCGCCCCGGTTGTGTGGTGCGCGAGGCGATTCAGGATCGAGCTCCACCGGCGTACGCCAGATCTGCCGGCCGGTCTCGACGTCGATTGCGAACGTCCACGTCCCGTTGATCACGTACATCACGCCGTCGTACACGGCTGGTGCGGCCAGCTCGCCGAAGTCATTCATCAGGCTGGTGCTCCAGATGGGGACTAGCCGGTGAACGTTGGACGTGTTGATTTGATCGAGCGGGCTGTAGCTCTTCCGGTCGTAGCCCATGCTGTGGAGCAGGACGTTCTCCGGCGTCCGCGCGTCATTGATCAGCTCTGCGGTGGTTTGGGCCGCTCCGGGCGCGGACGCCACACTCAAGAGAATCGCGAGTCCCCAGGCGTTCTTCATGATCCACCCTACGCCGCTCACATGGCGTCGATGATGGCGTTGAAGGTGGGGCTCGGCCGCATCACTTGCACAGCGAGCGCCTCGTCGGGCCGGTAGTAGCCGCCGATGTCCGCTGGCTGGCCTTGCGCCGCCAGCAACTCTGCGGTGATCACCGCTTCGTTGGCGGCCAGCTGCTCCGCGACCTCGGTGAACCGCGCCTTCAACTCGTCGTCCCGATCCTGCGCGGCCAGCGCCTCCGCCCAGTACAACGCGAGGTAGAAGGTGCTGCCCCGGTTATCGATCTCGCGCACCTTGCGCGACGGATATCGGCCGTGCTCCAGGTAGCTGCCGATGGCTTGGTCGAGCGTCTCTGCAAGTACCCCCGCCCGAGCGTTACCGGTCTTGGCGGCAGCGAGCTCGAGTGACGGCACCAAGGCGCAGTACTCACCGAGCGAGTCCCACCTGAGGTGCCCCTCTTTGAGCATCTGCTGGACGTGCTTCGGAGCCGAGCCGCCGGCGCCGGTTTCGAACAGTCCGCCGCCATTGAGCAACGGCACGATCGACAGCATCCGGGCGCTGGTGCCCAGCTCCAGAATCGGGAACAGGTCGGTCAGGTAGTCGCGCAGGACGTTGCCGGTGACGGCGATCGTATCCCCACCGCGCCGGACGCGTTCCAGCGAGAAGCGCATCGCCTCTACCGGCGGTAGGATGCGAATGTCGAGCCCAGCCGTGTCGTGCTCGGGCAAGTAGCGGCGCACCTTCGCGATGAGCTCGGCGTCGTGTGCCCTCGCATCGTCGAGCCAGAACACCGCTGGGACGCCCGAGGCTGTCGCGCGTGTCACCGCGAGCTTGACCCAGTCCCGGATCGGCTCGTCCTTGGTCTGGCACATCCGAAAGATGTCGTCCGGCTCCACCGCCTGCTCGAGCACGACCGTGCCGGCGGCGTCCGCGACTCGGATGGTGCCGCTCGCGGGCGCCATGAACGTCTTGTCGTGCGAGCCGTACTCTTCCGCCTTGCGCGCCATCAGGCCGACGTTCGAGACGCTCCCCATGGTCGACGGGTCGAACTGCCCGTGCCGCTGGCAGTCCTCGATGATCGCCTGATAGATCGTGGCGTAGCAACGGTCCGGCACCATCGCAATCGTGTCCTGGAGCTCGTCGCTGCGGTTCCACATGCGACCGCCGTCGCGAATGACATTCGGCATCGACGCGTCGATGATGACGTTGTTCGGAACGTGAAGGTTGGTGATGCCCTTTCGGGAGTCAACCATCGCCAATGGCGGCCGGGTGGCGTAGACGGCCTCGATGTCAGCCTCGATCTGGGCGCGCGTCTCCGTTGGCAGTGCCCCGAGCTTATCAAGGACTCCGGCCAGGCCGTGATTAACGTTAGCGCCGACCTCATCCAGCGCAGCGGCGTGCTTGTCGAGCGCGGCCTGGTAGTAGACCGCCACGCAGTGGCCGAACATGACGGGGTCGGAGGCCTTCATCATCGTTGCCTTGAGGTGCAGCGAGAGCAGCGCGTCTTGCTTACCGGCCTCGGCGATCGTCTCTGCGAAGAACGTCCGAAGCGCCGCCACGTTCATGATGGCCGCGTCGATCACCTCGCCGGCTTCGAGCGAAATGGCGTCCTTGAGCACGGTGACCCCACCATCGGCCGCCACGAACTCAATCCGCACGTCAGATGCCTCTTGCGTGGTCGCGGAGACCTCGCTCCCGAAGAAGTCCCGCGCCTGCATGTGGGCCACCCGCGTCTGGGAGCCGGAGTCCGGCCAGTCCTTCATCATCCGATGTGGATGCTTCTGGGCGAAACGCTTCACCGGCGCCGCCGCACGACGGTCGGAGTTGCCTTCTCGCAGGACCGGATTGACCGCCGATCCCAGCACCGTCGCGAAGCGGGCTTTGAGCGCCCGACCTTCCTCGTCGGTTCGCTCCTCGGGGTAGTCGGGGATGTCGTAGCCCTTGGTCTGCAGCTCGGCGATGGCCGCCTGCAGCTGGGGCACCGACGCGCTGATGTTCGGCAACTTGACGATGTTTGCCGCGGGTGTCTTGGCCAGCTCACCCAGCCAAGTCAGCGCATCGTCGGTTCGCTGGTGTTCGGTCAGGCGCTCGGGGAAGCTGGCAATGATCCGGGCAGCCAGGGAGATATCGCGCGTCTCCACCTCCACACCGGTGCCCTTGGTATAGGCGCGCACGATCGGCAGCAGCGAATAGGTCGCCAGAGCTGGCGCTTCGTCGATCTTGGTCCAGATGATGTGTGCAGATGACATGTCTTCCCTGACGACGTCGGAGGATCCCACCTACGGAACGAACGCGAGGAACCGTAGCGGGTTGTCAACGGTCATGATGCGGATCTGATCGTCGGTGACGCCCGCCTCACGCAACATCGGGACGAACCGCGTCACGGTCTGGGCATATCCGGGACCGCCGTTTCGTTGGATGTCCTGTGCGCCGTGGAAATCGGACGCCAGCAGTATGTTGTGCAGGAAGCCCGCCTCGATGAGCGTACGCACCATCAGAGCCTTGCGCGCGTCGGCCTCTGGGCCACGCCATGAGGCAGCTCGCGCGGCCCCATTGCCACCCGGGCTCCGGGTGTAGCCAACGCGGTCGAACCCCACGAACGCCCCACGGGCCGCAACGGTCTTGTGGACCGCGACTTCGGGGTCGTCAAGACTGCCGAGGTGGCCGATCACCACACGCTCGAACGGCACGTCGAGCGATGCCAAGATGTCGAGCTGCTCGACCGCTTCGAGGCCATTGGAGGTGTGGGTGAAGATCGGCAGGTGGGTGGCGAGGTGTGCCTTGCCGACCGCGCGCAAGACTTTGCGTTCGGACGGGGTGATCTCGGCCGAGCTGGCGATTTCACCAAACGCGCCCCACCGTTCCGTAGTCGCCGCTTCGGCCAACGCCGCGGCGATATCGTCCTCGGTTTGGCTCTCGAGCTCTGGGGGATGGAACGGGTCGGTGTAGTAGCCGCCGCTCGCGACGATGGGCATCCCGGACTTTTCCGAGATCTCACGCAGAAACGCCACGCTGCGTCCCATGTCGTCGTGGCCTCCGTCGACGAGGGCCGCGACTCCCTCCCGCGCGGCGGCCTGCAGCTCGGCGACCATCGTGTCGACGTCTTCCATGAAGTAGGGCGCATCCGGGGAGCCGATGCGCTGCTCTCTCGCCTCGCCCTGGACACCGCCGAGGATACGATCCCAAAACGCCGAGACGCTCAATGACATGTGCTCATGGAAGAGCACCGCGCCGTGACTCAGGCGGTCCGGAGTCACATCCTCCAGAATGGTCCGGATGATCGCGTCGTCCTGAAACGTCGACGGCCCGGCGCTGGCCGCTGCGGACGACGCGGTTTCCAGCGCGGATTCGGTCGATTCCGGAAGGGATCCGCCGCACCCCGTCATCAGACTTCCCCCGGCAAAACCAAGCAGCCGCAGGGCCTCCCGCCGGCCTACTCCCCAGACAGTGATCCGACGTGGCACGTATCTCGTCATATAACCTCGCGGATCATAACGGTCCCTTCGTTGCCAAGAAAGCTCGGACCAGCCGCAAAAACTCATCGAGCTGATCGTGATGAACCCAGTGGCCGGCGTTCTCGACGCTCACGAATTCCGCGGTCTTGAAGTGTGTGTCGATACCGATCGCCCTCGGGTCCTTCGCCCAACTGTCGGCACCACGAATCAGCAGCGCGGGGCAGGTGATGCGCTCCCATAGTGCCTGGTCTTCACGCCCGCCGATGCCGAAGGGCGTAAACGCACGAACGTAATTGTCGAACTTCCAGCTATACGTCCCGTCCTCGTTCTGATTCACGCCGTGGATCGTGAGATGGCGCGCCTGATCGGGGCGCAAGTGCATGTTCGCTTCTTGCATGCGGGCGATCGCAGCATCGAGCGTCGCGTATCGGCGCGGTACCCGGCCGGCGAGGGCCCGGGTCTCATCGATCCACCCCTGCAGCCGCTCGTGTGGCAGCGGGGCCGCGCGCTCGCGTTCGCTGCGCGGCGAGGGGCCGACCCCCTCGATCCCGATGATCTTCACGACGTTGTCCGGGTACACACCGGCGTAGCGAAGGCAGACCCCGCTCCCCATCGAATGGCCAATGATGGTGAGCGGCGCCAGCTCGTTCTGATGGATCAGCTGGGCAACGTCGTAGACGAACTCGGCAATCGAATAGCTGCCTCCGACCATCCATTGTGAGTCTCCGTGCCCGCGCAGATCGGGTGCGATTACGTGGTATTCGTCTCGGAACGCCTCGGCGACCCAATCCCAGTTGCGGCAGTGATCGAGTCCGCCATGGACGAGCAGCATCGGTGGGGCGTCGTCATTGCCCCAGTCGACGTAGTGCAGCCGAAGACGCTGTGAATAGTACGAATGCGAGGTTGGACCGGGCATGAAACGATAGGTTCTCCTCAGGATACGACGCCAATAGCCGCAAGTAGCCGCATCTTCACGGATTAGCGCAGGTGATGCGAGGTGGCTCGTGTAGACTTACTTCCATGCCGGCGCGCCCTGGAACCGGCCGTTCCACTCTTCTGCTCGCGACAGTCATCACGACCATTGGTGTGGCCCGTGAAGGCGACTTGCGCCTGGTCGAGGCCGCCAAGGCGGGGGACTCGGCGGCCGTGCAAGCGCTCCTTGCGCAGCAGACGCCGGTCAACTCCGCCGAGCCGGATGGCGCCACGGCCCTCCATTGGGCGGCACACCGGGACGATTCTCGCATGGCCTATATGCTGCTTGACGCCGGCGCCGACGTCAACGCGACGAACGAGCTAGGTGTGGCACCGCTCTCTCTCGCGTGTGTCAACGGCAGCGCGGCCATGGTGGAGAACCTTCTGACTGCCGGCGCGGACGCCAACCGCGCGCTCCCGACCGGTGTCACCCCGCTTATGACCTGCTCGCGCAGCGGAGGGGTGGACGCCGTGCGACAGTTGCTTGCCAGCGGCGCGAATGTGAGCGCGCACGAAACGGTTCGAGGGCAAACGGCGCTCATGTGGGCGATTGCCGAGAAGCACGTGGAGGTCGGTAAAACCCTGATTGCCGCCGGCGCCGACGTCCGGGCCAAGTCGCATAGCGGGTTCACGCCTATGCTGTTTGCCGCGCAGCAGGGCGATGCGGAGTCGGCGCGCCTGCTGCTCGACGCAGGCGTCGACATCGACGGGGCCGGCGGCGACGGAAGTGCTGCCTTGCTGGTCGCGACCGAGAGCCGGCACGCCAATATGGTCCAGTTCCTACTCGACGCGGGGGCTGACGCCAGTGCGATCGGCGCAGGGCGCACCGCGCTGCACGCCGCCGTTCAGCATGAGCGTCCGGATATCGCCGCCGTGCTCCTGGCTGGCGGCGCCGATCCGAACGCTCGATTGACGGACCGTTTGCCGCGCTACGCGGGCGACCTTGCGAGCACCACCGGTCCATTGAGCATGATTGGCGCGACGCCGTTCTGGCTAGCCGCGAAGTTCGCAGATCTCGAGATGATGCAGTTGCTCGTCGACCACGGCGCAGACTCGCGGCACGCGTCGGACGACCAGACGACACCGCTGATGGTCGCGGCGGGGATCGGCTTTCTCGAGGGATACGACCGCTATGGCCGGCTGATGTTCAACGATGACACGGCCAACAGGCAACAACACGACCTCGCGACGGTCCAGCTGGCGATGGAGCTCGGTGGCGACGTCAGCGTCGTCAACGAGTACGGCCAAACCGTGATGCACGGTGCGGCCTACTCGGGCAACGATTTGGTCCTGCAGTTCCTCGCCGATCACGGTGCCCGACTCGACGTCGCGGACAACGAGGGCCTGACGCCGCTGACCATCGCCGACGGCATGTGGGTCAGCGGGACGTTTCTGGTTCGGGAAACGACGGCCGCACTGCTACGCGAACTTGGGGCCGAGGTGAGTGGCGGACCATGACGACAGTCATGTCACTGCGATCAAGAGCGGCCGGGCCGGCCGGCCTACTCGGTGTCGTCTTGTACGTGGCGATCGCGACGCTCATGGTCGCCGCGGAGAACGTGCATGCCGCATCGCCCCAGGCAGGAGCCGCCCAGCCCGAGCCCGCCGGTGACCCGTCGCGGACATTCCTCGACAGAAACTGCATCGTCTGCCACAACGGGACTCGCCTGACGGCTAACCTCGCGCTGGACAAGAACGCAATCGATCCGCGGGAGGCGCCCGCGCGTGCCGACATCTGGGAGAAAGTCATTCGCAAGCTGCAGACCGGCGCCATGCCGCCGGTGGGCCGCCCGCGGCCCGATCCGCAGGCGGTCGACGCGTTCGTGTCGCACCTGGAGACGGCGATCGACGCGGCCGCCGCCGAGCAGCCCATGGTCGGCCGCCCAGTGGCCCACCGCCTCAATCGCGCCGAGTATTCAAACGCGATCCGGGATCTGCTCGATCTCGAGGTCGACACGTCGGAGCTGCTGCCCCCGGACGATGCGGGGTACGGCTTCGACAACATCGGCGACGTGCTCACCGTGTCGCCGCTGCTGCTCGAGCGATACATGACGGCCGCCGGAAAGATCGCGCGGCTGGCCATCGGTTCCGCGAACGGTGCCACCTCGCATACCTATACCCTGTCGAAGTACCTGAGACAGAACGACCGAATGGGCGAAGATCTCCCGTTCGGCTCTCGGGGTGGAATGGCCGTCCGGCACACGTTTCCGGCGACCGGCGAGTACGTCATCAAGCTACGCCTCCTCAAGAATCACCGCGACCAGATTCGCGGCTTGGGCGAAATCCACGAACTAGAGGTTCGGCTCGACGGCAAGCGAGTGGAGCTCTTCAACGTTGGACGCTCCCGGACGGAGCAGTCGCGGCGGCTCAGCGACGAGCGGCGACAGTACGTCCTGAACGCCGACCGAGACCTCAATGTTCGCGTCCGAGCCACCGCGGGACCTCATCTCGTATCAGCCGCGTTTCTCGCGAAGCCGGCCGTGCCGGAGGGACCGCTGCGCGAGACCGTGTCGGTGGCAAGTTTCGGCTTCAGTGCCGACCTAGCCGTCGCCGCGAAGGAAGAACCGGCCCTCTGGACCATCGGCATCGATGGACCGTTCGACGTTGAGTCGAACCCAGCTTCCGCCGATGCCACTGACTCGCCTAGCCGGCGGCAACTCTTCGTCTGCCGACCGGCCGACGCCACTGAAGAAGCAGAGCTCGCCTGTGCGGAAGAGATCCTCTCGCGGCTGGCCCGTCGCGCGTTTCGCCGCCCGGTCACGGCTGCCGACCTCGATGCGCTGCTCCCCTTCTTCCATGAGGGTCGGGGGCGGGGTGGATTCGATGCCGGAGTGGAGCTGGCACTCCGCAAGGTCCTGGTAAGCCCGGAGTTCCTGTTCCGCATCGAACGCGATCCCGCGGATGTCCCACCCGGAACACCCTACCGGCTGAGCAACATCGAGCTCGCCTCGCGACTGTCCTTCTTTCTCTGGAGCAGTATCCCGGACGAGGAGCTGCTCGGGCTGGCGGAACGGGGGGGGCTCTCCGATCGCTCCGCTCTGGAGGCCCAGGTTACGCGGATGCTCGGCGACCCGCGCTCGGCGGCGCTCGTCGACAACTTCGCGGGTCAGTGGCTGTATCTCCGCAACATGCAGGCCGTGATGCCAGACCCGAACACGTTTCCGGAGTTCGACGATAACCTGCGTGCCGCCTTCGAGCGCGAGACGGAGCTGTTTCTCGACAGCCAGCTTCGCGAGGATCGCCGCGTCGTGGAGCTGCTCGACGCAGACTACACCTTCCTGAACGAGCGGCTCGCCCGGCACTACGGTGTCACGGGGATCTACGGCAGCCGTTTTCGGCGCGTGGAACTGCCAGACACCATGCGGCGTGGGCTACTGGGTCACGGGAGCGTACTCACCGTGACGTCGTATGCCACTCGCACGTCGCCCGTCCTCCGCGGCAGGTGGCTCCTCGAAAACCTGCTTGGCGCGCCGCCGCCACCCCCACCGGCGAACGTGCCCCCGTTGAAGGAGATTGGTGAGGCGGGCGTTGCGCCGAGCTCGGTGCGCGAGCGGCTCGAGCAACATCGGCAGAATCCGGTGTGCGCGTCGTGCCATGCGCAGATGGATCCTCTAGGATTCGCCCTAGAAAACTTCGACGCCGTTGGAAGGTGGCGGGACATCGGTGAGGGCGGACAGCCCATCGATGCGTCGGCGACGCTTCCGGACGGCGTCACGATCTCAGGTCCGAGCGGCCTTGCGCGCCTGTTCACTGATCAACCGGACCTGTTCGCTGCGACTGTGGTCGAGAAGCTCATGACGTACGCCCTAGGCCGCGGCGTCGAGTACTACGATGCCCCCGCCATTCGCACGATCGTACGCGACGGAGCGGCGCGCGACTATCGGTGGTCGGTGCTCATCTCGGGTATCGTGACGAGCGCGCCGTTTCAGATGCGGATGTCTGGCGGCGCCACCGCCGCCGACGACGATGACGACGACACGAGGAGAGCCCAATGATCGTCACCCAGAAACATATCTCGCGACGTGCGGTGCTCCGGGGACTCGGCGCCACGATGGCGCTGCCGTTGTTCGATGCCATGGTGCCGGCGTTCAGCTCGATTCGGGCGTCGGCGGCCAGCGCGATTCCGCGTCTGGTCACGGTCTACGTCCCGAACGGTATCCAGATGGAAGCATGGACCCCGACGATCGAAGGTGTCAGATTCGACCTGCCGCCGACGTTGGCCTCGCTCGAACCGTTTCGCGATCGCCTGAACGTGTTGACTGGATTGGTGCACCAGACGGCATATCCGCTGCCAGGAGAGGGTGCCGGAGACCACGCGCGAGCGGGCGCCTGCTACTTGACCGGCGTGCATCCGAAGAAAACGGAAGGTGCCGATATCCGCGCGGCCGTGTCGATAGATCAGATCGCGGCGCAGCACGTGGGCGCCGAAACCCAGCTCGCATCACTCGAGCTCGGCTGCGATCCGAACTACTTCCTGGGCGCGTGCGACGCAGGCTACAGCTGTGCGTACGGGAACACGCTGTCGTGGCGGACCGCGACGACTCCCCTTCCGGTCGAAATCAATCCACGTGCGGTGTTTGAGCGGATGTTCGGCGATGCCGAGAGCACGAGCATCGCCGCCCGCCGCCAGCGCATTAAGGAGGACCGAAGCATCCTGGACGCGCTTCTCCTGGATGTCGCGAAGCTCAAGGGCACGCTCGGCGCCGGCGATCGCGAGAAGCTGACGCAGTATTTGGAGGCCGTGCGCGACGTCGAGCGACGTATCCAGAAGGCCGAGCAGCAGGTCGACCGCGAGTTGCCGGTGATCGAGAAGCCGGTGGGCATCCCGGACGCGTACGCCGATCACGTCAAGCTGATGTTCGACCTGCAGCTGCTGGCGTTTCAGACCGACCTCACCCGAATCACGACGTTCATCATGTCGCGCGAGGTGAGCTCCCGGACGTACCCGGAGCTGGGCATTCCAGATCCGCATCATCCGACTTCTCACCACCAGAACAACCCGGCCAAGATCGCGAAGCTCGAGAAGATCAACGCGTTCCACGTGAGCCTCTTCGCGCACTTTTTGGACCGGTTGCGCGCGACGAACGACGGCGACGGCACGCTGCTGGATCAGGTCATGATCACGTACGGCTGCGGTATCAGCGACAGCAACCAGCATCTGCACGACAACCTGCCGATGCTCGTGGCGGGTGGCGGCGCGGGCCAGATCTCTGGCGGACGCCACCTGCGCTACCCGAGTGACACGCCGATGACGAACCTGCTACTAACGTTGCTCGACAAGATGGGTGTCCCGATGGATCGCCTCGGCGACAGCACTGGACAGCTCCGTGAGCTGTCGAACCTGACGTAGGCGTCCTACCGCAGCATGCTTCGGTTCTCGAGAGCGGCGGGCACGGCACTCCTCATGGTGTTGGCGCTCGCCTGCGCGCAGCCCGGGTCCCAAGAGGCGCCAGACGGCCAGTTTCCCCGCACCCCAGAGGGCAAGCCCGACTTCAGTGGCATCTGGCAGGCGTTCACCACCGCATCATGGAACCTCGAGGACCACAGCGCGACACGGGGCGTACCCGCCGGACCAAGTGTCGTCGACGGGGGCCGTATTCCGTACCAGCCGTGGGCGCTGGCGAAGCGGGATGAGAACTACGCTAACCGGGACACGCTGGACCCACTCGGGAAGTGCTATTTGCCTGGCGTGCCCAGGGTCACCTATTTGCCGTTTCCGTTTGAAATCGTCCAGACCCTTGAGTCCGTGGGCATGTTCTACGAGTACGGCCACACCACCCGCATGGTGTATATGGACGGCAGCGAAAAGCCGGAGGCGCTCGAGTTCTGGATCGGCGACTCCCACGGGCATTGGGAAGGCGAGACGCTGGTCGTCGATGTGTCGCTGTTCAACGAACAGACCTGGTTCGACAAGGCCGGAAACTTTCACAGCAGCGCACTACACGTCGTCGAGCGCTACACGTACCTGACCCCGAACCACCTGAGCTACGAGGCCACGATCGAGGATCCCAACGTGTTCACCGAACCGTGGACGATCCGGCTTCCGCTCTACCGTCGCCTCGAAGAGAACATCGAGTTGCTGGAGTACGAATGCCTGGAGTTCATCGAGCCGTCTCCGACGCTCGAGCAGTACCGCGAATTGGCCCGGTAAACGGACAGACGGAGAACCACATGACTCGCCGAACGCTGACGCTCGTCGCCACGCTGTCCGCGATCGTCGCGACCCTCTGGCTGGCAACCGGATCGGCCGCGACACAGGAGGGTCCCGCGAAACCACCGACCACCGCGACGGAGTTCCCGCTGTGGGACTTCCCACGAACAGCCGACGGCCAACCGGACATCCAAGGCATGTGGATTCCCGACGAGTGGGGCCGCCCACTCGAAACGCCTGAGCCTCCGCCCGAGACACGCGCGCCGAGGCGGAGCGGCGGAGGCCCTCCGTCTGAACCCGACTGGGTCGACGTGCCGTTCAGTTCAGACCGTACCCCGATCATCGTGGATCCGGCGGACGGGAAGATCCCCTGGCTTCCGTGGGCCACCAAAGCGAAAGCGTACGTCGTGGCACACCAGGGCAACAGTGGAACCGTGGACCCACTCTTCCTGGATCCGGTATCGAAGTGCCTGCCGTATGGCGTCCCCCGGATCAACTCGCCCAATCCATACAGCGGCTATCAGATTCTGCAGCGTCCAGGCATGGTCGTGATCTCGTACGAGCAAGGCCACCAGTACCGCATCATCCGGCTGGATGGCCGGCCGCACGTCGGCGACAACGTTCGCCTCTGGAACGGCAATTCTCGGGGACGCTGGGAAGACCACGCGCTGGTCGTCGATGTGAGGAACCTCAACGGCAAGACCTGGGTCTTCGGGCGATCACCATCGCAGGTCTCGGCGCCGTTCACAAGTCCCGGACTGCAGGTCGTCGAGCGGTTCATCTTCACCGACCCCGATACGATTCACTACGAGGTCACGATGACCGATCCCAACCTGTACTCGAGACCTTGGACGATCTCGACCAAGGCGTTCGCGAGGGCTCCGGAGGGTTATCGTCTGTTCGAGTACGCGTGCTACGAGGGTAACCGGGCCACCAGCCTCATCTCATCAGGAGGGCAAGGCGG
Organism: Vicinamibacterales bacterium; assembly: GCA_965216615.1. GTDB lineage: Bacteria > Acidobacteriota > Vicinamibacteria > Vicinamibacterales > UBA8438 > CAUZIB01. The sequence goes on along the minus strand of CBDCGH010000022.1, from coordinate 422,119 downwards.
AACGGAGGAGGAAAAGTGACGTCATGCTGACGATGCTGACAAGACTATTGACCATACTGGCAGTCATCGCGCTGTTCACGACTCCCGCGATCGCACACCATGCGTTCACCGCCGAGTTCGACGCCGACAAGCCCGTCACCCTGACTGGCACGATCACGAAAGTCGAGTGGATCAACCCGCACGCCTGGCTGCATATCGACGTCGAAGATGCGGGGGGGCAGACGACGAGCTGGGCGATCGAGCTCGGCGCCCCGAACGCCATGATCCGGCGCGGCTGGAACAACAACTCGATTCCCGCCGGCACCGTGATCGTGGTCGAAGGCTGGCAGGCAAAGAACGGTGCCAACATCGCAAACGGTGGGCACGTGACACTTCCGGACGGCCAGCGGCTGTTCGCCGGGTCGTCGGGTACCGGGTCGCCACTCGACAAGTAGGCGCATGCGATTCGGAGCGGCAGTCATCATCGCGGCGGCGTGCGTGGTCGGCGCGGCCGTCCGTCCGATGCCCGCCGAGGTTCGTCCCTTCGTCCCGGTTACACAGCAGATGCTCGAGCAGCCAGGTCCCGACGACTGGCTGATGTTCAGCCGCACCTACGACGCGCAGCGATTCAGCCCACTCGATCAGATCACGACGGAAAACGTCGGGCGGCTTGGGCTCGCGTGGGCCCGTGGCTTCGGTGCGGGGATCGTGGAGACCGTGCCGCTGGTCTACGACGGCGTCATGTATGTGGCGGCCCCCGGCGCGCTCGTGCAAGCGCTCGACGCGACGACCGGTGACGTGTTGTGGGAGTACACGCGTGACGTCGCTCCCACCCGTGCCACCCGGCAGCGCTCGAAGTCGCTGGCGATCTACGACGACCTGGTTTTCTACACCGCGCCCGACGGTTACGTGATCGGGCTAGACGCGCGAACCGGAAAATTGCGGCGGGAAGCCCCGACCGGCCGCGATCACAGCTCCGGCCCCCTCGTCGTCGAGGGGATGGTCGTCAGCGCGGGCGCCTGCATGCGCGACATCACGCCAGCCGATCGCCCCAATTGTTTCATTGCGGCGCATGACGCGCTGACGGGCACGGAACGATGGCGCTTTTACACGACGCCGGCGCCGGGCGAACCCGGTGACGAAACCTGGTATGGGGTGCCGTTGGACAAGCGGCGCGTCTCGCCGTGGGGTTTTCAGGGCAGCTACGATCCGGTCCGGAAACTGGTCTACTGGGGCATCGCCAATCCCAACCCGGAGCCGAGATTCGGCCGTCACGCGGACATTAGCGTGGTGCCCTTGTCCACGCCGGCTGAGCTCTATTCGGAGTCGACAGTCGCGTTGGATCCTGCGACCGGCAAGCTAGCGTGGTACTTCCAGCACGTGCCGGCTGACGATTGGGACCTCGACTCCACCCACGAGCGGACGCTGCTGCGCGCGCCGTTCAATCCCGATCCTCGGTTTGTGAAGTGGATCAACTCCGACGTCCCACGCGGAGAGGAACGGGACATGGTCGTGATGGTGTCGGAGGGCGGCGGGATCTGGGCACTCGACCGCGCGACGGGTCAGTTCCTCTGGCAGATGCCCTTTCCGTACGATGACCCGCTCCACCCCATCGTGAAGATCGACGTGACGACGGGCAAGACATACGTCAACCCTGACCTGATCCAGCCGGGTGCGGGCCATCGGCAGATCGTCTGCTACTTCAATACGCGGAGCTACTGGCCCACCGCATACCACCCGGTCACAAACTCCTTGTACGTCGCGTACGTCGATAACTGCCGGGACGTCATGTATGACGAGAAGGGAGTCGCCACGTGGAAACCCGTGCGCCGTCCCGGATCAGACCCCGACGAGTGGAGCGGCATTGCCAAGATCAACGTGTCGACCGGAGAAATGCTGCGATTCGATCAAGGCCGGACACCGGGAACCGCGGCGGTGCTCGCGACGGCCGGCGGGCTGATCTTCCATGGCGACATCAATCGCCGCTTTCGCGCGTTTGACGCAGACACTGGCGCGCAGCTCTGGGAGACCATCCTGGGCGGGAACCCGTCGGCGAGCACGATCAGCTACGCGGTCGACGGCCGCCAGTACATCGCCGTCATGACCGGGAACACCGGGAAGGTGCCGGGTGAGCTGAGCCTGATGGCGCCAGACATCACCGTGCCGTCAGCGCACAACGCGATCTACGTGTTCGCGCTCCCCTAGCGAATTGCACTTGTACGTAGTACGCGGGCGTGGTACTCCTGTGGCATAGCTATGGCCGCGTACTCGATGGATCTACCTCCGGGTGCTGCGCGATGCGGAGCGGGGTGTCGGACGAACTCGCCGAGAAGTGAGCGCGCGTGGGTCGATCGGCTGAAGCAGCGTCGACGCGAAACCGGCGAGGTGGCGCCCCGCAAGCAAACTCGCTGGCGCCCGCGGATCCTCCACCCCAGTCACGGAGCTGGCGGCCCTGATCCGCGAGCGGCCGGATCACGCTGGCCGAATGACAGGAGGCCCTGCGCACGCCGGCGAGTCTCCCCACGCTGTGCCGCACGATCAAACGCTCGGCTTTCGGTTTAAAAAAACGGTGGCACGCGTCGGACACGATCGCGCTGACGTCCGCCTCGCCCGCACGGTCTGGCGCGCCTCGGCGCCGACGCTCGATCCCGCGCGCCTCGTGTTTCTCGATGAGAGTGGTGTGCGGACCGATCTGATTCGCCGCTATGGCCGCGGGCTGTCCGGCGCCCGGGTCCCCGACCACACGCCGGATGGCCGCTGGCACACCACGACGTCTCTCGGGGCGTTGCGCGTGACAGCCTCACCGCGCCGGCCGTGTTTGATGGCCCGATCGACGGCGCCAGTTTTCTGGCCTACATCGAGCAGGTCCTGACGCCAACGCTCGCGCCTGGCGACATCGTCATCATGGACAACCTCTCGTGTCACAAGAGCCCCGCGGTGCGACGAGCGATCGAAGCCGTCGGCGCGCAACTCTGGTTTCTGCCGAAATACAGTCCTGACTTCAATCCGATTGACTGGCGTTTGCGAAGCTGAAGGCGATCTTGCGCAAGGCCCGCTCGCACACGGGAGGTCCTGTGGAACACAATTGGCGCCGCCGTGCCCGGCTATGATCCAGCCGAATGCCGCAACTACTTTCGACATTGCGGCTATTCGGTCGCTACGCTTTTTCAGAAATCCCCTAGCTAGCCCTCAAAGGCAGGAACCCGGACGAGCACATAGGTGATGTGCCCGCCGTCCGGCACCAGGTAGCCGTGCGGCGTGCGGGCCGGGATGTGGAGCACATCACCGGCAGAAACCGGATGTCGCGCCCCGCCCGCGATGCCGCTGCCCCGGCTCCCCTCGCGGTCGAGCATTTCGCCGCCCACCAAGAGCGTCCCCCCGCCACTCTGCACGAACACCACATCGATGATCGCATCGTGAATCTCGGGCACGCCGTCGGCGTCTCGATGAATGAAGCGGAAACGGTGGGCGCCAGTTGGGTTGCCATAGTCGGCCAGCGTCTCACGGGCCGACCGGTCCGGCCGTATCCTGGTGGCCAGGACCGCGTTGCGTCGGACGAGGTCGGCCGCACTCCACCAGGCGAACCCCGGCGGCTCGAAGTCTAGGGTCGGGGCGTCGTCGCGAGATACCGACTCGCCGAGAAAGGCCGGAAGCCGGACCAAGACGTAGGTAATGTGCCCGCCGTCCGGCACCAAGTACCGGTGCGGCGTGTCAGCCGGGATGTGGATCACGTCGCCCGCAGCCACCTCGTAGCGGGTACCGCCGCTAACGTCAGTGCCACTGTGCTCGCCGCCGCGGCCGATGCCGCCGATCAGATCGCCGCCGACCACCAGCGTACCCTGACCGCTCTGCACGAACACGACATCCTCGATCCGCTCGTGTTGCTCTGGTCTCCCATCGGCGTCACGTCTAATGAAACGGAAACGGTGAGCGCCGGTGGGGTTGCCGTATTCGGCGAGCGTCTCGCGAGCCGAGCCGTCCTGGCCGATCCGGGTGGCAAGCGCTGTGTCGCGCGCTTCCAGATCCGCGACACTCCACTGGACGAACCCGGGAGGAGTCGGCTGCAACAGGCCAAACGCGAGGGCCATCGCGATGAACGCGAGACGGGGGGCGACGGTCATTGCCTATAGCGTCTACGGCACGCGGATGCTCGGCGAGACCTGTAGCACGAGCTGAGAAGGGTGGTCCTGGTCGTGCCAGATCTGCTGGTTCGCCGGCCGCACCTCGCGGCCCTCGCCGAACGCCGTCGCGGTGTTCGGGTTGCGATCGAAGTGCGGGAAGTTCGACGAGCTCACCTCGAGCCTGATGCGATGTCCCTTCTGGAACACGGTCGCCGTGTAGCCGAGGTCCACCACGTAGTCGTGGACAGCGCCCGGCGTAATCCAGGACGGCTGCTCGTTCGAGTTGCGGTAGCGCGCGCGGATGATGCCCTCGGAGACGTTGTGGGCGTAGCCATCCAGGTGCACATCGACGAGCTTCGCCGTGAAATCGGTGTCGGGTGCCGACGATGCCGCCCAGAGCTCGACTCGCACCGGTCCGACCACCACGACGTTTTCCTCTAGAGGAGGTGTGCTATAGACCAGCACATCGTCGCGCTGCTCGACCTCCCTCTGGTCGAACGCACCGGATGCGAGCAACGCATCGCGACAGCACATGTTGCCGCCGACAGTGCGGACCGGGTCGGCTGGGTCGTATACGTACTCGTCGGGCAACCCGCCGGGACCGTCCGCGGTCAACACACCGTCCCCGTCCGACGTGTTCGCGTCGCCACCACTACGCAGATAGAAGCGCGTCTCAACCACGTCCCGCGGCGGAAACTCATCCGCTGTGATCCAGAATCCCCCGCCGGTCGTGCCGGTGCTGGGCGGTACCATCACGAAGAGTCGCACCGCGGGGTCGTCGTGCACGCCGTTGTCGATCCCTTTCAACCAGTAGTCGAACCAGCGGGCCCACGCCGCATTGAGGTCCAGCGCGTTATCGGGCCCGAAGTCGATGTCACCCGCGGTCGTGTCAGCGGGACAGGCATGACACAGCGGGCGAATGATCAGCTTCGTTCCCCCGCGAGCGGAGTCCGAGCCACCCAACGCGCGCATCCCCAGAAAGTTGCGGATCGTGCCTTCCTGGAAGACGTCGTACCAGCCGCCGGTGATCAGTGCCGGCACCTGGATGCGTGGATACTTCGTCTCCACATCGAGCGTCGCCCAGTAGTCGTCGTAGCTCGGACGCGCGAGCCACTCGTCAAAGTAGGCCGCGATGTTGTCATTCCTTTGGAAAGCCGCGAAGTCTTGGAGCGGCAGCTGCCAGAGCCAATCGTCGAACAGTCGCTCCTGCCCCTTTGCGACAAACGCGGCGACCTCCGTTTGCACCTGCTCGGCCGACATACCACCCGCCTCGAGCCGTCGCTGCAATGTATCCGGCGCCAGCGTCTGCGAGACCCAGCTCATCGCGAACCACAAGTCCAACGCACCGCCCTGGTAGGTCCAGCCCTGGTGGTAGTCGGACGAGCTGTAGTGTGGCGCGATCGCCACGAGGTGCGGCGGCCGCTCGACCGCCGCCTGCCACTGCGTAAGACCGACATACGAACCACCGATCATGCCGACCCTGCCGTTCGACCACGGCTGGGCGGCGGCCCACTCGACGGCGTCGTAGCCGTCGCTCGCCTCTTGCCGCATCGCGTCGAACTCGCCTCCCGACCGGTAGCGCCCGCGCACATCCTGGTTGAGCAGCACGAAACCGCGCTCGGCGAAATACTGCCCAATCGGCGAATCGCAGTTCGTGCCCGGGGCCGGCGAGCGTCGGTTGTAGGGCGTTCGCTGGAGAATGATCGGGTGGGGCCCGCCATCGGCTGGCCGGTACACCTCGGTGGCGAGCGTGACGCCGTCTCGCATCGGCGCCTGTTCAACACGGCAGCTCACCGCGTCCCCTTGTCCCGCGGCTGAGATCTGGCCGCCTGATCCAGGCTGGATCGGCCCGGTCAGGGTCAAGACTGCCGCGATGGTGGCAGTCGCCAGGAATCCTGTTCGCAATAGCTGGAGCATCTTGCTTCCTCCGGTTGGACCGTCATCATACGCGAACGGGCGCGGCTTGCAGACGATGGTATGCTTGGCGCCACTTTGTCTGGAGGCACGTCATGAGAACAGCTGCATTCGCGGGACTTGGGTTGGTCGTGACATTCGCATTGGGGTGCGGAGCCCCGGAGCCCATGCCAGAGCCGGAACCGGCCGAGGAGGCCGCCCCTGCGCCGCCCCAGTTCGCCGTGACGGGCGAGGTCCCCTGCGATCCGACCGGAGACCTCCAGTTCATCTGCGGCATGGTCAGCCCCGAGGACCTCGCTGTGGTCCCGGGTGAGGAGTGGGCGATCACGTCCGGCGCACGAGAGGGTGGCCGGCTGCATCTCATCAATGTGCCAGAGAAGACGTCGACACTGCTGTTTCCGACGCCCGATCGCGAAGAGCGACTCGACGCCGAGACCTATCCGGAGTGTCCCGGTCCGATCCCGGATCCGGAGGCATCGCGGCCGCACGGGCTGTACCTCGACCCTGGCGACGGCGATGTGCACACGCTGCTGGTCGTGCACCATGGCCCCAGAGAGTCGATCGAGATGTTCGAGGTCAATGCCGGAGACACGCCGCCCAGCATCGCCTGGGTGGGATGTTCGGTGGCACCGGAAGGCAACAACCTCAACTCGGTCTCGGCACTTCCCGCAGGGGGCTTCGTCACGACGGCCTTCGGTGCGGGCGTGTGGGAATGGCACACCGACAGCGGCTGGGCCATGCTCCCGGAAAGCGAAGACACGGCGCCGAACGGCATCGAGATCTCGGAGGACGGGCAGTTCGTGTACATCGCTGGATGGGCCGAGGAAAAACTCACTCGTCTGTCGCGCGGGCTGACGCCGGTCCAGAAGGACGTGATCGAACTCGGGTTTAGGCCTGACAACTTGCGGATGGCGCTCGACGGCTCGGCGATCTTCGCCTCGGGCCACACCGACAAGGACGGCAACTCGATTAGCGGCGACCGAGAGCCGACACTGGAGACGACCAACGTCGCGGCGATCGACCCGGAGACGTTGGAATTCAGTCGGATCTTGGTGCAGCCGGCCGTGCCAGGCTTCATCGCGGCGACCACCGCGATTCAAATCGGAGACGAGCTGTGGCTCGGATCGTACCGCGGCGACCGGCTCGGCTATCTCCCGATGCCGGAGTAGGCGCGACTCGTCGCAACACAACAGGAAGAGCCGTCGCGGCGAATCTGGCGCGACCGTCCGCTATGCGTACATGTAGGTCGGTGATGCTCCGGAGATCCCGCACGGCGATCGCATGCGCGGTCATCGCTCTCGCCGGTGGTGGACTCGGCGGTTCGCAAAGCGAGAGCTTCACCCCGGTCAGCGATGCCATGCTGCAGGATCCCGATCCGACAGATTGGCTGATGTGGCGCCGGACCCTCGACAGCTGGGGCTTCAGCCCTCTCAATCAGATCACGAGAGAGAACGTCGGGCAGCTCCGCCTGGTCTGGTCACGTGCGATGCTGCCCGGCACGCAGGAGGCTACGCCACTCGCCTACGACGGCGTGATGTACGTGCCGAACCCGAACGACGTCACGCAGGCACTGGACGCCGTCACTGGGGATCTCGTTTGGGAGTACCGGCGGGACATTGCGGACGACATCGCCGACTACATCTTTGGGCATGCGACAACCCGCAACATCGCCATCTACGACCGATTCATCATCGACACCAGCGCGGACGGCTACGTGTACGCCGTCGATGCGGTGACCGGTAAGTTGGCTTGGGAAACTCAAGTCCTGGACTACAAGACCCACCCCGCCCCTCACACCTCCGGCCCGATCATCGCGAACGGTAGGGTCGTGTCGGGACGCAGCTGCATGCCGAAGGCGGGTCCCGATGCGTGCGTCATCACCGCCCACGATGCCCGGACCGGTGCCGAGCTGTGGCGCCGCCGCACGATTCCGGCTCCGGGTGAGCCAGGCGACGAGACCTGGGGCGACGTCCCGTTCGAGAAACGCTCACACGTGGGCGCGTGGATGGCGCCCAGCTACGATCCGGAGCTCGATCTCATCTATATCGGGACATCGGTGACGTCGCCCGCACCGAAGTTCCTGCTCGGCGGCACCGACAATACGCATCTGTACCACAACTCGACGCTGGCGCTCGACGGCGATTCCGGCGCCATCAGGTGGCATTACCAGCATTTGAACGATCACTGGGATCTCGATCACCCGTTCGAGCGACTGCTCGTCGACACCGTCGTGGCGCCCGACCCGGCGGCTGTCACCTGGATCAACCCGCGCCTGCGTCCCGGCGAAAAACGGAAGGTGGTCACCGGCATTCCGGGCAAGACCGGAGTGGTGTACACGCTCGACCGCGAGACCGGGGAGTTCCTCTGGGCAACGCCCACCACGACCCAGAACGTCATCAGCAACATCGACGGTGCGACCGGAACCGTAACGGAGAACTCCGAGCTCGTCTTCAGGAGCGTTGGGCAGGAGGTGCTCGCCTGTCCGACCTGGTACGGAGGCAAGGACTGGGAAGCCGGTGCCTACAGTCCGCTGACCCACACGATGTACTTCCCTCTGCGGAACGCGTGCGCGCGCATGTTGGTAACCCCCACGCGCGACGGCGACACCGGCAACCAGCTCTACCAACTCGCTCCGCGCCACCAGCTGGCCCCAGGATTCGACCAGCTTGGTACGATCCGCGCGATTTCAGTGGAGTCGGGACAGACGAGCTGGCAGTACGACCAACGGGCGATGACGATGTCGCTGGTCACGACTGGAGGCGGCCTCGTGTTCGGCGGTGACGCAAACGGTCGCTTCCGGGCCTTCGACCACGAAACGGGCGAGGTCCTGTGGGAGATCAACCTCGGCTCGCCCGTCACCGGTTTCCCGATCAGCTACGCCGTCGCCGGCCGTCAATACGTCGCGGTCAGCACCGGGACGGCCGCGACCTCGCAGGGACTGCTGATCCTGACACCGGAGTTGCGCCCGAGCCTGGGCAACAACCTCTTCGTCTTCGCCCTGCCGAACTGACCGCCCCCGAACGGCGACCTCAACCCTCGAGGCTCGCGTAGACGAACTGGATCCAGGCAGCTTCGGGCATAAAGCCCGTAAACTCTGCGAATCTCTCCGGCAAGCCTGCGCTCTGAATCTCCTCGAGCGACTTCCCTGACTGCTTCGCCGCTTCGATGTGAGCGATCGACTCGGCCACCTGATCGTGGTAGTTCTGAAGCTCGGCTTTCGTCGCGAGCGGCCCGTGCCCAGGAATGATTCTCGTCTCGGCATCAATCATCCCGAGCACGTCGGCGATGTTGTCGCGTAGGCCAAGTGCACTTCCACCGACGTCGTGATCGATATAGGGGAATCCACCAAGATTCACGTATTGATCCCCGGTGTGAATGACGTTGGAGTCGCGAAAAAAGATGACCGTGTCACCGTCGGTGTGAGAGGGATTCCGAGAGTGGATGACGTCAATGCGCTCACCATTCCAATGCAGCGTGACACTGTCCTCGAAGGTGAGGACCGGCAGGGCCTCGACCGGTGTCGGTGTGTCCCGAAACCGCGCCCCCGCTTCTCTGCCTTCCATGAGGCGCCTGCGGATACTCTCGTGTGCCACGATCAGCGACTCAAGCCCAAAGTCCGCGTTCCCGCCGGCGTGATCGTAGTGATAGTGGCTGTTGACCATTAAGTCGATCTTCCCGGCCTGGATCTTTCCAATCGCCGCCTTGATCCTCGCCGTCAGGGGCATCATCGCGGTGTCGACCAGGAGAATGCCGTCGTCGCCGGCGGAGACAGCCAGATTGCCGGCCAGACCAGGCACAGGCTCGAGGAAGTGGACAGTCTCGCTCAGCTGGGTCGGCGTGATCTCGACGGCCGAGACGTCCTGCGCCGAGGATGCGCTCGAGCGACCTGCGGTCACGATCGAGAGACTGGCGCCCAACGCGGCGGCCGCCACCGCGACCACGGCCGGGTGAACATGGTTGTTTCTATTCATGAATCTCCTTGCATTCAGGGATCTCTAGTCTCGATCGCCGTCTTGGCCACCTGCGCCTCGGCGAGTCGAGCGCCGCGCAGCACGGTCTCTAGCGCATAGTTGCCCTCGTGACAGGCGTACTCGAAGGTGTGATCGTGGCCACGTCGTAGAGACCGGTCAGATCGGGGCGCCCTTCTGCGGTCCTCGGGATATCCGACGACGCCTCCTGCGTTTGGGCACGCACCACCCGGGAATCGAGGACGCCTGGGGCCACGAGAGCGACACCCACCACGAGAACGAGACACCGTTCGACATGTGACTCGAATGCTACACTGATCGCATGCGCTCTGTGGCCGACACATTGCGAGAAGACACGAGACGCCAGACTGCCAAGCTATCGCCCGAAGCTCGTCTCCGGCTTGCCCTGGAGCTCGGTGACGCGGACCTGGCCGTGCTGTGCGAAACGAGGGGGCTGACTATCGCCGAGGCGCGCGAGCACATCTCCCGCAGCCGCCGACTGGGCCGCCGCACCTCACGGGCGCATGGCGATTGAGCGTCGTGCTGCTTGAGACGATCACCGACGAGCTCGATCGGACCCGCGTGCCCTTCGCGCTCGTCGGTGCGGCCGCGCTAGCCATTCACGGCGTGAGCCGTTCTACGCTGGATATCGACCTGCTCGTCACAGATCGGCGGGTGCTCACCCCCTCCCATTGGGCCGCGCTGCCTGACCATATCGGGTGCGACGTCCGGCCGGGAGACTCCGCGGATCCGCTGGCCGGTGTCATCAGGTTCCGCGCCGCTGGCGAACGCGACGTAGACATCGTCGTCGGTCGTGGGGGGTGGACCACCGATGTCGTGGCCCGCGCCGAGAGCTCTCAACATCACGGGCGCAAGCTGCCGACCGCACGAGCGGAGGACCTCATTCTGCTGAAGCTGTACGCCGGTGGCAACCAGGATCGGTGGGACATCGAACAGCTCCTGGCTCGACCAGATCAGGCGCTGCTGGTCAAGGCCGTGGAGCAGTCTCTGAGCCCGCTGCCCGCGGACGCACAGCGCCTGTGGCGAGCATTGTGTCCCAGCTAGGCCGGTAAGCGCAGTACGAGGCGGCCTCGAATGGTCACGGTCCTGTGTGCTGGCCACCCAGGGGTGTGCCCCTTACAATTAAGGAACGATTTCAGCCTCGGACGCCAAGGAGGAACAGGTCCGGCAAATGGAGAATCGCCGCGCCCGGTTCGGGTGGCTTGCGGTGTTCCTCGCCCTCGTCTCGCTTGGTGCGGGCGGGGCCGACTCGCGGCTGGCCGATGCGGCGCGAGCCGGCAACCGCGCCGGCGTTGACGACCTGCTGCGGACGGGCGCCACGGTCGACGCGCCCGGTCCGGACGGTACCACCGCGCTGCACTGGGCTGTGTACCGCGACGATGTCGAGATGGCGGCGCGGCTTATTGCCGCCGGCGCCGACGTCAACCGCACCAATCGGTACGACGAGACCCCCCTCTCGCTGGCGTGTGTCAACGCCAACGCGGGCATCGTGAAAGACCTACTCGAGCTTGGCGCGTACCCGAACCTGCTGGCGGCGGGCGAGCCGCCCCTCCTCACCTGCGCCCGCACCGGCAACGTGGAGACGGTCGAGCTGCTACTCGCCCACGGTGCCAATCCGAATATCACCGACGATTGGAAGGGGCAGACGGCAGTGATGTGGGCGGCTGCGGAGGATCATGTGGCGGTCATAGAGACGCTGGTCGCGCACGGCGCCGACGTCAACGCGGCGGCGACACCGGGCGAGGCAGCGCTGTTCATCGCCGTTCAGCTCGGACATGACGCCACGACCCTGGCACTCCTGGCGGCCGGGGCCGATCTGACAGTGACGTCACCGGCTGGTGCTCCGCTGACACACGTCGCAGCGGCCGCTGGCCACCACGCGCTCGGCGCCGAGCTGCTCGACCACGGCCTGGACCCGAATGCCGTGAACAAACGGGGGCAGACCGCCCTGCACGCCGTCGTGGAGGCGCGCCGGCTGAAGCATCAATCGAGACGGACGACCCCCGGTCCCGAGAGCTTCACGTTCATGGAGCGGCTCATCGCGGCGGGTGCTGAGGTCGATGCCCGATTGGTCGCCGCCTCGCGACAGAGCATCTTCGGGGATCCCGATCAGCCGGACAAGAAGGACGACCCAAAGAAGGAGACCGATCGGCCACCCACGTTCAACGCCCTGGACGGGGGGGTCAACCTTGGGGAGTCCACGCCGTTTCTCCTTGCGTCGCGCGCCGGCGACCTCGACGCGATGCGACTCTTGCTCGACCACGGCGCCGACCCCCTGGCGACCACGAAGGGCGGCAGTACGGCGCTGATCCTGGCAGCCGGCGTCGTCTTTATCGAGGGCGGTGTTGGCCAGTTCGAAGGACCACCGAAGGGCGACGTGCTCGAGGCGGTTCAGGTGTTGCTAGAGCTCGGGTGCGACGTAAACGCGGCGAACGACAGGGGTCAAGTTGCGCTGCACGGGGCCGTCTATCGCGCGGCGAACGACGTGATCCGATTTCTGGTGGAGAACGGCGCCCGGACCGACGCCGAGGATGCGTCAGGACGCACGCCCCTGCGGCTAGCCAAGGAAGGGTTCAACCAGGCTGGAAGCCGGATTCGTCGCGACGGCTCCGCTGAGCTGCTTCGCCGGCTGGAGGTGAGGCGGTGAAACGAGGCGGTGAAACTAATGACGCGCGTGTATAGCGCCCAGCGCGTGTTCGCATTCGCGCTGATGTTGACGTGGCTGGCGGCATCGATCGTTCTGCCTGCAGCGGTTGCCGGTCAGACGACTCCTGAGACGGACGACGACTACGAGGTTGTGCTGCGGCGCTACTGCGTAACCTGCCACAACGCTCGGCTCCGCACCGCGAACCTCGCATTCGACGAGATCGACCTGGCCCACCCGGGCGACGCGATCGACGTTTGGGAAAAGGTGGTCCAGAAGCTGCGGGGCCGCGCGATGCCGCCACCCGGACGGCCGCGCCCGGACGACGCGACCTACGATCAGTTTGCCACCTGGCTGGAGACGTCACTCGATCGTGTGGCCCACGCCAATCCCAACCCCGGACGCCCGTTGCTACACCGAATGAACCGCGCCGAGTATCGCAATGCCATCCGGGATCTGCTCGGTTTCGAGATTGACGTTGAGGCACTACCCCCGGACGATGAAGCGTACGGGTTTGACAACATCGCCGACGCGCTCAGCGTGTCGCCATTGCTGCTCGAGAGCTACGTCACCACGGCTCGGAAGGTTGCCCGATTAGCCATCGGCGACCCGGCGGCTCCACCCGTCACCACGACACATTCGGCACCGCCCAACCTGTCTCAGCGCACGCATCTCGATGGCTTGCCGCTCGGCACCCGGGGCGGCTTTCGCGTCGACGAGTATCTGCCCGCCGACGCCGAGTACGAGATCCGGGTCCGGCTTCTGCGGAATGGCGGCGGCTCGATCAACGGGATCGCCGAGGAACACCGGCTGGTCCTGACACTCGACGGCGAGCAAATCGCGCGGTTCGACGTCGGCAGTGCGGACGCCTACAAGCCGCTCAACCCGGAGACGAACAACCAGCTCGTCGCGGTCAGAAAGGCGTTCACGGCCGACGAGCACATGCACCTGCGGCTGCCGCTCACGGCCGGCAAGCACACGATCACGGCCGCGTTCGTCGGCAAGCCTGCGGCGCTGTTTTCGACGGGGCCGTCTGTCGATGCGCTCCTGCTGACCGGCCCGTTCGACCCGCGGCCCGCCACTGAGAACGACACGACCAGCCGCGAGCGTGTGTTCGTGTGCCGGCCCGCCACCCCGGCTGAGGAAGAACCCTGCGCCCGGACGATCTTGTCCGGGCTGGGACGCCTCGCGTATCGGGGGCCGCTCACCGACACCGAGCAGGAGACCCTGATCGGGTTCTACCGCGACGGGCAGCGGAAGGGCCATTTCGAAACCGGGATCGAGCTGGCCCTCCGGTTTCTGCTGGCGAGCCCGCGGTTCGTATTCCGGGCCGAAACCGAGCCGACGTCGATCGCCCCCGGCACCGCCTATCCGGTGTCCGACCTGGACCTGGCCTCACGGCTCTCCTTCTTCCTGTGGAGCAGCCTCCCCGACGACGAGCTCCTCACGGTCGCCGAGGCGGGCCGCCTGTCGGACCCCGAGGAGCTCGAGCAGCAGGTCCACCGGATGCTGGACGACCCACGCGCGTCGGCACTGGTCGAGAACTTTGCTGGGCAATGGCTCTTCCTCCGCAACGTCGGCACCGTGCAGCCGGACGGGACCGAGTTCCCCGACTTCGACGAAAACCTGCGCCGTGCCCTTCGCCGTGAGACCGAGTTGTTCTTCGAGCATGTCATGCGCGAGGACCGCGGCATCCTGGAGCTGATGACGGCGGACCACACCTTCGCCAATGAGCGGCTGGCGAAGCACTACGGTATTCCGGGCGTCTACGGCGACCGGTTCCGTCGCGTCCCGGTGATCGACGAGAACCGGCGCGGCCTGCTTGGACACGGCAGCATCCTGACCGTGACGTCATATCCGAATCGCACATCGCCGGTCCTGCGCGGGAAGTGGGTGCTCGACAATCTGCTCGGTCCCCCCCCCCGCCGCCGCCCGACGTGCCGGCGCTCGAAGAGAACGACCCGGGCCAACAGCCGCGCTCGATCCGTGAGCGGCTGGAGCAGCATCGGGCAAACCCGGTCTGTGCGAGCTGTCACGCGAAGATGGATCCGATCGGCTTCGCCCTCGAGCGTTTCGATGCGATCGGACGGTGGCGAATCACGGACGCGGGACATCCTATCGACGCGTCGGGCGCGTTGCCCAGCGGCGTGTCGTTCGACGGACCCAGCGAGCTCCGCGAGGCGCTGCTCAGCCGCCCGGAGGCTTTCGTCAGCACCTTCACGCGCAAGCTGCTGACCTACGCCGTGGGTCGGGGTCTCGAGGCCCATGACGCGCCGGCCGTCCGCCGCATCGTGCGCGAAGCTGCGGACACGGACTACTCGTTCTCATCGATCGTGACCGGCGTCGTCTCGAGCCACCCGTTCCGCATGAAGATGAAGCGGCCGGCGCCCGTCGTGGCGGCGAATCGGTAGGGGCGGAGTTTGGGAGAATAATCCATGATGATCACCAAGATGGCCTTGCTGCGGCGGACATTCCTGCGCGGGGTCGGCGCGACCATCGCGCTGCCCTTCCTGGATGCCATGGTCCCGGCCCTCACGGCCATGTCGCGGACGGCCGCAGCGCCGACACGACGCCTGGGGTTCACCTATGTCCCCAACGGCGTGATCTTGGACGAGTGGACGCCGACGACCGCAGGTACCGGGTTCGAGCTCCCCTCGATCCTGGCGCCGCTCGAGGGGCACCGCGATCGGGTCGTCGTCGTATCGAACCTGGCCATGCGGATAGCGGAAGCCGCAGAGGGCGAAGGCGCGGGGAATCACTCCCGGGCCAGCGCATCGTGGCTGAACGCCGTCCGACCGAAGAAGACCGAGGGGGCGGACATCCGTGCGGGGACCACGATCGACCAGATCGCCGCCAACGTGATCGCTCAGGATACGCCGTTGCGGTCGCTCGAGGTCGCGGCCATGGACTTCACGGCAGTGGGCGGATGCGACGTCGGGTATGCGTGCACCTACGGGAATACGGTTTCATGGCGCACGCCCACCACACCCCTCCCGATGCAGACCAACCCGAGGATCGTCTTCGAGCGCCTCTTTGGGGAGGTCGGACGCGGGATCGAGGCGCGTCGGCGGCAGCTGGCCCGAGGACCGGAGCATGCTCGACGCGATTACGGGGCAGGTGGAGGGCCTCCAGCGCCGGCTCGGCGCAGCTGACCAGGCGCGGGTGCGTGACTATCTCGAGAGCGTGCGGGAGGTGGAGCAACGCATCCAGCGGATGGAGCAACGGGTGGATGCAGACCTCGCGTTGCCGGATACGCCGCTCGGCGTACCGGGCTCATACGACGACCATGCGCGGGTGCTCTACGACCTGCAGGCGCTAGCCTTTCAGACCGACGTCACCCGTGTCAGCTCGATCATGCTCGGCAAGGAGGCATCGCCCCAGGCCTACCCGCACATCGGGGTGCCCGAGGCGCACCACGCGGTCTCCCACCATGGCGGCAAGCCGAATGAGATTGACATGCACGCCAAGATCAACACGTATCACATCAGCCTGTTCAGCCAATTCCTGGATCGGCTTCGGGCGACCCCGGACGGCGACGGCACGCTGTTGGACCACACGCTGCTGCTCTATGGCAGCGGCATGGGGAACGGCGACGCGCACGAGCACGTGCCGGTACCGGCGCTCCTGGCCGGTGGGGCCTGGGGCCAGCTCAAGGGAGGACGTCATATCCAACTCGAGGAAGAGACGCCGATGGCCAACCTTCTGGTCTCGATTCTCGAGAAGACCGGCCTCGAGGTCGAATCCCTCGGTGACAGCACCGGGCGATTGAGCGACCTGTAGAGAGCAGCTCGCACGCATCGCGCGGGACATCTCCCCCTCGACGGTCAGGTAAGGATGAGCCTTGCCTGGCCGGAACATAACTAATTTGACAGATTTACTATGAAAATATTTACAGATACCAGTGTATAACTTAATGTTTTGTTAGTAATAAGGTATTGTTGTGGCTCCATACTCCGCATGTGATTAGTGTCTGTTAATCAAGTCAACGCATATATTTCATACGCACGTTCCAAGCAAGGCTCGTGGGGGTAGGAAATGAGTGACGGTAGGAGTCAGTTCGAGCAGGCAGTTAAGAAGACCCGTGAGTGGCTGGCCAGTCCTCGCTTCGACGGCATCACCCGGTTGTATTCGGCGGACCAGGTCGCCGAACAGCGAGGGACCATCGAGCACGATTACACAATCGCACGCACGGCGGCCGAGGCGTTTTTTCCACGTCTGCGTAAGTTGTTCGAGAGTCGCAAGGCCATCACGACGTTTGGACCGTATTCCCCGGGACAGGCCGTCGCCATGAAGCGCAACGGCATCGAGGGCATCTATCTCGGCGGCTGGGCCACGTCAGCCAAGGGCTCTGATACGGAGGACCCTGGGCCAGACCTCGCGAGTTACCCACTGAGCCAGGTTCCCACCGAGGCCGCGACGATCGTGCGCGCGCTGTTGACGGCCGACAAGAATCAGCAGTTTCTTCGGCTGCGCATGACGGATGAGGAACGACAGGGTACGGCGGCCTGCGACTTCAGGCCGTTCATCATCGCGGACGCGGATACCGGGCACGGCGGCGATCCGCACGTGCGGAATCTCATACGGCGCTTCGTCGAGGTGGGGGTTCCTGGCTACCACATCGAAGATCAGCGGCCTGGCACGAAGAAGTGCGGCCATCAGGGCGGAAAGGTCCTCGTCTCGCAAGACGAGCAGATCAAGCGGCTCAACGCGGCGCGATTCCAGCTCGACATCATGGGCGTGCCCGGCATCATCGTGGCGCGGACGGACGCTGAAGCGACACATCTCATCGACGGGCACGGCGATGAGCGCGATCAGCCGTTCCTGCTGGGGACCACAGCGGTTGGTCTACCGGCATACAAGCTGGGCTACCTGGCGCTTCTGAAGTACGCGCACGAGGCCGGCGTCGACGATGTCCGAGGGCACTTCCTGTATGCCCTCCAGGATGACGACTATGCGAAGGCCTGCGCATGGTTCGAGCGAGCCGGTCTGCTGACGTGGCTGCAGGAGAAGGCCGAGCAGCAGAAGAGTCATCCAGGCAGAAGTGCCGACGACTTCGTCGATGAAGTCACCAACAAGTTCGTCGAGGTCTGGGTGGAAGAGGCGGGTCTCACCACCTATGCCGAGGCGGTGGCGGAGGCCCTTGAGCTGCGGGCCAGCGAAGGCGAGACGCTCGAGATGAACGCCGAGGCCTGGCGCGCGTTCGCCAGCCAGACGCCGCTGTCCCGGGCACGCACGAAGGCCGAGGAGCTCGGCGTGGACATCGATTGGGACTGCGAGCTTGCCATGACTCCGGAGGGGTACTACACAGGTGCGGGGCGGCCTGCTGTATGCGATCGCCCGGTCGCTGGCCGTGGCCCCGTTCTCAGACCTCCTCTGGATGGAAACCAAGACGGCGAATCTCGATGACGCCCGAGAGTTTGCCGAGGCGATCCACGCCGAGTTCCCCGACAAGATGCTCGCGTACAACCTCTCTCCGTCGTTCAACTGGGACACAACCGGCATGTCGGATGAAGAAATGCGCGCGTTCCCGGAAGAGCTGGGCAAGCTGGGGTTCGTCTTCAACTTCATCACATACGGTGGGCACCAGATCGACGGTGTCGCGAGCGAGGAGTTCGCAACGGCCATCAAGCAGGACGGCATGCTCGCACTGGCCCGACTGCAGCGAGAGATCCGTCTGGTCGAGTCACCCTACCGGACGCCACAAACGCTGGTCGGAGGCCCCAGGCTCGATGCGGCCCTGTCCGCCTCATCCGGACGCACGGCGGACGACGAAGGCGATGGGCAAGGCCTCCACGCAGCATCAGCACCTCGTCCAGACCGAGATCCCGACGAGAGTGCTCGAGGAATGGTTGGCCATGTGGACCGAGCATTACCAGCTGCCCGGTGCGTTGCGGGTCGAGCTCCGGCCGCAGCGGGCCGGGTCGGAGCTGCTCGAGCTCCGCATTGTCGGGCGATCAGGCGACGAGGTCGCGAATGTCATCTTCTCTCCCATCCGGGACCGCGTGGGGCACCGGATCCTGATCGTTCGTGACCAAAACACCTTCGACGAGGCGTTGCGACAGAAGCGACTGATGACCCTGATCCATCTGTACCTCGTGCACCGGTATAAGGTGGATCTCGTGCACTACGTCAGCCCGACCGACGACAACAGCTATCAAGCGAACAAGATGATGGCGCACGGGATCTTCAGCAGCGTCAATCAGGAAGTCGGCCAGATCATCGTGACGACGATCGACTCAAAGCGTGTCGCGGAGCTGCTCGATCCCGATCGAGCCTCGCTTGCGAAGCTGATTGCCAAGCAAGACCAGCTCGCCCACGCGTGACGACTCGGCCTTGAACGTTGGCCGAGGTGGTCGTCCGCAATAGGACGCGATAGGATACGGCGCGTGCGACAGTGAAAGGCTCGTCCTGGCAACGCTTCAGAGCCGCTGATCCTCGAGGACGTCGACTCACGGCCGCCTGGACCAGGCGAGGCGCGCATCCGCGTGCACGCAGCATCGCTCAACTTTCGAGACCTGCTGCTGCTGCGCGGGGCCTACCCGGGGGCCGATGAGCCTGTCGTGCCGCTCTCCGACGGCGCCGGAGAGGTCGCGGAGGCCGGGCCGCGCGTCACGCGTGTCACGGTCGGGGACCGAGTGACGGCGACGACCGTCTCGAACTGGATCGACGGAGCGATCGACCTTAGCTCGAGGGCGGGCCACCTCGGCTTCTTCGCCCCTGGCTGGCTGGCTGAAGAAGTCGTCCTGCCGGAGACCGCCCTCGTCAAGCTGCCCGATGCGATGACCTCCCCGAGCGCCGCGACACTGCCGTGTGCTGGCGTGACGGCGTGGAACGCAATCATCGAGACCGCGCGCATCGGGCCGGGCGACCGCGTGCTGACGCTCGGCACTGGGGGCGTCTCGATGTTTGCCGTCCAGATCGCCAAGCTGACGGGTGCCAGGGCGCTGGTCACGTCGAGCAACGATGCGAAGCTCGACCGGGTCAAAGCCTTGGGGGCTGACGAGGGGATCAACTACGTCACCCACCCGGAGTGGAGCGAGCGTGTCCGAGCGCTGACGGGTGGCGAGGGCGTGGATCTGGTCGTCGAGAACGCTGGCGACCTGGAGCAGTCGCTGAAATCGACTCGGTACGGCGGTATGGTAGCGGTCATCGGCGCCCTCTCGATGCTCGCGCTGGGCCGGACGCCCGCCGATGCCCCGGCCGACGGCGGTCTCATGAGTGTGTTCCGAAGCGGCGTGACCGTGAAATCGATGATCATGGGAAATCGCCGTATGCTCACGCGCCTGGTTCGGGCCTACGGCGCCCACGAGATCGAGCCGGTCATCGACCGCACGTTCGCGTTCGACGACGCGCCCGCGGCCTTCGAGGCACTGGCGGCGGCCAAGCACGTCGGCAAGGTGGTCGTTGCCGTATAGTTGGAGGCGACCGAACATCGAACCATGGAGCGACAGGGAGTTACGATGACGTATAGGCGTATCGCGATCGTCGCCGCCGTCACGGCGCTTCTCGCGTTGGCGCCGGTGTTCGCCGCAGCCCAGTCGGTGGACACGCCTCGGACGATCTGGGGCGCCCCTGACCTGGGCGGCATCTGGGACTACAGCTCCCTCACCCCGATGTCGCGGCCGAAGGAGTTCAAGGACAAGGCGGTGCTCACGGAGGAGGAGTCGGCTGCATTCTTGAGGCAACGGACCGCGTTTTACGAGGGGCTTGATGATGACAAGACGGTCCCCGGCAACGAGGTCCCGAGCCGTGTCTTCGTGGACGCCGGGACGACGGTCGTCGCCGATCGACGTAGCTCGCTAATCATCGACCCACCCACCGGACGACGTCCGCCGACGGTCGAGGCCGCAGCGGAGCGGCGCACGGCGTGGCGTGGCTCTTACGGCAAACATCCCTTCAACTCCTATGAAGACTTCGGCTTGATGGACCGGTGCCTCGGTACCATCGGATTCCCGATCGTGCCCGGTCCCTACAACAACAACGTCCAGATCTTTCAAACGCCCGACCACGTTGCGATCCTGGCCGAAAGCATGCACTTCGTGCGGATCATCCCGCTGGATGGCCGCCCGCACAGCGGGCTGGCCCAGTTCGGGGGTGACGGCCGTGGTCACTGGGAAGGTGACACGCTCGTGGTCGAGTCAACGAACTTCGACGGCTATCTGACGATGATTGGCACCGAGCCCCAGCTCCTGGTCGAACGCTTCACGCGCGTGGGCGACACGATCCAGTACGAGCTCACCGTCGACGATCCCAACATGTGGGAGACGACCTGGACCGTGCGGGTGCCGATTCAAAAGACCGACGGCCTCGTGTACGAATACGCCTGTCACGAGGGCAACTACGGGCTCATGAACATGCTCTCGATCGCGCGGGCCGCGGACCGTACCGCGGCTTCCGAGTCAGAACAGAATCGATAACCGACGCGCTGCCCGGGCCACGCCGCGCTTGTGCGTTCACGCTCAGGGGGTAACGATGCACCGACAGATCAGCCTCGTAGTCGTCCTCGCGATCATCGCCGGGATGTCGATCGGGAGTGCCGCTATCAAGATCAAGGGCTATCACAACATCCACATCGCGGCGGTCGACCCGCAGGCCGCGGTCGACTGGTACGTCGAGCACCTCGGGGCGACCGCCGTCAACGCCCCCGCCACTCATGTGATGCTCGGCGGGACCCTCGTTGCGTTCCAGAAGACCGAGGCCGTGCAGCCAAGCGTTGGCAGCGTCATCGATCATTACGGCATCTCTGTCCCTGATATCGAAGCCACAATGCAGAAGCTCGAAGGCTCAGGGGCGAAGATCCTCGAGCCGATCCGTGACGCGCCGGGTCTGTTCAAGCTGGCGTACTTCGAAGACCCATTCGGCGCCAAGGTCGAGGTCGTCCAGGACGCCGAATGGCCAGGCTTTCACCATGTCCACCTGATGGTTGAAGACCCGACCGAAACACTGGCCTGGTACGAGAAGATGGTTGGCGGTACGCGGGACAAGCTCAAGGGGCAGATCGAGGGCCTGCGCTACGACGGCATCTGGCTACTGGCACGGGAGAGCGGAGGCAAGCGTCTGGCACCGAGTGCCGATCGATCGATCCGGAACGTCGCCTGGAGCATCGTCGACATGGACGAGGCTATCGCCGCCTTCAAGGCGGCGGGCGCCAAGACGCTCATCGAGCCGTTCACGGTGGGCGGGACCGCCAGAGTGGCGTTCTACGCGGACCCGAACGGTGTGAGCGTCGAGCTGCTTCAGCTGCCGTAGCAGGGCGGGCCCAGGGCGGGAAGCCCTGGGCCGCCGTCAGAAGATCGCCAGCGCGTTGATCGGCGATCCGGTCCCGTTCTCCACCGCCAGCGGAGCCGCCATCAGCAGGAACTCCCATCTGTTCTGCGAGGCGGCCGTCTCGGCCAACGCCTCCAGGTCCTGGTTGTCGAACAGGTCGACGCCCATTGCCACGATCGTCAGCAGGTGAACCGGTAGTCTGACGTCGTCGATGAGTGGCGGGACGACATCGAGTGCCGCGTCACTCCCCATGAACGACACGTCGCGCGACTTGACCCAGGGCATCGTCGAGGCGTGCAGTCCGGCTGCATTTTCGTTGATTTGCCACGGACCCAGCTCGGCCCGCCGAGCCCACCGTCCTGTGCGGATGAAGATCGCGTCGCCCGGACGAACGGTGACGCCGGCCATCTCCTCAAAGGCGTCGAGATCCTCGGTGTAGATCGGCGTTCCCGGTTCGAGATACGGCACGCCCTTCAGCCGTGGGATGTCGAACAACACACCGCGCGTAACAATGCCGCCTTGCAGGTTGTGGATCGATGCGAACGAACAGCCGGCTTCGGTCACCGTGTCCCGACCGCGGCCGTTGTACATCTGTCCCTTATAGAGCATGTGGCACAGCGAGTCGATATGGCTGTGCGAGTACCCGCGGTAGCTGACCGCGTACTGGTCGCTGACCCCAGCGAAAAAGGCGGGCTCAGCTGATGGATCTGGTCGTCGCAAGAGGCTACGCTGGAACGGACTCGGCACGTCACGGGCCTCTTCCGTCAACAAGGGGTGCTCGAGCGACACCGTAATGCCCTCGGTGACCAGCCCGATCGCTTCGAGCCGCTTCTCCGGTGTGATCAGATTCGCAGCCCCCAGCTCGTCGTCCGGGCCCCAACGTCCCCAGTTCGACAGGTCCTCCATCATCTGCTCGACGTCAGCCCGAGTGAGATCGCGCGGCGGTGCGGTGACCTCGGGCGGCGTGTACTCGGCCACGGTTGGCGTCGCTTCCTCCATCGGCTCAGGTTCAGCCGCCGGCGCACAAGCCACAGCAACGGCCGAAAGCAGACCGACCACGACGAGCCAACCCCGACCGGTATTCCACCTTCTCATAGCTGAACCTCTCGGTTTCGTCTTCGACGGACTAGTGTGCCGAGGGCTTCCGCCGCTCTTCAAGGCGGGCCCCTCGTAGAATGAGCGGCATGCTTTCGTTTCGCTCGTGGAGCTGGGCGTGGAGGATCCGCGGGCGCCAGCGAGTTTGCTTGCGGGGCGCCACCTCGCCGGTTTCGCGTCGACGCTGCTTCAGCCGATCGACCCACGCGCGACTGACGGAGGCATAATCGTAGATCGGACCCGGATCTCGCATGAGCGGAAACATCGCGGTCCAGGCTCTCGCGAACGACTCTGGGTCATCAACGGTGTACGAATAATCGAGTGCCTCTGACGTGCTCCACGATAGCCGCTCGGTCAGTTTCATGTACTGACTGGAGCCGAAGAGCGACCATTTCTCGTTGAGATGGGTGGTCTCGATGACCAATGTGTCGCCGTCCCAATGCCCGAGGGATTGTCCACCCCATTGCCGGATCGTCGTCGAGAGCCGCTCGCGCCCGTCGAGCGGCACGATCCGCAACTCACCGAACTCGTCTTGAAGGACGACGTGGTCCGGCGTTTGGTAGATCTGCACGCGCTGCTCGAATGTCCGCCCAAGCAGGGGGACCGACCTTCCCATGATGCAGCGCTCAAGGCGCTCTCGATCCTCCGGTCCATTGGCTGGACGGGCTGAGGGTGAACTCCCGATGGTCTTCGCCCGCAGCTCGCCGTCCGGAGTCCGCGCGGGCAGGCGCCCGTCCCGCGGGTCGATGATCTGCGAGGTGCGTCCCTCCGAGAGGAAGGGCTTTGGTATCCAATCGCCCCGCAGTTGCTGGGTGTCGACCGCCGCGTGCTGTTCCCTGGCGTACTCGGCTGCCTCCTCGGGGGAGAGAACATTGGTTGCTGCAAACCTCTCGGGTCGCTCCAGCGGCGTCAGCGTCTGATACAAGTAAACACCTTGCAGGTTGGGGTCTCCCCACGCCAGCCGGGGAACGGGACTGGCGTCGTCACTCTGCGCCACGACCGCCGCGGGCAGTGAAAGCAGGAGAGCAAGAGCCGCAAGGCGGGCGTCGTTCCTCAAGCCGCCATTGTATGTCCATGCCGGTGGCTCTGTCGCTTGACACGATCGCTCTACCGGCGATAATCGCCCCGACATACGCAGGACACCGTGGCCAAGACCACAAGAGGACCAGCTGAGCGGAGGGAATAATGCGCAGGCAACAACTCTGGTTGACAGGACTCGCCGCTCTGACTGCAGCGGCGTCAGCTTCATACACGGCGGTGGCCCAGCAGGCGCCGCCCCAACCGATGTCCTTTTTCGTGACCAGCGTCGGACTAGGTGACGGGGCCAACCTGGGTGGTCTCGAGGGTGCCGACGCGCATTGCCAATCGCTAGCGACTGCTGCCGGACGGGCCGATTCGACCTGGCGCGCATATTTGAGCACCCAGGGTCCGAATGCGGTCAACGCGCGCGACCGGATCGGAGACGGTCCCTGGCACGCACACGGTGGCCGACGTCAGATCGCAGCAGACGCCGGGTGGCTGCACGGTGACACGATCGAGCAAGCCCGTCTCGGCAACGCCATCGGCAAGACGATCGCTTTGACCGAGCAGGGCAATCCGGTGAACGGTCTAGGCGACTCGCCCAACCAGCACGACATTCTGACCGGCACCCAACCTGATGGGCGGGCCTTTACGGACGGCATGGACCATACGTGCAGCAACTGGACGAGTGAGGGCGATGGATCGGCGCAGGTCGGGCACTCCGACACGCAAGGCGGCGGAAACAGCTCGTGGAACTCCTCGCACGCGAGCCGCGGCTGCAGTCAGGAGAACCTCGAGGGCACCGGCGGGGCGGGGCTGTTCTACTGCTTCGCCATCGACTAGGCCACGTGCGCGACGAGGAGACAGGATGAGGAAACCGATCCGATCGACTGAGTTCCGGAACGCGACGACGCTGACCCTCCTTGTCGCGTGCGGCGCGCTGGCGCTGTCAGCGTGGTTGGTCGCCGGCCAACCCGACTCGGTGAGCGCAACCGAGTACGCCAGTTGGATGGAAGAGATCTCCAACTGGGGACGATGGGGTGACGAAGACGAACTGGGAACCCTGAACCTGATCACGGCTGAGAAACGTAAAGCGGCAACTCAGCTTGTCCAAGACGGGGTGTCGGTCTCGCTTGCGCGCGTCCTCGATACCGAGGAGAGCGCGCGCAATCCCAGACCGTTTCGCCAGGAGCTGTCCGTCTCGACAATCGGGGAGCACGAAGTGGCGGGCGATACCTACACCGTGCAGTACCACGGCTTCGCTCACTCGCACATGGACGGGCTGCCCCACTTTGCCCGCGATGGGCAGCTCTACAACGGGTTTCCGGTCAGTGGCCTCAAGGAGACGGGCGCCGAGAAGCTCGGTATCCATAACGCCCATCAGGGCATCGTGACGCGCGGCATCCTGATCGACATGGCCTGGTTCAAGGGTGTCGACTACCTCGAACCGGGCACGCCCATCATGATCGACGACCTCGAAGCGTGGGAAGCTAAGACCGGTGTGCGCGTTGCCAGCGGTGACGTGCTGCTGCTTCGGACCGGCCGCTGGGACGCAGCGCGGCAGCTGCCGGAGTGGAACTTCGTGGAGCGCGTGGCAGGGCTGCACGCGTCTGTGGCTCGATGGCTGAAGGCCCGCGATGTCGCCGTCATCGGGTCGGACGGCATCAGCGACGTCATGCCCTCGAACGTGGCCGGGCTCTTCAACCCGCTGCACGAGCTCGTGATCGTCCGACTCGGCATGCCGATCTTCGACAACCTGGATCTGGATGCGCTTGCCCGTGAGGCGCAGCAGCGCGACCGGTGGGAGTTTCTCTTCGTCGCGGCACCCTTGCGCGTCCAAGGCGGAACCGGATCACCATTGAATCCACTGGCGATCTTCTAGTTCCGGTCGCCGGTCGAGTTGACGGAGACCGACGACTTCGGAGCGACGCGGTACGAGCTGCGTGAAGCCGGGCCGGAGGGAGCGCCGATTTCGAGCACGATGTCCGTAGGCCGATAGTGACATGGCCGCATAGGACTCGTGCGAGGAGTCGTCAGGGAAATCGACGCAGACGTAGGCCACGGCTTCCCGCGTCGACTCCGCGGAGGTGGTGTCCGTCAACTCGACCGGCGACCGGGACTAGGCTATGACGCACACGCTAGACCGCGTGCTTCTCGAGATTGTCCGCGCTGATGGTGCTATGCGACGCGTTCCAGACGCAACGCCCCGCCTTGATGACAAACGCTTGAGGCGACTCGTGCCGCACGCCGAGTCGCTCCGCCACGGCATCGGATAGACCTCGCTGCTCGATCACCTTGAGCAGGTAAACCGTCCAGTCAGGGTGAGTGCGGGCAAACTCAAGCACTTCGTCGATCACCCAGGCCGACACGGGACAACTCGTGCTGTGCTTGTAGAGAATTGCCCGCTCGCTCCCCAGCGCTTGCTCCAGTGTGGATGCGTCACGCACCTCATGCATCACCGCGGCGGAGGCTGTTTTGGCTGGAGCGCCTGTTTCGGCGGAAGCGGCTCGCTCGGCCGGAGCGGCTATTCCGCGATTGAGCCGCAATAGCCCGACGTTGCGCACGAGCACGACGAGGCAGGCCGCGACGCCGATGACCTGGGTCAGCCAGGCCTCCGGGTAGGCGACTAACCGGACGATGAAGAAGACCACTCCGAGCGAAGAGAAGACAACGAGTATTCGGACCAAGCGCCGCAACTCCTCCTATCTAGACACCCGCGAACCAGTGAAAGCCCCAGTCCGAGTTGATGCCCCCGGTGCCCTTGCCGAAGGCCACCATCGAATCGACCACCTGAATAGACTTGAGAAACTTGAGGTTTTTATACCCACACTGACGCTCAACTCGCAGCCGAAGCGGGGCGCCGTTTCCTGTCGGTAGGTCGCGGCCGTTCAGGCCGTAGGCCAAGATGGTCTGAGGATGCTCCACCTCAAACATGTCGTAGCCTTCGTACCAACCATCGACGGTGTCGATGACCACGTACCGCGCCTCGGGCCTCACCCCGCCGACCGCCTCGAGCACGCGCTGGAGCGGGGCGCCAGTCCACTCGGCGATTGCCGACCAGCCCTGCTCGCACACGTGGGCGGTGATCTGTGTTCGCGCGGGCAATCGCTTGATCTCGTCGAGCGAGAGCGCGCGTGGGCGTTCGACCAGGCCCGTCACCGGAAGGCGCCAGCTCCTGAACCCTTCTCGCAGATGCCGCTGGTACTCCTCATCCGGCGGATTGGCCTGGTTCCAGACCGGGAAGGGATCCGAGATGTCACTCCACTGATACTCTCGGGCCAGCTGTTGACCGGAGAGCAGTGCACGATTCGTGCTCATCGTGAGCACGTCGGCAGCGCCGATGAGCCCACCTCGCACGTGAGGCGGCACCAACGCCTCTCGAGGCAGACCACAGCCGGTCAGCGTGACGCCGCCGAAGGCGGTCACACTCGATAGGATGCGTCGGCGCGAGATGAGCTTGCTCATGGCCCCTCCTCTGGGAGCAGGTACTTCCCCGTGATCATCGACCGCACTCGATTGATCATGCCGGCCGCTGCCACTTCCAGCACGTGTACGACGACGAACAAAACGAGCAGGACGGTGCCGATCGTGTGCAGCGTTCGCGCCGATTGTCGACCTCCGAACAGGTCAAGCAGCGCAGGCATCGCCGCCGTGAACCCGGGCGACTGGGCGATCCCGGTCAGGATCATCAGCGGCACGAAGACGAAGATAAGGATGAGGTAGGAGATCTTCTGAAGCGTGCCGTAACGGCCGTCCAGGTTCCGTGTCCGAGCGCCCCAGCGCGCGTGCTCGCGCAGATCGGCTTGGAGATTCCGCATCGTGAGCTCATCGCGAGCGGGAACCATGAGCTCCCGGAAGTGCCTCTTCGCGATGTTCCAGATGACGTACACGAGACCGTTGATGAGAAAGACCCACGCGAAGGTGACGTGATAGTTGCGCCCCCACATACGGTTCCCCATCTCTCCGGCCTCGTCCCACGAGAGCCCCCAGTCCGACAGCTTGAAAATCGCGGGGTAGCCCTGAAAGCCGGTGTGTCCCCAGTACAGCTCGGGGAAGTCCAGAAAGATGTGAACGCCGCTCACGAGCAGATACCCGCAGGCGATGACGTTGATCCAGTGGCAAATGCGGACGTTATACGAGCGGAGCGCGATCCACCGCGTGGCCTGGGACGGCATCTGGAGGCATCGCTCGTGGAGCGTCCTCCCCTAGTCGACGATCGCCTGATACGTCATCGTGGCGAGATCCGGCCGCATGTTGAGGTGGGTGTAGACCGGTCGAGGCGCTCGGACGACATCCCGACCGTTTCAGGCTCGGCTGTCGGGAGACCGTCTATCTCCGGCAGCCCGGAGCGCTGCTCAGGCCGACCGCGGCCGTCAGCACGCAGACGACGCCCAATGTGAACCGTCGCATCTAATTCTCCTGTGCGCGCTCGCCGCCCAACGAGTTGGGCACCGCGTAGTTACCCTCGTGGCAGGCGTACTCGAACTGCTGGTAGCTCTCGTCCCTCTTGAACGGAAAGGCCACGGTCCACGGAGCCGTGTACGTCTTGGGGTCGTCGACGGTGATCGAGTAACGGAGCGTTTCCGCCTCGACGCGGGTGAGCCGCTCTACCATTCGCCGTCCGTCGTGCTGCGGTGCTCTCGACCCGGGAGCCCGCATGTTGCCGACGTGTTTGAAGTTGGTCGATTCGATGACCAGCGTGTTGCCGTCCCAGTGCCCCCGCGGGTCGCCCTCCCATTGGGTGATCTTCTCGTTCGCGTGGGGACCAGCATGGATCGGGATGATGCGGGCGTTGTGGATCATCTCGCTGTGCATCAGCAGGTAGCCCGGCGCCTGCACAATCAGGGTGCCGTTGTTGTAGGCGGTCGGCATCATCATGCCGAAGACGCCCCGTGACAAACATCGGTCGCCCGACTCCATCGTGTCGTACGAGTCGTGCAGGTGCTCGCGGTAGTGGGCCACGCTGGCCTTCGCCTTCGCCGTCATCTCCGGCACCCGACCGGTCTTCGGCTCCACGACGAGCGCCGGCGCATCGGCGACCGGCTGCTCCCAGAACCAATCGAACCAGTAGTTGGCGTAGGCGCCCACCCCACGGCTATTCTCGAACCCGTTCCACTGGGCCGCCTTGCGGGAGTCTGACCGCTCCTGGACGAGCGCCGTGATCTCCTCTGTGGTCGGTTCTCGACCCTCGAACCCATCGGGCAGCTCGAGCGGGGTGTGGGCCGCGCCCACGTTGTTCCACATCCCCTGAATGTCGGGTTGACCGTCGGCGAGTCGTGTCGGCCCCCAGGAGTCCTTGGACTCGCTGGACTGGGCTCGGGCCGGACTCGCGAGACCGTAGGCAAGCACGAGCACCAGGACCACGGGGGCAATTACCAATCGGGCCGTTCGGTTACGCATTGGATCCTCGCTTTCAGACGTGAGCATGCGCTCACCACCGCTGTCAGGCACTATGATATGCCCTCAGGAAGGGGAAACCTACGTGACCCGATCGAAGATTCATGACTCGTCCACGAGATTCGTCCTGGCCGGCTGTCTCGTGGTGGGGCTGAGCGCCGGAAACGCGGGCGCCCAGACCGGGTCATCGTCGGGTCCATGGCAGACCTACGGGACCGAGAACGGCGAGTGGCGGAGCTACGCCGGCAACGTGCGCGGCACGAAATACTCACCGCTCGACCAGATCGATGCCACGAACTTTGCCCAGTTGGAGCTCCAGTGGGAGTGGACGTCGGTCGACAACTACCTGAGCAGAACGATGCCGGACGGCGCCGAGTGGACGGCGCGGCTCGATGTGATCGTGGAATCGCTCGAGGCGGACACCCCAAACCTCTACCGCGACGGACAGTCGCCGAACCCGTCGCGCCTCCAGGCGACGCCGCTGATGGTCGGCGGCGTTCTCTACTTCACGACACCGCTGGCGCAGGGTGTCGCGCTCGATGCCACAACCGGCGAGACGCTCTGGGTGTACAACCCGAAGACATACGAAGAGGGCTCGCCGTCGATGACCAACCCATGGACGCAGCGAGGCGTGGCGTACTGGACCGACGGCGAGGGTGACGAGCGGATCTTCTGGGGTACCGGGAGCGGCCACCTGGTGTGCGTGCAGGCCAAGCTGGGCCGCCCTTGTCCGGACTTTGGGTCCGACGGCAACGGCATGGTCGACGCGATGGTCGGCGTCCCACGGGCCGACCGCGAATCGCGCGACTACCTCAACGCGATGCTCTATTCGATCTTCTCGGCGCCGATCGTCGTGCGCGACCGGGTGATTCACGGCTCGCAGATCGCCGACGTGCGAATCACCAAGGAAGCGGTTCCGGGGTGGGTCAGAGCCTGGAACGTACGGACCGGGGAGCACGAGTGGGACTTTCACACGGTGCCGAACAGCCCGGACGAATTCGGCTCAGATACCTGGCTGAACGAATCGTGGCGTTACTCTGGCAACGCCAACGTCTGGTCGATGCTGGCCGGCGACGGCGAGCTGGGGTATGTCTATCTGCCGACCGGCACCTCGACCGCAGACTATTACGGTGGTCACCGACTCGGCGACAACCTGTTCGCCGAGTCCATCGTCGCGGTTGACGTCGCGACCGGCCAGCGCGTCTGGCACTTCCAAGCCGTGCACCACGGGCTGTGGGACTACGACTTTCCCACCCATCCCAACCTGGTGGACATTACCGTCGACGGTCGACCAATCAAGGCACTGGCCCAAGTCAGCAAGCAGGGCTTCACGTATGTCTTCGACCGGGTCACGGGAGAACCGGTGTGGCCGATCGAGGAACGACCGGTCCCACAGGAAACGAACCTGCCTGGTGAGGTACCGTCGCCAACACAGCCATTCCCGACGAAGCCACCTCCCTTCGAGTACCAGGGCGTCTCGATCGACGATCTAGCCGACTTCACTCCGGAAATCAGAGCGATGGCAGTGGAAGCGGTCAAGAACTTCCGCATCGGACCGCTCTTCACACCACCGCTGCGGGACAACGGCACCATCCACGGCACCATGATTCGTCCGCCGATCGGTGGAGGGGCGAGCTGGACCGGTGCCGGAATCGACCCGGAGACCGGGATGCTGTACGTGCCGTCGAGCAGCGGCGTCTCCGTGATGTCGTACTACACGCCGGACCCGGCTGAGGGCGGTAACCTGCGATTCACCCAGAGCGGCTACGGGAGCGGCGTACAGCCGGCCATGCCGCAGGGGCTTCCACTGTTCAAACCGCCCTACTCGAGAATGACCGCGATCGATCTCAATACCGGCGAGATCGCGTGGATGAAGCCGAACGGCGACGGCGACCGCATCCGTAATCACCCGAGACTGCGCGATCTTGACCTGCCACCGCTCGGAGGCGACGGACGCGGCGGTCCGGTCGTCACCAAGACGCTCCTGATCAGCGCGCTGACCGCAGGTGGGACCGACGGGGGACCGCGTTTGATCGCACGCGATAAGGCCACGGGCGACATCGTCGGGTCGGTCGACTTGCCCAGCGGCGCGATCGGCACGCCCATGACCTACATGCTGAACGGGCGGCAGTACATCGCCCTCACGATCGGCGGCGGTCCGAGACTGATCGCACTAGCCCTACCCGAATAGGGACACTCACGAGAAACGCGAGGCGCGACATGAAACGTATCGCCTGTTTGTCATCGCTGACACTGCTCGGTCTGATCCTGGTGGCTGCGACCTACCAGGCGCAGGAGCCGCACCCGCCGATCGAGGTCCTGCAGATCAGCGACAACCTGTTCGTACTAGGGTCCGGGATGAAGACCGGAGGGAACTCCGCCGTCTTCATCACGGAGAACGACGGCGTCGTGCTCGTCGACACGAAGAACGAGGGGTACGGACCGGACATCCTCGAGCACATCCGGCGCCTCACCGACAAGCCGGTGACGACGATCCTTAACACGCACGTCCACTTCGACCACTCCGGAGCCAACACCGAGTTCCCCGAGACCGTGCACTTCGTCGCGCACGAGAACATCCGACGTCACTGGTCGCGCACCGACTGCCAACCGATTCCGACCAACTGCGACGACTTTCAGGGCGAGAACAAGAAGTACCTGCCGTCGACCACCTTCTCGGACCGGCTGTCGCTGTTCGTGGGCACGCCCGACCAAATCGACCTCTACTACTTCGGCCGTGGCCACACCGACGGCGACACGTTCATCGTGTTCAAGGAGGCGCGTGCGATGCACGTCGGTGACATGTTCCTGGGAAAGCTTCTTCCCTTCATCGACGCCGAAAACAGCAACGGCGGCAGCGCCCTCGAGTTCGGCCGCACGTTGACGAGGGTGATCAACGGCGTTCCGAACGTCGACACGATCATCAACGGGCACTGGAATACCCTGCTGACCTGGAATGACCTCATCGACTACCGCGGTTTCTACACCCACCTCGTCGACCACGCGAAGCAGGGCATCGTGGCCGGACGCAGCGTCGAGGAAACGGTGAGCTCGTACGAGACCCCTGAGCAGTACAGCGACTACACGGCCTCCCCCGGCTACCTGGAGCGGATCGTCGGGTACGTCTACGAGGGAATCTGATCCCGTACGAATAGAATCGTCCCGCCTGCGTATACCTAAGGTGTGGACGCTGAAATGGTCCTTCCGGCCGGTCAATCCATGACGTTCCCCGAAGGGGGAACCGACGACCGCAGCCTCATTCGTGACGCCAAGGCCGGTCGTCGGGAGGCGCGCGAAGAGCTCGCTCGTCGATACCGGCGGCCGGCGTACTTGCTCGCATTGCAGATGGTCGGCAACCGCGACGATGCGCTGGACATCGCACAGGACGCGATGCTCCGGTTCTTCACAACCTTGGGGAGGTTTCGGCCCGAGCTCGAGGTCCGCCCCTGGCTCCTGACGATCGTCCGCAATCGGGCGCGTGATCTGTGGCGACACCGGGCAGCACGGCCCAGCGAGCCGCTCGATTTGCGTCCAGCGCTGGTTCGACAACTGGCCCACCCAGATCTCGACCCAGAGCAACAGGCGGTGCGTCAGGACCAGGCGCGGAGGGTGTGGGAGGCGATCGGCACCCTGTCCGCGTCCCACCGTGAAATCCTCGTGCTTCGCGATTTCCACGACCTGGCCTACGCCCAGATCGCGGAGGTGCTGGACATTCCAACTGGCACCGTAATGTCGAGACTCCATGCCGCACGCACGTCGCTGAGAAAACGAGTGAAGGACGGTGAGCACGATGTCTGAACGCTGTGGTCGGAACTTTGACGAGGCGCTGCTCTCCGGCTACCTCGATCGCGGATTGACGCAGTTGGACGAGCAACGTGTGCGCGTGCATCTGGAGGACTGTGAGACATGCCGGGCAGCCGTCGACGAGATGAAACGATTGCGGGAGGTAACCATGAGCACTGAGTTCGACGTGCCGACCGATGACCAGTGGTCGGAGATACCGAGAAGCAGCGCCAGCCGCTTTTCTCTAGGTGCAGGCTGGACGATCGTCGTCGTCTACCTGGTGGCTCTGGCCGGGTACTCGGCCTGGCAGTTCGCCACATCGGACGAGCCTTGGGTCGGCAAAGCGATCGTGTTCGGCGGGTGGGCCGGTTTCGGCCTCCTGCTCCTGGGGGTAGGCCTCGACCGGCTCAAGGCCATGAAAACAGACCGCTACCGGGAGGTGCACAAATGATTGTGGTGACGTCAGAGCTCGTTGCGGGTCAACGAATCATACGCACACTCGGACTCGTCCGGGGCAACACGATCCGCGCTCGCCATATTGGCAAGGACATCAAAGCCGCCCTCCGGGGCATCGTCGGTGGCGAGGTCTCCGAGTACACCAAGCTGATGGCCGAGTCGCGGGAGCAAGCGCTGGACCGGATGGTTGACGAGGCGCGAAGCCTCGGCGCCAACGCGATCGTGGCCACCCGGTTCCAAACCTCGATGGTCATGGCCGGGGCAGCCGAGCTGCTGGCCTGCGGGACGGCTGTCGTAGTCGAAGACGCGAACCCAAGACGGGTCGGCGCGCCCGGGAACTAGTCGGCCTCTCAGCACGTATAACAAAATGGCCGCAGAGAGAGCCGGTTGAACAGTTAGGTTTATTGATTAATATTATTAGTTAACTTAACATATTACTAATGAAGCACGAGCCTCCCGTCGCCATCGGCGCTTCCGCGGCAATCCTCCGGCTCATGCCGTATCTCGCACAAGTCGTCCAGCGAGCCACTCGCGAGGCCAACACGCTCAGCACGAGTCAAGCCGCCATGCTGTCCATGGTTATCGACGCGCCCCTCCGGGGCAGTGAGATTGCCAAACGGTTGGGGGTAAGCCGCGCAGCCGTGACCGAGGCCGCGCAGCGGCTCGAAACCGACCGCCTGATCAAGCGCCGTCGCGATCCGCGCGACCAGAGGGCCTGGTTCTTTCGCACGACGCCGGCGGGTCAGCGTGCACTCGAGGAGTTCGGCCAGGTGACCATCGGTGCACTCGCCGACCACGTGCGCAGGCTTCCGGCCCAGCGCCAGCGGGCGCTGCTCACGTCGAACGGATCGCTGCTCGAGCTGTTCAACGAGAAATCCGAATGGTGGATGGTATGACCAGCCCCATTGCCGACATCGCCGCGCCGACCGACCTCGCAATAGAGGTCCGAGGACTGAGTCACACCTACAAGGGCGGCCACCAGGCACTCGATGGGGTCGAGCTGACGTTCGGGACCGGGCTGTTCGGGTTGCTCGGGCCTAACGGGGCCGGCAAGAGCACGCTCATGCGGATCATCTGCACCCTGCTGGTTCCAACCACGGGGACCGTACGGGTGTGTGGCTACGACGTGGCCCGCGATCGACACGCCGTGCGGGAGCTGCTCGGCTACCTCCCACAGAACTTCGGCGCCTGGCGATCGCATCGCGTCGAGGAAGTACTCGACACGTTGGCGCAGCTGTCCGGGATGCGAGACGCGAAGCGGCGCCGGGCGCGGATCGAGGAAGTGCTGGACCAGGTCGGGTTGGGCAAGGTGGCCCATCGGAAGGTCAAGAAGCTGTCGGGCGGCATGGTCCGTCGGCTGGGTGTCGCACAGGCGCTGGTTCACGAGCCGCAGGTCCTCGTCGTCGACGAGCCAACCGTCGGGCTCGACCCCGAGGAACGGATTCGGTTCCGCCAACTGATGACCGAGCTGGGGCGTGATCGGACGATCCTCCTGTCCACCCACATTGTGGCCGACCTCGGCGCCGGCTGCCGCGAGATCGCGCTGCTCGACTCTGGCCGCACCGTGTTTCAGGGCTCGCCCCCCGAGCTGATCCGCCGCGCGGCGGGGCGCGTCTTCGAAGCCACCGTCGCGTCGGCGGACGCCGAGGCAATCGAGAGCCGTTACGAGATCGTGTCGACCAGCGTGTCCTCCGACCAGGTGACACTGCGCGGCGTGACCGCAGGCGAGCAGCCACCGGCCTCGGCCACGACCGTGGCCGAGCCGAACCTCGAAGAGAGTTATCTGGCGTTCATGGCGACCCGAGGGCGCACCTCGGCGGCTCGTCAGGGCAGTGCAGACGCCACGGCAGAGACGGCGAAGGGAGGAACCGCGACGTGATCCGACTGCCGACGATCTGGACCATTGCCCGGGCGGAGATCCGTTCGGTCCGCCGTCTCGTCCGGTACTGGATCTTCTCGAGTCTCTCCGCCTTCAGCGTTGTCGCCATCTATATGTACTACGGGGTCATCCACGGCCTCTTCTCACGGTTCTCGGCGACCGCCGGCGCGATCAACCCGCGCTACCTGATCGGCGTGATGGGCCTGTACTTCATGCTCATCTTTCTCCTCGGCCTCATCTTTCTCGCGTTCGATGTCAGGGCTCGCGACGAGCGGGAGCGGATGGCTGAAGTGATCGACTCTCGACCGCTGTCGAACGTCGAGCTCCTCGTGGGACGCGGTCTCGGCTTGGTGCTGATGGCCTTGGCGCCGGTGTTGTTCGTCGCGATGGCCATGCAGACGTTCGGGCTCACTGCGGTGGCGCTCGACTGGTATGTTGGCGAGCCGGTCGAGCCGTACTCGCTGGTCGGGTTTGTGCTGGACTGCGTCACGGTCTTCAGCGTCTGGTGCTCGGTCATCATGCTGCTGGCCGTCCTGGTTCACAACCGACTGATCGTCGCCGTGGCAGGACTCAGCCTCCTCGGGCTCAACTACTGGCTCTTCGTGACGGCGCCGATCTATCTCCAGCCGGTTTTCAATTTGAGTGCCGTCAGCCTCGGCTCCGACCTCACGCCGAGCCTATTCGACGTCAGCCTCTTACAACGGGCCGCCCTTTGGGTTATCGCCGGCGCGTGCATCACCTTGGCTGCGGCGTGGCATCCGCGCCCGGACCGGGGATCTCGGGCCAGACAGGTCGCGTTGGGCGGCGGGTTGATCGTCGTTGCCGGGCTCATGATTGGCATGGTGGCCCGTCAGGCCGTCAACGACCTCAGCCGCAGAGGCAGCTGGCTCGCAGCCCACGAAGCGCACCGCGATCACCCGCGCACCGATCTGCAGGCAATCAGCGGCTCGGTGCGGATAGACCCGGGCCATCAGGTCGTGCTCGACATCGAGCTCCGGGTCCAGATGCCGCCAGATGTGCGGTCCGACACGCTGCTGTTCACGTTCAACCCGGGCTTCTCGGTTGAACAGGTGGCGACCGATGGCACGGAAAGTACCTGGACTCACGACTCGGGGCTACTTGAGATCGCGCCATCGAGTC
Organism: Vicinamibacterales bacterium; assembly: GCA_965216615.1. Classification (GTDB taxonomy): domain Bacteria; phylum Acidobacteriota; class Vicinamibacteria; order Vicinamibacterales; family UBA8438; genus CAUZIB01. The sequence continues at coordinate 385,435 of CBDCGH010000022.1, read as the reverse complement.
TGCCGCCGCCGGGCGGAGACACCGTCGTCACTCTGGTCGCATCGGGGCACCCCGATATGACGTTCGGGTACCTCGATGCGGCGATCGATCCGTTGAGAGTCACGTTCATGGACGCACAGATCATGATGCTCGGCGTCTACCCCGGTGTCTTCAGCTCGCGCTACGTGGCCCTGATGCCGGGGCAAGGCTGGCTGCCCCACTCCGGCAGCGACGTCCCAACCGGTGACCCACGAACTCACCCTGCCGACTATTTCGAGGTCGACCTGGCGGTCGACGTTCCGATCGACTGGCTGGTGGCTGGACCCGGTCGCCGACAGACGCTGGACCCAACCGGAGAGGCCGCGCGTTTCCGATTCCGGCCTGAGGCGCCCGTGCCGTACGTGGGACTGCTCGCGTCGCGTTTCGAGCGCCGGGCCTTCGAGGTCGCAGGAATCGAGTTGGAGATCCTCGTGGACCCGAAGCACGACCGCAACCTGCACTTCTTCGCGGATGCGGCCGATGAGATCCGGGCGAGGGTCGCGGAGCTCTTCACCGACGCGGCTGACCTTGGGCTGCCCTACCCCTACGGCGGCCTGACCCTGGTCGAGTCGCCCTGGTTGCTGCGAGGCTTCGGCGGCGGGTGGCGAATGGACACGACACAGACGCTGCCGGGTGTGCTGCTGGTCCGCGAGAACAGCTTCACGACGTCTCGCTTCGAGTTCGGATTCCGCGAGACGGAGTCCTTCGCCGAGCTCGAGGGCGGACTGCCGCGCGCCAAGCTGGAGGCGGCCGAGCGCTACCTCGAAAACGACTTCAGCGGGGGCAACCCGTTCGTCGGCGGGTCGCGCAACTTCCTGAGCTTCCAGACCGGCGCCACGGGCCCCGGAGCTATCGCGATCGACTTCGTCCTGGACGTGATCGTGACCGAGCTGCTGACCGGCAGGCGCGGATACTTTTCGCCGTTCCACTTCGGCCGAGAGTCGGGCCTTGTGATCGGCGAGACAATCACCAGCCTCGTCACGGGGGATTCGGACTCGGTGGTCGATGCGGTCCTGGCTGCGGCATCCGACCGACCGTCAGTCTGGGACCGGGCGCTGGGAACGTCATTAGCTGATCTCGAACCGACCGACGACCCGGCTCGTGCCCTCGATGTGCTGGCCCTCAAAGGACACGCGGTCGCGCGTTCAATCCTCGACGGTCTCGGACGGGAGAAGACCGCGGCGCTCCTCGCCGAGCTTCGGTCCCGTTATCGCGGCCGACAGTTCGAGGCCGCCGACCTCACGAGCGTTGCCAAAGAGATCGGTGCCGACCTCGAGCCGCTACTCGGCGACTGGCTCCACGAAGCGACGCTCCCCGGCTTCGTCACGTCGCGAGTCGTCGTCCAACGACTGACCGACGATGCGCAGGGACTCCCGCGCTACCAAACCCTCGTCCACGCGCGCAATGCGGAAGCCACACCAGGACTGTTCCGTCTGCGCTACGCCACGGGCGACGCAGCAGCCGATACCCTCCTCTGGGAGCAGACCGAGCCGGTCCGGCTCGCCGCCAACACATCGGTCGAACTTGGGTTCGTGAGCGCGACACCGCCACGCGAGTTGTGGCTCCAACCCTACTTGTCGCTCAACCGCAACGACGTCCGGCTGACACTGCCGCGGGTTGACCAGACGGAGCAGGTTCGGGCCGACCCACTGCTGGGGAGCCGAGTCAGCGTGTGGCAGCCAAGCGAGGCGGGCGCCATCGTGGTCGACGACCTCGACGAGGGGTTCAGTGTGGAAGCGGATGCGCTGCCCGACGGTTGGCGGATCGGCGGCGGCGGCGCGTGGTCGAGCGTCTTTCTCGGCGAGCCCGACATGGACCAGGGGTTACCGGAGTTCCGCCCCTTCCTTGGCGTCGTCAGGGAATGGAGCCGCTGGGAGCGCTCGTCGAGCTGGGGGACGTACCGTCACACGGTCGCCATGGTCGGCGCGGGAGAGGGCGACCGGCGAGCCGTTTTCACCGCCGAGCTGCCGCAGGCGGGACGCTGGCGCTTGGCCTATCACGCGCCGGAGCTCACCGGTCAGCCGACGCGTCAGCAAAACGACACGTCGGGAGGCGTCCAGATCAACATCGGCGCGCAGATCAGCAACGCCCTGACCGGCTCACCGGGCACGTACGACTTGACGCTAGAAGCCGGCGGCGAGGAGCATTCATTGGAGTTCGACGCCGGCGCAGCAGAGACTGGCTGGAATCACCTGGGCGAGTTCTCGCTATCGGAGGGCCCGGTCCGGGTCGTGGTGTCGAACCAGACCTCTGGACAACTGGTGATCGCTGACGCGATCCGGTGGGAGCCGGTGTCTTTCGAAGGGAACTAGATGATCCACCGCGTGATGAAGATCCGTCCGTTCGTCCTGCTGCTGGGAGCCCTGGCCGTTGCTGTGTCGGGCTGTGGCGATCCGGCCGCCGACACGACAGCGGTCGAGTTTCGCATTCCGGTCGAAGTGACCGAGGTCGGGACCGACACGGTCGAAGATCTGATCGTCACCACCGGCACCGTGCGCACGCACGATAACGTGGCCCTGAACGTCGAGACCCCTGGCGTCCTGGTCCTCGGGCGTGACGACGCGGGGAATCGGCTGGCGGAGGGTTCCCCGGTCGTCGCAGGTCAGCTAATCGCCGAGATCACTGGGGAAGACGCGCGACTGGCCGCTGGGCTCGAAGCCGCTCGCCGTCGGGTGGAGACCATCGAGGGCGAGATGGCCCGGCGCCGAACCCTGTTCGAGCGAGGGCTGATCCCCGAGGAGGAGCTGCGTCGCACCGAGGTCGAGTACGAAGACGCACGACTCGCCTACGAGCAAAGCCAGCTCACCGACGAAAAGACCCGGTTGACGACACCGATCGGCGGCGTCGTGCTGAAGCTGGCCCGCGACGAAGACGGTCAGCCTGTGGCGGACGGTCAGTTCGTGCTTCCCGGATTCGAAGTTGCGCGGATCGCATCGCTCGGCCGACTGATCGCCGACATCGACCTCGTCGGCCCTGAGCTGGCCCGCGTGCGACAGGGCCAACTGGTCCGTATCCGCCACTACGCGTTCGAGGACATCACCATCACCGGCTCGGTCCTCCGGCTCTCGCCGTCGATGGATCCCGACACCCACACGTTCCGCGCCGAGGTCGACATCGACAACACGCGGGGATTGCTGCGGCCCGGCATGTTCGTCGAGGCGTCGGTTGTCGCCGCGCGTCGCCCCGATGTTCCGGTTGTGTCACGCGACGCGGTCACCGAGCGCGGGGGACTGAGCGTCGTCTTCGTCCTCGACGGCCAGCGTGTGGAACAGCGCAACGTCACCCTCGGTCTCGGCGATGACGACAAGGTCGAGGCGATGGACGGCGTCGAACCAGGCGAGCGCGTGGTCGTGCGAGGGCTCGAGACGCTGACCGACGGCACGCGCGTACGGATCGCTGGATGCGTCATGAACACGCCGTCCTCGGTTGCCGCTTTGGCCACGCGCCGACCGGTCGCCGTCAGCGTGTGTGCGGTGGCAGTTGGCCTAGTCGGCTGGCTGGCCTGGGGTCAGTTGCCGGTCGACCTGCTTCCTGACCTGGGCAGTCCCACCATCGTCGTCTCGGTGCGCTCGCGCGACCGTCCCCCTACCGAGATGGAGCGGCTCTACGGCGAGCAGGTCGAGCAGCGCCTGTTCACGGTGCGCGGCATTCGCGAGGTGTCGCAGGTCGCCCGCACCGGCCGGCTGGTGGCAACGGTGGTGTTCGACTGGGACGCCAACCTCGACCTCGCGCTGGTTGACGTGCAGAAGGCCGTCGGCCCGATCAGCGCCGACCCCGATGTCGATGAGGTGCTGGTCCGCCGGTTCGACCCCCGCCAGACGCCGATCCTGACGCTTGGACTGGTGGCTCCAGACGGACGACCCGACCTGGCGGAGCTCCGCCGCCTCGCGCGGAGACAAGTCGCCCCCGGTCTCGAGCAGCTTCCCGGAGTTGCCGAGGTCCAGGTGACCGGGGGCCGGGAGCAGGAGGTCCGGGTGTTGCTGGACCGCTACCGGCTCGAGGCGTTCGGCATCACCCTCGCAGACGTGGAGAACCGACTCGTCGCCGAGAACGTGGACATCTCGGCCGGGACGCTCGAAGAAGGCTCCGAGGTCTTTCTGGTGCGAGGCATGTCGCGGTTTCGCCAGCCGCTGGATGTCGAGCGCGTCGTGGTTCGCTACCTCACAGAGGGTGGGAGTGGACGCCAGGCAATCCGGGTGTCCGATCTTGGCGAGGTCCAGATGGTCGACCGGGAGATCGATCATCTGGTTCGCGTCAACGGTGTCGAAGGGGTCGGTCTCTCCGTGTTCAAAGAAGCCGGCTCGAACACGGTGGAAGTGTCAACCACCGTGCGCGAGGCGCTGGTCGGATTGTCTCAAGACCTGCCCAGTGTCGAGCTGACCGAAGTCAGCGACGACGCCGCGCTGGTCGTCGACGCGCTTGCCGAGGTGCAATCTGCCGCCGGACTCGGCGTCCTGCTCGCAGTCGCGGTGCTGGCGATCTTCCTGCGGTCAGCCGGCGCGACGCTGATCGTCGCTACGGCGGTCCCGGTCTCGATCTTCGCGGCGCTGTTCTTGATGCGCTTCGCCGATCAGAGTCTGAACATCGTCACGCTGGGCGGACTGGCACTGGGCGCTGGCATGCTGGTCGACAACGCCATCGTCGTCGTCGAGAGTATCTACCGGCGTCTGAGCGAGGGCGCCGATGCCGATGCGGCTGCCGCCACGGGAACGGGGCAGGTCGCCGGAGCGATCACGGCGTCGACCTTGACGACGTGCGTCGTCTTCCTTCCGGTGCTGTTCGTCGAGGGTCTCGCCGCGCGACTGATCGAGGGGATTGCCTTTGCCGTGGTGACCTCGTTGCTCGCGTCCCTGGCGGTGGCGATGCTCCTTATCCCAGCATTGGCGCGGTGGTTCCTTCCCGCGCATGCGCGCGCCGGCAGTGCAACACAAGCGACCGTCCCTCGCTATCGCCGATACCTCCAGGCGCTGGTCCGCGGCCTGCTTCGCTATCCGGTCATCGTCGTCCTGCTGGCAGCGGCAGTGGCGGGGGTGAGCTCACGGGAGCTCCTGGATCTGGGCACCGAGTTGCTTCCGCCGGCCGATCCCCGACAGTTCTCGGTGCGTGTCGTCGGCCCGTCAGGCCAGCGTGTGGAATCGACCGCTCAGGTCGTGGCGGGCATCGAGTCGATGCTCGCACAGGGGAGCACCGGCTACATGGAGGCGGTACTGTCCGAGGTTGGCCGGATGCCCGAGGATGACCGCATGGTGCGGACCGAGCTCACCGAGGAGAACACGGCGCGGCTGACGGTACGCATGGCGAACAACGGTCCGACCGGCCGCCAACTCGCCGCGACCTTGTCGCCGGCGCTCGACGCTCTGGTCGACACCGAGGTGAGCTGGGAAGTCGGCTCGAGCGCACTCGCGAGTGCACTCGGGACGAGCGGCCCGCCCGTGGTGGTCGAGATCTCGGGACAGTCGCTGCCTGACCTCCGCCGCGGCACCGAGGCGGTCGCGCAGCGCCTCGCGGGGCTAGACGAGCTGTGGAACGTGCGCACGTCGTTCGAGGGCGGTCCACCCGAGCTGCGGGTCGAGCTCGACCGTGCCATGGCCGACGGCCTGGGTGTCGATCTCGAGACGCTGTCCCGCGTGCTGGAAACGAGTCTCGACGGTCGCGACGTGACGATGCTGGCGATTGGCGACGAAGAGCGTCCGGTGACGCTGCGTCTGCCGACGCCGCGACGAGAGAACCTCGCTCACGTGGTCTTTCGAAATCGCGAAGGCCGGCAGGTTGCGGTCAGCGAGGTGGCGAGCTTCACCGAGGCCGAGGGGGCGCGCGAGATCTTCCGGCGCGACCAGCGACGCACGGCGCAAGTCAGCGCCTACCTGTCGGAGGGGGTCGACACCCCTCGCGCGATCGCGGCGGTCACGGAGACGCTGGACGCCGCGCCGCTCCCACCCGGACTCCGGGCGGAGCTGCGGGGCGAAGAAGAGGAACGGATCCGGACATTCGGCGAGCTCCGGCTGGCTGCGGTGCTGGCACTCGTGCTGGTCCTCATGGTCCTCGCCGGCACCTTCGAGTCGCTGCTCCACCCCATCACGGTATTGGCCGCGGTACCGCTCGGACTCGTCGGTGTCGCGGTCGCGCTCGTGCCGGGGGGTCAGCCGATCGGCATGATGGCCATGATGGGACTCATCGTGCTGGCGGGCGTTGCCGTCAACGACGCGGTGCTGCTGGTCGCCACCGCACGCCAGTTGATGGCGGGCGGCGTCGAACGAGTCGAAGCGCTGGCACAGGCGGCCGGCATTCGTCTGCGGCCGATCATGATGACCACCTTGACCACAGTGCTAGCACTGCTGCCGTTGACCCTCGGAACCGGCGAGGGGGCCGAGCTGCGCGGACCGATGGCCATCACGATCATCGGCGGCATCCTGGCGTCGACCCTCGGTTCGCTGCTCGTGCTGCCCTGTCTCTACCTGGTGCTGGACCGGCTGTCGGGCGGCGGCAGGACTCCAAGTCGCACGGTCACTCCATGAACGTCCTGACGCTGCCGATCCGGCGACCCGTTGCGGTCTCGATGTTCTTTGTGGGCATCGCCCTGGTGGGAGCGGTGGCGTGGCAGCGGATGCCGGTCGAGCTCTTCCCGGCGCTGGCAGGTGACCAGCTGTTCGTCGACTTTGGCCGGCCGGGCAGCGAGCCGCAGGTCATCGAACGCGAGATCTTGCTCCCGCTGCAGGCTCGGGTTTCTGCGCTACCGCACGTCGCCGAGAGCTGGGGCGAGATCAGAGGGTCGGGTGGTCGCTACCAGGTGCGCTTCGAGCCGGGCACCGACCTCGAAGTCCGCGAGCTCGAGCTGCAGCGCATCGCCGCCGATCTGCAGCGCGCGCAGCCTCGCGGCACGTTCGTCAGCGCGACGTCGTTCGACACGTCGTTGCTCTCGAGCTTCGTCATGATGGTCAACGTCCTGGGGGGTGACGCGGAGGACCGCAACGCACTCCACGACCTGGTGCAAGAGCTCGTGGCCCCTCGTTTCGCCTCGGTGTCTGGGGTCAGTCAGGCGCTGACGGGCGGGGGGGCGCCGCGTCAGGTCACGGTGACTGTCGACCCTGACCGCGCCGCCGCACTCGACGTCACCACCGAGGCGGTCACCGCGTTTCTCGGGACCAACGTCGGTCATCTGCGGTTCCTCGGCAACCTCGAAAGCGAGGTCGGCCGCCTGCAGGTCATCCTCGACGGACGCCCGCGCGGCCTGGAGATGCTGGGTAACGCGCGCGTCGAGTCAAACCGACCGGTCCTGCTCCGTCACGTGAGCGACCTCCGGATTGGTCCCGCGAGAGAAGAAACGCTGGCGCGGGTCAATGGCCAGCCGTCGGTGAGCTTGATCCTCTTTCAAGAGGAGGGCGCCAACCTCGTCAGGCTTGGCCGGGAGCTGCGGCAGCGAGTCGCCGACATGCGAGAGGAGCTCCGACCGTTGGGGCTCGATCTCGTAATCGGTTTCGACGCGGCCGACATGGTCGAGGACCAGATCGGGCGTCTCGCAGGCTTGGGGGCCACCGGCTTTGCCATTGCGCTCGTGGTGCTCTTCCTTTTCTTGCGCGAGTGGCGCGCGGTGACGGTCGTCGCGGTGTCAGTCCCGGTGAGCCTGCTGGCTGCGCTGTCGCTCCTCTATCTGGTCGGCCAGTCGCTCAACTTGATCACCCTGTTCGGACTCGCGCTCGCGGTCGGGCTGCTCGTGGATAACAGCGTCGTCGTGTATGAGGCGGTGCAACGTCGCCTCGAGCGCGGCGCCGACGCCGCGGTTGCGGTTCGGGACGGTTTACGGCGGACCGTGCGGGCCATCGTGGCGGCCAGCGCAACGACCGCGGTCGTGTTCCTGCCGCTGAGTCTCGTCGAGTTCGACAGCGTCATGGTCCGCGAGCTGATCGAGGTGGTGGCGCTCTCAATCCTCGTGCCGCTGGCGGCGTCGCTCGTCGTGGCCGTCGGGTTGGTACCGCTCCTGGCGCACCGACTGGCTGCGCCAGCGGCTCAGCGGCGGCTCCGTCTGGCCCAGCAGCGCCGGGCGGAACGGGGCGGTCTGGTCGCACCAGACCTGGGCCGGATGTTTTTCGGCCGCGTCGTCGCCCGCGCCTTGCGTCAACCCCCAGCCTGGATCGCTGGCACGGCCGGAGCGGTGGTGGTGACTGTGGTCATCGCATTCCCCTGGGTCGCCGTGAGCTCGGCGACTCAGGAAGCACCCGAAGCAGACGTCGTCCAACTCGCCGTCCGCTTTGCGGGCGGACAGGGCTCGCTCGCAGCGTCAAGTGAGGCGATGGGCCACCTGGAGCGTGCCGTCCTTGGCCTTGACGGCGTCGAGTCCGTGGACGCAACGATTCAGGAGGAAGGCGGCTCGCTCACCGTACAACTCGTTGACGCCGCCGACCGGCCAACCGGCGCGAGCGCTCAGCGCGTACGCGCCGTGGTCCGGAACGCCGCGCGCGAGCTCCAAGGAATCGAGATCTTGCGTCCGGGCGAAGACGAGCTGGGCGGGGGCGATGGCGGCGGCCCGGGCGGACAACAGGGCCTCGGCGGACTCCTCGGAGGTGCACCGGCCGAAGTCGTGCTGTCGGGACCAGACAGCGAACAGCTCGACATCCTGGCCCGAAATATCCAGTTTCAGCTCGAGTCGATGCCGCAAGTCGCCCAAGCCTGGATGTCTTCCCGGCCCGGCATGGCGGAGATCTGGGTTGAGCCGAGGCACCGCGCGTTCGAGGCGTTCGGCCTCACGCTCGATGATGTGCTGCCGGTGCTACGGCTCGCTGGCCGCGAAGGGCAGCAGATACAGACCGGCTTCGTGCTGCCGACCGGCCGCGAGTTGCCAATGGTCGTAGAGCGCAAGGACGTGCGACGCCAGCGTGGCGCCAGCCGCGATCTGACCCGCCTCCGCGTCACGACGAAGGCTGGTGTGGTTCCGGTCATTGCGCTAGCCACCGTCCGGCGGATGCCAGCACCTCCGGTCATCGCTCACCACAACGGCCGCCGGGAGCTGACGGTGCTCTACCGGCTGTCGGGCGATGTACCAGACACCGGACCAGGCCGGCTCGGCGTCGAGGACCAGATCGCCGCGGCGGTCCGGTCGGTGCCGCGTCCACCTGGCTTCACGGTCGAAACGCCCGCAGAAACCGAAACAACCAGCTGGTTCAGACGCATCCTCGTGCCGGTGGTCGGTTTGCTGTTCCTGGTGCTCGCGATGACATTCGAGTCACTCACGCTGCCCGTACTGGTCTTGCTGGCGCTACCCCTGACGCTGCTCGGATCGACGTGGGCTCTGGCCATCGCCGGCATGCCGCTCGACATCATGGCGATGCTGGGAGCGCTCACCCTTCTGGGGCTGACGGTGAATCCGGCGATCCTGCTGGTCGACCGCATGCAGCAGCTCGTGCTGTTTGGCGGGTGGAGCTCGGGCGCCGCGGCGTTGGCATCCGTTCGGGAACGTACGCGTCCGGTGCTGATGACCACTGCCACGACGGTGGCCGGGCTCTGGCCGCTCGCCCTGGCCACCGGCCGTGAGAACGAAATCTGGCCGCCGTTCGCAACCATTGTGATTGGCGGACTCGTGACCTCCACGTTGCTCACGCTCCTCGTCATCCCGGTCGGGTTCATTCTGCTGCGCCGGCTCGATGTCCTCTTCGGCCGCACAGGTCCGTGGCTCGTGCTGGCCTGGCTCGGCGCGACCGTGGCCGTCATGTCGACGCTGGTCGTGACTGGGACGGTCACATCGCTGTTCTGGCAGGTGGTGCTCAGCGTGCTCATCGGCGGTGGGCTCCTTGCGGTCGTGGTACTGGTCTTCAGACCGCGAGATCTACCCGAACCTGAGATGGACCACGGGCCTCCGCGGCTCGATGTTCGCCATCTCCGCAAGGTCTACGACCTGCCCGGTCCGTTGCGCGCGACCCTTCGCGCGTCGAGACACTTCGCCGAGCGCGTCCTCGAACGAGGCGGCCGGCCATTCGACCCGGCGGATGCCCAAGCGCGGCTGGTGCCCTTGGCAGTAGGCGCCGCCGGTTTGAGCTATCTGGCCATGCAACTGCAGTCGACTTTTTGGCGACTCGTGTTCGGGATGATCGTGGCAACGTTGATCTCCAGGCTCATACTGGAGATCCGCAAGGCGCGTGGAGGAGCTGACGCAACGGGCCGGGTACAACCGGGAGGCATCGAAGGCTGGCTCGCCTTGCTCGTTCCCTGGGCCGTTCTGGCGGCGTATACCTGGGTGACAGCGCTGGGACCGCGGCTGGCCGGTGAGGTGCCCGAAGCGGGCTACGTTCCATCTGGCTTGTTTGCGCTGGTGCTCGCGATCGGCCAGGGTGCCAGGCGCAGCGCCCGACGCCAGGCGGGTGGGCGCCTCGACCGGCGAGCTACCCGGGGATGGCTGCGCAGTGCGCGGAGCTTGTGGCGACGGTGGGCGGCGCGCGTTGGCGGCGCAGACCTCCCTGCAGACCCCGTTCTTGCCCTAGCCGGTGTCAGCTTTGCCGTCGACCGCGGGATGGTTGGCGTACTTGGTCCAAACGGTGCCGGCAAGACCACGCTGCTCCGCCAGCTCGCCGGCGTGCTCGACCCGACCCGCGGCACGATCGGCCTGGGTGGTGTGCCGATGCGTGCGATCCAGCGGTATCTCGCTCGATGGGTCGGGTACCTCCCTCAGGACGTCGGCATGCCCGGAGGCCTGACCGCTCGAGAGTACCTGTCCTACTTCGCCGCGTTCTATGAAATCTCCCGCACGGTGCGCAGACAGCGCGTACAGAGTCTCCTCGAGGAGGTCGGTCTGACCGGGAAGACCGACGTCCCGATCAAGTCGTTGTCCGGCGGCATGCGCCAGCGGGTGGCGGTGGCTCGAACACTGCTCCGTCTCCCACCCGTCATCATCGTCGACGAGCCGACGGTCGGACTTGACCCTCGCGAGCGGATCCGTTTCCGCAATCTGCTGAGCCATCTCGGCCGCGAGCGGATTGTGCTGTTCTCGACACACGTGGTCGAAGATGTGCAGAGAATGTCCCGCGTCCAGAGACGCTTCCCACTCTCCAGATCAAGGGCGTTGAGCAGACCCGTGGCCCCCAGGGTATACACGCGTCCGCCGACCACCGTGGGTGTCGCCCTCGGACCGTCACCAGCAACGGGTGAGCTGTAGCCGGCCGCATCACCATGCGACCATCGGATCTCGGCCGTCTTCAAGTCGTAGCTGATGATCCGCTCTTCCTCTCCGTGCTGTTCCTGAGTAACAGCCGCGTCGCCGACCACGGCAAAGCTGGACCAGGCCTTACCCACCGGTCGGCGCCAGACAAGCCTCGGTGGTCGAGCGGACCAATCACGCGCCAGCCTCACCCCTCTGACGGTGCCGTTCCGATCGGGGCCCAAGAACTGAGAGTAGTCATGCGTCGATGACTCGATGGGCTCCCCACTGGCGCGGATTTCTGCCTCGCCTTGCCAACGGGGCTGGAAGACCGGCAGAAAGTCGCCCGTCACACCTCGATATCGAAAGGTGACGGAGAACAAACCGACACTAGCCAGAAGAACACCCCAGGCCAGCAGACGCGTCCTGACACGTGTTCTCGAGAAGAAGGTAAGCCAGACAAGGAGGAGGACGCTCCCGAGTGTCAGCGCGCCGGCGGTGCGCATGACCTTGAATTGACGAACCTGATCGGTGCCGAGCCACAACCACGCGATGGCGATCAGAACGAGCGCCAGGATAAGGACAGCCGGCCACCACCGCACTCGATAGGCAGACGTGTTCAATGTGAACCTCGGGCTGAGAACACACGCACCGTGCGTCTATTCTGACAGGTCGATTCCGGTAAGCACATCATCGGCGGGCACCCGGGGCAACGGCGGACCCCAGGCTTGCCGAAAGATCTCGATGCTCAGGATCTCCTCGACGTCTGCCTTGCTCATGAAACAACGATCGATCGGCACCTGTTGGGTCCGGTGCGCGCGAAGCGCTTCGGCTTTCGCGTTCCAATTGGGAGCGACATCGAGCACAAAGTCCACGCCGGGCTCGAGGTGCAGGTCTGCTGTGTGCGCGACGTCCCACGGAAGAATCGGAGCGGTCCACAGGACGCGCTGCACCTTGTGGGGGGAGGCTGGTTCGGTTACCCATCGCGGATCGGCCGCCGCGGCAACCGCATCCATCGTGAAGCGGGCGATTGCGACGTGATCGCCATGGCCATTCATGCCGTTCGGATCGAAGGTAACTACAACATGCGGCCGGTGGCGACGGATGTGCGCGACCAGCTCGTCACGGATGCGGTCGATCGGGGCGTCCGCGAGCTGCTTGTCCTGATAATCCAGGAAATGCACTTCAGAGATCCCCAGGACATCGGCAGCCTCCCTGAGCTCAGCCTCGCGGAGCGCGGGTAGCGCTTCGCGATCGCATAGCGGCGGGTCGCCAACCCGGCCAGCATCGCCGCGGGTCGCCGTCACGAGGACGACCTCTGCCCCACGGTCTGCGTAGCGGCGCGCCAGTCCAGCCGTGACAAAGCTCTCGTCGTCGGGATGGGCAAAGATCAACAGGATGCGCGCGGGAACCGGCATCCGCCGAATATAGCCGATGCCGCCTCAATCCTTCCGCTCGTAGACGGCCACGTTCACTGAACCCGACTGCACCTCTCGAATCGTGAGCGTCATCATGCGACCGTCCGGCGAGATGACTCGGCGGGCGTACGCCATCGGTCGCCCCGCGTGATTCACCGTTGCCTCAGTCAGGAGCGGATCGAGTTGCACCAAGGTCAGGGCATCGGCTGATGTGCTCCCGACGATGGGGTACTCCATGCTGTCGTAGTCGGCCACGAACTCGACAGTTGACGATGCTCCAGACCGGTCAATGGTGACGATCGTGGCCTTCACGCCGTCAGCATGAGGCTCGTACCTACGCGACTGACTGCGCGGTGCTGGACCCGGATCGTAGATCGACCTCCCAACGACCAGGTTCCAGGTCCCGAGCACGGGATCGTCGCTCGACTGACCAATAACAGCAAGTGAGGTTGATGCCACCGCTGCGAGGCCGAGAAGGCACGAGCGGGTTACGCGGCCCACCTGGATTTGTCCCATGTGCTGCCTCCTGCTCACGAGAGTTCACCTGAAACAGTACGTCGCTTGCCACGCCGGCGAAACTGGGAGAATTCCCAGGGGGCGTCCCGTGGTGCGTCCTTGCAGACAGTCGCCGTCCGGAGCCATGATGTGCGGATGATGAGCCATCGATGTCGCCGGATCTTGCCCGCGCGAGGCGCTGCAATCGCCGCAGTTGTGGTCCTGACCCTTGCTTTGGGTACTTGGGTGCAAGCCCAGACAGCGGAACCGGGCGAATTCCAACCGCCGAAGACGTCCTGGGGTGATCCGGACATCGGTGGGCTCTGGAACAGCTCTACCGTGACACCGGTCGAGCGTCCAGACGATCAGGTCGATAGAGAGTTCTTGAGCGCCGAGGAAGCCGCGGCCGTCGAACGACAGGTCGTCGACCGCAATAACCAAGCGAACGCGCCTAGCGAGGTGCGAACCGAGCCGTTGCCCGTCGGCGGAAACGTCGGGGGGTACAACAGCTTCTGGCTGGATCGGGGAACCACAGTCGTTCCGACGCACCGGACGTCGATCATCATCGACCCGCCGAATGGCCGGTTCCCTCCCCTGACGCCGGAATCCGCGCGCCGGCTCGCGTCACCCGAGGCGCAGCGGATCCTCGACATCCAGCTGGCGGTTCTGAATCCCGATTCCTACGAGCAACTCGACCTCAACGACCGGTGCATCTGGTACCGCGGCATCCCGACGTTCTCCACCGCGTATAACAACAACTATCACCTGTTCCAGACACCCGACCACGTGGTGATTCTCCAGGAACACATCCACGACATCCGGGTGATCCCATTGGACGGGCGTCCGAATGCCAGCAAACGTATCCCCCAGCTGCGGGGCGACTCGCGGGGCCACTGGGATGGCAACACCCTCGTCGTCGAAACGACCAATTTTCGCGAGAAAGGTTTCCTGTTCATTCCGGGGGCGACGCCTCAAGGGGGCACGAACTGGGAGCCGACAGATGCGCTCCACGTCGTCGAGCGATTCACCCGGATTGGACCCGACACCCTCGACTACGAGTTCACGGTCGACGCTCCCGACACGTGGTCCAGACCGTGGACCGGCTCCTCTCCCTGGGCGCGTACCGACGGTCCGATGTACGAGTATGCTTGCCACGAAGGGAATTACGGGCTCCTGAACATCCTCACCGGCGCGCGAGTGGAAGAGCTAGGAAAATGACGATGAACGATGAGCGGAGATACATCGGGTTTCAAACACTGGCACTTGGGGTCGCCTCTACTCTCTTGATGCTGACGGCGGCGGACGCCTTGGCTCAGCGCTTGACCGGAACGGAGAACGGCGAGTGGCGCTATCTCGGTGGCGACGCCGGGCACACGCGATCCTCGCCCCTCGACCAGATCAACGGTGACAACTTCGGGGACCTCGAAGTCGACTGGGTGTGGCGGAGCGACAACTTCGGCTCGAACCCCGACTACTTCATGCGGTCAACACCGATCTACGTCGACGGCGTGCTCTATACGGTAGCCGGTGTGCGACGACAGGTGGTGGCCATCGACCCGGCCACCGGCGAGACGCTTTGGACCTTCCGCGAGCCCGAGACCGTCAGGTTTCTGCGCTCGCCCCGCCGGGCCTACGGCAAGGGGGTCGCCTATGCCGAGGTCGACGGCCGCGGCGTGATCTACATCACGAGTCCCGCCTTCTTCCTGTGGGCACTCGGCGCCAAAACCGGGCGACCCCTCGAGAACTGGGGAACGAAGGTACAACTCGAAGGCTTCTCCGACACCGGCGGCATCGACTTGATCCCGCCGCTCGTCAAAGACTGGGGGAGGTGGCAAGACCGCGCGGCGAGCTACGACGCCAACTACGGCATTCCGAGAGAGCTCGGGATGGTTACGAGCTCGTCGCCGCCCATCGTGGTGAACGGTGTGGTTGTTGTCCTCGTCGGTCACGAGCCCAGCTACAGCCAGACGCGCATCGAGAACGTCCCCGGCGACATCATGGGTTTCGATGCCGCAACCGGCGAGTTTCTGTGGAAGTTCCACATGATTCCTCGTCCCGGTGAGTTTGGTCACGAGACGTGGCACAACGACGCCTGGGAATGGTCAGGCGACATGTCCACGTGGGCCCCCGCGTCTGCCGACCCGGAGCTCGGCCTCGTCTATCTAGTGTCGAACGCCTCGACCGTCCAGTTCTACGCGGGACATCGGCCGGGCGATAACCTCTTCGGTGGTTGCGTTATCGCATTGGACGTCAAGACCGGCGAGCGAAGGTGGCACTTCCAAATCCATCGAAGCGACCAGTGGAACTACGACATACCAACGCCGCCGATGCTGATGGACCTGACCGTCGACGGCGAGCGGATTCCGGCGCTCATTCAGAACACGAAGCAGGGGTTGGTCTTTGCGTTCAACCGGGAAACCGGGGAGCCGATCTGGCCGATCGAGGATCGGCCGGTGTTTCAAACCCAGGTGCCGGGCAACTACACGTCGCCGACACAGCCCTTCCCTACCCGGCCGGAACCGGTCGACCCGATCGTCACCGATGGCCTGACCGAGGAGTTCGTCGTCGACTACACGCCTGAGCTCAAGCAGCGCGCGATGGAGATCCTGAGTCACCATCGCGTCGGCGGCCTCTACGTTCCCGCGCTCCCGGAAAACCACGACAACGACTACTACAACAACGTCGGCTGCGCCAGTGGGCTCAATGTTTCGCATCCACCGGTCGCCGACCCGAGCACCGGAATGATGTTCGCGTCGAACGCACGGACGTGCTTCGCACCGAGCTTCTTGGCGCCAACAGGCGGCGTCGACGAGGACCATCCGAACTATGCCGTGCCCAATGAGACCGGCGCGACCCCAAACAAGACGCCGACCACCGGCACCACGGTCGCGGCCTGGCTACGGGGTGGATTCCGCCGGCCGACCCCGGAGCAGGAACCGCATGTGTCGGTGAACGGCCTGCCGACCATTGACGGCATCCGCGTATTCAAGCCGAGGGACAACCAGCTCACCGCGTACCAGATGAACACCGGCGAGAAGACCTGGTCGCTCCCGGTCGGCGAGACGTCTGCAGTGATCACGAACAATCCTCAGCTGCGAGGCATGGATCTCCCCAGCACAGGAGGAGCCGGCTACTCGATCCAGTTGGTCACCGGGGATCTCCTGGTCCAGACCCGGGCGCTCAGTTCGGGCGCCGTCCAGCAGGTCCCAGACGCCCCACTGATGCTGCACGGTCGCGACAAGTTCACGGGCAAGATTCTCGGGAGCGTGGAGCTGCCGGCCCCCGGGCAGTACGGCATGATGACCTACATGCATGAGGGGAAGCAGTACATCGTGGTGCAGGTCGGAAGCGTGAACACCGACTTCCCCGGCTCGCTCGTGGCGCTAGCGCTGCCGTAGCGTCAGCGACCGACGTCCATCTGCTAGCCGGCGATCGACGACCAGTGCTCGACGACGTGTTCGGCCGTGCGCCAGGCGAGCGCCTGGGCCGTCAACGTGGGATTGCGCGAACCGCTTGTCCCCATCACCGACGCCCCCAGCACCCCGAGGTTGGGCACCTCGTGGGACAGGCCGTACCGGTTCACGACGTTCGTCTCAGGGTTGTCCCCCATTCTCGTGCCACCGTAGGCATGGGTCGTGACCCCCATCGTGCGACCCAGACCGCCGCAGATGACGTCCACCGCACCGGCCTCGCGATACCACTGTTCCATCTTCTCCTGCATGAACGCGGCGATCGCCAGCTCATTCTGCTTGTACTCGGCGGTGATTCTCACCACCGGGTCGCCAACGGCGTCGGTCACCTCGGGGTCGAGATCGAGATAGTTCGACTCGTAGGGCAGTGTGGTCTTCTGGATATACGACGTGTTGGTGCGGTCGGCGTTCTCCTGGATGAACGCCTTCCAGGACGAGCCCCAGGTGGGGGCGCGACCGAACGTGCTCATGCTGGCCGCCGCAATCGGTCGCCGGTCCGAATAGACCCACAGGTTGCCGCCCCCGATGAAGTCCAGGCCGGCATGGTCGAAGTTATCGTCCGCCCAATCGTCGACGGCAACGCCCTGGGCCGGCAGCCCGTACCACGCGTGGAGATCGAACGGGAAGAGCGCCGTGACCGGAGCCCCTTGGTGATGGCTGAGATAGTGTCGTCCGACTTGCGCGTGGTTGTTCGAGAGCCCGATTGGGAACGCGCGCGACTGCGACATGAGCAGCAACCGCACGTTCTCGTAGGTATAGCTGGCAAGGAGCACCAGTGACGCCGGTTGAAAGAACTCTTCGCCCGCCTGCACGTAGGTCACGCCGGTGACCCGGCCGTCGCGATCACACTCGATTCTCCGGACGTGGGCATGCGTGACGATGTCGAGGTTGCCGGTGGCCTCGGCCCGCGGAATGGTCGTCACCGCTGGCGAGTTCTTGGCGTCGACGTGACATCCGCCTCGGTTGCAGAAGCCGTGATACATGCAGCCCGACCGTTCCTGATAGGGCTGACTGTTGACCGCTGCCGGCCCGGGAAACGGCTGCCATTCCAGCGTGCGAGCCGAGTCCGCCATCCGCTCCAGGAAGCCGGTCCATCGCAGAGGCGGCATCGGATAGTCACGACGCCGCGGCGCCTCGAACGGGTTGCCGCGGGGGTCATGGTTTCCGGCGACGTTGCCGGCCTGACCGGATACCCCGATCTCGTGCTCGATGCGATCGTAGTACGGCTCGAGCTCGTCGTAACCGAACGGCCAGTCCTCAACGGTCGTCCCCTCTGGCAGGCGTGAGGCGCCATACCGACGTGTCGTCTCACTCACGACGCGAAAGTCCCACGGGTTCAGCCGCCAGCTCTGCGCCCAGTAGTGCAGGGTCGTGCCCCCCACACCGTTCATCATCGGATGGACACTCGCGCGGGTCGTCGGTGTCGATCGGTCCGGCCGTTGCGTGGGGACTTCCTGCTGGGCCTTTTGCACGGAAAACGGCCAGGCCCTCACGTTGTTTCGGATCTCGTCGGGCGCGAAGTCGCGCTTGGCCAAACGCGACCCGGCTTCGAGCCCCGTGACCTTCAATCCAGCCTCCGCGAGTGGCAGCGCGGCCACGCCACCCGCCGCACCCAGCCCCACGATGACAACGTCGGTGCCAGGCAGCTTAGTCGCCATGACGACCCTCCCGGCGGCGGCGGCGGACCACCGCCCGATCGAAGGTCTCCCAGTCATAGGCGGACCGGCGATAGGGCGGCAGCTCGCCCGCCTCAAGACGCGTCTGATCTTGAGGGGTCACCGCGGTGCGAACGCCCGGGTAGCGGATCAGATCCCAGCCGACGAAGTTCGCGTTGCCACCGTAGTGTGGATCGCCAAATGTACCCTCGATGACGTGGCTCCGCACCATAGAGAAGAACGCGCCCGAGCTGCCGGCGAACCCGACGTTGGCGCCGCTGGCGCCCCCGGTCTCGACGTCGATGAGGGCCGACCGCCGGTCACGGCGGTCGAGGCTCGTGAACGACCCGCCCCGCGAAGACCGGCAGTATCGGTCGAACGCCGCCAGGCCCACGCGATAGGCATCGTGGGAGTCACGTAGGGCGCCGCCCAGGGCCCGGTCGATGTAGTGAACGGCCCGCGCTTCCAGGGCTCCCGGACCGTACTCGTCGGCCGGGATCAGGTGATCGGCAATGGCTTCGAGCAGCTCGGCCTCCTCGGCGGTCAAGTGCTCGTAGGTCTCACCTCCCGCTGCGGCGTCCTGCGTCGTGCCCTCAAGCCCCAGCTCGACCGCCGAGGCCCGAAGGCCGGTCGACCCGGCCGCCGCGGCTGCCCCGGCCGCTCCGGCCCGTCGGAGTAGCTGTCGTCTGGTGATTCCCGCCGATCGTTCTTTAGTCATTGTGATCTCCGTCTGCCTCGGGCGGCGGCTACGGTCCGGCTCAGCGGGCTGACGCCACCCGTTCATAGACCGGGACGATCTCACCACGGCCGATGATGTGTCCCTCCTTCGCCTCCAGAAGCTCCTCGCGGTTTAGCCCCGGCCCGAGGCCGAGTGGCGCGTCCGGCCAAGATAGTATGGGCGGCCCCAGCCGTTGAGTCCCTGCACCGCCCCCTCCAGCGCGGCCGGCGCACCACGGCCAGACACGACCCAGCCACGAAGAGCACGCAACGGGAGACCGTGGATAACAGCATTCCGCCCCTCAAATGACGACTACCCAAACATGTCCGTAAACGCGCTCCGTTGCTTCACGGTGCCGAGCATCACAAGCTCGGCCCCGGGCTCCAGCGGCATCGACGCCCGAAGGTTCGTCACCAGGCGGCCATCCTGCCGGACCGCAACGACACTCAGCCCAGTACGTGAGCCGATTCCGCTGTCGGCCAACGCCTTGTTCTCAAGTGACCGTGGCACTTGCACCGAGAACAAGTCCAGGTTCTCCTCCAGGGTCACAAGCTCATGCCCCTCGATGAATGACACCACGGCTTCCGCGCCGAGTGACGCGTAGCTGAGCGCGAAGTCGGCGCCCGCGCGGTGAATGGCTTCCAAGTTCCTGTGGTGGGTGATCCGGCTCACGATGCGGAGATCCGACTTGAGGCGCCGGCAGTAGACAGCCAGGTACACGTTCACCGCATCATCGCTCGTTGTGAGCAGCACCGACGGCGCGTCTTCGAGCCCGGCGTTCATCAGGGCCTCTCGGTCGTTGGCGTCGCCGACGAAAACGCGATCCGCGACCTTCGCCAGCCGCTCCTGCACTCGTTCGTCGCGCTCGAGCACGTGGACAGGGATGCCCCTGCGTTTGAGCGCGCGTGTCGCCGCGAATCCAACGGTACCAGCCCCTATCACCAGGGCGGGCGCATTTTTGTGGGGCGGTGTCTCGAACAGTCCGTTGAGGGCGGTCAACTGCGCCTCGGTGCCGACCACGACGACAATACTCTCGCTGGTGATCTCAGTGTGGGGGAACGCGGGCATGAGCCGTCCACGTTGCCACACACCGACGACATTCAGCCCGGTCCGCTCCCGCAGGCGTGTTTCGTAAATGGCCAGGCCGGCAAGCGGGGTTTTGCGCGCGGCGAACTCGGCAATCTGCAGCTCCGTGAAGGAGCCGATGACGCTCGCCCTGCCAAGACCAGCACCGACGCGATCTGCCAGGTGGTCTCCCAGGCGCACTTTCAGCGGCAGTACTTGCGTACATCCGCTCAGCTCCAGGATGTCAGTAGAATCTTCGTGCTCGACAATGCCCACGATCGGCACGTCGGGTGACACCTCGCGAACCGTCAATGTGATGTTGGCGTTCGTCGTATCCTCGCGATTGGCGAGCACAAGGCGGGCCTGTTGCACCTGCAAGCCCTCGTATGTCGTCCGGTTGTCGAGGTCGCCCGTGATGACGGCGATACCGTCGTTCAACAGCTGCGCTGCCTCTCTCGGGTCTGGCTCGACGACGTAGTAGGGAATCCCCCGGGGCCGGAGCCTCTCGATGAGACCGGCTGCAATCCCATCGTAGGCACTGATGATGACGTGGTCTCGGACGCCGGAGGGCACCCGGCGTGGCGCTCTGAGCCGCACCTGGGCTTCGAGCCAGGGCGCATAGAAGAACCGGATAAAAGTAAATGGCAGTACCACGAGCAGCAGTACCACCCCCGATACCAACACGACCAGACTGAACAGCCGACCCACGTCGCTGTAGAAGACCACGTCGCCGAAACCGACCGTGGTCATCGTGACCAGCGTCCAGTAGACGGCCGTGATCCACGAGTGCGACCGCCCTTCCACCTGAATCATGATCAGTTGGAAGACCGCGGCATAAAGGAGGATGACCGCACACAGAAAAACCGCGTAGCGAACGAGCGCCAGCAGGTCTCGGCGCATTTCGCCCTTGCGGAAGATGTAAGCCAGCTCGCCGGAGGGGAACTTCATGCGAGGAATAGGACCTAGGACAGGATGAATGCTAGCGTGGCTCTTTGTCGTACGGCGCGCCCGTACCAGATGAGCCCATGAAGAACTTGCGGCCATCCTCGAACGTAATGTCGCGGGCATTGGCGCGGGCCGTCCGGTCTTTGCTCTGATACCCATCGACGACCACAATCGTGCCAGGCGCCACATAGTCACGCTGCAGTCCACGGCGTAGCAGCGTGTTCGGCGTCCCACCTTCGACCATCCACACTTCCTTGGTGCCGTCGTCGTTGGTGACTTCGACGTGGATCCAGGTGTGCGGGTTCACCCACTCCACCCTGACGATTGCGCCCCGCAGCAACACGGGGCGGTTCGGGTCGAATTCCGCGCCGAAGGCGTGGTGGGCACTGGCCGGAACACTCGTCACAACGATCGCGAGCAGGCTCGCAGCCAGCAGGCACAGATTCAAACGTGACGAACGAGATCCTTGAGTGAGCATCGCAGTCATCTCTACTTTCCCTGGTCGGGGACGTTCCCGTCGCGAACGTCCTGCTCGAGAATGCGCGCACCCTTGAGGATGCCGCGGAACGAATAGTTGGCTTCGTGGCACGCGTACTCGTAGACACGATCCCCACTGGCCGGCCAGGCGTACTCGCCGCTCCAGGGTGCCGTCCAGATGTTGGGATCGTCGACGGAGAAGTGGTAGCGGAGCGTGTTGGCGTCAGACCGCGTGAACCGCTCCACCACGTGGAGGTCACGTGTGGCACCCCTCAGCGCCGGCGTGTCGTTGAAGTTGGTGGTGTCGATGACCAGGGTATCTCCCTCCCAGTGACCCACTGAATCGCCTAGCCAGCTTCTGATCTCTGCGGGGGCATGGGCCTGGTTCATGCGAACGATGCGCGCGTCGTGCACCATTTCGATCAGGATCATCACGTAGTCGTCGGTCTGCACGATCCGCTTGAGGTTGTTGTAGAGCGCCGGGAGCATCGGCGGCCCACCGGTCGAGCTGAAGCCAAGGAGACACCGTTCCGCCAGCGGCCGGATTTCTGGGTCGTCGTACGGACCTGGTGCGTCCAAACCGTTTTCGATTATCCACCAGGCGGTGCCGGTGTTTTCGCGGAACAAGACTGCGCGTTCGGCGGCGCGCGCGGCTGCTCGCTCCGTCCTCGGAGGATGGCGCCCATTTGGCGGGTCTGTGATGATCGACGTCGGGTACCGGCCGTCGACCCGAGCGGCGGACGAGCCCCGGTCAATCCAGAACGTGTTGTAGCCGCCGACATTGCCAGCAGCGCCGCGGGAGCCGTCTCCGCCCGCCGGCGGGGCCTCGCGGTTCGGGTCGCTGGCCTGGTTTCGGGCCAGATTCCCTTCGAACGCTCGGCGTTCGAGCGTGGCCGCCTCTTCCTCCGTCAGGAACGCCCGATCGCCCAGACGCTCTGGGCGCTGAAGGGGCGTCAGCGTGGCGATGTCGTATGTCCCCGTCAGGTCGGGCTTCCCGCTCGGGGTACGAGGCATATCCTGAGCTTGGCCAATGGCCGGCGCGGCCGCCAGCGTCACGAGCCCCACGATACTCAGGTAGAACGTTCGGCGTTGCTTGCGCATGACAACCTCCGTCGCAACGTTACCGACCCTCGCGCACATCCTGCTCGAGGACTCGTGCCCCTCCGAGGATACCTCTGAACGAGTAGTTCGCTTCATGACAGGCATATTCATAGACCCGGTCGTTGGTGGCCGGCCAGATGTACTCACCACTCCACGGCGCGGTCCAGACCGTGGGATCCTCGACTGCGAACTGGTAGAGCAGCGTCGCGTCGTCAAGACGCGTGAAGCGTTCGACGACATGCAGGTTGCGTGACGCGCCACCCAATGCGGGTGTGTCGTTGAAGTTGGTCGTATCGACCACGAGCGTATCGCCCTCCCAGTGACCAACCGAGTCGCCCAGCCAGCCGCGAATCTCGGGCGACACATGATCCTGATTGAGCCGTACGATGCGCGCGTCGTGCACCATTTCGATCAGAATCATGACGTGGTCGTCGGTTTGCACGATCCGCTTCAGGTTGTTGTAGAGCGCCGGAAGCATCGGCGGTCCGCCAGTCGAGCTGAAGCCAAGGAGACACCGCTCGGCAAGCGGCCGGATTTCTGGATCGTCGTAGGGACCTGGTGCATCCAGGCCGTTTTCGATCATCCACCAGGCCGTGCCGGAGTTCTCGCGGAAGAACGCCGCGGCCTCTGCTCGCCGCGCTTGTGCTCCGACGGTGAGCGGCGGATGTCGCCCATTTGACGGATCAGTAATGATCGACGTTCGCCATTCACCGTTGATCTGAAAGGCTGACGTCCCACGGTCCATCCAGAAGGTGTTGTAGCCGCCGACCCCCCCGGCTGCACCCGTCGAGCCATCTCCGCCGACTGGCGGAGCTTCGCTCGGAGGGGCGCTCTCGATGTTGCGCTCGCGCGGGATCCCGAAGAGCGCGCCTAGCGAGCTCTGCTCGCCGGCCGCAATCGCCGCGGCTTCCTCCTCGGTCAGCGTCACGCGGTCACCAAACTCCTGCGGCCGCTCGAGCGGGGTCAGCGTCGCCGCGTCGTAGGTGCCGGACAGGTCGGGCCGACCGCTCGGTGCGCGCGGGACCGCCGTGTTCTGCGCCTCAACGAGTGAGCCGCAGAGCAAGACGCCCGTGACGGCGGTGGCAATGGCGTGTCGCGTAAGAGTCATTTCCTTCTTCTCCCGCTCTAGCCCGGCAACGGATGGCGACGAAATTCGCCGAACAGGAGCTCTTCAACGAACTCCACACATTTGAAGTCCATCAGCCTGGCGCCGTCCTCGACGCGACGGTACAGCGGCATGCTGATGGTCCACGGCTCGGTGAAGACGGCCGGATCTTCCATCGTCGCCTCGTATTGGAGATGGTTCGCGCTCATCATCGTGTAGCGCTCGACGACGCGGAGCTGGTTGGTGTGATGACTCCCGGACCGATCGAACCATGTTTGGTCGGACTGCCCGGTGACTTCGACGACAAGCGTATCACCCTCCCAGTGCCCGACCGACTGCCCCATCCACGAGTCGGTTTCGGCCGGCCCGACGTCGTGGAGATAGATGTCGCGCACCGCGCCGGCGAACTCATACGCCATGAACACGCTGCTCTCGTTCTGAAAGACTTGGAATGGAAACGGCATGTAGGTCGCCCGCGGAACACCGGGCATGTAGCACTTGATCTCGGGATCGCGCTCAACCCAATTCGCCTGATTCTCTTGTTTGCGCGCCCGGGCCTCGGGCGTATACGGAATGCGACCGCCGCCTCTGATGACGCCCATGCTACCGGGCACTGCGCCCACCGCGCCGAGTCGCAGCACCGGGGCGTCGGGCAAGGGTCCGTGAGGTCCTTCGCGCAGCTGCATCGCCGAACGGGCGATGTGCGGTTCAACGTCATAGTAGGCGGCGTTCAACGCCTGCCAGATGCCGTTGAAATCGGGGGTGCCGTTCGACAGACGGGGTGGCTCGAAGTCGGGGTCCTGGGCAACGACCTGCGATATGCCGACCGTCGATATGCAGGCGACGGCGACGAGCACCCGCGCCGCGTCTGTCATCCTAAGGGCTGGTTTCGCCATGCCGGATTCTACGCTCCCTCGGCCGAGCCCGTCGAGTAAGCTAGACGCCTACGCGAACAGGACGTGTAGCCAAGGAGCCGCGATGCGCGTATGTGGTCTGTCCCGAACGGCGTCGGTATTGGTCCTGACAGCGGCGGTTCTGGTGGTGGGCTCGTCGTCGCCCCGAGCGCAGACATCCGCAGACTTCGTTCCCGTCACCGACGCGGTCCTGCAGAATCCCGATCCGGCCGACTGGTTGATGTGGCGTCGGACGCTCGATGGCTGGGGCTACAGCCCGCTGGATCAGATTGACCGCGAGAACGTCGACACGATCCGGATGGTCTGGTCGCGCGCGCTGGGCCCGGGCCTCCAGCAAGGCACCCCGCTCGTGTACGACGGGGTGCTGTACATGCCCAACCCCAGGGACGTCATCCAGGCGATCGACGCGATCAGCGGCGATCTGTTGTGGGAGTATCGGCGTGATCGTCCCGATGACTTGGGGGATTACCTGATCGCGAGTCTCATCGACACGAACCGCAATCTGGCGATCTGGGACGACCTCATCATCGATACCAGCACCGACGACTATGTCTTTGCGCTCGACGCGACGACGGGCGACCTGGTCTGGGAAACCGAAGTCCTCGACTACAAGAAGAACCCGGCCAATCAGACGTCCGGACCAATCATCGCGGACGGTAAGGTCATCTCGGGCCGAAGCTGCGGTCCCAAGGGTGGTCCGAACGCGTGTGTCATCGTGGCGCACGAGGCGAGCACCGGCGCGGAGCTGTGGCGGCGTCGACTGATTCCGGCGCCGGGAGAGCCTGGCAACGAGACCTGGGGCGACGTGCCGTTCTCGGAACGCAAGCACGTTGGTGCCTGGATGGTGCCCAGCTACGACCCAGCACTCAACTTGGTCTACATCGGTACGTCGGTGACGTCGCCCGCCCCGAAGCTCTTCCTCGGCGGAATCGACAAGAAACATCTGTATCACAACTCAACGCTTGCGCTCGATGCCGACACCGGCGAGATCGTCTGGTACTACCAGCACCTGAACGACCACTGGGATCTCGACCATCCCTTCGAGCGAATCCTGATCGACACGGTCGTGGCGCCCGACCCCAATGCGGTGACCTGGATCAATCCACGGCTGCGCCCCGGCGAGGAACGCAAAGTCATCACCGGCATTCCCGGCAAGACCGGCATCGTCTATACCCTCGACCGGGAAACGGGTGAGTTTCTATGGGCCACACCGA
Organism: Vicinamibacterales bacterium; assembly: GCA_965216615.1. Taxonomy (GTDB): domain Bacteria; phylum Acidobacteriota; class Vicinamibacteria; order Vicinamibacterales; family UBA8438; genus CAUZIB01. The sequence continues at coordinate 359,718 of CBDCGH010000022.1, read as the reverse complement.
CGGTCGCGCAGAATGTCGTCAGCAACATCGATGGAGCCACCGGGGCCGTGACCGAGAACCCCGAAGTCGTCTTCCGTCGTGAGGGCGAAGAAGTGCTGGTCTGCCCGACGTACGTGACCGGCGGTAAAGACCACGAGGCCGGGGCCTACAGTCCCGTCACCAAACTGATGTATTTCCCGCTGCGCAACGCCTGCTCGCGAATGATGGCCAGCCGAGAACGCGGAGGCAGCCTCTACGCGATCGCGAAGCGCGACCAGATCGCCCCAGGCACCGACCAGGTCGGAACGGTCCAGGCTGTTTCGGCGGAGACGGGCGAGATCGTCTGGAAGTTCGAGCAGCGGGCCGGCACGACGTCGCTGGTGGCGACGGCTGGCGGGCTCGTGTTCGGCGGCGACGGCAACGGCCGCTTCCGGGCGTTCGATCAGGACACCGGTGCCGTACTGTGGGAAATCAACCTCGGCTCGTCGGTGACCGGGTTTCCGATCAGCTATGCCGTGGACGGCCAGCAGTACGTGGCCGTGAGCACCGGCACCTCGCTGAGCTCGGGAGACAACCTCGCCTGACGCCGGAGCTCCGCCCAAGCAAGGGCAACAACATCTTCGTGTTCGCGTTGCCCTAGTGTGGTGCGTGCAACTAGATCCCGAGCATGAGGTCGTCGATGTGCACGCTCAGGAAGTGGGTCACGCGCAACCCTGCGATCCCGTCCGTATCGACGGCAGACCGCGGCTGCGTCGCCACTTCCGTACCGTTGACCAGGAAACGCACCTGGCTGTCGCCGACCTCTACCGCCAGCGCGTTTGTCGACCGTCCCTGAGCATCGAGCTCATTGATCGCGTCGTGGCTTGTCCAGTCGACGAGCGTCGGCGTCTCGCTGCCCATGCGCTTCTTGACGAGGAATTGGCCGTTCTGGCGGATCACGAAATACGAATAGCGCTGGTTCGGACCGGCCAGATCGGCGCCGCCGAAGAAGAGGCCGTAAGCGTTCGGATGGTTTGACGGTTCCGCCTGTGTGAACGACGCGCTGATCGAGTAGGTGCCCTTCGCCATGCTGCTCGGCTGCCAGAAGATGGCCGCGCCACGCGCGGCCGTCATGGCGTGCACGCCTGAGCCCATGCCCATGAAACCGAGCACGCTCGCTGCGTCCGTGCCGTAGTCGAGGCGCGCTTCCCATCCGTCTGCGGTGACACCCCCGCTCTGGGCTCCGACAGCGAGCGGAATCGCCAGCGCTGCCGCGACAATTGCTACGAGTAGGTATCGCATCAGGCTCCTCCTGTGTTCCCTGCGGCTCGTCATTACTGCTGAAGTACCTCGAGATGGTTCTCGACCCGCAGGACGCCCTGCGTCTGCCCAACGATGCGCTGCAATTCGATGTGCTCGATGTCACCTTGGACGTACCCCAACAACCCCACGATGCCGTTCTTCACGATGATGTGAAACGGCGGATTGTTCATGTTCACGATCCGTTCGAAGTGTACGTTGAAGGCGAGCTGGCGTTGAATGGACCGACGAACCTGGCGGTCGCGACTTGCAACTGGCAGCGTCTCGATGGTGTTCTCAACATCCAGCACACCGGCGAGCTTGGCCACCCGTTCGAACAGTTCGCCGGACTTGTCGCGGTCAGGGGTTACCCATCCACCCAAGAAGACCTTACCCTCGTCGACCCGCGCCGTAATGTAGTCCCACATCGTGTGGTGGGGATACCGCTGAATGGCCTTGCCGACCGCTTCGGCGATGTCGGTGTCGGTTTCATCCCCGGGAAGCTCCAGCTCGCTGGCCACCGTCTCGATCCCGTCGACATCGAGCGCGCGCTTGATCGCCTGGTCCTTGGCCCAAAAGTGAGGCACGCGCCCAGAGAGCGTGGCCTCGCTTCCCTCGACCGAGACCTTGATGTCTCGAAGGTCGCGCCCACCCAGTTTGTCCTGGACTTCGCGTTCCAGCTGTTGGGCGTTCTGACCAGCCTCGGCTTGGCGTTCGGTCGGCACAGACACCGGCAGGACAAGTGCAAGTGCAAGGGTGGCGGCGGCTACGGCCATCGGTCTCTCACTTGTATCACAGACTCGCACTGTTTCGCCCAACTAACGGGGCGCCCGGTACCAGATGGGCGAGGACCAAGCTCTCTCTTGGATCGTCCACGAGATGTTGGGATCGGCACACTGCGGTGGACGATCGGGCTCGGGAAGGGCCGAACACTCCCACGCGTTCCAACGACAGCTCGGATTCTCGAGCACCCGCGCGTAGTACACGGCTGCGCGGGCCGCATCGAACTCCGGGTCGGACCAGACCGTACAGAGCGACCCCGAGCCGTCACCCCGGAGCTCGCACGTCTCACGCGACACGTCGGCGCCGTTGTCGGGGTCCCCGGCCACGTCGTACACCCTCTCGTAGAACTGACCGTCGTCCCCGACCCAGCCCTTGACGATCTGAATGCGCTGCAACGGCGTGCCCGGGTGATCGCTCGTCCCCGGATCGGCAAGCGCCGTCACGAAAAACATGGGCGCCTCCGAGGCCCCTTCGGACGGCAGCACCTCTCCCATCGGCACACCGGCCAGGTAGGCGGCGGCGATCATGTCCGGGCTCGCGCAGAGATCGGGAAGCTCCCACCCCCCGAACAACCGCACCTGGATCCGGGTGCCGCTCGTGCCGAACGTCTCCCTGCGCTTCAGGGCGTCAAACACAGCGTCTCTGGAGTTCTCCTCGGCCCAGACCCCCACCAGACCGCCCGGATTTCGTCTTCTGTGCGGGACGTAGGACGACGTCGTGAGTCGCCGTTCGAGATTGGAGTCGTCGTTCGAATTGTGCCCCTGGAAGTCGTACTCGTCGGTGTCGCCTGGTGCGCCGTTGTGCCCATCGGTGCTGGCGATAAATCCAAACTGGAACGGGTTGACCCCCATCCGCTCCTCCTGCGCAAGACCTTCGATGAGCGCATATCGCGCGAAGTCGAGCCGCGACTGACAGCCCTCACCGCTGAGCGCGCGTGCGCCGGTGCCGTCCTGACAGTCGGGCGGCGGACGGTTGTCGATGAACCGCGCTTGCTCGAAGTCGCAGAGCTCGTCTTCACCGCCGACCACGCCCCACATGCCAGGCCGGCATTCGGAGGCGCCCTTCGCTTGCATCATCTCCAGAAGCGGCTCCATCTCGACTCGCAGGGCGGCGTACGCACGCTGCTCCGCGATCGATTGCCCGCCCCAGTCGAGGGTGAACATCCGGCCGTTGGAGATGTTCGGGTTGTGCGGAATGCTCAGCGCTTCGCACCCGCTCCCGTTGTCATTACACCGCTCCTTGAGCTTGGCCCACATCTCCTCGGGGTACGCGGCGTCGATCCAAGAGATCGGGAGCTCGGGTGCGATCTCGTTCCGAAGGATGATGTTGCGATGCGTCATGGACCGCTCCGGCGCCCGCGTGTACTCCCACCCCAGAAACGTCGTAAAATTACAGTCGCTCGAGCGATCGTAGTGGCGCTCGGCGGCTGCCACGGTTTCGCTCCACGCCGTCACCAGGCCGTCGCGGCATCGGCTCCCGTCTTCTCCGCAAATGGTCGAAGGACGTTGCCCAACGCGGGGATCATTTTGCCAGGCGGCGCGGTCCTCCGGCGTGAACCCGGGCCGCAGGCCGCGACACACCGTCTCGTCGTACGCCGACGCAGCCGGATCGGTGCAAACCGTCACCTCACCGAGCCATTCCGAGTGGTCAGTTACCGCCGCGAAGTCGAGCGGGCGATCCAGCCTGGCCGTCCGTGGGGCGCCGTCGACGGCGCTCAGACCGATCTCATCGCCCTGCGCGAAACGGTAGGCATCGTCCGGTGTCTGAAAGCCACCTCGTCCAAGGGCATCCAATGAGAACGCGGTGTGGGTGTGTAGATCACCGAAGAACGCCTGCCGGAGCGGGTTGAGGTGCGCACACGGCTCGCGCGGAACCAGGTCGGCCGGCTGAGCCGGTGCACTCGGAGGAGTCCACTCGTGCGAGACGCGCTGCGGCGAAGCCGGCGAAGGTTGAGGGTCACCAACCGGCTCGGCGGCCGGCCCGCACCCGAGGGCGACGAGCGTCGCGACGGCGATGAGGATGACGAAACGGACGCCAGTCATACGAGGCTCCCTCGGGCTCTACCGCTCCCGCCGCTAGTCGAATCTCAAAAGCGTCTGGCCTTTTGCCGGCATCCGATCCAGCGCTGCCTGAAGCCGGCTCCGAATAGCCGTCGTCTCCGGGCCGGTCATGGGCCGCTCTTCCAGCACGTCGTTCTCGACGTCAATCAGCCGGCCATCCGCGTACAGCTTCCACCGGTGGTCGCGGACGAACACCTTCGATTGTCCCTTCTCGGGACGCGGCCAGTGATAGACGTAGATCGTCTCGCGCGGATTTCCACGCTTTCCGTGTAGTTGGGGAAGGAAACTTCGCCCGTCGGTCGGCTGCAAGGCTTTGGCACCGGTCGCCTCGGCAATCGTAGGTACGAAGTCGGAGAAATCTACCAAATCGCTTGACACCGTGTCGGCGGGAACGGTGCCCGGTTGGTAAGCGAACAGGCCTACTCGGGTTCCGGCATCGATGGTCTTTCCTTTTCCGCCGACAATGACCTCGTTGCCCATTCTCGATTGGATGCCCTGATGCGCCGGGTTGCCGCCGCCGTAGGTCCCGTTATCGCCGGTCATGAGAATGAGCGTGCGGTCGGCGATGCCAAGCTCCTCGGTCTTGTTCACAATGCGACCGATGAGCTTGTCCATGTAGGTCACCATGTCCGCGAAGTTCTGCTGCTGGTCTGTGCTGTGCCTGGCGGCGCTATCCGGCGTGGGATCAAAGGGCCAGTGGACCAACGCCATGGGGTAATAGAGGAAGAAAGGCTCGTCTTTGTACTCTTCCATGCGGTCGAGCAGAAACTGGGTGTAGATGTCAGGTCCATAGACGTCCTCGCCAAAACGCTTCAGCTCGCCGTCGATGGTGATGGCTGGGCCCCAGTACCGGCTGCCTGATTTCTCGACCTGCCAGAGCGCATGGCGATCGAACCCCGTGTCCCGCGGCAGCGATCCCTTGGCGCGAATCATGTCCTCGTAATGTTCGGCCCCGTACAGCTGCCACTTGCCGGCGACGGCGGTGCGGTAGCCCGCGTCCTGCATCATGTGGCCGAACGTCCTCTCGGTCCTTTTCAGGATTGAAAACGAAACGTAGTTCCGAACGTTGCTCAGCCCGGTCATGAGCTTCACGCGGGTTGGCGTGCAGACAGGATTGGAATAGGCGTGGGTAAAGAGCATTCCCTCCGAAGCCATGCGGTCCAGGACGGGAGTCTGGTAGGACGTTCCCCCGAAGGCTCCGTACGCTTCGTAGCCGATGTCGTCGGCCATGATGAGGATGACGTTCGTTTTCTCGTCAGCCGAAGTCACAGGCGAGAGAACAGACAGAGCCAGTAACAGAAGTGTCAGCGCGATCGATCTCACGTACATGGCGTGCTGCTCACCCTCGGCTGTCAGGCTCGGTTCGATCGCATTGTACGCCCAAGCCGGGACATTACAACGACGCCAGCCTGAGGACAACGGCGAACACGGCTCCGAGGACACCTGCCAGCCCGCTCCCAAAGAGCGTCGCAACCCCTTTGAAGTTGTCGTTTGCCCCGTTTGCATATGCGAGCAGAACGCCAACCAAACCGATGATCACAAACATCGTCGGAATCTCGGAGCCATGGGTCGAGTGAGAATCATGGGCGTCTGTCAGTCGCGTGACTCCTCGACGTGCACTTGAAACTGCCGAAAACTCGTGTATGTGGCCTTTCCATCAACACGGGCGTAGGACCCGCGCTGCGGCTGGTAGCGCTCTCGCATTTCGACCGGTACAGAGTGCCCTAACCGCTCGTCTTCGTCGTATCTCACGGCGATGGTCAGCTCCCCGGTGTCCCTGACGATGAGCTCGCTCATGAGGACGCGGCCGGTCGCGGGTTTGATCCAGAACCGCCCCTCTGCCGGCATGTTCCTACCGCCTCGACCGACAATGATGGTGGTTGGCCACGTTTCCTTGTACGCGAGCACCCACGCATCAGCCGCCATGTCGGACCGGTCCATCTTCAGTCGTGGTGACGTGTCGCTCACGCGCTCGAACGCGCAACGAGACTTGTCGTTCGCACTGAGAAAAATCAATGCGAGGGTCGGGGTGTTGATGGTTCGGTCCACGTCGCCGAGGTTGTGGCGCGCGCTCTCCCGCAAGATTTCCTGAATCTGGCGATCTGACCTTATGGACGAATTGAGGAACAACTTGCTCAGCCGCTCCGCGCGATCACGGACGGGTCGTCCGTCGACCTCAAACACGTCGCGGAAACCGTAGGGCCGCTTCGCGCCCTCGGGCGTGACGATGGAGTAGTCCGATACCAGCACGCGCTTTACCGACTCCCTGTCTTGGCCGGTAGGCAATCGCCAGCGCTGCTCATACCGCTCCTCCGAGACCGTGTCGGAGAGCTGACCGAGGAGTGTGTCGACGTACTCGGTTGCTCGAACGAGCACGTCCATGAGCGATGGCTCCTGGGCCCGGCTCACCACCGGCGTCACCGCGAGTGCAAGCGCCGCCAGCCATGGCGTTCCGATTCGGATGAACCAGCTTCTCATATCACACCTCGCGCCGAGTCCAGCTTCGGTTCACTCGACTACCGCAGTGATCTCGCCGATGGCCCACGGATGATCCGAACAGTGGTACAGGGAGATCCTGGCCTGATCGAAGGTGACGAAGGCCCACGTCGCGGGCGCGAGGATGCCGGTGCTCCAGCTGCCATCGCGCGCGACGATGGTGTGAGACACCTCGCCGTTGTTGAGAAACCGCACGCGGGAGCCGACAGTGACCTGTGCCCGAAGCGGGTTGAACGTGTGTTCGTCGATTGCGTTCCGCTTTCCGCCTATGGCCCAGTACGGATTCCCGACCAACGTCGCCGTCTCGATTGAGTCGGTCTTTTGCGGCGGGGGCGCAAACCGTGGATCGTCGTCTGCCGAAGGCTCGGATCCCGGGACGCCTCGCTCCGGCACGGTGCCGTCCAGGGCAAACGCCCAGAGCTCGCTGCCCATCGGGATCGCGATGAACTGCGTGCCGTCGATGTCATAGGTGGCCGCCGGTCCGGGCCGAACCCGCGCGCCTGCGGGACTCGTGCCGAACGTCCACAACCGCTCACCCGTCCCAGCGTCGTACGCCTCGATGTAGCCATCGGCCGAGCCCCAGAACATCAAGCCACCGGCGGTGGTGAGCGGACCACTCGTCGCGAGCCGCCCGGCGGGAAGCTCCTGTTTCCAGGCTACGGCGCCGGTCCGCGCGTCGACGGCGGCGAGGATGCCGACCGGGGCGGGAAGCGTGGGCGGATTGCGACCGGAACTCGAGATATACGGATCGGCGAAGCGCCGGGCGCGCCCAACATGCCCCAGGCCCTGGGCGTAGATGTAACCGGTCTGGGGGCTGAACGACAGCGGTGTCACGCGCACTCGGGGAATAGGAGCGCCGAGCCCGACGATCGTGTGCTCGGTCAACGACGGCGGCGTGAACGCGCTGCAGCTGAGCTCAAACGGCGGCGGTACGCGGTCGCGCCAGAAGGAGCAATCGGGCACGATGCTCTCGCCTCCCACCGGGAAGGGCTGAGTCGGTGCCGTGTGCAGGAACGCATCCTGCGGCACGGGTCGCTCTTCGACCGGTACCAACGGCTCGCCTGTCTCCCGATCAAAGAGGAACAGGTAGCCGTCCGCCCGCATCGCCGCCAGCGCCTTGCGCGGTTGTCCCGCGATCTCGATGTCGTAGAGCAACAGCGGAGTCGCGATGTCCGCGTCCCAGATATCGTGGCGGACCACCTGATAGTGCCACCGCCGCTCGCCGGTCTCGATGTCGAGCGCCAGCACCGAAGCGGTGAACAGGTTGTCCCCCTTGCGGAGCTCACCCCCGTACATGGGAGCGGGGTTGCCGGTCACGAAGTAGACCAACCCCAGGTCAGGATCGGCGGCGCCGTTGAGCCAGACACCACCTCCACCGAGCTTCCACGCGTTCGAATCCTGAGGCCACGTGTCGTGACCGAACTCACCCGGACGCGGTATGACAAGAAACGTCCACGCGGTCTCGCCGGTTGCCGCATCCAGGGCGACGACACGTCCCTGCCCACCCCAATCGCCGCTTCCCAGCCCGACAAAGACCTTGCCGTCGGCATACAGGGGTGCTGTGGAGATCATCTCGGCGATGTAGTGCGGCATCGTGCCGATGGGAGTCACCCAGACGAGCTCGCCGGTGTCCTGTCGGAGCGCCGCCACCTCGGTGCCCCGCGTTCCGATAAAGACCAGGTCTTCGCCCAGGCCGACGCCCTGCCAGGCGGGAACCATCGGCGCTTCGGGGTTGTCGGACTGCCAGCGCCAGATTGTCTCGCCAGTCTTGGCGTCGATCGCGAACACATTGGCCCCGCCCGGCAAGTAGAGCACGCCGTCCTGAACGACCGGGGTCGCCCGCGACGACGCGCCGCCCTCGAGCCGCGTGACCCACGCCCCCGCAAGCCGCTCGACCGTGTCGCTGTTGATGTCGGTCAGAGTCGAGTGGCGCGAGCTCGACCGGTCTCCCCCGACGAACAGCCAGTGCTCGGCCGCATGGCCACCGCCACTCTCGGCGACTTGCCCCTGCAGGCCGACCGTCAGCGCCATCAGAGCAACGGCAATGGTGACAAGGCCGGCAACGGCCGCGACGGTTACCAAGGGGACATGACTGGTCCTAAACATATCGGATCGCTCCTTGTTGCACGCACCACACTAGTCATCTGCCCGCAGGTTCACGATCTCAAACTCGTCGATTCGGTGACCATCCACGGTGACGAACTCGCCGCGCGCCAGGTTGGGACTGCCGTCCACATGGAAGGTGATGAAGAGGGCGCCGTCGTTGTACTCCGTCACCGTCTGGGTGAACTGCTGGCCCTGTTGCGCGATCTGCTCGGGATCTCGATCCAGCTCAGAGCAGTTCTTCTGCAGAACTTCGCCGCTCCGGAGGTAGTAGTTCCGGGCGAAGATCGACGCCCACCAGGTGTCGTCCTCATGCGATTCGCATTCGTAGTCTCTGCCGCTCTTGCCCCCTAGACCACTCACGAGGACAAACGTCTTCCCCTCCCCCACTTCCATCCGACGCGCATCGCCCGTGACGCCGTACTCACCGGCCTGGTTGCCCAAGTCGGTCAAGGTATAGCTGCGTGAATAGGAATGCTCGTGGCCCGTGACGATGATGGCCCCGCCCCGCTGTGACTCCTGATACACCGCCCAGCCAGTGTCGTCGGTCTTGCCACCTGCCTGCATGTCGTGCTGGTTCTTATGCCAGGACGAGATTCTCCAAAGGTAGTCCGGGTTCTCGTTCAGTGCCTGCGCCATGAACGCCCCGTGTCCGTCGCCTTTGGTGCCGGCGCCCGACAGCACGACGAAGAGCCCCTGGTACGTGCAGGCGGCGTTCACCCCTAGCTCGCCATTGCACTCCAGACCGACGGTCTGTGCCGTACGCTCACTGAGGATGCGGCCGTAGCCTCTGGGCTCCACCTGATCCCAGAACTTCAGGTCATGGTTGCCCACCGAGTAGAGGTAGGGGAAGAGGCCTTCGACGGAGGCGTCCAGCATCCGCTCCACGCCCGAGTGCCACAGTCGGGGGCTCTCGGGATTCTGCTCGTCGTAACCCAGATCACCCTGGTGTAGAACAAGCTGGGCGCCCTCCTCCCGAATCAGCGCCAGGACGGCGTCAGCTCGAGGTCCGTAGCCCGAGTCGCCGATCACGGCCACCTTGAAATCGGGCGGGGGCACGATGAGATCGGACGCGGGAGCCATGGGGGCGGGCTCTGGTTGGCAGGCCACCTGACACAGGAGGCCTAGGACCAATGCCAATCGTCGCATCGCGGCCATTGTACGCCCAACCCTCATGCATCGGGAGCGGGTTCGGCCGGCTCTTCTTCGGCCGGAGGCTCGGGGATCGCCGGTTGTGGGTCCAGCGGCGTCAGGGTGCGGCCCGCAAGCGCCGGATGGTCGGGCGCGATGCGTGTGGCGCGAAAGACGGCATAGGTAAACTGGTCCACCGGATGCGGCAACGACCCGTCCGGCAGCCGCACCTGCCCGGAGTACGGATCCCGGTATTCCCAAATGATTTCGCCGTCGGGGGTGACCTCGAAGAAGCGTCCGTGAGGGCCGGACGTCACAAAGGTATTGCCGCCAATGAGGCGATGGGCACCCGAGATGAACGGTGCCAAGAAACTCGTGGGCTCGGCGGCTGCGTAGGTCCAGACCGGTTCTGCCGGACCGAACGGCGCGTCGTCAGCGATGACATAGTTGCCATCCGCGTCCGCCGGAACCGTGATCTCGTACACCCGGGAGTGTTGGGCGTCCTCAGCGCCGTTGCGATTGCTGAACACCGTCAGATTGCCCGCACCCGGGTAGCCGGCGGGAATCCAGCGCACGTCGTGCTGATAGCCAAGTATCTGATCCTCGGAGGTTCCGCGACCGTACGCCTGAGGGTTACCCCAGCGGTAGAGCAGATCGCCCCCTCGGCCCCAGCGCCCACCCTCGCTCGACTCTGCTTCCTCGGTGGTCGTGCTGTGGTCGATGATCCAGATCTCGTTGTACTCGGGCACGCTAAGCACGATCTGGTCGAGCTCGGCGTTGTAGTGCAACGAATTGGTGTGAAACAGGTCGGCGCTGAGATCTTCCGCCTCGGCGTCCTCGGGTACGTAGCCCAGGGCCTTCAATCGGGCGAGCTCCTCAGGGCTGACCTCAACCGGTCCGCCGACGCCATTGATATCGATGCGGTGCGGATGCTCAGCCGGTTCGCCGTAGTTGGCGAGACTCTCGTCCGTCGCCTGGACGAGGTGGTCCCAGGTGCGCCATTCCCAGACGACACGCGCGCCGTCCGGATAGATCGGTTCCAGCTCGACGACCGTGTCGGGCCACACTCCGTGCTCGGGCAGTAGATCAATCCGCCGTCCGCCGGCACGGACGGTATCGACGTCCACGTGATTCCACGCAATCGCGAGGATGTTGCCGTTGGGCAAGGGCTCGACATCGTGGTGGAGCAGGTAGTCGTCGCTGGCATAGAGGTGATCCCACACCAGGCGAGGATCCCACACCAGGTCTCCGTCCCAGGAAATCTCCTGGAGTCGACCGCCCTGGCCACCACCATTGAAACGAACAACGTCAGGCTGGCGTCCCCCGCGCACGATGTTGCCGCTGTCGAGCAGGTAGGCCGTCCCGGACGGAGCGTACTCGCTCGTCCACGTGTGGACGACCATCCCGTCGCTGTCGATCAGATACGTCGTGTCCGAAATCAAGCCCCCGTACAAGGTGTAGCCCGGCGTGGCGCGCGCATCGTTGCGGATGGCCCCGCGCGTGTCATCGACGATCGGATCATCCAAGCGTTCGGCGGGTGACTCGACCGGTTCTGGTTGAGACGGCGTGCACGACGTGGCCAGAACGGCCAGCAGTAAGATGTCACCCATCGAGGTACGCATGAGCTGCCTCAGATTCTCGGATCGCGCTAGCGCGGCACGAGCTCGCTCGGCGCCGCGGTCAAGTTCCAAGTCAATCTCGGCGTGGTGGACGGATGTTCCACAAGCACGTCGTGGGACCACCCGTTGGCGCCCCAATCGTAACGGCGCAATTCGTGTTGGTTGTCGCTCGCCACGTAGAGCTCGTCTCGGCCATCACCGTCGAGGTCGAGCAAGACCGCAGCATGTTCGAAGCTGCTCGAGGCCTCGGCGATCTGCTCAGCCGCCCAGTCGCCGTCCTGGGGACGCAGCAACCAGACACCCCGACGATAGGTGGCCGCCACCATCTCGCGCTGGCCGTCGCCGTCGACATCTCCAACCGTGAGAAAACGGCAGAGCTGGTCGTTCAGCGTCGCCACGACATCCACTGAATCTGGGGGCGAGTCGGCCAGATAGCGGCGGATCTCGACCCTCCCGCCTGATACGGCTTCCACCGAGACATACAGCTCGTCACGCCCGTCGGCATCGATGTCTGTGACGAGGATCTCCTTGGCGTGCCGCGTGCCGAGGTCGGCCACCACGACCCGACCCTCGCCGGCGGCCGGGACGTAACGCACCACGCTGCCCGGCTGTTCGCTCCCGTCCATCAGGTTGGGCTCACTCGGTGTCGCATAGATCTCGAGCATCCCATCGCCATCGAGATCACCGAGCTCGACTTCATGAACGATCGTCTCCGGTTGCGAGTCGATTTCTTCTACATTGAAGCCCCCGGCACCGTCGGGCCGTAGGACTGCGACCACGCCCTGGTCATGCGTCACGACCGCCACAGCCGGGCGCCCATCGCCATAGATGTCTCCCACCTCTGCGTCGCGCATGCGACTGAACGCTCCGCCGAAGTCCGCTTCCCAGATCGTCGTGCGCATGCCGTCGGGCGCCAATAGCTTGACGGTCGCAGCCGTGCCGCCGAGGGTCAGCAAACCGCCCGTCTCCCCCTCGCGGTACGCCAGGGCCTTGTGCATGACGTTACTGTCCCCGTCTTCGAGCGATCGGTAGCTCCAGGTATCGCCATCTGGGGCCACGATGCCGAGCTTCGCGGGCAGTGGCTTCGGGGAGCCGTCGTCGTTTTGGCCGAACTCCGCCATGGCCACGAGCAGCACCTGGTCGTCCCCAGGCACCGTGAGATTGGAACCGGTGGGGGCGGCCGGTCCGCACGCCGAGAGGAGCAACGCCAAGAGGACGCACACGCGTGCCGCCAAGCTGTCGTGACCGAGCCGAGAAACGACGCTGAGAACCATGACCTGTTTTGACAAGATAGGGGTCATTCTACGTCCAACAGGCACAACTGGTACAGTGCGCGCGATGTCGAGAAAAACCATCGAGCTCGATGACGACCTCTACGACTACCTGCTACAGATCTCGCTGAGGGAATCAGCCGGCATGCGCAAGCTCAGGCAGGAAACGGCGTCGCTTCCGGAAGCCAACATGCAGCTCGCTCCAGAGCAAGCTCAGCTATTGGGTCTGTTGGTCGAGCTCACCGGCGCGCGCCGCTACCTGGAGATTGGCACGTTCACGGGATACAGCACGCTGGCGGTGGCCACGGCACTACCGGCCGACGGAACCGTCGTGGCGTGTGACATCTGCGAGAAATGGACGCAGATTGCTCGGCGCTACTGGCAAGAGGCGGGTGTGCTGAACAAGATCGACATACGCCTCGCTCCGGCGGCCGACACCCTGCACGCCCTCGTTGGGGACGGGGAAGCGGGAAGCTTTGACTTCGCGCTGATCGACGCGGACAAAGAGAACTACGGTCGCTACTACGAGTGGTGCCTCCAGCTGCTGCGCCCGGGTGGCCTGGTGGCGATCGACAACGTGCTATGGGACGGGAAAGTGATCGACCAGGGCGCCTTGGACGACGATACCGTCGCGATTCGGGAATTCAACCTCGCGCTGCATGCTGACAGCCGTATCTCGCTGTCTGTCGTGCCGATCGGCGACGGAATGACGCTAGCCCGAAAGATCTAGATAGGGCCGATGCGTGCTGCCTAAAGCGCTTTTCAAATAGGCCTTGTACTACCTGGGGCGGTCGTGGTACTTCTGCGCGCACCGATGCAGGAGGACCGATGCGTGCCTATTTGATGGATCTGCGAGAGCGGGCGCTACTCGACAGCGATGCCGGGATGAAGGCGGCCGATGTGGCCGCGAAGTACCGCGTGAGCGGGTCGTGGGTGCGGCTACTGAAACAGCGGCGGCGCGAAACGGGCGAGGTGGCGCCTCGCGTCCAGCGACAGGGACGGCGCGGCATGCTTGAGCCGCACCTACACACCTTGGCCGCGCTGATGGCGGCGCACCCGGATCGCACGCTGGCTGAGCTGAAGGACGCCCTCGCCACGCCCGCGCGTGTGCCGACGGTCTGGCGCGCCGTGCGGGCCCTCGGCCTGACCGTTAAAAAAACCGGTCCGGCCGTCCGAACACGATCGGCCTGACGTCGCGGCCGCGCGGGTCGGTGGCACGCGGCGGCGCCGACCTGGGATGTCGCCCACCTCGTGTTTCTGGACGAAACCGGCATCACCACCAATCTGCTTCGGCGGTACGGCCGGGCACCGCGCGGCGCGCGCGTCCACGACCACGCCCCCTGCGGGCGCTGGCAGACCCGCACGTTTCTCGCCGCGTTGCGGGTCACGGGGCTGACCGCACCGGGGGTCTTCGACGGCGCGATCGATGGCGAGCGCTTCCGCGCCTCCATCGAACAGATCCTGGTGCCGACCCTGCAGCCCGGCGACATCGTCATGGCCGACAATCTCGGGGCCCACAAGGTCGCCGGCATCCAACGCGCCATCCAGGCCGCCGGGGCCACCCTCTGGTACTGGCCACCCGACAGCCCGGACCTCAATCCCATCGAGCTCTGCTTCGCGAAGCTCAAGGCCCTCGTTCGCACCGCTCGCTGTCGCAGCACCGAGACGCTCTGGCCGTTCCTCGGCGAGTGCTTGGCGCACTTCAGCCCTGACGAATGCCGCAACTATTTTCGGCACTGCGGGTACTCGGCCGCCACACGGTCATGAAAAGCGCTTTAGTGCTTTGCCGGGCGTTGATCCTTGCGAACAATGTTGAAGAACGCGAAGAGCTTCTCGAGTGTCTCCGAGCTCGAGTTGATGAATCGGGAATGGTCCCCGCCTTTGATCTCGACATAGACGTGCTCCATCCCGAGCGCCTTCATCTTCGCCACCCACTCGCGAGTCGTCGTCACCAACTGGTCCTCGTCGCCTTGCAAGACGATGATCGGGACGTGCTTGAACGCTTCGAGCTGATTGATTGATGCGGAGGGTGCAGGGGCGGCAACACCCAGCGCCGCCCAGAGGTCTGGGTGCTTGGCCGCCAGATGGTAGGTGCCCGCACCTCCCATCGAATGGCCCCAGAGATACATCCGGTCCGTATCAATATTGAATTCCTTTCGGACGATCTCGAACACGTTCATGACGTCCTGCTCGCTGAGCTCGCCTAGGTTCGAAGGCAGCGACTCGGTGTCACCTTCCGGCCCTCGCATCTGGGGAATACCGGGACCGCGGCTGCCGTACCAGGCCCGCGGGTGATACCCGAGTGGCGAGACCATGACGTAGCCGTCCCGCTCGGCGAAATCGATGGCTCCTTCGTACCCCATCATCCAATCGTAGGGTCGTCCGAGCCCATGCAGCGTGACAATGAGCGGCCACTCCCGTGAGGCGTCGTACGCAGACGGCACGAACAGCGCGTAAGGCACCTCCTTGCCGGTACCAGGAAACGTGTAGCTCCGACCTTGAAGGCGGGAGTCGCTGGCGACTACCGAGCCCGGGTCCTGCGCGGCCGCAGGCACTGCGCACAACACTACCAGCGACACCATCGTCGCGACACTCCGCATCCGCCTATTCCGCATGATTCATCTCCAAGGTTTGAGATCAGTCGAGGCAAAACGTCCGGTTGTAGATCGTTCGCCCCTCGTCCCGATACCGCTTCTCGTAGGTCGTCTGGACCGACGGCACGCCTTCGCGATCGCTGAGAAGGCTATCGGAGCCATCGAGAACGCTTCCTCCGGCGGCACGCACGGCCCGCTCGGCGAAATCGACCACGTCCGTGTCGTCCGTCTTGAGATGGACGGCCCCACCGGGGCACAGCAGCCGACGGTAGCGTTCCAGAAACTGAGGCGACAAGAGCCGACGTCGGGCCTGCCGATTCTTGCGCAGCGGGTCCGGAAACGGGATCCATATCTCGCTGACTCTGCGTCGCGGGACATGGTCTTCCAAATACTCGACCAGCGAGCGGAGAAACAGCGCATTGGTGAGGCCCTCGGCGCGCGCGCTCTCCGCACCCTTCCAGAGACGGGCTCCGTTGCGATCCACTCCGAGCACGCCGGTGTCCGGCCGGCTCCGAGCCAGGGCGAGCGTGTACTCCCCACGGCCACATCCGAGTTCGAGGACAACCATCCCCTCGGCGCCAAAGGCCTTGTCAAACCAGTCCGGTTCGCAGCCTTGCCAGTCGACGACGTTGTCCATCTGTTCGAGCTCGCCGAAGCGGATCCGTTTCTTCCGACCCATGCGGTCCCCTGGAAACTGTTCGGTCGATCATACGACGTTGTTCTGTTACCATCGAGTTCGATGCATGCCAGGGGCCAAGGAGGTGTCGTGCGCGCGAGAAACACCGTGTCGGCGTTACGGATCATCATGCTCGCCCTGCTTCTCGGCACCCCCGCGTCGGGATGGGCTCAACCGGCGAACGAGTGGGCGCCGCCCCTCCGGCCGGACGGGCAACCGGACATCCAAGGCGTCTGGACCAACTTCGACCTGACGCCGTTCGAAGTGTACGACGAGGTCGACCTCGAGCGACTTGCCCCGATGGCTCGCTGGATCCCAGGGCTGAACAAGCCGGTGCCGGAGCCAAAAGAGCCCGACCCCAATGTCGCCGTCGAAGCCGGCCCAGCCGACGTCATCTTGAATCGTCAGCACATCGACGGGCCGGGGCGACGCAGTCCGCGACGGCGATCGATGGTCGTCGACCCGCCCACTGGAAGGGTCCCCGTCAGAGACGCTGCGGTGGCTGACCGCAACTGGATGCTCGACCATCTCACGGACAGCTACTTGAACCACGTCCCGGGCGAGCGGTGCATTACGCGCGGCGTTCCGGGCAGCATCTTTCCCGGAGGCTACAGCGCGGCCTATCGGATCCTGCAGCCGCCGGGTTACGTCGTGATCTTGTACGAGATGATTCACGAGGCCCGCATCATTCCGGTGGGCGACCGGCCGCACTTGGTCGACGGCGTGCGGCAATGGAACGGCGACTCGCGCGGGCGCTGGGAGGGAAACACCCTGGTGGTCGAGATCACCAACTACAACGACAAGGGCGTGATCTCAACCAGCTTCTCGACCCGCGGGGCCCGCGGGCTCGCAGCCACCGAAGACCTGCGGGTGGTCGAGCGGTTCACATTCGCCGAGCCGAACCGGATTGACTACGATGTCACGATCGAGGATCCGGACATCTACACCGCGCCGTGGACGGTTGCGATGCCGCTCAACAAGGATCAGACGTACCTCCAGTTCGAATACGCCTGCCATGAGGGGAACCTAGGGATCGAACTCACCCTGCGCGGCGCCCGGGTCGAAGAGCTGGCGGCGGAGTCCCCTCGCTGAAGCGCTGATGCGTGCGGGGCCGCGGTCGACGCTCAGCTTGCACTCAGACGGGCGCGCACCAGACGGCTGACCAGGGAGCCGTCGAGTCCGGCATGCTGCTTCATGACGTGCCCCATGATCTGCCCCATCGCCTTCATGTCAGTTGCGGCAAGCTCTTGCACCGCAGCATCCACGAACTGCACGACTTCAGCTTCTGAGGGGGCCTTTGGCAGCCATCGGCCAAGATACTCAATCTCGAACCGCAGCTTCGCCGCGTTCTCGGCACCCCGGTCCCCGTAGCTCTCATACTCTGCGAGCGCCTTGCCCATCTTCTTTGCGTAGCTCGAGATGGTCTTGCGGTAGAGGTCGTCGTCGGCCTCGCCCTCGAATCCCTTTGCCGTGAGGGCGCGCCCGATCTCGCTGTTGATCTGGCGAATGACGTCGGTGCGGTTGCGGTCGTGTGAGCGCATCGCGTCCTTGAGCTCGTCGCTCAATTCATCTTTGATTGTCGTGCTCATGTCGCTGCTGCATTCTACCCCCAGTATCCTTAGCGAGGCTCCATGCCCATCTCGCTAAAGCGCGTTTACGAAGACCCGGCCAAGTCCGATGGCTGCCGTGTGCTCGTCGAGCGGCTCTGGCCCCGTGGCCTCTCGAAGCAAGCCGCGCAGGTTGATCTGTGGCCCAAGGATGTCGCTCCGTCCACCGAGCTACGACGGTGGTTCAATCATGAGGCTGACAAGTGGA
The DNA here is from genome assembly GCA_965216615.1 of Vicinamibacterales bacterium. Taxonomy (GTDB): domain Bacteria; phylum Acidobacteriota; class Vicinamibacteria; order Vicinamibacterales; family UBA8438; genus CAUZIB01. The sequence continues at coordinate 341,913 of CBDCGH010000022.1, read as the reverse complement.
CCGAGTTCAAGCGCAGATACTTTCGGGAGCTGCGCGCACGGCCGGAATCGTTGGATCCCATTCTCGAGCGCGCCCGGTCGGGTCGGGTCACCTTCGTCTTCGCCTCACGTGAGCAACGGCTGAACAACGCCGTCGCGCTTAGGGAATACGTGATGCGCCGCATCAGAACCTGACACGCCAACCCACGCTCAGCGAGCGGCGGCGGCCGCCCCGGTAGAGCGTCTTCCGGTTCGAATCGATCACATCCCCAGTAAGGCCTATCAGCCCATAGGTCGCGGACATCTTCAAGAAGGGCTCGGCGGAACAGTCGTGGCAGAACACCGCCCAGAAGATGAGCGGGATCACCGCACCCTTGACGGCGCCATCCCACACTGGATCGGCTGGGGTCCTGATGCGACGGATGCTGCCAAGCGGCACCCGCAACAACCGGCCGTCCGCTAGGAGTTGCGCCTCGTTCCCAGAGAGACACAGGAGCGTTCCGCGCATCTCACCACCAGCCGACATCGCCAGGATGACTTGCCCGCTCGGTGACACATCGCGGCACTCGCCATTCGATTCCATCTCGGTTGTCGGAGCAACCGGCAGCTCCTGAGCATTGACCTGCCCTCCGGCAACGAACAACACCACGAACATGATTGTCGGGCGCATAAGCACCTCCTTCACCATGAATGTAGAGGGCACCGGCACACGAAGTCCTGACGGCACCGTGAGAAAACCGTGAATTACTGTGAGCGCCGAGATCTCCAGATCGCCCGAGCTGGCGATACACTGGGCTCGATGCCGGCTTACCGGTTCGGGGACTTCTTACTAGAGACCGACGGGTTTCGGCTGACCCGCGGCGGTCAGCCGATCGAGGTCTCTCCTCGGCCGTTCGATCTGCTGGCCTACCTCGTGACCCACCCGTCCCAGCTGGTCACTCGTGAGGAGCTCTTTCAGGCACTCTGGCCAGATGTGATCGTGACCGACAATGCGCTGACGCAGCTCGTATCAGAGCTTCGGCACACACTGGGCGATTCGTCTGGATCGCCGCGCTACGTTCAGACGATCGCGCGCCGTGGCTACCGCTTCATTGCGCCGGTCGCGGTCGAGCACGCGCCTGACGAAATCGACCACACCGATACGCGCGACCGACGTAGTCGCGAGACCTCGAATCTCGACGGCCCTCCGTGCCGCCACGGAGGGCCGTCTACAGCTCGAGGCTCTGGACCACTCGGCCGTGGATTCGGCGCTGGAGAACTTCGACCGCGCGATCACCCTTGATCCGAGCTTCGCTGGCGGTTACGTGGGGCGGGCCAACGCCCGCTTCTGGCAGTACGAGCGCGGTCGGTTCGGGTACCGCCCGGACGCGGCGCTACTCGCCTCGGCGATCGGTGATGCACGTCGGGGCATCACGCTGGCGCCAGAGTTTGCGGAGGCGCACGCCACGCTCGCCTATCTGCTGACGGCGTCGATGCGTACAGACGAGGCGCGCGCGGCGGCGCAACGTGCGATCGCGTTGGAACCCAAGCACTGGAGTCACCATTTTCGTCTTGGCAACGCGGAGTGGGGAACGAAGCGGCTCGATGCCCTGAGACAATGCCTCGAGCTCTATCCCGCGTTCCCCTTCGCCCACTTTCAGATGGCGATGGTGTATGTCGCGCGCCGGGACTTCGAGACCGCATCGCAGGTGCTCGAAGAAGGCATCGCCGTGTTGGAGGGAGAGGAAGCCGCTCGCAGTCGGTTTCCCGCGAACGGCCTCTACTGGCTAGTCGGGACGATCCGTCTTGCCCAGGGCGATGTGGCCGGCGCCCGCGCGGCTTTCGAGTCAGAGCTCAAGGCGGGCAGCCGCATGCTCTACGCCAGCGAGTTCTCAGTGTCCGCTCTCAACGGGATGGGCTTCGCGTGCCTGCACGCCGACCGACTGGAGGACGCTGAACAGGCCTTCCGTCGATCGCTCTCTGCCCATCAGGAACAGGCGCGTGCCCATCTAGGCTTGGTGATCGTCGCCCAACGCCGACACGACACGACAGCGGAGACCGAGGCGTTTTCGCACGCAGCCGACTCGACCGCCCAACTACGTCGAGGCGGCCGGGCCATCGAAGCGGCGCTCATGGCCGCTGGCGAGAAGTTTGTCGCGGCTCGGTTCGAGGAAGCAGTCACAGCACTGGACCGCATGCTGACGGACATGCCGTCAGGGCCGGCTGGGTGGAGTATCCCGATCGACCCACTCTTCCAGCTCCGTGGAATGACCGCGGAAGCGACCTTCGCGGACGTCGTGCGAGAGTTGGCCAGACGCGCCGCGTGAAGTAGGTCTCATGAACGTTCTATTCGATCCCCGCCTCCACCGCCCTTGTGGAACGCAGCGAGAGCTCGGCCGCGTAATTCCCCTCGTGGCAGGCATACTCGTAGATGACGCCCGTGCCAGGAGCCGGCCGCAAGAAGATGCGCGCGGTCCATGGCTGCGTCCAGGTTGACGGGTCGTCCAGGGTGTAGTCGTACTGCAGCATCTCGGGGCCAACGCGGCTGAACCGCTCGGTCACGCGGACGCCTGGCGTCGAACCGTCCACCCCGCGCAAGAAGTTGGTGGTTTCGACCACGAGTGTGTCTCCCTCCCAGTGCCCGCGCGAGCTGCCCATGACGCTCGGTGTCCCGACCTGACTCGGCGCCGCGTCGCCGATTGGAATCAGCCGAGTTTCATGATGCATCTCGAGCTGGATGCCAACGTGGTCGGTGCCTTGGAAGATCTGGTAGTTGCTGTTGTAGCCACGGCCGCTCAGCAGAGGCCTCCCGCCCCGACAACGGACCCCGGGGTCCAGACGGTCCAGCTCTTGGGAGACCGTCTCTGGCCCAGCGGGCGGTCCTGCGCGCCGCGCCTCCCGCTGCCGCTTGGTACGCGCGTCCGCCTCGGCGATCCGCGCCGGCAGGCGTCCGTTCGGAGGATCGATAATCAAGGACGTGCGATTGTCAAACCAGCGGTTGCCCATCCACTGCTGGCTGTAGCTCCAGAACGGCGGTTTCTCGGCCGGAGGCTGGTCCTTGTCGGCCTTCAGCGAGGCCAGCGCCTTCAGAAACACCGCGTCGCCGAACACCGCGTCGCCTCCCTCACCGAGCGCTTCGGAGGAGTACGTCTTCAGCGCCTCCACCTCCTCATCGGTGAGCGTCGTTCGGTCGCCCAGCGCTTCCGGCCGCTGCATTGGTGTGGCCGAGTCATTGGCCCAGATGCCCTGGAGATCGGGCCGACCGTCCGCGGTGCGCGGGACCGTCCAACCCTCCGGAGCCTGTCCCTCTACAACCACGGGCAACGCCGCCATGACTGCTACCAGTGTTGCGAACGCCGCGATGTCTTGCCTACGCATGTGCCACCCCTCTCCGATTCACGTCTCACCACACTAGCCGATGCTGACCAGGGAGAACGGGCCGCGACGGCCGGTCTGCGATTGGACGTCACCGAACGGCTGCCATGACCCGTTGCCTGCGCGTATGGTGTGATACAGCCCGCCGTCGATCGTGACCACGGCGACGTGCAAGTCGCCCTGTACCACCCCGGCGGCAGCTCGAGCGACCGGCCCGACGTCACCAGTCTGCTGCTTGACGTCACCGAACGTCTGCCACCGTCCGCTGCGATCCCGGACCGTGTGCCCGACGCGTCCCTCGCGCGTCACCACGACCGCGTGCAGCTGATTACGATCCGCTGCGCAATCAACGTCAACAATATCCCGGACCGCTCCCGCCTGCGCGCCCACATCGCCAAACGCTTGCCATGTGCCCCGACGGTCGCGAACCGTGTGCCGGAGCGTGCCCGCCGTATCGACGACGCACGCATGCAGCTCACCATCGCTCGCGCCACAGCCAACCGCCGACACGGGCGGGAGACGGCCAGCCTGTTGCTCGATGTCACCAAAGCCCTGCCACGAACCATTCCCCCGACGAACGGTGTGACGCAGATCGCCAGCCACGGTGACACCGCACACGTGAAGGTCACGGCCCACGGCCGCCACGCCAACCGCGGCAAACCCACCCTGGTCCCCGGCCTGCTGCTCGACATCGCCGAAGCGTTGCCACACCCCGTTTGGCTGTCGAATGCTATGCAACAGCCGTTGCGACCCGCCGACCGCGCACACATGGCGTCCCCCATCGCCGTCCACGATATCCACGTCGACGGTTGTCGCCAGGTCGCCGGTCCCTCCTGCCACGTCGCTCAGCCTTGTCCAGTCGCCCCCACGGTGGCGGATCGTGTGCAACAAATGACCGTCGGCGGTGACGGCCGCAGTGTGCATACTGCCGCGCTGCATGGATGCTGCGAACAGCGTGCTGACCGACGGCGCGGCTATCCACCCCGCGGTTGCCGATCCCACCCTGGCGACGAACGCTCGTCTCGTCAGTCCGTCTGTCATAAATCGCATCGAATGGCGTCGTGGAAGGAAACGCGATCCTACTGTAGCTGGGCGATCAGGGCCGACAGCATCCGCGAGTACTGCTTCTCGGCACTCATCGCTGCCTGCGTGTAGTCATCATTCGACAGCGTCCCACCGCTTTGCTTGCCATCCAGAAGCAACACGCCCGATCCGTCGTCAAGCAGGTCGATGGCAAAGTTGCCCGCGCCCGGTCCCCCGACGGCCATACCGTCGGCACCCGAATCGGTAACGAGGACCTTGGTGTCGGCGATGGATGCGGTGTTCAGGTCGATATACACGTCTCGATATTGCTCGCTGGCGATCTTCTGGTGAATAAGGACGGGAGCTTCGTACCGAGCGGAAACCACCAGGAGCTGGCTTGGGTAGGCGAGCACGGCGACGAAGCGATCCTCGTCGAGCGTGTCCTTGGCGGCAAAGGCGTCTAGCTGCCGGCCGCCCAGGAGCTCGGTGAGCTGCGAGGCTAGGGGCGCCGATTCCTGCGCATTGGCCGGTATGGCAAAGCAGGTGAGCCCAACCGCACCAATGCCCACCCACTGCATGAATGTTGTCCTCGACATGGCGTTCCCCCTTCCAGTCTCCGTCACCGCCCGACTCCCCGGCGGTCTTCGAGACTCGTGGTGAGGCTACGCTCATCTAGAGGGATCTGCAAGTGGTGGCGTCCGCGCCCGTCGGTGCAACGGGTGACTCTTCGGAACAGGCGATCATAGTGACCAGCGCTGGCGTTGACACCTGTCGTCTTCGGTCTATAGGCTCCCCCGCGTGACCAACAGCTCCCACTCGCTCAGAGCCGTCGTCCTCTGCCTTGTGTTCGCCACGTCGGTGGCCGCCCAGAACGAAGACTGGAGTGGCTTCCCGGCCGGCGAATGGCCGCTCGCGGGCGGTCACTTCGGGCAGACCCGGCACTCGTCGTTGACGCAGATCACCCCGGAGAACATCGACCAGCTCGGCGGCGCCTGGGTAACCGATCTGGAGGGCGGCGAAGCGTCGCGCTCGACACTGGTCATGCGAAACGGCCTGGTGTTTTTCCAGACGGGCCGCAGCATTCGCGCCCTCGACGCAACCACCGGCGAAGAGCGGTGGCAACATGCCGCGCCAATCGGGCGGATGAACAAGGGCGTGGCGCTCGGCGCCGGACTCGTGTTCGCCGGGCTCAACGACTCGCGGCTGATCGCGCTCGACCAGCAAACCGGTGAGCGGGTCTGGGAGCACCTGGTCGGCGTGGAGGGGCAGGTTGGGCAGTGGATCTCCTCCCCGGCCACCTACGCGGACGGCCTCGTCATCGTCGGCATGGCCAACGGCGACAGTTATCTCCGAGGGCGCATTGTGGCGGTCGACGCCCGCACCGGGGAGCGGCGGTGGCTCTTCGACATCATTCCAGAACCCGGCAAGCTTGGGTCCGAGACCTGGCCGGTCGACAGCGACGTCTGGCGATTTGGCGGCGGCGGCGTCTGGATGACCCCGAGCGTCGACGTCGACCTCGGCATGTTCTACGTCGGCTCGGGAAACGCGGTCCCGATGTGGGGTGGCGAGCTGCGGCCCGGCAATAACCTGTTCACGTCCTCGGTCGTGGCACTCGACCTCCACACGGGTGAGTACAAGTGGCACCAGCAGCTCGTGCACCACGACATCTGGGAGCACGACCTGGCCACGCCCCTGATTCTCTACGACGCAACGGTGAACGGAGAGACCCAGAAGGCAGTCGCGGCCATGCGGACCGACGGCTATCTCTTCATGTTGGATGCGGAGACGGGCGAGCCGATCTTCCCCATCGAGGAGCGGCCGGTGCCCCAGAACGACTTCTTGAAGACCTCCGCCACGCAACCGTACCCAGCCGGCGCCGACAAGATCGGCCCGACCTGCGTCGATCCGGCCATGATCCCAGAGGGGTTCGAGGCCGGCTGCTACTACGACCCGATCGGGCCCGACCTACCGAACAAGTTCATTCCATATATGACCATGCGGTTTGCGCCGATGTCGTACAGCCCAGTCACCGGGTACTTCTACGGCATGTCGTGCGTGTATCCGAGATGGATCAAGCGTCCCGAGAACGGGTGGTTCTTCACCAGTACCACGGTTCGCGCGCCGGGTCTGAAACAGTACGGCCTCCACGTGGCCATCGACAGTCGGACCAACAAGATCGCCTGGCAGCACCGGGTGCCGTACTCCGACTGCAACAGCAGCGGCGCCATGACCACAGCGAGCGGTCTGATGTTCCACACCGAACCCGACGGCAACCTCGGCGCCTACGACCAGCGCACGGGCGATCTACTCTGGCAGTTCCAGACCGGCCAGATCGGGATATTCGGCTCGAACGGACACGGGGGCGGGCCGGTCGTGACCTACGAGGTCGATGGCGAGCAGTACGTGGCGCTGACGATGAACCGCGTGCTCTGGGGATTCAAGCTCGGTGGCACGCTGACGTCGCGACCGGCACAGGAGCCACCATTCACGGTGCTCCCGCATCAAGGCCAGGTCGTCGACGCCGACACGATTGAGTTGAAGCGCCTGATCACGCAGAGCAACCAGAACACCGGGCGGAACGACGAGTGGCACGACGAGTACGGACTGACGCCAACCCGCGCCTCCGTGGCCGCCGGGACCAGCGTGACCTGGACGAACCCGACGGATCTGAGCCATACCGTCTCGGCTCGTGATGGCTCGTGGACGACCGGCCCGATTGCGCCGGGCGGGTCAGGCTCGGCGGTAATCGACGACAAGGGCGAGCAGGAGTACATCTGCACCGAACACCCGTGGACGATCGGGCAACTGGTGGTCGAGTAGCGCGCTACCGCGACCCTGGCGTCGCGTCCGCGACGGCCTCTGCCTTCCGCGCCCCGCCGAGGATGTTCGGGAGCGCGTAGTTTCCCTCGTGGCAGGCGTACTCGTAGATCACGTAGTTGGGCTCGGACGTGAGGGGCATGGACATCGTCCAGGGCTGCGTGTAGACATTCGGATCGTCGACCGTCACCGTCCACATGATCGTGGTCTCTGACACGCGCTCATATCGCTCGACGACGTGAAGTCGCTCACTCGTCGGAATCCCTTTCAGACGCCCGCCGGCAAAGCTCGACGCGATCCAGCCGCGGTTGTGAAAGTTCTTCGTCTCCACCACCAGGACGTCGCCCTCCCAGTGCGCGCGCGCATCACCCATCCACAGCGTGATGCCGTCATCGACGTGGGCGCGATCGGACAAGGGAATGATTCGCAGGTCGTGGATCATCTCGTGCTGAAGCGCGATGTGATCGCGCGTCTGCACGATGCGATGGGTGTTGTGGTACCCCGCGGGAAGCATCGAGCCGGGTACCCCTCGTGACAGGCACCTATCCAAGACACTTAGGTGTCGATAGTGATCACCTTCGTGCGCGAGATTGTACGCCTTGGCCTCCAGCGCCCAGGGTTGTATCGGCGCCTGGCCGTCTGGCGGATCAACAATCAGCGAGGTCTGCCCGGTCGACAGCACGGTGTCGCCCGAGTCAAGCCAGTAGCTCCCATAGCCGCCAACATTCTCGCCGGCCTTGGTTCGTTGCGGCGGCGCGTCGTCCTGCGCTTGACGGGACAGGACCCGTTGCTGATGGGCCGCCGCCATCTCTTCATCCGTCAGGAAGGCTCTGCCTTCCGAAGAGTCTCGACGTTCCATCGGTGTGATCGTCTTGTTGCCCCAGAGGCCCTGAAGGTCCGGCTGGCCGTCGGCGGTGCGCGGCGTCGTCCAATTGGGATCGGCGACCCGCTCGACCTGGGCCGCGGCTGAGCGTGCCCCAACCAGCGCGCACGCCAGAACGATGACGGCCGTCGTGAATGGTGCAATACGTGGCATGGACCCCCTCCTTCTACAGCGAGCACTCCTCGAACGAACCAAACGCCGCAAGGCGGTGGAAGTCGGGCTGCGGACCGCGCGTCGGTTTCCACGCTAAGTATCGCCGATCTGGCTCGCTGCCATGAATGGCGAACGCGTTCAGCCGATCTGTCTCGACCGGTAACCAGTCGAGAGGGATGCGCGCAACGCCCTGCCAGCGTCCTCCATCGATGTGAGCGTGATAGTCGAGGGCGGTGCCCCGATCGACGACGTGACGCTCGCCGCGCAGAAACAACACGAGCGACTGACCGCACGGCGACAGTTCCACTTCCAGATACGTGTCGTCCGCCCCCACCAGCATCAACTCCACGACCTCGTGCTTCCACAAATCGTCCGACTCGGGCGGCGGATCGCCGTGGAACGGCGCATCGATCCGCACGGTGAGCTCGAGCTCGGCCCGTTCGATGATCACCGTCACCGCTTCGTCCTCTCCCACGGCCTCGCCATCCCAGGTGTGCTGAACCGTGAGCGCCCAGCGTGTGCCGGCCAGTGCGGGCAGATGCGACATGGACGCGTGGATCATATGCTCTGCGGATGGACACACCAGAACCCAGACACACCGTCGCCAGCCAGCTTCGCCGAAGCCACGCTCATGCCGGCCTCTCCGCTGCCCTCGAGAGCTTCCCTATCGCACTCGCCGGCCAACAGATCGCCGGCCACCGGCATACCGCCTGGCAGCAGGTCGAGCACATGCGGTTGGCGGCGGAAGACTTGGTCACCTACTGCACGGATCCCGAATACATGTCGTTGGAGTGGCCCGACGGCTACTGGCCGGACGGCTTGGCGCCGCCCTCGGCCGAAGCGTGGTCAACGAGCGGCCGACGTCTCCTCGACGCCACCGAGCAGATGGCGCGAATCGTCGAGAATCCCGATGTCGACCTCTATGCGAAGGTGCCCGCGGCGGAGAAGGCACATCATCACGCGCTACGGGCAGCGCTCATCCTGCTCGACCACAACGGCTATCACGCCGCTCAGCTCATTGCGCTGCGTCAGGCCCTGGATGCCTGGCCTCCGAGCTAGACATCACCAACTCGGTGAACTCGAGCTCGAGCCCCCCGGTGAAACCAACGATGACGTTGTAGAGCGCGGCCGTGATCAATCCACCGATGAACCCCATTGCGCCGTAGAACAATGGCAGGGCCACGATCGCGGCCACGCCAAAGAACACGCCGAGAAAGGCCTCGGGCGAGTCGCCGCCGCCGCTGCCGATGGCGGCACCTACGATAGACACGAGCGACACGATCGCGCCGACGAGGAGGCCGATGAAGGCATACAGGACGCCCAAGACCTTCCCTAAAGACAGCGCTCCAATTCTTCTCAGAACCATTTCACACCCTCCTCAGCGGCCGGGTCGCCGCATGTAGCCGGAACCAGAGCCAGACACCCACGCCACCGATGACGGGTGAAGTCGCCAGCCCGGGAAGTACGCCTCCGATGTGATCGCCAAGAGCGGATGCGCGATGCCGTTGAACATCCCTGCAAAGGCAACCTCGAGAGCACGGCCAGAACATCACTAGAACATGGCGATCGGGTTCGCCGGACTGCCCGTCCCTCGCGCGACCTTCAATGGCAGCACCATGAACATGAAAGCGTAGCGCCCTTCTTCGGCGCACGCCTCAGCAATCGGTTCGAGGAGCGCATTGTCGAGAAGCGCGACACCGTAGTTGAAGAGCACGCCGTGGACAGGAAATGCCAGGCCATACGGATCAGGCCGCGCGTCCATCATGTCCCAGCCGAGGAGTGATACGTCGTGATCGCGGATGAACTTGGAGCACGTGACACTCAACCCTGGGCGCGCGCCGCCACCGTAGCTGCCGCCCGCTTCAACGAACGCGTCCTTGCCGCTATACACCAGCAGCGCGTCTCCAGGCTCGACATCGACCCCCTGGGCGCGAGCGATCTCGTCGATCTCCCACCCGTGCACCGGCGTGTCGGGTGTCACGTGCGACACACCGCGGTGGCGTGGGACGTCGATCAGGACGCCGCGCGTGATGATCCCGTCTGCCCAGGCATCGATGGAGCCAAAGGACGCCCCCCCAGTAGTGATCTCGACGTCCGGGTCGCGGCCCTGCCACATGCCGTCCCTGTCCCACATGTGACAGAGCGCATCGACATGCGTGATGGTCTGGCCGTGATAGATGAAGCCGTAGTAGTCCACCACCGAGCCCCCACCCGCCTCACGGGGATTCTTGCGCATGAAGTGCTGCTCGGGCTCGAAGACCCGACTCATGGACACCTTCCGACCGGTTCGCACGAGCCCGGCGGCAGCCGCGCTCTTCGCGGGAGTGATGAGGTTGATGGCGCCTTTCTGGTCGTTCGCGCCCCAGCGCCCCCAGTTGCGGCGGTCGGTGTACCACGATTCGACCTCCGCCGGCGTTGGCATCCGAGGATCGGACTGGGTCTGGCCAGTGGTCTGCGCGGCAGCAACCGCCTCGGCTGCGTGCTCCGTCAGCAGCGCCGACGCGGGTCTCCCGAGCGACCCCACACCGCCGGCCGCCACGCTTAACGTCGTCAGAAACTGCCGTCTCGAGGTCGCCATTTAGGCCTCCTATTCAATAACGAAACCCTGCTGCTCGCGACGCCTCGCGCCGATAGGCTCTCCAGACATGCATCGGATGGGAGGCACAGCCATGCTGCTCGGCATCGATCCCCTACTCCTCGCCGCCATTGCCGTGGGCCTCGTACTGCTCGCTGTCCTCTACCGCAGAATGAGAGCCATCAAGCAGCGACGCATTCTCCTGGCGCGCCTGGACCGCCTCGTGCAGCGACGCTAGCCGCGAGCATACCCCACGTTCGTTGACACCCGTCGGCATCCGTCTATAGGCTCGCGGCGTGACTGATCGCTCAGATCGCGGCAGGCGCGCCGTTCGCTATCTCCTGCTCATCTGTATCGTCTCCGCTAGCAGCGCGGCTGCCCAGAGCGAAGACTGGCGTGGCTACCCGGCTGGCGAGTGGCCGCTTGCCGGCGGCCACTGGGGGCACACGCGCCATTCGACGCTCAACCAGATCACCACGAGCAATATCGCAGACCTCGGCGGGGCGTGGGTCGCCGAGCTGGACGGCGAAGTATCCCGGTCGACGCCGGTAGTCAGAAACGGGCTGATGTTTGTGACCACCTCGACGAGTGTCCGCGCGCTCGATGCCAAGACCGGGGAGGCGCGGTGGACCCACCGGGCGTCCGTCGGTCGCATGAACAAGGGCGCAGCGGTCGGCGCTGGTCTCGTCTTCGCCGGACTGAACGACTCCACGCTCATCGCGCTGGACGAGCAGACCGGCGAGCTCGTCTGGAGCCATCGGATCGGTGATGACGATGTGGCCGGGCAGGTGATCACCGCGCCGCCCGCCTACGCAAACGGTCTGGTCATTAGCGGCATGGCAAACGGCGACAGCTTTCTGCGTGGACGGGTTGTCGCGCTCGACGTGGAGACCGGCGATGAGGTGTGGCGCTTCCAGACGATTCCCGCGCCAGGACAGCGGGGCTCAGAGACCTGGCCCACCGACAGCGATGTGTGGCGCTGGGGTGGAGCCGGCGTCTGGATGACGCCGACGCTCGACGTCGATCTTGGGCTCGCCTACATCGGCACCGGGAACGCCGTGCCGATGTGGGGCGGCGAGCTCCGGGCGGGCGACAATCTGTTCTCCGTCTCGGTGGTGGCGCTCGACCTCAACACGGGTGAGTACAAATGGCACCAGCAGCTCGTGCACCACGACCTCTGGGAGCACGACCTGGGCACGCCGCTCATTGTCTACGACGCGACGGTGGACGGGGAGACACGGAGAGTGGTCGCGGCCATGCGCACGGACGGGTACCTGTTTCGCCTGGACGCCAAAACCGGAGCGCACGTCTTCCCAGTAGAGGAGCGGCCGGTCAAGCAGAACGCGTTTCTCAAGACCTCCCCAACTCAGCCGTTTCCGGTCGGTGCGGATCGAATCGGACCCGACTGCACACCGACCGACCTGATTCCGCCGGGGTTCGCAGCTGACTGTTACTTCGATCCGATTCCTCCGGAACGGCACAACTCCCTCTCCTTTACCAGCATGCGCTTTGCCCCGATGGCGTACAGCCCACTCACCGGCTACTTCTACGGGATGGCGTGCGTCTATCCCAAGTGGCGCCAGCGCCCGGCGTCGGGATGGTTCTGGACCAGCACCGGGCGGCTGCTCGCCGGGGTCAAGACCCACGGCTTCCACGTGGCCCTCGACAGCCGGACGAACCGAATTGTCTGGCAGTATCGCGTGCCGTACGCCGACTGCATGGGGAGCGGCGCGATGACGACGGCCGGGGGGCTGATGTTCCATGCCGAGGCCGATGGGAACCTCGGTGCGTTCGATCAGACGACCGGCGATCAGCTGTGGCGGTTCCAGACCGGCTTCATCGGCGTCCCGAATCCGCGCGGCTACGGTGGCGGTCCGGTCGTGACCTACGAGATCGACGGCGAGCAGTTCGTCGCACTCGCGATGAACCGCGTCGTATGGGCATTCACGCTGGACGGGACCCTTCCTCCGCGCCCGGCCCCGACGCCGCCACCGACCGCGGTGCCGTTCCAGGGACCGATCGCCGACACCAACACCATCGAGCTCGGCAACCTCATCGTTCAGGAGAATCGCAACACCGGACGGCGAGACGAATGGCACGACGAATACGGACTGGTGCCCGGCCGCACGCGAGTCACCGCGGGTACTACGGTGACGTGGGTGAACACGACCACGCTCACGCATACGGTCGCAGCCCGTGACGGGTCGTGGAGCACGGGTCGCATCGCCCCCGAAGCCTCCGCGTCGGTCGTGCTCGACACGCCCGGCACCTACGAGTACGTCTGTCACGACCATCTCTGGACCGTCGGACAACTGATCGTCGAGTAGACGCTCGCGCATCGTCCCTTGCGACCATGACCACCGGCAGCTCCGTCGCCCTCGTATCGCCCGACGACCAAGGCGCAACATTTGTTGAGCTGTTCTTTGACCTTGTCTTCGTGTTCGCGATCACGCAGGTCACGCACTACGCGGCTCATCATCTCGATCTCGAAACCGTGGTGCGCGCGGTCATCGTGTTCTGGCTGATCTGGTGGGGCTGGACCCAGTTCACATGGACGCTCAACGCCGCAAACACCGACCACCATCACGTGCGGCTCGGCACGCTCATTGCCACCGGGATCGCCTTCGCCATGGCCTTCTCTGTCGGGAACGCGTTCGCTGAGGCGCGTGACGCGGCTCTCTGGTTCTCACTGTCCTACGTCGGCGTCCGAGTTCTCGGGCTCGGCCTCTACTACCAAGTGGTTCGCAGCAACGCCGATCACCGATCGGCGGTCATTGCGTTTTCGGCACTGTCGGTCGGAGGCTTGGTTGCCGTCCTGGCCGGTAGCGTGGTCGAACCATCGGTGCGCACCTGGATCTGGTTGGGTGCGATTGCATTGGACTTCGGCGCGGCGCGAGTGGCCGGTGACCGTCGAGCCTGGGGCTTGCACCCAGAGCATTTTGCCGAACGTCACGGACTCATCGTCATCATTGCCCTTGGTGAGTCACTCATCGTGGCCGGCACCGCACTCACGTCGAACACGACCGCGATGGTGCTGGCGACCGGCGCCGTCGCCGTCTTGATGACCTGCTTGCTCTGGTGGACGTATTTCGGGTGGGTCCGTGAAGTGCTGGAAGAAGCGCTGGTGGGCGCAAATGGTCGAGAGCGGGCCAGATTGGGACGCGACGCGTACTCGCTCTGGCACTTCCCACTGGTCAGCGGCATCATCGCGCTCGCGGTGGGCTTCGAGGGGGCGTTCCATCCGCACGATTACAGCGTGACCCAGGTGGCCATCGCCGTCGGAACCGGCCTCACGCTGTTTTTGGTAGCGACCGCGGGTGCGCTGTGGAGAGCCGTTCGCTGCGTGCTTTGGAACCGTCTGCTCGTGGTGGCGGCAACATTGGGCGCCTTGGCACTAATCACACCCTCGAGCCCGATTCAGGTGCTGGGCATCGGATGCGTGGGGCTCGCCACGATTGTCGGCGTCGAACAGATAACGGTTCGCCGGCGGCTCGCGCGTCGATCGCCCTAACGCTTGCAGGAAAGCGGCTCGTGGGCGATGATTCGCCTAGCAACGAGGAGCTGTCATCATGCGTCGATATCTCAACACATTGCCGACCATCGGTGCCGTCTTGATGCTCGGGCTGATGCCCATGCCCGCGTCGGGCCAATCCGACGACGCGGTCCGGACGCCGTGGGGCGACCCCGACCTGCAGGGCGTCTGGTCGTACGCCACGCTCACCCCCTTGGAACGTCCCGCCGACGTGGAAGGACGCTCGGTTTTTACCCCTGAAGAGGTGGCGGCGGTCACCACCCGCAGGAAGAGCGATCGACCCGACCGCCCGGGCGTCGACCCAGGTGGCTACAACGCGCACTGGTACGATAGTGGATGGGTGCTGCCTGACAATCGCACCTCGCAGATCGTCGACCCGCCCACTGGGCGGCTACCGTTGAACGCCAAGGGGCAGGCCCGGGTCGCGGCGCGCAATGAGCACCGCCAGACGCACCCGGCCGACTCCTGGCTTGACCGCTACAACTGGGATCGCTGCCTAACGTATCACGGTGTTCCGCCGGTCCCAACGAATTACAACAACACGTACCGCATCCTTCAGACGCCGGAGCACGTCGCCATTCAGGTGGAGAACATCCACGACGTCCGGATCATCCCACTCAACGACCGGCCGCACCTCGACGACGCGATCCGCCAGTGGAGCGGTAACTCGCGCGGTCACTGGGAGGGCAACACGCTGGTGGTCGAAACACGGAACTACAGTAACGAGACCGAGCTGCGGTTCCTCTCGACACCGAACACACGTGCCGTCGAGCGTTTCACCCGCGTCGCCCCCGATCGGATTGACTACCAGTTCACGATCGAGGATGACGAGATCTACACCCAGCCATGGACCGTCGATCGCCCGATGGCCCGGCTCGATGACTACGTCATCTACGAGTACTCGTGCCACGAAGGGAACTACGCGATGACCAACATCCTCGCCGGAGAACGTGAACGAGAGCGGCGCCAACAAGGGCAACAATGACCCGCGCAACCGCGCTTACGGCCGTGGCCGTAGTTGTGGGTGCGTTGCTGGTGGCGGTGCCAGCGGCCGCTCAGAACCGAGCGGGTGCCGGCGCCGGGCCGTCCGAGTGGGCACCCGAGCGACTTCCCGATGGGCAGCCGAACATCAGCGGCATGTGGGACAACACGCGCGCCCTCTTCACTCCGCTCGAGCTCCCCGAGGAACTGAGCGGCCAAGAGCTCTCCGCCAGAGAGCTCCGCGCCAGGGCCGAGGCAGCCGGCGATCAACTCGTGGAAGCGGGTGAATGGAAGGGATTCGAGAACAGTGGCGGCGTGGGCGCCTATGGCTTCCACTGGTTCGACTGGTTCTTCGACGAGCGACAGGATATCGGCCAGCCTGCGCTGGTGGTGCAGCCGGCCACCGGACGCGTCCCTAACCGCACAGTTACCGCCCGGGAGCTGCTCGCTACGACCGCGATCGAGGAGTTCGACGCCGCAGAGCGGATGGACGCCGATGATCGCTGCATCACCCGCGGCCCGAGCGGCATGTTTCCCACCCACGTCAACAACGGCAAGCTGATTCTCCAGATTCCTGGCTACGTCGTGATCCACGCCGAGATGATTCACAACTCCCGGATCATCCCAATCGGGACCCCGCACGTCGACGAGAAGGTCCAGCTTTGGAACGGCGACCCGCGCGGCCGCTGGGAGGGTGACACGCTGGTCGTCGAATCGACTAACTTCCGCGCCGTCAACCACATCCGCGGCACGTCGCCCATGGACCCCTCGCGACAGACGGAGGCGCAGCGCATCACCGAGCGGTTCGCGCTCGCCGGACCCGATCTGTTGGCCTATTCGGTCACGATCGACGACGAGAACACGTATGCCGAGCCCTGGACCGTCGCCTTCCCGTTCGACCGAGAGAGCGACTACCTGCAGTTCGAGTTCGCCTGCCACGAGGGCAATTACGCGGTGCCGACCGCACTCCGTGGCGGCCGAGCGCAGGAGGTAAGACAATGATCAACAGACCGCTCGTATTGCTCGCTCATGGCCTGGCCGGCCTAGCGTTGGCGCTGCTCCTCCCGAGTGTGTCCGCCGGTCAATCACCGCGGCAGACGCTGCACGGGCACCCGGACCTCAGCGGAGTCTGGGACTTCCGGACCGTCACGCCGCTGGAACGCCCGAAGGAGTTCGCCGACAAGGAGTTCCTCGCTGAGGACGAGGTGGCGGCCTATGCCGCGCAACGCGTCGAGGCCAACAACGCGGACCTCAACCGCGACGAAAAGAAAAAGGTGACGACCACTCGCGGTCAGGTCAACGGCACGCGTGAGAGCCGAGACCTCGCTCTCGCCTACAACGATTTCTGGTGGGACCGCGGCACGGCCGTCGTCGAGACTCGTCGCACGTCCCTGGTCGTCGATCCGCAAGACGGACGGGTTCCGTCGCTGACGGACGCGGCCGCCGCACGAGCGGCAGAAGCCGTCCGGATCAACCAGCGGCCTTCGGAAGGGCCCGAAGATCGTCCGCTCGCCGAACGATGCATCACCGGTTTCAATTCAGGGCCGCCGATGCTCCCGTCTGCCTACAACATGAACGTGCAGATCTTTCAGACGGCCGACCACGTGGTCCTGCTGAACGAGATGGTGCACAACCCACGGATCATCCCGCTCGATGGCCGCGACCATGGCACCGTGCCCCAGTGGACCGGCGTGTCCCGTGGACATTACGAGGGAGACACGCTGATCGTCGAGACCAAGAACTTCCTGCGCGAAACCAGCTTCCGAAACTCGAGCGAGCGCCTCCATCTGGTCGAGCGGTTTCAGCGGTTGAACGAGAGAACCCTCATCTACACCTTCACGGTCACCGATCCCACGACCTGGACGCAGCCGTGGACGGTGGAGCTGCCTATGCGCCGGAGCAACCTGCCGATCTTCGAGTACGCCTGCCATGAGGGAAACTACGGGATGGACGGCACGCTGACGGGCGCCCGCGTTGTTGAATAGGAGACTATGCCAGCACTAACTAAATGGACCGTCTTTTTCGCGATTGCAGCACTTGCCGCGTGCGGGGAGAGTCCGGCTCCCGCCACTCCGAGTGAGCCTGCGGGCATCGCTATCGTCGGGGCGCGCCTCATCGACGGCACCGGTGCGGACCCGGTCGACGACGCTGTCATCGTGATTCACGACGGTCGCATTCAGGCTGCCGGTCCGGAATCCAGTACGTCCGTGCCGGCCGGCGCGGAGGTCGTTGACGGAGCAGGCAAGACGATCATCCCTGGCCTCGTCGAGACCCACAGTCACTTCAACGGAGAGCTGGAACGCGTTGAGTCACAGCTGAGAAAGCAGCTGTACTTCGGTGTGACCACGTCGCGGAGCATCGGCAGCGACACCCCCGAAAAGGTGGTGAAGATGCTCGAGGCGCACGCCGGCCAGATCGTCGGCCCCCGCATGTTCACGGCAGGCCGGGGTTTTTCGCACGTCAATGGTTTTCCGCCGGGCCGTCCGACCAATCAACCGACGACGGAAGACGAGGCGCGCGAGATGGTGCGCGGACTGGCCGGTCAGGGGGTCCACTTCGTCAAGATGTGGGTCAACAAGATGCCGGAGCCGGGCCTCAAGATCACCCCCGAGATGCGCGCCGCAATCGTCGACGAGGCAATGAAGCAGGACCTCGTCCCGGTCGCTCACATCGACGAGGAGGCCGACGTCCGTCAGCTCATCGATGTCGGCGTGAGGGATTTCTTGCACACGGTCGCCGACACCGAGGTCGGCGAGGAATTCCTTCAGCTGTGTCTTGACAGCGGTGTCACGTTCTCACCCACCCTGACGAACGTGCATTCGGCCTCGATCTGGGCGGAGCATCCCGAGCTCTTGGAAGATCCCGAGATCCACGCGTCGTTCGAGCCTGAAACCTACGCGCAGTGGATCGACCCGGCGTACCGGGAGGAGTTGATGGCGCGTCCGGATTTCGAGGCCCGGAAGGCTCGACTCCGGCGCCTCATGGCGTTCGTGAAGACGGTCACGGATGCCGGCATCCCCGTCGCGGTGGGCACCGACAGCGGCGCGTCCAGCTGGAACGTGCCGATGGGATGGGGGACGCACCACGAGTTGGAGCTGTTTGTCGAGGCAGGGTTGACGCCGATGCAAGCGATCGTCGCCGCCACCCGCAACGGAGCCGCACTGATGTCGAAGGGCGAGCCGGAGTTCGGCACGCTGGAGTCCGGAATGGTGGCCGACCTGATTGTGCTGAACGCCGATCCCCTGGCCGACATCCAGAACACGCGGGCGATCGACCGCGTGATGCAGCAGGGCGAATGGGTGGATCGCTCCGTGCTCCTGCCGGTCCCCTAGCACGCCTGCCGTCGGCTGGACCAGGATCGCGGGACGCCCAAACGACGAGCAGCCGGGCCATAACGCGATCCCGCCCCGCCCGCCCGCGCCGAATGGCGTAGGTGTCGTGCCTGGTGGAATGCTCACTCCTTCGCCGCCTCACGCCGTGCTGCGTAGTACTCGTCGAAGACGTCGAGCCGTTCCTGTCGGACATTAGGCCGAGCTTCGACCGTGTCGCCGAGCACGAGCGCCACATCGGCATCACGGTCGTAGGCCGGCCAGTGCCGCGTCCCCCATCAATTCGGATCGCCGGTCTGGGCGAACGCGACCCAGTAGGACGCCAGCGCATCCGAGAGCCCGCGGTCGATGGCGTCGTAGTCCCGGTTCGCGTGCGGAGCGGCGCTGACGCCGAAGTTATCGAAGACATACGGGATCTCGGCCGTGTGATAGGCGCCGTAGCGATTGGCGTCGGGCGCCGCCGGTACCCGGCTGAAGAAATACAGATAGGCGGGTGACGAGACCGTCGACATCATTCGCGCCCATGTCCGGGCCTCCCACACGAACATCGCGTCAGTCGAGCCATCCAGCCGAGCTTGCTTCGCCTCGGCATCGGTCGTCGCGGGATACGCCAGCAGCAGCGCATCGGCGAACGTTCCATACTCGCGTCGAACGGTCTCCTCGTACTCCGCGACCGTCGCCACACCGAAGGGGTCGCCGAACATCTTGTACTCGTCGGCATTCGACCCAACGATGAGCGGCACATCGTGCTGGTTGCCGGCGGCGAAGATGCTGTAGATGGTGTCGCGAAACACCCAGCCGTCGACGTTGGCCGACACGACCGGTCCCTGCGCGGCCAGGACTTCATCGGCGGAGGCCGTGCGCATCGCGCTGAGCGACGGCTCGACGCCCTCGCCCAGAAGCTTCTCGGCCAGGCCGTGCCCGGCAGCCTCGACCGTCGCTTTTGGCTGCACCGTCCCCATCGATCCGAAGCCGCCGCCGCTCTGGCCGATCGCCGCGTGAAAGAGGCCCCGTGCCAGCGGCGTCGCCATCAGGTAGTTGACACTCCACGCGCCGGCCGACTCGCCGAAGATGGCCACTCGGTCGGGATCGCCGCCGAACGCCGCGATGTTCCGCTGCACCCATTCGAGGGCGGCGATTTGATCCAGGAGGCCGTAGTTCCCCGACGCGCCATGTTCCGATTCCGCGCTCAGCAGCGGGTGCGCGAGATAGCCAAGCGCGCCCAGTCGATAGTTGATGGTCACCAGAACGACGCCGCGTCGCGCGAGCGCCGTACCGTCATAATTGATCCGAGCACCGTGGCCAACCGTCAGCCCGCCTCCATGAATCCACACCATCACGGGAGCGGAATCATTCGGATCGGCCGCGCTCCAGACGTTCAGGTAGAGGCAGTCCTCCGACGTCTCGTCCACCTGTAGGTCATAGAACACGTTTGACTCGGGCGGGATAGGCGTCTGCACGCACGCCGCGGCTGCGACAGTGGCGTCCCGAGTGCCATCCCACGGCGCGACCGACTCCGGCGGACGCCAGCGGAGGTCGCCGACCGGCGGTGCCGCATAGGGAACCCCCCGATACGCCCACACCAATTCGTCGAGCGAGGACGGTGCACCGGCCAGCTGCCCCGCCGCGACGCTGACGACCGTGCGATCGACGACGACGTCAATAACATCTGGGGCCGCGCACGCGGCTAGACCGATTCCGGCTCCCAACACGACGAGGCGCGTGCACACGATCCGCGCGGGCATCATGGACATCATCGTCTAGTACTACCGCCCAGTGTAACCCGCACGAAGAGTGGCTACGATTCCAAGAGCACGATGCCGAGGTCGGCGAGCTTACGCTGGAAACCCTCTGGCGTGTTCGCGGTGTGTAACCAGGTCCCGTCTGCCCGAGCGTAGGAGATTAGCCCCCAATCGGCGAGCTTCGTGACAACCACTCGGTCGCGTGCCGTCGGCACGAGGTGCTGGGTGACCTCGCCCCCTGATCCGACCGCTGCGGATGGCCCCTGTGTGGCATCGACGCCTCGAAGCACATAGCGGCCCGGGCAATTGGGAATGGGCTGGCCGTCGAACCGCCGCAGGAGATCATCGAGTGTCAGCACGCAGCCGTCAGTCCAGGTTTCAAAGGGATTGTACTATAATAACGCTTGACGTTACTAACGCAATGCGTTACTATGGTTGAGTGATTCGGAGCTTCGCAGACAGCCAGACTGAGCGGCTGTTTCAGCGACAGCCCGTGCGGCGGTTGTCCTCCACGGTGCAGCGGATGGCCCTGCGAAAGTTGGTCTATATCGATGCAGCCGAACAGCTCACCGACCTGAGGCTACCGCCTGGCAATCGACTGGAGAAGCTCCGAGGCAATCGCGCGGGGCAGCACAGTATCCGGGTCAACGAGCAGTGGCGGATCTGCTTCCGTTGGCGTGCAGGTGATGCGTACGACGTGGAAGTCACCGACTACCACTAGGGAGGCGCTATGGTTGAACGCAAGCTACTGCCGGTCCATCCGGGTGAAGTACTTCAGCATGATTTCCTAGAGCCCATGAACATCTCGCAATACCGTTTGGCCAAGGACATCAGCGTACCTGCCCGTCGAATCAACGAGATCGTTCACGGGAAGCGCGCGATCAGTGCTGATACAGCCCTGCGACTAGCGCGCTACTTCGGATCGTCAGAGCGTCTGTGGCTGAATCTGCAAGCTCGCTACGATCTTGAGGTGGAGAAAGACAAGCTCGGACATCGTTTGGACCGTGAGGTCATCGCTCGAGCTAGCTGACGGAGCTGTCTAACGAGGCGTACTGTGACGTATCGATTCGCGCAGGGCGAATGGCGAAGCGGCGCGACAATACTACAGCTAGAGGAGCGCGATCGCCGCACCGAGTGCGACTGCGAGGACCCCCACCGCAACGAAGACGACCGCCTTCCCCGCGAGATCGAGCCTTCGGCGATCAGCGTAGCCCTCGGGGTAGGCGAGCGCGCGGACACCAATGTAGAGATTGACCAATGGAACGAACGCCGCCAGCACCCACCATCCCGTTGCGCCCTGATTGCGGAACCGAAGCACCATCAGATACAACGCGGCGGCCAGCGCTGCCAACAGCGTGAGGAGTTCGAGCAACCCAGGCTCTGTGACCGAGTCTACCAACGCCACGATTATGCCGATGACCACGAGGCACGCGACGTACGCCAACCGGCGAAGGCCTCCGTAGGCTCGGCCCTGCGCTCGAAGCGAGCCACCCGGACCGCCAGCGCCGGTCGCGGCGTAACTGGTCGGGACGACTATCTTCCGGCCAAAGTCGTAGCCACACTCGCATATCGAAGCGCTATAAGAGTTTGGCAGCCCGCAGTTCGGACACGATTCCGACGACGAACCTGGCGGAGTGTGTTCCGTTACTTGCATGAGTGTGTTCCGTTACAGGCGTACACCATACCCGACCTTCAATCCCGAGCAGGAGTTGGTTCGTAATTCGTTGAAAACCCGACTCTTGCAGGCTATCGTCGACTGTCTGCCAATAGAAGCCAATGGAGGAGCCGTGATTTATCGAGTGACCGCACGATTCCGAGCCGACACCGCTGCTGACCTGCAACGCAGACTGGCCGACGGCTCGATCGCCGCTCAGCGACCCGATGGCCAGGAGATCGTGGACTCGCTACACCGCGCGGTCGTGACCAGCTCGGGCGACGTCCAGTGGAGTGAGATGTGTTTCTGCGACCCGCCACTCGCGCATGAGCGCGCGACGATCCTCGATCATTACTTTGACGGCGTCGCTGCCGACCCCATCGAGGCTTACGAGCAATTCGACGGGCAGCCGTTCCTGGAGCATCTCCAGACGCTGCAAGAGGACACATCGTCCTAGTGCCTGGGTCGTCCCAATTGTCTGCACGCAACTACAGAGGACGTCCCAAGAACTGCGTGATCGCGCCGATCATCTGATCACCGGCGAGCAACTCGAAATCGTTGTGGTCCGCCCCGGGTAGGATGACGAAGTCCTTCGTCGATGTCGCCGCCTCGTATACCTGTCGACTCAAGCTGAGAGGGATGATGCGATCCCGATCACCGGCGAGGACGAGCACTGGACACGTCACGCGCGCGATGTCCTCCATCGCCGCATACCGGTCCTGCAGAAGGAACCGCACGGGCAGAAACGGATAATGCGTCCGGCCCACGTCGACCAATGAAGGAAACGGTGAGCGCAAAATCACCCCGGCTGGAGGATGGTCCGCCGCCAGCCCGACTGCGAGCGCGGTCCCAAGCGATTCACCGACATAGATCAATCGTGTTGCATCTACATCGTTCCGCTGCACCATGTAGCGGCGGGCTGCGTCGGCGTCCGCTCGGAGACCGGCCTCGGTCGGCTTCCCCTCGCTGCCTCCATATCCGCGATAGTCGAACAGCAGCACCTGAAGCCCGCGCTGCTGAAGCGACGCGGCGAGCGGGGCGCGGTAGGCCCGATTGCCCGAATTGCCGTTGAGAACCAGCACGGTATAGGCGGGCGATGGCCTCGCGCTGGGAACGAACCACCCCTGAAGCGTGAAGCCGTCGTCAGTCGGGAATGTCACGGCCTCAGCCTGCGCGAGTCCGACCGCGCGAGGTTCCGGCACGTCGCCAAACGGGAAGTAGATCAGTGTCCGCTGGAATGCCCAAACGAGCACAATGAAGCCGACAGCGGCGAGGGACCCAACGAAGATGAAGCTCATGAAGCGGCTCATCTCGGCTTCGGAGTCTCGTGGGACCCTAGTTGTCGCCGTCGAGTATTCGACCGAGCCCACCGAGCACCGAACCCTCACCCTTGGACTTGCCACCCGAACTGGGCGCGCTTGCAAGAATGCGATCCGCCAGTCGGGAGAACGGCAGGCTCTGGAGCCAGACGGTGCCGGAGCCAGAGAGCGTGGCGATAAACATCCCTTCGCCACCGAAGAACATCGACTTGAGATTCCCCGCGCGCTGGATGTCGTAGTCGACGCCCGGAGTAAACCCCACCAAGCAGCCGGTGTCCACTCGCAAGGTCTCGCGATCGAGCCGACGTTCGATGACCGTGCCGCCGGCGTGCATGAACACCATCCCATCGCCGCGCAATCGCTGGAGAATGAACCCCTCACCGCCGAAGAACCCAGCCCCGAGACGTTTATTGAAGGCAATGCCGACGTTCGTGCCTAAGGCCGCGCAGAGGAACGCATCTTTTTGACAGAGAATCTCCCCGCCGACCTTGGCCATATCCAACGGCACGATCCGCCCCGGATAGGGTGCGGCGAAAGCTGCCCGCTTCTTTCCGTGGCCCTGGTTCGTGAAGTGCGTCATGAAGATCGACTCACCCGTCAGCTTCCGTGAGCCCGCGTCCAAGAGCTTGCCGAACAGCGACTTGTCGGGCTGCGAACCGTCTCCCATCTTGGCTTCAAAGTCGATCCCATCATCCATGTAGTTCATCGCGCCGGCCTCAGCGATGACGGTCTCGCCAGGATCGAGCTCCACCTCCACCATCTGCATGTCGTCCCCGAGAATGTCGTAGTCCACCTCATGACACTTCATAGTTTGGAATCTCCATTAGAAACGAAAGAGCCGGTTCACCTTGATCACGAACCCACGATTGCGCAGCTCCGTGAACCGATTCGGTCGCAGCGGATCGGTGTTCTGCTCCTCCGTATAGACGACAAACAGCTCACTGCCCGGAGTGTACTCCCACCTGAGTCTGAGGTTGTTGCTGATGGTGTCGGTGGCCGAGTTGTACTGGACCAGCCCACTGAAGAACATCCGCGGCGTGAAGCTGTAGGTCACCCGGGAGACGAGGAGATCCGCCCGAAACGCGCCCTGAGGCGTGTCGACCCAGTTGACCGAAATGGTTGGCTCGACCGAGATCTTCTGGGTCAGTGCTAGTCGGGCGCGACTGAAACCAATCGTCCGGATGTTGCCGCCGAAGTACTCGCCGAGACGTACGGTCACGATCCCGGTGAGGCGGCGCTGCGAGCCGAGCGAGTACGTGGCCTCGACGTCTCGGAATCGGTAGCCGCCGATGGGCAACGTCACCCCTGGGCCCGGTTCGAATTCTTCCGCGAGCAGCTCGTAGTTGTCCGCCACCGATAGACCCAGCCGATCGCTGTTTTCGAATTCAGTGGAGAATCCAAGCTGAGTCTGACGAGTCTCGACACGCCCCGTATCGGCCGTCAGGATGTAGTCGAAGCTCCCTTCAAGACGGAACTGTCGAATGGCGTCAATCGATTGCGGCCGAGGGCTGAACCGTCCAGTCGCGTACGAGCGCCGAAAGTTGTCGCGCCGGACGAATCCCACTTCCGGCACGAAGTTGTCTTCGACGACGAGGTGATCAGCCTGGAACCCGTACCGGTCACCCGCATACGTGAACTGACCCTGGTAGCTGAGATCCTCCGACTCGAGGCCGGGTGTCTGCGTCCTCGCGACGTACGCGACGAGGCTGACGTTGTCATGGAACGAAAAGGTGGCGTCGGCGCCGTAGGTCTGGCTCGAACCGTCGCCCTCGATCGATAGCGACCGATTCGTAAACAAGGCACCGATGCTGCTCCGGCGCAAGATGTCTCGTTTGACGCGCACGACCGTGAAGTTCGTTGCCGCGGCGCCGGAGGTCACTTCATCGTCCGTCTGCATGTTGAGCGCGCCGACGTCGAACGCACCCGCCTTACCCGTGACACGCCCACCGCCAACGATGGGCACGACCGTCTCGTCCTCAAGACCGATGCGACGTGAGTAGAACAACGTCGGCTCGTTGCCGACGCCGCGGGAAGTAGGGCTGCTGCCCCCGCCCTCTTGACGCAACGCACTGTCGCGCGGGCTGGCCCCGGCGCCGGCACGGGCGAAGTCGAAGATGCCCCGTCCCTCCAAGAAGAACTCACGTTTCTCGGGAAAGAACGTGCTGAACCGAGTCAGATTGACCTGCTGCTCATCAACCTCGACCTGGGCAAAGTCCGTGTTGTAGGTCAGGTCGGCGGTCAGATTCTGGGTAATGCCGTACTTGACGTCCAAGCCGAGGTTGCCGTCGCCGGCATTCCTCGTTGGCGGGCTGGCCTCGACGTCGGTCGTCAGACCTGCGATGCCAAACGGTTTGACGTCGAGGTTGTTATGGGCGCCGGGCACCTCCAGTCCAATCAGTGTGGCGGCATCTGAGAGACGAAAGATGCCACGGCGTCCGGCTGAGATCGGAACCGGCGCAAGGTAGGCCAATTCGTTCTTCCGTCGGATGCTGCGGCGGAGCTGGACTCCCCACACCTGCGTCGGTCCAGGCTGATAGCGAAGAGACTTGAAGGGGATCTCCATCTCGACGGTCCAGCCGCCCTGGAAGCGCCCCGTACGCACGTCCCAGACTGGGTTCCAGTCGCCGTTGGGGTTCCCTTCGTTCGTGATGGCAAACTCTCCGATCGCGCCCAGGGGATTCGTATAGAAGGCGACGCCGTTGCGACGGTCGTGGAACGTGTCGAAAACCACCCAGAACGTATCGTTGTCGCGGAGCTGGCGGGTATCACGCTGCATCTCGTTCGCGACCCATTCGCTCGGCGGTGCCGAGTCCCACACCCTGCCGCTCACGTAGATGTGCGTGCCGTCGAACATGATCCAGGCTTCCGTCTTCTCGGTGGCCGGGGCGCCCTCGTCCGGCACCTGCTGGACGAAGTCAGTGATGGGCGGGGCAGTCCGATACACGGGCTCATCGAGCCGGCCGTCGAGGTTGATGCCATCGGCCAACTTGATGGCTCGGATGGTGGTAGGGGCGACGGCGGACTGCGCACTCGCAGGCGCGGGACCACCCGCCGCGGCGAGGCCCGTCACGATCGTGACCATCGTGGCCATCGTCAGAACGGCAGCCGTACGGCGTCGCCGCGAACCCGTGGTGACTGGGAACATCGTGCAGGAAGGAACGGTCGTACCCAAACTTGGGAGACTGTACTAGGAACCGACCGTCAGCACAGGCCAGGCACCTGCGTCATCAGGTGATGATCGTATCCGGTCAGCAGCGGATCGTTCAGGCACAGCTCCCCAAAGAGGCGCTTGCCCCACTCCTCTGCTTCTTCGACGGTGTCGAAGTCTGCCTGTTGGTAGTCGTCACTGCCCTGAAGCACGGCGTGAACCACGGCCGCCTGGGGCGAGATGACGAGTCGGAGCCGGCAACCGGTCGGCGTGTCCACGAACCAGAGGGTGTAGGGCCGGTGTGGATCGGTCATCAAGATACGTATCGGTCTCCCTCTTGACAAGGGCCAGCCTTTCTGCGAGCGTGCCTCGATCCGACGCGAGGACCGGTCGGTCACCATCGGGAGGGGATATGAGGTCAAAACAGCCAAGCAGGCGCCGGTTTCTGAAGAAAGGGGCCGTCGTGGCGGGTTTGTCGGTCCCCGCGGCCACTCTGGGTGTGACGCCCAGCCCCGTGAGCGGTGAGGAGCTCGCCCCGGCCTCCGACGTGAACGCCCTCGAGAACGTGCTCTACGGGAAGCGGTCCCGCTTCGTAACCACGACACGCATCGTTGAGGGACGCAGTCACCCGGACAAACCGCCGGTACGGCCCACACCGCATCGACCGAGTGCGCGCACCCCGCTTGGCGAATCGGTCGGGATTATCACGCCGACGTCGCTCCATTTCACGACCCAGCACCATTACGGTATCCCCGACATCAACCCGGCCGAGCACAAGCTCATGATCCACGGGTTGGTCGAGCGGCCGCTCGTCTTTTCTCTCGACGAGCTGAAGCGGCTCCCCTTCGAGTCCCGGGTGTACTTCCTCGAATGCGTCGGCAACCGGGCGAGCCCCAGGGCTCGGAGCGTTGCAGATTCGCACGGCCGGATGGGCTGCAGCGAGTGGACGGGTGTGCCCCTCTCGGTCTTGCTCGGGGAGGTGGGACTCAAAGACAGTGCGAAGTGGATCATCGCCGAGGCCGCCGACGGCGGCAAGCACACCAAAAGCATCTCCGTGCCCAAGGCGTTGGATGACGTGCTCGTGGTGTACGGACAAAACGGCGAGCCCGTCCGTCCGGATCACGGTTTTCCGCTGCGGCTGATCGTGCCCGGCTTCGAGGGCATCTACAACGTCAAGTGGCTGCGACGGATTAAGGTCGTGGACCAGCCTTACCTGTCGTTCCAGGAGCATTCGCGGTTTCTGAGTCCGCACCCGAAAGCGCGGCCGGAGATCTACGAGTTCGGTCCCGAATCGGTCATCACCTCCCCTTCCGGCACACAAGCGTTGTCCGGTCACGGCGCCCACGTCATCACCGGACTGGCCTGGTCTGGCGGAGGCGCCGTTCGCAAGGTGGACGTTTCCACCGACGGTGGCCAGACCTACACCGAGGCTGAGCTCGCCGGGCCGCCGCTCCCGAAGGCGCACACGCGGTTCTATTTGCCGTGGACGTGGAACGGCGAAGAGGCCGTGCTGCAATCGCGCTGCACCGACGAGAAAGGTCAGGTGCAACCGACGGAGGCCCAGTACGCGAAGTACTGGGGTCTCACGCGACAAGAGCTGTACGCGACAGTCCAGAGTCAACTCGGACACTGCAACTGGATGCAGGCTTGGAGGGTCAACCCCGATGGCACCGTTACCAATGGACTCCCGCCAGTGGCCGCTGTTGCGGACGTGCACCACTAGCGGCCTGACGCTGGCCATCGTCTTGACGCTCGGGTCAATCGCCCTGGCCCAGCAACCGACGGCCTCACCCTTCGGACTTGGTCGAACCCCAAGTGAGGCGGAGCTCCGCGCGTGGGATATCTCAATCGGCCCCGACGGTGCGGAGCTGCCACCGGGCAGTGGCACCGCTGCGCAAGGTGCGCTGGTGTTCACCCAACGCGGATGCGCCAATTGTCATGGCCCGACTGGAACAGAGGGCCCGGCTATCGCCCTTGTTGGCGGAACAGTGACCAGGGGCACCAACTACTTCCCCATCGCGCACTGGCCATTCGCACCGACGATCTGGAGCTACATCCGCCGTGCCATGCCGTACGATCGGCCGGGGCACCTAACGCCGAACGAGGTGTACGCGGTGACGGCGTTTCTACTCCACCGCAACGACATCATCGCGGAGGACGACGTGATGGATGCCGACAGTCTGCCGGCGGTGCAGATGCCCCACCGAGCAGACTACACGGTGCCGGAGCCCTGGGTGCCGGGCACGCCCAGGGGGTTCAAGATTCTGCCCTAGTCCGGCCGGGACCCGCTGCGACCGTCTATTTCCCGTCGAAGATGTACTGCACAACCGAACGTAGTCGGTTTGGATCGGCCACGAAGTCGCTGAATTGGCTCGGGACCGTGTAGGCGTCGAGCACCTGGTCGACGGACTGGCTGGCCGCCTGCCCCGCCTTCGCCTTCGCCACGATGTCATTATAGAAACCGCTGTTGTTGACCAAGTCGTTCCAGACGTACGGCAGGTCGTTGTGGCCCGGGATGACTTTGTCGACGCCGCTGATCCCGGCCACCGCCTTCTTCAGCGTCTCCCCAAACTCGAGGGCGCTCCCGTTCCCATTGGGCACATCCAAGAACGGCAGTCCCTTGCGGGCGAACATGTCTCCGGTCTGCACGGTTCGGGCGTTCCGGAAGACCACGAACGTATCGCCGTCCGTATGACCCCGCCCAAAGTAGTAGAGGTCGATCTGGTCAGCCCCGCTGCCGATCGATGTCCGATCCGAAAAGGTGGTCTTTGGCAGATACTTGGCGTTCTCGCCCTTGAACGCCTCACAGTTGGTGACCCGCTCGCAGGTCGCGCGCGACATCTGGGCCAGGGTGTTCTCGTGCACCACGAAGTCGACGGCGTCTGAGAATTCGACATTGCCGCCGCTGTGGTCGTAGTGGGTGTGCGTATTGATGATCCGGGTGATCGGCTTGTCGGTGATCTCGCGCACGTGGGCCAGAATGTCTTGCCCGTACCCGAAGATCTTGGTGTCGACGAGTGTGACCCCCGCGGAGCCCACGAAGATGCCGGTGTTGCCTCCTCCGCGCATCCCCTCGCCTCCAGGTTCATTCCCCAGCATGTAGAGGTTCGTCGCCACCTCCTGCACATGGAGCGTCGACCGCTCGTCATCTTGGCGGGCCTCGTTGGCCGTCACGATCGAGAAGATACCGGTCAGGGTCAAGATTCCAAGGCCAGCTATACGCTTCATGAGTGCCTCCTCTGTCAGCACCAACCTACAGTTCGCAGACAATCTTACCGAAATGCTTGCCTTGCGGCAGGCGGTTCAGGGCGCTCGCCACATCCTCGAACTCGAAGTGCGTCGGGTCGATCACGGGATGCATCGCCGCGCGGCCCATGGCGCCGACCATCTCGGCAAACATCTCACGCGATCCCACCGTCACGCCCTGCAGCCGCACGTTGCGCGTGACAACCCGCCCCAGATCGAGCTCTGCGAGGCGCCCCGCCAAGACGCCGATGAGACTCACCGTCCCGCTCGCCTTGACGCTCTTGATGGATCGATCGAGCGTGCCGCCGCCGGCGACGTTAACGACCAGGTCCACCCCCTTGCCCGCGGTCAGACCTTTCACGGTCTTGTCCCAATCGGTCGTCTCTTTGTAATTAATCAGGTGAGCCGCACCGAGGTCCTTCACCCGGGCGAGCTTCTGATCGCTGGACGACGTCATGATCACGGTCGCGCCCTTGAGCTTCGCGAATTGCAGCGAGAAGAGTGAGACCGCTCCCGTTCCCTGGAGCAAGACGGTTTGGTCCGCCCTGAGATCCCCCTGGGTGACGACCGCGTTCCAGGCCGTCACGGCGGCGCACGGCAGCGTCGCCCCCTCGGCGTAGGACAGGTGGTCGGGAAGTCTCACCAGGGCCGACGCCGGAACCGCCATGCGCTCCACGCACGTCCCGTCGAGCGGCCCGCCATGGGCGCCCTTGAACGCATCGGGACCGCGCAGACCGGTGAGCCAGGTGCGCGAGCAGGTAGGCGCGACCCGGTCACCCAGTGCGATCTCGGTCACCTCGTCTCCCACGGCAACGACGTCGCCCGCACCGTCGCAGAGTGGAATGAGCGGTAAGTCGCCTCCCTGGCGTCCGTACCCGCCCATCGCCATGACGCGGTCGCGAGGATTGATCGAGATGGCCCGCATCGCCACGACGGCGTCCCGCGGGCCCGGCTGGGGTTCAGCAAGGTCGACAAGCCGGAGGCTCTCCAACCCCCAGTCGTCTTCGATCCGCATCGCCTTCACGGCGTGAGTGCCTCGATCTCGGCCTCGCCCACGCCGGCTGCCCGTAAGACCTCGGCTGTATGCTCGCCCAGGCGTGGAGCGCCACGTTGAAGCCGCAGACGGTCGCCGTCCAGACGATACGGCGTGTCGGGTATTTCGAGACGGCCCTCCGACGGGTGCTCGATCTCCCGGTAGAAGTCGATGGCCACTAAATGTGCGTCCCGCCGCAGGTCGTCCAGCGAATTGACCGGCCCCGCGGGTATTTCGGCCTCAGCGAGGGCGGCGAGCCACTCGGCCGTGGTGCGCGCGGGGAACTCCTGGCTCGCGAGGCGATAGAGCTCGATGATGTGCTTGGCCCGGGCCGCCATCTTCTCGAACCGCGGGTCCCCGCCCACATCCGGCTTGCCAACCAGGTCCCAGAAACGGCGCCATTGGGCGTCGGTGTAGGCCATCATGCACAGGTAGCCGTCGCGCGTCTGAAACGGCCGCCGCTCGCGTGCGAGCATGCGCGGATACCCGCGCCCGAGCTCATCCTCCGGGATGAAGGTTCCCCCATACTGGTGCTCCACCAAGTTGAAGCCTGACAGCGCCTCGAACATGCCCATCTCCACGTAGCTGCCCGTTCCGGTCCGAGAGCGTTTGATGACCGCGGCGAGAATCCCGTTCACGGCCATGAGGGCCGCCGTCTTGTCGGCCATGATCGACGGTACCACCGCCGGTTCGCCATCCCGCACCTGAAACGTGCCTGCGATCCCGGCCTGACCCTGGATCACATCGTCATAGGCAGGCCGGTGGCCGTACGGGCCTTCCTCGAGATAGCCGTGAAGACCCGCATAGACGATCTGGTTGTTGCGGGCTCGAACCGGGTCGGGCCCAAACCCCAGTGTCTTGATCTTCTTCGCTCGCATGTTGTGGACGAACACATCCGCGCCCTCGATGAGGCTCCAAAGCGCCGATGCGCCCCGTTCGGTCTTCAGGTCCAACACGACGCTCCGTTTGTTCCGATTGCTGCCGAGAAACAAGGCCCCCATCTTGGGCGAGCGCATGGGCCCGATGTCCCGGGTCGCGTCGCCGGCCGGCGGTTCGATCTTGATCACGTCGGCGCCCAAGTCCCCGAGCAGCTGGCAGGTGTAGGGTCCGAACACCGTGGTGGTGACCTCCAGCACGCGGATACCGGCGAGCGGCAGTCCCTCACGCGAATGGGTTGATCGTGACATCATCGCGCACCCGGAGGTTTCGCCGTCATGACGATCTCCCTCAGCCCCGGAGCGTCTGGTAGAAGCTCCGAGTCGCCTGACGCCGCGTGGTTTTTCTCGAGTAGATACGCCACGATGTCGATGTAGACCTGAGGGCTCAGGCCACCAGGGTCGCCGTCCGGCATCGTCGTCGCAATCGTGTCGAACAGGTCACCGACTGACAGCGTCGTCCATCGGATGGAAAAATCCGGGCCGGCCAGTGCCGGCGCGTACCCATCTCCGCGCAAGTTCTTCAGGTGACACGCCTCGCACTCCGCCTCGTAGCTCCGCTGGCCACGGGCCGCTTGCTCCGCTGTGAAGATCCCCTCCCAGACGGTCTGGCTGGCCGCATGACCCCCCTCGCTTGCCGCAAGGGCGGTCAACAGCATGGCGACCAGGAGTGATGCCGTCCGGGCCCTCGATACCCCACTAGTTCGTCGATACTCCGACCTGGCCCTTGCTGAACCGTTGGTTCGCCCGCAGCATCTCACCGTCGTTCCCAAAGGTCGCCTGGATGAATTTCTCGCTGTACACATCCCGTCCGTATTCGTCTTTCAGAACCGCGATGACCTTTTTCGTCTTGGCGTCAACGACATCGCCCGATGCCGAAAACACGTACCGGTCATCGAGACTGAACCCCACGGTGTAGGGTTGGACCCGCGTCTTGACGCTCGTCACGAATCGCGGCGGCATCACCGTCGCATCGAACACGTGGAGAGACGAGTTCACCCCGTCGGCCACCCAGATCTCCGTCTCGTCGGCCGACATGGCAATGCCGTGGCTCGGTGCGCCGTGACCCAGGCGGAAGTCTGGGTCGGCCTCGACCTTCGCCTTCCAATCGCCTGGACACTCGACGCGACCTAGTACCTCCCCGATAAGAACATCTGCCACGTCGAAGCCGCAGAGCCCCACCGTGTTCGCAAAGAGCTTGGTACCGGTTCCGTTGGTCGTGAACTGTCGAACACTTTCACCAAACGGCCCGATGGCCTTGAGCATCGTATGGGTCTTCGGGTCGGCCACCGTGATGAAGTTGTCGTTGGGGCCCGAGCCGGACATGAACACCCGCGACCCATCGGGACTCCAATTGACGTTGTGGGCGCGTTCGACCCGCTTGCCCGTGAAGCTCGGCGAGTACTCGACTTTCGTCCTCAGCACCCCCGTCTTGGCATCGACCGCATACATGTGCGACTTGTAGAACGAGTTGAGGTACAGCATCTTACCGTCCGGGGAGATCGCGATCATCTCGCAACACTGGCCGTCGTAGATCTGCTCCCACACCTTCTTGTCGGTCGTCAGATCGAACGCGGCGAGCCGCGTTGGCGTGGTCACGTACAACAGGCCCGTCGTCGCACTCGCCCCGATGCCCACCACCAACTCCGGTCGTTGGCTCACCGGCACGTCCCACGTGGGAATACGCTTGACGAACTTGAAATCGTTGGCCACATCGAACACCAGGATCCCCAGGCCCAGATGATGCGGCGGCACATACACGGTGCCCTGAGCTGTCACGTACAGCAGATCCCGTGGTTGGCCTTGGCGCGCGGGAGACGACAGTTGACCCTCAACCGGCACTGTCAACATCACGCCCAGCAGGACGATGATCACACACGCGGCGTAGCTCGACACCTTTGGCATACCCATCGCAATCCTCCACTCGGTTGGTTGAGACCTAAGCTCGTGGCCATTCTACGCCCAAGGCCGGGTCGTGTGGGCTAGGTGTGGTAGGGTCCGGGAGCCGTCATGAGCGCGCCCTCAATGCTCGAGCGTGTCGGGCTGCACCGTCCAGAGCTGCGCGCATGGGCGATGTACGACTGGGCCAACTCGGCCTTCATGGCGACGGTCGTCGCCGCGGTCTTTCCGATCTACTTCGCCTCGGTGGCCGGGGCCGACCTCGATCCCGCCACGGCGAGCTTCCGCTTCGCCGCCACCACGTTCGTCGCGCTCTCGGTCGCGGCAGTGCTGTCTCCGGTGCTTGGTGCGATCGCCGATTACGCCGGCATCAAGAAGAGGATGCTCGGCCTGTTTCTCGCGCTGGGCGCGGCCGCGACTGGCTGCATGTTCTTTATCCAGCGAGGGGACTGGCTGCTGGCGGCCGTCCTGTTCGCGATCGCAAACATCGGAGCGACGGCAAGCTTCGTCTTCTACGACTCCCTACTGCCTCACATCGCCCGCACCGACGAGATGGACCGCGTCTCGACCGCCGGCTACGCGCTCGGGTATCTGGGCGGCGGCATCCTGCTGGCCATCAATCTGGCCTGGATCCAGCGACCGGAGCTGTTCGGCATCGGAGGCGCGGAGCTGGCCACGCGGCTGTCCTTCGTGAGCGTGGCGGTCTGGTGGGCCGGGTTCGCGATTCCGCTCTTCCGGACGGTGCCAGAGCCGGCGCGCGCGCTCGAGGCTGACGAACAGGCTGGCGAGAGCGCCGTCCGGGCGGGGTTCGTGCGGCTGGGGGAGACGCTTCGCGAGCTGCGAGGATACAAGCAGGCGCTGCTGATGATGCTGGCGTTTCTCGTGTACAACGACGGCATCAACACCATTATCCGAATGGCGACGGTTTACGGCACCGAGATCGGGCTCGACCAGGGCTCGCTGATCACGGCGTTGATGCTAGTGCAGTTCGTCGGCATCCCGTTCGCGTTCCTGTTCGGTCAGCTCGCGACCTGGCTGGGCGCGCGACGGTCGATCTTTCTAGCGTTGGCGGCCTATACCGGGATCAGCATTCTCGCCTACGGCATGACGACGGCGACCGAGTTCTTCGTGCTCGCGATGTTGGTCGGGATGGTGCAGGGCGGCAGTCAGGCGCTCAGCCGGTCGCTCTTCGCCAGCATGGTGCCTCGGCACAAATCCTCGGAGTTCTTTGGGTTTTTCGGGGTCTTCGAGAAGTTTGCCGGCATCGTCGGCCCCGGCGTTTTCGCGCTGATGATCCTGGTCACCGGCTCGAGCCGGGGGGCGATCCTGTCGCTGATCGCGTTCTTCGTCGTCGGTGGCGCGCTGCTGGCGCTCGTGGATGTGGACGAAGGGCAGCGGGTCGCCAGGGAAGCGGAAGCGGACCTTCGCCCAGTCGGAAACGCCTAGTCCGCCTTGGGACTTTAGCTATTGCCCCGGTCGGAATGGGGGTGTAGAGTGAGTTTCCACAGCGAGGTTGCGCATGCGCGTTCTTCTGTCCTTCTTCCTGCTCGCGCCGCTCGTCGTCATCAGTACGACGCTCGAGGCCCAGAATCCGCTGCGCGAGACCCAGGCGTCAACACCCAAGATCGTCCGCACGGAATACGACATGGCGAAGGTGGCGACAGCGCCGTCGCTGGCCCCGGACGAAGTACGGGGTAGGCAGCTATTCGTGCAACGGTGCGCCCTCTGCCACGATCCGCTGGGGCAACCGTCGTATCCCGATACCCCCGGTCCCTGGGTCGATGCAGCGACCGTCAGGTCCCTGGGTGAAGAGAGCGTCCGGGACCAGATCATGATGGGCTCCGCCAGAATGCCCGGTTGGCAGTACACCCTGGAACCGGGACAGGTCGCCCAGGTCATCGCGTATTTGAAGACCGTGACGCCCGATCAACGACCCTAAAGGATGAGACCGGAGGAATCCGCCATGTTCGCACCCAGACGCATTCTGTGGCTCTCGGGAGCGCTCGCCGGTGTTGTCATGCTGGGGGCGATCGTCGTTCAGGGCGCCGAGAACGCCGGTTCGCCCGCACTGTGGGGGACGGCGACGGCGGTCACCGGCGAGCCGATGGAGGGTGTCGCGGTCTCAGCGCGTGCTGCCGGCAACACGACGACCACGTCTGTCTTCACCGACGAGCAGGGACAGTACTTCTTTCCACCGCTCTCGCCACCGTTCGAAGCCGGGACGTATCAGGTGTGGGCACAGGCGGTCGGTTATTCGAGCGCTCGTGCCGAAGTGACATTGGCCGCCGCGCAGCCGTCGGAGCAAGACTTCACGCTGAGCACTATCGACGACTTCACGCACCAGCTGTCCGGCACCGAATGGTTGGATGCGCTGCCGGCGGACACGCGCGAGGATCGCCGGCTCAAAGAGGTGTTTCGGGTCACCTGCACGGAATGCCACCCGGCTGGCCTTGCGCTGCAGAACCGATTCGATCAACGGGGGTGGCGGACCATCATCGACCTGATGGCCAGGGTGAGCTACCACGGATGGACGGGGCCGAATCGCCGGCCATCCCTGCCGATGGAGTACTACCGGAACGAGTTGGCCAAATACCTGGCCAAGGCACGCGGGCCGAAGTCTGCCCCGCTGACGTACAAGCTCCAGCCGCGTCCGACGGGTGAGGTGGCGCGCCACGTCGTCACCGAGTACGACATTCCAATTGCCGAGCTGGATAATGAGCGCGCGCCCCTGGATGGCAGCGAATGGTCGGCAGGCATTCCGTCAGGCATGCATGGAGGTGGGGGGATGCACGACGCTGTCGTCGACAACGACGGCAACGCCTGGATCACCGACTCGGTGGCCAACAACTTCCGGACGCTCGCGAGGGTCGATCCCCGGACGGGCCAGGTCACGGGATTCAAGGTGACGGCGCCAGACGGCAGACGCGCGCGCAACTCGCACGGCATCACCAAGGATCGCAACGGGATCCTGTGGTTCGACACGGCGGGCAGTCTTGGAAGAGTGGATCCGACCACGGAGGCCTTCGAGGTCTACACGCCCCCGATGCCGCTCCGGGTCGGAGGGAGCCCCATGGTCGATGGGAAGGGCAAGATCTGGATCGGGAATCCTCACGGCGCCCTCCGATTCGACCCGGACACCAACGAGTTTGAGTATTTCCAGAACAAGACGGTTGGTGATGGCCAAACGTACGGGACGGCTGCCGATCGCCTCGGCAACGGCTGGTGGGCCCAGTTCAACCAAGACATCGTCGGGCACGCGAATGCGTCGACGGGCGAAGTGTCCGAGGTGCACATGCGACCGCCGTGGACGCTGGACGAGGAGCAGCTGCTTACGCCAGCCGATCGCGAGTTCTTCCACAGAATCGGAGCCTTGAGGTTTTCCGGGAACGTCTACAACCCCGGCTCCCAGGCCCCGCGCCGACTCTTTGCCGATCCCAATGGCGACTCCGTGTGGGTCGCGAACTGGTGGGGTCACAACTTGGCGAAGATCGATATCAACACGTTCGAAACGACCTACTACAGGCTGCCCCTCAACTCGCACCCGTACGCCACGGCCGTCGACCGCAACCACATGGTGTGGACGAACCTGTCGTCGGACGATGCGGTCGCCAAACTTGATCCGGACACCGGACGCTATTCGATATACAAACTGCCGAGCGTCGGGACTGAGCTGCGCCACATCGCGGTCGATAACGCCGGCGGGCCGGACGTTTGGGTGGTCTATCGCGAGTCCAGTCGAACCGCCCGTATGCAGTTCCGAACCGAGGCACAGCTCCAGGCGCTACGGGATGCCACCAGCCCGACCGTCGCGGGTCGGTGACACCAGGCCACTTCCGGAATTGCCCGATGCGGCGTTCGATGCTTAGGCGTCTCGCCGTGTCCGGTGCGCTCGTGGCGGGCGTTGCATGTGGCTCGGCCGATGCCCCCGAACCGATGCTGTCCAGCGGGCTCCCCGCGGGCGACCCTACTGACGTCGGCATGGTGGATGAGGGGCTGGCACGCATTCGCCCGGCCATGCAGGCGTATGTCGACGACCGCCGGGTGGCGGGTGTCATGACGATGGTGGCCCGGCAGGGACGGGTTGTGCACTGGGACGCCGTGGGGCTGCGCGACCTGGCCACGAGCGACCCCCTCGAGCCGGACGACCTTTTTCGTGTTTACTCGATGACCAAACCGGTGACCTCCGTCGCCGCGATGATCCTGGTGGAGCAGGGGAAGGTCTCGCTCGATGACCCTGTCTCGAAGTTCATCCCGGAGTTCGCCGATGTCACCGTGCTGACCGACGCTGATGAGCGAGTCGAGCCCAGTCGCCCGATCACTGTCGAACACCTCATGACCCACACGTCGGGGCTGACGTATGGCTTCTTCGGCGACTCGCCGGTGGACCGTCTGTATCGCGAGTCGGGTGCGTTCACTCAGGCCACGAGCCTCGACGACCTGGCCATGCGGGTCGCAGGTCTGCCGCTGCTCGCATCCCCTGGCGAACGCTGGAACTACAGCATGTCAACCGATGTATTGGGCCGCGTCGTCGAGGTGGTAAGCGGGCAACCGTTCGACGTGTTTCTGCGCACGCGGATCTTCGAGCCGCTCGAAATGGAGGACACGGGCTTCTGGGTCTCGATGGAGAAGCGAAGCCGGTTCTCCGCCCACTACACGCGACAGGACAACGAGCTTCGTCTAGTCGACTCACCGATGGAAGGACAATATGCGCAACCGCCCACCTGGCTCTCGGGCGGAGGTGGGCTGGTATCCACCGCGTCCGACTACATCCGCTTTGCGCAGATGCTTCTCAACGAGGGTGAGTTGGACCACGCGAGAATCCTGGCCCCTGAAACGGTGCAGATGATGCGCACGAATCGCCTGTCCGACGCGCTCGTCCCGGTCACCCTCGGCACCTACCTGAGCCCGGGCTACGGGTTCGGCCTCGGCTTTGCGGTACTCGTCGATGAGGAGGCGTCGCCCGAGCCGGACCGGAACGGGGTATTCCGATGGGCTGGCGCTGCGAACACGTTCTTTTGGATCGACCCTGAATCCGAGCTCGTCGGAATGGTTTGGACCCAGCTCAACCCATTTGGCGCCTACGAAATCGAGCGCGAATTCCAGACCTTGGTCTACGACTCGTTGCAGTGACACTCCACGTCGGGAAGAGGAGATGAACCAGCGGAGTCTCGTACGTGTCGTTGCCGCTGTCGCGGTGGTGATGCTGGCCCCTGCCGGCGGCGCCGAGGCCCAGTCGAACGCATCGTGGACCGCGCCACGCACGGCGGACGGGAAGCCCGATCTGCAAGGGGTCTGGGACTTCCGTACCCTGACGCCGCTCCAACGGCCCGAGGAGCGCGCCGACCAAGCGGTGCTGAGCGAGGAGGAAGTGGCTGAAATCGAAGCGACATCCGTCCAGCGCGCGACTGAGGCAGACTTGCCGAGCGAAGTCCGGACAGAGCCACTGCCGGCCGGCCAGAACGTAGGCGGATACAACAACTTCTGGTTCGACCGGGGAGCCGGAGTCGTCGAAGACCGGCGCACGTCGCTGATCATCGAGCCAGGGAATGGCAGAGTGCCTCGGCTCCGGCATGACGCGCGGCATCAGATTGGCTCGTTGTCGGAGGACCTGCCGAGCGACCGTCCGATTCGGTATCGCGCGGGCGGAGCCGCCGTCGACGGGCCAGAGGATCGTGGCCTCTCCGAGCGGTGCATCCTCGGGTTCAATTCCGGGCCGCCGATGCTGCCGGGTGGATACAACCAGAACATGCAACTGGTCCAGACCGCGAACCACGTTGTCATCCTCAACGAGATGGTGCACGACTCGCGCATCATTCCACTGGATGGACGCCCGCACTTGCCCGACGATGTGCGACAGTGGATGGGTGACGCCCGTGGCTACTGGTACGGCGACGCCTTGGTCGTCGAAACGACCAACTTCACCGACAAGACGGCGAGCTTCCTCCCAAGTGTCATGGCAGCGATGGGCTCCGGCACGCATCTCCGTCTCGTCGAGCGCTTCACGCGGGTGGATGAGAACACGCTGAGCTACGAATACTCAGTTCACGATCCGACAACGTTCACACGGTCCTTCACGGCCGAGATCCCGATGCGCCGGGGGGGGGGGCGCCGCTCTTCGAGTACGCGTGCCACGAGGGCAACTACGGCCTGCTGAACATCCTTCGCGGGGCCCGCGAGGCCGAGCTCGCCGCTGCCCCGGAGTGATGCGCTGATTCAGGTCACACCGCTCTCCCCGGTTATTGGGGCCGAGGTGTCGGGTCTCGATTTATCCGAACGACTCGAGCCAGACGTCGTCGAAGCGCTCCGACGCGCGCTCGCAGCGCATCTGGTGCTCTTCTTCAGGGATCAACCGATCACCCAGGAGCAGCACATCGCCTTTGGCCGGCGTTTCGGAGAACTGCACATTCATCCCGCGGCACCAAAGGACGCCGAGCACCCCGAGATCCTGGTGGTGCACGGCGACGATCAAGTCAGCTTCGTGGCCGGCAGCGTCTGGCACTCGGATGTGTCGTGCGACACCAAGCCACCCATGGGCAGTATCCTGCGAGTCGAGCAGGTTCCGGAGGTGGGCGGCGACACGCTGTTCGCCAACATGTATGCGGCGTTCGAGGCGCTTTCGCCGCCGATGCCCTGCTGGCGTTTCTGTTCAAGCACATGGCGCAGCCGCAGTTCCACTGCCGTTTCCACTGGCGCGCGCATTCGATGGCGGTCTGGGACAATCGTTGCACCCAGCATCTCGCCATCTGGGACTACTGGCCTCAAACTCGACATGGCTACCGGGTGACCATCCAAGGGGATCGGCCGTTCTACAAGCCGGTTTCGGACTGAACGGCGCCGTCGGCATCGGCCTCGCCACCGGCGGGCCGGTGGATCAAGTAGATGCGCGACTCGGGATCCTCGTATTCGAGGGTGAGCCACGCATCAAACGTCCTCAGGCCTTGCTCGACCGTTCTGCGCTTTTCGGTCGAGTACGAACTGAGGTGTACCACAAGGTAGGTCACGTCGAGGCGCGCCAGTTCGCGCAGACTGTCTTCGTTTGGAAACGTCTCGAGATCCTCGTAGAGGTCGATATGAAGGTCCGGCCTGATACCGCTGTAGCCGTTGACGGTCTTCTGCCAATGGGCCATCGAGTGCAGCATGTAGGTGGAGTGGTACCGCACGGACCGGGTGACCGGCACCTCGACGACCACCAGCCGATGGAGAACCGTTCGTCTTTCCGAGCCAGCCACTGATCGACAGCCGGGGTCTCAACCTGGTATGGAACGCCAGCGAATGGTACGACGGTGAATTCCAGTAGCAGGAGGGCGCCAACCCCAGCGCCCGCCAAGCGTCGTGTGGTCATCGCCAACGCGGCCGTCGTTCGATCGAAGCCGATGCCAGCCAGGACCGCGATACCCAGTACGCCCGGCACCATGAAACGGGACGACGCGCGAATGAAGTTGAAACCAGGCAGCCAGTACACGTACTGCCACAGACCGTACGGAGGACCGAGCGCAAGCGCAATACAGGCGCCGGTGAGCAGCAGGTATAGGCCGGTGCGACTCGTGCGATATCGGGCGCCCCATGCGACCCACGCCTCGCGCCGCCTGGCGAGCCACACGTACACACACCATGTCGCGGCGAGGCCGGCAATGACCGCCAACCCGAGGGGCAACGCGTCGACGACGCGGACGCCAATCACGCTGGCGTAGCTGACCGGGCGTTGCGAGAGCGACCACCACGACACTCCGCGATAGCTCTGTGCGCCCGCGGGAGGACGCCAGCCCCATTCGAAGAATTGCTGGCCATCGCCCAACTCGTATTCCAGCAACACACGATGAGACCCGGCGGACAACGGCACGCTACCGGTCCCGAAAGACGATGCGTCCGGACGGAGCTGGTTGTGGCCGATGACCACCCGGTCGTTCACAATGAGGCGCGCATTTCCGTCCGCCGTCATCCGG
Source organism: Vicinamibacterales bacterium (assembly GCA_965216615.1). Lineage (GTDB taxonomy): Bacteria > Acidobacteriota > Vicinamibacteria > Vicinamibacterales > UBA8438 > CAUZIB01. The sequence goes on along the minus strand of CBDCGH010000022.1, from coordinate 300,369 downwards.
AAGCGGTACAACCCCGGCTCCCCCACCGTGATGTAGCCGGTCTGAACGACAGTCGAGTCGGCAAACCGTTCCACCGACAGGCCTTCGCCGGCATGAAACGCGGGGTGCGCCAACGGCACGAGCGCCCACACGATCGCGGTTGCTGCGAGTATTCGGATCGGCCACCGGTATGCTGGGACGCCACGCGGCCACAGGCGAGACGGCCGGATCCAGGCCGGGAAGGTGACGCCGTGGCGCGCGAGCACCATCGCGCCGGCGACGATCGCTAGCAGCGCCAAACCAAGGGTAGGACCCCAGGGAACAGCCACGACGTCGCGACGCCATTGATGTCGTGGCTGGTCACGAGCGACTGGAGGAAGACGTCGACGCGCGTCGGCGACGCAAAGAAGTTCTCGATGGGCGTATCCCAATCGCCGAGAGGGCGGCGAATTCCGACCTCGACCTGCGCGGCCCGATACGGAATCATCAGCAGCGCGGCCGGCGCGACCAGGCACAGGCCCATCACGCCAAAGTCACGCACGCGGCGTGCGAGGAGCACGGCCTCGCCAGCCGCGAATCGATACCCGAGGATCAGTGCAATCGCAAGGATCAGGAACACGCCACCGTGCCCGCTGGACAACGCCTGGAGCGTGAAGAAGCCGGTTGCAAGGAGCAGGTCGCGCCGTCTTCCACCGTCCAGGTAGGCATGCAGGGAGGCCAGGGCAAACGGAATCCACTGGACCACCGTGAGATGAATCTGGCTGAAGCGGAGAAATCGTGCCGGCGAGAACGCGAAGATGAGCCCAGCGAGCACGGACGCGGTCGCGCTCAGGCCGACCCGGCGCCCCAGCACGTACGCCCCGAGCCCGCACAGGACACAGGAGAGCAACGCCACGACGTTGACGGCGAGCACGGGATTTCCGGTCAACCACAGCACCGGCGCGGCGAAGAACGCACTGCCGATGAGATTCTCGGAATAGGCGAGTGTGTTGGCGTTGGGGTAGAAGATGTTCGCGTCGAAGATCGACAGCGGCTGGGTCACCAGCGCGTGCGTGTTCCAGGCCAGTATCCACATGATGAGCATGTCGTCGTTACCGGTCCCGATCAAATGTCGATCGGCCGTGACCGATAGCGGAAACGCCATCAGCACGGTCAGTAGCGCGTAGAGGGCAGCAGCCCGCCATTTACCGGGGACGGGGCGGAGCGCATGGCCCTCAGAGAAAAGGTCGCGGCGTGTCAGTCGCGCGATGGACACAGTGATAGCCTAACTCCCAATGCAATCCGTATCGACCGTTGCCGCGATTGTCCTCGTCGTATCGCTTGCCGGATGCGGGGCAGAGGGCCCGCCCCGCGCTGAAACCACACTGGGTCTCCTCGCGGGTGAGCAACTGGAGGAGGCCCGCGTTTTCCGCGGAGTGCCGTATGCGCAAGCGCCGGTCGGCGAGCTGCGCTGGAGGCCGCCCGCGCCTGTCGCGCCGTGGGAGGGCGTGCGCGAGGCCTCGACGTTCGGACCGGCGTGCTGGCAGCGCGACTACGACCCGACGTCGATCTACACACGCGGCGATCTCAACATGAACGAGGATTGCCTGTATCTCAACGTCTGGACGGCGGCGAGTCCGGACGACGAGTCACGGCCGGTCATGGTGTGGCTCCACGGCGGTGGGCATGCCAGAGGCCTGGGAAGTGCCAAGGTGTACGATGGCGCCGCGCTGGCCCGGAAGGGTGTCGTCGTGGTCACGATCAACTACCGCCTCGGGCCGTTCGGGTTCTTGGCCCACCCGGCGCTGAGCGCGGAGTCTCCGAACGGAGTGTCTGGCAACTACGGCCTCCTGGACACCGTCGCCGCGCTCGCGTGGGTTCGCGATAACATCGGCGCGTTCGGCGGAGACCCGGATAACGTCACGATCTTTGGCCAGTCGGCCGGTTCCTGGAGCGTCTGCTATCTGATGGCGTCGCCGCTGGCCGGGGGGCTCTTCCACAAGGCGATTGGTCAGTCTGGTGGCTGCTTCAAAGGCGGACGTCCGCACCTTTCTGAGTCGACTGACGGGCGAGCCTCGGCCCACGATCTTGGCATCGGGCTGGCCGGTGACCTCGGTCTCGACCCCGACCTGGATGACGCGGCCGCAGCGGCCGCTTTACGTGACGTGCCCGCCGACGGTCTCGACGACAGCACCGTCGCCGGTGCTGTCGTCGACGGATGGGTACTCCCCAAGCCGGCTCGCACGATCTTCGAGACCGGTGAATACAACCACGTGCCGGTCCTGCTCGGCGCGATGGCCGACGAAGGCGCCGCGTTGTACGGAACGGCTGACGAGGTGCCGCGGGCCGAGTTCGTGGCCGACGTTCGCGCGGAGTACGGCGACCTGGCCGACGACATCCTTGCGGCCTATGCGGACGAGGTCGACCTCTCGACCAGCCACGCGGTGCGGGCCATCGCCGGCGATCGAACCTTCGTATGGGAGATGCGCGCCTGGGCGCAGGCGCTGGCCGGGACGAAGGATCACGTTTTCCTGTACTTCTTCAGCCATGCCCCGCCACTCTTCCGCGTCTACACGTCGGAGCGGGCGGCGACCGACGGAGATGGGAACCCGCGTGGCCTCGGAGCGTATCACTCCGGCGACGTCGCCTATGTCTTCAACAATGTGGGTACGGTGGGCTTTGACTGGGCCGATCGGGACCACGAGCTGTCCGATACGATTTCCCAGTACTGGGTCAACTTCGCGCGCACCGGTAACCCCAACGGCCCCGATCTGCCCTCCTGGCCGCGGTATGAGGTCGACACCGACGAGTGGCAGGCGTTCGGTGTCGAAATCCGGACGGAACCCGGCGTGTTGCGCGATAAGCTCGACCTGTTCGACCGGTATTACGATTGACTACCTGGTGATCCTGGCACCCGCCAGCTTCGCGATGGCGGCCAACGTCGTTTGGCCCGCGTTCAAGCTAGTTTCAAGGCAACATCTGCCTGGCAAACGATCGGATCCGAGCCGCGTTGGCGCCCACGTCGCCACCACCGACCCGAGACACCGAGCGGAGGTCAACGCGAGTGCCGCCGTCGACCGGACGAATCCGCACGATGACGTCGTCTTTGAACCCGAACCAGAACGTGACGTCTGTGGCCTCAATGCGGGCGGATTGGCGATCAGTGCTGACAATCTCCCAACCGAGTGCGCGAACAACTTCTTCGCTGCGATCGAACACCTCGTCAGGTGCACCCGGCAGCAACAGCGGCTGGATGTCAGGATAGGCGCGCCGTTGCACGTCCGCGAGCTCCGAAGAGTACTCCAGCGGATTGGAGCCATCGCCGCGCAGCGGGACGACCGCATCAAATCGTGGCGGATCTTCAGTGTCGGTCGTGATGTCATGCATGGGCGGAGCGCCGGCCCCTTGAACGAGCGTCCATGCCGGAACCGCGAGAACGATCAGGGTCAAGACAGCCGCGAGAACCGCGCGCTTGGCAATCTCCGGGGTGCGCCGCGCAACAAGCGCGATGACGAGGGCGATCGGAAGCGTCACCAGCGAAAGTAGAAATCCGACACCGAACAACCCAAACGCCGGACCGAGACCGACAACACCCAGTCGGTATCCCAACGGTCCAAGCAGCAGGGCCAGCGCTCCGATTCGGCTCAGCATGAGCGCGCCACTGGCAAACCTAGATATACGTGTGGTCACACACTTCCACCTATGAGGCTACCGGACGTATCCGAGAGATCTCAGAGCGTCGAGAGCTTCCTGGTCGAGTTCGTCCGATCTCTCCGGGATGCTCGGCTCCGGTCGCGAAACCTCCAGCTCGAGTAGCGAGCGAAGGCACAGGGTCCGCCCGAACTCCTCTAAGTAGACGTTGTTGCGCTGGAGCGGATCAGTCCTGGCGTCGTACACCTCGAGTGCGTCGGACCTCTCGATGAGCGTCCAGGCCGGTGTGCGATACGCGAGGATGCGAGGAGCATGAGCTGACCGCGCGACGATGCCCCGCTGGCCTGAAGGCGCGTTTGGCGAAAGGAGGTCGACGCCCGACACGTCATCAGCCACATCGGCCCCGGCGAGTCCGAGGAGCGTGGGCACGACGTCCTCTAAGCTGACGAGTTGCTCGGTATCGACGTGATTCGCTACGGCCTCCTCGGGTAGCCGGAGAATGAAGGGCACCCGCAGCATCTCGTCATACACCGTGGTGTTGTGGCCCACGCGTCCGTGCTCGAGAAACGCCTCTCCGTGGTCAGACGTCACCAGCACGACCGTTTGGTTCCAGCGGTCGCGCCTTCGCAGCGTGTCGATCACGCGCCGAACCGCGTCGTCGGCCGTGCGCAGGTTCCCATCGTAGAGCGCGACGAGCTCGCCGAGATCATCCTCGGTCGGAACAAGGCGCCCTCCGTTGATGCGATGGAGCGTCTGTACGGTCCCATCGACCGCGCCGTCGTAGTCGTCGTTGCCAAAGATATCGAACTCTGGTCGTGGGACGTACGGCTCGTGCGGCGGAATATAGTGCAGCATCAAGAACTGCGGCGCGCCCGAGTCTTCGGCAAGCCTCTCGTTCGCCAGTGCCGACATCAAGTACGGGTCCCAGGCGACCGCTCGCGACCGGTCTCTCCATAGTTCCTCGAAGGTGTCGCACCCCTGTCCCAAGCCTCGCTCGATCGCGTTGTTCGGGTTTGCCGACAAGCACGACGTTCGGTAGCCGCGCTGGCGCAGCGACTCGGCGAGCGTCGTCGGCATCGAACAGGTGGTGTATGCCGCCGTCGCGAACGCGTTCGTAAACACCAAGCTCTCCGCGGCCAGACGGTCGAGGTCAGGGGTGGTGTCTCGCTCGTACCCGTAGCAGCCAAAGTGGTCGGGTCTGGCGGCATCGAGGACGATCAGCACGATATCCGGAGAGCTTGGGAGTTCTACGGGCGGGCGCTTGGGCTCCGATGGCGCGGACTCTAGCTCCACAGCTTCGATCGCGACTGGATCACCCGTAGGGTCAACGTCGACCTCAACGACCAGGCAGGCGGGGCCACTGAGATCGCCAGGGCGCAACGTGTCGGCGTATGCCGTCCTTCCCCAGAGACCATCGAGGCGGTCACCCCCAAGTGATTGAAGGTCACCATCGGAGGCAAGGCTCAGCCCAAGGTCAGCTGCGCGTCCGAACCCCGCCCGTGTGGAGGCGGCAAACGTCAGCGACCACATCGGGGCCTTCGACTCAAGGGGAATGAATAGCTCGCCCGACCGGCGGACGCTCAAGGTTCCGCCGTCGATCCCGAGCCCCGACGACTCCATGGCTGCCGCGATCGACTCCGAAGGTTCGACAAGAGCGATGGTCCGAAACTGGGCCGAGAGAGAGCCTGGGCCCAGCGAGCTCCACTGCCAACCCCCGCCGACACCCTTGTCATCGGGGCTAGCGATGACGTCCGCGGCGTCGACACCCGGGAGATTCAGCACGTCATCGCCATGGATCGACGCTGCGGGGAAGACCTCACGAATGACCGGCAGCAAGTCTCGAAGGTGAGCGGTACTCGGCGTGACATCGCCGATCATCTCTCGAACAATCGTCGCCGGATCGCCCAGCCTAAGCTGCGGTGGCGGGTTCGGAGGCGACTGAAAGGCAAACTCGATCAGATTGAGGCCGGGGCGCAAAACGCCCACATCGAGCTCCAGTGAATGGGCCTTCCATTCCGACGTCGGACGAACCTGTCCGACCGCGACGCCGTTCACAAGCACACCCGCCAGCAGCTGAACGTGAATGCCCCGGCATTCGATAACGAGCGACAGGTCCTCCGGATCGGACACGTAGACCGACAGCGTGGAGCGTTCACCGAGGGCCCATCGGCCGTGGGGCTCCGCGTTAAACCAGCCTTCTCCGAAGCGGAATCGCTTGGGAATCACCTGGTCTCGGCGTGAGCGCGGCTCCTCGTCGAGACGCAGATCCAACACGGCCTGCTTTTCCAAGAAGAACGTGGACTGCAACTGCCCAGGTGTGAGACCTCGAGTCGGAAGACCCGGATCCTCGCTGATGCACGATGGCGCGAAAAGCGCAATGAGTACGAGGCGAATAGCCGATGACGTACGCACAGCAGGCTCAGCGGCTGAGTCTACACGGCCTCGATAGAATCAGCCTACTTGGCCCAGTTGCTCGCGATGTTTTCAATTCTCGCTAGCGAATGTATCCGAGTGCTTGGAGTTGTCGAAGACGCCTTGAGTCGAGGCGGTCAGGGACCATGGGGGCGCCGGAGGAGGTGCCCACGCGCCACACCTTCACGTGTGGCGCAACATCAGGCGGACTGGAGAGCTCGGTCCACGTGCCTTCTTCGAGCGCGACCACGGCGGGTTCTCCCAACTCGCCGATTGCAAAGAGTCGGTCGAGAACGACGTCACGCCCATTGCCCGCGTCTACCCTCGCGACGACTCGTAACGAGCTGGTACCGACGTCCTCAAGTCCAATGGTACAAGTGGTTCGGGGCGAAACCGCGATTGAAACGCGGCCAGCACCGCGCCACGTCACGCAATCCTCCACCTCATCCGCAATCTTGATGGTGTTCCGCCCGAGCCACGGGCTCTGGATCTCTCCCGACAACGAAGCCGACGCAGCTGCGAGTTGAACTCTCATACCCCGCACCCGACTGAGACGTTCGCGCGTACGTCTCCGCAGGTCCGCGATCCCTCCCAATCCCTCGTCCGACACGTGCGACCGACGACGGGATTCGCCCAAATCGTTGACCCGCTCGCGTGCCGCAGACGGAAGGAAGGCCGTGTTGTTGAAGATGTATTTCGGTCCCGTCGCGGTCCGCAGCGATACTCCGGCATTTGTCGCCGGGCCATAACTCCAGGCATCGCGCGGGACATCAGTCCCCCCATTCATGAGAGCCGTTAAGGAAGTCCCGTCGATTCCAGTCAAAGGATCGACCCCGGCAAGATCAAGGATCGTCGGTAGGATGTCGATGGAACGTACTTGGCTGGGAACGCGCGCGCCCGGCACCGCTCCCGGATAGGCCACAATGAGCGGAACCTGTAGATTCTCGTCGAACAGGTAGTTGTGGCCAAAGCTCCCTCCCTCGCCCAGCATTTCGCCGTGGTCCGACGTTAGGACGACGATGGTGTCCCGCTCGAGGCCCGACACACGGAGGTAATCGAACAAACGCCCCAACTGACGATCGACCGACGCGATACCGTCGTCGTAGAGCGCGGGAAGTGATCGGAGTTCCGCCTCGGTGAGCGGCTCGCCAAGTATCCCGTCCGAGCTCTGCCAGCGCGGCCGGTACTGCGGGATAAAACTCGCCGATTCATCCAGGGGCAGTCGCTCGACGGTCACGTGAGGCGCTCCGCTGTCGGCTGAGGAAGCGCCGTCCGTCACGCTTCTGTCGCGGTAGGGACCGTGCACATCGTATGTATGCAGAAAGAGAAACACCGGCCGGTCCGCGTTCTCCTCAAGGAAACGCAGGGCGCCATCGATACTGAGGGCCAAGCCGTCTTTCTGTAACGTTTTGGCCTTGAACCAGCGGGGGTCCCGGTAGTGATATTCGTCGAACCCTTGTGCTAGGCCGTAACGCGGATGCATGTATCCACCGTCCGTGATCGCCCGCGTCGCGTAGCCGGCATCGTTGAGGACATCCGCGAGGGTCGACACATCCGCCGGCATGGGCGATTCGTGGTTGACTCCGTGGCGCAGCGTGTCGAGCCCGGTCAAGAGGGAAACATGTGACGGCAGCGTCCACGGGGCCGATGCAATCGTTGTCTCGAAGGTGACGCCCGCTCGTCGCGCCCAGACGTCGATGCGCGGCGATGTGTTGACGTCGTGGCCATAGAGCGACAGTCGGTCGGCTCGCAACGTATCGACCGAGATCAGTACAACGCTGGGATGACGACGACCGCGACGAACGACAACCTCCGCGTTCGCGATGAGCGGGATACCACGCAGCAGGTCTACCGGATCGTCAGCGTGCGCTTCCAGGCTAACGACTCCGGAACGGCCGGCGAGGGGCGACAAGTCCATCGCAACGTCGCGCCAGTTGTCGTGCGGCCGAACGTCGGGATCGGACGCCCACTCACCGAGTCTACGCGACCCTCCGTCTGTAGAGCGAAACGTCGCCGTGACGCGGAAACGTGATCCGACAGGCCTCGTCACTTCTCGCCAGACACCGACGGCGAATCGGAGCTGGGATTGCGGTCCGACAGTCACCGCGTGAGTAATCGCGTGGCCGGGTGGAACGAGCATCGCGTTACGCACGTCTCGATCCAGGCCGACTTTCCACGCGTCACCGAGCGTCTCGTAAAGCGCGTCTTGATTCAGCTGCTTGCGAAAGCCTTCGACGCGCCAGATGCGAACGCGGCGTCCAGCCAGAGTGGTTGGATCGAGCCGGACGCGCTCGATTGGCCCACTCCAGGTGGAGGCCTGAGACAGTTCAAAGATGTGTTCCCCCTGCCTGCCGATACCCGTCGCCGCCATCATCCTCTCAGGAGAAAACTCCTCACCGGTCCGCGCCCAGAACAACTGCGGGGGGTCCACGGTCGGCGTCTCATCTCGCCACATGAAGACTCGCATCTCATCGACGGCAGAGGCATCGAAGCGCACGTCACGACAAAGCTGAGGGTCAGCCGTCGACGGTCGCATCTCCAGTTCTCCATCGGACACCTCAAACTGCTGACTCGTCCCACACGCGTTCCATTTGAACGGGGACTCTTCGTGCGCAAACGTCCACGCGAGAGTCGGCTGGAGGTCGACGAAATGTTCGCTATCGAGGAAGGCGTTAGCGCTCGGGGACACAGCACGCGCTGCGTGCGATGGGGAGTTGGGCCCACAGCCGGCCGAGGACACCAGGAGGCTAATCAGCAGGCCGTATCTTGACGTCATGCTCTACATATGGATTCTCGACTCCAACCGGCCTCGACCTTAGTGTTGCGTGAACCGACGTCAAGCTGATTCGAGACCATTGCCACCCAAATTGCGCCGCGCCGATCACGGCGTTGGCGGTCTTGGGGACGGCAGCAGCTGCGCGAGGTTGTTGGCCTCTTCCAGCTGCTCAGCGGTCATGCGTTCACCAACGGCATCTCTCGCCACTTGGTACCGGTCGATGGCATCAGCCGGGGCACCCTCGATGGCGTGGATGATCCACGAGTAGGCCGTCACCAAGTCCTGCGGCACGCCTCTGCCCTGTGCGTACATCGCTCCAAGGTTGAACTGCGCGTCCGCGCCGCCTTGCTCAGCCGCGAGGCGGTACCAGCGCATGGCCTCCGCGTCGTTCTGGGGCACGCCGAGTCCTCGGCTGTACATCAGTCCGAGATTATTCTGCGCGGCGGGGTGCCCCTGATTCCCCGCGAGCCGATACCATCCGACGGCCTGGGCAGGATCACCGAGTCCATCGGCGAAGACGGCGCCGAGATTGAACTGAGCGTGAACGTGACCCTGTTGCGCGGCCTGACGGTACCAGTTGATCGCCTCGTCGCTGCCTTTCGCGACGCCGCGACCCTCGTCGTGCATCCCCCCCAGGTGGAACTGCGCGGCGGCGTGCCCTTGTTCGCCGGCTTGGCGATAGAGTCGAGCGGCCTCGGCAAGATTCTGGGCGACACCCTCGCCCTTGTCGTATCTGAGCCCGAGGTTGAACTGCGCGGTTGCCTCTCCCTGGTCGGCTGACAGGCGAAACCAACGAACCGCCTCGGCGTGGTCCTGCTCGACACCCAGCCCCCCGCCATACAGGAGCCCGAGGTCGTTCTGGGCAGCGGCATCGCCACTGTCGGCAGCCAACCGAAGCCACCGACCGGCTTCCTCGGGATCTCGCCTGACCCCGCGTCCGCCGAGATACAGCTCCGCGAGGTTGCGCATCGCCTGGACACTCCCCCCCTCGGCCTCCTGGCGGAAGGCTTCGGACTCCGCACTCTCGGCCGTCAACATCAGGCTCCGATTCGTGAACTGCTGCAAAGTAACCGGGCCGATGTCGTAGTCACGGACTTGCAGCGAGAACTCCGCGTCGCCCGTATCGGCTGGGAACTCGTAGATTATGCGGTAGCGGGTCGACACCTGAGCCACGTGGTCATTCATCTGCTCCGCCAGCTCGGTAAGTGTCCTGGACAGCCCAGAAGCGGCGTTGATCGACACAAAGCGACCGCGAGTACTGTCTGACACGTTCTTCGCGACCTGGAAGATTGTTTCTTCCGTCTCCGTCCGGTGGGAAACAGGCCCTGCGGGGAAGTCACCCTGACCCCCTCCCCCTCCCAAAGGATCCGGCAGCACCGATGGCACCGCCAGAGGCCGCGGCCGCGACAGCGACGCGCTCTCCTGGGTCGTGGCTTGCGCGGTGCCTTGGCCCGTCAGCACGACCGCGTGCACGGTGGCCTGCCTGCTGACCAAGTCGTTGACGAAGTCGCTGTATTGCCCCGGGTTGATGAAACTGCTGCTGTCGGCGCCGTTAGCCACGACCAACACAAAGATGGGCCACGGATCGCGAGCCTCGAAATCACGCTCCCAGGATGCGAACCGCTCAGAGGTTTCGCGTAAGCCGTCTATCATTCTCGGCGTACCGCCCTCGGCGAAGACCCCGGCAGCCGCGTCGACCAGCTTGCTCCGATCGGTCGTAAACTCTTCACGCAGCTGGAGGCTGGGGGCGAGTGTGACAAGGCTGACTTCGAGGTGGGGAGCCAGCGTGCGCAGAAAACTCTCGAGCCCCGCGCGCAGCGGGCCCTCTGCATTGAGCTCCCGGATTTTCCCGCCGGTGTCGACCAGCAACGCGATGCGGGGCGGGGCGTCGTCGAGCTCGGCGGACGCCACGGTCAGAGGAGCGCCATCCAGACTGAGCTCGAAGTCGTCCGCCGAGAGGCCACGGCCAGGTCGCGTTGGCCGCATCAAGCACGGGCTCTCCGGCCTGATCGGCCACGGCCAGGTAGACGCGACCCCGGTTCTGCGCGGTGGCGGCGCTCGGCACCAACACCACGACAGCGCATATCAGGACGACCGAGCAACAGAGTTCTGTGAATCGCGGCATCCGCTGACTCCTTGTGCTCCACATTGAGATGATGAGGTTCCGACCGAGCGAAAAGCGGCCGTAACAATCAATGTACCCCAGACGCGTCGCACTGTCGAGCGGCCTGCCCATGACTTACGTGCGGCGTAACTCGCTACGCCGGTCGTAACTGGGCGCGAACAGGACAGCCGGACTTCCCGGTCTTTCGGGCATCACCGCTGGCATCTTCCTTGCGATGTCGTCGGTAACTGTAAGCGCGGCCAACGTCGCCTTTGGCCACCGAATGGAAGACAGCTCGATGGATGGGATACTGACCTATCACCTGGCCGACGGTGAGCCGGGACTGACGGCCGAAGACCTGCGGCGGTCGTTCTATGGAGAACGGAATCAGACGCTGCTGGCCGCGAAGATCGACGGCGGATGGCCCACACGCATCTGATGTCGCTCGGGCTGGTCTTCCTCTGCCTGGGCGTCATCTTCTCGTTCTGTGGGGTCGGACAGAAGATGAAGGCGTGTTTCATGCCGATGCCGTTTACCGCGCTCGTCATCGACTTCGGCGCGCGGGCGCTCATCCCGTACGCTCCGTCACTGGTGTACGAGATGATGCTGTCCGGAGCCCTATGGGACTTTCCATCCTCGTTTTGACGACCGGACCGCTATTCGAAATGTGGGTGCGGGACCGTTCGTTCCGCTAGAGTGGCGGTACCGTGACCCTCGGCGGGATCTACCTGCGCATCCTGGCGGTGACCTTCGCGATCAACCTGGTGTGCGTGTTGCGCTGGAACCCCCAACTGATCGTGCGGCGCGCGCTTCCAGGAAAGGGAACTTAGACCTGGGACATCGTCTGGGCTCTGCTGAACGCGCCGGTCTGGATCGCCCTCGTCGTTGTCGCTGTGCAGGAGGCACCCGGCGGGGTCCCGGACAGCATGGGGGCAACATGGACGCTGGGCCTGAGCATGTTCATCTCCAGCTGGGCGCTCATCACCTGGTCCATGGTCGTCAATCCGTTCTTTGAGAAAACGGTCCGCATCCAGACAGACCATGGGCATCACGTGGTCGACACAGGACCGTACGGCTACGTGCGCCACCCAGGCTACGTGGGTTTCGGAGGCTGGGTACTTTCGACGCCGCTCATGCTCGCGTCGACCTGGGTCCTGGTCCCGGCCCTGCTCGCGATTGTCGGCTTGGTGATCCGCGCCGCACTCGAGGACCGTACGCTGCGTGCGGAGCTCCCTGGCTACGCCGAGTATGCGGGTCGGGTTCGCTTCCGCCTGATTCCGGGCGTCTGGTAGCGAAGAAGAGGCCGTGGCGGCCCAAGCGGCATGCGGAGGTCGGTACCGTCGGGCAAGAATGAAAATGGTGTGATATAGGTACCCGCTCACCCAAAGCCAAAGGTATCTGACATGAAGCAGCTCCAGTTGATTCCAATCACCGGTGCCATCGGCCTGGTCTCGGTCATCGCGATCTTGGCGGGATCCGGATGCTCTCCGGCGGACGTGACGGAGGTCGTCGAGGCTCCCGAGACCGAGTACCGCACGCTGACGCTGGCCGAATACGAAGAAAAAGTTGGCGGCGGCTGGGTGGGTCAGGCGACCGGCGTCCTCTTCGGCGCGCCGACCGAGTTCCTGTGGGCGGGAGAGATCATCCCGTTCGACTTCGACGACTGGTATCGGATGAAGCCGGGACTGGTCGACGCAGCTCTCGTACAGGAGTACCTGCAGCAGGGTGAGTTCCAGAAGATGCTGGCGGAAAGAGGCAGGCACAAGAACGACTTTGAGAGCTGGGAGACCTACACCCCCACCCAGATGCCCTCGCAGGACGATCTGTATATCGAGTTCCTGTTCCTGCACTCGCTTCGCGAGCACGGCCTCGACGTCTCGGCCAAGCAGATGGCCGAGGACTGGGTGAGCTACCTGCACTCCGACATGATCTGGGGGGCGAACAAGGCGGCCTACCTGAACTTCCAGCAGGAGATCTGGCCGCCCATGTCCGGTCATCCAGACCACACGCCGCTGGGGAACGCCATCGACTTCCAGATCGAATCTGACCTGTTCGGGCTGCTCTCTCCAGGATTGCCACAAGCCAGCAACGCCTTCGGTGACCGGGTCGGCCACCTGATGAACTACGGCGACGGCGTCTACGGCGGCATGGCGATTGGGGCGATGTACGGCGAGGCGTTCTTCGAGAGCGACCCGCGCAAGCTGGTCGAGTACAGCATGGAGGTCATCCCGGCCGAGAGCGGATACCACGAGATGATTCGCGACGTGATCGCCGCCTATGACGGCAACCCAGACGACTGGCAGGCCGGGTGGGAAGTCATCTTCGCCAAGTGGGGCGAGTACCTCGGACTGGACGTGCGCACGAACGGGGCCTGCGTCTATCTGGGACTGCTGTATGGCGAAGGCGACTTCTGGAAGACAATGAACATCTCGATGCGCTGCGGCGTGGACAGCGACTGCAACCCGTCCAGCTCGGCCGGCATCATCGGGACGATGCTGGGGATGTCCGGCATCCCGGAGAAGTGGGCGATCCTGAGAGACCTGCCAATCAGCAACAACTCCTTTGCCGACGCGCCGACGCTGAGAGACATCTACCCCGACACGATCCAGTGGGACGACATCATCGCGGCCACGGTGGAAGTCGGTCACCAGAACATCCTGGCGAACGGCGGGAGAATCGAGGACGGCGTCATCTACATCCCCCGTCAAATGCCGGCCGCGCCCCCATTGGAGCAGGTGCCTGTGCCGGAGGCAGCGGAATAGGGCCGCCGCCCACGGCGTCGCGCGCATTACTTTCCATGACAGTCATCCAGCGAACGACGGTTGGCTTGGTGGCGTTCGTGCTGGCCGGCGCCATTGCCTGTCAGGAGAGCACCAACAGCCCCGCCGCACCGGCCGACGACCACGCAGCAGCTCCGGGCGGCGGCGGCCCGAAAGTGGCGTTGGTCATGAAGTCGCTGGCCAACGAGTTCTTCCAAACCATGGAAGACGGGGCGCGAGCGCACCAGCAACAGAATCCGACGCGCTACGAACTGATCGCCGAGGGCATCAAGAACGAACTGGACGTCTCGCGGCAAATCGATCTGGTCGAGCAGATGGTGGCACGTGGCGCCCAGGCGCTCGTGCTGGCGCCGGCGGACTCGAAAGCGCTGGTGGCGGCGGCGGACAAAGCTGTCAAAGCCGGGCTCACCGTGGTGAACATCGACAACCGGCTGGACGAAGACGCGCTAGAGGAACGTGGCCTCACGATCCCATTCGTCGGTCCGGACAACCGCGGCGGCGCCAAGCAGGCGGCCGAAATCCTGGCCAAGACACTGAGCGCGGGCGACGCCGTGGCGATTATTGAAGGTGCTCCCGGTGCGTTCAATGCCATCCAGCGCCGGTTGGGCTTCGAAGACGCCATGAACGAGGCCGGCACGCAGATCGTCGCGTCCCAATCCGGCTACTGGGAAATGGACCGCGCCAACCAGCTCGCCGCGGCGCTGTTGTTGGCCCACCCCAATCTGAAAGCGTTGCTGTGCGCCAACGACAACATGGCGCTGGGTGCGGTCGCCGCGGTGCGGGCGGCCGGCAAGATGGACAGCGTCACGATCATCGGCTTCGACAACATCTCGGCCGTCCAAACGCTGGTCAAGGACAGATCGGTACTGGCCACCGTGGACCAGCACGCTGACCAAATCGCTGTCAACGGTATCGAGCACGCGTTGGCCATCCTGGACGCGAAGGAACAGCCCATCGACCTGCAGACCACGGTCACGCTGATCACTGCAGACACGCTGCAATGAGTGACGGCCCGCCGCTGTTCGAAGCGCGCGGGATTCGTAAGAGCTACGAAGTCCCGGTGTTGCTCGGTGTCGATATCGACATCCGGGCGGGGGAATTCCACGCGCTGGTCGGCGAAAACGGCGCGGGCAAGACCACTCTGGTCAACATCATCTCGGGATTGACCGGCGCCAGCGGCGGCAGGATGACGCTGGCTGGACAACCCCTGCGACCGGCGACCCGCAGTGAAGCGAGTAACCGCGGCATCCGCACGGTTCTGCAAGAGTTGACGGCGGTCGAAACCCTGACCGTGGGCGAAAGCATCTTCATCGATGCCCTACCCCACCGTTGGGGCTGGTTGAACCGCGGCGAGCTGGCTCACCGGGCGCGCCCGCTCCTAGACACCCTGGGGCTGACCGATGTGGATCCAAGCCAGCCGATTTCCAGCCTGGGTATCGGACAAAAGCAGATGGTCGAGATTGCGGCGGCGCTCAGCCAGCCGTGCACGCTGCTCATCCTCGACGAACCGACCTCGGCGTTGACCGACGCCGACGCCGAGAAGTTGTTTGCTGCGTTGGCCAAGTTACAAAGCGACGGCACGGCAATCCTGTACATCTCGCACCGGCTGGAAGAGATCCGACGGCTCTCGGATCGTGTCACGGTGCTACGCAACGGTACGAGCGTGGCCAGCGAGCCAACCAGCACGCTGTCGACGGACGACATGATCACGCTGATGGTGGGACGCACCGTGTCCGAAGAGGTCACGCGTCAGACACCACCGACCGATAACGTGGCGTTACGCGTGAGCCACATGCGTTCGGCCCCGTCCGTGCGGGATGTCAGTTTCGACGTGCGCTGGGGCGAGATTCTGGGCTTTGCCGGCCTGGTGGGCGCCGGCCGCACCGAGACCATGCGCGCTGTCTATGGCGCCGACACACCGCAGGCCGGTGAGGTGTTCTTGGGCGACGACGACACGCCAACCGATTTCAGGTCACCGCAACAGGCCGTCGAGCACGGCATTGCGTTCTTGGGCGAAGATCGCCGCCACCAGGGTTTGCTCGGCCACCTGTCGGTACGTGCCAACATGTCGCTGGAGGGACTGAGGCGGTTGGCCGGCAAGATGGGGTGGATCAATCACACCGCCGAGCACACCGCCACCGACAGGTTCATCAGACAGCTGGGCGTGAAGTGCGCGTCGCCCGAGCAACCCATCGAACGGCTGAGCGGCGGTAATCAACAAAAGGTACTGATCGCGCGCGGGCTGATGCGCGAACCGCGCATCCTGATTTTCGACGAACCCACCCGCGGTATCGATCCGGGGGCGCGCGCCGAAGTGCACCGGTTGCTGGCGCAACTCGCGGACGCGGGCAGCGCCATTCTGTTGGTGTCATCCGACCTGCGCGAGCTGACGACGCTGTCGGATCGCATCGCGGTGCTGTCCAAGGGCACGCTGGTTGACACGTTCGAGCGCCAGGCGTTCGATGCCGAGCGCATCATGGCCGCCGCGTTCAGTGAACATGTGGGAACCGGCGGGGCGGCTTCATGATGCGAGAAGGGTTGAGCCTAGTCGTCGTGCTGACGGCGCTGATCCTGGGCTTCGGCGTAATGAGCGACTCGTTCCTGACGTCGGCATCGTTCGGCACCATGGCCAACCAGTTGCCGACGGCCCTGATCCTCGCCGTGGCGATGACCTTCGTGCTGGTCGTCGGAGAAATCGATCTGTCGATCGGGTCGGTGTTGGCGGTCAGCCAAGCCGTACTCGGCGTAGCCATGGCGCAACTGGGTTGGTCTTGGCCGTTGGCGATTGGCGCCGCGCTGGCTACGGGCCTTCTGACCGGCATGGTCAACGGCTTAATCGTCGTGCGCTGGCAGCTGCCGTCATTCATCGTCACCTTGGGCATGATGGAAGCCGCGCGCGGCGGGGCGCACCTGATCACCGACTCGCGCACCCAGTACATCGGGGCTGATATCGAATGGATTTCGGAGACGGCGTTGCTGGGGCTGTCCGCGCCGTTCATCTGTGCGGTGCTACTCGTGCTGGCCGGGCAGGCGGTTCTTTCAGGGACCGTGTTCGGCCGCTACGCTACGGCGATCGGGACCAACCAAGAGGCCGTGCGGTTGGCTGGCATCGACACCAAGCGCATCAAACTGACGGTGTTTGCGATGTCAGGCTTGCTGGCAGGGCTGGCGGCGGTCATGCAAGTGTCACGGTTGGCGTCCGCCGATCCCAACGCCGGCACCGGCTTCGAATTGAACGCCATCGCCGCGGCCGTCATCGGCGGCACCCGGTTGATGGGGGGCAAGGGATCGGTCATCAATACCTTCTTTGGCGTCGTGATCATGGGCGTGTTGGCCACCGGGTTGTCGCAGATCGGTGCCCAGGACCCGACGAAACGCGTGGTCACCGGCTGCGTGATTGTGCTGGCCGTGATCGCTGACCTCTACCGCGAGCGCTGGGCCACCAAGCGCAGCGTCGCCAAGGCGGAAGCCCGTTCATGAGCAAACCCATCGTCGTGGTTGGCAGCCTCAACGCCGACCTGGTCACGAGGCTGCATCGTTTTCCCGCACCAGGCGAAACGTTGATCGCCCAGGATTTCCAGGTGTTCTCGGGCGGCAAGGGCGCCAACCAGGCCTACGCCGCAGGCCGTTTGGGCGGCGCCGTGTCCATGGTGGGCCGTGTCGGCAAGGATGGGTACGGTGAGTGGCTGGTGGCGCAACTCGAGGGCGGCGGCGTCGACACGCGTCACGTCGGCCGCGATGACCGCGCCGCCACCGGCATGGCGTTCATCAACCTGGACGCGTCCGGCCAGAACCAAATCGTCATCGTCGGCGGGGCCAACGCGACGGTGTCCCCTGACAACCTCGCGGCCGGTGCCGAGCTACTGGCGAGTGCGGGCTACGTGCTGCTGCAGCTAGAAATCCCATTGCCCGTCGTATTGGCCGCCGCGCGCATGGCCAAGGCGGGCGGCGCCCAGGTGATTCTCGATCCGGCGCCGGCAGCCGAGCTGCCCGACGAGTTATTGCGGCTGGTGGATTGGCTCACGCCCAACGAAACGGAGTTGACGAAGCTATTGGGTTTGACCCCATCGGACGCAACGGACGTGGACGAGGCCGCACGCCTCGCGCGCACGCTGCAGCACCGCGGTGTCACGCAGGTCATCGTCAAGCGGGGCGACGCCGGCGCGCTCTGGATCGACGGCGAGACACCACACGTCTGGACCGCCTTCGAAGTGGAACCGGTCGATACGGTAGCGGCCGGCGACGTGTGGAATGGCGCGTTCGCGGTGGCCCTCTCCGAAGGACAGAACCCGGAGCATGCCGGGCGCTTCGCCAATGGCGCCGCGGCGCTGTCGGTGACTCGGTCCGGCGCCCAAGCCAGCATGCCCAGTCGTTCTGAGGTCGACGCGTTTCTGTCACGCTGAGGCGATGAGCTTCAACCCAGATCGGCAGGCGAGCGCGTCGTCGGCCTCACGACGCGGTTCCACCACATCAGGAAACCAGTCACGAACATGACCGGTGGCGCCAGCGCCACGACCGCCCAGAGTAGCTTGGTCGCCCACCCGCCGAACCGGCCAAAGTGCAGGTACGCAAACCAATACACGATCGCGTCGCCGGTACGCGGTTCGAACGTCACGAGATCGAGGGGCTCGAGGTAGTCGACGACCGCCATGAACGGCTCGGGGAAACATAGATACACGCCGGTGACGCCCCACATGATGATGAAGGCGAAGGTCCACAAGCCCACGACGCTGTGAAGAGTCCAGGTGAGCCGTCTCCAGCCGGCACGTCGATCCACGACGAGGCTGCGGCGCCAGCTCCGGATGCCTGGCCACCAGATGATGGCCCCCGTCAGGCTCAGGAGTGTCAGCGCGACCGCGCCACCACCATTGACCGAACGACCGGTCTCTCCCGTCAGGAGGTTGTCGTGCAAGTCGAGGAGCCAGGTCGTCGCCCGCCATCCGAAGGGTAGCGCGGGACCCAGCTCTTCACCTGTGTAGGGATCGAAGTACATCTGGGCGACGGTGCCATCGCGATTGACCGAGATCGTCACCGCGTGCGTCCGGTCCTCCGGCTCGGCGAAGACCCGGACCTGATCATCTGGATAGATCTGCCGGGCGGCCTCAGTGAGTGCGTCCGTGCTGAGCCGGTCACCAGTCGGCACGACGATCCGCGGCTCCGGATTGAACACCTGCCGCAGCTCGCTCCGGTAGACCAACACGCTCCCGCTCAGGCTGATCACGACGACATACAGCCCGACCCCGAGCCCCGACCAGAGGTGAACCTGGAAGAGTGCTCTCCGCAGCCACAGAGTCTGCGGCTGACCGACCCAACGCTCCCAAACCGTCATCGTGCCCACAAGGTTAGAACGTGGCACACTGAACCCCTTGAAGGGAGACGCATATGAAGATTGATGTCCCGGCCGACGTCTACAGCGACATCGCGGAGCTCATCGGCAGCGAGGCGAGCCCAGTCGGCATCGATGCGAAGAAAACGCACATCATCATCCTGCACAAATTGATCGAGATTGAACGTCGCCTCGCTCGAATCGAGCAAAACGACGCGGGCTGAGGCCGTCCAAGGCGCCTTGGAGACACCAAAGGCGACCCCGAGAGGTCGCCCTTGGATTGCTCACGTCGTCGTGGTTAGACCTTGTTGACCAACCAAACGTCAGGAACGCCGACGACTCCGGCACCCTCCATGACTTCCTTCAATCTGTCACTGCCTGCGAATGCCTTCGCCGCGTCCATGCTGGCGAAGTCGTGATACGCCGTCACCTCATTGGGATCGCCAGAGGTGGACCCCATCCTTCGGACAGGAGAGGTGGACCCCATCGGTTGGACAGCTGATCGACGCTGCTAAGTGGAATCTTCTGCACTACATTTCCGTAAGGAAGAGGAGCAGAAGATGACCAAGAGGAAACGACGCAATCATTCGGCGAGCTTCAAGGCGAAGGTCGCGGTGGCAGCCGTGCGAGGGGACCGAACCCTGGCCGAGCTCGCCGAGCACTTCGACGTTCACCCCAATCAGATCCAGGACTTGCAAGACCCAGAAACTCCACGCCATGATCGGCCAGCTGACGATGGAGAAGGATTTTTTATCCAAAGCGCTCGGTCGAGACCGTTGAGCGAGCGGCGAACGATGATTCAGTCCGACCAGCCGTTACCAGTCACCCGACGCTGCGAGCTGCTTAAGGTGGCCCGCTCCACGGCGTACTGCCGCCCCGGTCCGGTGTCGCACGAAGACTTGGTCCTGATGCGTCTGATCGACGAGATCCACCTCGAGCTTCCGTTCTACGGCAGCCGCCGGATCCGAGATGAGCTGGAGACTCGGGGGCATCCGGTCAATCGCAAGCGCGTCCAGCGTCTGATGCGCCACATGGGTGTGGCGGCGCTGTACCCGAAACGTCGCACCAGCGCGCCGGGTCGCGACCATAAAGTCTACCCCTACCTGCTCACGGGCGTCTCGGTCGAACGGGCGAACCAGGTCTGGGCGACGGACATCTGTTATCTGCCCATGGCCAAGGGGTTCATGTACCTGGTCGCGGTGATGGACTGGTTGTCTCGCCGGGTGCTCTCCTGGCGGGTATCGAACACCCTGGACCGCGAGTTCTGCGTCGAGGCGGTATGAGGAGGCGCTGGCTCACACATCGAACTCGAACACCTCAACGGGGTCTTGCCATGCGCACAGTTGCTCTCGCTCAGTGTCCTCCTCACGCCCAGCACTGCGGGGTTCGTGACGGCGAATCAACCGGTCCCCGTCGACCATCTCTCGGGAGCATCACCTGGCGAAGCTCCCGGTCGTTGGGAGGGTGCCGGTTGCACAGGCGCAGCCCGGGCGCTCTGAACGCTGGGCGGCGGCATGGAGTCCCTGAGCAGACCTACTTCCCCGATGACACCGATCGAGGCCACGGCGAGTGCAGCGGAGCTACGCCGGAGACATCGGTGGGAAGAAGTACTCACCGTCACGAAATCGATCAGCTCGACGCCGGCAACTTCGCAGCACCTCGAAATAGACGTGGGAGTGGACGTCGGTCGACACGCTGATCAGCCGGTCGACGCCTGAATCACGGTGGCGAGTGGTCAGCCCCGGCTGTCGACACCATCTTAGTCGAATCCAGACTCGTCCGGGAAGACCCCGAGCTCTACAGACCCGGTCACCCGCCAGCTTGGATCATCGCGCTGAAATACAGGCCACGCGCCGGCAGCGCTTCGGGCCGGGCTTACCCGGTACTCATGGTCGCCGGCGGAGCCTCTATTTCAACACGGCGGCCTGAAACCTCGGGCAGGGGGTCGCGGTCGACGCGACAACCGGCGAGACGCTCTGGGTCGTCAACCCGAGCGACGAGTGGGGCCGGCACCGGTTGTAGAAGTCCATCCACCCGCCGATGCCGGTCCGGGCCTCAGAGCCAGTGGTGAACTCGGACAGGTACACGCACTCGTATTTGAGCGACCGCCACAGGCGCTCGATACACACGTTGTCCATCCAGCGGCCCTTGCCGTCCATCGAGATGCGAATGCCCGCCTCCTTGAGCACGTCGGTGAAGTCGACGCTGGTGAATTGACTCCCCTGGTCGCTATTGAAGATCTCGGGAGGACCATAGCCCTCGAGCGCCTCTCGCAAGGCCGCGACGCAGAAGCTCGCCTCGAGCGTGTTGGACAAGCGCCAGGCCAGCCCCTTGCGGCTCGCCCAGTCCATTACCGCGACGGTACAGCGGCCGTGGGATGTCGGTCATCCGTGCACCACACGTGGTTCGGCCGCGTGATCGCCAGGTCGGCAGTAGGTAGGGATAGATCCTGCCGGCTTTCCGAGAGACCGTGTCGCCCTGCCGGCGGAGCCACGTCGTCAATCGACCGCATCAGGCGCAGATTCAACGTGTCGAGGCGAAAACCGGCCGGCCGTGCGCCGACTTCGGCCCTGACGGCAGCGGCATGGTCGATTTCGGCCTCGCGAGAGGCCTCTTGCCGCTCGTGATTCCCCGATAAGCCGGTCAGGACCTGCTGCCGAGCCTTCGTCTTCCAGTTGGTAATCAGGTTTGGATGGACACCGTAGCGGGCCGCCAGCTCCGTCATCGTTGCTTCCTCGCGCAGTGCCTCCAACGCGACTTTTGCCTTCAGCTCAGCAGGATAACTCCGTCTCTTCCGTGGCATGCCAGACTCCTTCTCCTGGGTCTGGATCTCACCTTAGCAAGCTGTCCGAATTTAGGGGTCCACCTCTCGCCATCGGGTAAACACCGTGACCGGTCACCCCCAACCCGTTCCGTTCAGCGTCGAACGCGTCATATGCAGCTTTCCAAGCACCGAATTCCTTCACTTTGTGACGTACGAACAGCGTTGCCATGTCTGGAGCTCCTTGAACCTGGTTATCTGGCGCTTTCTTGCAGCAGAAGCGAGCAGTATAGCCTGTCCCGGTTGCAGCCCTCGCCGATCTTCGCGCTCATGAATGACGAATCGGGGCGGTATGATAGGCCTACTCACACATCGAACTCGAAACGGGGTCTTGCCATGCGCCAGTTGCTCTCGCTCAGTGTCCTCCTCACCATCACCTTCCCGGTCGTTGGGCCGGTTGCACAGGCGCAGCCCGGGCGCTCTGCCGGTCCCTGGCAGACCTATGACACCTCGAACGGCGAGTGGCGGAGCTACGCCGGAGACATCGGTGGGAAGAAGTACTCACCGCTCGATCAGCTCGACGCCGGCAACTTCGCAGACCTCGAAATAGCGTGGGAGTGGACGTCGGTCGACACGCTGATCAGCCGGTCGACGCCTGGCGGTGGCGAGTGGTCAGCCCCGCTCGACACCATCGTCGAATCGCTCGTCCGGGAAGACCCCGAGCTCTACAGACCCGGTCACCCGCCGCTTTCATCGCGCTTACAGGCCACGCCGCTCATGGTCGCCGGCGTCCTCTATTTCAACACGCCCCTCGGGCAGGGGGTCGCGGTCGACGCGACAACCGGCGAGACACTCTGGGTCTTCAACCCGAAGGGCTATGAGGAGGGGACCCCACCGATGAGCAATCCGTGGACGGCGCGGGGCGTCGCCTACTGGACCGACGGCGCCGATGACGAGCGGATCTTCTGGGGCACCGGGGCCGGCTACGTCGTCTGTGTCGAGGCGAAAACCGGCCGGCCGTGCGCCGACTTCGGCCCTGACGGCAGCGGCATGGTCGACACGATGGTTGGTCTTCCGCGGGCCAATCGGGAGGATCGCGACTACCTGAACGCCATGCTCTGGGGCATCTTCTCGGCGCCGATCGTCGTCCGCGACAAGGTCATCCACGGGTCGCAGGTCGCTGACCGCCGCATCACGAAGGAAGCGGTGCCCGGCTGGGTGCGTGCCTGGGACGTCCGAACCGGCGAACACGCATGGGACTTTCACACCGTCCCGAATGGCACCGACGAATTCGGCGTTGAGACCTGGCTCAACGACTCGTGGCGCTACTCCGGGAATGCGAACGTCTGGGGGATGCTCGGGGGAGATAACGAGCTCGGGCATGTGTACCTGCCGACCGGAACGACCACGAACGACTTCCTCGGGTCCGACCGGATTGGGGACAACCTCTTTTCGGAGACGCTGATTGCCGTCGACGTCGAGACCGGCCAGCGCTTGTGGCACTTCCAGGCTGTCCACCACGGGCTCTGGGACTACGACTTCCCGACGCATCCGAATCTGGTCGACGTCACGGTCGATGGACGGGACATCAAGGCGATTGCCCAGGTCAGCAAGCAAGGCTTCGTCTATGCGTTCGACCGCGTCACCGGCGACCCGATCTGGCCAATCGAGGAACGACCTGTGCCGCAGGACACCAACATCCCTGGCGACGTACCGTCGCCGACGCAGCCGTTTCCGACGAAGCCGGCACCGTTCGACTACCAGGGCGTAACGCTTGACGACCTCGTTGATTTCACGCCGGAGATTCGTGCGATGGCGGTGAAGGCCGTCGAAGGTTTTCGACTGGGCCCAATCTTCACGCCACTGGACCGTCCGATCGAAGGGGTCACCAAGGGCACGATCATGCGTCCGCCGACCGAGGGTACGACCGGCTGGGGGGGTGCCGCGATGGACCCGGAAACCGGCATCCTCTACATCCCGTCGCGCAACCGAGCCGTGGTCGTGGGGATGTATACGCCCGACCCGGCGCTCGGAGCCACTGTCGACTACACCCACGGCGCTCCCGAGGCAGCCATCCTGGCTGGGCGCAACGGTTTCGGCGTGACCCCGCAAATGCCCCAGGGGCTGCCCCTCCTCAAGCCACCCTACTCACGGATCACCGCGATCGACATGAACACGGGCGAGCACCTCTGGTGGGTGCCGACCGGTGATGGGAATCGCTACCGGAACCACCCGCGTTTGCGGGATCTCAATCTGCCGCCGCTCGGCGGAGACAACGCGAACAACGGGCCGCTCTTGACCAAGACGCTCTTGCTGTACTGCCTCACCGCTGGGGGCACGGACGGTGGCCCGCGACTCGTCGCGTACGACAAGACGAACGGCGCCGAGCTGGCGTCCGTCGATCTCCCCAGCGGCGCCATCGGGACGCCGATGACGTACTTGGTCGACGGCAGGCAGTACATCGCCCTGACGGTCGGCGGCGGCCCACGGCTCATCGCTCTTGCGCTGCCGCAGGGCGAGTAGTGCTCTGAGTACTCCGACCGCGACTATACTCGGCACCAGTGGCGGCCCTCGTCTACGCGAAGAACGCGCTCGTGCTCGTCGCTATCGTTCGGACGGCGCCTGCATGAGGCCCCAGACCCACAGGTGTGTGTGTTGCCGCGCCAGGGACCACGAGTCACCGGCGCGTCGGAACTCCAAGATGATGCCTGGATAGTTGAGCGCCCGGAGCAGGCGTCGGGGCAGTGGGTGTGCAGCTGCGACAATGTTATCCATCAAGTACGTTATCGGCGCCTGCGCCGCTGCCTTGAGGGGGTCTCGATCGCACTCGCCCAAATGTGCAACGAGCGCCGTGGCAGTCTTCATGGGTTCGTCCTTGCCGTGGCGTCGGCTAGGAGAACCAGGCGTCTCGTCTCCGCAGGTATGCTCTGATTCCCAGGGCGCACAACACCGCAACAAGCCCACCGAAGGCAAAGTAGCTGCCGCCCGGGACCGCCTCCGGTTGCTCAATGAAGGCGACGAACGTTCCGAATAGAAGGAACGGAAAGCCAGCAATGAGCAGAATCAGGGTCAGGACGAGAAGAAGGGCATTCGCCATAGCTAGTCAGATAGCGGGGGGCTGCCATCCTCCCAGCTCCTGTTCCACAAACGCCGCCACCGCAAGCACGACGTCTTCCCGACCGGGAGGTCCGACGATCTGCACACCGATCGGGAGACCTTCCGGAGATGTCCCCCCCCGCACCACGGCGCCGGGCCAGCCGGTCACGTTGTAGGTCATGGTGTAGCTGTAATCGGGAATATCGAACGAGCCGTGGGGCACCGCCGGATGCGCATTCACCGGGCAAAGAAACGCATCGAAGTCCACGAAATACGAGAGCATGCGGCTGCGCAACTCGTAGACATTCGCGAGCGCCTGGTCGAAATCTTCGGCGGACATCGCGGGTCCGCGGTCTGCGCTTAGCGAGGGCTCCGTCGTGCCGGCCTGCCTCAACAGTCGCCTGACCGTAGCGCCACCGTCGAAGCGATACATCGGCCACCCGATCTCGAACGACTGCTCAACCCCTGGCGGACGAGATTCTTCCACGAGACGACTCACCGCCATCAGCGCGGTTGCCGCAGCCCTGACCGTGGACTGCGTCTCGGCGGTCGGCGTTCGAATGCCGTTGTCGGTGTGGAAACCGATCCGCAGAGACCCAAGTTCAACCTCCTTGGGATTCCCCAACGGCATGGCCACGACGCCCGGGTCGATGAAGTCGGGCCCAGCGATCAGAGGCAGAATGAGGGCGAGGTCTTCGACATAGCGAGCCAAAGGGCCGAGCTGCTGAAAAGAGTCTTGAACGCCGCCAAAGGGATAGATGTGCCCCGTACGCGGCACACGTCCCGCGCTTGGTTTGAGTCCTGCGATCCCGCAGAAGTGGGACGGCAGACGAATGCTCCCACCGAAATCGCTGCCGATGTCAAAGGGCGCGCCGGCAGCCGAGACGATGGCGGCAGCCCCACCGCTACTCCCACCGGACGTCCGCGAGATATCCCAGGGGTTGTTGGTGCGCCCGTAGACGAGGTTGTTCGTCTCGAACGACAGCGTGAGCTCGGGCGTGTTGGTTTTCCCGAGAAGAATCGCTCCGGCCTCTTTCAGGCGCCGCACAACAGTCGCGTCTTCTGCCGGGACAAAACTCTCTCTGCCTTTGGTGCCACCAGTCGATATGACTCCCTGCGTGTCGAGCGAGTCCTTGATCACCATGGGCACACCATGCAAAGGCCCTCGGAGCTCACCGCGGGCCAATGCCTCGTCTGCCTCTCGCGCTTCCTCTGTCGCCTCGGGTGCCAGCTGAACGACCGCATTGAGCGCGGGGTTCACCTCGGCGATGCGATCCAGATACGCCTGCACGACCTCTGCTGAAGAAACCTGCTTCTCCTGTATCGCCTGCGCAAGCGACGAGACAGACGAATTGATCAATGGCTCTTTCAGGTCCGCTCTTCGCCCCGTACCTGGCGAGCTGGACGTCCCGCCGTTGCATGCCGAAGTCAGTGGCAACAGGGCTGCGGTGCCAGCCAGGGCTATCACGTCTCGCCGGGACAAGGTCGAGTGGTCGGGCATGATTCACCTTTTTCTCCGCCATCATACGGCCCAGCGAACCTGGGTCAAGCGATATGGTGTGCGGTAGCATGTGGGTCACCATGGAATACTTGGTATGGTTCGAAGACACCGCATTCAGCACCTGGATGCGAGAGTCCGGACCGGCGTTCTTCTCGAGTCTGATTCTCCACTCCGTGGCCATGGGATTCGTGGTTGGGATTCATGTTGCCACCGATCTCCGCATTCTAGGCGTCGCCCCGAAGGTCCCTCTGGCACTGATGGCCCGATTCTCGCCCGTGCTCTGGGTGAGCCTGGTGGTCATTGTCGTGTCGGGGGTTCTGCTGCTAGCCGCGTACCCGGCCAAAGCACTGACGAATCCAGTGTTCTATCTCAAGCTTGCCGCGGCAGTGGCGGCCCTGTTCACTGCCAGGTCCATCGCTGGCGGGATGATGCGAGACGCTACGCACGATGCGGGGCGGGCCCCGGCGAGAGCGAGGGCTCTGGCCGGGGCGTCGCTCGCCTTGTGGCTCGTCGCGATTACCTCGGGCCGCTTCCTCGCCTACACGCACACGGTAATGCTGGCCTCGCACGTGAACTGACCAGGTATCACTGTGGAAGCGCTGCTCGAGCTCTCACACCAGACCGGCATTCATGGCTTCATGCACTCCACGTGGGGCTGGCCGGTCATTGAGTCCTTACACTTCACCGGCCTGTGTCTGCTGATCGGGACCGTGGGCTTCTTTGATCTCCGGATGCTGGGCATGGCAAAAGGCATCCCCATGGAGGCGCTGCACAAACTCGTACCCTGGGGCGTGGCCGGTTACGCCGTGAACGTCATCACCGGTTTCATGTTCGTGTCCAGTGTGCCCGACCAGTATCTGTTCAACCCGGCTTTTCAGATCAAGCTGTCGCTCATGGCCATCGCGGGATTGAATGTGCTCGTCTTCTACCGATTCGTCTTTGTTCCCGTGAAGGCCGCTGGCGCAGCCGACAGCGCGCCGCAAGCGGCCAGGGTGATGGCGGCGGTTTCCCTGATCTGCTGGGTGGGTGTGATCGTGTGTGGTCGACTCATCACCTACTTTCGTCCGCCCTATCACTGGTGTTTCTGGTGCTAGTAGCGGCTGATTCAAGATGGGCCCTGGGGTCTCTACGTCCAAGAGCCAGCTACGGCGCAGACGTCACGGGACATAGCGCCTCATAGCCCGGCAGGCAGTGCTCGACGTTGCCCCCTACCATCGTCATCAACACGTCAAGGAAGGGTAAAGTGTCCGGGTCTACCCTGAGGGGGTTGTCGGACAGCACAATCACATCCGCCAGCTTTCCAGGCCGAAGGCTGCCAACCGCGTCCTCCGCGAACAGTGCATGGGCGCCATTAATCGTCATCATCCGAAGCGCCGCCGCCACGCTGACCCTCTCCGCAGCCAGCCATTCCGGTGGTTCGCAGATGCTGCCGTCGTCGGGATCGACCTGCCGTTTTGTCACCAGCTCGTACAGGTCGTGCATCGGCCGACGCTTAAACTCTCCAGTGTCGCTGTGCCATGTGAGAGGCAGGCGTCGGTTGGCGTCGATGAACGACCGCGCCACACGTACCCATCCATGCACCGCCTCACCCAACTGATCCACGTTCCCCTGCGAGTTCAAGAGGCAAGCGTTTGGCCGCCCTCGGACCAGGGGTAGTACACCCACCTCGCCAAAACGCGCTACCTGGTCGGGCCGAACGTAGTCATTGTGGTCGATACGATGCCGGTAGATGTTCCGTCCCCCGTTGAGAGCGGCCTTGATCCCGTCGAGCGCGGCGTCGAGAACGGCATCTCCACGGACGTGGATCACAACCTGATAGCGGCGGGCCTGCACGTCCGAGATGACCTGGGCCATTTCCTCGGCACTGAGGATGAGATCGCCGAAAGGCGGTGTCGCGCCTGTTTGCTTGATCAGGTCGTCTGGAAGGGGGACGGTCATCTTCGCCCATCCGCAGAAGGGTGGTATTGGACTTGCCGGATCGGCAAAGAGCTTGACGCCCAGGACGCGCAACATTCTCCGGGGATCGTGATCAGGTGGGTAGTCGAAATACCAATCCTGAGGAAACACGAAAGAACACTTGGTGTTGTACATCAGGTACAGACCCACTCGCAGACGCAGATCCGTGGTCGCGGTGGCAGCGAGCAGGCTTTCTAGCTTTGCGGGCCATACCGCTGGGTCGCCGATGCTGGTGACTCCGCCTTCGAGTACGTGCTGTTGGCGAGCATCCAGATCATCGAAGGGTGGGGCTAGGCCCAGCGAGTGGGTGTGTGCATCGACAAAACCGGGGAGCAGCGTCCTGCCGCGCAGGTTCACCACGATAGTGTCGGGCCCACGGAAACTCCGTATCCGCTCGTTGCTCCCCACCCCGACGATGGTGTCGCCCCTGATGGCAAGCGCCCGTGGTCGTGCACGTTCCATCGTCAGAACCCGACCGTTGAAGAAGATGAGGTCTGCCGGAGTGCCAGTCCTCTGGGCCTCGCCAGACCCTGGAACGAGGGCGAACAGACTGGCGAGTACGGACAGCGAAGCGAGCCGAAGCCAACGCATGCGAGTCTCCTAATCCTGGGTGACCGTGTTTCACTCCCGCGCCGGCGAGGGCCAGGAAGTCGGCGACCAACCTACCGTTCGGCCAGTCATATGTCCAGCCCTTGTTTGACTGATCCCGATGTTGACGGCTCTGACGACGGTGCTCTATTTGCGGAGTTCACGCGCTCCTATTCCGGCAGCCGGAAGGCCACCAGCAAAGGCACCTCACCCCCAACGGTAAGCGCGATGTACTGCGTCCCGTCCACCATGTAGGTCATCGGGGTGCCCATCGCGCCACCCGGCAGATCAACCCACGCCGTCGGCTCGCCCGTCACCTTGTCATACGCCACGAGCCGCGCACCGTCATCGGTCCCGCCCGTCGTCAAGGCGTGCACCAGCACGGTCTTGGTCAGGAGCGGCCCACTTCGACTGCTGTCACCACCGAGAGGCGGCAGGTCGAGGTCCCGCAGCAGCGGGTGGTTGCGAAAGCGATTGCCGTCACCAAGCGGGGTCATCCACAGATGCTCACCACGGTTCATGTCGATCGCCGTCATCCGCGAGTAGGGTGGCTTCCACAGCGGAAGGCCTTGGGGCATCACGGGGCGCCGGTCGGGATTCCCGGCCTCGATGAAGGCCGTTCTGCCAAAGCTGAGCAGGTATCGCAACGTCGAGTCCTCGCCTGGTTCGGGGTTGCGGAACCGCATCACCGAATGCACATTGCGCGACGGAATGTAGAGTGTCCCGGTCTCGGGGTCGACCGCCGCACCGGACCAGTTGGCGCCACCGCCGGCGCTCGGCCTGAAGATCGTTCCTTCTAGCGAGAGTGGCGTGAACAGGGGACCCATCCTGAAGCCATCGACTGCGTCGAGCGCCATCTGCCGGATCTCGGGTGTGAAGTCGACCAGGTCGTCGATAGTTGCGCCCTGGTAGTCGAAGGCCGGCGGCTTGGAGGGAATGGGCTGGGTCGGCGACAGGATTTCCCCTTCGAGGTTCGTCTCGGTGTTGACGGCCTGTTCGTTGATCGGCCAGATCGGTTCGCCCGTGATTCGGTTGAAGGCATAGACGAAGCCCTGTTTGGTGACCTGCGCGACGGCCTTGACGGAGCGCCCGTCAACCATGATGTCGAGCAAGTTTGGCGCCGTCGGACTGTCGTAGTCCCACACCCCGTGGTGCACCAGCTGGTAGTGCCAGACGCGCCGACCCGTTTCGATATCGACACAGACCAGGCTCTCGGCAAACAAGTTGTCCCCGGGCCGTTGGCCACCGTAGTAGTCCGATGTCGGCGTGCTGGTCGGCAGGTACACATAGCCGAGCTCCGCGTCGGCACTCATGTTCGACCAGACGTTGGTGTTGCCCGAGTAGCGCCACGATTCGTCACCCCAGCTGGTCGTAGGCGACACGATCATCATCGGGTCGTCGATCCACGACTACACCAACACGAAGGAGGGTCCTCCGGGGTTCGCACGCGCGTACGACGCGCGGAGCGGACGCCATAAGTGGGACTTCCACCTGATCCCGCAGGGCGCCGACGAGTTCGGCGTCGACACGGACAAGACGATAGACGGCAAGGAATGCGTGATTCTCAATGTCGTTGGGGCGCCGCTCGCGTTCGCTATCGACAAAGAGACGCATCAAATCGTCGAACTGATGATCGAATCCGTGCTGACTATTCACTATGGGGACTACGCCGACTACGGTGGCGCCATGTTGCCCAATACCGTGTCCTACCAGATACAGAGCGGGACAATCTCTATCGACGTCAATTTCGAGAAGACGGAACTCGACATAGAGCTCGATGAG
The DNA here is from genome assembly GCA_965216615.1 of Vicinamibacterales bacterium. GTDB lineage: Bacteria > Acidobacteriota > Vicinamibacteria > Vicinamibacterales > UBA8438 > CAUZIB01. The sequence goes on along the minus strand of CBDCGH010000022.1, from coordinate 269,678 downwards.
GCCATGTTCGAGAAGCCTTGAGGCACCCGATCACTTGAATTGCGGCGTTCTGTGACCAATCACCGCCACCCGATACCGCTTTCAGCGACCACGTCAGCAATGTCGGCGTCGTGAAATCGCCAAGGCGACCGACGGCATTCGGTTCCGCGGGGGTTTCTCGGCCAGCACGCGACTGATCCAACCATGACATCGCGAACCGACCACAAAAGACACGGCCCTCGCGTGGGGCTTGCCCTGGCGGGGGTGGTCCTACTGGGTCTCCCCGGATGCACCGACTCGCCAACTGCAGCTACTGGACTGGATGGTGCGACGCTCCCCCCCGGTTCCGCCATCACCCACCGTGGTTCCTTTCACGATGTGGTGCACCCGGGAACCGGGTTCGCGGAGATCGTGGAAGCATCAGATGGCACGCGGTCTCTGCGATTCAGGAGCTTTCGATGTGGTGCAGACCGGTTCGCGGAGATCGTGGAAGCCCAGGGCACGCGGTCTCTGCCTTCCCCCGGTCGACGTGTATCTGGTCGCGGCGCCCGACTCGACCGACAGTCAATCGGTAATCGATGCGGAGTACATCACGCTTGGTGCGCTCCGAAGTGCCGAGGGAGACCAGTCGTACCCGGTGCCCGCCAATCTTGATCTGGGCGTGTACCGGTCTGTTACCGTGTGGTGCGTCCCGTTTGAGCTGAATTTCACGACCGCTCCGCTGACTGCGGTCGCCGGCGGCTAGCGGCTGAGTGCCCCGGACTTCATCCCGTCGTCGCAGGATCAACCAGGCGGACATACTCGGGTTCTACGCGGATATCGTTCTTGCAACCTCCGAACAACTCGTCCACGTCGCCGCTGACATCCAGCACCAGTAGACCATTCGCGTCGACCTCCGCGATCTCGTACGACCGGTCGACACAGAAACGGAATACACGCTGAGTTTCCTCGGGCAGTGCCCCGGACTTCATCCCGTCGTCGCAGGATCAACCAGGCGGACATACTCGGGTTCTACGCGGATATCGTTCTTGCAACCTCCGAACAACTCGTCCACGTCGCCGCTGACATCCAGCACCAGTAGACCATTCGCGTCGACCTCCGCGATCTCGTACGACCGGTCGACACAGAAACGGAATACACGCTGAGTTTCCTCGGGCAGTTGATCTACCCAGGGAGGAAGCGTCGATAGGACAACGCGATCGCCGGCCTGCGGGGGCACTTTGGGTCGGATTGCAGCCCCGATCAGTTGGCCGGCCAGTGCTTCCAGGTAGTCCTGACTGAAAGTCATATCACCTTCCATGTCGTGGCAATCAGTGCCATCCCCCCCCAAAAACACATCACGGAGGCTCTATATTCCCGCAGTCCTAGAAAAACACTGGACAATGCGTTTGGAGGGACCGAGAAGATGCGCCATCGATTCTTTGTGGCGACGGCGGGCTTGCTGCTGGGTATCACGCTGATCGGGTTCTCGCCCAGCTTCTTTCTCAAGACCGTCTTCGAGTACCCCGGGTTGATCGCTCGGACAGCCGAGGATCTGGGGGGCTCCCGAGACGGGGGCGCACTCAGCCTCCCGCTTCACGTGGTGGCTCACGGCGTCCTGGCGACGGCCTGGATGTCGCTGTTTTTCGCGCAGACGCTGTTAATCGCTTCCGGGCGCCGAGCGGTGCACCGGACACTTGGTATCGGCGGCCTCTTCGTCGCCGCCGGGGTCTTCGTGACCGGAGTTTACGCGCTCTTCCTTGCGCTTCCGCGTCTTATCGCTCTGGGGGATCCGCCGGATCCTTCGCGCGTCATCGCGGAGCAACTGCCGTTGATGAGCGGGGACGTCGGCTCGTTCATGACCTTCTCGCTCGCGGTCGGCGGTGCCGCCTATTTCCGACGCAGACCCGAGACGCACAAACAACTGATGCTGCTGGCGTCGATGACCCTCGTTCCACCGGCCATCGCTCGCGTCTGGGTGAATTCCGGCCTCGAGGACGCACTGGAGTTCTGGGCCCCGCTGACGGAAAACATGCTGGCGATCCTCATTATTGGAGGCGCCTGGTTCACAGCGCGGCGCGCTCCACTGGTGCTCATCGGAGGGTTCGTCGCTTGGATCGTGATCTACAGTGCCATGATCGGCCTCGGCACGACGGACGCCGTACAGGCCTGGGCGCTCGGTTGGATGACGTGACGGCCGCCACCTTGGACGTATCGAATACATGAATGTAGAGCGCCTGGCACAAGAACTTGCCACCCACCTGACCCTGGCTCGGCCCCTTGTGTGCGTGGACCTGGAAGCCACCGGTGTCTGGCCTGGACGTGACCGCATCGTCCAGATTGCAGCCGCCAGTATCTTCCCGAACAGAAGCGTCGCGACATGGTCCTCGCTCGTGAATCCTGAGCAGCCGATTCCCCGAGCATCCACGGACATTCATGGGATTTCGGACGAGATGGTGGCGTCCGCGCCGACCTTCAAGCAACTGGCCTCAACCATCTCGGCACTCCTGTCCGATGTTGATCTCACTGGCTACAACGTCGAACGATTCGACCGTCGGTTGCTTGCCGCAGAGTTTGCCCGCGTGGAGCTCGAGGATCCGATGACCGACACGCGGGTCATCGACGCCTACACGCTGTTTGTCCGCAGGGAGCCACGGAGCCTGGATGCGGCGCTCCAGTTCTACCGTGTCCAGGAAGGACACACTCGACAAGCGCATGACGCCCGTAGCGACGTCGAGGCCACCGTCGCCGTCCTGGCAGCGCAATTGAAAACGTATCCTGACTTGCCACGAACGGTAGACGGGCTTCACGACTGGCTTCATCCAATCGATCCAAACCGAATCGATGCGGACGGGAAACTGTTGTGGCAAGATGACGTCGCAACCGTGGCGTTCGGAGCACAAGCAGGAACATCCCTCGCGGACCTGGCGGCCAACGACCGTAGCTTTCTTGAATGGGTGCTGCGCAAGGACTTCTCGGACGAGGTCAAAGCAATCGTTCGAGATGCACTGGAAGGACGATTTCCCGTCCGTCGCGAAGACTAGTCCTTCCGTGGGTTCCGTTCCGAACTGGTGGTAGACTCACGCGTGCGCGTCCGGCATCAAGAGAGGAGCCTGATCATGACGTCAGGAGCCAGGTTCGTTGCGCCGCTCGTCCTCGGAGTAGGTGTGCTGCTCGCTGCACCGGCGGGTGCCCAAAGCCAGGATACGGACGAGATCACCTTCAACAAGCACATCGCGCCGATCTTTCAGCGCTCGTGTCAGACATGCCATCGAGAAGGCTCGATCGCGCCGATGTCGCTCCTCACGTACGAGGAGTCGCGGCCGTGGGCGCGTTCCATCAAGGAACGGGTCGCGAACCGGAAAATGCCGCCGTGGTACATCGACCGCAACATTGGTGTCCAGAAGTTCAAGGCCGATCGATCGCTGTCCGACGAGGAGATCGATCTCGTCGTGCGATGGGTCGACGGCGGCGCACCCCGCGGAAACCCGGCCGACCTGCCACCGCCGGTCGAGTTCGACGACATGGACAAGTGGCACATCGGCGAGCCCGACTGGATCGTTCCGATTCCCGAGCCATTCGTGGTCAAGGCGGAGGCACCCGACTGGTGGGGTGACCTCTTCTCGGAGTCGGGCATGACGGAAGACCGGTGGATCAAGGCGGTCGAGACGAAGCCTTCGGGCGAGAGCTTTCCGGTGGTGCACCACGCGGTCACATTCCTGCAGGAGGACGAAGAAGACGACCGGTCGTTCCTCAACGAGTACGCGCTCGGCAAGAACGGCGACATCTTCCCCGATGGGACCAGCCGGAAGATCAAGGCCGGCTCGAACATCGTCTTCAACCTGCACTACCACGCCATCGGCCGCGAGATCGTCGACCGCACGAGCGTGGGTTTGACCTTCTATCCGAAGGACGCGGAGCCGACTCGCGAGATTTTTTCGTACCACATCGGCGACAACGAGGACCTCGACATCCCCGCCGGCGAATCGAACATCCGCCACGACGGGTACTACCATCTAAAGGACAACATCCACCTGTCGGTTTTTCAGCCGCACTTGCATAACCTGGGCACTCGGCAGTGCATCGAGGCGATCTTGCCCGACAACCGGGTTGAAACGATCAACTGCGGGAACTGGGACTTCGGCTGGCACATCGCCTACAACTACGAAGATGAAGTAGCCCCGCTCTTGCCGAAGGGCACCGTGATCCATGTGATCAGCTGGCACGACAACTCGACCGGGAATCGGTGGAACGACGACTCCCGGAACTGGGCCGGCTTCGGTCAGCGCTCGAGCGACGACATGAGCTTCGCATGGCTCAGCTGGTACACGCTGACCGACGAGGAATACGAGGCCGAGAAGGCCGCGCGTGCAGCGGCCGCCGCCAACAACGACTAGCTCCCGGCGGAGACGCGACGACAACGTGAGGATGACAATGCGACTCGCGGGGGTGGCGCTGGGCTTTTCGCTCGTGCTGACGCTGGGACTGGCCGGCTTCGTGGCCGCGCAGATCAAATACGACCGGGGCCAAAACGTTCAGCCGGTGTTCGAGGGCTGGGAGCGCAACTCGGACGGATCCTTTAGCCTGCTATTCGGCTACTTGAACCGCAACTACGAAGAGCGGCCGTCGATTCCGGTCGGTGCCCAGAACCTCTTCGAGCCGGGCGACCCCGACCGCGGACAGCCGACCCACTTCTACCCGCGCCGCCAGAGCTTCGTGTTCAAAGTGCGTGTGCCGGCCGACTTCGGCGATAGAGACCTCGTCTGGACCGTCACGCACAACGGTCGAACCGACAAGGCCTACGGATCGCTGTGGCCGGTATGGGAGATTGATGCGTCGGTGGTGAGGGCGAACCGTGGGATGGGCATCAAAGGCGCCTACGTCGACAACCGGCCGCCACGGATCGAGCGCGTCGGCCCACCAGACGTCGAGGTGGCGCTGGCCGACACCCTGTCGCTGTCCGTCGACGCCGGCGATGACGGTATTCCGGGACCGAACCCGGAGGCGGCAAAGCGGCGCGGCCGGAACCAGGGACGCGACGGGCCGAACACGCAGAACGTCGTGAACCCGCGCGCGGCCGTGGCAACCGGCCTGGCCGTGACCTGGCTGCAACATCGCGGCCCAGGTCGCGTCTCGTTCGATCCGATGACGGTGCCGGTTGAAGCCGGGCGTGCGTCGACGACCGCCCGCTTCAGCAAGCCGGGCACCTACGTGCTGCGCGCCGTCGCCGACGACACCCAGGTTACGACCGCCGTCGACGTGACCGTTACGGTGCGCCCGTAGAAAGCGCCGTCGCCGACACCTCACTTGCCGGCTTGCCGGCCAGCCGCGCCAACCGCTATTCTGCCAAACCGACATGTCAGACGCGGTGGCGCGACCGATGATCGAGGCGCGGGGCCTCAGCAAGGACTACGGTCCGTACGTCGCGGTCGACGACATCTCGTTCGCCATTCCCCAAGGTCAAGTCGTGGCCTTTCTCGGCCCCAACGGGGCCGGCAAGACCACCATGATGCGCATGCTGACCGGGTATCTGGCGCCAAGCGCAGGCGGTGCGTCGATTGCGGGGTTCGACGTGCGAACCCAACGGACAGACGCGGCGCGGGCACTCGGCTATCTTCCGGAGAACGGTCCGCTGTATCCCGACATGACGCCGCTCCAGCTACTGCGGTTTCTCGGCGAGGCCCGCTCGATACGGACGGATGTGCTGAACGACCGCATTGCCGCGGTGGTGGAGCAATGCGCGCTGCAGCTCGTGGTCGAGAAGCCGATCGGCAAGCTGTCGAAGGGGCTACGTCAACGCGTGGGGCTGGCACAGGCGCTGGTGCACGATCCCGACGTGCTCATCATGGATGAGCCGACCGCAGGCCTCGACCCGAACCAGATCCGGCAGTTTCGAGAAAACATCGACATGCTCCGTCACACCAAGACCTTGCTGATCTCGACCCACATCCTGCACGAGGCCGACGCGATCGCGGATCGGGTGCTGCTGGTCAACCGGGGGCGGCTCGTGTTCGACGGGCCGCTCCACGGGCTCGACGACGACGAGCCGCTCGAGCAGCGGTTCTACAGATTGACGGGGCAAGCATGACCATGGTCAAGGCTCTGGCCCGGCGCGACTTGCTCCTGTACTTCAGCAACCCGACCGGCTACGTCTTCATCACCGTCTTCATCTTTCTCAGCGCGACGGCGGCGTTCTGGCAGGACCGCTTCTTCCTTCAGAACCTCGCGAACCTCGATCAGCTCAACGCCTGGTTTCCACTGCTGCTCCTGCTCTTCGTTCCCGCCCTGACGATGAACGTCTGGTCGGATGAGCGGCGGTTGGGAACGGACGAGATTCTCCTCACGCTGCCGGCCACCGATCTCGAGATCGTGCTGGGCAAGTACGTGGCAAGCCTCGGGGTGTACATCGCGTCGCTCGTACTGTCTGTCGGCTACGTCGCCGTCCTGTTCTATCTGGGCAGCCCCGACCTGGGGCTGATGTTCAGCAACTACCTGGGCTATGCCTGCTCGGGAGCGGCGCTGATCGCCGTGGGGATGCTCGCGTCGCTGTTGGCGCGCAATGCGACGGTCGCCTTCATCATCGGTGTGGCCCTTTGCGGACTGCTCATCCTGGGTGTCCCGGCCCTCGCCGTGACCACCTACTTCGACGACTTCGCCAAGGGGATCATCAGCCTGACCGGGTTGTTGTACTTCGCCGGGGTTGCGGCGTTCTTCCTCTACCTGAATGTGCTCGTGCTCGGCCGGCGCCATTGGCCGCCACCGGTGGACGGCTATCCGATGTGGGTCCATCACCTGGTGCGCGCCGCAGCCGTTGGGGTGGCGCTCGTCAGTCTCGGCACGGTGGCCGCGCGCGCCAACGTTCGGCTCGACGTGACCGCCGAGCAGCTGCACACGCTCAGCGACGAGACCCGGTCGTTGATCGCCGAGCTACCAGCCGACCGACCCGTGTTCATTCGGGCGTTCATCAGTCCTACCGTTCCAGAGCCGTACGTCCAGACCCGTTCGAATCTGATCAGCCTCCTCGAGGAGATCGACGCGCTGGCCGGACCCGGCGTCGAGGTGCTCATCCAAGACACCGAGGCGTTCAGCGACGCGGCCCGCGAGGCGCGAGAGACGTTCGGCATCGTGGCTCGCCCGGTCCGGGACATCAGATCCGCGCGCTCCGATGTGGTCGAGGTGTTTCTCGGCCTTGCGTTCACCTGCGGTGCCGAGGAACAGGTCGTCGGGTTCTTCGACCGGGGACTGCCCGCAGAGTACGAGATCATGCGCGGCATCCGGGTGGTTGCCGGGACGGAGCGCCGGCGAGTCGGCGTGGTCAAGACCATGATGGATATCGTCGGCGGCGTGGACTACCAGCAAACCGAGTTCAAGCCGCAATGGCCGGTGGTGGCCGAGCTCAGGAAGCAGTACGAGGTCGTTCAGCTCGATCCGGACTACCCGATCGCCGGCAATCTCGACGCGATCCTGGTTCCGCTCCCCTCGTCGTTGCAGTCCGACCAGCTGCAGCACATCACCGACTACGTCCAGGGGGGCGGCCCGGCGCTCGTCCTGGTCGATCCACTTCCGGCCGTCGACCCAACCATGTCGCCCTCCGAGTGGGCGGGCGATGGCAACCCGTTCACCTATCCGCCGGGGACGGCGCGGCCCGGCCCCCGCGGCAACGTGCGCGAGTGGATGCGAGAGCTCGGCGTCGGGTGGGAGCCCACCCGCATCGTGTGGGATAGCTACAACCCGCACCCCGACCTGGCCCATCTCCAGTCGGAGTTCGTGTTTCTGGGTGCCAGTAGTGGCAACGACGCCACCTTCAATCACGAGCGCGCCCTGACGGCTCAGCTCCAGGAGCTGCTGCTGCCGTTCGCAGGGTATCTGGAGCCGGCAAACGCTGACGATTCCAGCGTCACCTTCGACCCGCTCGTACGCACGAGCGCCGCGTCAGGTACGAACGGCTATTTCTCGCTCGTCGCCCCGTCGCCATTCGGACCGCGTCTGAATCCTTCGCCGCCCAGAGAGCAAGACGATCAGGACTACATCGTCGCGGCGCGCGTGGAGACCGCCGACGCGGGCGAGCTGATTGTCGTAGCCGACCTCGACTTCATCGGTCAGCAGTTCTTCGTCATCCGCGAGCAGGCGCCGGGCGGCCTGAACTTCGACAACGTCACCTTCTTCCTCAACGCCATTGACACGCTCGTCGGCGACGACTCGTTCATCGACCTGCGGAGCCGGCGCGCGCGCCATCGCACACTCGAACGGCTGGAGGCCCAGACGGCCGAATTCATCAACCAGCGAACCCAGGATGAGCGGGCAGCCGAGGCCGAGGCCGAGGCCGCGCTCGCGCAGGCGCAGGCCCGGCTGGACGAGCGGGTCGCCGAGGTCAAGCAACGAAGCGACATCGACGCGCAGACGGTGCAGATCATGGTGCGCAATCTCGAGCGGGTCGAGAACCGGCGACTCGAGGTGTTGTCGTCGACGATCGAGTCAGAGAAGGCGGCGAAGATCCAGGCCAGTCGCGAGACCATGGAAGGACGGATCCGGCAGATCCAGACGACGATCAAGACGTTCGCCATCCTGCTACCGCCCGTGCCGGTGTTCGTGGGGGGCGTCGCGATGTTCGTTCGGCGCCGGCGGCGCGAGCGTGAGGGCGCGGCACTGGCCCATCAGCTGAGGGAGGGGCGGTGAGCGAGCTCAAGACCACGCTGACGGTAAGCGGGGTCGCTGCCGTACTCGCGGTAGTGGCGGTCGTAAGCGCGCCGCGTCGGGCCGCGCCAGACGCCTTCTTCGATGTCGGCGAGCCGTTCTTCGCGACGTTCAAAGATCCGGAGATGGCTGCCACGTTGGAGATCGTGCAGTGGGATGGCGCGGAAGGAGCGGCGCTGCCGTTTCAGGTGACAAATCGCGGCGGGCGGTGGACCATTCCGTCGCACCACGACTATCCGGCCGATGGCGAGGAGCGCCTTGCCACGGCCGCCGCCGAAGTCATCAGCGTGGTGAAGGACGACTTCCGTTCGGACAACGTCGCCGACCACGAGGCACTCGGCGTCATCGATCCGATCGACGAAGAGGCCACCGCGCTCGAGGGACGGGGCACCCGCATCACGTTCCGCGATGGCGCCGGCGACGCGCTGGCCGAGCTCATTGTCGGCAAGCCGATCCAGGCACGGCCCGGGTTCCGGTTCCTTCGAGTGCCGGGCCAGAAGCGTGTCTACGCGGCCCGCTTTGGCGCAGACATCTCGACCCGATTCGAGGACTGGATCGAAACGAACCTGCTGGAGGTCACGCGGGATCAGGTGAACCACATCGTCCTCAATGAATACTTCCTGGACGAGCAGACGCGGCAGGTCGTCAGACGAGGCGAGTTCATACTCGACCAAGAGGACCGGGACGAGTGGACGGCGAACCAAGTACCGAGTGGGAAGGCCGTCGATCCCGCCCAAGCGAACCTGCTTGTCGGCGCGGTGATCGACATCACGATCACCGGCGTCCGACCGAAGCCCCTCGGCCTGGCGGGCAACCTCCGCGAGGCGTTCCAGGCGGGAGAGATCGACAGAAGTGATCTCCAGACGCTCCAGCGGCGTGGATTCAGCCCAATGCCGGATGGGAGCGTCCTGTCGAACGAGGGCGAGGTGCAGGTTCGAACCACCGAGGGTGTCCGCTACACACTGAGATTCGGCGAAGTCGTCTACGGGCGGGGCGACGCCGTCCTGCTCGGCGATAAGTCGAGCGACGAGGAGGACGCCGGTCCCGCGGAGAACCGGTACGTGTTCATCACGGCCGAGTTCGACGGGGCCGCGCTTCCGGAGCCGCCGGCATCGGAAGCTGACGCGCACGCCGCATGGGAGCGGCGCGCCGAGGAAGGGCGGGCAAAGGCCGAGCGACTCGCCACCCGGTTCGCCGGCTGGTACTACGTGATCTCATCCGACAGCTACGAGCGGATCCACCGCCCCCGCGACTCCTTCTTGACTCCTAGCTCGTAGCGAGCTCTTGCTACGAAAGCCCAAGGTTCTTCAGGATCTCAAGGCACGACGGAGATCGATTGAGCGAGTAGAGATGCAACCCCGGCGCTCCGCCGCTCAGAAGTTCCTCGCACTGCCGGCTGGCGTACTCGACGCCGAACGCCCGAGCGGCCTCCGGGTCATCGCCCAGCGCATCCAGCTGTCGTTCCAGATGTACCGGTAGCGTCGCGCCGCAGTTTGCGGTGAATCGCTTGACCTGATCGGCACTCAGGATAGGAAGGATCCCCGGAGTAATCGGAGCTGTGACTCCAAGCGTGTCCACCATGTAGTCCCGAAACTCGAAGTAGGCGGTGTTCTCAAAGAACAACTGGGTCAACACAAAACCCGCCCCGTGATCGACCTTCTTCTTCACCCGCTGCCAATCCACATGCTTGTGGTCCGTACACGCAACATGTTTTTCTGGAAACCCTGCCGCGCCAATCGAGAAGTCCCCGGCCGCCTTGATGAAGTCGATCAGCTGATACGAGTAGCTGAACCCGTTATCAGGTACAACAGAATCGCCGTCGTCTGGCGGTGGGTCGCCACGAAGGGCGAGGATGTTGCGGACTCCCAGCCGGCGAGCATCATCAAGGTACTGCTCGATCTGTGTGCGCGAAGAGCTGACACACGTGAGGTGCGCCATTCCGGTGATCCCGTAGTGTCGCTGCACGTGCTCGACCACTTTCAGAGTGTTGTCGTGAGTGCTGCCTCCCGCACCATACGTGACCGAGAAGAAATCCGGGTTCGCCGATGCCAAGCGCGGCAGCGCGCGCTCGAAGAGGCTTTCCTCTCCGCTTGGCGTCTTCGGGGGAAAGAGCTCGATCGAGATGACCGGATGACCAAGCGCACGCTTTTCCGCGTACAGGTCGGGGATCGCTCGAATGTTACGCGGCTCGGGGGCCGGGGGTATGTCGTTAGGCATGGATTCGGACGGCGTGGCTCTCAGTTCGTGGTCGTCCGGCGGCGTCCCGACGGCCGCTGACCCAACGCGCGCTGCATGACCTCGTATTGCACCGATACGATGTGGCCGATCGACTGGATCCAGTAGGCCGCGTTGTGTGCGCCGCCCATCTGCATGTAGTCAAAGGGCACCCCCTTCTCGAGGAGTATCCCCGCCAGCTCCTTGGCTCCAGCAATGAGCCGGTCCTCGGTTCCACAATCGAGATAGATATGCGGCAACTGCTGGACGGGCACCTGCTCGATCAGGTGAAACGGGTCAAACGCGTCGGCGTGCTCGGCGGTGACGTGGCGCTCCCCAGACGGGCTTCGCTCGATCTGGCTACTGAACCCGTCGAGACCGATCAGCGGATTCGGCCGGCGCCGTCGCGCGTCGAATGCAGCCTGCTCCTCAGGCGTCCGCTGACGCCGAGTGGGGGAAGGCATCTCGCCACGGACCCGCGCGGCTGCCTGGCGGCCGAACTCAAGCGCTCCACTCGTGCTGCCGATCGAGATGAACATGTCGGGGTTGCGCAGACCCAGCGTGATAGCGCCGTAGCCACCCATCGACAAACCGTTGATGGCTCGTCCTTCTCGACGTGCGATGGTGCGGTAGTTCCAGTCGACGTGATTGACCACGTCCCGAACGATGTGGTCGGCCCAGTTGTTGGTCTGCCCGTCGGCACTCTGCTCATAGTTCGTGTACCACGAGTTCCCGACGTCGGGCATCACGATGATCAGGTCGTCATACAGGCCGCCGTAGAACGGCGCACCGTTCGACAGTCCCCACGCGGTGTAGTTCTGTGTCAACCCGTGGAGCAAGTAGAGCACCGGGTAGCGGTCTGTCGACTGTTCGTAGTCCCGGGGCAGCAGGATGTTGTATTTCGTCGTCCTGTCGACCGATGCGCTGTGGAACTCGATCGTCTCGAGCTCGAGCTCCTGCGCGGCTGCTCCGAAGGCACAGGCCGCGATGAGCGCGACGAAGATGAGGACGCGGGCTGATCTCGTTCGCATACGTGTGCCTCCCTCTGAGTACGGTCCGTCCACCACGGCTCTTTCGCCTGCGCTAGAGCGCCAGCACACCAACGTAGATCACCACAAGACCGACGCTCGTTCCCAGTATCCCGATCAGACGCCATCCGGGCAGACTCTCGTCGTCGAGGGCGGGAAGAATCGCGCGGGCAAGTTCTCGGTATCCACCGGGGAAGATCACCACGAGCGTCGCAATCGGGCTGATTACCAAACCGACGAGCGTCAGCAAGCTCGCGAGCGTGGAGTCCTCCGTCGTGCCCGCCCAAACCATCGCCGCACCAAGAGTCAGCAGAAAGGCGCCGAGTATTCGGGTCCTATTGTTCGTCGCGATCAGCTGCCTGAAACGACGCAGCGTCGCCGCGGGAGCCACCGCGAGCGGACCGCGCGTACATACGACAAGAAGTCCCAAGGAGATGGTCGCCGTTGCAACCGCGCTCATGATCGTCTCACCGCGTGGTTCTCAGGTTTCGGTCGCACCCGTGGCCGTGATTGCCCGATATCCGGAGACTATACTCGCGCCCCGCACTTCGGGCAGATATGCCCACGGTCGTCGCTGCGGAGGCGAATCCCGTCGATGTGGTTCACCACGAAGTCCTGGATGAAGGCGTAGCGCTCGACGCCGTTGTTCACGTCGACCTGGCGGTCCCGAGCGATCTGCCGGATCTCACCGTCGTACTCATACCGGCCCCAGCAGTTGGGGCAGGCACCCTCGGGCACATCGTCGGCGGTCTCCTCGGCGGAACGGGAGAAGAAGGCCGATAAGGTGTCGAGCAGGCTCATGGGGACCTCCGGTTCAACCTAGCTTCTCCACTTCAACCTAGCTTCTCCACGTCGCTGATCTTCGACAAGTTCGCGCCGACGCTTGATGGCCTGCAGGGGCTCTTGAGCACCCTCGAGGTTGTCCAGCGCGAGTCCCATTTGAGCCTTCATGTCCCCAGCGTGCTGCGGGTTGCCATCGCCGTCAATTGCCGTCTGTCCGGAACATACGAGGAACCGGCTGGCTTCATCGATAATCTCACCCTGGTTGAAGCTAAATTTGAGGGACCAGTCCCACGGATTCACTGCTGTTCGGTTCATACGTCTCTTCCCTCCCAGGCCCTGATTCCCGACATCCGGAGACTATACTCGTCGACGACGCAGATGCCACGACCTCGACCCCTGTTCGCTCGGTCGGCCGCACTCGTTTTCGTTGGGCTGCTGTCCGTGGGCGCAGCTCAGAATCCGGCCCAACAGAGCATCGAGGAACTGGTCTCCCTGGGCCACGCATCCGCCGTCGCGGGCGACTGCGGCCAAGCGAGCGGATACTACCGGCAGGCCGTGAGTCAGGGGGTGACCGACGCCACGTTGTTGTTCAACTTCGCCGTTTGCCTCGAACGGGAAGGTGACACACCGCAGGCCAGGGCGATGTACCAGCGGTACGTCGACGTGCATCCGACGGCTGGCAACGTCGACGTCGCGCGAGGCAAGGTGAAAGAGCTCGCGCGGCGGCTGGAACCGGCTCCAGACGCACCACTCTCGGGCGCCGACGCCCTCTGGCGCGGCGAAATCGGTGAAGCCATCCATCGTCTCGTCAACGAGAACTACACAGACGTCGCAAGCCAATTCGAAATGGCGGTCGTCTATCGCGTCATCTCGTTTTCGCATGGCTTGCTGACGACCGTCGAAACTACTCACCAGGAGGGAGACGTCGGCTGGAGCGTCGGATCCTGTTCAGCTGCGCTGCCCGACCTCGATCTCAGCCAGCTCCTGGAGACCGCGGCGTCAGGCCCCTTCCCCGGCAACCTTTGGATCGGCTGCTCGGGGGGCATAGATTGTTTCTCCTGCCAGCAGTTCGGCCAGAACCCCGATTCGCCGTTTCTGGCAACGTCGAGCCTCGACCGCAGCCAAATGAGCGTCGGCGCAGTGGTGGATCCAGAATCCGGAGGCCAAGGAGAACAGATCCTCGAGCTCCTCCGTCGGCTTCAATCGGCCCAGTGACGCGACAGGCCGTCATCGCCGCCCTGAATCGGCCTCATCCGTCTCGTTGATTCAGAAGTCGATCTGGACCGCGAACTTAGCCAGGCGACCTGGCACGATCGCCGTCGGCGTGAGATAGTTCTCTCCGGTGGCGATGTTCTCGCGCGTAGTCGTGTTGTCGTTGAACACGTTGTACAGGTCAAGCATGGGGCGCGCTCTCACCCGCCCCTCAAGATCCAGGATCTTCGTGAACCGCAGGTCTACGAGATCTGGTAGGTGCTGTTGGGACCTTCGGTGTCGAAGGCGGCCTCGTCGGTAACCGGCCCCCCGACGGCCGCGCCGTTTGTCCCCTCGAGCCGATTGTGATCCCAGAACGCCGTGACCTTGTGCCGGGGCGCAGCTTGCCAGGTCAAGCGGAGCGCCGTCGACCGGCGCGGCCCTTCCGTGACCGTCTGACTGCCCGGATCCAAGCTCGTGGGGGTGTAGTTCAGGTCGTTGGGATCGTTATCCGGGAACAAGCCGGCCAGGAACCGGTCGGAGACAGACGTGGTATGGCTCACGTGAAACCACAGCTTGTCGGACGCGATCGGACCACCAAACGACGGGTTAAGACTCCAAAGCTCGGACAAACGGTTCTGACTGTCCGGTGAAAGCCCGCGGTCGATCAGCTCCTCATCGATGTTGCTAGCTTGGAGGCCCTGAGTAGCCACATTGGCAAACAGTCGACCCGCGAACGTGTTGCCACCGTCTCGTGGAATGACGTTGACGCGCACACCACCCGTTTGAAACTCAGCCGTGTTCGCCGAGTAGTTCAGCGCGTATTCCGTATAGTTGCCGTCAGCCACAAACGTCGACAGGAGTCCGTCGCGGGGACTATTCACCGCGAGGCCGTCGATCTCTATCTGCTGGTCTGAACCATCGCTGCCGTGGATCGACAGCCGCCCGGCGGAGAAGCCTGCCTGTCCACCAACGTCGATCCCCTGCAGGCCACCGGCAGCGTCCCCTGCCACCATACCGGGAACCAGCGTCGCCAAACTCTGCAGCGATTTGCCACTAGGAATGTTGTCAAGCACCTCACGATTCAACGAGCGCTGTTGGCTGACGCTCCGCACGTCGACCACAGGAGAAGCGGCGGTGACCATGATCGTTTCCGCGAGCGAGCCAACCGCCAGCTCGGCATCGATTGGCGCCGTGAACCCGGCACTCAGCTGAACCCCTTCGCGAACGACGAGGCTGAACCCCTCGAGGCGGAACGTCACGCTGTACACGCCAGAGAGCAATTCGGTGATCAGATACTCGCCTGCCCCGTCGGTCACCGCCGTGCGGACCTGCTCGATCAGCACCGGGCTGCGCGCTTCGACGGCGACCCCAGGCAGCACTGCCCCCGTCGCGTCCGTGACCGTGCCACCAATACCCTGGGCGTGGGCTGCCGAGGCCGCCCAGAAGAAGTACGCGAAGACGACGAGCGCTGGGCCACCGGGATGTCTCGTCATGGGCGGGGCACGCGTGCGGTCAGCTCCTCGAACCAGTTTTGGACGACGACGAGACTCCGGGGTGCGCCGACTGAGGTGGCAGGCGGCTTCACCAGGACGAAGCGCTCTCCGTCTGGACTCACATCAAAGGGGCGCCCGCGACCTATGGAGGCCAAATACGACCCGTCGAAGAGCAGTTTCGGTATCCCAACCGTCAGCCGTTCCCCTGGCACAACGGGCACCGCGAACACCTGCCGACCGTCCCGGCTCATGTAGAAGAGCTCGGCGCCGTCGGCGGACCAACGCGCGTATCGCCCCCCGCTCGTCGAGACCTGCTGGCGACCGCCGAGCTCGGGGTAGCGCTCGACATACACATCCGCCTCCGGTCCGAGCCTCGCGAGACTCGAGTGGTACGCCACCCACTTGCCGTCGGGAGAGACCGCGAGAGAGCCCGGCGGAAACTCAGTGTCAAACAGCCGCTCAGGAGTCCCCCGGTCTCCCGGTGCGAGCGCGAAGGTCTGAAACGTGCTGGGGGATCCTTCGGACTGGCCCCTGCTAACGCTCATGAACAGCAGCCGCCCGTCCGGGGACCACCCACTGGCTATTGGAACCGATACCCTGTCGGGGCTCCACAGCGTTTCGGCGAGGCCGGTACCATCTGCCGCCTTCCACATGAGCTGAGTTACGCCTTCGCGGGTGGACGTGTACACAACCCTCTCGCCACCGGGCGTCCACACGGGGTTCTCATTCACGACATCCGTGGCAGTAGTGAGTTGGCTGAGCACGCCCCGCGTCAGGTCGTAGGTCCACAAGTTGGCCAGGTCACGGGTCAAGACCAGCCGGGTGCCGTCAGGTGACCAGCTCACGTCGCGGTAGTCGCCCGCATCGACCCCGGGTAACGACTCCTCTTGCCCCTCCCGGTCCACCAACACCAGCGACCGTGCGGTTTCTACACGGTCCGACGGAAGGTAGACCAGGGTGCCGTCTCCGGAAAGGGCGTAGTGCGTCCATCCACCTGGCATGTTGAGTTGAACGTTCTCGACGATCGGCGTCGGCTCACCCGTTATCTCCAGCCGGCCGGCGTCGAATGCGACGGCCCACAACGACGAGTCTCTCGCAAACACGAGATGACCAGTGGATGCGTACCGCGGACTCGTGCCTTCCACCAGGGTATGAAACTCGCCGGTCTCGACTGTGATCACCGCGACCTGCATTCCGGGTGGGTCACCAGTCGTCCACCTCGTGAAGACCACGTGGTCCCCGCCGGGAAGAAACTGCGGCCAGAGGTGTCGTTCGCCGGGTCCGGACGTTGTCAGTTGCCGCGGCTCTCCGCCGGTCTCGGGGACGAGCATGAGACCTCTTCTGCGATCACCAAACACCACCTCCCCACCCGCCCCCCAGCTCGCCCCCGGTGGCCCCGCCTCGGTCAGGGTGAACGACGGCCCGCCGGCCAAGTCGACCCGCTTCAACGCACCAGCTGCAAAAAAACCGAGAGACCGGCCATCCGGTGAAAAGAACGGCGAATACCCCCCCTCCGTGCCTGGAATCGGAAGCGCCTCGAGCTGGTCGCGGGCGCGAGCAACCAGACGTGGAACGTCGTCCCGAATCACGGTATACACAAGACTCCTGCCATCGGGCGACAGCGCCAGCCCATTCTGCGTGTCCTCCGGTATGGCGAACCGGCTGACCGGACGGGCTGGCAATTCCGCATCCGTCAGGCTTCGCACGGCCAGACCAGCACCGGTCGCCGCCAGCAGCGCGATAAGCGCGACCGAGACCGGTCGCTGCCACACACGAACTGGAGGCACCCGGAATTCGGGTGCCATAGATACGTCGGACAAGCTGGGATCCACCGGGTTCAGGGCCTCTTCGATCTCGATCCGCGCGATACCGACGTCCGGGATCCGTCCTTTGAGCTCCTTGTGGAGACAGCGGCGCAGGAGCCTCCTGATCGAAGAAGGAGTACTACTTGGCAACCACGTCCAGTCGGGATCGGTCTTGAGGATCGATGCAATCACGTGAGCTGCCGTTGATCCCTCAAACACCGTCCGCCCGGTCAGCATCTCGTAGACGACCACACCGAACGACCAGACGTCCGATCTCTTGTCGATGGGTATGCCACTCGCCTGCTCAGGACTCATGTAGGCGGGAGTCCCCATGATCACACCCAGCTGAGTCGCCGAGGAGGTGCGCGTCAGATCATGCGCTGGATCACCAGACGCCGCTCCCGATGCCGTGGGATTGAGCGCCTTGGCTAACCCGAAGTCGAGCACCTTCACGGTGCCGTCAGCTCTGATCTTGACGTTCGCCGGTTTGAGGTCTCGATGAATGACGCCAGCCTCATGCGCCGCCTCGAGCGCCTCAGCGATCTGTTTCGCGATGGGCAACGCTTCGTCGAGCGGGATGGGTCCTTTCGCGATACGAGCAGCCAGCGTTGGCCCTTCGACCAATTCCAACACCAACGCCTTCGTGCCTTGTGAATCTTCTAGCCCGTGTATCGCTGCGATGTTCGGGTGGTTCAGGCTGGCGAGCACCTGAGCCTCACGCTGGAACCGGGCAAGGCGATCAGGATCAGACGCAAACGCCTCGGGCAGGATCTTCAGCGCCACCTGCCGGTTCAGCTTGGTATCGGTAGCCTGGTAGACCTCGCCCATGCCACCCTCGCCGATGAGGGCGGTCACCTCGTAGTGGCCGAGGGTGGTGCCTGGTAACAAGGGCATCAGTTCACAGTACGAACGGAATCGGCTACCGCACGTAGCCCAGGCTTCGGAGCCGCTGCAGCTCGTCAGCCGACATCGTCGAGGCGAGCTCCGCGTCGGACTGCAGGCGCGCGGCCTCAGAGAGCTGCGTCCACCGATCGTGCTCTCGTGTGAGCCGTTCGACGACATCCGGATGTTCAGACGCCACGTTGACGAGGCCCAGGGGGTCGGTCGTGTGGTGGTAGAGCTCAAACTCGTTGTCGACGTCACCCTCTGGTTGCGTGTTGCGCACCAGGCGCCAGCCGTCGAGCACGACGGCATACGACTCGTGGTCGTCGTTCCCCTCCGGGTCCTGGGCGTGCTCCTCGGAAACCGCAACACGCTCGATCCACTCGCCAGCACGATCACCGGAGTCCGGCATGGCCATCAGCGGAGTCAGCGTTTGACTTTGGGCCGCGTCCGGCACAGGCAACCCGCTCAGCGTCAACAGCGTGGGCATCAAGTCGATGGCGCGCACGGTCTCGGCGACTTCGAGGTTAGCCGGGACGACATCCGGTTGCCAAAGCAACAGCGGCACGTTGGTCAGTTCGCCATACACCGAGTGGCCATGCCAGGTGCGCCCATGCTCCAGGAACTCCTCGCCATGGTCGCCGATAAAGGCCAGGAGCGTGCGATCTTCCAATCCAAGCGTCTCCAGGTGCTGGAAGAGTCGACCAATTTCGGTGTCCATCCCTCGAATCGAACCGTCGTACCAGTCATACCAATAGGAGAGGAACTCCTCCTCGTCAACGCCGGCCGCCTCCAACTCGGCTCGCGTCGGCATCCCCTGCCGCTTGAGGAATGGGCTCGTGATGTGCTCCCGTACTGCGGCGACGAGCTCCAGATGTCTGTCCTTCTGAGCGGGATCGGCCCACTGCGTGTCGTAGGGTGGGCGAGGCTCGAACGGACTGTGGGGGTCGAACACATGGAGAAACACGAAGAACGGAACATCGAGATGCGTCTCGAGCCAGGGCAGCAGACGGTCGACGTATTCACGAGCCGACTTGCTTTGTCTATCACCGGTTCGGGACGCCGACTCGTGCATGACCTCGACGCCCTGATGCAGGTTAGTCGACCGCCCAGTGAACCCCACCGACGAGAACGCTAGCGTCGCGTATCCAGCATCGCGGAAGACCTCGCCAAGCCAGGGTCGTGGCCGCACTCGGCAGCCGGTCGGCGATCACCCTCACCGTATGCGATGTGGGATACATCGACGTCAGGATCGCTGGCGTTGAAACCTTCGTCCAGGTCGCCTGCGCGATGACGTCGCGGAAGACCGTCCCTTCGGAAGCCATTCGTGAGAGGTTCGGTGTCGTGTCTCGCTCGTAGCCATAGGCACCAAGATGGTCTGCACGAATGGTGTCGGCCATGATCACGATGACACCCTGAGGTGCTGCCGTCTCTCCGATGCCTGGACCACCAGCGGGGGCCGCTCCGTGGCTCCGTACGGCTGGTGATCCCCAGAGCCCAAGGGCGCCCTCCCGCCCTGAGTCCAACGTCAGCGACAGGGCAACCGACTGACCCGCGAACTGACTCAGGTCCACCGGCTCGGTGTGCCAGCGGCCGGGTGTGGTGACTGTGCGATCCAGGAGTCGCGTTTCTCGTTCGCCGGACGACGTGACGTCGACCTCGAACGTGACCGGCCCCTCTTCTAACGTACCGATAGAGAGATCCAGCCATGGACGCTCGGGCAGCGTCACCTGAAATCGCATTGACTCCGGAGCCTTGGCGACCAGCGACTCTTGATACACCTCGGCTAGCCCCTGCCACCCCACGCCCGAGGGTGTTTCTGCCAAATACTCCCGGTCGAACAACAAGCGAATCGAAACGATGTCGAATTTTGCCCCGACCTCGTCCGTTGGGCGGACCAGGACATGACGAATGTCGGACGCCTCGATGTTGCCTTCACTCGTGATGCTGTAGCTGCGCACCTCATCACCCGGCAGAATCGGCGTCGTCAGGGGCCAAGTCCCGCTCGTGAGGTCGTCGAGCGCGTCGTCGTCGTCTCTGAATCGGACCGCGAGATTGGCACCGGCCGTGGCCAGGAGCTCGATTTCGACTGACCGGAGCCTGTCATCCGGGCCTCCGGCGTCCACCCACTCCACGTGAAGAATGGGGAAATCGTCGGTTGCAACTCCGGAGAGCCGTCCGTCAACGACCTGCAGACCGTCGGCGCCCTTCTCGCTCCTCCACCCGTGCGTGGGTGAATCGTCGGGTGATTGATCGTCGAACTCCCAGGCGGCGCGGGGCGCCGCTTGAATCTGGGGCGAGCCGGATATTTCCGTGCTTTCCTGGTCGAACAGATCGACAAGCCGCTGCGGCGAAGTGGTATCGCGGGAAACACCGTCGGCGCAGCCGATCGCCAACACCGAAGCAAGAGCCAACCAGCACCGCCACCGGACCAACCCCATGATCGAGGGCATTGTCAGTTGGCACGAATGTACGAGCCATTACCAAGGCGCCGGAACGGTCCACCGTCCACCGAGAACTCGTCGGTCACCGAGAACACCGTGTCGGAGGTGACCTGCATCATGCGCTTCAGGACATAAGCGCGCCCATCGACCTCAACCGGAGCGGTCAGAAACGTGATCCCGATGGGGCTCGTCCAGTCACCGAGGCCTATGAGTTGCTGGCCGGTGGACAACTCTTCCCGCAACAGGACGGCTTGTGTGTCTTCGTCGAATCCGATCGTCCAGACTTCTTCGTAGGCCTCGCCGAAGACCTCTCCGGTCACCTGCCCCCGCACGAATGGTTCATCCTGAACGGGGCTGAAGCTGACGGTTCCCGCGCGGGTGCCGATGCTCAGCGGTGGAAACTCGCCGCCCGTGTACTCGAACGTCCACTCGCCGGCGAAATAGCCGATTCGCTGCTCGACCTGCGGCTGCACCACCTCGGTGCGTCGGGCCCGCGTCAACTCGAGCGACACCTCGAACCCGTGAGCGCCAAGCATGACGCGTCCGTCACCCACGAGCACCCGATCCTCACGGGTGAGGTCATAGACGAATGCCAGCGGGCCAAAATCTGTCTCGGTGGCACCTTTCACCGTGAGTTGCGCATCAGCCACTGTAACGGCCGAGAGGCGGACCTCGGTGCTCGCGGCAAAACCGGTGACGGCCCCAGTGTAGGCGCCGTCCTTGGCCACAATGGTGAGGGTCACGTCGGAGGAGTGTCGAAATGGGGAAGCCAGATCAAGGTGCGGCGGCGGCGGAGGGAGCCCGGAGGGCGACCGGAGATGGTATCGCCCCCCGTCGTCAACGCACCGCGCCAAGTGCCGGCCCACGCGTCGCGCTGGGCCTCCACCGGTGTGATGACCGCCAGCGCCGATGCGAAGATCGTGCATCCGATCACTCGAGACATTGCTGCCATCGCTCCGAGGCCTACTATACGTGTCGGTTTGGCGAGAGGGCAACAGCCTACGCGAGTGGTTGCGCTCCGCGCCAGAATCATGGACATCGCTCCGGATTGTGTGTAGATTCCGAAGAATAGTCTCCCTGACGGTGGCGTGGTTTCTCCACGCCGGGAGTGTGAGATGCGACTACCGACAACGCCGATCAGCGTCTGCGCCGTGCTGCTCGCGCTGGGGGTGACGGAGCCCGCCCCAATGGAGGCGGCGGAAGGGACTCCGACGTTCACGAAGGACGTCGCGCCCATTCTGTACGAGAACTGCGTGGCGTGTCACCGGCCGAACCACCTGGCCCCGATGTCGCTCATTACATACGACGATGCGCGGCCGTGGGCGCGTGCCATCAAGGCTAAGGTGCTTACGCGCGAAATGCCGCCCTGGGGCGCAGACTCCAGCGTTCGTGCGTACAAGAACGACGCGAGCCTCGCGCAAACGGAGATTGACACAATCGCCGCCTGGGTCGATAGCGGGGCACTCAAGGGCCACGATGCGGACCTGCCCGATCCGCCAGAGTTCGCCGAGGGTTGGTCGATCGGCGAACCCGATTTGATCTTCACAATGCCGGAGCCCTTCCGAGTACCCGCCGACGGCACCGTCCCCTACTCCTACGTAACCATCCCGACGAACTTGCCGGAAGACATCTGGATCTCGGCGTTCGAGTTCCGCCCCGGCGATCGCCGCGTGCTGCACCACGTCATCCCCCATGTCCTGGAGGACGACGGGAAACCGGCGACCACTGAAGTCAAGCTTCAGCGGGACCGCTCGCGGACTCGGGCTCGGGGCGTGCGGATCGGCGGATACGTGCCGAACCGGCTAGGCACGGTGTTTGACGACGGGGTGGCGATGAGGCTGCCGGCAGGCGCCGACATCGAGGCGCAGCTGCACTACACGACCATCGGCGAAGAAGTGTACGACCAGAGCAGCTGGGGTGTCGTGCTGGCCAAGGGCTCGGGAGGTGCGACCTTCCGTCAGGCGGGAGGCGGAGCAGCGATCAACTTCATGTTTGCCATAGAACCGGGGAACGCCATCTACAAAGTGACCGCGAGCCGTACGATCGAGGAAGACACCTATCTAGCAAGCATGATGCCGCACATGCACGTGCGTGGGAAGTCGGCCAAGTACACGGTGAAGTACGAGGACGGCAGTGAGGTAGTTGCGCTCTGGGTGCCGAACTACAATTTCAACTGGCAGCTTCGCTATCAGCTCGAAGAGCCGGTCTTCATGCCGAAGGGCACAGCGCTGGAGGCGGAGTTTCACTACGACAACTCGCCCAATAACCGCTTCAATCCGGATCCGACGCAGACCGTACGTTGGGGCGACCAGACGTGGGAAGAGATGATGATCGGCTACTACGGCACGATCGACCCGGACGCTGGCGACACGACCGAGGGCCAGCCCTAGAAGACACCGTCGCGGGGCTCGGAACCGAGCCTCCGTTGGTAGATCGGACGACTCAGCGTCGCGTGCCGATGAACGGTCTGCCGGCGAGGCCGCCAAGGTCGATCTCGCCGGACAGCGTGCGTCCTTCCCGAGGGTGCCCGTGTATTACGCCCACCTTGATGGATCGATCAGCTGAAGCCGTTGATCCGCTCATGTCATCCTCTCTTCGGCTTCCGGGACGCCCTCGCCGGAAGCTCGCTAGTCGGTCATTGGAAACCCGCTGGCTTCGCCACGATCCGAATCCACGCTCCAGCGCCGAGTTGAAAAGGCGACCATCATCGACGATCATAGGTGCATTCGGACCGCGACGGACGTGGCCGGGGAGGGTCAGATGAGCCATCGTCGTCTTGCAACGTTGGTAACGGTGATCGCACTCGGGTGGCTAGCGCCGGTCCCGGCCTCGGGGCAGGGTCAAGCCCAGGGCGCGGCGGAGACAGCAGCAACGTGGACACCGCCTCAGACTCCCGACGGACGCCCAGACCTGCAGGGTTATTGGACGACTCAGACCTTCACTCCGCTGGAACGTCCTGAGCACCTGGCAGGCAAGGAATTCTTCACGGAAGAGGAGGCGGACGCGCTGCGTCAGCAGTTCACCGCCGAGGGGGTCGACCCATCGGCGCGCGACGCCATCAATCTCGCTGATGCAGAGGCGAGAGAGAAGAGGCTGTATCAGACCAACCGTGACGCCACCTACGTCCACTACGACAATGCGATCTGGCTGGCCACTGACGTCCCAAAGGGACTCTCGAGCCGGCGCACGGCGCTGATCACACACCCAGCGGATGGACAGGTCCCACCACTCACGCCGGAGGCTCGGCAGCGAGCGGCCGCAGCCCGCAACGCGAGGCGGCAACACGGCGCCTTCTTCGGACACGAGACCCGGCCCCTGGGCGAACGGTGCATCGTCTACTCACACAACGGCCCGCCGATGCTGCCACCGTCGTACAACGACATTCATCAGATTCTCCAGACGCCCGATTACGTCGTCGTCTTCACGGAGATGAGCAACAACAGCCCGCGCATCATCCCGCTGGACGGGCGTCCCCATGTCTCCGACAAGGTGCGACAGTTTCCCGGTGACTCGCGTGGCCGTTGGGAAGGCGACACGCTGGTCGTCGAGTCCAAGAACTTCAACGACAAGAGACGCTTTCAGGGCTCGAGCGCCGAACTGCACGTCGTGGAGCGCTTCACCCGCGTGGCCGACGACCAGATCCTCTATGAGTTCACGGTCGACGACCCAAGCACCTGGGCAGTGCCGTGGAGCGTGGAGATCCCACTGATACATACGGACGGGCCGATGTTCGAGTATGCGTGTCACGAAGGCAATCACGACCTCCGCCACCTACTCGAGATCTACCGCAACCTGGAGAAGCGGGAGGCCGCCGCCGCGCAGCCAGGCTCGAAGTAGGCGCCCTACGGCACATAGCTCAGATCAGGCCGATGCTGCCAGAGCTCGCTCTTCACCGACTCGACCGATTCGCCGAAGCTATCGATCCACGACTGGAGTCCTTCATCTCCATACGTTTTGGCCATGGCCTGAAATGAGCTTGCCAACACAGGCTGCATCGACGCCCAGTTCGGTTTCGCCACGATGCGCCAGAACGTGCGCGCTGCCGCGCCGCCGCCATACTCGACGAACCAGAAATACCGGCCGGTCCAATTCGTCTTGTCGTTCGCTTCTCCGAACAGCTCGACCGCACGCACGAACACGGGGTTCTTTCCCGGCTTGATCCGATACTTCACGATCTGAATCAGCGGGGAGGGAAGAGGGTCCTCCGGGGGACGGCTGAGTTCGGTTCGCTCGGTCCAGAATCCGCTACTGAGGGACTCGACGTGCGGACCGAGTTTCGATATCACATCAGCCGCGTCCTTCTGTTCTGAAACACTGGGTGCATCGAAGTCTGCCCAGGCATGGTCACCACTGATCGTGATGTACTGCCCGAGCCGTTCTCCGGTCACGAGCATGTAGGTGTCCCAGGCCCACGTATCGTTTTGCTGGCGATGCCAGTCGACGTGTGCCTTGAACGCCTGTTCCCACTTCAAGTCATGGCCGGCCTTGACCGTCGTGAGGTAGTACCGGGTGACCGTACCCTGTGAGTCTTGGGCGCCAGCCGGCACAGCCAGCAGCAGAACGATCAGCCCGACGACTACAGTCGCTGTGCGCGTCATCTTCCGACCTCCGTGTGTATGCTCGTGAACCGTGAACCACGTTGTGCGTTGGCGGCACTCTACTACCTGGGACGCGGATGTTTCAACCGACCTTCGTTAGATGGCAGCGCTCCCTTCGTGTAATGTGTGGCCATGAAGACAAGACGCGTCACTCGACTCGGCGTAATCGGTGCTTCGCTCACACTCGGGGTATCCGCAACCGCCGCTGTACAAGATACGACCGCTGAGTTGGCTCCGCTCGTCATGCACTGGGAGGACGCGGACTGGGGACCGCCAACCAACACTCCGGGCTTCCCCCAAGGCATTCGAAATGCCCCCATTGCGACCGACCCGGACACCGGCGGGCCGACGTATCTCGCTCGGTTCCCGGCCGGGAGCCGCTTCGACATGCACTGGCATGCCTTCGCGGAGACGCTGGTCGTGTTGGAGGGAGCCGTGGACATCACTCTTGACGGCGTGTCTCATACGGCCACCGCAGGCAGCTACATCATCATTCCCGCCAAGGCGCATCACGCGTACCAGGTGCCTGCGGATGCCGACGTCGTGCTTCTCGCCAGACGAGATGGCCCGGCGGACTTCCATTTCGTTGAACCGTGACCGTCTACGTCGGTCCGCAGTCGTCCGAAGATATGATTCACATGGTGAAGGGAGTCGGAATGCTCGGCATGTGAGGCGCTGCAACAACTCGGCTCGTTGATTCTTCGCGGCGGGCGCGTCGAGGAGCTTTCCCGCGATTAGGGTCAAAGCAAGAACGAATATCAGAAACCGACGAACATGATCGATCGCCGGCGCGTGCTGAAGGTGATGGGAGCGGCGGGCGCCTCGGCCGCGCTCGGAGGAGCCGGCCGCCTGCCGGGGATCGGCGAGGCGCGGGCATCCGGCCCGGCGCAGGACCAGGACCCAGACCGGTTCGAAATCAAGGTCAGCGATGCCGAGATCGAGGACCTGCGTCGTCGCTTGTCTGCTGTACGGTGGCCCCCCGACACGCCCGGGCAGCCGTGGGACTACGGCACCGACCGTGCGTACCTGGAGGAGCTCGTCGCGTACTGGCGAGACGAATACGACTGGCGTCGGCACGAAGCCGGTCTCAACCGGTTCAACCGCTTCACGACGACCGTTGCAGGGCGCGTGATTCACTTTGTCCACGAGAAGGGGCGCGGACCAGCGCCGTTACCGCTGCTGGTGACTCACGGTTGGCCCGGGACCAGCTGGGAGATGCTGCCGATTGTTCCGGGACTGAGTAACCCGACGGCTCATGGCGGCGATGCGGCCGATGCGTTTGACGTCGTGGCGCCAGATATCCCGGGGTTCGGTTTTTCCGGCGAGCAGGCCGAGGGCACCGACATGGCGCGGACCGCCGAGCTCTGGGTGGCCCTCATGGACAGGCTGGGCTATCAGCGATTCGGCGCCTATGGCAGCGATATTGGAGCTGGCGTCACGCGCCACCTCAGTGCGCGCGTCCCCGACCGACTCATCGGGGTCTACACCGCGGGTTCGCCCGGTCGCCTCCAGCGGGAACCGGAAACGGCCGCCGAACGCGACTATCTGGCACAGGCCGAAGCCTGGCGGACCAGAGAGACCGGCTACCAGAGCATTCAAGGTACCAAACCGCAAACCCTCGCCTATGGTCTCACCGACTCGCCGGTGGGTCTGGCTGCGTGGCTCACCGAGAAGCTGCGGGCGTGGAGCGATTCGAACGGTGACGTGGAATCACGCTTCACCAAAGACCAGATGCTGACGCTCATCTCGATCTACTGGTTTACCAAGACGATTGGCACCAGCGTGCGGCACTACCGTTCGATTCGGTTGAGCAGCGGTGGGTTTGGCGCCGTGCCAGCCCAGGTGCCGCAGGGGTACGCAGAGTTCGTCCAGGATCCCTGGCGCGGCAACATGCCTCGGTCGTATGCCGCCGAACCAGCTGAGAACGTCACACGCTGGTCCGTATTCGACTCCGGCGGTCACTTTCCGGCCATCGAGGAGCCCGACCTGATAGTGCAGGAACTGCGCGAGTTCTTTCGTCCTCTCCGCTAGTCGGCTCGAGACCTCACCGTCCGGAAGAACTTCCGCACGTCCTCCACGACTGGGATCGGCCGGGCCGATAGCGACCGCTTAGTCCGGCAGCGCAAAGACGTGGAGCGCATTGCCACTCTCGGGCAAGTAAATCTCTGGACTCAGCGTCGCTATGGCGCTTCGAAAGATCCCGAGTCCGGTGGGTAACGCGATGTACTGCTTACCCTCGACGGCGTACGTAATCGGGTATCCATGTCCGGCGTGACCCAGGCGGGTCTCCCAAAGGACATCGCCGGTCGCGACGTCGTACGCGCGGTAGTAGCGGTCGGCGTCGCCGACGAACACGAGACCGCTGGCGGTGGTCAGCGCTGACGTGAGGAACGCCGCCCGTTGCTCATGACTCCAGAGCTCCTCGAGCGTGCGAACGTCATACGCGGCGAGCTTGCCGACGTCCTCGTTCGTGCCGGGCATGTGGAGGACGTCAGAAATACCGGCTAACCCCCCGCCGCCCTCGACGAGCTCGACCGGCAGGCCGGTGATGGTCATGCAGGTCTGGTGGAGCGGAATGACGAGTGCGTGGGCTTCTGGGCTGTAGGCGGACGCTTGCCAGTTGTGTCCACCCCAGAGCCCCGGGCACGCCGGTAGGGCGTCGCCAACCTGCGCGTCCAAGATGTCCTGGCGGTACGTCAGCTCGCCGGTTTGACGATTAATCGACGAGAAGATGTCTTGGAGGAGGGTCTCTTGGACATCGAGAAACTGTCCGCTCCGTCGGTCGAGCTTCCAGAGCAGCCCGTCCTTGCCGATCGTGAACAGGAGCTTCTGGTCGTCGATGTCGATCAGGACGCGCTCATAGACAACATCCAGGTCCAGTGTGTCGCCCGGTAGATGCTGGAAGTACCACTCGATCTGTCCGCTGCGCGGATCTAGGGCGAGGGTCGAGTTGGTATAGAGCGCATCATTGGTGGCCGACATGCCTCGGCTGGCCGCGACCCACGGCTTTGCTCCCGCGGTACCGATATAGAACAGGTCCAGGTCCGGATCGTAGCTCCCGGGAATCCAGGTATCGCTGCCGCCGCGCAGGTGTGGAGGCATGTCCCCCCACGAACCGCTGTTCGGGTCGCCAGGAAGGGCGACGGTCGAGGTGCGCCACAGTTCGTCTCCGGTCGTCGGGTCGTGGCCTGTGATGAAGCAGCCGTCGTCTGTGAACAGCTCACAGCCGTTGATGCCACTCACGACAACGCCGTTGGCGATGATAGGCGAGCTGGTGTGCGTGAATCCCTGCGTGTAGTGAGCTTTGGCGGCGCGCCAGATCTGCTCGCCGGTGCGGGCGTCGAGCGCCACGAGCGCGGCGTCATAGGTCGCGAGAAACACCTTGTCCTGATACAGGGCCAGACCGCGCGTCGCGGAAATCGGCTTCACCGCCTCGGGCGGAAACTCGTACCGATACTCCCAGATGAGGTCGCCATTGGATGCGTCGATCGCCTGAACGACGTTCCCTGGGCTGGCAAGGAACATGACTCCATCGTGCACGATGGGGATGGTCTGGTAATTGCCCTCCCGAATCGACAGCACCCACGCGAGCCGCAGCTCGCCGACGTTGTCTGGGGTGACCTGGCGAAGGGGCTGTATCCGTGGCTGTCGAGCGTGCGCCGCCAGGTAAGCCAATCGGCGGGCGAGGGATCGCGCAGCATCGCGTCGGTCACCGACGTGAGGCCGGTGGCCGCCCGATCACCAAAACTCGTCGTGCGCCCCCCTGGCTCGGACGGCTCGACATCTGCCGGAGCCAACTCGGCGAGCACGCCTCCACTCGACTGTTGGATGAACGCGACGATGTCTCGATACACCGCCTGTCCGAGCGAACCGCCTAGCCCCGGTGGCATCTCACGCCGGGTGTACTCGAGCAGCTCGTCTGCACCGCGCTCCGCCCACACGCTGGTGAAGCTGACGCCGGTGAGCGCCGGCGCGTGAGCACCGCCTTGGAGCTTGAACCCGTGACACCCCCCGCAGGTCCGCTCGTAAGCTGCCTTCCCCGTCGCTGTCTGCGCGAACGCAGTCGTAACATGACCGAACGCCACGCCCAGGAACACAATACCGATCCATCCGCTCCGCAGGGGCGCGTTCATTGCTCGTTCGAACATCGTTTCGCCTCCGTGACCTCTACTCCGTGCGCTTGATCCCAAAAGACACTATCACGCTAGTATTCTGACCAATGACTGCTTCGCCATTTGAGTCCGAGATTTACCGTGACCTCCTTCACGACGACGAGGTCGGTGAGCGTTTCAGCGAGTCGTGAGGATACGCGCGATGATGCGCGTCGAGGGCGCAGGGAGAACTGGGGCTGATCCCGCGGAAGCGCCGCCGTGATTTATCGCGCCGCAACAGAATTGCACCTCGACCGGCCAGCTTGTCTGTGGGCACAGGGCAAGCCACCCGTTCCGGCGCTGGTCGCTGCTTTTCACCGCGATGGGCTTCATCCCGAGCACGCACAATATCTGCACTGGGGCGCGACGTCGCAGGACATTATGGATACGGCCTGGTCCTGCGCCTGGCACGGGGTTTGTCAACTCGTCGAGCATCGTGTTGCCAGGCTGTTGCAGTCACTCGCGCAGCAGGCTGACCGACGCAGCGGGCAGCACGTACGCGCGCAAATCGCGACCCCGACGAGTCTTGGCGCCATGGTTGCCGCTTGGGGCGCACCGTTACTGGATCACCGTGATGGTGTCGGATCAACTCCGAAATACGCGCCTGTTGCGCGTCAAGCCTGGCCGAGCCTCCGGAAACTCAACTGCGCTTGGCGACCGGGCTGGCGAGCTGCGCACAGCGCTCGCGGACGAACTTGAGCTTGGCCGATAGCCTCGGAACTATCGTGGCACAGCAACCTTCTGCGCTGGCCGACGGGGCTACTACGTCTCAACGGTCGGGCGGGATGAACGAGTCGTTCGCGAATACATCCAGCAGGGCAGGAGCCACGCGAAGACCGGCGGCTGGAGCAACTGAACGGTGCTGCGAAGAAGGTAGCCACCTGTAGTCCGTGGCGCAAGCTGATCCGCAGTGCGGTCACAGTCATGCAGCTTTGAGCGGCTCACAAGCTAAGAGCCGGGCCCGGACTTTGCCGGGACGGGCCATACGTTACTCGGTGATTCTGACCAATGACTGCTTCGCCATTTGAGTCCGAGATTTACCGTGACCTCCTTCACGACGACGAGGTCGGTGAGCTTTTCAGCGACGTCGCTGAGATACGCGCGATGATGCGCGTCGAGGGTATGCGCTGGCGAAGGCGCAGGGAGAACTGGGGCTGATCCCCGCGGACAGCGCCGCCGTGATTTATCGCGCCGCAACAGAATTGCACCTCGAACCGGCCAGCTTGTCTGTGGGCACAGGGCAAGCCGGGGTACCCGTTCCGGCGCTGGTCGCTGCTTTTCGCACCGCGATGGGCTCACCCGAGCACGCACAATATCTGCACTGGGGCGCGACGTCGCAGGACATTATGGATACCGGCCTGGTCCTGCGCCTGGCCGGGGTTTGTCAACTCGTCGAGCATCGTGTTGCCAGGCTGTTGCAGTCACTCGCGCAGCAGGCTGACACGCACGCCGAGCTGCCAATGGCAGCACGTACCCGCGCGTAAATCGCGACCCCGACGAGTCTTGGCGCCATGGTTGCCGCTTGGGGCGCACCGTTACTGGATCACCGTGAAGTTCTGGATCAACTCAAACCGCGCCTGTTGCGCGTCAGCCTGGCCGGCGCCTCCGGAAACTCGACTGCGCTTGGCGACCGGGCTGGCGAGCTGCGCACAGCGCTGGCGGACGAACTTGAGCTTGGCGATAGCCCACTATCGTGGCACAGCAACCGTTCGGCGCTGGCCGAGTTCGCATCATTACTGACCCGCATCGGTGGCAGCCTGGCAAAGATGGGCGAGGATCACATCCTTGCAAGCCAGTCCGAAGTTGGCGAGCTTGGCATCAAGAAGGGTGGCGGTTCGTCAACCATGCCGCAGAAAAACAACCCGGTGGCCGCCGAGACCCTGGTCAGCCTGTTCCATGTCAGTGCCGTGATGGCAGGCCTGATGACCCAGGCCATGCTGCATCGGCAGCAGCGCGACGGGGTGGCGTGGTCGCTGGAAGGGCACGCGCTGCCACAGATCTGCATGGCGACGGCAAGGGCTCTGACGCTGGCGCTCGAACTGATCGAGGGTTTGCAGCCCAATGCCGCAATGATGGAGGCGCACCTCGCCGGCGGACACGGGCTGGTCTATGCCGAGGCGATCAGCTTCGAGCTCGCCGCCATCATGCCGCGTCCCGAGGCGCAGGACGCGGTCAAGCGACTGTGCACGGAGGCGATACAACAGAATCGTTCACTGCCGGAGCTGGCCGCGCAAACCTACCCGGACATCGATTGGGCGGCGATCACAACCCCCGCTGCACAACTGGGCGACGCACCGGCCCAGGCGCGTGCGTTTGCCGCACGCGTGCGTCAGCAATGACGCCACGCTTTCGGAGCTTGCCCACGGAAGCAAGGAAGCGACATGAGCACGGGAGTTGACAACAGGCGGCGAGGCCGAAAATACTCGGGCCCCGCTCCGATTCCAGCGCGGCGTTGCATGTGCCCCACAGATGAGGGAGAAACCGATGGTAATTCGATGCCCCAGGCAGGTGGTTCTCGCGTTCATGCTCACCGCCCTGTCAGTCTCCGTGGACGCCGCAGGACAAGAAGCCCCGGCCTCGGAACCGGCGCCGTCCCCGCACGTGGTCCGCACGACGAAGTTCACCATTGGCGACGTCGACAAGAACACGGCCTTCTACGAAGACTTGGTTGGCATGACCGAGATGAACCGCTACGTCGCCGAGGGCAGACTCGTCGAGCCGTTCATGGGGTTTGGAGAAGCCGGGCGACGGGTGGGGTTACTTGGGTACACCCAGCAAGAAACGACCGAGAAGAGCCCGTACCCGGTCGCGGTGCTCTACATCGCCGACTTCGACGAGTTGCTCACACGCTTTGAGAACGCACAGTATCCGCTCGTGCTCCTGTCAGGCTCAGACACTGGTGGGGTTCGGATCGCAATCGCCCGCGACCCGAGCGGTAATGCCATCGAGATTGTGGAACGAGCAGGCGCGCCTACGGTTGGCGGCTCCAGGCTCATCGTCGACGACCGTCAAAAGGCGGAAGAGTTCTTCGTGCGCATCTTTGGCGTGACGCCAGGCCAGCGATTCGAGACGGAGACCTTCGACGAAGTGATCATGGAGTTTGGCGATGGCATGTTCGTCGCCTTGTTCGAGCCGAAAGGTGTCGCGCCGCTCCCCAAGAGCGAGCACCCAGTCGTGGCCATCTACACGACTGAGCTCGACGCCGTCATCCAGCGCGTCATGGCCGAAGGGTTTGGGCACCGAGAGTTTCGGCCCGGCATTTTCTTCGTCAACGACCCCTCGGGCAACGTGGTCGAAATCGTCCGCCAGCGGGCGCCCTAGCGGGTCGGACGATATGATGGGGCTCATGCGCCGGCTGCTCTCATTCGGTTTCCTCCTCACCCTGGCCCTCTCGACCGTTGCGCCTGCTGCACAGGCGCAACCGGCACACTCCACTGGCCCGTGGCAGACCTACGACACGTCGAACGGCGAGTGGCGGAGCTACGCCGGGGACATCGGTGGAAAGAAGTACTCGCCCCTCGACCAGATCGACGCGAGCAACTTCGCAGAACTAGAGATCGCCTGGGAGTGGACGTCGGTCGACGCCCTCGTCAGCCGCTCGACGGCCGGTGGCGGCGAGTGGTTAGCCCCACTCGACACCATCGTCGAGTCGCTGGTCGAGGACGACCCCGAGCGCTACCGGCAGGGTCAGGAACCGGGTCTGTCGCGCCTGCAAGCGACACCCCTCATGGTGGGTGGCGTCCTGTATTTCAATACCCCGCTCTCGCAGGGGGTCGCCGTCGACGCGACGACCGGCGAGACCCTCTGGGTCTTCAACCCGAAGAGCTACGAGGAAGGGACGCCGTCGATGAGCGGTCCGTGGACACAGCGGGGCGTCGCCTACTGGACCGACGGCGGCGACGACGAGCGAATCTTCTGGGGCACTGGGAACGGCTACATCATCTGTGTCAAGGCCAAGACCGGTCGGCCGTGCGCCGACTTCGGCCCTGGCGGGAGCGGCATGGTCGACACGACGGTCGGCCTTCCGCGAGCCGATCGGGCGGATCGTGACTATCTGAACGCCATGCTCTGGGGCATCCACTCCCCGCCGATCGTCGTCCGCGACAAGGTCATCCACGGGTCGCAGGTCGCTGACCGCCGCATCACGAAGGAAGCGGTGCCCGGGTGGGTGCGGGCGTGGGACGTCCGAACCGGTGAGCACTCGTGGGACTTCCACACCGTTCCGAATGGCACCGACGAGTTCGGCGTCGAGACGTGGCTCAACGACTCGTGGCGCTACTCCGGGAACGCCAACGTCTGGTCGATGCTCGCCGGCGACAACGAGCTCGGACATGTGTACCTGCCGACTGGCACAACCACGAACGACTTCATCGGGTCCGACCGGCTTGGGGACAACCTCTTTTCGGAGACGCTGATCGCCGTCGACGTCGACACCGGTCAGCGCCTGTGGCACTTCCAGGCGGTCCACCATGGGCTCTGGGACTACGACTTCCCGACGCATCCGAATCTGGTCGACGTCACGGTCGACGGACGGGACATCAAGGCGATTGCCCAGGTCAGCAAGCAAGGCTTCGTCTATGCCTTCGACCGCGTTACCGGAGATCCGATCTGGCCAATCGAAGAACGTCCCGTCCCCCAGGACACCAACATCCCAGGCGACGTGCCGTCGCCGACGCAGCCGTTTCCGACGAAGCCGGCACCGTTTGACTACCAGGGCGCAACGCTTGACGACCTAGTCGATTTCACGCCGGAGATTCGAGCGATGGCGGTGAAGGCGGTCGAGGGCTTCCGACTGGGCCCACTCTTCACACCGCTTGACCGGCCAATCGAAGGGGAAACTCGAGGCACGCTCATGCGTCCGCCGACCGGGGGCGCCACCGGCTGGGGCGGTGCCGCCATGGACCCGGAAACCGGCATCCTCTACATCCCGTCGCGCAACCGAGCCGTGGTCGTGGGGATGTACACGCCTGACCCGACGCTGGGCGCCACCGTCGAGTACACGCACGGCGCACCACCCGAGGCGGACGTCCTGGCCGGGCGCAGAGGCATACTGAGAACTCAAATGCCACAAGGGTTGCCCTTGTTCAAGCCGCCCTACTCACGAATCACCGCGATTGACTTGAACACGGGCGAGCATCTCTGGTGGGTACCGACCGGTGATGGGAATCGCTACCGAAACCACCCGCGGTTGAGGCATCTCAATCTGCCACCGCTCGGCGGAGACAACGCGAACAACGGGCCGCTCTTGACCAAGACGCTCTTGCTGTACTGTCTCACCGCCGGGGGCACGGACGGTGGCCCGCGACTGGTCGCGTACGACAAGACGAACGGCGCCGAGCTGGCGTCAGTCGATCTCCCCAGCGGCGCCATCGGCACGCCAATGACCTACATGGTCGACGGCCGCCAGTACATCGCGCTCACGGTCGGCGGCGGCCCACGGCTCGTCGCCTTTGCCCTGCCGCGCTAGAGACCAAAGCCCAGCCTGTGATGGCGCGTCATGATGGGACGCCCGTCCATCACCAACTGGGAGCCGATCTGATCGATCGCCGTCGTACGCGTCTGCCGCATGACCATCCTGAACTCGTCGAGGATGATCTCGTGCACTTTGGCAACACCTGCTTCGCCGAATGCACCGAGGCCCCACACGTACGGACGACCGATCCCCACCGCGTCCGCGCCGAGGGCCAGGGCTTTGAAAATATCTGCACCCCGTCGGACGCCACTGTCGATGAGCACTGGGACCCGTCCCGCGACCGCTTCCACCACCTCCGGTAGGGCATCGATCGTGCCGCGGAGCATGTTCACGCCGCGTCCACCGTGGTTGGACACGACGATGCCATCCGCACCGTGTTCGATGGCCAGCTCCGCCTCCTCACGCGTGACAATGCCCTTGACCAGCACCTTCATCGACGTGTAGTCCTTGAGCCGCCTGAGATAGTTCCAGTCGGACGGTGGGTGCTCCCCTGCGGGACCTTCCAGGCCACGCTTCATCGGTCGCTGATAGCCCGGCTGGTGATTGTGGCAGTTCTGACAAAAGGCCGCGTTGTACCCCTCAGCCCCTTGGGCGCGTCTCTTCAGCTCCCGGTTGCTTCCACCAAACATGTCGATGGTCCACACCATGACCTGGCAGCCCGCCGTCTCCACCCGGTCGAGCAATCGCGTGACGGCGTTCCAGTCGGGTTGACTGTAGAGCTGAAACCAGTGCGGCTCGCCCGCTGCCTCGGCGATCTCCTCGTACGACATGGAGCTTTCGTTCGACTGGACCGTGAAGACTCCGCTCGCGCGAGACGCCCGGGCCGCCCCAACCTCGCCCTCGGTGTGATACGCCTTCAGCGCCGCGACCGCACAGGTAAACAGCGGCGTGTCGTATCGCTTGCCGTACAGCTGGATCGAGGTGTCCAGGTTCGTCGTATCCTGCCCCAACCGCCGGGGCCGCAGCACGATCCGGTTGAAGCCTTCCCGGTTCGCCACTCTCGTCTCGTTGTCGTCGACACCCAAGTGAAGGTACGCCCAATGCTGGGGCAGATTGTTCGCGTGGGTGGTCATCTCCATGTCCCACACGTTGACCGCGTGTTCGGGTGCATCGACGATTTGGCCCGCCAGTTGCCCTTCCAGGAATCGGTTGCGATCCACGGCGACGGCGCCAGCCTCCTGTGCGCGCGGACGTCGGTTGGCGTCGACCGGGAAGACCATCTCCTGTCCGCAATCGGGACAGGGCACGCCTGCTCGCGAGGGTCGCGCCGACCCGCCAAGAAGCGATTCTCTTGCGACCGCCTCCTGCCAGCTCGGCGGAAGAGCCGGATACGCCGCCGCCAGCAGGGGGCTTCCAGCCAGGAGCTGGAAGAAACCGGCGTCGCCCGGTGGCCGGCGGCTCTCCCGCCGACCCGTCGCGCCCATGTTCTCCGGTCTCTTAGACATTCTCGACTCTCCCGACATGCGGTAATCCTAGTCCGAAGTGATAGACTGAAGTGTTTTGTGCCCTCTATGGTTCCACACGGAGACCACTAGGAGAGATAAGAGAATGTTCGGACTTATATTCGGGATTATTCTGCCGCTTGTTGGGGTCTGGGCCACCAGGAGCGTGCTGGCCGCAGCGACCGAGAACGACGACGACCCGCGCCATTAGCTGAACGCGCGGGCATGGGGGATGTAACCTCGACGCGCGCTCGGCTCGAGCGCCACGTGAGCGCGCTCACATGCTGTACCACCTGTCCGGATATGCAACGGCCAGTGGTAAGCGGCGGGGCGATCGTGAGCAAGGTGCTGCTCGTGGGGCAGGCGCCGGGGAACAAGGAACCCACGCTTGGACGGCCGTTCGCATGGACGGCTGGCAGGACGCTCTTCCGCTGGTTCAACGAGACGACCGGACTGGACGAAGCGACGTTTCGGTCCTCGATCTACATGGCGGCCGTGTGCCGCTGTTTCCCCGGAAAGAAGCCGCGGGGCGGAGATCGGGTGCCCACCCGGCAGGAAATTGCGAGCTGCTCAGGCTGGCTCGAGGCCGAGGTTCAGATCCTTCGACCTGAGCTCGTGATCCCGGTCGGCAAGCTGGCCATCGAACAGTTCGTCGCGTGTCCGTCTCTCAGCGAGGTCGTTGGGAAGCAGATGCGCGTCCGGTTTGCCGATCGCGAGACAGACGTGATCCCGCTTCCTCACCCCTCCGGGGCCTCTCCGTGGCCGCGTATGGAGCCCGGGAAGTCGCTCTTGCAAGACGCGCTGCGCCTGATAGCCAGGCACCCGGCGCTCGCCAATCTCACGGTTCCACGGTGACCTCGCCAATGGCCCGCCCGCCATCATGAAGGCCAGTCCCGATCGACCGTGCTTGAACCCGAAGGGCTTCAGCACTATTCTGCCCCGATCGATCAACTGCAGGTCCACCGTCAGTGTCTGCTTTCATGGTGCGTTCCCGTCCACACAGGGTTACGCTGCGTATCATCTGAGAGAACATGCCCGTGACGGCTTCGCTTGGAGTGAATAGGCCGCCTGAATCGGATGGGGATCTCCTCGTGCGCGTCGGCGCCCACGACGTCACGGCACTGGATGCTCTCTACGATCGGTATGCGGGCTACGTGTACGCCTTGTCCTGGCGGGTTCTGAGGGAGCCGAGGGACGCGGAAGAGGTGGTGCAGGACATTTTCTGGCAACTCTGGGAGGGGCGGATTCGATATGACCCCACACGCGGACGCTTCTCCACGTGGCTGCAGACGGTCGCCAGGAATCGCTCGATCGACCGGCGGCGACGACGCCAGGTCGCCGAGCGTGGGGCAGTGCGTCAGGAGGATGCGCCGGAGCCGCACCACCATCAGACCCCCGAAACAGATGCACAGCACGCGGACCGGCGGCAGGTAGTGCAGCAAGCCCTCAGCCAATTGTCCGACGATCAACAACAGGCACTCGAGCTCTGTTTCTATGACGGGCTAAGTCATCGTGAGGTGGCCGAACCGTCTGGAAA
This sequence comes from Vicinamibacterales bacterium, assembly GCA_965216615.1. Lineage (GTDB taxonomy): Bacteria > Acidobacteriota > Vicinamibacteria > Vicinamibacterales > UBA8438 > CAUZIB01. The sequence goes on along the minus strand of CBDCGH010000022.1, from coordinate 231,982 downwards.
CACCGCTGGGCACCGTCAAGAGTCGCATTCGGGCTGCGCTCGCCAAGCTCAAGACCGCTTTGGGACCTCTGACATGAGCGATCACGCTAACTTCGAAGAACTCGCCGGGTTGTATCCGCTTGGTGGTCTCGACCCCGAGGACCAGGGGATCATCGAGCAGCACCTCGCGTCCGGGTGCGCGAGCTGTGAGGCTGCGCTTTGTCGAGTCGCTCAGGCTTTCTGGACGCCTCCTCGACGCGGTGAGCCCCATCCCGCCGCCTGCCCACGTCAAGGAGCGGCTCATGGAGCAGGTGCGCAGCACCTCGGTTACGCCCCCACAAACCAGGGCGTCGGGTGCCGTCCCCTGGAGGTGGCTGGCGGCAGCCGCGAGTCTCGGGGTCGTCGCCGTCGGACTCGGGATGTATTCACAATCCCTTCGACAGGAAGTCGATTCGCTTCGGGTCGCCGTTGAGGCTGAGGACGCCCGCCGTCGAGCCGCCATGGCGCGGACCGCGGAACTGGAGTCAAGAGTGGCCACTTTGACGGGCCCGAGTGCCAAGGCGGTGTCCCTGACTGGTCAGGGTGAGACGGCTGGCGCTCGAGCGCAGGCCTTCCTCGACCTCGAGGGCCGCGTGCTCCTGTACGTCTATGACCTTCCTCCCCTCCCGCCCGGACAGACGTATCAGCTGTGGGTCATCGTCGAGGGGACGCCCATCATGCAGGGACGTTCGACGTCGCCTCAGATGGAACGGCGAGCTATGACGCCGAGCCAATCCCGACGCTCGGCGCGGACCAGTCGGTCGTGATTGCCGTAACAGCCGAGCCGGCGGGGGGGGTCCCCCAGCCAACGGGACCGCTGGTCCTCATCGAGTCCTAAGCGTCACACCCGCCCAGAAACCCGTCGCGCGCTCTCCCGTTCTCGACGACTCATCCGATTTCCGGGTGCGTGCGTATATCAAGAGAGTGGGCCAATCTGGTGACCCGCCGATCACGAGAGACCGTGCTTGCAGCACGCTTCTAACAATGGAGGACACCACATGCGACGTGTCGAACCGACTTCGAAGTCGATCGCCACTTTGGCGGCAACGCTACTCCTGGGGATCGCTGCTCTGACCTCTCCGCTTCGGCCGGAGGCGTCCGACCACCTGGACGCACCGGGGCTGACGTCGCCCGGAAGCGACGGCCGGCTGGATATCAACGACCTGTACGCGTTCCAGTCACCTGCCGATCCGGGGAACGCTGTCATTGTGCTCACGGTGGCCCCGGTGGCCGGCATTTTCAGCCCGACCGTCTTTCACCCGGGGGCTAGCTACAACATCTTCGTCGATCAAAACGGTGACGCGCGTAAGGATCTCTCATACCGTATAGATTTCTCGCCCCCCGCACTGAACGGTGCGCAGTCGGTTCGCGTCCGATGCGTCCCCGCTTCGCGCTGCAACTACGGTCGGGGCAGGGTGATCGCAGAAGGCGTCACTGGTCAGACGATCCCGCTCCCGTTTGGCGGTCAGGTTGTCGCGGATCTCTTCGACGATCCGTTCTTCTTTGACCTCGATGCGTTTGTCGAGACCGACGGGAGGCAATTCTGCGACGGAAACGAACGTGATTTCTTCGCCAACCTCAACACCTTGGGCATCGTGCTGGAAGTCCCCGCAAGCGATCTCGGCCAGGCGATCGGAGTCTGGGCAACGACCAAACTAGACGGCCAGGTGGATCGCGTTGGTCGCCCTGCGATCAACACCGTCTTTATTCCGAGCGACTTCAAGAACGCCTACAACGAAGCCAAGCCTCGCAAAGATCAGAAAGCCTTCGGTGAGTTTCTCGGAGAATTCTCCGAAGTGCTCCTCCCGGACATCTTGACCGTGGACACCACCAACCCTCAGGGCTTCATGGTCCTGAACGGTCGTCAGCTGGCAGATGACGTCATCGACATCGAACTGAGTCTGCTAGGTGCGAACCCCCCGGGTGACTGCGTGGACGAGAACGACGTCGCGTTCTCCCAGGAATTTCCGTATCTGGCCGCCGCTCACTAGGCGTCACGACGTGCTCAACCCAGATGGAGGGTTCGGATGCGAATAGGAAAACACGTCACGATGATATGCCTGAGCCTCGGCTCGTGGTCGATCGCCCAACCGGTGATCGCCCAGTCTGATCGGGTGGCTTTGGATGGGCCCATCGCCTTGTTCGAGGAGCGCGTCACACTCCCGAACGGGAGCGCGACTGACCATGCTCTGCTCGGCGATCTGTATCTCCGGCGTGCCCGAACCACCGGTGACGTCGGAGACCTGGTCGCTGCCGAGCAAGTGGCCAGAGAATCACTAACACTGCTGCCAGGCTATCCTCTGGGAACATCCATCCTCATTAGGGCGCTCGGCGAGCAGCATCGTTTCGGCGAGGTACGGGATCTGGCGGCCGCACAACTCGAACGCGACCCGACTGACGCCGTCTCGGCCCTCGCACTGGGTGATGCGCTCATCGAGTTGGGCGAAGTGGAACGTGCCGAGGGCGTTTTTCTCTCCCTTGGGGACCAGGGGCCGGCGGTCACTGCGCGACTGGCAAAAATTGTCCGCCGCCGGAACCCGCGCAAGGCCATCGGCCTGGCCAGACAGGCGCTAGACGAAGCCCGGGCCGTCCACGCGCCTGACCAGGATTGGTACCGCGTCTTCCTAGCGGACATGCTATTCGACGAAGGTCACTTCGATGAAGCCGGTGCGCTGCTTTCGATCGTCCGGGCTCAGTCCCCAAAGTTTCCGGCCGGGCTGAGCGTGACCGCCGAACTTCACAGTGCCCTTGGCGAAGACGCCGAGGCGCTCCATCATCTTGAACGCCTGGCCGAACTGCGACCCGCCGATCCGCTCGTCGCGGTCGCGGTCGGAGATGCCTATTCGCGCCTAGGGGATTCGCGGCGGAACCGGGAGGCGTATGCGCTCGCTGAGAGCCTGTTCCTGGATGCCGTCGGACAAATCGGCGGGATTTACGATCGCCAATTGGCGCTGCTGTATGCCGACCAGGAACGCAACCTGGCCGATGCGCTCAATCTAGCATACGGAGAGCTCGCCAGACGGGAGTCTCCGGAATCACTCGTGGCCGTCGGCTGGGTCCTCTATCGGCAGGGTCGTATCGACGCAGCCACGGAGTTCATCGACAGGGCGCTTCAAGCGGGAGTCCGTGATCTGGACATCTATTTCAGGGCCTCCCAGGTCTTCCGGGCCGCCGGACTCCATGAGGCAGCCGATCGCTACTCTGGCCTTGCCCACAGCTGGTCACCCCACTTGTTCCCCAAAGGCGATCATGCCTCACATTGATGCTCGACGTCAGAGACCACTCCCGTCACGGACATTTGCAAGACTCCAACCTCACGGTTCCACGGTGACCTCGCCAATGGCCCAGGGGTGGTCCGTGCAGTGGTAGAGGAACGTGCCGGGCTCATCGAAGGTAACGAACGCCGACATGGCGGGCTCGAGCGTGGCGGTACTCCAGCTTCCGTCACGCGCCGCGATCGTGTGCTCGAGCTCACCATTGTTGACGAAGCGCACAGGTGCACCGGCCGTGACCAGGGCGCGAACCGGGTTGAACCCGTGCTCGTCCATCCCGTACGACTGCACGCCTAACGCGTAATTCGGAGTATTGCTCTCGACGACCGACGCAGTCTCGATCTCGCTCGTGGCTTGCGGGGCCGGGCGTCGCGGTTCGTAGTCTTCCCAGGGGTCGAGGACCGGCTCGCCCCGGCGTGGCACATCGCCGTCCAGCGAGAACGCCCAGAGCTCGCCACCCATCGGAATAGCGACGTATTGTCGGCCACCCAGCTCATACGTGGCGGCCGGGCCTGGTCGTACGCGCGCGCCCTCTTCGCTGGTCCGGAACGTCCACGCCCGCGCACCGGTTCGCGCGTCGTACGCCTCGACCTGACCACCCGCCGATCCTCTGAACATCAAGCCGCCAGCGGTTGTCAGGGGTCCGCTTGTGCCGAGCAGTGCCCTCGGCACCTCGTGTTTCCACACGACGTGGCTTGTTTGCGTGTCGACAGCGGCGATGATGCCAACCGCTTCGGGCAGCGTGAGCTCATTGTCATTGAGCTTCCAATGCCAGGGGTCTTCCCAACGCCTCGCACGGCCGACTGTCGCGAGGCCTTGCGCGTAGATGTAGCCGGTCTGCGGGCTGAACGACATCGGCGTGACCCGCACCCTCGGAATCGGCACGCTGGGTGCGACAACGTTGTATTCATTCACAGACGGCGGCGTAAACGCGCTGCAGTTGAGCTCGAACGGCGGCGGCACCCGGTCGCGCCAGAATGAGCAGTCGGGCAGGATGCTCTCGGCGCCCACCGGAAACGGTTGGGTCGCCGCGGTCCGTTGATGGGCGTCCTGTGGCACCGGCCGTTGTTCGATTGGCGTCAGTGGCTCGCCGGTCTCTCGATCGAACAAGAAGAGATGACCATCGGCCCGCATGGCGGCCAACGCCTTGCGGGGCTCACCGTCCCCAACCGTCTCAAACAACAACAACGGCGTCGCAATGTCCGCATCCCATACATCATGCCGGACCACCTGATAGTGCCAGTGCCGCTCGCCGGTTTCGATATCGAGCGCCACCACCGAGGCCGTGAACAGGTTGTCGCCCGCGCGTATTTCGCCACCCCACATCGGAACTGGGTTGCCGGTGGAAAAGTAGACCATTCCCAGGTCGGGGTCGACGGTCCCGACGAGCCAGACACCTCCCCCTCCGAGCTCCCACGTATTCGAGTCCTGCGGCTAGGTCTCGTGGCCAGGTTCGCCTGGGCGTGGCACCACGAAGAACGTCCACCGCTGTTCGCCGGTCGCTGCATCGAGGGCAACAATGCGCCCCTGCCCCCCGGCGTCACCGTTCGCCACACCCACGAAGACCGTCCCCTGTGCATACATAGGCGCACTCGTGACGGTCTCCCCTGTCTGGTACGGTACGCTGCCGACCGTCTCCACCCACACCAGTTCGCCGGTGTCCTGGCGGAGCGCCATCACCTGTGCGCTCCTCAACCCGACGAACACGAGGCCACCCCCGAGACCGGCGCCCTGCCACGACGGAACCATCCGTGCGGCTTCTTCCGAAGTGCCCGGTTGCCAGCGCCAGACCGAGTCGCCGGTCCCGGCGTCGATGGCGAACACGTTGGCCTGTGCCGTCAAGTAGAAAACACCGTCCTTCACCACCGGAGTCGCTCGAGACGATGCGCCGCCCTCGAGTCGTGTCACCCAGGCACCGCCGAGCCGATCGACCGTGTCGATCGTGATGTCGGTGAGGGCCGAGTAGCGCGAACTCGACCAGTTCCCGCTGACTAACGGCCAGTCCTCTGCCGGATAGCCACGACCATCATCGAGGACTTGGCCGTTTAGGCTTCCAGCCAGGGCAACGACTGCGACTGCGATTACGGCGGCGAGACCCCGTCGAATTTTGCTCATTTCGATCCAGACCTTAGATGAAGAGGAAGTCGTAGAGGTAGATGGATCCGACCGCGACCGGATACAACGCCAGGCTGAAAGGGATGCCCGTCCGCCCGACGGCCCAGTTGCTGACGCCATAGCGAGTGTGGAGCACCAGGTTGATGCCCGACATCGGATTGAGCACGCACGCCAAGCCCCATCCCATAGCGAACACAATGGCGAGCAGCGTCGGATCAGCATCCACTGTCAGAAGCAGAGGTGCCGCAACGCTCACGACAACGATCGGATGCACACACATCAACGACGTCAGCGGGAACAGCAAAAGCACGAGGCTCGCGGTGAACGCATCGACGTGGTCGAACGGAATCCAGCTGGTCTCCGACCCGAATGCGGCGAGAAGCCCCGAACCCATGACGCCGGCCGCGAGAAACAACGCCAGCTCGCCTCCCATCTGCGGCAGGCGGTGGCTCACATAGTCGGACACGGAGCGGCGCAGCTCGCCGAAACCTCCAGACACGAGGAGCGCGCTTCCAACGACCAGAGGGGTCAGCATCGTGATCAGCGACAGCACCGAGTAGGCAGAGGTCAGGGCGGACGCGACGAGCACGGCAGTCGCGAGCATCGCAGGCAGCCACAGACCTTCCAGATGCACCGGATATCCGCGAAAGTTCGCGATGTCATAGACCTGGCCGGTGCGTGCGTACCACGACAGCAGAAGCAGCGCAGCAACGGCCACCGGGAAGCCGAAGAGCATCATCAGCAGCGCGTTTGAGCCCGGGGTGTAGGCCAAACCCAGCGCCACCCCACCGATGAACGGCGAGTAGAAGGCGACCGCCGTAAACGCCCGGCTCAGCAGCTGGGCCTGCATCAGCGTGAGCGGCGCCGTCCGGGTCAGCCGGTCGGCCATGATGATCACCGCCGAGATGTTGATCACCGAGCCGAACGCATGCACCCCGAGCATGGTGCGCAGGTAGGTACCTGCACCACGCGGCAGCTCCGGTTCATTTTCGCGCAACGGCGGGTTCAGCAAGCGCAACAGCGTGATGGAGGCCAGCATTGACAGAATCGCCTGGTTCTGTCCCAAGACGGTCTCGACACGCAGTTCCGTCCCCCGGCTACTGCCCCACCACAAGGCGACGATGCCGACGACGCAGAACGCCACCGCTTGCGCTCGCTGCTGGGTACCGAGTCCCGCCCAGAGAAGGACGAGGGCAATCCACGCGAGAACAGGTGCAGCCAGCGTGGGCACGGCCGACCAGAGCATGCTCGTGATCGACAGGCCCAGCATGCCGGCAATGACGGCGCCGGCCGCCCTGCTTCTCGTATTCACGCGTACCGACTTCGGTCTAACTGACCGTCGTCAGTCTCGCTTCGCTCGTGGATAGTGGCTGGGGCGGGGTTCATGCGAGCGCCGAGTATAGCGGGGTCTCACCGTCCGTGCCGTCGAGCGTTCGCGACGACGAGCACGAAGGCGAAACGCCGCCCTCTACACACACCGCGCATGGGTCTTCCTGGCCAGACCTGAATCATGGCCGTCAATCTATCACAGCGCCTGAGATATAAACTGAAGGGACGGCTGCACGAGAATAGTCGAACACGTTGGAGGTCTGTATGTCGAGACGACACGGCGTCGGCGCGCGAGTATCGAGTGTGTACCTGTTCGCGAATGTCGCGACGTTCACGGCGATGATGGTGTTCGCTGCGGCATGCGGGCCGCCGGTATCCGAAACACCGTCGCCTGTGGCGATGCTCGCCCCCGACACTCCGGTCACGGTCACCGGCGGGCAGATCCGAGGTGCACTCGCCGACGTCAACCCTGAGATTGTCACCTTCAAGGGCGTGCCCTATGCAGCCCCACCGGTTGGTGACCTCCGCTGGAAACCGCCACAACCGGTCGTGGCCTGGGACGGTGTTCGTGATGCGACGGTCACTGGGCCGATCTGTATGCAGGTGGGGCCACCGGCACTAGGGGCCCAGGACGGGCCGCAGAGCGAGGATTGTCTCGTGCTCAATGTCTGGGCGCCGAAGGAGACCGATGCGCCGCTCCCCGTCATCGTGTGGATTCATGGCGGTGGCTTCTTCAACGGCTCGTCGTTCTTCCCACGTATGACGGCACGCGCTTCGCCGAGAATGGTGTCGTGCTGGTAAGTATCAACTACCGGCTCAACGTGTTCGGGTTTTTCTCGCATCCGGCCGTGTCTACCGAATCGCCGCACGGCGCATCTGGCAACTACGGTTTGATGGACATGGTGGCTGCGCTCGAATGGGTGCGCGACAACATCGCGGCGTTTGGTGGTGACCCGAACCAGGTCACCATCTTCGGCGAGTCCGCTGGCGGCGGCGCGGTGATGTCCGTGATGCTCATGCCGCAGTCCGAAGGCCTATTCCATCGAGCCATTTCCGAGAGCACATGGGTCTATGGTTGGGACCGACAACTGAGCCAGCCTGTTGGAGATTGGGGCTCCGCCGAGGCGCAGGGCGTGCATATCGCAGAGGCGCTGGGTGGGTCGGGTGACGACGTACTGGACACGATTCGCGCCGCCACGGCCCAGGAGCTACAGGAGGTCGCCAATGCCGGCGCCGGAAGCCTATTGACCCGGACGGGGTATCTCTGGGCTCCCAACACTGATGGCTGGGTCATTCCGGACGACCCACGTCACATGTATGAAGATGGCCGTCAGCACGACGTGCCGCTCATCACCGGTATGACCGCCGACGAGGGGGCGTCGCCGGCGCGCGGGCTAAACGTCCAGAACCCCGACGACCTCGAGTCGCACTTGCGGGCGGTCTACGCGGACGTCGCGGACGAAGCACTCGCGCACTATGACGTCACCTCTAACGACACCGCCAGGTCGCAAGCCGCCCACCTTGTTACGGACATGTACTTCGCGGGGCCGGTACGTCTGCTGGCTGACTCTCACGCGCTGGTCTCATCTCCGGTCTGGCTGTATCACTTCACGCGCGTGCCACCAACCGAGCTTGGTGCCGCCGTCGGCGCCTACCACGGGGCCGAGGTGGTCTACGTCTTCGGCACGATGACGGCCGGCCCTGGGCCGTCGGGAGGACGGCCCGACCCGCTCGGCACCTACGGTGAGTGGACCGAGACCGACCGCCAGTTATCGCAGACGATGATGGCCTACTGGACGCAGTTCGCCACCACCGGCAACCCGAATCGCGACGACCTGCCGGCGTGGCCCGAATTCGAGCCCACGACCGACCAGCACCTCACGCTTGGTGACACGGTGACCATCGGCGACGGGTTGCATCATGGCGGCGCTGCGTTGTTCAACAGTTTCGACACGAGCCGGCGCGCCGGGAGGTAGCGCATTTCGCTTCTCATCCTGAACTTCGAGTACCCTTCCGACCGTGACGAACAAGCGCAGTGTCGCCCCCGTGGTTGTTTTAGCAACGGCCGTCGCCTCTGCCGTTTTCCTGAGTGAGCGAGCGCAGACTCAGGAGGGCGTCATGGTCGAGTGGCCCTTCGTTGGAGCCGACCAGGCCCACACCAAATTCTCAACCGCCGCGCAGGTCACGCTGGAGAACGTCGACCAGCTCGAGATCGCCTGGGAATGGGAACCGGGCGAGCTGCCACTACAGGAATACGGCACCCGGCCCGGGAGCTTCCAGGCGACCCCGCTGATGATCGACAACACCCTGTATGTCTCCACGATGTACACGCGTGTGGTCGCCCTGGATGCAGGAACCGGGGAGGAGCTCTGGGCGTTCGACCCACGGGCGTACGAGGGCGGGGCCAGCGGGGCACCTCCGGGTGGATTCAAGCACCGCGGCGTTGCGGTCCATGGTGACGGTGACGAGATGCGCATCTTCCTCAATAGTCGCGACAAGCTCTATGCGATCGATGCGAAGAGCGGCGAACTTGTAGCGACGTTCAGCGATGACGGTCAGGTTCCGCTGACCGAGGGATTCCCAAACGACGTGTCCGCTGAAGAGTTCGACCAAACGTCTCCGCCGGTCGTCTTCGAGGATCTGGTCATCGTCGGGAGCCGTGTACCCGACCGTATTCAGCACCGTTTCGACACACCGGGATCCGTGCAGGCGTTCGACGTGCACACGGGCGAGCGCAGGTGGGTGTTCTTCACCGTGCCACAGTCAAATGACTCGTTCGGTGCCGACACCTGGGAGGACGAGTCGTGGCGTTTTACCGGACACGCCAATGTGTGGGGGTTGATGTCGCTCGATACAGAGCGCGGCCTGCTGTATGTGCCGACGAGTACGCCAAGTGGTGACTACTGGGGGGGGCGCCGGCTCGGCGCCAATCTGTTCGCGGAGACGCTCCTGTGTCTGAACGCTCGCACCGGTGAACGGGAGTGGCACTTCCAGGCCGTTCACCACGGTATATGGGACTACGACCTCACATCGCCACCCAATCTCATGACGATCACGGTCGACGGCCGGACTATCGACGCCGTGGCGGAAGTCTCGAAGCAAGGCTTTACCTATGTCTTCGACCGCGTGACCGGTGAACCCGTCTGGCCGATTGAGGAGCGGCCGGTGGACGTCGAAACCGATGTCCCGGGCGAAGTGCCGTATCCGACCCAGCCCTTCCCCACGAAGCCGCCGGCGTTCGCTGGACAGGGCACCTCGCTCGACGATGCCAACGACCTCACGCCCGAGATTCACGCGATGGCCGTCAAGGAAATGCAGCGCTTCCGCCTGGGGCCGCTCTTCACGCCGCCCAGTCTCAGGGGTACCCTGATGCGCCCGTATGAGGCCGGTGGAGCCAACTGGGGCGGTGCGGCGTTTTACCCGGGGGCCGGGTATTTGTTTGTTCGGTCGACAGAGCGCGTGTCGACCAACCAGGTGTGTGAGACCGACCCTGACCTTCCTGGTGTCGACCTCGACTACACCAATAACTGTGTCTACGGTGCGTCACCGGGCATTTTCGATGACCAGCCGGGTGGAGTCCGAGCTGAGCGCAGTCCGCTCGGTCCGATCCCACTCATCAAGCCACCCTACGCCAATCTGGTGGCGATAGATCTCCACCGTGGTGAGATCGCCTGGAAGGTGCCGTTCGGAGAAGGCAGTCCGCTCATCCGGCACCACCCGCTGCTTCGCGGCGTTGAGCTACCGGCCCGCCTGGGTACGCCCGGCCAGAACGGACCGATAGCGACAGCCGGGGGAATTGTGTTCATCGGCGGCGGGGAGCGCTATCTCTACGCGTTCGATGCCGCGACTGGTCGAGAGGTAGCCCGGGTGTCGACCGCATTCCGCACGAGCGGTAATCCGATGACCTACATCACAGGCGAGGGACGCCAGTTCGTGGCGATTGCCACGGGTGCAGGTCCCGACGCGTCGCTGGTCGCGTTCGCGCTTCCAGAGGGATAGGCCGGACATGGCACGACCGAAAATCACACAGGGTGCTCTTGCGTTGTTCGTGCTCGGGCTGACAGCGGGCGTCGCCTCCGCCCAGGACCATCCAGGCGTCGAGCCTTACAACCAAGTTTGCGGATTCTGTCACGGTCCCGAAGGACGCGGGGATGCGGCGCCACCCCTGGTGCCGGTGGCGTACGAGGTCGACTACATCCTGGCCATCGTCCGAGAGGGCTATGGCGAGATGCCGCCGATCTCGACGCGCGAGCTCAGTGACGACCAGGTTCATCGAGTTGTCGAGTATCTGGAGATACTGACCCGCGACTCTCAGCGAGACCAGGCGAAAGAGGAGCCGAGTACCCCATGAACGCATTCGACACCTACGTGCGCCCGATCGGCGTCGGCGTACTGGCGGCCGGGTTGGCGCTGCTCGGAGGTTGCGCCGACCCGGCGCCCGACGCGCCGGCGACGCCCCCTGCAGCCGAGGGTGCAGCTTCTACCGCTGACAACCTCGACATTCCGGCCGACGTGATCGTTGGTGATCCCAAGGAGAACGCCACCCGCAGCGCGTACTTCGGCGATCTGCACGTGCACACCACCTACTCGTTCGACGCGTTTGCGTTCGGCACGGTGGCGACGCCGGACGACGCCTATCGATACGCCCAGGGGGCAGCCATCCAGCATCCTGCGGGGTTCGAGGTAAAGCTGCGGGCACCACTGGACTTCTACGCCGTTACCGATCACGCCCAATTCCTGGGCGCGGCCGAAGCAGCGGCCGATACGTCAACCGAATTCTCGAAGCTGCCGCACGTGCAGGACCTGCACGACATGAACGCCCGCGCGAACCGCACCGTCGACGGGTTGGTGAGTCGGGTCCGCGCCTTCCGTACCTTCCGGCCGGACACCCGGGCCGGGATCGCCGACGGCAGCATCGACGTTGAGATGGTCAACCAGATCGCCCGGGACGCCTGGTCCGACATCATCGCCGCGGCGCAGACGCACTACCAGCCCGGCTCGTTCACGACCTTCGTCGCCTACGAATACACCTCCAGCGCCGACGACCGCGGCAACCTGCACCGCAACGTGATCTTTCGAGACGCCGACAAGCTGCCGGCCATGCCCTTCTCGCGCCTCCATAGCCAGAACCCGGAAGGGCTGTGGGACTGGATGGACACGTTGCGGGCCCAGGGCATCGAAGCGCTGGCGATCCCGCACAATTCCAACGGCTCCAACGGCCAGATGTTCAAGATGGTGGACTGGGCCGGCGACCCGTTGGACGACGGCTACGCCACGCAGCGAATCCGCAATGAGCCGCTGGTGGAGCTGACGCAGATCAAGGGCACCTCGGAGACCCACCCGATGCTCTCCGACAACGACGAGTGGGCGGATTTCGAGCTCATGGAGTATCGCGTGGGCAGCTTGCTGCCAAGCCAGCCGAGCGGGTCTTACGCGCGCGAAGCGCTGCTGAACGGTCTGACGCTGCAGGACCGCGGCATCGTCAACGTCTACCAGTTCGGGTTCGTCGGCGCTTCGGATAACCACACCGCCGCGGCGCCACTCGACGAAGAGACCTACTTCGGAAAGGTGGGCATTCTCGACAGCCGTGGAGACCTCCGCGGCTCGGTGCCGCTGGCGCCCGACGTCGCGGAGCTCGTCGCTGCCGCCGGGCGGCTGCGGGTGGAAGAGATCGACGGCAAGCAGTACGCGACCGGTGGCTACGAAACGTGGGGCGCGAGCGGACTGACCGGGGTGTGGGCCGAGGAGAACACGCGCGACGCGCTCTATCGGGCGTTCCGGCGCAAGGAGACCTTCGCCACCTCGGGTCCACGTATGAAGGTCAGGCTTTTCGGCGGCTACGACTTCGAGGAGCCGATGTTGACGCAGGCCGACATGCTGAGCCAGGCGTATTCGAGCGGAGTGAGCATGGGCGGCGAGCTGCTCGCGCGGGCCGGCGGGGTGCCGACCTTCATCGTGTGGGCGACGCGCGATCCGGAATCAGCGCCGCTGCAGCGGTTGCAGATCATCAAGGGCTGGACCGAGGAGGGGGAACATCACGAGCAGGTGTACGACGTCGCCTGCTCGGACGGCGGCACGGTCGACCCGAGCACCCACCGCTGCCCGGACAACGGCGCGTCGGTGGATCTGTCGGATTGCTCGATCACCACTGGGGTCGGCGCCGGCGAGTTGAAGACCGTGTGGCGGGATCCGGACTTCAATCCGGAGCATCGGGCGTTCTACTACGCTCGCGGGCTCGAGAATCCAACCTGTCGCTGGTCAACCTGGGATGCGGTGAGAGCCGGAGTGCCCCCTCGGCCCGACCTGAATTCGACGCTGCAGGAGCGTATCTGGTCGTCGCCGATCTGGTACGTCCCGAAGTAACGTCAGGGCGTCCTCGGATTCTTCCAGGAACCGGCGTTGAGGGGTCTCTTGGGCACCCGCGCCTTCAGCTCCAAGAATCGTAAGTCTCCCAAGGCACCGGTCAAGCAGAGTTCTGACCAACGCCACGGAGACGACCGTGCAACGCCGTGCAAGAACTCGTGCCGGAACCTGGTGTCCCGCTTGCACTGCATAAAACCTAATGGATCAACGGCGCCGGCAGACTCTCGACCGGGTCCTGAGCCGGTTCGGCTACGGGCTGGAGTACTCGCCCGAGAACGCTGAATCGCAACCGCCGCGTTTCGCCCTTCCTGCGGGAGCCGAGGTCCCGCGGGCGGAAACCGGGACTGCGGATGACGCTGTGCCGACTCACATCTCTCCAAGGGCAGTGCCCACGGAGCCTGAGCGGCCGAAGGAGGGAGAGGGCCCGAGGCCTGGACCCGAAGGTAATCGACCGTGTGGCCAATACGCTGAGCGACATCGGGACGGCGTGGACAACGTTACGGAACCGCGTCCAGTCACTCCCAGCCACGACCAGGGAGAGCTTCGACGCATTCGTAGACGTCTTTGGTGATGCGGCCGACACGCTTGCGGAACGCGGAGACCAGGTTCGGGGCACGGTCCGAACGCTGCGGTCGGATACTCAACAGCGGTGGCGCACTGCGATAGAGCGTTCTGCGGATGCTTTGGACGCCGTCCGCCCCACTCGCCGAGCTAACCCGCTGGTCGACAACACACCGAAGGAGAACCTCACGCCCGCCGCCAAGAGTCACGCGAGCCGGGAAGACAAAACCGAGAAGGTCAGACAAGTCATCACCTTGGCGATGACAAGAGCAGCTTCATCGGCCACTGGCGTGGCGACCGGCCCCGCGGACGCCTACGATCAAACGGCCTTCAAGGTCGGCGGCATCGACTTCTTCTCCGCCGAGGACTCTCCGACTGCAGCCGACGACCAGGAAGTCGGCCGCGCCGAAGATGAACAGGCCGAGGTACTGACAGACCCGGGGATGGTTCGCTCGTGGAGTGAGCGCCTTCTGGGCCTCTCAGGACTCCGACGCATGGGCCCGTCCACACCGAGCATTCCCCCCTCGATCTTGGGAGTGCCCACGGCCTTCTCGCCTGTCGAGGAGCCGCAGATCGAACCGCCGACAACCTCGGACGACGACGAACCAGCCGACGCTTCCGGTTTCATGCTGACGCCGCCTCCGGTTTTGGCTGATGAGCCGGCGACGTGGGAGCCTGAAGAAGCGAAAGCCGATTCTGGACAGGAGTCGTCTAGCCTGTTCGACGCAACGCCACAAGTGATCGAGGAACTGGCACCGCTGCTAGCCGGCCACGACCATTCGCCCGCCATCGAGACCGACCAGGATGACGATGTCGAGGCAGTGGCCGCGGAGCTCGAGGGCGTTTCCGCCCCCGAATACACGCTCACTGCGTCGGAAGACGAGGACCCGCTTAGCGCGGGCTCGGCGGAATGGTTCGTGGCCTTCGACGGTAAACCGGAAGCTCCGGAGCCGCTGTCGCCCCTCGTCGAGCCTAACGACGAGGCAATAGAGGACTGGGGCAACCCGGTCGACCGAACGCTGGAAAGCGCTAGCGAAACGTTGGCAGAAACCGAGGGCGCTCAGGTCCTGGAGACCGTAGAATCAACGCCAGCTCTCGACGACCTCCACATTGGAGACACGAGTACGATCGACTCCGTGGCGGACGCTGAGGACATCGAGGAGGTCGCCGCCGCTCCGGTAGTCGAAGAGGGCGACATCACGTCGACGATCGGCGAGCTAGCTCTCGAGACGCCGTCCATTCAACAGGGCGAAGTCGCCCACGAGGATGGCATCGACGACACGAGCCCGAACGACATTCCGGTCGAACCGGCTCCTGCTCCCACCTGGACCCAGCGCCTCCTAGACCTCTTCGGCCCGCAGGAAGAACCCAAGGCACCAGTCCCGATCTTGAGTGCGGATGAGGAAGCGGCATCGAGGGCCGCCGTGGTCTCCCGCCTCGAAAGGATGCTCCAGCAAGCGTCCCCAGAGAACGACGAGTCAGATCCTCGCCCTGAAGAGTAAGGCGCGCGGTCGGCACCCGCGCCTTCAGCTCCTCAGACCAGTTGTCAAGGGCGGAGCAAAATTAGACCACCGTGGCGGAGGAAAACTAGACCATCCGGCCGTGGAGTGGCGTGGCTGAAGGCGGCCGTGCGGAGGAGAGGTCAGGATGCCGGAGCGGCCGCGGGCGGGCGGGCTTTCTTGCTGTGTTCGAGGCGATAGCTCTCGCCGTTGAGCTCCAGGATGTGGACGTGGTGGGTCAATCGGTCGAGCAGCGCGCCCGTCAGCCGTTCGGAGCCGAAGATCTCGGTCCATTCGTTGAAGGGCAGATTCGAGGTCACCAGCGTGGACGCTTGCGCGTCGCGCTGGGAGAAGATCTCGCAGAGCAGCTCGGCGCCGGTCTTCGAGAACGGCACGTAGCCGAGCTCGTCCACGATCAAGAGGTCCTGTTTGACGAGCGGCTTCTGCACGCGCAGCAGGCGCGTATCGTCCCGGGCCTCGAGGAGTTCGTTCACGAGCGCGGCGGCGGTGGTGAAGCGCACCCGATAGCTCTTCTGGCAGGCCGCGAGCCCCAACGCCAGCGCCAGATGGGTCTTGCCCGTGCCGGAGTTGCCCAACGCCAAGACGTTCTCTCTGCGGTCGAGATACTCTGAGCGGGCCAGCTCCAGCACCAGGCGTTTGTTCACCGACGGGATCGCACAGAACTCGAAGGTGTCGAGACTCTTCAAGACCGGGAACGTGGCGGCCTTGATGCGGCGCTCGGTGGCGCGCTGCTCGCGATCGAGGAGCTCCAGCTCGCAGAGGTGGAACAGGTAGCGGGGACAGTCGAGCCCTTCGTGGGCACAGTGCCGCGCGACGTTGTCGTACTCGCGCAAGAAGGTCGGCAGGCGCAGCGCCTTGAGATGCGCCTCGAGCAGCAGGGTGGGTTTCGTCATCACTCGGCCCCCAGGAGTGCCAGGTAGTTCGCGGCGGCGGTCGTGGCCACGCGGGCGACCGGCAGATGCGGATACTGCGCCAGATCGAGGCGGGGTGGCCGGTGGTCGAGGCGGCACAGCACCAGGTGCTTGACGGCGTCGAACCCGATCGCCCCCAGGCGCACGGCGTCCTGGACGGCGCCGCTGACGTGGTCGAGCCGAAAGTCCTCGAGCAGCCGCAACACCTGCACGTACTCGCGCGTGCCGGCCTTGCCCAGCCGCGCCTCTCACAGGCGTCGCAGTCGGAGAAATTCCTCCGGCAGTGCCCATCCGGCCAGGGGCGCCGCCTGATCGAGCGCGCCGGTCTTGCGCTCCAACAAGGCCAGGTCGTGCCGCGGGTTACAGATCAACTCCGCCCGTCCGTCGCTGCGCCGATGCCGGGCGATCTCGTCACTCCCGCACACGATCACGACGTCGTCCACCGAGCCTTTCACCAGCACCTCGCGGTGGCCGTAGGCGGTCGGCACCGAGTCGTCGTTGCGGCGGTAGCGCACCAGCGACAACGACGTGACCCGCGTCGTCCGCGTGTCGCAGGCGTCATACGGGACCGGCGGCAACGGCAACAACGCCTCGCGGTCGCGCGCGAAGCGCTCCCCGATCGTCTCCGTGTGCCGCCGCAGCCGGCGCCCGCGACGCGCGTTGCACTGGCGCTCGAGGTCGGCGTTCAACGCGTCCCAACTGCCAACCCGGGGGATCGGCACAAAGAAATTGCGGCGAGCGTAGCCGACCAGCCCTTCCACCTTCCCTTTGTCGTTGCCCTTGCCCGGCCGCCCGAAGCGGGCGTCGAACAAGTAGTGCGACTGGAGCTCGCTGAAGACCTGCGTCCGCTGGCGCGTGCCGTCCCCGAGGATCCGCGCCACCGCCAGCGTGGTGTTGTCATAGACGATGCGCCGCGGCACCCCCCCGAAGTACGTGAACGCCGCGTTGTGCCCGTCGCAGAACGCCTCCGTCGTCTCGGCGGGAAACGCCTTCACGAACCCGTCGTCGCTGTGCGGGAGATCAACGACCAGGTCGTGCGCTTTGCATTCGACGCCAGCGATCACGACCAGTGCTTCGCCGAAGTCGGCCTGGGCGTCGCCCGGCGGATGGGCCAGCGGCACGAACATCTCCTGCCCGCCCAGCCGCTGCGCGCGCACGTAGGCTTTGACGATCGTGTCGCCGCCCGTGAAGCCGTACTCCGCGCGTCAGCGTTCGCCGATGCGCTTGGCCGTGTGCCGTTGCTTCTTCGGACGGGACTGATCCTCGCGGAGGATCTGATCGATGACCCCCGTGAAAGCGTCCAGCTTCGGACGCCGGATCGGCTGCGCCCGGCGATACCCGGGCGGCAGGCGGTACCGCAGCATCTTGCGCACCGTCTCACGGGCCAGCCCGAAGCGGCGCGCCGCCGCGCGCTCGCTCAATCCCTCCACATACACGCTGCGCCGCACCGCCGCATAGAACTCCACTCGATACATCCCTCCTGTGTTCCACAAAACACCCTGGGAATGCTCGGTGGACCACCCACGCGGTCTGGTTTTCCGCCGCCCTCAGGCCGCGTCACCCCGCCGCGCGCTGTGGTCTATTTTTGCTCCGCCGTTCTCAACCAGTACAGGGCGACGAACCTACTGATGCTTCGAGGCGTCCTCGATTCCCTTCCTGACGTCATCCGCGTTCATGACGGGAGTCAGACTGACATCAGCGTTCAACCCAAGGAAGAGCGGCTCTACGATTACGGGGATCTGCGACACATCCTCCATGTCAAAGACAAAGAGCGACGTGCGCACACCGTCTTCAGGCAGGAAATAGGCTGCCTCGGGCTTCAAGTTGTCCATCGCTTCCTGAATGTTCTTGCCGAGACTGCCGTCCTTGAACGCAGCGTTACCAGCCTCAACTGGGATCTTGACCTTCAGCATCATGCGCATCGAGTGTCCTCCTGGGAGAAAGAGTCGTGTAGTGGTGAGAATCTTAATGTCTCCGGTTCAGGTCGCGCAGGATCTTCCGCGCCACCAAGGTGTCGCCTTCCCAAGTGGCCGCAAGACGAGCGCTATGACACGCGCATCGTGAATCATCTCCTGCACGATGTGTGAGTAGCTGGTATAGGCTGCCTGCTAGCAGCCCGTGGTTAAACGGCCTCTTCTGATGCATTGACGGGGAGGAGCTCCAACCGATGATGCGGCGTGAACGGGGACGAGTCATCGGCCGCAGGCGCACCGAGGTCGGGCCAGAGGCCGAGGACGCGCGCCCACACCGCAACAGCGAGGACCGAGACCGCCGACAGGTGTCCCTGCAGGCTGCGGGGCGTGCCGACGCCACACAGGGTGCGCATGAAGAGGCCCAAGTTGAACCCGCCGACGTGGATGCACAACCGTTTCAGGATATTCGCGTGCCCCCGCAGATGCGTGCGGCGCATCCCACCGGTATTGTAGAGATGCGCGTTCGGGCGTTCCAGTCGCTCACTCCGGCGCCGTTGCAGGGCACGCCCCCGCGCGCCTCGAATCCGTCGGCGGTTGGCGTACACCGCATCGCGCGCCGCCGCCTTCGTCGTCCAGCGGCGCCGGCCGCGGTCCGGCGCGGCAATGTAGGTGCGGAGGTCGAGGGACGCCAGATCGCCGAGCACCCGATTGCTGTGGCACCCCTTATCGGCGACCACCTCGTCGATGACCGCGGTCTCGCCGTCGGTGACGGCCGCCACCGCTTCGAGATTCTCAGCCGCGGCGGTGACCGTGTCGGCGGTCGTGGTCGTATCGCCCTGATTGGCACCCTGGACGGTGACACCCACAATGGCGCCCGTCTCCACGGCAACCGCGTGCTCGGCCTTATGCGCGAGATGCGTGCGCCCGTCTTTCATCTTGGTGATGCGCGCGTCGGGGTCGTGCGGATGCCGCCAGTCCGTATTGCGGCCCTTCTTCGGGCGCGTCCGATCCAAGCGGGCCAGGTCCGCGCGCGTCGGCGTCTCGATACCTGACGCCTGTGCGAGCCGCGTCAGAAACTCCTGATACGTCTCGCCCGAGTCGCGCCGCACGATGCTCCGCAAGGCAGCGTTAGCTTCGAGCGTCGTCGCGTCGATCCCGATCGTTGTGCCCTTGACGAGATCGGCCGTCGCCAACACCTGCAGGATCCACGTGAAGACGGCGCGGTGGGTTTCCAGATCGAGCAGGCGCCGCGTCCGCGAGATCGTCGAATGCTCCGGCGTCGGCTCGTCGAGGCCCAGCCCCAGGAACCCGCGGAGCGCCAGCGAATCGGCGGTCCGCCACGCGATGCCGCGCTCCGAATCAAGGCCTTCGAAGTACCCGATCAAGAGCAGCCGGAAGTAGGTCCCCGGCAGCAGGCTTGGACGGCCGATCGGGGCGTAGAACGTCACGCATTGCGCTTCCACGAAGGCGTCAAACTCGTGCTGGTCGAGCACCTGATTCAGTCGCTGATAGAACGGGTGCCCACCAGTCCGGGGCAACGCATTCGTGGCAACCCACAACCCCGGCGTCCGCGCGCGGTCCTTGCGACGACTCATGGCCATGCCGGGAGTTTAGTACGTCGGATCGATCATGTCGAT
The DNA here is from genome assembly GCA_965216615.1 of Vicinamibacterales bacterium. Taxonomy (GTDB): domain Bacteria; phylum Acidobacteriota; class Vicinamibacteria; order Vicinamibacterales; family UBA8438; genus CAUZIB01. The sequence continues at coordinate 212,343 of CBDCGH010000022.1, read as the reverse complement.
TCCCCTTTAACCACGGGCTGCTAGGGGACGGGAGAGTCTCGAAACCGGAACTGGATGCGATCTCGGCAATCTGCTGGTTGTGACGCAGGTTGCGGAATGTATAGGAGCCACTGATACGCGTTGAGTGTCCCATTGACAGGCCGGAAGTGGTCTCGTGTATGTTCCGCCAAAGCAGCTGTGGTCTCCATGGCCAAGGCGAGTGACATCGCTCTCCTGTCGCGATAGCGCTGCAAGGCGTCTGCGCGTGAGACCGTGCCGGTTGGCCGAGACCTCTCGGGGGCCTCGCGGGTCTGACTCCGGTCCAGAAGCAGTCGCTCGATGAGTTCGGTCTTCCCGGCGGTGGCTTCCCCCCAATTCGGGTTGGCGGGTTCCTCGAGCGCCCCCTTCACCTGATTGAAGAGGTTTCGCTCAACGACGCCGAGATGCTCAACGATCTCGCCGACTGACCAACGCCCGTCCTGCTCGCGATAGGTCCACTGAACATCCGTCATCGGACCAACGAGAGCCAGTAGGCCGTCACTGGACTCGCGGAGGAGCTTCACGACGTGTTGCCGTTCTTCTTCGGTCATCCTTATTTCATCCACTACGACGTGCTGCACTCGAAAATGAAGCGAGCCTCAACTATTCACATCGTAGTGGCCGAGTCGGGAACCGACTTCGAACGCCATGGGCTGTCAGGCTGAGGTGGAGCTCCGCGCCCGCGGCGACGGGCTACTCTTTCCTCGCCTCCGCTGCCCGGGTCGAACGCAGCGAGAGCTCGGCCGCGTAGTTCCCCTCGTGGCAGGCATACTCGTAGATAGCACCGGTGCCGGGGGCTGGCCTCAGGAAGATGCGCGCAGTCCAGGGCCGCGTCCAGGTTGACGGGTCATCCAGTGTGTATTCGTACTGCAGTTGCTCCGGTCCGACACGGCTGAACCGCTCCGTCACCCGAACGTCTGGCGTCGAACCGTTTGCTCCGCGCAACAGATTCGTAGTCTCGACCACCAGTGTGTCTCCCTCCCAGTGTCCTCGCGAGCTCCCCATGACACTCGGCGACCCGACCTGGCTTGGCGCCGCCTCGTCGATCGGAATCAGCCGGGTCTCGTGATGCATCTCGATCTGGATGCCGACGTAATCGGCACTCTGGAAGATCTGGTAGTTGCTGTTGTAGCCCCGGCCGCTCAGCAGAGGGCTCCCGCCTCGACAGCGGACCCCACGGTCCAGGCGGTCCAGCTCTTGGGAGACCGTCTCGGGTCCAGCTGGCGGCGGTGCGTTCCGCGCCGCCCGCCGCCGCTTTGCCCGCTCCTCCGCCTCGGTCGTTCGCGGCGGCAGGCGCCCGTTCGGAGGATTGAACCGTACCGGGTTTCTCGGAGACCTCATTGCTTGGGAGGATGGGGTCTATGGGACGTCCAAGTCGGTTGTCTCCGGAAGTGCGCGAACGTGCCGTCCGGATGGTCGAGGAGCACCGGGAGGCCCACGCCTCAGCGTGGGCGGTGCTGCAGTCGGTGGCGCCGAAGCTCGGCTGCACGGCGGAGACGCGGCGGACGTGGGTGCGGCAGGCGCAGCGTGATGCTGGGCATCGGCCGGGCCTGACGACGAGCGAGCGGGAGCGGTTGAAGGAGCTGGAGCGCGAGGTCCGTGAGCTGAAGCGGGCGAATGAGATCCTGCGGAAAGCGTTCGCGTATGTCGCCCAGGCGGAGCTCGACCGCCGGAGGACGTCGCCACGATGGTCCAGTTCATCGCCGACCATCGCGCCGTGTTCGGGGTCGAGCCGATCTGCGCCGTGCTGCCGATCGCCCCGTCGACGGACTCATCGCCATCGGCACCAGCGGACACATCCGACGCGCCGGTCCGCACGGGCGCAGCGCGACGATCAGCTCCGCGTCGAGATTCAGCGGGTCTATGACGCGCACCAGCAGGTCTACGGCCCCCGGAAAGTCTGGAAGCAGCTGCGGCGGGACGGCGTCCGCGTGGCGCGCTGCCCCGTGGCGCGCCTGATGCGCGCGATGGGCCTTGCCGGGGCCGTCCGGGGCCGGGCCTGGGTCACCACGACCCACGCAGGTGAGGGCGGTCGCCCGGTGGACCTCGTTGACCGCCGATTCGTGGCCACCCGTCCGAATCAGCGCTGGGTCTCCGATTTCACGTACGTCGCAACCTGGGGCGGCTGTGTCTACGTCGCGTTCGTCATCGACGTGTGTGCGCGACGCATTGTGGGCTGGCGGGTGTCGGCCTCCCTGCGCACGGACTGTGTGCTGGATGCGTTGGAGCAGGCGATCGACGCCCGCCGGGGCGACGCCCTCACCGGCCTCGTACATCACAGTGATGCCGGGTCGCAATATCTCTCGATGCGGTACACGGATCGCCGCGTGGACGCCGGCATCGCGCCGTCGGTCGGCAGCCAAGGCGATGCCTATGACTGTGAGCATGATGGTGTTGCTGTCCGAGCAGGTTTGACCCCTGCGTATGAGTGACCTCGTGTCCTTGCATTGATCTGTCGGCCTGGGTCGGGCAGCACTCACCCAGATGCGGTTTGATCGGGTGGGCAGTGACCCAATAGGGGCCTGGCCGAAGCGACCCATCACAGTCCTGTCCGCCCGCTCGGTCAGACCATGTCGCCAGCCTGTGGAAGAGAGGTTTGCCGTATGTCGCACAGGAACGAGATCGTCGAGCTGCCGCGCACCGTCATCGTCGGCGTCGACACGCATAAACACATTCACGTGGCGGTGGCGCTCGATGCCCTTGGCGCCAGACTCGCCACCTGCAGTGCGTCGGCAGACCGCGGCGGCTACATGGAGCTCGTGGCGTGGGCGCGCGCCCTCGGCATCGTGGAGGCGTTCGGCATCGAAGGGACCGGCTCCTACGGTGTGGGCCTCGCGAGCTTCGTGCGCCGACACGCCATCCGCGTGGTCGAGGTCAGCCATTGCGACCGGCGAAAGCGACGCAACAACGGCAAGAGCGATACGATCGATGCCGAGACGGCCGCCCGCTCGGTGCTGTCGGGGATCGCGACAGCCATCCCGAAGACCGCCGACGGCGCTGCAGAGATGGTGCGCCAGATCAAAATCGCCCGAGATACCGCCGTAAAAGCCCGCAGTGCCGCCATCATCACGCTCAAGTCGCTGATCGTCAACGCCTCTGACGCACTCCGCGAATCACTCGACCCGCTGACGGACAAGAAACTCATCGACCGTTGCGCGGCGCTCGTACCCGGTGACATCCTCGACCCCACGGCCTCGGCGAAGCACTCGCTCCGGGCGCTCGCTAGGCGTTGGCTCACCCTGGCAGCGGAAATCCGGACACACGACGACGTCCTCGACGCGATCACGCACACAGCCGCACCGACACTCCGTGAAGCGTTTGGCATCGGTGCGGACTCCGCTGCCGAGATGATGATCGTCGCGGGTGACAACCCGACGCGGGTGCGTTCCGAGGCGGCCTTCGCGAAGCTCTGCGGCGCATGTCCGATTCCGGCATCGAGCGGGGTGACGCATCGGCATCGGCTCTTTCGTGGCGGTCACCGTCAAGCCAACGCGGCGATCTACCGCATCGTGACCGTCCGCATGCGCTGGCACCAGCCGACCCTCGACTATGTCGAGCGACGGACGGCCCAGGGCCTGACCAAGAAGGACATCATCCGCTGTCTGAAGCGCTTCGTCGCCCGCGAGATCTACAACGCCCTGATCGCAGACCACCGCTCCCGTGAGGCCCTCACCTCCGCTGCCTGACAAGTGGCCATGGAGCACTCTTGACACATAGGGGCTTCAATGCCCTCGCCGAATCGGTGATCGGCTTATACAAGACGGAGGTGATTCGACGGAAGGGCCCGTGGCGCACCCTCGAGGCCGTGGAGTTCGCCACCTTGACGTGGGTGGACTGGTTCAACACACGACGACTGTTGGGGCCGCTCGGGGACATTCCACCAGCAGAGTTCGAGGCGCAGTACTATGAGCAGGCTGAGGTGGCCTGATTCAACGAATTCGGTCTCCGAGAAACCCGGTACGATTCAGATCGACGATCAGTGATGTGCGGTTGTCGAACCAGCGGTTGCCCATCCACTGCTGACCGTAGCCGCCGGTCCCTTTCCCGACCGGTAGGAGTTTCCTCTTTGCTACCGGCGGGGCGCTCGGTCTGTCCTCTTTGGGTTCCTGTAGCGAGGCGAGGCCTCGCAGAAAAGGGCTGTCTCCAAACACCGCGTCGCCTCCGGCACTGGCGGTTTTCGTCGCGTGTTCCTGAATCGCCGCAACCTCCTCGTCGGTAAGGGTCGTTCGGTCGCCCACGTCGCCGAATCACTGGCCCAGATACCACCGAGGTCGGGCCGACCATCCGCCATGCGAGGAACCGTCCACCCGTCCGGAGCCTGCCCCGCCACGACCACCGCGACCGGCACGAAAACCGCCGCTGCCGTTGCGAGCGTCGCAATGCCTCGTTTGCTCATCTCACACCCCTCCGATGAAGAATCACCGACTGTGGCTATCGATTCTAGCGCGGAGCGGATGGCCTTGCCACTCCGACGTCGGGCGGAAGCCCGACCCGCGACCTACTGCGGTAGCTGCAGCAGCTCGACGCTGACGCCGTTCGGATCTTCGAAGAAGGCCAACTTGATCACGTCGTTGACCGTGACGGGTTCGACCAAAGTTTTGGCGCCCACCGCCTTGAAGGCGGCAGCCGCTTCGTCCATGTCCGTGACTACCCAGGCAACGTTCTGGATCGACCGGTCGGCGCTCGGGGCCAGCTTCTCGCCCTCGCTGTCCTGTGCGACCAGCCAGATGCCGCCGTAACGGAGGCCCTCGATCTGCCCCTTGAGCTTGTCACGGGTGCCACCGACCATATTCTCGTACCAGGCCAGCGTCGCCGTCGGGTCCGGCACCCGCAGGTGGACGTGGTGGAAGCCAGGCCACTCGGCATCCTGAACCAGCTCCACCTTCGCGCCAAACGGGTCTTCGATGAAGGCCAGCTTGAAGAGCCCAGGCAGGTCGCGGATCGGTTCGAGGATCGTAGCGCCCGAACCCTCTAGCCTCTTCATCGTCGCTTCGATGTCGGGGACCGAGATCCCGTAGTGGTCGATCACGCTGCCGACACTCGGCTTCACGGCGTCGGTCTTCCGGAACACGACGAACGTCCCTCCGAACTTCACGGCCGTCGCGCCAGTGTTGGCGTCGACCGCCCCGAGATACTTCATGTACCACTCGACCGCCGCCTCGGGGTCGATCGCGGCAATGTGGATGTTGTGGTACCTGGTGACGCCGATGGCCGCGTGGGCAACGGACGTGCCGACGACGATGGCGATTGTCGCCACGCGACTGATCAGTCGCTTCATGGTTTCTCCAGGTTGCCGGGGCGCTACCGCTGCAGCGCGAAAACGAAGATCGCGTTGCCCCCGTTGCGAGGGTTCTTCAGGTCGCTCAGGAGGTCGTCGGGAATGATATTGGTCCAGCTCGTGCTCCCGCCGTTGTTGCCAGCGCCGAACGCCACGTACTGGGTGCCATCGACAGCGTAGGTGATCGGGTAGCCGTTGGCCATCGTCGTCAGGCGTGTCCGCCACAGTTCGTCGCCGGTCTCGACGTCATAGGCAAAGACGTAGCGTTCCCAGTCACCTACGAAGACGATCCCACCTGCCGTCGTCAGTGCCGCTGTGTTGTAGGGCGACCGACGGCGCTGCTTCCAGATCGTCTTGCCGGTGCGGATGTCCAGCGCCTGGAATTCGCCGAGCTGGTCTGGCGAGTCGGGGTGGAAATGGTTCAGCCGTCCCCGGGTCGACCCAGTCCCGCCACCCCCGACGCGGTAATTGACAGGTCCGAACGCAGCGGTCTCGCAGTTCAGATGGAGCGGGATGTACATGGCCGCCATGTCGGGGTGATACGCCATCGCCCGAAGGCCCTTGAATCCGCCCGTGCTCGGGCAGAAGTAGAGCAGCTCGCCAACATCGGAGATCATGTCCTCGCGGTAGGTCACCTTGCCGGTCGTGGTGTCGACATCCAGGATGTTCTGGTAGCCGAGATCGAACGCGCTTCTGAACTCACCGGTGACGCGGTCCAGCTCCCACAGGATGCCGAGCTTGCCCATGCTGAACACTGACTGCTTGCCGTCGTAATCGACCAGGATTCGCTCGAACGTCTCGTCCATATCGTGGCTGTCGCCGGGGATATGCTGGAAGTACCACTTCATCTCGCCCGTCGCCGGGTCGAGCGCCAGGGTCGAGTTGGTGTAGAGCGCATCGCCGTCGGTGCGCCGCGCATCGCGCGTCCACGGCTTGGGCTGCGAGGTGCCGTAGTAGATCATCTTGGTCACCGGGTCGTAGCTGCCAGGAATCCAGGCGTCTCCGCCGGCGCGGAACAGCAGTGGCAGGTCGCCCCACGTGTCTCCGCCCCGCTCCCCGGGCTTGGCCACAGTCGACGTCTTCCAGAGCAGCTGGCCGCTGCGCCCGTCGACGCCGACGATGTAGCACGTGTCTTCGCGATACATGCCGCAGCCCCTCAGCCCGGACACGATGACCCCGTCGGCGACGATCGGACCGCTGCTGAATCCGTACCCCTCCTGACCCGGCATGATCGGGGTGTCCCACCGGACGTTGCCGGTCCGCGCATCCAGCGCGACGACGTGCGCGTCGGCGGTATTCAGAATGATCAGGTCCTCGTAGATGGCCAGGCTTCGCGTCTGTGAATATGCTCGGAGCGCCTCTTTGAGCTGTGGTCGGTACTCCCACATGAAGTTCCCGCTACGGGCATCGAGCGCCTGCACGACGTTGCCGGGGTTCGCGACGTACATCACGCCGCCACGTACGAGCGGTGTGGTTTGCGAGCGCCCGGGGTCGAGGCCCCACGACCAGACCAGACGGAGATCACCGACGTTGGATCGGTCGACCTCGTCCAGGGTGCTGTAGCCCCACCCGTCGAGGGTCCGGCGCCAGTTGAGCCAGTCCCCAGGCTCGGGATTCTGGAGTGTGGCGTCGGTGACCGGTGAGAAGCTGGGCGTCTGCTGGGCGGAGACCTGCAACACGCCCCAGCCGAGGGTCAACGCCATCAGGACAGTGAAGCGCATGGGTCTATGCGTGGTTTTCGCTCGTGGGGCCGCCGACGTTGAGGGCCATCGGTTGTGCCTGGCCGTCTATCGCCCTACGACTGCCACGCCTCCGACCTCGATCGCAAATCCGCTGGAGAACAAAGACTGGATTCTCAGGAGTGTCGACGCCGGCGCCATTCCGTGCATGAAGCCATGTTTCTCACGTGCCGGTCCAAGAACTCCCAGATCGGCTTCGCTGTAGTCAGGTATGTACACGGTAGCTTTCAAGAGGTCCGCGGGTGATCCACCTGCGGCTTCGAGATGCCGCCTCAAATTCGCGTACGCCTGATCTGTCTGTCGCACCAGCGGCTCACCTGCTGAGCCGACCTGTCCCGAGACGTAGATGGTCTTGAGCCCACCCGGGCTCATCACACTGACCGCCTGACTGTAAGGCCCCGTCGGCTCGATAAACTCCTTCTCAACCGGACCTCCACCTGCTTCAACGACCGCAACGGCATCAATCTCGATCAGGAAGCGCTCGTTGGCCAGCGACGGCACGCCAATCCACGTGCTCGCCGCCTTGTCGGGCAAGCTCGAAAACCCTGTAGGAACCCCTTCCCGATACCCGGCAACGTCGCGTGCGGGCTGGTAGTTGACGATATACGTGGTCTCCGTCACCAGATCAGCATACGACGCGCCAGCATCCTTGAGCCGCTCACCAATCCGCTGCCAGACAGACGCCGTCTGTTCAGCAAGATTGTCACCCTGACCCACCTGCCCAGACACGTAGACCGTTTTCACACCGTGTGCTGTGACCGCAACCGCACCGCTGAAACCGTTGGACGGGGCGAATCGCTCGATGGTCAGATCCATCTCGCGCTTCGCGACAACCGCCACCACCTCCATCTCGACCTGAAACTCGTCTCCCGCGAGGGCCTGAACCCCGACGACTGAGCTCGCCGGCCACGACCCCTCCGGGAACGTCCGCCGCCGCGCCTCGGCCACTGGCCGATAAAGCTCCGGAGTCATGTTTTTGACAAACGCCCGCATCTTTACAACGTCGCCGACCGTCGCGCCCGCCTGGTCCAGTCTCTGTACGACGCGAGAAAAAGCCGATTCCACCTGCGCCTGGTAATCTTCGCCCTCGCCGACCTGACCGGAAACGAAGATCGTCTTCACCCCGCGGTCGGTGACGGTGACCACCTGTGTGTAGCCACCGGTTGGATCGATGTACTCGACGTTCTGTGCCCGGGTGGGAACGACCACGAGAATGCTGATCATTACCAGCCAAATCAGTGTCCTCATCATTACCCTCGGTTTAGCTTGGTTGCCGGCGGAGATCGAGGGCATTGTATGCCCCTGCCCTACTTTGTCGAGCAGCCCGCAACGGAATGGGTCGGCTCCGGTCCGGTAATACTGAGAAGCCGACGGAGCAGCAGGACACCGGCACCGCCCACGATCGGCGACGTAAACAGTCCCGGGAAATAGCCCCCGAGGCAAGCGATAGCGCCGGATGGAGGACGGCATTCGCGACGCACGCTACGCTGAGGAACCACAGGGGGAAGAGGGCCACCGATGCCCCCTGTGCCAGTGCGAACACTGAAATCACCCAGATCGCGAGCGCGACAAGGTTGATGGTCACGAACGATTCCATTGGCACCGGAGCGAGACCGAAAAACTCAGGGAACCGCTGGTTCAATCCCATCCCGGCTTCCTCCAGGAAATGGCCAACCTGGAGGACCGTCGCAAGAAGGGCAACATACGCCGCGTGACGCAGCGCGCTGGCATCGGCGCGGATACCGCCGCGGGCAATGGTGAGGTACACGGCAACCGCAGCCATCGTCGAAAGCGCAACAATACTCGGTAGGAAACCCACCCTCGCTAGCTCGCTGGTTGCCGCTGGTCGGATACGTTGTATCCGTGATGGAACAGGGCCATCATACGGTCCCGCGGACATGGGTCAAGCAGAACCACGGACGGGGCCACGCAGATACGGCAGAAACAGCAGTCCGTGTTTTGGTCCCAGCCGAACATCAACGCAGGACCCAGACGTCTTACTGGAAGGTAAAAAGACGAAAACGGGTCGCCCGCTGGGGCTCACAGGCCCTGGCCAGACGACCCGCTGCGAGATGCGTGACCTTACGGGATCGCGTTGACCTGGGAGTTGATGCTGCCGTACACAACGTTCACACCCGACCCCAGGTTAGTAATCATGGTCACGGCCACGAGCGAGATGAAACCCGCAAGCAACGCGTACTCGATCAGATCCTGGCCACTCTCGTCTCTAACCAAACTCTTGAAAAGCTTCTTCACCTGACCACCTCCTGCATTCTGAAGCCGGCCCAGCCAGCCTCGTTCTGCATCTCTAGCAGCACGTCCCGTACCAAGCGCCAGAGGCCGGCCAGCAAGTGCGAATATGCGAAAAAGTGACGGTGCACGCCACGCCGCTACCCTCAGAAGTCTGGTCTTTCACAGACGACGTTTGCTGAAGATCGACAAAACCAAGAGTGGTCAGACTAATTTGGGTCTAGCTTTCCCTGCGTTATCCTCGACTGCCTCTGGGCGTGTTCGGTGTGACCCTCGTGGCGTTGCTGGGTGACGCAGCTCTGAGCGCCCAGGAAAGAGCGTTCGAGCCGGTTACCGATGCGATGCTCCAGGATCCTCCGCCGGGCGACTGGCTGATGTGGCGCCGCACGCTGGACAGCTGTGGATACAGCCCGCTGGACCGGATCGACCGCGACACCGTCAGTGACCTGCGCCTGGTCTGGTCGCGCGCCTTGAACTCACCGGGGCGCCAGCAGGGCACTCCGCTACCGCACGACGGCGTCATGTACATGCCGAATCCGAGCGATGTCATCTGTTGGTCGACACCGCCGTACGGCCTAGCAGCCCGTGGGTAAAGGGGGATCGACATGATCGATCCGACGTACTAAACTCCCGGCATGGCCATGAGTCGTCGCAAGGACCGCGCGCGGACGCCGGGGTTGTGGGTTGCCACGAATGCGTTGCCCCGGACTGGTGGGCACCCGTTCTATCAGCGACTGAATCAGGTGCTCGACCAGCACGAGTTTGACGCCTTCGTGGAAGCGCAATGCGCGACGTTCTACGCCCCGATCGGCCGTCCAAGCCTGCTGCCGGGGACCTACTTCCGGCTGCTCTTGATCGGGTACTTCGAAGGCCTTGATTCGGAGCGCGGCATCGCGTGGCGGACCGCCGATTCGCTGGCGCTCCGCGGGTTCCTGGGGCTGGGCCTCGACGAGCCGACGCCGGAGCATTCGACGATCTCGCGGACGCGGCGCCTGCTCGATCTGGAAACCCACCGCGCCGTCTTCACGTGGATCCTGCAGGTGTTGGCGGCGGCCGATCTCGTCAAGGGCACAACGATCGGGATCGACGCGACGACGCTCGAAGCTAACGCTGCCTTGCGGAGCATCGTGCGGCGCGACTCGGGCGAGACGTATCAGGAGTTTCTGACGCGGCTCGCACAGGCGTCAGGTATCGAGACGCCGACGCGCGCGGACCTGGCCCGCTTGGATCGGACGCGCCCGAAGAAGGGCCGCAATACGGACTGGCGGCATCCGCACGACCCCGACGCGCGCATCACCAAGATGAAAGACGGGCGCACGCATCTCGCGCATAAGGCCGAGCACGCGGTTGCCGTGGAGACGGGCGCCATTGTGGGTGTCACCGTCCAGGGTGCCGATCAGGGCGATACGACCACGACCGCCGACACGGTCACCGCCGCGGCTGAGGATCTCGAAGCGGTGGCGGCCGTCACCGACGGCGAGACCGCGGTCATCGACGAGGTGGTCGCCGATAAGGGGTGCCACAGCAATCGGGTGCTCGGCGATCTGGCGTCCCTCGACCTCCGCACCTACATTGCCGCGCCGGACCGCGGCCGGCGCCGCTGGACGACGAAGGCGGCGGCGCGCGATGCGGTGTACGCCAACCGCCGACGGATTCGAGGCGCGCGGGGGCGTGCCCTGCAACGGCGCCGGAGTGAGCGACTGGAACGCCCGAACGCGCATCTCTACAATACCGGTGGGATGCGCCGCACGCATCTGCGGGGGCACGCGAATATCCTGAAACGGTTGTGCATCCACGTCGGCGGGTTCAACTTGGGCCTCTTCATGCGCACCCTGTGTGGCGTCGGCACGCCCCGCAGCCTGCAGGGACACCTGTCGGCGGTCTCGGTCCTCAGCTGTTGCGGTGTGGGCGCGCGTCCTCGGCCTCTGGCCCGACCTCGGTGCGCCTGCGGCCGATGACTCGTCCCCGTTCACGCCGCATCATCGGTTGGAGCTCCTCCCCGTCAATGCATCAGAAGAGGCCGTTTAACCACGGGCTGCTAGCCCTGACGTGGTGCCCTGGATAAATCCTCGGCTGCAGCCGGGTGAGGTGCGTCGCGTCGTGACGGGAATCCCAGGCAAGACGGGCATCGTGTACACCCTCGATCGCGCAACGGGCGAGTTTCTCTGGGCCACGCCCTGCTCTCGTCGAAGACCTCGGGTGGATCTTCAGCGCGATCTGGCGATCGTGTTTCGTGTCGCAGCGCTATTTTGGCTCTTCATGGGTATGGAGCTGTCGTTCGCCTGCCGCCACGGCAAGCCGCCCCGCCGCCAGTCGGTGCTCGCTGGTGACGCCCTCGGAGCACGCCTCTTCGAAGAACTCGTACCCCGCTTGCTCGATCCGAGGAATGGTGAACGCCAACGTCCACGGTCTCGTGAAAACCGTCGGGTCCTCGAGCGTGGCCTCGTAGCTGATCGTGTTGGCGTCGACCAACCGCCACCGTTCCTCGACATGCAGGTTCTCGCTATAGAAGCTTCCGTGCGAGTCGATCCAGACCTGGTCGTTGAAATTCGAGACGTCGACGACCAGCGTATCGCCCTCCCAGCGGCCGCGGGAGTCGCCGTTGTACATGCTGATGTCTTTGCCAACGTGCGGACGCCCGTCCGTGGGGATGACGCGATAGGCGTGCGCCCACTCGTACAGAATCACCACGAATCCAGGGGTTTGGCGAATCTGAAGGTCACCCCGGTAGTTGCTGCGTGGCGCGCCCAGGAGCAGACAGCGGTCTTCTGTGTCGATGTGCTCCAACTTGGTCGGCGTCTCCATGTCGTACAGGAGCGTGGTTCGCTGCGCGGCCGCCCACGGCTGATACGGGATTCGCCCATCCGCCGGGTCGACGATCAGCTGATACGGCAGCCCGAGTCGATCGGGCCCTCGGCTCTGCATCTTGGCGTGGACAGCGTCGCAGCAGCCGTCCTCGATGCTATGCGAGGCGTTGACGGGCCCGCCGTCCCAGTATCCCTGCAGGTCGGGCCGGCCATCCGCCGTGCGGGGCACATTCGGAGACGGCACGCTCGCGGTCTGGCCAGCGACGTGCATCGGCGCTATCAACACGACCACGACGACGACCGCCCTCGGTATCACCACCCTTACCAACCCATTGCGCATCGGACTCTCCCTCCGAAGAGCGGCTGTCGAGTCACCGGGCCTGATCGATTTCGCTCTCGGCGTAGGCGTAGCACTCGTACTCCAGTAATTGCACGTCCGACTCCTGGCGACGGTAGAGGGGCATGCTCATCTTCCAGGGCCGTGTGAACACGTTCGGATCCTCGATCGTAGCCTCATAGCTCAGATGGTCGGGGCCGGTCGGGGTGTAGCGTTCGACCACGTGCAACGCATTGCTGTGGAAGTTCCCGGCCCGGTCGAACCAGGTCTGGTCGTTGAAGTGGATGACGTCGACGACCAGCGTATCGCCCTCCCATCGACCTCGTGAATCCCCCATCCAAAAATCGATATGGCCCCCAGGATGGGAACTACCATCCATGTAGATGGTGCGCGTCACGTGAACGTATTCGTAGAGGATCAGCACACGGTCGGGGAACTGCAGAATCTGAAATGGATACGGCATGTACGTAATCCGCGGAACGCCGGGCATGGAGCACTTGGTTTCCGGATCGGCGGTCAGCCGATTCTCGGAATTCTCCTGCTTCTTGGCCAGGGCCCACGGCTGGTACGGGATCTCGTTGCCCTCGACGACGCCTTGCCCCGCGGGCACGCCCAGTTGCGCAGCGTGGTCCTGGATATCCCACGCCGCGGTGTTGATCACCTGCCAGATCCCTTGGAGGTCGGGCTGGCCGTCTGGCGTGCGCGGAGACGCGTACTCTTGCCCTCTTGCCGAGGGGGCCGTACCGAGCACGAGCGCAGCCGCCAGCATCGGCACGGCCATCATCGATTGGCAGGACCAGGTGTTCACTGTGAGGCTCCGCCGGGTGCGGCGCGACCCATCAACGGCGCGGGGTGTACTCGTCAGAGGTCGGAGCCCCCGTGCCCGACGAGCCGGCGAAGAAGTCGCGCCCGTCGCTGAACCGGATCGTGATGCCGTTAGCGGTCGGAGTCCCGTCCTTGGCCTTGTACCCCTCGACAACGATGTCGAGGCCAGGCGGAAAGTCGGCCTGTCTGAGCCCCCGCCGCAACAACGCGGTCGGGCTGCCCATCTCGACCGCCCAATTCACGACGCTGCCGTCCGCGCCTGTCACGTTCACGTAGATCCATCCGTGAGGGTTGACCCATTGCAGCTCGGTGAGCGTTCCAGTCAACGTGATGGGCTGTTCGATGTCGAACTCTGCCGAGAACGAGTGATGCGCAAGCATGGGCGCGGCCATCAGCCAACCGACCCCGACGACGCCAACGGCCAGCGTTCTCATCGATCTTCCCTCCTGTCTGTGCGAGGCGATGAGCTATGGATCGCAGGCTACACTCCTGGACTGCTGTCGTCAAAGCCGGGGACGCCTTTGGTCCGGCGACGGGCAAAGCTGAAAGCGATACACCTGCCCCATGCCGCCCTCGCCGATGAGGGCGGAGACATCGTAGTGGCCGAGTCGAGAGCCGACTTCAAGGGCCATGATTCAGAGCGCTGCTAGCGTGCCCCAAGGCTCGACAGCACATATGCTGCGGCGTTTTGTGACCAATCGCCTTCACCCGTCACGGTCTCCAACCACTGCGTCAGCGACGTGGGCGTCGTGAAATCTCCAAGGCGACCGAGGACGTATGCTGAATACCACCCGGCCCACCGCTCGTCGCGCGCCCCACGTAAGAAGTTGGTTTCGTAATCGTGGTGAGCGTTTCCGGCGGCCGACAGCGCGTCCCGCAGCTGCCGTTCCGTGGGAATGGCTACCATCTTCGAGACCTCCGGGTTCGGTCAGCTTCGAGCGCCATGGGTTGTCAGGTTGAGATCGAGGGCATTGTATGCCGCGGCCCTGGTTTGTCCAGTAGCGTGCATGGAACACCCTACTCCTCGTCCGCATCGGTTTCGCCACGCCAGTATCGGGACTCGATCTCCTCGATCTCTTCCTCGCTGAGACCGAAGTAGTGACCGAACTCGTGGATGACGGTCTCGCCTATGGTGCGGATGATGTCGTCATCGTTGTCGCTGACTTCGACGATCGGTTGTTGGTAGATAGTGATCCGGTCGGGTAACACGTTGCCGTGAGTCCACTCCCGCTCCGGAAGGGGCGTGCCCTGGTAGAGACCGTGCAGCGTGTCCGGTGCCGCGATCCCTATTTCTTTCAACAACTCACGCGAAGGACAGTCGTCCACCACCACCGCGACGTTGGTCATCTCGTCGCGAAAGCGTTTCGGGATGTCTCGGACAGCCCTACCCACGAGACGCTCGAAGTGTTTCCGAGTCAACGCCCGAGGCTAGCAGATTGCTGTCTGCGGGACAGTCTCCGGTACAGGGTTGAGCGGGAGGTGCCCAACTTCGAGGTATCGTGTTGCACTCAGATATGAAGCCGGCTTCACGAGTCTGCGCCAAATACCTCGAGCATGCCGGTGTGTTGGCCGACTTCGATGATGCGGCCATCGGGATCACGAATGTAGCAACGCATCTCGTATCCGCCGTTGTCGATGGGAGGTGTAATGAACGGGACACCGCGCGCCGACCACTTCGTACACCGCCTGGATGTCCGCCACGCGAATGTTCATGAAGGCATCGAACCGGTTCTCATCGGCCGGCGTACCGAGCGTCACGTCGGGCTTGTCCGGTGTGCCGCCACCGCCCTCCACGACGATTGACCTGCCCCCCCTGGTCGAGCCAGTTCTCATGAGAGAGCTGGACTCATTTCTAAGCTCCCAAGCGTCGCCGGCATGATCGTTTCCGGGGCTGGTGGACGGTAGCCCAGCGCACTGTGGGGCCGCACCGTGTTGTACTCCCGCCGCCATCGTTCGATCAAGATCTTCGCTTCCGCCCACGTGAAGAAGATCTCGCGGTCCAACAGTTCATCGCGTAGCTTGCCGGTGAACGATTCCACATAGCCGTTTTCCCACGGACTGCCGGGTTCGATGAATAATGTCTCGACGTCCAGAGCCTCGAGCCACAGCCGCACGAGTGTCGCCGTGAACTCAGGACCGTTATCCGAGCGGATGTGCGCCGGGACTCCGTGGGTCACAAAGAGTCCCGCCAACGTCTCGAGCACGTCGATCGACCGCAGCCGTCGCGCCACCACCAGCGCCAGACACTCGCGCGAATACTCATCTACGACCGCCAAGATCTTCAACGGCCGGCCGTCATGGGTCCGCTCCGCGACAAAGTCATAGGCCCAGACGTGATGCCGATACGTCGGGCGTCTTCGTACGCAGAACCCATCAGCCAGCCACAGCCGCCCGCGCTTCGGCTGTTTCTGCGGCACCTTCAGCCCTTCCCGTCGCCACAGCCGCTCCACCCGTTTGTGATTCACGAGCCAGCCCTCCCCCCGCAGCAGCCCCGTAATCCGCCGATAGCCATACCGCCCATACATTGTCGCCAACTCGATCATCCGATCCACCAACCGCGGTTCATCCGCCGGCACCGCGCCCGCATGCCGGTGCGTCGACCGCGCGTGGCCAATCACGCGACAGGCCCGCCTCTCCGAGACCGGAAACCGGCGGCGGACGTACGCCACCGGCTGCCGGCGTCGGGACGGGCTCAGAAGTTTCCCGAGGCCACCTCTTTGAGAATCATGTTGTCGAGGGCCTGGTCCGCGACCAGCTTCTTCAGCCGCCCATTCTCCCGCTCAAGCTCCTTCAACCGCTTCGCCTGGTCGAGGCGCAAGCCGCCGTATTCTTTCCGCCAGCGATAGTACGTTTGCTCGCTGATCCCCAGCTTCTTGCACATCTCCGGCGTGCGCAGGCCGCGCCCGAGCTCCACCTCAGCCTGCCGCAGCTTCGTGACAATCTGTTCCGTGCTGTACCGCTTCCGTGGCATCCTGCCTCCTGTCCCACCGCCCGAATTCTAACGTTCGGGCTGGTTCGGTTTCAGGGGGCAAGGTCAACATCACCCGGGGACTTTCGCTAGCGTTCTACACATCGATTGTCGGCATTAGAAGCTCAGTGATCTTCCTGTTTGCCGACAAGTTCTCGCTCGCGTGGCTTGAAGGTGCTGTCACTCGAGTCTCTGACTCAATTGAGCCCGTCTTCCCAACGATCTCCCAGGAACAGCTGCAACGTGAAGAGTTGGCACTCTTGGAGGATGGTCTGGCCAGTGTCAAGAACATGAGTACCGACTTGGCATCGCATTTGGTCAACCTCTTGACACCAGCGATGACGAGTGCCCTTCATGAAGAGTTTGCTCCGGCTGTTGCCTCTATCCAGTTGGCGGTCGACAGACTCGTGTCGTTCTCGACGGAAAAGCAGGCGGACAACATGAAGACGGTTGTCGGAGAGTTCATGGGATCCATGAACTCCGCTCTCGGCGACCAGTTTGAGCGCTTGAGGACGCTCTTGACCGAGATTGTGGACAATCAGAGTGTCATTTCAGAGGATATCGGTCGCTTCTCGAAGCAGTTGAGTGCGACCGCCAGCAGTCAGACAGAGTTAATCGACAGAACACATCGAGCTTCCGAATCGTTTACCAGCTCTCTGGAGGCGCTTGAACGAGTGTCGGGGGACCTGCGTGAAATCGCAACCAGCTTCCAATCCGTCTCGGGAGAACTGAAGGGGTCGACAGAAGCAGCACAGGAGGCTCATGAGAACGTAATAGCCTTGCAGGAAGACCTCGCCAATGGAGTTCAATTGCAGACAGCTCAGCTCGATCGTGCGCGCACCGAACTGGAGACTGCATGGCGACAAGCGATCAACACAGCTACCGGAGCAGTACAGCAAATCACCGAGTCAGCCAAACAGGTCGGAGACGGAGTTGGCGATCAACTCGTGAACGCTTTGTCCATTTTCGATAGCGCCCTAGCTGAAGTCATTGAACGCTTCAGCGGAACACTCTCGCAACTCGATGCTTCAGTGAGCGAACTTCCTCCACTTATGCTCAGTGCGAAGGAACAGCTCTCCGGAGTAACGGCCGGCAGCAGAGAGCTCTCCACCTCGGTCGAGCGTTTGGAGACGCTCGTGACGGAGAGGTTGGAGACTTATGGACGCGACACTGCTGCTGCGGCAACACAACTTGAACGGGTAATGCAGAGCGTTCAAGAAGCCACCGAAGGGCTCTCGAAGGTGGCTGAGGCGGTTCGACGCTCGCGTTAAGGCTGGACGGACCAGCCGAGGATCTTCGTGAAATCACTGTGGCGATTGGCACGGCAGAGTGAGATGTCTGACGGATACTGGGCAGCCTACTCAGACCTGATGGCTGGGATTCTGCTGGTGTTTGCCGTAGCCGGTGCCGCGGCTTGGATCCAGCTGGAAACCACTGTCGGCGGCACAATCGATCCTGTGGATGAATGGGAAGATGCGACGAAGGCCTTGTGCGAAGATCCCGCACTCGCACAGCCTACTGTTCGGGTCGACTGCGCCACTGGAACACTGATGGTCACGGAAGAGTCTCTTCGATACGAGACGAACGGCGTGGAGTTGGAGATATTGTCAAAAGTTGTGGATGGGGTTAGCTCAGGCGGCTTCCTTTCTGATGCCATCGACGAAGGGCACGCCATTGATGACCTCGACGATCAACTGAGCCCCGTTCAATGTTCTCCATTGTTTCTGCGCGGCCAGCGCCAGCTTGAAGACCATCGTTAAGCAGGCCAGCCGACTGCCCGCGCCCTTCGTCTTCTTCGTGCGTAACCGCACGGTGGCGAACGTCGACTCGATCGGATTCGTGGTGCGGATGTGCATCCAGTGCTCGGCCGGAAACGTGTAGAAGGTGAGCAGGACGCCTCGGTCCTTGGCGAGACAGGTGGTCGCAGAGGTGGACCCCATCCTTTGGACAGGTTTTCGTCACAGCTAAGGTGAAATCCGGGGTCATGATTCAAGCTACCTTGGGCTGACGGGAGACGGGGCGTAGCCCCGGGCTCCGAGCAACCTCTCCGTCAGTGTACGCCTCTTGCGGCGTCCGGTCGTCGAGCGCAGAGTGCGGTCGGCGCTCGTTGTAGAAGTCCATCCACCCGCCGATTCCGGTCCGGGCCTGGGAGCCGGTCGCGAACTCCGACAGGTAGACGCACTCGTACTTGAGCGATCGCCACAACCGCTCGATGAACACGTTGTCCATCCAGCGGCCTTTGCCGTCCATCGAGATGCGAATGCCCGCCTCCGTGAGCACGTCGGTGACGTCGACGCTGGTGAATTGGCTGCCCTGGTCGCTATTGAAAATCTCTGGAGGGCCATAACGCTCGAGCGCCTCGTGCAACGCCTCGACGCAGAAGCTGGCATCGAGCGTGTTGGACAGGCGCCAGGACAGCACCTTGCGGCTCGCCCAGTCCATCACGGCGACCAGGTACAGAAAGCCCCGCCGCAGGGGGATGTAGGTCACATCCGTGCACCACACGTGGTTCGGCCGCGTGATCGGCAGATCGCGCAGCAGGTAGGGATAGATCCGGTGCGCCGGGTGCGGCTGAGACGTCCTGGGCCGCTGGTAGAGCGCGTGCACCCCCAGCAGTCGCATCAGGCGGCGCACCCGCTTGCGAGAGACCATGTCGCCCTGACGGCGGAGCCAGCGTGTCATCTGCCGCGAGCCGTAGAACGGCGTCTCCAAGAACTGCTCGTCGATCAACCGCATCAGGCGCAGGGTCAACGGGCTCTCGCCCGTGCCCGCGTCGTAGAACGACGAGCGGGCGATCGACACCAAGCGGCATTGCCGTACGATGCTGATCCGTGGGTGGTTGGGATCGACCATCTCGACTCTCCGGCCGCGGCTCACCGACCGAAGGCCTTCGATAAAAAATCCCGCTCGATGACGAGTTCTCCGATCTTTGCCCGCAGCTCCTTGACCTCGGTCTCCCGAGAGGCCTCCTGCCGCTCGTGGTTCCCCGAGAAGCCGGCCAGCACCGTCTGTCGAGCCGTCTTCTTCCAGTTGGTAATCAGGTTCGGATGCACATCGTAGCGGGCCGCCAGTTCCGCCAACGTCGCTTCCTCGCGAAGCGCCTCCAACGCGACCTTCGCCTTCAGCTCAGCCGGATAACTCCGTCTCTTCCGTGGCATGCCAGACTCCTTCTCCTGGGTCTGGATCCCACCTTAGCAAGCTGTCCGAATTTCGGGGTCCACCTCTCCTGTCACAGTGGTTCGCAGCATAAGTCGTCAGTCAGTTATGCACGACCAGGGTGCGTTGAGCGAACCGTGCGATGCTCGCCAGGATCTCATCGGCGCTTTTCGTCCAGACGAACGGCTTGCCGGCGGCATTGCTGGTGTCGAGGAACTCCCAGATGGCGGCCTCCAACCGCCGCACGCTCCGATGCGTCCCACGGCGGAGCTGCTTCGTCGTCAGTTCCGCGAACCAGCGTTCCACCAAGTTGAGCCACGAAGAATAGGTCGGCGTGAAATGCAGATGGAAGCGTGGGCGCTTGGCCAACCACCGGTGGATCAGCGGCGTTTTGTGGGTGCTGTAGTTGTCGAGGATCAGGTGGACGTCGAGGTCGGGCGGCACGGCCGCCTCGATTAGATCGAGGAACTTCCGGAACTCAATCGCCCGATGGCGGCGGTAGGTGCGTCCGATGACCTGCCCACTCTGCGCGTCGAGCGCCGCAAACAGCGAGGTCGTCCCGTGGCGGCGATAGGTATGCGTGTGGCGCGCGGTTTGGCCCGGCTGCATCGGCAACAAGGGCTGTGTGCGGTCGAGAGCCTGAATCTGCGATTTTTCATCGACACACAGCACCAGGGCATGATCGGGCGGGTGGAGATACAGCCCGACGACATCGCGCACCTTCTCGACCAGTAACGGGTCGGGCGACAGCGTGAAGGTCTTCGTGCGATGCGGCTGCAGGCCAAAGGCCCGCCAGATGCGGGCGATCGTCCCGTGACTCAGGCCGGTCGCCTTCGCCAGCGTCCGGGTGCTCCAGTGGGTCGCTCCGTCCGGGGTCGTCTCCAAGGTGCGGACGATCACGGCCTCGACGGTGTCATCGGTGATGGTCCGTGGGGCACCTGGGCGCGGTTCGTCCAGCAACCCGTCCACGCGGCGCGTCACAAAGCGGGCGCGCCAGCGGCCCACCATCTGGGGAGAGACACGCAGCTTCTTGGCCACGGTTTGGTTGTCCAGACCACGCGCACACGCCAAGACAATGCGCGCTCGACGAGCGACCTGGGGCGCGGTGCGCGCCCGATGGGCCAACGAGTCGAGCGCCTGCTGTTCGGGTGTCGTCAATACCAACGGAACCTTCGGGCGACCAATCATAGGTACCTCCTGTGTCCGAGGTACGACTGGTGCCACAAATTTATTTACAAAACTTCAGAGACAGGACACTAGGCCGCTGCGGTAGCGGCCGGCTAGTCCCAATCCACGGTCGTGGCGCAGGAGCCGGTGGGGACTCAGTGATCCTCGCTCCTCGGGCTTAGCGGTAGATCCGCGGCGTGAGGCGACCACTTACTTGATGGGGGAGAGGTGTGCCGATGCAAACAGAGACAACGGCGATGGGTAGGGAGCAGGGGTTGGCGGCTGCGGGTATTGGGCCCGGACCCAGAAGAGACAGACGGCAGCCGGGCGTACGCAAGACGGCACGCGAGGGAGCCCCCACGGGCGCCTCCGAGGCAACACCAGGCCAGCCAGATGCTCGCAGCTGTCGGTTACGCCGAGACAGGCTCGTTGACGCATGGGGCCGGTTCCTGGGGCGTGTCCCCTGGCAGTTCATGGTGACGCTGACGTTCGACTCCCGCCGGATCTTCCCGGTGGGCCGGCAGACAGCGATGCGAGAGGCGGTGGGCTGGTGCCACCGCCTCTCTTGGGTCGTGCGCCGTCCGGTCGCCTGGCTGGTGGCCGTCGAGAGAGGCAAGGCTGGTCTCTGGCATGCGCATGTGCTGCTTGTGGGAGCACCCAACCCCCTGGGCACGGCGCCGGAAGCGATGTGGCGCCAGCGCAATGGGTTCATCCGCGTGACGCGAGTGGAGACGGCACCGGGGGCGGTGCTCTATGCGACGAAGGAGGCGGCCCGTCTGGGCGACGTGGAATTGTCGGACACGCTGATTCGCTATCGCACGCGGTTGCCCGACAGGTTGTGCGTGGCCCTGTATGCCGAGGACAGTCGGCAGCAGTCACAAGAGAGAGCGGCGATCGGTTCGGCCGGTGCGGCCCTGCCGACGGGATCCAGAGAGGAGGTGGTATCACACCATGCCGACGAGCAGGTCTCGGCGAGCGCCGTTTAGCCGCCGCGGGGAGCAGGCTATTCAAGGCTTCAATGAAGCTGCTGTGGCCGATTCGATGCCGCGCACCGAGGTGGGCGACGACGTGGTGTACGCCGCCACCGCCCGGATCGCGCGCCGTCGTGCCCGCCAGTGCCTGCAACCCGCCCAGCCGGTCGCTGTGTGCGCGGGTGAAGCAGTGACGTGGGAGAACCAGGAGGATGAGTGTGAAGCCGGTGACCACGCCAGAATCATCGAGACCCTCGAGCACCCCAACTCCATCACTGTCGGGGCCTCCGGGCAACGCATGTCGGTCGCGCTGGCGGCGGACGTGTTGGAGCCCGCTGTCGATGCTGCCGCGAGTGCCCAGGCCGCCAATTCGCTCGAAAAGATGCTGTGTCACCAAGTGGCGGCGGTCCACTTCGCCGCCATGCGCCTCCTGGCGCAGAGCGCGACCCCACACCTCCCGCCCCGTGAGGTGGCCCGGCTGACCAACGCCGCGGCCCGCTTGATTGACGCGTATCAGTCGGGATGTCTGACGCTCCAGAAGCTGAAGACCAAGGGCACGCAACGGGTCGTGGTGCAGCACCAGCAGGTGCATGTGGGCGACGGCGGGCAGGCGGTCGTGGCGGGTCGGATCGAGGGGGGGCGCGGAGGGGAGGGAAGACAAAATGGCCAATGAAGTTCATGAACAGCGGTGCGGCTGGTTGAAATAATCCCCCTGGCGATTGGACGACGGCCCCCCGCTGTGGCGCCCTGACCCGTCGGAAGACCCCGTGCCAGTGCCCCGCCATGCGCGGCCGGCGCCGCTGTCGGCTGCACGGGGGGAAGAGCACGGGCCCGAAAACCGCCGCCGGCCTCGCACGGAGTCGGCGCGCACGCTGGAAACACGGGGCGTACTCGCGAGAGGTGCGTGAAATGCGCGCCCTGGCGCGGCGGCATCGGGAGCGCCTCCGCACGCTGGACGCCCGCGGGCACACCCTCGGGCTCTGGTAGTGGGGTTCCTTTGGCGATCTTCTGTGTGCTGTGTAGAGTTCCTACTTGGAGCGCGAGCCGGCGTGAAGCCCAGGCGATCGCGTGAGACTTGTCGCAATTGCACGTCAACGTGCAGGCCCCGAACAGTCTGGCAAGGGGATCATCGCCCGCCAGCGGCAGAGCGGGCGGCCTCACGCACATAATCAAACCTTTCCCGACGTCGGGAAAGTGAGACGGTCATGAGAATCCCGACGCTGGTGACCGTCCCGTCGTCGGGAAGCGTGGGCGGCTCGCGGTATGAGGCTCAGACCGTCGCTGGCTGGCCGCTGGCTGGCGGAGGCTATTGGTGCTGGTGCAGATGGGCGCCGCGTTGGACCTGCGGCCCAACGAGCCCTCGTTCGGGGCGATGCTGCAGTGGATCTGGGCGCTCCCGGTCCCGGCAGGTTGACGCGCGGCGAGTGCAAGGACGCCGGCTTGGCAAAACGAGGACACAAGTGAGGAACGGTGTCTACGGAATGTCCTGGGAGCCCGGGCCTTCGGCCCGCCACACGTCAGCGCGGCCTGCGTGGCGGCCTCAGAACCTGGACGACTGTGCGATGAAGGAGCTTTCGTGGGCTCTGCGGCTTTCGGGTGTAGAAGGGGCCCATCTGGGGCAGGCAAAACGGAAATCCAGGGTCTCCTATCTCCTACAATGACCCCGCACGATGTTGTATCGCAGAAGAACACCCACCTGGGTGATCCGTGCGCTCACGCTGGGGCGGGTTAGCGGCGCTCCGGCTGGCGCCGTGCGTTCCATACGACAACAGACGCAATGCCCAACACAACCACGGCCTTAACGGTCGCGGGCGAAACCTACTTCGCCGATCTTGGAAGGGTGCGGGCCTCTGGCGGCGCGACCGGGGGAGCGGTCGAGTTACGGGCCACTCGCGAACTTGCTCAACGCCGTGGGCGCGACGCTCGCGCCGAAAGTGTTCTGCGTCGGCGAGCTGGCCGATCAAGGTGCCGGCCATCCCGACTTCGGGCTCTACGCGGCGAAGCAGGTGCAGCAGGGCCGTCCGCGCGAGGGCCAAGTGCCTGAGCGCGGCGTGGTCGAGGTGAAGGCAGCGGGAGACGACGCCTGGCTTACGGCGGCGGGCGCTCAGGTGAGCCGCTACTGGGGCCGTTACCGGCTGGTGCTGGTGACGAACACGCGCGACTTCGTACTAGTGGGCGAGGATGCGGCGGGCCGTCCGACAAAGCTCGAAACGTTCCGGCTGACCGACGACGCGGACACGTTCGTGCGGCGCCTCGAAACACCGCGGGCCTTCGCGCGAGAGATGGGCGCGGGCCTGGGCGAATATCTCACCCGGGCGCTGTCGCACCGCGCGGCGTTGGCCGAGCCAAAGGACTTGGCGTGGCTGCTCGCGTCGTATGCGCGTGACGGGCTCGCGCGGGTCGAGGCGGCGGGCGATTCGCCCCCGCTTGCGGCCGTGCGCGCGGCGCTGGAAGACGCGCTCGGGGTCCGCTTCAAGGGTGAGCGTGGGGCGCGGTTCTTTCATTCGACGCTGGTGCAAACGTTGTTCTATGGCGTTTTCTCAGCCCCGTGAGGTGGCCCGGCTGACCAACGCCGCGGCCCGCTTGATTGACGCGTATCAGTCGGGGTGTCTGACGCTCCAGAAGCTGAAGACCAAGGGCACGCAACGGGTCGTGGTGCAGCACCAGCAGGTGCATGTGGGCGACGGCGGGCAGGCGGTCGTGGCGGGTCGGATCGAGGGGGGGGCGCGGAGGGGAGGGAGAGCGAAAAATGGTACCGGCAAGATGAAAAGGGACCCCGCGGCAACGTGAAAAGGGACCCCTGAGTCACACGGGGGACAGGTTTCCTGGCACGAGCAGGAAGCGGTGCGACACTGTCGTGTTGCATGACTCGAGCCAGGAGGACCCGGAGGTGATCAGAATGTCTCAATGGGCGGAGATCCGGCAGATGCATGTGGTGGACGGCGTGCCGAAGAAGCAGATTGCCGAGCGGTTGGGCTTGGACATCAAGACGGTGCGTCGGGCGGTGGCGCAGGCGGCGGCGCCGGCGCGCCGAGCGGTGTCGCGACCCCGTCATCTGGATCGGTGGCGTGCGCAGATCGAGCAGTGGCTGCGGCAGGATCGTCGACTGACGGCCAAGCGCATCCGCCGGTTGCTGCTGCCGTTGGCGGGACCGGTGGCCGAGCGCACGGTGCGCTGGTATGTGGCGCGGCTGAAGGCCGCCGCGGCGCCGAAGGAGGTGTATGTGCACCGCAGCCCGCGGCCTGGGGTGACGCTGGAAGTCGACTTCGGAGAATCGTGGGCCGAGGTCGCCGGTGTGCTGCGGAAGGTCAAGTATGTGGTGGCGACCCTGCCCTACTCCAACGTGTATTTCGCGAAGGCGTATCCGGTGGAGCGACTCGAGTCGTTGTTGGATGGGATCCAGGCGGCGTTTGCCTATATGGGCGGCGTGACGGACCGGGTGGTGCTCGACAACACGACGATCGCGGTCAAGCAGGTGCTGACCGGCCGGGACCGGGTGCAGACCGATGCGTTTCAGGCGTTCCGGGGCGCGTATCCGTTTGCGGCGGCGTTCTGTGCGCCGGCGAAGGGCTGGGAGAAGGGCTCGGTCGAGACGGGCGTCACGTATGTGCGCAATCTCGTGTTCCGGCCGCGGCCGACAGTCGCGAGTTGGGCCGCGCTCAACGCGTTGATCATCACTGAGTTGGAGGCGGACGTGGCGACCCGGCGGCTCGCCGACGGGCGTCCGGTGCGGGAAGCGTGGACGCTGGAGCGGCGGCACCTGCGGGCCCTGCCCGTTCACCTCCCCGAGACCTGCCGCGTCGAGGCGCGGGTGGTCGACAAGTTCGGGCACGTCCGGGCGGACCGGGTGACCTACTCGGTGCCGACCCGCTACGCCTACCGGCCTGTGTGGGTGAAGCTGTATCACGACCGCGTGGCGGTTGCCGCCGGCACCGAGGTCGTCGCCAGACACGTCCGGGCGTTTCGCGCCGGGGCGATGGTGCTCGATCCGCTCCACGTGCTGCCGGTGCTGGAACGCAAGCACCGCGCCGTCTCCGAGGCGACGGCCCTGCAGGACTGGGCGCTGGCGCCGGTGTGGCAGCAGGTCCGGACCGCCCTCCGGCAGCAGACGCGCAAGCCCGATCAGGAGTGGGTCCGGATGTTGCGGCTGCTGGAAACCTATCCCGCCCCGGCCGTCGAGGCGGCGGTCGCGGCCGCCCTCGCCCGCGACTCACCCCGGCTCGAGACCGTGCGCCTGCTGTTGCGCCAGCGGGCGGCTGGCCCCCGGCCCGCGATCCGCCCGGTCCCCACCGTCCGGGCGGATCTGGCCCGGATCGCGGTCTCCGCCCCGACGTTGGCCGCCTATGACGTCTTGACGGGAGGCCGCATATGACAGTCGCTGTCCCCGAGCCCCCGCACCTGGTGACCGACCTCAAGACCTTGTGCCTGGCGACGATGGCCACCGAGTGGCGGCCCCTGGCCGCCCAGGCCACCCGCGAGCGCCAGCCGCCCGCGGAGTACCTCGCGCAGTTGGTGCACCTGGAAGTGACCGGGCGCCGCGAGCGCCGCATCCAACGCCGCCTCCAGGAGGCCCGCTTCCCGATGCTCAAGACCCTGGATGCCTTCCAGTTCGACGCGCAACCGGAGCTGGACCGCGATGCGATCCTGCAGTTGTGCGGCGGCGCCTTCGTCACCGAGGCTGCCAACGTCGTGCTGGTCGGCGGCGTCGGTACCGGCAAGACCCATCTCGCCATCGCCCTGGGCATGGCCTGCTGCCAGCACGACTATCGGGTCCGGTTCCTGACGGCCGCCGAGTTGACCACGCTGCTCGTCGAAGCGCAGCAGCAGGGGCGGCTGGCCCGGAAACTCGACCAGCTCGCCCGCTTCGACGTGGTCATCGTCGACGAGCTCGGCTACGTGCCGTTCGACAAGGCCGGCGCCGACCTGCTGTTCGGCTTCATCAGCCGCCGCTACGAGCGCGGGAGCCTCGTCGTCACAACCAATCTGCCGTTCGCCCGCTGGTCCGAGGTGTTCCTGGATGCGACCGCCGCCGCGGCCGTCATCGACCGTATCGTGCACCATGCCACCGTGCTGACGACCAACGGGGACAGCTACCGCCTCAAGGCCGCCCAACGGAACCAGACGGCCCACGCTCGACAGAAGAAAACGCGTTGATGGGCACCCGACAGAGGGGTCCCTTTTCACGTTGCCACAAGGTCCCTTTTCTCCTTGCCATTTCCAGTGAAAAATGGCCAATGAAGTCCATGAACAGCGACGCGGCTGGTTGAAACACGGCAATCCCCCTGGCGATTGAATGGCGGCCCCCCGCTGTGGCGCCCTGACCCGCCGGAAGACGCCGTGTCAGTGCCCCGCCATGCGCGGCCGGCGCCGCTGTCGGCTGCACGGGGGGAAGAGCACGGGCCCGACCACCGCCACCGGCCTAGCCCGAAGTCGACGCGCCCGCTGGAAGCACGGGGCGTACTCGCGAGAGATGCGTGAGATGCGCGCCCGGGTGCGAAGGTCTCAGGAGGATCTCCGCGCCCTGGACGCCCGAGGGAAAGCCCTCAGGCTCTGGTAGGATGCTCTCTCTTGGCTACCGTGTCCTCTGGCCAGCTCGGGCGGGCACCGAGACGACCATGTGAGACTCGTCGCAGTTGCACGTCGACGTGCAGCGCAAGTCTCACGTAAGCACTAGTCCCTTGTGTCTGAAAAAGCTTTAAGAAGTGTGCCGGGTGTGATGTATTGGGCGGCATGGCAAGAACAGGTCGGCCCAAAGCGAGATTGGAAGTCACCGCGTGGAGCGAGGAGAACTTGAGCGGCTCGCCAGGCGCGCCAGCCCATGTAGCCTTGCGGGCGAAGATCGTCCTGAGGTGCGCGCATGGCGAATCGAACGTGGCGGTCGCGGCGAAACTGCGCTGGAATGTGACGGTCGGCAAGTGGCGGCAGCGGTTTACGACAGGTCGCGTGATGCGCTGTATGACGCGCCCGGAGCCCCCCGGACACTGTCCGATGCGTGTCGAGGTCCTCGTCGCCACGTTGGAAAGTCCGAAGGGGCGGACCCACTGGATCGGAGCGCGCTGGCGTCAGTGCCTCCACCGTGGGCCGCATCTGGACGGGTTGCAGCCGCGTCGTGGAGATCTCCGACGACCCGCTGATCGAGAAGGTGCGGGACATTGTCGGCCTCTACCTGAATCCACCCGACCACGCCGTTGTCTTGTCATTCGACGAAAAGCCTCAGATTCAAGTCGAGCGAGCGCTCCTGCCGATCATGGGTCGGCCCGAACGCCAGACGCACAACTACCGTGGCACGGTGGACCTCTGGCGCTCAACGTCTCGTGGCGCAAACCAAGAAGCAGCATCGGTCGAGGGATTTCGAGCCTGCGCGAGATCGACGAGCGGGTGGACCCCACCCTCACCGTCCACTCCTCGACAATCTCTCGGCGCATAAGTCCCCGCTGCAAACGATCGCCACCCGCGCTGTTCCACTTTACGCCAACCTACTCCGCCTGGCTCAACCTCGTCGAGCGGTTCTTTGGCCTCCTCACCGAACACGCCCTCAAGCGCGGCTCACATTCCAGCACGCACGCGCTGCGCCACGCCATCTCCGCCTACGTGGACGCCCACAATGACGAGGGCAAGCCTTTCAAGTGGACGAAAACAGCCGACGAGATCCTCGCGAAGGTGAAGCGGTTCGGACAGCGCACCGTTCAAGTCCACGGTGGCCCCAGATGACCAACGACTTTTTGAGAACAAGATCAAGGGGACTAGAGCCCGTGGCAGAAGCCCTTCCGTGTAGCGTCAGCACAAGTTGATGAAGCGGTATCGTTGGGTCAATCCACGACGGATCCGCTGATCGGACGGACGTCGGCGGGAGTAAGTGAGTGAAGGTGCTCCTGATTCATCGTCCCTGCCAGTTCGGAAAGTAGCAGCTCTTCAAACCGTGAACCGATGGCTCTAAAGAAATCCGACCTCTACTCCTCCCTCTGGGCCTCGTGCGATGAGCTCCGCGGCGGCATGGACGCCAGCCAGTACAAGGACTACGTCCTGTTCATGCTGTTCATCAAGTACGTCACCGACAAGTACGGCGACAGCACTGACTTCGCCCCGCCGGTCACGATCCCCAAGGGCGCGAGCTTCACGGACATGCTCGCGCTGCGCGGCAAGAGCGACATCGGCGACAAGATCAACACCCAAGTCATCGCGTCGCTCGTGCGGACTAATGACCGGTTGGCCCACAGCGACTTCCCCGACTTCAACGATTCCAACAAGCTCGGCGAAGGGCAGGCCAAGGTCGAACGGCTGACCAACCTGGTCAACATCTTCGCCAACCCCCAGCTCGACTTCTCCCAGAACCGCACCGACCACGACGACATCCTCGGGGACGCCTACGAGTACCTGATGCGGCACTTCGCCACCGAGAGTGGCAAGAGCAAGGGGCAGTTCTACACCCCCGCGGAGGTCAGCCGGGTCATCGCCAGGGTGATCGGCATCTCGCCGGACAACACGAGGGCGTCCACCACCGCCTACGACCCGACCTGCGGCTCGGGCTCGTTGCTCCTGAAGGTGGCCGCCCAGGCCGGGAAGCGTATCACCATCGAAGGGCAGGAGAAGGACGTCACCACGGCGGGCTTGGCCCGCATGAACATGATCCTGCACGACTTCCCGACGGCCAATATCGTGTCGGGCGACACCCTGGTCGCGCCCAAGTTCAAGAACGGCGAGCAGCTCCGCACCTACGACTACGTCGTCGCTAATCCGCCATTCTCGGACAAGAACTGGGCCACCGGCCTCACGCCATCGACAGACCCGTTCCAGCGCTTCGCCTGGGGCGAGCCGCCCGCCAAGCAGGGCGACTACGCCTACCTGCTGCACCTCATCCGCTCTATGAAGGGCGCGGGCAAAGCCGCCTGCATCCTGCCCCACGGCGTCCTCTTCCGTGGCAATGCGGAGGCCACGATCCGCCAGCAGCTCGTCCGCTCCGGCTATCTCAAGGGCATCATCGGCCTGCCCGCCAACCTCTTCTATGGCACCGGCATCCCCGCCTGCATCGTGGTGCTCGACAAGGAAAACGCCGCCGGCCGCAAGGGCGTCTTCATGATCGACGCCTCCAAGGGATTCAGGAAGGACGGCCCCAAGAATCGCCTGCGCGAGCAGGACATTCACCGGATCGTCGACATCTTCACCAAACAGGCCGACGTTCCTCGCTACGCCCGGCTGGTGCCGCTGGACGAGATCGCCGACCCGAAGAACGAGTTCAATCTCAACCTGCCGCGCTACATCAACAGCACCGAGCCCGAGGACCTGCAGGACATCGACGGCCACCTGCGCGGCGGTATCCCGGAGCGTGATCTGGACGCGCTCGGCGCGTACTGGAAGGTGCTCCCCAGCGTGCGCGGCGTGCTCTTCGAGTCCGCGGGCCGGCCAGGCTACGCTCGGCTGAAGTCGCCGCTCGCCGCGGTGAAGCCCACCATTCTCGGCCATGCCGAGTTCGCGGCCTTCCAGCAGAAGGCGACCAAGGGCTTCGCCGACTGGCGCAAGGCCACGACGCCGCGCCTCACCGGCTTCGACAAGGACGGCCACCCCAAGGCGCTGATCGAGACTATCGCCGAGGATCTCCTGGCCGCGTTCCGCCAGTCACCGCTGCTCGATGCCTACGACGTCTACCAGCACCTGATGGACTACTGGGCCGAGACCATGCAGGACGACGCCTACCTGATCGCCGCCGACGGCTGGGTGAGGGCGCGCAGCCGCGCGAGATCGTTCAGGTCAAGGACAAGAACAAGAAGCTCACCTGGCCGGAGCCGCACGATTACCTGAAAGGCAAACGGCGCTTTAAGTCAGACCTCGTTCCCGCCCCGATTCTCGTCGCCCGCTACTTCGTCGCCGAACGCGACGCTATCGAAGAGTTCGACAACCAGCTCGCCACGCTCGAGCAACACCTCGACGAGATGCGCCAGGAGAACAGCGGCGAGGATGGGCTCCTTGCCGAGGTGATCGAGGGCGTGGGCGACAAGCAGAAGATTGCCGAGAAGGCCGTCAAGGCGCGGCTGAAGGAGATCGGCAAAGATCCCTTTATGCCGACGAGCGTGCAGCGCTCGAGGCGTACGCCGGCTTGCTGAAGCAGCAGAAGGAGGCCAAGGCCAAGCGCAAGGCCGCGCAAGAGGACTTGGACAAAAAGATCGACGCCAAGTACCCCATGCTCACCGAGGCCGAGATCAAGACGCTGGTGGTGGACGACAAGTGGATGGCGCGGATCTCAGCCGCCGTGCAGAGCGAGCTGGACCGCGTTTCGCAGACACTCTCCGGCCGCATTCGCCAACTGGCTGAGCGCTACGCGACACCCGCTACCGAAGCTCACCGACGAAGTGGAGGCGCTTGCCGCCCGGGTCGAGGAGCATCTTAAGAAGATGGGGGCGGTGTGGAGTGAGGCCCGGCTATGCAAGCAGACGGAGGTGGGGGTCCATTCCCAGAGGATTGGGAGTCTTTGCTCCCGTCATGTCGACATGGACTTTTAAGAATGATAACAGGCAAGGCTTGGCTGTCGCGGTACGGATCTGGCGAACCGCGGCCATCTGCGCACTTTCGGCGAACGTGTATGACGGGCTATCGACATCGGATGAATGTGCTATCGGCCATGAGCAACGTGTTCAGCCAGTTCATGACTCAAGGGAGACGTTACTTGAACGAAGGACATTGTTTTTACGTACTCGAAGCGCCATCTACGGAGTTGCGAGTATCCAGATACCGTGCGTACATCCAGAATCAGCTCCTGCGATTTCGGTCCTTCTTCAGGCGATCCGGAACGTCTTCGCCTCTAACCTGATTTCGGTACTTCCAACAGTAATGTTGTCTTCGCGCGGGTTTCAGCGCATGTTGCGGAACGCCAGCGGATCGACTGCGAGGCATCTCGGCGGCACACGCTTCGAGCAACTCTGTCTGCCGATGGCCACCAACCATGAACAAGCGCGCCATCGCGACGGCATTGAGCGATGTGGATGCGCTGCTGGGCGGACTGGATCGGCTCATCGCCAAGAAGCACGACCTCAAACAGGCCGCCATGCAGCAGCTCCTGACCGGCCAGACCCGCCTCCCCGGCTTCCACGGCGAGTGGGAGGTGAAGCGGCTGGGAGACGTTGCGGAAATCGTGATGGGGCAGTCACCGAGTTCGGCGTACTACAACACGCGAGGCAACGGCCTTCCCTTAATCCAAGGAAATACGGACGTTTCAAATCGTAAGACAGTGCCGCGAGTGTTCACGACCGAGGTAACAAAGAGAGCGCGAGCCGGCGATATCCTAATGTCGGTTCGCGCACCGGTTGGGGAGGTGTCCCACGTGACCTTTGACGCGTGCTTGGGCCGCGGCGTCTGCGCGATCCGCTTTCCCAACAACTTTCTCTACCATTACTTGGTGTTTCTTGAACCGACGTGGGCCAAGCATTCGAAGGGGTCTACGTTCGACTCCGTTAACTCGAACGACGTCAAGGCTGTTGAAATCGAGTTCCCGATGGATGTCGACGAGCAAGCGGTTATCGCCTCCGTGCTCTCGGACATGGACGCCGAGCTCGCCGCGTTGGAGGCCCGCCGCGACAAGACCCGCGACCTGAAGCAGGCGATGATGCAGGAGCTGCTCACCGGTAAGACTCGGCTCGTCCCCACCGGAGGCGCCCCTGCCTGAACAACCCCGCTCCGAGCGCAAGACGCAGAAGCGCGTCGTCGCTCTGTTCACCGACCCGGCGCGGGCCGACTGGCTCGGCTACCGCTACCTCGGCGAGTGGAACAAGCGGAGAACAACCGCGCCATCGAGACGGCGATCCCTCCGCGACAACCTGACGGCCCGCGGCTACTCGCCCGCCCACATCTCCGCTGCGCTTCAGAAGCTGGAGACCGCCGCGGACTCAACTGGTATCACGCTCTACCAAGCCAATCTGCGCACATACCAGCTCCTGCGCTACGGCGTGCCGGTGCAGACCGCCGCGGGCCAGGCGCATGAGACGGTGTACCTGATCGACTGGGAGCACCCGGAGAAGAACGACTTCGCGTTGGCCGAGGAGGTGACGCTGAAGGGCGGCTACGAGCGCCGGCCGGATATCGTGCTCTACATCAACGGCCTCGCCATCGCGGTGATCGAGCTCAAGCGCAGCTCGGTGGAGCTGGCCGACGGCGTGCGGCAGCTCATCACCAACCAGGAGGAGATCTTCAACAAGGGCTTCTTCAGCACCGTGCAGCTCGTGCTGGCGGGCAGTGACTCGCAAGGGCTGCGCTACGGCACCACCGGCACGCCGGAGCAGTTCTTCGTGGAATGGAAAGATGAGGCTAGAGACGCAACTTCAGCCGGCGCGGCACCCGCCGCGGGAGCGCTGCTCGACCGGCCGCTGGCGCAGCTCTGCACCAAGGCTCGGCTGCTCGACCTGATCCGCAACTTCATCATCTTCGACGCCGGCCACAAGAAGGTGCCGAGGCCGCACCAGTTCTTCGGCGTGAAGGCCGCCCAGGAGCGCATCGGCAGGCGTGAAGGCGGCGTCATCTGGCACACCCAGGGCAGCGGCAAGAGCATCGTCATGGTGCTGGTCGCCAAGTGGCTGCTGGAGCACGACCCCGACGCACGCATCCTCGTCATCACGGACCGTGACGAGTTGGATAAGCAGATCGAGGGGGTGATGAAGAACGCCGGCGTCATCGGCGCCGAGTCACCCTCGCCGCGCATCACGTCGCGGGCGGAGTTCGTGGAGAAGCTCGGGGCGGCCACGCCGCGCCTGCTGTGCGCGCTGATCCATAAGTTCGACGTGGCCGACCTCAAGGGCGAACCGCCCCCGGTCAGCGGGCGCTTCTACGTGTTCGTGGACGAGTGCCACCGCACGCAGGGCGGCGACATGAACAAGCAGATGAAGCGCTGGCTGGAGGGCGCGATCTTCATCGGCTTTACCGGCACGCCGCTCCTTCGCAAGAACAAGCTGATGACGCGGGACGTCTTCGGTACCTACATTCACACCTACAAGTTCCACGAGGGCGTGGCCGACGGTGTCATCCTGGACCTCAAGTACGAGGCCCGCGACGTACCACAGCGGCTGACCTCGCAGGCCGCCATCGACACGTGGTTTGCGCACAAGACCAAGGGCCTCAATAACTTCCAGAAGGCGGTACTGCGTAAGCGCTGGGCGACGATGGAAGAACTGATGAGCGCCGGCGAGCGCAAGCAGCGCCTCATCGCCGACATCATCGAGGACTTCAGCCTCAAGCCGCGCTTGAACAACGACCGCGGCACGGCCCTCCTGGTCTCGGCGTCGATCTACGACGCCTGCCATTACTACCGGCTCCTCCTGAACACGAACTTCGGCCCGCACTGCGGGATCATCACATCGTACGAACCGAACCACAACGCCATCTCGCGCGAGCTTGCCAACAGCGACGAGCGCTACAAGTTCGACACCTACACACAGCACGTCCTCAAGAAGGGGCAGACCACCAAGCAGTACGAGGACGAAGCCAAGCGCCGCTTCATAGAGGAGCCGGCCAACATGAAGCTGCTGATCGTCGTTAGCAAGCTGCTGACGGGCTTCGATGCGCCGAGCTGCACGTACATCTACCTCGACAACGAACTGCGCGACCACAACCTGTTTCAGGCGATCTGCCGCACCAATCGCCTCGATGGGGACGACAAGGACTACGGCCACATCATCGACTTCAAGGAGCTGTTCGGCGAGGTGCAGGAAGCGCTTGCTGTGTACAGCTCCGACGAGCTGGACACCGATCCGGGCAATGGTGGCGACAACAATGTCCACCTCAAGGACTGGCTGGACGAGGGCAAGAAGAAGCTCGACGAGACTCGCGAGGCGCTGCGCTACCTATGCGAGCCGGTAGCGCTTCCACGCGAAGTGGAGCAGTTCCTGCACTATTTCTGCGGGGACGCAGCGAACCCGAACGCGCTCAACGAGACCGAGACGCTTCGGATGTCGTTCTACAAGGCTGTTGCCGTCTTTGTCCGCGCGTACGCTGCCATCGCGCAGGACCTGACCGAAGCCGGCTACTCCGACGCCGACGTGGCCGCTCTGCAGCAGGAGGTCGAGTTCTACGGCGAGATCCGTTCGGCGATCAAGAAGCACTCGGGTGAGGAGCTCGACATCAAGCCCTACGAGGCGGACATGCGCCACCTCCTCAACACGTACATCCAGGCCGACCCGGCGGCTGACCTGGGTGGGCTGGGGGAGATGTCGCTGACGGAACTCATCATCGAGACCGGGATCCACGACGCCATCGCCAGAAAGCTCAACGAGAAGGGCACGCTCTCGAAGAATGCCATCGCCGAAGGGATCATCAACAACGTCCGCAAGACCATCATCCGCGAACAGCTCACCGACCCGCAGTTCTACGAGCAGATGTCCAAGCTGCTCGACGACCTCATCAAGCAGAACCGGGCCGATGCCGCCGCGTACGAAGAGTTCCTCCGGAAGGCCGAGGCGCTGGTGAAACGGCTGGTCGGGAAGCAGAGCGACGAGGGCGTACCCGCGGCGCTGCACGGCAAGCGGGAGGCGACGGTGATCTACAACAACCTGCCGAGGATTCTCGAGGCGGGGCGCGCCGAGGCTGCTGGGGTGGCTGAACCGAGCGCCGACTACGGAGATGACCCGGTCACGTTGGCATTGGAGATCGACCGCGTGATGCGGGAGCGGGCACCGGCGGGCTGGAAAGGCGACCAGGCACGAGAGGCGCAGGTCCTGAATGCACTGTTCCCGCTGCTCGACCGTGACCGAGAGGCCACGCGTGCGCTCTTCGAACTCATCAAGAACCAGCCGGGGTACTGATGGCAGAGATTATCCCGATCGGCGAGGTTGCTATCGCCGTGACGCGCAAGGACGTCAAGCATGTTCACTTGTCGGTGCACCCGCCGATGGGCCATGTCACGCTGGTCGCACCCATCGAAACCCGCCCGGAGGTGGCCAGGGCCTACGCCATCTCCAAGCTCGGCTGGATTCGTGATCAGCAGGCGACGCTGCGCCGACAGGCGCGAGAGACACCCCGCCAATTTGTCGAACGGGAGAGCCACTACCTTTGGGGGCGGCGATATCTTCTAGCCGTCGTCGAAAAGGATGCGAAGCCCTTCGTCAGTCTTAGTCACCGCAGGATCACGCTCACCGTGCGTCCCGGCAGCACGACGGCGAAGCGGGAGAAAGTCATTCACGAATGGCACAAGGCGCTGCTGCACGAGGCAGTACCCCCCCTAGTCCAGAAGTGGGAGGCCAGGCTGGGCATCGAGGTTGCTGGCTACTTTCTCCAGCGCATGAAAACAAAGTGGGGTGGCTGCAATCGTCGCGCCGGAAACATCCGCCTCAATACGGAGCTCGTGAAAAAGCCGAAAGACCTGTTGGAGTATGTCGTCGTCCACGAAGTACTCCACCTCATCGAGCCAACGCACAGCGAACACTTCATGGCGCTGCAGAGCAAACACTACCCGACATGGCGCGAAGCGCGGGCAGAGCTCAACGCCCTGCCTCTTTCGGCGGAGGTTTGGCGTGTGACTGGGGTGAGCCGCGAGGGGGCTTAGAAGGTAGATGCGAGTGCAGCGAATCGGAGACGGGTAAGTGGCTTAGCTGAGCATATAGCTGCTCGAGACCGTACCTCGCAGCGTGGAATCTCTCCCGTCCGGAAACGTCCTAGACCGGGCGGGTGACGCTACCGAGGTCGTAGCCAAGCCGCTCTAAGGAGTCCCGAGAAGCGATGGCTCTGACGTTCCCGGATTACTTCCCGGAGTCGTTCCTTGCCCGTGTGGTGGCGGCTGACGCTGCTGCGGAGTTCGAGTATCGCGGTGAGATGTCTTCCGCCCAGTGCGACGTGCAACGGGCTATCACTCGTTACGTCCACACGGTGGCATTAGCCTGTGCCCAGGCAACCTGTGAGGCGGTGCGTGCTGGAGAACGGCCGATCGCGGAGCTCGCCGGGACGGTCGAGGAGTTCTGGAGGCGGCTTCGCGTCTACGTAGACTTGGAGTTATGTCCCGACTGGTCGAGCAGATCATTGGTGGAGGCGGCCTTTGCAGGTCTCAAGCAGTCACCGGAGTGGGTGCAGCACTTGGGGGAGCGGCGCGCGCTGGCCGAAGGCCAAGGGGCCCGCGGCCCTGACGACGTCGTGGCAAACCGTGTACCCGCACAGCCGGACGAGCTTCCCGAGGACGCCACTCGTGAACAGAAGGCGCAGGCCGTGAAGGCCTTTCTGACTAAAGCCGAGGCGGCGATGGGGGAACGGTTCTTCAAGCGGGATATTTGGCGTGCGGCAGGCTACGAGGTGGCCACGGAGTTCGAACGGTGGCAGCGGAATGATCATCGGAGAACGAAGGCAGGTGATCGGAACATTCGTCGCGTGCTGAGGGAGAAGCGGTACCGCAAGAATCGCCCTCAAAGCTAGCCACATTCGCGCCCATGCGGGTCGATGCGCGCGGTCCCTGCGTTCCCCCGCGTCATTTCCCCTCGTTCCCGCGTATTTTCCCCTTGTTCCCCATCTTCTTTGCCCCGCGGATCAATGCCGATACTGGTGATCGCCCTGGTGGCCTCAGACGCCAGCCGGGCGTTCGTGGAGAGGCGAATTGATCCCGTGTAACGAGGAGGAAGGCCAGTGATGCAAGCAGTGGTGGCGGAATTCCTGACCGCCAATGAGGTAGCAGAGCTGCTCCGGACGTCACGGCCGGCCGTCTATGCGATGGTCGAGCGCGGCCAGATCCCAGGCGTCGTCCGAATCGGTCGGCGGGTCCTCGTCTGCCGTCAAGACTTGGTAGACTGGCTCGACCAGAAGCGCGTGCCATCGCCGGGGGAGTAGCTGGCGATGAGCGTGAAGGTGCGCAGATACCGCCGGGGCGGCTGGGAGGTGGACATCACTGTCCTCCTGCCGGACGGGATCCGGTTTCGTGAACGGAAGAAGGCCACCGTGTCCTCTCTGACGGGAGCTCGGCGGTGGGGCGAGGCCCGTGAGCGTGAACTGCTGCGCAATGGGCTCGCGCGTGTTAGGAAGGAGGTGCCGACACTCAGAGACTTCGTACCACGGTTCCTAGAGGGCTACGCACGGGCGAACCGGCAAAAGCCCAGTGGCATCGCGGGAAAGGAGACGATCCTGCGTGTGCACCTGGTGCCGGCGCTCGGGGCCAGGCACCTGGACGCCATTACGACAGAGGACGTACAGCGGCTCAAGCGAGCCCTCGAGAACCGGTCGCCGAAGACCGTCAACAACGTCCTGACGGTGCTCAACACGCTCCTGAAGCAGGCCGTGGCGTGGGACGTCATTGAGACGGTTCCGTGCACGATTCGGCTGCTCAAGGCGCCTCGCGAGCGGAGGCGCAGTTTCACGATTTCGAGGCGTTCAAGCGACTGGTCGCGGCCGCTGATCGTCTCGACCGGACGACCCTCCTGCTAGTGCTGCTGGGTGGGGAAGCTGGCCTTCGCTGTGGCGAGATGATGGCGCTGGAGTGGCGAGACGTGGATCTCGACCAGCGGCGGCTGTGCGTGGCTCGGTCGGACTGGAAGGGTCAGGTGACCGCCACCAAAGGGGAGAGGGTCCGCTACGTGCCCCTGACGCGACGGCTCGAGCGGGTGCTCGTGGAGCACCGACATCTGCGTGGCAGGCGGGTGCTCACCAAGCGTGATGGGACCCCGCTGACCCAAAAGGTGGTGCAGCAGGCGGTTGCCCGGGCGGCTCGGAGAGCGAATGTCCGGCCGGGGGTACACATCCTGCGGCATACCTTCTGCTCGCATCTGGCGATGCGAGGCGCCCCCGTGAGGGCCATTCAGGAACTGGCTGGGCACCAGGACCTGTCGACGACGCAGCGGTACATGCACCTGAGTCCAGCGGCGATTGACGGGGCGATTCGGTTGCTGGATCAGGCCACGCCCGCATGGGGGCGTGGAGATATGCTGGAGACGGGCGGAGGGGGAATCGCGAAGACGAACGGGTAGAACGAGTTAGGTGGTGGAGGCGGCGGGAGTCGAACCCGCGTCCGAAGGTACGTCTCCGCAGGATTCTACATGCGTGTCCGCTCTTTAAATCTCACCGCTGGTGTCGAAGAGTGGCAGAAACCACCAGCAGCCAGCCCCGATGAATCTCGTCACCGCGTGTCGGTGCCGCGCGCGATGACCAGCCCACTAAATGGCGTCTATCCTCGTGCCGTGGGCACTCATGAGGTAGACGCGCTGCTTAATTAAGCAGCGAGTGCAAGCTGCGAGTTCGCAGTTACAGTGTTTTCCATCGGATTAGCGAGTCGATGGTGCTCGGCATGCCTCCCACGATTCCGCAACCCCCGTCGAAGCCGTGACGCCCCCATACGGAGACCGAAATCTATCCTCTATTGTACCAGGGAGCCGACCCAGCCGATTCGGCATATAATCCGGCCTGTTTCCGCGCCGAAACGCGCCCAATTCCCAGGAACCGCCCAATGACACCGAAATCTCACACCCGACGATTCCTCGCCCTGGTCGCGCTCACCGTGCTCCCCGTATTGGTCTTGGTGGCCTGTGGCGGTGGGCCCGAGCCTCCCGCGCAGGGGCCGACGAGCACGGCGTTGCTCTACGAGGGCTTCCGACTAATCACGGGTGACGACAGCGCCCCGATCGACAACGCCGCGTTCCTCGTCGACGAGGGCGTGATCATGGCAGTCGGCCAGGCCGGCGAGCTCGGCCTGCCGCCGGGGGCAGAGCGCATCGACCTGTCAGGCAAGGTCGTGATGCCGGCGCTGGTCAGCCTGCACGGACACCTCGGTTTTCTCAAGGGCCTCACATTCGATGCCGAGAACTACACGCGCGAGAACGTCATCGACCATCTCAATCGCTACGCCTACTACGGCGTGGGTACGATCGTCTCACTGGGTGTGGATGCGGGCGATCTGGCCTTCGATATTCGTACCGAACAGGCGGCGGGCCAGCTAGGCGGCGCGCGCCTGCGCACGGTCGGTCGAGGGATCGCCGACCCGAGCGGGGGGCCAGGAGCCCCGACGATGCGTCCCGCCGCGTACGGCGCAACCACGGAGGACGAAGCGCGCCAGGCGGTTCGTGAGCTCGCCGAGCGGGAGGTCGACGCGGTCAAGATCTGGGTCGATGCGCGGAGTGGTGCGGTCGAGAAGTTCCCGATCGAGCTCTCGCAAGCCGTCATCGACGAGGCGCATCTTCGCGACCTCCAGGTTATCGCGCACATCTACGACGCGTCGGATGCGGTCGAGCTGGTCGAAGCGGGTATCGATGGCTTCGCGCATCTGTCGCGCGACGGCGAGATGTCATCCGAGCTGGTCGCGGCGATTGCCAGGCGTGACGTCTTCGTGATGCCCAACCTGGGCGTCTCGGAGCGCAGTGGCCGCAGCGAACCACCGGCCTGGCTGGACGATCCGCTCCTGCATGACTCGGTCATGCAGGACGTCATCGCGCGAGCGAAGGATTCCTACACGAAACGATCCGCCGACGCCGCCGCGCAGGCTGCTGCCACCTACGCTGAGATGGAGCGCAGCCTGGCCAACCTCAACGACGCGGGAGTGCGGCTCGTGCTCGGCGCCGACACCGGCGTCACCGATCAATTCTTTGGGTACATCGAGCTGCGTGAGCTCGGGCTGATGGTCGCTGGCGGGCTGACGCCGGCGGAAGCCATCGTGGCGTCGACAAGCGCGTCGGCCGCGGCACTCGGTATCAGCGAGACCGGTGTGCTCACGGCCGGCAAGAGCGCCGACTTCATCGTGCTGAACGCCGACCCGCTCGCCGACATCGCGAACGTGAAGCAGATCGATCGCGTGTTCCTCAAGGGCGACGAGGTTGATCGGGAGTCGCTGCGCGCAGGCTGGATGGGGCAGTAACCGGACGAATCAGGGACGGGCACCGTTCCGGACGGAGCTAGTCGTTCCCAATCCGATACAGGCGGCTGTCGCTGCGGATGTAGATCGCACCGTCCGACACCGCGAGCGTGGCCAGCATCGACCCGTCGAGCTCGTTCTTCGCGAGCTCTCGGTACTCGGTCCCCAGCGCGATGACCGTGGTCGTCCCCTCTTCGCTCTGGAAGTAGATCCGCCCGTCCGCAAAGACCGGTGACGCCGAGTAGTTGCCCCCGAGCCGCTCACGCCAGTGGCGCTGGCCCGTCTTGGCGTCCAGACACGTCGCGATGCCGGTGTCGCTTACGACGTACAACTCATCGCCGACAACCAGTGGCGACGGCGTCAGCGGCGCGCCGCGCCGAAGCTTCCACTCGACGTGGGTGTCGGTCACGTTCCCCGAGCCGTCGGCCCGCACCGCCAGCAAGAACGGCTGCTGAAACCCCGTGGCGATATAGACCACCTTGTGGGCAGCGCTGTAGACCGGACCCGGCACGTTCGAGAACCCGTTGGGATAGTCGACCTGCCAGATCTCCTCGCCCGTCAGCGGATTGTGTGCCGTCGTACGGAATGCCGTGACGCTGATGAGCTGGTCTTGGCCGTTGACGTCGATCACGAACCGGTGTCGAGTAGGCCTGTGACACCGGCTCCGAACGATCGACTCTCCACCGCACCTCACCCGTCGCCGCATCCAGTGCCACGATGAACGCCTTGTCGTAGCCGTCACCACTCAAGATGACCATGTCGTCGTAGAGCATCGGCGAGCCGCCGTTGCCATGCTGCGTGATGTAGTCGAAGCGCTGCTCCCACACCTTCTCGCCCGACGTCGTCAGCGCCGCAGTGCCCGACGAGCCAAAGTGGACATACACCTGGGCCGCGCTCGGCATCCACGACCGCCGTGGGCGACGCCAGGCTGTTCTTCGGATTGGGCGACTCCCGATCCGATGTCCGAAACACGTCGACGTCGACCAGCGACTCACCTGTTTCCGTGTCGAAGGCCAGCAGCCTGAGCGACCCACCGCCGTCGGCGGCGACCGCTGTGGTCAGCCAGATGCGCCCGTCGGCCACGACCGGCGACGACCATCCCCGACCCGCCACGTGGCTCTTCCAGACGACGTGGTCGGTCTCGCTCCACTCGAATGGGACGCCGCTTTCGCCCGAGTGGCCTTGCCCGCTTGGACCGCGGAACCGTGGCCAGTCGTCCGCGTGAACAACGGCTACGGCGGCGAGGGAGACGATCAGGCCGACGGCAAGCGCGTGGCGTGTCATCTTCACGATTATAGAGCCGGCGCGTTGTAAGCTGTCCCGAAACCTGGGAGTGAAACTATGTCCTCACGACGAAACTTCATCAAGCGGGTCATCGGGGTGAGCGCCGGGGTCGGCGCCGGGGCTGCCGCGACCACATCAGCCCAGGGTGTGCCCCATCGCCGCCTTTGATCACGTCGCCGTGCCGATGCAGAACACCGAGGCGATGGTCGCGTTCTATCGCGCCTTGGGCTTCGACGTCATGGAAGGCGCGCGGACCTGCTCGGTGCACATTGGCGAATCAGAAGATCAACTTCCATCGCCCGGAGCACTGGCAGAACGGGACGTTCTCGTTGCGGGCCTCGAAAGCGGTGCCACCCTGCGGCGACTTCTGCTTCGTGTGGGAGGGCGGTCCAGCCGACGCTCGAGGCGCGGTTGCGCGAGGTCGGCGCGGAGGTCGAGGAAGGGCCGGTCGACCGCACGGGCGGGCGCAACGGGGGCACGGCTACCGGGACGAGCTTCTACATCCGCGATCCGGACGAGAATCTGCTCGAGTTCATCATCTATTAGTGCGATACGCCAGCGGTGTGTCTCGGGTGTCAAGCCGCGGCGGCGGGCCGGGTGAGGGCTCAGCGGAGCAAACCGTCTGCCCGGTTTGCGGAGCCTGAGCCCTCCGCCCGGTTCGACGCCCCGTGCGATCTAGAGCTGGCCGAGCTGCTGCATGAAGCTCAGCATGTCGAAGTAGTGCCGGCTCTGCGTCACCCTGCCGCTGTCGCACTCCAGCACCCACCCGGAGCGGGTTATTTGCTGCTTCCCCGTCGGCGCGATGGTGCCGCCCGGACCCTCGAGTGGACCCGTCTGTGTGCCGGTCCAGGTCACTTCAAGCACCGCCGTGTTGCCGGTGGAGATTGCGCTCCCGACCGCCCCCTTCACGTCGGGCATGGCCTGCTTCCACCCCTGGAGCGCGTCGATGATGGTCTCGACTCCCTCCAGCTTCCGCGACGTTCCGACCTCATCGTAGATGCTGTCGGACGACAAGTTTTGCCTGCATGCTTCCCAATCGTTGTTGTTGAACGCCGTCACCAGATCGGTTGCCAGCTGTGCGGGATCCTGTTGAGCCATGGGTTCCTTGTTGGTGGCAACTGTAAATTTCCCATTTGTGGCAACCGAAAACCGCACACGTTAGTGGTGGGCGGGCTCTGCCCTGCGTTCCACGATGTTGGCGAATCCAACAGCGAGGGAGCGGGGGGCAAATGCACGGATGGGAGACGAGGATGCTGCTGAGGCACTCTCTGCAACGGGATGTCTCGAAGGCCGCGTTGGCGAGACGCTTCGGGGTGAGCCGCCGGACGATCCACGAATGGGTCGAGACGGGTCAGTTGGACCGGGACCTGTCGTC
Source organism: Vicinamibacterales bacterium (assembly GCA_965216615.1). Classification (GTDB taxonomy): domain Bacteria; phylum Acidobacteriota; class Vicinamibacteria; order Vicinamibacterales; family UBA8438; genus CAUZIB01. The sequence goes on along the minus strand of CBDCGH010000022.1, from coordinate 169,381 downwards.
AGGGGGTGCGCGCTACGCGCCACGTCCAGCCGTGCCCCACAAGCTGGCTCCCGACACCGGGATCATCGAGGCACGTCTCGAGGAGTTCCCCGGTCTGTCGGCGACGCGTCTGTTCGACGAGGTCCGCGCGGCGGGCTCCCCCGGTGGCTACAGCCGTGTGCGGGACGACGTCCGCGCGGTACGCCCGCGCGAGCCGGTCGAGGCGGTGGTGCGGTTCGAGACGCCGCCGGGGCGTCAGGGCGCAGGTGGACGTCGCGACGTTCACGCTGCCCTGGGGCCGCCGGCCCGCCCTGGTGGTGGTGCTGAGCCACTCCCGGCTGCTGTGGCTGCGCTTCTACCGTCGGCAGACGATGGCCGTGCTGACCGAGGGGCTGGAGCGCGCGTTCGCGCGGTTCGGCGGTGTCCCGACGGCGCTCGTGTTCGACCAGATGCGCGCGGTCGTGCTGTCGGACGGCCGCGTGGGCGGCGGCGAGCTGGTGTTGAACGCGGAGTGTCTGCGCGTTGCCGCGCCCTGGGGGTTCCACCCGCGCGCGTGCCGGCCGTATCGGGCGCAGACGAAGGGCCAGGTGGAGCGGCCGATCCGCTACATCCGTGACAGCTTCTTCGACGGGCGCGCGTTCGCGAACGACGAGGACCTCAACGAGCAGGCGTCGCGCTGGCTGGAGGGCCCGGCCACTGTGCGCCGGCACGCCACGACGGGCGAGCGCCCGGGGGACCGCGTCGAGCGGGACGAGCGTGAGGCCCTCGGTCCGTTGGCACGCCGTCCCTACCAGCGTGTTGGCGTCCAGCCCGCCACCGAGCCGACCCGCCGGCGCGTGCCCGACACCGGCAAGGTGGAGCGCCGGTCGTTGCGGGTCTATGCGGACGCGGCGGGATGACGGCACCGGCGCGTGACCGGCGCGACCGGCTGCGGGCGATGCTGGCGGACCTGAAGATGCCCGGCGCGCTGGAAGCGGTCGACGGCGGGCTGGCCAAGGGCGACAGCGGGGCGGTGACGGCGGGCGACGCGATCGAGCAGGTGCTGGGCGCCCAGATCGCGCTGCGCAACAACCGTCGCCGGCAGGCCGCGATGCGCGCCTCGCGCCTGCCGGCCGTCAAGACGCTGGCGCAGGTTGATTTCACCTTCCAGCCGAGCCTCAAGCGCGAGCAGATCGAGAGCCTGCACGAGCTGGGATTCCTCGACCGCCGCGAGAACGTTATCCTGCTCGGCCCGCCTGGGGTGGGCAAGACGCATCTGGCGATCAGCCTGGCGATCGCGGCCGCCGAGGCCGGCCGACGCGTCTACGACGGGACGTTGGCGGGATTGATCGACTCGCTCACCGACGCCAGGGCCGCGGGCGCGCTGTCCCGGCGGCTGCGCGTGCTGACGCATCCCGCGCTGCTCGTGGTCGACGAGATCGGCGACCTGCCGGTCAGCCAGGACGGCGCCGTGCTCTTCTTCCAACTGATCAACGCCCGGCACGAGCGGGCGTCGACGGTGCTGACCTCGAACAAGGGCTTCGAGGAATGGGGACACGTGCTTGGAGATGAGGGCATGGCGGCGGCGCTCATCGACCGGCTGCTGCACCATTGCCACATCGTCAACATCCGGGGCAACAGCTACCGGATGCGGGAGCATCAGCACTGGCTGAGGACAGCGTCGGACGAACAGCGTGAGGGAGTCGCCACGTGACCGCCGGCTCCGCAGCGTCGCGGCGCGTGTTGGCCAGGACTCCGGTCGCTCCGCTCCCGGCGTCCAGCCCAACACGCCCGGTGGGCATCACCGGGAGAACGTCCGCTCCGCCCGACAGCTCTCTCCCCGAAGTGTGCAGTTTTCAGTTGCCAAAAGTGTGCAGTTTTCGGTTGCCATTGACACGAGGCCCTCCATCAAACCGGGAAGCTAGAAAACGCGGCAAGGATCGCACGTTCACGTCTTAGGTCCACTCGAGAAAACCCCTCGGTTCGTGCCAGATGCCTACAGGTCCTGGCCTTGATCTCATTCGAAAAAGGTGAGATCGCGGGCAGCCTGCGTCAGTTTAGGCAAGCAGAAGAGATAGCAAAGGAGTCTCAGGACCTAGAATTAGTTTGCCGAATACGTCTGGACTTGATCGCGAATCTCGCGGATCTTCGCGGTCCAGAGGCAACAGCGACAGCACTGAAGGAGTGCGAGTCACGAGTAGCTACGACGGCCAGCACTCACCTCAGGGCTCGACTCAGCCTGATGGTTGCCCAGCTCGAAGGGAAGAGGGGGCTGTTGGATGAAGCGGAATCTCATCTCCGCGTAGCTGAGAGCTACTTGGCCGCCCAGCCCAACATCTGGCTGGAAGGTCTACTCGGGCTCAACTGGTCCACGATTCAAACGCTCAGCATCGCCCGCGGTCAAGCTGAAGCCGAAAGAGCCCTTAGTTGCGCAAGAACCTCTGGCCACCAACGCACCGAGCAGGCTGCGATTGCAAACCTGGCCTACCTAAGCCTGTGGAGTAGCGACTTCGCCGACGCGCGGGACAAGTGCTCCAAGGGACTACTAATGTCGCGCGGTGCCTCTGAGGTCAGGATCGCTCTCTTGGACACACTAGCTCAGCTCGAACTCGCCAGCCGAAATGTGGGTAAGTGCCGGGATCTTCTGTTGGAGATCGAGCGTGAGACATCCTCAAGCAAGCGGTACCGCAAATCCTGGTATGACCTGGCCACGAATCTAACAAGGACCCGTCTTCACATTCACAGGTCAGAGTGGCACTCGGCCCGGTCAAACTGCGAGATGGGGATACGGCTTGCGGAAGAACGGAAAGACCGCATTCACTCGATCGCGTTCCGGATACTCGGTGCAGACGCACTTCTGGAAACCGAAGGCTTCGACGAAGCAGCCAGGTTGGTGAACGAGGCCGCTGAGCTCGCCAATGACGCGCCCCTGGCGCTTTCTGCTGAGGTCGAGCGAGTCCAGGCTGCGGTCATGGCGCGAACGATCGACGCCGGGACCGCGAGTAGGCGCTTTGACCGTGCCCTCCGAATCCTGTCGAGTATCGGAGGAATCGCGCCGCGGATGGATGCCGCGTTGAGCTTCGAGCGAACGATGAACCCCAGTGCCGACTTGGTACGGGCCATTCGGAAGCAGCCATGGAACCTAGAACCGCTGATCGCACGATCTCCGCAAGCGATGCAGCCTAGCGACGAATCCAGCGAGTCTCCCGACCGAACAAGTCACAGACCCGTGGCGATTGACGTGAGCGATGCGGTCACTCTTGGCCGCCTGGCCTCGACGCCCCAGTTGCTCGCGCGGGAGGCCAGCGTCCTCCTACGAGATTCGGGACGGTTCGGGCAGTGGCAACCGTCGAACGACGGAAGGATGGGTCACGCCGAGTTCTGACGAATGAAGGGTGGTCGAAGGAGGAAGCACAGCGAGGAGCAGCCCAGACGAGCGCTGAAGTAAAGATTCCGCTTGGTGAAAGCGACGATGCGGATCTTGAGCTTGTGGTGGCGCCGCGGGACGACGTTCAGGCGACGGCATTCTTGCGTGACTTCGACGCGATGGTCAGACAGTGGCGAGCCCTGCAATCGTTTCAGAGGGCCGAACGCGCTCAGCAGTCCCTGACGTCGTCACATGAGATGACCGGAAGCGATGACGGTGTCTTTATCTCGAAAAGCATGCGCGGGCTCGCTGCATCAGCCAAGCAGATCGCGAAGACTCCGATCCCGGTGTTGATCACGGGTGAGACAGGCACGGGCAAGGAGGTGCTCGCCCGACTAATCCACCGGCACTCCGACCGATCCAGCAGCGAGTTCATTCCCTTCAACTGCACCGGTGTTCCCAAGGACATGGTTGAGAGCCAATTCTTTGGTCACCGACGGGGGGGGTTCACGGGCGCCCGAGACGATGCTCTCGGCATCATACGCAGCGCCGAAGGTGGCACACTCTTTCTCGACGAGATCGGAGACATCGAGCCCGAGATCCAACCCAAGTTCCTGCGGTTTCTCGACAACTATGAGGTGCACCCGCTCGGTGAAACAAGACCGCGTCCGGTCGACGTGCGAATCATTGCGGCGACAAACGCCGACCTCGACAGTCGTGTGCGCGAGGGCCGATTCCGAGAGGACTTGCTGTATCGAGTGAACACCATCACCCTGGAGATTCCTCCGCTGCGAACGCGACGCGAAGAGATCCTTCCACTCGCGCATCACTTCCTGAAACGAGCGGCCGAGAAGAACCGGAGGAACCTCGTCCGAATTACGGAGGAAGCACAGAAGTGCCTCCTGGTCTACGAGTGGCCAGGGAATGTGCGAGAGCTAGACAACGTGATCAAGGGCGCTGAGGCGCTGGCGTCGCCAGACTCCCCCATCGGACTGCAGCAGCTCTCACCCCAGGTCGTCGCGGCAGGCCGATCGATGGTGGATTCCGTCGAGTCGGTGGCAACCGAGCCCACGGCGGTGATCTCGATCCCTGTTGATCAGCCGCTGGCCCAGGCGGTCGACGAGCTTGAACATCAAATGATCGTTCGCGTCTTGGATGCCACCGATGGCCAGTACGGTCCGGCCGCACGGCGGCTCGGGCTGTCTCGAAAAGGTCTATACCTGAAGCGCCAGCGACTTGGTTTGGACGACCTTACCCGCTAGGGTGGAACGGCATCACAAATGATTGCACCCGCGAAGCTGTCCGCGTTCGTCCAGTTGCCTCTGATTGTTGGCCTCTTTGCCTGTGCGCAGCCCGCGCTCAACGAGGCACCGGCTAGGGAAGCATCAGCCCGACCCAACTTCATCATCATCTTCGCTGACGACCAGGGCTACGGCGATCTCGGCGTATTCGGTGCGACGGACTTTTCAACACCGCGTATCGACCAAATGGCTCACGAAGGAATGAAGTTCACGGACTTCTATGCTCAGCCCAAATGCGGTCCATCACGAACTGCGCTGCTTACCGCTAGCTATCCGATCAGGGTGGGTGAGTACGGCAACGAAAAGAACGCGTTCCCGTACGTGCACGCCGAAGAAATTCTCCTGCCTGCCGTACTCCAGCAGGACGGATACGCCACCGGCATGATCGGCAAGCTCGACATCACGCAGCGAGTGAACGGGTTTCGACCCGAACTCAATCCTGTTCGTCGCGGCTTTGACTATTGGTTCGGCGTTGTCGGTGCAAACGACAGTGGCCGGGTTCACCTAGTGCACCGCAACGAGGAGGTGATCGAGGAGTCTGCCGGTGTCGACGACTTGACCCGCCGGTATACCGACGAAGCCCTGGCCTTCATCCGGAGACACGAAGATCGGCCCTTCTTTCTCTATGTCGCGCACACTATGCCGCACGTCGCGCTTGGCGTCACCGAGCCGTTTCGGGGACGGTCCGAACGCGGACTCTACGGCGATGTCATTGAAGAGCTCGATGCCAGCACAGGCGAGATCATCGACCTCGTCCGTGAGCTGGGCCTCGACCAGAAGACGATCGTTGTCTATACGTCCGACAATGGACCCTGGAGTAATTACTGGCCTAACTGGAATTCGGGGACCGAACCAGCTTACGAAGGGTCCATCAGTGAGATCGCCGGCTCGGCGGGGCCGCTACGTAGCGCGAAAGGCACCACGTGGGAGGGGGGCGTTCGCGTGCCAACCGTGATGTGGGGCCCAGGATACATTCCGGCCGGCGCCGAAACGGCGGAGATCGCGACGACGATGGACCTCCTGCCTACCTTCATCGCGATGGCCGGCGCGCAACTGCCCAACGACCGAAGGCTGGACGGTCGCGATATTTCACCTCTGATGCTCGGTGAGCCAGGCGCGAGAAGCCCGCACGAAGCCTTCTACTACTATCAGGAAACCCACCTCGATGCCGTTCGCAGCGGTGCCTGGAAGCTCGTGTTCCCTCGGCCGGGACAACGCGACTCAGAATGGCTGCTGGCACGTCAAGGTGCCTTCTTGGGAGAGGTCCTCGACCCGGTAACCGAACTCGAGCTGTACAACCTCAAGACCGACATCGGCGAGCGACGGAACGTGGCCGGGCAACATCCGGAAGTTGTCGAACGCCTCGGTGCGCTCGCTGACGCTGTGCGGCTGGAGCTAGGCGACTACGACCGAATCGGGGAGGGAGTGCGGTTCTTTGAGGACGGACCGAAGTGGCCACGCCATCGGCAGTGGCTCGAACAGTAGGTCGGTAGGCCCAACCGCGGCGCAATCGCCGACTTCAGGGGCCGTCGACGTCCGTCATCGGTCGAAGCGGCGTGCTTCGATCGGGCTCGGCCGACGGGTTCGACTCGGGCCGTCGTTCGTTGACCTCCGCACGCAAAGCCTGCTCCGTCATCGATCGTGACAGTGAGTCCTCGAGCGCCTGCGCCGCTTCCAGCTCGGCCAGGGCCTCGGCTTTTTCCGTCGCGCGCCGGCGGCGATCGGCGGCCTTAGTCCGAGCTGATTCCAGTTCGTGAGTCAGCTGGCGCTCCATCTCCGCTCGCACACGCGCGACCTCAGACTCCAACCTGCGCGCCGCCGCGGCATCAGCTGATTCACGGGCCTCTCTGACGGCCTCCTCGCGCACGCGGTCGGCCTCTTTCGCGGCCGTCTCTAGTTGAACGATGAGCGACTGACGTGCCTCCGCGGCCACACGCCGTATCTCTGCGGCATGGCGTTGTTCGTCGTCCGCGCGAGTACTCGCCAACTGCGCCTCGGCCTCCGCCCTCACCTCGTGCACAGCGCGCCTAAGCCGATCCTCGGCTTGCGCCTCGAGCGTTGCGAGCTTCTCGGCGTACTCGGACTGGGCCTCGCGCTGCGCCTGGGCCATCTGTTCGACTTCGGCACGGACCAGTGCAAGCTCCTCGCCATGACGCTGGGCGCTCTTGCCCTGCTCATTCGCAAGGGTCGCCTCTGCGCGAGCCTTGAATTGCTCTAATTCAGCTGTGTGTCGGGCATCCGATTGGCGGCGAGCTTCCTCAACCCGGCCGGCGAGTTGATCCTGGAGATCGTTCAGCTGCGACTCGGCGCGAGCCTCGACTTCCGCCAACCTTGCTGCCTGCTCCGCCAGGGTTTCACGCCGGGCTCGCTGCACGCGATCGGCGAGCTCTCGCTGCATCTGCGTGAGAGCGGTTTCCAGGCGCTCCGATTCGAATCGCATTTTCGCGACGGCTTCATTGTGGAGCTCGGCCGCGTCGGCTTGTTTTCGGGCTGCGCCTTCCTCCGCCTCGGCCTGGGCTTCCCGAGTTGCGCTGAGCCGTGCCTCAAGCTGCGCCAACCGAGTTCCATGCTCCAGGTCGGCCGCACGCTGAGCCCGTTCGAACTGGTCGGCACGCTCGGCCTGTAGCTGCTCGACCTCCGCCTGCACTCGATTCGCCTCGGCCAGCACCGCAGCATGCTGCTGCGCAGTTTCCGCCAGCGATTGCTGCAGTTCCATCTCATGCCTGGCGGCTCTGTCCAGCTCGCCCCGCGTCTCAGCGAGCGCCGCGTCGTGCTGTTGCGCCGTCTCGGCTAGTGCTCGGCTCATCTCCGCTTGTGCTTGCCGCACCGCCGACTCGACCTGTTCGGCCGCCTGCGCCTCAATCTCCGACAGCTGTGCCGCGTGCGCACCATCCGCCAGGCGCCTTGCTTCGACCTGCGACGCCAGCTTCTGCTCAACTTCCGCCAGGCGCACCTGGGCCTGTTCCGACTCGGCCCGTGCCGCGGCCAGCGCCGCGTCGTGCTGTTGCTCCGTCTCCGCGAGCGCCCGGTTCATCTCCGCTTGGACCTGCTGCACCGCCGACTCGATCTGTTCGGCCGCCTGCGCTTCTACCGCCGATAGCTGCGCCGCGTGAGCGGCCTCCGCTTGGCGCGCTGCTTCAACCCGTGACGCCAGCTCGTGCTCAACTTCCGCCAAACGCGCCTGCGCCTGTTCCGCCTCGACAAGTGCCGCGTTCAGCGACACGTCGTGCTGCTGCGCCGTCTCGGCTAACGCACGGTTCGCTTCCGCTTGGGCCTGCCGTACCGCCGACTCGACCTGTTCGGCCGCCTGGGCTTCGACCTCTGACAAACGCGAAGCGTGTGCAGCGTTCGCCTTGGTGGCGTCAGCGCGCACCGCTTCGATCCGCGACGCCAGCTCCTGCTCGACTTCCGCCAGACGCGCCTGGGCCTGTTCCGCTTCGGCCCGCGCGGCAGCCAGCGCCGCGTCGTGCTGTTGCGCGGTCTCGGCAAGCGCCTGGTTCATCTCCGCCTGGGCCTGCCGTACCGCCGACTCGACCTGTTCGGCCGCTTGGGCTTCGACCTCTCGACCTCTGAAACTTGCGAAGCGTGCGCAGCGCTGGCATCAGTGCGCGCCGTCTCCATTTGCGACGCCAGCTCCCGCTCAACTTCCGCCAGGCGCACCTGGGCCTGTTCCGACTCGGCCCGTGCCGCGGCCAGCGCCGCCTCGTGCTGTTGCGCCGTTTCGGCGAGCGCCTGGTTCATCTCCGCTTGGGCCTGCCGCGCCGCCGACTCGACCTGTTCGGCCGCTCGGGCCTGGACCTCTGACAACTGCGAAGCGTGCGTGGCGTTCGCCTCGCTGGCGTCTTGGCGCGTCGCCTCGATCCGCGACGCCAGCTCCTGCTCAACTTCAGCCAGGCGCGCCTGGGCCTGCTCCGCCTCGGCGCGTACTTGTCCCAGAGCCGCATCATGATCCGGCCCGGACTCGGCAAGCGTCTGCTCTAATTCCGCCCGGCGCGCTTCCGCTTGGTCAATGTTGGCTCGTAGCCTGGCCAGCGCGGTGTCATGCACCTGCGACGTCTCGGCCAGCGCATGGCTCATCTCCGCCCGCGCCTGACCCACCGCGGCTTCTACCTGTTCGGCGGCCTGGGTCTTTAGCTCCGCTACTTGCGCGTCGTGGGCCGCCCCAGCCTCTCGACCCTCCTCAACTCGTGTCGCGAGTTCCCGCTCGACCTGCGCGAGTCGCGCTTGTGCGTCGTCGGTCTGGGTCCGCAGTTCCAGGAGTACCAGATCGTGACGCTGGGCTGCCTCGGCCAGTGCCTCGTGGCGAGCCTCCTCAAGCTGTGCCGACAGGTTCTGCTGCAATTCCACGCCGCGGGCTTCCGCTTGTTCCAGTTCGGCCCGCAGGGCCATCAGCGCCTCGTGCTGCTCCGCCGTATCGGCCGGCTCCGCCGCGATGCGATCCACCGCCGGCACTGCCTCCGCCACTTCCTCTGGCACTGCTTCCGGCACCGCGAAGGCGGGCTCCAGAACGACGGCTTCGGTCGTGGCCTCAGTAGCGTCGGTGGCGTCAGTCGGGTCGCCAAGCATCTGGCCCAGCCGGCGGAGGGCGCTCAAAGTATCGTCCGGCTGCTCGGCTTCGGTTTCGGTTTCGGTTTTCGTTACGGGGGTGGCGTCCAAGTTCCCTGCGTCCGAAACAGGGTCGGACGTGCGCTCTACATAATCGTCCTGCGACTCGAAGACGGGGGCTTCGTCTGCCGTCGTCATGTGAACGGAAACATCTTGGTCAGTCTCGGGTCCGTCAGACTCGTCGGCCGTCAAGGGCAGGTCGATCGGGTTCGTTTCATCGGCCGAAGGCTCACCGTCGGAAGACTCCCCGATCGCCAACTGGCTCTCGGATTCCGCCTGATCGGTGTTTTCAACCTCCGAGTCACTCGCGTCCCAGTCGGCCTCAGATTTAGACTCGCGGCCGGCATCCAGCATCTTCTGCAGGCGGCCAAGAGCCGTTGGTGTTTCCTCGGACTCGGAGTCGGGAGGATCCGGTTTGCGCTGCCAGAGCGCCCCTAACAATGACATCAGCTAATTGCCCGTTCTTTGACCTTGGTCTGTTTGCACACTCGGTGCCAGGCGTTCTGCGTAATGCCTTCAGAAATCGATGTGCCAATCTGGTCAGAACTGGGCGATCTGTTTACGAACAGCACGATACCGCTAACAGTCGTGAAACCGCGATCTCAATGATGTCATCGACGACTTTCAAGAATGTGTCGGATACGGACTATCCGCGTCGGAAGGACGTCATGGCGGCTCGGAGAGCACACCTCGAAAAGTCCGCTCTCAGCAAGAATACTCGAGCCGCGGAAGCCAAAAAACCCTGGGGAATGGCCATCAAGAAGGTGCAAAACCCGGTCAACCCGCGGTACGGTACGTGCTTTCTGGAGGCGTGGGTTGCTGTACATATGGACAGGTCGCGCGTTTGGACGGGTTCCGCTTGTGACAGGTGAGGTGGTGTGACGATCTCGCGTGGGGATGCCCCCGGCTCGGAGCCGCTGACGATTGCGGCGCTCGTGCAACGGGGCGTACCGATCGAGTGGCAGGACGCGGTGGCGATCGTGCTTGAAATCGCCAGCATCGTAGATGAGTTGGGCATGACACACGTGCCCACGTACGGTGATCTTGAACTGACGGCGGGGGGGGAAATCAAGGTTCTTCGGGAGCCAGCACAGGCGGGCGATCCCGTGGGCGCACTGCTGCATATCTTCCGCGCGCTCCTCCCGACAGATTCGCCAGCCCACTTGTGGACGCTGCTCCCGACGAGCGGACCTGATTCACCGACCTACGACTCGGTGGCCGACTTCGCTGCAGCGTTGCGCTATTTCGAACGTCGGGATCGCCGAGCGATCCTGTCAGGCATCTACCGGCGCGCGGTCGACACGCGACTCACCGCGCAGACGGATGCTGTCCCATCGGACGCAGATGTCCGAAGCCTGCCGTATGAGCTCCTGAAGATCGCCGATGTTCATGTTCCGGAATCGCTAGCGGCGACGGCGCCGGACTCGCTTGTCGAGTGGATGCGCGAGCACGGCCCATTGCAGCCCGTTCTCGTTCGGCGACACGGCGCTGGCTACGAGCTCGTCACTGGAGCGCGAAGCATCGCGGCAGCCAGGGCTGCTGACCTGACGCGACTGCCCTGCCAGGTGTGCGAACTCGACGACGATTCGGCGCGGGTGCTGTCTGGGCTCGACGCCAAGTCCCCAGATTCCGTGACGGGTGAGCCTGATTGGTCCATGTTGCTCGGCCCGGCCCTTGGAGCGATCGCCGACAGCCTCGGTGCCGCGCGCTCGTGCTGGGGCCTATCAACCGAAGGCACGGCGCGCCCCTATCATCGCACCGTCACACAGGTCACCCAAGTGGAGCTCCAGCGGGCGACCTGGCTGGTCGAAGCCCTCCGCGTGCTGGGCGACCGGCCGGTGCTGCACAAGACGACCCAGAACCTCGGGTCGCTGCTGGACCGGGTGTTCCGAACGACTCGCGCGGAACGTCGCCTGGCCGATACGAGGTTGCTGGCCAATCTCGCGGACGCTTCAGTCGTGTTTTCCGTCGACGAGGATCTCGTCACCATGGCCTATGCCGGTATCCTGCAATCCATGCTGGCACTCGTCGGTGACGCGACTCATCCCGTCGTTCGGTGTGAGGTGCGAGTCCGCGAATCCGCCGCGATCGTCGAATTCTCGCAGGATTGCAGCGTGGTATCCCACCAGCTCCTCAACAGGTTTTTCGACGAGGGCTACCACGGCAGGCCTGGCGGCTACGGCGCTGCGATCGCGCTTAGCGCAGCCAGGCGCGTGATGGAGCTGCACGGGGGCACGTCGACAGTCCAGCTAGTTGAACCGCGGGGTTGTGGTGTGACGACAAGTGTGCCCGTTTGAGTCTACTGGTGTCGACGACCAGGGCCGATAGGCAGAACAGAAGAATCTCAAGGCTCACATGAACCCTCCAGAACAGGACGGCGCCTCGGCCAGCCCCGAGAATGACGCCGAAAAGCTCGCAGTAACCCGGCGGGAACTCGACCGGCTCATCAAGCTACGGAACGACGTCGCCAGCGGCCTCCTGGAGGTCAGTGCGGCGGCAAAACGCGACGCCGAACGGCTGCTCACCTCAAGCGATGGGGCCGCGGCACCAACAGCCGCGATCTCATCGTCCAGTGCGAGCTGGCCCCTGGGGTTGCTCCTTGGGGCGTTCGCGGTAGGGCTCGCGTGCGGCTTTACGGTCGCCGTCTTGATGGGACCTTCAGGAACTCCAGTGGCCGCGCCACAAGCCCTAGAGAGCCTGGACGCCCCTGCACCGCCACCGGCACAAACAGATATCGAGCCAGCGCCTTCTGAGGCCGAGCTCCCCGAGCCGGCGCCGGCGGCGAGCGTGGAGCAGTCGCCACGCACCCAGCCTGAACGAAGCGTCACTGGGCAGATTCCAGCGCCAAGCACCGAAGGTGGGCTGGTGCTGGTGCTTAGCACCCATCGAGAATGCTGGCTCAGCGCGAGCGTCGATGGCGGAAGCCCTTCGGAGCGCACCATCGTCGCCAACCAAACGGTGGTGCTTCGAGTGCAGGAAGAGGCGCAGATCACAATCGGCAATGCGGCGGCCTGCATACTATCGATCAACGAGCGTCAGACGAAGCCGCTCGGTCGAGATGGTCAGGTGCGCAGGATTCGCATCACACCCGACAACTTCGAGAGCTTCCTCGCGACCGCTCCCTGAGCCACCCGACCTCAGGGTTCCCTTAGGCGGCGAAACGTCCTACACTGGGGCGTCCCGCAAGTGACTGGTGGGTCTCGTGACGTCGCAACAGAGTTCAGAGTCGGGCGCCACTGGCGCAATGCCGCAACGGTCAATCGAGCGGCGTAAGCTAAGTGCGGACCGCCGTGACAAGTGGCGAGGAGCCGCCGCGACGCTGACTGGATCAAACACTACGAAGAAGAGGCCTCGTCCCGCCGCGCCCAGCGGCGTGCCGAGGTTGGCCGCACCCTGACCCCTCGATCAACGCTTCACTAAACCTTTCCCTATATCTCCGTCGCCAGCGGTCGATAGATGAGGTAACGGGCCTTTTCCGTCGACGAGACCGCGGAGGTCTTCGCGACCGGGAAAGACTGGTCTCGCCGCCCGGGAGGCGCGATCCCTCCTCAGCGTCTCCCGGCGGCGCCTTTCCTCGCTTACTCTCCCCGCCGCTTGATGCGAACCACTGCCTGATCGGGATCATCTGGACGCACGCCGAACCCGATGTCGCCGTAGTACGCAAAAGAGAGGACGGCGCGCCGCTGGTCCGCGCCGAGACCCAGCATGACATCGACGTCCTCCGAGCGATCGGGATCCCCGTATTTCGACGTGATGTCGATCAGCGATGGCGGTTGCTGGAAAACCTCGAGCTCGAAGCCGAGCTCTGCAAACGTCTGGTTCATGTCCACGAACTCAGCCCGCACCGCCGCCGAGAACAGAGCAGGATCGCTGGCAATGTGGGCTCTATCCGGTGCTTGCGTGTTCCCGACTCGCCCTCGGGAGGTGGCGGCCGATACGGCAACGGCGAGCACCATGGCCGTCGTGACCGCCGCGGTGCCGACGAGCCGCCGAGCCTGCCAATGTGTGGGCATTTCCCTACCAGTATGACGCGTTCCTGACCGGCGCTGCCCAGACGGTCCATACGGTATGATGCGGACGATTCGATGAATCCAGAGGGCTCAGTCACTCACGACCAGTTCGCCGCTGTGATCGAGCGGGCACCGACCGCACTCGCGGTCGTGGATAGAGACGGCCGGCTCCTTCTGGCCAACCAGGCCCTGACCCAGCTGACCGGCACAGACGCGACGCTTCCGCAGGAAACCCGACTCGACCAGCTCGTCGACCAGCGCGATATCCTCGAGTGCCGTCGGGCTCTCGAGACGGCCCTGGCAGAGAGCCGGTGCAACCCCATCGATGTTCGGATACGCGACACGGATCCGATTGTGTGGTGCCGCGTCGGTTTCGCCGCGGTGATCACCGCAGATTCGACACGCATCGTCGCGACCTTCGAAAACATCAGCGAGCACCGCCAAGTCGTCGACAGACTGCGTGAAAGCAGCGAGCGATACCGACTCGCGGTGGATTACGCCAACGACATCGTCTTTAACATCAGCCTCACGGGCCACTTCACGTTCGTCAACCCCACGGCTTGCCTCCTCACGCAATACCTCGAGCGCGAGCTGATCGGGATGCACTACCTGCACTTGGTGCGACGAGATGCTCGGGCTGACGCCGAACAGTTCTACCGCGATCAGATTGCCCGCCGAGTTCCGTCGACGTATTACGAGTTCCCCATGATCAGGCGCGACGGTGAGGAGCTGTGGCTCGGGCAATACGTTCAGCTCATCCTCGACGGCGATCGGATCGTCAGCGTCCAAGCTCTGGCCCGTGACATCACGCAGCGCCGTCAGGCCAAGGAGGCACTGCGCCGCAGCGAAGAACGCCTGCGAGCCGTCGTCTCGAGCGCGCCGATCGTGCTTTGGGCGGCCGACCACTCGGGGCGACTGATCCTCTGCGAGGGCCAAGTTCTGTCGAAGCTTGGCCTGCTCTCAACCGAGATCATTGGAAAGCCGGTTGGTACGATCATCGAGGATCCCGGGCTCGACGCGCACCTCGAGCGGGCACAGAGCGGCGAGGCGTTCAAGGTCGAGCTGACCATCGGCCAGCGGCTGTTTGACGCCTGGTTCTCCCCGATGCACGGCGAACGTGGACAGGGCACGGGGGTCATCGGGGTGGCTGTCGATGTTACCGAGCGCCAGCTGTTGCAGGAACGACTGTCCCGGGCCGAGAAGCTCGAAGCGCTGGGCCAGCTGGCCGGCGGCGTGGCCCACGACTTGAACAATCAGCTGACCGCGATTCTGGGCTTCGCGCAGTTACTCAAGGCGCACTTGCCCGATGAGGGCGAGCATCAAAGCAACCTGCTGGAAATCGCGAAAGCAGGGCGACGCGCCACCAACGTCACCGAGCAGCTACTCGCCTACGGCCGCAAGCAGCCCAGACTGCCGCAGGTCGTCAACGTGAACGACGTGGTGGCGGCCCTTGTGCCGACGCTCCGTCGATCGGTCCGCGAAAACATCTCGATCGAGACACGGCTGAGCGACGCGCCTGAGCCTGTCCATGCAGACCCGACACAACTGGAGCGCTGCGTGCTTAACCTCGTATTGAACGCGCGCGACTCAATAGCCGACGAGGGCGCGATCACGGTCTCGACCGAGGTGATCGACGTGACACATCCAAAGACTACGCAAACGCCGATCATGACACCCGGACAATACGTCACGATCGCCGTCGCTGACACAGGTCTTGGCATGGACATCGACACGCGACGACGCGTGTTCGAGCCGTTTTTCACGACCAAGGAAGTGGGCAAAGGCACCGGTCTAGGCCTCGCGTCGGTGTACGGCATCGTGAAGCAAAGCGGCGGTCAGATGTGGGTGACGAGCGCACCAGGTCACGGCGCGACGTTTCGCATGTTGCTGCCGAAGGCAGTGGGGATTGGTTTGCCTGCGACGCCTCCGACCGCCCGGCTCGACGATCGCGCGCCCGCCACGCGGCAACACTCGTGACCCGCGCGCCCACCCTCGCCGCCGCCCTCGTCCCGGTAGGCCTGCTCATCGGGATGCTGGCGACCTCGGTCTATCTCTTCGGCGACGAATCATCGTCCGGACCGAATCAGATCGTGCTCATGCTGGCGACCGGCGTCGTACTCGTCATCGGCCTCATTCATGGCCACACCTGGACCGAGCTCGAGGCGGGGATCAGCCGGGGGATAACGGTCTCCATCGGTGCGATCCTGATCCTGCTTGTGGTCGGCTCTCTCATCGGAGCCTGGATTCTGGCCGGCGTCGTTCCGACGATGATCTACTACGGCCTGTCGATCCTGTCACCGTCGGTGTTCTACGCAGCCGCGTGCGTGATCTCAGCCGTCGTCGCGCTTGCAACAGGCAGCTCCTGGACGACGGCAGGCACGATTGGCATCGCGCTCATCGGCGTCGCTACGGCGCAAGACCTCCATCTTGGCCTCGCCGCTGGCGCCATCATCTCTGGGGCCTACTTCGGTGACAAGATGTCGCCGCTCTCGGATACGACCAACCTCGCGCCGGCAGTAGCCGGCACGGATCTGTTTTCACACATCCGGCACATGGTCTGGACAACGACGCCCAGCTTCGCCATCGCCGTGCTGCTTTTCGGTTTCGCCGGCGTCCAGACATCCACTTCGGAAGATGCAACCGAGCTGACGGCGGTGCTCGAGGTACTCGGAGACCAGTTTGCGATCGGACCACATCTCTTGGTTCCGGTCCTGGTCGTCATCGCCCTGGTCGTACGGCGGGTCCCCGCGTTTCCGGCGCTCCTGATTGGGGCGCTGGCCGGGTCAGTGTTCGCCGCGGTGTTCCAGCGTGAGGCGATCACCACCTTCGTTGACGACACAACGCTGTCCACCCCAGTCGCGGTGCTCAAGGGCGTGTGGATCGCGCTCTACGGCGGGTTCGAGCTCCGGTCGGGCCATGCCGTGGTCGACGACCTCCTGTCCCGAGGCGGGATGGCCAGCATGTTGACGACCGTCTGGCTGATCATCTCAGCCATGATGTTCGGGGCGGTTATGGAGACGACCGGGCTCTTGCACGTGATCGCGAGTCGCATCCTCTCTCTCGTTCGCAGCACGGGCAGTTTGATCTCAGCGACGCTGCTCACGTCGTTCGGCATGAACGTGTTGGCCGCGGACCAGTACATTGCGATCGTCCTGCCCGGCCGGATGTTTCGACGGGAGTTCGAGCTGCGGCGTCTCGACCCGAAGAATCTCTCACGGACGCTCGAAGACTCGGGCACCCTGACGTCTGTCCTGGTTCCCTGGAACACGTGCGGCGCGTTCATGGCTCAGACACTCGGCGTCTCTACCCTGACCTACGCACCCTTCGCCTTCTTCAACATCGTGAACCCGTTGATCGCGATGGCTTACGGCTACGCGCAGATCGGCATTGCGCCACTGCGGGAAGCGTCGCCGAAACGCGGCCGTCGTGACGAGCTCGACCGGCCCCACCCCTGACCGAGGGCCGACTCGCGCCGCGTCCGTGCCAAGCGACTTACCCGTGGGAATCAGGAAGCACGCGGCCACCCCGCTCGCTTCGGCCCAGGCGAAACCGACGTCAGGACCCATCACGTACAGCGCCGTCGACAGCACATCGGCCGCGAGCGCACGCTCGTGCCACACCGCCACCGACAGCCGTCGGCTCACGGGGGCCCCCGTTCGAGGGTCGACGATGTGACCAACGTGCTCACCGACCACCCGCTGGTCTCGCTCCGATCCTCCGCTGACCGCAATTGACCCGCTGGTCACGCGCAGCACAGTAGCCGGCTGATCGCGGTGCTCCGGGTGAGCGAGGGACACGGTCCACCCTCCCTTCGGCGGGGGACCGTACACGGCGACCTGCCCACCCAGGTCAATCAGTCCAGACTCATCGAGCGCGGCAACCCGGTCCAGTGCTGCACCCTTCCCAAATGCACCGGCGTCGAAGCTGACGTCCGCCAACCGCGTGACCGCACAGGGATCCGCATCGACGGCGACATGCTGGAAGCCAGCGACCGCGCGGGCCGATTCGAGCGCCGCCCTGTCTGGATGGCGAGCCCGTCCGCGCAGGCCCCACGCGGCCACCAGCGAACCCACGGTCGGATCGAACGCTCCACCCGTGGACCTGGACCAACTCCCCAGCTCGCCGACCAGCTCGCAGAACCAGACAGGTGCGTGCCACGGGTCGGCAAGCGGGTGGCGATTCAGACGGCTCAACAGACTGGTGTCTTGCCACGTGCTCAAATCGCGCTCTGTCCCCTCAATGGCGTCGACCATCCGGTTGAGGGAACGCATCGCGAGGGTATGCGACGGCGCCGCGGCAACGAGGGTGGCGCGTGTCCCCATCACGTACACACGCCGCTCGAGCGTCTCGGGCGAGGCCTGCACGATGAGCAGCGACGCCCACACGCCGACCGCAGCGGCCGCGGCGGCCGTTCGGCCGCGATCAAACGAACCAGATCGCAACGTCGTTCCCAACATGTCGAATGGATACGGCGCCCGTGGATGTCAGGATGGAGAGCCCGCCGTGTCCGGAAAACTCGGCTCCGACGCGGGTGACGAATCCGCCGCGACCGACACGCGCCAACCGATCACGAGGTGCCCGGTGTAGCCAACCACGAACAGGGTACTCGTCGCAATATGCAGCCAGACAAGGGCCGTGAGCCAGGTTGGATTGGACGCGACCTGCAGCAAGTATCCCGACAGCGCCATGGCGGAGAAGCTGATCAGCGAGATCCACCCGCTGCGCCGGTTGGCCTGGATGGGTGAGGTGATCTTGCGCAGGGTGTGACTACGAAACAGCATCCCGAAGAAGACAATGAACGCTGGTGCCGCAAGCACGTGAAGCGCGAGCATCGTCGATTGCCAGGGATGATTGATGACCGCGAACGGATCATCCGAAGCCAACAGGTACTTCATGTACAAGTACGCCGTTCCGGTGGCTGCCACCACCACGTGCAGCGCGTTAAAGGACCAGCGCTCCCACCGTTTCATTGACGTACCGGCTCCGTGTTCTCCAAGACCTGGTCAATCGCCATAACTCGTCGCACCGCATCCGTCGTTGAGTGGGCGGTCAGTGTCGCACCCGCAATCGGACGGATCGCTCGCTGGAGCGCGATGTCATCGCTCAATGCACGATCTTCAAACTGTCGGAGCCAGAGCTCAGATGCCATGTAGTCTGGCGGCTCCAGAAACGCCGTCACCTCGATCCGCCTTACCGCTCCGTCCGCGCCTAACGCAATCAGCAAACTCTCGCGCTTCGTCCGAACCACATGCGTGTCCACATAGGCTCGACCCACGACCTGCCCACCGTCCCGGGCGACGTATCGGGCCACGAGCTGACTGTCGAGATCGACGCGGGCCAAAGCCGACACGCGATCGACCTGTTCGGGCGTCAGGAACACGCGTTCCGCCTTGACCGTGGCCCGCGGGTAGACGGCGGCAAGCACCTCTTCCCGTGTGGGCAGATTCGGCTGTGCGAGAAGGCCTGTCGGTGACAGCAACCACACGATCCCGGTCGCCACCAGCGTCCCTCTCACCCCCAGTGCCCTCCATGCCTTCCTAGAACCGGTACTAGAACGCGTACCCAAGCGCGATGTTGAGCTGGTTCACACCGCTGTCCGCATCGTTCCGGACCCACATGTGGTCGACCTTGAGCACGACGTTCGGTATCGGCTTGAGCTCGACGCCAACCGTCGTGTAGACGTTGTCCGTCGACAGGCTCCTGGCAAACCCGACCGGAACGGTGCCCTGCGTGTCGACCTTCTCGAGCCGCAGATACGGTGCCAGGGAAACGCCACCGGCCTCGGGTACCTGCGAAAGCAGGTTGTACCCCACCTGCATGTAGCCACCCTGCAGCGTCTCGGCGATGGCGCTCGTGCCTGTCTTCCCTAGCGCCATATTCAGTTCCGCCGCATCGCCGATACTGGCCCGCGCGTACAGACCGCGAACGTCGAACCCGCGGACCTGCGCCTGTCCGTGAATGTCGAAGATAGTGGTCTGGATACCGAGCTCGTCGGCGCCCAATACGATCTCCCCGTGGCCCGATCCACCGCTGTAGAAGCTGGTGCCGAGAAACACGCCTGGCGTGGGCGTGATGTCGACTCGACCGGTGAACGCCATGCTGCTGGCTTTCGCTTTCGAGCCTTTCTGCCGGCCTCCCCGAACTCCGGCAGACGAGAAGTTGGCCCCGTTGAGTCCGTTGATGACGTAGGCGCGAAACGACACCTGATCGACTGAGCCGTAGACGCCGCCGCCGTTCTCCCGCCATGTGCTTGGAATGATGACCTGCTCGGTGACAGGTCGCTCAGCGCCCATGAAGACATTTGGCTCGTGAAACTCGTTGACCAAGCCCATCGGCACAAGGAGCATGCCGCCACGAATGCCGAAGTGCTCATTGACGAGATAGTCGATGTACGCAAACTCGACGAAGACTTCGTCGCCGTGTTCGACTTCGATTTCTGAGTTGAAGAGGAATTGGTCATTGAAGCGGTAGCCAGCGTAGATAATCGCGCGCAGGTAATCCAATTGCGTCGTCTTGCCCACCGCCGCCCCGGCCTGGTTCTCACCGGCGAAGTTCTCGTAGAGCATCTCGCCGTAGCCTGCAATCGACACTCCCCGTCCCCGCTCATAAGTCGCGGCTGCTGACGGTGCCAGACCCAACGCGCGGGTGTCGTCTTCAGAGAGCTCAACCACCTCATCGACTTCGCCGCTTCTAAGGCGCTCCACCTCCTCGGCGAGAATGTCGAGCCGCCGCTGCAACTCGGCAACGTCTGGGTCCTGCTCAGCCTCCGGTGTCTCATCAGTTTCGACGCCCTCTTGCGCTTCGACCGCCTCCCCGGCTACCTCGGCGGGAGGCTCGTTCTCGTCGGACGACTGCGCCGCCGACGGCGTGCCCCCGATGCTCAGAGCGCAAACGGTGAATACCAATGTAGGAAGAAGCTGTATCCGCGACGTCATGACCACTCCTCACGCGTGTGCACGCCATCACGTCGACCTCCTACAATGGGGCGCGTGTGCGAAGCGTGTTGCACGCCATCACGTCGACCTCCTACAATGGGGCCGTTGAACGCAACGGCGCTTCTCGCGACCTGGCCAGGGAGCCGGAAGCACGCGTTCTTCAAGCCCGCTAGGTGAACCACCACCAGGCGGGCTTTTTTCTTATACTGCCTCGCTCAAACGCTATTGAGATCCAGTCTCAGTTAGCTTGATAACTATATATCCGACCTTTTTGGTCGGTCAAGAAAAATGAGACCGAGTCTCATGACTGGGCCAGCTGGGCCCCTGACCCACCTGGGAGTGGTGAGATTCTGGCTTCCTCTGGCTGGAACGTGGCTCATGATGGCCGCGGAAGGGCCATATCTGGCCGCGCTGATCGCGAGGCTCGACGATCCGACGGAGAACCTCGCGGCGTTCGGCGTCACGCTAGCCCTCGCCATCATCATCGAGTCGCCGGTGATCATGCTGATGAGCGCCTCGATTGCATTGGTCGAGGATCGCGAGTCGTATCGTGCGTTGCAGCGATTCGCCTACGGCTTGAACGTCGCCCTGACGCTCGTCCAGTTCGGCATTCTGGTGCCCTTCGTCTTCTCGAACCTGGCAACGGCACTCGGGCTACCGGTCAAGGTCGCCGAGCTCGTGCATGGTGGCTTGCTGCTACTGCTGCCCTGGCCGGCCGCGATCGGGTACCGGCGCTTTCGCCAAGGCCTCCTGATTAGGGCTGGGCGGACTCGCCACGTGGCGTACGGCACGCTCATCCGATTGACGGCGATGTCACTGACGGCGCTTGCGGCGTTTCGCTTCTCTTCGCTCGCCGGCGCCTATGTGGGGGCTCTGGCCCTGTCCGCCGGTGTCGTGGTTGAGGCGATCGCCAGCCGCATCATGACCGCAAGCACAGTGGCCGACCTGCTCGCGAGCCGTCGCCACGACGGCCATCTCGACTCTCTGCGACTCGGCGCCCTGACGAGGTTCTATCTGCCACTGGCCTTGACGTCATTCATTGCGTTGGCCTCACAGCCCATGGTCACCTTCTTTATGGGCCAGAGCCGCCACGCGATCGAGTCCCTTGCGGTCCTGCCGGTTATCCTTGGGCTCACGTTCGTCTTTCGTTCAATCGGACTGTCATACCTCGAGGCCGTGATCGCGCTGATCGGTCCTCGTCACGAGCATCTTGCTCCCGTACGCAACGTGGCCGTCGTGCTCGGCGTGTCGACGGTCTGTAGCCTGGCAGCTATCGCCTTTACCCCCCTAGCGGGCGTGTGGTTTCATGGCGTGTCTGGGCTGAGCGCGGCGCTGACGGAGTTCGCGGTCCTCCCACTCCAGATCATGTCCGTCCTGCCGGCGTTCTCGGTCCTATTGGCCTTCCGATGCGATGAGCGATTGCCAGAACGATCAGGTAACCGAAGAACCCGATGACAATCCACTCGGTGATCCGATCGATCGTCCCGACTGCGAGTCATCCGCGTGGGTCTCGTCTGTATCGCGTTCGCGACCATGTTGTCGCAGCTGCGCCTTTCTCCTGTCCTGCAGATCGTCCGGGAGTGGGTGCCGGGAATCTATTTGGTCGAAGGCTATTGGCTCTGCGGCGCCTTTTTTAGGCGCCCGATGCGTCGGTTCGAGGGTTGGCTGATGGGTATCGACACGCGGCTACTGTCGCTCACCCGGACGAACCGCTTCCTCGCACGTGGCCCTCGTGTCGTGCTCGAGTACTTCGAGCTGACCTACCTCCTGGTCTATCCGTTCGTGCCGGCAGCGTTTGGCTTGTTCTGCTGGCTCGGACACCGCGGCGAGGCCGACCGCTTCTGGGCAACGGCTTTGATCGCGGGATACGGGGCTTATGGTGTGCTGCCCTGGATTCAGACCCGGCCCCCGAGGGCACTCGAGCCCACCAGTCCACTCGATGCACGAGGTCTTCGGTTTCGACGGTACAACCTCGCAACACTCGGTCGGCTCAGCGTACAGGTCAACACGTTTCCCAGCGGACATGCGTCCATGGCCGTCGCCGCGGCACTCACGATCGCGAGTGTGGACCTTGGCTTCGGCCTCGCGCTCCTCGTCGTCGCCGCCAGCATCACGCTCGCGACCGTCCTGGGGCGCTATCACTACACGATCGACAGCGTGCTCGGGGTGCTGCTAGGAATCGCCGCGTGGTGGGTGGGCCTGCGCGTGTGATGATGAGGCGGGTTGAGATCAGCGGTGATACGAAATCGGCACGGGAGTCTATAATGCGCGACGCGAAGGCCCACGATGCAAGTGGAACGTCTGTTTGACAGAAAAGGATTGACCGCGATGATGACAACGCTGTGGAGACGCTCTGTGATGGTGTTGCTCACGATGCTGACGGCTGCTGGAGTTTGGGTCGACACGACGTGGGGCCAGACCGGTGACGTGACAGCCGTCGTGCAGGTGGAAGGCCCTGGCCAGCCAGCAATGGACATGGGATTCGCCCTGGGCGAGAACCAGTCCCGAATGGACATGGGCGAGCAAGTGTCGATGATCTCGACGGCTGGCAGCGACCCCAGCGTGCTCATGCTGCAGCATCCGGAGCGGCGCTACATGAAATGGGGAGCACAGCAGCTTCAAATGATGCAGCAGATGATGGGACAGCTCGGCAACGCGACCGGAGGATCAGACGTGCCCGACCTCGACCCGACCCAGATTCAGTTCCAGGAAACCGGTAACACGGCCCAGATCGGCGAGTGGAACGCCTTCGAAGTTGTGATGACGTCGGCCGACGGCGAGCAGGGAGCCGTGTGGCTGTCTACCGAGCCGGCAGTCGGGTTGTTCGAGCTCTTCGCACGGGTAAGCGATGCCGCGAGCGCGCTTTCCATGCCGATGGCAGGCGGAGGCGGCGGGGCGCAGGCCTTCCTCCAGTATCAGGCGCTCTCGCAGTCGCAGGGGCTGCCCGACGGTCGCGTTGTACGCATCGTTCCCGACGACGCGAACGGCGGAGGCACGCTCACGCTCGTGACCGCCGAGCTTGGACCGATCCCAGCGAGCACGTTCGAGCCACCGGCGGACTACCAGCAGATGCAGATGCCGTCGATCCCGGGGCTTCCTCAGTAGCCGCCGGCCGTCACGCCGACGGCTGATCGCCAACCGCGGCCCGGACGACCTTCTCCATGGTCAACCCCTGGATGACGATCGAGAAGATCACGACGCCATAGGTGGTCGCCAAGATCACCGGCTTGTACGGACTCGCGGGCAGGGCGAGTGCCAGCGCCACTGAGATCCCCCCTCGGAGACCACCCCACGTCAAGACCGGGATGGCGCCTTGCGTGAACTCGCGCCGCAAGCCGAGGAGGGTAATCGGACCGGCCACGCTGATCCACCGAGCCGCAAGCACCACGGGGATCGCGAACAGCGCGACACCAACCATCTGTCCCGTGATGGTGATCGCGACCACCTCGAAGCCGATGGCAAGAAACAGGAGCGAGTTCAGCACCTCGTCCAATAGCGACCAGAACGTTTCGATGTGCTCTCGCGTGCTCTCGCTCATCGCGAAGCGCTTGCCGTGATTCCCGATAAAAAGACCGGCCACTACGACCGCCAGCGGCCCGGACACGTGGAGCTGCATAGCAATCCCGTACGTGGCCATCACGAGCGAGAGCGTGATGAGCACTTCAAGATTGTGGTGATCGATCGGTTTCATCGATCGATACGCCGTATAGCCCGCGACTAGACCGAGGGCGATTCCACCGAGCGCTTCGACCGCAAGCAGCTCCGCTGCACCGACGAACGTCATCGGTCCGTGGGCGCCGCCGCCGGCCGCGATCGATACGAGGACCGCATAGAGCACGACACCTACACCGTCGTTGAAGAGGCTCTCGCCGGCGATTTTCGCCTCCAGCGTTTCTGGGACGTTGATTTCCTTGAGGATGCCCATGACCGCCACCGGGTCGGTCGGCGAGATCAGTGCACCGAACACGAGGCAATAGGTAAGAGGCACGTCGAATCCGAACAGTCGAAAGCCGTAGTACGAGGCACCCGCGACAATCACGGTGGACGTGACAATGCCGACCGTGGCAAGGATCGAGATCGCCCACCGTCTGTCGAGCAACGCTTGGAGATCGACGTGAAGCGCCCCGGCAAAGAGAAGAAAGCTCAGGAGCCCCTTCATCAGTGTGTCTTCGAAGTCGATGTCGGTGAGGAGTCCCCGGACCGCTGCTTCCAACCCCAGCATGGGAAACACCGCGTCGGACACGAGGATCACGACCGAGACGGCCAGGGCAATGACGACCAAGCCGATGGTGTGGGGCAGGCGGAGCCAGCGATGGTTGAGGTAGCCGAAGACCGCCGCCAGCGTGACAAGCAGCGCAACGAGATTGAAGATCGTCGCGACGGACATGGGATCCCAGTGTGGTGACTAGCTCGACTTCTTGGGCGAGCGGGCGCCGGATCGACTTGGCCGCTTCCGCGCCGCCGCTCGCGCCCGCGCCGGCACCGTGCGAGTCTCCCGCGCCTGCTGTGCGTTGATCTCACCGAGTGCGACGCTCCGCTGATACGCCGCCAGGACGGCTTTCGACAGAACCGTGCGGAACGATCCCTTCTCGAGCTGATAGAGCGCTTCGGCGCTCGTGCCCCCAGGCGACGTCACCATGTTGCGCATCTCGGCGAGATGGGCCGGGGAGCGCTCGGCGAAGATGGCCGACCCTCGTATCGTCTGAACCACGAGCTGGCGCGAATCGGCTCTTGAAAAGCCGAGATGCACGGCAGCGTCCATCAGCGCTTCCATCAACAGAAAGACGTACGCGGGCCCGCTGCCACAGATGGCTGTTGCCATGTCGAGAAAACGTTCATCGCTCACATACATCTGATGACCCAGGG
Source organism: Vicinamibacterales bacterium (assembly GCA_965216615.1). Taxonomy (GTDB): domain Bacteria; phylum Acidobacteriota; class Vicinamibacteria; order Vicinamibacterales; family UBA8438; genus CAUZIB01. The sequence goes on along the minus strand of CBDCGH010000022.1, from coordinate 144,339 downwards.
CGCCGACGATCGCGGTTGCCTGATCCCGCTGGGCTTGCGACACCTCGCGGGTCGCGGTCCACACGGTCATCCCCTCGCCAACTTGCGCGGGTGTGTTGGGCATGGTCCGCACGATGGCTCGATGATCGAGGCCGGCGGCGATCGACTCGATAGTGGCCCCCGCCACGATGGACACGACGAGTGCGTTCTTCCGGATTCGGCCCCGGAGATCGTCCAGGACCGCTGGCAAGGCCTGCGGCTTCACTGCGAGGACGACGACCTGGCCCTTTCGCGTGGCCGTTCGGTTGTCCAGCGTCGTATGGATGTGAAGCGCGTCACGAACGGCATGCAGCCGCTCGCGATGGGGATCGCTGGCGGTGATCCGCCCTGGGTCGAGCTGGTGACGAGACAGCAGGCCCCCAATCATCGCCTCGCCCATGGCACCTGCCCCGATGAAGGCCAGATTCAGATTCTTGAGAGCGTCTGTCTTCTTCACATTCACAGCGACACGCCTCCGGGCGCGTTCGGTTGTAGCTGATATCTTACGTCGGAGATGGATCCGCTTGCGCACACGCTCGTCGGGGCCAGCTTGTCTGAAACGCGGCTCCGACGGCTCAGCCCACTGGCGACGCCGACGCTCATCCTCGCCGCCAACGCCCCAGACGTCGATGCGATCAGCATGGCGTTCGGCGGAGATCTGTCGCTGGGATTCCGGCGCGGGTGGACCCACGGAGTCTTGGCGATGATCGTGCTTCCCCTGGTCTTGGGAGCGCTCATCGTCGCGGTGGACCGCGCCGTCGCATCGCTGAGGCGGCGGAAATCGGCTACGCGCGCGGGCCCGGTTATCGGGCTGTGCTACGTTGGTTTGCTGACCCACTCGTTCCTCGACTGGCTCAACACATACGGAATCCGTCTACTCATGCCATTCGGCGGACGGTGGTTCTATGGCGACGCCCTGTTCGTCATCGACCCCTGGATGTGGCTCCTGGCGGCGGCCGCCGTCATGCTCGCGCGGACTGAGACGTGGTTCGGTCGAGTCCTCTGGATCACCCTCGGCGTGGTGTTGACGTCGCTCGTGACCGGCGTCGCGGCCGTGCCGGCGCCCGCCCGACTGGCCTGGCTCGCCGGCGTCGCCGCCCTGCTGAGTCTGCGCCTATGGGGTAGAGCCCAGACATCGATCCCCCGTGTCGCTACGGTGTGCCTGGTTGGAGCGACCATCTATATTGCGGCGATGGCCGTCGGCTCCCGGATCGCGGCGCACCAGGTCGAAAGCTGGCTGGCCGAACGAGGCGACGTCGGCACGGTGGTCATGGCGGGCCCGGTGCCGGCCAACCCTTTCGTTCGAGACGTCGTCGTCCGGGACGAGTCGCACTACCACTTCATCGAGGTGGATTGGACGCGGCTGGAGCCGATTCGAGTCGTCGGAGCGCCGATCGAGCGTGGGCCAGAGGACGACGTTGTCGAGGCAGCGCTGACGGCCCCTCACGTGCAAGGCGTGCGCACCTGGATGCGACTACCGGCCTACCATGTCCAGAGGCTGTCCAATGGCTATCGAGTGACTATCCGCGACGTGCGATACGGCCGTAGCCCCATCGCGGGCGTCCGGAACGCAGGTGACCCTCGTACCGACGGCATCGGGCTGGGAACCGCGGTCGTCGAGCTCGATCACGATCTTCGTGTGCAGCCGTCGCGCTGACTCCCGAGCGCCTTGCCTGACGTGGACGGTTCGCTGGCAGCCGCACCCGCAGTGTTGATAGTCTTGGCGCGGGGCAACGAATCATGCACCACGAAAAGCTCGCCATCCTCGTCGCCGGTGGGCCGGCGCCGGGCATCAACAGCGTCATCAGCGCGGCGACGATCCGCGGACGGCTAGAGGACGTCGAGGTCATCGGCATTCGCGACGGCTTCCACTGGATCATGCAAGGCGACATCGACCATGTGATCCCGTTGACCATCGGGGCCGTCAGCCGCATCCACTTTCGCGGCGGTTCGCACATCGGAATCTCGCGGGCAAATCCCACCGTTGCCGAGGAGTATCTCGAGAACACTGTGGTGTCGCTGTTGCGACTTGGCGTCACCCAGCTGATCACGATCGGCGGCGACGACACAGCCTATTCGGCGCACCGGCTCTCGCAGCACGCGTTGGGCCGGATCCGCGTCGTCCACGTACCCAAGACAATCGACAACGACCTCGATCTGCCGCCGTACGTCGATACCTTCGGGTTCCAAACGGCGCGGCACCACGGCGTCGAGATCGTCAAGAACCTCATGGTCGACGCCAAGACGACCTCACGGTGGTACTTCGTCATCGCGATGGGTCGAAAGGCCGGTCACCTCGCGCTGGGCATCGGCAAATCGGCGGGCGCCACGCTGACCCTGATTCTGGAGGAGTTTGCGGGCCAGCCCATTCGTCTCCGCACGCTGGTCGATACGCTGGCCGGCGCGATCATCAAGCGGATGACGTCCGGACGTCAGTATGGCGTGGCGGTACTCGCAGAGGGATTGATTCTCGGCATCGACCCAGGGGATCTCGAGGGACTCGGAGACATCGAGCGCGATGCGCACGACAACCTCAGACTCGCAGAGATCAACATCGGCGAGTTGCTCAAAGCCGCGGTCGTCCAGCGACTCGCTCAGTTCGATCTGAAGGCCACGATCGTTGCGAAGGACATTGGGTACGAGCTGCGATGTGCCGATCCGATTCCGTCCGACATGGAATACACGCGCGATCTGGGCTACTGCGCCGCCCGGTACGTGATGGCGGGCGGGAATGCCGCGATGATCTCCATGCAGGCAGGGCAGTTTGTGCCGGTGCCGTTCGACCAGGTGCTCGATCCGGAAACCGGTCGTACCAAGATCCGTCTGGTGGACATTCACTCGACGCGGTACCGGATTGCCCGTCGCTACATGCTTCGGATCCGGCGCGACGACTTCGACGATCCGCACGAACTAGCTAAGTTTGCCGCGACCGCCGGCATTTCCCTTGAAGAGTTCCGTCGTGAGTTCTTGTACCTCGTTGAGCACGAGCCCCCACCGCTCGAGCTCGACCTCGAGCGAGGCTTCCTGCTCTTGGGCGACCCGACGCATTCGCGAGCATCGAGCTAATTGAGTCAATCGAGCGTCCTGGCTTGCCAGGCGTTGACCAGCTGTCCCCCGGTTGACAAGCGGAGTTCCTTCCATTGCTCGATCGGGAGTTGAATCTGGACGAGTGTGGCGGTCGGCAGCGGCTCCGTCACCCCGGTCAACCGGGCGACCAGCTCCTCGAGACCGGGGTTGTGCCCGACCACCATGAGGCGCCGCGCATCGGCATCCGAGCGCCGTACCACGTCGACAATGGTCGCCGGATCGGCCAGGTAGAGTCTGGGCTCGAGTTGAACCGTGCCCGCGAACTCACTCCACTCGGCGACCTCCTCGGCCGTTCGGCGCGCCCGGTTCGCGCTCGAGCTGAGAATGACGCCGGGCGACAGCCGCTTCATCTTCAGCAGTCGTCCGATGGTCGGGGCATCGCGTTCTCCGCGCTTGTTGAGTGGCCGGTCGTGGTCCGAAAGGTCCGCATGCTTCCAGCTCGACTTCGCATGCCTCAACACCAGGAGAGTGCGCATGCGTGATTCTCGCGCAGATGACGAACCACATCCAAGACAGAAAATAGTTGACCGGTCATCTGAACGGAACGACCCATTATCCCGGTAGAATAAGTACGAGAGTACTCTCCAGTTCTCGCTTCTCTATTAGGTATTAGGTGACAACACCGTGAGCCCATCAACGACCGTAGCAACCGACCAAGACGCCACGACCGTCTCGTGCCATGCCTGCCAAGTGACGCACACCGAAGCCGAGTTCGATGCGGAGCTCCATGTGTGCCCATCGTGCGGCTGGCACGCGCCACTCACCGCCCAGGAGTGGATCGACCACCTCGCCGACCGGGACACGTTCAAGGAGATAGGCAAGAGCCTCTTTTCTGGGGATCCGCTTCGATTCAAGGAACCGACACCGTACCGCGCCAGGCTGCGTGAGGCCGAGCGGCGGACCGGCATGCACGAAGCCGCGTTGTCCGGCGAGGCCGGCCTCGATGGTCAGCCGATCGTCCTCATCTCGTTGGCGTTCGATTTCCTTGGCGGGACAATGGGGTCCGTCGTGGGCGAGAAGGTCGCGCGCGCATTCCAAGTAGCCACTCGAAACAAGCTGCCGGTCGTCTCAATCCTGGCTAGTGGCGGCGCGCGGATCCAGGAGGGCATGCTCGCCCTGATGCAGATGGCGAAAACCGCGACGGCGGTCGCTGAACATGCGGCTGCGAAGCTGCCCTACGTGTCGGTGCTGACGAACCCGAGCTTCGGCGGGACCTTCGCGAGCTTTGGCTCGTTGGGCGACGTGCTCATCGGTGAGCCGGGCGCCCAGATCGGCTTTGTCGGAGCGCGGGTCGTCGAGGGCACGATCTCCGAGAAGATCCCGAAGCACGAACGTCAGGCCGAAACCCTGCTCGAGCACGGGATGATCGACATGGTCGTCCCGCGGCGTCAGCTGCGGAATCGACTCGCCACGCTGGTCTCGCAGCTTAAGGTCGACGGTCTTCCGAAGTGGCCGGCCGTGCAACTCGCCCCCACCCCGAAGGCGACACGCGAAGCGGCGGAGATCGTCACACTCGCCCGATCGCCAGACCGGCCGCGTGCCCGTGACTACGCGGAGCGCATGTTCTCATCCTTCATCGAACTTCACGGAGATCGCTGCTACGGCGACGATCCGGCCATCGTCGGTGGCATCGCGGACCTGAAGGGCCGACCGATCGTGTTGATCGCCCAGATGGGCCACCAGATGCCGCTGCCCGAAGGGTACCGAAAGGCCCTTCGCCTGATGCGATTGGCAGCAAAATGCTCGCTCCCCGTCGTGACATTCGTCGATACGCCCGGGGCCTTCCCGGGACTCGAAGCCGAACATCGCGGAATTGCGCTCACGATTGGCGAGAGCCTCGCGGCCCTCGCGCGGCTCGAAGTACCCGTCGTCAATGTCGTCATTGGTGAAGGCGGCAGCGGGGGTGCGCTCGCGCTTGGCCTGGCTGATGTCATCCTGATGCAGGAAAACGCGATCTATTCGGTCATCTCACCAGAGGGGGCTGCGGCCATTCTGCTGCGAGACTCGTCGCGAAACGACGAGCTGTTGGCGGGCCTCAGGCTCCGCTCGCACGATCTGCTCGAGCTCGGCATCATCATCGTGCCTGATGGGGCACAGCGCGAGGCCGACGCGGCAGCGCGCCTGACATCGTGCCTGAGCCACCGGGTGGGGCACAGCGCGACGCCGACGCGGCAGCGCGCCTGTTGACAGAACGCATCGTGTACCACCTCACCCGCCTTTCTAGTATCAAGCCCAAACGGCTGGTCCGGAACCGAGGGAAGCGGTTTCAGTCGATCGGGCGGTTCGAGCGCCGAATCGTCAGGAAGGCCCAGGCTCTGCTGAGACGTATTCGCGGCAACGACTAGGAGCCCGTAGGTTGGCACCGGGGGCTCCAGGCCCCGTCGACGATATAATCCCTGAGCAAAGGAGACACCATGCGCTGGAACCTGATGTTTCGGTGGGCCGTCGCCATCCTCGTCGGAGCCGCCGCCGCCGGAACCTGGACTGCGAGACCTTCCGCCCAGGAGCCCCATAACGAGTTCGCGACGCAGGTCGATATTCGCCTGGGAGAGCGCGTCTTCGGTCAGCGCTGCTCGCGTTGCCACGGACAGGACGCGAAGGGCAATGACGAAACCGGTGCGCCCGACCTGACGACGGGGCGGTTCACCAACGCAAGCTCGCCCGCCGGCCTGTTCAAGGTGATTCGCGAGGGCATCAGCGGCACGGCGATGCTCCCGATCAGCCCTGACACGCCGGACTCAGCCGTCTGGCAGCTCGTGTCATTTCTTGAATCGCGAAGCGCCGACCCGATGGAAGTCGACCTGCCGGGCACCGCGTCCGCAGGGCTTCAGGTCTACAACGGCAAGGGGAACTGCGGTAGCTGCCACATACTCGACGGCAAAGGCGGGCGACAGGGACCTGATCTCTCGCACGTGGGTGAACGCCGCGACCCAGATGAGCTCAAGGCCGCACTCATCGATCCGAACGCCGAGGTCGCCGCGCGCTGGTGGACGGTTCGAGTCACTCGGCAGGATGGATCCGTCATCGAGGGATTACGCATGGGCGAGGACACGTTCTCGGTGCGCGTCATCGATGCCGACGCCAACCTGTGGTCGTTTCAGAAGGGTGACGTCCGGTCGGTCGAGCGGACGGAGAGCTCCACGATGCCCAGCTATGCAGAGACACTGACCGCGAGCGAAGTGGACGACCTGGTCGCCTACCTCTTCTCGCTGCGGAGGGAGAGCTAACGATGCCACGCCTTGCAGTCCTCGTCATGGTCGTCGCCTCAGGGGCCTTGGTGCTGGGTCAGGATGAATCCGGCACGACGGGTTCCACGACACCGGCCTTTTCGCCGGTCACGTGGGAGCGCCTCGTCAACGCCGCGGATGAACCGGAGAACTGGCTCATGTACTCCGGCACCCTCGATAGCCAGCGGTTCAGCCGGCTCGACCAGATCGACGATCAGAACGTGGGCAACCTTGAGCTGAAGTGGGCTTACCAAATACCGCAGATCGATCGCTCGGAGTCAGTGCCCCTCGTGGTCGACGGCATCATGTTCATCACCGAGGCGCCCAGCAATGTCGTGGCGGTTGATGCGGCAACGGGTCGGCAGTTCTGGCGGTACAACCACACTCTTCCGGACGACCTGAAGATCTGTTGTGGCCGCAACAACCGCGGCGTCTCAATCCTCGGTGAAACGCTCTACATGAGCACGCTCGACGCACACCTCGTCGGAATCGACGCGCGAACCGGCAACCTCCTGTGGGACAGCGAAGTCGCGGAACACTCGGCGGGCTATAGCAAGACGGCCGCACCGCTGATCGTCAAAGACAAGGTGGTCACCGGTATCGCGGGAGGCGAGTACGGCATCCGTGGGTTCATCGATGCGTACAACGCCGAAACCGGGGCCCTCGATTGGCGCACCGATACGATCCCAGGACCGGACAACCCAGACGTCCGGACCTGGTCGGGAGAATCGTGGAGGACGGGCGGGTCGGCGAGCTGGATCACCGGGGCCTACGACCCGGACCTCGATCTGGTCTACTGGGGTACCGGGAATCCAGGACCGGACTGGAACGGTGATGTCCGACTGGGCGACAACCTGTACTCTGACTCGGTGTTGGCCCTCGATGGCGACTCTGGTGAGATGTCTTGGTATTTCCAGTTTACGCCGCACGACGTGCACGATTGGGATGCCATCCAGGTGCCGATTCTCGCCGACATCGAGTTCGCGGGTGAGATGCGCAAGGTGATGATGTGGGCCAATCGCAACGCGTTCTACTACACCCTCGATCGAGAGACCGGCGAGTTCCTGGTCGGCACACCCTACGCCAAGCAAACCTGGGCGGAAGGGCTGGACGAGAACGGACGCCCGATCAGGCTTCCGAACACAACTCCGACAACTGAAGGCGTCGTCGTCTCACCCTCAATCGGCGGCGGCACGAACTGGTGGTCGCCAGCCTACAGCCCAGAGACCGGGCTCTTCTACGTCAACGCGTTCGACGGAGAACAGAAGTTCTTCAAGAGGGACGAGGACTACGAGGAGGGCGAGCAGTTCACCGGCGGGGGTGGCGAGAACGTCAAACCCAATGAAGCCTACTTCAGCGCCATACGGGCCCTGGACCCCGCGACCGGCAACCTCCGCTGGGAGTTTCCCATCCAACCGCGGTCGTCGGCGGGGATCCTGACGACGGCGGGCAACTTGGTCTTCAGCGGCGGCGTCGACGGCTACTTTTACGCTCTCGATGCAGCCACGGGCGAAGAGCTGTGGCACATCTCCCTTGGGGCACGGGTTCACTCCGCACCCATGACGTACGCCGTTGACGGGCGGCAGTTCGTCACCATCGCAGCCGGCAACGTGGTGTTCACATTCGGGCTCGAGCAGTAGGTGGATCGCCAACAGGAGTCCAGGACGATGGCCTTCCTCGAGCTCGACAAGCTGTCACCAAGAGCGCCGATGTCCGGCTTTCGTGGGCGCTTCATCCATACCGACGCCGTTACCGTCGTCCACTGGGACATCGAAGCTGGCGCCGAGTTGCCCGAGCATTCGCATCCCCACGAACAGCTATCCAGCTTGCTGAGCGGCGAATTCGACATGACGGTGGACGGAGAAACCCGACGCATGACGGCGGGCACCGTGGCCGTGATCAACTCGAACATCGTCCATTCAGGACGCGCCGTCACCGACTGCCGGTTCGTCGACGTGTTTCACCCGGTGCGAGAGGACTACCGGTAGGGCGGCGGACGACGTGCAGCTGACGGACGCGCAGCGCCGGCCGGCTGTCGCAGCGATACTACTCGTCGGCCTGGGCCTTCTGGTCGCCTCCCAGACACCGGCACCCACGGCGGCAATGGTCGCGGCACAACCATCGCTTCCCCCGCCAACCGGAACGGCCGTTGGTTCACCTTCACCGCGGAACGCGAGCTACTCGATCGACGTTGAGCTCGACCCCGGCGAGCGGAGCTTGAAAGGGCGCGAGGTCCTCACTTGGCGCAACATCGCGAACGTCGCAACCTCCGAGCTTCAGTTCCACCTGTACTACAACGCGTGGAAGAACACCCGCTCGACCTGGATGCGCGAGCGGCTGTTGTCAGGCGGTCCGAGCCTGCATGACCGCCCGGCGGACGACTGGGGCTGGATCGATGTCACGGCCGTTCGCCTGCTCGATGCCAGCGACGCGGCTCCCATCGACCTGACCGCGCGCGGACACCACATTGCTCCCGACGATGGCAACACCCACGACGAGACCGTCCTCGCCGTCCCCCTGCCCCATCCGGTCGAACCAGGCGATGTCGTCCGCGTCGAGCTCGAATGGACGTCTCGAGTGCCACGAACGTTCAGGCGGACCGGCGCCATTGGCGACTACTTCTTCCTGGCGCAATGGTTTCCCAAGATTGGCGTCTTCCAAGACGCTGGATGGAACTGCCATCAGTTCCATCTCGCCACGGAGTTCTTTGCTGACTACGGCGTGTACGACGTCCGGATGACGGTGCCGGGCGACTGGGTCCTGGGTGCCACGGGGATTGAGCAGCGTGTCACAGACAATCAAGACGGCACAGCAACACATCACTACTACCAGGAGGATGTGCACGACTTCGCCTGGACGGTCAGCCCAAACTTCATAGATGTGCGGCAACAGTTCGAGCACCCCGACCTCCCGGATGTCCACATCCGCCTATTGCTCCAGCCGGAGCACGTCGACCAAGCGGCGCGACACATCAGCGCCACGCGCACCACTCTCAAATACTTCGGGGAGTGGTTCGGCGCCTATCCCTACGACCACGTGACCGTGGTCGACCCAGCCTGGCAGAGTGGCACCGGGGGTATGGAGTACCCGACGATCTTTACCGCTGGTACTCGCTGGTTAGCCCCGGGACACGTCGCCGATCCGGAAGGAGTCACGATCCACGAGGCCGGGCATCAATTCTGGTATGGCGTCGTTGGCAACAACGAGTTCGAGCATGCCTGGCTGGACGAAGGACTCAACACCTTCGCTACCGCTCGCGCGCTTGATGCGTCGTTCTCGCCGCACTACCAGTCGACCCGACTCTTTGGTGGCTTCATCCCGTGGGTGTTTCGGGACATCCCGTGGGTGCGTGCTTTGGAGGGGAACCGTCTCGGTGGCTACCGCCGTGATGCGCGCCAGGATCCGCCCGTCACCCCGACCTATCGCTACTGGCCGGGGAGCGCCTCAAGCATCACCTACTTCAAGACTGCGCTCTGGCTGCACACGTTGGAGCGGTACCTGGGCTGGCCGACGCTCCAGCGCGGCATGGCCAGCTTCTACGAAGCATGGAGGTTCGCCCACCCGAAGCCTCAGGACTTCTTCGAGGCCATCAATACGGCGGCAGCGCGCGACCTGGGGTGGTTTTTCGACCAGGTGCACGGCAGCTCGAAGGTGTTCGACTACGGTATTGATCGACTCACGTCTCGCCCGCTGACGACGAGGGGTTTCGCCGACGTGGATGTTGATCAGCCCACCTTCTCGGACGATCGAGACGAGACGACGTACGAAACGATGGTGGTCGTCCGGCGCTTCGGCGATGGCGTGTTTCCCGTCGACGTCGTGACCCACTTCGAGAACGGCACCAGCAAACGCGAGCAGTGGGACGGCGTCGCGGAGTGGCAAGCGTTCACCTACATAGGCAGCGAACCTGCGACACGGGCGTTCGTCGATCCGGAGCGCGTGCTGCTTCTGGACACGCACTTCACGAACAACAGCCGAGCCATCAGGCCGAGCACGCAGCGCGCGTCCACAAAGTGGATGCTGACCTGGATGGTGTGGCTGCAAGACGTCTTGTTGGGATACGGATTCTTCCTGTGATTCGCAGCTTTCTGGACGGCATGGGTCGCGTCGTCTCCGCTCCAACGCTCACGCTTGGGCTGTATGCCGTGACGCTAGTGACGGCTGCACCACTTGGTCTCCTGGTGCGCGACGCCATTGCCACCCATCTCAATTCGAGCACCGCGGCAGAGACCGTAGCCCGCGGTGTCGATTGGGAATGGTGGGAAGAGTTTCAGGCGCAAGCCGAGGGCCTCTCGGCGACGCTCGATCCGCGCGTCATTGGCTTTGGCGCCGTGCTGAGCAACCTGAGCGGGATTGCCGACTACCGCCTACCGCCCGCGACGGTGCTGCTCGCGGTCGCCGGATACCTCGTGGTGTGGCTTTTCCTGATCGGGGGCGCCATCGATCGGCTCGCGCGCCGGCGCCGCGTGTCGATCTCGGGATTCTTTGCCGCATGCGGGATGTACTTCTTCCGCTTCACGCGCCTTGCGGTTCTGGCGTTCGCCGCCTACTGGCTCTTGTTCGAGGTTGTCCACGGATGGGTGTTCGACGAGCTCTATGGGCGCCTCACACGGAACCTGACCGTGGAGCGAACGGCGTTCTTCATCCGGGTCGGACTCTACGGTCTCTTTGGCTGCCTGGTCGTCACGGTGAACCTGGTCTTTGACTACGCGAAGATCCGCGCGGTGGTTGAGGATCGACGAAGCATGATCGGGACGCTCATGGCAGCGGCCCGATTCGTGCGGCGGCGGCCAGTCGACACGTTTGGGCTGTACCTCATCAATGGCGTGCTGTTCGTGGCGGTCCTCATTGGGTATGCGATCGTCGCGCCCGGACCAACTGGAGACGGTCTCTCGGTGTGGGCCGCCTTTCTGGTGGGACAGGGCTATATCCTGGTACGTCTGTTTGCCAAGCTCGTCTTCCTCGCGTCACAGACCGCCTACTTCCAGGGTCAGCTGGCACATGCGGACTATGTCGCAACGCCCGTGCACCGATGGCCCGAATCTCCGGCTGCTGAGGCAATCAGCGAGAGCCGACCCTAACAGCCCGTGACGACCCGCGTCACCGGTTACCTGTCCTCAGTCGTCGACCTTCGCCCCGGTGAAGGTCGAGTCACCGCCTTGATGTTCGCCTATGCGTTTGCGGCGATGACCGCCTACAACATCGTCCAACCGGTCACCCGCTCGACGTTCATCACGGAGCTCGGGGCCGACAACCTCCCCTACGTGCTACTGGCCACCGGCTTTGCCATCGGCGTGATCATGCAAGGCTACGGCCGCGTGCTCGCAGCGTTACCGGATCGCTGGGCCCTGCCAACGATCCAGCTGGCCATGGCGGCCACACTGGCGGGCTTCTTCGTGCTGCTCCAAACCGGCGGATCGGCGGCCACCATCGCCTTCTACGTGTTCGGACAAGTCTTGGGCACGCTCCTGCTCAGTCAGTTCTGGACGCTCGCCAACGACTTATACGACCCCAGGCAGGCCAGACGGCTCTTCGGGTTCATCGGCGGTGGGGTCAGCTTGGGGGGGATGGCCGGGTCTGGCCTTGCCGCGTTGGTAGCTGGTCGCATCGGAACAACCCCGTTGCTGCTCTTCAGCGCCGCCACCCTGATCGGCAGTGCGACGATTGTGACCGTCATCCTTCGCCAGCGCGCGACCGCGCACCACACAACAGCCTCCGCAGATCCGTCTCCGGCTCCAGCCGCAGACGACGCCTGGACGTTAATTCGGCGGTCGGCGAACCTGCGGTCCATCGCCTTACTGATCAGCCTTGCCGCCGTTGCGGCGATGATCGTTGACCAGCAACTGAATCTGGCGGCTGAGCAGGTTCACGGCGACGACGAGGATGCCGTGACCGGGTTTCTGGCATCGGTGCGGTTCTTCCTGTCCGCCGGGTCTCTCCTGATCCAGCTGCTCCTCGTCCGACAGATCTACCGGCTTCTCGGCATCGGCGCGGCCGTGATGATGCTGCCAGTCGCCCTGGGGGCCAGCTCGGTGCTCATGCTCACGACCGGGGCCATCTGGGCGGCGGCCGTCGCCAGCGTGATCGACCGCTCGATCCGATACACCGTGGACCGCACCACCCGCGAGATCCTATTCCTCCCGCTCGAGACGGGGGTGCGGCTCAGGGTCAAGTCTTTCGTCGACGTGACCGTCGACCGGGTCGCGCGCGCCAGCGGCGCCCTGGTTGTGCTCGTCGCCATTAAGCCATGGGGTCTGGCGCTGCCATGGCCATATCTGAGCGTCATTACGCTCGCGCTCGTCGGACTGTGGCTGGTGCTGGCTGTCCGCGCCCGAGATCGATACGTCGCTGCAATCCGGCGAGGGCTGGAGCTGCAGGCTGTCAAAGCTGACGAGGTCAGTGTCGGGGTCGCCGATCTGACTACCGTCGAGGCGCTTCTCGAAGAGCTCGCTCACCCTGATGAGCGTCGTGTCCTGTATGCCATCGACGTTCTAGATTCGCTCGACAAGCGGAGTCTCGTCACGCCGCTGCTGCTCCACCACGAGTCTGGCGCGGTGCGGGCCAGAGCCCTTGGTGTGATCGGGACGAGTGAGTCGCAGCTCTCCGCCAAGTGGCAGCCGATGGTCCAACGGATGGTGAACGATCCGGATCCAGAGGTCAGAGCCAACGCGATCCTGACGCTCGCGAAGATCGAGGACCAGGACGCAACCCAGTTGGCGAGAACGCTCCTGAGCAACGTGAAAACAGCGCCGCGGATGGCCATCAGCGCGGCAGTGGTCGTCGCGGGCACCTTGGATTCGGCTGACGTCGCCGTGGCCCGATCGACCCTCACGCGGCTCGTGACGGACCCGCGGGAGGCATCGGCTGAAACCCGCCTCGAAATCGCCCGGGCCATCCGTCACATTGACGATCGCGAAACGCGGGATCTGCTCATTCCGCTGCTTCAGGACCGGGACATCGGCGTGGCAGAGCAGGCCATGGCGAGCGTTCGAGGCTTGCAGCCCCTCGACCTCCTGTTCGTACCGACGTTGATCTCACTCCTCGGGCATCGGCGGCTCAAGGGCGGCGCCCGCGATGCACTCGTCCGCTACGGTGAGTCGGTCCTACCGACGCTGGGCCGCGTGATGACCGACGCCGATGAGGACATCTGGGTGCGGCGGCACGTGCCGGCCACAATCGGTCAGATCCCTTGCCAACAGGCGATGGACCTCCTGGTTGCGACGCTTGACGATCCGGATGGTTTTCTCCGGTTCAAGGCGATCGCGGCGATGGAGACGCTCATGCGGCGGGGCACCTCGCTTCACTTCCCGCGCGAGCCGGTCAATCGGCTGGTGATGCGAGAAGCCAGGCAGTACTTCGAGTATCTCATCCACCGCGACGATGTATTCACGCGGGGGGGGCTGTCGACAAAGGCGCTCCTGGCTCGGGTCTTGACGGAGAAGATGGACCGCAGCATCGACCGTACTTATCGCCTGCTGTCGATTCTCCACCCAGGCACCGGCGTCTCGACGGCACGCTGGGCGATCGATCACGGCGATCAACGGACGCGCGCGCAAGCTTTCGAGCTGCTGGACAACACGCTCGCAGGTGCCGCGCGACAGGTCGTGATGCCGATGCTCGAAGACCTCCCCGAGGCGGAGGTGCTAAAACACGCGCACGCGGTCCGACGCACCCATCCGAGCTCGGTCGAGGACGCGCTTCTCGCCTTGATCAACGACGATAGCGAGGTCGTGACAGCGGCCGCCATCGATCTCGTTCGGTCGGAGGCGCAGTGGAACCTCTCGGCTGACGTCGAGCACGTGCTGGCGCATCGCGACGCCGGCGATTGGCTCGTGTTCGAGGCCGCGTCATGGACACTGGCTGAACATCGACTCTCGGCCAAAGAGCGGCAAGCGCGCTGGCTCGAACCCCTTCCGGCGATCGTGCTCGTCGATCGCATCCGTCACCTTCCGATGTTCGCGTCGGTCGATATCGAAGAGCTCAGCCGGCTCGCCGCCCGAGGACGACAGGTGCGGCACGAGCATCGTTCGGTCCTCCTTGAGGAAGGAGTCGTACCCGAAGCCTTCCACCTGCTACTCGATGGCCGCGTCGCGATGTCGACCCGTACGACGGACCCTCGCCACGTTGCCGGCCCGGCGCTTATCGGCTTCGAGGCGGCACTTCAGGATCGGTCCGCTGGCGAGACCGTTGTCACGGACGGTACGGCCGTGACAGTCTCGGTCGAGCGGGAGGCGCTCCTCACCGTACTGGCCGGAAACACCGACCTCGTGCAGGGGCTTTTCAGAACAATCGCCGACCCGACAACTGGAGTGGCCTGGCCGGTGGTGATACGAGGAACGTCGCGTGACGGCCACGTGGAATCCGACGCGACGCCGACACCCATCCAGACGATGCTGGCGCTCCAACAGGTGCCCGTGCTCGCCAATCTGCCGCCGGACGAGCTCAGCCATCTGGCCGGGATCGCACATCTGGAGCCGATCACTTCGGGCAGCATCCTCGCGAACGAAAGCGACCCACCGTCGCTGGTGGTCGTCCTCTCGGGGGCGATCTCTTGCCGGACGTCGACCGTGGACCGCCCTGACACCCGCGCGCCGGCCGGAGATACCGTCGGTTTCTACGAGACGCTGGCGGGAACAGCTCGAGCGTCAGCCACACCGATGCAAACCGTCGTGGAGGAGCAGGGCCGCGTGCTCAGGCTGGAACGCGATGAGCTGTTCGATCTGATGGGGCAGCGTCCGGCGCTGCTGCAACACTTCTTCTCCACGCTTGCCGCGCTGCGGTCACCCTAGCCGCCGAGCCCACCGATCAGGTTGCGGCCGGTCGGCGCTTCGCTTAGAGTGGGCGCCGGTCCCCATGTCTCTCATCCAGCGTCTGCTGAAGCCGGTCGTCGAGGTCAGGAAGGAGGAAGCCGCCACCCTTCTCCTGATGTTTCTCTATTCGTTCCTGGTGATCGCCTCGTACAGCATTGTCAAGCCGCTGACCCGAGCGCAGTACATCCAAGACCTCGGCTCCGAAAACCTGCCCTACGTCCTGCTCCTATCTGGCGTGATCATCGGATTCCTGATGAAGGGTTACACCCAGCTGACGGCACGGCTTCCACCAAAGGTTGTGGTCCCGCTCACGCTGTCTGCCTTCGCGGCTTTGATGGTGGGATTCTGGCTCCTCTTCCAGACGGGGCAAGGGTGGGTCGCAGTCGGGTTCTACCTGGTTGGCCAGATCTACGCGCTCCTGCTCATCAGTCAGTTTTGGAACCTCGCGAACGATCTGTTCGACGCGCGGCAGGCCAAACGGCTCTTCGGGTTCATCGGCGGCGGGGCGAGCATGGGCGGCATCGTCGGATCGGCCGCGCTTGCCGGGTTAGTCGAACGGGTCGGGACGAACACGATGCTGCTGGTGAGTGCGGCCGTCTTGTTGCCGTGCGTGCCGCTCGTCAGCTTCGTTATCGGGCGTTCGGATCAAGTCACGCTGTCGGGCGTCGTAAAGTCTGGCGGGGAAAAGGGCATCGGAGGCGGCGAAGCGCTTCGCATGCTCCGAGAGTCGAAGCATTTGATGATCATCAGCGCCGTCATCGCCTTCGGCGCGATGGGCGCTGGGTTACTGGACCAGCAGCTGAGCATGGCGGTCGAAGAGGCCTCCGGCGACGACGGGGCAGCAGCCATGACCGCCCTGCTCGCGCAGGTGCAGCTCGCTCTGTCGGTGACAAGCTTCATCATCCAGGTCTGGCTGACCAGCCGTATCCACCGTTACCTCGGTATTGGCGTCGCCCTGCTCATCTTGCCGATCGGCCTGGGGGCAAGCGGCGTCTTGATCCTTCTGACCGGTGCGCTTGGAGCCGCCGCGTTCGGTCGAGTTCTTGACTCGGCGCTGCGATACAGCCTCGACAAGACGACGCGGGAGATTCTGTTCCTTCCGCTCCCGGCCCACTTGCGACAGCCTGTGAAGCCGTTCGTTGACGTCACGGTCGACCGGGCAGCGAAGGCCGCGCTCGCGTTGCTGGTTCTCGTGCTGATTCAACCGTGGGGATTCAACCTCGGCTGGCGTGAGCTCAGCTTCGTGACGCTCACGATGGTGGGGATCTGGATCTACACGGCGGTCCAAGCGCGTCGGGGGTATCTCGAATCGTTTCGCGAGACGATTGAACAACGGGGTATGGAGCCGGCGGACGTCCGGCTCAGCGTCGCCGACCTGTCGACGGTCGAGACGCTGGTCGAGGAGCTCGCCCACCCGGATGACCAGCGTGTGCTCTATGCCATAGACGTGCTCGAGGCGCTGGACAAGCGCCACCTGGTCACGCCGTTGCTGCTCCACCACGAATCGGCCGCCGTGCGGGCGCGGGCCGTGACGGCGCTCCGAGACGCCCGGAGAGACATCGCCGAGCGATGGGTGCCGACGATCGAAAAGATGATCGGTGACAATAGTCCCCAGGTCAGGGCTGCTGCCATTGGCACGCTCGCCGGCGTCCGAAACGAGAGCGGCGCTGGCATTGCGCGCTCCCTCCTCGGAGACCACAATCCGCGTATCGTTGCCACGGCAGCGGTGGTTCTCGCGGGCAGCGATCAGCCATCCGACCAGTCAGCGGCCCAAAAGGCCCTCGCTAGCCTGGCGGCGGACACGAGTGAGAACGCGAGCGTTATTCGGCGGGATCTGGCGGGAGCCATTCGGCAGGTCGGCAATACCCGTTCACATGACCTCCTGATCCCTCTGCTCCACGACTCGGATCCCGACGTGGCCGACGAGGCCATGCGAAGTCTCAGGTCACTCGGCGCGACCGACTTCATGTTCGCGCCGACGCTGATTTCGCTGCTCGGGAATCGACGGCTCAAGAGCGGTGCTCGTGAGACGCTCGTCGGGTACGGCCCAGGCGTCGTCGACATCCTCAAGTACTTCCTCACGGACCGCGAAGAAGACATCTGGGTACGGCGACATATTCCAGCCACGCTGGCGAGGATTCCGTGTCAAGCCTCCATGGACGTCCTGATCGACCTGGTGGACGACCCGGACGGATTCCTGCGGTTCAAGGTCGTAGCGGCCGTCGAGAAGTTGAGACGTGAACATCCCTCGCTGGCCTTCGCGAAGGAGCCGATCGAGAACGCGACACTCAGGGAGGGTCGCAAATACTTCAATCGGCTGGGGCTGCATCACAACCTCTTCGTACGAGCCGATTTGTCGACCGATTCTGTGCTGGCGCACGCGCTGACCGAGAAGCTCGATCGAACGGTGGACCGTATCTATCGCCTGCTCGGCCTGCTCTATCCGTGGAAGGACATTGCCGCCGCGCGCTGGGCGATCGAGCGGGGCGATAGCCGGGCCCGTGCCAACTCTCTCGAGTATCTCGACAATGTGCTCTCGACCCAGCTCCGCCACCGCGTCCTGCCGAGTCTCGAGGACAACCCAGTCGAAGAAAAGGTCCGCCGCGGCAACGTGCTGCTGAAGACGCGACCCAGAGACGTCGAGGAAACCCTACTGGAGCTGATCAACGACGACGACCAGGTGGTCGCCGCATCGGCCATTGACCTCGTCGGTCAGCTGGAACTGTGGAGCCTCTCTGAAGACGTCGACCATGTGCTGGCCCATCGCGACCCGAAGGACTGGTACGTGTTTGAAGCCGCCTCCTGGACACTGGCGGCGCAGACCCTCAGCGCGCAACGCCGGCGCGAACGCTGGGTCGAACCGCTCCCGGCCGCCGCGTTAGCCACGCGTCTGCGTAACCTTCCGCTCTTCGCCCTGGTCGGTGTCGACGAAATCTTCCGCATCGCGGGAACTGGCCATCAGGCACGACACGACACGGGGACGACTCTGCTTCGAGAGGGCGCGGTTCCCGAAACCGTGCATCTGTTACTCGATGGTCAGCTCGTCGCATCAGCGAGGCGGGGCGGCGCTCGCGAGATCGATCCACCCGCCGCGCTCGGTTTCGAAGAGGCGCTGGACGGGTGTCTGATGACCGAGACGTTCAAGACCGGCGAACCATCGGTTTCGATCGCGCTGAGCGTTGACCAGCTTCGGACCTTGCTGTCGGACAACACCGACCTCGTTCAGGGACTGTTTCGAACGTTGGCGGATCGCCGGCAGTTGAAGCCGGGCTTTGTCAACCTCAAAGGCGACGATGCCGCCGAGCTCGAACGACTCGGTGGCACACTCACGCCGATTCAGAAGGCCCTGGCACTGCAGCGGATCTCGATTCTCTCGAAGGTGTCTGGCCCGGAGATGCTCTACCTGGCGTCGATCGCACGTCAGATCTCGCTCGAGCCTGGAGCGGTACTTGCCGACGAAAGCGGGGCGTTTGGTCTCGGCATCCTCCTGTCGGGCGGGGTCGCCCTGACGACTGCCGACGCCCCGGAACCTGTCGCCCAAGCCAGAGCTGGCGACTCCATCGGCGTCTACGAGACGCTGGCTGGCGAGGAGCCCGGAACCGGGCTCCACAAGCTCCAGCTCGTCGTGAGCGAGCCGGGCTCGGCGCTGCGGATTGAACGGGACGAGCTCTTCGACCTGCTGGGCCAGCGCCCGGATATGCTCCAGCAGATCTTCGCCGCTATTTTCGATCGGCGTTCGAGCGAGCCGCCGTTAACCGTGTGAGTGCCCGCTCCATGCGGTCCGCGAGCGCGCGAATGACCTCGATCCGGGCATAGTTCTTATCGTTTGCCTCGATCAAGAGCCACGGCGCGCTGTGCGTGCTCGTGCGCTCGACCATATCGTTGACGGCCACCTCGTAGTCACCCCAACGCTCGCGGTTCCGCCAGTCTTCCTCGGTAATCTTCCAGCGTTTGTGCGGCTGTCGTTGTCGGTCCTGAAACCGCCGGAGCTGTTCGTCCTTCGAGATGTGCAACCAGAACTTGGTGACGAGAATGCGATGGTCGACGAGCTGCTGCTCGAAATCGTTGATCTCGCCATACGCGCGCTGCACCTCCGCTGGTGACGCGAACCCCTCAACTCGCTCGACGAGGACGCGACCATACCAGCTTCGGTCGAAGATGGTGACGCGACCCGCTCTCGACAGGCGCCGCCAGAACCTCCACAGATAGTGCTGGGACAGCTCTTCGTCCGTGGGAGCGCCGATGGGAATCACCTGATACTCATGAGCATCAAGCGCCCCGGCCACGCGACGGATCGCGCCGCCCTTGCCGGCCGCGTCCCATCCCTCGAACACGGCCACCGTCGAGAGGCCTTGCTGCACGGCCTGACGTTGCCGCAGGTTGAGCCGACCTTGCTGACGCTCCAGCTCGACGCCGTACCGACCCTTCGCGATCTGCTGCGTCAGATCCAGGGCCTGCAGGACGTTGTAGTGCTGTGCCACCCGGCTCAGTGTCGATCTGGAGTTGTCGCCCGGCTTGACTGAGCCATCGCCTTTCGGCACGGGGACCGTCGCTGCGCGCGTTCGGGCGCGCTCCACTCCGTTGCGAATTGCCTCGTTGAGCAACGTCGCGACGGTCAGGTTACGGTAGCGCTCATCCGCACCCTCGACGACATGCCAGGGCGCGCCGGGCGTGTTCGTCCGGCGTATCCCGTGCTCGGCTGCCGCCTTGATCCGGTCGTATCGCTTCAGGGCTTGCCACTGTTCCTCCGTGACCCGCCAGCGCGTGAGCGGATCCTTGTGAAGCGCCTTCAATCGCTTCTTCTGCGATCGCTCGGCCAGGTGCAGGAAGAACTTGATGATCACCGCACCGTCTTCCGCAATCGCTCGCTCGAACCGCGCAATCCGATCGAGTCGATTCTCGAACGCCTCAGCGCTGTTGTCGCGCCGAACGAAGTCAGCGAAGGCCGGACCGTACCAGGCATCGAGGAAGAGGCCGACCCGCCCACGTTGGGGAAGGTAGCGCCAGTATCGCCAGAACGGCGGGCGCTCCCGCTCCTCATCCGACGGATGCGCCCATGCCCGCGTTTCGATCCACCTGGGGTCCATCCACGAGTTCAGCAGATTCGCGGTTTCGCTTCGCCCGGCCGCCTCCAAACCCGCGAGCACCACGATGACTTGGAGCCCACCTGTCGAGCGAAGCTCCTGCTGGCTCTCGAGCAGGGACTGCCGGAGGGCCGGCACCTGCGCCTTGTACTCCGCCTTGGCGATCTTGCTGCCCAGCTCGGCCGCCTCAAACATCGCTTGTCCCTAACATTGGCTCACGTTCCGCGCACTGAGTGTGATACAAGAGATCGAGACGGGAGGCTAGATCGGAGAAAGCGCCCGGTCAACGGACAACCCATGAGACTCCAAATCCCTTGCGCGGCGTCGCTTCTGACCGTTCTTGTGTGCGGTGCACCCCAGGCCGGCTGGGCCGGCAACCGGTTAGCTGGGATCCACGCTGAACAGTCCAGCACCCAACGAGCCGTGGAACAGGCCCTAAGAAAAGAGAAGGATCTGCGGCGTCTCGAGGTATCGGTTGCCGGTTCCGAAGTCACGCTCACCGGACCTTCTCGAGGTACGGTCCCTCACCTCTTCGCCAAGAATGAGGCGATTCGGCGAGCGCTCGAGGTCGACGGGATCGAAACGGTCGTGAGCGAGATGGAGCTCCCGGAACCGGTGGGTGACGCCGACCTCGCGAAAGCCGTGGCAGAAGTCGTGATGGACTACGTTCACTATACGCTGTGGGACTACTTCGATGCCTACGTCGAGGAGGGGGTAGTCACGCTGTTGGGCAGCGTCACGCCAGATCGGGACAAGCAGCGGGAGCTCTACCGCGACATCGCGCGCATCCCGGGTGTCCAGGACTACGTGGACCGCGTCGAGGTTCTCTCCCCGTCGACAGCAGACAACAGGCTCCGAGCAGGCATCAATCAATCCCTGAGCCGGAGTAGTCACTTCGACCGGTATCTCAACCAGAGAAACCTCCCATTTCACATCATCATCAACAACGGCGTGGTCACGCTCAAGGGCTTCGTGCGGAACCAGATCGAGTACTTGGAGATGCAGCGAATCATCGCGCAGATGGGCGGGGCGCTTCGCGTTGACAACCAGCTCGAGGTCCTGGCTCCCTAGTGCGGACGCGCTCGGGCTACATCAGGCGATCGGGCGGATCCGACTCTCGGTCGATGCCAACCACCTCAAAACGGTCGCCGACTGGCCGCAAGTACACCGCAACCCGGCGATTCCACATCGGATAGTCGTCGTGAACGGCATGGATGTCCGCCACGAGAAACGTGTCGCGACCGTCGGTCACGTTAGGAGCGTCGGGAAGGGCAATCGTCGTAGAGGTGGTTTCTCGCTCACGGCCCACCGCCGCGCGGCTGGCCGTCGCGTTGTCGTAGACGGACCACTGCACACGATAGGTGGTGCCCGGTTCGGCGAACCCGAAATCCTCGGATAGATTCCTGAACGTCAGTGCGTCGGCGGTGACCTCGAATTGGTCGATCAGGTTGACCCGGTTCATGTAGCGCCGCGCGGTCTTGCGCTGGCGCGCGATGAGCGTCTCAAGGAAATAGTCCGCGGCGTCGGGGTCGCTGAGCTGCCCGGTTGCGACGATGGCCGCCAGCTCTTCGCGCGTAAACCGCATGATGATCTTGGCGGCCCAGAAGGCGTCACGGTCCGTCATGCGGACGAAGGCCGGGTTCGGATAGTCGTTGCGCCACAGATGGGGCTCGTAGAAATCGGATTCCCATCTGCCGATCGATTCGTACTTGGGGAGCTCCGGCCATTTCACCTTTCGATAAGTCGGCGTCCGGAACCCAAAACTCTTCAGGTTCTTTCGCACCTCATCGAGATCGAGCCAATAGTGGAAGCTGAGGTTCGGCAGCTGCAGGTCGACACTGCCGCTCCCGAACGTCGATCCAAAGTCCATGAGGTGATGCCGGATGTAGTGCCGGTCACCGTCCTCCACCCAGCTGTCCTGTGTGTTCTGGGCCCGGGTGTCATCATGGTTGGTCCACGCAGCAAATAGCCGAAGCCCGCGCAGCTCGCGTCGATTCTCGTGCAGAAGAACGTCGTTCGGGTCGTCGCTCCGAGTCCCATAGTACCGAAACGGGCCGATCGGCCTTCCTGCGATGTACCGACTGGCCGTCACACGTATCCGTCCATCGGGAAGCCGTGGGACGCGCCGCAGCAGCCGGCGAAGAAAGCTCTGGGTCAGCGGCGCTTCGTCCCCAAACTCGTCCTCGATCACCGTATCCGGCTGGACCGTGAGGCCGGCTTTGGGGTCGATCTCGACGATGTAGTTCTCCGGCGTGTTGTATCCGATGGCATAGAACAGCTTTGGTCCAATGATCTCGGCGGCCGAGCTCAGCTCGGGGATGCCGACCGGATCGAACTTGATGACGTAGCGATCGCCGCGACCGTCGATAATCTGGACGCCAGGGGTCAACCCGCCGATCTTGCTTTGAAAGACTTGCCACGGGACGCTCATGTCCGGCCCATCGAGCGTATTGGGTCCCCTGATAAGCTCGGGAATCGTCCGGCGCTTGACGCCGTGCCGGTTCGTGAACCACGAGCTGTCTGGCACTTCGTCCAGCGTATTGACGTTCTCGGCTTCCGTCAGTTCAGGCGAGCCAAGGTCGGCCACGATGTGTCCGAACCGATCGAACATATCGCTCAGATCGATCTCCGCCGGCTGCTCAGGCACGTCCAGATTGTCGCGATCCACGAGCATCGGATCGTCTGAGTAGAACTTCCTTTGCTGCGCCTCCACCGTGACGAGCACTGCCATCGTGAGGACGAGCACGGTGAGGACGAGCACGCCTCGAACCGCTACCGTCGTCATCCCGTTAGCACTATTGCTACGCATTAAAGCGCTTTTCATGACCGTGTGGCGGCCGAGTACCCGCAGTGCCGAAAATAGTTGCGGCATTCGTCAGGGCTGAAGTGCGCCAAGCACTCGCCGAGGAACGGCCAGAGCGTCTCGGTGCTGCGACAGCGAGCGGTGCGAACGAGGGCCTTGAGCTTCGCGAAGCAGAGCTCGATGGGATTGAGGTCCGGGCTGTCGGGTGGCCAGTACCAGAGGGTGGCCCCGGCGGCCTGGATGGCGCGTTGGATGCCGGCGACCTTGTGGGCCCCGAGATTGTCGGCCATGACGATGTCGCCGGGCTGCAGGGTCGGCACCAGGATCTGTTCGATGGAGGCGCGGAAGCGCTCGCCATCGATCGCGCCGTCGAAGACCCCCGGTGCGGTCAGCCCCGTGACCCGCAACGCGGCGAGAAACGTGCGGGTCTGCCAGCGCCCGCAGGGGGCGTGGTCGTGGACGCGCGCGCCGCGCGGTGCCCGGCCGTACCGCCGAAGCAGATTGGTGGTGATGCCGGTTTCGTCCAGAAACACGAGGTGGGCGACATCCCAGGTCGGCGCCGCCGCGTGCCACGCGACCCGCGCGGCCGCGACGTCAGGCCGATCGTGTTCGGACGGCCGGACCGGTTTTTTTAACGGTCAGGCCGAGGGCCCGCACGGCGCGCCAGACCGTCGGCACACGCGCGGCCGTGGCGAGGGCGTCCTTCAGCTCAGCCAGCGTGCGATCCGGGTGCGCCGCCATCAGCGCGGCCAAGGTGTGCAGGTGCGGCTCAAGCATGCCGCGCCGTCCCTGTCGCTGGACGCGAGGCGCCACCTCGCCCGTGTCGCGCCGCCGCTGTTTCAAGAGCCGCACCCACGACCCGCTCACGCGGTACTTCGCCGCCACATCGGCCGCCTTCATCCCGGCATCGCTGTCGAGTAGCGCCCGCTCTCGCAGATCCATCGAATAGGCACGCATCGGTCCTCCTGCATCGGTGCGCGCAGAAGTACCACGACCGCCCCAGGTAGTACAAGGCCTATTTGAAAAGCGCTTTAGAAGCTCGGGCCGCTACCGATGTGGAAGATCAACCCCTCGTTGCTGCGTGCGAGGTCGAAATGCAGGACCATACCGCCCGGCGCTTGGCCGCGGAGGCCGAACCCGTAGCCCGACTTCATACCTGACAAATCGAGGTCATCGGCATCCGAAAAGACCTTGCCCGCATCGTAGAAGACGGCCAAGTGGGCGAACGTCCAAACCTCCCAGCGATACTCCGCGTTGAGCACCAGGTTCCGGGTGTCCCTGAATCGATACTCGCGAAACCCGCGAATCGAGTTCGCGCCCCCGACGGTTTCCATTAGATGGAACGGCACGGCGCCCCCGCCCTCCCCAACCGAATGCGAGCTTCGTACACGCAACGCCAGGATCCGGTTCCGGTGCACGATCGGGATGTGCGCCTGAACGTCTCCGACCACCCGAGTGAAATCGTAGGCGCCACCATTGCGATCGTCGTAGCGCTCGACGCTTGCAGCCAACGTCACGCCGACCGAAGGAATGATGTTTTGCTCGCGCAAGTGGACCTTCGCGCGACCGCGGTAGACCAGAAAATCAGTCTCGATACCGAAGCCCGGTACCGTCAGAGGGTCGAACCGGTCGTCCAGGCTTATCCCGTTTGCCACGGAGCCCGGTTCGCTCGTCAGCCGCTGAATGTCGGCGCCGAACTCGGCAACTCGGCCCGCCCATGCGTCAATACCCAGCTCGAACGAACGGTCTTCCAAGCGGTAGGTGGTGCGGTCGCTCCGGCTCGTGGTGGGACCCAGCCCAAAGAATCTCAGCGAGCTGAAATCGCGCTGCCCCCACGTGAGGTGACCCTGTACCGGCAACACACTGTTCGCCCGGGGGAAGATCAGCAAGCCCGCGTCAAACGCTTCGTACCCGAGGGTCGAGTACCGCGCATTCGCCGTGAACTGAAACAGCTCGCTGTTGTATCCAGCGATGTATCCGCCGCCGCCTGCCAATCCCGACCCGGATGGCATGCCACCGATGACCGGCCGGAACCCCGCGAATCCTTTGGTGAAGAGCCGACGCGGGAGCCGCCACGTCTCGAGAAACTGCACCCGCCGCTCGGCATCAGAAATGACGCACGGCTCCAGGAGGCCAGACTTCTCCACCCGCCGTTGCTGGAGTATCTCGGCGCGGCTGGTTGGCTCGGTCTCGGTTTGCGCGTCACCGGCTGTCTGCGCGGTCGCGGTCAGCGCACAGATCAGTGGCACGGGAAGCAGAAAGATGACGCGGAGCAAGCGCATGGTGTTGCGGGGGATGTCCCTCTAGCTGTTGAAATTTAAAGCGGCGGCTCCCTGCTGGTCGTGATAGACGGCCGGTGGGAAAACCTGGGGCTGAAGCCCCCAGAAAGGAGCCGCCATGAAGAAGTTTGGCACAGGCATTCGTGGGCGCCAATCAGCATTGCCGGCACCACGGCACCTTCCATTGGTCGACATCCTGGTCGATGCACAGGCCGAGCTCCAAGAGCTGGTCGTCGCGTCGGGCCTGAAGGTCCTCGCGGCGATGTTGGAAGAGGATCGCGTGGCCGTGTGCGGTCCGCGGTATGCGCATCAGCCCGCGCGGCGGGCGTCTCGGGCGGGCCATGCGCCCAGCGAAGTCGTGCTGGGGGGCCGCAAGGTCGCCCTGCGTCGGCCGCGGGTGCGGCGCGACGGCCAGGAGGTCGCGCTGCCATCCGTCCAGGCCTTTCCGAACACGGATCCGCTCACCAGGCGCGTGGTCGAACAGATGCTCATCGGCGTGGCCACGCGCCAGTATGGCCGGAGTCTAGAACCGCTGGGGGCCGACGTCCGCACGCGGGGCACAAGCAAGAGTGCCGTGAGTCGGCGGTTTGTGGCGCAGACGCAGGCGCAACTCGATGCGTGGCGGGCGACGCCGCTCGACGACCTCGAGCTGGTGGCGCTACTGATCGATGGGGTCCACGTCGGCGGCCACTGCATCGTCGTGGCGCTGGGCCTCGATAAAACGGGCGCCACACACCCTCTTGGCCTCTGGGAAGGGTCAGCGGAGAACACGACCGTGTGTCAGGGCTTGCTGACCAATCTGCAGAGCCGCGGGCTGCGGACCGACCGCAGTCTGCTCGTCATCCTCGATGGAGCGCAAGCGCTCCACACTGCGGTGACGCAGACCTTCGGCCCCGCAGCCCTGGTACAACGATGCCAGGTGCATAAACGGCGCAACGTGCTCGAGTATCTGCCCGAGGCCCAGCGTCCGTGGGTGAAGGCGACCCTCACGCGCGCTTATACGCACACCGACATCAAGGCGGCCCGGCGCTTGTTGCAGGACCTGGCCCGGCGGTTGGACGTCGATTATCCGAGTGCAGCCGCCAGCATACGGGAAGGGCTCGATGAGACGCTCACCGTAGTCGAGTTGCAGCTCTCGGAGCGGCTCCGCCGATCGCTGGCGACGACCAACGCCATCGAGAGCCTCCTGAGCCGGACACGCCACGTGAAGCGGAACGTGAAACGCTGGCGCGGGGGTACGATGGTGCTCCGCTGGGTCGCTGCCGGTGTGCTGGAAGCGGCCAAAGGATTCCGGCGGGTGAAGGGGTGTAAGGACATGCCCGTGCTGGTCGCCGCGTTGCGAGCACGTGACGCTCAGCTGGGGCTCGATGCATCGTCGGGGATGGTTGCGTAGTCGTCACCCGAGCCGCCGCTGAATTTCAACAGCGGATGGGACAAGCCCCTTCTTCCGTCAGAAACTCACGGTCCGCCAGCCCTTCGGGACGCTCCAATGGCGTCAGGGTGGCGTTGTTCCAGATCCCCTGCAGGTCCGGATCGCCCCACGATGTTCTGGGCGGCATCGAGCCGTCGGCGGCCGTCTGGACCTGGGCAGTCGCGGGAGGCGGGCCCAGCGCGACGACCGCGGCCACCATGAACACCACCATGAGATATCGACGGCTCATCTGATCCTCCCACTCCCTCGCCGGGTCCCGGACACGTCACGCCTATGATGGACTCGCCTACGGCCGAGTGCAAGGATCGAGACTAGTGCATAATGACCGGGCGCAAAACACGGAAGTAGGAGAGCAGACGATGCGATTAGTCAACAACCGAACCGTCCGAGTGGCGGCGGCAACACTCGCCATCGCGGCACTCGGTGGCGTCTACGGCGTGGACCTGGCCGCCCAGGGGCGCACGACGCAGGTCGGTGAACCGCCCACGATCATCGCTGGGCGCAACCAGACGGACTGGCGCAGCAACAATATCGACCTCTACAACCAGCGGTTCTCGGAGCTCGACCAGATCAACACCTCCAATGTCGGCCAGCTCGAGCGCCGCTGGTCGTTCGACATCCCCGCCGGGATCAACGCCAGACAGGTCACGCCCGTGGTCGTCAACGGCGTGATGTACCTCCACGGGGGCAACACGGTGTTTGCCGTCAACGCCGTCACGGGAGAATCGGTCTGGACGTCGGAGATCGACGGGGTCGGGGGTGGGTCGGTGCGCGGCCCGCTCTACGTCGACGGCACGATCTACTCGTATCACGGCGACAAGCTTGTGGCGACCAACGCCCAAACCGGCGAGCTCGTCGAGGAATTCGGCGACGGCGGAATCCTTCCGGTGCTCAGTTTGGCCCTCCAGCACAAGTACCCGGACAGTTATCCGCCCGGGTTCGATGCGTCGTCGATCAGATACCGGATCAACAGCTCACCCGCCTACCACGACGGGAACCTGTACGTCGGCTCAGCCATCTCCGAGGGCAACATACCCGGGGGGCTCGTCGTTGCCGCGGATGCGACCACCGGTGCCATCAAGTGGGTGTTCAACACGGTCCCGCAGCGCCCGCAGGACGAGGGCTGGGAGATCGCCGACCCGACGTGGGGCTACGGCAAGCGGGTGGGAGGCGGCATCTGGACCCAGCCGGCGATCGACACCACGCTCGGCTTGGTCTATTTCAACACTGCCAATCCCATGCCCCCGTACGACGGCTCGGCGCGTGTCGGAAAGAACCTGTTCACCAACTCGACGATCGCGCTGGATCTCGAGACCGGCGCGCTCCGCTGGTACTTTCAGACGATCCATCACGACCTCTGGGACTGGGACAACATTACCGGTCCTACTCTGTTCGACGTCACGGACAAGAACGGCGAGACCATCAAGGGCGTCGCCGCGGCCGGTAAGAACTGCCTGCTGTATCTCTGGCATCGCGAGACGGGCGAGCCGATTAACCCGATCGTCGAGACGCCGGTGGAAACCAAGACGAACGTGCCCGGCGAGGTGGTCTATCCGACCCAACCGATTCCCTACAATGCTCGGGGCGTGCAAATGACGCCGTTCTGCGCGACGTACCTCGATCTCAATGACCCGGAGCTGCAGAAACAGGCACGGCCCATGTACTGGCCCTACGCCACCGATGAGCACTTTCTCGTGGCCCACGGCGGCTCGAGCTTCGGCCCACCATCCTTCAGCCCGAGAACCGGTCTGCTCTACGTGACCGGGAAGAACGCCGGCGTCTCGCTGCTCGTCAAGCCGGTCGGCGACAGTCTGGAACTTGGCAAAGGCGGTGGCCATGTACCGGGCGGCGACATCGACGAGCTCAACCGGGTTCCAGAATACCCGCCAGTGATGACGCTGACGGCGTATGAACCGGCGTCAGGTGAAGACGTCTGGCATAAGGTTCTGCCAGCCCTCACCTTTGGCGCCTCGAGCGGCAGCGTGACGACTGCGGGCGATCTCGTCTTCCAGGGAACGGAGAACGGTGGGCTTTACGCGTTCCATGCGGCATCCGGCGAGCAGCTGTTCCACTACGACGCGCGCCGCACGCTCCAATCGAGCCCGATGACGTACGAGGTCAACGGCACACAGTACGTCACCGTGATCGCGAGCAGCACCATCCATACGTTCGCGTTGCCTTAGTGGTCACCTACCGGTCGGCTTCCGGTACGGTGCTCGAAGGCTGTTCGAACGAATAGCCGATTGCGCACCTGGGACAATCCGGCGTGCGGAGCCCAGCCGCTTCCATGAGATCGAGGAGAAACGCGTACGTCTCCGGAAACGGCTCAATCAGACCGTGCGGCCCCTGCGCGATCGTCACTGGCATCCAGCCTTGCTTGTTGGCGGCGTCCAGCTTTGCCCCGTTTGCCAGCAAGAAGTCGATAACCGAATGGGCGCCCCGATTGGCCGCACCGTGCAGCGCGGTGTTCCCGGCCTCGTCGGCCTCGTTCACGTCGACACCCATTTCCACGAGCAGTTTGACCGCTTCGAGCGCCTCGGCCTCTGAACCTGGGCTCTGCCACTGGTAGGTTGCGGCCCCGGCCGCCGCCATCAGCGCCGTGGATCCCACCGGCGTCGTGACTCGCGGATCAGCACCGTGTTCGAGCATGAGTCGCATGACCGAGACGTCGGCCGCGACGGCCGCTAACATGAACGGGGTGATGCCACGGCGTTCGAAGAGCGGCGCGGATTGCTCCGAGAGCTGAATTCGCTTCGTCGCGTGGGCGTTCGGGTCAGCACCGTACACCAGCAGCGCTTTGATCGCGTCGACACTGTCGAGGTCTCCAGTCGGGTCCGGGTGCGGCACCACTCGAAAGTGCGGGCGATGGGATACGACGGCGGTATGCAGCGCGGTCCAGCCGACACCATCCGCATTGGGGTCAGCGCCCTGCTCGAGCAACCAGGCCGCGAGCTCGTAGTTGCGGTTGTCGACCGCGACGACCAGCGCACTCGAACCGTCCGGAGCGGTCTCGTTGACGTTGGCACCAGCCTCAACCAGCACGCGCGCCGCATCGACGTGCCCGCCCCGAACCGCGAAGAGAAACGCGGTGAAGCCGTCAGCCGGAACACGACCCGGCCTGCCAGAACGCGCCTCTACGTTCGCACCATGGTCGATCAGCGCGCGCACGACCGCAGCGTGCCCCTCGGCCGCGGCCCACATCAGCGCGGTCTGCCCCTGCCACTCCTCGGCCGCGTCGACCAGGGCGCCATGGCCGATCAGCAGCGTGACCGCATCGACACGCCCGGTGCGGGCCGCCGTCATCAACGCCGTCTCGCCCTCCGGCAGACCGCGGTTCGGGTCGGCTCCAGCCGCCAGGAGCCTCTCGATCATGTCCGCGCTGCCGTTCGTGCAGGCGAGTGCGATGGGCGCCACAGCATACCGGTTCGTCGCCGTAACGTCGGCTCCCGCGCGAATCAGCAGCGTGGCGATCTCATGGTCGTCACGATGGACGGCCCAGTGCAGCGCCGTCGTACCATCGACCTCCGGGGCGTCGACGTCGGCGCCCTGGTCCAACAGCGCGCGCGCGGAGTTCAGGGTCCCGGCCTTGACTGCCTCGATGAGCGGGACCTGCGCGACCGCGTCAGTGTCGGCCGCGCCGATTGACAGGGCGAGCGCCACCGCCCATCCGACGTTCGAGCTAGTGGTGCGCGACACTACCCGCGAAGCCCCTCGAGCGGGCCAGTGCTGTCGCCGACTCTCTCGACTTGTACGCCGGCCATCTGAAGCAGGGCAACGAGCAGGTTGGCGTGGGGAGTGCCGGCCTGGTACTGCACGTGGCGTCCGCCACGGAGCTGCCCTCCGCCATGACCCGCGACGACGAGCGGCAGCGACGTGTGGATGTGTGAGTCGCCGTCGCTCATACCGCCCCCGTAGAGAATCGTGACGTGGTCGAGCAGCGAACCGTCGCCGTCCGGCGTCTCGCGCAGCTTATCCAGGAAGTACGCAAATAGGTCGACGAAATACGTGTCGATCTTGCCGATCTTCTCCCGGCGAACTGATTCGTCCGAATTGTGGGACGTCGTGTGGTGTGGTTCCGGAACACCGATCTCGGGAAACGTACGCTGGCTCGTCTCACGACCGAGCTGGAGCGTCACCACGCGAGTCACGTCGGCCTGATACGCCAGGACCTGTAGGTCGTACATGAGCCTGCAATGCGCCGCGGTCGTGTCCGGAACGCCGGGCGGCTGGTCGACAGAGGGCATGGCGGCACTATTCGCCTCGGTCCGCTCGATACGCCGCTCGACTTCGCGAACGGCATCCAGATACTCCGTGAGGCGCATGCGATCGCCGGGACCGATCCGCCGCTGAAGCCCGGCAATCTCCTCGGTAACCGAGTCGAGCACGCTGCGGTTGATGCGTCGCTGCGCGTCCCGCGCCTCGGGCGTGGCGCCATCTCCGAACAGTCGGTTGAAGACGTTCCGGGGGTTGTGTTCCATCGGCAGCGGCGTCGTTGGGGTACGCCAGGCAATCGTGTCCGTGTAAGCGCAGCTGTAGCCGCTGCCGCCGCACGTGCCGACCCAGCCTGCCGGCTCGAGGCACAACTCAAGCGAGCCGAGCGGTGTGTGCTGTCCGAACTGGGCGGCCGCCATCTGATCGATGGTGGTCCCGGCCCGCACGTCGGCACCCTCGCTCTTCTGAGGATGGGTTGCGTTCAGCCACGAAGCCCCGGCGCGAGGATGGTCACCGCTCCCATCGCCCCACGCGTCGGCGGGTGCGTTATCCAGTCCGGACAGCTCGGTGACCGCGTCGCGAAAAGGAGCAAGCGGAGCGAGCGTTGGGGACAACTCAAAGGTCGTCCCCGCGCCAGCACACGGCCACTGCAACATGTTCGCGCCGTTGGGAAAGTAGACGAAGCTGAGCCGTCTCACTGGGTTGGCTGCGGTTCGCGACAGCGCCGACAGCGCGGGAACCATCGCATCGAGGAGGGGTAACGCCAGCGTTGTCCCCACGCCTCGAAGGAAGGTCCGCCGCGGCAACGCCTTCTTCGTGATCAGCATCGGTCCTCCTGATGGCGTGGCCGCTCAGTTCTGCACATGCTGCCGCCCCGCCCCCTGACCGTCGCCGGCCATCCGTTGCGTGAACGGCACGCTCTTGACGATGCCGAGCACTAGTGTGGAGAAGCCATAGTCTTGGGCCGCTGCGTCGCGACTGATACGGCGAACCGCCGGCGCATCGTAGTACTCGAGGCCCCGCCCCAGCGCGTACGTCAGCAGCTTCTCTGTCATCGTTTGCACGAACTGGTCCTCATGCGCGAGCAGCACGCGCTTCAGCCCGACCGCACCTGAAAACGCAGTACCGTTCGGAAGTGCCCCCGATGCGTCAATCGGCTCGTTCGACTCGCTCACGCCGCGCCACCGACCGACTGCATCGAAGTTTTCCAGCGAGAGCCCCAGCGGGTCCATCAGCTTGTGGCACGAGGCGCAGATGGGGTTTGCGCGGTGCGCCTCCATCGCTTCTCGCATCGAGAGCACGCGACCATCCGAGCGCTTGGCCTCGAGAGCTGGGACGTCGGGCGGTGGATCAGGCGGAACGGTGCCAAGAACGTTCTCGAGGATCCAGATTCCGCGCTTCACGGGGGAAGTCCGCGTCGAAGTCGACTGCATCATGAGGAAGCTCCCCTGCCCGAGCAAACCGCCTCGCACCGGGTGGTTTTCCGTGCTCACGCGCCGAAAGTGGTCGCCGTAGACGTGTGGAATGCCGTAGTGGCGTGCCAGCCGCTCGTTGACGAAGGTGTAGCCGGCCGCGAGCAGGTCGACGACACTTCGATCCTCGCGGATGATGCTCTCGAACAAAAGCTCCGTCTCCCGACGGAACGCGTGACGCAGATTGTCGTCGACATCCGGAAACGAACGGAAATCTGGCTTCGCAGCCGCCACGTTGCGCAAGTAGAGCCACTGACCGGCGAAATTGCGGACCAGAGACTCCGATCGCCAGTGGGACAGCATGCGACGTACTTGTTGCTCGAGTATCGCAGGACTGCTCAGCTCCCCTCGCTCCGCGAGGTCAAGCAGCGCTTCGTCCGGTACGCTGCTCCAGAGAAAGAACGACAAACGCGACGCCAAGGCGAGATCGTCTAGCTCGTAAGCTGTGCCGGGGGTAGCGGCAGCCGGATCGGCCTCGACCCGGAAGAGAAACGAGGGACTGACCAGTATGCGCGTCAGAGCTCGCTCGATGCCGGTGTCGAAGCCACCGTCTTCGCGACCTTGCTCGTAGAACGGCAGCAGCATGCGGAGATCGGCATCGACAACCGGACGGCGAAATGCACGTCTGGCTAATGCAGACATGATCCGCTTGGCGCACACGCGGTCATCGCTGCGGTTCGGTCGACAGATGAACACGCGGTCGCGGCTCGGGGTATGCACTGGAGCTGTCGGGCCGTACGGTCCGGTGATGATGACCTCTCCGACATACGGCAACTCGTGCGACTCGCCGTGCTCTAGCATCGCCCGGAGAAAGGGTCGCCGCACGCGCTCGACCTGAACCGACGGCCGCTTCAAGAATGCGACGCCGACTGTTCGCGTACCCGCGCTGACGGGAACGCGAACGAACAAGTCATCATCGGTCAAGGTGTGACGATTGAACCGCTCCCGCCGACTCACCGGCCGATCTGCCGACAGTCCGGCCCCGGCCATCAGAAGCTGCAGGCGCTCGCCGTCGAGCGCAATCTCCAAAGGATGCGGTTCGCGCAAGCCCACGATGCCGTAGTCGTTGCCGGTCAGACCGCCACGCGCGAGCCTGACCCGAATCTCGTACTCGCCATCAACCGGAAAGACATGTCGGACGTGCGTCCCGCCTCGCGTGCCGAACGGCAGCCCGTCAATGCGACCGGACTGGGTGAGCTCTGTAGAGACCTTGTAGACCTCCGCCGCAACCGGAAGGTCAGGATCGCTGGCAATTGCAAGCCGGCTGATCTTGCTTGCGGCTGATAAGTAGCTCTCGAGCAAGAGCGGGGACATCCCGAGCGCATCGCCGATATTGTCGAAGCCGTAGCTCGCCGTGTCCGGCGGTAAGAGCGATGAGACGTCGACGTCTAAAGTCAGGATGTCGCGCACCGCGTTGCGGTACTCCGCGCGGTTCAAACGGTGAAGCGTGGCCGGCCGACCAGGGTTGGGATCGACCTCAGCAGCGGCGTCGAGCTGGCCTTCGAGCCAGCGTGCCACGGCGTCGTACGACTCAGAACTTGGCCGCGGGCGCCCCGCCGGTGGCATCGATCCGTTCCGTAAACGGCGAACGACTTTCTCCCAATGCTCGGCGTCCTCGGCGATTCGTCCGGGGTCGAGCGCGTCGAGCATGAGCCCGGTGTCTCTCCCAACAGCGGACCGCTGATTGTGGCATCCCTGGCAGAACCTCTTTAGCACACGCTCGCCGTCGGAGCGCGCTGCCGCGGGGACACTCGAAGCCGGCTGGGTTCCAGCCTGGGCGGGACGTGAGGCCGCGAAACCGGCGATGACCACACTCGCCGCAAAGAAGACGGATGCGCACGCAATCGGCCTCTCTGGCCTCGTCAGGTTTGACATCACCCCAGTATCATTCTCGCCTGTAAACCTGGCAGCCGCAAGCTTTCTCGCGCGCTACTCGTTCGACCGCCTAGAACCGGCGGTTCCGGCGGATTAGAGCCGAGAGGCCGCGGTGAGCAGCTCGTCGAGCTGCCGGAGGTCGGGCTGGTCTGGGTGCACTCGTCGAGCGGCATTCACCCAATCACGTGCTTCCGCATAGCGTTCGAGCAGGATGAGCACTTCCGCGCGCCCGATCCACGCTTCGACGACACTTGGCTCGGTTTCCGCCACCTGGAGGTAGTGCGGCAGCGCTTCCTCGAGCTGTCTGCTTGCGTGAAGGGCCAGGGCCAGACCCAGTCGCGCTTCGACGTAGCGGGGTTCGTACTTGACCGCCAGCGCATACCTATCAATGGCTTCCGGAAGTTGCCCATCGAGCTCTAGCAACGCGGCGAGGCCGACATGCGCCTCGGCGAAATCCGGTGCATGCCGCAGCGCTTCCTCCAACTGCTCGACCGCGCCTTGGCGATCGCCGGTCATGACCAGAGCGGCTGCGAGTCGTTGGCGCACGGAGGAATTGTTCGGCTCCAGGTCAATGCCCCTGCGGAAGAAGTCGATCGCCGTCTGATAGTCACCGTCCTCGAGCGCTTGATTACCGCGACGCTCGAGCATCATGGCGCTCTCCAGCACGTCGTAGTACACCAACATGAGCGGATCAGAGAGTCGTGGCTGTCGACTGCCGCGTCGCTCCAGATGCGCGGCAGCCAGATCGCGCTCGCCGAGCGCCCGATAGGCCATCGCGAGCGGGTAGTGCGCCCGCCCGCCGCCCGGATCGATCTCGAGGGCTCGCTCGAGGGACTCCGCCGCCCGCCGGTAGTCGCCATCGGCAAGGGCCGTTTGCCCGAGGCCCGCCCATGCCGCCGCCGAGCGCGGTTCGATCACCGTCGCGTGGGTGAACAAACGATCCGCCTCCCGGAAGCGGCCCTGATCGAAATACAGGCGGGCCAGGGAGACGAGCGCGGCTTCGTCCGATGGCGCCAACTCGAGCACCCGTTCGAACCACTCAGCCGCCTCTGACCGATCCTGCGTGATCAGGCGAAGCTGGCCGAGATAGTACGGCCACCGCATGTCATGCGCCGCCAGCGCGTTCGCGTTCAGGTAGCTGGCCGCCGCCGCCTCGTACTGCTTGGCGGCCATCAGCACCAGCCCCAAAGACCCGTAAGCACTGGCGATCTGGACATCCGACGCCTTGGGGTTCTTCGACCGGAGGTCCTGCAGCGTCGCGTGGCGCTCGCGGACTTCTTTTTGCGCCCATTCCTCCATGGACGACAGGTCAGGAAGCGAGAGGGGCGGTACGCCCTGATCCGATACGGCCAGTGCTGAGACACCGTCCGGTGTTCCAGACTGAATCGAATCGGATGGACCACAACCGCTGGTCACGAGCACCAGCAGCCACACACCAGCGTGGACCGCGGCGAGCACACGCCGTCGCGTCATTCTCCTGTCCCTTCGGTCAGCGTCGCGTAGCGATCGACCGAGAGGTCACGCCATTCCTCGGTGAGGCCACTCGGCCAGGTGACGCGAACCGTGGGCGCCTCGGTCGACGGACCGAGTCCGACGAGCACGCGCGGATCGTTCGACGAGGCATAGCTGCCATCGGCCCGCGCGCGGCGCCATAGCGTTGGACCGCTCGACCGTGTGATCGCGACACGCGCGCCCACCATGTCGCGCGGTGGAT
Source organism: Vicinamibacterales bacterium (assembly GCA_965216615.1). Lineage (GTDB taxonomy): Bacteria > Acidobacteriota > Vicinamibacteria > Vicinamibacterales > UBA8438 > CAUZIB01. The sequence continues at coordinate 108,326 of CBDCGH010000022.1, read as the reverse complement.
CCGCGCCCACAAGTCGCAGCCCCAGCCAGTGGTTGCCGGTCCCGACCTGGTTCATCAGGAGCCTCACTGGGCCTGAGGCGTTCGCCACGAGCACATCGGTGTCGCCGTCGTTGTCAATATCGCCGAACGCGGCTCCGCGACTGACCTCTGACAGCTCGAAGACGGCGCCAGCCCGATCGGTGACGTCCTCGAACTGACCGTCGCCAAGATTCCGGAACAACTGGTTCGGCTGATCCAGGGGCAGGGGATCATCGGCCGATGGTTCACGACCGAGCAGGACCGGGCCGTTGACCGCCAGCACATCAAGCCAGCCATCATTGTCAGCGTCGAACCAGGCGGCGCCAAATCCAGTGTACGGCAGGCTGGGAAACCGAATCCCTGTCTTCGCCGCGCGATCCTCGAACAGCCCCGTCCCGTCGTTGGCGTAGAGGGTGCTTCCCTGCCCGGTCAGCTCAGTCGCGAACAGATCCTCGTCTCCGTCGTTGTCGTAATCGCCGAAGTCGACACCCATGTCGGCCTTGGCCTCGCCCCCCGCCCCGAGCGCCACGCCAGTCATGAGCGCCATGTCCTCAAACGTGCCGTCGCCCTGGTTCATCCAGAGCTGGTTCTCCTGCTGGTCGTTTGCGACGAACATGTCAACCCACCCATTGTCGTCCACATCGGCGGTCGCGATCCCGAGCCCGGGCCCGTACGCGCCGGCCACGCCGGCTGCAATCGTCACGTCGGCAAACGTGCCGTCGCCCTGATTCCGATAGAGCCGATCCGGTTCGCCACGATAGTTGATCGGGTCACAGTAGCTTCCCGTTCGCCCCGCTGGGTGACGGCAGGGCACATGCGTGTCGAGGGTGAAGCTCAGGTAGTTTGCCACGAAGAGATCGAGCCACCCGTCGCGATCGAAGTCCACGAACGACGCGGAAACGCTCCAGGCTGGATCGGTCGTTCCCGTCTGGTCCGTCACATCGACAAAGGTGCCGTCGCCCTGGTTGCGCCACATCTGGTCGGGCCCGAAGTGCGTGACAAATAGATCGACCCACCCATCATTGTCGTAGTCGCCGCTCGCCACACCCTGACCGTATCCCAAAGCGTCGATCCCACTCGCGTCCGTCACGTCGGTAAAACGCACGGTACGTCGCCCGTCCGCGTCGACGTCGAGGTCGTTGCGATACAACCGGTCGGTGAGCGGTCCATCGGGCGGGGCGACCAATGGCGTGCCGGTCCCGAGCATCGTGCCTTGCACGATATAGACGTCGAGATCACCGTCATTGTCGTAGTCGAACAGCGCGGCGCCGGGGCCCATGATCTCGGGCTGATAGAACTCGCCCGACATGCCGTTGAAATGGATGAAGTCGAGACCGCTCGCGGCGGCGGCGTCGACGAACCACTCGGCGTCATCATGCGATGCGGATGCGGGCTCTGGTCCCGGCACATCCGGCTCGACGGCACCGCCGCCGCAGGCGGCGGACGAGAACATCATCCACACCAGAGAAGACGCTAGCCGCATACTCACTGATCAATTCCGCTCACTGGGTCGCCGTCGCCCCTCGTGAGGACGACGGCCTGGTCGACTTGCGCAACACTGAACCGTTCTGAGCTCCCGTCAGGCCATCGGACGAGAACCGCGTCAACTGAGGTGGCCGTCCCAAGACCGAAGTGGGCGCGGGGATCGTTGCTACTCAAGTACCCGTATGCCGGATGGGCGAGCCGGGACACCTGGTGCTGCCCGACGCGAACCGTGACGAGCGCGCCATACGCGTCGCGCTGTCCAACCATAGGCCGCACCATCAGCCAGTGCCGGTCGTCCTTGGCCGCGACATTACGGAAGACGCGCAGCGTGTTGTCGAGATTATTCGTAACCAGGTCAATATCGCCATCCGCATCGAGATCGCCGAACGCCAAGCCGCGAGTGTTCTCGACGTGGCCAGCAAAGGCGCCGGCGCGACGGCTCACATGCTCGTATTGCCCGTCACCCATGTTCTCGAAGACGAGATTCGGCTCGGCGTACCTTTGCCAGAAGGCGTTCCCGGCGGCTCCGGGCAGCACGGCCCCGCGGAACACACGACCGTTCACCAGCGCCACATCGAGGTCACCATCATGATCGACATCCAAGAAGCCGCATCCCCAACCGGTGAGCTGGATCGAGATCGCACCCAGACCGGACGTCGCGGAGCCGTCACGATACCAGCTCTTGGCGTCGCCCGTGTAGAGCGTGTTGGTCTGCCCATACAGATGCGTCATGAACAGGTCGAGTCGACCGTCGCCGTTGGCATCCCCCGCCGCCACTCCCATGCCCGCCTCGGTCTGCCCCGCGCCGTTGAGCCCGACGCCACGCGCCAGCGCTTCATCCTGAAACGTTCCGTTGCCTTGGTTGACCCACAAAAGATTCGGCTCGCCGTCGTTGGCGACGTAGATATCGATCAGTCCATCGCCCGTCATGTCCGCGCATACGACGCCCCAGCCCCGCAGGGCCCGCGTCAAGCCCGCCGGCTCCGAGACGTCGGTGAACCGTCCTGTGCCGTCGTTGCGAAACAGCCGGTCGGGTATCCCGGGAAAGATGTCGGGGCCGCAGTACTCCTGCGATAGCTCGCCTGTAGGCGAGCGCTCCCCGGCAGGATTGGCGCACCTCCGGTCGGGGTCGAACTCCGCAAACCTCGCGACATACAAATCGAGGTCGCCGTCCGCGTCGTAGTCGAGAAATGCGGCCGACGAGCTCCAGCTTTCACCGGCCAGGCCGGCAGACTCGGTGACGTCCATGAAGGAGCCGTCTCCCTCATTGCGGTACAGTCCGTCGAGGCCGTAGTTGGTCACGTACAGGTCGAGGTCGCCGTCGTTATCGACATCACCCACAGCGGCACCGTGACCGTAGCCAGGGTCTCCGACGCCCGCAGCATCGCTAACGTCGATAAACGTCCCATCGGTCTGCTGCGCGAACAAGCGATTGGGCGCCGGGTGGGCAAAGACAGGAAACCTCCCATCTGGAAGCTGATGGCGCACTTGATAGATGTCCAGGTCTCCATCATTGTCGTAATCGAACACCGCCACCCCACCCGGCGTGATCTCGGGCGTGAAGTACTGCCCATCGGGCCAAGGCTCTTCAGTCGGCAGACCGAGCTGGTCGGAGACTTCCAGGAACAAGGTGTCCGGAGGGGGTACGACCGGGTCGTCGGGCTCGGTCGGCGTCTCGGCGGTGCACCCGGCCAAGCAGCAGCCTGCCAAGCACGTGAGCACGATTGGGATCGATATCCGCCGGCGCGGCCCGGGCATTGAGTGTCCTACGGAGCTATGGCAGCAGGTGGGCTCTCTGAGAGACTGATGCTAGCATACCTCCTGAAGCTCTAGCCTATGACCAGACGGGTAGCAACGTGGCTGAGTGCCCTTATTCCGGTCGTACTTGCTGCGTGCGTCGGGGACGCACCCGCGCCAGCCGCGCCAGAAACACCGGCGGCGCCTGCGATCGAAGAACCGGCCGGTCCCACCGCGCTCGACCTTCTTGATCAGCCAGACGAGTTCGCACTCGGGCGTGCCCACATCAGTTCTGGCGACCTGGCGCAAGCCATTCAACATTTGTCGGCAGCCGCTGCAAACGACCCTGAGAACCCCGAGATCTATCTGCACCGGGGCAGCGCCTACCTCCAGCTGGAGGAGCTCGAGCCAGCGATCGACGATCTGACCGTCGCGCTTCAGCTCGACGACAGCCTCGACATGGCGCACCAGATGCGCGGGATCGCTCGAGCGCAGCTCGACCAGGTAAACGACGCGCTGTCTGATTTCGACCAGGCCGTCCGGCTCAACCCCAACCGGGTTGAACACTATCGATACCGCGGCATCGCGCACGAAATGCTCGAAGAGCCAAGGAAGGCATTGGACGACTACAACGCCGCGCTCGATTTGTCGCCGATGGCGCTGGACGTCCTGAGCCAGAGAGGAGCCCTGTATGGGGCGCTCGGCGACTACGCGCTGGCTCTGGATGACCTCGGCAGGCTTGTCGAATTGCAGCCCGACTCGGCGGGCGCGTATGTGAACCGTGGGGTGATCTACCAGCGCTTGAACCGACTCGACGAGGCGATCGCTGACTTCACAACGGCGATCGCCCTCGTGGGCGACTATCCCCTCGCCTACTACAACCGCGCGGCGGCGTACCAGAAGAAGGGCGACTGGGCGCGGGCCGACGCCGACCTCGCAGTGGTCAAACGGCTGGTTGGCGACGACCCGGAGGCGGCCTTTCGGCCGCCCGCCTAGCCTCTCAATCCATCAATGCGCTGCTGGAGGGCCAGCTGCCTCGGCCTCCGACGCTTCCTCAACCGCCAGCCAGTCCTCATACCATCTGAAGACGTTGCCGGTGAGGCTCCCGATGTGGATATCGCCACCGTCGCTGACGTTGAGCCAGTGGCCCGGGCTTTCCATCGCGCCCAGAATCTCCCCCGTGTTGATATCGATCCGCATGATGCGGCCCGCGAGGGTGTCGTACGTGATGTTCTCGACGTTGTCGCGGTGCGTGATGACCCAGACATCGTCGTCGGGCGTAATGAAGATGTTCTGAGTTGCACCCAGATGGGTCCACATTCTCAGCAGGGTGCCCTCGGAGTCGAAGATTTGAATCCGGTTGTTCTCGCGATCGCTCGCGTACACATTCCCCTGGGAATCCGTGGCAATCGAGTGCACGAGGTTGAACTCGCTCGGGCCAGAGCCGGGGGTCCCCCAGGCCTTGACGAAGTTCCCTTCCCCGTCGTACTTGACGACACGGCTGTTGCCATAGCCGTCTGACACGTAGAGCTCGTCATTGGGTCCGAAGGCAATGTCCGACGGGCGATCAAACGTGTCGTCGGTCGTGCCGGCCTCGCCCTTGATGCCAAGCGACATCAACAGCTCGCCATCGTGGCCGAACTTGTGGACCTGGTGGTTGTTGGTGTCGGTGGCCCAGACGTTGTCGTGTCGGTCAATCCGCAACCCATGCTCGTTGCCGAACATCGAGACACCGTTCTCCTTGCCCCAGGAACGCAGGTAGTTCCCTTCGGCATCGAACACGACGATGGGATCGGCGACGTCGCCTCGCTGAAACACGAAGACGTTGTTACTGGAGTCGGTGGCCACGGCCGACACCCGACCGAAATGCCAGCCATCGGGCATCGTGGGGGGCTCCATCCCAAACCGAATCTTGACCCGATACTCCATCAGGCCGCCTTCGTGAGGATACCAACCCAGCAGACCTTGGGAATCGACGACCTGGCCGCTCGCCGTGCTGCGATCGATGTCGACACCAGGCGGTGGCTGGAGCACTTGCACGTCGGCCGCTGCCGCCATGGCGTCGGCGTCACCCATCGAGCCTCCGCCGCAGCCGGCGGCGAGACCGACGACAAGCATCAAAGAAGCGAGACTAAGAAGTTTTCTAGCAAGCATTAAGAGCCTCCATTGCCGAGCGGTGTTGCCGGGCAGTTTACCGCGTACCGTTCTCTTCGAGACGCGCGTTGCGCAGGATGTTCTCGAGACCGTAGTTACCTTCGTGGCAGGCGTATTCATACAGCGCCTGGTCGGTCTTGTTCAAGGGCACGAGGGCGGTCCAGGGACGGGCCCACGTCTCCGGATCGGAGAGCGTGACCTCGTAGTGGACGGTGTCAGGGGCGATGCGAGTGAACCGCTCGACCAGTTTCAGGCTGTCGCTCGAGCCCCGAAACTCGCCTTTCGGCGAGAAGTTTGTTGTTTCAACCACCAATGTCTGACCGTCATAGTGGCCACGCGAGTCGCCGTGCAGCTGAGGCAGCTCGCCGCTCGGCAGATGGGGGCGTCCGTCCAGAGGAATAATGCGAACGTCGTGAATCATCTCGTAGACGATCGCGACGTGCGTCGGCGTCTGGAAGATCTGATAATTGTTGTTGTAAGCGCCGGGGAACCGCGGCATACCGAAGCTGATGCAGCGCTCGCCCAGGCGCCGAGAATCCGCGCCATCGGCTGGACCCTGGCGGCGTCGCTCGGCGCGGGCCGCGCCTCGCTGCTTTGCGGCCTCGGTCGTGGCCGGTATCCTGCCATCCGATGGATCGACGATCAGCGCCGTCCGATTGCCCTCCGTCAATCTGCGGCCGTAGTCCAACCACCACCTGGCGTGGACGCTGGGCGTAGATCTGTCGTAGTCGTCGTTCACGGAGTTCCGGTGTTCTTCGAACACGGCGGCCTCGTCCGGTGTCAGCGTCTCGCGCCCAGTCAGCTCTTTCGGTCGCTGGAGGGGAGTCATCGTGCGATAGTCCCAAACGCCTTGCAGATCGGGCACCCCCCAGGGTGTCAGGGGTGGGGTCCAGCCCGACCCGACGGGCGGATCCGTGAGCCCGCCGCCCGCGGGTCCCTGGGCCTCGACCGAGTGCGGAAGCACAGATACCGCGCTTACGACGGTCGCGACGGCCATGCATGTTCCGAGAAATGTCGCGTGCTTCATTCCTGTGTGCCGCGTGCGGATTGCCGGGGGGACCGAGCCATCACTCGTCGACTTCGATGACCCGAGTTCCGGCCATCTTATCACCCATCCGACGGCTCTCGGCGTCGGTCAGTACCAGGACCAACTCGATGATGCCCAGGACAAACGCGATGATTCCTAGCGGAATGGCGATGACGAGGCCGATGATCGTCATGCCGAAGAACTGGGCGATCCCGCCTAACCCAAACATCCAGTTGCGTTTGATCGAGGTTGCGATGTCCAGCGGCTGGCCGTCGAGCGTCACGGGACGGAGCTTCATGACCTTCTTACCGATCGACCGGTGGTCCATGAACTCGAACTCCAGCCCGTCCCGAACGAGCCAGTACGCCGTCGCTACGATTCCTCCGGCTACCGGGATCAACCCAACGACCACGGCGATCACGGCGTCAATAATAGCGGCGATGGCCCGCTTGCCAATGTCCGGCTTGGACGGCGGTCCGGACACAGGCGCGGCAGTATCGTCGGTGGTGTCGGTCACGTCAACCGGATCGCTAGGTTCGAGTTCGTCGGCCATCGTTGGGTCATCCTTCCCTTGAGAAAGCGCTCAGATTCAGCGAGATGTCGGGCCGATTATTGCCAAATGTGGCCGACAACACCAGCCGAATCTTCGTCGGCAGCGCGGTCAGCCGACTGGGGTGGCCTGGCAGGTCTGAGATCACTCCTCTGGCAACCTCAGGGCCACCAGTGCGCCAGGGTGGAGTCCGCTGCCGACCGGGACCACCACGTACTGCCGTCCCCGGTGCATGTAGCTCATCGGCACCGTGTTCGACGGGGCTGGGAGTTCCACGGAGCCGAGCCGCTCGCCCGTCCGCTTGTCGACGGCGTGAAATAGGGACCGGCCGCCGCGACCCTCAGCGTACATCAAGAGGTTCTTGGTCACCAGGGTGGTGGCGTGGCTGGGCGCTCCTGTGTTGGGGAGGTCGATGTCCCTGAGCGCAGGGTGGTTCGTGATCCGGTCCGGCGTGTCGCCGTTCGGGATCCACCAGAGCAGCTCACCGGTATTCAGATCGATTGCGGTGATCCGGCCAAAGGGGGGCTTCAACAGCGGAAGTCCCTGCGGACCGCCTTGAAACCCGTTGTCGGTCGCGTACTTCGTGATCGTCCGGCCGATCGGATTCGGGTCGGCCGTATCGGCTTCCGCACCGGGCGATAGGACTGGCGCGGCACAGTGGGTCACGGACGCCACGTAGAGGATTCCGCTCTCGGGGTCGGCCGATGCGCCGCCGAGGATGTTCGCACCGCCGTTCGGACCCGGGCAGTGAAGCGCGCCGCGCTTGCCGAGGTCGTTACCCGGGTGCAGCGGCGGCAGAAACATCGAGCCGTATTGAAACTGGTTGAGGATGCCGAGGGCCTCGGCGCGCACCTCGGGCGTCAAGTCGATCACATCATCTTCAGTGACATCCTGGACATCGTAGGCCGGCGGCTTCGTCGGATACGGCTGCGTGGGTGAATAGTACTCACCGGGCACGTGTCCCCGGGGCACCGGCCGCTCTTCGATCGGCCAGACTGGCTCCCCCGTCTCGCGGTTGAACACATAGGCAAACGCCTGCTTCGTCGTTTGAACCAGGATCGGTATGCGTCGGCCATCGACCGTGACATCGAGCAGGGTCGGTGCCGTCGGATTGTCCCGGTTCCAGATATCGTGATGAACCGTCTGGAAATGCCACTGCCGTTCGCCGGTCTGCACATCGAGCGCAAGAATGGTGTTCGCAAATAGGTTCTGTCCCGGGTGGAATCCTCCCCAGTAGTCGTTCGTTGGTGGATCGGTGGAGACGAAGACCAGGTTGCGCGCGGGGTCGGCCGACAGCGGGGCCCAGGCCGACACGTTGCCGGTCCACTGCCACGCGTCACTCTCCCACGTATCGAACCCGAACTCGCTCTCCGACTGCGGAATGACGTTGAACTTCCACATGTGCTCGCCGGTCGCGGCGTCATACGCCAGCACGTGGCCCGGAACGTTCTCGTTCCTCGTCTGCCGATACCCCTGCTCGTGTGAATTTCCGACGATCACCACACCGTTCACCACCATAGGCGGCGATGAGTTGGTGATGTACCCGACCTCTGACGGCAACCCATCGGTCGGGTGGTAGGGGTAACCGAACTCGGCCAGGAGGTCGACGGTCCCGCCGGTCCCGAACGCCTCGATCGGAAGGCCCGTATCGGGGTCGAGCGCGTGCAGGAAGAACCCCGGTGTCACGACATAGATCCGCCCCGCGCCATTGACCTGCGCGTAGGCCACACCCTTGCCGTAGTTCTTCCGCATCGAATCGGCCCAGCGCTTGGTGGGCGGCTCGCGGAACGTCCAGAGGGTCTCGCCGGTCGCGGGGTCGAGCGCCACCACGGTTCGACGTTGTCCCGCCACCCCGAACAGCTTGCCCTCGGCGTAGATCGGGGTCGATCGCAAGATGTTGTCGACACTCGGTCCGAAGTTATCGCCTCGCCAGATCCAGGCCACCTCGAGTTCCTCGAAGTTCTCGGCGTCGATTTGATCGAGTGGTGTGTAGCGGGTACTCCCGGCATCGGCACCCCAGTGACTCCATCCACCGTCCTGGGACAGTGCCGGCGTGGCCGTGAGGCAGAGGCAGGCCATCAACGTCAAAAGGATGCGGTAGCAGGGCGGAATTGGCATGCTGGAATTCAACGCGGCCTCCTCGGATCGGCTACGGGATCGGTTGCAGGGCGACCACTATACCTCACGGGCCGGCGCGCACATCAGACCGGAACCCACGCGGACGCCTTCGACCTAGTCGACTGGATAATCGCGTTCGGGGTCGCGGCGACGGTCTTTCCAGTACTCGATCTGACCAAGCGTTGGGTAAACTGAACCGCGCGTGCAGGAACCACGAGCGCAATAGCACATGCGGCGTGAACGCAATGCGGTTCCACGGGCTCTCATTCTCGTCGCGGCGGTTTTCGTCGTGGGCACCGTCGGCTACCGTCTCATTGAAGGGTCGAGCTGGTGGGATGCCTTCTTCATGACGGTCATCACCGTCACGACGGTCGGGTTCTCCGAAGAAATCCCACTGTCAGAGCCCGGTGAGCTGTTCACCGCGCTGCTGCTGTTCGCCGGCTTCGGAGTGCTCCTGTTCCTCGTGACCGAAACCAGTCGGTCGGTATTGGAGGGTGAGCTGCGGCGCTTCGTCGGTCGGGTACGGAGGTCTCGCATGATTGATCGGGTGACAGGACATGAAATCGTCTGCGGCTACGGACGGATGGGGCGTTCAGTCGTCGAAGAGCTGCAGCGCAGCAGGCGGGGGGTCGTGGTCGTTGAACAGAACACGGATCAGGCTCGGGAGGCGGAAGAGCTCGGCGTGGCAACGATTGTCGGCGACGCCACGTCAGACGCCGTGCTGCAGGCAGCAAACATCAAGAAAGCCCACGGCCTCGTCGCGTGTCTCAGCGACGACGCCCACAACGTGTACACCGTCATCACCGCCCGCTCGCTCAAGGCCGATCTGCTGATCGTCGCGCGTGCGACCAAGGACAGCGCGTGCGACCGCATCGTTCGCGCCGGCGCCGACCGCGTCGTGAATCCTTACCAGCTGGGCGGCTTTCGCCTTGCGCACCTCGTCGTCAAGCCCACCATCGTGAACTTCTTCGATGCGTCACTCGGGAGTAGCGATCTCCAGCTCGATCAATCCTCGCTTCGATCCAGCAGCCCGGTCGTACGTTCGAACGCCGGCCGAGGCGGATTTCCGCCGCCACTGGGGGCTCTCGGTGGTTGCGATTCAACGCGAGGGGAAGGTCGTCTCCAACCCGGACCCGGATTTCCAACTACAGACCGGCGACGTGGTCGTCGTGTTTGGCTCGAGTGCACAGATTGCCCAGTTCGAAGAAAAGTGCGGCGGCGGGTGATCGTCAGGAGTCTCGACATGCTGAGATCGTTTGTAGACTGCGTCCGCGTCGTGACGATCATCGCGGTGGCAACCGCGCTGGCCCACAGCGTCGGCCATGCGCAGTTATCCAACGAGTTCGTGCCGGTGACCGACGCCATGATCCAAGCTCCGGCGTCCCAGAACTGGCTGACGTGGCGCCGCACACTCGACGGGTGGGGCTACAGCCCGCTGGACGAGATCGATGGCGACAACGTCAATACGCTGCGCCTCGTCTGGTCGCGGGCCCTGGGACCCGGAAGCCAGCAGGGAACGCCGCTCGTATACAACGGCGTCATGTACATGCCCAATCCAAAGGACGTCATCCAAGCGCTTGACGCCGCCTCCGGTGATCTCAAGTGGGAATACCGCCGGCAGTGGCCGGACGACGCTGGCGAGTTTCTATTGGCTGGGCTGATGGACGTTAATCGTAACATCGCCATTTACGACAATCTGATCATCGACACGAGTGCAGACGACTACATCTTTGCGCTCGACGCGACTTCTGGTCGGATCACCTGGGAAACCCAGATTCTCGACTACCGGGTCAACCCGGCCCATCAGACGTCGGGCCCGATCATCGCCAACGGCAAGGTGATCTCGGGGCGCGGCTGCCTGCCCAAGGGCGGACCGGACACATGCGTCATCACCGCTCACGATGCGCGCACCGGCACCGAACTCTGGCGACGGCGTACCATTCCGGCGCCGGGCGAGCCAGGCGACGAGACCTGGGGCGGCGTCCCGTTCGAGGATCGGAAGCATGTCGGCACCTGGATGGTGCCGAGCTACGACCCGGAGCTGAACTTGATCTACATCGGCACGTCGGTGACGTCGCCAGCCCCGAAGTTCCTGCTCGGCGGCACCGACAAGGCGCACCTCTATCACAACTGCACGCTCGCCTTGGATGCCGACACGGGCGAGATCCGTTGGTACTATCAGCATCTGAACGATCACTGGGACCTCGATCACCCCTTCGAACGCATGCTCGTCGACACCACCGTGGCACCGGATCCCGAAGCCGTGAACTGGATCAATCCGAGGATTCAGGCGGGCGAGGTCCGGAAGGTGATCACCGGCATTCCAGGCAAGACCGGCGTGGTCTACACGCTCGACCGCGAAACGGGCGAGTTCCTCTGGGCAACCCCGACCATCGCGCAGAATGTCATCAACGGCATCAATGGCGCCACCGGCGCAGTGACCGAGAATGCCGAGGTCGTCTTTACGGGTTTAGGTCAGGAAGTTCTCGCCTGCCCCACCTGGGACGGTGGGAAAGACTGGGAAGCCGGCGCCTACAGCCCGCTGACCCACACGATGTACTTTTCGCTGCGCAATACGTGCGCGCGCATGCTGTCCACGGCGAACGTGGAGGGAGAGCGGGAGCTGGCGCTGACTGCGGGCGGGCAGGCGCCTCTGGAGATCTATGCGCTCGCGGCCCGTCATCAGATTGCTCCGGGCACCGACCAGCTCGGAACCGTTCGCGCAATCTCGGTCGAGACCGGTGAGACCACCTGGCTCCACGAACAGCGGGCGGCCACGATGTCGCTCGTGGCCACGGGCGGCGGGCTCATCTTCGGAGGCGACGTGAACGGGCGCTTCCGAGCCTTCGACCAGGACACCGGCGAGGTGCTGTGGGAGGTCAACCTCGGATCGCCGGTCACCGGCTTTCCGATCAGCTACGGCGTCGGCGGGCGTCAGTATGTTGCGGTCAGCACTGGCAGCGGCGCATCGATCAAGCTTCGTCTGACGCCCGAGCTCCGTCCAAGCTTCGGCAACAACCTCTTCGTGTTCGCGCTGCCCGACCGGAACTGATTCCGGTCCAGGTGTGCAATGTGATCACGGTTGTTGGGAGCGAGCCGAGATCCGGTCCAGCTTCGCCACGAAACGGTCGGCGGTGGCTGCGTCGAATCTGAACGTGATCGCGCTGATGTGGGGACGTTCTGGATCGGGGGGTAGACGCACGACGTAATCCTGATAGCCCCGGCTTTTCTCCGGACGCCATCGATCGATGCTGCGACCATCGAGGCCGACAGAAATCGACTCGAGACCGCCGTCGGATGGCGCTGACAACCGCGCAACCAATTCGACCGCTCCCCGAGGGAGCGAGGCAAAGACCACAGCCCGTTCGCTCATCGCCCCGACGAAGGAAACCTCGTCTTCGCCCTCAGGGCTCTCTACGACCGGGCGCGACCAGCCAGGACCCAGGTGCGCCGCGTGACGCTCCGCGCCGAAATCGACGTCGGTCATGCTCAGGTCCTGATCGGGTGGCAACACCGACCGCTCCCAATCCCAGCCGGTGCCATCCGTAGTCTTGCGGTCGACGGTCAGCAGGTCCAAACGGTTGAGGTACCCTTTGGGAAAGCGAAACTGCAAGTCGTACAGGCCAAAGACGCGACGCCGGTCTGATGAGGGCGACAGATCGAGCATCGATTCGCCGCCCTGGGGGTGGGACAATCCCAACAGGCCGAGCATCGTGCCGGGAAGATCGCTGTGGGTCGTCGGAGCGTCGGATATCGCCAGGGGTCCCGCTCTTCCGGGTGGCTTTATCGCCATCAACGGTCGAGCCGCGCCGGCTATGTGCGGAAGCGAAGCGATTGACGCACCGGTGGTCGACGGGAGTCCAGGGCTATCGCCTTCGAAGTCGAACGGCCTCCACCCGGTACCATGGTCGGACGACACGACGATCAGACTTTGGTCGTAGATGCCGAAACTGCGCAGACGGTCTAGCAGTGCTGCCACGAGCGTCAACGCACATCGTGATTGGCCGACATACGTCTCGGTAGAGAACCTCTTCCAGTCGATGAAGTTGCACTCGGCATCGAGCACCACAGGGCGATGGGGCACGCCGACGTGCAGCAGCTTGTAGACGGGCCGTCCGCGCCCTAAGCTCATCTGCTCGATGAACTGCTCGAAAAATGCCGCGGAGTTGCTGGCTTCGTGCCGACGGTTCGAGGCTTCGACCTGCGAGCGATTGAAGGGAAACAGCCGATCGAACCAGGACCCGTCTTCCGCCAAAGCGACCTTCGCGACATGCGGCACGTGCCGAGCGACCGAGAGCTCGAGCAGTTGACGCCCCGTGAACTCGCGATAGTCTTCACGACTGACAAACGGCTTCCGGATCGTGAATCGCGCGGCGTCCCGGTTGACGGGAGAATCCTCCGGTTCGAACCACGCCTGAAACCAGGGCGCCGGCATGATCGACGTCGCGTCGATCGCGTAACCAGCGGCGCTCAAACTGCTGAAGATCGACCATTCGGAAAACGCGTGACGGACGAACTCGGGGACCGTCTGCTCATTGCGGAACTCCTGACCTGTGAGCAGCGCGGGCATGCTGAGCGAGGTGCTGGGAAACGCGGCCAGATGGTCAGCGAAGAACGTAAAGCCCGTGAACGTCTGATCAAACCAAGACGGCTCGCCCTCGAGTAGTGCGTTGAAGGCATCAGTCTGGAACTCGTCGAGCACGACGTGGATAACATTCTGCTGGGACGAAAACTGAAACAGCTCCGGAGGAGGCTCCTGCCATCGCCGCGGCTGCTCGACCTCCGCTCCACCCCAGGTCAGCGCCAGCCCGCCAATCTGCAGCGCAAGAAAAAGCTGCGCGGCAAACGGCGCGAGCCGGCTGACCTGACGAGCGAACACGGCGGCGAGGACCGCAACGCCAACCCACACACTCAACTCATACGGCACCCGGCCAGCCAGGCGATCCCATTCGATCTCGCGACCGTCCAGAGCTCCATAGTTACCCACCCACAGATTGCCTTGTGCCCAGCACAGGGCACCGAGCGCCAGGAGCAAGACCGCGTAGAGACGCGTCAACCGATCCGAGACGAGACTCGTGGCGACGCCGACGCCAACGAGCATCGCCCAGCCCCCGCCCGTCGCCACCAGCAGCCACGGCCAGGCGATGTCGGAGAAGACCCCGCTGAACTCGCCGCGGTTGGCGCTGAAGATGGTGTGAGGTCCCAGGAGAAAGAGCACGAAAGGAACGAGCAACGCCGGAAAGGACACGAGGTAGAGCCGACGTCCAAACTCACCGACGGTTGCCGGTGCTCCGGTGGCCGACCAAAGCCGGAACGCGAAACTACCAGCCCGAGCGGACCCCATCAACAGCACCGCGCCCAGAGGGACCAACCACAGGACCACCGCCACTCGGGTAAGCCAGACTGCCCACGTCGCTCGTACGTAGTCTCGAGCATCCGGACGCTCGGGAAACAGTTGGGTTGGATCGAGTGGTCTCGGCGATTCATCGCCAACGGCGTGCATCACGCGGAGGCCCATACCGCCCCGGTCCTGCTCGTACCTCACGACGAGCCGGTGTGCCCCCTCGACGAGGGTGATGGTCTCTCCGGCGGTGTGCATACCGACGGCTGGACTCCGTCGAAGCACGAGCTCGCCATCCACCGAGATGTCCACCCGGTCATCGCCGCTGGCGAGCAGCTCCACCGTTTGCGTGCGAGGCAGGTACCAGTACCCGTCCCACTCTACGCGGAAGAGTCGCCGCGGCAGGCTTGGATCATCCTCGAGAAACGCGAGGCTGACGTCGCTGGTCCGCTCCGGAGCAAACGGCAACCCGTCCGAGCCGTCGTTGAGATAGAAGGTCCGGGTCAGCCCTGTCGGCGGCGCGACGAGCCATTGCATGGTGACTCCGACGATCGTCATCGCCAGCGCCACGTACAGATACCGCCGGAAGGCAGACCGGCGCGTCCATTCCCTAATCATGGCGTACAGTCCACCCGACGAAGCGTCACGCTGCATGCCCGCGCTCGGCCAGACTCTCAACGGGCGTGCTTGGGCCGCAGGTAGTACAGCGTCCGCGTACCCGACTGCAAACCTTCCTTCCGAGCAAGCACGAAGTGCGCCGACGCGCACGCTTCGAAGCGGTCCTGCGTGTAGCCAAAGTCCACCGGGTCACGGTTCCTCATGAGCTGTTCTACCATCGCATCCTCAGGTGCGACAAACTCGATCACCACGTCAGCGCGGAACGTAGCGAACCAGCCGAGCAGCTCCGGGAGGGGCACATTCCGGGCAACGGCCAGGTGATGAATGAGAGCCAGCGCCAGAATGAGATCCGGACGGGACCGCTCCTCGATCGTCTGTCGCTCGCGGTGGCGCCACCCGAGGCCCGGTGAGGGATCGGTCAGATTTCCGACCAGGGGGAGAATCGTCGTGTTCTGCTCGTCCTTGAGCGTCCGATACAATCGCTCGATCGCCAGATGGTCGGCGTCCACCGCCACGACGTGGTCGGCCCATTCGCTGACGGCGCGCGAGTACTCCCCCGTGTTGCAGCCGAGATCCCATACGCAGGATCGCGCCTCATCCTTCGCCGCTTGGAGGACGAATTGCCGCTTCCGATCGCGGTCGTCCTGATCGTACGTGTTGCAAACCGCATACTCCGACCACGTCGAGCGCCCTCGGCTCCATGTCAGCCGTTCAACCGTCTTCCGCATGCGGCTGACATTGCGCTTGACCAGCTCCGCGCTGAACCCAGCCGAGCGCAGGTCCTTACGGACGTCCCGCTGGGTGCCCTCGTACCGTGACTGGATCTTCGAGAGCAAGTAGACATGGGTCAAGACACCCGGGCGGAGTCGGTCCCTCAACGACATGACGCTGTTGATATGCCCGGCTTCCACCCCCTCGAGACTCCCGCGCAGCCAGGGATGAAACGGAATGTCCTTGTAGGCTTGGAGGAGCAGCGGATACAGGAACATCTCGCAGAATTGACGATACCCAGCCCACGGCTCGCCGGCCTCCGCAACCTTGAACGATCCGATATCGATGAAAACGGGCTGCGTACCGCGCCACTGCACATTGAACGGCGTCGAATCCTTGAGTGTCATGCCCTCATCGAGAGCCGCCAGCAGAAGGTCTAGCTGCAGAAGTGCGGCATCCTGCAGCATGCTGAAGCACCATTCGTACGGGTAGGTCACGACCGGAATGGTCTGGTGACGGAGCACGGCCACCCACGGACTCGGGAGCGTCGACGATGGATCCGCGCGCTCGGTGGCGACGATGCGTCCTGAGCTGGAACCGTCCTCGAAGAACTGCGTGGATGCCAGCGCTTCCCAGTCGTGAAGCGCCGTCGGAGTCAAATACCGGAGTATCTCTCCATCGTGCCGCAGCACTCGAGCCGCCGGGTCGCGAAACGAGGCCGGGTCGAACTGGTCGCCCTCCACACCTGGCATGCCAGTCCTGGCTGCAACTACTTCCCGTCCGTGGATCGTCGCCGGCGAAATGGCGCGGAAAGACTACGCCAGAATAGCTTTCCGAAGACGCCGATCGCCGCGGCTCCTCCCAGGAGTACCTGAAGCAGCATGCTCCCGGCGCCCGGGTCGAGGTAGGCCTCGGCGGGAGCCTCAGCGGCCAAGATTGCGAGGATCACGAGGACGACGTGCAATAGTGGATGACTCATATCGACCTGCTCATTATAGCGTCACCCACGACGCCGCCTCGAACCTGCCGCTTGATCCCGCGTCGCGAGACGTTGGGCGGGATCAGCCTTCGTCCGACGGGCCGATGTAGTGAGGATGCATGTATCCTTCTGCACCTCTTCGACGGGTCGGGTCGGGCCGGCCCGTCATGAATCGTCCCTCACGCTGCGACCGTCGATCCGGGAACGGTGACGACCAGGGCTCGACAGCCCTTTCGACCCACGCGACGATAGCCAGTTTTGTGATCACGCCCCCAAGAACGGTGGATACGATCCGCCCGATGCCCGCCCCACGGCGAAACTAGCCCCGGCACGCGTTGTGCCTCACTAAGACCACGAATGACCTCGGCTCCCCTGCCTCACGATGAGCAGCAGCGTCTGGAAGCGCTGCGTGCATACGAGATCCTGGACACCACGGCTGAGCAGGTCTTCGACGACCTGACCCAGCTCGCGGCGCACATATGCGAGACACCGATCGCACTGGTCTCGCTCATCGATGAGAGCCGTCAGTGGTTCAAGTCACGAGTTGGACTTGACGCAACGGAGACGCCCCGCGAGCTTGCGTTTTGCGCGCACGCGATCCTCCAGCCAGACCTCCTCGTGGTTGAAAACACCCTCGACGATGACCGCTTTGCGGACAACCCGCTCGTGGCTGGGGATCCCGATATTCGATTCTACGCGGGCGCCCCGCTGATCGATCCAGACGGCCGCGGGCTCGGAACGCTGTGTGTCATCGACCGGACCCCGCGCGTGCTCACGCCCGAGCAGCGAAGCGCACTCGAAGCGCTGTCACGCCAGGTCGTGTCGCAGATGCAGCTACGCAAGACGCTAATTGCTACACGTGAGTGGAACGCGCAACTAGTCGACGCGAGGCAAGCGGCCGAGCAGGCCAACCAAACGAAGAGCCGATTCCTGGCCCATATGAGCCATGAGCTGCGAACGCCGCTCAACGCCATCATCGGCTTCGCCAACGTCATGCGAAAGAAGGTCGCGCTTGACCAGAAGAACGCGACCTACCTCGATCGGATTGCCGCAAACGGCACGCACTTGTTGAAACTGATCAACAACGTGCTCGATCTGTCCCGGATCGAAGCCGAGAAGACGAAGCTACACCTCGAGTCTTTCGACGTGGCTGAGCTCGTGCGTGACGTGACCGGCCAGGTCGAACCGCTCGTCGACCGCCACGAGAATACCCTGCACGTGTCCTGTCCCAACGCGCCGATTCTGATCACCTCGGACCGGACACATCTGAGCCAGTGCCTGCTGAATCTGCTGTCGAATGCCGCCAAGTTCACGCAAGGCGGCAAGATCTACCTGATCGTGTCGACGGAGACGTGCGACGATCAGACCTGGCTGACGCTCGAGGTGGCAGACTCGGGGATCGGCATGTCTCCGGAAGACCTCAATGGCGTCTTTGACGAGTTCTATCGGGTGGAGCGTCCGCAAATTGGGCACAAGGAAGGTACCGGGCTTGGACTCGCGATCACCCGCAGGATCTGTCGGCTGCTCGGCGGGGATATCACGGCGGAAAGCGAGCTCAAAGGGGGGGCGGTCTTTACGATTCGGCTCCCGACGTGCGATCGTCCCGCGGCAGGTGAGCCGGTACCCTCGGACGATCTACTCGAGGAGATGACCGCCGTCTCCGTCTAGACAGACTCGCCGCACCTCTCAGACGCCGACTGACTTCGACTCAGAAGACCGCGATCGGGTTCAGCGGCGAACCGGTGCCCCCTTCGACTGGGATCGGGCCGGCCGTCAGCATGAACTCCCAACGGTTCTCACGAGCCGCCGTCTCGGCAAGCGCCTCGAGGTCCATGTTGTCGAAGATGTTGGTGCCGAAACCGGCAATCAACATCGTGTGAACCGGCTGAGTGATCCCATCGACTAAGGACGGCATGACGTCAGTCGCGGCATCGCTTCCCACGAAGGCGACACCCCGCTCCTTGATCCACGGCAACGCCGACGCGTGGAGCCCAGCGCTGTTCCCAGACACCTGCCACGGTCCGACCGCGGCACGACGCGCCCAGCGTCCGGTCCGCACGAAGATGGCATCCCCAGACGATACCGTGATGCCCGCCTGCTGCTCCCAAGCCTCGATGTCCTCGATGTAGATGGGTGTCTGAGGCTCGAGGTACGGCACGCCCTTGAGACGCGCGAGGTCGAGCAGGATTCCCCGTGTGACGATGCCCTGCTTCAGATTCTGGATCCCGAGCTTGCCGCAGCCCTCGGGCGTGCTCGCCGACGGCGAGACGTCATTGTAGAGTCGGTCGTTCCAGAGAAAATGGCAGAGGGAGTCGATATGACTGACGCCGTAGCCATGGTACGTGAACTCATACGTATCGCTGCGGAGGCTCCGCCCCATGGTGTGATTGAACGCGGCATCCGGGTTGTCCACCGTCTCCTCAGGTATCGGATTGTGCGCCAGCGAGACCGTGATGCCACGACGGACGAGGGCGGCCGCTTCGCGGGTCTTCTCGGCTGTCACCAGGTTCATCGTTCCGAGCTCATCATCGGCGCCCCAACGGCCCCAGTTGTTGATCTCCTGGAACATCGCGTCGAACTCCTCGAGGTTCCGCGGCGTCCGTGGCTCCTGCGTCTCGACGCTTTCGCTGCACGCGGCAATGAAGGCGATGGCGAGGACCACGAAGCCTCCGAACCACATCGTCGATCTGATGAATCTGTGTGTCATCGTGTTGCTCCCGGTATGAGCGTATATGAGAACCCTCTGAAACTGACTCGAAAGAACAGCGCATAAAGCAGCGGCACGAGCCCCAGCGTGAGCACGGTCGCCTGGCAGCAGACCCGCAATGGTCGTCGCCGTGGTCAGCAGAATCGGACGAAATCGGCGCCGCGTCGCCGCTCAACGAGAAGTCGCCGAGCAGGCGCTTGTTCTCCGGAAAGCGGATGTCGAAGTCATCGCCGATCAGTGGCGTAGAACGCCGGTCTGCGCTCCCACCTCCGGCGATGAATCGCTCAGGAGCCGTGCTGAAGTCGAAAAACCGATGCGGCCATCGCGCCGCCAGCGAATGGTCCGACGATGTAAAGCCACAGATCGCCGAGCGAGCCCATCCCCATTGCCGCATTCGAGACGATCGGTCCGATGCCGACCGCCGGGTTAAACGCGCCCCCGGAGATCGGTCCTCCGGCAAACGCGCCGACCATGACCGTGAAGCCGATCGCGAGGCCGTAGAAGGAATTCCCGGAGACCGCATCGGCAGTGGCCACGTTGAGGACGACCAGAGCGAGTGCAAAGGTAAAGAGCACTTCGACGAGCAAGGCGGCCAGCGTTCCAGCGTCCGCAGCCGGTGCAGGAGCAAACGGACTCAGCGTGATGACATGCACCATGAACGTCGCGGCGAGCGATCCAATGACCTGGGCCACCATGTAGGGCGCGAGTTGAGCCGCGGGTAGCTTTCCGCGCAAGTAGATCGCCAGTGTCACGGCAGGGTTGTAGTGTGCGCCGGACACATGGCGAAACTTAGTTGGAAATTGAAACGACTCCCACACCCTGTGGTTTGATGACGTTGAGAGACGGACATCACCCCACGAGAGACAGGAGCCGAGATGAGCAGTGTCCTACGTCCGGTCAGGAAGCGCAAGAAGGGTCCAGGACTGTACACCATCACCATGAGCACACTGCCGATGGCAAGCGGGGCGAAATCGGTGCCCCCAACCACGGTGAGTCCTATCGTCAGCACAAGAAAGAAAGTACCGATGAACTCGGTCACATAGTTGGCCATTCATGTGCCTCTTTCCCTTTGTCGGGTGAAACAGCGTTCGAGAAGGAATGGAGCGCTACTCAGTTGGAAGCACGTCCGTATCGACGCGGCCGTGCCACGGCTCGAGATCTTCCGGTTCAACCTGCCGCCCCTCGACCTTGATGTGATACCGCTTGCCGAAAAGCAGCTCCCTCGAACCCCGCCGCGACTCGTAATCGTACTCTTCACGACCTGGATCATCGCCGATCGTGATACCGCGGTTGTAGCCCTCGGTAGACTCCTGGCTAAAGTTGGCGGCCATCGCAAAGCCCGAGTACGCAATCTGGTTGAACGCAAAGTCCGAGATCGTCACCTCGATCTCCGCCCCGTCTTCGTGGCGAAAGGTGTTAGAGGCCGTGCTCATCGAGAAGGCCCCCATCTGGTTGGTCTCGCCCCGCGGCTCGTCGGCCGTCCATTCATCTCCCGGCGCCATCGGCAACGCGTCGAGAAGCACGGAGAAATGGACCGGGTCGACCGGCTCCATGTCCGCAAGCTCGGCCTGAAGCGATTCGGCCCCACTCGCCAGGTTCGACAACGCCTCGAGCGCGCTGAGGGGACCGGTCACTGTCGTGCCCTCGGTCGTCTCGTTCGAGGCGCCAGCCTCACCCGAGCCCGCGGTGTCGTCGGTGGTGAAGCAGCCGATGCAACCGGTCGCGCCAAGGGCGGTTGCGGTAAAGAACACAACGAGCAGTAGATTCCATTTGGTTCGCATCTTCGGCACTCGAATCGTTCCTTCCGCGACTTAGGGTTTCTTCGGTTCGGGCGGCTTCTCGTAGATGTCTCGGATCTCGGGCCGCTGACCATCGGTGGCAAGGCCGACCGACAGCATGACGCGTGTCACCGCCTCGGTGGTAGGACGAGAGAGCTTGAAGCCTCCCCGGCGGTAGCCTTCGGCGATGAACAGTGGCGTCAATCCCGATTCATTCTCCAGCTTCCAGATGTGAGGATCGGCTCCACGGTCTGCGAGCAGCTCGACGACCCTCGGGAAGTGCCCGAACGCTGCGCCATGCATCGCAGTGTTGCCACGATCGTCCACCGCATCGATGTCGGCTCCGAGCTCCAGCAGGAAGGTCACCGCTTCCATCGCTTCGAGTTCTGTTCCCGCTTCCTCGAGCGGCGCCCTCGTGCCCAGGCCCGCCGCTGCCATCAGGGGCGTCGTGCTCCCTCCGTTCGGCAGCAAGGGGTCCGCGCCCAAATCGACGAAGACGCGCATGAGGGCGACGTCCGCCCGGTCGGCGGCCATGAGGAATGGCGTGGCGCCCTCCCTCCCGACCGTTGACGCGGTATGCGGTGGGCGGGGACCGTCTTCGCCGAGGCGGGCGTTCACATCCGCGCCCAACGCTACCAGCTCGCGAACGAACTCGAGGCTCGTCAGGTCGCCCGACCCGATGGGTGGCGGGTCTCCCAGATCGCTCGCATCGGGCTTCCGCACCCAGCTCATCGTATGGAGCGGCGTGAAGCCGGTGCGCTGGTCGTTCGGATCGCCCCCCGCCTTGATAAGCTCGATCGCGAGCTCGAAATGACCGTTTCGCACGGCCATGAGCAACGGACTCATGCCGTCGTCGACCGGCCGATGGCTGGCGCTGTTCACCGGACGTTCGGACTCTTTCTGTATCCGCTGGAGCAGCCCATTCACGTCCACCCCGGCGTCTAACATCGTGTGAACAACTTCGATCCGGCCCTCACGCACGGCGAAGAACATCGGCGTGAATCCGGACTCGAGACTCGCGTGGATATCGGCCCCAGCCTCGATGAGCGCACTGACGATGGGGGCGTGTCCCTCCGCTGCCGCCCACATCAACGCCGTCTGATTTCGCCGCTCTCGAGCGTTGGGATCGGCTCCGCCCACGAGAAGCGCGTCGACGGCTTCGACACTCCCTGTACGCGCGGCGGTCATGAGAACGGACTCTCCGCCGTGAAGCGACGCGTTTGCATCGGCACCCGACTCGAGCAGCAGCCGGACCAGGGCGCCATTGCCGTTAGTCGCCGCCAGAGCAAGCGGAGGCACGCCGTAGCGATTCTCCACGCTGACATCCGCGCCGGCCTGCACCAACAGACGAGCCGTATCGGCGTCGTCGTGGTACACCGCCCAGTGCAGCGCAGTCATCCCATCGACCTGCGCGGAGTCGACGTCCACATCACCGTCGGCGTTCAGTAAGGTTCGAACCAGCGCGGCGTCTCCGCGCTCCGCAGCATCGGCGAGCGTCGCATCGCCGTCTTCCGAACCCGCGGCACTGCCGGTCAACCCGAACACCAACACGAGCGCGAGGCTAAGCCGGGTCATACCGACACCCTATCGAAGAGGTCCGCGACTTTTCCCGTGCTGTCGCCGAACTCATCCAGATGGACGCCAACCCGGTCCAGCAGTGTCAGGTGGAGATTCGCCAGCGGCGTCTGCTCCGTGTACCTGATGTGCCGCCCGCCCTGCACGCCGCACCCGGCGCCGCCCGCCACGAGAATCGGTAGGTTCTCGTGGTCATGCAAACTCGGGTTCCCGATCCCGCTCCCGTACAGATAGATGGTGTGATCGAGCAGCGACCCGTCGCCGTCCGGCGTGGCCCCCAACTTCTGGAGGAACTCCGAGAACAGCGACACGTGGTACGTGTTGATCTTGGCGATCTTGGCGAGTTTCTCTGGGTCGTTCCCATGGTGACTCGTGGGATGATGCGGATCGGGCACGCCGATCTCCGGATATGTGCGGTTGTTGAGCTCGCGCGTCAGCTGGAACGTGATGACCCGGGTGATATCGCCCTGCAAAGCCAGGACCTGCAAGTCGAACATCAGGGCGGCGTGGTCCGCAAACGCAGCCGGGACGCCCATCGGACGGTCGAGTTCGGGCTCGGGGTTGTCCATGGCCGCGGTTTCAGCATGCTGAATCTGGCGCTCGACCTCCCGGATGCTGTCAAGATACTGATCGACGCGCGTGCGATCGGCTGCCGCCAGGGCTCCCTTGAGGCGCGCAATGTCGGCGCCGAAGGCATCGAGCAGGCTCGCTCGGCTGCCGAGCGCGGCGCGCCGCTCCTCGGGGCTCCCGCCCTCACCGAACAGCCGCTCGAACACGATGCGCGGATGAGCTTCGGAGGGCAGCGGTGTCGTCGGCGACGACCACGACAGGCTGTTCTGGTAGACACAGGCATAGCCGTTGTTGCACACCCCGGCGAGCGGATCGAGATCCATCGACAACTCGAGCGACAGCAGCTGGGTGTCTTGACCGATCTGCTTCGCCGCCAGCTGGTCGGCGGTGGTGCCCAGGTGGTAGTCGGAGCTCTCGGTGTGCTTGGCAAACGCGGCGCTCAAGAAGCCCGAGTTCGACGTGTCGTGTGTGCCCGGATAGGAGTTCTCTAGCTCGAGGTTCGTGACAACGGTGAGCTGTTCACGCACGGGGTCCAGCGGAGCCAATATGGGCGACAGCTCGCCCAGCGCGCCCTGGCCCGGTGGCGTCCAGCGAGCATGGTCACATCCCATCGGGATGAACACGTAGCCGAGTCGTGGCACCGGCTTGGCTGGCGTCCTGGCCAGCGCCGTTGCCGCCGGAATCATCGCGTCGAGCAGCGGCAGCGCGAGCGTGGCCTGCAACCCCCGAAGGAACGTACGTCTCGGCAACGCCTTCTTGGTGATGATCATGTCGATGTCCTCATCTGAAACGGCACGCTCTTGATGATACCTATGATGAGCGACGAGATGCGGTAGTTGTCTGCTTCTGCGTCGCGCAGAATCTGGCGAACCGCGGGGGCATCGTAGTGTTCGACGCCCCGTCCAAGCGCAAATGTGAGCAGTTTCTCGGTCAAAGTTCCGGCGAACAACTCTGGACGGCTCAGCAGCCCAGCCTCGAGGCCTGCGACGCCGCTCAGCTCACCGATGCCGGGCAGCGCTCCCGAGACATCGACCGGGCCGCTATCACCCGAGTGATCTCGCCAGCGGCCAATGGCGTCGAAGTTCTCGAGCGTAAACCCGACGGGGTCGATCGTCCGGTGACAGCTCGAGCATACCGGGTTGTTCCGATGGGCTTTGAGCCGCTCGCGCATCGGGAGGTTGGCGGCCACCGAGTTCTCCTCGAGCGCCGGCACGTTCGGCAGTGGCGGCGGTGGAGGCGCGCCGAAGATGTTGTCCAAGACCCAGACCCCGCGAATGACCGGTGACGTCCGTGTCGCATAGGACGTGACGGAAAGGACGCTGCCGTGTCTCAACAACCCACCACGCTTACTGTCTTTGCCGAGCACGACGCGGCGAAAACGGCTGCCGTAGACATTGGGAATACTGTAGTGCTTCGCCAGGCGCTCGTTGAGAAAGGTGTGGTCGGCGCTGAGTAGGTCGAGCGCGCTGCGATCTTCGCGAATAACACTGTCGATGAACAGCTCGGTCTCGGTTCGGAACGCCTGGCGTAGGTTGTCGTCGAAGTCGGGATAGAGGCGCACGTTCGGGCTGACCGCCTCCAGGTTGCGCAATCGAAGCCACTGGCCCGCGAAGTTGGTTGCCAGGTTGGACGACCGCGAATCGGCGAGCATCCGGCGAGTCTGTCGCTCCAACTCATCCGGCCGACCGAGCTCGCCCCGAATGGCCGCGTCAAGGAGATCGTCGTCAGGAATGCTGCTCCACAGAAAAAACGACAAGCGGGAGGCAAGCTCGATGTCGTTCACTCGATACGCGGCTCCGGGCGCAACATCATCGAGATCTCGCTCAACGCGGAAGAGGAATGCCGGATTCATCAGCACCGCGCTCACGGCCTTTCCGATGCCGTGGTCAAAATCGCCCTCGGACCTGCCGTCCCGGTAGAACGCCAGCGGCCCTTCCAGGTCCTCCTCGGTCACCGCGCGTCGGTATGCGCGGCGCACCAGCGCCGAAAGGATTTCCTGGGCGCACCGCCCTTCAGCCTCTTCGGTCGCCGCAGTCGGCCGGCAGGTGAAGATGCGGCGCCGGCTCGGCGTATCGTCGGCCCCGGCCGCGGTATACGGACCGGTGATGGAGACCTCGTAGATCGCTGGTGTGAGGCGGGGATGACGCTGTTCGTTGAAGCGCGACACCAACGGCTGGCGCTCGGTCTCGGCGAGCGAGGTCGAACGCTTCAGGAACGTCACACCTAGATCGTGTGGGCCAGCCGTGACCGGAATCCTCGTCTTCAAGTGCTCGTCGACGCGCAAATGGTCATCACCCTCGGGAGGCTGCTCTACGGTGAACGTCGCGACGCGACTCTTGTCGAGTAACAGATCCAACGTGTGCGAGCCGGGTTGCCTCAGTCCGCCAACGAAGCCGCTCCGATTGCGCGCGAGCCGGATCTGGATCTCGTACTCGCCGTCCTGGGCAAACACAAACGGGACAACGGTCCCGCCACGGGTCCCGATCGGAAGGCCAGGAACGTGCGCTTCCTGGGTGACGTCACCAGCCACGCGAATCGCCTCGCTTTGAAGCGACGTCTGCGTGCTGCCGATCGCCAGTCGGCTGATTCTCTGCGCAGCGGAGATGTACCGGTCGAGAAGGGCCGGAGACAGATCGCCAACGGTGACGTTGTCGAAGCCGTGGCCGCTCTCGTCCGGAGGCAAGAGCGACTTGGCATCGATGTCGAGCGCCAGCAGGTCCCTGACGGCGTTCTGATACTCGGTGCGGTTGAGTCGCCGCAAGGTCTCGGTGCGACCCGGATTCGGCTGGGCGGTCGCCGCATCGTCGAGCGACGTTTCCAACCAGGTCAATAGGTCCGTCCGGTCTTCCGTCGGAGGCTGCGGCCTACCTGGAGGCGGCATCGCGCCAGTGCTCAGCTTTCGGACGACCTTCTCCCACAACTCGGCGCCCTCGCCTTCGCTGACGTGGGCGAGGTCGATCTGTTCCAGATTCAGGCCAGCGGTCTCGAGCCGCTCGCTGTGGCACGTGACACAGTAACGGTCAAGGAGCTCTTGGGAGCGGGGCGGGGCCGGCGACTCGCGCTGCGCCATTAACCCGGATTGGAAGCACAGACACAACGCCGGGACCAAGACGAAAAGCCTCATCCCCACAGCAATAGCCTATTGCCATCGGTGTGCCAAGTCAAAGACTTCGAACGCCGTAATCCTATGTGTGTAAGTGATTTACGGAGCTCACTCGAAGGCGCTCGGCCTGGGGGATATTAATCTCTACCTAACGAGGACGACCGTTCGCAAGGCCGACGAGGTGTCGGCCGTGTAGGCGGCGCCGGGCTCGAGGTCAAGGTCGGTGATGTAGGCCTCCACGTCGTCGCCGTTCATCCCTATCATGAACATCCCGACAAACCCCGTGATGTAGATGTCGCCACGACCGGTCCTCGCACCGGACATGTAGTTGTCGGCATCGAAGACCGCGGCAAACTTCAGGCGGGGACTCCGGTTGGGGTAGAACCCGAGACAACTGTCGGGCACGCCATCGTTCTGGCACCCGCCCGTGATGCCTCCCGTCCTGCCGGTAATGATGGTTTGATTCCCGCCACCCACCCCGCAACCAGATCCAACACAGGCGTCCGGTCTAGGAAGGGTTTCGTCCCAGATGTCGCCAGGATCAGTGGCCACCAGCGCGTTGACGGCCATTCTCGTTGGTCCAATCATGGCCCCGGGCTCCACAGGCATATAGTCGCCTACCTCAAGGGTCGCGCCAGTGCACAACGTAATCCTGGTCATGTAGTCGGCGGCACCCGTCCCCAACCCATCATTCAACAAGATCGGGTAATAGAAGCTCGGGGCGATCTGAGTGCCGTTCTCTTTCTTGAGCGTGAGCTTCAGCCCATGGTCGACGCTCGAGCTGTAGCCGGTTGTCATCGGCACGTACTCGGGATTCCACGACCAGACCTCCTCGCCTGAGAGCGGATGGAAGGCCGACGGGAAAGAGTCAACCGGAGGGGTCAGAGGGGCGCCCCCATGCTGGCCCACCATCACGTAGGCATCGTACGTATCGTTCGGGTCCCAACGCGTGAACCACGTTGTGTCGTACGGATGCTGGAGAAGGTCTTCACGCGAGTCCTCGCGAAGCGGAATGAAAGACAGCGCGGGGTCGTCGACGGCATCGCCGGTTATGGGTGTCGGGGGAGGCTGGGTCGCTATCGACTCACGATACTCGCGCCACCGGTCTGGAATGGCGAACGGTAAGATGCAGTTGGTCGCCGCCCGGCCAAAAAGCACCTGGGCCGTTGCAGTCGCTCTCACGCCCTGCTGGGACACGCCCGCCAGGTTCGCAAAGAAGGCCGGAAGCGGATTGCCATTCGCGCGCGTGTTCCGAAACACGTCGACCCGCACACAAACATCGGCCAGATCGGGCGCGCCCGGCGGGCAGCTTGGAAAGGTCACATCGGCCAGGGTGACGTCAGGCGCAGCATCCCACACCTGGTGGAGCTGCGCCGCCGCCACGCCCGCCGCCTGGGCGCCGGCCTGGTCGTTGATGTCGTCCCATGTGAGGTAGAGCGCAGCGGCCAGTGCCCCGGAATCCGCCGCGTTCTGCGCCTGCCGCCGACTCGACAGCATGATGCCGTTGTCAATCGTGAAGGCGCTGAACGCGAGCAGGCCAAGCAGGGCGACCGCCGTGGGAACGAGGATCGATCCTTGCTCACTGCTCCAACGGCGAGCGTCCCGGGCAGTCGATGTCGACGATGTTGGGGGCATTCTCATCACTAACCTCTGCTTTAACTATCCCGGCAACGTGCCCAGGCGAGGCCTTCGCCTCCAGCGTTCGTCACGACCTCGCGCCCTTGTGCTTCAAAGTGCTCCTGGCCGCACGCGGCTGCAATCTTCGTGCTTGCACAAGTTTCCACGGTACTGCACGTTGGATCACACGCCTACGCGCAAGCTATCGCCTCACGCAGCGCCAAATCTCCGCTAGTACGGAACTTAGCTCGGTTGGGGATTTCGATGAAGGCCGAGACTTGCCGACGCCACACAGGGTTCTAAGGCTGTGCCCTAGGGGGTATTGATCTCGGTGCGCATGGTCGCCTGCGCGCTCAGCGTCACCGTGTTGAAGGAGGCGCCGAAGAAGTTCACGAACCGCAGAAACGAGTAACCGTGGTCGTAGGAGACATTGACCTGTGTCGCCGGCCATGTATTGGCGCCCGACGTCAGGGTGGTCGGCGTCACGACCGCGGTGGGGCTACCAGGAAACAACGGCAGCCCTGATGCCTGGACATAGGCCAGACACGATTGTGCACATCGATCGCGGAGCTAGACGGTCTCGCCGCGAGACGCGCCCCCTCGCGCGCAGCGTTGGCCACGATCTCCTGTTTCTGGAACAGGAGCCCGAAATCGGTGATACAGAGCAGCACGAGCAGAATCAGCGGGAGCGTCAACGCCAGCTCGACGAGCTCCGCACCCGCCTCATCATTCCTTCGACGCCGTCGTCTCATCATCCCGCTCATCTGATGCTAACTGACCTGTTTCGAACCATTACCTAACCTCTATCGAACCATCATCTGACAAGGACGACCGTCCGCAAGGCCGACGACGTATCAGCCGTGTAGGCGCCGCCAGGCTCAAGGTCCAGGTCGGTGATGTAGGCCTGGACGTCATCGCCCAGCATGCCTTTCATGAACATGCCGACAAACCCCGTGATGTAGATGTCGCCACGACCGGTCCGAGCACCGGACATGTAATTGTCCGCATCGAAGACCGCGGCAAACTTCAGGCGGGGACTCCGGTTGGGGTAGAACCCGAGACAACTATCGGGCACTCCATCGTTCTGGCACCCACCCGTGATACCTCCCGTCCTGCCCGTGACCATGAACCGGGGGCCAGAGGGCATCCCACAACCAGAGCCGACACAGGCATCTGGTCTAGAAAGGAACTCATCCCAAATATCGCCTGGATCCTGGGCGACCAAGTTGTTGATACCCTGACGGGTGGGCCCGATCATGTTCCCGGGCTCCACGGGCATGTAGTCGCCCACCTCAAGCGTCGCGCCCGTGCACTGCTGAATCCTGGTCCGATACGCGCTGGCACCCGTCCCCAACCCATCATTCAGCAAGACCGGGTAGTAGAAGCTCGGGGCGATCTGGGTGCCGTTCTCTTTCTTGAGCGTGACCTGCAGGCCATGGTCCACGGCTGAACTGTAGCCGGTTGTCATCGGCGGGCCGTACTCCGGATTCCATGACCAGACCTCCTCGCCCGACAGCGGGTGGAAGGCCGACGGGAAATAGTCAACCGGAGGGGTCAGAGGGGGGCCCCCATGTTGACCTACCTGCACGTAGGCATCGTACGTATCGTTCGGGTCCCATTGGGTGAACCATGTCGTGTCATACGGATGATAGAGAAGGTCTTCACGCGAGTCCTCGCGAAGGGGAATGAAAGACAGCGCGGGGTCGTCCAAGGCATTGCCTTGAGGCAAGGGCGGGGTGGTCGCGATATCCTCGCGCATTTCGAACCACCGGTCTGGAATGGCGAACGGCAGGATGCAGTTGGTCGCCGCCCGGCCAAAAAGCACTTGCGCCGTTGCGGTGGCCCTCACCCCCTGCTGGGACACCCCAGCCAGATTCGCAAAGAAGGCCGGAAGCGGATTGCCATTCGCGCGCGTGTTCCGAAACACGTCGACCCGCACACAAATATCGGCCAGACCGGGCGCCCCGGGCGGACAGCTTGGAAAGGTCACGTCGGCCAGGGTGACGTCAGGCGCGGCATCCCACACCTGGTGGAGCTGCGCGGCGGCGACTCCGGCGGCCTGCGCGCCGGGCTGGTCGTTGATGTCGTCCCATGTGAGGTAGAGCGCAGCAGCCAATGCCCCGGAATCTGCCGCGTTCTGCGCCTGCCGGCGACTCGACAGCATGATGCCGTTGTCGATCGTGAAGGCGCTGAACGCCAGCAGGCCAAGCAGGGCGACCGCCGTGGGCACGAGGATCGATCCTTGCTCACTGCTCCAACGGCGAGCGTCCCGGGCAGTCGATGTCGACCGTATTGGGGGCATTCTCATCACTAACCTCGGCTTCCAGTCATTGCGTAACTGCGGCTGTACCTCATGGCGCATCGTGGCGTGTGCGTTTAGCGTCGGGTTGCCGATCCCGCCAAACCAGGCCGTGACGCCGTCGAGGAACAGGTAGTCGTGGGGGTAGCTCACGGTGACGGTCGAGGCTGGCCAGGTCCCCGCTCCGAATGGAATCGTCGCAGGAGTCACTGTGACGGTCGGAGTCGCAGGTAGCCCGCCCGTCTGCACGAACGCGCTGACCCGGTTCTGGACGTCGGGCAGGTTGTACCCGGGCAGCGACGCGAGTCGCGCGCCCTCACGAGCCGCGTTCGTCAGCACCTCGTTGTGGTGATAGACCAAGGCGAAGTCGACGATGCCCAGCACAACGACCAACAGAATAGGAAACGCCAGGGCGAACTCGATGAGCTCGACACCCCGTTCTCCGTCCCGACGACGCCGCTTACGCATGATGCTCATGGCAGTGGATCGAGCGGCTCCCACAGGTTCTGACCGCCGCTGTCCCAGTTCGCATACGCTCCACCGATGCCGGTGCGGATGTTCTCCCACAAGAGGATCCCCACCACTCCGATAAACGCCGTGATGAGCGCGTACTCCACCAAATCCTGCCCTCGTCTCGTCGCCTAAGAGTTGAGCCGCCGCACTGCTCATTCGTGACCGATCATCCGCGTAGTTGGGGTGCATTGATACCAGTCCGCCATGGAGGGACCGTGCAAGCTCCGTGCTTTTCGCAAGACTGCACGCTACGGCACAGAAATGTACGTGCTTGGACCCAAGCTGTCGTCCTGCGCGGCACCAAATCTCAGCTGAGGTAGGACCTTGCGGTTGAGCGCCGGGTGGGTTCAACGGCTCGACGGATCAGGCCCTGGAGGCTTGCGAGGAAGTGACAGCGATCAGCGAAGGTGAGTGTTCTAAGGACTGTTGGTCTCGAGGCGCATCGTCGCCTGCGCGCTCAGCGTCACCGTGCTGAAGGAGGCTCCGAAGAAGTTCACGAAACGCAGAAACGAATAGCCGTGGTCATACGAGACATTGACCTGATTCGCCGGCCATGTGTTGGCCCCTGAAGTCAGGGTTGTCGCGGTCACGACTACGGCGGGGCTGCCGGGCCACGTCGGTAGCCCCGAGGCCTGGACGTACGCCAAGACACGGTTCTGCACATCGGTCTGGGAGCTCGACGGCCTCGCTGCGAGGCGCGCGCCCTCGCGCGCGGCGTTCGCCACAATCTCCTGCTTCTGGAACAAGAACCCAAAATCGGTGATACAGAGCAGCACGAGCAGAACCATCGGGAGCGTCAACGCCAGCTCGACGAGCTCCGCCCCCGTCTCATTATTCCTTCGACGTCGTCGTCTCATCATCCCGCGCATCTGATGCTTACCTGACCACTATCTAACCTCTGCCTGACCTTGATCGGACCACTACCTGACGAGGACGACCGTTCGCAAAGCCGATGAGGTATCGGCCGTGTAGCTCCCGCCGTTGGGCTCGAGGTCCAGGTCGGTGATGTAGGCCTCCACGTCATTGCCGTTCATGCCTTTCATGAACATGCCGACAAACCCGGTGATGAAGATGTCGCCGCGTCCGGTCCGCGCACCGGACATGTAGTTGTCCGTATCGAAGACCGCTGCAAACTTCAAGCGGGGACTCCGGTTGGGGTGGAACCCGAGACAACTATCGGGCGTGCCATCGTTCTGGCATCCGCCCGTGATTCCCCCCGTCCGGCCGGTGATGATGTACTGATTCGGGCCACCCCCCCGCAGCCAGAGCCGACGCAGGCATCTGGTCTTTGAACTAGCGGGTCCCAAACAGCGCCTGAGTCCTGGGCGACCAGCGCGGTGACACCTTGCCCCGTTGGTCCGACCATGTTCCCGGGCTCCACGGACAAATAGTCGCCGACTTCAAGCGGCGCGCCCGTGCACTGCTCAATCCTGGTCCGATACGAGCTGGCGCCGTTCCCCAACCCGTCGTTCAGCAGAATCGGGTAGTAGAAGCTCGGGGCGATCTGGGTGCCGTTTTCTTGCTTGAGCGTGACCTGAAGCCCATGGTCGACAGCCGAGCTGTAGCCGGTTGTCGACAACTCCGGATTCCACGACCAGACCTCCTCGCCCGAGAGCGGGTGGAAGGCCGATGGGAAGAAGTCCACATCACCGGTCAGTGGGGCGCCTCCATGCTGGCCCTGCATCTGGTAGGCATCGTACGTATCGTTGGGATCCCAACGCGTGAACCACGTCGTGTCATACGGATGCTGGGTAAGGTCTTCACGCGAGTCCAAGCTATCGGGAACGAAATTGAGAACGGGGTCGTCGACGGCATTGCCGCCAACGGGAGGCACCGTCGCGATATCCTCGCGCATTTCGAACCACCGGTCTGGAATGGCGAACGGCAGGATGCAGTTGGTCGCGGCCCTTCCGAAGAGCACTTGAGCTGTTGCGGTGGCCCGCACCCCTTGCTGAGACACCCCCGCTAGGTTCGCGAAAAAGGCCGGCAGGGGATTGCCGCCTGCGCGCTCATTCCGAAAGACGTCGACCCGCACACACACATCAGCCAGACCCGGTGCCCCCGGAGGACAGGTCGGAAACGTCACGTCGGCGAGCGTCACGTCAGGCACGCCATCCCACACCTGGTGGAGCTGCGTAGCGGCGACTCCAGCGGCCTGCGCGCCGGCCTGGTCGTTGATGTCGTCCCACGTCAGGTACAGCGCGGCCGCCAAAGCACCGGAATCAGCCGCGTTCTGCGCCTGCCGGCGACTCGACAGCATGATGCCGTTGTCGATCGTGAACGCGCTGAACGCCAGCAGGCCAAGCAGAGCGACCGCCGTGGGAACAAGGATCGATCCCTGCTCACTGCTCCAACGACGAGCGTCCCTGGCAGTCGATGTCGACGATGTTGGGGG
Organism: Vicinamibacterales bacterium; assembly: GCA_965216615.1. Lineage (GTDB taxonomy): Bacteria > Acidobacteriota > Vicinamibacteria > Vicinamibacterales > UBA8438 > CAUZIB01. The sequence continues at coordinate 75,031 of CBDCGH010000022.1, read as the reverse complement.
CATTCTCATCACTAACCTCTGCTTCCAGTCATTGAATGGCTCATTGCTAGTTAGGGCACAAGCTCGTGGCGCATCGTGGCGCTTCCGGTCAGCGTCGGGTTGCCAATCCCGCCAAACCAGGCGGTGACGCCGTCGATGAACAGGTAGTCGTGCGAGTAGCTCACGGTGACGGTCGAGGCCGGCCAGGTCCCCGCCCCAAATGGAATCGTCGCTGGAGCCACCGTGACGGTCGGAGTCGCCGGTAGCCCGCCCGTCAGCACGAACGCGCTGACCCGGTTCTGGACGTCGGCTGTGGCGTACCCGGGCAGGGACGCGAGTCGCGCACCCTCACGAGCCGCGTTCGTCAGCACCTCGTTGTGGTGAAAGACCAAGGCGAAGTCGACAATGCCCAGTACAACGATCAACAAAATGGGAAACGTCAGGGCGAACTCGATGAGCTCGACGCCCCGTTCTCCGTCCCGACGACGCCGCTTACGCATAGTGCTCATGGGAGTAGATCCTGTGGCTCCCAGAGATTCTGGGTGCCGCTATCCCAGTTCGCATACGCCCCACCGATACCGGTGCGGATGTTCTCCCACAAGAGGATGCCCACCACACCAATAAATGCCGTGATGAGCGCGTACTCCACCAGGTCCTGGCCGGTGTCCTCGAAGATGAGGCGGCCAGCCAAGCCGTTCGGTCGTGGCGCTTCAAGCCTGTTTTTGTGTCGCATGACGCTGCCAAACGAGAACAAGGGCTGCAAAATTCGTACTTTCACGGAATCTCACATCACAGCCGAAAAGATCAGCCGCGGGAGCAACACTTTCGTCTTGCCGGGTACGCAACTCCCGATGGAGCAAGACTGTGTGCGTAGCTCGGCACCAGGCTGCCCCGCGGAGTACTCCCTAGTAGGTGTAATCGGCTGAGGGGGCCAATTCCTGCACCCGCGGCTAGGACTCAGCCAGCAACCGGAACGGAAGACTGATACGACGCGCGGCAGCGCAATGGGCGGGATGACTAGAACGATCGGGGCAACCCCGGGAAGGGCCGCCCCTCAGCCGAGCACTAAGAGGTTGGGTGTCTTCAGCGGCTCGACCATCTCTCCCTACGCAAAGGTTACTGGAGGGGTGTGCTGCCCTCGAGGACGAAGTGGTGAATCGTGCCCATGAACTGAACGACCAGTCTCAACTCGATTACAACTCCGAGGGACACGGCACCCCACATCAACATGTGCTCGACGAAGTCGTGCGGACGGTTACCCCCAACAAGTTTACGAATGCGTGTCATGGCTGTCTCCTCCCTGTCGCTATGCGACGGGTTGTGCAAAGAGGACGCCCGCTCTGGCTGGTGCGCAGATGGGAAGGGATGAGCACCATCGAGATCCTCGCGAGCACAGGGTCGCCGTGGAAACTGACTTCAGTTCGCTCGAAAGCGGTCAGGGGCCGCGGGACTTCGCTCTGACTTGGCGGCGAGCCTAGCGCCCCGAAACCACTTCTTCGTCGCCGTCGGCCTCCTCGGCCCATGGAAGGTAGTCGGCGTAGTCGAGATCCGGACCTGGCGGGTCACCACCGGGGCCCTTGAGGTAGTGCTCCATCCAGCGCAGGGTCCGAAGCGCATAGTCGAGCCGCGCTGCCGATTTGCGGTTGCCATGGCCCTCGCCCGGATAACGGACGAAGCGAACCGGTGCTTGCCCGACCAACTTGAGGTTTCGATACAGCTCCAACGACTGGCTCGGGTGAACACGCGGATCGTCCTTCCCGTGGAGAATCAACGTCGGCGTCCGGTTGCGCGTCACGTAGTAGATCGGGCTTGCCTTGGCAAAGTACTCCCAGTCGTCCCAGAGCCACTTTCTGTGGTGGACGTCGTACATCTCGCGGGGAATATCGGTCGTGCCCATCTTCGAGATCGCGTTACTGATGCCGACGAACGGGATCGCGGCCGCAAACCGCTCCGAGTAGTAGGTGGCGCCCCAAGCTGACGCGTACCCACCATACGAACCGCCCATGATGCCGACCCGGTCAGCATCGACCAGGCCAATATCGATAAGGTGATCGACGCCGTCGACGAGGTCGTCATACTCGGCTCCGGTGGCCGCCGCCTGACTCGTCTTCGAGAACGCGACCCCGCGGCCCGTGCTGCCGCGGTAGTTGGGATAGAAGACGCTGAAGCCGCGAGCCGCGGCGACTTGACCTGGTGCCGAGTAGCCCGTGAGCCAGCCGTTGCCATAGCGCGCCTCCGGTCCCCCATGGACCACGAGCACCAGCGGGTAGCGCTGGCCAGGCTGGTAGTCGAGCGGGTGGATCAAGATGCCCTCGAGCTCCAGCCCATCGCGCGCCTTGTACCGGATCGTCTCCTGGGTGGCGAAACGCAGGTCCTCCAGCCAGTCGTTGCTGGTCGGCAGACGGCTGACCTCCCCGGCAGGGGTCAGCGTGTAGAGCTCACCCGAGTGTCTGGGCGTCTGCGCGACGGCCGCGGCGGTCCCCTGGCTTCCGATGTCGAGGCCGGACACAATCAGCTGGCCGGCAGGTAGCAGCGTACGGGCGGCGGACCCGGCACCGTCTAGCGAGACGGTTCCGACCTCCGTCTCCGTTCCGATGTCGGCCACGTACGCCAGGGTGTTCGGGTCCTGCCAGTCGAAGGTCGCGACATGGGCCTCGAGGTCTGGCAGGAGGTCGCGCGGTACGCCACCCTCCGCCGACACAAGCTGTAGGCGGCCTGCCGCCGGATCATTCCGATCGACCGATCCGATCAACGCGATGTGCCGACCGTCCGGGCTCCAGTCGACCGGCCCGATCTTGCCCTCAATCTCCACGCGAGATGTGACCCGACCATCCAAATCGAGCACCAGCAACTGCCGCGCAACGAATGAATCGTCGACGAGCGGCGTCGGGGTCACCCCGACGAGGAGATGCTGCCCATCGGGCGAAAAGCTCAGCGAACGGAGCGACCCGTTGACGTCGATGGTTCGAACGTCACGGTCGCTCGGCCCTTCGCCCGATTGCAGGTCGGCGATCCGCAGTCGTGTAAACACCAGCTCTTCTTCAAAGATCTCCCGATTGAAGCCCTGGCCCGCAAGCTTCTCTCGGTCTGTGCTCTGCGTGTCTGGCGACAGAAACGCGAGCCACCGTCCGTCAGAACTGACGTCGAACGCCGACACGTTGGTCTCGTACTCGAAGACCTTGCGCGCCTCACCTCCGCGGATCGAGATGCGGTAGATAGAACGACGCTCGTCGCCGTCGCGTCGCGTCGCGAATGCCAGCTCGTCGTCGCTGAGCCAGATAGGTCTTCCGACGTTGACATCGCCCGTGACGAACGGCACTTCTCGGCCGTCGGCGTCGAGCAGGTAGAGCTCCACCCACGCCGCACCGCTGTCCTCGGCGATCGGACGCCGTGGCCTGGAACGGAGAAACGCCGTTTGACGACCGTCAGGTGACATCTCGGCCCAAAGCACCGAGCGGTACATCACGGCATGCCACGGCTGAAAGGTATCGGCAGACGTCTGTGACTGGGCGGCAGCCGGCAGATCCGCGAGCAGCGCTGCAGCCAACACACCGAGCGCAAGAAGGCGCGGGCGAAGCCCGACCCGAACTGATCTCTTCATCTGGAAACCTCCCGTGCAGACCTAGTGCCGTGATTCTAACGCGGGTGGCCGTCTGGAATGGGGAGCACGACGACGAAGCGGCCGCCGCCGCCAGGCGATGCTCCGGCCGTGGCTGACCCGCCGTGAGCCTCGGCGACCCAGCGCGCAATTGGCAAGCCCAATCCCCCGCCTGCACGCGCCCCTGCCGCATTGATCCGCACGAACCGCTCGAAGACACGCTCCCGGTCTGCCTCTTCGATGCCGGGGCCTGTGTCGTCGATGACGATGCGAACGTCATCACCAATGACATCCACGCTCAGGTCGACCCGGCCAGGCCCATCGGTCGACGTCGCGTGCCGTACCGCGTTGCTCAGCAGATTCAGCAGCATCTGTCGGAGGAGCTCCTCATCTCCGCTGAACGCTATCTCGTCCGGCGACGTCGCGCTCACGGCGACCGTGTCCGGCTGTCCTAGGGCCTGGGCCGCGCGAGCGCACTCGTGAACGAGCTCGTCCAGATAGAACTGGCTGAGCTGGAGCGGTCGGCCACCAGCGTCGGCGACGGCCAACATCAGCATGTCGTCGACCATGCGGCTCAAGCGTTGTGCCTGGTCGGCGATGATTGTCAGCGCCTCTCGGTACTCGGCTTTCGGTCGATCGTCGCGACCAAGCGTCACTTGCGCCGTCGTTCTGACGACCGAGACCGGTGTTCGCAGCTCATGCGAGGCGTCCGTCATGAACCGACGCTGGAGCCTTCAATGCGCCACCGAGCCGGTCGAGCAACGCATTGAAGGCGCTCGCAAGCACGCCCAGCTCGTCTTCTGAATTCGGAGTGTGTAGGCGGACGTCCGGGCGACGATCCGAGATGTCCAGGGTCTGTTCGGCCATGTCGCCCAACGGCCGAAGCGCGCGACGACTGATGCCCCAGCCCCCGACGAGGGCCACGAGCATCGCCAGCGGGACGCCCAGAAGCAGTGCCCGGCTCAGCACGTGGCGCTCGCGCTCGAAGTCCGCCAGCGACATCCAGACGACGACTCGCAGTCTCTGACCTGCCGACTCCAGATCTGCGGGGTACACGCGGATCCTGCCATCTGAGGTCGCGAGCGTCACAGCGGCGGAATGCGCGATAAGGTCGGCTGCAGGCGGGTCAGCGACTCCCAAGCCCCGAAGTGCCAAGACGGCGCCTTCCGCGTCTGCCACCGCGACTCCCGTTCCCGGTAGCTCGAGCTCGTCAATCTCCTCGACGGTCTCCTCGAGCGTCTCACCATCTTCGAGCTCGTGCCGGAGTGCGGCGATGACGGTTGCAGACAAATTCCCAAGCTCACGGTCGACATCTGCAAGGCCGAGACGATTGTGGAGAACGAGAATCGAGCCACCGGTCGCAATCAGCACGACGAGTAGCACGAGTCCGTACCACAGGGTCAGACGCCCGCGAATTGACAGGGACATGAAATCCGTTCGGAGCTCGTCAGCTAGGCGCCCGCGGGCTCCCCCGAGCTAGTGACCGGGGAGGCGAGCGCGTAGCCCTCACCCCGCCGCGTGGTGAGCCGGCTGACCGACTCGGCGCCCTCAGAGTCGAGCTTTCGGCGCAACCGCTGAATGTAGACGTCGATGACGTTCGACATGGGATCGTAGGCATCGTCCCACACGTGCTCGGCGATTTCCGCGCGTCCCAGGACCTCGCCGGCGCGCCTCGCGAGGAACTCAAACAGGGCGTACTCGCGCGCCGTCAGCTGAACCTGCCGTCCGCCTTTCGACACCTGCCGCGACCGCGTGTCGATCTCGATGGGTCCAACTTGAAGAAACTCGGGAAGCGGCGGGCGCTCACCACGCCGGATCAGGGCGCGAAGCCGGGCGAGCAGCTCGCCGAAGTCGAACGGCTTGGTCAGGTAGTCATCCGCGCCACTATCAAGACCAGTAATGCGAGCCTCGATGGCGTCTCGCGCCGTCAGCATCAGCACCGGAACCGCTGCGCCCGCGGCGCGTAGCTCCCGACAGATCTCGAAGCCGTCCTTTCCCGGCAGCATCACGTCGAGAATGACCGCGTCGTAGTCGGTGGTGTCGACTCGGAACGAGGCATCCCGGCCGTCGGGCGCAACATCGACCGCGTAGGACTGCTCCCGAAGGCCCTTCGCGAGCATGTGGGCCGAGTCGGGTTCGTCCTCGATCAGCAGGATGCGCATCGCCGTAGGGTCAGCCCAACCTATCATGCCGACGGGTCGGGCGGGGCGTCGTCATCCTCCTGGCGCAAATGGTCACCATCGTCGTCGTTGTCGTCGTCGTTGTCGTCGTCGTCGTCATCATCAGATTCGGACTCGAATTCGACTTCGCTCGCCACCACGCGGCCATCCGCTTGAAGCTCACCTTCTACTTCGATCAGGGTTCCCTCTCGCAAGTCGGCGCAGGTACCATCGTCGAACTCGGTGTCACCATCCGTGGCAATCGTCGTGCCATTGACGGTAAAGACGACGGCGGGACACGTCCCTCTGACCTCGCCGGCACGACCCTCGTACTCGGTTGCCCCGCGTTGAGCGATCACGGACGGCGGCGCTCCACTGATTGTGGCCGCCAATACGAGCGAGCAGCTCAAACCCTTGACTCGCGGAAGCGGTCGCAACATTTTTGGCTGCCCCAGACAATCAACCCTCAGAAGCCAACGACCGCCACCTGCACGCCCGCGCCGTTGGGTGAGGCCAGTGGAGTCACCTCGAATCTCGCCTGTCTCAACCGGAACGTGACTGCCTGCCCGGCAGCGAGCCCGATCGCGGCGCCGACAATCACATCGCTCAGATAGTGCCTGTTCTCGCTCATCCTGGACCCCGCAACGTAGGATGCGACGGCCATAGACGGGACGCCCACCTTCCAACCGAGGTGATTGTGGAGCACGACGGCGCTGGCAAACGTGGCGGAAGTGTGGCCTGAGGGAAACGAGCGATGTCCCGCGCCGTCCGGCCGCTGCCGCGCGACGGCGCGCTTCAAAGCATGGGTCAACGCACCGTTCAGCGCCTGGACCCGAATGAGGTCGCGCCCGAGCTCAGCCACCCTGGGATGCGTGGTCAGTTTCCCGACGCCGTACGTCGCGACGGCGCCACCGAGCTGAACCCAGGTGCCGCCCAGGGTTTCACCCGCTTCGAACGTCGTTCCAAAGCTGCTCGACTCGAAGAGCTCAGTGTTGAGGCGACTCGCGGCGATTCGATGGTCGTGTCGTTGGAGGCCGGCGGCAGCTCCCAGTCCGAGGCCGAGCACGACGTAGGTCTCCGACGATGTGAGAAACCGCTCGAGGTCACCAATTGCGTCGCGCAGGATCGACCAGCCCTCTGTCACGGCGCCGGCCGCCGCTCCTCGTGGTGCCGACAAGTCCTCCTGTGCAGAGGCCTGAAGTGGCATCACAACGGTGAGGACGACGACAAGCAATGCGACAAGAATCCTGTTTTCGACTGGCATGTTTCTCTCTCCGAATCAGCGGATGCGCAAGCGCACCTCTCGACCGTTGTCTCGAAACGTAACGTCTTTCATGAGCTCGCGCATCAGGAACACCCCGCGCCCATTCGGCGCGTGAATGCCGGGACCACGGACCGGGTTCGAGACACGCGACGGATCGAAACCACGGCCAGAATCCCGCACGATGAGAAACAAACCGTCGTCCTCGTCGGATGCGAGGATGATGTTTACCAGCTTGCGTGGGTCGCGACCGTTCCCGTGAACGACCGCGTTGGCGACTGCCTCTCGCAGGGCCAGGTCGACGTCCTCCTCACTTCCGGGAACGTCGACATGTGTTTTCAGATGCCGAACGACGCGTTCCACGACCGGACCGATGTTGTTGACATCAGATGCGAGGTTCTCTTCCGCAATCACCCGCAAGCCTTCAGCTTCGAGGTCGACCATGACTCCCATCGTAGCGAACGGATGATGAACGCTCGATGACAGGGCGAGCGGCACCTGTTCATCGAATGTTCATGTAGGGTCCGCTACCGTATCGACATGTCACGTCTTTGCCGGGTGACGGGTGGAGTCATGATCAGCCTCGCGCTGGCTGCTGGCGCGGACGCGCAGACCGATCGCCCTACCGAAGGGCCCGGGGCTTCGTCAGACGACGTACCGGAACCGAGTCATTCCGGCACGTTCTTCGGCGACGTCGCGCGGGACTTCGGCGCGATGTTCACATCGATCGATGGCATTCCGATCCTTGGTATCGGTTTGGCCGTTAGCTCCGGCGCCGTCCTGCTCGACGATGAGGTCGCAACCAGCCGCTTCAGCACCGAGCTGATCGAGGGCGGCTTCCACGACCATTTCTTCGAGCCAGCCGAGCTGATGGGATCGTGGATGGTGCAATTCGGAGTGCCGGTGGTGACCTACGGGGTTGGCACCCTCGCTGGCGGCTCTGAGATCGCCGACTTGAGTCGCGACCTGCTTCGCGCCCAGATCCTGAGCCAGACACTCTCGCAGGCGATCAAGCGCACGGCTCGACGGACTCGTCCCGACGGATCCGGGAACTCGTCGTTCCCGTCCGGACACACCTCGGCCACGTTCGCAGCCGCCACGGTCTTCCAGCGGCGCTACGGCTGGAAGGCCGGCGTGCCCGCGTTCGCATTCGCGACCTGGGTGGGCACCTCGCGACTCAACGAGCGGAAACACTGGCTGGGCGACCTGCCGTTCGGGGCCGCGATCGGCTTGGTGGCCGGCCGCACGGTCACGCGTCATCTCGGGGAATGGACGATTGCTCCGATGGTGCGCCACGGCGGCGGAGGGGTGCAGTTCAGGTTGTCCTCCCCGTGATCGCGCCTGGCTCCTCTCCGATTCGAATGTCAGCGTGTCCGGCCGGGCTCGTCGGGTCAACCGAGATCACCAGCACCCCGCTCTCAGCCACCAGCTGGTGGGGACGACGGCACTGGTCACCGCGTGGGAATAGGCGTCGAGCAGACCCTCGTCCGAATGCGGTAGCCGTTGGCTTACGAGCGTCAGCTGGGGCATCTACCTGTCCTCGGGTCCCTATTCTCTATGACGTATCGGACCAGCCCAGAGTTGCACCGATTAGTCCACGGCTTCAGGCCGGACTCTGGCTCAACGACGAGTCAGCGCCGTGCCCGCCGGTAGTCGGGCGCACCACGAAGAGGAGATCACCCTCCGACACGAGTTGCCCATCGTGGGCGTTGACCCGGACGACCTCGTAGTCCGCGTCTGAGGGATACACGTCGTCGGCAGCGTTGTAACGCTCGAGGGAGAGCTCCTCGAACAGCTTCATCGCCTCCACCAAGCACAGCGTCGTATCGACGCGGATCCGATCACCCACCGCGACGAACTCAGCGCGACCCGGCCCCGGCGACGCGTAGAAGACGCATGGCGCGAGCGCGATGACCTTGAGCTCGTCGCTCCCTTCGATCGCGACCGTCGACCGATCGAGGGTGGTGCGAGGACCGCGCAGCGCCTCGACCTCGGCGAGAAGATGGTCGATGCGGTCGACGTCTTGGCGTTCGAGGAACCGTGCGACGTAGCCCGTGTCGTGTCGCCCCTCGACGAACTCCTCGTCCTCGAGGATGAGCCGCAAGAGCGGAATGTTGGAGCCGATTCCCTCGATTCGAACCTCCGAGAGCCAGGCGCATAGAGTCTTGATGACCTCGGCGCGGCTTCCGCCCCGCGCGACCACCTGGGCCAGCAGGTTGTCATAGAAGGGAGAAACGACGCTTTCGGCCTCGACCGCCGCGATGACGCCCACGTCGTCCCGGTCCGGGAATACGCAGGCGCGAACGGTCCCAGGATCGGGCGCAATGCGCAGGCCGGCCTCCGCGTCGACACGGAGACGCTCGGCGTTGATCCGGAGCTCGATCGCGTAGCCCGTCTCGTCGACCTCCAGTTCCTCGATTGACTCGCCGGCGGCAATCCGGAACTGCTCTCGCACGATGTCGATGCCGGTGACCGCCTCGGTCACGGGATGCTCCACCTGGAGCCGCGCGTTCACCTCCATGAAATAGACCTGCTGGGCCTCGAGGTCGAAGATGAACTCCACCGTGCCAGCGCCAACGTAGCCGACGTCGTCGGCAAGATGTCGCGCGTGCTCGAAGGTGGCGGTGCGAAGGTCGTCCGAGAGCAGAGTCGAGCCCGACTCTTCGATGACCTTCTGCTGGTTGCGCTGCACACTGCAATCTCGCAAACCCAGTACACGCGTGTGTCCGTGACGGTCGCGGAGCACCTGGATCTCAACGTGGCGGAACCGCTCGATGAACTTCTCGAGGTAGAGGTCGCTACTCCCGAAGGCGCCACGGGCCTCGGCCCCCATCCGAAGGAAGGTGTCCTCCAACTGCTCAGGCTCTCGCACGATCTCGATCCCACGGCCCCCGCCGCCGTGCACCGCCTTGAGCACGACGGGATACCCGATTTCTTCGGCGATTCCGAACGCAGCTCCCGGACTCGTGACAACACCGTGACTACCCGGGACGACGGGGATCCCGAGGCGCCGTGCCGTCTGCACTGCGTTGGACTTGTTGCCGACGCGCTCCATACTCGGCTCGTCCGGTCCGATGAAGTTGAGACCGTGCTGCGCGCACAGAGCTGCGAAGGCCGAGCTCTCTGAAAGAAAGCCGATACCCGGGTGGATGGCGTCGCATCCCTCGCTCTCGGCAATGCGAATGACGGAGTGCGCGTTGAGGTAGCTCTCGTCTGGGGTCGATCCGCCCAAGCAGACGAGTGCGTCGGAGTCGGAAACCCGGGCGGCCGCAACCGACTCCATGTCGGGGTCGGACTGGACGAGGACGACATCCAGCCCGTGGTCGTGGGCACCGTCGATGAGCTTCACTGCAGTGCAGCCCCGCGCGTGCAGCAGCACCTTCGAGACGGGACGAAAGATCTTGCGCGCGCGTCGCGGCGGAGAACGCTCGGCGGTCTCGGGGTGCGCCCTGCCTTCGAGGACGTTGCGAATCACGGCGGCGACGTTCGCGTTCGGGATCGGCATCTCCGCGTCAATCGCCAGCAAGCGCCCGTCGAGATCGTCCGAGAACGGATGCCGGACGAGGCCCATCATCGCGCCCGGCACCTCGGACAAGTAGTTGGACAGCGTCGACGTTGTGGGCAAATGGGACGGCACGACGATCTGGCCGGCGAACGGCATCGAGGTGCCGGAGAAATAGAACGTCTCGACAAGCGGGTGCGTCACGAGGCTGGCCTGCGCGCCTCCCGTACAGTCTCCGAAGCCGAAGACCAGCACCGGCAGCTCGTTCTCGCGCACGAAGCGAGTGATGCGATCGTTGACGATCGCCATCGAGAACAGTGAACCCGCACCCTCCTTGGTCTGCATGCCGCCGGACGAGACGAAGCAGATGACGGGCAGCCGCTCATCCGCGCAACGCAGCAGCAGCCTGCAGAACTTGACGCCGCTCGCCATGTCGAACGAGCCGGCCTGGAACGCCAGATTCGACACCATGATACCGACCCGTTGGCGACGTCCGTCGTGCTCGAATCCGGCCAGCGCGGTGACCGTGCCGCACGGCATCACCTCGCGTTCAAGCGCCTGCTCGATGGAGATCCGGAACCCGGGGAACGCCACCGGATCCGCCGTCATCATGGTTCGGTCGAGTTCTTCCGGCTCCGTGAAGAACGCGTCGAGGATGCGCGCGGGGGTGATCGTCTCGCGGCGCTTAGTCTCGATGAGGACCTCTTGAATCAAGAGGTCCTTGTAGGCTCGGTCGAGCCGGTTCCAGAAGTCCTTGATGCCGATGTTCCGTGGGCGGATGCGCCCGTCGAAACGCCCCCCATGCTCTGCGTCGTAGTAGCTCGGCAGGAGATGGTCGAAGAAGAAGGTGATCAGCCCGAAGAGCGGCTCGGAGACGGTTGGGAACGCGGCCTTCTTCCACTGGGCTACTAACTGCATCAGCTCGCCGCGGCGTCGAAGGGCGACCAGGCGCCGGATCCAATGATCGAAACTGACGGCCGGTGTCTCGTCGGGAGCGCCCTCTGTGCCGACCAGGCCACGCGGTGCGGCCGGTAGAGCCCTGGCGAGCGCGGCGTCCAAGAGAGCGCCGATCGACTCGCGCGAGATGCGGTTGGTCTCCATCGCTTCGAACGCCACCGACTTGAGCTCGGCGATGAGTCGGTCGTACACCACATCGAAGACGATGAGCTGCCGGCATTCGTTCTCGAGGTCCTGACGTAGATCGGGATCGAGCAGGATGCCCATTACGTCGAGGTCGCCCTCGTCGTCTTCAGGCGCCAGCGAATCTGGCTGTTGAATCAGGTAATCCACCAGTAGCGCCAGATTGTTGGCGGCCCCGCCTTTCCAGAGGTTGTAGAGGTGGAAACCCACCTCGAGCAGCAGACGCGAGCGTGCGTCCTCGAAGTTGGACTCACGCGATCCGAACAGGAAGGCGGCGACGGTGCCGCGATCGAGGCCGAGCGCCGCCCGACGATCGCGGAACCTCCGCCACGCTTGACTGAGCGAAGCGTCGTATCTGATTTTCAGCGGGCTGTCGACCCAACGCTGGAAGGCCTGACGATTCTCGGTGGCGATGCGCTCACCGAGGTCTCCCGACGGGATCTCGTCTGTCGCCAGGCGGCCGTACGCCTCGGCGGTCGTCGAGCTCACCCGCCTTCGCAGTCCGAGGTAGCGGAGGTAGCGGTAGGAAACGCCGTAGATGTTCGGCTGCTGCGTCGGGTTGTCGATCGTCGACAGCGTCCGGTCTAGGCTCGGCACGCGGCCCCCGTCCGGCGCGTCCAGGTAACGACGAACGGTCCGCTGGTAGTGCTCGAACACCGCGTCGTTGGTTCCCGCGAAGTGGCGGGCCAGATCTTCGATCGCTACGATGCTGGAGCAGATGGCCCGTTCGAGGTTCTCGATTGCGCGATCCCCCCAGAGCGGTGAATAGTCGACGATGCCGTCAAGGTAGCCCTGCTCGTAGAGCTCGTAGGCTGACACGCCAACCGCTTTGGCGCACTCTTGCCACGACAGGTTGTACTTCCGCGCGATGTTCGCCAGGCCGCGCGGCTGGATCGTGTTGAACACTCCGTCGACCACTGAAAGAAGGATGTTGGTCGTCGCCAGCGGGATAGCGCCGCCCGAATACCCATTGCCGTAGATGATCCCGACGGTCGGCACGTGAAGCTGGGCCATCTCCGCAATCAAACGCGAGATGGCATGAGCCTGATTGGCGCTGTTTGCCTCTGCGTCGGCGACGGCACCCGGTGTATCGATGAAGGTGACGATCGGCGTGAGCTGGAGCGCAAGTCTTCGTACCACCTGCACCGCCTGGAGATGATGCTCCGGCATCCAGGCACCGTTGTGGCGGCTGCGGTCTTGCGCCAGGAGGCCGACCCGACGCCTCTCGCTGCCGATCTCGAGGACGACTTCTGCGGTGTACAGCGGTCCGAACGTCGCCTCACGATGGACTCGCCACCCCAGATGCTTGAGCGCGGTACGTATTCCGGGCCGATCGAGGTCTTCTGCGGGCGCGACCGATTCGCGCACGTACTCGTCCACGGCCAGGCGACGCAGCTCCTGGAGACGCTCGCGAACCCGGCGCTCGGACACCAACCCTTGAAGGTTGTGCGGGACCGACGGATTGCTCGAGCGCGGGAACAGCGAAAAGTCGGACGCCAGTTGCTCGGCGTCCTGAAAGAGCACATCTGGCGAATGCAGCCGAGGCATGACGAGCGGTGGACTTGACGGATTCTACTACGCCGCTAGTCCCAATACGGGCGCCCCCCACGCCGGACCGAACCGAAAGTGTCCTTCACACGTCAGATAGTAGTGAGTGCTTCGTACGCGCGCACAACAGGAGGCAACCGATGTCAGCCATGTCGGCAATGACCCGAAAGACCTTCCTCAGGCTGCTACTCGGCATCGTCGTCGCACCACTGGCGGTGCCCACGCGTGTGGCGGCTCAAGCTATTGAAAAGCTGAAAAAGCCCCTCGCAGAGTGGCGACGCCTACTCCCCGAAGCGGCCTACGAGGTGCTATTCGAGGAGGATACCGAGCGACCGTGGAGCAGTACCTTGAATGACGAGAAGCGTTCCGGAACGTTCATCTGTGCGGCTTGTTACCTCCCGCTGTTCGACGCCGCCGCGAAGTACGAGAGCGGTACCGGCTGGCCCAGCTTCTACACCCCGATTGAGGGACGGCTTGCGACGAAGCGCGACTGGAAGCTGATCATTCCGCGCACCGAGTACCACTGCGTGCGTTGCGAGGGACACCAAGGGCATCTGTTCGATGACGGCCCACCGCCGACCGGTCAGCGGTGGTGCAACAACGGTGCAGCGTTGACCTTCGTGCCGGAGGGCGAGCCGATGCCCGACCTGCGGACGTAGCGTCGAGGCCCGGCGGGTTGGCTAGCGGCCCTGCCGACGATCGGCGAGGGCGTTATAGATCCAGGCAAGCGACCAGCCAAGCGCGCCACCGACCAGGGATCCATAAAAGAAGCCGACCACGCACCCGACCCACGTCACACGGTAGCCCGGGAGATACTGGCCTAGCAGGCCGAGGTGCAGTCCGACCTCAGGACCACCGCGGATGAGCAGCCACGCGGTAGCCACAAACAGCCCGACGCCCCCTTTTCTAGCAGACGCACCAAAGACGATAGCCATGACGGACGCGCGTAGCCGCGCGACCGTGTCGTGGAGTAGCTCCCAGTTCGGGTCGCTTGTCGATTGAGCGTCCATCGTGCCTCTCATGTCAGCGGATCGATCGATTGGGCTTCGATCCTATGGATCAGGCTGGTCTTTTGCCAGCCGATCACGAGGTTGATGAGTCGGGCCAGCACATAGCCGAACCCGAACCCACCGAGCCCCCCCTCGAACAAACCCAGGAAGGCGCCCTGCCAGCTCACGGTGAATCCAAGGAAGTAGTTCCCCAGAAGCGAGAGATTGGGGCCAAGCGGTTCGCCGCCCTCGACGATCAATAAGGCGGTGACAAGAAAGAGACTCAGTCCGGCGATCGTCGACACCGCTCCGCCCAGGGCCACCGGATCGTAAAGGGCGAAGATGTCTCGGATGAGCTCCGCACCCACCTCCCGGCTTACCCGCGTCGGCGAGAGCCTGTCCCCCTGTGTCTTGTCGGCCTCGGTGACTTCCTCGTGATACGCCGAATCGACGTTGACGTCCCACACATCGTAGTTTGCGCCAGCGATGTTTCGGGCCGCGTACATGGCCGTCACCATCGAGTGGTCCTGATTGTTGTAGCGGTGCTGGCCGTTTCGTCCCACGAGCTGCAGATTCGGCAGAGTCTCGAGATGGGCGCGGATTGTCGCCAGGCCCTCCTTCCACTCGCCTGTGTAGACGGGATAGGCCTTCTGCATCCGCTCGACGGCACCCTCCGAAACCTCGGAGGCCTCAAAGAATCCAAGACGCTCGCATTCACGCTTGCCCAACTCGACGAGGTCCGCGTCGGAGGCGCTCCACAGGTCGTCGTTCTCCTGCACGAAGTACTCGAGGCCGAGGGACGTCTTCTGAGGGTCCGGGACCATCTCCGGACTCCAATTCTTGAAGTTCTGGATCCGCCCCACTTTGACGTCCGGCGAGTGAATGTAGATCCAGTTGTCTGGGAAGAGGTCGGGGCGATCCACGACCAAGAGCACCGTGATGAAATCGCGATAGCGGAGATACTCGGCGGCATCGAGGATCTCCTGAGGTGGTGGCGGGTCGAGCGCGTGCACGAGCTCTCGGACGGGCATGGAGGAAATGAAATGGCTGCCCTCTAACGTGGACTCGGCACCGAGCCGGTCGCGCACCGTGACGCTGCGCACCTGGCCATCCTCGTGATGGATGCGCGTGACCTCGCATTCCATTCGCGTCTCATAGCCCTTCTTCTCGAGTAGGTCGACGCACCGCTCCCACATCATGCCGGGACCGAACCGCGGGTAGTGGAAGCGGTCGATCAATGTGGTGACGACCTCCCCATCCTTGGACCTCGCACCCAGCAAGGCATTCTTGGCGACGGTGAAAAGATCGAGATTCTTGATGCGCTGGGCCGCCCACTCGGCACTCATCTCGGTGCACGGAATGCCCCAGACCTTTTCGGTGTAGGTCTTGAAGAAGATCTGGTACAGCCGCCTGCCAAACCGATTCGAGACCCAGTCTTCGAAACTGCGCTCTTCAGTGATCTGGAAGAGCTGGGCCTTTAGATAGCTGATTCCAATCCGGACGGCCTCTACCGGTCCGAGACCCATGAGCGCATTCGCCGGTTTCAGGGGGTAGTCGAAGAAACGGTCGCCGTAGTAGATCCTCGACAACCTCGGGCGCTCGATGAACCCGTCTCCGAGAATCTCCTGCCACGTGTCCTCGACCTCCTTCACCTTGGTGAAGAATCGGTGCCCGCCAATGTCGAAGCGATAGTCCTTGTATCGAGCTGTTCGCGAGAGCCCGCCAACCACGCTGTCCTTCTCCAAGACGACGGCCGGGACGTCGAGCTTCTGCAGCTCATACGCCGCAGTCAGCCCAGCCGGACCACCGCCGATGATGATGCAGCGTCTCATTCAACAACCTCTGCCGGCACGATCATTGAGTATATTCGGCACCGAAAACCGATAGCTTTGACGAGGACCACGTCGACTCGCCCGAATGCCTGGCTGTAAGAGCGTGGGAGCGCAGCACGCCTTACGATTCTGTCCCAACTCTTACATTTTCCGTCGCTGCGCGCCGCGACCATGCGCGCCCGATGATGCGGATGGTGCAGCCCCTGTCTCATTCAACAACCTCTGCCGGCACGATGCATTGAGTATATTCGGCACCGAAAACCGATAGCTTTGACGAGGAGGTGGCCACGTCGACTCGCCCGAATGCCTGGCTGTAAGAGCGTGGCCGACCGCGCCGTCCGAACACGATCGCACGCCTTACGATTCTGTCCCAACTCTTACATTTTCCGTCGCTGCGCGCCGCGATCCCGTCGTGGGCTATGCGCCGATGAGCCCGGACACTCCCATTATCCGGGCCCAGAATGCGGACTTGGTGCCGTATGCCCCTGGTATGACTCTTGGCGCCATTAGGCACAGTTCTGGGCGCGATGATTACAACATTCTCCGAGGATTCCACAGAAGTCGTCGAGCGATCCAGGCTCGATCGTCTCCAGCAACTCGGCGGCCGCCAGCTGGTTCGCAAGATGATCGACCTGTTCAATAGTCACACGGCCGAACGGGTCGAAACCATTCGCGCCAGCGACCACGCCGACGAACTGCGCGAAGCCGAGGCGGCCGCCCACTCGCTGAAGACGAGTGCCGGCAATCTCGGGGCGACACGGCTCTACCAGCTCGCGATGGCCCTGGAAGCTTCGGCAGCGCGCGGAAGGCTGGACGCCTTCTTGGCGCTGCGCCCTCAGCTGCTCGACGAATTTGCCCGGGCATCGGACGCGCTCGCTCGGGTCCGTATCAGTCTGCAGGAGCACCGATGAAACGAATTGCCATCGTCGAAGACAACGCCGATAACCGACTACTGCTCCAGGCCATCCTCGACGAGCAGTTCGACGTGTGCGAGTACGAGGATGGAACGTCGGCGCTCGAGGGCATCATGGCCTCAGCGCCCGACCTCATCTTGATGGACATCTCGCTGCCGGGAATGGACGGTCAGGAGGTGCTGAACCAGCTGCGCGAGGATCCGGGCCTGCGCAGGTTGCCGGTCATCGCGCTCACGGCCCATGCGATGCGAGGGGACCGCGAGCGGTTTCTCGCCGGCGGCTTCGACGATTACGTCACCAAGCCTGTCACAGACGAGGCGATCTTGCTTCAGGCGATTGACCGTCTGTTGGGTGTGACCGAGGCCTGTGACTGAGCGACCAACCCAGCTGAGCTCGTTCTTTGAGGAATCCCGCGTCTTGATGTTCGAGGCGGAGATCGGTGGACGGCTGTCGCTCGTCAACGAGACATGGTGTTCGACACTCGGGTACACCACGTCAGAAGCGTCGCGACTCACACTCAACGACACGATCCACCCGGTGAGCCGGCCTCAGTTCTCGATTCTCTTCTATCGGCTATTGGCGGGACGGTCCATCGTTACCGACCTGACCTTGACGCCCAAGAATGGCTCCGGGATCGACGTGACCGGCACGCTGACCTGCGTGTTCAGCGGCGACGCGCCGAGGTCGATTCAAGGGGTGATGCATGAGGTTGGGCACTCGCGCCAGTCCGATCGTCAACTCAAGAAGTTCTTCGACCTGTCGATGGACATGTTCTGCACGGCATCGCTCGATGGTCACTTCAAGCTGATCAACCCGGCGTTCGAGCGAAGCCTGGGCTATACCCGCGAAGAGCTGATGTCGCAGTCGTTCCTGGACTTCGTCCATCCGGATGACTGCGAGGCCACGATGAAGGAGCTGGCCGCGGTCGGTGAGGGACGACCGGCGCTGTTCTTCGAGAACAGGTATCGCTGTCGAGACGGGGCGTATCGAACGCTCTCCTGGACGGCCACGCCGGGCGACAACGAGGTCTACGCGGTGGCGCGTGACGTCACGGACATCAAAAAGGCCGAGCAACAACTCAAGCGGGCGAAGGACGAAGCCGAGGCAGCCAACCGAGCCAAGAGCCGTTTTCTGGCCACCATGAGCCACGAGCTGCGAACACCGCTCAACTCGGTGATCGGGTTCACCAGCGTTCTGCTGAAGAACCGAAGCCAGCGCCTGCCCGCGAAGGAACTCGACTTCCTCCAGCGCATCCGCTCCAACGGCGTCCAACTGTTGACGCTGATCAACGACATCCTGGATCTGTCCAAGATCGAAGCAGGCAAACTCGACGTGCAAGTGGAGGACGTAAGCCTGGGACCGCTGGTGGAAGAGGTGCTGTCGGAAATCGAGGGCAACGCGCATGCTGACGGTCTCACGCTCCGGGCCATGGTTCCCCCCGACACAGCACTGCTCAGCGCCGACCGGGACAAGTTGAAGCAGGTGCTCGTCAACCTCGTCGGAAACGCCGTCAAGTTCACGGAACGGGGCTTGGTCGCTGTCAGCGTGACGACGGACGGAAACGTACCCACTCAGATCGAGGTCAGCGACACCGGCATCGGTATCGCACACGAGCGGCTCGAGGCGATCTTTAACCCGTTTGAGCAGGCAGAAGACACGACAACCCGGCGATTCGGCGGTACCGGGCTCGGGCTGGCCATCTCTCGTCTGCTCTGCAATGCCATGGGCTTCCGGCTCTCCGCAACCAGTGAGGAAGGGGTGGGGTCGACCTTCGCCATCGGCCTCATGAGTGGGGTAATGGAGGAAGTCCGGCAGGCCCCGTCCCCGCACACCCTTCCGACTCGGCGCGTGCCAACGGAGATCGCATCATGAGGATCCTGATCATCGACGACGATCCGGCGATCCGCCTTCTCGCGGCGACGTCCTTGGAACACAACGACGGTTTCGAGGTGACAACCGCTCGCGACGGACGCGAGGGTGTCGCGCTGGCACGGGCCAACACCTTCGACCTGATCCTGCTCGACCAGCTCATGCCCGACATGCCAGGCCGAGCCGTACTCGAAGAGCTTCGCAAGAATCCCACCGCCCGGCAGTCTCTGATCGCCTTCTTTACAGCCAAGACCAGCGTCGCTGATGTCGCGGAGCTCCAAGCGCTCGATGTGGCCGACGTCATTGGAAAGCCGTTCGATCCGGACGAGCTCTCCGCGCGTGTCATCCGGATTCTCCAGGACAGCGGCAGGCTGGATCCCGCGACCGCCGAGGCCGAGCCGTCGTCCCTGGCTGACCAGCTTGCGGACGAATTCGTGTCGGATGGGTTGCGGGAAACTGATGCGCTCTTGTCGATGCTCGACGACCCAGCTTCGTTCAATCGGACCGAGGCCGAACATATCGCCCATCGCTGGGTCGGCCGCGGGGGGACGTTCGGGTACCCGAACGTCACCGAGCTCGCCCGCCAGATAGAAACAGACATCGCGGCCTTTCCGGACGAGCCGCAGCGACTCACGTCCAATCTGCGGGCCATCAGGGGCCTGTTCGAGGCGGAGCCTCCAACGCGCCACGATCACGGGTCGTTCGAGGCTGATGCCCGGCCTCCCACTCCCGATGTGGTCGAACAAGTGAAGGGCGCGCTGGCCTGTTCGCGGATTGCCACCGTGGGCTTCGATCACAACGACGCGAGCCGGCTGGCACACACATTCGAAGCGGCCGGGGCGTTCGCCCGAGTCGTGGAATCAGCCGACCCGACGGAGATGGATGTCGAGCGGTTGAGCCATTTTGATCTCGTGCTCCAGAGGGTCCACACGGACCGGTCCGACGAGCATGACCAGGCGCCACGTGACCACGGCAAACCCACGCTGTACGTTGGTCCCCCCGACACCGTGTCGCTGAGCACGGGGCTTGCCCATGGGGATGACGTCGTGGTCTGTCCAGTAACGCCTGATGAGCTGCTGCTGAGAGCATACCGGCTGTTGTCTGCCGACCGGCGTAACCCGACCGGACTCACCTCCGACAATCGCCTGGTCATCATCGCCGATGACGACCCGACCGTGACGGCGCTCCTCGAGCACACGCTCACGAGCTACGAGTTCGAATGTCACGTCGTCATGTCCGGAGGCGAGGCCCTGGCCCAGATTCAACGGCGTCAGCCGGCCGTTGTCATCCTCGACGTCAACATGCCCGGGATGACCGGGTTCGAGGTGCTGTCGCATATGAAGAGCAGCAGCACCACCCGGTCGATTCCGGTAGTCATGGTCACGGCCCGCAGCCAGGAATCCGACGTGCTGCATGGCTTTGCCCTAGGCGCCGCAGACTATGTGTCGAAGCCCTTCAACCCAATTGAGGTCGCGATGAGGGTGCGGCGCATCCTCGACGACGATCACCGACCTGTTGCGGCCTGAGCCGAGTCCGTGAGTGTCCATCTTTCACGGCGCGCTCGGATCACGATCTGGCTCCAGGCCACCGCCGCGGCCGCCTCCGTCGTGGGCGTCACGCTGTGGCTCGAGTCCGGCGTCCTCTCCGAGATCTCCTCGTCGTATCCCCTCCGGCTAGGCGTCGCCTTCGGCTTGACCCATCTGCTGGCAGCTGGGGCGATCTCACTGCACCTCATGGGAAGCAAGTGGCGGGCACATCTCGCTCGTCAGCGGGCCGACCGGGAAACACAGTCCATTCGCGCGGCACTGACCGAGTACGCGCTCGGCCAAGCCGGGATGAGCACGGTTGTCGGGCAGTACCGACGCTATCCGCGAATCTTCCGGGAGACCATCTTCGAGGTGCTCACGCTCGTCGATGGCAAGCCGCGCGAGCGCCTGGCCCACGTGGCCGAGCAGCTTGGCATTGCGAATCGCTGGTTGCAGGGGGTGCGTTCGGGCGTCGTTCGTCGACGCCTGGCCGCCGTACGAGCGATCGGCTTCATCCCGACGTTGCGGACCCGCCGAGCGCTGCGACGAGCGCTCGACGACGATGACGTGGACGTTCAGCTCGCCGCCGCTCACGCGCTGGTCCGCCACGGGCACCCGCACGACCTGGAGCACGTGTTGGAGTACGCGGCTCAGCTATCGCCTTGGAGCCGAGCCATTCTCGGCCAGGCGATGGAAGGGTCGGCGGCGGTTCTCGAGAGGCGAGCCATCCCGATCGCGCTGACGTCGCACGAACCGGATGCGTTGGTGGCCGTGCTCCAGTTCGTGAAGCTCTGGCAGGTCAGATTGACACCCGACGCTGTCACCCCCCTTCATGAGCATCCTGACCCGCGTGTGCGAGCGCTCGCCGTGGCCACCCTGCCACAAGTCGATGGTCTCGGAGAGCTGGTGTCGTCCCTCGAGCGAGGGCTGTCCGATGAGGCCGACGACGTGCGCGCCGCCGCCGCGTCCGTCGTGGGCCGAATGAAGGTCCGGGCATTGGCGGCAAGGCTCGAAGAATGCCTCGCGGCACCAGATCCCCGCCTTCAGCTGTCCGCCGCCGTGGCACTCGCGCAGCTCGGGACCGACGGCGTTGTCGCGCTCGAGCGGGCCGCCAACCAGGACGACGCCGACCGGAACCAAATTGCCGCCGAAGTTGCGGAGAAGGCGCGTATCGGACGGCTACAGCTAGCGACGATCTAATGGAGTGGCAGACCGTCTTCCAGTGGGTGTTCATCCGAGTCGAACTCGGAATTGTGCTGTACGTCGCAAGCATCAACCTCATCTACTTCGTGCTGATGGCGCTCGGGTACTTTGCGCTGCGACGCGATCGGGGACGCCTCGGTCGAACGGAACGAGACGCGTTGATGCAGTCCTCGCTACTCCCGAGTGTCTCGGTGATCGCGCCCGCCTACAACGAAGCGACCTCGATTCGAGAGAGCGTACGGTCGTTCCTCAGTCTCGAGTACCCGGCGCTGACGGTAATCGTTGTGAATGATGGCTCGACGGACGAGACACTGGCAACGCTCATTGAGGAGTTCCGGCTGTATCGATCAAGTCGGACACCCTCTGAGACACTCGCCAGTGAACCGATACGGGCCGTGTACGAGTCTCGCGATCCGATCCCGCTGATCGTCGTTGACAAGGAGAACGGCGGAAAGTCCGACGCGCTGAACGCCGGCCTGCGGGTCGCGCGATCAACATTGATCGCGGCGGTCGACGCCGACTCGCTCCTCGAGCCGGGATCGCTTTTCGCGGTGGTGCGTCCGTTTCTGGAAGACGAGAGCACACTGGCGACCGGCGGGATTGTCCGAGTCGTCAACGGGTGCCGTGTGCGCCACGGTCGCGTGGTGGAAGTGTCGACCCCGAGGCGGGCGCTCACCCTCTTCCAGACCGTTGAATACCTCCGGGCGTTCCTGGGTGGACGAGTGGCGTTTAGCTTCATGAACGCACTGCTGCTCATCTCCGGCGCGTTCGGGCTGTTCAAGCGCGAGGCGGTCGTCGAGGTCGGCGGCTTCTCGCGATCGACGGTCGGTGAAGATATGGAGCTCGTCCTCCGCCTGCACCATCGCGCACGTCGCGAGCGCAGACCATATCGCATCGTGTTCGTTCCGGATCCGGTCTGCTGGACCGAGGTGCCTGACACGCTCAAAATCCTGCACCGTCAGCGGAATCGCTGGCAGCGGGGAACCGTTGAGAGCCTGTCTGCGCACAAGTCGATGTTGCTGAACCCAGCCTATGGCGTCGTCGGAATGTTCGCGATGCCGTACTTCGTCATGTTCGAGATGCTCGGCCCGGTCGTCGAGCTCCTCGGATACCTACTGACGCTGATTGGGTTGGGCCTCGGAATCGTGTCGGTCGAGGTGGCCCTCCTGTTCTTCTTGGTCTCTGTCATTTTCGGCATCCTACTTTCGGTTGGATCGGTCCTGCTC
Organism: Vicinamibacterales bacterium; assembly: GCA_965216615.1. Lineage (GTDB taxonomy): Bacteria > Acidobacteriota > Vicinamibacteria > Vicinamibacterales > UBA8438 > CAUZIB01. The sequence goes on along the minus strand of CBDCGH010000022.1, from coordinate 52,285 downwards.
GAAGACATGACCATACGGCGGTACCCAGCTCCGAAGGACGTGGCGAAGCTGCTGGCGGCATCGGTGCTGGAGGGTTTTGGCTACCGGCAGCTCACCGCGATCTGGCGGACCAAAGGCCTGGTCGACGCGCTACGCGGGAAGACTGGTTGGGGCGTCATGACGCGACGCGGATTTGGGTCGACGACGGTTTCGCGGCCAACAGGGGCATGAAGATGGTGCCACTCATGGCCGATTCCCTGAAGGGGATGACCATTGCACGCTGCGGCGCTATTCTGGCGGGTTTGCTGTTGCTCACCGCCGGGCCCGTCTGGGCTCAAACAACTCCAGACGACCCCGTGGCCTCGGCCCGACTCAGCGCCAGGTCGGGTGATCGAAAGGAGGCGATTCGCCTTCTGAGGGCACACATCGAGCGCCACCCGAGCGATACGGACGCGCGTACATTATTGGGCACGGTACTGTCGTGGGACGGGTCCTATGATGAGGCGCGCGGGCACCTTCAGTTCGTGCTGGACGGCAATCCCACGCATGGGGACGCTTTGCCGGCGATGGCGAACCTCGAATTGTGGTCGGGACAGCACGCGAAGGCCGAGTCCCTCTCGGTTGTCGGCCTCACGAAGCACCCGGACAACGCGGCCCTGCTGATTACACGCGCGCGGGCTCTTTGGAATCTGTCGCGCGAAGACGAGGCCCTGGATGCCGTCAATGCGGCCGTCCGCATCGATCCCGAAAATGAGACGGCACGTGGACTTCGCCGATCGCTTCGAGACACGCGACGGTTCTGGCGCGGCGATGTCGCGTATTCCTTCGATTCGTTCAGTGACGGACGAGGGGCCTGGCGGGAAACGCGCTACGGTCTCACCCGTCAGACGAAGGTGGGATCGGTGATCGGCCGCGTCTACCGGGCCGAGCGGTTCGGGTACACCGACCACCAGGTCGAAGTCGACATGTACCCTCGCTTCCGACCGGGAACCTACGCGTACGTCAGCGGCGCGTTCGCACCGGAATCCATCCTCTTTCCCTCGTACCGCGTCGGGTTCGATCTCTATCAGAGTTTGGGAGGCGGCTACGAGGCATCGGGAGGCTTCCGCCGGATGCAATTCACGAGTGCCGTGACGATCTATGTCGGGTCGCTCACCAAGTACCGAGGGAACTGGATGTATACGAGTCGCGTCTTCGTCACGCCCAACACCCTCGGGCCATCGACGTCGGTGCACGCGATCGCTCGGCGGTACCGGTCGGATGGCGTCGGTTACTACGGCTTGCGTTACGGGCGCGGAGCCTATCGCGATGAGGTACGAAATCTGACCGACATTGCAGACCTGAGCTCGGACACGTTTGCAGCTGAATGGTCGGTTCCGGTCGGCACCCTCGATCTGTGGGTCTCTGGGAGCGCCAGTCGCGAAGGGCGAGCGGGATTATCCGACCTCTGGCAATTCTCCGTCTCCAGTGGCCTCGGAGTTCGATTCTAGACATGGCGTCAGCGCTGATTCGCATTGCATCCCCGGGTGTCGTGCTGCTGGCCTACGTGTGGACCGTCGCGGGCGGTCTCCCTGTCACCGAGGGCGCGCCGGACAGTGGCCCCGGTGGCTTGTCACTTGCTGAATCCAGACGGCTCGCGGCCGAAGCCGACGCACTCATCGAAGAGGACCGGGGCGGGGAAGCGGTTGACAAACTTACGGCGCTTCTCGAGGTGTACCCCAACAACCACATCTATATGTGGAGCTTGGCCGAGGCACATCTCGCCAACGGAAACCACGCGGCCGCTGCCTCGATGATGGAGCTCTACATGGATCGGGCACCGGTTGGGTCGGGAGCCTGTCCGACGATCGGCGACACCTACGTCGCTGCGGGGGAGCCAAGGAAGGCGCTGGACAGCTATCGTCGCTGTATGGAGGTCGAGCCCTCGAACCCCGACCACGTGCTAGCAGCGGGACTGATGCTCGAACGGATCGGAGACCTAGAGGAGGCCAGTGCCGTACTCGCCCGGGGCGCAGATATGGCACCCGAGTATCTCGACTTCCACATTGGAAGCGCCCGGCTCCTCCTCCGTAGCGGTCGGTCGGTGGAGGCCGAAACCACACTCCGGCGTCTGTTGAGCGAAACACCAGAGCTCCCCGACGCGCAGTTCGCATTAGGTCTCTCCCTGGAACGCCAAGGCCGACATGCGGAGGCTCGGGACGTTTACGCGGACGGACTGGCCACCTCGCCCGATTACTCAGGGATGGCCATCGGCCTCGCGCGCCTCACACTCTGGGCGGGTGACTTCGAGACCGCCCGCGCGCTCGCACACGAGGAAGTGAGGAGGAACCCCGATCACGTCGACGCCCTGCTGGTCCTCGCCATGGCCCTGTCACGACTCGAGCGTTTCGACGAGGCACGGGAGCGTGCCGAGCAAGTCCTGATTCAGAGCCCGCAGTACGGAGACGCCTACTTGTTGCTCGGTCAGATCGCTGAGGCGCAAGGACGTTTTGCCGATGCCGTCGGCCAATACGACCGGGTCCTGGAGCTCGAGCCAAAACGTGCGGACGCGAAGAGGGCGCGCGACCGTGCCCGTCAGGCGACCTGATGACCATCAAGACCTGGCAAACGTTGCTTGCGCGGATCATCGCTGTTGGGTACTTCGGTCTGACCTGCGTGTATTGCCTCCTGTACTTCATGCCGTTCACCTACGTACAGCTGCTCGAGAGCGAGCTCGTGCCAGCGCTGGTGTTTTTCGAACACGCACACGCCTGGCTCTTCTTGCCAGTCGCGTGGCTCATGGATGTCAGCGTTCGGCACGCGAACGCCCGATCGACTACCCGGCTCCTGCAGCGTGGCTTCAGGGTGGCCATGGTCGCCGGTGGCGCGCTGCTGCTGATCCGTCCCGTTCTTCCGCACCTGGAGAACAACCTGAGCGCCTTCATCTGGAGTCAAGTCGCATTGGTGCCGCTTCTTTGGGTCGCGGGGATCGATCTCGTCGCCACGCGTGGACGTGGTCGATGGTCAAAGACTCCCGCGGGCGAGAGCCGCCTGCTCATCTCGGCAGGCATGGCGGCGATGTTCAGCTGGGTCATTTCGACCGCGGTCGCTATCGCCCGGCCCGGGATCGCTACGAGCCTGACCGCCGCTGAGCTGGGTGTCGCCGCCGCGTGGAGCTTCTCCGCGCACCTCATCCTGTTTCTGGGCGTCTGTACATGTCTCCTCCTGCTACGTGGGATCGTCGCGCTGAGTCGGCAGCCGGCTCGAGTAGAAGCGCTGCTGCTTGCCTTCCTGTCGATAGTGTTTCTGGCCGGCGTGATTCACGGCACCGTCTTCGCGGGGCTCGCGTTCACTGGCGGCTTCGCCGACGTCGCCGCGGCAACGCTGGCCGGTGCACTTGTCGTGTCTCTCGTTGGGCTGAACGCCCGCCACCGTCTTGACGAAGATGAACCCCTTTCCGATGGGTTCGCCTTGGTGTTCGGGGCGGTGACACCGGTGGGGGAACGCTCAACGTCGTTTGCGTGGGTCTGGCTCAGTCTCGTTGGGGTGTCTGCTTGGCTCCTCATGACGAGCTTGGCACCGATCGACTGGAACTTCCTGCTCCAGCGGCTCTGCATGGTTGCCGTCTGGGTCGCCGCCTTTGCGGCGTTCCACGCGATGATTCGAGGCCACGCGCACACACTGCAGGGACTGGTCGTTTCGGCCATCATCCCGCTCGGCGCCCTCGGCATCTTTCGCGGAGCCTCGGCACCGCCGGCTGTCGAGGGGGTCGTCGAGCGGTACACCGGATACGATGTGTCGGCCGGCCTCTTGCGATCGTGGCTCCAGCCTCGTGCGGCAAACACAGAGTCGGATGTGGAGCTCTTCAAGTACCTGCAGGCCTACACCGGCATTCCACAGAGTGTCAACCTGACGCCTCGTGACGTCCGTTTCGTGGCTGACGCATCAGCCACGGCCACCGCCAGACCACACATCTTCATCGTCGTGGTCGACAGCCTCCGCCGCGACTACCTGGGCAGCTACAACCCGGATGTGACGTTCACGCCGAGCATTGACGCCTTCGCGAGTGACGGCCTGGTCTTCGAACAGGCGTTCTCGCGCTACGGCGCCACCGGCCTGTCGGAACCATCGATTTGGGTCGGCGGGCTGCTCCCGCACAAGCAGTACGTGTCACCGTTCGCACCGATGAACTCACTCCAGACCCTTCTCAGGTCACAGGGGTATGAGGCCTTCATCAGCGTTGACCCGATTCTGGACAAGATCCTCGAAACGGAAGGCTGGGTCACCGAGCTCGACAAGGGACGAAAGGCCGGGGAGATCGAGCTCTGTCGATCGCTGGATGAGCTGCAAGAGAGGCTGTCTGCGCGCACCGACCAAGACGGCCCCTTCTTCGCCTACACCCAGCCGCAGAATATCCATATCGCCACAATTAACCGCGGCGGTGTCGAAGCTGTCGACGACACAGACTACGAAGCGTTCTACGCCCCCTATGCATCCCGACTACGCCAGATCGATACCTGCTTCGGGCGCTTTGTGGAACACCTCAAGAAAGAGGACCTCTACGGAGACAGTGTCATCATTCTCACCTCGGATCACGGCGACTCGCTGGGTGAGGAGGGGCGCTTTGGTCACGCGTACACCATCTTCCCGGAGATCGTCAGGGTGCCGCTGATCATGCGGGTTCCCGATGGCCTCGTCGACGGGCTTGGCGTGGACACCGGCGGCCTGGCGTTCACGACCGATCTCTCGCCAACGCTGCAGACACTGCTTGGATTCAAACCGGATGAGATCGGCCCGATGTTTGGACGCTCTCTCTTCACTCATCGCGCCGATGAGCGACGCGACTATGTCATGTCCGATCACTTGATGGCGTCGAGCTACGGTCCCGTATACGGCATCATCTCAGAGGGCGGTCGGTCCTTCTACATTCTCGATTCTGTGAACTACCGAGACTACCTCTACGACCTGACCATGGACAGCAACACGGAATCGCTGCGGTTGGACGAAGCTACCCGGCGCAGATCTCGCGCCAAGATCCGGGCCCTGGTCGAACAGTTGAACGGCTGGTACGGCGTCGGGGAACTCTAGTGCCACCCTTAGGGGTGGCTCGGGTCCCAGTCCTTCGCCGGCTTGTATCGGCCGCGATCGTAGCGACCACCGCGGCTGTGGCGATCCACTGAGGGTCCATCGTCGGACTTGTCCGTGAGTTTGGGACCCTTGTGCGCGGCGGGCGGGGCGATGTTCCAGAACCTGCGACGGTCGAGCACGGCCAGTGCGAGCAAACACACAGCAAGCACTGCGAAGCCTGCCCCGAAAACCAGAATCTCCGACACTACAGATCACGTAATTGCAATTCCTGCACCATTTGGCAAAGCCGGTTTTACTTGGAGTTCCGGCGTTTGAACCTGGATGCGGCCTTCCCGGGGTATGAGGAGGCTTTCGTCCGCTCTCAGGGCTGCCTTACTCGTCGGGACGACCAAAGAGGACCATGTTCGTCGAGGTCATCTCGCCACCCTCTCAGGGCTGACCTTGGCTCGTACTTGATCGTCGGGACGTCCGCCCTCGTCGACCCCGAAAGATCCCAGAGACCATGTTCGTCGAGGTCATCTCGCCACCCGCTTCCGGCTCTAGGGTCACGATGACCGCGATCAGCTGGCTCGTATCCGAGGGGGCCTTGATCGTCGCGAAGATTCGTCCGCCCTCGTCGACCCCGACCCCGCCCCCGCTGAAGATCCCAGAGGCCAAGAGCAGCCACACGCGATACGTCTGACCGGTCGGCAAAGGGGGCATGTTCGATGCGACCATGACACTACCGCGTGTCGGACTGAGGAACAGCCGACCCTCGGCGTGACGGGCTGCAGATTCCCCTTCGAGGATCACTGTGACGACATCTGCGGCCGCCAGAGTGTCGACTGTCCCATGTAGCTCGTCCACGGCTCGGCGGACGCCCTGCAGCGCGGTGGCGAGCTCCCGATGAACCGTGCGGGCGGCATTAACATGTTGCCCAACCCACCCTCCGACACCCGCGCCGAGGACCAGGCACACGCCCGCCAGCGCTCGAGCTCGCACGATGTGCAGGGTACACGAAGAGCCGAAGTGGCGGGTCTAGTCTCGATCTCAAGACGCAGTTACACTGCGAGCAGCGCCACACCTTCTTCTCGGAAAACAAGGTCAATGCGCCGATGATCAGGATCGGCGTGCCGACGAGCAGGACCCCGAGCGTCACGAGTGAGACGGCACGAAGGTCGAGGTCGCCATCACCCACCAGAGCGAGCACCCAACCGGCGCCCCCTCCCACGATCAGCACACACGTCAGAGCCGCCGTATACGCCGTTCTCCCGAGTCCCCCGTGCGTGCGTGACACCTGGGTGGGCTCCATCTCGCCCGCGTGACAGTGTGCGCAAGTCATAACCCACTGAGATCCACATCGCGTACCAGAAGACGAGCGCCGGTAACATCTTGTACCGCGTTCGGTTAGCGTAGGCCACGCTCCGGCGGCGGGGAGAGAGTCTGAACGGGACGAGAATCTTTACAGCAGTGCGCGAGAGGCGCTCGAGTTCAACTTGAAGTGGTCGCTACACGGTGCGCAAGCCTGAGCGGCTCGATTCTCGCGTGCGACGGAGTCGCCGTCCCGAGAGGCGCGCGGCAAAGAGCCCCAGATAGCTCCACGACGTCATCCAGAACGGAAGCTTCGATGAGCCCTGCTGGCGAAAGATGAAATGAATGGGCTCCTCGATGATCCGATAACCGGCCGCGCTGATCCGAATGAGCATTTCGGGCAGAAAAGAGAACGTGTTGCTCGAATGGTGGACCTCCCGGAGCACAGCCGCGCGATAGAGCCGAAACCCGGAGGTCGAATCGAGGACCCGCAGCCCGTACAACCAGCGCATCATCAGGTTGGCCACACTGCTGAGCTCGCGCTTCCAGTGCGGGCTTCCGTCGACTTTGCCGCCGGTGATGAAGCGAGAGCCGACGACCACATCCGCTTCAGCATCGCAAAGAGCGGCCAGCAACCTAGGAATCTCCTCCGGCTGGTGGTTGAGGTCGGCATCGAGAGTGACAACCACATCGGCGTCCTCCGCCACCGCGCCGAAGCCGCGCCGGAACGCGTCGCCCAGGCCACTTGGCACCTCACGATAGAGAATGCGAATCTCGGTGATCTCGGTCGCCAGATCCGCCAGCGCTTCCCGCGTTCCGTCCCGACCCTCGACGACGAAGATCAGCTCCCGGTCGCAGTCGGGAACCGACATCAGCGCTGCATTGAGCCGGCGCGTCAACGCAGTGATGTTCTCGAGCTCATCGTACGCCGCAATGACGACTGACACTTTCAAGGGTATCTGCTCCCCGCGATGGCCAGGGCCCTCCAGGGCCGAGATCGGCGCCTACCTTATCGGGCTCGCCCAGCGAAAACAAGACTGGATCACGATGGCAACGGCGATCGTGGCGACGGTCGCGTTCGGCGGGCCGCAACGACGAGATGGCACAATGCGGCGCGGGTCGGGAACTCAACGCCAAGGGGCTCGAGAGCAGCAGTCCGCACCAGGCGTCGCGCCTGCCGACTCGAGCGGAGTCGGTTCACTTCGTCGGGAAAGAAGCGAAACTCGCGACGGGTAATTCGGCTGCGCAGCCATTCGAAGGGGGCGAGTACCCATCGCGACAGGCCGAACGTCGGTGGCCAGAAGAGAATTGCCCTTCTGTCAGAGAATTGCCCTTCCGAAGGATCAGCCTTCGGAGAGTCCGCTCAAACTCCCGAAGGATCTCGAGACCTTCGGACGCCTCGAAATGCTCCATGACACCGAGATTCCAGATCCCGGCGATGGAATCCTCCCGAAAGGGAAGATGGCGAATGTCGGCGCAGACCAGGTAATCAAAGGTCCGCTGCTGTCGCACGAGAACCAGCGCCTCGAAAGAAAAGTCCACGCCGAGGAGGCGCCGACCCTGCCGGCGTATGCCGACCGAAGACTCGGACGTGCCGCAGCCGGTCTCGACGAAGACGCCCTCCGACGTGAAGAAGCGATCGGTGTAGTGCCGAACGGCCGATACCAAAAAGACCTTGCGGAACATCGAGGCGAGCCAGCCAAAGACGGCACCACGACCCGACAGATCTCGCCAGTGGTGATCCCAGACTTGGGGAAGGTTGGGTCGATCGCTCGTCGTCATCGTGCTTACCGGTTCAACGGATCGCCAGAGTCCGGAGCCGTAGAGCGCCTGCGCCTTCTGCCCGGGTCACGAAGACTTCGGTGATGCCAGAGCTCACATCGGCCGCAAAGACGGGTCCAGACACCAACCAGATGCCCGAGCCAGTATCGCCAGCGCGTTCCATCGGCGTGGGAACATCGTCCACCGTCGCCAGGACAGGAACGTCCGGCACATCTTCGACATCCGCATCGGGCGGCACGACCTCGAGCCAGATCCGAAACGGATCTTGACCGACAGGAGGCAAGAACAGGCTTGCCCCCATTTGGGGAAAAGGAAGCCCGTCGTCCTGAGCCTCACGGCTCCAACCCAGTCCCAAGAAAGGCAAGGCAGCATCAGTGCCCAACTGGAACTCCATGGGCACCTGCACCGTCACCGGTTTGGGCGCCGCATAGATGCGAAAGTCATAACCCTGATTGCCGTTGAAACCGGGGTCCTGGTAGACCTCTTGCACCAACGTGAGCCGACGCACATCGAGCCTGCCGAAACGGGTCTCCGGCACGACAATCCAGTCGTTGGCGAAGAGCTGATACTGTCCGCCGGCTAGCACCTCGCCAAGTCGGGGAACCCGACGAACTTGCACCGCCACGTCTTCAAGATCCAACCACCCGTCCTCGACAAGTACCACGTCATCCGGCGTAGCCCGCTCTTGAAGCCAGCGAGTCGTCCGCTCGAATGTAGAAGCCGTGAGTCGCCGGCTCACCAGGATGGTGGCGACTCGAAGAATCGGAGTCGTCGTCACCACAAGGATCGTGACGGTCAGTAGCGCGTGGAGCCAGCGTACGCTCGCCGGTGACCAACCTTGCCACCGTCGCGCTACCCAGTCCCGCAACGTCCACATCGTCATGCTGCCGAGTACGGCCACGAACGGAGTTAGCGGATAGACCCAGCGCGGTAGCTGTGACGGCGTCCGTGCCATGAACCACCAATATGACAGGGGGAAGGCGAGCAAGACCCACACGGCCGATCGACCACCGGCAAGCGCGAAGACACCGCCGATCATCGCCAAGACTAGAAGCGGCCACCCGGTTCCGAATGCAGCGATAGTCGACGTGTAGAACCACGCTGGATTGTCCGTGGCGCCCCAGTGCCGAGGGCCCAAATGTCTGATCTCGTCAGACAACTGCTCGATGAGGTTGGGCACGTCGGCCCACAGGTAGTGGTTGGTGGTGGCGAGTACGGCGGCAAACCCTCCGATGGTCAGCACGACGTCTCGGAAGCGCGAGCCGCCTGCCGGTCGCAGCGCTATCGCCACGAAGGCCGGAGTCAGCGAAAACACCGCGGAGTACTTGACCGCCGCCGCCGCGCCAGCCAAGCCCCCGGCAGCCAGGGACCAACCTGGCCACGCGGAACGGTAGTACCCGATAGAAGCCGTGGCCGCCGCCAGCGTGAGCAGGACCATCGTTTCGTCGTTTCGGAGAGACGTTGAGACTCGCTCCGCCAGCGGTGAGAACGTCACAACGCCGGCGGCCAGCAGTCCGGTTCGTTCATCGGACACCAAGCGTCCCAGAAGGCCGGTGAGAATGATTGTGCCAACAGCCAGTATGCTGCTCGTGAACCGTCCGGCCACGACGAACGTCTCGAGCGGCACGCTCGCGAATGTCTCGACGACGCCATTCGTCAGCGCCCGGAGATAGGTCAGCAGATAAACGCCGACGAGGAGCCAAAAGTGGACGCCCGGGTAGTGTTCAACGGTCTCATGGTTGATCTCACCCGACCTCAGAAACAGGCGTACGCTGTTCGCAAGGCGGCGTTCGTCGAAGGGGACTGGCGACTGGCCAAGGTCGTAACCGATGTCGAACACTCGATACAGAACGCCGACGGCGGCCAAGCAGGCAAGACCAACACCGAACCGATGCGTCGATACGACATCCCACCAGTGGCCGACCCGTCGAGATAGCGGTACGCCAGGCGGAGAGACGAGGAACGCAAGGCCGTGCACCAAGATTAGGCTGGCCGCGAGTGCGCCGATCGATGGTAGCCACTCGAGTCCGACGCCGCCCAAACGGAGCAGCAAGGCAGCTGCCAGTAGCGCGCGGACGCTGAACAACGGGAGCCAAGACCCCTTCGATCTGAGTGTCTGACCTCCCACAGTGAGACGAATGTTACTCTAGAAAAAAACGGCCGCTCCTAAGACGGAGCGCGCCACGGATAGCCAGAACATCATGACGCTAATCATTCTCGCGGCTCTCGCAACGCTCGCCATCGTACTGCTGTACCGAGGCCGGCCCTACTGGGCCTGGGTCGCGCCTGGGGCTGTCGGACTGGCCTTGTGGGGGAGCGCGGTCGGAACTGGACTGCCGGTGGGCACCGCCTACAGTGTCGTGGCCGGGACGTTCATCATCCTCTCCTTCGTCTTCGGCCTACCGGCGGTTCGGGCTCCGATCGTGAGCCGACTCGTCATGAGAGTCATGCGCTCCGTGCTGCCGCGCATCGGGGAGACCGAGCGCATCGCGCTCGAGGCGGGCACCGTTTGGCTGGACGGCGACCTGTTTTCCGGAGCGCCGGACTGGCGCAAGCTGCTCGACTTCGACATCCAGACACTTTCGGAGAAGGAACACGCGTTCCTCGCCGGCCCGGTCGACGAGCTGTGCGCGATGCTCGACGAGTGGACGATCACCCAGATACGCGATCTACCGCCCGACGTCTGGGCGCACCTCAAGCGCCACGGATATTTCGGCATGATCATTCCCGAGGCGCACGGCGGCCTCGGCTTCTCGGCCGCCGGACATTCTGCGGTGATCATGAAGGTCGCGAGCCGCAGCATCACGGCGGCTGTCACCGTGATGGTGCCCAACTCGCTGGGCCCTGCGGAACTCCTCCTGCACTACGGTACCGAGAAGCAGCGCGCGCACTATCTCCCGCGATTGGCGCGCGGCGAGGAGATTCCGTGCTTCGCCCTCACCGGACCCGAGGCCGGCAGCGACGCGGCGGCGACCCAGAGCGTGGGCATCGTGTGCCGCGGAGCGTACCAAGGCAAAGACGTGCTTGGCATGCGCCTCAGCTGGCGCAAGCGCTACATCACGCTTGGGCCGATCGCCACCGTCATCGGATTGGCGTTTCGACTGCGCGACCCCGACCACCTGATCGGCGATCAGGAGGATCGTGGCATCACCTGTGCGCTGGTGCCGGCCGACCTGCCGGGCATCAACATCGGCGCGCGGCATGACCCGATGGGCGTACCGTTCCAGAACGGACCGAACTGGGGCACCGACGTCTTCATCCCGATCGACTTCATCATCGGCGGTCAGGCGATGGCCGGGCAGGGCTGGCGGATGCTCATGGACAGCCTTGCCGCCGGCCGATCGATTTCGCTGCCCGCCCTGGCCACCTCGTCGGCCCAGCTCGCCACGCGTGTCACCGGGGCCTACGCGACCGTACGCGAGCAATTCGACACGCCGATCGGACGCTTCGAGGGCATCGAGGAGCCCCTGGCCCGCATCGGAGGCCTCACATACGTGATGGACGCGGCACGCCGGCTGACCGCGGGTGCCGTCGACGCCGGCGAGAAGCCGGCCGTTCTCTCCGCCATCGCCAAGGCGTATCTCACCGAGGGAATGCGCCAGATCATCAACGACGCCATGGACATCCGGGCCGGTGCGGCAATCTGCCGAGGCCCCCGGAACATTCTGGCGCATAGCTACCAGGCCGTGCCCGTCGGCATCACCGTCGAGGGTGCCAACATCCTGACGCGCTCGATGATCATCTATGGGCAGGGCGCGATTCGCTGCCATCCGTACGTGCAGGGCGAGCTGAAGGCCGTCGCAGACGGCGACGTCAAGTCCTTCGACGTGGCGTTCTTTGGCCACGTCGGCCACATCGCGACCAATGTCGTACGAACAGTGCTGCTGGGTCTGACAGGTGCCCGGCTTGTCTCGGCGCCGGGCGGCGGGCTGGTGGCGCGCTACCTGCAGCACCTGAGTCGCGCGAGCGCGGCCTTTGCGGTGATTTCCGACGTGGCCATGGGAACCCTTGGCGGTACGCTGAAACGACGCGAGAAGATCAGCGGTCGTCTAGCCGACGCCCTGGCCTGGATGTACCTAGGCGCGGCGGCCGTCAAGCGATTCGCCGACGATGAGCGTCCTTCTTCCGACGAGCCGTTCGTACGCTACGCGTGTGAACTGGCGCTGTTTCGCGTGCAAACCGCCCTGGCCGGCGTCCTGGACAACCTGCCGAACCGGCTTGTCGCCACGCTGCTGCGACCCGTCATTTTTCCCTTGGGCGCGCGCCGGCGGGAACCCGACGATCGGCTGGGCGCCGAGGTCGCTCGCGGTCTTCTCGAGAACCGAGACGCGCGGCTGGCGCTCACGCGCGACATCTACATTCCGCCGCCGGATGAACCTGGGCTCGGTCGACTCGAGGCAGCGCTGGGGCGCGCCGTTGAAGCTCTAGCGGTCGAGTCCAAGATTCGCGATGCGGTGCGAAGCGGACTCCTGGACCGCGCCCCAGGCGATCAGCTCCTCGAGAACGCCCTCGCTGCCGGGATCATCACAGCCACGGATCGTCAGGCCGTGCTGGCCGCAGACGAGATTCGCGCTGAGGTCATCAAGGTCGACGCCTTCGACCCGCAGACGTTCGAGAGCATCGAGTCCTACATCTGACGCCAGATCGCGTCCGCTCGCAGGTCACCCGCTATGGGGCCGATAGCAGGCCGTCGCGCTCCACCCATTCGCCAAGCCGCATGACCTGATCGATCTCGAGCGTGTTCCGGATGTCGAGCAAGGGATCGGCGTTGAGCACGACCAGGTCGGCGACCTTGCCGGCCTCGAGCGTACCGAAGTCGGCCTCGCCAACCGGGGGCATCCGCCCGGCACTCGTGGCCGTCGCGGCGACGATCGCCTCCATCGGGGTCAACCCCGCCTCGACGTAGAGCTCCAGCTCGTGGTGCACCCCCCACCCCATCGGCACGTTGGCGGTTCCGGCGTCGGTGCCGAGCGCAATCTGCACGCCCGCTTCATGCATCGTCTTCACGAAATCCAGCACCTGGCGGAACGCAGCTTTTCGGTCGGCGAAGCCCTCGGCTTCGACGACCTGCGCCCGGGACTCGGGGTCATCCCACCGGGCCAGCGCGGTCGGGTTGAGCACGGCGCGCAGATCCGGATCGTCCAGCAGCTCCGGCTGCTCCGCGAAGTGCCAGTTGTTCTGGATGATCGACAGTGTTGGCGTGAAGGACACGCCGTTGTCGAGACACATCTGGATGAACTCGTCCGACGGCCTAGGATTGTCCACCGGCGCACCCGCCCCTGGGCCGAAGGTCAGCACGGTCGTGTGCAGGAAGTCTCGCGTACCGGCCCCGATCAGCTGTCGGCCGTGTGCCTCGTCGTCGATGTGGGCCACCGGAACGAGACCGTTTGCGATTGACTCCTCGACGATGGCCGTCCGCATCTCGGGTGTCATGATGCGACCCGGCTCGGCCATCTCGGTGATCCACATCTTGGTGAAGTGGACGCCCTGCGCGGCCAACCCGCGGACCAGCTCGCGGGCCTCTTCAGTCGTCTCGGGCTGGTTGCGCATGAGACCCGGTGGAAAGCCGTTGGGAGCCTGAAACCCGGTCCCGGCCGTGTACGGACGTGGCAAGCCGGGAATGCCGGCATTGGCTTCTAGCAAGAAGGGCACGACCTCCGGATCATCACTGCCGATGCTTCGCGCGGTCGTCACGCCGTAGTAGAGCTGTGCCTTCATTTGGGGCTCGATCTCTTCTGTCGTTGCACCGCGATAGTGGGTGTGGAGGTTCATCAGACCCGGAATGATCGTCTTGCCGGCGGCATCGATGACCTCCGCGCCGGCCGGCACCGGTGTGGTGTCCCTGGGACCAGCAGCCTGCACGCGGCCATCGCGGATCACGATGACCGAGTCGGCGACCGGATCCGAACCGGTGCCGTCGATCAACTGGGCTCCGACAATCGCCAGCCCCCCGGGCTCGATGGGCGGGGCCGGGCTCTCTCCGCAGGCGGCAAAGGTGGCGATGATGAGAAGGATGACGCTGCTTTTCAGCCGTGATGCCATAGTGCCGCGCATATTAGCACGGTGTGTGGCGCGACTTGACAATGCTCGGGATCTCCCCGAGAGTCGGATCGATATGTGCAAACTTCAGCCTGGATTCGTTGCCGCGGTCGTAGCCGGAATCGTTGCCCTGACGGGAGGCCTGTACGGGCAAGAGGCTGATAGTGGCGGAGGCTATCCCGCGCAGGACTGGCCTTCCGTGGGTGGGAACTGGTCGAGCGCGCGCTATTCGACCCTTGCCGACATCTCGATCGAAACGGTCGACCGGCTCAGCGGGGCCTGGATGACGCGGCTCGATGGCGGCGCGTCGTCGCGGTCGACCCCGGTCGTCAAGGACGGCGTTCTCTACCTCACGGGCGGGGCCAGCGTGTTCGCGATCGACGGTAGGAGCGGCGAGACGCAGTGGCAGTGGCAGTCGGACGATATCGAAGCGGGGAGGACCCCGTCCTGGCCGGGGGTCGGTCTTGGTAGCCGTCTCGTCTTCGTGGGGCTGCGGAGCGCGGAGGTGGCGGCGCTTCGCCAAGACACCGGCGAGCTCGTCTGGGTTCAGCCGGTTGGCAGCGTTCCGCAGGGAATAGGCGAGATGGTCACCACGGCGCCGCTATTCGCGCGAGGCAAAGTGTTCGTGGGCCTGGCGAGCGGCGATTCCGGCGGGCAGGGGCGCATCATCGGCCTCGATGCGGCAACCGGCGAAAAGCTGTGGACATTCTTCGTGATCCCGCCTCCAGGTGAGTTCGGCCACGACACGTGGCCGCAAGACAGCGAGATTTGGAAGCTTGGTGGCGGCGGCGTCTGGCTCAGCGGGACCGTCGATCCCGACCTGGGTATGGTCTACTTCCCAACCGGCAATCCTGTCCCGATGTATGGCGGCGATATTCGGAAGGGGGACAACCTGTTTACCGCCTCGGTTGTTGCACTCGACATGGAGACCGGCGAACGGCGGTGGCACTATCAGGTGGTCCATCATGATGTATGGGACGCCGACATCGCCACGCCGCTGTTGTTGTATGAGGTGGAGGTTGATGGGCAGCTCCGCAAGGCCGTGGCCGCCATGCGGGCGGATGGCTATCTCTTTCTGCTCGATCGGGAGACGGGCGAGCCGCTCCTGCCGATCGAAGAGCGGCCGGTGCCGCAAGATGCATTTCTGCACACGGCGCCGACCCAACCCTTCCCGGTGAACGTCCAGAGCATTCTACCGGGGTGCTCCTACTGGCGCGACAAAGTACCGCCGCCGTTCGAGCTCAACTGCAGCGTGTACACGCCACCGTCGTTGAACCAGCACATCGTGGTAGCACCCAGCGTGCCCATTCCGATGGTGCGCGTCACGCCGATGTCCTTCAGTCCGCAGACCGGATACATCTACGCACAGGGCCGAGCGCATGTCAGCCGCGTTCGACGCTTCGAGGATCCGTGGATCTCGGACAACCGCGCGAGCGGATACCTCCGAGTCGGGCTCCCCGAATCGACCGGCATTCTTGCCGCCGTTGATACGAGGACCGGCGCCGTGGCCTGGAAGCGAGAGTTCCGTGGCGCGCAGCTCGCCATGAGCGGTCCACTCACGACTGCGGGCGGCTTGATGTTCTGGGCGTCAGCCGACGGTCGGTTCGAGGCGTATGATGCGCGGACCGGTGATCGAGTGTGGGCGTTTCAGGCCAGTCCTGCAGGCGTACGGCTGCGACCCGGCCCGGCCGCTACCTACGAGATCGGTGGAAAACAGTACATCGCCATTCCAGTTGGCCGTGCGCTGTGGACGTTCACCCTCGACGGCACGATACCTGCGCCAGAAGTGGAAGATCTAGATGCTCTTGACGACCTGGTGCGCTGGGCCGCCCCCCCCCCACGCGAAGCCAGTGAGATCGAAACGGCGACACTCGTCGAGAATCCTTCATGGTCCACGGGCGGCCGGCGGAACGCGCTCGACGAACACGCGTTCAACCCGGTTCGAGCCAAGGTCAAGGTCGGCGCGCGCGTACGCTTCCTCAACAACGGCGAGATGTCTCACACGGTGACGGCGCGCGACGACAGCTGGACCACCGGCACCCTCGAGCGCGCGACGTGGGCCCACGTCACGTTCGATCAGCCCGGGACGTTCATCTACCACTGCACGGATCATCGATGGGCGATCGGTGAGATTACGGTAGAGCCGTGAGGCAGCACTCGTAGCGTCCTTGCCTCTATCCAAGCGTGCCTGGCGGCCGATACTCAGAGTGATCGTGCCCCGTCTGCTGCTTCCGGCCATCCTCACGGCAACCCTGATCGGGGCTGCCCCGCTCGTGGAGGCCCAGGCCCCGCAGGGCCCGGGGGGCATCGACGGCGCCCACCGTGGCTACCTCGCCATTCGATTGCTCGACGGTGGCCGGCACGAGGTGATCGACGAGCTGAACGCTGGAGGGTTCTTCGTACCAGCGTCGGTCCTCAAAGTGATCACCATCGCGGCCTCGCTCGAGCATCTCGGTGCGGAGTATCAGTGGCTCACCCGACTGACGTCACAGGGGGCGACGACCGGCGGAGTCCTCGACGGCGATCTGGTCATCGAGCCGGGCGCCGACCCGACATGGGGCGCGGACCTCGTTGAGGGCGGCGCGCTTGAACCCCTGGCAACCCTGGCACGGCAGGTTCGTGCTGGGGGCGTCACTCGAATCAGCGGCGATGTGGTCGTCGACGCGAGTCGCTTCCCAGGGCGCCGACATCCAATCGACCGGTCCTTCGGCGACTTGCCCTTTGGGTACGGCACCCCACCCGCGGCACTCGCGCTGGATGAAGCGACCATCACCGTTCGCGTGGCACCGGGCGATTCGGTCGGAGAGCCGGCACGCGCGACAGCGCCCGATGGCATCGACGTGATCAACCACACAGTCACCGTCGGCCGAGACCGTCACGGCAAGGGCACGCTCGACTTCGTGCCGGTGTGGGGCACCCCCACCCTGCTGCTTCGCGGTGAGTACCCAATCAGCGAAAGTCCGTTTGCGGTCTCCGCCAGCGACCCGGCCCCCGAGCTTCGGGTGGCTCACCGACTTCGGACGGCGCTCGTCGATGCCGGCGTCACCGTCGAGGGGGGCGTGCGATTGGGATCGCGCGCCCACACGGACTCGAGCGCAGGAGCCGCTCTGGCCGAGCTCCGGTCGCGGCCACTCGCGGATCTCCTCGAAACCATCCTGACCGAGAGCCACAACTGGTACGCCGACATGCTGACCCTGACGCTGTCCCGTGAGGTTGCGGGCAGCGGCCGCTTCAAGGATGGCGTAGACGTCGTGTCCGACTTCGCGTCGAGTCTTGACCCCGGCGGCGGAATCGGCTTTGTCGGTGACAACGCGCAGGCGCGTCTCTGGATTCGCGACGGGTCCGGCCTCTCGTCATCCAACCTGGTGACCCCCACGACGGTGGTCCGCGTGCTTGCCCATGTATTCCAGCAGCCCTGGGGACGGACCCTGATCGACGCGCTCGCTGACCGCGGGACCGGCACCCTGGCGGCGTGGCCGCGCCTGCCGCCCGTCGCCGCCAAGACCGGAACACTCCGCCACACGGTCGGGCTGGCCGGCATCCTGGACGTGGAACCGGACCAGCCGGTGATCTTCTGCTACTTCGTCAACCACCACCCGGAGCGGCCGCACGCGGCGCGTGTCGAGATCGCCAAGGCGCTCAGCGCGTGGCGAACGCTCAGCCCGGCGCGCTAGTAGCCACCCGCCTACCGGTTTGGTAAAGTTGTTGTTTGGGACGCCGACAGCAGCGGTCCTTGCTGCGGCAGCGGTCACGATGATGGAGGTGACGCGATGAGCGTTGCAATCAGTAGCTGGACACCTCAGAGACTCAAGTACTTCATGGACGGTGCCTGGCACGATTCAAAGAACGGTATCTACATGCCCGTGACGAATTCCAGCACGGGTGAACTCATGGCGGAGGCGCCACGTTGCAGCCTCGAAGAGGTCAACGCCTGCGTGGAGGCTGCTGCGGCCGCGTTCCCCGCTTGGCGGGACACGCCCGTGAGCAAGCGTGTTCAGGTGATGTTTCGCTACAAGGGTCTGCTCGATCAGCACAAGGACGAGCTCGCCACGCTGCTTGCCACCGAAATGGGAAAGACCCTGGCGGAGGCTCTCGGCGATGTCTCTAAGGCCATCGAGGTCGTGGAGCTGGCCTGCGCGGTTCCGGTGACCATGCAGGGACGCAGCACCATGAACACGTCGACGGGTTTTGACACCGTCAGCTACCGGGAACCGTTGGGGGTATTCGTCGGTATCGCGCCCTTCAACTTCCCGGCGATGATTCCCATGGGATGGATGGCTCCGCTGGCGATCACCACCGGCAACACCTACGTGTTGAAAGCGGCGAGCCTCGTTCCGCAGACGGCCATGCGCATGGTCGAGTTGTTGAGCGAAGCTGGCCTTCCCGACGGCGTCATGAACCTGGTGACCGCTTCGCGCGACGAGTCGGAGCCCCTGCTTCGGCACCCGATGGTCAAAGGCGTAACGCTGGTGGGCTCGAAGAAGGTGGGTCTCCACGTCTACAAGACCGCGTGTGCAGAAGGTAAGCGCGTCCAATCTCTCACCGAGGCCAAGAACCACGCGCTGGTGCTCAAGGATGCTCCGATACTGGCGACGGCCCAGCGCATCATCAACTCCGCGTTTGGCTGTGCAGGTGAGCGCTGCATGGCGCTTCCCGCCATCTGCGTTGAAGAAGAGATTGCCGACGAACTGGTTGGTGCCGTCGTCGATCTGGCGAAGCAGTTGAAGATGGGCCCCGCATGGAAAGAGGAGACGGACCTCGGCCCGCTGGTGACCGCTGACCACCGGAAGTCGGTGCACGGCTGGGTAGAGACAGGCGCCAAGGAGGGCGGCGAGCTGGTCCTCGATGGTCGCGATGCCAACGTGCCAGGTTACGAAGGCGGCTATTTCATGGGGCCAACCGTGTTCGACAACGTGACGCCCAGCATGCGGATTGGAATCGACGAGATCTTTGGCCCGGTCCTCTCCATCAAACGCGTGAAGAACTTCGAAGAGGGCCTTCAGGAGATGAACGCCAGTGAGTTCGCAAACGGCTCGGCGATCTTCACGATGAACGGGAAGTATGCGCGCGAGTTCAGCCGTCGGAGTGACGCTGGAATGGTAGGCATCAATGTGGGAATTCCAGTTCCCATGTCGACCTTCCCGTTCAGCGGGCACAAGAACAGCTTCTACGGCGACCTCCACTGCATGGGCGAGGATGGCATCGCCTTCTTCACCGAAACCAAGTCCGTGACGAGCCATTGGTTCAACGAGTCGGACCTCAAGGGCGCGAAGGTCGGGACCTGGTCCTGACCTCGGCCGCGCGAGTCGCATTGAGATCGCGGGCGCTGCAGCTGTGGCGTCCGCGATTTTTTTTCTGCACGACCGTCGCCCTGTCGTCGATCTCCGTGCTCCTCGTGGGCTCGGCTCCCGCCCTCGCCCAGTCGCAGAGCCAGTCTGCGGTCGAGTCCGTCGTACCGGCGTTCACCAAGATCGCGAACGCCGTCTCGTCTGAGGACGCGCCGACGATCGACGGCAACGTGCTGGGTGATCCGGTCTGGGCTGCGGCGGTGCCGGTCAGCGGGTTCCGCCAGAGCGCCCCCGAGGAGGGTCAACCGGCCACCGAGCGAACGGAGGTCCGCGTCCTGGTCACGGCAGATACCGTCTACGTTGGTGTCGTCTGCTACGATCGAGATCCGTCGTCGATCATCGTGAGTGATAGTCGTCGGGACTCCTCGATGAACAACGGCGACAGCTTTCAGATGGTCCTCGATACCTTCAGCGACCGCCAGAACGCCTTCGTCTTCGGCACGACGCCCGCCGGCCAGGAGTACGACGGCCAGGTGATCAACGAAGGCGCCGGTCGTGGCGGCACTTTCAGCGGTGGCGGTGGCGGCGGGTTCACCCGGGGAAGCGGCGGCGGCTTCAATCTCAACTGGGATGGAGCGTGGCGGGTTCGAACGGAGATCTCAGAGCTTGGCTGGAGTGCCGAGTTCGCCATTCCGTTCCGGACCATCCGCTACCCCCCGCGAGAGGACCAGTCGTGGGGCGTGAATTTCCAGCGGAACATCCGGCGTCGAAACGAAAGGGCGTACTGGGCACCCTTGCCGCGTCAGTACAACCTCTACCGCGTATCGATGGCCGGACAGCTGGCGGGCGTGATTGCGCCGATCGGCGCGACTCGCAATCTGCAGCTGACGCCGTACGCAATCGGTGAGATGGTCACACGCGACGCGACAACCGACCGAGGTCAGCTGGCGCTTGGCGAGGTTGGGGCCGACCTCAAGTACAGCGTGACGTCGGGCCTCACCCTCGATGCCACCTACAACACCGACTTCGCGCAGGTCGAAGTCGACGACGAGCAGATCAACCTCGACCGGTTCAACTTGTTCTTTCCGGAAAAGCGACCATTCTTCCTCGAAAATGCCGGGGCGTTCACGGTGAACAACTCGGGCCCAGCCAGCGGCAGAAACCTCGGGCAAACGGCGCTCTTTTTCAGTCGGCGGATCGGGATCAGCGACACGGAAGAACAGATTCCGATCCTGGCGGGTGCGCGTCTGTCAGGCAAGGTGTCCGATACAGTGACGGTCGGCTTCATCAATATGCAAACGGAGGAGGTCGGTGGGATAGCACCGGCCAACAACTATACCGTCGCCCGCCTACGCCGCGACCTACCCAACCGGTCGAGCGTCGGCGGCCTCTTCGTCAACCGCCAGGCGTCCGGCCGCCACGCACAGGGTGACGACTACAACCGCACATACGCCGTGGACGGCCGATGGAGCATCGGCCAGAACGGCATCGTACAGGGCTTCGTCGGTCGAACGGAGACCCCCGACCTCGACGGTCGCGATCACGCCCTGAGCGTCTCGGGCACCTACAGCACGGAACGCTGGCGTCTCATCAGCGGGTATCAGGAAAACGGCGAGGACTTCAACCCGGAAGTCGGCTTCGTCCGGCGGACCGGATTCCGGAAGTACGACGTGGGGATCAGCAACACATCGCGGCCAAACGGGTTCCTCAAGTATCAGGAGCTAACGCCGCACGTGAGCTTCACGCGCTTCTGGAACTTCGACGGCATCATGGAGACCTCGTATCTCCACATGCATTACGACGGCGAATTCGAGGACAGCTCGTCGGCCGGTGTGGCCTACAACGTTCGGAGCGAGACGGTCTTCACCGGATTCGACGTGTCGGGCGTCCCCGTACCGCCGGGCCGCTACGACTTCAACGAAAGCACCTATTCGTTCACCTACAACCGGTCGGCTCCGATTAGCTTCGGCGTTCGAGCCGCGGTCGGCGGATTCTTCGGCGGTGACATCGTCACGCTGCGCCCGTCTGTTAGCGCGCGCAAGGGCGAGACGTTCAACCTGTCGCTGAGCTATAGCCGGAACGACATCGACCTGCCGCATGGAAGCGTCATCACGAACTTGACGAGCGTGCGCGCCGCTTACAACTTCTCGCCGCGGCTATTCGCACAGTCGTTGCTGCAACACAACGACAGCGCCGACCTGTGGTCCGTCAACTTTCGCGTCGGCTGGCTGCGGGATGCCAACACAGGCCTGTTCTTTGTCTACAACGAGACCGAGGGCATCGGCAGCTTCGTGCCGTCCGGCGCCGGACGGAGCGTGATTCTGAAGTTCAGCTATCTCTTCGACGTGCTTGATTAATTTCCGAACTTCGCCTTGGCCTCCCGGCGCCGTGCGTGCAGAATCGGCTCGGTGTAGCCACTTGGCTGCTGTCGGCCCTTGAACACGAGGTCACAGGCAGCCTGGAAGGCGACGCTGTCGTCGAAGTTGGGCGCCATTGGGCGGTATTTCGGATCGCCGGCGTTCTGGCGGTCGACGACCGCCGCCATCCGCCGCAGCGTCTCGCGCACCTGCGCTTCGGTGCACACACCGTGGTGGAGCCAGTTCGCGATGTGCTGGCTCGAGATGCGCAGCGTCGCGCGGTCCTCCATCAGACCCACGTCATGAATGTCCGGCACCTTGGAGCATCCCACCCCCTGGTCGATCCAGCGCACCACGTAGCCCAGGATGCCCTGCGCGTTGTTGTCCAGCTCCTGCTGAACCTCCTCTGGTGACCAGCTCGGGTGCTCGGCCCGCGGAATCGTCAGAATCTTGTCGAGGTCAGCCTTGGGTCGCGACCGCAGCTCGGCCTGCCGCGTCGCGACGTTGACCTGGTGATAGTGCGTCGCGTGGAGGGTCGCGGCCGTGGGCGACGGCACCCACGCGGTGTTGGCGCCGGCTTGCGGATGTCCGACCTTCGCGGCGAGCATGTCGGCCATCAGGTCGGGCATCGCCCACATCCCTTTGCCGATCTGCGCGTGACCAGGCAGCCCACACTCGAGTCCAACGTCGACGTTCCAGTCCTCGTAGGTCACCATCCAATCGGACTTCTTCATGTCCGCCTTCCGGATCATCGGACCCGCTTCCATGGCGGTGTGCATCTCGTCGCCCGTGCGATCGAGGAAACCGGTGTTGATGAAGAAGACACGGTCCTGGGCGGCACGCACGCACTCCTTCAAGTTCACCGTGGTCCGCCGCTCCTCATCCATGATCCCGATCTTGAGCGTGTAGCGGTCGAGGCCGAGGCAATCCTCGACCTGTCCCAGCAGCTGGTCGGTGAACGCCACCTCCTCTGGCCCGTGCATTTTCGGCTTGACGATGTAGACCGAGCCGGCGCGGCTGTTCTTGCGACTCTGCAGATCATGTATGGCAATCATCGACGAAATCATGGCGTCGAGAATGCCTTCGGGCGTTTCGTTGCCGTCCTTGTCCAAGACCGCCGGGTTCGTCATCAGGTGACCCACGTTGCGGATCAACATCAGGCTGATGCCAGGCAGGGTGACCTCCGAACCATCGGGTGCGGTGTAGACATGCGGAACGTTCATGGCGCGGTCGACCGTGCGCCCGCCCTTGTCGAAGCTGGCGGTGAGATTGCCTCGGTTCAGACCCAGCCAGTTGCGGTAGGCCACGACCTTGTCTTCCGCGTCGACCGTCGACACCGAGTCTTCGAGGTCCACGATGGTGGTCGTCGCCGCTTCGAGCACGATGTCCTTCACCCCGGCGGCGTCGTCTCGCCCGACCGGGTGGGTCCGGTCGATGTCGATCTCCAGATGGAGGCCATGGTTGCGCAGCAGCACGGCGGACGGCGCGGCAGGGTCGCCACGATACCCGACGAACTTCGACGGATCACCCAGACCCGTGACGCTACCGTCTCGCAGGGTCACCGACAGCGCGCCGTCCACCACCGCATATGCTGTCGCGTCACCATGGTGGCCGTTGTCGAGCGGCGCAGCCGTGTCGAGGACGTCTCTGGCGAAGGCGATGACCCGCGCGCCGCGAACCGGGTTATAGGCGTCGCGCCGCTCCGCCCCGTCGTCTTCGGGAATGGCATCGGTGCCGTAGAGCGCGTCATAGAGGCTGCCCCAGCGTGCGTTGGCCGCGTTGAGCGCATAGCGGGCATTGGTGACCGGCACGACGAGCTGTGGTCCAGCGATGGTGGAGATCTCGGGGTCGACATTCGCCGTGCGCACCGTGAAGTCGTCGCCCTCGGGGACCAGATAGCCGATTTCTCGAAGGACAGCTTTGTACTCGTCGAGGTCGATCGGCTGATCGCGGTTCTCCTGATACCACGAATCGATTTTTGTCTGGAGGCTCTCGCGTTTGGCCAGCAGTTCGCGGTTCCGCGGAGCAAGGTCGTGAATCGCCCGATCGAGACCGGACCAGAATGCCTCCTCGGTTACGCCGGTGCCCGGCAGCGCCTCCTTGTTGATGAAGTCGTACAGCTCCGGGTCGACTTGGAGCTCTCCCGCCTGGATCCGGTCCGCCATGTGCCTATACCCCTACTCTTCGCACGCTTGTGCCGCTACGAACGCGCCACGGAGGCTCCGAGCGCGAACCCTGTACAGCCAGTGATCATACCTGTTGCGAGGCGGCCTAGGACGATCAAGGCTTCGTACGCTCTTTGCGTCGGGGCTGCAGCAACTTGGCGACGGTGGCGGTCCATCCGGTCTGGTGCGACGCCCCGACCCCGCGGCCATTGTCGCCGTGGAAGTACTCGTAGTACAGGACATAGTCGCGGAAGTGAGGATCGTCTTGCAGCTTCCTGTGCAAAGAGAAGACCGGCCGCCTCCCCGTGTCGTCGCGCAGGAATATCCCACAAAGACGACGGGCAAGCTCGTCCGCGACCTGCTCGAGAGTCATGTCCACGCCCGACCCGGTCGGACACTCGACGGTGAAGGCGTCACCGTAGTAGTGATGGAGCTTCTGCAACGATTCGATGAGCAGGAAGTTGACAGGAAACCAGACTGGGCCACGCCAATTGGAGTTTCCGCCAAAGAGCCCGCTGTCAGATTCCGCCGGCTGATACGTCACGGTGTGTGCCTGTCCGTTCGCGCGAAAGATGTAGGGATGGTCTGCGTGATGTCGGGACAGGGCTCTGACCCCGTAGTCGGATAGGAACTCGGCCGGATCGAGCAGTCGCCGGAGGATACTCTCGAGCCGGCCGTCGCTCAGAAGCGACAGCAATCTGCGCTTCCCGAGGCCCGGCCGTTGCACGCTTGACACGTGCGACGCCAGATCCGGCCGTGATTCGAGAAACGCCGCCATCCTCCGCGCGAACTCAGGCGTCTGCTCCAGAAGGTCCGGCTCTAGGGTTTCAACCGCGAAGAGCGGAATCAGACCGACCATGGATCGCACTCGCAGAGGCGTAACCTGGCAATCCTCTGGACAGTTGTCTCCGACGTGGAGAACGTCGTAGAAAAACTTGTCGTGATCGTCCCAGAGATCGAACTCTGCCTGACCGATGTGGGTCATGGCGGAAGCGATAAAGAGAAAATGCTCGAAGAACTTGGTTGCCAGATCCTGGTACACGAGGTTGACCTTCGCCAGCTCTAGGGCGATCCGCAGCATGTTCAGGCTGTACATCGCCATCCAAGCCGTACCGTCGGCCTGCTCGATGTGACCACCCGTAGGTAGTGGCTTGCTGCGGTCGAAGACGCCGATGTTGTCGAGCCCCAGGAATCCTCCCTGAAAGAGGTTGTCGCCATGTGGGTCCTTGCGGTTGACCCACCACGTGAAGTTCAGGAGCAGCTTCTGGAAGACCCGCTCGAGGAAGACGCGATCCCCTTCACCGTGCTGCCTGCGATCGATCTGGTAGACGCGCCAGGCTGCCCAGGCGTGGACGGGCGGATTGACGTCGCCGAAGGCCCATTCGTAAGCGGGAAGCTGGCCGTTCGGATGCATGTAACACGCGCGCGTGAGGAGCGTGAGTTGTTGCTTGGCATAGTCCGAATCGACAATCGCGAGCGGGACACAGTGAAAGGCAGAGTCCCAGGCCGCGTACCAGGGGTACTCCCACGTGTCTGGCATCGAAATGATGTCGGCATTGCGGAGGTGCTGCCACTCGGAGTTCCGACCGCGGAGCCGTTCTCGTGGCGGGGGGAGCTGAGTCGGATCCCCCTCTAGCCACTGGTCGACATCAAAGTAATAGAACTGCTTCGACCACAACATCCCGGCCAGCGCCTGGCGCTGGACGAGTCGCGCGTCTTCACTCTCCAGCGGGATCTGCAGCTCAGCATAAAACTCGTCGGCCTCCTGCTCGCGCTCGCTGAAAACCCGATCGAACGACTCGAACGGCCGCGTCAGCTCCTTTGGTGTCAGCCGGAGTCGCACGCTCACGCTCTCTCCGGGAGCCAGCTCGAAGCGGTGCCACACTGCGGCTTTGGTCCCTTTTCGCCCAGGGTCGACGGCCTTGGCGTCGCCGCTGACCACATGATCGTTGATACCGTCCTTGAAAAAACCTGGCGTCTCTCGCCGATGGATCCGATGCTCGTTGGTCTCGTTGTTGCAAAACAGATACTGGGGGGAACCGTCGCTGTACAAGCGAAGGGTTCCGAGTTCGTGGTGCGTCGCTACGATCGCATTTCCCCGAGTGGCGCGCAGAAGCGGTCGGCGGTCGTCTCGGCCCCACGCCCACGTGTTACGAAACCAGATCTGAGGGAGCAGATGGATCTCAGCAGCATCGGGCCCGCGATTGTGCGCAGTAAGTCGAATGAGCACGTCTTGCGATTCGGCCTTGGCATACTCGGCAAACACGTCGAAGTAGCGATCGTCGTCGAAGATGCCCGTGTCGAGAAGTTCAAACTCGCCCTCTGACTTGCCCCGCCGGTCGTTCTCGGCGACCAGCTCCGCGTACGGGTACTCCGCCTGCGGATACTTGTAGAGCATCTTCATGAAGGAGTGCGTGGGGGTTGAGTCGAGAAAGTAGTAGAGCTCCTTGACGTCTTCGCCATGGTTGCCCTCGGGACCGGTCAGCCCGAAGAGACGCTCTTTGAGTATGGGATCGCGGCCGTTCCACAGCGCCAGGCTGAAGCAGAGCGACTGGGAATCGTCGGAGAACCCGGCGATCCCGTCTTCGCCCCAGCGATACGCGCGGCTTCGGGCCGCATCATGCGAGATGTAGTCCCAGGCGTTGCCATCCGGACTGTAGTCTTCCCGTACGGTTCCCCACTGCCGCTCGCTCAGGTAGGGCCCCCATCGTTTCCAGGGAATTGACTGCTCGCGGCTCTCGAGTAGGCGGCGCTTCTCGGCGTTCACTGTCCGTCCTCGGCGGTGTGGTTCTCGGCGGAGCCGGTCAGGCGGTGTCGTCGTCTTCCCACAGGCGTGTCCCGCCCGCGAGCCCTTCGACGTTGACAAACAGGCGCACGTTGTCAGCGAACTCGCCGTTCAGCTTCTTGGCGTTGCCACCGCCGATGTGCAGCGTGTCGTAGTTGAAGATCCGCTCGAGGGTCTGGACGACCAGCTCGACGCGCCGACGCCACCTCTTCCTGCCGACCTTCTTGAGTTGCGCGTTGCTCACCAACTGCTCATAGGTCTTGCCTGCGCGCAACGGATGATGGCCTAGCTCGAGGTTGGGCACGAGGTGTCCATTGACATAGAGGGCCGTCCCAAGCCCCGTACCGAGGGTCAGCACCATCTCGACGCCGGTGCCATCGATGACACCGTAACCCTGCAGCTCGGCGTCATTGAGGACACGCACCGGTTTGTTGGTAGCCGCGGCAATGGCGGCCTTGAGGTCGAATCCACTCCAGGCCTTGGTGCCCAGGTTGGGAGCCGTCCTGACCACGCCGTTCTTGACGACCCCGGGGAACCCGACCGACACGCGATCGAACGGTTTCTGAGCGGCGACCATCGCCGTGATGACAGCCAGAATCGCCTTGGGCGTGGACGGCTTCGGCGTCAGCTCGCGGTGGCGCTCGGCTAGCGGCGCACCTTCGTGATCAATCGGCAGAAGCTTGATGCCCGTACCACCGATATCGATCGTCAGCGTACGGGGTTTCCGCCGTTTGCGCCGTGCGGTGACTGGCATTCGTCAGTCGAGCCAGTCGGTGTGCACGAACGAACCTGACGGGTCGTCCTTGCGTTGGTAGGTGTGAGCGCCGAACGCGTCCCGCTGCGCCTGCGTGAGGTTCTGTGGCAGGTTCGCCGTCCGGTAACTGTCGAAGTAGGCCAGACCCGTCGCCATGCCCGATACGGGAATGCCCGACTGCTGGGCCAGCCCGACAACCTCGCGCCACGCCCTCTGACGGGACTCGACCGCCTCGCGCAGACTGTCGTCCAGAAGGAGGTTCGGCAGCTTCGGCTCCCTCTCGTAGGCCGTCATGATCGCATCGAGGAAGCGCGCGCGAATGATGCAGCCCCCCTTCCAGATGCGCGCTATCTCTTTGAGGTCGATGGCCCATGTGTTCTGGCGATCGAGCTCCACGATCAAGTCCATGCCCTGAGCGTACGCGACAATCTTGGCCGCGTATAGCGCATCATGGGTTCGGTCGATCAGAACCTTGATGTCGCCGTCATACGTCCGAGCAGCGGGGCCCGTGAGCACGCGCTCGGCGGCCTCACGCTCGTTCTTGAGGCTCGACATCACCCGTGCGTCGATCGCGGCCGCGATGCTGGGAATCGGCACGCCATGCTCGAGGGCGACCTGCGCGGTCCATCGGCCTGTGCCCTTCTGTCCGGCTTTGTCCAGCACCTGATCAATGAGATGGCCGCTACGCTTCGGGTCCTTGACGGCAAAGATCTGTGACGTGATCTCAATCAAAAACGACTCGAGCGGACCGCGGTTCCACTCGGTGAACACGCTGCCCAGTGCTTGCGGATCCAGGCCGCCGAGATCCCTCAACACGTGGTACGCCTCGGCAATGAACTGCATGTCGGCGTACTCGATGCCGTTGTGCACCATCTTGACGAAGTGGCCCGCACCGTCGGGGCCGACATGGGTAACACAGGCACCAGAATCCGTCTTCGCGGCGATGGCCTCGAAGATCGGCCGGATCGCCCGATACGCCTCGGCGTCGCCACCCGGCATCAGCGAGGGGCCATTGCGCGCACCATCCTCTCCGCCCGACACGCCGACGCCAAAGAACTTGAGGCCGGCTTCAGCGTAGCCGTGTTCACGACGCCGGGTGTCTTCATACCAAGAGTTACCGCCGTCGATGACGATGTCACCCTCGTCAAGCATCGGCTTGAGCTGCTCCATCACACTGTCGACCGGCTTGCCGGCCTTGATCATCATCATGATCTTGCGCGGCGTCTGGAGCCGGTCAACCAGATCGGCAAGGCTCTCGGTGCCAACTAGCCGGGCACCGCTCTCCTCGACGGCCGCCCGCGTCAGGGCCGGCTCGAGGTTGTACACGGCGACCGAGTACCCGTGGTCCAAGATGTTGAGGGCCAGGTTGCGACCCATGACAGCCATCCCGATCATCCCGAACTGCAGTTTGTCAGCCATGGACATGCCCCTTCAGTCTGCTGCCGGCCGGGCGGTCGACGATCCAGATGAGCCGCCGAGAGGCGGGTTGCACGAACGCAGTTGGGCTGGTCGGGTTGCCGCCCTCGATCTGGGACGCGACCTCGGCCAGGCGGTGGGCTTTCTCGCTTCCGGCAACGATCAGGTACACGGCACCGCATTCGTTAATGGCGCGGATCGTCAGCGACACGCGGTCGTAGGGCGGAACGGGGCTCTTGGTGGCGACGACTCGCGCGGTCGAGCCCAGGTCGGCGCCGGGAAACAGCGACGCGGTGTGGCCGTCACTACCCATTCCCAGCAGCAAGACGTCGATAGGCTCGTACTCGAGCAACTCGGCATAGCGTGACGCTGCGACTCCGGGGGAGCGCTCGCCCTCGATACGATGCACGTTCGCGTCTGGGATGTCGACGCGGCTGATCAGCGCCGCGAGCGCCATTTCGTAGTTGCTCTGGTCATGCTGCTGCGGGACACAGCGGTCGTCGCTCCAGAACAGCTGAACGTCGCTCCATGCGATCGGCAGCATCGCCATGTGCTCGTAAACCGCCCTCGGGGTCCGGCCGCCTGAGAGGCCGAAGCGGCAGCGACCGCGCTCGGCGATCACGTCGGTGATGTGCACCGCGAACTGGTTCGCCGCCGCGCTCGCCAGCATGCCCGGCGCAAACGTCCGAATGTCCGGCGACACCATGCCTAAGCGGGTTCTCGCGGCAGAAGAAGCGCTTCGGGGACCGCCAACCCGTCGGCTTCCGGCGGTCCCCACGTGCCAGCGACGTAGTCGCATGGCTTGGGGGGGGTCTCGATGAGAGGCTTGTACACGCGCCAGCTCTCCTCGACTTCGTCGGCGTGCACGAAGAGCGTCTGGTCACCTTTGAGCACGTCAAGCAACAGCGTCCGGTAGGCGTCCGGCATCGTCTGCTCGAAGTGGGTATCGTAGCGGAATCGCAGCGGAATACGCTCGATCTCGAGCGACGAGCTCGGTTTCTTGATGTCCAGATAGAACGTAAAACCCTCGTTGGGCTGCAGCGTGATGGTCAACACGTCGCTTGTGTCGGCATCGCACCCCATCCGATTGAAGAAGCTGACCGGAGCCCGGCGGAATCGTACCGTGATCTGCGTCGTCTTCCGGGGCAAGCACTTCCCCGTTCGTAGGAAGAACGGCACGCCCTGCCAACGCCATGAGTCGACAAACATCTTGAGCGCGACAAACGTCTCTGTCGTCGAATCATCGGCCACGCCCTCGGACTCGAGGTAGCCAGGAATAGTCTCGCCTCGAACTTCGCCCCGCGTGTACCGGCCCCGGACGACATTGTCGATGTCCAGCGGTTGGATGGACTTCAGGACTTTGATCTTCTCGTTGCGGATGGCCTCGGCCGAGAACGATGTCGGCACTTCCATGGCCACAAGCGTCAGCAGCTGTGTGAGGTGGTTCTGCACCATGTCACGCAGAGCGCCGGAATGATCGTAGTAGCCGGCGCGGGTCCCGACGCCGAGATCCTCGGCGACGGTGATCTGCACAGCTTCGATCCGCTCGCGGTTCCAGTTCGACTCGATGAACGCGTTGGCAAAACGGAAGACCAAGAGGTTCTGAACGGTGTCTTTACCCAAATAGTGGTCGATCCGGTAGACCTGCGACTCGTCGAAGTGCTCGTGAACCCGCGAGTTGAGCTCACGGGCGGACTCCAAGTCCTTGCCGAACGGCTTCTCGACGACCAGCCGCGTCCAGCCTGGCCCTCCGTTGAGTCCGGCACGAGCTAGTCCGCCCACGGTGGGGTCGAACGCGCGCGGAGGCAGCGACATGTAGAACGAGTGGTTCGGCGGGATGTCGTGCTCGCGACCCAGATGCTCGAGCCGCCTGCCGAGCGCCCGGTAGTCCTCCGTCGTTCCCTCGCCTAGGCCCTGATAGTGGATACGGCTCGCCGATCTCTGAATCTCGGCGTTGTCGAACCCCGCGTCCGCCAGCGACTCACGAGCTGTTTCTCGGAACGCCTCGTCTTCCTTACGCGATCGGCCGACCGCAACGACGCGAAAGCGTTCGTGAAGGTGCCCATCGGCCTCGTTCCGGGCCAGCGCTGGCAGCAGCTTGCGGCGCGACAAGTCGCCGGTGGCGCCGAAAACAACAAACAATGAAGGCTCTGTCATTGTGCCCATTCCAAACTCTGACGCTCCTGCGCCGAAGACGGTTGCGAGCATAACACTGGGCCCAGTCCCACTCGAACAGCGGCCGGTAGGCCACGGTGTCCCGCCAGGTTGGGCTGGCCCTGGATGCGCATCTAACGTACATCGCCTGACACAAAATGTCCGACCTCGCCGGTGCGTTCGACAGTTCCGTCCATGCCATGAGTGACCTAATCAACTGAGCAAGAAGGACTTGGATGAAAGCCAGCCCGTTGGCATCCCTCGTGCGATGGTCAGACTCGTGTCCCGTCATGGATAGCGATGGATAACGTCGGCCCGTCGAGATCTCTGCCCGAGCTTCTTCAACGAAGCGCGGCGCGGTTCGGCAACTTCCCGGCCGTCACACGACCGCGGTCGACAGGGAATGGCGGTCGATCGTACGCAGGATTGTGGAACGACGCCTCTCGAGGAGCGGGCGCCCTACAGGCCCACCGCGTACGACCGGGCCAACGCGTGATTCTGATGGCCACGCCGGGACCCGATTGGGCGGCGGCGTTTTTCGCCATTCAGGCAGCCGGCGCGGTCGCCGTCCCGCTTCCCGTTGAGGTGGAGCGGTCGCTGGCGTCGAAGGTCGCCATGTACACCGGCGCAAAGGTCGCCATCGTCGATCCTGGCACTGGGAAGCTGAGACGCGGGTTCCGACGCCTCGAGATGCTCACGCCGGATCGCCTGTTTGGGGGAGAGCCGTGCGTCGCGGCCGAGAGCGCGCCGGATGACGTCGCCCTGCTGGCGTTCACGTCCGGCAGCACCGGGAGACCGCGCATCGTTCAAATCAGCCATGCGAACCTGCTCAGCAATCTGCGAGCCCTCTCCGAGACCCGGGACGCAGGACCGGAAGACGGAATGCTCGCAGCGGTAACACCCGCTCATCTGTTCGGTCTGACGGCGGGACTCCTTGGTCCCCTGGCCTGTGGCGCGCGGGTGGTCTTTCCCGGTCCGCCCTTGCCCAACCGGCTGCTGGCTTGCCTTCGCGAGGACGACATCACGCTCGCGCTGACGGTGCCCTCCCTCGTCCACGAGCTCATTACCCAGGCCTTGGAGGAGCTTCGCGAGCCGGATGCGATCGAGGCGGATCTTCACGGTGGTGACCCCAGACGGATTGCGGGGGCTCTACGGTCGGACGAGTGTCTTCGTCGCAGGGTTCGCGAAAAGATCGGCGGGACACTGCACACGCTCATCGTCGGGGGCGCCGCGCTCGATCCCGCGTGGGCAGGGGTCCTGAGCCAGCTCGGGATCCGTCTGGACGTGGGCTACGGCCTGACCGAGACCAGTCCCATCGTGACGGTGGGGTTTGCTGGCGAGTGCCCAGCCGGCTCCTCCGGGCGCGCGCTGCCCGGCGTCGAGGTGCGTGTCGGTCGTGACGACGAGATTCTGGTGCGCGGGCCGAACGTCATGCGTGGCTACTTCAAGGATCCCGCGGCGAGCGCTACTGTGCTCCAGGACGGCTGGCTGCGAACGGGAGACCGGGGTCGCCTGGACGAAGACGGCTTCCTGTTCGTGACCGGCCGGATCAAGGAGGCGATGGTCACCGCCTCTGGCGAGACAATCTACCCGGACGAGGTGGAGTCCCACTATGCGCATCCGTTGTTCGACGAGCTGTGCGTGGCTCCCGTGAGCGCGCCGGACGGCAACGACATCCCCGTCCTCTTCGTCGTTCCCAAAGCACAAGACTTCCTGGACGATCGGATCCGGGACGCCTTCGACCATCTGCGCGCGGCGGCGCCCGCACGTTTGAGAGTGTCTCGCATGGTTCGACTCGAGCACCCCTTGCCACGAACGATGTCGGGCAAGATCCGGCGACGGCTTGTCGCGCAGGAGAGCGCCCATGTCGCAGGAAACTGAGCTGCGGGAGATCCTCGCTCGTCAGTCCCGTCTCGACGTGGACAGCGTCGGGCTCGACGACGACCTGGTTCGAGAGTTGGGCTTCGACAGTCTTGCCGCTCTCCGTGTGCTCGCGGCAACCGAGAAGCGTTTCGGGGTGCGCTTTCCCGACGAACATCTCGCAGGGCTCCGCACGCTGCGGCAGGTGCTCGATCTCTTGAGGGACGTGGAGACAAAGCGATGAAGGTCGGACTCATCGCGATGAGCGGCGTCCGAATCAAGAATCCCGACCTGGTCAAGCTGGGCGTCACCCTTCCACAGTTCGTCAGCCGCGGAAAGGTCGTGGCGTCGCTACCCAGCCTCGGCCTGCTCACGGTGGCGGCGCTCACCCCCGACGACTGCGAGGTCGCCTACCGTGAGGTTCAGGACTTCGATCCCGAGGCGGAACTGGAGTCGTTCGATCTCGTCGGCATCTCGTCGTTCACGGCGCAGATCGACGAGGCCTATGCTCTCGCCGATCGCTATCGTGCGGCAGGCATTCCGGTGGTGCTCGGCGGACTCCATGTCAGCTTGTTGCCGGACGAAGCCGCGGAGCACGCGGACAGCGTGGTGCTCTACGGCGCCGAGGGCGCGTGGCGGAAAGGCAGCTCGTCGACGACTTCAAGCGGGGGCGCATGCAGGGGCGCTACGAAGGGCTGCGCTCGGGCGTGTTCGAAGCACCGCACTACGCCCGTCCCCGCTTCGACTTGCTCGCCGGACGCCCGTACAACCGCCTCACCGTCCAGACCTCCCGGGGCTGCCCGCTGAACTGCGAGTTCTGCGCAGCCAGCCTGCGCATCACGTCCTCATTCCAACAGAAGCCGGTCGACGAAGCCGCCGCCGAGATCCGGGCAGGTCTCGAGGTCGCCGACCGCCCGTTCTTCGAGCTAGCCGACGACAATACGTTCATTAACAAGAAGTGGGGCAAGGAGTTCCTCAAGGCGATCACTCCGCTCGGGATTGAGTGGTTCACGGAGACAGATATCTCGGTCGCGGACGACGACGAGTTGCTCGACCTGCTCGCAGAGAGCGGCTGTCGGCAGATCCTGATCGGGCTCGAGAGTCCTGGGGAGAAGGATCTCGA
Source organism: Vicinamibacterales bacterium (assembly GCA_965216615.1). Classification (GTDB taxonomy): domain Bacteria; phylum Acidobacteriota; class Vicinamibacteria; order Vicinamibacterales; family UBA8438; genus CAUZIB01. The sequence continues at coordinate 18,226 of CBDCGH010000022.1, read as the reverse complement.
CGGTATCGATCCCGCGAACTGGAAGCGCAAGCGCGCTGATCGCTACGTCGAGGCGATCGATGACATTCAGTCGCGGGGCATTACGGTCAACGGCTGCTTCATCGTGGGCCTCGACAATCACGGACCGGAGATCTTCGAGCGAGTGAAAGAGTTCGTCGATCGCTCGGGCCTCCTGGAAGTACAGGTCACGGTCCAGACGCCCTTCCCGGGAACCCCGCTCTACGACCGGCTGCGGCGCGAGGGCCGGCTCCTCCAGGAACGTTTCTGGGACCGCTGCACCCTGTTCGACGTGAACTTCCAGCCCCGGAACATGACCGTAGAGCAGCTCGAAGACGGCCTGCGCGGGCTATTTGGGGAGATTTACAACGAGCGCGAGTTCCTGAAGCGAAAGCGCCGGTACATGGAGATCATCAAACAGCGGCTCTAAAGAAACGCGCCCTATGGGCCGCATGATCGGTGTACAGTTGCCTGGTACTGCTTTTCTGAGACCTGCCGACTGCCCCTCGGTGTTCTGCCGGGCCGGAAGCCCACAGTCCTCACCAAAGCCCTTTCATTTACAGAGCGTGTCAGTGCGCGCGACCGGCCACGGATGGCTGGTGCTCGATACGAGATGTCACACATCACACAGGACTCCGACCAGGCTACCAACGCACGCGTTCAGCAACTGCTCGAGGACCTCCAACGGTATGCCGGGTGGTTGGGGAAAGACTCACGATGCGCGCGTCTACGGGCTAGCGTGGAGGAGCTCGCCCTGGCCATCTCGGGCGGACAGGAGGCATCGAGTGCGATGGTGGACGTCCAGGCCAACATCAAGACTGTGGGCTCAAGTGCGATTACACCTCTACTTCGGACGACGATGAAGAAGCTTCGGGCCGAGCTAGGTGAGCCGGTGGCATGAGCGAGAGCTGATGGGTACGACTATCTGCGGTCGCGGGGAGGCGACTCGGTGACAGGGTTTCGTCGCTCAGTGTTCGGTGCGCCGTGGAGTCCTCTACCGGACCCACTCTCATCGGCGAGCGTCGGACACCGACGCCTGGCCGCGCGAGTCATTTTTCAGGCATTTCGGGATCTCGAAAGTCCGGGCACGACCGCCGAGCATCGACTGAGTGCACGGACGTTTCTGACGGGTTCATCAATGCTGGAGTACTGGTGCGAGATGGCACAAACCGAAACGGCTCTTGTTATCGCTCACGCTCAGGCTCGCGCGGCGACACCCAGCGCCACCGTGATCGATCCGGTCCTCGTAAAGGCCGCTGAATAGCACCTACCAGCCGTTCGGACGCTCGCCTAACCGGCCCCAAGCTGGTACCCATCACGCGAATATCTAGTACAGTCGCTAGTCCCTTGTGTCTGAAAAAGCTTTAAGAAGTGTGCCGGGTGTGATGTATTGGGCGGCATGGCAAGAACAGGTCGGCCCAAAGCGAGATTGGAAGTCACCGCCGTGGAGCGAGGAGAACTTGAGCGGCTCGCCAGGCGCGCCAGAACGAATCGGCATGTAGCCTTGCGGGCGAAGATCGTCCTGAGGTGCGCGCATGGCGAATCGAACGTGGCGGTCGCGGCGAAACTGCGCTGTTCGAATGTGACGGTCGGCAAGTGGCGGCAGCGGTTTACGACAGGTCGCGTGGATGCGCTGTATGACGAGCCCAAGCCCGGAGCCCCCCGGACTGTCGAATGACAAGACAACGGCGTCCGATGCGGATGTCGAGTCGATCCTCGTCGCCACGTTGGAAAGTAAGCCGAAGGGGCGGACCCACTGGAGCACCCGCAAGATGGCGGAGCGCGCTGGCGTCAGTGCCTCCACCGTGGGCCGCATCTGGCGCACCTTCGGGTTGCAGCCGCATGTCGTGGAATCCTTCAAGATCTCCGACGACCCGCTGTTCATCGAGAAGGTGCGGGACATTGTCGGCCTCTACCTGAATCCACCCGACCACGCCGTTGTCTTGTCATTCGACGAAAAGCCTCAGATTCAAGCCCTCGAGCGAGCGCAGCCGATCCTGCCGATGGACATGGGTCGGCCCGAACGCCAGACGCACAACTACATCCGCCATGGCACGGTGGACCTCTTCGCGGCGCTCAACGTCGCGACCGGCCAGGTCGTGGCGCAAACCAAGAAGCAGCATCGGTCGAGGGATTTCGTGAGCTTTCTGCGCGAGATCGACGAGCGGGTGGACCCCACCCTCACCGTCCACGTGATCCTCGACAATCTCTCGGCGCATAAGTCCCCGCTGGTCAAACGATGGGTGGCCCGCCACCCGCGCTTCCAGTTCCACTTTACGCCAACCTACTCCGCCTGGCTCAACCTCGTCGAGCGGTTCTTTGGCCTCCTCACCGAACACGCCCTCAAGCGCGGCTCACATTCCAGCACGCACGCGCTGCGCCACGCCATCTCCGCCTACGTGGACGCCCACAATGACGAGGGCAAGCCTTTCAAGTGGACGAAAACAGCCGACGAGATCCTCGCGAAGGTGAAGCGGTTCGGACAGCGCACCGTTCAAGTCCACGGTGGCCCCAGATGACCAACGACTTTTTGAAGAAATCAAAGATCAAGGGGACTAGCTCACGGTTAGGGAAAGGGGGTCATCGTCGTGGACGGGGTTTTTCGTGCGTGGGGCAAGATTCTTCAGGGCAACCTGCCAGTGCTGTCGGTCGAGGTTACCCGTGAGTGTCCCCTGACGTGTCCCGGATGTTACGCGTACTCGAGCAACCACCTGGGGAACTCGGTCAATCTGCGCCAGCTCAGTGATTTCAGCGGGGATGCGTTGGTAGACCGTTTCTTTACCCTCGTCGATAAGCATCGTCCGCTTCACGTGTCGATCGTGGGTGGAGAGCCGCTCGTGCGCTACCGTGAGCTGTCTCGAATCCTACCCAGGCTCGCGGCCCAAGGAATCCACACTCAGGTGGTGACCAGCGCCGTTCGCCCGATTCCCATCGAGTGGGCGTCGCTGCCCAACCTCGAATTGTCCGTGTCGATTGACGGCTTGCAGCCCGAGCACGACGCACGTCGACAGCCCGCCACGTACGACCGCATTCTCAAGCACATCGCGGGTCGCCGCGTGACGGTGTATTGCACTGTCACACGACAGCAGGCCAGACGAGTGGGATACGTGGAGGAGTTCGTGGACACCTGGTCGGCCCACGACGCGGTAGAGAAGATTCTCATCAGCCTGTACACCCCGCAAACAGGCGAGGTGTCTGACGAACGGCTGACGGCCGAGGACCGGTCGCGGGTCGTTGCTGACTTGCTGTCGATCCGAAGGCGATTCCCCAAGCTTGCGATGCCCAAGGCGATGGTCGAGGCCTACGCTGCTCCACCGGCTTCGCCAGACGAGTGCGTCTTTGCGAAGACGACGGCGTGTGTTTCCGCCGACCTCGATACTCGGATTGGCCCCTGCCAATTCGGCGGCGCACCTGTGTGCGAAGAATGCGGATGTGCAGCGTCGGCGGGTCTTGCGGCTGTTGGACGCCACCGACTGCTGGGCGGGTTACGCGTCGATACGCTGTTGTATGCATCCCTGCGGGTCGGCAAGGCAGTCAACCGAGCCGGATCGATCTTGCCGAGCGCTCGGGTCCCCACCGAAACGGCCACGTCGTAGACGACCAAGGCAAACAGCGCGAGTCGTCGCCGCGACGGTGACCGCGGTGCGGCGCCGGTTGCGCCCGATACTCCGCCATGCCATCTTCAGGATGCTCAACGACGTGTCTCGCGAACGAGAGTATAGAGCTTCCGGGGCGTGCCAACGCGACGATCACGGATCAGAGTCGACGACGGCTTCTCTGTCCGGTACGATGAGCGCATAAAGGGAGTTCCCACGATGCGACAGGCCACCATCCTGCTCTGTCTGCTCTCTCTCATCGCGCTTGTAGAAGCGACACGAACTCAACCACACCGCCAAACTACCGAGCTGGTCTCGGATCCGGACGCCCCCCCTGTGACGGCTGCGCCCGGCACGCCGCTTCATCACGCGCAGACCTGCGCGCGATACCTCGGTCCAATTCCGGCCATGAGCTGCACGGAGGCCTTCGACATCCCCATCACGGTCGACGGTGAGCCTGTGAGTGGTTGGCCCGACAGCTGCGACCGGCCCTCGGCGCTGACAGGCGGCTGCCAGCCCGCACAGGTGGGTCACTCGATCGGCACCTACCACGACGGGAGTCCGAGACCTGAGGTGACGTTCATGAACTTTTGTCGAGACGGCGGCATGGGCGTGATCGGACACAACAGTGAAACCGGCGCAACCTGCTTCTTTCATATGAGCCACGCGGCGAACAACGAAGAGGTGCACCCGGGCTCCAATGACCCCGACTACGACATCTACTGGCAGACAGCAGAGGTGGTCGCGGAGGACAACTGCCATGGCTGTCATCAGGCCGACCCCTGGCTTCACTCTCCCTGGATCGACCAGGTCAAAGACCCGGATGATCCGACTCAGCCCCTCGTCCCCCTCACGGCGACCGCCACGTCACCCTACACAATCATTGGCGAGGACTTTACGCAACCGATTCACGACGGCGCGCCTGAGAACACCTGCACCAGCTGTCACCGCGCCCAGTGCAGCCAGTTCTCAATGAACCTGATGTTGCTTCCGATGCCGGCGCCCTTCGACAGCTATACCGAGACCGACATCAACGCGACGGATCGCGCAGAGGTGAAAGCGTGGTGCGACGCAGTCGATCCGAGAGGTGTCATCCGAAAGTAACTCGCACCGTGGCATCCTGAGCGTGCAGGGCCGAACGTCACTGGTCCGTGGTCGGCGCCGGCTCGGAGACGGATCGACCGAGCCCACGGGTGGACCTCCTCGTACGTAACCAGCGACATCGGAGCCATCTCGCCCGCGCGATGACAGACCTGACAGGAGCGCTGCAGGATGGGGACGATGTGTTTGGTAAACGTCACCTCATCGTGTTCGGGCACGCCTCATCCACCGCATCTGCATTCCCCCCCATCGGGCAAGGCCACGTCCACGCGAGGATGAGGGCAAGCGGGCGCCATTCCTACTAGTCGTTTCTAGTGCCCGCTCGCATACTCGGCCAGCCTCGCCACCCTAAGCATGTTCGCCAGGGCGTAGTTCCCTTCGTGGCAGGCGTACTCGTGGATAACGTAGGCATCGTCCCGTGGCAGGGAGAACGCGGCGGTCCAGGGCCGAATCCATGTTTCGGGATCCTCCACCGTCACTTCGTACTGGAGCGTTTCGGCGGTCCGCAACCGAATCCGTTCCTCGAGGCGTAGGGCCGTGCTCGTCGGGTTCCCGTTGCCATTCCGCCAGTAGGAACCGGTGCGCCCGTTGAAACTCGTTGTTTCGATGACCAGCGTGTCACCGTCCCACCGCCCGCGCGAATCACCCATCCATTGGCGAATACCCGGCGCCGAGTGGGGGCGCCCGTCAAGCGGGATCACACGAGTCTCGTGGATCATCTCGTGGTGGATGACGACGAACTCCGGCGTCTGAAAGATGGCAGTGACCGACCCGTAATAGTTTGGGAACGCCGACCCGAGGAGACCGCGCGTGATGCATCGGTCGTACGGTCGGAGGTCAGCAGCGCTCGGGTACGAATATGTCGGCAGGGACTTGGTCGTCCATGCCGCGGCGCGGCGGAGCCTGTCCTCCGTCATTGGTGGCAACCGACCGTTCTCTGGGTCGACGACCAGGGAGGCCTGTCGGGGTGGGTTCGCGACCTCGCTGGCCCAGATTGGTTCGACCCAGGCCCGCGAATACAGTCGGTCGAGCGCTGCCGCGATCTCACCGTTTCGGGCCGCGTGCTCCTCCGCGGTAAACAATGTCCGGGTACCGAGTTCCTCCGGTCGTTCGAAGGGCACCATCACGACGCTGCTACTCGGCCACATCCCCTGAAGATCGGGGTCCCCCCAGGGTGTCCGGGGCACAGAATCGCCACCGATCGAGGGCTGCGCACACACACCAACAGGGACCACCGACATCAGGACGGCGACAGCCACGCGGAAAAGGCCGGTTGCCATGCGCCTCAGATGATACAAACCAAGACGCTTGCGTGCTCTCTGAACTGAGCGCCACATCCCGGTCGAGTGTCGGTGTTGCGAGGGCAGGCGAACCCGTGCAGCGGGGGCACGCAGACGCAGCACAGCATGCTGCCGGCCTCGGCTGGGTTAAGATGGCAGGAAAAGAGTTACCGACCATGGTGGTCAATAGGGAGGTTCAGATGCAGGTCCAGATCCTGCGGGACTCGCAGGCCCTTGAACAGCTTCAAGGCGATTCTCGTCGTGTTGACCACCGTTGCATCACTCGCGCCCGTCTCTGTCGACGCGCAGCCATCATCGTCATCATCATCCGCCGCGGCATCGGTGCCACGCATGCCGGATGGCCGCCCGGACCTCCAGGGCGTCTGGGACTTTGCCTCCGTGACACCGCTGCGACGACCTGCCGCAATGGCCGGGAAGGAATTCCTGACCGACGAGGATGTGTCAGCGTTGGAAGCACAGGCCGCGGGGCGGGTCGACCGGCCGCCACCTCCGGGCGACCCCGGCGGCTACAACCGGTTCTGGTTTGCCTCCGGCACGAAGGTCGTGGGCACCAGGCGCACATCGCTGATCGTCGACCCACCGGACGGGCAACTGCCAGCCTACCAGGCCGACGGACAGGCGCGCATGGCGCTCCGCGTGGAGGCGCGACTGCGGAACGCGGGCCCGGAGGACCCTGACGTCGACGAGCGGTGCATCCTCGGGTTCAATTCCGGTCCGCCGATGCTGCCCGGTGCGTACAACAACCTCTTCCAGCTGTTCCAGGCGCCAGGACATGTGGTGCTGTTCAACGAGATGGTGAACGACGCGCGTATCGTCCCGCTGGACGGCCGTCCGCCGCTGCCTGCGGACATCCAGCAGTGGAGGGGCGACTCGCGCGGGCACTGGGACGGGGATACGCTGGTGGTCGAGACCCGGAACTTCAGGGATCTGGGCACTGCCCACCCTTCGCCCAACATGGAGGTCCTCGAGGCGTTGGGTCCGGAGCTCCATCTCGTCGAGCGGTTCAGCCGCCTCGATGCCGACACACTGCTGTATGCGTTCACCGTCGACGATCCGACGGCATTTACGCAGCCGTGGACCGCCGAGATGACGATGACGCGGGTCGACAATGTCCTGTACGAGTACGCGTGCCACGAAGGTAACTACGGTCTAACGAACATCCTCGCCGGAGCCCAGGCCGAACATCGCGCCGCGAAGTCAGAATAGCTGCTATCGTCCACCCGTCTCGGATCGACGTTGTCGTCACGTTTCGATTCCCGAGGGTGGGCCCGCTTGTCCGTCCCGTAGGGGTACTCATCTCCGACAACGCCACCCTCTCAAGCGCTGCCCGGTGGGACGATCCAGTTGCAACCTGGTGTGTTCTCGGGTCCGTTGGTCCTGCAGCTCAGTATGATCTGGCAAGTCGTTGGTTGTTCGTTGTTGAGGAGGCTCTTTGATGACCGTCGAAACCGAAACAGGAACCATCCGCGTGGCCGAGTTTCTCGCGGCCGCCGTACCGCCCGACGCGGCGCGGATGCGTGCCGCCGCGGCCTTTCGTGACACCGCCGGCGTCATCCTCGCCGGCGCCGTTGAGCCGGCTGCGCGGGTCGTCCGGGGTCTGGCCGGCGGGCGCGGCGAGTGCCGCATCCTGGGTACGCCCCAGCTCGTCGGTCCTGAGGAGGCGGCCCTGGCCAACGGCGTGGCCGCTCACGCCCTCGACTTCGACGATATGTGCTTCGTCTCGCTCGCCCACCCGAGCTGCGCCCTCGTCCCAGCGGCGTTCGCCACGGCCGAGCTCGTGCAGGCGTCCGGCTCCGCGATCGTCGACGCCTACACCGTGGGCTTCGAGCTGGAGTGCCGCCTCGGCAACGTCATGAACCCGCGGCACTACCACGAGCGCGGCTGGCACTGCACGTCATCGATCGGGACGCTGGGGGCCGCGGCGGCGGCGGCGCGCATCCTTCGGCTCGACATCGATCAGACCGGGCACGCGCTCGGCATCGCGGCGTCGTCCGCCTGTGGCCTCAAGGAAAACCTCGGCACCATGGTGAAGCCGCTGCACGCGGGACTGGCGGCCCGCAACGGCGTCATGGCCGCCCGGCTCGCGCGAGAGGGATTCACCGCGAGCGCGCAGGCCCTTGACGGACCCCAGGGCTATCTGGCCGTCATGGACAGCCAGAACGCGGGGCTCGACGACGCGGTGGCCGATCTGGGCACCAGATGGGAGATCCTGGAGACGGGCATCACCGTCAAGCTGTACCCCTGCTGCGCCGCCACGCATCCGCCGCTCGATGCGCTGATCGACCTCGCGCGCCGCGAGGCCATTACGCCCGAGCAGGTCGACACGATCGACGTGGAAGTCGACTCGATGACGCCCAGACTGCTCATCTACGATCGGCCCGCGACCGGCCTCGAAGCCAAGTTCAGTATGCCGTTCTGCGCGGCGGCGGCCATCGTCCACGGACGACTAGACGTCGCGACCTTCGATGTTGAGCGCATCCAGGAGCCGGCCGTCCAGGCGCTGTTGCCGCGGGTCACGCTGCGCGCGAACCCCGCCTACGATGCGGCAGCCCCGCTGTCGCAAGCTCGCGTCACCGTGCGGCTGCGAGACGGGCGCACGGTCAGCCAGTCGTCCGACGGCGCGCGCGGTTACCCCGGCCGCCTGACCGACGAAGAACTCGCCGTGAAGTTCGACGGATGCGCGCGGCGATCGATGCCGCAGGCGGCGATCGAGCCCGCCTGGACGGCGCTTATGCACTTGGACGAGGTGAGCGATGTGCGAAGGCTCACCGAGCTGTTCCAGTCCGACGGTGCGTGACGTCGAGCGAAACGACGCTGGCCAGATGGCGACCGTGTAGCCGATGGCCAACACGATCACGATCGCAACCAATTCAACGAGGAGGCAACCCGTAATGCCCGAGGCTGGGAACTTGCAAAAGTACAAGATGTTCATAGGCGGTGAGTGGATCGAAGCGGCCTCCGGCGAATACTTCGAAAGCTACGACCCGTACACCGCCGAACCGTGGTGCCTGATTCCGAAGGCCAACGCGGAGGACGTGGACCGCGCCGTGCAGGCCGCGCATGCGGCCTTCACCGCGGGTGACTGGCCGAAACTCCATCCTACCCAGCGGGGCATGCTGATGCGACGGCTTGGCGACCTCGTTGCCGAGAACGCCGACGCGCTGGCCCGCACCGAGGTTAGAGACAACGGCAAGCTCATCAGCGAAATGGCTGGCCAGGTCAACTACCTGCCCCAGTGGTACTACTACTATGGCGGGCTGGCCGACAAAATTGAAGGCGCCGTCATTCCCATAGACAAGCCCGCGTTCAACTTCACACGCCACGAGCCGCTGGGCGTCTGCGCGGCGATCTCGGCCTGGAACTCACCCTTGATGCTGGCGACCTGGAAGCTGGCGCCGGCGCTGGCCGCGGGCAACACGATCGTGCTCAAGCCCTCCGAATACACCAGTGCCTCGGCGTTGGAATTTGCCCGCCTGGTCGAGCAGGCGGGGTTTCCGCCGGGCGTGATCAATGTGGTCACCGGATTCGGTCCGGAATGCGGCGGACCCCTGGTGGAGCACCCGCTGGTGCGCAAGGTGGCCTTTACCGGCTCGGATCGAACCGGCGAACACATCTATTCCACCGCCGCGAAGGGCCTCAAGAGCGTAAGCCTCGAGCTGGGCGGAAAGTCCCCCAACATCGTCTTCGACGACTGTGAGATGGACGACGCGGTCAAAGGCGCGGTGTCCGGAATCTTTGCTGCCACCGGCCAGACCTGCATCGCGGGTTCCAGGCTGCTTGTTCAGGAAGAGATTCACGACGAGTTTGTCGACAAGCTGGTGGCCTTCGCCAAGACGGCGAAGATGGGGAATCCCATGGAAACACAGACCCAGGTGGGCCCGGTCACCAACATTCCCCAGTACGACAAGGTGCTCGGCTACATTGATGTGGCCAAGGGCGAGGGCGTGGAAACCGTGCTCGGCGGGGGTAAGGCCAGCCGGCCGGAATGCGGCAACGGCTGGTTCGTAGAGCCCACCATATTCACCGGGGTCAACAACAAGATGCGCATCGCTCAGGAGGAGGTGTTCGGGCCTGTCCTTTCCGTGATCCCGTTCAAGGATGATGAAGAGGCCATCGAAATCGGCAACGACGTGGTCTTCGGTCTCGCCGCAGGCGTCTGGACCCAGAACATCCGCCGCGCCTTGCTCATTTCAGAGCGGCTGCAGGCCGGCACCGTATGGGTAAACACCTACCGCGCGGTCAGCTACATGTCGCCCTTCGGCGGCTACAAGCGCAGCGGCCTCGGTCGCGAAAACGGACAGGACGCGATCCGTGACTACATGCAGACCAAGAGCGTGTGGATCTCCACCGCCACCGACGTGCCGAACCCGTTTGTGATGCGATAAGAAAAGGCCAGACGTGCGTCTTCGGCTCACCGCCGGCCTTGACGTCCTCACTGCAGACGGGCATCCTCGCTCCGAAGAAAACCATATGGAATCCCACGCGTGATCGAGTCGTTCTTTCGTGCGGCGCGGAACCAAAGCGGCTATTGGCTCCATGCCGGGCGGCTTCGGGGCTATTCGGTCGTCATCATCGTCGTCTACGTCCTCAGCTCCGTGGCCTGGATCGCGACGAGCGAGGGCCTCGTCGACCCTACGGACAAGCCGCTCGGCTACGACTTCATCGCCTTCTTCAGCGCCTCGAAGATAGCGCTCGGCGGCGACTTCGTGGCGGTGTTCGATCAGATGCAGCTGCTCGCCGTCCAGCAGGAAGTGATCCCGGGTAACAGGAGCATCTACACCTGGAATTACCCGCCGCAGTTCCTCGTCGTTGTGCTGCCGCTGGCTCTGTTGCCCTATTCCGCCGCGTTTTTCGCCTGGGACGGGCGCCAGTCTCTGGCTCTACCTGCTGGTCGTGCACCGCTTCGCGCCCTCGCCAATTACGCGCCTGCTCGCCGCCGCGTTTCCGGCGGTGCTCTGGACCGCGGCGCAGGGCCAGAACGGGTTCGTGCTCGCCGCGCTGCTCGGCGGCGCCGTGTTGCTGCTGGACCGCCGGCCGATTCTCGCCGGCGTGCTGATCGGCCTTATGACGTTCAAGCCGCAGATCGGGCTCCTGATTCCGGTCGCCCTCCTGTTCGGGCGGCGATGGACCATCTTTGCCAGCGCCACGGTGACGACGCTCGCCTTCGCCGCCCTGAGCATTGCCGTTGTCGGTGTCGAAACCTGGCCAGCCTTCTGGAAGACAGTCCCCCTGCTGAGCTCCATGCTGGAAGACGGCAGGCTACCGTGGAATCGGATGACCTCGCTGTTTAGCGGGCTCCGCATGTTGGGGGCGGGAGTCGAGTTCGCCTACGCAATGCAGTTCGCCAGCGCCCTTGTCGCCGCCGCGGCTGTCGCATGGGTATGGATGCGCGAAGCACCGACTGTACTCAAGGCAGCCGTGCTGGTCGCTGGCGCCCCGCTCGCGCCGCCCTATGTGTTCGACTACGACCTCGTGATCCTAGCCATTCCCATCGCCATCATCGCCTGGGACGGCGTCCGCCGCGGCTGGCTGGTGGGAGAGCGCGAAGTGCTCATCATCGCCTGGGCGGCGCCGATCCTGGCTACCAGCCTCGCCGTCGGCACCGGCGTGCAGGTGGGCTATCTGTGCGTGTTGGCGCTGTTCGTCGTCGCCGTGCGCAGGGCGGTTGGGCCTCCCCCGGCATGCTGGGCTGAGGCGCCGTCCTACTCGGGGTCCTCGTACGGGAATCATCAGCGTCGACGTCGGGGATGGATTCGCTCATCGGGCGACCAGCATCGTCACTCGATGTGGCTCGGTTCCCGGTTGGTGTGTCGGAGACCCGTGAGCGTCACGTAGCGTGAACGGGTGATGCATGAGAATGTCCTGCTTGCCGTCCTTGTTGAGATCCACCAGCCACGTGTATTCCTCGTCGTTGGGGACGGTGATCGCTATCCTCTGGGGATCCCTGGCGAACAGGTCAGGCCCGGACACGCCGGCATAGACGTCCAGGTCCCAAGGCGACGACTCGATAAGCAGGTCTGAGCGGCCGTCGCCGGTCACGTCCCCCATGAGCAACGTCCGGTTGAACGCGCGCGGGTAATGTTCTTGCGTCTTGCGGCGTTCGTGCTTCCCGCCGCGAAGCACGATGTCCAGCGGTACCCACCCTGGCTCACGATGGCTGGGCGCGCCGTCCAGTGCGATTCTTCGGACGGCGTTGGGTGCATCAGGGTACACGCCGCCTTCGTTGCGGTAGAACTCCAGCTCTAGCCAGACGTCATCACCCATGAAGCCTTTGATTCTCTTCCAGAGGCTGTTTTCGAGGAACTTGCCTTCGATGGCGGTGATCATCAGGTCGACGAGGCCGTCGCGATCGAAGTCGTGTCGGTCCATTCCGAGCTGGACGCGGTCGTCCGACGTGATCGCGGCGTCCACGCCTGGTGCGTATACCGTGCGGCCATCGGGTGTGGGTGTGCCGAAATGCACCTCGTAGGTAGATTGCTTACTCGACGGGCGCTCGCCTTCCAACGAGACAGCCACGAGGTCGGCGACGCCGTCGCCGTTGAAGTCGGTCAACGATTGGAGCACTCTGCCCTGCATGCGTCCGGTGGCAAGCGATGAGAGCTGGTCAGCATCGAATACCACGTCCGTAGTGAAGGTCGTGCCCACGGAGCCAAACAGCCCATCCTCGTTCTGGGTATGCACCTCAAAGTGGTCCTCGCTCCAGAACGCGAGGTCGCGACGGCCATCCTGGTTGTAATCGACCGCATGCACGCGGCTCTCTGCCCAGGGCTCGTATCGATATCCGTCAGCTCCGTAGATCCGAGTCAAGTCGGTGGGCGGGCCGATCTTCACCGGATTGGCGAACTCACCATCGATCGTCTGGATGAATACCCAGAAGCCATCGACGTCCGGCACCAGCAAGTCGTCGCGATCGTCGTCGTTGATGTCCCGAGTAACGTCGACGTGGGGAATCTCCGCGCTGCGAGGCGGGTCGAAGCTGGAGGTAACCGGCACTAAGACACGCTCGGTTGCGGACCCGGGATCGAACCAGTTCAGGTGACCGGGTTCGTAGGTGACCAACCGGTCTCGTCCACCGATGGTGGCCACGTCTACGAAGGACACCTCTGGGCCAAGCGTGGCATCAAGATTCGGCACCCAGGTACCGTCGTCGAACGAAAACAGGCGCAGGCGCCGGTCCTCGTTCCCATCGATGTACACCACGGCCAGCTCCGACATGGCGCCACCGAGAAAGAAGCCCGTTAAGAGCGTCTGGCGTTCCGCGGAGCCGGTGACGACATCGTATTGCTCGAAAGTGAACTGCGGAGCGGGCGGCTCGCCCTCCTGGGCGTCACCCGTGTACGTCGCGCACAGCGCCAGGAGCAGTCCAATCAAGCAGGGTCTTGCTGAAAAAGTCATCACTACGGCTTCCTGTCTCTTCGAATCGGTCCATCGTTAGACTCTGCGCGATCTGTACCAGTCAACGTCAATGACTGCAAGTAATTGTGGCTAGGTCGATTACGTTCTGTTCCCGAATCGACTGCTTCGTGACGGTCGGGATCAAAAGTACATTCCAAGTACACGATGCATACATTTCATGCTAGGAAGAGGGCGGGTGGTCTAGGACGTGTTCAATCATAATTCACGATGCGTTCATTGATGCTTATGGGACACACGGTGATCACGATGAGAGAAACGCGCATCAGGTCCGCCAATGTACCCTTGTTATAGTATAATAGTTTATTAGAACACATGGCGGGCCAGACCTTCAGTTTCCATCTCGACACGCAGAGCGGCGTTCCGTACTACCGGCAAGTGGTCGAACAGGTGAAGTTCGGGATCGCCCGAGGCCAACTCGCCCCTGGAGATCAATTACCGACGGTGCGTCAGCTCGCAGTGGACCTCGCCATCAATCCGAATACGGTAGTACGCGCCTATCGACAGCTCGAGACCGAACAGCTGCTGAGGACTCAGCAGGGTTCTGGCACCTTCGTCAGCGGTAAACGTCCGCCTATCGATCTGGCTGAGCGACAGCGCATGTTGGACCAGATCATCACCGACCTAATGGCTCGGGGCTCGTCTTACGGATTCTCGCTAGACGACATCCTCCAGGGCCTGTCCCAGCGCAAGGAGGCTTCCCCATGACAGACAAGCTCGCTTCCTCCGGACTCGGAGCCTTGGAGAGATTCGCTACCACGGCGCGGGCCGACTTCCGATTCGCTCCCCTGAACGCCTTGGTTCTGGTGGGGATCATGGTTCTCGGGTTGGCGGTCCACCTGTCGGTTTACTCGTTCAGTGTGGACGCGGTGGCGCTAGCGCTGGGGTCGGCCTTGGTACTTGCGATTCTTTTGCACTTGGCTCAGGTCTGGGAGGCAGTGGTGCTCCTCGGAACCGCCGACTGCCTGCTCATCTACCTCCAGCTACGGCCGCAAAGCGGGATCCTGCTGGCCGCCGTGTTGGTAGGCCTTCTCATGTCTTGCTCACTGCAGATTGCCTACCAGTGGGAAAGGGCGGTGCTGCTGCGCTTTGGCAGGTTTCGGTCGCTCAAGGCGTCTGGTCTCTTTCTCGTCACGCCCGTCATGGACAAGGTGGCGCAGTTCGTGGACCAACGGATCCGGGTCAGTGACTTCAGTGCCGAGACCACTCTGACCGCCGACACAGTGCCAGTGAACGTAGACGCCATCGCCTTCTGGATGGTCTGGGACGCACAGAAAGCGGTGCTTGAGGTCGATGCGTTCGCGAACGCGGTCATCCTGTCAGCCCAGACCGCACTTCGGAACGCCATCGGCAAGCACAACCTCGCTGAGCTCCTCTCTGAACGTGACGAACTGGGAAAGGAAATTCAGAGGGTTCTGGATGAGAAGACCAGCGCGTGGGGCGTCACTACGCAGTCGGTAGAAATCCGCGACATCATTATCCCCAAGGGACTGGAGGACGCCATGTCGCGGCAGGCCCAAGCCGAACGCGAACGGCAGAGCCGCATCATTCTGGGCACCGCCGAAACCGAGATCGCCGAGAAGTTCGCTCGCGCTTCGGAGCATTATCGGGACAACCCAGTGGCCCTGCACCTCCGAGCGATGAACATGGTCTACGAGGGGTTGCGTCAAAAAGGCTCGATGATCATCGTGCCTTCCTCCGCCGTGGAGACCATGGGCCTGGGGGCGTTGGGCGGTCTCACCGCCTTCGACCGTCCGTCCAACGGCAACACTGGCGGCCAAGACTCTGCCGGTTGAGTCTTGCCTTCCAAATCCGGGGTGATGAGGCGGTGTCGATCGACATGGATCAGTTGATGCGAGCGGCTTTCGTCATCGAGCTCTTTGTCGTTCTCGGAATTCGTCCTCTCTTCGCAGGCGGTCTGCAACTCGGCGAAGAGAGGGGGCGCAAGTGGCAGGAGTCACCCGCCTACATGATCGGCGGCATCCCCTTCATGGTCGGCTGGGTCTGGGCGACCGTCGTCTATCTTTCCGCCACCGACCTCCCGTGGATGTATCTGGGTTTGCCCTATTTCGTCCGGTGGGTGGGCTTAATCACCTCGTTCGCATCCGGTGCGTTCCTCGTCTGGGTTTTCAAGACCATCGGGACCGCCGGAGCGAAGACTATTGTCACGTTCGACGCCATGAAGCTGGCGACGAACGGCCCCTACGCCATGGCGCGCCATCCCATGTACTCGGGCTTCTTCTGCTGGAGCATCACTTGGCTCCTTTTCACGGACAATTGGGTCATAGGCTCGGCTTTTGCTGGCTTCATCGTCTTCATCGCCATTGTCCGTGTGCCGCACGAAGAAAAAGTGCTCATGTCGCACTTCGGCGACGAATACCGTCGATACATGGCACGCACAAGTAGATTCTTGCCTTTGGGATCCCGGCAAAGGCGCAGTCCTGCCGCCGAGTAGTGTCCACAATGCGTGCGGTGCGTTCTTCGATGACAGCCGGCTGATTCTCGGCCCGCGGCATGATTCGGCTCTTGACTCCCTGGTGTCGTCGAGGCGGGTGTTCAGCCGCCGCGGCTTCCGGGGTATGCTGTTGGACCGCCGCCGAGAACACTCGAGTGTGTTTGGGCGATGGGAGCATCTGATAGGAGAAGAGACTGTGGCAAACAAGCCTGAAACCTTCGATAAAGCACCCGTCTACAACCCCCCAGCAGGGTTTGCCGCCAAGGCCCAGGTCAAGTCACTCGACGAGTACCGCACGATGTACGAGCGCTCGGTTGCCGACCCCGAGGGCTTCTGGGCCGAGCAAGCTGAGCAGCGGATTACCTGGATCGAGAAGTGGCACACCGTCCGACAGTGTGACTACCACAAGGCCGAGATCGCATGGTATCTCGGGGGCAAGCTCAACGCCTGCTACAACTGCGTCGACCGGCACCTTGAAGCCGGCCGCAGCAACGATACCGCGCTGGTTTGGGAAGGCAACGACCCGACCGAAAGCAAGACCTTCACCTACGCCGAGCTTCAGACCGAGGTGCAAAAGGCTGGGAGCGCGCTTAAGAACCTGGGCATCGTCAAGGGCGACCGGGTCTGCATTTACATGCAGATGATCCCGGAGCTGGTGATCGCGATGCTGGCCTGCGCGCGGATCGGCGCGGTGCATTCCATCGTGTTCGGGGCGTTCACGGCGGACAGCCTCGTGACCCGGATCAACGATTCGCAGTGCAAGGCGATCGTCACGCAGAACACGGGCGTGCGTGGCCTCAAGCAGGACATCCCGATGAAGGCGAACGCGGACAAGGCTGTCGAAGACACGCTCAGCATCGAGAAGATCCTCGTCGTGCAACGCACCGACGCGCCGGTCGACATGGCCGATGGCCGCGACGTCTGGTGGCACGACGCGCTTGCGGCGGCTGACCCGACGTGCGCCCCTGAGCCGATGGATGCCGAAGACCCGCTGTTCATCCTCTACACGTCCGGATCGACCGGCAAGCCCAAGGGGGTGCTGCACACGACCGGGGGGTATCTGACCTACGTCGCGACCACGTTCAACTACGTCTTCGACTACCAGCCGGGCGACATCTATTGGTGCACCGCCGACATCGGGTGGGTTACTGGCCACAGTTACATCACCTACGGTCCCCTGGCCAACGGCGCGGTGACGATGATGTACGAGGGCGTGCCGAACTACCCCGACTGGGGCCGGTTCTGGGAGATCTGCGAGAAGCATAAGGTCAACACGATCTATACAGCCCCGACCGCCCTCCGCGCCCTGATGAAGGAAGGCGACGGCTATCCGGCGAAATACGACCTGAGCAGCTTGCGTCTGCTCGGCACCGTGGGCGAGCCGATCAAGTCGCCGGAGTGGACGTGGTACCACACGGTGATCGGCAACGAGCGATGCCCGATCGTCGACACCTGGTGGCAGACGGAAACCGGCGGGATCCTCATTTCGCCACTGCCGGGCGCGACGCCCACTAAGCCGGGCTCGGCGACGTTCCCGCTCTTCGGCATCAAGCCAGCCTTGGTCGATGACGCGGGGAACCTCCTCGAGGGCAACGGCGTACGCGGCAACCTCTGCATTCTGGAGTCGTGGCCCGGTCAGATGCGGGGCGTCTACGGCGACAAACAACGGTTTTTCGATACCTATTTCGCGCGGTTCCCCGGTAGGTATTTTCCTGGCGACGGCTGTCTGCGCGACAAGGACGGCTACTACTGGATCACCGGACGGGTCGACGACGTCATTATCGTGTCTGGGCACAACCTGGGCACGGCTGAGATCGAGGGCGCCATCGGTCGGTATCCGGCGGTCGCGGAGGCGGCGGTGGTCGGGTACCCGCACGAGATCAAGGGCAACGCGATCTACGCCTATGTCACGCTCAAGACCGGCCAGACGCCCACCGACGAGATGAAGAGCGAGATCGTCAAAGCGGTCCGCGGTGACATCGGTCCGCACGCCACGCCGGAGAAGATCCAATTCACGGATGGCTTGCCAAAGACCCGTTCCGGCAAGATCATGCGCCGCATCTTGCGCAAGATCGCCGAGGGGGATGTGCACGACCTGGGCGACACCTCGACGCTGGCTGACCCCGGAGTGGTGGACTCGTTGGTGAGTGGGCGGTGTGAGTCACTGTATCGCCCCGGGGTTCTTGGACAGTGGTTTGACGGTATTCGCTCCTACGCTACCGCGTCCAGCCGTACGAGGTCGTGTCGCACCTGGGCTGGGCTTCGATAGCGGTACTTCTCCAGCATCCACTGCTCGTTGTACGTCCGCTTGAACTCGAGCAAGGCGAGGCGGAGTGCCTCGATCGTCTCGAAGCTTCGCACCC
>CBDCGH010000021.1:0-455936 GCA_965216615.1 Vicinamibacterales bacterium | reverse complement strand
CATTCTTCAACCTGCAGTGGAACCTGACACAGATTGGGCTGGAACGCGCCTGGGACGTCAACCCCGGCGCCGAGGCTTCGGTGACGGTCGCCGTCATCGACAGTGGTCTGGCCTTCGAAGACGTGCTGATCGACTACGAGGCGGATGTTTTCACGCTCGAAGGCGTGGACTATCCGGCGCTAGGCCCGGTCGAAGTCCCGTTCGCTGCTGCTGGCGACCTGGTATCCGCGAATCGGGTGGTAGCGCCGTTCGATTTCGTATGGGGTGATGAGCATCCGGTCGACATGAGTGGACACGGTTCGCATGTCGCTGGAACCGTCGGACAACTGACGAACAACGGTGCGGGTGTCGCCGGGGTGGCGTTCAACGTGAAGATCATGCCGCTCAAGGTGCTCGCCGACGAGTGGGACTTCATCTTTGGCGTCGTTCCTGCCTGCTGCGGGGCGGCGGATCTGAGCGTTGCAGACGCAATCCGGCACGCGGTGGAGAACGGCGCCGACGTGATCAACATGAGTCTCGGTGGCGAAGAAGAGTCGCCGGTGATAAATGACGCGGTGCAGTTTGCGGTCGACCAGGGCGTGTTTGTCGCGATTGCTGGCGGCAATTCCTTTGAAGAAGGCAATGAAACGATCTGGCCTGCAGCCGCGGCTGAGAACATCGACGGCGCCATGGCGGTCGGTGCGGTCGACCGGAACTCCGGACGCGCCTACTACTCGAACACCGGGTCGTATATCGAGATCGTCGCGCCGGGCGGTGACCAGCGAATGGATGGGTTCGACGGCGTCGTACAGCAGACGCTGGATCCGTTCGAAGCGTGGACCTTCCTGCTGCCTCCGTCTTCGTTCAGGCCACCGCGGTTCGACGTGCTGGCGTTCGTGTTCTTCCAGGGCACCTCCATGGCGGCTCCGCATGTCGCCGGCCTCGCCGCGCTGCTCATCAGCCAAGGAGTCACGGATCCGGGTGCGATTGAGCACGCGATCAAGTTGACCGCTGAAGACCTTGGTGACACGGGTACCGACGACGAGTTTGGCGCCGGTCTCATCGACGCCGCGGCTGCCGTGCGCGGTCTCGGCTTGGCCAGGTAGTCGATGGCTGGGCGGACGAGGCCGGCGCTGCATCCCGGCCGGCTGCGTTACGCATCGCTCGAATACCTCGTACGCGTCACACTCGTCGCGATCTGTGCCTCCTTTATGCTGATGGGTTCGGTATTAGCACAGCCAGAGGGTTGGCCCGCGTTTCGGTCGGGCGTCGACTTGGTCTCGGTGTCGGCGGTCGTCACCGATCGCCGCGGGCGGCTGGTGACCGATCTGAGCCGAGAGGACTTCCTGGTTCTGGACGGTGGTGAGCCGCGCTCGATTCTCGACTTCTGGGCCCACGACGCCGCGGCCGTCAGCGTCGCTTTGCTGATCGACGCCAGCGGAAGCATGCGGGTCGGGTCGAAGATGACCGACGCGCGCGCGACGGCGCACCAGTTGCTATCGTGGCTGCGCGACGACGACGAGGCCGCAGTGTTCGCGTTTGATACGCAGCTCCGAGAGCTTCGCCCTTTCGGAACGTCGCCGGGCGGTCTGCCCGATGGGCTGGTGGACCTCGAGCCGTACGGCGCGACGTCGCTGTACGACGCGGTTGCCGAAACGGCTCATCTATCCGCCGCGCGCGAGACGCCCCATCGCGCGGTGGTCGTGATTTCCGACGGGCTCGACACCAACAGTGCGCTGACGGCACCGGAGGTGTCGGCGATCGCGAGTGCGATTGACGTGCCGGTCTATCTGGTCGCGGTCGTCTCGCCGTTGGATCATCCCGAGTCGCCGACAGCGTCGGCCGGCAATGCGGATCGGGTTGGTCGGCTGCGAGACCTCGTCCGCTGGACCGGGGGAGGCGTATACTTTGCCGCGGCACCGAGCGACGCAAGCGTTGCCGTTGCCGGATTGCTCCGTGAGCTCAGGCATCAGTATGTGCTAGCGTTCGAGGCCTCGACAGAACCTGGGTGGCGTCTCATCAACGTGAGCGTGGAAGACCGCTGGGTGCGTACCCGAAGCGCCTATCAAGCTCGGCGACAACCCGCAGCGCCGTCTGAGATTGGCGGCGGCAGCGCGCGATAAGGCGATGAGTGCGATAAGGCGATAAGATTGATGAACCCCGTGGATACACGGCGACTGGAAAGAAGGAAAGAGGAGTGCAGACGATGAGCAAGTCAGTACAACAGGTTCTGGCGTTGTCCTTCGCGATTGCCGTGACGACGGCGTGCGCAACGAAGGGATACGTCAACGAGGGGCTAGCCGAGGTCAACGAGAAAGTCGAGGGCTGTATCGCCCCGGGGTTCTTGGACAGTGGTTTGACGGTATTCGCTCCTACGCTACCGCGTCCAGCCGTACGAGGTCGTGTCGCACCTGGGCTGGGCTTCGATAGCGGTACTTCTCCAGCATCCACTGCTCGTTGTACGTCCGCTTGAACTCGAGCAAGGCGAGGCGGAGTGCCTCGATCGTCTCGAAGCTTTGCACCCACAACACATTCTCCTTCAGCGTGCGGATGAAGCGCTCCGCGACGCCGTTCCCTTCGGGCTCCCGCACGAAGCTCGGGGAGCTCTCGATGCCGAAGAAGGCGATCTCCTGTTGGAAGTCATCAGCCAGGTAGTTGGACCCGTGGTCGTGCCGCAGTCGCAACCCGCGGGCGACGCCGTCGCCGATGCCCCCGAAGCGCTCGCGAACGCCCTGGCGGATCGGCTCCAGGGCCTCGAAGCGGTTGCCCCTCTTGGCCGCATGCAGCCCGATGCACTCGGTCGTACAGTGATCGACGGCCACGAAAACGCAGGCCGCCCCCTCGGCGACGGTCACAGTGGCCGTCATGTCCGTCCCCCACATGACGTCGGGCGCCTCGGTGGTGATGGTCCCGTCGTGCGCCGTCGGCCCGTGCGTGTGGCCCACGCGGTGCGCGGCCTGAAGATCGTGCTCCCGCATCAGCCGTCGCACCCGCTCCTTCGCGGTGCGGATCCCCGCGACCCGCAGCTTCGCCCAGGCTTTCCGGTACCCTTTGCCATGAAACGGCGAGGCCTCGAGCACTCGACGAATGTGGCCGACCAGGACGTCGTCGGGGGCGGCGCCGATCGGACCGCGGCGACGACACGGCGCCGAGGACAGGGTCGCCTGCCGCCGCGCATACACGCTAGAGCGAGCGCAGTGCCACACGCGGCAGACCCGCTGCACGCCGTACGCCCGACGGGTGGAGATCGAATGGGCGTCACTCATCGCGTCGACCTCCGCTGGGCCAAAGGGACGCCGGCCTCCAGGTGGTCCACCTTCGCGTAGAGCAGTTCGTTCTCCATCAGCAACTCGCCGACCTTGGCGTGCAGCCGCTGGTGCTCCTCATCCCGGGCATCCGGCGCGCGGCTCTTCAGCCCCGCCTGGCCCGCGGCAAGAAACTGATCACGCCACTGCGACGCCCGCGCCGCCGTGATCCCCAGCTCCCGCGACACGGACTCGAGATCCTCTCCACGCAGCAGACGCAGCACCGTCTCGCGCTTGCGCCGGGCCGAAAACCGTCCCCCACGGCCGCGCCCGGCGGCCGCCGAACCCTGATCTGGCTTCCCCATCTCGACACTCCTCCTGCGAGTACTCTCTCGCAATCAAGTGTCCAAGAAAACCCTGGGGCGCAGGAGGGCTTGTCAGAGTCGCTCGAGGAGACCCAGGAGCAGACCCGAGTCAATGCAGAGGGCGTGACCACGGCGCGACGCGAAGCGTCGGACGCCGCGTCCTCCGCCGATGCCGCAGGTCAGTCAGCCGCCGATGCCGGACAAGCCGCTGCCTCGGCGGGCGACCGCGCCGACGCGGTCGGGCGCAATACGGAGCGCCTGATGCGTCTGCTCTACGAAGTGGTGTTGAGTCAGGACCAGGGGAACTTCGGGTTTGGCGATGCCGACCTCCCGGACGCCGCCAAGGGTGAGATCGACCGGCTGGCCAATCAGCTCAAAGCTGAGGCTCCCAAGAACGTCTATATCGAGATTGAGGGTCACACGGATGCGACCGGCGAGGCCGTCGTCAACGACCGACTGGGACTTGAACGAGCCGAAGCGGTTAAGCGCTATCTGCATGAGAGCCATCAGATCCCGCTGCATCGCATGAACGTGATCAGCTACGGCGAGGAGAAACCGGTCGCGCCGAACGATACACCCGACGGCCGTGCGCAGAATCGTCGGGTCGTCGTCCGCGTCCTGACGTAGTCGACTCGCTGCCACGCACGTACGCGTGGCGTGCGAGATACGTGTGGTAGGAGTGGGGTACCGTCATGCGCCGCCTCGTTGGTGTGCTGATCGCCGTCCTCGTGACCAGCGTGCTGATCTCCGCCGTCGCCGTCCACGCGCAGTGGCGATGGGGTGGGGTGGGTGAGGGTGACCTTCCGCCCCGATTTCCTCCAGACTCGCTGCCCGATCGGGATTTTGCTTTCTGCAAGATCATGTACGAGCGGGTTCGCTACGAAGAGTTGGGGATGGGATGGGCAACCGACTACCCTTATGCCGGCATCAACCTGATGCTGCGGTACTCGGAGCTCACGACGGCCCGCGTGAGCTGGGACGAACGCGGCGAGCCCAATCATTGGGTGGTGAGGCTCACGGATGACGCGCTGTTTAGCTGTCCCTTCGCAATGGCCGCCGACGTCGGCACGATTGGTCTCACCCCCGACGAGATCACCCGACTTCGGGCCTACCTGCTGAAGGGCGGCTTTCTGTGGGTTGACGATTTTTGGGGCAGCCGTGCGTGGGAGCATTGGCAGTCCGAGATCAGCAAAGTGCTCCCGCCGGCCCAGTATCCTGTGTTCGACGTGCCGCTCGACCACCCCGTGTTTCGCACGATGAACCACGTCTCTAAGATTCCCCAGATCACGGCGATTCAGTTTTGGCGGGTGTGGGCGGACAGACGACGTCGGAGCGCGGTGCGGATAGCGTCGATGCGCACTTCCGGGCGATTGCCGACGAGCACGGGCGATTTCTGGTCGTGATGACTCACAACACGGACATCGCCGACGCTTGGGAGCGTGAGGCGGACGAGCCTCGGTTCTTCTCCCAGTTCTCGCCCGACGGCTACGGCCTCGGGATCAACGTACTACTGCACGCCATGACCCACTGAGGCTCAACTCTGCGCTGGGTTTCTCGTCACAGCTGGGGTAGAATGCCCGCGCATTGAACCCGCCCACTTCGAGTCTGCTCGATCGCGTGATTTGTGTGGTTCGCCGCCAGCACCATTACCGCCTTCGTGGCGACGCGGGGCGTGTCTTTCTGGAGTGTGCATCGTGCGGTGTTCGCTCTCCGGGCTGGGAAACCGGCTCCGAATTGCGATCGGAAGTCGAGACTCACCGCCCTTTGGCTGAGCAAGGCGATGCCGAAGCCCAAGTGCGACTTGGAAACGCTCTCTTGGATCGCGCCGGTGGCGGGCGCGCAATGTCAGATCCAAAGGACGTTGCCGAGGCGGCGCAGTGGTTCCGGCGCGCGGCCGAACAGGGACACGCGGAGGCGCAGCGTGCCTTTGGGTTGATGCTTGCCGGAGGCTACGGTGTCGACCGGGATGACGCCGCAGCTGTGCGATGGTTTCGGCTGGCTGCCGATCAGGGGCTCGCCGAGGGGCATTTCAGCCTGGGAATGATGTACGCCAGAGGCAACGGCGTACACCAGGACGATATGGAAGCTGGACGGTGGGTTCGGCTTGCGGCTGCCCAGGGATTCGTCGTGGCGCAGGCGTTCCTCGCCATGATGTGCGCCGAAGGCCGTGGCATGCCACAGGACTTCGTAGCCGCCCATATGTGGTACAGCGTCGCGCAAGCGCAGGACGCGGCCGGCAACCCCGCCGGGCCTGCCCTAAGGTACAGCGACGAACTTGCGGCTATCTCGGCGAGAATGACCCCGGCCCAGATCGCGGAAGCCGAACGCCTCGCTCGCGAGTGGCAGCCTACGCCGCAGCCGTAGGAACCAGCCAGGTCGCCTGGGCGCCGCCCTGCAAGTCCTTGCCTTCCTCGCAGCCTCACAGTCACTGACGAAGCAGAAGTTGAACATTGCATGGTTTCGGCTATTTGACCCAGAGTCCCGAAGGGCAAGGCGAACGGTAAACGTTTGGCATCGGTGGCGCGTCGAATACTACGGTGCCAAAACTGCAGCATCGCGTCGTGACAACATGCGGTCGCCTGAGCGCCGCTGCCGTTGCGGTCATGGTATTGGTCGTGGGAGCTGCAACCCTGGACAGCCAGGAGGCGACGAGCCGGCCTCAACCACCCAGCAACTCTCGGATGGCGGCACGCCTTGAGGCGGTTGCGCTTGAAGCGGAGTTGGGGAATTCCTCCTCCAGCTCGAGGCGGCTGGAAGCGCTCCTTGGCATCACCCCGGCCAACACCTTCCACCAACAGGTGACGTACCGGTTGCTCGTGGCCGAAGAGATGGTGAGGGCTGGCCGAACCGAGCAAGCCAGGGTCGACCTCGAGCAGCTGCTTGCGTTTCTTCAGGCCGATGACATCGACTTCCCGCGCGAGTTCTTGGACACGCTCATCCTGTCGACACGACACACCCTCGGCAAGACGCTCCTGCGGCTTGCTCAGCTCAGCAACTGCCTCCCCCCGAACCTCGCCGCTCGGTGTGTGGTGCCGACCGACACCACTGCGATACACCCGAATCAGGACTATGCCCACCGCGCGATCGAAGTGTACGAGCAGGTGCTCGCGAGTGATCCGGCCAACTTGTCGGCGCGATGGTTGCTCAATCTCGCGTACATGTGGACGGGCGAGCACCCGAGCGGCGTACCCTCCGCGTGGCTCATCCCCCCGTCGGCCTACGACTCGAGTTCGGGCTTTACCCGGTTCGTGGACGTCGCGCCCAAACTGGGCGTTGACACCGTTGGTCGGGCCGGCGGCAACGTGATGGAGGACTTTGACGACGACGGAGATATCGATCTGTTGGCGTCGTCGCGGGGATTACGTGATCAGCTTCGGTACTTCCGAAACAACGGCGACGGTACGTTCGACGACGCGACGATTGAGGCCGGGTTGGAGGGGATCGTCAGCGGGCTGAATCTTGTCCACGCCGACTACGACAATGATGGCTTTGCCGATGTCTTTGTGTTGCGGGGCGGTTGGTTAGACCGGCCGTACCCGAACTCGCTGCTGCGGGGCAACGGCGATGGGTCGTTTACGGACGTCACTGAGGAGGCGGGCTTGTCGGCAGGCGGCCCCACGCAGACGGCAGCGTGGGGTGACTACGACAACGATGGCGATGTCGATCTCTTCGTGGGCAACGAAACGAGGGGAGGTACTTGGTTTCCGTGCCAGCTGTTCCGCAACAACGGGGACGGGACGTTCACTGATGTCGCGTTCCTGGCTGGGGTCGGCGTGGTTGGCTTCGTCAAGAGTGTGGCGTGGGGCGACTACGACAACGACGGCCGCCTCGACCTGTACCTGTCGCGCATCGGAGAACCGAGCCACCTGTTCCGAAACGAGGGCCCCTCCCCTGACGGTCGGTGGTCGTTCCGTGACGTCACCGCTACCGCTGGTGTTGAACAGCCAGACAAGAGCTTTCCAACGTGGTTTTTCTCCCCTGACGGTCGGTGGTCGTTCCGTGACGTCACCGCTACCGCTGGTGTTGAACAGCCAGACAAGAGCTTTCCAACGTTTTTCGACTACGACAACGACGGTTGGCTTGACCTGTTTGTGAACGCCACCGAAGCGAGCCTTGACGATATTACGTCGGAGTATCTGGGGCAGAGCCACACGGCGGAGCATCCTCGCTTGTATCGCAACCAGGGGGACGGCACGTTCGCCGATGTCACGAAGGCCGCTGGCCTCGACACGATCTCGCTGACGATGGGCTCTAACTACGGCGACCTGGACAATGACGGGTTCCTCGATCTCTACCTGGGCACGGGCGCTCCGCCTGGTGCTTCCGCAACCAAGTGTTGGTGGCCAGCCGGTAACCCGTCTGCGTGCTAGAGTTTGAGCCCGATTTTGAGAGACTCATTTCTTTCGTCGACAAGGGCCAATCGGAATTGAAGAATCGCAGATGTCCCAATCCCGTATGTCTGGTCCAGGGAAGCGTCGGTGCCGGGAACGTCGTCGACCACGGTTTCTACCGAACGCGATCTGGGAAACGCCGTCGATACCGGTGCGTTGGGCGCGGAAAGACGTTCTCATCGACGAAAGGTACCCCCTACTACCGTCTCCAGCATCGGCGAGCGACGTTCGACACGGTCGTCACGCTCAGAGTCGAGGGCGTCAGCATGTCCGCGATCGCCCGGGTCGAAGGGCTGGCCTGGAACACCGTCGCCCGCTGGCTCGAACGGGCCGCCGCCGTGTGTCGTCGATTTAGCCAAGGCAGGGTTGCCGGCTTCGTCGTCGAAGAGCTTCAAGCCGACGAGATCCGCTCGTTCACCGGTGGGAAGAGGCGGCCCACGTGGATTTTTGCGGCGATTGAGGTGTGGTCTCGTCTCTGGCCGTCGACCGTCGTCGGGCGGCGAAGCTACCGGAACACGTGGGCGCTCATGCGCGACGTCTCGACGCGCATGGAGTTCGCGACATGTCCCTTGATCGTCACCGACGGATTTGATTTCTACGAGAAGGTCGTCCGTCGCGTCTTTGGTCCAGCGGTTCTCTACGGCCAGGTGCTCAAGACGCGCAGACACGATCGCATCGTTCAGGTCGAACGAAGAGATCGGCTGGGTGTATCGTGGCGGTTCGAAGCAGGGCTCAACAACTCCGAGGACTCGTCTACATTGAACACGTCGTTCATTGAACGGATGAATCTGACCATCCGACAGGGCTCAGCCTCTCTGTCTCGGCGAACGCTCTCCCATGCGCGTTCGGAGGACAAGCTCGAAGAACATCTTGAGCTCCTGCGCTGCCATTACAACTTCGTCCGCCCACACGGTGCTCTGCAGTTCGGGCGTGAGGTCCGGACTCCGGCGATGCAGGCCGGACTCGCCACACGGCGACTCACGTTTCGTGAGATATTCGTGGGTCAATCGCCATCCTCATTAATATTAGTCAACATCGGCGCGATTACGTGCGCTGGGCCGGGCCGGTTCTCGACCGCCCCGGGCGGGAACAAGCTTCTGGCCTCCTGAGTAACAGTTGATGGCGGAAGCACCAGCAGCCCGACACCCACGCCAGCGAGCGTGATGGGACCGACCTGCTGCAGGACCAGGTGACGGAGACGTGCCGCGTCAGCGCCGATCGGGGCCGAAGGTCTGACACCACTGCCGGATCGTCTCGTACGAGACGGTGACCCCACGTTCGGCGAGCAGATCCTCGACGTCGCGGAAGCTCAGGCCAAAGCGGTGGTAGAGCCAAACTGCGTGACTTATGATCTCGGGTGGAAAGCGGTAGCCAGCGTGGCGCAGAGCTTGTCATTGGCCTACACTTCCAGCGACAGGTTCAAGTTGACAATGCCCTCGAAGATGCTGCAGGGGACCCCGATGCGCTATCGTGGCGAGCGTCTCGGCCACTTCATTTCTCAGCGACAAGGCCGACGGCACGGCGTTCACGGGTGAGGACGACGAGATCCTGGTGCTATTCGCCTCGCAGGCGGCGACGGCCGTGGCCAACGCGCGCACATACCGCGACGGCGAGCGGGCGCGGGCCGACCTCGCGGCGCTCGTCGAGACCTCGCGCGTCGGCGTCGCGGTGTTGGACGCCGCGACCGTACGGCCCACGAGGTGACCCTCGAGCATATCGAGAACATCGGGATTTGAGGGGGCTGTACGAAGTCCGGGTACTGACGCGCGCGCATTCAAACGCGCCGTCAGCCGGTCCTTGAGCGGCTTGTCCGTCCGTGGCATGATTACGCGACGCTCAACACCGACCACGCGATTGAACAACTCGATCGTCTCTTCTTTGAGACGTGGCACAGAACGGAATTCACGGTGCTTTCCCGCGGCCACGAAACCGCCGTCACCATCTTGGACGGTGGCCCTTGGCTGCCGTCACACCGCTACTGGGTCAAGGCCACAGCAGAGGATGGTCGTGAAGCGAGCGGGGATCCCGCCGAGACAATCGAAACCGCGCTGCAGATCGTACACTGGAACAAGATCGGACTACGGTTGATCGCAGGCAAACTTGAATCCGAGTAGCTGGCCCCAGCATTTTCAGGAAGCGTGGAACGCCCGTTTATGGCGAACACGGTAGCCTTGACTTTCGACTCTGCCGCGCCGGCAAGAAAAGCTCGTGGCGCGTTCTTCACTCCGCAACCAATCGCAACCTTCCTCGTCGACTGGGCGATCCGTCGCCCGACCGATACCGTCTTCGAGCCGTCGTGCGGCGAGGCTGCTTTTGTTGCTGAAGCGATCTCGAAATTACGGTCGCTCGGCGCGACCACGATCAGCGGTGAACAGCTACAAGGAACAGACATTGACAGCCCCTCTGTCGACGCTGCACGAACGTTGATCGAGCAGCTTAACGCTGCCTGTTCGCTCACGGTGAGCGACTTTTTCGATGTGAAGCCGACTCGTACATTTGATGCTGTTGTGGGAAATCCCCCATATGTGCGGTATCAGGCGTTCACGGGTGCCGCTCGCACGAAAGGGCTCGAAGCTGCGCTTGCTCAAGGCATCCGGTTGACCGCGCTCGCGAGTTCATGGGCCGCGTTCGTCGTGCACGCTGCTTCGTTCGTGGCACCAGATGGGCGGCTCGCGCTCGTTTTGCCAGCAGAACTCTTGTCGGTCAACTACGCCGCGCCGGTGCGCCGCTTCCTTATGCAGCGATTTACTAGTGTGCGTCTCGTGCTCTTCGAGGATCGCGTGTTTCCGGGTGTTATGGAAGAAGTGGTGTTGTTGCTTGCCGAAGGGCAGGGACCGACCGATCACTGTGATCTCATGCAGGCGAAGAATGTCACGACGCTGGCCGGGATTAAGGGGCAGCGCTGGACGCCCGACGACGCCGAAGATAAATGGGTGGCAGGGCTTCTGCCAGCTGAAGCCGAGGCGACTTACGCGGATCTGCGTAAGGGCGAGGGCTTCTCTCCGCTTCAGTCGTGGGGCGAAACCAAACTTGGCATGGTGACGGGCAATAATCGCTACTTCGCCTTAAACGTCGAGACCGTGCAGAAGCTGCACCTGAAGGCCAACGAGTTGATGGAAATTTGCCCACCAGGATCACGTCACCTTCGCGGGCTCGGTTTCACCGAGCGCGCCTGGAAAGACATGACCGCCGACGGAAGCGCTGGCTACCTGTTCGATCCGTCCGTGAAGCGACAATCGGCCCACGCACTCGCCTATATCGCCGAAGGTGAAGCCGCCGGAGTGCACACGGCGTACAAGTGCCGTGTGCGCTCGCCGTGGTGGAAAGTGCCCCGTGTTGCGGTCCCTGACGCCTTCCTGACCTACATGAATCACGACACGCCACGGATCGTGACGAACCGAGCCGGTGTCGCGTATCTGAACTCGATTCACGGCGTGACGTTTACGGATGCACATCGGCAATTGGCGATGGATCTCTTACCGATGGCCGCGCTGAATACGGTGACGTTACTCGGGTCAGAACTCGTCGGCCGCTCGTATGGCGGCGGGATTCTCAAGATCGAGCCGAAGGAAGCAGATCAGTTGCCGGTTCCATCGCGATCAACAATTGAAGCCACCGAACGCAAGCTTCGGGCGTTGCGACCACAGTTGGCGAAAGGCTTACGACAAGGCAAGCTGCTTGATGTCGTCAAAGAAGTTGATCGTGTGCTCGGAGTTCACCTGAAGCTGTCTCGGGCCAATCTCAATCTGCTTCGTGCTGCTCGGCGCGCACTCTTCAACCGTCGCATTGCCCGCTCACGTGCTCGATGACACGCTCAGAGGATCTGCTGCTCGCCGCACTCAAGCGCCTCCCTGAAAGCCACCAGACGGCCCGGGACACCAACGGGAGAAAAAGCGGTATTCGGAACTCATGTCGGAAGCCGTGGCGGCAGCGTTGGCCGAAGAATTACGCCACCGCGGCTTGAAAGAAGCTCGGCCAGGCGGCGATGGCGAAGTCGGTCGAAAAGGTGCTGAACGCAGAATGTCGGGTGGAATCGGCGCGAAGCGCGTTGATGTGACGTGGGCAACTGAGGAATCCGGGTTGTTGCTCGCGATCTCTGTGAAATGCATAACGTCAAAAGATTCGAGAACCGGAAACTATCAAAAGAACTTGATCAACCGGCGCGGCGACATGCTCGTTGAAGCCGTGACACTCCACCGGCGGTTCCCGTATGCCGTTCTCGGTGGATTCATGTTCTTCGATAGGGGAGCTGACGAAGACGGGTCAGAGCTTCGAGCGTCGACATTTCGTAACGCACACCGGGCGTTCCGCATTTTCACCGGTCGCAGCGATCCCACGGGTCGCGATGAACAATATGAGCGACTCTATCTGGCCCTCGTCGCCGCGTCACCGTTTCAGCCGACCGTCCGCCTCACCCTTGCCGGGAAGCCCGCCGACGATGTGACGCTCGACGCCGCGATTGACGATCTCTTGAGACTCGTCGTCGACCGTGACCCCGACTTCTATGCTGTGCTCGGCCCGGACGGAGAGGTCGACCCTGCGCCAGACAGATCACCGCTGTCGCTGGCCCGGATGAAGACGAGCGGAACCATTGTCAGGGGCAAGTCGACGGGTAAACTGAAGAAAAGTGGAGAAAAGCTGTCGCTCGACGATCTCGCGCTAGAAGACGAGGATGAAGACAAGGATGAAGTCTAACGCTGGCGCGTACTCCGGAGAGCTCGATGTTAGTAGTTCAGTACGCGACCCGCCGGTGCGATCAAGGCTCGGGGATCTGTAGTTTGTGAGCGTCTGGAAGGAACTTCGACATCATTCTGTGGTACTCAGCGTAGTAGAAGTCCCAATCTGTAACCTCGCCGTCGTACTCTCCATCACGCTCGAACGACGACAGCGCCTTCCGGACGACTGCGTCAGCGACCACCTCAGCTAATAGGAGTCGGAAGTGCTTGTGTCTCTGACCAGGGAACTCCTCTGACTTCGACCCAAGGTATCGTCGAATTGAGGGATGCCGGGCCGCGATCTCGAGGACGTTGCCATTCCATTGCGAGCGCTGACTCTTTAGGTCGACATCCTCTAGTTTGATCTTGATGCCAACTCCAGACGGATCCTTCCCCATTAGCTGGGCTTCGGCGACTTGCTCGCCGAAGGAGGCCCTGATCGTCGCGATAACCCCTTCACTCTTCGAGCAGACACCGAACTTTGCGATTGCCACCCCTGACTCAGCTTTCGGCACAAGGTGGGTCTCGCCGTTCAGCCGGAACTTGCGATCCGTGACGGTGACCGTTAGCCGTCCTCCCTGCGGTGCCATATCCAATGGGCAAAGGACCTTGATTGGTTTCCGACTACCGTCGGTCTTGACCATATAGCGAGCGTGTGAAAACTCCAGACCCGTGATGTGCTTGTACCGCTCCTTTTCGTCACCGAGGACTTCGAGGGTTGTTTCTGCTCGGATCGGCCCGACGGCCGCTACCAAGCCTGTGGCCTCCGTCCTGCTTTCACCAGTGACGTTCCACTGGGCTCGCAGCACGTTGGGCATCTTCGGATGCGGCTCGAGCTCCATGATGTTCGGATGCGCTGAAACGTCTCGAGTCATACGCGTGACTTGAACGCTGTCCCCTTCGCGAACTTCCCGGAATACCCTAGTGTTGATGTTCAGCCAGTACCTGGCTGAATGCCCAGCAATTAGCTTCAGGAACGGTGGGTTGAGCGTATACCCCTTCTCGCGGAGCTGGCTCGACGGATCTGTGGCGTCTTGGTCACGCGGCTCTTCCTCGGAGCTCGTCTCGTCCCGCAAGAACTGCGATGCGAGTTTCTCGAGCTGGTTTAACTTCCGTCGAGTCGCACTATCTTCAATCTTCGCGCGATCGCTCTCTGCTCGCTTTCGTTCCTCTTCAACGAGTGGTCTCAGGAGCTTGAGCGCTTCGCCGTATACCGCTTTAACGAACGGGTGCTCACGGACGAGGCCAGCCTTTCGCTGTGGATCGATGACAGGCTCCGGGTTGTTCTCGGGTGGGTCGCGATCACCGCTGATCGCCTCGTCAAACTCGTTCCATAGCTGGTCTATGTAGTCGCACTTCAGACGGCCCACGAACCATGCTGCGTGAGGGTCACTGCTGAGTCGCTCGTCGAAGTAGGTTGCCTCGTGGACAGCGTGTTTTGACTTGACAAGAATGCCACCGAGACGAAACCTCCGTTGCTCGTCTAGGAACTGCTTCGTTGCACGCTTGATGATGATCTTCGCAGTGGCATCAGGATAGCCAGGAACGTCGAAGCTTCTCTTCACGCGCTCCTGTGCGTCAAACTGTGTCGGCGCCAGTCTGTCACGGCGGCCCTGGTTCGTGTCGATGAGAATGAGCTCGCGCGAAGGATCTGTCAGAATGTCCCTCAGCGGGACGAGCTTCCGAAGCTGTTCCAACAAGGTCTCGTGTTGAGGGACTGGGTGCCGTGGACGGACTCTTAGAGTAACCGTAGTGCCCGATCCGTCCGTAATCCCAAGGGACTTCTTTCGCGCAGCACTCGGCGTCTCCGTTGGTGGCAGTTCGAGCTTCCAGTCGTTCAAGGTGCATTGGTGGAGTTGGCCATCCTCAGCGGAGATAGATTCGAATGTAACCGCACCGAGTGCCTGGATGTCTTTGGCGCCGCGAGAGTTCGTTCCTCTGACGGCTTGCCCACTCTCCATGCCGCTGACGCGGTCACCGACTTCACCGATCTTTCTGTCCATGTCGGCGCGCGTGAGACCCTGAGCGAAATCCCTCACCCTGACGAGTGTCGGTTCACCTCGACGCCGTTCGACCTCTATCTCGATGCGACAGGTCTTTGGGAGCTTGGACTTCGACATGCGCTGGTACGCATCGTCCGCGTTGGTAATCAGCTCCACTAGAGCATCATGAACATCCCGGATTGCACCGCGAGAGTCTTGCTGGAGCCGCCGCTTGGCAACCTTGACATCGCGAGTAACCGTAGCTTGTGTCGTCACCACTCGCCCTTCTGCTCAGAGACCCACCCGCGAAGCCATCGCATTAGCAAATGCGACAACATCCTCGTCACCGGCGTCTTGGGCAGTGGCCCTGATTCGATCGATCCGCTTGGACCACACTGGTTTCTCCGCATCAACTCGACACCGGAGTAGGTCGGCCATGTCGCCAAGTGGTAGCTCCGCGTCCGTCCCTTTTGTCCCAAATTGGAGGTACAGCAGGTGCCGTCTGACTCGTCCGAGCACACGCTGCTGTTCCTGCCTATGAGACTTCGGAGCCGACCTCCGATGAGTGCTGACTATTGCCTCGATGTTCTCTTTGGCGAAGGCAATGCCCGTTTCGGTCAGCTTCCAGCCGTCGGTCGCCCGCGGCTGGGACTTCCCCTTTGTGTGACCGCGTCCCCGACCACTGCGCCCCTCGACCATGGCCCCATTGAGTTTCCGAGCCGCCTCGACAAGTGCTACTCGAACGATGTCTTTGTCCACTCGATCCGGGTACTTGGTCCACGAGAAGCTGTCAGGGAACATCTCGTGCGCCTTGATGGCGATATCCTCAGTGTGCACCTTGCTGGCGACACCGCCCGACTCGTACAGTGCGATGGTGACTAACTTTCGGTTTGCGAGCTGCGCGTTCCACGTCACTCCCTTACCTCATTCAACCTTTCCATTCAGACTAGGTCCTCCTCATCGGGCGAGAAGGGGTTGAGAAAACCGATCGAGTCGCACCCGCCCAACAGGCCCGTCGCCGCAACCATCATCCCTCTTGCATGACGCGGTCGCTGTCCAGCGTCTCCGCAATGCTGGACAGCGGATCGGCATCGAGGATGACTAGATCGACCTACCGAGGAGTCTGCGCCGCAGAAACGGTGCGACAATTGTAGGCGAGCCGAGGAGGAAAGGACCTGATGTCGACGACGTTCCGTCCGTACGCACCGGATCAGATACTGCTGTTGCCGGCGGACCTGCGGGCGTGGTTGCCGGAGGGCCACGTGGCGCACCACGTCAGCGACCTGGCGGACGGTGTGGATTTGACGGCGTTCTACGCGCCGTATGCGGGGGACGGTCGGCGCAACGCGCCCGATGCACCGCGGATGATGGTGAAGGTGCTGCTGTATGCGTATGCGACGGGGGTGTTCTCGTCGCGCGGGATCGCGCGGAAGCTGGAAGAGGACGGGGCGTTCCGGGTGTTGGGGGCGGGCAACTTCCCGCAACATCGGACGCTGTGCGAGTTCCGGCGGCGGCACGTGTCGGACTTCAAGGAGCTGTTTGTAGCGGTGGTGCGTCTGGCGCGGGAATTGGGTCTGGCGCGCTTCGGGAAGCTGTCGATTGACGGCACGAAGGGGCGGGCGAACGCGAGCCAACGGAAGGCGATGAGCTCCGGGCGGATGGCAAAGGAGGAGCGGCGCCGCCGGGAAGACCGTCTGGCGGCGATCCGGGCGGCGAAGTCGCGGTTGGAGGCGCAGCAGCGGGCAGCGGACGACGCCCGCGGTCGGCAGCCGGACCAAGACCGGAACCCGAAGGGCGGGCCGCCCTACACGCGGTCGTATGGCGATCCGGACGCGAAGGCGCAGAGCCACTTCACGGACCCGGAGAGCGGGATCATGAAGACGAGCAACGACGGGTTCCAGCAGTGCGACAACGCGCAGGTGGCGGTCGATGGTGCGCACCAGTTGGTGGTGGCGACGGAGGTGACGGCGAACGCGAGCGACCAGGGTGGTGTGCCGGCGCTGCTCGACGCGCTGGCGGAGACGGTCGGCGAGCAGCCGGAGACGGTGCTGGCGGACGCCGGCTACAGCAACGAGCGGGACTTGGCGGACCTGGAAACGCGAGGCATCGACGGGTATGTGTCCTTGGGCCGGGAGGGGAAGGCGGCCAGGCCCCGCGACCCGGAGAAGTATCCCGCGACGAGTCGCATGGCCGAGAAGCTGTCGAGGCCGGCGGGCCGTGCGGCGTAGGCAGAACGCACGTGGCTGTCGGAGGCTCCCAACGGCTGGATCAAGCACGTGCTGGGATTCCGACGCTTCAGCCTGCGGGGGCTGGCGACGGTGCAGGGCGAGTGGGACTTGGTGTGCCTGGCGTTGAACACCAAGCGCCTGCACGCCCTGATGGCGGCGTAACACGCGGGGAATGAGGCTCGCAACGACGACCGATCGGCGCGCATCGGGCTCTGTGGCGGGCCAGGCGGCCCCTCAAGGCCGAATCTTGCTATCTGCTTCGCCCTTCGCCGAGGAGCTCCCTCGTCGGCCGACCGCCGAAGTCGCTCCGGCACAATGACGCACAGCATGGGCCGACGACCCATTTCACGCCGCCGCACCTCCTGCGGCGCAGACTCCTAGGCAAGCTGAAGCTTACCGTAGTCGTCCGCGCCCTGCGGCAACAGCTCGGCCCCGGGACGGGTGGCGGCGCGCAGCGTCCAGGCCGCGATGTACCGTGAGTAGTCATCGAGCACGGTCGGGAGGTAGTACCACCCCCAGCCCACCACCCGAAGGTAGGTGAAGTTGGTCTGCCACAGCTCTTTCGGCCGTTGCGTCGGATGTGCGAAGGTGGCGGCGAACAGGCCCTGCAGCGGTTCGACCGCGGTGCGCGCGCCGCGTATGTTCACATCGAGCGTGCCGTCCGATTGCGAATAGACGTAGATGACCTCAAAGACCGGGTGGTGCGGCCGCTGCCCGAACTGGCCGTCCACCCATTCGACACGCTGTTGCGCGTAGTCCTCGGGGTAGGCGAAGAAATAGTCTAAAGCGAATTGCACTTGTACGTAGTACGCGGGCGTGGTACTCCTGTGGCACAGGAGGTAGCTATGGCCGCGTACTCGATGGATCTACGACTCCGGGTGCTGCGCGATGCGGACGCGGGGTTACCGTCGGACGAACTCGCCGAGAAGTACTCCGTCAGTCGCGCGTGGGTCGATCGGCTGAAGCAGCGTCGACGCGAAACCGGCGAGGTGGCGCCCCGCAAGCAAACTCGCTGGCGCCCGCGGATCCTCCACGCCCAGCTCACGGAGCTGGCGGCCCTGATCCGCGAGCGGCCGGATCGCACGCTGGCCGAATGACAGGAGGCCCTGCGCACGCCGGCGAGTCTCCCCACGCTGTGCCGCACGATCAAACGGCTCGGCTTTCGGTTTAAAAAAAACGGTACACGCGTCGGAACACGATCGCGCTGACGTCCGCCTCGCCCGCACGGTCTGGCGCGCCTCGGCGCCGACGCTCGATCCCGCGCGCCTCGTGTTTCTCGATGAGAGTGGTGTGCGGACCGATCTGATTCGCCGCTATGGCCGCGGGCTGTCCGGCGCCCGGGTCCCCGACCACACGCCGGATGGCCGCTGGCACACCACGACGTTTCTCGGGGCGTTGCGCGTGACAGGCCTCACCGCGCCGGCCGTGTTTGATGGCCCGATCGACGGCGCCAGTTTTCTGGCCTACATCGAGCAGGTCCTGACGCCAACGCTCGCGCCTGGCGACATCGTCATCATGGACAACCTCTCGTGTCACAAGAGCCCCGCGGTGCGACGAGCGATCGAAGCCGTCGGCGCGCAACTCTGGTTTCTGCCGAAATACAGTCCTGACTTCAATCCGATTGAGCTGGCGTTTGCGAAGCTGAAGGCGATCTTGCGCAAGGCCCGCTGTCGCACACGGGAGGTCCTGTGGAACACAATTGGCGCCGCCGTGCCCGGCTATGATCCAGCCGAATGCCGCAACTACTTTCGACATTGCGGCTATTCGGTCGCTACGACCTCATGAAATCCGCTCTAGCGTGCCCCGACGGACGGGTTCCACGACGCAGTGTGTGCCCCGTCCCTCGGTGCGGGGGAAGTACGTGCTGAGGCCGGCGGCCAGGGCCGCGAGGCGCGCCGCCAGCACGCGGGATGGTCGAGGAAGGTCGTCATCGCGCGCGCGCCATGATGCGCCAGAGCGGCGAGACGATTCTCGTGGGCGCGGCGGCTTTCGGGTGTATAAAAGGTCCATCTGGGGCAGGCAAAACGGAAATTCCAGCTCGGATCTGTCGCTTTGCTCCTGAGGTCACGATGCCGAAGGGTCTGTCACGACAGGTTCGCGACAATCTGGAAAAATGCCGCTCGGCGGCAATCGCAGCTGTTGACGTTTACAATCGACCTGGACCGAGATTTAGGACTGCGCACTACATAGTTCTGATAGTCCTCGCATGGACCGCCATCTTTCACGCGATTGCATTCAAGAAACGCAAGAACCCCTGGTACAAGAAACTAGGCAGGACTTCAAGAGGAAACCGCTATATTCGCATCGATGGTGACCCAAAGCATTGGGATCTGTCAGAGTGTGTTAAGCAGTATTACGGCGGCAACAGCCCTCCAGCCCGCAAGAATCTCGAGTTCCTTCTAGGCCTGCGTAACAAGATCGAACACCGACACTTACCTGAACTTGACTCAGGGTTGTATGGAGAGTGCCAGGCCGCCCTCCTCAATCTTGAAGAGTTGATCGAGTCAGAGTTTGGTTCAAAGTATTCTCTGGTTGAACAGCTCGCTGTGTCACTTCAATTCACTGGGATCGTCCCCGCGGCGAAGAAGCGGGCCGCCAAGAAGCTCGCGTCGGCAGCGACGAGAACCGTTCGAGACTACGTCGAGACCTTCCGCGCAGGCCTTCCTGCAACGACCCTGAACAGCACGAAATACTCCTTCAGCGTGTTCTTGGTTCCCAAAGTTGCCGGCAAGAAACGCTTGGCTGAAGCCGTCGTGGAGTTCGTGAAAGTTGATGAAGCGAGTGAGACCGAGCTTGAGCGGCTAGAGCATCTGAATGTGCTTATCAAAGAGAAGCACATTCCTATTGCGAATTTGGATCTCTTCAGACCTGGACAAGTCGTGTCGAAAGTTCTGGTGGCATTGCCCCACAGGTTTACGGTCGACGCCCATACGGCAGCATGGCGACATTTTCTTGTTCGGCCAGCGTCCGGTGCTGTGAGGCCCGAAGTGACCCTGCCTCAATACTGCGTGTACGACTCGGCTCACAACGACTATTTGTACACAACAGTATGGATTGAGAAGCTCGTCCAAGAGCTCACACCCTCAGTGGGTTTCCAGTCGGTCGTCGGTCGTCCGCCGGTCCCTAAGTAGCGGTACGAGGCGACAGCTTCGACGACATCTTGCGGGTCGCGTCCGGTGCGCGGTCGGCGCCACTAACTGTCGGCTGGTGACGCGTATTCGTTGTCGATCTCTTTGGCTATTTCGATCACCCTGCCGACCGTGGCATGAAAGTGATCGGCGAGAATCTCCGCCATCTCCCGGTCCAGCCCTGCGCGGCCGTTTTGAAAATACTCGCGCAATATGCGCACCGAGTAATCTGCATGACGGTATAGAACCAACAACGGCTCCTCGAACGGACGGTCACGCTTGTCAGTGCTGTCCGAAAGCGTTGAAGAGCGTCCTCGACCGTCTGCAGTCCGCCAAGTCCGAGTTCACTCGGCTCGCTATCGTAGATGGCGAGTGCCACCTTCGGCGTCCAGTAATCACAGACTTTGAAGATCGACGTCAACGGAGTAGAAACGTATTTCATACGGTGTTCCTCATCGTCGGCCTTGAGCTCAGTAATCGCCATCCGACACTGTTCCGCCAGCGTTTCATGTTGCCCTTCGATCAGAGCTTTGAGGCTAACGTGCTGCCACTCGGTCTTCCCATCGTGGCGCCGCAGTATGAGTTGACATCCCCGGCTGTTCACGCTCTGCTGAACGATGAACGTTGAAGTGGGAACGTTCTTCTTTTTGCCCCACTCGACGGGATGACCGGCACCAGCGATTCTGATCTGCCTAGCTCTTGCAAGTGAAGGAATCGAAGAGGCCCACGCGCCGGAAGTGGCGAATTCGACGACAGCCTTCGGCGCCCCAACTCCCCTGAATAACTGAAAAGCCGCGTCCTGCTGAATGACCAGCCCGTTCAAAACGCCGAAGATTCGGATGTACGCGTGCGGTTTGTCCTCATTCAGATCATCTACTTCGCCAGCGTAAGTCTCCAAAGCCCAAGCGGTGTCCTGCACCATATCCAGGCCTGACGTGACGACGTGCCAATCGCGCGTAGGACCACGCCACAGCTTCTCGTGGCGTCTGACGCGATTTACGAGGTCGCGCAACCGCTTTGCGAGGTCGTAGAGCGTCTGCCCGCTGTCAGGATGCGGTGTTTTCATGTGACGTTCTGAATCGTACCGGGATCTTCGCAGACTGGATTCGTGAAATCAGGCCACCTCGGCCTGTTCATAGACTATCCGCCAGATCACCACGTTGCCCAGCGTCTTCCCGTGCCGACTCGGAAGCCACGTGATCCCCGGACACTCAGCGCCCCGGCCGAATCGTCAGCGCGGGATTCTGGACGAAAAAGTTGTGCGGCATGATGTGAATGATCTTCCAGTCGGTCGACATCACCGGCCAGTTTCTCGGCCCGCGGGTGGTGGTGGAACCCGGCGGTGAACCACGTCACCACGTCGGTGCCCTGCAGCGGCCGGTCGGCCTGGACCCCACTCCGCCAGCGTGTCCGAGCCGTCGCTCTGCATCGGAAACTCGCCGCCGGCGTAGCGCTGGGACCGGTCGTGGACGGTATTCCAGATCGTGTGCTCGATATAGGCGTTGCGTCTCATCGGCGGATCCGTCGCGTAGTCGAACGGACCGTAGGCGACGCTGCCGTGGTTGATCATGTAGGCGGGGTGATGGCCCAGCCGCGTGCGCTCCGCCTCGTTCGCGACCAGGAAGTACTTCGGCGCCATCGCACTCAAGGTGTAGCGCGCCTCCAGCTCGGAGGCCGGGGCCGAGCGTGTGACGGTCCAGAACGAACGGCGAGGGCTGTCCGCCGCCGGCTCGCCGGCCACCACCGCCAGGACGGCGGGATGGTTGACCGGGCCGTCGACGTCGAAGTCGAGGCGGAAGTTGAAGTAGTGGTCGTGGAACGGCGCGACGAGGTTGGGCGCATCCAGGCCGGTCGCGCCGATCTTGATGGCGATCTCGCCGTTCTGCCGGAAGCGGTAGTCGATCAGGTAGTCGTAGTTGCCGACGACAGAGGCGGTTCGCACCACCAGCTCGGTATCCGGCCGGCCCTCGGCCGGCACGAAGGTGGTGTCGCCCTGGGCGAACACCTCGAAATGGCGCCACGCGGGATCACCGATGTAACGCTCGAACACGCAGATGGCGTCCGGAATCTCCAGCGGCCGGCGCTCGTCGTCGTTGACGAGCGCCGGCAGGAAGGTAGCGTGGCCGGGGCAATCGGTCCCGGCCCTCAGCGGGCTGAGAAACAAGCCGAAGCCGTACTCGCCGCTGTCCATGTAGGTCCGGAAGTACCAGCCCGCGGACGGGTCCATGTAGGGCACGAAGACCTCGGAGAGGTGGGCCTGGTAGAGCACCGACCGCCAGCGCTCGCCGTCGCGCACGTCGATGTTCGAGAGCACGATGCCGGGCCGCTTGTCGACGCGCAGGCGGAACCGCCAGATGTCCCATTCGATGCCCGAGCCCGTGATGGCATATTCGGGGCCGCCCGCCTGAGTCAAATCGACCGGGTTGGACGCCGGGCGCAACGGGCGGCGCGCGGCGACTTCCTCCCGCGTGTAGCCCCAGTCGTCCTCCGGCACCGCCACGACGCCCTCGTCCACCACGGCGGTCGCTTCGCCCCGCATCAGATCGACGACCGCGAACAGGCCTTCGATCGGCTTGGCGTAGTAGTTCGAGCCGGTCGGATTCAGATAGCAGGGCACCTTCATCAGACGCGTACCCTCGTACTCCGGGCTCAGGTAATTACCGGCTGTCAGCGGCAGGCAGAACACGTCGGCGGGAGTCAGGCCGCGCCTTGCCAACCCGGCGACCATCTCGGGATGCTCGAGGGCGGCGTTCATGGCGCCGGTGAACTCTTCGAACAGCACCATCGGCTGGCCCGTGGCGGGACCGGCGGCTTCGACCGTCCCGCCCGTGATATCGACGACCGCGGCGCGAAAGCCAGTCTGGTTGAGGAGGTGTACCCGGGCGCGGCGCCGCTCGGGATCTCCCTCGGACCACGCGAGCACCTCGGCCTTCGGCGGCTCGAGCAACTCGATGAGCGGATACCTCGCCTGGTCGTTCGCCTCGCCCGCCGCGCGCAGGATCTCCGTGACGCGCAGCATTTCCGCCCCGGTCAACCCGTCGAGCGGGTGGGAGATCGCCACCGTGGCCGCGAGCGCGAAGGCAGCAAGTGCCGTTGCAAACCGGCGTAGGGTCATGGAAGCCTCCGAATCAAGATTCGCCCTGTACCGTCGTCGTTCTACCAGCGAGGCCTGCCGCATCGTTCCGCAACCGGCGCAGCACGACCTCGGGCAGGGCCGTACGCCGGTGCCCACGTGAATCCTTGGACTTGTGGAGGAAGACCGACGGAATCGGGCAGCCGCCGCAGACCGACTCGATCAGCTTCCAGCGGTCTCAAACCTTCCACACCGACTTCCGCTGGAATCCTGGCATTCAAGGTTCAGCTGGCCATGGGAGTAGAGATGCACGAATTCCTGAATTGTCAACGATCATCGGTCTCAAGTTGACAATACCC
The DNA here is from genome assembly GCA_965216615.1 of Vicinamibacterales bacterium. Classification (GTDB taxonomy): domain Bacteria; phylum Acidobacteriota; class Vicinamibacteria; order Vicinamibacterales; family UBA8438; genus CAUZIB01. The sequence continues at coordinate 432,471 of CBDCGH010000021.1, read as the reverse complement.
TACAGGGCCATGGCCGCCGCAGCCGAACGCCAGCGGGCTAACAACTCACGCTGACACGCGGGGCGCTGAAACCCCGCGCCGTCGTGTCATGCCGAGGCGGTCGCCAGAATGGCAGCCGCCTCCTCCGCCAGATCCGTCACGCACGCCTCCATGTGACGGGCGCGGGTCCGGAAGCTCAGAACACAGACCCGCGCCAGGAACCTCCCCTCCACGACGGCACCAGACAGCATCACGCGGTTCCGAAGGTTCACACGCTCCACCAGGAGCTGGGTAGCGGTGTTCTCCTTTGCCAGGTTAGAGCCGGGCCAGCGAAGGTGGAACGCAAAGAGCGACACCTGCGGCGGGGCCACCATCACGATCCCGGGGACTGTGGCCACGCGCGCTGCCGCCTCCAGGGCGAGGGAACGCTTCTCTTCCAGGGCGGCCCGGAACCGCCCTGCGCCGTACAGCTTTACGCAGAGCCAGACACGAAGGCCCGGGAACCCACGCGAGAGTTCCGGCCCGTACTGATGCGGGTCGTAAAAATCGTCGCCCTCTGGCGGATTTGGCAGGTAGCTCGCGGTCGCCTCGTGCGCCCGGCGCAGCGCAGCGCCGTCGCGCACGAGCAGGGCTCCGGTGCCGTATGGCAAGAACAGGCCCTTGTGCGGATCGAGCGTGAGGGAATCAGCCCGCGAAAGCCCGGGCATAAGATCCCGAAGCTCCGGACACATGTAGAAGAACGCCCCGTAGGCACCGTCCACGTGGTGCCAGAGCCCTTCACGGGCACACAGGTCAGCGATCGCATTCAACGGATCGACCGCGCCCGTATTCGTGGTGCCGGCCGACGACATGACGCAGAACGGTCGGAGCCCGCCGCGGCGATCCGCAGCAATCGCGTCGGCCAGAGCCCCCACATCCATGCGGAACTGCTTATCGACCGGGACGGTCCGGATCCGGTCCGGCATGATGCCGGCCAACCGGGCAGACTTGATCATCGAGTGATGCATCTGCGTCGAGCCGTACAGCACGCCCGGGCGGATCTCCGAGCCGAGATGCTGCTCGCGCGCACACAGCACAGCGTTGAAATGCGCCATCGAGCCGCCGGTCGTGAACAGCCCGCGCGTTTGGGCCGGAAACTCCATCCAGTCGCGCAGCCAGTCGAGCGTGTTGGATTCGAGCTGAACGAGCGCTGGTGCCGCCAGCCACACCCCGGTGTAGCGATTGACCACGTCGGCAATCAGATCCGCCAGCCCCACGGGATACAGCCCGCCGCCTGGAATGTAGGCGAGATAGCCCGGCCCAGGTGCCGTAAAAGACCGCGGCACCCACTCGGCGAGCAACTGGTCGAGTAGCGGCTCGTACGCGACACCCTCTTCGGGTGCCGGTTCGCGGAGGCGGCGGCAGAGATCCGCCGCGGCCACGTCGCCTCGGGCCGGCTGCGTCTCGAGACTCAGAATGTGGTCTACGAGCCGCTCGATGGTGGCGTACCCCATGCGCCGCATCTCGTCGGCCGTGAATTCCAGGTTGGCGAGGTCCGTGGACATGGGTGGCAACTCTACAACGAAGAACACTCGCATCGTGCACTCGGTCGTCTCCCGCTAAAGCGAATTGCACTTGTACGTAGTACGCGGGCGTGGTACTCCTGTGGCACAGGAGGTAGCTATGGCCGCGTACTCGATGGATCTACGACTCCGGGTGCTGCGCGATGCGGACGCGGGGTTACCGTCGGACGAACTCGCCGAGAAGTACTCCGTCAGTCGCGCGTGGGTCGATCGGCTGAAGCAGCGTCGACGCGAAACCGGCGAGGTGGCGCCCCGCAAGCAAACTCGCTGGCGCCCGCGGATCCTCCACGCCCAGCTCACGGAGCTGGCGGCCCTGATCCGCGAGCGGCCGGATCGCACGCTGGCCGAATGACAGGAGGCCCTGCGCACGCCGGCGAGTCTCCCCACGCTGTGCCGCACGATCAAACGGCTCGGCTTTCGGTTTAAAAAAAACGGTACACGCGTCGGAACACGATCGCGCTGACGTCCGCCTCGCCCGCACGGTCTGGCGCGCCTCGGCGCCGACGCTCGATCCCGCGCGCCTCGTGTTTCTCGATGAGAGTGGTGTGCGGACCGATCTGATTCGCCGCTATGGCCGCGGGCTGTCCGGCGCCCGGGTCCCCGACCACACGCCGGATGGCCGCTGGCACACCACGACGTTTCTCGGGGCGTTGCGCGTGACAGGCCTCACCGCGCCGGCCGTGTTTGATGGCCCGATCGACGGCGCCAGTTTTCTGGCCTACATCGAGCAGGTCCTGACGCCAACGCTCGCGCCTGGCGACATCGTCATCATGGACAACCTCTCGTGTCACAAGAGCCCCGCGGTGCGACGAGCGATCGAAGCCGTCGGCGCGCAACTCTGGTTTCTGCCGAAATACAGTCCTGACTTCAATCCGATTGAGCTGGCGTTTGCGAAGCTGAAGGCGATCTTGCGCAAGGCCCGCTGTCGCACACGGGAGGTCCTGTGGAACACAATTGGCGCCGCCGTGCCCGGCTATGATCCAGCCGAATGCCGCAACTACTTTCGACATTGCGGCTATTCGGTCGCTACGACCTCATGAAATCCGCTCTAGTGCAGTGATTGGGCTTGATCCGGTTTCGTGAACACTTTCCGAAAGGCGGATACGATGTCCAACACGACGAAGCCGCGGCGGTCCCGCCGGCGGTTTGATGACGAGTTCAAGGCCGGGTCGCGCGGGACCTGGACCTGACGGAGTCGGCGCTGCGGGTCTGGGTGGATCGAGCCCGGGCGGATCGGACCAAGGGCCGCACCGGGCTGACCAGCGAGGAACGGGACGAACTCCGGCGGTTGCGCAAGGACAACCGTCAGCTGCGGCTGGAGCGCGACGTGTTAAAAAAAGCCACGGCCTTCTTCGCGAGGGAGAGCGAGTAAGATTCGCGTTCATCCAGGCGGAGAAGGCCACGGTGCCGGTCGCACCGCTGTGCCGGTGGCTCAAGGTGTCCCGGAGTGGATTCTACGCGTGGCAGCGGCGCCCCGAATCGCGGCATGCGCGGCGGGACCGCCAGTTGCGCGTCCGGGTGCGGGCGTCGTTTGACGCCAGTCGGCAGCGGTATGGCAGTCCGCGCGTGCACGCGGACCTCCGAGTGCAGCGCGTGTGCGTCAGCCGGAAGCGGGTGGGGCGGCTGATGCGGGAGGAGGGCCTACAGGCCCGGGGCCGCAAGCGGTTCAAGGGCACCACGCGGCGCGACCTGGCCCAGCCGGTGGCGGCGAATCTGCTCGACCGGCAGTTCACGGCTGAGCGGCCGAACCAGCGCTGGGTCGGGGATACCACCGAGCTGGTCATCGGGACGGGCGGCAAGCGGTACCTCGCGGCGATCCTCGACCTCTACTCCCGCTTCCTCGTCGGCTGGGCGCTGAGTGCGGTGAACGACCGGCATCTGACCATCCAGGCCCTCGAGACGGCGCTGACGCGCCGCGCTCCCGGCGCCGGCTTGCTGCATCACTCGGATCGCGGGTGCACCTACGCGAGCCACGACTACCAAGCGATCCTCCAGGCCCAGGGCATCGCCTGCAGCATGAGTCGCACGGGCAACTGCTACGATAACGCCGTCATGGAGAGCTTCTTCTCGACCGTCAAGACCGAGCTCGGCGAGCACTTCGCGAGCGAGGGCGCCGCGCGGCGGGAGCTGTTCGACTATCTCGAGGTGTTCTATAACCAGCGGCGCCGGCACTCCACGCTCGGGTATCTGAGTCCGGCGGCGTTCGAACGCCAGGCCGGTGAGGAGTCTTCCCTCGTGGCGGTCGCTCACGCGGGCGCCCCGGAGAGGGGGATAGTGCACCCTGCCGGACTCGGCGGTCGTCGCTCCTGGAGCCTCCTATGAGGTCGCTCTTCCCGCGATCGGCGTCCACGGGCCCCGGATCGCCCTCCACACCGCCCTGGCTCGCGTGCTCGTCGGACCCGGCTACATCGGCGGTCGTGCCGCTCTCACGGCGGGGGCGCTCGGCGGCATCCTCAGCCAAGCATCGGGACTCACACCCTCGCCGCCAAGCGCCTGCACAACTCTCGACCGACCGACAGCAAACTCAGACACCACAACTCACCTGTCTACGAAATCGGATCAAGGCAAGATTCGAATCTACCTGTATGTGGGCTGGACTGGATCGCGCCTACTGAGCGGATCTTGGAGAAAGTGATGAAGTGCCGAGCTATTTCCGAATTACTGCACTAGGTCGTATGCATCACAGTCATACTTCGGAGGAATCCGCGACTTCATGGCGCGACAGACGCCGTTCCGAGTGGGCGTGTGCTACGGGGACCTGACTGCCAGCTCTGGCTCCGGGTTTCGGGCGTCGTCATCTCGTCAGAAGGATGAGGGCACTCGCCGCAGCGGGTCTTCATGCAACAACGCCTCATGGTCCTGTGGAGGAGACGGAACCGCACCCGTCGTCAGGTGGATCGGGAACATGTTCCCGCCTCCTCCACTATTTCTCCACGAACCGGGTCGACTCCAGGGGACTCAGGTGGATTCCAGTAGACTCGGCGGCTGCCGACAAACGCTTGACGTCGAACGTGTTAGACCACAAACTACGCGTCGTCAGTTCAGTTACCGAAACACGCTCGCACGGGTTCGACTCCCGCCGCCGGCACCGATTGGCGGGTTGATCATGAGCCCAGCTCTCTCATAAGAACTGATACGACCACTGGGGGCAGGTCAGGCTGGAACGGTTTCAGGGGGTAAGGTCACTGGTACCTCACTGCGGACGCCGTAAGCAAGCTGGGGACGTCTAAGGGGGGTAAAGCAAGGGTAATTATATACGTAACTGGACAATCTTGCCATGATTCGGTATAATACTGGACATGGCACGAGCACATAAAGCCCCTGGAAAAGCCCACAGGACTGGACTCTCTCTCGATCAACTCTACGCCAAGTTCCCCACCGAATCTGTTGCCCGGGTATGGTTTGAGCAGGTGCGCTGGCCGGATGGTCGGGCCTGCCCGCGCTGCGGCAACATGGAGACAACCGAGGCGAAGAACGGTGGCACGATGCCCTATCACTGTAGCCCCTGTCGCCGCTACTTCAGCGTCAAGACCGGGACCGTGATGCAGTCCAGCAAGCTCCCGATCCGAACCTGGATCATCGTCATGTATCTCATGTCCACGAGCCTGAAAGGCGTCGCCAGCATGAAGCTTCACCGGGACCTCGGCATCACACAGAAGACGGCCTGGATGATGGCGCAGAAGATCCGCGAAGGGTGGAAGTCTGGTGCGAAGCTGTCTGGCATCGTCGAGATCGACGAAACCTACATCGGCGGGAAGGAACGGAACAAGCACCGCGCGAAGCGCCAGCACGATGGACGTGGGCCGGTCGGGAAGGTCGCGGTCGTGGGTGCCATCCAGCGAGGCGGGAAGGTCGTCGCCAAGCCGATCCCGAACACCGACGAAGCCACGCTGTGAATCGTACCGGGTTTCTCGGAGACCGAATTCGTTGAATCAGGCCACCTCAGCCTGCTCATAGTACTGCGCCTCGAACTCTGCTGGTGGAATGTCCCCGAGCGGCCCCAACAGTCGTCGTGTGTTGAACCAGTCCACCCACGTCAAGGTGGCGAACTCCACGGCCTCGAGGGTGCGCCACGGGCCCTTCCGTCGAATCACCTCCGTCTTGTACACGCCGATCACCGATTCGGCGAGGGCATTGTCATAGGCATCGCCTTGGCTGCCGACCGACGGCGCGATGCCGGCGTCCACGAGGCGATCCGTGTACCGCATCGAGAGATATTGCGACCCGGCATCACTGTGATGTACGAGGCCGGTGAGGGCGTCGCCCCGGCGGGCGTCGATCGCCTGCTCCAACGCATCCAGCACACAGTCCGTGCGCATGGAGGCCGACACCCGCCAGCCCACACTGCGTCGCGCAAACACGTCGATGACGAACGCGACGTAGACACAGCCGCCCCAGGTTGCGACGTACGTGAAATCGGAGACCCAGCGCTGATTCGGACGGGTGGCCACGAATCGGCGGTCAACGAGGTCCACCGGGCGACCGCCCTCACCGGCGTGGGTCGTGGTGACCCAGGCCCGGCCCCGGACGGCCCCGGCAAGGCCCATCGCGCGCATCAGGCGCGCCACGGTGCCGCGCGCCACGCGGACGCCGTCCCGCCGCAGCGGCTGCCAGACGTTCCGGGGGCCGTAGACCTGCTGGTGCGCGTCATAGACCCGCTGAATCTCGACGCGGAGCTGATCGTCGCGCTGCGCCCGTGCGGACCGGCGCGTCGGATGTGTCCGCTGGTGCCGATGGCGATGAGTCCGTCGACGGGGCGATCGGCAGCACGGCGCAGATCGGCTCGACCCCGAACACGGCGCGATGGTCGGCGATGAACTGGACCATCGTGGCGACGTCCTCCGGCGGTCGAGCTCCGCCTGGGCGACATACGCGAACGCTTTCCGCAGGATCTCATTCGCCCGCTTCAGCTCACGGACCTCGCGCTCCAGCTCCTTCAACCGCTCCCGCTCGCTCGTCGTCAGGCCCGGCCGATGCCCAGCATCACGCTGCGCCTGCCGCACCCACGTCCGCCGCGTCTCCGCCGTGCAGCCGAGCTTCGGCGCCACCGACTGCAGCACCGCCCACGCTGAGGCGTGGGCCTCCCGGTGCTCCTCGACCATCCGGACGGCACGTTCGCGCACTTCCGGAGAAAACCGACTTGGACGTCCCATAGACCCCATCCTCTTAAGAAACTCCTGGGTCCATAAGTTCGCCTGTTTCGAGGTCAATGAGGCCCAAGCCGAGTCGTTGTGCGCGGTGACGGAGGTTGCGGAGCGTCCGGGAGCGATGCTGGGCCTCATAGGCCTCGACTCCCGGATCGGCGTAGTCGATGTCACCTCGTAAGACGCGATAGACGAGGATCGCGAGCTTGCGAGCCGTGGCGGTGATGGCCTTGGCCTTGCCGATGCGGTATGCGAGACGGCGGTAGAACGCACCGAGTGCGGTGGACGTCTTGCCGGCCGACATGGCGCACATGCGCAGCATGGCGGCAGCACGGTTCGCGGACGGCATGGTTCTGGAGCTGATGAGTCGGCCCCCGGTGATCGTGTTCTTGGGCGCGAGCGTGAGCCAGGATGTGACGTGCTTTTCGCTGGGCCAGCGGGTCATGTCCGTGCCGATCTCGGCGATGAGTCGCAAGGCGGTCTAGGGCCCGATGGCGTCGATTTGTGTGAGGTCCACTCCGGAGAGTTGGTGGAGCGGGCTGCGGATTTCGAAGCGCGGGGCGTTCTTGTGCCGCTGCCGGCGGCGCGCCGGTGGCCACGCTGTCCCGGGACGGGCGTGCTTGGCGGCCACGTCTTGCAACAGGGATTCGATCTCGCCATCGCAGGTGCCGATCTGGCGCTGATAGCTCTCGTAGAGCGCAAGGTTCTGTCGGCGCACAAAGACCTGCTCCCGGCGGTCGTTCCCCGTGAGGGCCGCGGCGATCTCCTCCTCGGAGGCTCGGCAGCGGGAGTGGCGATGGGAGGCTCACGCGTGGGGGTCGGTCACACCGCTGGCGATATCGCGGACGATCTGCATCCCCGTCAGGCCCGTGATGTCGGTGATCACGTTGTGGAGGTGGACGTGCATCAGGGCCAGGGACTTCTGCATCCGTCGGATGTGATTGGCGGCCTCCTGGACCAGCGTCTCCCGCTGCCGGAGGGAGGCGCGCCGCGAGACGATTTCCGCTGAGGGACGGAAACGACCGCGTAGAAGCCCGACCTCATGGAGTTCTTGGATCCACTGGCAGTCCACGACATCAGTCTTGCGTCCCGGGACGTTCTTCACGTGACGAGCGTTGACGAGCACCACCGTGAAGCCTCGCTGTTCGAGGATGTCGTAGATCGGGATCCAGTACACGCCGGTGGCCTCCATCGCCACGGTGTCGATGCGGCAGGCCTCACGCCAGTCGACCATGCGATACAGGTCCGGCGTGAACGTCTTGAATCGGCGGACCGGTTCCGGATCTCGATCGACAGGCACGGCCACGTGGTGGTGTCGGGACCCGCAGTCGATCCCTGCGGCATTGGGCTGGATCCGCTCGAGCGGCTCCGGCTGCTTTGTCGTGGTCGTGCTGGAACGCTGGCGTCGAACGCGGTGACCTTCCATCGGCTGCTCCTCCATGCTCGGGGTGTCGTGAGCAACCGGGGGCAGGGTGCGGTGGTGGACATGCTCTTACACGGGATCACGCAAGCGCGTCACCAATGAGGTGGCCGCGACACATCCCATGGACCACGCTCCCAAGCGGGCTCGCTCGGCACCATTGGAAAGTCGGTCTCAGTCCCCGGATGCCCTGGCGACTCTACCGCACGTCGCCGCGGCGACTCCGTTTCTTGGCCCCAGGTGTCGGGGCGTCGTCCCGTGCGGCAGCTCCCAAGCAATGAGGTCTCCGAGAAACCCGGTACGGTTCACTGATGGGGTTTGTCGCTGAGACGGTGTCACCGCAGTCGACGATCTACACCGACGGGAGCGCGTCCTACACGGACGCCGACGGCACCTACATCCATCAAGCGGTCAGACACAGCGTCGGCGAGTACGTCCGAGGGCAAGCCCACACGAACGAGATCGAGAGCTTCTGGAGTTTGCTGAAGCGGGCGCACATGGGCACGTTCCACAAGCTCAGCCCGAAGCACCTGCACCGCTACGTCACCGAGTTCGCCGGACGAAAGAACGTCCGGAACGAAGATACGATCACGCAGATGGCTTGCCTCGCCCGCGGCCTGGACGGGAAGCTGATGCCCTGGAAGCTGCTGACGGCTGGCCCTGCCCCAAAGACTGCCTGATCGTCGCGTCCCTGCAAATCGCGGCGGCGATCTCTTCACCGGTGGCCGGGATCGTGTTCACGATCCGATTCGTCACGGGGCGGCCTGGTTTCTTCGTCATGGCGTCTCTCCGTTTCGTCCTGACACGGCACTGAGTAGCCCTTCAAGTAAGCCTTCCACTCTGGCCAGACGTTCGCCGTGATCACGAACATGTGTGTCCATCCGCAACACCATCCCTGCGATGCCGATGCCGACCACTAGCACGGTCCAAGCCTCTGGTGTCATGCGTCCCTCCGCGCAAGTTTACGCGTCGCCCACCGATCAATCAACACGACGCACGCGACGCCGATGACGGCAATTCCAAATGGAATCCAAGCGCTGTGAGTCGCATCGGACAACAAAAAACGACTCCCATCCGACAAGAGAAAATCTGAACCGTCCGAGAGTTTGAAAACAGACATACCGGACTCCTTTCTGCCGTGAAAGGCAGAGGTTGACGAGCCCGACTGTTTGGGGAGATACTGAGGGAGTCTTCTTCTCCTTCAGCATCCCCGGTTCCAGCCGGGTATCGTCGGTTAACGAGTGAACGCCCCGGTTGCTGCCGGGGCGGTTTCACGTACAACCTCTATAGTCTACCGCACTCAAAACCCGAACGATGAGCCGACCTGCAACCCTCCGTGGGTCGGCACGATGGTCATATCTCGCATCACCGGGACCGTGGACCAAAATCCAGCAATCGCAGCTCCAGCCACCACCAGCGCCGCGCCGCCGTACTTCATGGCTGGGCGTCGATCTTTGAATGGAATGAACGGCCTGAACTGCCCCGCGTAAATCGTGCGGTCGCCAGAGGTGGCGACCGTTAACGCCGCAGCCCCTCCGAAAACAAGTCCGCTTTCCACTCCAAGCGCCCAGTTGGCAATCGCCTGATCAAGGCCACCAGGAATATTGGGGGAGTAACGAATTGATCCAGCGCTATCTTCTGCAACGAGCCTCAAAAATTCTGGCGGCGTGACCAGACTCGCATACTCCTGGATCAGTGCATCATCGGAGACCGTGCCGGGTTGTGTTGGCTGTGTTGGCTGCTTCGGTTCAATCAACAGCATCGCCGCCCCGGCCCCGGCCATCACCAGTCCAAGTGCCACACGACCAGGTAAGCGCTTCACCTTAGTCATGTCCGACTGCGGCAAGGCGATCCCTTCAGCCGCTTTGAGCACGGTTTCTTGGGCCATAGCCAACGATGGGATCGTGAGTATTCCAGTGAGCACCAACGTACAAAGTGTCCGCATAGCGACGTATCCCCTTCTTGGGATTGCCCGCGACCGGAAGTGGTCACCGGGCCAGTCGCCACAACAACCTCAAGCTGTGCGCCAGGGTTCCCGCCTATTCCCCCTGGAAGGGGTGTCGTATTCAGCAGGTGGCCCGATGTCGGACCAGCCTGAGATTGTCGTGGCGATGGAAGGGTAGATCAGGATAGATAGCTATGTCCAGTTACGTATATAATTCCCAAAGCAAGGGCGTCGAGCTGTCGCCGTCGCTCGAACAGATCCGAGCGCGCGTAGGCGGCCTCGACCTTGTTCTGGACGACATGCGCAAGGGCGGCTTCCACGACTTCGCGGGGGTGGTTGGTCTGCTCGGCCGCCCAGTCCCGAAAGGACGACCGGAACCCATGCGGCACGGCGCCGACCTGCAGCTTCCGGAGCAGCTTCGAGAAGATCATGTCGGAGAGCGGCGTCCCGCGGACCCCCGGGAAGACGAACCCCTGGCCGTCCAGCGTTTGTGCCGCGTCGAGAATCTCCGTGGCCCGCTGAGACAACGGCACCCGGTGTTCGCCCGGCCTTCATGCGCGTGGCCGGAGAATCGTCCACACCCGGCCGTCCCGGTCGATCTCGTCCCACGTCGCGAACCGCACCTCGCCCGTCTGCGCGGCGGTCAGTACCAGAAACTCAAAGGCGAGCTTGACCACGCGCATGGTACGCGCCCGCTGCACCGCCGCGACCTGGGCATGGGGCAGCGCCCGCATGTGCTGCACGATGACCTGTTGGCGGCCCAGCGCCGGCCCGATCCGGTCGCACGGATTGTCAGCGCGATACTGCATGACGATGGCCCACTCCATTAACGCGCGGATGCGCTGGCGCACGCGTCGTGCCATGTCCGGCTGCGTGTGCCAGATGGGCCGGAGCGTGTCGAGGACGTCGGCGCTCGTGATCTCCGAAACCGGCTGCTTACCCAGCGACGGGAAGGCGTAGCGCGTCAGGCTCGTGAGCCAATCGCGGCGGTGCTTGGAATGGCGCCAGCCGGGCTGCAGCTGGGTCCAGACCCGTTCGGCGGCCTCGGCGAAGGTGGGCAGTCCTGGGCACGGCGTTTCTCGGCGAGCGGATCCCCGCCGGCGCGGGCGAGCCGGCGGTTGGCGAGGGCCTTGGCGCGGGCCTCCTGGAGCGAGACGACTGGGAAGCCGCCGACGCCGAGTTCGCGGTGTTTGGCGTCAAGTACTTCTGCCGCTCAACGTCAACTATTCTTGCCGGTTTCGGACGGCTGCTCGTTCGACGACGCACCGTTCGGTGGGCGTTGCTGCGGGTTCTGAAGACGCAGAAGACCAAACGGCGTGAACGTCCGCTTGGGGACGTTCACGGAGTGCGGTAGCCGAGCGCGCGGCTTCCGAAGGGAGGGGCTGGTGGTTGCTACGCGAGCCCGCGAGAAGATGTGCGCCGTGAACGTCTCGGTCGAAGCCGTGAACGCGTCCGGACCGGAGACGCTCAGGAGCTCGCAGGTCGGCGACGCCGCGGCAACAGCGGCCGGCCGCGAGGCACGGGCGGTGGCGATGGCGGTGACGTTGGGCGCGACGGATCCGTTCGAAAGCTCGGCACGTCGAACTCGAGCACCACGGCGTGGTGCACCAGGCGGTCGATCGCCGCGGCCGTGGCCATCTGGTCGCGGAAGATCCGGTCCCACTGGCTGAAGACCAGATTGCTGGTCACCATCACCGAGCGACGCTCATAGCGCTCGGCGAGCAGCGTGAACAGCACCTCGGCTTCGTCGGGGCTCTGCTGCACGTAGCCCAGATCGTCGAGCAGGATCACCTCGAAGAGGTCGAGCTTGCGGAGGGCCCGCGGCAGGTCGAGGTCACGTTTGGCGCCGAGCAATTCCTGCACCAGGGCGTAGGCCGGGACGCACAACACGCTGCGGCCGGCCTCGACCAGCGCGTGCCCGACGGCGCACAACCCGTGGCTTTTGCCCACGCCGGGCAGACCGAAGGCGAGCACATTGGTCGCCGTCTCGAGGAACGCCCCGCTGGCAAGCGTCTTCAACTGCTGCACCAGCGGGCCCGGCAACCGACCCGTGTCGAGCGTCTCGAACGTCTTGCCGGGCGGCAGACGCGAAGCCCGTCGCAGCCGGGCAATTCGGCGCTGGCGGCGCGCCTCGGCTTCGGCCTCGAAGACTTCCAGCAACACCGGCAGCGCGTCGTGGTGGCCGGCCTGCGTCAATCGCGGCACCAGCTCTTCGGACGCCGTCGTCAGGTTGAACTGCGTCAGCAGCGTCGTCACCTGCGTGCTCGGCACCGTCATCCGTGGAGACCTCCGGTCAACAAAGCGTCGTACTGCGCCAGATCCGGGCGGGGTATATGTACTACCGGCACGGTTGGGACTGGTGGCCGCACTTCGGCCTGGACGCTGGCGTACGCGCACGTGTCGCCAGCGTCGAGCCGAGCCCGAAGCGTCGCCTCGACCTGACGCTCACTGGTCGTCGCCGCCAAGTGCAGCAGGCGCACGTACTCGACGTCGGCCCGCTCGCCGTGCGTTCGCCCCAGCGCGTCATAGGCGGCCCGGAACGTCAGCGACGGGAACAGCTCTTCCCGGAAGCGATACCGGGCAAACGCGCCCGGCTTGCGGACCAGGCTACCGATGATGTGGCGGTAATCGATCCGGTGGTCCGCCGCACCCCGCAGCCGCGGCATCGTGCACAGCACCCGGCCGCCGTAGAGAACCTCGACCGTCGACGGATGCTGCCGCGCCTCGACCGTGTGGCCGATCAACCGCGACGGCACCGAGTAGATCCGGCTGCCGATCCGAATCGTGCTCCACTTGCGCACCCGGCACTGGAACGTCGTGTACTCGGGGATGCGAGCCGTCGGCAACGGCTGCAGATACAAACGCTCCTCGGCCAACCGTGCCGCCGCCGGCCTATTCCGCTCCTCGTCGAGGACCGCCCGCACGAAGCGCAGGTACGCCGACTCGTCCGCGAACTCTCTGTCGCCCCGCAGCAGCAACGCTTGCTCGATGGCCGTCTTCGTCCGGACGTGTGCCTGCTCGGCCACGCCGTTCTCGTGCGGTTTCCCCGGCTGGATCCGCGACGAGCGCAGCCCGTAGTGGTCCATCACCTGCTGAAACCGCGCCGTCAGCTGGCGCCCACCGCTACGCTTCAGCTCGTGCGTCGCCGCCGACAGGTTGTCGTGTCGCAGCACTGCCGGGACCGCGCCCAGCATCCACAACGCGCCCTGCAGGCCCGACACCAACGCCTCGAACGTCTCGCTCAGCGCCAGCCCCACATACGTCCACGTGCTGTAGCTCAGCACCCACTCGAACAGCAGATGCGGGAACGCCACGCTCCGTATCGTCACGCCCAGGTCGCTCGCGTCGGTGCAGTCGAACGCCGCTTCCCGACCCGGAACCGCCACCTGCTCGAAGTACACCTCGCGGTCCGGGCCGTACTGCACCCGCCAATCGCGGACCCGCCGCTGTAGCGTCCGTCGCTGCCCCGCCTGAAAGCGACCCGGATGCCGCCGGCACAGCACTGTGAACAGCGTCAGCACCTGCAGCCGGCCGTCGGTATCGGCCACCAGCTGTGGCACGACCTCCGACTGCCACACATCGGCGAACGGGTCCTCCCGCGTCCGCCACGTCCGCGGCGCCTTCGCCGTCGACGGCAACGCCCCGCGCTGCCACGTGCGCGCCGTCCGCTCGCTCATCCCGGCCGCCGCCGCCGCTGCCGCCAATGTCTTTCCGGACATCCGATTCTCGCGCAATCGCCGAACCTGTGCATTCGTGACCAACCCGTCCTCCGCAAGGAAAACGGGCAGTCTCACACGCTGCCGCCATCACCCATGAACCGGCCAATCCCGTCCTCGGCGACCGGCAAAAATAATTGTCGTTGATCAGGCCCAGATCCTCTGGCGTACACCACGACTTCTGACGGACGTGTGCAATCCACCGAAGCACGCTCTGGTGATCCCCGCAGTCTCGTATCGGAACCCAGGCGAATCCTGGGCCGGATGGCCGAGATTGGCGTCACCCAGCAGGATCTCGCCCGATGCGCTGGGCCTCAACGCGACGCTGCTGAACCACATCCTCAAGGGCCGCCGGACGCCCCCTGCCGACTTCGCGCGCCGCGTCACGGCCGCGCCTGGACAGGCGAAAAGGCTGAGCAGGCGGCGGACAGGGCGCGGCAGAAGGTGTTGAAGCGGTCGGTGAAGGAACTGGGAGGGGCACCGTGAGTGAGAAGCCGATGGATCAGCAGCCGCTAGTCGGTGGACGCGAGGATGACACTATCCACCGCTTTTTCAAAGCCGGCCAACGCGCCGCCCCGATGATATTCGGCTGCGTCCGCGAGGGCTGTCTCTTTGAAGCCCGTGCGGCTCAGGGTCTCTCGTCCGCCGGGCAGCTGAGCGAGCACCCCGCACACGTAGGCGAGGCCGGCCACTTGCCCCTTCAGATCCTCACGTTCCTCATCGAGTCCGCGTTCGCTCATGCATCGACTCCAGCTGCTAAGTGTGCCGCGAGTGGCGCATGCCGTCAAGGCGGCGACGCATGATTTCCGGGACGTTCTACACGCTGCAGGAGGCTGCGAGCCTGTTGCGAAAGGACCGGCACACCGTCTCGCGTTGGATCAAGGAAGGCAAACTGCCCGCGCGTCGGGTGGGGAATCTCGTGCTGATTCGGAAACAGGACGTGCAGCGAGCTGAGCGGGCAGCGGACACGGCCCGCCAGAAGGTGCTCAGGCGGCCGGTGAAGGAAGTGGGAGGGGCGGCGTGAGGAAACTTGCTCGGAAGATGACGAAAGCGGAGGTCCTACGCCGCATACGTGGCCTCCCGAAGGACCAGAGGAACCCGGTGGTCTGCGCGCTGGTCGGCCACTCGCGCATACACGAGTACAGCTTCGGCTACATCCACTGCGCCCGTTGCGGTGCGCAAGTGGGCGATGTGCTTATGGGCAACTACCCGGACAGGAAAGAAGAGACCGTCATCGTGAGTCACTCACACTGCGCGACCTGCAAGCGTGCCGCCTCAGCGTTCACGTGGCGGGACCGTCTGTATGCACCGAATCCGTTCACCAAGACGGCAGGGAAGGGGGCGGTGGCGTGAGCGGCTGGACGGCGCTCGGATTCGTCATGCACTCCGCGGTGCTCGTGTGGCAGGCCTGGCAGTTGCGAAAGCTCACCGAAACCACGATTGAGCACGAGGGCAACCTGGGCTATCTGGTGGAGGAGTTACGTGATCTGGTGGAGGGATTACGTCATGACCGAGCCGACGACGCGCCGCCGCTCACGCGGGTTCTGTATCGCCCCGGGGTTCTTGGACAGTGGTTTGACGGTATTCGCTCCTACGCTACCGCGTCCAGCCGTACGAGGTCGTGTCGCACCTGGGCTGGGCTTCGATAGCGGTACTTCTCCAGCATCCACTGCTCGTTGTACGTCCGCTTGAACTCGAGCAAGGCGAGGCGGAGTGCCTCGATCGTCTCGAAGCTTTGCACCCACAACACATTCTCCTTCAGCGTGCGGATGAAGCGCTCCGCGACGCCGTTCCCTTCGGGCTCCCGCACGAAGCTCGGGGAGCTCTCGATGCCGAAGAAGGCGATCTCCTGTTGGAAGTCATCAGCCAGGTAGTTGGACCCGTGGTCGTGCCGCAGTCGCAACCCGCGGGCGACGCCGTCGCCGATGCCCCCGAAGCGCTCGCGAACGCCCTGGCGGATCGGCTCCAGGGCCTCGAAGCGGTTGCCCCTCTTGGCCGCATGCAGCCCGATGCACTCGGTCGTACAGTGATCGACGGCCACGAAAACGCAGGCCGCCCCCTCGGCGACGGTCACAGTGGCCGTCATGTCCGTCCCCCACATGACGTCGGGCGCCTCGGTGGTGATGGTCCCGTCGTGCGCCGTCGGCCCGTGCGTGTGGCCCACGCGGTGCGCGGCCTGAAGATCGTGCTCCCGCATCAGCCGTCGCACCCGCTCCTTCGCGGTGCGGATCCCCGCGACCCGCAGCTTCGCCCAGGCTTTCCGGTACCCTTTGCCATGAAACGGCGAGGCCTCGAGCACTCGACGAATGTGGCCGACCAGGACGTCGTCGGGGGCGGCGCCGAGGACAGGGTCGCCTGCCGCCGCGCATACACGCTAGAGCGAGCGCAGTGCCACACGCGGCAGACCCGCTGCACGCCGTACGCCCGACGGGTGGAGATCGAATGGGCGTCACTCATCGCGTCGACCTCCGCTGGGCCAAAGGGACGCCGGCCTCCAGGTGGTCCACTTTCGCGTAGAGCAGTTCGTTCTCCATCAGCAGCTCGCCGATCTTGGCCTGCAGCCGACGATTGTCTTCGTCCCGGGCCTCCGTCGCGCGACTCTTTAACCCCGCCTGGCCCGCGACCAGAAACTGATCACGCCACTGCGACGCCCGCGCCGCCGTGATCCCCAGCTCCCGCGACACGGACTCGAGATCCTCTCCACGCAGCAGACGCAGCACCGTCTCGCGCTTGCGCCGGGCCGAAAACCGTCCCCCACGGCCGCGCCCGGCGGCCGCTCCGGTCGCCCTCCGGGCTCCCTCCGCCTCCGCCGAACCCTGATCTGGCTTCCCCATCTCGACACTCCTCCTGCGAGTACTCTCTCGCAATCAAGTGTCCAAGAAAACCCTGGGGCGCAGGAGGGCGGAGTAAAACTAGACCACGGTGGCGGAGGAAAACTAGACCATCCGGCAGCGGGTCGAAGTTCCTGACAGCGGCGTGGCGGGGGGAGACTTCAGGAAGTCGGAGCGGCAGGGTGTTGGCGGGCTTTCTTGCTGTGTTCGAGGCGATAGCTGTCGCCGTTCAGCTCGAGGATGTGGACGTGATGGGTCAGCCGGTCGAGCCGCGCGCCAGTCAACCGTTCGGAGCCGAAGATCTCGGTCCATTCGTTGAAGGGCAGATTCGAGGTCACGCGCGTCGATGCTTGCTCGTCGCGCTGGGAGAAGATCTCGAACAGCAGCTCGGCGCTGGTCTTCGCCAACGGGATGTAGCCGAGCTCGTCCACGATCAATACATCCTGCTTGACGAGCTGCGTCTGCACGCGCAGCCGGCGCTTGTCATCCCGGGCCTCGAGCAGGTCGTTCACCAACGCGGCGGCGGTGGTGAAGCGCACCCGATAGCCTTTCTGACAGGCCGCCAGCCCCACCGCCAGCGCCAGATGCGTCTTGCCCGTGCCGGAGTTGCCCAACGCCAACACGTTCTCTCGCCGGTCGAGATACGCTGAGCGGGCCAGCTCCAGCACCAGGCTCTTGTTCAACGACGGGATCGCGCGGAACTCAAACGTCTCGAGACTCTTCAAGACCGGACACGTGGCGGCCTTGATGCGGCGCTCGGTGGCGCGCTGCTCGCGGTCGAGCAGCGCTAGCTCGCAGAGGCGGAACAGGTAGCGCGGACAGTCCAGCCCTTCGTGGGCGCATTGCCGCGCCACTTTGTCGTCCTCGCGCAAGAAGGTCGGCAGGCGCAGGGCCTTGAGATGCGCGTCGAGCAGCAGGGTCGATGTCGCCATCACTCGGTGCCCGCCCCCAGCAGCGCCAGGTCGTCCGCCGCCGCGGTCGTCGCCACGCGCGCGGCCGGCAGATGCGGATACTGCGCCAGATCGAGCTGGGGTGGCCGGTGTTCGATGCGGCCCAGCGTCAGATGCTTGACGGCGTCGAAGCCGACCACGCCCAGGGTGAGGGCGTCCCGGACGGCGCCGCGGACGTGGGCGAGCCGAACGTCCTCGAGCAGCCGCAACACCTGCACGTACTCGCGCGTGCCCGGCTTACCCAGTCGCGCCTCCAAGAGCCGCCGCAGCCGAAGAAACTCCTCCGGCAGCGCCCACCCGACCAGGGGCGCCGCTTGGTCGAGCGCCCCGGTCTTGCGCTCCAACAAGGCCACGTCATGCCGCGGATCGAAGATCAACACGTCACGGTCATAGCTGCGACGATGGCGGGCGATCTCCTCACTGCCACACACGATCACGACCTCGTCCACGTCGCCTTTCACCACCACCGCGCGGTGACCGTAGGCGGTCGGCACCGAGTCGTCGTTGCGGCGGTCGCGCACCAGCGACAGCGACGTGACCCGCGTCGAGCGCTGGTCGCACGCGTCATACGGGACCGGCGGCAACGGTAACAACGCCTGGCGGTCGCGCGCGAAGCGCTCCCCGATCGTCTCGGTGTGCCGCCGTCACCGGCGCCCGCGCCGCGCGCGGCACTTGTTCGCCAAGTCGAGGTTCAACGCGTCCCAACTGGCGACGCGTGGGACCGGCACGAAGAAGTTCCGGCGCGCGTAGCCGACCAGCCCTTCCACCGTGCCTTTGTCGTTGCCCTTCCCTGGCCGCCCGAAGCGATCGTCGAACACGTCGTGCGACTGGAGCTCGCTGAAGACTCGCGTCCGCTGGCGGGTGCCGTCACCGAGCATCCGCGCTACCGCCAGCGTGGTGTTGTCGTAGACGATGCGACGCGGCACGCCGCCGAAGTCGTGGAACGCAGCGTTGTGCCCATCGCAGAACGCCTCCGTCGTCTCCGCCGGAAAGGCCTGCACGAACGCGTCGTCGCTGTGCGGCAGATCCACGACCAGGTCGTGCGCCTTGCGTTCGACGCCGTCGATGACCACCAGCGCTTCGCCGAAGTCGACCTGGGCGTCGCCCGGTGGATGCGCGAGCGGCACAAACATCTCTTGCCCGCCCAGCTTCTGCTCGCGCACGTAGGCTTTGACGATCGTGTAGCCGCCCGTGAAGTCGTGCTCCGCGCGTAAGCGCTCGCAGATGCGCTTGGCCGTGTGGCGTTGCTTCTTCGGCCGGTGCTGATCGTCACGGAGGATCTGATCGATGACCCCCGTGAAGGCCTCCAGCTTCGGACACCGGATCGGCTTCTGCCGGCGATACCCCGGCGGCAGGCGGTAGCGCAGCATCTTGCGCACCGTCTCTCGGGCCAGCCCGACGCGGCGCGCCGCCGCGCGCTCGCTCCACCCCTCCACATACACGCTGCGCCGCACCGCCGCATAGAACTCCACTCGATACATCCCTCCTGTGTTCCACAGAACACCGTCGGCATGCTCGGTGGACCACTCGAGCGGTCTGGTTTTCCGCCGCCCGCAGGCAGCTTCACACCGTCGCGCTGTGGTCTATTTTTGCTCCGCCGTTCTCAGCTCTGGGGCCTGCGGCGGTCCAGTGAACATACCTGCGACGTACATCTTTACTCCCGCGTGAGAAACCATCGCGCTACCGTGTGACTTCTCCACGGGCGACCTTTCGGGGTCGCCTTTGGTGTGTCTGGACCCACCCAGACGGCGAACCAAAGCCTTCGCCGAAACGACGGGATAAAGTAGCAAGGCTTTTGACAACCCATCGCCCCGGCCGTACGATCCAGGACCGTGGACAACGCCGATCGGGTCAAGCAGTTCCTTATTGGCCGCTCAGGGCAGTTCTACTGCAATCGCTGTCTTAGTGACGAAGTGCCTGTGCTCAACACGGCCCAGGTGAACCAGATCACGCGGCCACTCCGCGGCGTCAAACCCTACCGCAGCGGCAAGATGATCTGCGTCCGCTGCAGTGGTGAGCGCGAGTGCGTCGCCTACGGCGTTCCATCCTAGGAGCTGCCCTCCAGCGAACGAAAGCCTGCGCCCAGGGTGACCGGTTTTCGCCTTCAGCACAAGCATCCTTCCCATGCTCTAATAGGCTGGAAGGAGACCCCCATGCGTTCATGGCTTTTCGCTGTCGGCGTCCTCGTCCTGGCCTTCCCTTCAGTCGCTCATCCTCAAACGAGTCGGAACCGACTGCGGGACTTAGGCTCCGTGGGTGTGTCCGTCCTGAGCCTCGATGTAAACGCGAGAAACGCTGGTCTCTCTGAAGAAAACCTCAAAACTGCCATTGAGCTTCGCCTAAGGCAAAGCGGAATTCGAGTCGCGGGACCGCGGAACGACGTCGTTCTATCGATCGGAATCACGGTTCTCGATGCAACTACAAGGGGCCACGCGTTCATGGTGATACTTCAGCTCACTGAATGGGTGCATCTTCAGAGGCACGCGGCAGATCTTCTTCGAGCCGATATCGAGACGCTGCTCAGAGACCTGCTTGTGGATAGCACTGTCCGAGCGTCCACCTGGCAGACGGCTTCGCTGGAGACGACGGAGCGAGACGATGCGCGGACATTCATCCGGGACGCTGTTTTGGAAAAGGTCGACGAGTTCGCCAACGACTACCTCGCCGCGAACCCTCGATAGCCGGTTTCCAGCCTGCCCAGACGGCGAACGAAAGCCTGCGCCCAGGGGTGGTCTTCCCACCTCCAACTGTCCGGTGGTTCACATGTGCATTGCCGCTTGACACCCCCCCGTGACTAAGTAGACTGCAACCCAACCCAAGAGTGAGGTGCACCGATGCGGGCGATCTTCTCTGAGCTTCATACAGCTCGCCGAGTGGAGGCGCTGCCGTGAGGCGTTGGGACCGGGTATCGATGCCGCGGTTGCACTGTGGGAGCTGCGCGACACCGTTTCGTATCGGCGATCCGATCTGCTTCATCGGTGAGGCGCAGCTGCGACGCTGCATTGACTGCGTTGGGCCGGCACCGGCCAACCTCCCCCCGCTCGAGAAGCCCTCGTTCGATCCCGAGGCGACACAACCGACCGTGATGCGGTCGGGTAAACCGGAACTCCCGTTTAACGGGAAAGCCGCCGCCGCAGGGAACGATTAATGTTTGCGGCACCCTGTAGATGTCATACGACCGACTTCTTGAATCCTTTAGTTCTCAGCTGACGTAGATCCTCGACGGACGTCGTCGAGTCGCTGACCTAGAAGGGCCGGCGCTGGTCAGATGGTTGGAGCAGGGCGAGTCGGACGACGAGGACGAAGAACGATGAGTCCCGCCGCTCGAGACGTTCCAGGCGGTTGGTACCGGAAGCACGACTATACGATCCGCGTCGGGACCGTGCGTCCAGGAGGCGCGCGGCCCGGTCGACGGTCCTGGGCACGTGCCGTGCTCGTCCTGAAAGAGACGCTCGATGAAAAGCCGAGCTGGCCGGGAGGTGGGCGGATGGCCCAGTCGCCCATACTTCGGTGAGAGCGAGGGCGAAGCCCTTCGCCATGCGGACACGGTGATGAAAGCCTGGATCGACGCCAAAGATGAGGGGGATTAATCTGGAGGAACGTACCATAACGGACTTCACCCTCGCGGCGTTGGCGATGCTATTGGGTCTTGCTGCAACCACCCTTGCGTGCGGCGTTGGCGCGCCCTCAAGTATGCCCGACGCCCCGGTGGCTCAAGAAGGAGGCACCACGGCGCCAGTGCCGACCCCTTTCGCGGACGACCCAATGCGGAGTGCCCGGAGCGCCGCCCCCTCGTCCATCTCGGCTAACGCGACCATCATGGATTGGAATCTTAACGTCGTGAGCCAGGGGACCAACGGGTGGACGTGCCTGCCGAACCGGGCCGACACGCCAGGGAATGCCCCCTGGTGTGTGACCGAACCCTGGCTTGATTTTCTGGAGGCGCACAGGAATCAGACCGAGCCGACGTACACAGAGCTCGGCTTCGCCTACATGCTGCAGGGTGGAGCGCCGGTGAGTAGTGCCGACCCCTTCGCCACGGAAGAGACGGGACCAGAGGACTGGGTGACCGACCCTCGGTCCCCATTTGATGATGGTGGTGGCGAATCGAGAGGTGCTCAAGGCCATGTCGACGGATCACCTGAACGGCGGCCCGTGGGTCATGTGGCCGGACAAAACCGAGGGCCGTCCGGCCAGAGAACACGAGCGTCCACGACTGAGATCGGGCCGTGCCTTTGACCGTCGGTGACTGCCTCGGCCATTATGCCGTCACCGCCAAGATCGGTGAGGGATAGGCGAAGTGCAGCGACCAAGAACAGCGAGGGCAGGGGACGAGGGTAAGGCAAGGGGTTGGATTATGACTGAAGAGCCTGTCGGCACGGTGACTCACTATTTCGCCAAACCCCAGGTCGGTGTCGTGTCACTCACCGGCGACGTCAGCGTTGGGCAGACGCTGCGGTTTGACGGTCATGGGGCTGACTTCCAGCAGACGGTGACATCGATGCAAGTCGACCATGCGGCGGTGGAGTCGGCGTCATCTGGGACTGAAGTGGCCATCCGTGTGGACCAGCGCGTTAGAGCTGGCACTGCGGTGCACCGAGTTACGGCCTGATTCGATTGTTCTGCACGAAGGAGGCTAGTAGACCCGATGCCCCTCCAACCCGGCACCACCCTCGGGCCGTATGCCGTCACCGCCAAGATCGGCGAGGGTGGCATGGGCCAGGTCTATCGCGCACAAGACACGAAGCTCGACTGAGATGTGGCGCTGAAGGTGTTGCCGGCGGAGAGGATGCGTCGGTGTGGGCATTCGCCGAACCTGGAACCGGACGTCAACCGGGGGACGAGGAGATGAGGTCCAAGACGATGATGAGGTATTTCGTAGCAGGAGCCCTTGTGGTCGGATTTGGTCTTGGGTGGGCGGTGAAGGGCGGTGACGGTCGGGTTGAAGCGCAGGCGCCTCACGCTCCCTTCATGATGCAGCGGATCTACACGGGTACCGATGGACTGTCCCACGTGGAGAACATTGAGCTCGATGCGCAGTCAGTGATGGAAGAGATCACCGGCATGAGCGTGCGGGTGTCTCAGCCTGGAAGCTTCGCCGACTGGCACGTCGGTCCAGGTCGTCGTTACATCATCAATCTGACGGGTGGTGGACAGCTCGAGGTGGCGGAAGGCACAGTCGATTTGCCCGCCGGGGCGATCGAATACATCGACGATCTCACCGGGAGAGGGCATACGACGGCAAATGTCGGCGACGCACCTCGCGTGTCGATCCATCTCGAGTTCGCGGACCAGAACCAGATCATCGGACCCATCGGCCACACGCAGTGATACCCTGCCAGAAGCCGGCCGAACCCTCAGGTGGCTTGGACCGGTGCATTCACCTCAGTAAGGAAGCGTGCGAACGCTTTCTGCCGCCCTCGAACCAGCTCAGAGGATCCTGACCACCGGTAGTGCTGCTGAAGCCTCGCAGGAGGCGTACGTACGCCTACTAGTGGCAATCCCGTGCAGGCTGCTGGACAAACCAGGGCTGCGGCATACAATGCCCTCAACCTGGCAACCCATGGCGCTCGAACTCGGCTCCCGACTCGGCCATTACGACGTGACCGCCCTTATCGGCGAGGGCGGGATGGGACAGGTCTATCAGGCCACCGATACCAAGCTGAACCGGCAGGTGGCCCTGTAGATCCTTCTATGAAGCGGCTTGTCAAGTCACCTCGTTGTTCGTAGCAGAACGTCACCTCTCAGAGACACACCTCCAGTGAGCGCGCCGCCCCTTACCCAGGCGAGGGGTGCGCGCGAACGGTCGTGCCTCCGGTCGCCGGTGTTTGTAGACGCGTCGGGCTGAAGCCGCGAGTTGCGTCATCCTTCTATTCGCGCTCAACAAGGGCGATGCGCTGACCGCTGGCGCAAGAGACGATACGAAACGGGGGGTGGCACCATCTGCCTGACGGCTTCGTCGTGCAACCAAGGATCTTCACGTGCTCACCCACCAACCTGGCGACCCGGGACGACTCAATCAGCCGACGGCCAGTCCCGTGCGCTTCTATCGAGCCCGCGCCGGTGCTATCGCGAAGTGCCGGGCATCGAATGTCGTCTGGTCTCGCCACATCGCGAAGAGGATCCCCGTCAACCGGCGCGCGAGGGCCACGGTCGCGATGCGCGCCCCGCGGCGTTTCGCGAGTTGCTCGGCCCAGGCGCGTAGGCCCGCGGCGTCAGCCCGGCGTGAGCGGAGTGCCGCCCACGCGGCCTGGACTAACAACCAGCGCATGCGCGGATTGCCGGCCTTAGTAATGTGGCCCCGCCGGCGGCGGTCCGCGGAGCTGGCTTCACTCGGCACCAAGCCGAGATAGCTTTCGACCTGATGGGCGCCGCCAAAGCGGCCAGCCTCATCGAGGGTGGCGACAAAGGCCGTCGCGATGAGGGGGCCCACGCCCGGGGCGGTCGTCAACCGCTGCACCACCGGGTTGGTGGTCGCGGTCGCGACGACCGCGGCATCGGCGACGGTCAGATGCTCGGTCAACTGCGCCCATAACGCGAGCAGCGGGCGGAGCGTCGCCGCCAACTCGGCCGGGAGCGTGAGCTCCTGCACGTAGGTGCCGACGCGGTCGGCATTCCCCGCCCGGACGCGCAGGCCCTCACTGCGCACCAGCGCGCGGATGAGCGAGATGGTCCGTCCGCGGGCCCGCACCAGGAGGTCGCGCACGCGGAGCTGTCGTCGGACCTGCCGCTGCTCGGCCGACGCGCGATGCGCCGAGCGATACGACCCGACCCGCGCGGCCTCCGCCAACATCCGCGCATCGCGCCGGTCGGTCTTCACCCGGCGCCGGCGCTCGGGATACATGGGCGCGTAATTCGGATCCGCCACGATGACCTCGTGCCCACAGGCCTCCAGGGTCTGCGCGACCCATTCGCTTTCCGTCGTGGCTTCGAGTAACACGCGCGCACGGGCCCGCGCTTGGAACACAGCGGTGAATCTCTCCCGGGTGCTCTGAATCCGTCGTTCGATGATCTCGCCCTCCGGCGTCAGGATGCAGATTTGACTTTCCCTCTTGTGGATGTCGATGCCAATATGCTCCATGGCTATAGTAGAGTCCTGAGTGCACCACACTCGGACGACATCTGAGGATGCGGTGTCAAACCCCGCGCGACGTCTTCGCTCGAAGGTCCATGCCGAACCGTTGGGCCGGTTGGGGAGGTTGATTCGTAGCGGAGACGTTGCGCTCTCTCCGACTGGTTCACTTTCTTGTTGCAGAGTTTTCCACGCGGCACAACTATAGGGCGAGGTGTATCGCGCGCGAGACACGAAGCTCGACCGGGACGTGGCCCTGAAGGTGTTGCCGTAGGCCCGAGTCAAAATGTGGCGAGGGCATTGAACGGTGACGCTGTTCCCCCTTGTATCTGGTAGATGTGAAGGGTGAACATGAACTCCCAGCGCCGTAACCGCTCCGCTTCTCGAGCCGCGTCTTCGAGGTACGCGTTGTCCACGAGCGGCAGGCCCATGTTCACCTGTGTGACCTGGTGAATCGGACGGTTGATTCCCTGCACGCCTGAAGGCTGGACGTCGTTGACCGCGTCGCTGGCGAGAAGGGACACGTCCCGCCCGCGCAGCCACGGCAGCACGGATGCATGAAGGCCGGCGCCCCCCCGACCGTAGGCCCACGGGCCTTCTGCCTCCCTCTTCGCCCAGCGGCCGCTGCGAATGAGCAAGGCGTCGCCGGCGCCAATGGTGATGCCCGCGAATTCCTCCCAGGCCTCGAGATCTTCCGCATAGATCGGAGTGCTCGGCTCGAGCCATCTGACGTTCTTGAGTCGCGGCATGTCGACGAGGATGCCGCGGGTCACGTATCCAGGACCCATCCTGTCGGCTGCCGATTCCCGGCAGCCGGCCGCCGTGAGGGTGAACGGAAAGCCGTTGTAGCTCACCGCCGGTTCACCAGGCCGCCGGCCGATTGGACCCTGATAGTGGCAGAGCGCATCCATGTGTGAGCTCAGGCCGTCGTGTATCGAAAGTTGGATGATGTCCAGAGCACCTCGCACCTCACCGGTCGTTGGATCGATGCGGGCCATGCGGTGCACGTTTTCGCCGAAGCTCCCCGTATCGCTTCCGGACTTCTTGAAGGGATTGATCTGAAGTGTGACGGTTGTGCCTTCCATCACGAGAGCGGTCGCCTGCTTCGTCTTCTCCGGCGTGACGAGGTTCAGCAGCCCGCGTTGGTCATCTTTGCCCCACCGTCCCCAGTTGGACAGCTCCTTCTCCCACTGTTTCAGCTTGTCCAGCGTGACAAGCCGCGAGGGCTCCTGGGTCGAGGAATGCGGTCTAAACGCCTGGCCGTTCTCTTGACCGGCTACCAGGCGACCCTGCGTCACAAGAAAGGCCCCGAGGAGGCCGACCGCTACCACGGCGAGTCGCGTGAACAATTGTCGCTGAACCATAAACCCTCCTTTTGTTCCTGCCGTTCCTGCATTCTAGACTGCAGGGCGGCGATGCACGTAGGTTTTGCGTCACGCTTGGGCCGTCAGCGGCCTGTCAGCTTCTGTCATATCGCCGCAGCACAAGTAGCCGCACGCGCGGCTCCTGCCCGCGCTCTTTCCATATAGTCCTGCGTAGCCATCACATCACAAGGAGGGTCAGTGTCGCTTGGCGTCGGCTCTCGTCTCGGCCACTTGTACCTTTTCTAATCACAATCTAGCGAGCGAGGCATAGACTCGCGAAAGCTCGGCCACCTTGGCGGGAGTGCCACTCGGCCACTGCGCAAGAAGCGCCCGTCGTAGACCTGCACCCCGCTGAGGTGGACCGTGGCGGCCGTCCGATGGGGAGTTGCGCTGCGAGCGCCAGTACAAGGGGGATGCCACCACGGGCGGTCGAGCCAGAGGCAGGAGGGCGTATGGCCGAAACGACGCGGTGGTGGGTCGGGATTGATTGGGCGACGGTGGACCATCAGGTGTGTGTGATGGATGCGGCGGGCCGGGAAGTGACGCAGCGGGTCGTGGCGCATACGGCGGTGGCGGTGCGCGGGTTTGTGGACTGGCGCCGGGCCCACGTCGGCGGCGACCTCGGCACGGTCGCGGTCGGGATCGAAACGCCGCGCGGGGCGTTAGTGGCGACGCTGATGGAGCAGGGCCTGGCGGTGTCTGCGGTCAACCCGAAGCAGCTGGACCGGTTTCGGGACCGGCATACGGTCGCCGGGGCGAAAGATGATCGGCGGGACGCGCGGGTGCTGGCCGATTCCCTGCGGACGGATGCGGCGGCCTTCCACCGCGTGGAAGTCGACGATCCGGTGCTCGTGCAGCTGCGCGAGCTGGTGCATGTGGAGGAGACGCTGCAGATTGACGTCGGGCGACTGACGAACCGGCTCCGCGACCAGGTGCATCGCATCCAGCCGGCGCTGTTGGCGTTGTGCCCGGCGGCGGATGCCCCGTGGTTCTGGGCGCTGTGGGCCCAGGCCCCGACCATCGCGGCCCAACGCGTGCTGTCACGCGCGGCGATCGGCGCGCGGCTGAAGGCCCGGCGCATCCGGCGCGTGACGGCGGCCGAGGTGCACGGGGCGCTGCAGACTCCGGCGTTGACAACCGCCCCCGGTGTGGTTGAGGCCACCGAAGCGCACATCGCCCTCCTGGTGCCCCACCTACGGTTGGTGGTGGCGCAGCGGACGGCCTGCGTGAAACGCACCGCGGCGCTGCTGCGGGAGCTCGCCACGCGGGAAGACGCCGGCGGCGAGTTAAGTGAGCATCGTGACGTCCAGATTCTCCGCTCCCTGCCAGGTGTCGGAAGACAAGTGGCCGCCACGATGCTTGCGGAGGCCTCACGGCCCTTGCGGGCGCGAGATTATCACACGCTCCGGCTCTACGTGGGGATCGCGCCGGTCAGTAAGTGGAGCGGGAAACGCCGGCGGCGACCCACCGTGCACATGCGCCGGGCCTGCAACCGCCGCCTGCGCCGGGCGGCCTATCATTGGGGACGCGTGAGCCTCGTCAATGATAGGCCCGACGCGCGTCTACTATGACGAACTCCGGGCGCGGGGGCATACTCATGGACGGGCCCTGCGGAGTGTGATCGATCGCTGGTTCCGGATTCTGATGGCGATGCTGCGAACCGGGACGCTGTACGATCCGAGCCGTGTGTCACGACGAGAGCTGGTAAAGGTGCCAGCCTAACGAATGGCCTTTCCAAGCAGCGGAGGAAGATGGGGAGTCTACGACGTCACCGCCCTCATCGGCGAGGGCGGGATGGGACAGGTGTATCAGGCCACCGACACCAAGCTGAACCGGCAGGTGGCGCTGAAGATCTTGCCCGAGGCTGTCGCGTCTGATCCTGATCGGCTCGCGCGGTTCCAGAGAAGCGCAAGTCTCAGCCATCCGAACATCGCGGCCCGCAAGGAGTCGTGGTCGCTGATGTCACTCACCCTCCTCGTGCCCACCGAGTAAGCCCGTGAAGAGTTTGCAAGACTCTGCCATACGGGAAGACATCGGCCAGCGCCTTCGACGGCTCTCTGTTGACAGTGCGCGCCAATGGGGCAAGATGACGGTCAGCCAGACGGTCTGCCACCTTGCGGATGCATACCGGATGGCTGTTGGCGACCACAAGGTCGCGGACGTGAGCACGCTGTGGACTCGAACGGGGCTCAAGTGGATCGTGCTGTATGCACCGATGCCGTGGCCGAAGGGTGTCCGCACGTTTCCCGAACTGAACCAGGAGCTAGGGGGGACCAAACCAGAGGCTTTTGCCGCCGATGTTGAACGGCTGGAACGCGCACTGGAGGCGTTCCTGACGGCGGTGAAGGACGGGAGGTGCGTCAACAACCCGTTTATGGGCAAGCTCTCGTCGTGGCAGCTGCTGCGGTGGGGCTATCTCCACGCTGACCACCACCTTCGGCAGTTCGGAGTCTAGCTACTCATGTCCTTGAGTCCCGGCACCACCCTCGGGCCGTACGCCGTCACCGCCAAGATCGGCGAAGGTGGGATGGGGGAGGTGTATCGCGCACGCGACACGAAGCTCGACCGGGACGTGGCGCTGAAGGTGTTGCCGCGGGCGTTCACGGAGGGCGAGCTGGTGTGCCTCTGAATCCGGGCGGACCTGATTACTCAGGACGGAGGTGGCAATGCTGAAGCTGCGAGTCGTGTTGGTGGGTGCCGTCGTCGGCTTGTTGTCTCTTGCGTACGCTCTTCAGCTGAGTCCAGGACTGGGTGTGGCTGCTGCGGAGCAGGCGCAGGAATTCGTGCCTGTGACGGACGAGATGTTGTTAGACCCCGATCCGGAGGACTGGTTGATGGTGCATCGGACGTACGACTTTCAGGCGTATAGTCCGCTGGACCAGATCAACCGCGAGAACGTTGCCCAGCTACAGTTGGCCTGGATGCGAGCCATGGACGAGGGGCCGCAGGAGATCCGACCGCTCGTCCACGATGGCGTGATGTACATCGCACATCCCGGCAGTGATCATCTTCAAGCCCTGGACGCCACGACGGGAGACCTCATCTGGGATTACGAACGCACCGTGCCGGAGGACTGACGGGAGTACGCGACATTCGGAAGTCGCACGCGGCACCTGGCGATCTACGGCGACCACATTTTTCACCTAACGGCAGATGCGTACCTGATCGCGCTGGACGCCCGCACCGGTGAGTTGGCCTGGGAGCGGCAGATGTCCGACTACCGCGACGGCATCACGCATTCCTCTGGTGCGATGATCATCAAGGGGAAAGTGCTCAGTGGACGCACGTGTAGCCCAAGCAGTCTGAAGGCGCGGTGTTTCATTGCTGCGCACGACGCAGACACGGGCGATGAGCTGTGGCGCACCTACACGGCGGCCGGCGCAGACGACCCTGGCGGGGAGACATGGGGAAATCTACCCACGGCCCGTCGGGTCCACGTGTCACCCTGGGGGGTGCCGGGCAACTACGATCCGGAGCTGGATCTCATCTACTGGGGTGTCGCCGTTCCGTTGCCGTACCCACGCATCGTCCGTCGTGGAACCTGGGATGTTGGCGATCGCACCCCGTGCGAGCTGTACTCGAACTCGACCCTGGCCCTGGCTGCGGACACCGGCGAGATCACCTGGTATTACCAACACCTCCCGTGTGATGACTGGGATCAGGACTTCGTTCAGGATCGAACACTCATCGACACGGTGGTGAATCCTGATCCGGACGCGGTGATGTGGATCAACCCGAAGCTTGCGGGTACGGCAGAAGAGCGCAAGATTGTGGTGACCATGGGGGAACCGGGAGGGCTGTTTGTCAACGACCGCGAGACGGGAGAGTTTCTGTGGGCGTCGCCGCTGCCCTATACCAGCACGGAGCGGTTTGTGATTCGGGATATCGACGTGGAGACCGGCGCTGTCCATATCAACATGGATCTGGTGGCGAAGGAGCTGGGCCAACGGTTTGTGATCTGTGGGCACAACGTCAAGGGTTGGTGGTCGTGGTCGTACAGTCCGGTGACGGGGCTGCTCTATATTCCGATCAATCGATCCTGTTTGGATCAGACAGCGAACGAACAGACGATCTCGGGCGCGAGCCCGAGGTTTTCGATTCCCGAACCAGGGTTCGAGGAAGACGGTGATCTGACCGAGGTCAGGGCCATCGACATGTCCACGGGTCGCGAACGGTGGCGCTATAGCCAGCGGGCCCCGAACGCCGGGTCGACGCTCGCGACCGGCGGCAACGTCGTCTTCTTTGGCGACCTGAACCGTCGGTTCCGCGCCTTTGACGCGGAGACCGGGCAGGTGCTCTGGGAAACGATCCTGGGCAGCCAGATCACCGGTTATCCGGTGACATACGCGGTCGACGGCCGGCAGTACCTCACGGTGCCAGTGGGCGGCGTGGGGAATCGGCTGGCGACCTATGCACCAGAACTAGAAGCGCCGAGCGGCAGCAATATGCTCGTGACCTTCACGTTGCCTGAGTGAATCGATCTGGGCCAGGGAAGGATGTGGGGACTCCAAGGAGGATGCTGTGAGACGTCAATTCCTCGTTCTCTTTAGCGTGACGGCGGTCGTGCTCGCGGTCGTGTCGTTCGTGGCGACGCCCGCTGCGGGCCAGACCGGGTCGTGGGCGGCGCCCCGAACGGCGGACGGTCACCCCGACCTGCAAGGGGTCTGGGCCAACAACAACGTGACGCCTCTCGAGCGTCCCGAGGTGCTCGAAGGACGGGAGACGTTGACCGACGAAGAGGTGGCGGCGCTGAAGGCGCGCGCGGGCGAGCTGTTCAGCACCGAGTCGGGCGACGCCGCCTTCGGTGATAGCGTCTTCGCTACCGTGCTGGCCGAGGCGGAATCCTTTACCTCGAGCGATGCCGCCACCGGCAACTACAACCACTTCTGGCTGGTCGCACGCGAGTGGGACAACCGTACCTCCCTCATCGTCGACCCGCCGAGCGGCAGGCTGCCGGAACGGACCGAAGCGGCCAGCGCCAGGGCTGCCGCGCGCACGGAGGCGCGACGGCGTCACGCATGGGGGCCAGAAGACCGCAGCGCAGGTGAGCGGTGCATCAGCTGGAGCGCGCCGCGGCTCGGCGCCGGCTACAACAGCTACATTCAGCTGTTCCAGACCGCCACGCACGTCGTGCTCTATCAGGAGATGGGTGGTCCACGTGTCATCCCGTTGACCGATGCGCCTCACGTCGACAGCGACGTGCGGCTGTGGCACGGCGACTCACGAGGGCATTGGGAGGGCGACACGTTGGTCATCGAGACCACGAACTATTCGCCGGCCGCCTCGTTCATGGGCGCCACTGAAAGGCTGCACGTCGTCGAGCGCTACACCCGGGCCAGCCAGGACGTGCTGCGATACGAAGTCACGGTCGCCGATCCGAACACCTGGGCGACGCCGTGGACCGCCATGATCCCTCTGCGCAGCTCGCCCGATCCGGTGTTCGAGTATGCGTGTCATGAGGGCAACATCGGCATGGAGGGCATCATGGCCGGTGCGCGGGCGCTCGAAAAGGCGGAAGCCGCAACTGGTGATTCTCGGTAAGGAGGCGAGTCCTGACACACCTACGGACGACGCCCCTAGCATTCAGCGCTTGCGCGGCTATCGTCCCAGAACTGGCACGAAGAGCTGAAGCGCCTCGTTCCCACCGAGTAACGCGCACCCGGCCCCGTCAGTTGAAGCCGGCTTCATAACTGGGTGCGACCCGTTGCACAGCCGAAAGCGTGCGCGATTACGCACAGCGGCTACTCCGGGAAGGAAAGTGGCTGCAGCTGTGGCGAATCGTCGGCGAGTACGCCAACTACAGCGTCTTCGATGTCGCGTCCAACGAGGAATTGCACCAAATTCTGTCAGGGCTTCCGCTGTTCCCCTACATGAAGATCGTCGTCACACCGCTGGCGCGGCATCCGTCCACCATTCAGGGATGACCAAGGTCGACGAGGGCCGTCTGGGTGTATTCTCCGGTTCCAGAACCCGTCTCTAAGGGAGCCTCGCTATGTCATTTCGTCACCACTGCCACCTCTTTCCTTGGGTCATCGTCCTGATCGCGGCGCACGGGCTGGTCGCCACGCCGGTCGGTGCCGAAGACTGGCCACAGTGGCGCGGGGCAAGCCGGCTCGGCATCTGGCACGAGACCGGGATCATCGACCGGTTTCCGGCAGAGGGGCTACAGGTCGCTTGGCGAGCGCCGGTCAGGTCCGGATTCGCAGGACCGGCGGTGGCGGACGGACGGATCTTTCTTCTCGACTGGATGGAAGACCCACAATCTCGCACCCTGGATGGGACCGAGCGGGTGGTCGCGCTCGACGAACAAACGGGAGCGGTGCTCTGGACCCACGAATGGTATACGTCGTATCGGATGTTGATGGTGACCTACGCCATCGGGCCCCGCGCGACCCCGACGGTGGACGGCGACCGCGTCTACGTCGTGGGCGCAACCGGTCGGCTGTGGTGTCTGGATGTCGAGACCGGCGAGGTGGTGTGGCACCGGGATTTCGTCGAAGAGTACAACACGAGCGTGCCAACCTGGGGGGTCTCGAGCGCTCCGCTCGTCGACGAGGAACGCCTCATCACGATCGTGGGAGGTGAGCCGGACGCCCTCGTCGTGGCCTTCGACAAGCATACGGGCGAGGAGATCTGGCGCGCGGTGGAGGTCGTCCAGGAAATGGGCTACGCCCAGCCGGTCATCTACGAGGCCGGTGGGGCCCGGCAGCTCATCATTTGGCATCCGGGGGCGCTTGTCTCGCTCGACCCGGTCACCGGCGACGCGTACTGGGAGCAGTCGTGGGACGTCCGATCCGGGCTCACGGTGGCGACACCGGTCCGGACCGAGAACTATCTTCTGGTGAGCCAGTTCTACCACGGCTCGCTGATGATGCGTCTCGACACCGATCGCCCCGACGCGACGATGCTGTGGAAGGGCTCTGGCCGGAGCGAGCTACCCGACGAGACCGAAGGATTGCATGCCCTGATCACGACCTCCATCATCTTGGGTGACTACATCTACGGCGTGGACAGCTACGGGGAACTCCGGGGGCTGGATGCCCGCACCGGGGGACGCGTGTGGATGAGCGACGCGATGACCACTCAGAATCGCTGGGGCGCCGCGTTTATGGTCCGACACGACGACCGATTCTTCGTCAATAACGAGGAGGGGGATCTCATCATCGCCCAGTTCACCCCCGAGGGGTACGTCGAGCTCGACCGGACGACGCTGATCGAGCCAACATCGGCGGCAGGCCATCGGGCCACTGGGCCCCGGACCCGGTGGAACCGGATCGTCAACTGGTCGCACCCCGCCTACGCCAACCGCCACGTCATTCATCGAAACGACCAGGAGATCATTCGCGTCTCCCTGGCGGCAGCCGACTATTAGGCTCGGACGACCACACACGAAGGCCGACACGATGTCCCTGCGCCCCGGTACCATCCTCGGCACCTACCAGATCGACGCCCCCCTTGGCGCGGGCGGGATGGGCCAGGTCTACCAGGCTACCGACACCAAGCTCAACCGGCAGGTGGCGCTGAAGATCACCGTCGTCCTCAACTTGTTCGAGGAACTCAAAGAGCGCGTGCCCGTGCCGTAGCCAGGAGGAGATTGCGTGTCGTTGGGGCTGCCACAGGCGTTTCGTGCGGCGCGTCGGTACCTGCCACGTCGAAGCCTCGCCAGCAGCGGGATCGTGCTGCTGCTGGCGTGTAGCGGCGTCACCTGGGAAGAGTACATGGCCGCGGGATACGATGCGCTTCAAGATGGACGCTACGCCGAGTCCGAGGAGATGTTCTTGGCCGCCGCTCAGCTCGCGGAGCGTTTCAGTCCGGACGATGAGCGCCGCGCCGGAACGTGGAACAATCTGGCCGACCTCTATCGGACGCAGGCGCGGCATGGTGACGCCGAGCGGTTGTACCGACGCGCCTTGGAGAACCTGGTCGAGATCCTCGGCCCGGCACACCTGCGGGTAGCCGGGGCCCTAGACAACCTGGCAGGGTTCTACCTCGAGCAAGAGTCGTATGGCGAGGCCGAGCGGTTGTATCGCAGCGCGGTCACGATCATCGAAGACACCCTCGGGCCCGACCATCCGGTCCTGGCCTCCAGCCTTGCCGGCTTGGCGGCGATCTATCACCAGCAGGATCGGTACGCCGAAGCGGAGCCGCTGTACCGGCGAGTCCTGGCGATTCTCGAGCACACGCTCGACCCCGAGGACATTCCCCTCGCCGAACTGCTCGAAGACTACGCCACACTGCTGCGTGAAACTGAGCGCGACGCAGTGGCCGTCGAGATGGAAGCCAGAGCGAGGGCGATCCGGGCGGCGCTCGCAGGGGACAACTGAGTCTGATCGATGGCCAGCCAGGTACTCGAGCCGCCGTGTCCCGTGCTGTCGTCCTAGATCCATGTTGAGAACCAACCAGGCTCGCGCTCGGGGCGCCTGAAGCATGGTTGTCTCAGACTGCTAAGGACACTCCGCTGTCCCAGATCAACGTGGTCCAGACTTGGTTCGAGGAACTCAAGCGCCTCGTCCCCACCGAGTAACGCGCACCCGGCCCAGCCCGCCGCGCCTGCGAGAACTTGAAGCCGGCTTCATAACTCCGCCCGCTGGATCATCCGGTAGCCGCCGCT
Source organism: Vicinamibacterales bacterium (assembly GCA_965216615.1). Taxonomy (GTDB): domain Bacteria; phylum Acidobacteriota; class Vicinamibacteria; order Vicinamibacterales; family UBA8438; genus CAUZIB01. The sequence continues at coordinate 397,877 of CBDCGH010000021.1, read as the reverse complement.
CTCGGGCCTCCGCCACCCGCCCTGGGCTAGGTGCGTCCTGTAGCGCCCCAGGGTTCTTGGACAGTGGTTTGACGGTATTCGCATCTACGCTGCCGCGTCCAGCCCGACGAGGTCACGTCGCACCTGAGCGGGACTTCGATAGTGGTATTTCTCCAGCATCCACTGCTCGTTGTACGTTCGCTTGAACGCAAGCAGGGCCAGGCGGAGCTCCTCGATGGTGTCGAAGCTCCGCACCCACAACAGATTCTCCTTCAGCGTGCGGATGAAGCGTTCCGCGACGCCGTTGCCTTCGGGTTCCCGCACGAAACTCGGCGAGCTCTCGATGCCGAAGAACGCGACCTCCTGTTGAAAGTCGTCGGCCAGATAGTTCGACCCGTGGTCGTGCCGGAGCCGGAGCCCGCGGGCCACGCCGTCGCCGATCTCACCGAAGCGTTCGCGGACGCCCTGGCGGATCGGCTCCAGGGCCTCAAATCGGGTCCCGCGCTTGGCCGCATGCAGGCCGATGCACTCGGTTGTGCAGTGATCGACGGCCACGAAGACGAAGGCCGCGCCCTCACTCACGGTCACCGTGGTCGTCATGTCCGTGCCCCACATCACATCGGGGGCCTCGGTGGTGATGGTTCCGTCGTGCGCCTTCGGGCCGTGCGCGTGGCCCACGCGGTGCGGGGCCTGGAGGTCGTGCTCCCGCATCAACCGGCGCACCCGTTCCTGGGACGTGCGGATTCCCTCGACCCGAAGCTTCGCCCAGGCTTTCCGGTACCCTTCGCCATGAAACGGCGACGCCTCGAGCATGCGGCCAATATGGCCGACCAGGACGTCGTCCGGGGCGGCGCCGACCGGCCCGCGCCGGCAAGGGGACGTCGTCGCCTGCCGCCGCGCATACACGCTGGAGCGGGCGCGGTGCCACACGCGGCAGACCCGCTGCACGCCGTACGCCCGACGCGTGGAGATCGAGTGGGCGCCCTTCATCGCCTCGACCTCCGCCGGGCCAAAGGGCCGGCCGCCTCCAACTGGTCCACCTTCGCGTAGAGCAGTTCGTTCTCCATCAGTAACTCACCGATCTTGGCTTGCAGCCGACGATTGGCCTCGTCCCGGGCGTCCGGCGCCCGGCTCTTCAGGCTGGCCTGGCCTGCGGCCAGAAACTGATCCCGCCACTGCGAGGCCCGCGCCGCCGTGATCCCCAGCTCCCGCGACACGGACTCAAGATCCTCGCCGCGCAGCAGACGCAGCACCGTCTCGCGCTTGCGCCGGGCCGAAAACCGTCCCCCACGGCCGTTCCCGGCAGCATCTCCGGTCGCCCTCCGGGCTCCCTCCGCCGCCGCCGCACCTTGATCTGGCTTCCCCATTTCGACACTCCTCCTGCGAGTACTCTCTCGCAATCAAGTGTCCAAGGAAACCCTGGGGCGCAGGACTCCACCCAACCAACGCCAATCTACTCCGCTATCTCTCCACTACTCAGGTCTACTCCTGAGGACTCACGGGGACTGCAGGGAACAAAGACGGCGGCGTAAGTAGCAGGGACTCAAACGCTTGTGACCAGAAGTCGTGTCCCATCACTGCGTTAGAGAAATGCATTGTTAGGGTTCGAATCCCTGCCTCACCGCCATTTATCTTGTTCTCTTTACAGCACTTGTAGATCCGCGATCCTCCGCCTCCGCTATCTCTCCACCTACTGGACCGGGTCCGGCTCCATCCAGCAGTCGGATCGCCCCCTCAATCGCCGCTGGACGCCGGCCGGCTTCGCCGCATCGCAGCTTCAGGTGCGAAAACAGCCTACCAACACCAATCAGATCATGGTCAGTCCCGCCGCAATAGGTCCCAGCCGTCTAGACGACGATTGGACGTTCGAGGTTCAGGGTCTCTTCGGGGAGGAATTGATCAGCCTGACTGGGCTGCCCGCCGGTTGGGGTCTGAAGGCCGTTCGACTCCGAGGAGTCGACGTGACCGACCGCGCGCTCACAACCGATGAGCTGAACGGATCCGTTGAGCTCGAAGTCGTCATCACCGATCGGGTCACGCATCTGAGGTATTGTCAAAAGTTGTGGATCAGCGATCGGCATGATCAGGCGGCTTCCTTCCGATTCTTCTCCTTGGTATCGCGTTCCTGCTGCAGACCATCGATGAACGGCACGCCGGCGCGCACGAGCGGCAGCAAGTGTGCGCTGTTGAGACGGCGCCACCGACGTTGTGCCATGTCCAGCAGCTTGTAGGCCATCAGTAAGCCCTTCGTCCGCGAGCCCGCGCCTTTGGTCACGCGCTGGCGCAGTCGAACCGTAGCGAAGGGCGATTCGATCACGTTCGTCGTACGAAGGTGCGTCCAGTGTTCCGCCGGGAAGGCGAAGAAGGTGAATAGCCGCTCGCGGTCGTCGGCCAGACACGCCGCCGCCTGGGGGTACTTCGCCTCGTACGTCGCGACGAAGGCCGCCAGCTGTTCGTCCGCCTGCTCTCGGGTGTCGGCGTCCATGATCTCGTGAAGTGCTCGTTTCGCCTTGGGCTGGAGCCGCTTGGGCAACTTGTCGAGCACATTCCCCAGCTTGTGGAACCAGTCGCGCTGCGCGGCCGTCTCCGGCCAGACCTCCCGTACCGCGGCCCAGAAGCCCAAGGCCCCATCGCCGACCGCTACCATCGGGGCTCGCATCCCCTGCCGCTTCAGGGCCCGGAGGACCATCGCCCAGCTGTCGGTGCTTTCGCGGTAGCCGTCCTCAAGCGCGACGAGCTCTTTCGTCCCGTTGGGACGGGCCCCAATCATCACCAGCGTGCAGAGCCGGTCGTCCTCGAGACGAATGTTGAAGTGGATCCCGTCGACCCACACATACACGTAATCGCGGTCGGCCAAGTCCCGCTGCCGAAACTGCCGATACTCCTCGTCCCAGACGGCCGTCAGCCGCGCGATGTTGGTCGCGCTGAGCCCCGCGGCATCGTCGCCGAGCAACACCGGCAGCGCTTCGCGGAAGTCACCCGTCGACAATCCACGCAGATACAGAATCGGCAGCACCTCGGCGACCTTGGGAGACCGACGCATGTAGGGGGGCAGGATCCGACTCGTGAACCGCTCGCGCTGGCCCGCCGCGTCAACCCGCTTGTCGTTCACCCGAGGGGCCCGCACCTCCAGGGTGCCTGCCCCACAGGTCACCTTCCGTGCCTGGGCCTGCCCGTTGCGCACGACGAGGCGACGGCCATGCTCGTCCCGTTCCGCGCCGTGTTCCTCGACGTATTGAGTGATCTCGACCGCCAGGGCCTTCATCAGCATCCGGCGGGCTCCTTCACGCGCCAGCTCGTCAAGGGTCGAATCCTCATCCTGCTCTTCCGCGTTCGCCGGCTTGTCGTGTACCTTCAGCATGGGTGGCGTCTCCTTTCCCCCGGCCGGCCAGCCAGGGTTCTTGCGTTTGATTCACGCGAAAGGTTACGCCGCCTCTTTCACACCACCGATCCACAACTTTCGGTTATATCTCCACGCATCTCTCGGGGACTGTCACCGATACAGGAGGTGCGCCGGCACTGGAGTACACGGTCGTGGTGTTTCCGGAGGACCGAGACCGTCGGCCGCGCCCCACGCGGTTTGTCAGCACCGCCAGACCCGATCAGGATGGGCTCTTCAAGATTGACGGCCTGCCGCCCGGCCGCTACTATGCCGTGGCCGCCGACTACGTGCCCCAGCAAGCGTGGACCGTACCGGAGTACTTGGAGCAACTCAGTTCGTGGACCACCTCGCTTGAACTACGTGAGGGTGCAAGCGAGACGATCTCGTTGCGTCTGGCCAGTCTGGAGGGCGCTGTACGGTAGGGCACTCGAAGGCAGTAGAGTGGTCTTGAGCTCTTAGGCATTGGCAATCGCGTGCCCGCCTGTCCCAGTCTGCTCGGCGGACACAACTGGCAGGCGTCGGCGTACCACCCGGGCGTCGGCGCGCTCGTGATTCCGCTCCACCAGGCCTGCATGCACCTGACCGGCCGCGAGGTGGAGTTCGTCGAAGGAGGTGGCGGCGAGGCGGGCCGGTTCGAGTTACGCGAGATGCCCGACACGAACGGGAACGTGGGGAAACTGGCCGCCTACGACGTCCGGACGATGGAGGAACTCTGGAGCCGAGAGCAGCGGGCCGCCTTCCTGACGTCGACGCTCACGACGGCTGGCGGACTCGTCTTCGCGTGCGATGCCGACCGCTACCACCGGGCGTTCGACATCCGGACGGGGGACGTCCTCTGGGAGACCCGCCTCGGCGCCCGCGGTGCCACGCTGGAGGTTATGAACTGGATTGACTAAAGTGATGTGACGTAAGGTCTAACTCGGGGGGCGTAGGTCTATGTTGAGGTGATTTGATGGCTGGCGCATTCTCCGCACAACGAGCTAGGGATGAGATTGCCGGCGGCCGGAGACGGTCTCGAGAGCCGCGGCCGTCGCTGGTTCTGGTGATCGCCGTCGCGACCGCCGCCTGCCTGATCTACGGTGGAAGTCCCGCCCGCGGACAATCTGAGAGCGGCCCGAAAGTTGTCTTTGCCCAGGATATTCTGCCCATCCTAGAGGCTTCGTGCCACAGCTGCCACGGACCCGAGGAACAGATGGGCCGGCTCAGGCTGGATTCGAAGCGGCTTGCCCTGGACGGCGGCCAGTCAGGCTCAGTCATTCTGCCCGGCGATCCCTCGGCAAGCGAGCTCTACCTGCGAGTCGCCGGCACGAGTGACCAGGCACGGATGCCGATGGGCGGCGAACTCCCGCCGGCGCAGATCGATATCATCCGGCGCTGGATCCAGCAAGGGGCCGAGTGGCCTGAGGGACGTGACGCCGAGGGCGCGGAGATCAGGCGGCACTGGGCGTTTGTCGCTCCCCTGCGCCCACCGTTGCCTGGGACGAAGGACACGACGTGGCCCCGGAATGCCATCGACCACTTTGTTCTTGCCCGGTTAGAGGAAGACGGGCTGTCTCCTTCCGACGAGGCGGACCGGGTCACGCTGCTGCGGCGCCTAAGCCTGGATCTGATCGGCCTACCACCGACGATCAACCAGGTCGATGCGTTCCTGGCAGATCCCAGCCCGCACGCGTACGAGACGCAGGTCGAGCGCCTCCTGGCTTCGCCGCACTATGGGGAGCGCTGGGGGCGCCATTGGCTCGATGCAGCCCGATACGCCGATTCCGACGGCTTCGAGAAAGACAAGCCCCGCCAGGTGTGGTTCTACCGAGATTGGGTCGTCAACGCCTTGAATCGCGATCTGCCGTATGACCGGTTCGTGGTGGAGCAACTCGCCGGTGATCTACTGCCCAACGCGACCCAGGACCAGCGCGTCGCCACAGGATTCCTGCGAAATTCGATGATCAACGAGGAAGGCGGAATCGATCCCGAACAGTTCCGGATGGAGGCGATGTTTGACCGGATGGATGCGGTCGGAAAGAGCATCCTCGGTGTGACGATTCAGTGCGCGCAGTGCCACAACCATAAGTACGACCCGCTCACCCAGGAAGAGTACTACCGCATGTTCGCCTTCCTGAATAGCTCCCATGAAGGCAGCGTGGCTGTGTACAGGCCAGACGAGCACATGCAGCGCGCGGCGATCTTCCACGAGATCGGCGAGATCGAGGACGAGTTGCGCCACCGCAACCCCGACTGGCGGGAGCGGATGGCTGCCTGGGAAGCGGAGGTCAGCAACGATCAACCCGAATGGATCGTCGTGCGTCCCACCGTGGAGGAGATCTCGGCCGGCGGAACCAGGTACCTGCCACTGGAGGATGGTTCGCTGTTGGCCCAGGGTTATGCATCGGCGAAGCATCGGGTCCAGATGGCGGTCGAAACCGATCTGCATGAGATCACAGCCTTTCGGCTGGAGTTGCTGACCGATCTGAACTTGCCGTTCGGCGGGCCTGGCCGTTCGATCAAAGGGACCGGCGCGCTTACCGAGTTCGAGGTCGAGGCTGCTCCGGCGGATGACCCTGACAGCCTAACCCCTGTCAGGATCTCCAGCGCGACCGCCGACATCATCCTCTCCGAGAGAGAGCTCGACCCCATCTTCCACGACAAGACTGACACGCATCGGGTCACCGGCCCGATCGGTTTCGCGATCGATGGAAAGGAGGAGAGTGCTTGGGGCATCGATGCGGGTCCGGGTAGACGGAACCGGGCGCGGAAGGCAGTCTTCCTCCTGGAATCTCCGATTTCGCACGACGGCGGCACCATCCTGACGTTTTACCTGAGTCAGAGACACGGGGGCTGGAACAACACCGACAACCAGAGCCACAATCTTGGGCGGATCCGCCTCTCCGTTACCACCGCGATGAGCGCGGTCGCCGACCCGCTTCCCCAGCTTGTACGGGAGATTCTGGCGGTGCCCCAAGGCCAGCGGACGATCGCGCAAACTCAGACCGTCTTCCGCTATTGGCGAACGACCGTCGCCGATTGGCGCCAGGCCAACGCAAAGATCGACGAGCTATGGGCCAGACATCCGGAACCGACTTCACAGTTGGTTCTGCAGGAGCGGCAAGATTCACGGGCGACGAACGTTCTCGAGCGCGGCGATTTCCTCCAACTGAAGCAAGAAGTGGCTCCCGGTGTTCCCAGCTTTCTGCACCCGCTACCGGAGGACGCGCCGCCGACCCGCCTGACGTTTGCGGAGTGGCTGGTCGACGAGCGCTCGCCTACCACCGCACGCGCGGTGGTCAATCGCATCTGGCAATCGTATTTCGGCCGGGGCATCGTGAGCACGAGCGAGAATCTGGGCACTCAAGCTGAGCCGCCCTCGCATCAAGCACTGCTCGATTGGTTGGCGGTCGAATTCATGGAACGCGGCTGGAGCCGGAAGCAGATGCACCGCACCATCGTGACCTCAGCTACGTACCGCCAGTCATCCCGGGTGACATCGGAGTTGTACGAGCGCGATCCTTACAACCGTCTGCTCGCCAGGGGTCCGCGCGTCAGGGTCGAGGCGGAAGTCGTGCGAGACATCGCACTCGCAGCGAGCGGCTTGTTGGATCCGACACTGGGCGGGCCCAGCGTATACCCGCCCGCTCCCGAATTTCTCTTTGTGCCGCCGGTCAGTTTCGGGACAAAGACGTGGAATGCGGAGAACGGCACCGACCGCTATCGCCGCGCGCTATACACCTTCCGGTATCGGTCCGTTCCCTACCCGGTGCTACAAGTCTTTGACGCGCCGAACGGCGAGACGTCCCACGTGCGGCGTGAGCGCTCGAATACACCCCTGCAAGCCCTCACCACGCTCAACGAATCACTTTTTGTGGAATGCGCCCGCGCACTGGCACTCAAGACTCTCGTCGAGGCCGGCAACTCCGATCAGGAACGATTGGTCTACGCGTTTCGCCGCGCTCTGTCGAGGAGGCCGGTAGAGGCGGAATCGTCTGAGCTGCTGTCGCTGCTCGAGAACCAGAAACTGCGCCTCTCCGCGGGATGGCTCGATGTTTGGGGTTTGGCCGGGCTCGACGAAGCGCAGACAAGCGCCCTGCCTACGGGAACGACCCCCGTTGAGCTCGCGGCGTGGACGGCCGTGTCGCGCGTTCTGCTCAATCTCGATGAAACGATTACCAAACAATAGGGTGAGGCCATGAGTTGCCACGACCATCTATACCGGAATGCCAACCCTCAACAGGTCACGCGCCGCTGGTTCTTTGAACAATGCGGTGTCGGACTCGGTGCGATGGCCCTCGGACAACTACTGGGCGACACCGGCTACGCCGCACCTGGGCAAGATGCCGCGAGCGACCCAATGGCGCCGAGGCAGCCGCACTTTGCCCAGCGGGCAAAGAACGTCATCTTTCTCTTTATGGCCGGAGCGCCCAGCCATCTGGAGATGTTTGATTTCAAGCCGCAGCTCGCCAAATTCGACGGCACGCTCCCGCCGCCGGAATTGCTGGAGGGCTACCGCGCGGCCTTCATCAATCCCAGTTCCAAGCTGCTCGGGCCGAAGTTCACGTTTTCCAAGCACGGCCAGAGCGGGACCGAGCTCTCGGAGTTACTGCCTTATCTGGCTGAGGTGGTGGACGACATCGCCATCGTCAAGTCGATTACCACCGACGCTTTCAACCACGCTCCCGGTCAGATTCTCATGAACACGGGGTCGCCGCAGTTCGGCCGGCCCAGCATGGGCGCCTGGCTGACCTACGGGCTGGGCAGCGAATCACGGGAACTCCCGGGCTTTGTCGTGTTCAGTTCAGGGATCAAAGGGCCGAGCGGCGGGAACTCCAACTGGGGTAGCGGCTTTTTGCCGACGGTCTACCAGGGCGTGCAGTTCCGCGGCAGCGGCGATCCGGTGCTCTATCTGTCAAATCCAGCCGGGGTGGACGCAGAGCTACAGCGCGACTCGCTCGATTCGATTCGGCGCCTCAATCAGATGCACCTCGACGTCGTAGGTGACCCGGAGATCACCACCCGCATCAACTCGTTCGAGATGGCGTTTCGCATGCAAACGAGCGCTCCGGAACTCATGGACATTACCGCCGAGCCGGAGTCGGTTCTAGAGATGTACGGCGCTGAGCCCGGAAGACCGTCCTTCGCCAATAACTGCTTGCTCGCGCGCCGTTTGGTGGAACGCGGCGTGCGATTCGTTCAGCTCTTTCACGAGGCCTGGGACCAGCACGGAAACCTGGTGGAGGACATCCAGAAGAATTGTCAGGACACCGACCAGGCCTGCGCCGCGCTGATTAAAGATCTCAAGCAGCGCGGCATGCTCAACGACACGCTTGTCATTTGGGGCGGCGAATTCGGCCGCACTCCAATGGTTCAGGGTCACGACGATAATGGCCGCGATCATCATCCCAACGCCTTTACGATGTGGCTAGCTGGCGGCGGCATCAAGCCCGGCATCACCGTCGGGGCAACCGACGATTTCGGCTTCAACGTCGTCGAGGACCTCGTACACGTGCACGACCTGCACGCCACGATCCTGCACCTGCTCGGCTTCGACCACACCAAGCTGACCTATCGATTCCAGGGCCGAGATTTCCGCCTAACCGATGTCCACGGGAACATCGTCACGAAGTTGCTGGCGTAAGACGATAACGATAGCGGCACGTCGACGTACCGACCGCGCCCCCCACCGGCGCTTCTTGTCTGCCGAGACCCTCGTCGTCTCGCCCGCTGGTTGACGGACCGCCGAGCTAGCTATCAGACTAAAGCGAATTGCACTTGTACGTAGTACGCGGGCGTGGTACTCCTGTGGCACAGGAGGTAGCTATGGCCGCGTACTCGATGGATCTACGACTCCGGGTGCTGCGCGATGCGGACGCGGGGTTACCGTCGGACGAACTCGCCGAGAAGTACTCCGTCAGTCGCGCGTGGGTCGATCGGCTGAAGCAGCGTCGACGCGAAACCGGCGAGGTGGCGCCCCGCAAGCAAACTCGCTGGCGCCCGCGGATCCTCCACGCCCAGCTCACGGAGCTGGCGGCCCTGATCCGCGAGCGGCCGGATCGCACGCTGGCCGAATGACAGGAGGCCCTGCGCACGCCGGCGAGTCTCCCCACGCTGTGCCGCACGATCAAACGGCTCGGCTTTCGGTTTAAAAAAAACGGTACACGCGTCGGAACACGATCGCGCTGACGTCCGCCTCGCCCGCACGGTCTGGCGCGCCGCGGCGCCGACGCTCGATCCCGCGCGCCTCGTGTTTCTCGATGAGAGTGGTGTGCGGACCGATCTGATTCGCCGCTATGGCCGCGGGCTGTCCGGCGCCCGGGTCCCCGACCACACGCCGGATGGCCGCTGGCACACCACGACGTTTCTCGGGGCGTTGCGCGTGACAGGCCTCACCGCGCCGGCCGTGTTTGATGGCCCGATCGACGGCGCCAGTTTTCTGGCCTACATCGAGCAGGTCCTGACGCCAACGCTCGCGCCTGGCGACATCGTCATCATGGACAACCTCTCGTGTCACAAGAGCCCCGCGGTGCGACGAGCGATCGAAGCCGTCGGCGCGCAACTCTGGTTTCTGCCGAAATACAGTCCTGACTTCAATCCGATTGAGCTGGCGTTTGCGAAGCTGAAGGCGATCTTGCGCAAGGCCCGCTGTCGCACACGGGAGGTCCTGTGGAACACAATTGGCGCCGCCGTGCCCGGCTATGATCCAGCCGAATGCCGCAACTACTTTCGACATTGCGGCTATTCGGTCGCTACGACCTCATGAAATCCGCTCTAGAACCGTCCAATTGGCGGATGCCTTGATCGATCACTGCCTTCGGTGCGGACACTCGGATCATTGCCAAGCGCGACGTCCACAACATGGCGCCGACGACAACAATGGCATCGGCAGCGTGCGCGCGTCATCCATAAGCCGGCTGGCGGGGATGTACTAAACAACATCAGGTCGCCACACGAAACCGACCAGCAGACAGTAGTTGAAGCCCGCTTCATATCTGAGTGCGACAGGTTGCGCAGCTGGAAGCGTTCGCACGCCCTCTCCAGCCTTCTGACTAGCCCACGCGATCTCGACCGCCTACCGCAGTGGCGCTGAAGTCTCGGAATAGGCGTGCGTACGCCTTGTGGACATCGGCGGGCGGCACTGGGCCAGGTGTGGCAGGCCACCGATACCCATCCCGAGACCTCGCCCCCAGCCGAGTGGCATCGTCCCTAGGCCCCCTTCGTCGGGCCACATCATGCGCCCCATGAGCATCGAGAAGCCTAACGCCACAGCGATCAGGACGAATTTGAAGAACAGGTTTCGGGTCGAGCGGTCCATGGTTGTTCCCCCTCGGAGCGCTGTGGTACCTCGCAAAGCATAGCCCTCTTCACCCCGAACGTCTTCTGGAGGAATGGCACCGCCGCGACATACCTACGGGTCCCTGGGCTGGAACCGACCCTGGCGAAGGAAGTACACGACCTCTTCAGCCACGTCGCTGCGGTTCATGATGAAGGTGTGCGTTGCCGGGAAGACGATGAAATCCGTTGCACCCTCGACGTTAGCCCGGTCGACGCTGACCTTGCCATCATCTGGCCCTGGAATGAGCCATGACCCCACCGGGTTCAGGCTCCGGTCGCCGGCGATGATCCCCAAACTGAATCGTATTGGCGGTAGCTGGTTCGCCATGGCCGCGGAGTCGGTCCCGAGCCTCGAGCCTGCCGGGCCTAACAGGGACCGAAGGAAGGGAGAATCCGCTAAGGCGTCGACAAGCTCACTCCCCTGGCTCGGTGGACTCAACATCACGACACGCCCTTGATGCGGCTGGGGCTGCTGCGCAAGGTAGCTCCGGACAAGCACGCCACCCATCGAGTGGGTGACGAAATGCACGGTCTTGGTTTCCTCCCCACAGCACTGCGCCACTTCCGCCTCGAGACGGTCGACCAAGACTTCTATCGGTTCCGATGTCGACCGGTACCCAAAACGGACCACGCGAAAACCGGCTTTCTCGAGGCGAGCCCCGAGAATCGTCATCGATGCGGGGGTACGGCCAAGCCCATGGATGACGATGACTGGTTCCCTTCATGTCCGATGATCGGTGGCCGCGCACCGTTGAAAAACGACGGATCAAACTCGGCATAGACCGGAAACCGACTCTCGTCCTTGGCACGAATGACTCCAATCCCCAAGAGAACGAACGGGCGGGGACCGGTGTCCCGAAAGGAGTGGGCCGCATTGCCGGAGAACTGAGTTGCGTTGCCAGCGAACACGACGTCACTCTCAAAGGTACGTTCAAACGTAACACGGTGAGCCTCGACCTCGATTCCCAGGCGCTTCCACGATAGAAACCGCCAGACGACACCAACGCTAGGCCCCCCGCCACGACGACTCTCGGCTCCCCACACCGAAGTTTAAGTCGCCCTGCCGGCCACCGCCATCCTGCGGGAACGCTCCTCGGCATCGGCCCGTTCGTGAAGACCGACTAGTGAGAGGATAACAACGAACGCGAGCGCAGCGATTCGACGGATGATCCCCACAAGGCACCTCCAGTTTTAGAGAAGACGTCCTTTCGCCTTTAGTGCGTGATGGGAACGCAAATCGGGTCAGAGAATCGCGGCGTGGGCTGAGTTCATGTGTATGCTGCTGCCAAAGGAACAAGGTCCCTGCGCCTCGCATCCCCGTCCAGCGATCCGTCTCGGCCCAAACGATCCTGCCGCCGACTGTGATCGGCTGGCCAGGTTTCAGCGAGAGGCGCAAGTACTGGCGGTCTCAACCATCCAGGGATGCTCTTCGCGCGTATTTCCTTTCGAGGTGGACGAGTACGTCACCTCACACACTGGCTTGCGCATCTGGAGTCCTGTCCGCGCAGTCGGGCAACTACAGAAACCGAAACACGTTCCGACCCGAAAAGCAGGCCCGGTCGCCCAGCTGCGCTTCGATGCGTAGCACCTCGTTCCACTTGGCCATGCGCTCGCTTCGCGTGAACGACCCCACCTTCAGCTGCTCGCAGTTGAAGGCGACGGCCAGGTGGGCGATGAAGGTGTCCTCCGTCTCTCCCGACCGGGCCGAGACGACCGGCACCCACCCCGCCTCCTGCGTTCGGCGAACGGCGTCGACGGCCCCACTCACCGTGCCAACCTGGTTCAACTTGATCAGCACCGCGTTGGCCACGCCGAGCTCGACGCCTTTGTCGATCCGGTCGACATGGGTTGTGAACAGGTCGTCGCCGATCAACTGCACCCGGTCCTTGAGGATGTCGGCGGCCAGCTTCCAGCCTGACCAGTCCTCCTCGGCCAGTGGATCCTCCAGAGAGATGATCGGGTAGCGGTCGACCCACCCCGTGATCATCTCGACGAACGCCTCGCTGGAAAACACTCGATCTTCCAGGGACAGATGGTAACTGCCGTCGCGGAACAGATCGGTGGCGGCGATGTCGAGTGAAAGCGCCACGTCCCCTCCGGGCTCGTAACCAGCCGCCTCGATCGCCTCGACGAGTACCCCCAGCACGTCCTCGTTGGCGTCGAACAGCGGCCAGAATCCTCCCTCGTCGGCCACGCCGGCGAGCTGACCCCTTTCCTGCAAGATCCGGCCGGTGTGTCGGTAGACGTTGAAGGTCATCTCCAGGCTCTGCTGGTACGTTTCAGCCCCAATGGCGATGACCATGAAATCCTGGACGTCGATCCGTTGCCCCGCATGGAGACCGCCGCCGATGATCTGGATCTCGGGTAGCGGCAGGAGAGTGCCTTCGCCGAGCGCTGCGTATAGCGGTCGGCCCTGACTCGCGGCGGCGGCTCGGGCCAGCGCCATCGATACCGCCACCACCGCGTTTGCTCCCAGACGGCGTAGGTTGTCGGTTCCGTCGAGCTCGATCATGAGCTGGTCGAGGGCGCGTTGATCAGCAACCTGTCGCCCTTGCAAGCAAGCCGAGATCTCTGTCGAGACATTCTCGACAGCGCGAAGCACCGACTTCCCGGCGAACAGGTCGGGATCGCCATCACGCAGCTCGAGGGCCTCCGAGCTGCCAGTAGAGGCTCCCGACGGTGCGATGCCGGTCGCCCAGGTTCCGTCTTCCAGGTGGACGCAAGCCTCCACCGTCGGGTTTCCCCGCGAGTCGAAGACTTGCAGCCCCGTAATGTTTTGAATCTTCATCCGGTCTCCAGCATGTGTTTGTATGCTCGATCGATGTCGTCGAAACCCAGACGCCCGTGCGCGAGCAGCGCGGTAGCGAATCCTCGGAGGTGGGCCTTGTCTTTGGCCTCGGTGATGTACTCGACCGGAGATTTGCCATCGATTCGCGCCAGCAGAAGCATCAGCAGCAGTGTGGCCACTCGCTCTGGCAGATGCGCAGCCCGTCTGTCACCGAGTGCTTCCAGGTAAGCGGAACGAGCGGTCTGGGCCAGCCGAATGTCGCTACCGCGTCGGCGTCGGTGGTAGAACGCGTTTAAGTACAAATGACTCAGCAGAAAAGCCGCGTCAAAGGCTGGATCCCCGAACCACGCGACTTCCCAATCGATGACGACCAGTCTCGTGCCCGAGACCAGGATGTTCTTGGGACTGAAGTCCCCATGCACCAGCGCCACCCGGCAATCGGATAAACGCTTCGCTTCCCGCTGGAATATGGCACGCAGATCCGGGTTGCGCCGTCCCGTCGTCAGCAGGTAGGGCTCGATGCGCAGGGCGTAGAAGTTGTCGCCCGTGTCGAACTGGCGACGCAGCTCCTCGTCTTTCCAAGAGTGGCGATGCAGGTCGCCGATGAGTCGGGCTGCCCGCTCGGCAATTGAAAGCTGAATGTCACCCCGTACCAGGGGGGTCTTCCAATCCACGAAGTCTGCGCCGAGGTACTCCATCACGAACAGAGGCACCTTGGGGTCAGCGTGCAGAAGCTTGGGAACCGCCGCCGGAATCACGCGCCCGCAGTATTCCAGCGCTCGACACTCGACGCGGTTGCGGCCCACGTCACCGAACCACTCGTCGGCGACCTTCAACTTGGCCAGCGCCTGTTTGACGACGAAGGATCGCTGGTCCTGACTAACGATGACGATGTCGCTGGATACTCCCCCCGTGAGTGGCGTGATCAGCGCTGAACCGGGTCCGAGGAGTCCCGCGTCCCTGAGGTAGTGTTCGAGCTCCTTTTCGGTCACTTAGCCACAGATAGTCTATCGGGTGATGTTGTGCCCCGATGACACCGTGACCGTTTCGATCTGCTGGAAGAACTTTCGCGTGAGGTTGAAGCCGATGCACTAGTCGTTTCGGTCGGCGCTGCCGGGATCGCCTTGCCCGCTTCCAGCGAGAGGCTCAGGTTCTCGCATCAAGGTCCTCCCCGAGCATGTCGCGCAAACTAAGACGAGGCACATCGGCTGGGTAGTCCTCGGGTGTATAAAGGTGCCTTCCAGAGTGGCAGATCGCGAGGAGGTAAGGTGACCAATCCATCCTTGCTGGTGGCGTGGGTGATAGGAGTGGCGCTGGTTCCGCTGAGCGGCGGAAGCGCAGACGCTCAAGACACTGCGGAGGAGACGTGGACGGTGCCGTGGCCATGATCCGATTCAGTGGACGGTTTCGTTGAGTTGATCGTTCTTCGTTGTCTGTTCTTTTCTCATTGAAAAAGACAACGGGTGTGGAGCCTGTGGGAAACCGCGTCCTTGGCGGTTTTCCATAGGCTCCACGCCCTCTTCGTTCGCGCGTCGTTCACATGCCGCTGGACTGATCTGGCCAAGCGTCGAGTGCCGGCGTCGTTGGTTATAGAACACTTCGATGTCGTCGAACAACTCCATCTTCGCGTCTCCGTACGTGTCGAACCGATTGGCGAGCTCACTCTTCACGGTGGAGAAGAAGCTCTCCATGACGGCGTTGTCATGGCAGTTACCCCGGCGGCTCATGCTGCAGACGATCCCGCGCGCATCCAGGAGCGCCTGGTCGTCCGCGCTCGCGTACGTGCAGCCCTGGTCGGAGTGGTGCAACAGGCCGATCTCCGGGCACCGTCGTTTCAGCGCCATCTCCAGCGCCTTGATGGTCAGGTGGCGATCGTTGACGGCGCTCACGGCCCAGCCGACCACAAACCGCGAGAGCAGGTCGAGGACGACGGCGAGAGAGAGCGTGCCGCTCGAGCCGATGACACACTCGGTCGTGTCCCCGACCCAGCGCTGATTCGGCGCGGCGGCTTCAAACTGCCGGTCGAGGAGATTCGCGGCCACCGGCTGGTCGTGATCGCTCATCGTGGTCAACGTGAACCGTTTGCGGGTGCGCGCCTTCAGGCCGTCTTCCTGCATCAACCGGATCACGCGCTTCCGGCTGACCTGCTCGTCTTGCTCGATCAGATCCGCGTGAATACGGGGACTGCCATACCGCTGCTTGCTCTCGGCGAATGACGCCTGGACCAGCACCTTCAGGCGGCGGTCCTCCCGCGCGTGCGTCGATGCCGGGCGCTGCCGCCAGGCGTAGAAGCCACTCGGCGTGACGCCCAGCCAGCGACACAGTTTCGTGAGGGGATAGCTGGCCTTCTCCGTCTGGATCCACGCGAATTTCACAGGTGGTCCCTCGCGAAGAAGGCCGCGGCTTTTTTTAGGACGTCGCGCTCCATGCGCAGCTCGCGCACGTCCTTGCGCAGCCGCGCCAGCTCCTCACGCTCCGCCGTCGTGAGGCCGGTCTTGCCCTTCGTCCGATCCGCGCGGGCCCGCTCGACCCAGTTGCGGAGCGACGACTCCGTCAAGCCCAGATCGCGCGCCGCGGACGCGACCGTCTTGCCCTCATCGAGGACCAGTCGTACCGCCCCCGTCTTGTAGTCATCCGTGAAGCTCCGCCGCCCCCGCCTGCCCTGCGTGTCCGCCATGGTCGACATCGTATTCCCCTTTCGGAAGATGTCCGCCAAACCGGATCAAGCCCACCGCGCACCGCGGACGGCCAGCCGGATTTGGAGGGCGTCTGGACGAATGCGACGATTACGCCTTTCGAGCGCGGAAACAACTTCGCCTATTCCGGCGTTGCCGCACCCGAGTCGGCCGCGGAGAAGGCATCCTTCACGGAGGAAGAGGGGGCCCTCTTCGCTGCTCAAACCGCAGCGGATCGTGAGGCCAACTTTGGGTATGTCAACCGGTCGCTCGATGCCGGCACTCATTTGCTGTCGACCCGGCAAACATCGCTGGTCGTCGATCCGCCCAACGGACGGGTTCCGGTGAAGGAGTGGGCCGAGGCCGATCGCGACTACAACAAGGTGCGGGAGAAGCGAGGACTACCGTCACATGAGTGTGTGGGACCGGTGCGTGACGCGAGGTATACCAGGCTTCGATGTTCCCGGCCGGGTACAACAACGCCTATCGGATTATCCAATCGCCAGACGCCATCGTGATCCTGTACGAGATGATCCATGACGTCCGCGTCAGTCCTTTCGCCGATCGACCGCACATCGATGACGATAATCGCCAATGGATGGGCGATGCCAGGGCGCACTGGGAGGACGACACGCTGGTCGTCACCACGACCCACTTCAACAACAGGGGGATGATTGCGTCGAGCGGTGGTGGCGGACGCATGAAAGGAGTCCCGGTCAGTGAGGCACTGCACGTGGTTGAGCGGTTCACGCGCGTGTCTGAAGAGGAGATCCTATGGGAGGTCACCGTGGAGGATCCCGAGGTCTATGAGCAGCCGTGGACAGTCTCGATGCCGCTGACACGGGATCCGGACTACGTGATGTTCGAATACGCCTGCCATGAGGGGAACCGAGACGTGCCTCTCTTGATGCGTGGCGCGCGGGTCGGTGCTCTGCAGTAGCCTGGACTATGCCAGGGTCGCGGCCCCGGCGCCGCGACCGTTTGGCGGTGTAAGGAGGACTCGTGCGGCCACCCGGTGTGGAGGAGCTATCCGACGGCGTCGAGGAGTTGCAGATCATGTCGAAACTGGTTCGAGGAATTGAAAGACCGCGTACCGGCGAACTAACCATGCCGCTTACCCCCGGCACCACCCTCGGCCCTTACTCCGTCACCGCTGGGCTTGATGCACGTGGAGGAGTTGCTCGACGAGGAGGTGACGGCGCTGGCGGGCGAACGCTACGCCCGCAAACGACGTGTCGGTCGGCGGGCGCCGTCATGGCAGCAATCCCGGGACGGTCGGGCTGGCCGGCCAGCGCGTGGCGATTCGCGTGCCGCGGATTCGCCATGTCGCGGGGAGCGAGCTGCCGCTGCGGTCGTACGAGGCGTTGCATGGCGATCGCGCGGTCAACGACGTGCTGCTGAAGCGCGTGCTGTACGGGATCTCGTGCCGTAACTACGAAGCCGCCGCCGAAGCGATTCCGGGGGCCATCGGGCTGTCGGGGGCGACGGTGTCCCGGGGGTTCATCCAGGCCAGCGCGGCGCAGCTCCGGGAGTTCCAAGAACGGGACCTGGCCGGTGAGGACGTCGTGGCCATCGTGCTGGACGGCAAGACGTTCGCCGATGCCACGCTGGTCATCGCGCTGGGCATCACGCTTTCTGGGGAGAAACGCTTCCTCGGCTTCGTGGAGACGGACACGGAAAACGCGCAGGTGCTCACGCCGTTCCTGCGGTCGTTGGTCGAGCGGGGCCTCGACGTCGCGCAGGGCGTGCTGGTGATCCTCGACGGCGGCAAGGGGCTGCGTGCGGCCGTCCGGAAGGCCTTCCACGACCGCGCCCTGGTCCACCGGTGCCAGTGGCACAAGCGCGAGAACGTGGTGCGTTACCTGGCCAAGAGTGAGCAGGCCTCATGGCGCCAGCGCCTCCAGCGCGCCTACAACCGCCCGACGTACACCGAGGCGCTGGGTGCGCTCGAGACGCTCCACCGCGAGCTGGAGGACCGGAACCAATCCGCGGCCGGCAGTCTGGCGGAAGGGCTGGACGAAACCCTGACGCTGCATCGCCTCGGGCTGTACGGGGTGCTGGGCCGATCGTTGAAGACGACGAACTGTCTCGAGTCCATCAATGCGCTCGTCGAGGAACGCTGTGCGAAGGTCGATCACTGGCAGAACTCGAGCCAACGGCACCGCTGGCTGGCAACCGCGCTCCTGGACATCGAACCGCGCTTGCGGAAGGTGATGGGCTACCGTCACCTGCCCGCGCTCCGGGCCGCGCTGAAGCGAGAACTGAAGATCGACACGACGACGTCGAAGAAGAAAGTCGCGTGATGAATCAGGAGCCGTAGAGAGTTTCAACTAAGAATGGGCTTGACTCGGCGAAGGCGGCATGGGTGAGGTGTATCGAGCGCGAGACACGAAGCTCGATCGGGACGTGGCCCTCAAGGTGCTGCCGCAAGCCTTTACCGACGATCCCGATCTTCTCGCTCGCCGTGAACGCGAAGCCAAAGTTCTCGCCAGTCTGAACCACCCGAACATCGCACAGATTCACGGCCTCGAAGAAGACGACGACACGCCTTGTACCAAAGTGGTGTGAACGCCGCGTTCCTTCGTTCTGGCGGATTACCCCCCCCTCAGGACATGGAAAGCTTCGCGACGCTCAGGACGACCGTAATCGTGGCGACGAAGGGCCACCGCTGGCTTTCCTGAAGCTGCGAGAGTGCGATCGTGAACATGGCGCACAGTATGAGTGTCATCTGGCAATCTCCGCTTGTGTAGGGGAGCGTTCTAGGTAGAGATCCAACGAAGCCATGGCTTGAGTCCGAGGCAAGGGTGAGTCGCTTGCTCTCATCTTCGTCAGTGGCGAGCGGCGCCTCACAGCCCTCACGAAGCGACGGCGAATCATCCGCCACAGCGTAGGAACGGGCGTGAGCATAGAGGTGGACCCCGAAATTCGGACAGCTTGCTAAGGTGGGATCCAGACCCAGGAGAAGGAGTCTGGCATGCCACGGAAGAGACGGAGTTATCCGGCTGAGCTGAAGGCGAAGGTCGCGTTGGAGGCGCTTCGCGAGGAAGCGACGATGGCGGAACTGGCGGCCCGCTACGATGTGCATCCGAACCTGATGACCAACTGGAAGAAGACGGCTCGACAGACGGTGCTGGCCGGCTTCTCGGGGAACCACGAGCGGCAGGAGGCCTCTCGGGAGACCGAGGTCAAGGAGCTGCGGGCAAAGATCGGAGAACTCGTCATCGAGCGGGATTTTTTATCGAAGGCCTTCGGTCGGTGAGCCGCGGCCGGAGAGTCGAGATGGTCGATCCCAACCACCCACGGATCAGCATCGTACGGCAATGCCGCTTGGTGTCGATCGCCCGCTCGTCGTTCTACTACGCGGGCACGGGCGAGAGCCCGTTGACCCTGCGCCTGATGCGGTTGATCGACGAGCAGTTCTTGGAGACGCCGTTCTACGGCTCGCGGCAGATGACACGCTGGCTCCGCCGTCAGGGCGACATGGTCTCTCGCAAGCGGGTGCGCCGCCTGATGCGACTGCTGGGGGTGCACGCGCTCTACCAGCGGCCCCGGACGTCTCAGCCGCACCCGGCGCACCGGATCTATCCCTACCTGCTGCGCGATCTGCCGATCACGCGGCCGAACCACGTGTGGTGCACGGATGTGACCTACATCCCCCTGCGGCGGGGCTTTCTGTACCTGGTCGCCGTGATGGACTGGGCGAGCCGCAAGGTGCTGTCCTGGCGCCTGTCCAACACGCTCGATGCCAGCTTCTGCGTCGAGGCGTTGCACGAGGCGCTCGAGCGTTATGGCCCTCCAGAGATTTTCAATAGCGACCAGGGCAGCCAATTCACCAGCGTCGACTTCACCGACGTGCTCACGGAGGCGGGCATTCGCATCTCGATGGACGGCAAAGGCCGCTGGATGGACAACGTGTTCATCGAGCGGTTGTGGCGATCGCTCAAGTACGAGTGCGTCTACCTGTCGGAGTTCGCGACCGGCTCCCAGGCCCGGACCGGAATCGGCGGGTGGATGGACTTCTACAACGAGCGCCGACCGCACTCTGCGCTCGACGACCGGACGCCGCAAGAGGCGTACACTGACGGAGAGGTTGCTCGGAGCCCGGGGCTACGCCCCGTCTCCCGTCAGCCCAAGGTAGCTTGAATCATGACCCCGGATTTCACCTTAGCTGTGACGAAAACCTGTCCAAAGGATGGGGTCCACCTCTCATGACCCTTGCCAGCTTCCCGTCAGGAGGCGAGGCCTGACACCCCCCTCCGTGTGACGGCGATCCCACGTGAGCGTGTACCCCGTTTGGGTAGACCATATCGCGCCACCACCGGATGGTAAGAGGCTCCCGGTCGTCGGTCCCGCCGAACCACGGCGACTCGCGAGACGTGTCACTTAGCCACAACGCCATCGTTTGGCTCTCTCTGGTGGTACACGTGCAAGTTTCGGGCACGTGACACGGACGGACAGGATGGCGCTCGCGGGCCATGAAAGCTGCCGCACACCAGAACTCGCGTCTGGCCAGGCGGCGAAGTCGTGTGTTGACCGGATGTTCACCAATCTGCGCTGCCTGTGAGTGTTGGACATACAATGCCCTCGATCTCAGCCTGGCAACCCATGGCGTTAGAAGTCGGCACCACCCTCGGGCCGTATTAGATCGTCTTGCAGCTGGGCAGCGGCGGGATGGGCGTGGCTTGTCAGGCCCATGATTCTCGGTTGGACGACATCCGTCAGTCGAAGAGGGAGACCGTTATGCGGGGATGTGTTCAGACGGTGGCGGTGTGCATATGGGTGGCGTTTGCGACGATAGCGCCGCAGGTTGCTGAGGCTGGCCAGCTGCCTGAGGACGTGCATCCGGTGTCGCGTAGTCGCCTGCCCCCCATCGATCAGGAGGAGGTCGCCCCGGCGCGCCGGGAGGCCTACGATGCGGCTCAGCGAGCCGCCGGATCAGGGAGCGCCCCTGCGGGAGCCGCGGCTCTGCGGCTCCATGGCTCGGGCACTGACCTTCGGTTTTCCGGCCCGCTCGGGCGTCGGCTCACCGAGCTGGCTATCCTGACAACCGCGCGCGAGCTCGACCAGCCCTACGAGTGGGCGCTGCACGAGCTCGATGCGCTGGCGGTCGGGCTCGATGAGTTGCTCATCGAGATTGTGCGGCATCGGAAGCCGATCACCAGTGTGGGCGACCCGGAAGCGATCGTCATGGAGGTCGGCCGCGAGCTCTTGACGACGCGCAGACTTGGCTCGGACACGTACGCGCGTGCGCTGGCCCGGCTGGGCAAGACCAACCTCGTCGATCTCATCGATCTGATTGGGCGCTATACGTCGACCGCCGCGACGCTGACCGCGTTCAACCAGCAGATGCCGTTGGGCTGGCGGCAGTCCCTACCGCTGCCGTTCACCTATCCAGATGACATCCACGCCGATTCCCGGAGTCGCCTACCCCTTCGTCCTGGTCCGTACCGAACTTCGGTGAGCGCACTGTACGGCCGCATGGCGTCCCCCGGCGGGCTCGGTCCAGGGCAGATTCGCGCCTACGGCGAGGGGCTGGAGACGCTTGAGGCGAGGGTTGGTGAGCGGTTGATGATGCTGGTGATCCTGGTGACGGCGAGAGCGCCCGACTCGCAGTACGACTGGACTGTGAATGAGCCAAAGGCGCTCGAGGCGGGCCTGGCGCCGGAGGTGATCGACGTGATCCGGCATCGCGGGCCACCGGAGGGTCTCGATGAGAAGGACGCCGCGCTGATCGCCCTCGCTCGTGCGCTCTTCGGCGACCACAACGTCGGGGCCGAGACCTACAAACGAGCCGCAAGCGCGTTCGGCGAGCGCGATCTTGTCGACATCGTCGGTTTGATGGGGGCACACGCAGCGGATGCCGTCGTGCTGGCTGGCTTCGACCAGCAGCTCCCACAGGGCGTCGCGCCGCTTTTGCCGTAGGACCTTCCTCTGCGAGGTAGCACGCGCCGAGATCCCCTCGCGCCAAGCCCTCCTCCAGCGCATGAACTTCCCGGCGGAGGGTAGGCCGTGGTGGTCGTTGAGGCTATCCTAGGGTCTGCAAGATCAAACACCGGGCGAGGCTCACCATGAACCGACTGATCGGATCGGCACTCTGCGTTCTGCTGGTCATGACGGCGACCCTTGCCGCTCAGGACCAGACCATTCGACGGCCCGAGAACCTGCCTGAACCGGTGGGCGAGGACCGGCGAGTCGAGGCTACGGACATCGATGCCACACTGGCTGACTCCAACGTCATCCTGCTTGACGTTCGGGAGCCGTGGGAGCTGGAGAAACTTGGGACGCGCGAGGGATACATCAACATCCCGCTTGCGGAGCTGGAGGAGCGGCTCGACGAGCTGCCGAAAGACAAGACGATCCTCACGGCTTGAAACGGCGGGGGACGGGCCGCGCGTGCCGCGGCCTTGCTGACGAAGCACGGGTACACGTCGGCCGGCTTCTGCGGACTGCGCGACTACGTTGGCGATTGCGTGTATCCGGAGGCAACGTCGCGGTAGTGGCGGACGCCGTTCGATTGCGCGGATATCTCTTGACGGTCGGCGGTTTCTAATGGTGTCGTCTCCTCCGACTTGGGAGGCTCGTATCACGATCGTCCAGAACTGGACCGAGGAACTCACGCGTCTCGTCCCAACCAACTAATGTCTCTACAACCCGGCACCGCTCTCGGCCCCTATGCCGTCACTGCCAAGATCGGCGAAGGCGGCATGGACATCTGAGTTGTTCAGTCAAGCGAAATCCTTGACGAGTGGCGAGCCGTTCCGGCGGAGCGCGGCGAGGTAGGTGGCCTCGTCGTAGGGTGTCCGATCCTGCCAGCACCGAAAGAGAATCCGGATCCATTTGAAGGCCAGCGCGCGGAGGGCGGCGTGGTGGCTGTTGCCCCGTCCGCGCTGTTGGTCGTAGTAGCGCCGGGCCCAGGTCGAGAAGCGGATGGATTGACCGGCGTATTCGTGAAACGTCTGCTTCAGGAACTTCGGACAGGCGAAGCGGTGATGCACCCAGCAGGTCTTGCCGCTGCGTACGGTGACCGGGGCGATGCCGGCGTGGGTTTGGAGCGCACTGGCGGCCTGCCAGCGGGTGCGGTCGGTCCCGAAGGCGGCCGCCAAGCGGGGCGCGCACACCGGACCCGCCCCCGGCAGACTCACGAAGAGGTCGTGGTCGGGGTGATCCGCGAAGACCGTGGCGATGGCGGCATCAAAGGTCCGGATCGCGTCGAGGAGCGTGCGCAGTTGCGTGGCGTAGGTCTGGACGGCGAGGCTGAGGGTGTCGACGATCGCGGGGTCGGTGGTCAGCGGCTGGGCCGTGGCGATCTGCGCGAGCCGGTCGTCGATGACGGCGGCTCGGCGACAGTTGTGCTGCTGATAGAACCGTCGCATCGTGGTGGGGCGCGCCCGCTGGACGGCGGCCAGCGTCGGCCACTTCCGCAGGAAGTCGCAACCTTGGCGCGAGTCGAGGGTGCCGACCCAGTCGAGGGCCTGGGGAAAATACTGCTTGAGCAGGCTGGTGAGCCGGTTGGTGAGGGCGACACGGTGCTGGACAAGCTTCCGGCGCTGCTCGCACAACAGCTGCAGTTTGCGGGCGGCGACGGTCTCCGGTCGCCAGGGCCGGAGCTGGGCTCGGTGGGTCTGGACCAGGTCGAGTAACAATGCTGCGTCGGTCGGGTCGTCCTTCGCCCCACTGGGGTGGAAAGCTTCGCGATAGCGCGCGAGCGCTTTGGGATTGACCGGGTAGAGCACGAGAAACTCGTACTGCATCAGCGCGTGGACCACGGCGCCTCTGCGTTGTTCGATGGCAATCCCCACGGGTCGGCCGTCAAACCGCCGCCGGAGCTCTGCGACCCAGGCATGCAGGACGTCAGGGCGCTGGGCGAGGTCGATCTGTTCGACCGGCCCACCGCCGGCTGGCTGTAGCTGCACCGCGTGTTGTTGATCGCCCCAATCCAAGCCGGCATACGCGGCCATCTCCTCGTCGAGTCGCATCGGTTCTCCTTTCGCGGAGCACGCTTGGCGAGGTCCAGCGCAAGCCCTATAGTAGAGTCCTGAGTGCACCACACTCGGACGACATCTGAGGATGCGATGTCAAACCCCGCGCGACGTCTTCGCTCGAAGGTCCATGCCGAACCGTTGGGGCGGTTGGGGAGGTTGATTCGTAGCGGAGACGTTGCGCCCTCTCCGACTGGTTCACTTTCTTGTTGCAGAGTTTTCCACGCGGCACAACTATAGGGGGAGGTCTACAAGGCGCGCGATACGCGCTTGGACCGCACCGTCGCCGTCAAAGTCCTACCCGAACATGTCGCGGCTGATCCCGATCTGAGGCAGCGGTTCGAGCGCGACGCCAAGACGGTTGCTGCGCTGAGCCATCCCCACATCTGCGGTTGGAGAAGGGTGGGTTGCCGCTGGATCAGGCCATTCAGATCGCCATTGAGATTGCGGATGCCCTCGATAAGGCGCACCGGCAGGGGATCGTTCACCGGGATCTCAAGCCGGGCAACATCATGCTGACCAAGGCGGGAGCCAAGCTGCTCGACTTTGGCCTGGCGAAGCCAACCGCCTCGGTTGGCGTTAGTCCGGTATCTGCTATGCCGACCCAGGGCGCACCGCTGACGAGCGACGGAATGATCCTCGGGACGCTGCAATACATGGCGCCGGAGCAGTTGGACGGCAAGGAAGCCGACGCGCGGACGGAGTCTTAGAGGAACGTCGCCCGACCGATCGACCGACGCTCCACCCGGAATTAGCGAGCACGGGAAGCGAGAAGGTCCTGCGGCGCCGTTGACAGCTCGCCGAGACGCTGGCTAGACTCGCTCTCGATCCTGCGGAGGTTGCCCTTGGGGACGGATGGGCTTGATCCAGTTTCGTAGACGGTTTTGTTAAGCTGCTGAAGTTCTCATCTGTCGTTCAAACTCGGCGGGACTGATCTGGCCGAGCGTCGAGTGTCGTCGCCGCTGGTTGTAGAACGCCTCGATGTAGTCGAACAGCGCCATCTGGGCCTCGCCGCAGCTGTCGAAGTGTTCCCCGAGCTCGTGCTTCACCGTGGAGAACCAACTCTCCATGACGGCGTTGTCGTAACAATTACCTCGACGACTCATGCTGCCGGTCATGTGATGCGCGTTGATGATCCGTTGGTAGTCGTCGCTCGCATACGGGCTGCCTTGGTCGGAGTGATGCAGCAGCCCCGCTGGGGGCTCGCGGCGTTTCAGAGCCATCTGGAGGGCCTTGATGACCAGATGGCGATCGTTGATGGCACTGACGGCCCAGCCGACCACCAAACGCGAGTAGAGATCGAGTAGCGCTGCCAGGTAGAGCTTGCCGCTGCTGCCGATCACGAACTCCGTCGTGTCGCCGACCCAGCGTTGGTTCGGCGCCTCGGCCACAAAGTCCTGGCCGAGCACATTCGCCGCGACCGGCTGATCGTGGTCACTCAGGGTCGTGCGCTTGAACCGCTTCCGCACCCGCGCCGTCAGGCCCTCCGCCTGTTTCAGCCGGATCACGCGCTTGCGACTCACCCGGTGCCCTTGGGCCTGCAGGTCACGATGAAGGCGGGGGCTGCCGTAGCTGCCGCGACTCGCCTCATGCGAGGCCCGAAGCAACACGCGGAGCTGTTGATCACGCCGCGCGTGGGTCGAGGCGGACCGACGCTGCCACGCGTAGAATCCGCTTCGGGAGACGCCGAGTATCTGACAGAGGTGCGTGAGAGACATGCTGGCCTTCTCCGCCTGGATGAACGCGAATCTTACTCGCTCTCCCTCGCGAAGAAGGCCGCGGCTTTTTTTAGGACGTCACGCTCCACACGCAGGCGGCGATTCTCCTTGCGCAGCCGCCGCAGCTCTTCTCGCTCTTCCGTCGTCAAGCCCGTGCGTCCCTTTGTTCGATCCGCACGAGCCCGCTCGACCCAGTTGCGCAACGCGGACTCCGTGAGATCGAGATCGCGAGCCACTTGCCCCACGCTCCGGCCTTCGTCGAGTACCAGTCGCACCGCTCCGGTCTTGAACTCGTCATCAAACTGCCGGCGTGGGCGCCGATCCTTGGTTGGTTGCACCATCGGGGACATCGTATCCGCCTTTCGGAAAGTGTCCATGAGATCGGATCAAGCCCAGGAACGCCCTAAAGAAGACGAGTGGTTCGCCAAGAACGAGAAGGTGATGCTCGAACAGGCCCGTGTGACGCGCGCGAAGCGCGAGCACGAGCGAGCCGAGCGCGAGGCGCTCGAGGAGCGCCAGCGAGTCAAACAGCTCCACTTCATGAAGTGCCCGAAGTGCGGCCATGATCTGGCGGAACGCGACCTAGAAGGCGTCAATGTGGACCAGTGCGGCTTCTGTGAGGGCGTCTTCCTGGACGCAGGCGAGCTGGACTCGTTGTTCCTGAAGCACGACTCAGAGCGCAAGGGAGTGTTGCGAAAGCTGCTGAGGTTCTAACTGGCGAGCGTGCGGCACTCGGCCGCTGCGAGAGAAACAGCGGGTTCCAAAACTGGTTCGAGGAACTCAAGCGCCTGGTCCCCACCGAGTAGCGCGCACCCGGCCCAGCCCGCCACACCGAGCCTGTGCCAGTGCCTTAGTTTCCACTGACCAGCCGACTGGGTCCCGGACCTACCAAACCTGGCCCTTTTCACCTCCATAAACATTGGTCCGATTGAGGCCTTGAGCGCACTTCTGGGGTAACCCCCACAAACCTCGTCTAATGGTCCCAAAACCCCCGCCAATTGCCCATTTCCGATTCCTCGCCTCACACGGGGTGAAGGTCGGTAGAATGCGGCAGAAGTGGTTCGAGGAACCAAGCGCCTCGTGCCCACCGACCAACAGCGCGCGTTTCTGAAGCCGGGCTGGTCTCCTTGGCCTGAATCCCAAGTCTTGAGGAGATGAGAGATGCCAAAAGTCGTAGTCACAGCCCGAGTCGAAGACTCGGTGAAGTGGGAAGAAGGGTTCCGCACCCACGGCGACCTCTTCAGGAGTGAGACGGTCACCACACCGATCAGTTTTGCGATCAACGTGGCGAACGAAGTTGCCGTTTCCTTCGAGCCGGCCAATCTTGACACCTTCATGAAGGGGATGGCTTCCCAAGCGACCGCCGACGCCATGGCGGTTGATGGCGTCAAGCGGGAGACCGTCAAGATCTACGTGATGGACAAGGAGTTCCAGCCCTAGAGGCCTATGGCTCTCCAACCCGGCACCACCCTCGGCTCGTATGCCGTCACCGTCCTCATCGGCGAGGGCGGCATGGGTGAGGTGTATCAGGCCATCGACACCGCGCTGAACCGGCAGGTGGCGCTGAAGATCGTGCTCGTAGCGGCGTGCATGCTCATGGGTAGCTGCCGGGACCGGCTGCCCACTGGGCCATCCGATCTTACGGCCGGCATCGTTATCTATGAGTTCAACAACTATCAGGGTGAGTCGGCACATGTGACCGAGGACATCTCGAATCTCGATGATGTCAACGGGCCATGCAACACGTTCGACGAGAACAACAACCCTATCGACGTGTGGGATGACTGCATCTCCTCGGTGCGCGTTGCTCCGGGATGGGAGGCGCACCTATACGAGCACCCGAGCTTCGGGGGATGGGACCAGATCGTTCTCGATGACGTGTCTGATCTTGCCGAGGTGCTTGGCCCGTGTCACAGCGACAATAACCTCGATAACTGCGTGTCGTCGATTCGAGTCTTTCGGCAGTAGCGATACTAGTCATAGCCCTGCAACGAGGAACCACGCTCGGCCATTGCGACGTGACCGCCCTCATCGGCGACCAGCCGACAGGTGAGATGAACTGAATCCCCACCAATCAGCACGATCCCCGGTTGGTCTGGTATTCGTGGCTTTGCTGTCACTGTGCCCGTTGTCCGGTCGCGCTCAGGTTGTCCGCAGCTACGAAAGCTACGACCGGACCGCGGGGGACGACTACTACGCGACGGCCGTGATCGACGTCGAGGGCGCTATCGGGATTCGTGGCTTTGCTGTCATTCTGAGTTTGTCGACGCGAACTTTTCTGGGGCCTTCGGTTACAGCGGGGACTCGCAGTGGGTGCGCTTCTACCCAGCCTACCGGCTCAAACGGTCCAGCGGCGAGAACGTCCTCCATGACCGTTCGGCGCACCTCCGTCACTCCTGGCTTTTCAGCGAGCGTGCGCGCACCTTCGCCTTCGTCCAGCTTCAAGCAGAGGAGGAGATCGAGCTCGAGCGCAGGCTTCTGATCGGTGGAGGGATCCGGTATCAGCTTTTTAGCTTCGCCAGCGGCGGCATGGATCTCGGCGTAGGCCTGATGCTCGACGAGGAACGGAGAACGAACACAGCCGTCCGATCGGATGTGCGAGGAGCGAATCTTCTCTCGATCTACGGAGACGCCGGCGTCGTCAAACTCGCGAGCACGATCTACTTTCAGCCGGTTGGGTCGGATTGGACCGACCACCGAACGCTCGTGTTGCTATCGGGAATCGTGCCGCTGGTGGATCACTTTAGCATTGACCTCTCGGGCTACTGGCGACGAGACTCGAAGCCTCCCGCTCGGATCAAGAAGCACGACGCAGGGATTCTGGTTGGATTCCGCCTCGATATCGACTAATCGCGGGCTTCACCGCAGGTCCCCGGATCATCCCGCAGCCGCGGCTCTTCGAGGACAGCTCGTTCCTACGAATTGGTGCAGACGAGTCGAGGAGCTGAAGGCGCGGATGCCGGTCCCGTAGATTTCACTCACCCTCCAATTCAGGTCCCGGACCTCCCGAAACTGGCCCTTTTCACCCCCATAAACATTGGTCCGATCTGGGCATTGCTCGCATTTCTGGGGGTAACCCCGACAAACCTGTCTGGTAGTCCAAAAACCCCCGCCAATTGCACATTTCCGATTCCGTTCGATTCCTGTCGATACAGTCCTGTCGATTCAGCGCGTGATTCCGCGTGAAGGTCGGTAGAATGCGGCCAAACCTATGGCACTCAGTCCGGGCACCACACTCGGACCGTATGCGATCGAGTCCCCGCTCGGCGCTGGGGGGTATGGGTGAGGTCTACAAAGCCCGTGACACCCGCCTGGACCGCACCGTCGCCATTAAGGTGCTGCCCGAGCACGTCGCCACCGATCCCGATCTGAAGCAGCGGTTCGAGCGGCCGCTCACACGACGGATGCCAGTGGCCATCATCCTCGCTACTCTGACCGTAGGCACCCTTGTGCTTCCGGTCGCAGCACAAGAGTTTTCGCCCCGGACAGCTGCCGATATCGAGCAGTTCCTCCTAACTGCAGAGGTCGTGGACGCCCGCCCGATCGGGAAGGGTGTGACGAACTCGTGGCGCCTGACACTGAGTGACGGCACGACCACGCACGACGCCGCGTTTCAGTCCATCAACCAACAGAAGAACGTGGCGGGGGTCGGGCGGCGCACAGAGCTGCAGTTCAAGGACTCTTACCACTTCAACATCGCGGCCTATCGCCTCGCCGTGCTTCTGGGCCTTGATGACATGGTGCCGGTGTCGGTCGAACGGCGGTGGCGGGGGCAGCGTGGCGCCCTGGTGTGGTGGGTCGATAGTGCATGGGACGAGACGGAACGTAAGGCCCGAGGCCTCTTTCCACCCGAGCGTGGCGGCGTGGACCAAGCAGCTCTATCGGATGGTCGTGTTCGCCGAGCTGATCTACGACACGGACCGCAACGAAGGCAACATGCTCTACACGAAGGATTGGCATCTATGGATGATCGACTTCACGCGGGCGTTTCGGGTCTGGCACAAGCTGCCGCACCCCGAGGCGCTTGTCGCCTACGACGCAGGGTTGGCCGAGAAGCTGAATCTGCTTGACCAAAAGGAACTAACAGCCATTGCGCGCGGGCATTTGACGTCCGCAGAGACACTGGCGATTCTCGCTCGCCGCGACCTCATTCTTCAGCGGTTCGAGGAGCTGAAGGCACGGCTGCCAACGCCCTAGCCACCGCACGTAAGCCACAGTCGTGACCATTGAACTGAACCACACCATCGTCCCGTCGTTCGACAAGGAAGCATCTGCGAAGTTCTTTGCGCGAGTCTTCGGATTGGCGTACGAGGGACCGGCGGGCCACTTTGCCCCCGTCCAGGTCAACGACTCGCTCACACTTGACTTCAACACCGCCACAGATTTCAAGAGCCACCACCTCGCGTTCAAAGTGAGTGACGAGGAGTTCGATGCGATCTTTGGCCGTGTCCAGGCCGAGGGGATCCCGTTCGGCAGCCGTCCATTTTCCCTCGATGACATGAGCACGAACGACTGGAACGGCGGCCGGGGCGTCTACTTCAAAGATCCCAACGGCCACGTCCTGGAACTGCTGACGGCGACCTGAATCCCAGGGGTGGCGATGTGCCATGGCATGCCACCACCCCTATGGGGTGGCAGATGGCACGGTGGCATAGCAGTCATCCCATCGGCCTAGTTGGATGACCGCAGGATGACTGGGAGGAATCCCAAAGGGTTCTTCCTAACGTCGGATTCGTGCCAGGGACTCTCTGTGAATCCCTTTGTCGGTGGGTCTGGCGCGGCTGTCCCTACACTGTCCCTATCAGGGACGAATAGGCCGTAATCCTCGCAGGCTTCGTAAGAAGCGAGAGTGACGAAAACACTGGGAACTTCGATAAGTCAGGCGTTCTTGCCGTTTCACTAGGAGGCCACACTAGGTCTGCAAAACCTCCATCCCCGGTTCAAATCCGGGCGGCGCCTCCAATTCTTCTAATGTGAAATCCCAAGACACGGGTGACAACTCTAGTTCTCTTCTCTAGGCTGAAATCCTAGAGTGGAGACCCGGGTCGGCGTCCTGAGTTTCCGTTCCATGAGGGCGCTTCTGGACTTCCTGGTCCACACCGAGTAACGCGCACCCGACCCAGCCAACCACACCGCGCAATCCGGGTCACTCGCCAATAAGCTGAACGACAACCTCGCGGGTGCGTGCACGCGTGTCGCATTCGACGAGCACCAACTGCTGCCACGTCCCGAGGGCAAGCTCTGCGCCCGAGAATGGGACGGTCAGCGACGGACCGAGCATCGCCGCGCGCACGTGGCTCGATCCGTTGTCGTCTCCCCATCGTTCGTGGTGCGCATACTCAGCCTGGTGGGGCGCCAATCCCGCGAGAAGCCGCTCGAAGTCTGCGACTGCACCCGGCTCAAACTCGATGGTCGTGACGGCAGCCGTGGAGCCGATGACGGCGACAGTTGCGATGCCGTCAGTGAGCTGAGATGCTCGGAGCGCCGACGCCACCTCCGTTGTCATGTCTCGCACGTCGCCCTGCCCGGTCGTCTGAATCGTGTAGCGAACTGTGGTCACCATGATGTTGATGGCCGTCAGAATGAGGAAAGCCCGGGCGAGCACGCCGCGCCGGTGGGGACGCCATTGTAGCCGATACGACCCCATTCCGTTGACCGTGTTCGACCAAGATGTAGGGCCATTGCGACGTCACCGCCCTGATCGGCGAGGGCGGGATGTCGCCTGCGGCTATTCGGGCAGCGCTAGCGCGACCCACTCGGCCGGCATGTCGCTCCACCCGACGGCCACGACGATGTATTGGCGGCCATTCACCATGTAGGTCATCGGGGCGCTGCTTGTTCCACCTGGAAGATCGATCTCGCCGACGATGTCACCAGTGAGCTTGTCGTATGCGCGGATCACCTTACCGCCGGGCTCACCCCAGAACCGGGTCGATCTGACTATCCCGACGTTCGTGCCTTTGCCGGCAATGAGCAGCGACGGCGTCACCAAGACCGAAGCGCGGCCCGGCTGTCCGAGCCAAGGAAGGTCGAGATGCTTGATGGCCGGGTGGTCGCGCGGTCCTTCGCCGTTCGGTACTTGCCACAGGATCTGACCTTCGTTCAGATCGATCGCGGTGAGGCGTCCGTAGGGCGGCTTGAAGAGTGGTAATCCTTGGGGCCCCTGGATGTGGTCCGAACGTTCCCGCACGTAGCGGACATCCGATCGCGGATGGTACGACGGCGTCAGCCCGATGACTTGCGGCAGGTGGGCCGACGTTACATACAGAATCCCCGTTTCGGGGTCGACCCCGGCGCCCTGCCAGCTGGCGGCGCCGCCGGCACCGGGGTTGAGGATGGTGCCCTTCTTGCCCCCAGGTGCGGGGTCGATCAGGGTCGGCGGCGTAAAAAGTGGCCCCCACTCGTACCGATTGAGGATCTGGATCGCCTCCGTCCGCAGTTCGGGTGTGAAGTCGATCAGGTCGTCGACGGTGACGCCTTGCACGTCGAACGGTGGCGGCTTCGTCGGAAACGGCTGGGTAAGAGACGTTTGCTCTCCTGGAACGTTCGAGACGGGTACCGGGCGTTCCTCGATCGGCCACACCGGCTCGCCCGTCACCCGGTCGAAGACATAGGTGAAGGCCTGCTTGCTGACGACGGCGACCGCCTTGATCTCCCGGCCGTCGACGACGATATCGACCAGATTCGCCGAAGCTGGAAAGTCGTAGTCCCATAACCCGTGACGCACAGCCTGGAAGTGCCAGATGCGCTCGCCGGTCTCGGCGTCGACGCACACCAGACTCTCGCCAAACAGGTTGTCGCCCGGGCGGTGCCCGCCGTAGTAGTCGCTGCCCGGCGTGGACAACGGCAAGTAGACGTAGCCGAGTTCGGGGTCGGCGGTCGGATGGGCCCAGAGGTTCGTGTTACCCGTGTACACCCATGACGGCTGATCGCTGTCTGGATCAATGCCCCAGGTATCGGTGCCAAACTGCCCCTCCAACGGCACAGTGTGAAAGGTCCACCGCTGATCGCCGGTCCGCACGTCAAAGGCGCGTACGTCGCCCCGGGGTGATTCCTTCATGGCCGGCATGCGGTTCGTGAGAATGTCCGGCACCATCGAACCGACGATGACCACATCGTCGACAACGAGCGGCGCGCCGTTCGACGTGTAGCCCGGGAAGTCCCGCACGAGCCCCTTCCGCAGGTCGACTTCGCCGTCGTTCCCGAAGTCACGGTATCGGGCCCCGGTCCTGGCATTGACTGCGATCAGCTTCGGTCCCCGCGTGGCGAGGACTCGCGCGTCGGCACCGTCGGTCCAGTACGCCACGCCCCGCGTTGCGCGTGTGATCTGGGTGGGCTCGGTGGCGAGGGCGGTCCTGAATTCGAGGGCGTCCGCCTCGTCACGGAGGACCGGTTCGTCGTCGTGCCAGACGAGCGCTCCAGTGGTCGGATCGAGTGCCGCCACGGTACCGAGACCGGTGCTCACGTAGAGCAGTCCGCCCGCCATCAACGGCGTGTTCTGGGAGTTATTGGGGCCGCGTGACGTGTCCGGCGTGCGGATGGCATCGGGAATCACCAGCTGCCGCCACACGATTTCGAGGTTGCTGAAATTGGACGCGTCGATCTGGTCGAGCGGTGAGTACTTCGTGCCGGCCAAATCGTGTGCGTAGTTCGGCCACTCGACGGTTTGGCTCTCGCTGAGGTCAGGGCCGAGTGCCGCGAGCACGGCCAGTGCCGCAAGGACAAGTCGCATGGTCGTTCGTCCGCCTGTCAACCTACCTCGATCACTGGGTCACGGCTTCCGACGCAGCTTCTTCGGCACGTGCCCCGGCGAGCATGTTGGTGAGACCGTAGTTCCCTTCATGGCAGGCAAACTCGTACATCAGCTGGTCGGTCCGTCGCATCGGCACGGACGCGGTCCACGAGCTGGCCCAGGTCTCCGGATCAATCACCGTGAATCGGTACTCCAGCGTGTCTGCATCGACGCGCGTGAGGCGCTCCACCACCTTCATGTTCTGGCTGGTCGCCGCGCCAATGCCGAGGCTCGGCGGACCCCGCCACTGTCGCTGGTCGTTGAATGTCGTCGTCTCGATGACCAGCGTGTCGCCTTCCCAATGGCCACGGGAGTCGCCGGACCATTGCGGAATGCCGTCGTCCAGCCGGGGACGTCCGTCCAGCGGAATGATCCGGGCATTGTGGACCATCTCGTTCAGGATCACCACGTAGTCGGACGTCTGAAAGAGCTGCATGTTCTGGTTGTAGCCGGCCGGGGTGATGGGAGGACCGGCATTGAACCCCAGGATGCAGCGGTCGGAGCCATGGAGATCAAGGTATGACTCGGGAAGCGTCGAGGCGAATGACCCACGGCCGTCTCCAGCCCGCCCGCGCCCGGCGTCCGTCATCGGCGGAAGACGCCCGTTCGGCGGATCAACAATCAGCGACGTACGCCTGGTGGCGACCACCGTCGTGCCGCGATCCATCCAGAAGTTGTTGTACGAGCCCACATCTTGACCGCGCACCGTCCGTCTGGGTAGCGCGTCGAGCGACCCCTGGTTGCGGTTAACGACTTCCTGTTCTCGGGTCGCCGCCTCGTCCTCGGTCAGGAACTTCCGATCCGCCAGATCCTCCGGACGCTGCAGCGGCGTGATCGTTCGAAAGTCCCAGATCCCTTGGAGATCCGGGTCGCCCCACGCGGTCCGCGGTGCAGCGGACTGCGCGGCGGCTGGCACGACACCGCCGGCGCCGACAGCGGTGACAGCCATCACCGTCGCACTCAACGTGAACGCTCGAATGTTCATCCCAGACCTCCTGCGCGTGGCCTCGGGCGGCCCGTTGATGCTCAGTCTACCGTGGCATCGCCAAACGTTGGAAGATCTCTTTCGCCGCTTCTCGTGGAACGTCGTCGCCCACCGGTTCCTCAACGGTTCCCCCGTTGGCGAGCTGAAGTCGCCATTCCGTGCAGGCCGCTGGAAAAACGAAGGCAGGGGCATACAATGCCCTCGATCTCAGCCTGAAGAGTCGGCGATGGGGCTGGCTCGCGGTTGATGAAAGTACAAGCATGTCATCCGTGAAAGGGATTAGTGAGACCGCGCTCTACGTGGACGACATGCGTCGCTCAGTGGAGTTCTATCAGCGAGTGTTTGGATTCCCCGTGCTTACTGCGTCCGACCGATTGTCGGCGCTTCGGGTGGCGCCGCTTCAGATGCTGCTTATCGTGAGGAAGGGGGCCACGGTCGACCCGCTGGTCACACCAGAGGGAACGGTCCCACCACATGACGGGAGCGGCCAGCTACACGTCGCGTTTGCCGTGCCGGCGAGGCGGCTGAACGAATGGCGAGCGACACTTGAAGGACACGGCGTTGAGATCGAGAGTGAGATGGAGTGGGAGGAAGGTGGTCAGAGCCTTTACTTCCGAGACCCGGATCGGCACTGCATTGAGCTAAAGACCTCGGATTGGGACGGCAGTCCGGTGTTGGACTGAGCATTGGCCAGCTCGCGGCAGTGTGTCAGCGTCGACCGGGTCTTGTTCGCCGACGAGGTCGTTGAGGTAGGTCGCCCTACCGATGACACGAACCACTCCGCGCTCAGCGAGCACCGAGTGCACGCAGCAGCTCGGCCGTTGCCGGAGCCGCCTCGACGTTGCCTGTGCGAGCGCGTGCCACGATCGCAAGAGGTGTTTGCCCGCGACCGTTCGTCGCGGCGAGATCAGCGCCGTTGTCCGCCAGGAAGTCCACAACCTGGTCGAAGCCTTTGTCGACCACGTGATGGAGCGCCGTGTTGCCGTCGGCATCGACGGCATTGACGTCCGCACCCAGGTCCACTGCCAGCCGTACCGCCGACTGGGTGCCGTTCTCGTCGTACTTCTGGGCCTGAAAAGCCGGCGCCTTGGCCAGCGCTCGATCACGTCGATCCCACACCGCGTAGCGCCAGCTGGCACCGGCCGCCAGCATCAATGGTGTCCAACCGTTCTTCAGTGGAAGACGGATGTCGGCGCCGGCCGCCGCGAGCGCGTGCATCAGATCGATCTCCGTAAACTTTGCCGCGAGCGCAAGCGGGGTCGCGCCCAGCAGATGTTCGCCCAGCATGAGCACCTGACCGTTGCGAGTCACTCGGGTCGCCAGCGTGACCTGTGCGTTCGGCCGAGCGCCGTGCGACAGCAGGGCGGTGACCATCTCCAGATCACCGGTCAGCACGGCGGCGTGTAAAGCGGTGTAGCCGGCGTCGGCCGCGTTCGGGTTGGCGCCTCGTTCCAGTAAAAACACCGTCAACGCGCGGTGTCCGCTGTGCGCCGCCACCACCAGAGCGCTGGCACCGTCGGGTGCCGTGTCGTTGACGTCGCCACCGGCATCCAGCAGCAGACGGGCCACCGGCACGTCGCCCTGGCGGGTGGCGAACAGCAGCGGCGTGAACCCACCGATGGTCGTCTCTTCGGCGTCGGTGCCGTAGCTTCGGCCGAGCTCGCCGTACTTGAGCTCCGATTGCAGCCGTCGGCTGATCACCTGGCGCCGAGCCCGAGAGCGCGCCTGCACGTCGGCACCGTGCGCGAGCAGCAGGCTGACGACCTCGGAATGGCGACGCGCCACGGCCCACATCAACGCGGTTTGCTGCTCGGTCGGCTCCCGGGCGTTGACTTCGGCGCCGGCGGCCAGCAGCGCCTGTACGGCCGAGCGGCTCCCGGTGCGTGCACAGCTCATCAGTACCGTTTCACCGGTCTCCGCCGCGGCACTGGCATCGGCGCCGGCACCCAGCAACACCTCGACCATCGCCCCGTTCGCGTTCTCGCACGCCAGCGCCAGCGGCGTGATCCCCAGATCGTTCGCCGCGCCGGCATCGGCCCCGGCGTCTATTAGCTTCGTCGCTGTCGCCAGGTCGTCCCGGTACGCTGCCCAGTGCAACGCCGTGGCCCCGTCCGGCTGGGTCGCGTTGACGTCACTCTCGGCCAGGAGGGCCGGCAGCGCTTCAGACCGCTCATTCCGAACCGCGTCGATGAGCCGCAGAGCAGAGCCCTGCGCCGACAGCCCGGCGGCGTAAAACAGGACGAGCAGGCCGCTCGCTGCCAGCCGGCGTCCCCCCCATCAGCTGCGCCCCCAACCCACTCCCAGAAGGAGAGCGAGCCAGCCACGCCTTTCGGTTTCTGCTGGCTCGTGCGTCCGGCCTCCTGCCTCGGCGAGCATTCTCCGTTACACCCCGGAGAGCCGCTCGGCGCCCTGGCCAGTGAAGAGGTTGGGCAGCTGGCCGGTGCTGTCCCCGATCTGCTCGACCGGCGCACCCAGTTTGTCGAGCAGCGACACATGGAGGTTTGCCAGCGGTGTGCGGTCTCGCTCGGGCTGCGCCACGTGCCGTCCGCCACGAAGCGTCCCCGCGCCGCCGCCGAGCAACACGATCGGCAGGTTGTATGGCGAGTGCGCATTGCTGTCGCTCATCCCGGCGCCATACATGAGGACCATGTGATCTAGCAGCGAGCCGTCACCATCGGGTGTGGACCGCAGCTTCTCGACGAAGGCGGCGAAGAGCTCGACATGATAGGTGTTGATCTTGGTCAGCTTCGCCAGGGCTTCCGGGACACCACGGTGATGGGACAGCGGGTGGTGCGCATCCGGCACGTCGATCTCGGGATAGGTGCGTCCACTGAGCTCGTGACCGCTCATGAAGGTGGTGACCCGCGTGCGATCGGTCTGGTGCGCGAGCAACTGCAGGTCGTACATCAAGCTCGCGTGCTCAGCAAAGCTTGCCGGCACACCCATCGGTAGCGTCAGCAGCGGCACCTCTCGGTCACCCTGCGCCTCGGCGATCTCGATGCGTCGCTCGACAACGCGCACCGCGTCGAGATACGCGCCGAGCTTCCGCTGGTCACCCGCGCCGAGACTGCCACGCAGACGCGCGACATCGTCGCTGACCGAATCGAGAATGCTGCGTTGCTGGCGCCGACGCGCTTGCCGGGCCGCCGGGTCGGTGGTCTCGTTGTCGCCGAAAAGACGCTCGAAGACCGCCCGTGGGTTGTGCTCCATCGGCAACGGCGTCGAGGAATCGCGCCACGAGATCGTGTATGAAAACGCGCAGCTGAAGCCGCCGCTGTCGCACGAGCCGGCAAAGTTGGCTCCTTCGAGACCAAGCTCGAGTGAGGCCAGGGGGGTGTGCCGTCCCAGCTCGCGGGCGGCGATCTGGTCGATCGATATCGCCTCCGGGTTCCACAGCCCCGGGTGCACATCGGTGAGGAAACGGGTCGCCGCCCGAGAGTGCGTCCCGCCACGTGTCCCGGGCGGGGGCGTGCAGTTGAGCCCGGACACCACCAGCATCTGGTCGCGGAACGGCGCCAGTGGCTCGAGGATGGGGGTCAGCTCGAAGCCGCGCCCCTCGGCGGCCGGCGTCCAGTTTTGCATAACCATCCCATTCGGCACATAGACCGCGCCGAACCGCACGGTGGGGGTTGCCGCCGGGGCACCAAGCGCACTCAGCGCCGGCACCATGCTGTCCAGCATCGGGAGTGCTACGGTGGCGCCCAGGCCTCGCAGCAGCGTTCGACGTGGAATCGTCCGTCTGGTGATCACCGTCATGACTCCGATCTCCTCATCTGAAACGGCACGCTCTCGACGATACCGAGAATGATCGACGACCAACGATGGTCGTCCGCCTCCGCCGCCGCAACGATTTTCCTGATGGCCGGCTGGTCAAACGACTCCATGCCGCGGCCCACCGCATAGGTCATCAGCTTCTCGGTCACGGTGCGGAGGAAGCTGGTCTCGTAGGCCACTATTGCCCGTCTCAGGGCCGCGGGCCCGTCCACCAGGGTGCCGTCGGCCAGCACGCCCGCCGCATCGACCGGCGCGCCGTGCTCGTCTGTCGCGCGCCACCGCCCGACCGCGTCGAAGTGCTCGAGCGCAAACCCCCCGGGGTCCATCATTCGGTGGCAGGCGGCGCAAGACGGGTTCGCTCGGTGCCGCTCCATGCGCTCGCGAACCGTCCGTGGCTCGGCGGCTCCATCATTTTCCTCGAGCGCCGGCACGTCGGCCGGCGGCGCTGGCGGTGGCATGCCCAGCACGTTGTCGAGCAGCCACTTGCCTCGCAACACCGGCGAGGTTCGGGTCGGATAGGCGGTCAGCGTCAGCAGGCTCGCGTGCCCCAGCAGCCCGCCGCGATCATCACCAACGGCGACCCGCCTGAATCTTTCGCCGTAAATACCCGGGATGCCGTAATGATGCGCCAGACGCTCGTTCACGAACGTGTAGTCCGCGGTCAAGAGCTCAGGGAGACCCCTATCCCCGCGGAGCTGGCTTTCCAGGAACAGGAGCGTCTTGCGTTCCATGTCGGCCCGAAGGTTCTCGTCAAACTCGTAGAACACGTCCACGTCCGGAACCACTCCCCGCACGCGTCCGAGCTGCAGCCACTGGGTCGCGAAGTCGTCCACCAGCGCGCCTGCGCGTTCGTCGGCCAGCATCCGCCGGACTTGGCGCTCGAGCTCGCCCGGCTCGCGAAGGCGACCGGTCTCAGCCGCAGCCAGCAACGAACCGTCCGGGATGTCGCTCCAGAGAAAGAAGGACAACCGCGACGCCAGCTCCAGATCGGTCAGGTGGTATGCCTCGCCAGCTGCGACGTCGGCCGGATCACGCTCGAGGCGAAAGAGGAACTCCGGCGACACGAGGAGCCGCTCGAGTGCCTTCTGGATACCGGTGTCGAACCCCCCTCCCCCTGTTCGCCCAGTCTCGTAGAAGCGCAGCAACGTGGCCACGTCGTCGTCGGTGACCGGTCTCCGATACGCGCGCCTCGCTAGGGTCGAGAGGACCTGCTGGGCACATCCCTCTTCTTCGCTCGCGTCGGTGGGGCGACACGAAAAATTCTCCGTCGGCTCGCGGTGTTGCCAGGACCCGTGGCGTCATACGGGCCGGTGATCTCGACGCGGTCGACTGCCGCGTTCCCGTCGTAGAACCCCAGCCCGCTGAGCGAGAACCCGGACAACCGCCGCTCCAGGATACCGGTGGGTTCGGTCCGCTCGCCCACGAATGACACGCCAAGACGACGGGTCCCGGCCGGAGCCTGAAACCGCACGATCAGTCCGGCGTCGGCATCGATGGAGACGTATTCCTCCCACTCGGGATCCCCCCGGATGGTGCCAAAGAAGCTATAGGCGGACGGATAGCCGATGCGATCGGCATCGCCGACGGTAAACCGCCGGACCAATCGGCCATCGAGGCGCACCTCGATCTGTTGCGGCGAGCCCATCCCGACGATGTAGTCATAGATCATCGGCCGGAGTCGGATCTTCACCTCGTACTCACCGTCGAGGGGAAAGTGGTGGCGGATTGCCAGTCCTCCGCGTGAGCCAAATGGCAAGTCCTCGCTCATCCGACCGTCTTGATACAGCAACCTCGGAGTGTCGTATGTGGCCGCCGCAAACCCCGGGCCGATCGCGGGGTCGCCGACAGCGAGTCGGCTGATGCGGTTCGCAGCCGACAGATAGCGGTCGAACAACGCCGGAGACACCGACAACACGTCCGCATTGGTGCCGAATCCCTCCTGGTCCACGTCGTCGGCCGGAAATAGCAGCCAGCGCTGGTCGACGTCGAAGTCAAGCAAGCTCTTGACCGCCTTGCGATACTCGGACGCGGTGAGACGACGAATCGCGGGCCGCCCAGGGTTGGGGTTCGACAACGCCGTTCGATCCAACTGCTGCTCGAGCCAGGTCACGAAGCCGTGATGAGCGGCCGCGTCGGGACGTGGCCGACCGGCGGGCGGCATCATACCGAGTCGCAGCTTCCGCACGATCTGCTCCCAGACATCGGCATCAGCCGCCGCGTCCCGGATGTCCAGCTGCTGGAAGGACACCGGCACTGTGCCCCGGGCCACCAGCCCATCGTTGTGGCAAGTCAGGCAGTATTGGTCGAGCAGCGCCTGCTGGGGCGTATCGGAAACCGCCTGGCCGGATACGGCCGCCGGGTGCGCAACGACCGGCACGTGCGACATGCCCGCCGCGGCCGCACAGGCGACCACCATCGCGCACACGAGCCTCACACAAAGTCTCGACATCGGCGGAATCCTGTCGGCGGCTTGCCTGGTCTGCGAGGTGCGACCCGCCCTCCTAGACTGCTCTAACTCTAGGAAGGAGGACGGCCGGCGTCAAGGAGATTCCCGGCCCACCGAGCCGCTCCGGCATTCAGGGTCTAACCCCCTTCGTGGAAACAGCTTACAGCCCTGAAGGCGCCGCCTGCAGATTGCCCGGGTGGGGTGGCTGCTGGATGACCCAACACCAAGCCATGGGCTATTGGCCATGGGAGTGACGAGGTCTGACCCCGACAGGCTGGCCCGGTTCGAGGAGGACGAGCCACTCTAGCGGAGCCCGGCGTTGGCGGGGCCAGACAGTAGTGCCTGGGCGCTCCAGTATCTGGCATCGTTCGGTACTCACGTGCCGCGTTCACAACCGCGCGGGACCTGCATTGCTCCATATCGCCACGAGCGTAGACATGCCCAGATACGTCATCGAAAGAGATATTCCCGACACGGCACCGCCGAGCGCGCCGCGCTGCGCGAAGCCGCGCAGAAGTCCAATTCGGTAGTCGCCGAGATGAAGGCGGAGCACAAGAACATTCAGTGGGATCACTCCTACGTCGTGCAGGACAAGACGTTCTGCACCTATATCGCCGATAGCGAGGCGCTGATCATGGAACACGCCGAGCGCAGCGGATTTCCCGCGACCATCGTCACTGCGGTGTCGAAAATGATCGATCCGGTGACCGCGGAACCCTGAGAGTCGTCGCTTAGCGTCGGCGCACGGCTCCGCCATTACCACCGGCCAGCTGTTGCGAGAGTCGCTCCCTCTCGAGCAGGCGCGCTAGTCGTCGCACACCGTTCAATCCGCTCAGTCGCACTCGGTATAAGCTCAGCTGACCGCAATCCGTCATGAACTACGACAACATCCTCGAAGCGGTGGGGCGTACGCCGTTAGTGCGCTTGCACCGAATATGCGAGGGACTCCAGCCTGAGGTTCATGTCAAGCTGGACTACCTGAACCCGGGCGGTAGCGCCAAGGATCGCATCGCCATCCGCATGATCGACGAAGCGGAGCGCAATGGCCTCCTTCAGCCAGGGGGGACGATCATCGAAGGGACTGCCGGCAACACCGGCATGGGGCTGGCGCTCGTCGCCGCGGTGCGTGGCTACAAGCTCATCTTTACGATCACCGACAAACAATCCCGCGAGAAAATCGACTTACTCAAGGCATTCGGGGCCGAGGTGGTCGTGTGCCCCACGGCGGTGCCGCCCGACGATGCGCGCTCGTACTATTCGGTCGCC
The DNA here is from genome assembly GCA_965216615.1 of Vicinamibacterales bacterium. Lineage (GTDB taxonomy): Bacteria > Acidobacteriota > Vicinamibacteria > Vicinamibacterales > UBA8438 > CAUZIB01. The sequence continues at coordinate 355,776 of CBDCGH010000021.1, read as the reverse complement.
AAGAAGCTCTCAGAGGAGATCCCGAATTCGTTCTATCCGAATCAGTATGACAACCCACTCAACCCCGAGGCCCACTACGACACTACAGGTCCGGAAATCTGGGAGAGCTCCGAAGGCCGGGTCAGCCATTTCGTGGTCGGCATTGGCACGGGAGGGACGGCCACTGGCGTGGGTCGGTATCTGAAGTCCAAGAAGCCCACCGTCAAGATCATCGGCGTTGATCCGGTCGGCTCTCTCTACCACGAGTTCTTTCAGACCGGCCGCGTCGGGGAGGCCCACCCGTACGTGGTCGAGGGAATCGGCGAGGACATCTTCCCGTCCACCATGGACTTCAGCGTGCTGGACGATGTCATCCAGGTGACCGATCGGGACTGCTTCGTCACCGCGCGTCGGTTGGTCCGACAGGAAGGTATCTTCGCAGGGGGTTCCTCGGGCGGTGCGGTCTGGGCTGCACTGCAGATCGCGAAGTCGCTCTCGACGGACGACTACGTTGTCGTGTTCCTCCCCGACACGGGACGCCAGTACGTGAGCAAGGTGTTCAACGACGAGTGGATGCGAGAGAATCGCTACCTCGAGCCGGCCGTGCGTCTCACGGCGGGTGAGTGCCTGCGACACAAGACGCGCGGGACCGCCCTGCAGTCGGCCTCGCCGGCGGACAGCGCGCAGGACGCGCTCCGAATGATGGACGAGCTCGATATCTCGCAGCTGCCGGTGGTGGAGAACGAACGATTCCTGGGCGCGGTCACCGAGGATCGGCTGGTCGCCCTCGTGTTGCATGGGCAGGACCTGAGTGAACGAGTCGTCCGCGAAGTGATGGAACGGCCGTTTTCGATTGTCGATTCAGACACGACGATTGACGAGATCACGGATTTGCTCAGCGGCGAAACCGCGATCCTGGTACGCATGCCGGATGGCACCTTTGAGATCCTCACGAAGGCCGATGTCGTGCATGCTATCGCCGGTCTGGCCCAGGCGGAGCCATGATGAGCGGGCACGATTCCGACACCAAACGGGGATTTCGAACGCGAGCGGTCCATGCCGGACAGCCGCCGGATCCTGCCACGGGTGCCATCATGACCCCCGTCTACCTCACGTCGACATTCGTGCAGGACGCTCCGGGGACACACAAGGGGTACGACTACGCTCGCAGCGGTAACCCGACCCGCGCCGCGCTCGAGGCCAACCTGGCGTCACTCGAAGGAGGGAGATTCGGCTTGGTGTTCGCCAGCGGTCTCTCAGCGGAGCACACGGTCCTGCACCTGCTCAGCACGGGCGCGACCACGTTGTGGCGTCGCGTGACCTCTACGGGGGCTCGTATCGGCTGTTCACGGAGGTCTGGCGTCAACTCGGTGTGGCATGTTCCTTTGTCGATACATCTCGACCTGAAGACATCGAGTCAGCCATTCGTCCAACGACGAGGCAGCTGTGGATCGAAACACCGTCGAACCCGCTCCTCACGGTCTGTGACATTGGCAACGCGTGCGACATTGCCCATCGGCATCAGGTGCGGGTCGTGGTGGACAACACGTTTGCGACGCCGTTCCTGCAACGGCCATTGGAGATCGGTGCCGACGTTGTCGTTCATTCCACCACGAAGTACCTGGGAGGACACTCCGACGTTGTCGGCGGCGCCGTCATTACGAACGATGAAGCCGCGTTCGACCGACTCAAGTTTCTTCAGAACGCCATCGGCGCAGTACCAGGGCCGCTCGACTGTTTTCTTGTCTTGCGTGGGACCAAGACGTTGGCCATCAGGATGAACGCACACTGTGAGAATGCGATGGCCGTGTCCAGATTCCTCGCTGACCATCCAGACGTGCAGCAGGTTCGCTACCCAGGGTTGGAGTCTGATCCCGGCCACGCGATCGCCGCGCGCCAGATGTCCGGATTCGGGGGGATGGTATCCGTCGAGCTCACAGGTGGACTCGAACGGAACATCCGCTTCACGTCGAAGACCGAGGTGTTTTCCCTGGCTGAAAGCCTGGGCGGCGTCGAGTCGCTCGTCGGTCATCCGGCCACGATGACCCACGCGGCCATTCCGAAGGAGGAACGACTGCGCGGCGGCCTCCCTGATGCGCTGGTCCGGCTCTCGGTGGGTATCGAGGATCAAGAAGACCTGCTCGATGACCTCTCCCGAGCGATCCGGGAGAGTCGAGATCCGTGACGTAAGTCACTCAGCGTGCTGACGACACACCGGATGCCCACCTCATGATTCCGTTGGAGAGCCGCTGGGCGTCGGAACGCTGATCGCCCGGCTACACCGGATCTCGATGAGGCCCTATAGTGAGGTAGCAATGTCCGAACGGCTTCAGGTCGCCAGGGATTGGCTTCCTCGGTACACGGGGATGCCGCTTGACCACTTTGGCGACTATATCTTGCTGACGAATTTTCGCTATCACCTGGACGCCTTCACCCACATATTTAAGTGTGAACGCTTTGGGGAAGGCCGGCCGATGCAGGCGGCGACGAACGATCACGGGCTCAGCATCATCAACTTCGGGATTGGTTCTCCGAATGCCGCGACGATCATGGACCTGCTGACCGCGCGTCAGCCGAAGGGCGTTCTCTTTCTGGGGAAGTGTGGTGGACTCAAGAAGTCGACCGAAATCGGTCACTTCATTCTTCCAATAGCGGCCATCCGTGGCGAGGGAACCAGCGACGACTATTTCCCGCCCCTAGTGCCGGCGCTGCCGTCGTTCAAGCTCCATAAGTTCGTCTCCCAGAAGGTCGTAGACCGTGGGTATGACTATCGCACCGGCGTCGTATACACGACAAATCGACGCGTCTGGGAGCACGACGACGAGTTCGTGGCTCGCCTCAAAGCCATGACCTGCATCGCTATCGATATGGAGACCGCCACGGTCTTTATCGTTGGGCACCGGAACCAAATTGCTCGAGGGGCGCTTCTCTTGGTGTCAGACTTGCCGACGACACCCGAGGGAGTTGCGACCGAGGAATCCAGCGAACGGGTCGTCCAGCAATGGTCTGAGATCCACCTTCACCTTGGCATCGAGGCAATGACAGAGATTGAAGAGCGCGGCGAGACGATCAAACACTTCACGTACTGAACACCTGTTCGAATTCATCCAGCATGCGAGCCACACGAGGCCAGTCCCCTGACCCTCAGCGCATCCGAGTACTTCCAGCCCGCAGAAAGGTCAGGGCCAAACAACGCCTTGGTCGTTTCTCACCTTGTTCTGCGCGGCGTCCCCAGTATTCATCAGCCATTGTTCTCGCTCAGTCTGCCAAACAGCTTCGTCATCCGAGCGACCTTAGTAAGATACTCGCGTAGGCTCTGGTGAATCGTACCGGGAATCCCGGAGGGCAAATTAATTGAGTCAGGCCACTGCGGCCTGCTCATAGTAGCGCGCTTCGAATTCCGCTGGCGGCACGTAGCCGATCGGCTCGAGCAGCCGGCGCGTGTTGAACCAATCGACCCACGCCAAGGTGGCGAATTCAACCATCTCCAGATTCCGCCAGGGACCTTGCCGCCGAATCACCTCCGTCTTGAAGAGCCCAATCACCGACTCGGCGAGAGCATTGTCATACGAGTCGCCGCGGCTGCCGACCGACGGGGCGATGCCTGCGTCCAGGAGTCGGTCCGTGTACCACATCGACAGGTACTGCGTGCCTCGGTCACTGTGATGAACCAGGCCGCTGGCGCGACCGGCGCCTCGTTCGCAGACCGCTTGCTCGAGCGCGTCGAGTACGAAGTCCGTGCGCAGTGATGCCGATACGCGCCAGCCGACGATGCGTCGAGCAAAGACATCGATCACGAAGGCCACATAGACGAAACCCCGCCAGGTCGCGACGTAGGTGAAGTCTGAGACCCAGAGCTGGTTCGGCCGTGTTGCGGCGAATTCGCGATCCACCAGATCCGGCGGATGCGAGACGGCGGACGCCGAGTCAGTGGTCGTGATCCACGCGCGGCCGCGCACGGCGCCGGCCAAGCCCATCGCGCCCATCAACCGCTCGACCGTACACCGGGCGACCTCGACGTCTTCGCGGCCCAGTTGCTGCCAGACCTTCCGCGGTCCATAGACCTGATAATTTGCGTCCCAGACCCGCTGAATGTCGATCCGCAATTCGTCGTCGCGCTTGGCGCGCGCAGGCCGCTGTGTCGGATTCCCCTGCCGCGCGTGGTGCAGAAAGTAGGTCGACGGGGCGATCGGCAACACCGCGCAGATCGGCTCAACCCCATACGTCGCCCGGTGGTCATCAATAAACCGGACCATCACTTCACTCGGCGGTCGAGCTCCGCCTGGGCAAAATACGCGGACGCCTTGCGCAAGATGTCGTTTGCGCGTTTCAGCTCGCGATTGTCGCGCTCCAGCTCCTTCAAGCGCTGGCGCTCGTCGGTCGTCAAGCCGCTGCGCTGACCCGTGTCGCGCTCGGCCTGTCGCACCCAATTCCGCAGCGTCTCAGCCGTACAGCCGAACTTGCTCGCGATCGACGTGATCGCCGCCCACTGCGACGGATGCTCGGGGCCATGCTCGCGGACCATCCTAATAGCCCGCTCTCGTACCTCAGGTGAATACTTCCTCGGTCTTGCCATGGGCTCCATCCTCTCAAGGAATGAGCCCTCCGAGAAACCCGGTACGATTCAGTGGGTTCCGCAGGTGTCCCCTTTGGCTGGCTGGAATCCGGCGTCTGCAAATGTGCGCCCCTTGGAAGCGCCACATAGGTGAATCACGGCGGCCAGTTTTTGTTTCTCCGTTAACCAGGTCTTTGCCATGGAACGACTACTCAAGGCATCGACGACGTTCTGGTGAAGATATGCCGAAGTCAATTCGATGGCATGGCTGGCAATGGTGCGAGTGTAGAAGACATTAAACCAGCAAGAATCAATGTCATACCAGGACCCGTCCTCTGCCACCTCATGCTCGTGTATGCAGTATCTTCGCGCCTCCGCAAACGTACCGTCGGTGAACTGAAACATCCCGAGCGCGCTTGAGGCCGGACGATAGACTTCGAATGGGTTCCATGACCAGCGCCAGCGCCAGTAGGTCGTGGCGATCGGGTTGCCATCGCTTTCGACTTGAGCGAGGGCTGCAAGAAAATCGGCAGTTACTATGTCAGTTGCATGCTTGTCGAAGAGGGCACCGTAGTCTCTCCAGGTAGAGTCAGGACCCTTGGAGAACGAGGCGCTGATTGGCGCCAAAAGTTCACCCGGCTTTCGAGCGACCTGGTAAATCCAATTCAGCGGATACATGGCGGCGATCGCAAGAACCAGGTAAACGACAAACGCTCCCTTCCCGCCAAGTCGGTTGATTTGTCGCAGGATTCGCCTGGAATATTGAATCGTGCGGCCGAAGGCTTTCGATGTCATCGTCGGACGATAGTCGTCACGTTGAAACCTAGCACAATGTTGTCTTTGCCTTCCTCATACAGCTTGCAGTGGCGGGGTGGGCATCACAGCGTGTAATCCCAGGGCGACCTCGGGATCGCCTTTGGTGTGTCTGGGGGGAACCCGTCGCCACAAGTGAACTCCCGGGTTTCAGGTGACTCTGCGCCACTATCGCAGTAGGATAAGGTGGGTTTCTATGGAACGACGGGCCCCCGCGTGGCGCGCGGCGATCTGGGTAGTCGTCGGGCTCGCGTACGCCGCTGTCGTCGTCGAATCGGCCGGCCAAACCGTTTCCCCAACAACTCCTGAAAACAGTCACGCGCTGGTCGACGCGGCGCAGGCCCGCGATGTCGACGCGGTGCTGGCCCTTCTCGAGACCGGCGAGTATGAGGTGGACGCGCCGCAGCCCGATGGGGCCACGGCGCTCGCCTGGGCGTCGCATTGGGACGACCTCGGCATGGCGGCTGCGCTGTTTCGCGCCGGTGCCGACGTGAACGCGGCAAACGAGCTGGCCGTCACGCCGCTCATGCTCGCGAGCGCCAACGGCAGCGCGGAAATGGTAGGAGCCCTCGTGCAGGCGGGTGCCGATCCAGGACTCGCGCGACCGAGCGGTGAGACCGCGCTTATGATGGCCTCGCGGTCCGGGAGCGTCGCGGCGGTGGCGCAGCTGATCGCGCGTGGTGCGGACGTCGACGCGGCAACGGCCGCCGGTCGTACGGCGCTCATGTGGGCCGCGGCCGAGCGCCATCCCGACGTGGTCCGCACTCTGATCGACGCGGGGGCCGACGTGCACGCACGCACGGCGGTCGTGATCCCTTCGGCGCCAGCTCACGCGTACGTGAACACACACGCCAAACCGGCAAGCCGGTTCATCGCCGCAAATCCGAGGGGTTTTCCGAGAGACAGCGACGGGGATCCGCCGCGCCCTGAGGGGGGCTTTACACCGCTCCTCTATGCGGTCATGGCAGGGAATCTCGATTCAGTCGAGGCGCTGCTGGCTGCGGGTGTCAGCGTCGACGAAGCCGGGCCGGACGGCATGACCGCGTTGATGCTGGCGCTCATCAAGCGGCACGAGCCGCTCGCGCTGCTCCTGTTTGAAAAGGGCGCGAACGTGCATTCGACCGAGCCCGGATATGCGGCACTGCACATCGCGAGCGCGACCGGCCAGCTGGAGGTGGCCGAGGCGCTGCTGGTCAGAGACGTGGACCCAAACGTGCGCCTCGAGCGGCCGCAGCGTTTGACCGATGCCTTCGAAAGTGGCGTCTTCCGGCACCCGGGTTCGGGTCGATTGACGCAGATCGGGTCGACTCCGCTCATCGTTGCCGCCAAGTCGGCCGACGCCCCGATGATGCGTCTGCTGGCGGCGCACGGCGCTGACTCGCACCTCACCACGAACGACGGGACCACCGCGCTGATGCTGGCGGCCGGACTCGGCAAGCGCGCCGCGCAGGACATGTCCTACTTCGACTGGACCGAGCCGAAGGCGATCGCCGCGCTGGCGGCCGGACTCCAGCTGGGCATCGACATCGACGCGGCCAACGTGCACGGGGAAACCGCATTGCATGCGGCCGCCTACCAGGGTGCGAACCGCGTGATCGAATTCCTCGTTGAGTCGGGTGCCGACATCGACGCGACGAATGCCGCCGAGCAGACCGCCTTGCGCGTGGCCGATGGACACCTCCTCTGCTGCACCAGCTTCATCCGGTTCCCGTCGACCGTCGCGCGATTGCGTGAGCTCGGCGCCGACCCCGAGGCTGGTATCCAGCTGGCCTTCGGCATGACCGGAGCGTCGGAGGATGTGACGGAGCGATGACAGCCACGATGACGAGATTCATCGCCTGTGCCGCCGGCGTCCTCACGGTGATGGCGACGGGGATGGACGTCGCCGCCCAAAACGACACCGACGTGGCTCAGACACGCGCCACGCTCGACCGCTACTGCGTGACCTGCCACAACGCGAACCTCCGAACGGGCAGCCTCGTCCTTGACGACACCGCCGTCGATCCCGGTCGCGTGGGTCGAGACGCCGCCGTGTGGGAGAAAGTGGTTCGGAAGCTGCGCACTGGGATGATGCCCCCTTCGCCGAGACCGCGTCCTGACCGGCAGACCTACGTGTCGCTCGTGTCATATCTCGAGGCCGAGCTCGACCGCGCCGCCATGGCCAATCCCTACCCCGGTCGACCCGCCGTGCAGCGCCTGAACCGGGCCGAGTACGTCAACGCCATTCGCGATCTACTCGCGCTCGAGGTCGACGGCCGGTCGCTGCTTCCGCCGGACGAGTCGGGCTACGGGTTCGACAACATCGGCGATGTGCTGTCGGTCTCACCCGGGTTGATGGAACGCTACTTACTGGCGGCCGCGAAGGTCAGCCGTCAGGCGATCGGGGATCCGACGCTTCGCGCCGTGACCACCACCTACCCGGTGTCTCCGCTCCTGTCGCAGGACGATCGGTTGAGCGAGGCGTTGCCGTTCGGATCGCGCGGCGGCGTCGTGGTGCGCCATTACTTTCCACTCGACGCCGAGTACGTGATCACGATCGCACTCCGAGGTCGCGGCCGCGAGGGGCATGAGCTCGATGTTCGGCTGGACCGTGAGCGGGTGAGGCGGTTCGACCTCAGCGGGGGCGAGACGCTGGAGGTCCGTCTGCACGTCAAGGCCGGTACCCGAGCCCTCGGCGTGTCGTTCGTCGGGACGCTGGACAAGTCGCTCCCCGTGGACGGGCGTCCGCCGATGCCGCCCATCCGGAGCTTCGGCTTTGGCCAGCACGTCAGCGATCCGGCCGTGGCGAGCGTCGACATCGCCGGGCCGTACGACGGGAAGGTGCCGGAGGACACGCCGAGCCGACGGGCCATCTTCGTCTGTACGCCCGCTTCGACGCAGGATGAACAGCCGTGTGCCAGGAACGTCATCGTCACCTTGGCGCGTCGTGCCTACCGTCGACCGGTGACCGGCGTCGACATCGAGCCGCTCGTTGCCGCGTTCGAGCACGGCCGGAGTGAGGGTGGCGGTTTCGAAGCTGGTATTCGTTGGGCGATCGAAGCCATGCTCGTGTCGCCGAAGTTCCTGTTCCGCATCGAGCACGAGCCGACTGATGTCGCGAGCGGGGCGCCTTACCACGTTACCGACCTGGAGCTGGCATCCCGTCTCTCGTTCTTTTTCTGGAGCAGCCTGCCCGACGACGAGCTCATCGACATCGCGGCCCGCGGGGAGCTGAGCGATCCCGCGGTTTTGGAGCAGCAGATCCGCCGCATGAGGGACGACCCCCGCTCCAAGGCGCTCGTGCAGAACTTCGCCGGCCAGTGGCTGTACCTGCGGAATCTCCGAACCGCGGCGCCTGACCCTCTGTTGTTCCCCGACTTTGACGACAACCTCCGGGACGCGCTGCGGCGCGAGACCGAACTGTTCGTGGAGAGCCAGATCCGAGAGGACCGCAGTGTGCACGACCTGCTGCGCGCCGACTACACCTTCATCAACGAACGGCTCGCGCGACACTACGGCATCGACAGGGTCTACGGCAGCCACTTCCGGCGGATGACCTACCGCGACGATCGGCGCGCCGGCTTGCTGGGGCAGGGGAGCATTCTGACGGTGACTTCGTACCCCAATCGCACCTCGCCGGTCGTGCGCGGCAAGTGGCTGCTCGAGAACCTACTCGGCGCGCCGCCGCCGCCTCCGCCGCCCGACGTGCCAGCACTGAACGAGAGGGAGAGTAATGCGGCGCTCGTCACGATGCGCGAGCGGATGGCGCAGCATCGGACCAACTCGGTCTGCGCCAGCTGCCATGCGAAGATCGATCCGCTAGGGTTCGCCCTCGAGAACTTCGACGCGGTCGGGAGATGGCGCGCACACGAAGGCTCGGTCGCGGCGATCGATGCGTCAGGGGTGCTCCCCGATGGCACGCCGTTCGATGGTCCGGCATCGTTTCGGGAGGCGCTGGTGAACGAACCGTGGGCGAGCGAGTTCGCCAGGACAGTCGTCGAGAAGTTGCTCGTCTATGCGCTCGGCCGAGGCCTGGAGCCGTACGATGCTCCGGTCGTGCGCCAGATCATGCGCGAGGCGGCGACCAACGACTTCCGCTGGTCGTCGGTGCTGCTCGGTGTCGTCGAGAGCGCGCCGTTTCAGATGCGGAGTGCCGCCGGCCCTAAAGCCGCGGCCGTGCAATAGTCGAGGGTGGAACCATGCTGATCACACAGAAACACCTCCCGCGTCGCGCGGTCCTCCGAGGGCTCGGCGCCTCGCTGGCCCTGCCGCTGCTCGATGGCATGGTGCCGGCGCTGACCGCGATGCGAAAGACGGCGGCGAACCCGGTGCGTCGCTTCGGCGCCATCTACGTGCCGAACGGGATCGAGATGCGTCGGTGGACGCCCCCCGGCGAAAGTGGTCCGCTCGAGCTGACAGCGATCCTCCAGCCGTTGGTGCCGCTGCGTGAGCATGTGTGCGTGCTCTCGGGACTGGCCGACAAGGTCGCCATCGCGCGAGAGGGTGAAGGGACCGGTGATCACGCGCGCGCGTCGTCGACATGGCTGACCGGGGTGCACGTCAAGAAGACCGACGGCCTCGACATCCGCGCGGGGATTTCGATGGATCAAATCGCGGCGCGCGAGTTTGGCAAAGAGACGCAGCTCGCTTCGCTCGAGCTGGCCATCGATTCCATCGAGGTGCTAGGCGCATGCGACCAGGGCTACAGCTGCGCCTACACCAACACGATCGCGTGGCGGTCGCCCGCGACGCCGCTCCCGATGGAAAACAACCCGCGCGCGGTCTTCGAGCGACTGTTTGGCGCCACCGATAGTACTGACGTGCAGGCGCGGCAGGCCCGCCTGCGACAGGATCGCAGCATCCTCGATTTCGTGACCGACGAGGCGAACGGGCTGAAGCAGACACTGGGCGCGAGGGACCAGCTCAAGCTGGCGCAGTACCTCGACGCGGTCCGCGACGTCGAGCGGCGCGTGCAGAAGGCAGAGGAGCAGAGCGACCGCGAGATGCCGGTGGTCGAGCAGCCGCCCGGAATCCCCGCGAACTTCGAAGAGCACTGCAGGCTGATGTTCGACCTGCTGACGCTTGCCTACCAGACCGATCTCACGCGTATCGGCACGTTCATGTTCGGGAAGGAAGTCAGCGGCCGGTCGTTCCCTGAGATCAACGTCCCGGGTGGACACCACGCGTACTCACATCATTCGGGTGATACCGAGAGCATCGCGATGCTGGTCAAGATCAACACCCATCACGTGCGGCAGTTCGCTTACTTTCTCGAGAAGCTCGCAGACACACCGGATGGTGACGGGTCGCTGCTGGACCACTCGCTGTTCGTCTATGGTGCAGGCATGAGCGACGGCAACATCCATCATCATCTCGAGCTGCCGACGCTGCTCGTCGGTGGGGGCGCCGGACATCTCAAGGGCGGCCGACACCTGAGATACTTCAACGATACCCCCGTGGCGAACCTACACCAGACCGTCCTGGAGAAACTGGGTGTGCCGGTGGAGCGCTTCGGCGACAGCACCGGATCGCTCAACCTGCTGTCCGACGTCTGACCCCTGAGTGTGGGCACCCCTAACGGCGGCAGGCTCCGGCTTGTGATCTGGCCCGGGAAAGGCGTCGTCCACGCGGTGCTGCAGGGAGTGACGATCTTCGGTACGGAGACTTCGACACTGTCGAAGAGGTTCCTGTCAAATCGCGTCGACACAGCGACCTCTCGGGGTCGCCTTTGGTGGGTCTGTGGGGAGAGTGGGCTATAGTCGGCTGATCCCGAACAGCCATGCTCAATGGAGAGGCGCAGCCGAGAACGAACGCTTGCGAAGGCGCCGGCCCCTCCGCCTCCTCAGTGCTAGGATCCGGTGTCACACTCCGGACCTCAGGCGATCATAGGCAGGGAGTGGGTTGTTGCCGATCGGTTGTTCGAGCGAGCCCTCGTGCCGCGATGCGACCAGCGCGTGAGAAGGACCCGGAGAGGATGATGCCAAAGTTACTCTTTGGAAGGCGGTTTCACACGATTCTGATCGTGTGCTCAGTGTGGGCGGGGTTGCCCACCGTGGCCGCCGCCCAGAACTATTCTCAGATCTTTGCATCAGTGGTCGACCAGAATGGGGCTCCGGTCCTGGACCTCACCATTGACGACTTCAGTTTCAAGATCGGCGCCGATCCAATCGAGCTGGCCGCCATCAGACTCGACCCCACTCTCCCGAAGATCGCGCTCCTGATCGATAACGGTGACAGCATGTACCGACTGGCGGCTGACAGCCCGCTGCGTAACGGGCTAGCGGCCTTCGTGGAAGCCCTGGACAAACAGGCAGAGCTCGGCTACTTCACGCTCGCGCCTCAAGTCCGGCGCCGTGAAGACTTCACGACCAACCGCGAAGATGTGAGAGAGACGGCCTCCGGGTACTTTAGCGAACAGGAGGCGGGCGCGAGAATGATGGACGGGTTTCTCGAAACCTGGAAACGTCGCTTTGCGTCCGAGGACGCCTGGCCGGTCTTTGTTCTGGTCATGGGACCTGGCGAAGACAGAAGCAGTTTCGTGACCGAGAACGAGTACGCCGAGTTTCTCGAGGACTTGATCGCGAGAGGCGCAACCGTTCACGCGGTTTGCCTGACGGCCGGCGGTGGGGGGCTGACGCCCGGGCATGCCCACTCGCTCGCGCAGAATCTCGCGGACAATACCGGCGGGCGCTTTCTGACGGTCGCAGCGCCTAGTGGGCTTGTCGACGCGCTCACCCAACTAGCCGAGCACATGAACTACCACGCGTATCTGGTGTCCTCGCGGTACCAGATTGTGCACGAGGTCCCTGATAACCCCAGCGGTGACGTGTCGGTAAACCTCTCGAATCTCACACACAAGCTGGAGCTGTTTCTCAACCGGCGCCTCCCGGAGTAGGTGGACGCCCGATGTCGTGTAGGTAGGACGACGCTATCTCGGTAGCCTGCGTACCGACCCCTGCGGGCTTTCAACTCGTGTGACACTCCCTGGCGAGCCATCCGCAGACGTGTCGCCGAACGTCAGCGTGACGGTTCCTTTCGCGCTCTGGTAGGTCCATGTCGTGACATCACCATGCTCAGGCGCTCCGACCCTCGAGCGCACCTGCTCCATGCTGAGGCCGAGCAGCGTCCGCGGGTCAATGTCGTCCATAGACGGTGGCAACACGAAGTTCACCGTCTCCGTCATGATCACCGGCACGGCGGCGCCATCAAGGATGGTCGGGGTGTAGATCCACTGGCGTGCGGCTGCGACCGCCGCGGTATCGACGAGCGGGTCGACGGAGCGCAGCACCGTGACGTCGCTCACCTGTCCGTTCGCGCCGATCACGGTCTCGAGAATAACGATGCCCGCAACACGCGCTGCAATCGCATCGGCGGGATACGTCGGTACGACGTCCTTGGTGCGAGTCGGTCGAGGGACGTCGCCGGCGATCCGCACTGGATTGGCTGACGATGATGCGGCCGGGGGCGGCGCTGCGGGTGGGGTCGAACGCTGCGCCTGTGCAGGGGCGGCGCCGTCCGTTCCGTCCAATCGGAAAAACACCGTCTCGATCATAACGACGGGAACGGCCGCCCCGTCGACCACCGTCGGGGTGTAGACCCACTGGCGTGCGGCCGCGAGTGCCGCTGCGTCGATGAGGGGGTCGACGGAGTGTAGTACCTTGACGTCAGTCACCTGTCCAGCAGCGCTGATCTCCGTCTCGAGGATGACGTTGCCCTGGATACGCGCCGCGGCCGCGGCCGCAGGATACGTCGGTGGCACGTTGATGGTTCGTGTTGGTCGGGGAATATCGCCCGCGATCCGAACTGCCCCCCCCGGCTCGGCCGCGGCTGCGGATGGCAATGGCGGGGGAGCCTCGGCCCTGGGCGGTGGGACGCGCGGCACTGGCGCGGGAGCACGTCTTGGCGGCGGTACGGGAGCAGCCGCACGAGGGCGCTCCCTTTCTCTGATCGTCCCCGACTCGTCAGCTACGGGTGTTGTACCTGGCGTATCTGCCTGTGGCTGTTCGGGAACCGGCGGAGGCAAAGTGGGCGCCGCCGGGGAGATCGATTCACGGCTGGCCGTCTCCGTTGCCTCGTCCGAGCCTCCCAGAAGGATGAACAAAACCAAGATGCCTATGACGACACCGAGCCCGGCGAGCCCGGCGAGCACGCGGACATCACCGAGGCGGACGTCTCCGATCGAAGACGGTCGACTATCGCTGCTCGGAAGCGGCGGGTCATCTCCGGATGCGAAGAGCAAGCTCGCGGCTCCTGAGTGTTCGACGGTCTCAGTGTGAGCGGCTCCATCCGCCGGACCGGCGCCGGACTCCGCGGCGATCTGACGCGCTTGCTCGGCTGCCCGGCGTGCCTGCTCAGCCTGACGAGCGCGCTCGGCTCGCTCATGGGCCTGCTCTGCTTGTTCTACCGCTTCCAGCACGGATATGACCCGGGGATTGTCCGGGCTGAGCATGACGGCTTGTTCGATCGCGACTCTGGCCTGTTCGAGCTGTTTGTCGGCCATCGCCGACTCGGCCTGCTCCAAGAACGCTTGAATCTGGGCGTTGCGCTGGCGACGCAGCTCTTGGACACGGTCTCTCTGAGAATGAGAAGTGGGAGGGGCGGCTGCCGCCTTCCCCTCGTCGCCCTCCGCCTTGTCGTCGGCCTTGTCCTCGGCCTTGTTGGCACTCCGGAACGGGACGGCACCGAGGCCAAGAGTCCCGCCCGTGTCCGTGTTCCCGTCCTGGTCATCGGTGCTTTGGTCGGGGCCGCTGCCGATACCAAGGGTCGTGAAATCCTTGTCTTTGTCTGACCTAGGCAGGGTGTCTCTCCTCCTGGAAGGCCCAATATCGGGGCGACGGTCCCGCACGGGACGAGACCTGTCTGTCTGCATGTTACGACCAGACCAAGAGCCGGTCAACAGGCGAGTTGGTCACGTCTCGCACTTCGTTCTGACCAGAGCGAGAGCGGGGCATGCAGGCCAGGGAGCGCTGAATGTAACGGCGCCGTCACGCAGTATGGGTCGTAGATCCCGGTTCTATTCGCCCTCATCAGGCAAGGCAAACACGCTGCTCGGAAAGCCGGTCCGGTCGTTTGGAAATTGCGCGATCGTGCTGCGCCGCTGAAATTCGACACCTCGGTGGGGCGGGACTCTGAGTACGAGGCCCATTGGAGTCGAGTACCTGAATAGAGGATATGACCTCACAACGACCGGGTCTCGCGAATCCCTGGATTCTTAATCGCTGGCTGGACCTTTTGCTCTTTGTGGCGCCACCGCTGCTGATTATCCCGCTGGTGGCGATTCTGCAAGGCTATCTGAGCGTTCCGGAGATCTCCCTGTACGTACTTTCCTTCGGCGCCGTTGGCCATCATCTGCCCGGAATGCTGCGCGCCTACGGTGACCGAGAGCTTTTCGCACGGTTTCGTGTGCGCTTCATCGTGGCCCCATTGTTCTTGCTCGCGGTCTGTAACTTTTTCGCGCAGCACCATCTCAACGGGCTGAGTGTCGTGGTGCTCCTCTGGGGCACGTGGCACGCCGCGGCCCAGGTATTTGGGTTTCTCAGGATCTACGACGCGAAAGCTAAGTCATTTTCGCCGTTGACCGTGAACCTCGATATGGCGATGTGTGCCGCCTGGTTCGGACTAGTCGTGGTCCAATCGCCTGAGCGAGTGCCCGCGATCCTTAGAGCCTTTTATTCATCAGGAGGGCTACTGATTCCAGCGTCGATGATTCATGCGGTGCAATCCACGTGGACCGTCGTCGCGGGTTTGGTGACAGCTGCGTTCGTGGCCAACTGGGTCTGGCGATCGTGGCAGAAGCAACCGCCAAGCACGACGAAGTTGCTGCTGATGATCACGAGTATCGGCTTCTGGTGGTACTCGAATGTCGCCATCACAAACATCATCCTAGGTATTGCGATGTTCGAGATTTTTCACGACGTGCAGTATTTGGCGATTGTTTGGGTTTACAACGCCAAACGTGTTCAGACTGGACACCGCGTCGGCACGCTGACGCGCTTTCTTTTTCGGCGGAGTTGGTTTCTCGGCGGGCTCTACGTAGGACTCGTGTTTGCCTATGGCTATATCAACCTTGTCGCTGAGTACATCAGCGCGGAGAATCTGCAGGCAACCCTTCTCGGATTGGTCACTGCCTCGACATTCTTGCATTTCTATTACGACGGGTTCATCTGGAAGGTGAGAGAAAAGTCGATACGCGAAGGACTCGGCATGAGCGGTGGTCAGTCGGAACCGAGAGAAGAACAGAGGGTGCCTGACTGGCTGATCCATGGACTGAAGTGGTGTGTGTTCGTCGTGCCGGTCACACTACTGGCCACAGCCGAGTGGCGTGACGTACGTCCCCAACTGGAACGCGAATCGGCAATCCTCCAGGCGTTTCCGAAGAGGAGGTATTGTCAAAAGTTGTGGATCAGCGATCGGCATGATCAGGCGGCTTCCTTCCGATTCTTCTCCTTGGTATCGCGTTCCTGCTGCAGACCATCGATGAACGGCACGCCGGCGCGCACGAGCGGCAGCAAGTGTGCGCTGTTGAGACGGCGCCACCGACGTTGTGCCATGTCCAGCAGCTTGTAGGCCATCAGTAAGCCCTTCGTCCGCGAGCCCGCGCCTTTGGTCACGCGCTGGCGCAGTCGAACCGTAGCGAAGGGCGATTCGATCACGTTCGTCGTACGAAGGTGCGTCCAGTGTTCCGCCGGGAAGGCGAAGAAGGTGAATAGCCGCTCGCGGTCGTCGGCCAGACACGCCGCCGCCTGGGGGTACTTCGCCTCGTACGTCGCGACGAAGGCCGCCAGCTGTTCGTCCGCCTGCTCTCGGGTGTCGGCGTCCATGATCTCGTGAAGTGCTCGTTTCGCCTTGGGCTGGAGCCGCTTGGGCAACTTGTCGAGCACATTCCCCAGCTTGTGGACCCAGTCGCGCTGCGCGGCCGTCGCCGGCCAGACCTCCCGTACCGCGGCCCAGAAGCCCAAGGCCCCATCGCCGACCGCTACCATCGGGGCTCGCATCCCCTGCCGCTTCAGGGCCCGGAGGACCATCGCCCAGCTGTCGGTGCTTTCGCGGTAGCCGTCCTCAAGCGCGACGAGCTCTTTCGTCCCGTTGGGACGGGCCCCAATCATCACCAGCGTGCAGAGCCGGTCGTCCTCGAGACGAATGTTGAAGTGGATCCCGTCGACCCACACATACACGTAATCGCGGTCGGCCAAGTCCCGCTGCCGAAACTGCCGATACTCCTCGTCCCAGACGGCCGTCAGCCGCGCGATGTTGGTCGCGCTGAGCCCCGCGGCATCGTCGCCGAGCAACACCAGCAGCGCTTCGCGGAAGTCACCCGTCGACAATCCACGCAGATACAGAATCGGCAGCACCTCGGCGACCTTGGGAGACCGACGCATGTAGGGGGGCAGGATCCGACTCGTGAACCGCTCGCGCTGGCCCGCCGCGTCAACCCGCTTGTCGTTCACCCGAGGGGCCCGCACCTCCAGGGTGCCTGCCCCACAGGTCACCTTCCGTGCCTGGGCCTGCCCGTTGCGCACGACGAGGCGACGGCCATGCTCGTCCCGTTCCGCGCCGTGTTCCTCGACGTATTGAGTGATCTCGACCGCCAGGGCCTTCATCAGCATCCGGCGGGCTCCTTCACGCGCCAGCTCGTCAAGGGTCGAATCCTCATCCTGCTCTTCCGCGTTCGCCGGCTTGTCGTGTACCTTCAGCATGGGTGGCGTCTCCTTTCCCCCGGCCGGCCAGCCAGGGTTCTTGCGTTTGATTCACGCGAAAGGTTACGCCGCCTCTTTCACACCACCGATCCACAACTTTCGGTTATATCTCTCCGAAGAGTGCATCCGCCCACAACGGCCTAGGCACTGCCTTAATCAAAGAGAATCGACCCGATGAGGCGATCAAGCATTTTCACCGCGCTACTTCCTTGAATCCGGAGAACGACGCTGCGCATAACAACTGGGGCAATGCTCTGCAGGTATTGGGACGTCCCCAAGAGGCGATTGCGCGACACCAGGAGGCCCTGCGGATCTGGCCGGACTACGCCGGGGCCCATAACAACCTGGGTAACGCCCTGCGGGCGATGGGGCGCTATGAAGGAGATATTGTCAAAAGTTGTGGATGGGGTTAGCTCAGGCGGCTTCCTTTCTGATGCCATCGACGAAGGGCACGCCATTGATGACCTCGACGATCAACTGAGCCCCGTTCAATGTTCTCCATTGTTTCTGCGCGGCCAGCGCCAGCTTGAAGACCATCGTTAAGCAGGCCAGCCGACTGCCCGCGCCCTTCGTCTTCTTCGTGCGTAACCGCACGGTGGCGAACGTCGACTCGATCGGATTCGTGGTGCGGATGTGCATCCAGTGCTCGGCCGGAAACGTGTAGAAGGTGAGCAGGACGCCTCGGTCCTTGGCGAGACAGGTGGTCGCGGCCGGGAACTTCGCAGTAAACGTCGTCACGAAGAGGTCGAATGCCTGCTCGGCCGACTTCTGCGTCTCCGCCATCCAGATGTCGTGGAGCATGGCTTTCGCCTTGGCCTGCACGCCCTTGGGAAGTTTGTTCAGGACGTTGGCCGTTTTGTGGACCCAACACCGCTGTTCGCGGGTCTTCGGAAACACCTTCCGCACCGCGCCCCAGAAGCCGAGACCGCCGTCGCCGATGGCCAGATCGGGATCGATCGTGAGCCCGCGGTCCCGGACATCCAGCAGCAGCTCGCGCCACGACTGCTCGCTCTCGCGATAGCCGTCCGTGATCGCGATCAACTCCTTCGTCCCCTCCCGGGTTGCGCCGATCAGCACCAAAATACATTGCCGTTTGTTGTCCGTGTCCTCGAGCCGGACGTTGAAGTAGACGCCGTCGGCCCAGACGTAGACATAGCGCCGCCCCGTCAAGGCGCGCTTGGACCACCCGTGATATTCCTGCTCCCAGACGGTCTTCAGCCGCGTAATCGTGGTCGCAGACAGACCCTGCGCGTCGGCGCCTAGCAGCGCCTGCAACGCCTCACCGAAGTCCCCGGTGCTGAGGCCCTTGAGATAGAGCCACGGAACCCGCGGCTACGCCCGTTTGGGCAGGTGGCCGTTGCGCGCCTCCAAGCTGGGTGTCTTCCGCAGGTACGGCGGCAAGATCGCCGACCGGAACGTCTCCCGTTCGTCGTCCGGCCGGCGGTCCCGAACCCGCGGCTGCTGCACGGTGACGTCCCCGAGCGGGGTTTGCAGCGCCCGTTTGGGCAGGTGGCCGTTGCGGACCACACCGCGCCGACCGGCCGCGTCAACCGTCTTCGCCCGAGCCGTAACATACTCGTCGACCTCGGCCTCGATCGCCGTGGCCAACAGCTGCCGCGCCCCGGTCCGCAGCACCTCGGTAAGGACGTCTCGGGCCGATTGTCGTGGGAACTCGACCAGCGTTTCGGTAGGCTTCGTCATGGTGGCGTACCTCCTTGCCCTCGGGTGAGTGGGTGCTGTAGCAACACCCAGGGTACGCCGCCTGTTTAAACCCTCATACACAACTGAGGGTTATATCTCGCTATGAAGAGGCCGCTGTGCAGTACAACGAAGCCCTAAGAATCAGGCCTACCCTCGCCGGGGTCCACAACAACTGGGGCAACGTTCTGCAGGCACTGGGACGTCCCCAAGAGGCGATCGCGCGATACCAGGAGGCCCTGCGGATTTGGCCGAACAACGCCAGGGCCCATGGCAACTTGGGCAACGCCCTGCAGGCGATGGGGCGCTATGAGGAGGCCGTCGCGCAGTACCGGGAGGCCCTCAGGGTCGAGCCGAGCGCCGCCGCGGTCCACAACAACGGGACTTGCCCTGGACGCATTGGGACACTCGCAGGAGGCGGCCCAGCATTTCCAGGAGGCCCTGAGGATCAAGGCCGGACAGGACTAGCAGCTCTCGACACCCGTCGAGACTTGCGAGGGTTGCGTTCAACAGGAAAGTGGGGACTCCCACCTCGACCGCACCTACGTCGGCGGGTGCTGCCAGAGCGTGTCGCGGATCACCCAGTTCTGAACTACGGATCCTGAGCCCAGGCCGTCACGTCATCCAACCGATCGCCCAAGACTGTGCGATGTCCGTCATCGCGTCCGGAAGCGATGAGCAACGTCTGCGCGAAAAACAGCGACATCCAGGCCGTCGCCAGGACGCCGTGAGCCACGACGTAGAGCGGAAGGCCGGGTGCATGGATGTCTCTGGAGCCTCCGAGACCGGGCATGGGACAGGTCTGTCAAGCCACCGATACCAAGCTGCAAGTCTCCTTTCTTCCTAAGTACCCGATAGAGCAGTCCGCAGGTTGCGCATACACGGCAATCGCATTCCTGGGAGGCTTCATGTCCGTGAAGACTGTGGCCCTGGCTACCGTGTTCGTCTTCGGTGCCGGCCTGCTTGCTTTGTATGCCGCTTGGCAACTCGATGAGAGCAAGAAGCTCGTCCGGACCAATGTAGTGGAGCAGTCTGAAGAAGACGGCACGCTGGTTATCGAAATGAAGGAGAGACTGGGCGACGACTTCATCGTGTTGTGTCCTGAAGAACGGTTCCAGGAGGCATTTGACGAGCTCAGGAGCTTTGTCGAGGTCTCCACTGAACCGCTGTATTTTCCAGGAGGCCCAATGGCGTTGGCCTTCGCGGAGTTCGAGATTCCCGACAATCTTGCCCCGGCACATCGCGTCTTGCAGGACTTCCTTCGACGCTACTCGCCCGGACGGGTGGTTCTTGTGTCTCACTCGGAGTGCCTGTACTACGAGCGCCTGACCATCTTTGACAATAGCCTCGACGGTGTCCAAGAAAGACAGCTCCAAGACTTAGACCACGCTCGCACAACGATTCGTCAATGGCTTCCGAACGCAGAGGTCGAGCTCGACTACGCCGACAAGGTCGGTGACCGTCTGACGGTTAACAGCCCGTGGCAGAAACGCGTCCTTTCTATGCGGCCTCCGGGATGAGTGATCGATCGTGATCGCCGACCCACATCGTAGAAAGTGCGGGGTACGCGGTCTCACGAACCGTCCAGACACGCACGATGCGCAGCCAGCAGCAAGAAAAGACCGTCACTCCGGCGACACGGCGCCCCTGCAGGCTGCGGGGCGTGCCGACCCCGATCAGATGACGGAACAGCACGCCGAGGTTGAAGCCTGCGATGTGAATCAAGAGGCGCTTCAAGATATTCCGATGCCCGCGGAGATGCGTGCGCCGCAGGCCGCCGGTCTCGTAGGCGTGCGCAAACGATCGCTCGATCAGTTCGCCCCGGCGGCGCAGCAAGCGCTTGCCACGGTTCCCCCGAATACGCCGGCGATTCGCATAGACCGGCGCTTGGGCCTCCGGCGCCTTGGACCAATCGCGGTGGCCCCGGTCCGGCTCGGACACATACGCCCGCACGCCGACGGCCTGCAGATCCACCAGCACCTCGTTACTGTGATAGCCCTTGTCCGCGACGATCTCGCGTACCTCCGGGGGCTCGTCGGCCGTGGGCTGGCTCGCTTCGACCTGCTCAGCGGCCGCGGTCACCGTTTCGATCAGCGTCGTCGTATCGCCGGTATCGGCGCCCTGCACCGTCACAGCGACGATCGCGCCCGAATCGAGATCGACCGCATGCTCGGCTTTGTGGGCCAAGTGTGTCCGCCCGTCCTTCATCTTCGTCACCTTCGCGTCGGGGTCCGCCGGACTCGTCCAGTCCGTGTTCGACGTCTTCTTCTTCCGTGTCCGATCCAGGCGGGCGAGCTCGGCGCGGGTCGGGGTCGTGATACCCGACGCCTCCGCCAAGCCGGTCAAATAGGCCTGGTAGCCCTCACCGGTGTCCCGGCGCACGATGCTCCGCCTCGCTGCGTTCGCCTCCAGCGTCGTGGCGTCAATACCGATCGTGGCGCCCGTGAGCAGCCCCGACGTCGCGAGGCGCTGTTGCACCCAGGTGAACACCGCGCGATGCGTCTCGACGTCGATCAAGCGCCGGGTCCGGGAGATGGTCGAGTGGTCCGGCGCCGCCTCGTCCACGGCGATGCGCAGAAAGCTCCGGATCGCCAGCGAGTCCCCCGCGCGCCAGGCAATCCCCCGCTCCGAGTCAATCCCCTCAAAGTACCCGACCAACAACGCGCGGAAATAGATCCCCGGGGCGAGACTCGGCCGCCCACGCGTGGCGGCGTAGAACCGTTGGCACAGCCGTTCGACGAACGCATCGAACCCGTGTTCGTCCAGCAGCGTGTTCACCCGGCGATAGAACGGGTGGGCGACCGTCTGTGGCAAGTCGGTCGTGGCGACCCACAGTGCGTGTTGTCGTCGTCGTTTGCGACGTGTACCCATCGACATGCGAACGAGTGTACAGACCACGATCGATTCTGGCGATCGATCTAATCGAACGTGTTACCGACTTTCACCACAGGCTGTTAGCCGACAAGGTCCATCGGGGAACCCCGAAAGGTAACCAAGAGGAAGAGACCATGGGCACATGGGTGATGGCGCTGTTCGGTGACTCTCTCGCACTCGTCGTGTTTTTCTCCATCTTCTTGGGCGGCCTGACGTTCAGTGTCTTCTCACTGCTTTTCGGGGGCGATGCTGATCACGACCTTGATGTCGCTGACCACGATGCACATTTCGATGCCGACCACAGTGCGGAGGCAACGGGCGACGACGTACATGATGTTCACGCCCCCGGTGTCCTCTCCGTTAGGGGCATTTCGCTGATGATGGTCGGGTTTGGAGGCGTGGCCTTCATCATTCAGTACTACACGGAAAAGATCCTGTTCGCGGCGGTCGGCGGGGTGCTGTCGGGCTGGCTGTTTGCCTTTGCCCTGATGTTGCTTCTGAAGCTGTTCTACAGCCAGCAAAGTAGCTCACAGGTCAGCGCCACCGAGATTGTTGGCGCGTACGGCATCGTGTCGGTCTCGATTCCCGACGGAGGCGATCTGGGGGAGGTTCAACTGAATGTCGCTGGCAACCAGATGAATAAACCCGCGACTTCGTCAACGGGTGACGGTATTTCTCGCAATACGAGAGTCAGGGTTCGCAACTACGTCGAAGGGCGGGTCGTCGTATCGGAGGTGGCGGAGGAGGGATAGCCCTGTTCGTCAACCGGGGGGGGGGCTTCCCAGCAGCTAAGGTGAGGAGTGAGTGCTATGGCGCAACTACTGATCCCTATCATCATCGTCGGTCTGGTCATTGCTGTTATCAGTGTCATGGCGCTGGTCGTCCGACGCTGGGTCAAGTGCGCGCCCAATGAGGTGCTCGTGGTGTACGGCCGGAAACGTATGGAACAAGTTCCGGACCCTGCGGATCCTTCCCGGACCGTGTCCGTGCGACGAGGGTATCGGCTGGTTCGAGGGGGTGCCACGTTCGTCGTGCCAGTCATGGAGGCAGTTCGGCGAATCAACCTCGACACGTTCCAGGTTCCGTTCGCCGTGGAAGATACGCCGAACGTGGATGGCGTCCTCGTGAGTGTCGCGGCACTCGCGAACATGAAGGTCTCGAGCGACCCCACGCTGCTGGGTAATGCGGTTGAGCGCCTGCTTGATAAGAACCCCAAAGAAATGGAAAAGACGGCGACGGACACACTCTCCGGGATCCTCAGGCAGATCGTGGGGACCCTGACCGTGGAGGACATCATCAGAGACCGCGAGAAGATTGCGGGGCAGGTGCTGAATGCCGCCGTGACAGAGTTGGGCAAGCTGGGTTTTCAGCTGGACAACTTCGTCATCCAGAAAATTACCGACCAGGAGGGCTATATCGAGGCACTCGGGAAGAAGAGAACCGCCGAGGTCAAGCGCAATGCGACGATTGCCGAGGCCGAGGCCACGCGCGACGCTGATGTCAAGGCGGCCGCCGCGAATCTCGAGGGTGAGACCGCAAAGGCGCACTCGGATGAGGAAATCTCGAACGCCATTCGCCAACGTGATGAGACAAAGGCGAAAAACGACGCTGCGGTACAGGCCGAGCAAGCGCGGATCGCGGTGCGTGCCCAGACAGCCGAGGCTGAGGAGAGTAGAAAGCTCAAGGTCGCACAAGTGGAGGCCGAAGAGGCGGAGGTGCAGGCGCGAACGAGGCTCCAGGCCGAGGAGAAGAAGCGTATGGACGCGCAGCTCCAGGCGACCGTTATCGTGACGGCAGAGCGCGAGAAGGAAGCGAAGATCATCACGGCGCAAGCCGACCAGGAGGCTGCGGTCATGATCGGTGAGGCGCTCCGTATCAAGGAGGCTAAGGCTGGCGAGGGTCGATAAGCTCGTCTCACCGCTGAGGCGGAGGGTCGGAAGGCCGCGGCTGACGCGCTACAGAAGGAAAAGGAGGCCGAGGCAGCCGGCGAGCGGGCGAAACTGTTGGCTCAAGCTACCGGTCGCGAGGCTCAAGGTAAGGCGGAGGGCGCCGCGAAGCTGGCAGTGCTCTCTGCGGAAGCCGACGGCCTCGACAAGAAGAACCGGGCTCTGGCTGAGCTCACGGATGGGGCCCGTGCAATCATCACGCTCGAGCTACTACCCGGACTTGTGACGCACGCGGGCGAGGCCGGTGAGAAGATTGCGACTGAATCGTACCGGGAATCCCGGAGGGCAAATTAATTGAGTCAGGCCACTGCGGCCTGCTCATAGTAGCGCGCTTCGAATTCCGCTGGCGGCACGTAGCCGATCGGCTCGAGCAGCCGGCGCGTGTTGAACCAATCGACCCACGCCAAGGTGGCGAATTCAACCATCTCCAGATTCCGCCAGGGACCTTGCCGCCGAATCACCTCCGTCTTGAAGAGCCCAATCACCGACTCGGCGAGAGCATTGTCATACGAGTCGCCGCGGCTGCCGACCGACGGGGCGATGCCTGCGTCCAGGAGTCGGTCCGTGTACCACATCGACAGGTACTGCGTGCCTCGGTCACTGTGATGAACCAGGCCGCTGGCGCGACCGGCGCCTCGTTCGCAGACCGCTTGCTCGAGCGCGTCGAGTACGAAGTCCGTGCGCAGTGATGCCGATACGCGCCAGCCGACGATGCGTCGAGCAAAGACATCGATCACGAAGGCCACATAGACGAAACCCCGCCAGGTCGCGACGTAGGTGCAGTCTGAGACCCAGAGCTGGTTCGGCCGTGTTGCGGCGAATTCGCGATCCACCAGATCCGGCGGATGCGAGACGGCGGACGCCGAGTCAGTGGTCGTGATCCACGCGCGGCCGCGCACGGCGCCGGCCAAGCCCATCGCGCCCATCAACCGCTCGACCGTACACCGGGCGACCTCGACGTCTTCGCGGCCCAGTTGCTGCCAGACCTTCCGCGGTCCATAGACCTGATAATTTGCGTCCCAGACCCGCTGAATGTCGATCCGCAATTCGTCGTCGCGCTTGGCGCGCGCAGGCCGCTGTGTCGGATTCCCCTGCCGCGCGTGGTGCAGAAAGTAGGTCGACGGGGCGATCGGCAACACCGCGCAGATCGGCTCAACCCCATACGTCGCCCGGTGGTCATCAATAAACCGGACCATCACTTCACTCGGCGGTCGAGCTCCGCCTGGGCAAAATACGCGGACGCCTTGCGCAAGATGTCGTTTGCGCGTTTCAGCTCGCGATTGTCGCGCTCCAGCTCCTTCAAGCGCTGGCGCTCGTCGGTCGTCAAGCCGCTGCGCTGACCCGTGTCGCGCTCGGCCTGTCGCACCCAATTCCGCAGCGTCTCAGCCGTACAGCCGAACTTGCTCGCGATCGACGTGATCGCCGCCCACTGCGACGGATGCTCGGGGCCATGCTCGCGGACCATCCTAATAGCCCGCTCTCGTACCTCAGGTGAATACTTCCTCGGTCTTGCCATGGGCTCCATCCTCTCAAGGAATGAGCCCTCCGAGAAACCCGGTACGATTCAGACCGCGATGTTCGAAAGCGTTGGCCTTGGTCTGTCTAAGATCGATTGAGGTCCGCATCGTTGACCTCGGTGGAACTAACGGGAGTGACTCGGCCAGTCCGGTGGCTCGCTTCGCAGGCACGGTCCCAGAAGTGGTGTTCGGGTTCTTGAAGAGAGCCGAGGCACTGGGGATTGATGTCAACGGCGTACTGGAGAAGCTAGGGATCGATGCCGCCGGACTTGTCACGTTGGCGACGAAGAAGAGTGCCGATGCTCCGGATGAGGAGGCGCGGTTCTGACTAAGCTCTATGGCGGCGAAAACGCGGCGTCTGCCGGTGGCGGTCCTGGCAGCCCCGGTCTCGTAGACCGGGTGTTCGCCAGTCCGGCGGGGTGGGATCCGTCCGAGGCCGACTGTCTCGTAGTGTGTTGTTCAGACCACAGGTTTCGCGCGCACAACATCGAGCTTCTCAAAGCCTGCGGGTATTCGCATCCTCACGTCATCTCGTTTCCATCGGGGGTGGCCATTCTTCACTCGCTGGTGGCGTCAATCGGTTTTCTCTCGAAGGCCGCAGATCTCATGATTGCCAAGGCGCTCGAGCTCACGGGCGTACAGGAGGTCGTGTGTATTGCCCACGAGGATTGTGGCGGCTACAAAGCTGGTCGCATAAACCTGGTCGGGAAGATCACTCGCAAACTGTCGGGTCGGTCGATCGAGGAGATCCAACAGGTGCACCTCGCCAAATCAGCCAGGGCGCTGTCACGATCCTTTCGCGACGTGAAGGTGCGCGCCTTTTTTGCCGATCTCGTCGACGGTGATAGCGGGGCCAAGACCGTGGTCTTTCGTGAGGTACGCTTCCGGTAGGTCTCGAGCTAGTCATGGGGAGACAACCGATGAAAACACTGAATCTCCTGATCGAACCGTTGCCGAGCCACAGGGTCAGCGGCCAGGTCGTGAGGTCTCGCGGTGATCACTCTCCGAGCTCGCTGGCCTCGTCGTTGGGGTGGGCTTTTTCGCATTCTGGTATTACACGTGCTGGATCTAGAGGCTCACGTTCGATCGTATCAGCCAGGTAGTCTCCAGGAATCGCAGAACGCTAGCAATGTTCAGCGACATTGAGCATCTGCAGCTGAGAACAACTGGAGGAGATGCCGAGACACGGAGTGGAGCGAGAATGGAGGGAACCGTGAAGCTCTGGCTCGGGTGGGTGCTGGCATGCACGTTCGCGTTCGGCGTCGCCGGTTTGAGCGTGGCTCTCAGCCCGTCTCGGGATCTAATCCTGACCGGGTACCTCGCCCTAGCGGTGAGCCTAGTCCTGGCTGGCGTGCTTCAGTGGCTCTTGCTGCGCGGCCAGGTGAACGAGGCGGGCTGGTGGGTGCTCGCGAGCATCACGGCTGTGGTCGTCATCGGGGCCTTGGTCTTCGGCGTAGGCGTGATGAACAGGGACGTTGGCTGGGTTCTGGGTGTTATTGTGGGCTGGATCGTGCTCGGTGTGCTCCAGTGGCTGGTGCTGCGGCAGGAGGTGACCGGCGCGGGCTGGTGGGTCGTCGCCACGCCTCTCGGGTTGCTCGTCGCTATCCCCGTCGTCGGGTTCGTGACCTGGGCCACCGGAACCCCGGTGGACGGTGCCGTCGGGAGGCTCCTGCCCTGGCATGCCTTTGGTGCCGCGTATGGGGCCGTTACCGGGACGGCGTTGTGGTGGCTGTTGCGGCAGCGGCTCGAATACGTGGGGCCTCAATCGTGACACTCGGCAGTCAAGTGACCCCTGGCTCGAGCATCAGCCCGGCCATCACGTGCTTTTGGCGGCCATTCTCCTGGCGCGGCCTCGGCCCGTACTCTGTCACCGCCAAGATCGGCGAAGGCGGGATGGGCGAGGTGTATCAGGCCACCGACACCAAGCTGAACCGGCAGGTGGCGCTGAAGATCCTGCCAGAGGCATTTGCGACTGATCTCGACAGGCTGGCCCGCTTCGCGCGGGAGGCCCACCACTCTCTCACGACCATGACACGAACGCGGCTACTTGTCCCGTTGCTGCTGGTGCTGCTTTTCCCGGCCTCGCCCTCGTCGCAGGAGGTGGATCCGTCGCGTTTCACGCTCGAGGTGGTCGCCACAGGCCTCGAGTACCCCTGGGAGGTCATCTGGGGGCCCGACGACTACCTGTGGGTCACTGAGCGCACGGCCAAGCGGATTACCCGCGTGGACCCGGTCGACGGCGCGAAGCATGTGGCCGTCACGATCCCGGAGGCCTTTCAGAGCGTCGCCCAGGACGGGGTGCTCGGCCTAGCGCTGCATCCAGGGCCGCTGGCCGGCGCCGACGAGGTGTACGTGGCGTTCACCTATCGGGACCGGGGTCGCTCCCGCCTCAAGATCCGACGGTTCTCCTACAACCCGGCGACGGGCTCGCTGGAGGGCGGGGTCGACGTGCTGAGCGGGCTCCCCGCGCACGACGACCATCTGGGGGGGCGATTGGCCATCGGACCGGACCAGAAGCTATACGTGACCATCGGCGACCAGGGCGGCAACTGGCTCCAGAACTACTGCAATCCCAACCTCGCCCAGGAGCTGCCGACCGCGGCGGACGTCGCGGCGGGCGACTGGTCCACCTACGCGGGCAAGATCCTGCGGGTGAACCTCGATGGGTCGATTCCCATGGACAATCCGTCGCTGGGCGACGTGCGCAGCCACGTCTTCTCCTACGGCCACCGCAACCCTCAGGGGCTGGCCTTCGGTCGCGACGGCTCTGTCTACGCCTCGGAGCACGGTCCGAGCACCGACGACGAGCTGAACCTGGTCGAGGCCGGTCGCAACTACGGATGGCCGCACGTCGCCGGGTATCGGGATGACCGATCGTATGTCTACGCCAACTGGTCCGCGTCACGACCGGCACCGTGCCCGACGTTGACGTTCGACCCGGTCGCGATCCCGGCCGCCGTGCCGCGGGACGCGGAGCGCGCGTGGAGTCATTCGGATTTCCAGCCACCGCTCCAGACGCTGTTCACCGTGGCCGCCGACTACGACATCGCGACGCAGGGGAGCGCCACGATCGCGCCGTCGAGTCTGGCGATCTACACGACCCGCGAGCAAGGGATACCGGGGTGGGCCGATTCGCTACTCGTGCCGGGCATGATCATGGGGCGGCTGTATCGCCAAAAGCTCTCCGCCGACGGCAGCTCCGCGGCGGGCGAACCCGTCGAGCTCTTCCGGACGGCCAATCGGTATCGCGCTCTGGCGATCGGTCCCGACGGACGGACGATCTACCTGGCCACGGACAACGCCGGCCGCACCACGGGCCGCGACGGGGCGATGACCGCCGAGCTCGAGCACCCGGGCGCAATCATCCGATTCACCTACGTCGGCCAGCGTTGAGTAAGCGCCCTGCCCATGAAAGGGCGACGAGCTTCCCGCTTAGGCTTGGCAGTCCACGCGGTCTGGCGCATTTGGAGTGTCAAGGGCGTGCGGTACTGGTGGCATCACACCACTCTCGTCTCGCTCGGCGATTCTCTTATTAACGAACAAGACCTCAAATACCCGAGACGGAAAAGGCTCGATTCTATCTGCGCACGAGTTGTTGTTGAAGTGCAGATTGGCGATGTAGAAGTGTCGCTTGAGCTTCTTAATGACGCTCAAGTACCGTTCTTCGCCGACATTGTGGAACTCGATAACGAGTTGGTCAATGTTGCGAAGGACCGTATCCGGCGTGGACGAAAGAGCATCCCACTCGGCGCCTTCAACATCCATCTTGACCATGAGGTGCATGCCACCGTCGCCGTTCGCTGCGATCTGACTGCTCAAGCTGTCGAAATCCCTCCCGTCGATCGTTCCCCGGGTTTCGCCGATGCACTCAGGGTGAAATGAAAACGATCCACCAGGACAGCTCGGCTGAGCCGTGTCAAAGCAATCGTACTGGTGAACGGTGACATCATAGCGCCGAGAGATCGCGCAGCCCCACGAGTCGCGACCGCCGATGCCGTATGAATACGCGACACCTACGTCCTCTAGGAGACTGCCGCACATCAGGTAGCCGCCGTCATGCTCGGCACCGAACCGCTCCATCTCGCAGCCCTTGATCGGAACCGGCCTTAGCTCGTCAAACAAGAGTTGGAGCGTAGCTCTTTCCGAAAAGGCGAGCACAAGCCGAACGCCTTCAGTTGTAGGGATCGCAAGGAACGCTCCGAGAGCAAGTGCAGCATATGGTCGGATTCTTCTAGACATCGATCGACGCCTCGAGTTTAGTGAGTCCCTCCTATCGGGCCTATCATAAGCTTGGCTTGTGTAGGGTCAAACCATTGTGGACCGATTGAGGCTGTGAGATAAGAGAGGCTTTGCTGCCCGGGGAGGAGGTCCCGATGAGCCAAGCAAAGTCAGCGGAGAAGGTCGTTCAAGACATCCGGCGGAAGACGCGGCGCCGATTCTCAAGCGAAGAGAAGATTCGGATTGTGCTGGAAGGGTTGCGGGGCGAGGAGAGCATTGCGGCGCTGAGTCGGCGCGAAGGCCTGAACCCGAATCTCTACTAGGTCGTCGCCCGGGCTGGTCCTTGAGAATCGGCTACTCAAAAAAAGCGTGACGGGCTTCGACTCGGAGGTTGGTACGTGAGACGCACGGCCGCCGAGAAGTACGAGATCATCCGGCTGGTCGAGGGCTCGGACCTGTCGGCCCGGCAGACGTTGCGGGAACTGTGCATCAATCGGTCCACGTTCTACACGTGGTATCACCGCTACACCACGCAGGGCCGAGCGGGACTCGAGCCGAAGCCTTTCAGCGGCTCTTGGTCGATCACGGGATCCAGTGTTCCATGAGCGGCCAAGGCAACTGTTTCGACTGTGAGCATGATCGTGGTGCTGCCCGGCGGGTCTGACCCCTGTTACGAACGACTTCGTGTCCTTGCGTTGATCTGTCGGCCCGGTCGAGCGGCCTCATCCGGAGGTGGTCTGGCCGGGTGGGCAGTGACCGAATAGGGGCCTGGCTTAGAGACCCGTCACAGTCCTGTCCGCCCTCCCGACCGGACGGCGTCGTCAGCCTGTGAAGGAGGCCAACCACATGTCGAACAGCATAGCGCTCGTTGCACCGGCTGTCAGGGTCATCGTCGGAGTCGATACCCACAAACACGTGCATGTCGCGGTCGCGATCGATCGCCTCGGCACCCGCCTCGAGAGCCGTAGTGCGCCGGCAGACCGTGGCGGCTACGCGGAGCTGCTCGCGTGGGCGCGTACGCTTGGCACCCTCGAGGCGTTCGGGATCGAGGGCACCGGCTCCTACGGTGTCGGTCTGGCGAGCTTCGTGCGCCGACACGCGGTTCGTGTCGTCGAGGTCAACCACTGCGATCGACGCAAGCGTCGTAACCACGGCAAGGACGACACAATCGACGCCGAGACCGCCGCTCGGGCGGTGCTGGCCGGGATCGCGACCGCCGTTCCGAAGACCGCCGACGGGGCCTCAGAGATGGTCCGCCAAATCAAAGTCGCCCGCGATACGGCGGTGAAAGCCAGGAGGTCCGCGATCATTACGCTCAAGACGCTGATCGTCAACGCGCCGGGCGAGCTCCGCGAAACCCTCGAGCCGCTCACCGACCGCAAGCTGATCGACGGCTGCGCCGCCCTCGAGCCCGGCGACCTCATCGACCCGACGGCGTCCGTCAAGCATGCACTGCGGGCGCTCGCGACGCGCTGGCTCATGCTGTCGGAAGAGATCGGCGCCCACGACGCGGTGCTCGATCGCATCACCACCACGGCAGCCCCGACCCTCCGTGAGGCGTTCGGGATCGGCCCCGACTCAGCGGCCGAGATGATGATCGTCGCCGGGGACAATCCCACGCGCATCCGGTCCGAAGCGGCGTTCGCGAAGCTCTGCGGCGCCTGTCCGGTCCCCGCCTCGACCGGGGTCACAAACCGACACCGGCTCTTCCGCGGAGGCCACCGCCAGGCCAACGCGGCCCTCTACCGGATCGTGATCGTCCGCATGCGTTGGCACCAACCGACTATCGACTACGTCACCCGCCG
The DNA here is from genome assembly GCA_965216615.1 of Vicinamibacterales bacterium. Lineage (GTDB taxonomy): Bacteria > Acidobacteriota > Vicinamibacteria > Vicinamibacterales > UBA8438 > CAUZIB01. Next base: position 324,696 of record CBDCGH010000021.1, on the reverse strand, counting down.
CACCGCCCAGGGCTTGTCCAAGAAAGACATCATCCGCTGCCTGAAGCGATTCGTCGCCCGGGAGATCTTCAACGCACTCATCACCGACCACAGATCCCGCGCAGTACTCACCGGGGCCGCCTGACGAGCCACATCACGACACTCTTGACACATAGGGGCGTCAATGCCTGCGTGGAGAGCTTCTTCGCGACGTTGAAACGGGAGCGTGTCTACCGCCGGCGCTATCGGTCACGAGCCGAAGCCCGCGCGGATCTCTTTAACTACATCGAGGTCTTCTACAATCGGCAGCGACGGCACTCATCGCTTGGTCAACGGAGTCCGGAAGAGTATGAATCCGTGCTAGCCGGCCCTAACTAACCTGTCCGGAGAATCGGGGGAAGACCACACCGACCGCCTATCCGGAGGCGGAACAATTGCCCTGCTCAACGGTCTGGCGATGGGTGCGACTTAGGCCCGGCTTGAGTAGAATGCGGCAGTCACACGCGCCACCGCTGACTGCCATTGATGGCACTGTCTGCTGGAACCCCACTCGGCCCCTACGAGATCGAAGCCCCCCTCGGCGCGGGCGGGATGGGTGAGGTCTACAAGGCCCGAGACACGCGCCTGGATCGCACCGTGGCCATTAAGGTGCTGCCTGAGCACGTCGCGGCTGATCCCGATCTGAAACAACGGTTCGAACGCGAAGCCAAGACGATCTCCAGCCTGAACCATCCGCACATCTGCACGCTCCACGACATCGGGAGCTAGGATCGGACGCAATGTATCTCGTTCAGCTGTTGCGCGACGCCGACTGCATCCTGGTATTCACTGGAGCAGGCGTCTCGACGGGCAGCGGCATCCGGGACTTCCGCGGCCCGAAGGGTGTCTGGAGGGAACGGCAGCCCGTCTACTTCCAGGACTTCATGAACTCGGAGGCCGCGCGCATCGAGTACTGGGACCAGAAGTGCCAGGCCTGGCCCTCGTTCCGGGACGCGGAGCCGAACGCTGTGCACACCTCGATCGCGGATCTCGAGCGGGCGGGCAAGCTCGCGATGGTCATCACGCAGAACATCGATGGGCTGCACAGCCGCGGCGGAACTTCCGCCGAGCGGCTCGTCGAGCTCCACGGCACGAACGCAGCCGTCGAATGCATGAGCTGCCATGCGCGCAGCGATCCCGACTCTCATATGAAGAGCTTTTCCGAAAACGGGAAGCCGCCGCTGTGCGGATGTGGCGGATACCTGAAACCCGCGACGATCAGCTTCGGCCAGAACCTCGACCCGGACGATCTGGAGCGCGCCGCGGCCGCCGTCCAGGAGACGGATCTCGTGGTGGCGCTGGGTTCGACCCTGTCGGTCTACCCGGCGGCGGGTTTCCCACTGGCGGCTGCGCAGCGGGGTGTGCCCTATGTCGTGGTCAACCGCGGCGCGACGGACCACGATGGCCACTCCGCCGTGACGTTGCGGCTCGACGGGGACGTGGTCGAGCTGTTCCCCTCCGCCGTCGCGGAAACGCTGGCCGCGTCGAGGCGTTCAAGCTGTGCCGGCGGGGCGGCATCGTCCCACGGATGCCGTGTCTGAGAGCGGTCTTTACGTTGACTCAACAGGCGTGGCAGGCTGGCCCACGAATCGCCTACGAGGGCGAGACGCTCAAGGAGCGGATCGTTCGTGGGCCGCTGGAACTGAACGACGCCGTCGACATTGCCTCACAGGTGGGCGCGGGGTTGTCCAAGGCTCACGCTGCTGGAATCGTCCACCGCGACATCAAGCCCGCCAACCTGATGGTGACCATAGACGGCACCGTCAAGATCCTTGACTTCGGCCTGGCGAAGCTGGCCGGGGCAGAAGGTGTCAGAAAGGCCGGTGGGGAAATCCCCACCGGCCCAAGAACACGTCGCCGATAGGCGACTAGCCGCTTTTTACCAATGGGCCTGCAGGGCGAGCCGCAGAATCCGACCCTGGAGAATCCGTGACGGCCTGAACAACGAGGAGCCGTAGTTGAAGTTCTGTCTGGTGACCGTGTTGTTGTTCAACAGATTGTAGATCTCGGCCTGTCCCGAATACTCGAACCTCCCGATCCGGAAGACCTTCCGGAGTTGGACGTCGACCTGCGTCCAGTACTCGGCATAGGAGGTACCCGGCTGATCGAGCTTGACCGTCGTGCTTGACGTCCGCTGCCCGTTTGGGAACAGGCTGGCCGGAATGTTCCACCGGATTTCCTTCTCGATCCCCGAGTACGCCTGGAGCCCACCCGAGATGTAGACATCGCGCGGCAGCGGATAGACCGCGAAGAACTTGAAGTCGTTGCGGAACGGCATCCCGAGCGCGCCCTGGTCGCAGAAGCGGCCGCCCTGGAGCAGCCCAAGCTCGCCATCGGTGAAATTCGTCGTATTCTGACCGTTCGGGTTTTGGAGGCCGCAGGTGTTCTGGACGTTCCGTGCCGCCGTCCAGCCCCCGAACGCCGTCCCGCCGTTTGGTAGCCGGGCGTTGAAGGAAAGCTCGAACGCGTTGTAGTCGCTCGTGTTGATGGTGTCCGAGCCATCGACCGTGTCGCGCAGGGTGCGCTGCGCCGGGTCAAGGTTGAACGCGAGGAAGGTGTCACCCGCCGCTTCGGGGTACAAGCCCTTCGGATCGGTGAACGTGACGTTGAACGGCATCCACGATCCGCACGGCACGCCTGCGGTCGCGTTTAGAAAGTCGCAGTTCGTGAGGGCCACGTTCGTCCCGACTTGGAGGTCGTAGAAGGCCCGACGGTAGTAGGCCGCCGTGATCGAGATACCCGGGGCGACCTCGTGCTGAATGCTCGCGGTGTATTCCCAGTTGTTTTCTCGCTTGATGTTCGGATCCGGTCGCCGGCCGGCCCGCGGGAGTGTGCCCGAGGTGTTGAAGACGGCCCCGTTTCCGAGCAGGCCGATCTCGTGGTCTTGCGCGATGTCGTCGCCGTTCGTGAGCAGGTAGTCGGGGCTCAGCCCGGCGCCCGTGAGGTGCGCGGCGGTCGCGCAGTCGGCCGTGCTGCCGAACGCTCCGTCAGTGTGAATCGCTGGATTGAGCACGCAGTCGAACCAGTCACGGTGTTCGCGTTTGGTCGTGATCGGATGGTACGGCCGGGCGAACCCGTGCAACCGCGGAAGCACGAACCGGTTCACCGAGAACTTCACCGCCGTCCGCGCATCGCCGAACAGGTCGTACACCACGCCGAGTCGCGGTGAGATGTCGTTCCAGAACGGCTTGATGTCGTCGTCGGCGAACACCCGGACCGGAATGAACCGCCCGAACGTCGCGCCGCCACCGGCCCTCCAGGTGTTGTTCTGCGAGCGGAACGAATCGATCCGAACGCCGGCGTTGATCGTCAACCGGTTGCGCGTCCAGGTGTCCTGCACAAAAAAGCCCGTGTCGCGAGCGAACGTGCTGAAGATGGACGGTGAGTTCCCCACTCGCACACGGTCGGGCACGCCGTCGCGGTATTCCTGCCGCAAACCCGCGTTCTCAAACACCATCCGACCAGACATCCCCATCCCGAACTGGACGCCGGCCCTGAAGTTGTGCGACCCGGTGACATACGAGAGCGCGACCATCGGCGTCCACCGCATGGCGGGCGAGATGATATCCGTGCGGCCGAATCCGTTGGTCGCTTCCCGCCTGAGGAAGTCCCAGTGCTCCACGCCATCGGTGAAATACGGCCGCGTCTGGTCGTAGCTGAGCGGGTGGTAGCACGGCGTCACGACGCAGGTGATCAGGTCGGACGGCTGATCCGGGGACAGGTTCCTGCCCGCCCCGATTTCATACGTGACCGGGACGTTGGGCTGGTTCCGGTTGGACACCGTCTGCCGAACTTGTGAGTACCCGACCTCCAGCAGCATGCGGTTGGTGAGGATGGTCGTCGACTTCGCCTGGCCCACGTGGTAGTTCTCGTTTTTCGGGTTGCGGGTCCCCGCGGCGAGCACCGGCTCTCTACGCGGCGGGTTCTCGGATCCCGTGGAACCTAGACTCCGCCCCCGCCACTTGAAGTGCCGATCCAGGGACACGCTCATCTTGGTGTTGGATGTCACCTGGGCGGTCAGGCGGAGATACGCGGTTTTGAGGTACTGCGCCTGGACTCCCTGCCGGCCGACCAGCTCGCTCGGTGTCCACGCGTTGTCCTCGAATCGTCCGAGCTTCAGCGCATCGACGGAGAGGTCGCGATACCCACCGAAGTACCACAGTTTGTCCCGGATGATCGGACCACCGATCGACGGGTTGAAATCGTAGTAGTTGCTGAGGGCATCGACCGTATCCACACCTCGGCCCTTCAGGTCAGCGTCGAGGTTGTCCGCCTGCCACGACCCGTCGCTCATGCTGCCGAAGAACACCCCGCTGAAGGTGTTGCCGCCGTCTTTCGGGATCAGGTTCACGCGGGCGCCGCCCGCCTGCACTTCGGCCTTGGCGCCCGAGGTGCCCAGCGAAAACTCCGGCGCGCCGAGGTGCCGAGCGAAATCTCCGCCGCCAGCGCCTGGTTGTGATGGACGTTGGTCTTGTTGTCGGTCATGCCCGAGGTAACATTCATTCCGTCGACCAGGTAGGTTTGGTGACTCACGTTGGCGCCGTGCGAGATCATCTTGACCTCGGTCATCGCTTCGGTGCCGCCGACGTCGGGCCGGCTCAGCCGCACGCCCTGCGCGAAAAAGGCGATCCCCTGCACGTTGCGCGGTGTCGGCAGCGCGTCGAAGACCTCACGCGTGATGACCTCGTTCTTGCCGGCGTTTTGCACGTCGACCACCGGCGATTCGCCGGTGACGGTGACGGTCTCTTCGACACCGCCGACCGCCAACTGCCCGTTGACGGTCTGGGTGAAGTTGGACGGTAGATTGATCTCTTCCTGAACGAGGGTCGAAAAACCTGGCAGCGTCATCGAGACGGTGTAGGTCCCCGGCCTGCAGGTTGATGACCGTGTACCGGCCCGCATCCGTCGGTGACTGCGATGCGGCTTCCCTTCGATCAGCACCGGGCTACTGGCTTCCACGGTGACGCCCGGCAGGACGCCGCCCGTGTTGTCGGTGACCTCGGCCCGCGATCGAGCTCTGGGCGAGAGCTGCGGTCGGTATGAGCATGACTGCGAGGATGGCAAGTAATGACTTCCTCATGATGATTCCCCCCAACCAACCGTGACAACGACGCGAAACATCGCCGAATTGCTGCGAAATGACTCTGCAAGAATCAGACCTCGTGGATCTAACTGACTCCCTAGAATTCCGTGCGCATTCCCTAGACTTTTCCCGCGTTCCTTAGCGTGCCACCTCTGTGATCCAAACGAATGCGTCGGCATGATCCAAAGAAATGGACGCGCCACAGGAGTACCTAGGAAAGATCCCCGGGGAGGTTTCCCAGTGAGAGAGTCGGAAAGGATCGGGTTCGGGGAACGCTAGTCGGGGACGTGCCAGATCGGGGACGACCAGATGTCCGTGCGGCGATCGACCTCCTGCCCCTCGGCTTGCTCGGAGACGTGTATGCCGCCGTGCCCACCGTCGCCGGCTGAGACCCTCGCCGTCTCGCCCCTGGTTGACGGACCGCCGAGCCAGCTATCAGACTAGAGCCTGAACGGTATCGGGCCGCCGACACCAAGCTGCACCGGCGGGTGCTGCTGAAGATTCTGGCGGGAGCCTTCGCACCAGATCCTGATCGACTGGCGCGGCTACATAGAAGGAACATCCGATCGCTATACGAGGTGTGACGAGCGAAGGGAGGTCGGCCATGAACAGCAGACTAGCCGGAACGCTTGGCGTCTGGGTGGTGGCCGGTGCGGCACTTGTGGCCGCCGACTTCTGGGAGGCGAAGCACTTCACGACGTGGTCCGACAAGGAAGTCGAGAAGATGCTGGGCGATTCGCCGTGGTCGCGCGAGGTTGGCGTCCCCCTCGGGCGGCTGCGCGGTGCCGGCGTCGACGCCGAAAGTTCTCGCCTCGGCCGGCCTGGCACTGACGGTGACGGCCAAGATGGTCTTACCAGCTCGAGGCCCCGTGATTCCAGGCCTAGTCAGTCGCTGCTGCCGAGACGGCTGGACTGACCGTCTCGTGGCGTAGCGCCTTACCCTTCAAGCAGGCGCTGGTCCGAGCCGAGATTGGCATTGACGGCAAGATCCCGCCTGAGCGGCAGGAGTTTCTGGCGCAGGACGTGCCCTTCTACCTGGTGTCAGTGGGTGGGTTTCCAGAGCGTTTTGCCCAGCTGATACAAAGCCGCGCGTTGATGCCCGAGACTATGCTGAAGCGAGAAGACGCGGACCCGATCTCACCCAATGACATCGAGGTCTATCTACACGACGAATCGGTTGTGGTCCTGTGCTATTTTCCCCGAACCGACCCGATCATGTTAGAGGACAAAGACGTCGAGTTCATTACCAAGCTGGGCCCGATGGAGATCAAGAAGAAGTTCAAGCTCGAAGATATGGTGTTTGGCGGCCAGCTGGCGCTGTGAGCGATGAACCTGGTCATTGCCCTCGCTGAAGCGTCTGGGCCCTGTCGATTGATCCCTTGATCCATGCCCCTTGACTCCGGCACCGCTCTCGGCCCCTATGCCGTCACTGCCAAGATCGGCGAAGGCGGCATGGACATCTGAGTTGTTCAGTCAAGCGAAATCCTTGACGAGTGGCGAGCCGTTCCGGCGGAGCGCGGCGAGGTAGGTGGCCTCGTCGTAGGGTGTCCGATCCTGCCAGCACCGAAAGAGAATCCGGATCCATTTGAAGGCCAGCGCGCGGAGGGCGGCGTGGTGGCTGTTGCCCCGTCCGCGCTGTTGGTCGTAGTAGCGCCGGGCCCAGGTCGAGAAGCGGATGGATTGACCGGCGTATTCGTGAAACGTCTGCTTCAGGAACTTCGGACAGGCGAAGCGGTGATGCACCCAGCAGGTCTTGCCGCTGCGTACGGTGACCGGGGCGATGCCGGCGTGGGTTTGGAGCGCACTGGCGGCCTGCCAGCGGGTGCGGTCGGTCCCGAAGGCGGCCGCCAAGCGGGGCGCGCACACCGGACCCGCCCCCGGCAGACTCACGAAGAGGTCGTGGTCGGGGTGATCCGCGAAGACCGTGGCGATGGCGGCATCAAAGGTCCGGATCGCGTCGAGGAGCGTGCGCAGTTGCGTGGCGTAGGTCTGGACGGCGAGGCTGAGGGTGTCGACGATCGCGGGGTCGGTGGTCAGCGGCTGGGCCGTGGCGATCTGCGCGAGCCGGTCGTCGATGACGGCGGCTCGGCGACAGTTGTGCTGCTGATAGAACCGTCGCATCGTGGTGGGGCGCGCCCGCTGGACGGCGGCCAGCGTCGGCCACTTCCGCAGGAAGTCGCAACCTTGGCGCGAGTCGAGGGTGCCGACCCAGTCGAGGGCCTGGGGAAAATACTGCTTGAGCAGGCTGGTGAGCCGGTTGGTGAGGGCGACACGGTGCTGGACAAGCTTCCGGCGCTGCTCGCACAACAGCTGCAGTTTGCGGGCGGCGACGGTCTCCGGTCGCCAGGGCCGGAGCTGGGCTCGGTGGGTCTGGACCAGGTCGAGTAACAATGCTGCGTCGGTCGGGTCGTCCTTCGCCCCACTGGGGTGGAAAGCTTCGCGATAGCGCGCGAGCGCTTTGGGATTGACCGGGTAGAGCACGAGAAACTCGTATTGCATCAGCGCGTGGACCACGGCGCCTCTGCGTTGTTCGATGGCAATCCCCACGGGTCGGCCGTCAAACCGCCGCCGGAGCTCTGCGACCCAGGCATGCAGGACGTCAGGGCGCTGGGCGAGGTCGATCTGTTCGACCGGCCCACCGCCGGCTGGCTGTAGCTGCACCGCGTGTTGTTGATCGCCCCAATCCAAGCCGGCATACGCGGCCATCTCCTCGTCGAGTCGCATCGGTTCTCCTTTCGCGGAGCACGCTTGGCGAGGTCCAGCGCAAGCCCTATAGTAGAGTCCTGAGTGCACCACACTCGGACGACATCTGAGGATGCGATGTCAAACCCCGCGCGACGTCTTCGCTCGAAGGTCCATGCCGAACCGTTGGGGCGGTTGGGGAGGTTGATTCGTAGCGGAGACGTTGCGCCCTCTCCGACTGGTTCACTTTCTTGTTGCAGAGTTTTCCACGCGGCACAACTATAGGGGGAGGTGTATCAGGCCACCGACACCAAGCTGAACCGGCAGGTGGCTTTCACGGTCGGGGGCTCTGGATGCGTGATCAGAGCCCCGATGCCCAGCGGCTCTCCAGTGGGATCATGATGTGCGCATACGGCGTATCCGGCCACATGACCCACGGACCGCCGTTCAGGTGATCCGTCGACAACGACTCCAACAGCTCGCGGTTGGGCACCACGACCATCAAGTGCGGGCCGAGGTTGGTGACCCAGTCCTCCGGTCCGGTTTCTTCGGTGGCGAAGGGGTCCGCATTACTCACCGGCGTATCGCCTTGCATCATGTAGGCGAAGCCGATCTCCGTGTGGGTGGGTTCAGTCTGATTCCTATGCGCCTGCAGGAAATCAAGCCACGGCTCGGTCACACACCAGGGGTCATTTCCCGGTGTGTTGGGTCGGTCAGGGAGGCATGTCCATTTGTTCGCCCCCAGGCTCACGACATTGAGATCCCAATCCATGACGGTCGCATTCGCCGAGATGGACGATGGCGCCGCGCTCCGGGCGCTCTGCATCGGGTCGGCCGCGACAGGGGTAGGCACCGGTGCCGTGGTCCCCTCTCCTTGAGCCACCGGTGCGCCGGGCACGCTGGATGGTGCGCCAACGCCGCAGGCAAGGGTGGCTCCACCAAGACCCACCAGCATCACGAGTGCCGCGAGGGTGAAATCTTTCATGGTGCGTTCCTCCATTCCAGGCACTGGATCGTTTCCTGCCTTGTTGCCGATCGCGACTCTCGTTGGCGCGGTCGTTTTGTCGAGCTAAGCGAAACGACCGTGGTCAAGGCGAGCCGGTGCCTCAATCACGCGGCGTAATAGTTATCCTTCCCACGGGCCTTCGTCTCGCCCCCACGCACTTCCGCCCTCGTTCTCCCAAGATTCAGCGTCAGACGGGGCCGGCTCGGTCGATGCTTCCTCCGCTCCACATTCGGGACACTTGAACCGTCGCTGGTCGGCCTGTTGGGCCCCGTGTTCGGTTTCCTGAGCCGGGGGGGTCTCAGCGCTCACGTCCTGCATGAGGTGTCCGCATCTGCCGCACGGTCTTCTCGACACCATGTGTATTGCTCCAAGCTGCTTCTCGGGTGCCGACGTCCTATCCGACGACATCATCTCCCCACCCGATGGAACGTCGGCCCCAGGCTCTCAGCCTCGTGTCTCGTCTAGACCCTAGATCCGACGCCACGTTCGCGTAACTAGGATCGTTCCCAGAGGAGATCACCGACCCAGGTTTCTCGTGATGAACGGCAAAGCTCGGACGGTCTCGTGACCACATGCGAACTCATAAGGCAGACGAGTAGACGTTCATGGCCAAACTCTCACGGGCCGAAGCCGCCGATCATCATCCCGATATCCTCATCAACTACAGACGAGTGACGCTGACCTATTCCACGCACCGCGAAGGTGGCTTGACTGAAAAGGACTTCGCGGGGGCGGCGCTCGCTGACGGACTGGCGTAGGCTCAGGGGCTACAGCGTCGATCGGTTCGACTCTCCGTGAAAAAGATCGTCGCGTCGGTCCCACAGCGCTAACCATCGAGCTGCCAGCGCGGTACCCAGCGGCTGTCGACCATTTCCAGGGCGACGATCCCGTGCATGGGAAACGAAGTAGTCCCCTCGGCGCTTCCATCGACGCACAGACGCAGCAGCCGTTCGATGTGCGGCATGTGACCCACAAGCATGATGTCCCGGGTTTCACGTGTGAGCTGGTCGGCCATCGTGTCAGGTGGGTCGGTTGGCTGGAGCCCTCGCGCTGCCGCGTATTCCGCCAGGGGGTTGCACGCGCGCCAAAACGCCTCAGCGGTTTGACGGGCGCGCAGCTTGCCGCTATGCCAGACGACCGCCGGCGTTGCGCCCTTCTGCGCTGCCCTCTCAGCCAACTGCTCGACTGTGGTACGGCTCGTGTCCGAGAGTGGTCGTTGTGGGTCTACGCTCGGCGGCACAGCCTCACCGTGGTGAACGAGATACAGGCGCATGACTCCTCTAGCCGGGCCGCCGGAATGGTACGGTGACGTTAGCACGGCCGTGACTCCACATCCTCACCTCGAGATTGAGTACTGCACGCGGTGCCAACTGCGAGCACATGTTTGATCGAGCGCTGGTCGAAGCACGGTCTCGTCCCGCGACCTAAGGTGGGATCGGAGGAAGTAGCTATCTGTAGCGGTACACCCTGGTTCCTAGGGCGACCTCTCTCGAGGTCGCCTTTGGTGTGTACAGAGTGACTTGGTAGCGCCCGAGTGTGCTAAGCGCGGGCGTGTCGTGAGAGCCGCTCAAACGCTTGCGGCGAATCTTGACGCAGCTGGGTATGGAGGCCCCGTAGCAACCAGGTTGAATCTTGCTCGAGCACGTGCGCCCAAAAGTAGAACTCTCGCGATCCACTCAGAAAGCGAGCTGCGCTTCTTTGGCGGAGCGCATCGTCGGCCTTGATATCGCTGACGGCACACCCAATGACCGACAACGCCAGCCGCGCATGCGGCAGAGGCTCTGGCTCGTGTTTGGCGGCTCCCAAATTCTTGATTGACATGGAGTCTGTTGAGCGTCACCGCTGGTGTCAAGGCATCCAGATCATCCACCCTGGACGCCCTCGTCATCGATCCGGCACATCAGCTTGTGCTGGCAGTCACGACACACCCAGAGAGCTTCTTCTGCGTCCGTGTCCGCCACGCGGAGCAGGCCGCCCTTCACGCGCCCCTCTCCACACAGGGCGCAGGTACGCAGTTCCGAATGTGGCGCGACGCGGGCGAATCGTCCATCCCGCGTGCGTATCAGAAAGTGCGATTCCTCGAGCGCCTGCAGTATGCCCCGAGCAGTCGGTGGATCGACGTTCAAGATCCGCGCGACTTCGCCGGGGGTAAGGGAGAGACTGGGCATACCCAGAAACTCGGACCGGAGCCGTTCCAACGCGTCCTCGATACGGGGAAGCGACATCGGGACCTCCTGTCAAGGGATGTATTGCCCACGCTACGCCGATCCGGTAGTTCCTGCAAGCGGATTTCGAGGAGGGTTCCTCTTGCGTCCGCGGGCCCATCAAGCCCAGACGGACGACCGACGACTTTCGCCCCGTGAAACCGACTCTTTCTGGAGTGCAAGCTCGCCCTTGGTTGCGTCGGCGCACCGCCTGCGAGAGAATGGGTCCTCTGGTCTCGAAACCGCTCGGGCAGATCCTCCCTGTTGCCCGAGACGGCTCTGAGGGGTCGCTTCATGCCACGCCTCGTCGCCGCGTCGCGCTTCGGGGGCCACCTTCCAGACGGCCGAGCTATCGCTCCGCCTCGTCGCCCTTCCACGTTCTTCCTGTCGTGTCCCGTTCCGGTGTCACTGAGGTGAGCCGATCGCCGCCAAAGGAGCAGCCAATCATGACGACCAAGTGCTTGACGGTTGTAATCGTTGCGACCATGTCGCTCGGTGCGTGCACGCAACGGACTCCGGAGGAGCAGCTCATCCACGACGCCGGCGAGACTCTCGGCGGTGCCGACAACATCTTCGAAACCGCGACACTACTGTTGGAAGGTAAGGGAACCCAATACCGTCTCGGCCAGAACATGACCGTCGACGGCGACCTGCCGTACTGGGAGGTGGACGAGTATCGACGAGAGATCGACTTGACGGACCAACGATGGCGCGTGACGCAAAAACGGACCTCGACATTCCTCACCGGAAACCCCGTGCTCAGGCAGGAGCAGATCTCGGGCGTCGATGGCGACGTGGCCTACGAGGTCTCGGGGGACGGGACCGTCAGTCGGTTAGCCGCTCAGGTTGCCGCTGACCGGATGGCGGAACACTTTCATCATCCGGCCACGCTGATCAGGCTGGCGATGACCGAAGGCTCGACGCTGGGCAACATGCGTCAGGCGGACGGGCAGGATGCCATCGACATCACGTCTGCCTCGGGTAAGACGTACACCATGTATGTCAGCCCAGAAACTAGGTATCCGACCCGCATCGAGTCGATGGGGTACGACGCCAACCTCGGCGACGTGACGCTTGCCACGGCATTCGACGACTACTGGGAGACCGGAGGCCTCGGAGGCTTCCAGGCTCGGCTTACGATGCCGCGGGAGATCACGACGACGCTTGACGACTTCACGACGTGGCATCTTCGCGTGACCACCAGCGTCGATCAGGAGCTTCCTGACGTCGGTGCACCCGAGGCCGCGCGGTCCGCCCAGGCGCCGGAGTTCCAGGCGAACGTGCAAGTCGAGGAGGTCACCGACGGAGTGTGGCACCTCACTGGGCAGTCGCATCACAGCGTGCTCGTGGAGTTCGACGACTTCCTCGCGCTGGTCGAGGCCCCACAAAACGAGGCGCGGACGCTGGCCGCCATCGCACAGGCCCGCGCGATCCAGCCGGACAAGCCGCTGCAGTACGTGGTCAACACCCATCACCATTTCGACCATTCGGGCGGCATCCGAGCCGCGGTGTCCGAAGGGCTCACGGTCATCACGCACGCGAGCAACGAGGCGTTCTATCGCGATCTGGTGCAGCGCCCCCACAGCCTCCGTCCGGACGCACTGACGCACAATCCAAAGATGCTCAGCCTAGAGCTGGTCGTGGGGTATGAAGTGTACGGATTGAGCAACGGTCGTCGCACCATGCGCGTCGGGCGAATCGCACGGGACGCGCACGCCAGTGCCATTCTCATGGCCCACTTGCCCCGCGAGCGGCTCCTGATCGTGGCGGATGCCTTCAGCCCGAATGCGCAGGGGGCACCGTTTGCGCCCAACTTGCTCGAGGCGGTCAACGATCTCGAGTGGGGTGTGGACCGCATCGTGCCGATCCGCGGGCCGGTCATTGAGTTTGCGGCGCTGGAGGAGGCCGCTCAGAAGGAACTAATGTCCCGCTGACGCGACCGCTCAGACGGCTCAGCGGGTCCACCAGTCCGCTGCGGCTTACATCGCGGTCGTAGTAGCTAAGATCCGGTGTCACACTCCGGACCTCAGGCGACCATAGGCAGTGAGTGGGTTGTTGCCGATCGGTTGTTCGAGCGAGCCCTCGTGCCGCGATGCCACCAGCGCGTGGGGGTGTAGGGGAGTCATCCTAAATGGACGCACATGACTTGTTTTGGACGCTGGCCGCTGAGCTTCAGGCGAAAGACCCCCGCATCGTCGAAGGAACCATCATGAGCGGCCGCTGCCTCAGGGTAGACCAGGAGTTCTTGGCGCTCGTCGACTACAAGGGCTCGGGTCTCGTCGTGAAGCTGCCCAAAGCACGCGTCGCCGAGATGATCGAGCGGGGTAAGGGCCAGCCTTTTGCGCCTGCGGGGAAGGTCTTCAGGGAGTGGCTCTCGGTCCCTGAGCCCGACAAGCGACGATGGCGGGCACTCCTCGCGGAGGGAGTAAGCTTCGTGGCGAGGCGCGTTTGACGCTGCCCGACGCGCCACTGTTGTCAGCAAGCTCTCCCGCGATGGACACCGATACGCAGATCACGCATGGTCCTTCAAGTCGGCCCCCCTGCTCGGCCATTGCGACGTGACTACCTCGTCGAATCCGAAAAGTTTCAAGCGTGACAAGAGGGCAAGCTAGGGAGACGGGCAGATGTCGATTCAAGCGGTGTCACGGACGGATTTTGAGAAGTTCGAGCCTGCTCGCTCACCCACAGCCGAGACGTTATCCGAGGAAGTCGAATGGTTCGGCGACGATAAGGGAATCGTTATAGGTGTAATTACGCTCGACAGGTCGGACAAAGACTGGGCGGTTGTCGTATTGGGTTGTGATGAACGAGGAAGGTTCCGCGCTATTGACAACGAAGTTAGCATCGAAAACCTAGATGATGCGCGCGATCTCCTTATGGCAAAGATGAATCAGGCTCTCGCCAAAGGGGAAACTGTTTTCCCTCAGGGCGATTGAAACCGAGACACTACCGACTCGTCAGACGATCCACCAGACGAGCGGCCGACGACCTGACGACCAGCTGCGCACTCGCTGAAGGACCCCGCCCCAACAGCGAACAAAGGCCAGCGCGCAGAGTGACGATTCCTGGAGGATCGATCTGTTTGGTGCCAGCCCGGTGATCGCATTTGCGGGGGCAACAACACTCGGGCTTGGCGACTACATGATGGAGCACCAGAGTCTTAGCGTCTGAGGCGCCTGGCGAACCTTGTATCGGTAACCAGCCTGCGGGCTACGCTGGGCCAGGCGCTCGTGCTGCTGGCAAGCGACCAAGTCTGAAGGTAGTCGACTCGGTCGGCACTCCTGAAGCCTAGGACGAGGGCTGTCAGCGGGGCAGCGCGAACGCCACCAGGCGAGGCCCACCTCCCACCGTGAGGGCGATGTACTGCCTGCCGCCCACGTTGTAGGTCATCGGCGTGCCGATCGCGCCGGCCGGCAGATCGACCGACGCAAGTTCGGCGCCCGTATCCTTCGCGTAAGCGACCATCCGCGGACCGCCGGTCGTCCCGCCTGCCGTCAGACAGTAGATTAAGAGCGTCTTGGTGACGAGCGGACCATTGTTAGCGCTGTCCCCACCCAGCGGTGCCAAGTCGAGATCGCGCAGCAACGGGTTGCGCCGGTATCGATTCCCCTCACCGGTGGGAACGACCCAGATGTGCTCCCCGGTATTCATGTCGATGGCCGTCATGCGGGAGTACGGCGGCTTGAGCAGCGGGAGACCCTGCGGCATCCGAGGGCCGGGGCGCAAGTCCAAGCGGTCGGATCCTGCGCCACCCGCCGTGTAGCGCATCGTGGCGCCGAGGGCCGGGTCCGGCTCGTACATGCTGGTGACGACGGCGCCGTTTCGCGACGGCACGAACAGTATGCCGGTGTCCGGATCGACGCCAGCGCCTCCCCAGCCGGCCGCGCCGCCGCTCGGCGGCCGCATCAGCGTGCCCAGCGTGCCCCCCTCAATCGGACGAGTCGGCGGCGTGAACAGCGGCCCGAGCCTGAAGCCCTGGACCGCTTCGATCGCCATCGCACGGATTTCGGGCGTGAAATCGGCGAGGTCGTCGACGCTGACACCCTGATAGTCGAACGGCGCCGGCTTCGTCGGGAACGGCTGGGTCGGTGACGGCACCTCACCCGGCAGATTCGTTTCGGTCGGCACCGGTCGCTCGTCGATCGGCCAGATCGGCTCGCCGGTCACCCGGTCGAACGCATAGACGAACCCCTGCTTGCTGATCTGCACGAGCGCCTTGATGTCGCGCCCATCGACCGTGACATCCAGCAAGTTGGGGTGCGTCGCGAAGTCGTAATCCCACAGTCCATGGTGGACCGCTTGGAAGTGCCAGACCCGCTGGCCGGTCTCGACATCGACCGCGACGATCGACTCCGAGAAGAGGTTGTCCCCGAGCCGATCGGCCCCGTAGAAGTCGTTGGTGGTGGTCCCGGTCGGCAGGTAGACGTGTCCCAGCTCGTTGTCTCCCGCCAGAAAACCCCAGACGTTCGCGTTCCCCGAGTACCGCCACGATTCGTTCAACCAGGTGTCGGACCCGAACTCGTCCGGGCTGTTCGGAACGGTGTGAAAGTCCCAGGCGTGCTCGCCCGTCCTGACATCCCAGGCGCGTACCCACCCCGGGACTGCTTCCTTTGTAATGCGACGGTCGGCAATCTGCGAGCCGTGGATGACCCGGTTCCGGACCACGATCGGAGGTGAGTGAATGCCGTAGAGCAGCGCGTTCAGATAGTCGCGCTTACTCCGGTCCGCCCGCGGCACCCCCTCCATCGCGTCCACCATGCCGCCGCCGTCCGGACCGAAGTCGGGACATGGCCGCCCGGTCTTGGCATCCGCACACACCAGGTAACCGTTGCCCGTGCCCCAGAAGATCCGCTCGTCACCGTTACCATCGGTCCAGTAGGCGACGCCGCGCTGCCGCCAGGTGACGTAGTACATCGGGGTGGTGCCTTCCTCGTAGCTCTTCGGATTGAGCACCCAGAGGGTGTCGCCGGTTGTTGCATCGACCGCGACCCCTTGCGACAGGGGGGTGTTGAAGTAGAGGACGCCCCCCACCATCAGCGGCGTCGCCTGAAACCCTGAAGGGTTGGGGGTATGGCCAGAGCGGTAGAGGTCCGGGGTTTCGGCGACCAGACTCTCGACGATCGTGTCGAGCGGCGCCCACCACTCGCCGCCGCCCGGCATCGTCTTGCTCACGAAGTCGTCGACCGAAGTCCATTCCCAGGCGAGCTCGAGGTCGCCGAAGTTGCCGGCGTCGATCTGCTCGAGCCGGGAGTACTTAGTGCCGGCGATGTCGCCGGCGTAGCTCCGCCACTCGCCGGCCGAGGTATCGTAGGTCTGCCAGGGGCCGTCCTGCTCAGCGCGGACCGGGGCCGCTGTGCCGGCGAGGGCAATGATGACGACCATCACCAGGAGAGCGTGGCGCATCGCGTGATCTCCGAGCACGATGGTACACGAGTGGCGCCGAACCGACCTTTGGTCGTGGGAATCCCGAGGTCTTATTCGCAGCCCCGTATCGCGCGGCTGCGCCAGGTCGCAAGCGTGACGAGGATCCAGCGGAAACGTCTGGACTAAAGCGAATTGCACTTGTACGTAGTACGCGGGCGTGGTACTCCTGTGGCACAGGAGGTAGCTATGGCCGCGTACTCGATGGATCTACGACTCCGGGTGCTGCGCGATGCGGACGCGGGGTTACCGTCGGACGAACTCGCCGAGAAGTACTCCGTCAGTCGCGCGTGGGTCGATCGGCTGAAGCAGCGTCGACGCGAAACCGGCGAGGTGGCGCCCCGCAAGCAAACTCGCTGGCGCCCGCGGATCCTCCACGCCCAGCTCACGGAGCTGGCGGCCCTGATCCGCGAGCGGCCGGATCGCACGCTGGCCGAATGACAGGAGGCCCTGCGCACGCCGGCGAGTCTCCCCACGCTGTGCCGCACGATCAAACGGCTCGGCTTTCGGTTTAAAAAAAAACGGTACACGCGTCGGAACACGATCGCGCTGACGTCCGCCTCGCCCGCACGGTCTGGCGCGCCTCGGCGCCGACGCTCGATCCCGCGCGCCTCGTGTTTCTCGATGAGAGTGGTGTGCGGACCGATCTGATTCGCCGCTATGGCCGCGGGCTGTCCGGCGCCCGGGTCCCCGACCACACGCCGGATGGCCGCTGGCACACCACGACGTTTCTCGGGGCGTTGCGCGTGACAGGCCTCACCGCGCCGGCCGTGTTTGATGGCCCGATCGACGGCGCCAGTTTTCTGGCCTACATCGAGCAGGTCCTGACGCCAACGCTCGCGCCTGGCGACATCGTCATCATGGACAACCTCTCGTGTCACAAGAGCCCCGCGGTGCGACGAGCGATCGAAGCCGTCGGCGCGCAACTCTGGTTTCTGCCGAAATACAGTCCTGACTTCAATCCGATTGAGCTGGCGTTTGCGAAGCTGAAGGCGATCTTGCGCAAGGCCCGCTGTCGCACACGGGAGGTCCTGTGGAACACAATTGGCGCCGCCGTGCCCGGCTATGATCCAGCCGAATGCCGCAACTACTTTCGACATTGCGGCTATTCGGTCGCTACGACCTCATGAAATCCGCTCTAGTGACCCGTTGCCCCCGCTGGCCGCGGAGGCCGCGGTGTTCCCTTGCCTCTACCCCCCACCGGGACCGCGGGGATCTGAGTAGGCTGCATGTCGATTTGGCCTCGGAAGGAGGCGCCTTCCGCGATGCCAACACGGGGTGCCACCAGGTCGCCGTCCACAGTATGTCTTGCCTATGCTGATCGTCTCGGTTCCGGTGATGCTGCCCTTGACCTTGCCCATCACGTTGACGACCTTGGCTTGCACCTGCGCCCCGACCCGCCCGTTTGGGCCAATCGTAAGCACGCCCTGGTCCAGCTGGATTGTCCCCTCGACTTGGCCCTCGATGATCAGGTCTTCCTTGGCTCTCAACTCACCCTTGATAACGATAGACTGCCCGACGGTGCCCCCGTTCCGTTCCATTTGTCTGGTCCCTCCGCTGGTCTCAATCTCCTAGTATCGGCTGCCGGTTCGGCTCAGTTTAGGGACACCCGCGAAACTGCCTTCCACAGAGCGATTGCTCTACGGCAATTGAATCCTGCCCGCTGTCGGATCTCTGGGACAGAAACGGCCCCAGGGGTAGAATGCGGCAGACCAGCCACAGCGGCACCGACACCCATGGCACTCAGTCCTGGCACCACCCGCGGCCCGTACAGCGTCACCGCCAAGATCGACGAAGGCGGGATGGGCGAGGTGTATCAGGCCACTGATACCAAGTTGAACCGGCAGGTAGTGCTGAAGATGCTCGGCGCGCTGTCCGTCGTGCTTTCCCTCATGCTCGGTTGTTCTCCCGGTCCGGTAACGGAATCATTGGACGCAGGCCTGTCCACGAGCTCCGAACAGGGGCCAGCCGAGGTGGCGTCGGCCAGTCCGAATCCGCTCCGAAACGCGTACTTCGGTGACTTGCACGTGCACACTAGCTGGTCGCTGGATGCCTTCATCATGGGCGGCAACCTCGATGATCCAACCGTTGCGTATCGATTCGGTCGCGGTGAGCCGATCGTCACGTCGGACGGGCTCGAGGTGCGCCTGCGGGTACCGCTGGACTTCATGGCCGTCACCGACCACGACAGCACCCTTGGAGAACTGCACATCTGCCAGGACTCCGACGACCCGGCCTTCGACACGCCAACATGTCGCGACCTCCGGAACATCCAGGTCACCCTACGTGACGAGCCGATTCGCCAGCGAGTGGACACGTTCATGCGGTACATCCGTCGGTTCCATCACCGCGGATGGCGACCACCCGAGATCTGCGGAGAGAACGGCATCGGTCCGCAAAACCGGTGCTACGAGCGTGCCAGGCATCTGTGGCACGAGATCCAGAGGCACGCCGATGACTTCTACGAGCCAGGACGGTTTACCACCTTCCCGGGCTACGAGTGGTCGGCGAGCCCACCCGGCTACGGGATGCACCATCGAAACGTGATCTTCGAAGGACGAGACGTCCCCGAGTGGGGCGGGTCGAACGTCGAGATGCATAAACGGCCGGAACGGCTCTGGGAATGGCTCGAGACGGTCTGCACCGGTACGTGCCGTGTCGTCTCCATCCCGCACAATACGAATCTGAGCGGAGGACTCGCGTTTGCCGAGTCCGGCTGGACGCCGTACACGCCCCAGACCCTGGCTCGCCGCGCGTGGGCTGAGCCGCTGGTCGAGATCCACCAAATCAAGGGTAATTCCGAGTGCTACCTCGGCCTGGGGACAACCGACGAAGAATGCAACTTCGAGCCGTATCGACCGATCTGCACGCCCGAGCAGCGAGAGGGACCAGACCGCGCCAACTGCACCCACGCGACCGGCTACGTCCGGAATGCCCTGAAGGATGGTCTCCGCTTGGAAGCCGAGTACGGCGTGAACCCGTTCAAGTTCGGCTTCATCGCCAGCACCGACGACCACCAAAGCCTGGGTGGCGCCACCGACGAGGACGGCTACACCGACCGGCCCGTGAACCAGAGGACCGCCGGCGTGCGCGGAGGCAGCCGCGACAACCCTGGCGGGTTGGTGGGTGTGTGGGCGGAGGAGAATACGCGCGAGTCGATCTTCGATGCGCTGCGGCGCAAAGAGACCTTCGGCACGAGCGGCCCGCGGATCCGCGTGCGCTTCTTCGCCGGCTGGCAGTTTCCGGACGATGTTCACACCCGCCGGACACTGGTCGAGGAAGCTTACCGAACCGGCGTGACAATGGGTGCTGATCTCCCGCTCGGGCCGTCGGACAACGCCGAGCCACGGTTCGTCGTCTGGGCGACAAAGGACGCCGCCAGCGCGAACCTTCAGAAGATTCAGATCGTCAAGGGGTGGGCTGATGGGGAGAGTGAAACGTTCGAGCAGGTGTACGACGTGGTCTGCGCCGATGGGCTCGCGCCTGATCCCGAGACCCACCGGTGCGCCGACAATGGCGCGAGCGTTGACCTGGCTGACTGCAGCCCTTCGGGCGACCGGGGTGCCGAAGAGCTGAGCACCACGTGGCGCGATCCGGATTTCGATCGCTCCCAACGCGCCTTCTACTACGTCCGCGTGCTGGAGAATCCGACGTGCCGGTGGACGACGCACCGAGCGCTGGCCCAGCAGACGTCGATTCCGGACCCGCCGGTGATCAAGGAGCGGGCGTGGAGCACTCCCATCTGGCACACGCCCGGCGGCGACGCTGCGCAATGAGAACATGGTCAAGACCGAGAGCGCGGCGGTCGTCGTTCACCACTGGATCGAAGAACTAAAGCGCCTGGTCCCCACCGATGCGCGCACGAGCCTCTGCCTCCCGCGGCCGAGAGAGTGCGAGCTGAAGGCGCGAGTCCCCACCGAGTAACGCGCACCCGGCCCACAGTTGAAGCCCGCTTCACTTCCGAGTGCAACACGTTGCATTGCCGGAAGCGTGCGCACGCCTTCTCCCGTCCTTCAACCAGCTCATGCGATCCACGGATACCAAGCTCGACCGCCAGGTGGCACTGAAGATCCTGTCGACACACGGTCGCCCGATGCGCACTCTCAGAAGCTGATCCCCTGAGCCGATTCGTGACCCGTTCTCGCACTACAGAGAAACGACCCTGTATCCATAAGGAGGGTTCATGGGAATCGTCGGTCGTCCAACGGCGCTCATGCTCGTCGCCGCACTCAGTTTGCCGGTTCCCGTTCCTGCGGCAGGTGAGGAGTCGGCGCCCGTCACGCTCAATGGCCGTTCGCTCAGCGCTGGTCCGCTTTCGGGGCTGCTTCAGGGACAGGTGCTCGGCACCGCCGAGGGCGTCTGGCGGCAGAGTGAGGGCCGGATCAGCGGCGTATTGCAGGACGAAACCGGGCGCCCTCTCGCGAACCAGCGCGTGGAACTCGCGCGACCCAGTCGCGACGGATCGGGGCGATTCGTCACCACCACGGACATTCGCGGCGCGTTTTCCTACGTCGGACTCGAGCCCGGTCGATATGAGGTCTTGTATCGAGTTGATGGTGAGATCGTTGCCCGAAGCGGACCACTTGATCTGGTCGCCGGAGCCATGCAACTCAGTGGCGTCGCCCTTCGCGCGGATCCTGGACGCGGAAGAGGTTTGCATCCTGCGGTCTGGGTGGGTATCGTCGCAGCCGCGATTATGGCAGCTGCTGCGCTGACCTGCTTCGTGGCCGATACGGACCGATGTCGGAGATGACGTCGAGCGACATCTCCGGATCAGTTAGATCGGAAACGACCTAGGCCCGCCTCGACCAGATCCCGCGGCAATGATTCGTAAGAGCGCCTGCCGCCAACTCGCTGCTGGAAACAGCAATCCAGCCGGGGATAGAATCTCCAAGAGGAGCACCGCACCCTGCTCCGCGGCTCAGTTCAATTACGCTTCATCGCTCATCGCTACGCAACGAGACGACAAACCGCTTTCGTTAGCTCGTAATTACCAACCACGATGGCTGACCTCAGACTTGCAATTCGATACATTCACATCGTTGCGGCGACGTTTGTTTTGTTTGCGTTTTGGATTCTCGTTCTTGCCAAAAAGGGGTCACGTCTGCATATTTGGAGTGGCCGACTTGCAGTTGGCGTCGGATCTCTTGCGGCAATTAGTGCGCTGATCACCTGCATCTGGGGACTGATCAACGTCGATTACGCGGTGGGGTATCGTGAGCTATCGCCGCAAGAACGATCTGAACTCGTTGTTGAGGTTCGGTATCTGTACAGCTTGCTTGGCGTGCTGTCATTGATGGTACTTCATGGACTTCGACTCGGAGTAAGGCTCATTCGGACTCGCGAGGCACCTGAGGCGCTGTGCAACATCGAGTCGCGTATGGCTTGCTCCATTCTGGCAACTGCCGGTGTTGCCGCTGTCGTCTTTGGCATCTCTCAAATGCCCGAACACGGAGTACTTAGCCGGTATCTGTTTCTTGGCTTTATCGGTGCGGCATCATCGCTGTCCGCAATCGGCGACTGGCGTTACATATGCAATCCTCGCCCAACACCGATGGCTTGGTGGTACAAACACATGGAATGCAACCTGGGTTGCTTCATTGCGTTTTACACCGCGTTTGGCATCTTTGGTCTTCGCACGCTGGTTGGCCCGATGCCTTATGGTCTCTCGTGGCTGCCGTGGGTACTTCCCTCGATTGTCGGCTTCCCCTTGATCGGGTTTTGGACACAGGCTTATCGCAAACAGTTTGGAGAGCTGTCCCACACCAGCTAACAATCGGTTGAACCGGAGCCGTGGGTACCATCTCCAGCGAGCAGTCCAGCATGACCAAAATAGGCGTGCGTACGCCTTGTAGCAGCAATTCCGTGCACGCGGCTGGACAAACCAGGGTAGCGGCATACAATGTCCTCAATCGCAGCCAGGTAGCTATGGCTCTCCAAAAAGCGCTGCAGTCCCATCATCATGGCGTGGGATGGGAGGTATTGAAATGAGAAGTGCGATGCGCGGGATTCCCCGATCCGCCGTTGTGGCCGTCACGTTGATGTCGCCCGGCCTGGCGACGGCTCAGGACGCTGATCGCGATCCGACGTTTGCGAAGGAGGTCGCGCCGATCTTCCAGCGTTCGTGCCAGGTCTGCCACCGGCCGAACAACATGGCGCCGATGTCGCTGATGACCTACCGGGAGGCGCGGCCCTGGGCGCGGTCGATCAAGCAGAAGGTCATGGCTCGAGAGATGCCGCCGTGGCACATCGACAAGAACGTTGGTATTCAGGCGATAAAGGGCGATCGGTCGTTGAGTGATGAAGAGATCGGCACGATCGTGCGCTGGGTAGACGCGGGTGCGCCGATGGGAAATCCAGCCGACATGCCCGAGCCGGTCGAGTTGTCGGACTTCGGCGCGTGGACGATCGAGCCGGATGTCATCGTCACGTCGCCGCCGCACACCGTTCCGTCAGAAGCTGGCGACTGGTGGGGTGACTACATCGTCGAGTCGGGGATAACGGAGGACCGCTACATCCAGGCGATCCAGACCAAAGCCGGTGATCTGCGAGTGGTACACCACGCTCTCACCTACGCGGTGACCGACCCGGACGCCCCGCCGGACGACAGTTCGAATGACTTCTTCCTGAACGAGTACGCCGTTGGCAAGAACGCCGACAAGTACCCCGATGGGACAGGCAAGTTGTTCGAGGCGAACTCCCGAGTCCGCTTCAGTTTCCACTATCACTCGGTTGGTGAGGAAGTCACCGACCAGACCGAGCTCGGTCTGAAGCTGCATCCCAAGAGGACCATTCCTGACCGGGTCCTCTACTCGAAGCAGCTGGCGCAGGCTGGCGAGCTCGACATTCCCGCAGGCCAGATCACCCGTCATGACGGCTACGCGACCATGTACTTGCCCGGTCGGCTGACCGGGTTCCAGCCGCACATGCACTTTCTCGGGAAGCGACAATGTCTGGAGCTCATCTACCCGGACTCGACGACCGAGATGATGAGCTGCGTCAACTTCGACTTCAACTGGCACATCGTCTACAACTACGAGGATGATGTTCAGCCGATCTATCCGGCTGGCACCAAGCTGCATGTGATCAGTTACCACGACAACACCAAGGCGCATCGTGGCAACAAGGACCCTACGAACTGGACGGGTGGCGGGAGCCGCACGATCGACGAGATGGCATTCGGTTGGATTAGCTGGTTTGACCTGTCCGATGAAGAGTACGCCGCAGAGCTAGAAGCGAGAAACGGGACGACGAACGACCCGTAGGTCTGGGTCGAGCGTCGTTGTGGAAACAAAGTGGTCAGGAGCGTGTCAACCAGATTCGGAGCAGGCGTATGGCTTGTAGCGGCGGCTGGGCTGCTCGGTGCCGTGAGAGTGAGCGCACAGGTGAACCCGAGTGACGTTCCGATCGTCGCGCAGCCGCAACAGCGCTTCGACCGTGGCCAAGACGTCCAACCCATTTTCGAAGGGTGGACCCGCGCCGCCGACGGCAGCTATTTGTTTCACTTCGGCTATCTGAACCGGAACTACAGGGAGCAGCCCAGCATCCCGATTGGGCCTGACAACTACTTCTCGCCCGGCGATGCGGACCGCGGTCAGCCGGCGTACTTCTACCCTCGGACACAGCGGTATCAGTTTGCGGTGCGCGCACCAGCGAGCATGGGCAGGTCTTCCGATGATGCGTTGGTCTGGACGCTCACGCGCCACGGGAGCGTCCAGACGGCTGCGGGATGGCTTCAGTCTGAGTGGGAGATCGACGCGAACACGATCTCGTCGAACAGCGGCACGGGTCGCGGGCATTCAAAGGCGGACATTTACGCAAATGATCCGCCGTCTGTCACGGTCGAGGCCGGCGCGTCGTCCGTTTCGGTCGGGCAGCCGCTGTTGCTGACGGCGATACTCAACGACGACGAGCTTCCAGTCGAGCTCCCACCCCGTAGACGTCGAGAGCCGCTTCCAGCCCTCAAACGGCCAGAGGGATTCCCGGCGACGCCCGACAACATCCAGTGGTCCCGGAGGCCCCGTCCGCCGCGCAATGGGCTGTCGGTGCTGTGGGTCGTCTACCGTGGTCCGGCCGATGCGACGCTCGAGCCCTCGGGCTATCAGCGGTCGGTCCTCGAGAGAGGGGGCGACGACGCTCGCCTGTCGAGCCGCCTGGGTGCCACTGCGACCGGAGCCAGGGAGGTGACGATGATCGAGGGCGACGGTTGGACCTCGGCCACGTTCGGGACGACGGTGATGTTCGACGTACCTGGGACCTATACGCTGCGCGCGGTGGCGAGCGACGCGGTCATCTCGACGGCGGCCGACCTTGTGGTCACTGTCACACCGTAGGGTTTTCGTCATCGTCAAGATTGGCGAAGGCAGTAGGAAAGTTCGAGTAGAACGCCCCGGAGAACTGCTGGTGACCACAAGTCACTTCGTCAATTGCATCTCGCTGAGTATCTCCATCGTCGCGATTGCTCTGGCGACAGCCGGCCTGCGCGCCGAGGACTGGCCGCAGTGGCGCGGGGTCGGCCGAGACGGCGTCTGGACCGACACCGGCATCGTCGAGCGGTTCCCCGATACGGGTCTCAAGGTGACCTGGCGGGTCCCGGTCCGCGGCGGTTTCGCTGGTCCCGCGGTTGCCGACGGTCGCGTCTTTGTTCTCGACTATCAGGAAACGCCCGGCAGCCGAGCCATGGATGGCACCGAGCGCCTTCTGGCGCTCGATGAGGACACCGGCGCGATCCACTGGACACAAACATGGCTCGCGACCTATCGGAACATCCACTCGAAGTTCGCCAATGGCCCACGCGCCCCGCCAACCGTCGACGACAACCGCGTCTACGTCCTCGGGGCAGCCGGGACGCTCTCGTGCTTCGACGTCGCGACGGGCGACGTCGTGTGGCGGGTCAACACCGACGACGAGTACGGTACGACGGTGCCGGTCTACGGTGTGTCGCATGCGCCGGTGGTCGAAGGCGATCTCTTGATCGCGGTCGTCGGCGGCGAGCCGGATGCCAAGATCGTCGGCTTCGACAAGGCTACGGGGGAGGAGAGGTGGCGCGCGTTGGAGATGACGTCGGAGACCGGCTACTCGTCGCCGATCGTCATCGACGCGGGCGGCGTGCGACAACTGATCTTCTGGCATGCGACGGCCGTGGTCTCGCTCAATCCGGAGACGGGGGAGATCTACTGGGAACAGGAGTTCGCAAACACCGGCGGGATGGCGATCGGCACGCCGGTGCGAAGTGGTCGATATCTACTCATGAGCCAGTTCCGTGTCGGGTCGATGATGATGGTGCTCAACCAGGATCGCCCTGTCGCGCAAATGCTCTGGAAGGGAAAGGGCCGGAGCGAGCTGCCCCACCTGACGGACGGATTGCACGCAATGATGTCGACCCCAATCATCGTCGGCGACCACCTGTACGGGGTGGATAGTTACGGCGAGCTTCGTGGCCTCGACGCCACGACGGGCGAGCGGCTGTGGCGGAGCGATGGCATGGCGGCGCCGGGCCGCTTCGCCACGGCGTACATCGTGCGCAACGGCGACCGGTACTTCGTGGCGAACGATTCCGGGGAGCTGCTCATCGCACGGTTCACGCCAGAGGCTTACGAAGAGATCGATCGGATACCTCTGATTGAGCCGACTCTGCACACGCGCGGCGGGGCGTCGGGCCGATGGACTGACCGAGTCGTGTTGTGGGCTCACCCCGCGTTCGCCAACGGACACGTCATCGCGCGCAACGACCGCGAGGTCCTCCGAGCGTCGCTACGGGCCGCCGACTACGCCGGACACTAGGTGCCTCGGAGGGAGACCATGGCACAGCTCGTTCGATTCCTCGCTGCGGTCGCGGTCCTAACGGCTGGGCCGGCAGCCGCCCAGGACGCGCGCGCCGTTCTGCAGGCGGCCGCCGACACTATGGGCGTGACCGACATGACGTCCATCCGGTATTCCGGGACCGGGTGGGTCGGCGCGGTTGGCCAGAGTTATGCCCCGGATCAGGACTGGCCACGATTCGAGCTGGCCAGCTACACGCGGACCATCGACTTCAGCACCTACTCCTCAAAGGAAGAGATGGTCATCAGACAGGGGAACAATCCCGCGCGGGGTGGAGGTGGCGCTCCGATTCGCGGGGAGCAACGGCTGAGCCGGTTGATCAGCGGCACGCGCGCCTGGGACGTCCGTGGAGATCGCGTCGTCCCGACGCCCGAGCTCTCGGAACGACGCATGCTCGAGATCCTGCTTACTCCGCACGGGTTCCTCAAGGCCGCCATGGCGAGTAGTCCGACCGCGGTGACCCGAAACGAATACGGTGGACGGGTGACCGTGGTTTCGTTCCTCGCCCTCGGGCGGTACAGGGTGAACGGGACGGTCACTGAAGGCAACATCGTCCAACGGGTGCAAACCTGGTTGCCCAACCCCGTCGTCGGGGACATGTACTACGAAACTGTCTACACCAATTATCAGGACGTGGGTGGCGGGGTGCAGTTCCCCATGCGATGGCACCAGCACCAAGACTACGATGACGGCGCCCACGAGCCGAAC
The DNA here is from genome assembly GCA_965216615.1 of Vicinamibacterales bacterium. Taxonomy (GTDB): domain Bacteria; phylum Acidobacteriota; class Vicinamibacteria; order Vicinamibacterales; family UBA8438; genus CAUZIB01. The sequence continues at coordinate 297,752 of CBDCGH010000021.1, read as the reverse complement.
GTCAGCGGTGGCGACCATGCCTTCGGTCTCGAGACCATCAGCGATGTGCGGATCAATGTGGACAACGCTGAGGTGACCATTCCAGCCGAGGTCCAAGGGGCCCCTGTGCCGCCGGTCCGCGTCGAAACGGAACAGCTGGCCGATGGTATCTGGCTGCTGGGCGGCGGATCGCACAACAGTGTGGCCGTCGAGTTTGAGGACCACGTCGCCGTCATTGAAGCTCCGCTAAGCGAGGAACGGTCGCTCGCCGTGATCGAAGAAGTAATGAGCCTTGCGCCGGAGAAGCCGATTCGCTTCATCGTAAACACCCATCACCACTGGGACCATCTGGGCGGGCTCCGTACCTACGTGCACGAAGGCGCAACCGTCATCACTCACGAAGGCAATCGCGCGTACTACCAGGAGGTGCTGACGGCAAGGCCCTGGCTCCTGCAGCCTGATCGGTTCTCGCTGCATCCACCGGAGGAGTGGTCCGAGGGCTACATCTTCGAGACCGTTCGCGAGAAGCACATCCTCGGCGACAGCATGCGAACCATCGAGCTACACCACGTGCAGGGGTTGGATCACGTTGCGGGGATGCTGATCGCGTATTTTCCTAAAGAGAAACTGGTGGTTGAAGCGGATCTCTACACACCGCCGGTACCGGGAGAGCTGTCGTTCGACGCTCCCAGCCCGAGCAACAGGACCTTTCATCAAAACTTGCGGCGATTGAAGTTGGACGTGGAGACCATCGTTCCCATCCAGGGAGGTCCAGTGTCGATGTCAACGTTCGTGGAGTTCGTGAATCAGACGCAGTAGGGTCGACGGAGATTAGCGATGAGTCCCCGATGGGTCGTCAGCTGACAGAACTGACGATTCTGGCGACGGCTCGCGAGCTTGACCAACCGTACGAGTGGGCGTTGCACGAACTCGAGGCGCTTGCCGTCGGGCTTGACGCAGGCATCATCGATATCGTGCGGCACCGGAAGCCACTCGTTGGATTGCCGGGCCGCGAAGCGCTCATCATCGAGGTCGGCCGAGAGCTGTTCGCCACCCGTCGCCTTAGCGCAGACACTTACGCGCGAGCACAGGCGTTGCTTGGAAAGACCAACCTCGTCGATGTTATCGACGTGATGGGACGATACGCTAGCACCGCCGCGACGCTCACCGCGTCAATCAGCGAATGCCGGTAGGCTGGAGGCAGTCTCTCCCTCTCCCGTTCACGCATCCGGACGTGTATGGGGCACGCTCCCTTGACTCTCCGGCACTAACCGCCGACGACTTTACTGTGGCGTCTGCGCTCAGCCGCTGATGCCAGTACCGACGTAGCGATTCCATCCTGTCGCGGTAGTGTGCAGAGAGCCGATCCGGCACGAGGTGATTCGCGATGTCGGCCACGGCCGTCACATAGGGAGCGAGTTTGGAGTCGCGTAGCATGGCCGCCCCCGATGGGGCATAGGCGACGACCGGAAGGATGACGAGGGCGGCCGAGAGCAACGCTGCCACGAAACCTACTGCACCGCCAGCCAGCCGGTCGGCCCAGCCGAGCATCACCCCCTTCACCAACCGCCCCAGCACAGAGGCGACAAGGGCCCCGGCAAGCACTGTGCCCAGGAAGATTGCCAGGTAGGCTAGCAGGTTAGCCGTCGGCTCGGTCATCTCCACGACGCGCACCATCGATACCGCGACCTGCTCGTGAAACCGCGTCGCGAGGACAAACGCTGCGATCAGCGCCACGGCTCCGATCAGCAGGCGCATCAGTCCTCTCAACACTCCGAGGAGCACCAGCAGGCCGACGAATATGAGTAGCAGAACGTCGAACGCGTTCAAGTCCATCACGCTCATCATACTTACCGGCAGGGTCCCGCGAACTCGCCGAGACGCGGACGTTAGTATTCTCCTGGCATTTCTGTGCAGCCGCTGGAGCGACTGCCCGCCCATATAGAATGACGGCTGTCTAGCCCCGACAACCCATGGCTCTAGAAGTCGGTTCTCGACTTGGCCATTACGACGTCACCGCCAAGATCGGCGAAGGCGGCATGGGCGAGGTGTATCAAGCCAAGGACACAAAGTTGAACCGGGACGTCGCCCTGTAGATCCTGGACAAACGTGACTGAGGAGGTCTTGTCATGCCGAGTGAGCCGAACGCTCTTGCGACGTTGATGTTCGGAATCGGTCTGTTGGCACCAGTTGTTCTTCTTGTGGTAGGAGTTGTATTCGCTTTGGTCGTGCGGACCAAGAGCTAGGTCGTTGACCTCGATCGCGACTGGGTCGAGGAACTCACCGAGCGCGTGCGGGTGCCGTAGCTACCGATTTCGGAGGTGATTCTATGCGTCGTCTGGTCCTTGCGATTGGTTTCATGATCGGTATCGGGATGATCGCGGCCTGTGCGACAGAGACCCTCCCCCCGGTGGAGGAACTACCGGCTGAGGAACTCGATCAGCCCGAAGTCCAACCGGACACGTCCGATGAGCAGCGGGTCCGGACGCTACGATCTTTACGGCACTGAACAATCCTGCCTACCAGACCTTTAATCCCTTCACGACGACACCTGTCCGGGGGGTCCACTGGGACACCGGGCCGGATTTCGGCCGTGCGATCTCGGCTGATTCATACACGCCGCCACGGACGTTCTTGATCACGTTTGGGGCCAGATTCTGATGAAGCGCCTCGTCCCCACCGAGTAACGCGCACCCGGCCCACCAGGCAGTCCCGTTTCCCCTAGCTTCCTAAGGTCCCACCAACTAGGCGCGGGGGCATGGGCGAGCTCTACAAAGCCCGTGACACCCGCCTGGACCGCACCGTCGCCAGCAAGGTGCTGCCTGAGCGTTATCGCTAGGTAACAGCAGAGCCGAAGAAGATCAGGAAAACGACACCAATCGCGATCGAAACCGCCCACCCCACAAGACACACCCCGACAGCCCGGACGGTGCTCGTGTAGTCCAGAGCTTGACGAACGGCGATCACCATGGCCACCAGCATCCAAATCGAGACGATGCTGAAGGCGAGGGGACCCACGCCGGGGACGATGCCGACGGCGAATCAGAGGTGACCCACGCCGGGGACGATGCCGACGATGCGAACCAGACCAGGTGACTGGGCCCAATACATCACACCCGAACCCTAAGGTCCGCATCAACTCCCCGACGTCTGAGCGAGTTTGGGGTTCTGGCAGCAGCCGGGTGTCGATCATGGACGTCAGAAAGGCCCAGGCGACCCATCCTATCAACGCCGCGATCCCGCCGACCACGACCCCGCCAAGCCCTCCAGCGCCCAAGCCAGCCGATCCGATCCCACCAGCGACACTCGACAAGAGCACGACTCCCATGGCTTGGCCCGTGGCCCCGGTGTCGGCCTCCACTTCTTCATAGACCTGCACGTCGAGCTTGGCCGCTCCGAGCATCCGCTCTGTGAAACTCGCCAATTCACGGCTCCTTGGTGGGAAGGTCCGGGCATGATAACCCATGCCGGCCTCCGAACATCTCGCCATCAGCTGTGCGGCGGAACCGGCCGGGTCAATGAATGAGGTTCAGGGGATTGGGGTTTAGCATCCGGGACGGTAGGATCGGGCGCAATGGATCTCGTTCAGCTGTTGCGCGACGCCGCCCGCATCTTGGTATTCACTGGAGCAGGCGTTTCGACGGGCAGCGGCATCCGGGACTTCCGCGGCCCGAAGGGTGTCTGGAGGGAACGGCGGCCCGTCTACTTCCAGGACTTCATGAACTCGGAGGCTGCGCGCATCGAGTACTGGGGCCAAAAGTGCCAGGCCTGGCCTTCGTTCCGGGATGCGGAACCGAATGCCGTGCACACCTCGATCGCGGATCTCGAGCGGGCGGGTAAGCTCGCGATGGTCATCACACAAAACATCGATGGGCTGCACGGCCGCGGAGGAACCTCCGCCGAGCGGCTCGTCGAGCTCCACGGCACGAATGCGGTCATCGAATGCATGAGCTGCCATGGGCGCAGCGATCCCGACCCTCACATGAAGAGCTTTTCCGAAAACGGGAAGCCGCCGCTGTGCCGATGCGGCGGATACCTGAAGCCCGCGACGATCAGCTTCGGCCAGAACCTCGACCCAGACGATCTGGAGCGCGCCGCGGCCGCCGTCCAGGAGACGGATCTCGTGGTGGCGCTGGGCTCGACGCTGTCGGTCTACCCGGCGGCGGGTTTCCCGCGGGCGGCTGCGCAGCGGGGTGTGCCCTATGTCGTGGTTAACCGCGGCGCGACCGACCACGATGGCCACTCCGCCGTGACGTTACGGCTCGACGGGGACGTGGTCGAGCTGTTCCCCCCCGCTGTCGCGGAAGCGCTGGCTGGGTCGAGGCGTTCAAGCTGTGCCGACGGGGCTGCGTCGCCCCACGAACGCCGTGTCTGAGAACGGTGCTTGTGTTGACACAACAGGCGTGGTAGGTGGGCTAATATTTCCTATCGTCTCCCGATGCTCACCACCCGATGCCTCTTCCGACGCCGAAGCGCAGCAGATCAATCGTGCGCAATTGGTCCGAGGAGCTAAAGGCGCGGGTCCCCACCGAGTAACGCGCACCCGGCCCGGCCTGCGCCCCCCTTGTTCTTGGTACCCCTCGTTTTGCACCTCGCCCTAAACCGGGGTTCCAGCGCCTCGCGTCGGCGTGAGCCGATCTACACGCGTTTGCACGTACCCAAGCAAATGCGGACAAACAACAGCCTCAGTTCATGCGTGGTGCTGGCGGCCCTTCTTACAAGCGTCGCCGAAGCCAGTGATCAGACGCCCACCCTCTCCAACGAGCAGATCCACGAGTCCCTGCGGAATGCCGAGGTGGTGGGGAGCCGGCAGATTGACGTGGGCGTCACGAACTCGTGGCGTCTCACCCTACAAGACGGATCCACGACCCACGATGCCCACTTTCAGTCGGTGGAGATCCGGCGGGTGTCGGGGGAGTTCAATCCCGGAGCGGAGCCAAAGTTCGTCGACTCATACAAGTTCAACATCGCAGGGTATCGCCTGGCGAAGTTGCTGGGCCTGACGGTGATGGTGCCCGTTTCCGTGGAGCGGTCTTGGAAAGCTAAAACTGGCGCCATGACCTGGTGGGTCGATGACGTCGTGATGACCGAGAAGCGTCGACAGACAAACCGCGTTCGCCCAACCAATTCCCACCGGTGGAATGACCAGCGCCACCGGATGTACGTCTTCGAAGCCCTGATCCACGACACCGACCGGAATCAAGGGAATGTGGTGTACGACGCAGGCTGGAACCTGTGGATGATCGACTTCACCCGCGCGTTCCGAATCTGGTCCGAGATCAGGAAACCGGAGAGACTGCAACGATGCGACCGTGAGCTGCGCGCGAAGATGATGAACCTGGACGAGGACACGCTGCGTCACGCGCTCCAACCGTATCTCTCAAACGGCGAGGTGAAGGGCGTGCTCAAACGGCGGGACAAGATCCTGGCACACTTCGCGTCGCTGATCGCCGAGCAAGGTGAAGGCAGCGTGCTTTACTGACGCCACCTGACTCTCTCGCCGCGAGCACACGTTGCACAGCCCAAAGCGCGCACACCGCTTTGTCGTGGCAATTTCGGGCAGGTTGCTGGACAAATCAGGGCAGCGGCATACAATGCCCTCGATCCCAACTTGACAACCCATGGCTTTGGAAGTCGGCTCCCGGCTCGGCCACTACGATGTCTCCGCCCTCATTGGCGAGGGCGGCATGGGGCAGGTCTATTCCGCCACCGATACGAAGTTGAACCGGCAGTTCCGTCGGGCATCCGTGAACGGATGGCTTCTGGTACTCGCCATCACAGTCGTGCCGCTCATACTGGGGTCTTGCACCGTGCGCGCCCAGTCCTCTGCCGAGTTTGTCCCAGTCACCGACGCCATGCTCGAGAATCCGGCGCCGGACGACTGGCTGATGTGGCGCCGCACGCAGGACGGCTGGGGCTATAGCCCGCTGGACCAGGTCACCCGAGAGAACGTGGAAAAGCTCCGGTTGGTCTGGTCGAGAGCCCTTGCGACTGGCACGCAGGAGGGCACGCCCCTAGCATACGGCGGCGTCCTGTATATGCCGCAGACGCGTGATGACATTCAGGCGATCGATGCCGTGACCGGCGACCTCAAGTGGGAGTATCGCCGTGACTTGCCGGATGACGTCTATGAGCTCGTGGGAGGCAATGCCCGTAACAACCGGAACATCGCCATCTACGACCGCCTAATCATCAACACCAGCGACGACAACTACGTCTTCGCGCTCGACGCGACGACCGGTGACACGGTCTGGGAGACCCAGATCCTCGACTACAAGGTCAACTCGGCCACGCACAGCTCGGGCCCAATCATCGCCGATGGCAAGGTCATCTCGGGGCGCAGCTGCCGACCATGGGGGGGACCGGACGCCTGCATCATCACTGCCCACGATGCGCGTACCGGCGCCGAGCTGTGGCGGCGGCGCACCATTCCGGCGCCTGGCGAACCGGGCGACGAAACCTGGGGCGGTGTGCCGTTCGAAGAGCGGGTGCATGTCGGCACGTGGATGCCGCCGAGCTACGACCCCGAGCTGCGTTTGATCTACCAGGGCACCTCGGTCACCTCGCCGGCTCCGAAGTTCATGCTCGGCGGTGTCGACAACACGCACCTCTACCACAACTCGACGCTGGCGCTCGACGTCGACACCGGCGAGATCAGGTGGTACTACCAGCACCTCAACGACCACTGGGACCTCGACCATCCCTTTGAACGCATCCTCGTCGACATCGCCGTTGCGCCAGACCCCGAAGCCGTGAGCTGGATCAACCCGCGGCTCCAACCGGGCGAAGTCCGGAAGGTGATGACCGGGATCCCGGGTAAGACCGGCATCGTCTATACACTGGACCGGGAAACGGGCGAGTTTCTCTGGGCGACCCCCACCGTTGCGCAGAATGTGATCAGTGACATCGACGGCGCCACTGGTGCGGTGACCGAAAACTCGGAAGTCGTCTTCAACGCCGTGGGTCAGGAGGTGCTCGCCTGCCCCACCTGGGCCGGCGGGAAGGACTGGGAAGCCGGCGCCTATAGCCCCCTGACCAAGACGATGTACTTTCCGCTGCGCAACACCTGTGCGCGCATGCTGGCCACTGACAACGTCGAGGGCGAGCGGGAGCGAGCGCTGACGGCTGGCGGGCAGCCTCCCCTTGCGATCTATGCTCTTGCAGCCCGCCACCAGCTGGCCCCCGGGACCGACCAGCTCGGGACGGTTCGAGCAGTCTCGGCGGAGACGGGCGAGACGTCGTGGCTCTACGAACAGCGGGCGGCCACGCATTCACTGGTCGCCACCGGCGGCGGGCTCATCTTCGGTGGCGATGCCCACGGGCGCTTCCGGGCCTTCGACCACAAGACCGGCGACGTGCTGTGGGAGATCAACCTCGGCTCTCCGGTCATGGGGTTTCCGATCACCTATGCCGTCCACGGACGCCAGTACGTGGCTGTCAACACGGGCACGGGCCGCAGCACCAACCTCGGCATGACACCCGAGCTCCGCCCGAGCTTCGGGAGCAACCTATTCGTGTTTGCACTGCCGGACCGAGACTGAATCGCCCGCCATGGAGGCGAAGTCGGCTCCCGGCTCGGCCATTACAAGCCGGCTTCAACCATTGGCCGGTGCAACACGTTGCACTAGCGGAAGCGCACTCACGCATTCTCCCGCCCGTTAGCCAGACACACCGACTCCAACCAGCTGCTTGTAGCTTGAAGCCCGCACAATGCGCACGTGTGATGGGATGGACTCCTCCCGCTCTTGCGGCATCATCGTGCCATCGATGAAACGGCCTCTATGGGCCGCAGCTAAGGAGGAGTCCAGATGCAGCATACGACCATCGCCGTTGACCTCGCCAAGTCCGTCTTCCAGGTGGCGATCTCCCGCCGACCGGGACGCGTGGATGAAGAGCATCGGTTGAGCCGCGCACGGCTGCTGCCGTTCTTCGCCACGCAGCCGGCCGCGACGGTGCTGCTGGAAGCGTGCGGCTCCGCGCACCACTGGGGACGGGCGCTCGCCAAGCTCGGGCATACCGTCCGGTTGCTTCCGCCGCACGAGACCCGGCGGTATGTGCGCCGCAACAAGACCGATCAGACCGATGCCCGCGCGATGCTCGAGGCGGCGCGGAACGAAGAGATTCACACGGTGCCGATCAAATCCGAGATGCAGCAAGCCGTGGCGTCGTTGCATCGGATCCGTACCACGTGGGTGCGGACTCGGACGGCCCGGCTCAACACGCTGCGCGGCCTGCTGCGCGAGTTTGGGATCACGATCCCGGTGGGCGCCCGCCATGTGGTGCCTCGCGTCGGGGCCCTGATCGAAGATGCCGAGGCCCCGGTGCCGATGAGTCTGCGGGCCACTCTGGCCGAGCTCTGCGAGGAGATCCGCACGCTCACCAGCCGGCTCCGAGCCCTTGAACACCAGCTCGCCGCCGTCGCCGAGCAGCTGCCGCACGTCGCCCACTTGCGTACCATCCCCGGCATCGGGTTGCTCAATGCCACCGCGTTGGTCGCCTGTGTGGGGGACGTGCGGCGGTTTCCGTCAGGGCGGCACTTCGCCAGTTATCTGGGGCTCACGCCGCGGGAACACTCCAGTGGGGGCCGCCGCCGGCTGGGGGCGATCAGTAAACAAGGGGATCAGTATCTCCGCACCTTATTAATGCACGCGGCGCGCGGCACGCTCTCGCACAGCCTGCACCCGACCAACCCGTCGCCCTTCCGGACCTGGGCGCGCACCGTCGCCGCGCGCCGCGGGTCCAACATCGCCACCGCGGCGATCGCGAACCGGTTGGTGCGCATGGTGTGGCGGGTGTGGCGAGACAACCGACCGTTTGTCGTGGAGGGACCAGCTGCCGCGTAGGGGGCACCGGTCAGCGCTTCATTCTTCTTCAGGAGGACTGCCGCGAGTACGGATGGCACACCGGTCGGGCCGGCGCGGGGACCCGCCGATAGAACGCGTGGCCAGCAAGGGCCGAACGTGCGATTGGCATCCCCCCGCGCGACTTCCATCATGGCCCGGAGCACTGAGCGCTCCACCAAGGGGCCGAAGATACGACTGCAGTCTGATTACCGTGCCGTCTCGACGTAAACGAAACACTTGACGGGAGAAGACCAGATACGCGTCGTAGCGGCAATTCCGTGCAGTCCGCTGGACAAACCAGGACCGCCGCATACAATGCCCTCGATCTCAGCCCATGGCGCTCGACGTCGGTTCCCGGCTCGGCCATTACTCAGTCACCGCCCTCATCGGCAAGGCGGCATGGGCGAGGTCTACCGGGCCACCGATACCAAGCTGAACCGCCAAGTTGCACTCAAGATACTGCCCGAGGCGTTTGCGTCAGCTCTTGATCGGCTGGCTCGCTTCGAGGGTGAAGCGCAAGTTCTCGCCAGTCTGAACCATCCCAACATTATCCAGCAGGCCCCCTGCGGGACTAGCAGCCCGTGAACTCCCGCAGCATACGACAGACGATGCAGTCGCCGGCGCGGATGCAGAACGCTACTCCGGGACGTACCAGATCGGCGACGACCAGGCGCGTTCCTGTAGGGTAGCCGGCAGATCCGGCCGTGGCTCGGCCCCGGCACGAATTGCGTCCCAGGTGTTCCACCGACAGGTTGGGTTCTCCGAGCACCCGCACGTAATAGATGGCGCGCTGTGACGTGTCGAAGTCGGGGTCGGTCCACAGCGTCAGCAGCTCGCCGCTGCCCACGTTCTCGCTGATGCTGCAGTCGGCGAGGTCGACGGTAGCGCCGTTGTTCGGACAGCGGTGGGTCGACCTGTCCACCTGGAGGCCATCGGAGCAGGCGGCGTCGTAGACCTGCTCCCGCGGTGCCCCGTCCTCCACCCAGCCCTTGATGATCTGGAGGCGCGCCAGCGGAGCGCTGGCCGGGTCGCGCATCGCCCAGAGCAGAAACCGTGGGGTCCGTTCGCCGGGAGCGACCAGCTCGCCGCCCATGGCGACGCCGCCGGCGTAGGCTTTGGCGATCATTTCGCGGTCTTCAACGAGGTCCTCCGGGTAGTCGTAGCCGGCAAAGAAACGCACTCGCATACGCGGTCCGGTGGTGGCGAAGGTCTCCCTGCGCCGGAAGGCGTCGAAGATCGCCTCGCGCGTGTTCTCTTCGGCCCAGACCCCGGCGAGACCCGAGGAGCCGAAGAGCGCCGAGCGGGCCTCGCTGTAACGACGACCGTCGGGCCTCGGCGGGTCGAACGGCACCGAGATGCCGGGCTGTGGGGTACCGCCGGGGGTGATGTAGCCCGCTTCACCCGAATAGCCCGCCCCGATGTGATTGTCAGTCGAGCCGATCAGGCCGAAGCGATACGGGTTGAACCCCTGCTCTTCCCGCAGGCGAAGGCCGTCCAAATACGCTTCCCGCACATAGCTGCCCGGGGCCTGGCTGGGCGTAAGACCGCCGCCGATTCGGTACGGATAGATCTCGAAGTCGGCCCACTCATCGTTCGGCGAGAGTGCGGGATGGGTGTCGGAGGTGCCCTTGGTCTGGGTCACCTCGACCAGCGGCTCGTTGCGCGTGCGGATCTCGGCGTAGGCCGCGTCGAGCGGCTCGTCGTCATAGGTCTCGAGCTTGAACATCAGTCCGTTGGACCCGTTCGAGTTGTGGGGGATGGCCAGCGCTTCCATGCCGGCGTCCCGGTTGCGGTCCATCCACGCCCACAATAGCTCCGGGTTCATCGAATCGAGGCGGCTGAACGGCACGCCCGGCACCGCGCTGCCACGGAAGATCACGTTGCGGTGCAGGTTCTGGTTGTCGGGGCTGCCGGTGAACTCGTAGCCGATGAACGTGGTGAAGCGGCCAGGGTCGTAGTGCCGCTCGGCCGCCTCGACGACGTCGCGCCACGCCGAGCGCACGACGTCCAGGTCAAGCAGCCCTTCACGGTCGCCGAGCGTGTACGCTCGTAATCTCGCAAAGGCCTCTTGCCGGGCCGGTCCCGTCAGCTCCCCGGAGACGATGTCCTGAACGATCTCTGCGTCGGGGTGGCGAGAGACCTCCTGCTCGGAATCGAGCATCGCCCGCATCATGCCCAGGAAGCTGGCGTGATCGGTGACCGCGTAGAAGTCCAGCGGTCGGTCGAGCTGGATGTCGAAGCCCGCCGGGTGCGGCAGGGGCTCGCCTTGCGCGAACCGGTACGCGTCGTCGGGCGTAGCCCGCGTCCCGAACAGGAACGCGTCGTAGGAGTAGTTAGTGTGGACGTGCAGGTCGCCGAAGTAGGCGTAACGCTGCGGACTGACCTCGATCGCGGGTCGCGTGGTCTCGCCGAGCGGCTCACCGCCCTCCGGAGTACACGCGGTCATTGTCAGCACGGCGACCAAGAGCAGCGCCGGCGACGATCTCGGCTTCAGCGTCAGGTGCATGAGGGAATCCTTTCGGAAGTTACATGATCTCGTCAACTTGGATGCAGGCGTTGATTTGGGTGGTTCTCCGGAAGAGGTGCGTTGAAGCCGGCTTCACATTCGCCAGGTGCAACACGTTGCACTGGTGGAAGCGTACAAACGCGTAACAGAGATAAAAGCGTGCAGGCCGCTGGACAAACTAGGGCCGCGGCATACAATGCCCTCGATCTCAACCGATGGCTCTGGAAGTCGGCACCCGACTCGGCCATTACGACGTGACCGCCCTCATCGGCGAAGGCGGCATGGAGGAGGTGTATCGGGCGAGATGAAGAAGTGTCCCCACTGTGGCCAGGCGGTTCGGGCGAAGGGACCTACCTGCCCCCTCTGTCGGCAGGACATGCACCGTTCTTCGAGCGGTCCTGACCCAACTTACCATTCGGGGAACACGCGGCGGCCGCACCTGTCACCGAGCGAGTTAGCAGCGCTCGAACGGCTCTGGGCGGGAAAGTCAGACGAGTCGCTCGAAGAGGCTGCGTACAGCCTCCTTGACTACACCGAAGAGGGTCAGCGCCTCATACGTGAGGAGCTGCAGCGGCGCTCCATACCAGTCCCAGGCCTGGAGTCCCAGAAGGAGGCAAGTGGTGAGTTCCTCGGTGGAGGAGGGGTGCCAATTTACAGCGATTCGGACTTCCTCCTCGTTGACGCTCTCCAGGGGGCGCTCAAGTCACATGGAATGGCGTGCGAGATCCGAAGGTCGCGCTCGGGTCCCTTGAGTAACCGTCCGTGGCCAGAGCTCTGGATACTCGACGAATCGCAGACTGGACAGGCGAGACAGATCGTTCAAGCGGCGCTCGATGAAGCTCGCCGGAACGAGGTCGAGGATGCCCGGTCGCTCGAAAGCGATAGCGAGAGGGGTACGGACCGCGGTCCGGAGGCTGACGACGAGCATCCCCAGGGATCCCTCTCATGGAGCTGGACCTGCCCGCGGTGCGGTGAGGACGTGGAGAGTCAGTTCTCGGAGTGCTGGAACTGCGGGTCCGAGCGACCGCCTGAGTCGGCGGTCTAGCTGTCTTAGGAACTCACGCGCTTCGTGCCCATCCCGTGACCGATCAGTTGTGAAGCCCGCTTCACATTTACCTGAGTGCAACACGTCGCACCGCCCGAAGCGGACGTTCGCCTTCACCCGCCCGTTAGCCAGTCACGACGACTCCCACTACTGCTTGTAGTTTGAAGCCCCGCACAATGCACAGCTATTTCACGCTGCCGACCAGGCGTCCTCCGGAATGTCTTCGACGAGTTCGACCGCGTATGCGATCGTTTCGCTGTCAACCGGCGCTGCTCGTACCAACCGTCCACGATACTCCTGCCCCTTCACGGAGACGAGAACTGAGATGTTACCTCGGGCGTGAAGGAGGAGGCCGCGACCACTCGAGTTCAAGGTCCGACCCTCGAGTACGACCGCTTCGGTCGTGACAGTAACTGGGAAGGAGACGGGTTTACGTTCCGTGGCTCGACGTTCCGCATGGCTCATAGGGTCCTCCATCGTTCTGGTGAAAGAACAGGGCGTCAGTATCAGCGCACTGTAGATAGTCACGCGTCATCACTGCGAAACTAAACTCGAACCCCGCCAGACTCGTGTAGAAGCAAACCGATCGCCTTCCAAGCTCGGGTCGAGATGCACACCGCCAGCGTGACCAAGTCTGCGCGACAGGCGCCCGCCTCCATCATTCGAGCTGAAACGGGTGCCTGTCACGCTCACGAATCGGCCTTGCACCGGCCTACTTCGTCTTGCTGCCCCAGTCCTCGATCCACCACGGACAATAGCTGCTGGGTTTGCCTTGGGTCGTGCCCTTCTTAATGACCTTGATCTGCATCGTCGTGTCTCCTTGTTGGGTTACGAATGACCCACTTGGATCCGGTCACTTCAGGTGATCGAGCGGGACGTCGACGAGCCACGGTTTGACGGTGATTGGCGTCGTCTTCGTCGAGGGCGTCTTCCAGGGAATCGCGGCAGACGACTTCGCGACTGGAATCGGTGTGACCTGCCCCCCCTGGTCGAGCCAGTTCTCATGAGAGAGCTGGACTCATTTCTAAGCTCCCAAGCGTCGCCGGCATGATCGTTTCCGGGGCTGGTGGACGGTAGCCCAGCGCACTGTGGGGCCGCACCGTGTTGTACTCCCGCCGCCATCGTTCGATCAAGATCTTCGCTTCCGCCCACGTGAAGAAGATCTCGCGGTCCAACAGTTCATCGCGTAGCTTGCCGTTGAACGATTCCACATAGCCGTTTTCCCACGGACTGCCGGGTTCGATGAATAATGTCTCGACGTCCAGAGCCTCGAGCCACAGCCGCACGAGTGTCGCCGTGAACTCAGGACCGTTATCCGAGCGGATGTGCGCCGGGACTCCGTGGGTCACAAAGAGTCCCGCCAACGTCTCGAGCACGTCGATCGACCGCAGCCGTCGCGCCACCACCAGCGCCAGACACTCGCGCGAATACTCATCTACGACCGCCAAGATCTTCAACGGCCGGCCGTCATGGGTCCGCTCCGCGACAAAGTCATAGGCCCAGACGTGATGCCGATACGTCGGGCGTCTTCGTACGCAGGACCCATCAGCCAGCCACAGCCGCCCGCGCTTCGGCTGTTTCTGCGGCACCTTCAGCCCTTCCCGTCGCCACAGCCGCTCCACCCGTTTGTGATTCACGAGCCAGCCCTCCCCCCGCAGCAGCCCCGTAATCCGCCGATAGCCATACCGCCCATACATTGTCGCCAACTCGATCATCCGATCCACCAACCGCGGTTCATCCGCCGGCACCGCGCCCGCATGCCGGTGCGTCGACCGCGCGTGGCCAATCACGCGACAGGCCCGCCTCTCCGAGACCGGAAACCGGCGGCGGACGTACGCCACCGCCTGCCGGCGTCGGGACGGGCTCAGAAGTTTCCCGAGGCCACCTCTTTGAGAATCATGTTGTCGAGGGCCTGGTCCGCGACCAGCTTCTTCAGCCGCCCATTCTCCCGCTCAAGCTCCTTCAACCGCTTCGCCTGGTCGAGGCGCAAGCCGCCGTATTCTTTCCGCCAGCGATAGTACGTTTGCTCGCTGATCCCCAGCTTCTTGCACATCTCCGGCGTGCGCAGGCCGCGCCCGAGCTCCACCTCAGCCTGCCGCAGCTTCGTGACAATCTGTTCCGTGCTGTACCGCTTCCGTGGCATCCTGCCTCCTGTCCCACCGCCCGAATTCTAACGTTCGGGCTGGTTCGGTTTCAGGGGGCAAGGTCACTAGAGCAACTTCAGAATCAACTGGCCGGTTAACAGTTGACGGGCCATCGAGACACGTCGCTACGCGCTGCAGCTCGAGTATCAACATCTCGGTCACGTCTTGACGCCAGCGTTTTTCCGGGCACGGCTCAGATAGCTCCTGCCTTGTCGTGCCGATTCAATCGGTCGATGCAACAGTCTCCGCGAGTATATCCGCCGGCGTCCGGTAGCTGAGCGTCTTGCGGGGCCGGGTGTTGAGTTCGCGCGCAATCGCATTCAACTGAGCCTGGGTGTAGCCGGCGAGGTCGGTCCCCTTCGGCAGATACTGGCGCAGTAGGCCATTCGTGTTCTCGTTGGTCCCGCGCTGCCACGGACTGTACGGGTCGCAGAAATAGACCTGCACCCCGGTGGCGATCGAGAAGGTGCGATGGGCCGCCAGTTCCAGGCCACGATCCCAGGTCAACGTGGCCATGAGCCCGTCAGGCAACCGCCGCACGTGCTCGGTGAGCGCTTGCACGACCGTGCGCGTCGCGCGGCCGGCCACCCGGACGAGACACACGTAGCGCGAGCGCCGCTCGACCAACGTCGCCACGTAGGACTGCCGGGCGCCGACGAGCAGGTCGCCTTCCCAATGCCCGGGAACGGCGCGGTCCTCAACCGAGGCGGGCCGCTCGCGAATCGAGACCGCCCCGACGATGTACCCACCGGTCTTCGGCGCCGCGGTGCGTGGCCGCCGCACCGTGTGCCGCTGGCGCAACTGTGCCTGCAGCGCCTTCTTGAGCACGCCGCGGCTTTGCACGAACAGGCTGAGGTAGATCGTCTCGTGCGACACGCGCATGGTCGGATCATCAGGATACGCCCGGCGGAGCCAGCCGGCGATCTGCTGGGGCGACCACTTCTGCGCCAGCTTGGTGGCCACCGCGGCACGCAGGGCCGGGTGCGTCGCCAGGCGACACCGCTTGGGCCGACGACCGCGGGCCCACGCCGCACGGTCGGCCGCAGCGGCCCGATACCGGCGCCGGCCCCCGTGCCGCCGCACCTCCCGACTCACGGTCGACGGGGCCCGGTGCAGCTGGCGGCTGATCTGCCGGAGCGACGCGCCGCAGGCCAGGCCGCGAGAGATGGCCTCCCGCTCCGTCAGCGCGAGCGCGAGGCGCGCGCGCTGCCGCGCCGGCGGGGGGATCCCGCCCGTCCGGGCCACCTCATACCGCACGACATGGGCGATCCGGCCCAGCGCGCGGCCAATGGCATTCAGGGATTCGCCCCGGCGCCAGCGGCGCCACAGTTCCGTCTTCTCAGCCAGCGTCAGGCGCGGGCCACGTCTTCGCACCATGAGACCTCCATCCTTGCCTCATGTTGCATCAACCCCCTGAACCCACCCGCTAAGTGCGGACCAATCTCTTGATGATCCGTGGAATATTCGGCCGCTGCCAACGGTCAGTAGAGTTGCGAGGACTCCGCGCTGAAGCGGAGGGTCGTTTCGCCAAGCGGCTTGGGCAGATGCCGGAAACGAATCACGTAAATCTTCTACCATCCGTTAAACGCCTTTGGCTGCCAAAGCAGTCTCTAGTCCCCTTGATCTTTGATTTCTTCAAAAAGTCGTTGGTCATCTGGGGCCACCGTGGACTTGAACGGTGCGCTGTCCGAACCGCTTCACCTTCGCGAGGATCTCGTCGGCTGTTTTCGTCCACTTGAAAGGCTTGCCCTCGTCATTGTGGGCGTCCACGTAGGCGGAGATGGCGTGGCGCAGCGCGTGCGTGCTGGAATGTGAGCCGCGCTTGAGGGCGTGTTCGGTGAGGAGGCCAAAGAACCGCTCGACGAGGTTGAGCCAGGCGGAGTAGGTTGGCGTAAAGTGGAACTGGAAGCGCGGGTGGCGGGCCACCCATCGTTTGACCAGCGGGGACTTCTGCGCCGAGAGATTGTCGAGGATCACGTGGACGGTGAGGGTGGGGTCCACCCGCTCGTCGATCTCGCGCAGAAAGCTCACGAAATCCCTCGACCGATGCTGCTTCTTGGTTTGCGCCACGACCTGGCCGGTCGCGACGTTGAGCGCCGCGAAGAGGTCCACCGTGCCATGGCGGATGTAGTTGTGCGTCTGGCGTTCGGGCCGACCCATGTCCATCGGCAGGATCGGCTGCGCTCGCTCGAGGGCTTGAATCTGAGGCTTTTCGTCGAATGACAAGACAACGGCGTGGTCGGGTGGATTCAGGTAGAGGCCGACAATGTCCCGCACCTTCTCGATGAACAGCGGGTCGTCGGAGATCTTGAAGGATTCCACGACATGCGGCTGCAACCCGAAGGTGCGCCAGATGCGGCCCACGGTGGAGGCGCTGACGCCAGCGCGCTCCGCCATCTTGCGGGTGCTCCAGTGGGTCCGCCCCTTCGGCTTACTTTCCAACGTGGCGACGAGGATCGACTCGACATCCGCATCGGACAGTGTCCGGGGGGCTCCGGGCTTGGGCTCGTCATACAGCGCATCCACGCGACCTGTCGTAAACCGCTGCCGCCACTTGCCGACCGTCACATTCGAACAGCGCAGTTTCGCCGCGACCGCCACGTTCGATTCGCCACGCGCGCACCTCAGGACGATCTTCGCCCGCAAGGCCACATGCCGATTCGTTCTGGCGCGCCTGGCGAGCCGCTCAAGTTCTCCTCGCTCCACGGCGGTGACTTCCAATCTCGCTTTGGGCCGACCTGTTCTTGCCATGCCGCCCAATACATCACACCCGGCACACTTCTTAAAGCTTTTTCAGACACAAGGGACTAGCAGGTTGCTGAAGAACACGAGGATCGGGCTGTTTTCATGGCCATCATGCGTGTCACGCCCCCCCCGACAACGGTGCGCACGGGGACACGCTGTCCCGACGCGGGGGCCAGCGACACCCGCGGCCGGCGATCAGGAACACCTCGCCTCCAGATTCCGCAACCGGACCAAGTCATAGGCGGTGGCGGCGAAGGTGAGCTGCCAATCCACCAGGGCGATGCCGCGATGCCGGAGTTTGCGCAGGCCGCCGACGGTCTTCATCCAGCCGAAGACCTGTTCCACGAGTTTTCGTTTCCGCTGACTCACGTGATAGCCCGCATGCCGCGTGGTCCGACCGTCGATCGCACTCCCGCGGACCTTCTGCGCCACGTGGGGCGTGACGTCCTGGACGCGCACGTCGGCAACGAAGCGCGCCACATCGTAGCCCTTGTCCGCCCCGACCGTGCTGCCCGGGGAGGCGCTGGCCTCCAGCAACAGCACCGCCGCGTCGCGTTCGGCGGTCCCCGTCGCGTGGGTCGCGCAGACGTTGGCGACAAGCCCCTGTGAATCGTACCGGGAATCCCGGAGGGCAAATTAATTGAGTCAGGCCACTGCGGCCTGCTCATAGTAGCGCGCTTCGAATTCCGCTGGCCACGTAGCCGATCGGCTCGAGCAGCCGGCGCGTGTCCAATCGACCCACGCCAAGGTGGCGAATTCAACCATCTCCAGATTCCGCCAGGGACCTTGCCGCCGGTCGCCTCCGTCTTGAAGAGCCCAATCACCGACGCGTTTCGGCGAGAGCATTGTCATACGAGTCGCCGCGGCTCCGACCGACGGGGCGATGCCTGCGTCCAGGAGTCGGTCCGGTACCACATCGACAGGTACTGCGTGCCTCGGTCACTGTGATGAACCAGGCCGCTCGCGACCGGCGCCTCGTTCGCAGACCGCTTGCTCGAGCGCGTCGACCCGTGCGCAGTGATGCCGATACGCGCCAGCCGACGATGCGTCGAGCAAAGACATCGCACGAAGGCCACATAGACGCCCCGCCAGGTCGCGACGTAGGTGAATCTGAGACCCAGAGCTGGTTCGGCCGTGTTGCGGCGAATTCGCGACCACCAGATCCGGCGGAAGACGGCGGACGCCGAGTCAGGGTCGTGATCCAGCGCGGCCGCGCACGGCGCCGGCCAAGCCCATCGCGCCCATCAACCGCTCGACCGTACACCGGGCGACCTCGACGTCTTCGCGGCCCAGTTGCTGCCAGACCTTCCGCGGTCCATAGACCTGATAATTTGCGTCCCAGACCCGGAATGTCGATCCGCAATTCGTCGTCGCGCTTGGCGCGCGCAGGCCGCTGTGTCGGATTCCACTGCCGCGCGTGGTGCATAGGTCGACGGGGCGATCGGCAACACCGCGCAGATCGGCTCAACCCCATACGTCGCCCGGTGGTCATCAATAAACCGGACCATCACTTCACTCGGCGGTCGAGCTCACCTGGGCAAAATGCGGACGCCTTGCGCAAGATGTCGTTTGCGCGTTTCAGCTCGCGATTGTCGCGCTCCAGCTCCTTCAAGCGCTGGCGCTCGTCGGTCGTCAAGCCGCTGCGCTGAGTGGCGCTCGGCGTCGCACCCAATTCCGGCGTCTCACCGTACAGCCGAACTTGCTCGCGATCGACGTGGCCGCCCACTGACGGATGCTCGGGGCCATGCTCGCGGACCATCCTAATAGCCCGCTCTCGTACCTCAGGTGAATACTTCCTCGGTCTTGCCATGGGCTCCATCCTCTCAAGGAATGAGCCCTCCGAGGGTACGATTCACTGTCGATTGTCCAGCAGCACGTGGCCGGATACGCCAGTTGGCTTCCTTGCCTTTGCCCTTCCGATGCAACATCGCCTCGGGATCGGTCGTCGACTGATGGGTGTCATTGCTGCCGCCGCTCCCCGTGGAAGTTGACCGTGGGATTGCCCGGGTCCTCGGGCGGGTCGCTCTCCGCTGCGTCCACGCACCGAAAGCTTTTCAGGCTGGCCCATGCTTCCAACTGCGTCCCATCCACGGTGAAGTGTTCGTCCGAGAGCAGCCCGGCCGCCCGGGCGTGGGCCTGACCGCATCAAAGAACGCGGCGGCGACATCGCCCGACAGCAGCCGGTCGCGATTCTTGGTAAACGTCGTGGGATGCCAGACGGGTCATCCATATTCAGCCCGACGAACCACCGGAACAGCAGGTTGTCGTTGAGCTCTTCCATGAGCAGCCGCTCGCTCCGCACCGTGTAGAGCACCTGCAACAGCAAAGCCGCAGCAATTGCTCCGGTGGGATCGACGGACGCCCTGTCGTGGCGTACAGGCTCGCGAATCGGCGCGACATTGTCTGCAGGGCTTCGTCCGTCAGCGCCCGAACGGCGCGGAGCGGATGACGCGCTGTTCCGGCGAATAGCTGAACATGCTGCTCATCGTGTCCGCCATGATCGGGCTCCCTTCAGTTGGGAGCATCGTAGTACGACGCAATCTGTCGATCCCATTTCGCGGAGTTTTTCAGCAGCCTGCTAGGTGTGAGGGGGGACCGCGGAATCTACGGTGGAGCGTCTATGGCATGGAGAACCAGCAGTTTCTCGGAACGACACGGTGCCAGGCTCGTGGCCGTCGCGGTGTTCGTGGTGCTAGCGGCTAGCATGGCCGACATTGTCCTGGCGCAGCCGCCCATCAGGCAAAACTTCGAGCGGAACGCGCCAGCCGTCGGTGAGATGATACCCGACGTCGTCGTCCATGACCGTGATGGCGCTGAGCTTCGGCTCCGGGATCTGCTGAGGGAGCGTCACACGGTGCTCATCCTCGGCTGTCTCACCTGACCGCCCTTCCTGAGCAACGTCTCCCGGGTGGAGACGATCGAACGGGACTACACGCCGAAGAGTGTCCAGTTCTACTACCTCTACAAGCAGCTCGCGCACCCCGGGCTGGACTCCTACGTCGATCCGTTCACGCTCGAGGAACGGCTGATGCACGTGAGACAAGCGGAAGTGCAGCTTGGCTCGCGGATCCCGTGGATTGCTGATGCGATGACGAACGAGCTGAAGCACGCGCTCGGTGACATGCCGAACTCCGAGTTCATCATCGATCCCGACGGACGGGTGGTCGGGCGTCGGGCGTGGAACGATCCGACGGCGCTGCGGCAGGACCTGGAACGACTGATCGGACCGGTCGAGAACCCGATCCTCGTGTCGGACCTCGACCTGGTCACTGTGCCGGCCGTGCCGACCGTGGCCACAGGTATCGTGCCGCGCGTCGAGTTGCCGAGCCGCATGGCGACGCTGCGGGTAGAGCCGATGCTCGACGCGACCGACTATCCGTTTTATACGAAGCTCCGCGCCGAC
This sequence comes from Vicinamibacterales bacterium, assembly GCA_965216615.1. GTDB lineage: Bacteria > Acidobacteriota > Vicinamibacteria > Vicinamibacterales > UBA8438 > CAUZIB01. Next base: position 277,087 of record CBDCGH010000021.1, on the reverse strand, counting down.
GTCGATCAGCAGTTCCTCCGAACTGGCAACGGCACACTCTATCTCGGTTTCCATATCGACCCGCTCTATCACATGCACTGGAACAACGAGGCGCCGCCGCTTGAATACGCAGTGACGGCGGCGGCAGGCGTGCAGGTAACGCCGCCGGCGGCCGCGTTCGCGGTCGTCGAGGAGCCCGCCGACGCCGACCCCAGGGAGTTCCTCGTCGATATCCGTGCAGCCGACCGTGGCGAACCGCTGGACGTGCAGGTCACCTACTACGCGTGTGATGACGCGAACACCTTCTGCGTCCCGGTGACGCAGCGCTACACGGTGCACCTCGAGGTCGATGCAGACGCTGGCCGCGTCTTCGGTGCCGGGCGCCCAGGTTTCGGCGGCGGTCGGTTCGGGGGCCCAGGTGGTCGCGGCCCGGGCGCCATGGTTGAGCGGATGATGACCTGGGACGCGAACGAGGACGGAGTCATCACCCGCGACGAGGCACCTGACCGGATGCGGGACCGTTTCGATTCGATGGACGCGAACGGAGACGGGATGCTCGAAACGGAAGAGTTCGAGAATATGCCGCTGCCCGGTCGCGGTCGCGGCGCCCCGGGCGGAGGGGGCTTCGATCCGGCCGAGCGTCTCAGACAGTTCGATGCCGACGGGGACGGGCGCATCACTCGCGACGAGCTGCCCGACCGCATGGAACGGCTGGTCGACCGCTTCGACACGAACGGTGATGAAGTTATCGACGCCGCCGAGCTCGAGGCGATGACCGAGCAAATGCGCCAGCGCCCGAGACGTTGATCGATTGCGTCGAACCGGCTCAATCCCAGCACTGGGCTCCAAGTTGGCGACGTCGTGGGGAACTGAAACCCTGACCACGACCTCCAAACCTGGAAACGGCCAGTCGAACCTGACATCCCGTGGTGTCTCAGAAACCACTACTTCTCACCCCGGCCAAGACCCCCACAAATAAGTGACTTTTGCCTCTCCAGACACCGCCCCATTTTTGAGATTCCTCGGACGGCCGCTCTCCCAGATGCCTGACTCACTCCGCCCGCCCCGGATCATCCGGCAGCGCCCGCGCCAGGATCGCGCTCAGCCGATCCGCCTCCTGCTGCCGGCGTCCCGCCGACCGACACTGCGCTGAGCAGAACCGCTGCCAGGGCCGCGTCGGTGTGAATGTGGACTGACACACCTCACAGGAAATGCCAGATAAACGCGTGCGCACGCGTTTTCCCGGCTTCGCCGCCCTCGGGTCGCCGCTCACCCTGCCTTCCTCGTCTTCGACCAGGGACCGGGCCGACAGGGCGGCAAATCGACCGTGAGGCTCAGTACTCTGCTCGGGGCCGCTTGGGGGAGAGACGGGCACCGGCAATCACTTCACCGAGCCACTGAGAGACGGGCACCGGCAATGGGCTCACTTCACCGAGCCACTCGAGGGAGAGACGGGCACCGGCAATGGGCTCACTTCACCGAGCCACTCGAGGGAGAGACGGGCACCGGCAATGGGCTCACTTCACCGAGCCACTCGCGGGCACCGGCAATGGGCTCACTTCACCGAGCCACTCGAGGGAGAGACGGGCACCGGCAATGGGCTCACTTCACCGAGCCACTCGAGGGAGAGACGGGCACCGGCAATGGGCTCACTTCACCGAGCCACTCGAGGGAGAGACGGGCACCGGACAACGCAGACTTAACAGTCTGCGTTGTCGAGCGCACTGCGCTCGCTACGGACGCTCTGCAACTTGCAGACTCTGCGGTTTTTGCTTCGCGTCCGTGTCGAATAGCTTCTCGTCGAAGCTTCCTTGCGGACCGATACGCCAACGCCGATCGGAATGACCTGTATCTCAGCGAGTGCCTTCATCTGCGTCCACCTCTGGTCGTCGAGGGAATGACGACGGCGGCTTCGTTGGCTCTTCAGCATACAAATTGGCAGGGGAGGGGTGGAGCCCCCGAACCGGTTTGGCCTAGACTGAGCCGATCTATTCTGACGAACCATGGCCTTGAGACCCCGTCATGGGAGTTGAGCGGTGACACTGAATCTCTTCGGCAGCATCGCTCTTGTGACACTGATGATGGTGACTCCGGCGCCGCCGATGGCGTCGATGGCGACACCGGGATAGAGGGCTGTTGATGCGTCGGACGTTGCATGTCTGCGGGATCACTGCGCTCTTCGCGCTGATCACGGTCATCCACACCTGGCCGCTCGCCAGTGATCTCACCCGCCTCTCGCGCGTTGATGCGCCTGATGCCCAGCTCAACGCTTGGGCCCTGGCGTGGGTGGCCCACCAGCTCCCAAATGATCCGCTCCACCTGTTCGACGCCAACATCTTTCACCCGGAGCGATACACGCTTTCGTACTCGGAGCCGCTGCTCGTTCCCGCGCTCATCGGAGCACCGCTGCACTGGCTGGGAGCCTCTCCCGTCCTGGTCCACAACGTGCTCGTGATGGTGGGCCTCGTCGCGATGGCGCTCGGCATGTATCTGCTGGTGCTGCGGTTCACCGACGATCGGATCGCGGCGATCCTGGCTGGCTGCCTCTTCGCGTTCAACGCGCACACCTTGACGCGCTTGCCGCAGGTACAGGCTTTCCACGTGGAGTGGCTCCCACTGGCGCTGTGGGCGCTCGACCGACTCCTCACGACGGTTCGGTATCGCGATGCCTGGTGGCTCGCACTATTTGTGATCTGTTCAGCATTGACGTCGGGGTACTTGGCGGTGTTCGTGGTGGTGATGTTGGGGTCGGCAATCGTTGTGAGACCCGACCGGTGGCTGCATCAGCGAGGCTTGGCGCTGGGGGGGCGACTCATCGTCGCTGGACTCGTGTGCGCCGTTGTCGCAGCGGCATTGCTCTGGCCGTACGCCGTCGCCCACCCGGGCGATCCGAATCGACGCACGCTGGAGGCGGTTTCTATGTTCAACGCGACGCTCAACGACTATCTCTCGACTGGTGGGCGTTTCCACTACTGCCTGTGGAGTCATCGATTCTATGCGCCAGCAAGCGACTCGCTGTTTCCTGGCGTCGTCGCGATGGGTCTCGCTGGAGTAGCGCTGGTGATTCGTCGACGTCAGCGTGCAACCTGGATGCTCGGCAGCGTCGCGGCGATTGGCTGTGTTCTCTCGTTTGGCACCGCGACGCCGGTCTACGAGTGGCTGTATTGGGTGTTTCCGCCGGCGCAATCCTTACGGGCGGCCAGTCGATTCGGGTTCCTCTTTCTATTCGGGGTGGCGGGCCTGGCTGGACTTGGGCTGGCTGGGCTACGGTCGCAATGGGATGGGCGGCGTTGGATGACAGCGGTGGGCGTGGCGTGTCTTCTTCTGGCCAACCTCGAGGCGCTCCGTGCACCGGTCGGCTACACGCGCTTCTCCGGTGTCTCGCCCATCTACTCCGCGATTGCCCGGGACCCTCAAGCCGGAGCGGTCGTCGAGTTTCCCTTTCCTTCGCGTGCCCAGTTCCACCTCAACGCGGACTATGTATACGCGTCGACGGTTCATTGGCGACCACTCTTGAACGGGTACAGCGGGTTCGCACCGGCGTCCTATAGCGAAGCGGCCGACCGCTTGCTGGCGTTTCCCGACCCGCCGTCCAGGCGCTTTCTGCGTGATCGTGGCGTGACCCACGTGGTCGTGCACCCCCGACGGTTTCAAGGAGATCGAGCGGCGCGCTTCGTTCCACGGGTTGAGGCGTCTGCTGATCTACGGTTATTGGGCGTTGACGATGAAGGGAGCCGGCTCTACCGACTTCGTGGCGACAACGAGTAGTCGTGATGGACAGTGAGACCATTCTGTGTCCGTACTGCGGTGAACAGCTCGAGATCGCTGTGGACTGGTCGGTCCGTCGTCAGGAGTACGTCGAGGACTGCCAGGTCTGTTGTCAGCCGATGGTCCTGCACGTGCTCATCGACGACGACCAGCAGGCGGTGATCGACGTCAGGACGGAGGCCGAGTAGTCCGAACGGAGCTCAGCGGCGGATGGGACGGTGGACGCGATCGCTACACGGTGAGTCCGTCGAGCGGTCCGGTCAAGTCGATGAAGTCGCCGCGCTGACCCCGGGCGTGCCTGAGTCCGACGTGGTCGACCTCGAGACCCATCGCACGGGCGACGCTGACCAGCAACCGCTGATGCGGGATGCCAGAGAACCGCGTGCCGCCGCCGGCCACGACTTGTGGCGGAACGCGCATCTCCGCCGGCGTTGCGTGCGGCCAGTACATGTAGCGTCCCGTCTCGAACGCCCACGAGCCGCCGATGAGCACGGGGCAGTAGTGGCGGTATCCATGCCACCCATCGCCGAGCTCGGAGCCCCAGACGATGAGGGTATGGTCCATGATCGAGCCGCCGGCCGGGTCGGGGACCGCCTCGAGCGTGCTCACGAGACGGGCGACCTGCCGGGCGTGATATCCCACGTAGTCGGCCATTGCGGCGTACTTCTCGGCGTCGTCGTAGATGAAATGGGCGATCCCTTTGTGCACCTTGTCGCTGATGTGGTCGGCGCCGAACTCGGCCGTCGGCATCTCGCCGAGTGAGAGCGACACGACTTTCGTGATGTCGCAGCTGAACGCCGCGGCGATGATGTCGGCAAAGGCGTCGAACCGCATGTCGTACCGTACGAAGTCTGCCGCGGGGCGTGTCGGCGCATCGCACGACAGCGTCGCGAGCCCTTCGAGCCGATGCCCCAGTCGCTCGACGAGACCGAAGTGGGATTCGAGCCGTTCCCGGTCGGTCGCGTCGACCTTCGGAGCTAACGCTTGGTACTCGTTGTGGGCGAAGTCGATCGTGGTGCGGCGGCGCTGGCCGACCGCGTCTCCCGATGAGGCCGGCCCGAACACTCGCTCCCACGCGCGCAGGGGTGTGCTCTCCGCCGGCAGCCGGATACCGCCCGGGGTGTAGCTGATGGGGCGGCCGGCCTCGAGCGCGGCATCGACTGACAGTTCGAGGGAGGGTAGCCGATCGGGCCTCGCGATTCGCGCGGCAACGAGTTGGTCTAGCGACGCGGAAGTCGACCGCGTGTCTCTGGCCGCGAAATCGGCATTGTTGCCGGTCCAGGCGTGAATCCACCCGCGATCGTGGTTGTTGCCTCCCGAATCGAGCTCCGCCGTCGCGAGCGAGAGACCGTCGAGTGCGAGGAGGCGGCGCCGGTGCGGGTAGAGCGGCGCCAGCGGCCGACTGAACTCCCTTTCAGAGAGGGTGCGCAAGTCGATCGCCCAAGGCTCGGCCTCCGGCTGCCCGGCTGGACGAATCCTCCACGCCGCATATGGCCACCCGTGGCAGTGGCTAATGACGACGAGCCGTCGCGCAGCCGTGGAGCTCTGGGCGAACGCGCGGAGCATGCCGTCAGGTAGCCCGACCCCGAGAGCGGTGAGCCCGCCCAGCTGAAGAAGGTGTCGTCTCGAGATCATGGCGTATCTCCCGCCGAAACGTTCGTGAGGCCAGTGCGGAAGAGGTCGCTGCTGGCGATGGATACGAGCAGCTCCGTGATCGAGTCGTTCTCGCGGAAGTCTCGCTGAAGCGGCGAGAGCTCTGGTGCAGCGTCCTCGATCTGATTACCCAGGGCATAGCGCGTCCAGTGCAGCACATAGCAGTCCTTCGCGCGGTCGCTCGTTGCGAGTTGGCGCGCGAAATCGATGCCGTCTGTGAAGGTGATCTCCTCACCCCCGGTCAGCGTCAGCGAACCGCTGGCGTCGACCGAGTGCCCGTTATCCCGATCACGCCACTGCCCGATCGCGTCGTAATGTTCGAACGCGAATCCTGGAGGGTTGATCGTCCTGTGACAGAAACGGCACGTCGGGGGACTCGTAGCGGCTGCCGTGCGCTCGCGATTGGTGCGCTCGGCCGTCAGCGTGTCCGGGGGCAGCGCGGTCTCGGCCCCTTGAATTGGGGCGCCGAGCTCCATGCAGGCAAGCCGCTCGAGTATCCGCTTGCCTCGAAGAATCGGTCCTGGCTGCACCGCGTAGGCTCCGAGCGCCAGGACCGACGGGAGCGTCAGCACGCCGGCGCGCTCGGTCGGAGAGAACTCGGCGGGGTAGAGGGTGAGTGATTCTTCGCGTCCAATCGACGCCACCACGATCTGGATGGGGTGTTTCACCGGTGGGCGATCGGGGATTCTTGTCGCACCAGGCCCGTAGATTGGCGCCGTCGCATCCGACATGTACCCGTGGTTGTCGGTCAGGAGCGCCTGAAATGTGCCCTCGCCATCGAAGATGGTCTGTTCGACGAATAACTCGGTTTCGAGCTTCATCGAATGGCGCACGGGACCCATGATGGCTGGCCACTCCAGGTCCTCGACGGCGTCTTTGGCCACGGTCTTTAGTCTCGGCGTGAGACCAAAGAGCGGGCCGAAGGCGCGACGGGCGGGCGCGACGAGTAGAACCTGATCGGTGCCCAGCCATTGATGATGGAAACGAACGACGGCGCTCCGGGCCTTTGGATCGTCCAGCATCCGGCGTGCTTGTCGCTCGATGTCGGTAGCCGTGATCAGTTGACCCGCTTCGGCCGCCGCGAACAGCTCTGCGTCCGGCATGGAATCCCAGAGGAAGTACGAAAGGCGCGAGGCTAGCTCCCACTGACTGGGCGCCGCCGCCGCGCGGCTGGTCCCCACGTCGTTCGGAGCCACTCGAAAATGAAAAGCCGGGGCTTGCAGGATACCTGCGACGGTCAACGCCAGCGCTTCGTCCGTCGGGCCAGCCGCCAGATTAGCCTGCCAGAAGGCGTCGAGTCGTTCGTGCTCACTCTCCGTGAGGGGCCGTCGATAGGCCCGGTAGGCCAGGCGCTCGATGCTTGACCATGCGCACGCTTTTCGTTCCGCTACCGGTTGGGCGTCCCAGTCGGCGCAGGTGAAGAAGGTCGGGGAGAGTGGCGCGAACGACGCGAAATGCATCGCCGCGAGATGCAATTCCTCTATCTGGTAGGACGACGGGTTCTGTCCTTGGACGATACCCTCGAAGCCATTCAAGCCAGGCTCGGACGGGAAGCGCCAAGGCCAGACGGGAGGCGGCGGCGGGGGCAAGAAAACCCCTTTGCTTGCCGCGCGCCGCGGGCTCAGTGCGTCAGCGAGAGCGGGCCGATCCGGCCATTGTGCGCCATCCCTTGGGAAGCCGAGGAGGTCGGCGACGGTGTTGTTGTACTCCGCTGGTGTCAGCGCCAACGGGGGCGACGGAGCTGCATGCTGGCCTGTTGCCGTCTGCGGACCCAGCGCGACAGCCGCCAGCGTAATCATCGCAGGGACCGCTCGAATTCTCATAGCAGACTGAAAGCGACCTCCATAATCCCAAGCGGACAGTCCTTCGGTCAACCTCGCGCCGGGTTGCGACTAGCCGCCAGCGTAATCATCGCAGGGACCGCTCGAATTCTCATAGCAGACTGAAAGCGACCTCCATAATCCCAAGCGGACAGTCCTTCGGTCAACCTCGCGCCGGGTTGCGACTAGAATGGCCGCGACCGCGTGACGCGGCGAAGGGGGGACAGCGCCTGATGCGGTTGATCGCGACGATGCGAATGGCAGACTACGTCGTCGCCGCACTTGGGATCGTGTGCTTCATGCGGTCGACAGTTCGCGCGCTCTGAAGGGAAGGTGTACGGATGGGATGGCAACGGTACCTCTGTGGTTGCGTGCTGACGGTCACCTGGGCTGTCACGGGGTTCGCGTCGCAGGAAGAGCCTGTCAAATCGGATCAGGAGATCGTCATTGAGCTCGAGCAGGCTTGGAATGAGGCTTTCTATCGTAAGGACGTCAACTTTATCGAAGGTCTCCTGGCCGACGAGTTCGTCGCGACGTACGACGATGGCAGCCGCGGCGACAAGGCAAGGGAGCTGGCGCTCGTCGAGGAGTTCAATCAGCAGGTGATTTCGTCCACCCAGGACGAGTTCGCGGTGAAGGTCTATGGGGACACGGCGGTGGTCTGGTTCACCTTGCGTTTGGCTGGCATGCGACAGGGGCAGCGGGCAGAAGTGACGTATCGATATACGGATGTGTGGGTGCTCCAAGACGGCCGGTGGAAGTGCGTGTCGACCCAAAGCACCAAGGTGGACCCGGTGTAGCCTGGAGCGTGGGTGATGTTCATGGTGCGTCGCAACGAACATCATGGCGTTTCTGCTCCGGGCGAACGGGCTGTCGGCCGACACCGAAGCGCTCGATCCGACGAGCTACGGTATGCTCGTGCCGTGACCAAGATGAGGCGCACAGGCCCGGTAGCAGGCCAAAGCACGAACGATCGTGAGGAGGCTGGGAAATGAAGAACTGTTATCGCGCGGCGTCCTGGGCCGTGGTCGGATTCATGCTTCTTGCGGGTGTGGCGGCGGCCGGTCAAGATCGCCCGACGACATCGGGCGCGCCGACCGAATTGGGCGGTCGGCTTGACGAGGCTGACGCGGGGGAGGCACCGCGAACCGCTTGGGGGCATCCTGATCTCCGTGGTGTCTGGAACAACTCGACCACGACGCCGCTCGAACGTCTGACGGAATCCGAGGCGGAGCGCGGTCGCCTGGCCCAGGAGCCCGTCCGCCGCGCAACCGGTGGAACCGGTGCTGCATGGATCGAGCAGGCCGGTGGTCTGGAGCGTCAGTCGCTGATCATCGATCCTCCGGACGGCCGAATCCCCGCCCTGCATCCTGAGGCTACTCAGCGATTAGTGGAGCGTGAGCACGCGCGTGCGGGCCGCGGGGAAGGCGACTCTTGGCTCGATCGCAACAGCTGGGAGCGATGCATCTCGCGCACCCTGCCGATCGCGATGATCCCGAACATCTACAACGCCAACTACCAGATCTTCCAGACGTCGGACCACGTCGCAATTGTCATGGAGATGATCCACGAGACGCGAATCATTCCGCTGGACGGACGCCCACATGTATCTGACGATGTCCGCCAGTGGCTGGGTGACAGCCGGGGCCGCTGGGAGGGCGACACGCTCGTGGTGGAGACGGCCCGCTTTCACAATCGGTTGGATGGCGGCAACTATCAGCCCTCGCACATCATCCAGACGACCCACCGTGGACCCGGCGGGACCTTGCGTCTAGTGGAGCGCTTCCGCATGACCGACGCGAATCGGATTGACTATCAGTTCACCGTCGACGACCCGAAGACGCTCACGCGTCCCTATACGGTGGCGATTCCGATGACTCGGCGTGACACAAGCGACCCGCTCAACCATCTCTTCGAATACGCCTGTCACGAGGGGAACCACGGAATGCTCAACCTGCTCACAGGCGCCCGGGCCGACGAGGAGTTGGCGCTGAAGGCTTCAGCGCTCGTTTCGCGGCAGCGAATTGAGGCTGGCCACCCCGGTCTCCGCGAGCCAGCAACGCCGATTGTGCCCCAGCCCTGAGCCGGTGCGGCCTATCCGACCGTCACGCCAAATCTTGCTTCGGCCCCAAATCACACGAGCCCGTTCGGCGACCATTTCGCGGTTCCGTGCCGGTGCGTTCGTGACCAGCGCGTCGATCAGCCGCCGTGCCACGACGGTGACATCGTCAACGGCTTCGTCGAAGGCTGCTTCGTTGGCCTTTGAGGGGTTGGTGAACCCGCTCAGCTTCCGTACGAACTGCACAGACGCAGCTCGGACTTCCTCGTCGGTGGCCGGGGGATCGAAGTTGAAGAGCGTCTTGATGTTTCTGCACATAGTGACGGAATCATACCGTCTGGCATCGACAAGGTCTGGCCCTCACTTCGGCCCCGACTCCCGCGTGTCCTGACAGCTCAGACAGAACGGAGCTTCGGGACGGGCCTTCAACCGCCGATACCCAATGGGCTCCTCGCATGAACGGCAGTCGCCGTAGTCACCCTTCCGATACGCCTCGAGAGAGGCGTGTATTTGACGGAGCTTCACATCCAGCGTCCCGCGGCTGGCCTTGGTCATTTCTTGCTGCTGAATGGCATCCATTCGCGACAAGCGTCCAATTGGCGTGCCGAGCTCAACTGGCTTCGATCCCTCCTTGTTGAGCCGGAGGATGGCTTCTAGTCGATCGCGCTCGGCCAGAAGATCGGCGTGTAGTTCTTCGAGTTGCGCCGGAGTGAGCTCCTCGATGGCCACGGACCGACGATACACGTTTCGGGGAGCCCTGAGCTATTTCCGCCACGGGCTGTCGTTCATCCCCCGGATGCCCGAAATTGAGATAGATGCATCGTCTTCGTGCGGGCCTTCTTGTCACTGCCATTGCCGCTACTGCTGCGTTGCCCGGAGCCAGCGGTACTGCCTTTGCCCAGGACACCGATGCCTCTGAGCATGAGCAGCAGGCGCTGCGCGTCTTCTTGGACTGCGAACACTTCTGCGACCTTGACTATCTCCGTCGCGAGATTACCTTCGTCAACTACGTCGTCGACCGCCGGGATGCCCAGCTGCATGTGCTGGTGACGGCCGAACGTAGTGGGTCCGGGGCTCGGTACACGTTCGATTTCATCGGCCTGGAGGCGTTCGAGGACAACGACGTCAGACACGTGTATTCAGCGAGTAACACCAATACCGGGGACGAGACGCGAGCGGGCATCGCGCAGGTGCTGAGGGTTGGGCTTCTGCACTATGTCATCGAGACGCCGCTCGCGCAGCAAATCGCGATTACCCCGTTTACTGGCGGGACCGAGCAGTCCCCGATCATGGTGCAGCCGGAAGATGACCCGTGGAACTTCTGGGTGTTTCGCCTGAGCGCGAACACGAAGGCGTCTGGTGAGGCGTCGCGGACGCAGCGGTTCGTCGAAGGAGAGTTCTCAGCCAACCGAACGACCGAGCAGTGGAAGATTCGGCTCTCGACCGACAACGAGTACTCCGATCGCACGGACGAGCTGAGCTCCGGCGAATTCAAGAGTGTGATGAGGGAGAACGACGTCGAGGGGCAGGTCGTGAAGAGCCTCGGGGAGCATTGGGGAGCCTCCGTCAGCGGCGAAGTCAACTCGTCGACTTTTGTGAACCTGGACCTCGGGCTCGAAGCGATGGCCGGAGTCGAGCTCAACGTGTTTCCGTACTCGGAGTCGTCGCGCCGCATTCTGACGTTCGCGTACGAAGCAGGCGTCGCGTCGTTCGACTACAGCGAGCTCACGATCTTCGACACGATCGCGGAGACGCTGCCGGTACACAATGTCACGTCGACGTTCGGCGTCAACCAGCCGTGGGGTGACAGCTCGATTCAGCTCGAGTACACCGCGTTACTAAATGACCTCAGCAGGTACGGCCTGTCCGTGGAGGGCGAGCTGTCGTTCCGCGTGGTTCGCGGGCTGGATTTCTTCGTCTCCGGAAGTACGGAGCTGGTACGCAACCAGTTGTTTCTGCCGCAGGTCGGGTTGAGCGACGAGGAGATCTTGCTCCAGCTTCAAGACCTCGCGACCGACTCACGCTACAGTTTCAGCTTTGGTCTGAGCTACACATTCGGGTCGATCTTCAACAACGTGGTCAACCCGCGCTTCTAGTTCCCTACCTTCGCTTCTCGGCACTGCTCTTGCTCGGGGACTCGTGGTACGATGGCGCCGGTTCCAGGAGGACCTTCTAGTGACCCGCTGTCATCGTGCAATGGAGGACGGCGATGCAACCCAAGCTGATGGACCAGCGTGTCAGGAGCGTGGAACGTCGCGTCAACGGGTTCGAGCAGATTCTGCCGATCTCGCAGCGCGGGCAGTAGCCAACCGGCAACTCGTTCTGTCAGGAGGAATGATGGCGAAACGTCTGTTCGGCACCATCGCGTTGCTCGTGATAACGGGAGGGCAGATGCCGGCCCAGGAGTATCCGCCGGGATACGTTGATCCGGCACCGCTGCTCGCCGCCGTCGCCACCGAAATAGGCGAGGCCAACGTGACGTGCATGACCTACTCCGGCACAGGCTCCAGTGCGGCAGTCGGCCAGACGTTTGAGAATGCCGTCAACATCGACTGGCCGCGGATCGACTCGATGGCGAACTACACGCGCACCATCAACTGGGCAGCCGGTACGAGCAAAGAGACGTTCGACCGCAAGCCGGGTTTGAACCCCGCCTCCTGGAAGTACGGGCTGGGGTGGCAGGGTGGAACGCCGACCCAGCAGGCAACCCGCCAAACTCACGTCGTCAACGGCGAGTTCGCATGGCACATGGACGGCGACGGTCCGCCCGTGGCCATCCCGCCTGAGATTGCCGAGGTGTACCGACTGGACATGTGGCTGAATCCCCATGGGTTTCTCAAGGCCGCTCGCATGCCGGGTGCCAACCCAGTGGCCTTTTGGCGGTGGGAGCAGATCGAGAAGGGCCGAGACGGCAACGTGGTGATGCCCGTGAAGATGCACGTGGTCGCGATCACGATGCTCGGCAAGTATCGGGTGGACGCGACGATCAACCCACAGAATCAGATTCAGCGGATCAAGACCACGGTCAACATACCGGCGCTGGGTGATTTCAATATCGAGCACGAGTCGACCAATCACGTCTCCGTCGGGAACGTGAAGTGGCCGACCAACTGGCACTCACATCAGGGATGGGACGACAACTGGCAGTTCTACCGGAAGAGCACCGGACACAACGCCTACGGTGGGACGTTCCCTGACGTGCAGCCCAACGTGTGCGGTGAACCGGTTCCGGTTCCTCGAGCGGTGACGGAGGCGGACTGGTCCAGGCAGGTGACGGTCGAGCGGATGGCCGATGGCGTGTACCTGTTGGGTGGTGGGCCGGCCAATAGCTACATGGTCGAGTTCGACGACTTCGTCGCGGTGTTTGAGGCGCCCGGCGATGAGGAGCGTAGTCTTGCTGTCATCGAGGAAGTCGCAAAGCTGGCTCCCGGTAAGCCGATCCGCTGGTTGATCAGTTCCCATCCTCACTTTGATCACATCGGAGGGCTGCGCACCTACCTCCATATCGGGTCGACCATCGTGACGCACCTGCTGAACCTCGAGTTCCTGAATCATGATGTCTTGAGTTACGAGCCGAGGACCGTCAAGCCAGACATCGTCTCGAAATGGCCGCCAACGGAGCTAGCCGAGGGCTACAACTACGAGGCGGTCCAAGAGCGTTATGTCATCACCGACGATTCCCGCCTCTTGCACGTGTACTACGTGCAGCCCCTGCAGCACGTGACCGGCATGCTCATGGCGTACCTCCCGGCAGAAGGGATCGCGTTTCAGGCGGACCTGTTCGACACGCATGAGCCGCCCAAGGCGGCGCAATTAACAGCCATGCGCAGCTTGCATACCCAGGTGCAACGGATGAATCTCAACGTGGAGACGCTCGCGCCCGTTCATGGGAAGCCTGTCCTCTGGAGCGAGTTCATGACGGCGCTGGAGCAACTCTCGCGCTAGGTCCCCCAACTTACCATCGAAGTAAGTCCCATTTGTTGCAGTTAGTTGCGGCTAGACGAGTGAGTCTGCTATCGTCGTAGGACTTCCGGAGGGTTCACGATGCTCCGCCTCCTAATCCTCGTCAGCGCGACCGCCCTCGCTTTCGGCAGCATGGGGACTGCCGCGGCCGGGGCAGTAGACACGGACTTGATGGCCGCGATTAGGGCGGCCAATGCCGACGGGGTCCGAGCCGCGCTCTCGCGCGGCGCCGATGTTTCGGATACCCGATCCAGATGGGACGACGCCGCTGCACTGGGCGGTGCATCGTGACGATTCGGCGATCGTTCAGCTGCTGCTCGATGCCGGCGCCGACGCCAACGCCTCTGATCGCTACGACATGCGTCCGATCACGCTTGCCTGCACCAACGGCAACGCGGCGATCGTCGAGCTCCTCCTCAACGCAGGGGCCGACGCCAACACGATGTGGACGGAAGGTGAGACGGCGTTGATGACGGCGGCCCGCACCGGGTCGGCCGACGTCGTGAAGCTCCTTCTGGATCATGGCGCCGACGTCAACGCGGTCGAGACATGGCGCGGCCAGACGGCTCTTATGTGGGCGGCCGCGGAGGGTCACGTCGAGGTGATTCCGCCGATGCTCGCGCGCGGCGCCGACATCACCCGTCGGTCAGCGAGTGGTTGGAGCCCGCTACTCTTCGCCGCGCGCGAAGGACAGATCGATGTCGCGCGGACCCTGCTCGCCGCCGGTGCCGACGTTGCGGACGCGCTGCCGGTGGTGAAGCAAGAAACCACGACAAACGCGGCCGCCGGCCGCTCGGCGACCGGATTGGACGCGTTTCTCCTAGCCGCTGCAAACGCGCATTACGAGCTGGCGGCGCTACTAGTCGACTGCGGCGCCGACGTGAACAACGCCTCGCGCGGATGGTCGGCGCTGCATCAGGTGTCGTGGGTGCGCAAGGCCGGCATCGCTGGCAGTAACAACCCGGCACCGAAGGGCTCGGGCACCATGACGAGTCTCGAGTTCGTGCGGAAGCTCGTCGAGGCTGGTGCCGACGTGAACGCCCAAGTCACGACTCAGCCGCCGGCTGGCATCACGCGGCTACACTTCATCGGCGGCACCCCGTTCCTGCTTGCAGCCCGGACTGGCGATGCGGACCTGATGCGTCTGCTTGCGGAGCTCGGCGCCGATCCACTGCTGCCGAACGAGCAACACACGACGCCGATCATGGTCGCGGCGGGGGTCGGCACCTCGGCTCCAGGTGAGGACCCAGGGACGGAGTCCGAGGTGCTCGATGCGGTGAAGGTCGCGATCGAGCTAGGTGGGGATCTGAATGGTGTGGATGACAACGGGGAAACCGTGATGCACGGTGCCGCCTACAAGCACGTGCCTAAAGTGGTGGCGTTCCTGGCTGAGGCCGGAGCCGATGTCGAAGTGTGGAATCAGCCGAACGCCCACGGGAGCATGCCGCTCGATATCGTCGAAGCGGTCGGCGGGAATCTCACGGCGACTGTCTCGCCCAGCCCCGCGACGGCAGCCGCCATCCGCGAGGTCCTCGAAGCCGCTGGAGTGGTCCTGCGGTAAGACCTAGGGAACACAGAGGAGAGTCAGATGAGCTACCGAGGTCTTGTTGTCGTCTGCGTCGTGATCTCGGTCGCGACCACGATGCGTGTGTGGGTCGCTGCACAAGAAGCGCAGGAAGCGCCCCGAACGGCGTGGGGCCAGCCAGATCTCGGGGGTGCCTGGGAGTACAAGACGCGCACGCGACTGGAACGTCCCGAGCGCTACGGCGACAGAGAGTTCTTAACCGAGGAGGAGGCCGCCGAGATCGAACGGAATGAGATTGAGCGGGCCGAACGTCAGAGCACGCAGGAGATTAGTACGAAGGTCATTCCCGATGCCGATACCCGCCCCGGCCGGTGGCTGGATACCGATATCGATGGGGCACCAGGCGCGTACAACAGCTTCTGGTTCGACTGGGGCACCAGCCGCCGTCGGCACCCGGCGCACGTCGTTGGTTGTGGATCCGCCCAGCGGGCGGTTGCCCGATAAGACGGATGCGGGGCAGGAGCGGGCCAAGATCATGGGCGCGCGCTCGTCCTTCAGCGACACCGTCGCCAGTGCCGAATCCCACCGGGAGTTCAGCAATTCCGATCGGTGCCTGATGAGCGGCAACGCCGGCCCCCCGATGCTTCCGGGTGTGTACAACAACAACATGCAGCTGTTTCAGGCCGAGGACTATGTCGCGATTCTCAACGAGATGATTCACACCGTGCGGATCATTCCGCTGGACGGGCGTCCTGGTCTGCCCACGGAAATCCGCCAGTACGTCGGGGACTCGCGCGGCCACTGGGAGGGCGAGACGCTGGTCATTGAGACGGCCAACTTCAACGACGACACCGTCTACAACACGTGGCGGAGCACCAGTCAGAACATGAAGCTCGAGGAGCGCTTTACGCGCGTCGATGCCGACACCCTTCTATACGAGTTCACGGTGGATGATCCGGATACGTGGGCACGTTCGTGGTCGGCCGAGTTGCCGATGCAGCACCAGGCGCTTCCGGTGTATGAGTTCGCCTGTCACGAAGGCAACTACGGTCTTCCCAACATTCTCGCCGGGAATCGCGTCAAGGAAGGCGAGAAGGCCGCGCGGTGAGCCAAGTCCCACCTCCGTTCAGCAGTTTCGCCACACGTTTGCCGCCGGCGAAACGGACGACACGGCCCGCATCCGACTCGACATGGCGCCAATCCGTAGCCAGGCGGGCTTCGCCGGCTGGAGGATCTAGAATGAGTTTCAACTCAGCTATCATCGCGGCCGCAATGACGTTGATGTGCGTCGCGCCGCTGGCGTCTCAGGACATTGCGAACGAGGCGGACTACGCCAAGTCGATGACCGAGATCCGGTTTCTCATGGGAGACGCCAATCAACATGTGGATGCGCGCTACTGGCCGGAGCTGGCCGATGACGTCTCGAAGCTGAAAGCGCAGTTCGAGGCGGTTGAGGCGTTTTGGACCGCACGCGGCACCGACGCGGCCGTCGCACTGGCGCAGGAGGCCCTTGGCAAGCTCGAACCGGTCCTCGCCGCTGCCGACAACAAGAATCCCCAGGCTGCCGCGGCGGCCGTGCAAGCGATACGCAGCACCTGCCAGTCGTGCCACCAGCAGTTCCGCGAGGAGACCGCCGACAGCTTTCGGATCAAGCCGTCAGTCGAGTAATCACGTCGTCGGTGCTCATCACGTCGGCGAACGTTTGCGCGAGCGCGGTCAGGCTCGCGTTGTGGTCGGCATCCGAGAGCGCGGCGTTGCCATCAGCGACCATGACAACGTGGAAGTTTCGCATCATGGCATCTCGCGCCGATGAGTCGCAGCAGATGTTGGTCAGCGTGCCGCACAGGACGACCGTATCGATCTGAGCCCGTTTCAGCCTAGCGCCGAGGTCGCTGGCGCCCGGCAGAAACGCGCTAAAGCGATTCTTGCTCACGGTCCAGTCGCCCTCGCGCACGTCAAGTGCCGGCCACAGGGCGTGACCGTCGGAGTCGGCACAGAGGCTCGAGACAACCGCCTCGCCGAACTGGGCCGAATACACACCCCCGAAGAGCGCCGACCAGTCGTTGATGGTCTCGCGTGTGAACGTCGTGCAGACCCACGCCACGGTACCACCCCGTTCGCGAACGGCTGCAGCCAAACGATTGATGTTCGGGACGATTTCGCGAGCAACGGGCACGACGGTAGGCGACGCCGGATGTACGAACGCATTCTGCATGTCGATAACCACCAGCGCGGTACGTGCCGGATCCAGCTGATTGTGAATGTGTAGCTGGCCGCGCCGGGTCAGGATACGGTCGAGGACGTCTGGGCGAATCTCGGTCTTGTGCACGACTCGTGTAGGCGACGACCCGCCAGCCGGCTACCTGACGGGCAGCGCCTGGACCTCTGGGGTCGACGCACGATGGCGCTCGTAGGCCTGTCGCAGATCGTCGTGGTGCCAGTCGATGGTCGCTTCGCCTCTCAGCGTTTTCAACAGCGAGTTGTACGCGTCGTTTCGTTTGTCGCCGGAGACACTGTTCGCGATCTCCTCGCGCAGCTCATCAAAGGGCCGCACATAGGCTTCGACGAGCAAGTCCAGCATGATGATCTGATAGCCCTGCGGCGTGCGTATGGGGTCGGCGACATCGCCGACGTGTAGCGTTGCAATAATGTCTTGGATCGGCTTCGCATACTCGGTCACCAGAAGCGGCCCGACTCGTCCGCCGTTGGTTTTCGATGGGGAATCCGACGCGTCGGTGGCGAGAACCGCAAAGTCCTCACCGCTGCGGGCCCGGGCCGCAATGGCCTCCGCGGTCGACTTTGCGGCTTCGTCAGCCGGAGAACCGGAGCGGGGCGGTACGGCGACAAGGATTTCCCTGAGCGCTGCGGTCGCGGGCGTGGTGTAGTCCTCGATATTGGCATCGTAGTAGTCGGGAGCCTCAGCTTCGGTGAGACCGACACGGTCGAGAATCTCCAACTGCATCGCACGCTGCGCCAGCATCTGACGTTCGATCATCCGGCGAATTTCCCGTTCGGTCAGGCCCTCCGACTCCTGCATGGCCTTGAGGACGGCCTCATTGCTGTCGAAGTCCTCGGTCTGGCCAGGAAAACGGAAGACGCCTCTGGCATTCAAGAGAAACCCCTGGAGCAGGTCTTCCGTGAACACGTTGCCCAGGGCTCGCGCCTTCTGCGCCATGAGCA
This sequence comes from Vicinamibacterales bacterium, assembly GCA_965216615.1. GTDB lineage: Bacteria > Acidobacteriota > Vicinamibacteria > Vicinamibacterales > UBA8438 > CAUZIB01. The sequence goes on along the minus strand of CBDCGH010000021.1, from coordinate 259,140 downwards.
GCTCGTCGATTGCTGCTGCAATCGAGCGCGGCGTCACCTCCGCGATCACGCGCGCCAACTCAGAGTTGGTTGTGGGGCGCCGGAGTTGACGAACTTCCTGTACCTGATGGACCCGGAGGTCGCTCTGGGTGATGGCTTCGCCGTTGATCGTGACCAAAGTGGGGTCGTCGTCCGGGGGCGTGGCAGCGGAGGGCTGTGCCGTCGCCTGGGCGGCGAGCACCACCCACATGGCAACGCCCAGCGAAAGTCCGCCCCCTCGGATCGCGCGAGGCAGCGGCTTTGTGAGGGGGGGCTTCGCCATCGGCTACTTCCAGCCGCTCGACTTCCGGGTGAATCGCGCGGGCAACGCCGGCTTGCGCTCAGGCTCGGGTACCTCAGGCTCTGGTTCGTCGGATGCTTCGCTGATTTCTTGCTCGAGCTCCGCTTCGTTGGGCAGCCCTTGGAGCTGGTCTGCGAACATCAGGGAGTGCTGCGACGGAATATCGAACTTTTTCCCGCACGTGCTGCACGTCACCGCGTCGTCGATTCTGAGCAGGTAGTCGCGCAGCTTCTCAAACTTGGCCCGGTCGCCTCGATCGGCGCGGGGCGGCGGTCTATCCTTCTTCGAGTGCCGGACCCACCGGATACTGTAGTCGCCACTCCGTCGGCATCTGGGGCACTGATACCGGCCCGTTCGAGTCTCTGGTTTCTGCGTAAAGAACGCTTGTTCATCGAGAGCCATGCGCTCATGGTAGCAGCGAACGGCCACGGCTGCCTTTGCTTTCCCGACGTCTCTCCGTTACCCTCGGGGAGCCAAGATCTCGCCGCCGCCGAGCACCCGCACCAAGACAGACGGGCGTTGCCAGCCTTGCCCTTCCTTCTTTCAGGTGGTCCAGCAGCGCGGAGATGACGACGCCTCTGCGTCCTTGGTGAGATTGATGCGTGTCAAACGAGCGCGTCTCGCGACGCCAGGGTTCACAGGGATCGCGCTCAATAGCTAAAGGGGGATGTCATTTCTGCAAAGGTCTTTGTCGGGAATCTCAACTTCAGCACGACGCAGCAGGAGCTAGAGACACTCTTCGCCCAGGTCGGCGATGTCAACGAAGTGTTCATGCCAATCGACCGCGCGACCGGACAGCCGCGAGGGTTCGCGTTCGTGGAGTTCAGCGACGCATCGGTCGTCCAGGAAGCGATCTCCAAATTCGACGGCACCGAGCTGCAAGGTCGAATGCTGAAGGTCAACGAAGCGCGAGACCGAGCGCCGCGGCCCCGGGGTGACTTCGGGGGGGGGCGCGACGACGCACCACGATTTCCTCCCTCCAGGCCGAAGGGAAGCCGCCGAGGTATCCGGGGTCGAAAGCGCGGATTCTAGGTTCGCTCTCCACGATGAGCCCTTGACGAGACCCACTGGGCTCGTATGATCGGCGTGTAGGCAAGGAGGCTTGAAATGAGATCTCAACTTCTCTCGTCGCTCCGGGCATACGCGGCCCTCATCGCAGTAGTGGGCCTGACCGCGGCACCGGTCGGTGCGCAGCCTCAAACGCAGGCGCCGTCTGATGCTGGAGCGCTACCAAGAACCGCGTGGGGCGATCCGGATTTACAAGCGATTTGGAACAATTTCACCATCACTCCCCTCCAGCGACCGGAATCGCTGGGCGATAAGGCGTTCTTGACCGAGGCGGAGGTGGCCGAAATGGAAGAGCGGGCCGCCGAACGTCACAGTCAGGCGAACGCGCCAAGCGAAGTTCGGACCGAGCCGCTGCCGGCCGGCGGAGGTGTTGGCGCTTACAACAGTTTCTGGACCGAACAGGGGACCGCGGTGGTGCAGACCCGGCGTACGTCCCTCATCTCGGATCCGCCGACCGGTCGGCTGCCACAACTAACCCCTGAGGCAGAAGCACGGATTGCGTCAGCAGCGTACCATCGGCTTGGAGATGTCCGCGACGGACGGGTGCCCGCGGATGGACCGGAGGAGATGGGGCTGAGCGAGCGGTGCCAGTGGTACCGCGGGATTGGTCATATCTCGCCGACCGGCTACAACAACAACTATCAGTTCTTTCAGACGCCTGATTTCGTGGTGATTCTTCAGGAACATATTCACGACGTTCGCTATATTCCGTTGGACGGGCGTCCCCATCTGCCGGCGACGATTCGCCAGTATGCGGGCGATTCTCGGGGCCATTGGGATGGGGACACGCTTGTTGTCGAGACCACCAACGTCAGGGAAGCGTTTATCCGGCGGTGGAATCTGCCCCAACACTCGATGGGGCGGGGCGACCTCAGTGACCAGGTGACGCTTGTCGAGCGTTTCACGCGCGTGGGGCGCGACACGCTCGACTATCAGTTCACGGTCGATGATCCGGGGACATGGATGACACCATGGACGGGCTCGCTGCCCATGGCGCGCACTGACGGACCGGTCCACGAGTTCGCGTGCCACGAGGGCAACCATGGGATGATGAACATGCTTGCCGGCTCCCGCGCCGACGAACGAGCCGCCTTGGCCGGGCCGTAGGCGCGGCGGCGGGGGGGCGGAGGGAATGACAAGCCGATTCCCGCCACGCGTGCCCCCACTCCTAGAGCACTTTGATGAGCTGTCGTTGGGCGACGCCGGCCGACCGGTCGTCGTTTGTCTCGACTACGACGGCACGCTGACACCCATCGTCAACGACCCTACGGCGGCACACCTCGCGGCCGACATGCGCTCGACGCTCGAGCAGTTGGCACAGCGACATTCGGTCGCGATCATCAGTGGGCGCGATCGATCCGATGTCGAAGCCCGCGTTGGCCTCACGGGCGTGATCTACGCTGGCAGTCACGGCTTCGATATTGGCGGGTCGCATACCGCCATGACGTTGCCGGAGGCCGAGGCAGCTCGGCCGGCACTCGCGCGGGCGGGAGATGAACTGGCCAGACGGCTGCGATCGATCGACGGTGTCGTGCTTGAACGCAAGCGCTTTGGAGTGGCGGCACACTATCGCAACGTCGCCCCGCCAGACGTCGACGACGTCAAGCGAGTCGTGCACGACGTACTCGCTGGTGCAGCCGGCCTCCGAGTTCAGCCAGGCAAGATGGTGCTCGATGTGCAGCCCGACGTCGCGTGGAATAAGGGGCGGGCCGTCGGCTGGATTCTCGACGCCTTGAGTCTCGATTCCGGACGAGCGTTCGTGATCTACGTGGGGGATGACGAGACGGACGAAGACGCGTTTCGGTCGCTCGGCGCGAACGGACTCGGCGTTCGGGTTGGACCCGAGGGCGAACCGACGCAGGCCGACTACCGTCTCAATGACACCGACGGCGTGCGGCGCCTTCTGCGGTGGCTGGCGCGCTGATCAGGTTCTTGCGCTCGCGTGGGGCGGTCCGCGTCGTCGTCACCTATCTTGTGCGCGCGATCCAGTGAGGATATTCGTCAGCCCGTAGTTTCCCTCGTGACAGGCGTATTCGAACAGTGGGCCCGGAATGCGTCTGTAGGAGAGGGCGCCTGTCCACGACCGCGTCCACGTATTTGGGTCCGTCACGGTGAACTGGTAGTCGAGTCTGTCAGGGCTGACGCGCGTGAACCGTTCGACCACGTGCAACGCCTCGCTCAGCACGCCGTTGAACCGTCTAATGAAGGCCCGGTCGTTGAAGTTGGTGGTGTCGACGACGAGCGTCTGACCGTCCCACCTTCCGCGCGAGTCTCCCGAATACTGCCGGATCCCCGGCGTGAGGTGCGGTCGGTCGTCGATCGGAATAAAACGCACGTCGTGGATGTGCTCCTGGACGATCGCCACATGCTCGGGCGTTTGGATGAACTGATAGTTGTCGTTGTAACCGGTAGGGAAGGTGGGAATGCCGCGGTACCAGATGCACCGCACACGCAGGTCGAGCTGCTCCCACGAGTCGGTGGGACGACGTCCGCCCCGGACGTCGGCGATGCGCTGCGCGTCTGGTGAGGTCATCCGCGCGTGCATCTCCGGCGTGAGCGGGGGAAGCCGGCCGTCCACCGGAACGGTGATCAGCGAGGTCCGCCTCGTCGGAACCACGGTGGTCCCGCGCTCCCACCAGTGGTCGTTGAACGAACCTGGTGCGCCGTCAATCCCCTGGTCCACGCTGGCGCCGACCTCCGTCCGTAACGACGGTCGATTCGCCAGCCGGATCTGCCGGTCGATTGCGGCCTGCTCGAGCCTGTCGACCTCTTCCTGGCTGAGAAACTCGCGGTCGGCCTGGCCCCGGGGACGTTCCAGGGGCGTCAGGGTCGAGTTGCTCCACATCCCCTGCAGCTCTGGATCGCCCCAGACGGTACGCGGCGTCGCCGCGCGCTCCGTTACGGTTGGCTGAGCCTGGGCCGTGGCCACGGCCAGTGTCATGGCCGCGGCCACGGCCGTGAGCACACGTCGTGGCGAAGACTCGTAACAGCGCATTCCGAGGTGATCGCTACTCAGTCTGGAGAGGGGTGCCGCGCACCGTAAGACCATCTCTCTTGACATCCACGGTGATCTCTTCGGGTGGTATCAGGGCGTCGGGACGCGAGTACTCGACGAGATACTGATTGCGCAGCTCGGTGACGATATCGTTCATCGCGCCTTCGACCGCGGAGCTCACCAACACTTCCCGATGGTCTCCACCGTTGGCGCTCGTTCCCCGCGCCAGCACGAGATCTCGCTCTGCCTCCTGATCCCGCACTTGCTGCGCAGTGATGTTCGAGCCGGCGCCCAATCCGCCGGGGCGACCACGCAGGAGGAGAGTGTAGGCCGCGGTCCCGCTCTCGTCGATCTGGTCGAGGACCTCTCGCGCGCGTGCGTTGCTGTAGTCGAGACCTTCGGTGGTCAGGACCACCATGATGGGCCGGGTGACGCCCTGACCCATGAATCCCTCCGCAGCCTCAGACATCGCGTCGAGCATGTACGCGGCTTCACCGGGCAGCGCAAACACGTCACCGATGGCATCGTGCAACTGCTCGGCGCTCGATGTCGACTCAACCCGAATGCGCGGTCTGCCTCCGAACGTGATGAGCGAGATCTGGTTGCCTTCACGCATGCCGTCAATGAAGGCGGTCAGGCCGGTCCGAAAATCGGAAATCGCCCGTGACGCCGCGGTGCTGGTGTCGACCAACAACGCAATCTGCCGGTCAGCCCCGGCAGGTCCGACCCGGAGCACTTCACGGATAGTGCCGTCCTCGCGAACGTCGAAGTCGGTGATTCCGAGGTCGCCGACAGGTACTCGGTCGCCGTCCAGCACCGAGACGATCATCTGACGTTCCACCGACTGGGCACTGACACCCGACGTTGCAGCCAGCGCGGCTGCAGCGCACAGAAGCGCTGTCCGACCGTGACGCACGACGACCTCAATACGCATGTGGCGTTCCTCCGATGCCCCTTTATACACCCGACGGAGTTCGAGCAGGAGACTTTGTTGGCCGCTAGAAGGTGTAGCGGAGGCCGAGCTGCACCTCCCGACCGGGCAGTGGGATGCGAGTCGTGGCGAAATCGGGTCCCGGAGTGCTGCCGACAAACCCGTTGTTCACGAAGAGAGGGTTCGCGGCGTTCGTCACGTTAAAGACATCGGCCAGGATGCCCAGTTGACGGGTTCGGTCCAGCTGAAACGTCTTTTCTACCCGCAGGTCGAGGTTGAAGGTGTTGGGCCCGCGGAACGCGTTGCGCGTGGTGCCGGGGGGGCGCCGCGACGCGATGCGGTCGCCGTCGTAGTCGATCGGGGCTCCGGCCGCGGAGAAGAACGCGCCGCTGGTCGCCTGGATGATGGCGCTGGCCGTGAACTCGCCGGGCAGCCGCACGTGGCCGGACGCCACGAACGAGTGACGCACGCTGAAATCAGAGGGTCTACGGTCGAAATCGACGTCGAGGTTGTCGGTGGGCACTGATCCTGCGCCCTGCGTCGCGATGCCGAGTGCAAGATTCGAGTTGAGCAGGTTATCGGTGGCGTCCGCGAGCGTGTAGTGCATGGACATCCGATATCGGCCTGTGAATCCGGTATCGAGCGACAGGATCAGCGCGTCGTAGTCGCCGTCATACCACGGTCCGTAGCTGCGCTGGAGCGGCCCGCCATCGGTCGTGAGCGGAAACTGGATATCGCGTGCTATGGGCGACAGGTTGGTCACTCGCAGCCCCATGATGTTCTCGATTGAGCGGTGCACGTACGTGACCCCAGAAATCCAGCCGTTCCACACATCGCGTTCGACACCCACCGACCAGCTGCGATTGAACGGCGTGTCGAATGGCTCGGCCACCTGAATCTGGGCCTGGAGCGGCCCGCTGACGTCCTGCCGAAGGAAACCGGTGAAGGGGGAGAAGTCGACCGGGATGAACGGAATTCCCGTCGCTGTCAGCGTGCCGTTCAGGGGCTTGTCCCATCCGCTGTTGAAATTCAGCGGCGGCTCGGGTGACGACTACGCAACCATCCCCGACGATGCATCGAGCCCCAGCTGAGCGTCACGTGCTCGCAACGCGGCGACCAGCACGGGCATGTCCTTACACCCCTTCACCCGCCGGAATCCTTTGGCCGCTTCCAGCACACCGGCAGCGACCCAGCGGAGCACCATCGTACCCCCGCGCCAGCGTTTCACGTTCCGCTTCACGTGGCGTGTCCGGCTCAGGAGGCTCTCGATGGCGTTGGTCGTCGCCAGCGATCGGCGGAGCCGCTCCGAGAGCTGCAACTCGACTACGGTGAGCGTCTCATCGAGCCCTTCCCGTATGCTGGCGGCTGCACTCGGATAATCGACGTCCAACCGCCGGGCCAGGTCCTGCAACAAGCGCCGGGCCGCCTTGATGTCGGTGTGCGTATAAGCGCGCGTGAGGGTCGCCTTCACCCACGGACGCTGGGCCTCGGGCAGATACTCGAGCACGTTGCGCCGTTTATGCACCTGGCATCGTTGTACCAGGGCTGCGGGGCCGAAGGTCTGCGTCACCGCAGTGTGGAGCGCTTGCGCTCCATCGAGGATGACGAGCAGACTGCGGTCGGTCCGCAGCCCGCGGCTCTGCAGATTGGTCAGCAAGCCCTGACACACGGTCGTGTTCTCCGCTGACCCTTCCCAGAGGCCAAGAGGGTGTGTGGCGCCCGTTTTATCGAGGCCCAGCGCCACGACGATGCAGTGGCCGCCGACGTGGACCCCATCGATCAGTAGCGCCACCAGCTCGAGGTCGTCGAGCGGCGTCGCCCGCCACGCATCGAGTTGCGCCTGCGTCTGCGCCACAAACCGCCGACTCACGGCACTCTTGCTTGTGCCCCGCGTGCGGACGTCGGCCCCCAGCGGTTCTAGACTCCGGCCATACTGGCGCGTGGCCACGCCGATGAGCATCTGTTCGACCACGCGCCTGGTGAGCGGATCCGTGTTCGGAAAGGCCTGGACGGATGGCAGCGCGACCTCCTGGCCGTCGCGCCGCACCCGCGGCCGACGCAGGGCGACCTTGCGGCCCCCCAGCACGACTTCGCTGGGCGCATGGCCCGCCCGAGACGCCCGCCGCGCGGGCTGATGCGCATACCGCGGACCGCACACGGCCACGCGATCCTCTTCCAACATCGCCGCGAGGACCTTCAGGCCCGACGCGACGACCAGCTCTTGGAGCTCGGCCTGTGCATCGACCAGGATGTCGACCAATGGAAGGTGCCGTGGTGCCGGCAATGCTGATTGGCGCCCACGAATGCCTGTGCCAAACTTCTTCATGGCGGCTCCTTTCTGGGGGCTTCAGCCCCAGGTTTTCCCACCGGCCGTCTATCACGACCAGCAGGGAGCCGCCGCTTTAAATTTCAACAGCTAGAGGGACATCCCCCCGTTCAGTGCCCCGACGAATGCATCGGGGCTCAAGCCGGTGAGGTCGGTCACGTTGTCTCGAGTGACGACGGCGTCGGTCGGGATGCCAAACATCGAGTGCAGCACGAACGGGTCTCCTGAGACCAGCGCCAGGATCGCAAGCGAGCCTGGACCAACGGGGAACGCGTCGGCGAGCAGTCTGGGAAAGTTCGCCTCGACAACCGTCCGCCCGTCAAAGCCACCCAGCGCCGGGATGCCATCGGCGATGCCGAGCCGGTAGCGGTCGTAGAAGATACCCCAGCTCGCGCGAACGATGGTTTTCGGGTCTGCGGCCCAGGCGATGCCCAGTCGGGGAGCGACGTTGTTCGTGTCGTTGAACTCCGAATCGACTTCGTACCGAACCCCGAGATTCGCCGTGACGTTGGGCAGCAGCTGCCAGTCGTCCTGGAGAAAGAGGGTCCCGCCGGTGTTCCGTAGGCGCGTCAGCTGATCCGCGGGCTCTACGAACCCGACTCCCTGGGGTAGCTGAAAGCCGTCGTTGCCGTACCGCGCGTAGTTGGCCGTCGACGTGAGCAGCACGTGGGTGAGTCCGGGCTGGTTTTCGCCGTCAACGGTCGTCCGCGTGAGCTCGATTCCGGCCTTGAGCGTGTGGGCGGCTCCGGTTGAGTGGGTCAGGCTGGCCCGAGCCGTGTAGTAGCGCTGATCGAGGCTTCTGACACTGCCAATCGGCGGTCCGAAGGTAAAGGATGATCCCGTGTCTAGGAAGATCGCCGAGAAGCTACGCGATTCTCCCAGCGAGCCCCTGCCATCAAATGACTGTCCCCGGACGCCGAGTTGGGCCTCGAACACCGTCGAGTCCGACAGTGGGCTGATCAGGGTGGCGCCGGTCAAGAAGCTGGTGTCGTCGGTATCCTGGCCGGAGCTCGGCAGCGCGCCGCTTCCGCCGCCCAGCTGATTGCGTTGGTCGAGTTGCTCCCAGCTCGCGAAGGCGTGCAGACGGTCGCCGAATCCCAGGTCCCGCGTGTACTTCCCAAACAGACGGTTGTCGCGTAGCTCGGGCTGCCGGCTGAAATCCTCCTGGGCGGCTAGCGCCGGTGGAATGTCTTGTGGAAACAGTGACTGGCGATCCTCGCTGACGAACTCAAGCGACCCAAAGAACCAGTCGCGATCCTCGCGAATCGGGCCACCGACCGTGAAGCCTACGTTATAGCGAGTCAGATCCGGTGCGTCCTCCCCGTCGACGTTCGCCGCGTCCATCGCATCATTTCGGATGAACGAGAAGCCGCTGCCGCTCATCGTGTTGGCACCGCTCTTCGTGATCACGTTGACGACGCCGCCCGAGCCCTGTCCGAACTCGGCGGCGTAACCGGTCGCAATAACCTCGAACTGCTCGACCGTATCCTGCGTCAGGTTTTGTAGGACACCCCCGCCGAACGCATTGTTGTTCCAGAGTCCGTCCAGCAGGAACGATGCGTTGCCGGCGCGCTCGCCGAGTATCGCCCCACTCGTGTCTAGGCTGCTTGGCGCGGCCGCTCCGGCTCCGGCGTTGTTGACCACACCCGGCGTCAGGCGGATGAGGTCGAGGTAGTTCCGGTTGTTGACCGGCATCATGTCGATCACGTCCGGGCTCACGACGCTGGACAGCGACGAGCGTGAGATGTCGAGGGCCCACTCGTCGGGGCGAACCACGAGCCGTTCAGCCTGCCCGACGTTGAGTGTGGCGTTGGCGGTGAGTGTCCGGTCGAGCGCTACGGTGACCTGGAGCTCAGCCGGCTGGAAACCGTCTAGGCTCACCGTGACCGTGTAGGGCCCCGCCGGCAGGTAGGAGACGCGATAGAAGCCGGCTCCATCAGTGACCGTGTCGCGCCGTTCGGTCGGCCCTTCGACGGCTACGACCGCTCCCGGCAGAACGCCTCCGGTCGTGTCGGTCACGGTGCCCCGCAGCTCGGCTGTCGTTCGCTGAGCGCTGGCGGGGGAGGCGGCTAGGAGCACCACGGCCAGCGCCGCGACCAGGACTGCCGGTGAGGGACCCGCAAAGCAAAGCAACCGTCCGCGCATACGCAACTTCACCATTATCACGGTGCTATTGAAAGATGTCGAACAGGTGGCTGTACTTGACCGTCAGCGTACGGCCCGCTCCGTTCGGGATTTGCCTTCCAAGCCCCTGGATGTCGTTGTACACGATGAACAGACCCGTGTTGGCATCGGACAGGAGTCCGAAGCGCACGTTTGACGACCAGAGGTCGTCCAGGTCGTTGTACTGGACCAGCGCCTGAAGGAACATGCGGGTCGAAAACGAGTAGGACACGCGGACCCGACCAAGGTTGGTGGCGAAGTCTCCTGCGGGCAGCTCGAGGTCGTTGTAGCTCCACTCCAGCTGAGCACTCAGCGTTTCACCCGTACGAACGGATATCGACGGCCGGAGCTCGAAGCGGTCTCCGCCAAAGAGCCCTCCGGCAATCGTTCGCACCTCGACGCTCACCGGCGCACCTTGATTAGTGTTGAAGACGATCTGCGCCTCTTTGTGGTCGTAGCGGCCCGGCTGGACCTCGACGCCAGAGAGCGGAAATGCCTCGAAGACTCCCTCGCGGGTGATGTTCACGCCGGTGTGGATCTCGTAGCCGTTGGTCCACTCGATGTGGTTGTCGATGTGAGTTAGCTGGCTCTCATGGATGCCACTTGTGAAGTCGAACGTCGTGGTGTGGTTGATGTGCGGACGGAGCTCATGGATGCCGAAGCTATTGTCCGGACGGAAGAAGGTGAACACACTGCCGCTCATCTGCCGGTAGCTCTCGCGCGCCAGGAACCCGACTTGCGGCTGGAAATTCGGCGCGACTTCGGTGTAGCCGATCCGTAGGCGAGCCCTTTCGGAGTCGTGTTGAGCGGCGACGCCGTAGGCGTGGGTATCTTGACGCTCGCCATCGGGTGTGTCGGTCTGCGCCAAGAAGCCGGAGATGGTGCCCTTTTGCCCGATACCCAGTCGTCCGTCGACCGCAAACGTCTGGTTGGAATCCCGGTCGGCCGCGAGGTCGCCGGTCGCCTTTCGGTTCACAACAATGGCGCCGATGTTCGATCGGTTCGTGAAGTCCTGACGCACGCGAGCGACGCTGAAGTTTTGCGAGGGCGCTCCGATCGCGTCAAGGGCCCCGGTCTGCATGTTCAGCAAGCCAATGTTGGTGTTACCGACTTTTCCCGACAGTCGTCCGCCGCCGATGATCGGAATCTGCTCCCCATCCTCACCGAGGCCGATGCGACGACTAAAGAAGATCTCCACTTGGCCCGGTGACCCAACCGAGAACAGCCCGGCGTTCTCGAGGAAGAACGGTCGCTTCTCAGGGAAGAACAAATTGAATCGGTCGAGGTTGATCTGCTGATCGTCCACCTCCACCTGCGCGAAGTCGGTGTTGTACGTGGCATCCAGCGTCAGGCTCGGGGTGATACTGAACTTGAAGTCCGCACCGACCTCCCCGACTTGCGTCGTCCGGTGCGTCTCTGTGCGCCGGATGGCCTCGCCCAGCACGTACGGCGTGAGCTTCACGTTGCGCTGCGTTGGCACGTCGAGCCCTTGTAACTCGCCGGCGAGCGATAGCCGGTTGAGATTGAACTGGCGCGGCAACGACGCCCAGTACGAGCTCTCGTTTCGATACCTGATGTTGCGTTGGAAGTTCATACCCCAGGTCTGCTGCTCCCCGGGCGGATACCGGAGCGTGCGGAACGGAATCGCAATCTCGGCGGTCCAGCCGTCATCCGACACCTGGGTGCTGACCTGCCACACGCCATCCCAATTGAGGTTGAAGCCGCCACCAGACCCCCGCTGTTGGCGGCTGCCTCCGGGGCGGCGGCCGCCTCCGCCACCGCTGAAGCGGCCGCTCCCCTGTCCCTCGTTGGTGACCTGACCGTCGTACTCAATCCCAGCTGGATTCGTACCGAAGACGAAGCCGTTCTGTTTGTCCAGGTATGTGTCCAGAATGATCTGAAAACTGTCGGTTTCGTCGAGCAGCGAATCACGCCGACTGTCGGAGACGATGAGGGTCGCGGGATCCCGTACGTAGCAGATGATCCCGAAAAACAGGGTGTCGTTGGTGTGGACGATCCGGACCTCGGTACGCTCCGAAGCGGGTCGGCCCGCGTCCGGCGTGTTCTGGAGGAATCCGGAGACCGGTGGGACGTCCGCGTAGGCGGGGTCGTTCAGGACATCCCCATCGATTACGGGCGCGTTCTCGACCCGCACCGAATGCGCGAGCGGTACCCCGGCAGCGGTCGTCGGGCGCTCTGCGGGCTCAGTTGGAGGTCCAGGCTTGGACTGCTGGGCGACGCCGTGTCCTGAGAGAACGATGACGAGGAGCGAGAGTGCGACGAAAAAGCGCGACATTCAACCTATCAAGATAGCCTGGACGGGACACTAGAGGATAGCCGACAGCCGGACCCTCCGAGCGGTTGGTAGGCTGCGACCCGTGTCTTGTGAGATCATGTATCGAACGGCCGGCCGGCAGACACACGTCGAATCCAGGAAGGAACAGGATGGGTAGCAGGTCCATCGCGCTTGCGATCCTCGTGCTGGGCATGGCGGCAAGCCCGCCGCATGCACCCGCCCAAAGCCAAACGGATGCTTGGCCGATCCCTCGGACCGCCGACGGTCGACCCGTCCTCTCCGCGGTATGGGATTTCCGGACCATGACTCCGTTGCAGCGACCCGAGGACCAAGACAAGGCCGTCCTGACCGCGGAAGAGGCCGCTGCCATCGAGCAGGCGGCCACCGAGAGCGTGGCGAGGGCGGATGCGCCCAGCGAGGTTCGAACTGACCCGCTTCCGGCCGGCGAGCCGGGCGGCGGCTACAGCCGGTTCTGGCTGGACCGCGGCGCCCGAGTCGTCGGCGATCGTCGCACGTCTCTGATCGTCGATCCGCCGACTGGTCGCGTGCCTGACCTACAGCCAGGCGTGCTCAGGCAGGTCGGTGGGCTGCAGCAGGATATTCCTGGCGAGCGTCCAGTCCGTTACCGGACCGGCGGCATCGGGCTGACGGCCCGGAGGACCGCGGGTTGGCGGAGCGATGCCTCGTGGGGTTCAACTCCGGGCCGCCGCTATTGCCCGGCGGCTACAACCAGAACTTCCAGTTGTTCCAGACCGACGACCAAGTGGCCATCTTGACCGAGATGGTGCATGAAACGCGCGTCATTCCCCTCGACGGTCGGCCGCCCCTGTCAGGTGCCGTGCGGCAGTGGCTGGGAGACGGTCGGGGCTACTGGGACGGCGATACGCTGGTAGTCGAAACGACGAACTTCAGTGACCTAGTGCCGAGCTTCAACGCTGGGTTCTTCGTCGCTCTGGGTACCGGCACGACCGCGCACTTGACCGAGCGGTTCACCCGGATCGACTTCGATACCCTGCGCTACGAGTTTACGATCACCGATTCCGACACGTTCACTCAGCCCCTGACGGGCGTGCTGCAGATGCAGCGGAGCGAAGTGCCGGTCTTCGAGTACGCGTGTCACGAGGGTAACTACGGGATGCAGAACCTTCTGTCGGGTGCGCGGATGGCGGAGGCGGCCGCCTCCCAGCCGTGAGGGGCGGCATCAACGCGGTCGTCTGTTGCGGCCTCCTCGCAGTGGGGATTCTGGCGACGGTTTCCGCTCAACTCGGCCCAACCGAGTCGGGCAACTGGCCTCAGTTCCGAGGGGCGGACGGAACCGCGGTTGCTCCCGACGATCCGCAGCTACCCGAGACGTGGAGCGCGACCGACAACATCGCGTGGACGACGGCAATTCCGGGCCGGGGGTGGTCGAGTCCGATCGTGTGGGGTGACCGAGTCTTCGTGACCTCCGTCGCCTCCGACCAGGACTACGAAGGTCCGAAGCCGGGACTATGGCTGCCTCAGACCGGCCCGTACGTTGAGGGCAAACCTCCCCCAGGAATCCATTCGTGGAGGGTGTTCTGCTTGAATCTCTTGAATGGCGAGATCCTGTGGCAGCGGACCGCACATGACGGGCTAGCGCCGTCCCCAAAGCACCCCAAGAATACCTTCGCGTCCGCAACACCTGTGACGGACGGCGAGCGAGTTTACGCCCTTTTCGGGAACCTCGGACTCTTTGCCTACGACTTCGAAGGCCTTCTAGTGTGGTCCCGTGAACTGGGCAGCCAAACGCAGCAAGGACACGTGGGCACCGGCTCCTCGCCGACGCTACTCGACGATCAGCTACTCGTCATGCAGGACAACGACGACGAGTCGTACTTGGCGTCGTTCGATACCAAGACGGGGTCCGAGAATTGGCGGGTGGCGCGCGGTGAGGACAGCGGTTTCTCGACACCGGTCGTGTGGCAGAACGACCTGCGCACCGAGATCGTGACGGCCGGCAAGAACCAGGTTCGGTCGTACGATTCGTCCGGCAAGCTGCTCTGGTTCTTCTCGAGCCGGATGACCGATGTGACGGTTCCCACCCCGGTGCCGGGCGACGGCATCATCTACGTCAGTTCTGGCTATGTCGGTGACAACCATCGTCCGGTGTACGCGGTGTTGCCCGGCGCCGAGGGTGACATCACGCTGCGGCCGAACCAACGGGCCAACGAGTACATTCGTTGGTATCAGCCGCGCGTGGCGTCGTACCAACCCTCACCACTTCTGTATCGGGGTATCTACTACACGCTGCATGACCGGGGCTTCTTCACCGCGCACAACGCGCGCACGGGACGTACCGTCTACGATCGCGTGCGGATCGAGACCGGCGCAACGTTTACGGCTTCGCCGTGGGCGTACAACGGCAAGATCTTCGCGCTCAGTGAGAACGGTGACACGTTCGTGATCGAGGCGGGGCCTGAATACCGGCTGATCGGCAAGAATCCGATTGGGGAAATGGCCCTCGCGTCGCCCGCCGTCGCCGGCGAGACGCTCATCGTGCGGACGGTGTCGCACCTGTACGGAATCCGGCGCCAGGCGGATTGAGCCGCTACGGCCGATCCGGCACCGCGGCGGAAGAGAGAGCCCACCATGCAGCCGACCGCACTATCGCTCGGCCGGTTTCACGACAGCCACGCTGTTGACGTCGCGCTCGTGCTCGGCCGTATAGACGCCGCGAGCCTTCATCAGTTCGCGCAACAGCTCCGCTGTGTGGTCGGCCCGCTTGACCGTGCCCGTGTAGTGCACGCCGTCGGCGATCCGAAGCGGGGTCCACTGTTCGCCCGTTTGCGCAAGGAGGTCGGCACCGTTGTCGACGAGAAACTGCACGATGGGATTGGCGCCTCGAACCGCGGCTCCGTGGAGCGCGGTGTAGCCCCGGTCGTCGGCCCGGTTGACGTCTCGGTCACCCAGCTCGTAGGCCAGCTGCACTGCGTCGAATGCTTCTGCGTTCGTTCCAGCACTTTCTCCGACGTTGAAGATGCCCACGCCCGCGGCAACCATCAGCGGCGACGCGTTGCCCTCGGTTGGCTGTCGGGTGTCGGCCCCACGGGCTGCCAGCAGTCGCATGAACCGGAGGTCGGCATGTTTGGCTGCAAGCAGATACGGCGTGGCTCCGACGCGGTTCAAGTTGTTCCGCTCGCCGTTGTCGAACTTCTTGGTCTGTCGCTGATTGGGATCGCCGCCATTCAGTAGAAGGAACTCGGCCAACGCCAGCGACTCCATCTGGTCGTTACGCTCAACCGGCGGCATCCCCTTGTCGGAGTTGGGTCGCCGAGTATAGGCGAGCTGGTGGAGTGCTGCCCAACCTTGGCCGGCGGCATTCGGATTGGCCCCGCGCTCGACCAAGTACTTGGCCAGCGAGTAGTGGGCATTGGTGATGGCGATGACCAGGGCGCTCGTGCCAGTCGCCTGGCCCTTCGGCGCGGCTCCAGCCCGTTTTGATTTCGTGCCTTCGCTCGGGGGCTGGACGGCGTCGTTCACGTCGGCACCGGCTTCGAGCAACGCTCTCACGGCATCGATGTGGCCGGCGCGTACGGCGAACAACAGCGCTGACCAGCCGCCCGACGAGCGTGCACCAACGTCGGCTCCAAGCTCAACGAGTGTGTGGACCGCGGCGGGGTGGTTGTCTCCGGCTGCCCACATGAGTGCTGACTGGCCGTGCCAGCGTTCCCGCGCGGCCACATCGGCGCCGCGAGCGACCAAGAGGCGCAACACATCGACGTTGCCCGTTCGGGCCGCCGTCATCAGGATCGTCTCACCCTCGGGCAAGCTCGCATTCGGATCGGCGCCTGCGCTCAGCAAAGTGTCGACGATTGGGGCGTGTCCTCGACCGCACGCCAATGCGAGCGGGGTGACCGCGTAGCGATTGCGCAGATCGGCGGTTGCGCCGCCTCCAAGGAGCAGTTGCACAGCCTCCAGATCGCTCCGGTGGGCTGCCCAGTGAAGGGCGGTCGTGCCGTCCGCCTGTGCCCCGTCGATGTCGACCTGTTTGGCGATGAGCCCACGTACGGCGGCGTAGTTTCCAGCTTTCACGGCCTCGATCAGGAGAGGACTGTCCGCTTGGGTAGCCGCGACCTCGCCGCGCCTGGTCGGCCCAACGGAAAACAGGATCACGCCGAGGCTGACGAGCAGGGTGAACAGGTCACGAGGGCGCGGCCGAACTCGACGTTGGGGGCGTACCCTCACGGCTCGTATGCTAACTTATCGCACGTTGACAATGTGAGCCAAATCTATACGATCGGGTGAGTTTCGCAGAATAGTTTCGACCCACAAGTCGCCGCACACGAGCATGATAGGGGACGATCGACGAGGTGCCTGGCGGGCAGGGAAGGAGTCGCCTGGATCACTGATCCTTGCCTTGTTCATGCTCTGCGCATCAGGGGGCATGACCCCCGCTGGAGCGGGGCCGCGTGCGGTTCTTGACCAGTACTGCGTCACTTGCCACAGCGACAACCTGCATGCTCGGGGAACGGTTCCGGTCTCACTCCAGTCGGTTGACCTAACCGATATTCCGGCCGGAGCGGAGCTCTGGGAAAAGGTCATCCGAAAACTCCGCACCGGATCGATGCCGCCGGCCGGACGTCCGCGGCCCGACGCAGCCATCCTGAGCGAGCTGGCATCCGAGCTTGAGCACAGCATCGATTCCGCGGCGGCTGAACGACCGAACCCAGGCCGAACGGTGGCGCTGCACCGTCTCAACCGCACCGAGTACCAGAACGTGATCCGCGATCTGCTCGCGCTCGACATCGATGCGTCAGCGCTCGTGCCCGCCGACGACCAAAGCTACGGGTTCGACAATATTGCGGGCGTTCTGAAGATATCGCCCACGCTGCTCGAGCGGTACATGCATGCGGCTCGGGAGATCAGTCGCCTGGCCGTAGGCGCGTCGCCGATGGCGCCGACTGGTGAGACGTTTCGTCTCGTATCGGACCTGTCACAGTACACGCACCGCGACGGGTTGCCGTTCGGGACCCGTGGTGGCTTGTCGGCCCAGCACAACTTTCCTCGGAACGGCGAGTACGACATCAAGCTGGAGCTCCTCGACTTGTTCACCGGTGCGCCGATTCGCGAGCCGCATCAGCTCGAGCTCAGCATCGACGGCCGACGGGTCACGGTGTTCAATCTGACTCCGCCGAGCTCGCCGGGAGACGCCTACAGTGAGGGGCCAGGGGCACTCGAGGTCCGCGTCGCGGTTGATGCGGGTCCGCGGAACGTGACGGCGACGTTCATCAAGAAGACCAGTGCGCTTCCCGAGAGCGTGCGGCAGCCGTTCGCCAGGCCACATGGCGAAGGCGACTACCTGATGTACCAGCCACACCTCGGGACGATCACGATCACCGGGCCCTTTGGCACGTCTGGTGCCGGTGACACACCAGCCCGACGTCGGATCTTTGTCTGCGTACCGTCGCAGTCGTCCGAGGAGACGTCGTGCGCCAAGCGGGTGCTCGCCGCGTTGGCGCGTCGGGCCTACCGCCGTCCGATCACGGATGGGGATCTGGACGAGTTGCTGTCGTTCTACGACGAGGGCCGGGCGGCCGGAGGTTTTGAACAGGGCATCGAGCGGGCGCTCCGTGCGCTGCTCGTGAGTCCGGACTTCCTGTTTCGGGTGGTGTCAGACCCGCCGAACACAACACCGGGTTCGCCGCATCGCCTCGACGATCTCGAGGTGGCCTCGCGAATGTCATTCCTGCTGTGGAGCAGTATTCCCGATGACGAGTTGCTGGAGGTCGCCAGTCAGGGGCGATTGCGCGATCCAGAGGTCCTCGAGTTTCAAGTTCGACGAATGCTTGGCGATGCTCGATCAGCAGCGCTCGCCCGCAACTTTGCAGGCCAGTGGCTGCGATTACGAAACATCTCGGGGGCGTTACCGTCAGATGTCATCTTCCCGAACTTCGGCGAGAGTCTGCGGCAGGATTTCGTGCGAGAGACGGAGCTGTTTTTCGACAGCATCTTGCGCGAGGATGGGAGCGTCACTGAGCTGCTGACGGCCGATTACACGTACCTCAACGAGCGGCTGGCCAAACACTACGGCATCGCCGGGGTCTACGGCAGCGGCTTTCGGCGGGTCGCTCTCGCGGATGACATGCGTCGCGGTCTGTTGGGTCAGGGAAGCATCCTGACCGTCACCTCGTACCCTGATCGCACCTCGCCCGTGGGTCGCGGCAAGTGGGTCCTGGAGAATGTGCTGGGGACACCGCCACCACCCCCCCCGCCGAACGTCCCGGAGCTCGAGCCCGATGCGGACTCGGGTCGGGTGCTGGCGATGCGCGAGCGCATGGAACAGCACCGCGCGAACCCGGTGTGCGCGAGCTGTCATCGCGTGATGGACCCGCTCGGGCTGGCGCTCGAGAACTTCGATGCGGTCGGACGCTGGCGGGGGCACATGCCGGGCGGGACCCCAATCGATGCCTCCGGCACAATGCCGGACGGTACGCGCTTCGATGGCCCGGCCGATTTTCGTGGGCTCCTGGCGCGGAGCCCCGAGCAGTTTGCGACCGTCGTGACCGAGAAGTTGCTGATCTACGGGCTTGGCCGGGGCCTGGAGTACTATGATGCTCCGGCCGTTCGACAGATCACCAGGGAGGCGGCCGTGAACGACTACGGCCTGGCCTCGCTGGTGGTTGGAGTCGTCAAGAGCACGCCGTTTCAGATGCGACTGGCCACGGCCGATCCGAAAGCCGAATAGGAGAGACCGCCATGTTCATCACGAAGAAGGCCCTTCCTCGCCGAACGTTCCTTCGTGGCGTGGGAGTGACGTTGGCGCTGCCGTTGCTCGACGCAATGGTGCCTGCGGCGTCCGCTCTGGCCAAAACGGTGGCAAAGCCCGTTCGACGGCTGGGCTTTGTGTATGTTCCGAACGGTGCGGTGATGTCCGACTGGCAACCAGCCGGCGATGGTGTGCTGTCCGAGCTGTCTCCCACGCTGAGACCGCTTGAGCCGTTTCACGATCAGGTGATTGTGCCGATCGGCTTGAGCCAGAAGCAGGCTGAGGCACTGGGTGACGGGAACGGTGAGCACTCGCGCGCGGGCACCGTCTGGCTGAGTGGTGTCCATCCCAAGGAGACCGAGGGTGCCGACGTGCGAAACGGCACGACCGCGGATCAGATTGCGGCCCAGCACATCGGCGGTGACACGCCGTTGAGCTCGCTGGAGCTCGCCATGGAGCAGACCTACCTGATCGGCAACTGCGACAATGGCTACAGCTGTGTCTACACGAACAGCATCTCGTGGCGAACCGCCACGACGCCGAACCCACACGAAACCAATCCGCGCGTTGTCTTTGAGCGCATGTTCGGCGACGGTGGACCTCCTGAAGCACGACTTGCGCGCATCCGAGAGGACCGGAGCATTCTCGACTGGGTCACGGCCGATATCGCCCGACTGAAGACCGAGCTGAGTCCCGCGGACAGAGGTAGCGTCAGCGAGTACTTCGACTCCGTACGTGAGATCGAGAGGCGGCTGCAGGTCGCCGAGCGCCAACACGATGAGTCGACGCTGGAGCTGCCCGATCGGCCGGTCGGCGTACCCGAGTCGTATGACGAGCATGCCAAGTTGATGTTCGACCTCCTGGCCCTGGCTTTTCGAGCTGACATCACGCGGGTGTTTGTCTTTACGCTCGGTAAGGAGCAGACCAACCGCGCCTATCCTGAGCTCGGTGTCGACAGCGCCCATCACGCGGTGTCCCACCACCAGCATGACCCCGTCAAGTTCGAGCAGGGCCACAAGATCAACCAGTATCACATCGGGCTGACCGCTCACCTCCTGGAGAAGCTCAAGGCCACGCCAGACGGCGACGGCACGCTGCTCGACCATTCACTCGTGCTTCACGGCGGGGGGATTAGCGATGCCAACGAGCATTCGCACATCGACTTACCACTCGTCTTGGTGGGCGGCGCCGGCGGAGCCAAGGGCGGGCGCGTCCTTCGGCATTCAACTGGCGCCGTCGAGGACACGCCGATGAACAATCTGCTGATGGCGATGCTGGAGCGGGTTGGCGTGGACACCGATCGATTCGGCGATGCCACCGGCGTGCTGCCCTTCGAGCCCCTCTCTGGTGTGTGATTGGCCCGAATCACTGCACTAGCGCGCTCGGTAGATGTCCGAGTCGGGGTAGAACTCCAACCAGCCGTGTCGGTACGCGATCACCGTGACGAGCGATTGGCCCTGGCGGTCGACCGCCCAGGCCGTGAGGCCGTCGTCATCGTAGGTGACCGTTACCATCTCTCCGCCGACCGCGATCTCGACCGGCTCAGCTGACTTACGCAGCTCTGGGAACGGAACGAAGATCGCCTGCTCCTTCAGGACGAGTCCAAGACCCACCTGGGTCGTGTCGTGTCCCCGACGCGTGCCCGATCCGCTCCGACTGTAGAAATAGGGCTGTCCGTCGTGGTCCGGCACTGTGACGACCCGAGTGTCCGGATGACGCCGACGCCAGAATTTCCAGGTGCTTTGCACCGAGGGAAGTGCCTCGAGTGGTGTGCCGGCCATTTCTCCAATCACCGCCTGGCCGTGAAGCTGCGACCAGACGCTAGACGTTTCGCGATCGACGACCAGCAGATTGTCGTGAATGAGGCCTTCCGCGAAGTCGAAGGTGAGTTCCCGGTCACCAACGCGGCGGGCGTACACGACGCCCGAGCCGGTAAGCGGTCACCACGTTGGCGCGAGCGGCGTGCCGCCGACCCGACTGTTGACGACCTCGAACATGGCGAGGTAACGCACCGGGAAGGCGACCGGTTTGCCGTTCACGACGACGCCGAGCACGAGATCGGTGTCGCTCAGGTCGGCCGCTTCGGCGGCGACGGACGGGAGGTCAGAGGGGACCTGGTGGACCGCGACCTCGACGTCGCGCATCGGTGCTCCGGGTCGTGGCTGCATTCGACCCCGTACAGTTCTTGACGGATCGGCCTGAGCCGATTCAACCGACGTCGCCAAGGTGACGGGTTGCACGACGCCTGGCCCGTCTGTCCACGCGCCGATCATGCCGAACAGGCTGAGCGTTGCCCCCGCCGATAGCCGTCGCCAGGTCAACGTTGCCGGGTAGGATGCTGGCTGTAGCACGTTGGATTCGTCTCGGGATAGTTTCGTCTATCTTTTTCGCAGTTCTGGGAATATTGTACTGGCAAGGCGTGTTCTAGGCTCAGTGGGCGGTATTGCGTCGAGTCGGTGTCGTGTGCCGGTCCCGCGAAAGGGAGAAAGAACAATGAAGGTACCGTATGTAGTAGTGGTGGCGTTGGTCGGAATGTTCGCTCTGGCGGGCGTAGCGCTCCAGGCCGAGGAGATGACCCTCACCGGCTCGGTGGGCGACGCGATGTGTGGCGTGAAGCACGCTGGACCCAACGCAGAGATGTGTACCAAGGGGTGCGTGTCAAAAGGCTCGGCTTTCGCGCTCATCGTCGATGGCAAGGCCTACAAGCTGGACACCTCGAGCGACGAGATCAAGGCACAGCTGACGGGTCTGGCTGGGAAAACGGCGACCGTGATGGGCGACGTCACTGGCACCGACGTCAAGGTCGCGTCAGTGAAAGCGGGCTAACAGCTCGGATCGCAGGATTCGACCTCTTCTGACACGGCGACGCCCCGCCTCGGTGCGGGGTGCTGCCGGGTCGCGTCCGTTCGGCCATCCCGATCCCACTTCGTCGTTCGACGCCGCTCCCATTCGGCCGAGCGCCGGAACAGACTATGATGATCTGCTCACGGCGTGCTCGACGCCGGACGACCGATGCCCGGATCCGACGAATCTCCTCGCCCTCGCACGATCGGCGTCGTGACGACCTCTCGGGCTGACTACAGCCACCTGCACTGGATCTTGCACGATCTTCAGACGGAGCCGGCAACCGAGCCGTGGGTCATTGCCCTCGGGGCGCAGCTGGCTGACGAGTTCGGTCGCACCGAGCGAGAGATCGAGCGCGCCGGCCTGCCGGTGCACCACCGGGTCGAGTGCCTGCTCAGCTCCGATACCGACGTGGGTATGGCCAAGACGATCGGTGTCGCGACGCTGGGGCTCGCCGATCTGCTGGGTCGTCTCCGTCCTGACCTCCTGATGCTCGTCGCTGACCGGTACGAGATGCTCGCGCCTACGGCGGTGGCGTTGGCGCTCCGGATTCCGATCGCACATATCGAAGGGGGTGAAGTCAGTGAGGGTGCTGTCGACGACGCGGTTCGGAACGCCCTGACCAAGATGAGTCACGTTCACTTCACGCCAACGGCACGCGCGCGCCGTCGCGTCCTTGCGATGGGTGAAGAGGCGTGGCGGGTGCACTGTGTCGGTGCGCCCTCGCTGGATCATCTGCGACGGTCGGAGCTGCCTTCCCGGACCGAGCTCGCGGCAGAGATCGGCGTCGACGTTGCAGCGTTTCCGGTGGTCGTCGTGTCCTACCATCCGGTCACGATGGCGCGCGACACGCTGCGGGAGGCCGATGCGTTGTTCGGTGCGCTTGAACTGATCGATGCGCCGATCGTGTTCTGCTTCCCGAATGCCGACGCCGGTAGCCGAGAGCTGGTCCGCCGTGCGCGGATCTTCTGCGAGGCGCGGTCACACGCGACGCTCTGCATCAACCTACGCCCCACGATGTTCTGGGCCCTTCTGCAGAATGCCTCGGCGATGCTCGGCAACTCGAGCAGTGGGATCATGGAGACGCCTGCACTCGGACTGCCGTGCGTAAACGTCGGGATCCGCCAACAAGGCCGCGAGCGAGCTCGCAACATCATCGATGTGGAGCCAGAGGTCGAGCGCATCCGATCGGGCCTCGGACGTGCGGTCGACCCGGACTTCCGCAAATCCCTCGCTGGGATGGAGAGTCCCTACGGTGACGGTCGGGCGGCCGCGCGCATTCTGAAGGTCCTCAGGGACGTCCCCCTGGGTGAGGAGTTGCTGCTCAAGAGAGCGGCGCCACTGCCGGCCGAATCCGATGCGTCCTGACCCTGACGCTGACCCCGTCGCGGAGCTGCGCATTCCGCTCTCGGCACCTGACGTGGGCCCGCGCGAGGAAGCCGCGCTCGTCGACACGTTACGGAGCGGCCGTCTCAGCCTGGGCGGCAGGCTCGAGCAGTTCGAGCGGGCGGTCGCTGAGCGTAGCGGCGCTGCACATGCGGTGGGAGTGTCGTCCGGCACCGCTGGCCTGCACCTCGCGTTGGAGGGCGCCGGGGTAGGGCCAGGGGACGAGGTGATTACCTCGCCATTCAGCTTCGTGGCATCAGCCAACGCGATTGTCCACACGGGTGCGCGACCTGTCTTCGTAGATATCAATCGATGCAGCCTGAATATGGATCCCGAACGAATCGAAGCCGCGGTCACGCCCCGCACGCGCGCGCTCTTGCCGGTCCACGTGTTCGCGTACCCATCCGAGATGGTCCCGATCCTCGACGTGGCGCGACGTCATCGTCTCGGTGTGGTCGAGGACGCGTGCGAATCGATAGGTGGTCGCATCGGCGCGCGCTGGCTCGGCACGCTGGGGGACGCCGGGGTCTTCGCGTTCTACCCGAACAAGCAGATGACGACGGCCGAGGGCGGCATGGTGGTGACGGACGACGCGAGGCTGGCGCACCGCGTCGCCGCGATGCGCAACCAGGGGCGTTCATCGGCCGGATCGTTCTCACCCGACGGTCCCGGATACAACTACCGTCTGTCGGAGTTGCACTGCGCATTGGGCCTGGCGCAGCTCGAGCGTTTGGACGCGATCCTCGAGCGTCGCCGGGAGGTGGCGGAGGGTTATCGGCGCCGCTTGGCCGGTGCCCACGGCTTGATCCTGCCAGAGTCGCAACCCGGCGGCTCGCCGCGGAGCTGGTTCGTGTATGTCGTTCGGTTCTCAGACGACCACGATGAGAGCGCGGCGGACCGCGTCGCTGTGGGGCTACGCGACCAAGGGATCGCGTGCGGTCGCTACTTCGAGCCGATTCATCTGCTGCCATACTACCGACGTGTGCTGGGTGGGGCGGAGGGCGATTACCCCGTTGCCGAGCAGGCGGCAAGACGTACCTTGGCGCTGCCGTTTTTCAACGCCATCAGCGAGGCTCAGCTCGACGAAGTGTGCGACCAGTTGCTGCGCCTCGTTGAGAACGCTGGCGGATAGCCTCACTCAACGCCGGAAGGCGTCTAGTACCGGAAGAGGTACTGCAGCTTGGTGAAGATGGCGCGGTTCGTGCGCTTGAGGTCCGTCGAGAAGAAGAACCGGTCGTCGAGCCCGTCGCCGTTGGTGTCGCGTTCGATCCGGTCGGCCTGTTGGTAGCGGTCGTCGTAGCCGACGTAGAACACCGTCCCCGCGTTGACTCGGTACGTGAACAGGGCGTTGAGATTGAGTCTCCGATCGAAGCTGTTGTACTCCATGATGTTGCGGAACAGTAGCCGGTCGGTGAACTGATAGGTGTTGAGGGTGCGAAGGATCTTGACGTCGAATACGAGGTCGTCGTTGGTGTTGCGGACGTCGACAAACCGATTCGTATCAAAGAAGACTCGGGATCGCCAGCGTGGGGCCACACGAAGGCTAAGGAAGGTGTCCCATCCGGTTTCATAGCCGAGGTAGGGACTAACGTCATCGAAGAAGATCTGGTCGCCGGCCGATCGGCCGACGCCAACGGCGAAGAGACGGGTTGAGACGACGCCGTCATAGCCGTAGTGTCTCTTGAAGAAGTTGATCCCTCCGAACCGCTCCATGTCGCGGCCGACCTCAGCTGCGACACGCGTGTTGTTGGCGAATGAGAAGTTCAGGCTTGCGCTCCCGCTTTCGTCCTCGAGTACACGGCCGAAGTTGTAGCCGCGAAGATAGCTGAACCTGGGCCCCCAGCTTACGAGCCAGTGTTCGGGCCACCAATCGTATGAGACCGAGCCAAGTGTTGCACGTTGGTCGGTTCGCTTGACGAACCCCACATCGGTTTCAAAATCCGGCGAGAGCGCGTACTGGAACAGCGAGTAGCTCAGGTTGCGACCTCTCCGGCGAAAGCTCGCGTTGAGGAGATATCCGGATGTTTCGAAGCCATTAAGGTCACGATCGCGGGACCCGATGGCACTGACGCCGACGGCATGCGTATCACCCAAACGGAAGTTGCTATCAAAGCCGCCAACTCGGTTGTGACTGCCGGCGAGCTCTCGGTTGGTCATGATGGCCCCGATGTACGACTCCGAATAGAGGTCGTAGCGCACCCGACCCACGAACGTCTGCGCGCTCTGGACCAGATCGGAGCTGTCCTCCAGCTCCCCTGGCGCTTGGTCGTTCGCATACATCACGCCGATGGTCGTGTCGCCCGATTTGCCAGTCAGCTTGGCCCCATACCGCGGATCGATGATCGTGCGCGTGTGCACCAGGTTGACTGGACCGTCAGTCCGGAAGATCTCTGCGCCCTCGAGGAAGAAGGGCCGCAGCTCGGGAAAAAACAGCGCGAATCGTTGGTTGACCTCGATCTGGGGCCTGTCGGACTCGATCTGGGAGAAGTCAGGATTGAACGTCGCGTCAGCTGTCAGGTTCGACGTGACGCCGTACTTGAAGTTGACGCCGCCTTCCGGACGCGGGTCGTCGTTGACGAAGCCGCCGGTGCCGCTGAGAGACCCGAGTTGTAGCCCGGTGACGGTCGGCAGGATTTCGATGTTCCGGCTTGTCGACAGCTCCCGCATGCCATCGAGGACCCCCATCTGCGGCAGAAACCCTGCGACCTGTCGGGAGACCGGGGACCAGACGACCGTTTCGCCCTTGCCGCGGATGCGCCGCACGATCTGGAACCCCCAGCGATGCTGCGTCTCCTCCCCGCGCCGGGGGTAGCGCAGGCTCTTGAAGGGAATCGCCATCTCAGCCGTGAATCCGTCCGACACGATTTGCCCGCCGGCGTCGAACAACGCATCCCAGCTTCGGTCGCCTCGCGGCGGACCGAAGAATCCTCGGGATCCGCCACCCCCTCCCAGGCCGCCGCGCCCACCTCCGGAGCTGAGAATCGAGTCGGCCTGAACGCCGTATGCGTTCACCGTGAACACGTACGCGCGCTGCTGATCCAGGAAGGGATCGAAGTAGACCGAAAAGGCATCGTCTCCCGTTGCCCGATCCCGCTCCGCCCGGTTCGCGCGAATCATGCCCCGGTCTGCATAGTGCGCGTAGAAGCCGAAGTAGATGTTCCGGCTGTCGTAGGCGATGTAGACCTCGGTCGCTTCGGTTCCGGGTGCACCGTCGAGCGGAGCCAGCTGTACGAACTCCGTTACGCGAACGGCGTTCGCCCAGACGGCGTCGTCGAGATGACCATCGATGTTCGGCCCGATCTCGGTCCGCGGCGGGCGTACCATTGGACGGCCACTAAGGATGCCGACGCCAACGCCGACTGCGACTCCGAGTCGAGGCGGCTCGTCCTCGAGCGCGAGGCCGCCGGTCACTTGTTCAGGCACCACGATTCCCGCCGGACGTCGAGCTCGGGGGAGGACGGGGCGAGGTGCGGGCGCACGTACGGGTGCAGGTGCGGGTTCTCCAATCGCCGGAGGATCCGATGATCCGGTATCGGGAACGGGACGGGTCACCGGGGTGCCCGGGCCGGCGCCGAGGACGCCCCCGCGGCGACCGAGTTGCGGCGCCGGTCGCGTCTCGTCGGCCGTCGCGGACTCACCATCCGAGTCGGGCCGGTTGGCCGCAGCGACGCACTGGTCGTCTTCCTGCGCTCCCTCGCACTCTGTCTGCGCGGTTGCCGTTCCGCTCAGCGCCGCGAGACCACACGAGGCGAACAGAAGAACCTGCCGAACTGGGGCGAGCTGAGGATAACCGGCCAACCCCTCATTCTACTGCGGCGGTCTTGCGCGAATGGACGCGTCCTCGGGGCAACGCTGCAACCCTGTGCACGTACTGCCGGCCCGTTATCGATAGCCGCTGGGGTGATGGCCCGGGCGGTATAATCAAAGTTCAGCCGAGGCTTCTTACATGAAGACGATCGTGAACAAGACGCTCCGTCCACTCAAGATTTCGCTCTCCCGGGGACGAGCTTTGCGGCTCGGTCCGAGAAAAGAAGGGCAGATCGGCACCCACGATGCGGACCTGGAGTCGGTGAAAGCGCTGGTGGAGAGCGGAGATGTCGAGTTGGTGGACGATGTGCCTCACGCGGAGGCCTCAGGCGCTGGGTCCCAAGGTGGTCGCAGGCTCTCCCAGGGGCGACGCGCGACGTTCTCGATTGCAAAGCGCGGAGACCGGTAGGGTCCCATCCGGGAGCCGCAGCCGACCTCCGCGACGGGGGCCTACCAGGGCATCTGGCGGTTGGTGTACCGCCGGCCATGATCGGCGTTCTCGGCCCCCGGGTTCGCGCCAATGCGCACGCCTTCGTCGATGAGTTGCTCCATCTTGTCCCTGGGCATCCCATCCAGGAACCTGACCCCGGCCGTCTGGGTTGCCGCGAAGATGCGGTCGCGCGCGTCGGTGAGTACCTTGGGCAACACCTGGGCCGCGCGAGCATCGGGGACGTCGAACGAGATCGACATGTCAGCGGTGCCCCACTCAGCAAAGGTCACACCAGGCACAGCCGCGGTGGCCTCGGCATTCTCCAAGGCGTGTCTGTCCTCAATCTTCAGTCCGATGATGATCTCGCCGTTCGGATTGAGCGGCCAGGGGTCGGCCAGACGCCGATACTCTTCTTGCGAGACGCCCCAGATGCTGGAGGCGAAGCCCTGCCCGCCATGGCCGCGGAGGCCCTCGCCGATGCCTTCGGCTTTGGGGCCGTGCGGATAGCGCGCGGCCTGGACGAGGATGCGAACCACTTCAGGAGAACGAGCGTGCGCGAGCAAGATTCCGTGAGCGCCGGACGCGAGGATCTGCTCGATCATCCAGTAGTTGGCCCACATCACCTCCTCGCTGATCCCCCCGAACGGAGGCACGACCACAACAGTCGGCGTGCGGTGTCCGCTCTTGGTCGGCCCGCCGTCAACGAGTCCTTGCATGAACGCCCGGAGGTTGTCCATGTTAAACGGGTTCTGCTCCAGGTTGTAGGTGACGTAGTCGGCCCATGTCTGGGCGAGCTGTCTGCCTTCCTCGTAGCCCCCGCCTTCGACTTGGGTGTAGTAGACCGTCTGGTCCTCCGCGAACAGCTCGACCACCTTGTTGAGCCGCTTCGGGGTATAGGTGTCGTCGGACTGTCCTGCTGTGAGACCGGCGACGGCGACAACAACGGCAAGTGCGAGGAACGCAGCGTGTCTCATGGGTCCTTCCTTTCTACAGACTTCCGAGGGCGTGCATCTCCAGGGCGGCGGCGAGCGCCATGGCCCCGCCGCGGTCGTCCGGACCGTTCACCGCGGTGCGGTCGAGGTAGTGACGCAGCGTCGGTCCAGATCCGGTACTGATACAGACGTCGACCATTGTGCCGTCGTTCACCACGTGAGCAAGGAGCGCGCGCCACGCGCGCTCGACGACGGGCACGTAGGAATCGTCGAGCCAGCCCAGCCGAATGCCCCGCGCCATCGCCGACAAGGTTAGGGCCGTGACACTGGCCTCGCGATAGGTACCCGGCAGGTCTACAACCTGGCGCCACATGCCATCGGGCGCCTGGTTGGCTCTCAGTCCTCTCATGTGGCGGACGTAGACCTCGAGGATGGCCGATCGGTCAGGGTGATCCTGGGGCAGCGCCGTGAGCGTTTCCGCTACACCCATCGCCCCGAACCCGTTGCCGCGGCCCCACGCGGTCGCAGCGTCCTCGGCGTGATGATACAGCCCGCTGGGCTGCTGAAGTCGATCGGCGTAGGCAAGGATCAAGTGAGCGGCTGCGTCGAGCCCGTCTGGCTCGGCCGCATGGGCCGCAGCCACCGTGCCCAGGAAGAGGTCATCACTCCATCCTGAACCGTGCCGAGGGCGGCCCGGCTCGCTCTCCTCAGCGGCGACCGCCACGCCCTGAGCCGCCAGCTTGGCCGCGGTCGCCTGGGGTAGGTCTGGCATTTTGGCGATTTGACTGAACACCATCGTGCCAGCGATGGTGGGCAGTCCCGCCTGGTCACCGAACGGCGTCTCACCCTCCAACCAGGGCCGCACGTCCCGGAGCACCTTCGCGGCGAGTTCGGCGTCGTCGGTCAGTGCGGCCAGCCGCAGGGTGTTCACCCAGGCGACGCCCGGGATGTAGCTCATCTTAGGTTCTTCGGGATACCGTTCGGCTAGCACGCGGGCAACTGTGAGCGGGTCGCGTTCGATCCGTTCGACGATAGCGGAACGAAGGGGCGACCGGTCACCAGACGCACGCATCAGTACTTCCTGCATCGCACGTGCGCCATCTGTCGGAGGCGCCGTCACGATCATTGCCTCGACCGGGCCAAGTCCAGCGCCGTTCGCCGGATCTGCGAATGCAGCCGCCAGAGATCCCTTGGCCCAGGCGCTGGTTTCTCGCCCGTCCGCGGAGCTCTCGATCCTCAGCTCCGGCCCAGTCCTCAACTCGACGACGAGGTCGGGCGCCTGGTACGCGACCCAGCGCCACACATACCGCGTATCTGGTCGATCGGGATCGTTGAAGAAGCCGTCAACGGGCGGAAAAGCAGCGGGCGGCGTACCAGCTACGGGATTGGCCAGTGGCAGAACACTGATCGCCCATTGCGTGCGCGCTTGATCGGGCGCCGCCGTTTTCACCCACCGGACGGCGTCGAGGGCGATCCGCGCGCTGTCGGGGTTGCCGTCCAGTCCGGCCACGATGACCAGGCGTTGCTGGGGGCCGGGCAGGTCGAAGGCTGATGGGTTTTCGATCGTGACGAGGGGGGTCTCGTCTCGCGTCAAGCCGCCTGCGCTCACAATGCGCGGCTCGCCGGCCAACGCCGCAACCGCTACGATCTCGGCGTCGAGGTCACGTGGCTCGCTACCGCCCTGGGTGCCGGACGGGGCGCACGCCAGCGTGGCGACCACAACCAGCGTGGCCGTCGACAGCATCGCGGCGGCTCGTCCCGGCGAATGCATGGGCGAGAGTCTACACCGCGGACGTCGAAATGTTCCCAGCGGGCGCTGAGATTTCCCCCGCGAGGTTGGCTCTGACAGCCCGTTCTCCCAGTTTCGGCGTTGAGGACTCCCGACGGCGCTCCGGACGGAGTGGCGCGGGCCTTGCTAAGAGGCTGTACACAGCACAAAGGGCGCGCGAATCAGAAGCGGATTAGAAGATGACAGAGATCCTGGAGGCGATCGGGGGCAGCGGTTTCAGCATGCTCGGTCTGCACTGCTGGTTGGCATGGTGGGCATGTTCGACTTGCGCCTCATTGGCGTCGCGGGCGTCGCGAAGCGTCTCCCTGTCGCACCGTTGCGCAATCTATTGCCGTGGGCGGCCTGGGTTCGTTCTCTGCGTCGCTTCTGGGCTCGTCTTCGTGACGGGGCTGATGAACAACGTGGCGCTGCACCCCTACGTGGCACTGCAGATCGACCTGTACCTTCAGATCAAGTTACTGTTCATCCTTCTCGCGGGCGTCAACCTGCTTGCGTTCTACCTGACTGGCGTATCGCGCGTTGTTGACGGCTTGGGGCCAGGCGACGATGCCCCGGCGCTCGCCAAGGCGATTGGAGGGATCTCGTTGTTCCTGTGGCTGTGGCCGCCACTCCCTGGATACTGAGCACCGGCGGGAATCACGCGAGCCCTTACGGTGTTGCCGCCGGGTACGTGAAGTCGGCGTCGGCGACGGCTCC
This sequence comes from Vicinamibacterales bacterium, assembly GCA_965216615.1. Classification (GTDB taxonomy): domain Bacteria; phylum Acidobacteriota; class Vicinamibacteria; order Vicinamibacterales; family UBA8438; genus CAUZIB01. Next base: position 228,431 of record CBDCGH010000021.1, on the reverse strand, counting down.
TGCTTCGACGGTGACCGACGCGGTCAGTACGCCGTATTCCTCATGCCACACTTCGATGGAGTGGGCGCCGGCCGGCACGTCGTCGAGTGTGAACGTGCCGCTGACGTCGGTGACGGCGAAGAACGGGTGTGGGACGATGCCGATGTACTCGGTCATCCACCGGTGTAGGTCGCAGCGGATTCGGAGCATGTCCTCCTCTTCGGCGAAGCGAACGTCGTAGACCATCCCTTGTACGGGTTGTCCGACGTTGATGCGATTTGTCGTTGATGTCAGGGTGTTCAAGTTGTGCAACAACGGATCACTGTTCTTGATCTGCACGAGTTGTCCGGCTCGCACGCCAACCACCCTGGGCGTGAAGATGCAGTCGACCTGATCGATCACGACCGGCTCTTCGGGAATCGGCATCTCGGGGAAGTCACCCACCAATCGGACGAACACGTTGGCCAAGCTTCCGTTTGGAGACGTCACGACGGTTTCTTGGACGAGTTGTTTGCCCTCGGCGAGTCGCGCGCACAGCGGGTCGACACCCATCCGAATGATTGGGTTACCCGGCAGCTCACCGCTCAGTTGCACGTGGCCTCGTATCGTTCCGGTGGGGCCACTCAGCGCGCTCGAAGTTGGCGCGTCTGGGGCGGCGGGAGCGGTGGAGCTCTCGGCCGCGAGCCGCTGCAACAACGCCACGTCACCGGGGTACCAATAGCGCTGATGGCACCGCTCGCAGGTCACATCAAGGGGACCACCTTCGTCGAAGAGCCGGTCCGCGTCACGGTTTTCAACGGCGCTCAGCATCGAGGCCGCGACCTGATAGAGGTCAGCGACACCCTGCTCCCACGTCTCGGGGTCCTCGTCGATCAGGGCCTGGACTTCCTCAGGTTCGAGCTCGATTCCCGGGTTCTCGGAACGAAAACCTGGACGCGCGACGTCCCGGTCCATCATGAGCATCAGGTTGGTGGCTTCGACGAGCCTGACCGCCTCGTGGCGCAAGGCCTCCCAGTCTTCGTCGGTTCGCGGCCGCCGCTCTTCCACGCCATCATGGGTCACGATCGTGGCGACTGATTCCCAAATGGCATCAGCGGCGGGATCAATCACCGAGAGCATGATGTCCTGGACGGAGGCCGTGGGACGAAAGGCCCCGCCCCCAGACCTCTCCCGCGGTTCGTCGGCGCAGGCAGCGGCAGCGAAGATGACCGCGACTGCGACGGTGACGCGGAACCCCGGATGGGACGAGTCAGTAGAGCGGCGCATGGCTCTCCTTTACCCTAGAATCATTCACACACACAATCTTAGCAGGCACAATGCCATGGCCAGGGCGGGCCGTGCGATACGGAGGGTGGGGAATGCTGACACATAGGGTCGGGTGGGTCGTGGCTCTGGTTGCGTTGGTGCCACTTGCGCAGTGCACAGGCACCGAGCCCACGGAGCCGAACGAAGAGAGTCTCCGCGATTCGTTTGTCGAGCGAATCGAGATGACGGAAGGTGTTACTGATTTCTCTCGCGAGGGCGACGAGGTTCGCTTCACAGGATCCGATGGAGAGGGCGACGCGGCCTCGTGGCGCGTCGTGATCGATTCGCTGTTGGTCGAGCCCCGTCAGTTTGATGACGATCGGCCCCACGAGGGACGAGTGACGGCCGATTGGTACGTCGACGGTGAGCTTGTCGAGTACCTGGGAAACATGACCGCGTTGCCCACGTTGTACCAAGATCGAGGTCTAGCGCAGGAGTGCTGGGCGTACTGGACCGAGGCCGAAGGGACCTGGGACTGGTAGCGATTTTCACAGACCACTGCCTCCGTCGTCGTCGGTGAGGTCGACCTCGAACACGTCGCCCTCACGTTGCACGAAGAACCTCGTGCCCCCGGTGTCGAACTCGTTCAGAGCCTGGCTGGTGGTGTAGTCGTTGTGGGTCACGTATCGACCCATCGACTTGTCGATCGAAGTCCCCGGCGTGTCCAGGGTTCGGCGCGGCGCGACCGCTCGATGACGACCGCGGTCGCGATGGCGCGCTTGCGTGTCATGGCTGGTCGCGCTCGGCGACCCGGTCGTCGACGTCGATCGTAAGCGTCGGATGCGCCGTCGAGTCGGCTCGCGAGCGACCGCCCCGACGGTCCAGAATTGCGCAGCGCGGTCGAGCGACCACGGGCTCGAGTCACACAGGATGCGAGCGCGACACCGAGGTCGCGGGCCGAGTCGAAGCGGGCCTCCGGCTGCTTTTCGAGGCATCGCATCAGAACCGCCTCGACGTCCGAGGGAACCTGACCGACGCCGCGCTGAGACGGCGGCACAGGTTGGGTGTGGAGGTGATGGGCGACCACCTCGACGAGGTTCTGGCCGGCAAAGACCGGCTCGCCCGTCAACAAGAAGATGCCCACGCCGCCCAGAGCGTAGATGTCGCTGCGCCCATCGACGAACTGTTCGCCTCGGATCGCCTCTGGAGCCATGTACTGCGGCGTCCCGGTGATCACGCTCTGTCCAGTCACCATCATGGTGGCTTCCGAATCGTCTGGTGCCACGGACTTCACGAGCCCGAAATCGACGACCTTGGCGACGTCGGGAACGCCGCCCCGCTCGCAGAGGATGATGTTGGCAGGCTTGATGTCACGGTGAATCAGGTGACTCTCGTGCGCCTCAACCAGTGCGCCGCTCACCTGCGCCAGGATGTGGACGACTCGCCCCGGATCCTGCGGGCCGTACCTCACGACGAGGTCATCGAGTGTGAGGCCGTCCAGGTACTCCATCGCGTAGTAGAACACTCCGGTTGGGGTTCGGCCGTAGTCGAAGATCGCCACCGTGTTCGGATGGCTCAGCTGAGCCGTGAGCTGCACTTCCCGTTCGAATCGCCGAATGCTATCCTCGCCGGCCTTTTCAGGCGGAAGCAGCTTGATGGCGGTTGGACGTCGGAGCATCGCGTGGCTCGCTCGATACACGATACCCATGCCGCCTTCGCCGATCTTTTCTTCCAGCGTGTACTGACCCAGACGCTTGACCTTGTCGGCCTCGACCCGGAGCCCAAAGATGACCTTGGAGCCAACCGTGCTGATCGCCAGCGCGACCCCGCTACAGGCGACATTGTTCATGAGGTTGCCGGCCGCCAGGCTGGCGTGTGAGAGCTCGAGGCCGGGTGGCTGGGGAAGGTTTGGAGACGTGTAGAGCACGTACGTCGACAGACTCATCTGCGGCGCGAGCGCCGCTAGACCAAGCCAGGAGGTCCTGTGGGGAGTGCTCGGAAGGGCGACCGCGCGAGTCAGAACGGTGCTCATGCAGGCAAGTTGCGCGATCAGGGTCGCGTGCATCGCGTCGACGAGGAAGTCGGTATGGTTGAGCGCGAAGGCGGCCCCATGGCTGCGAAGAAAAGGCACGCCAGGATTAGCCCGGTTGCGTCGAGCGTAGTTAGGGTCGCTCGTGAGCGTTGCTTCGTACGGGTGGTCAGCCAGACGCCTCCAACGACTACACAGGCCGCCAGATGCCAGAGGTTTCCCGCCTCCCGCAAGAACGCGAATCCGATCGCGAAGCCGAGCGAGGCGTTCATCAGGTAGAAGCCGAACGCGAGGACAAAGGTCCACCCGGTGTAAAGCCGCAGTCGATCCTGGAAAAGGGCCCGTCCTTCCTCGATGTCGCTAGTCGCGCTACCGAGGTCGACCGGAATGGGCGAGTAGCCCTGCGTGGGCATGGCCGAGTATAAGCGAGCCGAACTGACTGGCCGAGTCAGAGGACTTGAAAGATCCGGTACGCGGCCTTGCCCGGCGTGGGCTGGCCAACGCCCACGGCGATGATCCGATTGAGCCAGCCGTACTTTTCAGACGCGGTTTCGAAGACCGGGGTCGTCCGCCAATAGGTCTCGCCGCCCTCCGGTGTGAAGATGATGCCACGATACCAAAGATAGATCAGCTCGTCATCATCCGTTTGGAGCGTGACGCGAACGTTCAGCTCGTTTGCTCCGTCGGGTCTTCGGATAACCCAGTCGCCCCCGCCGTCGAGCGCGACGCCCCGTAGTCGTGGGCCTTCGAAGGTCCCGCCGGTCACCGGATAGATCTGCCGTGGACCGAGCGACTGGGCCGCCCCAACGTCAAGCTCGATGTCCATCAGGAATACAGACGGAAGTTCGGAGAGGTCCGATTGTGCGGAGGCGATCGCCTGAACCGGAAGGAGCGCGAGACTCAATGGCCCGAGTCTCGCGAACTCCCGACGCGACACGCCGTGAGGTGTGACCGATTTCGCCGCAGCGCTCATCAGGGACTCTCCAATCCGCAGACGTGTTGAAGACTACTCGCTGGCGCGCGCGACCCAGACCGGGCTCGACCACGCCATGACCGCGCGACCGCGAATCGTCCCGCGCTGTCGCAATCGCGCATAGTAGACCGCGTCGTCCCGATAGTTGTGGTCGGCGCCTGACCAGTCGAAGTCGAGCGCGTTCGGCTGAAAGTCCGCGATGACGGTGAACCCGCCATCTGGTTCCGAGTAGCGCAGAACCTCTACGGACTCGATGATATCGGTTCCATGCACGGAGACCGAGAGACGTGGCAGTCGGCTCGTCGGTCTGATGCGGCCGACCGTTCCATCGCTCGCACCGGCGCTAATGGCGACCGGTTCCTGCGACTCGGCGCTCGTCTCGGCGCCCATCGGCGCGTCGTTGACGCGGAAGTCGAGCAGGATGCGCGCGCCGGTGGTGGCATACGAGCGTCGTTCGTACAGGCCGTCGAAGATCGCCTCGCGCGTCAGTTCTGGCGCCGTCACCGCAGCGAGCCCGAAGTGAGGCTGGCCAGGGTGCGAACGGTGGTCGTCCGATGCACCGATCGCACTCAGCACCAGGCCGTCGATCCAGGCATCTTGGGCTGAGAATCCTGGATAAGCCGAAATCGAGGAATTGGTGAACACCACGTTCTCGGGTGCTAGCGGATGCGCCGGGTTGTAGGCCTCACTCAACCCGTGACCTGAGTAGATCTCAAAGTTCCGGCGGAGCTCCGGGTGGTGGGCGTCGCTGGTGACGCCCAAGGGGAACTTGCCCGTGTGGTGTGGGATCGTGAGCGCCTCGCCCGCTTCGAGCTTCGCCCATAGATCCGGAAGCGTGCGTTCGTTCAGGAGTGGACCAGCGTCGCTCCGGAAGAACACGTTGTGATGACCGTAGGGCGTACCAAACGAGGCTTCGTACCCGTGCAAGGTAGCGAACGTCCCAGGCGCATTGTGCGCGTCGGTGGCAGCGGTGTATTCGTCCCAGGCCCATGGTCCAAATCCGTGCGTGAACCCGTCCTGATCCCGCCGGCTAGTGTGGTCGGTCACCGCGTAGAAATCGAGGCCCGAGACATACCGCGCGTACTCGAATGCCGCGTCGCCGACACCAACGCCGTCCCAGCTGTGGCGCGTATGGGAATGCAAGTCTCCCCAGAAGATTCGATCGGCTGGAGCTGAGTCGAACACTTGCATCGGGTTCCCGCGCGCCTGGATGAGTCCGTCGCGCGTATCGGCTTCTACTCGAATGAGACCCGCGCTGCGTGGCGTGAACGCGACCGTGCCGTATCCGCGTCCTTCGTCTAGTTCGACCGCCGCGGGGAGGTCAACGTTGCCCTGGACGACGCGGAGCGAAACATCGTCCCGGAATGACGTCACCGGGTTCGCATAGATGTCAACCACCGCGAGATGTAGCAGAGCCGACTCGCCGACAACAAGCGTTGACGGGCCCGTCACCAGGAGCTCCGTCGCGACCGCGCTTCTTGAAACAATCGTAGGGCGATCCGAGAGCAGCTCGTGATCTCCGCTGCCGCTTCGATCGACGGCTACGAGGATTGGTTCTGGAGTTGTATTGACGATAGCCGCGCGCATTCCGCGACTTCCTCCTGACGTATCGCCGTACACGACGTCGATCGTGTCACCGGCCGCGAGGTCTCCGTCCTCGACCGTGACCCGGACCACGAAGACATATCGTTCTTGCCGCCCATCGATGCTTCTGCGGTCGGTCTTGACGAGATAGTTCGGCGATTCATCTTCGACCTCGGTCAGAAGGCGCACATCCGATCGCGAGGCGCGGGCCGAGACATAGTGATCGTCCGTTGGGTCGGTCGCCTGAAGACGATTAGCCGAGTTGCGCCGGGCCGCGTGCCACGTGTCTGGCAATTGCACCCGTATGGATCCTCCGCGCTGGACGCCGGAGGACCCGACTTCGTAGGTGACGGTCCAGGTGCCGAAGTCCCCGGCGATGCCGAATGCGGGCTCGACCCGGACCGAGTCGGATTGAGCTGCGAAGGTCAGGATTAGAGCTACCGGGATGAGAGAGCCAGCACGTAGTGCCGCTGCCCGGAAGCTCATGGGCAGAGTTTACCCAGAGCCACCCGCCAGGGCGAGGTGAAAAGGCCGCTCGCGCGTTGCGCGGCGTGAGGGCTCTGCCACCACGCTAAAGGCCCCAGTCGGGGTGCCCGGATTGAAGGTAGCCCGAGATCGCGACAGATTGCCCCGCGCCAACCGCCCCTCCGCCAGGCATGTGCGCCCGTCGGGGTCACTCAGGGAGCGCAAACGCGAAGATGGCGTTGCCGGCTGCGATCGCGACATATTGCCGGCCGCTCACGGCGTACCCCATCGGTCCGGCGTGCACGCGTCCGCCGAGGCTCTTGTTCCAGAGCGGTTCGCCGGTCTCCGCGTCGAGCGCAAAGAAGAACCCGTCCGCCGTGCCACCAAAGACGAGGTCTCCGGCCGTGGACATGAGCCCGGTTGTCGTGCGCGGGTCAACAGGGAACTCCCACTCGATGTCTCCGGTCTGCGGAGATATCGCGCGCACGGCGCGATGGTAGTTCTCCATCGGCTCGGGCGTTTCGCCCCCGCCGGCCCGATAGCTCTGTCCTTCTTCGTATTCGACCGGGCGGATGAAGTACCTCGTTTCGCCATCCAGACTCGTCACGTAGACGAGATCGGTCCGCGGGCTATACGAAGGGGACCACCAATTCGAGGCGCCAATGATAGCGGGCGACACGATCGTTCCCTCGGGAGTTGGATCCTTGTCCGGCAACACGATCGGGCGTCCATTTTCATCAAGTCCTTCGGCCCAGGTTTGCTTCGCGTACGGCTTCCCGAGCAGGAACTCACCGGTCTCACGGTCGAGGACGTAAAAGAACGCGTTCCGGTTGGGAAAGAGCATGACCTTGCGCTCTTCGCCGACGACGGTCGTGTTCGCCAGAATTGGAATCTGCGTCGAGTCCCAGTCGTGGATGTCGTGCGGTGTGAACTGGAAGTGCCACTGCATCTCACCGCTGTCAGCGTCGAGTGCGACCACTGAATCCGAATACAGGTTGTCGCCCTCCCGCACGGTCCCGTCGTAATCCGGCCCAGGGTTACCAGTGCCCCAATAGAGAAGGTTGAGCTCGGGGTCGTACGACCCGGTCATCCACGTCGCCGCACCACCGGTGCGCCACGACTCACCCGACCACGACTGCACGTCGGGGTTGTCCGGTCCCGGCGTAGCGAAGAAGCGCCACTCGCGCGCTCCAGTATGCAAGTTGTACGCGTCGATCGTTCCCCGGATGCCGTATTCGCCGCCGGCCACGCCGGTGAAGACCTTATCGCCCACCACCAGTGGAGCGGCGGTCTTGCTGTATCCAGACGACGTCTCGTGCACCTCGGTCTCCCACAAGACATCTCCGGTCTTGGCGTCGAGGGCGACGAGATGCGCGTCCAGAGTGCTCATGAGCACGGTGTCGCCTTGAACCGCGACGCCGCGGTTGTTGCGTCCGCAACAATAGACCATGTCGTCCGGGAGCTGATGCTCGTAGCGCCAGTACGGTCGTCCCGAGCCGGCGTCGACGGCGATCACGGTGCTTGGCGATTCGGTGATGAACATCACGCCGTCGACGACCAAGGGGGTCGTCTCGGCGCGGTCGAGCACGTGAAGCTGGTGAACCCAGGCAATCTCGAGACCGGCGACGTTCTGGCGATCGATCTGGTCAAGACCGCTGTAACGCTGGGCATAGTAGTTCCCGGAGTACATGAGCCAGTTGTGGGGCTCGGCCTGGGCGTTGACGAGACGTTCCGCGGTGACCGGGCTGAACGCCGGCACGACCGTGGCGTCGGCAGTAGGCTGCGCGTGGACGACCGAGGTGAGCGAGCCCAGCGCGAAAACTCCAGCTATGAGGACGACCGCGATCTGTCGAGTCTGTGCCATAAGGCTGCCTCCAGCGTGGAAGAGGATTATACCCGTCGACTATGATAGCTCCGGTCTGTTTGCCCAGGGACGTTCCACGATGCGAAAAACTCCGAGAGTTGGCCTCGTACCGGTCGCGCTGGTCGCCGCGCTCGTCGCACCCGGCTTCGCCCGCTCCGTCGCCGCGCAAGAGAACCCGTACACCACCGCTGTCGACCAGCTCATGGGCCAGCGCACCTTTCGTGCCCAATGCGGACGTTGTCATGGCCGCAACGCCCGCGGCGGCCAGGAGACCGGGGCTCCCGACCTCACCGTCCCCCTCGGCGCCAACACCGACCCGGAACTGTTTGCGGTGATTCGCGAGGGAATACCTGGGACCGCGATGACCGGGATCAATCGGCGGGCGTCCGATCAAATGGTCTGGCAGATTGTCACCTACCTCAACGCGTTCAGCGTGGATCCCTCGGGCTACGAGCTGTCAGGTGACGTCACCCGGGGGCAACGAGTCTACGCCGACCGCGAGTGTGCCCGCTGTCATCGGGTGCAAGGCGAAGGCGGCCGATTCGGTCCTGATCTGACGACCCTTGGCACCCGCCTCGACCCGGGAGCGATCCGCACGTCGCTTACCGATCCGGACGAAACAGTCGTGCCCCGATGGTGGACGGTGCGGGTGACGCGCGCGGATGGCTCGGTCGTCGAGGGCCTGCGAATGGACGAAGATACCTTTACGGTCCGGCTTCTCGACACGAATGAGAACCTCTGGCACTTCGTGAAGAGCCAGGTCCAGTCGGTGGAGCCCGTCAAGACGTCAACGATGCCGGCCGTGGGTGACTTGACGGCCGGTCAACTCGACGACCTCGTGGCGTATCTATTCTCGCTACGCCCCGAGAGCTAGCCGTCCGTGGGGAGATCGGGTTTCAGGGGTCGGAGCTCCGGTCGGCGGGGTTCCGCGGTCACCGGATCGATCATTTTCGACACCGCAGTGACGATGGTTCTGTCGACGCCGGCGCGCAGTAGTGGCAAGGGTCCCTCTCGCGATATCTGGCCACGACTCGACGTGGAATACATCAAGTGTTCAAGCCACACGAGCAACGACAGGCAGAGAAACCTGAAAAAGTTTGCAAGTTATTTGCAAGAAAGGAGGGATCTACCGTATCTTTGGAGGCTTTGTCGTCCAGTGACAGCGACCTTAACTCCCTACCGTAGGGTCAGTTGCACAACCAAATGCCGAGGTAGCTCAGTCGGTAGAGCACATGACTGAAAATCATGGTGTCGGCAGTTCGATTCTGCCCCTCGGCACCACTCTTCTTACGCCGCGGCCGTCTAGTCGAATCTATCGCTTCAAGCGGTGACGGTAGCGTCGCCCCACCAGCACCATTCCGGTGCCGAACAACAGCAGGGTGGAGGGCTCGGGGACGGCGCGCGCGTCCAACCGCACATCGTCCCAGTTGATTTGGGTCTCTCCTTGGTTGACATCCTGCGCCCCAGGGTTTTCTTGGACACTTGATTGCGAGAGAGTACTCGCAGGAGGAGTGTCGAGATGGGGAAGCCAGATCAGGGTTCGGCGGAGGCGGAGGGAGCCCGGAGGGCGACCGGAGCGGCCGCCGGGCGCGGCCGTGGGGGACGGTTTTCGGCCCGGCGCAAGCGCGAGACGGTGCTGCGTCTGCTGCGTGGAGAGGATCTCGAGTCCGTGTCGCGGGAGCTGGGGATCACGGCGGCGCGGGCGTCGCAGTGGCGTGATCAGTTTCTGGTCGCGGGCCAGGCGGGGTTAAAGAGTCGCGCGACGGAGGCCCGGGACGAAGACAATCGTCGGCTGCAGGCCAAGATCGGCGAGCTGCTGATGGAGAACGAACTGCTCTACGCGAAAGTGGACCACCTGGAGGCCGGCGTCCCTTTGGCCCAGCGGAGGTCGACGCGATGAGTGACGCCCATTCGATCTCCACCCGTCGGGCGTACGGCGTGCAGCGGGTCTGCCGCGTGTGGCACTGCGCTCGCTCTAGCGTGTATGCGCGGCGGCAGGCGACCCTGTCCTCGGCGCCGTGTCGTCGCCGCGGTCCGATCGGCGCCGCCCCCGACGACGTCCTGGTCGGCCACATTCGTCGAGTGCTCGAGGCCTCGCCGTTTCATGGCGAAGGGTACCGGAAAGCCTGGGCGAAGCTGCGGGTCGCGGGGATCCGCACCGCGAAGGAGCGGGTGCGACGGCTGATGCGGGAGCACGATCTTCAGGCCGCGCACCGCGTGGGCCACACGCACGGGCCGACGGCGCACGACGGGACCATCACCACCGAGGCGCCCGACGTCATGTGGGGGACGGACATGACGGCCACTGTGACCGTCGCCGAGGGGGCGGCCTGCGTTTTCGTGGCCGTCGATCACTGTACGACCGAGTGCATCGGGCTGCATGCGGCCAAGAGGGGCAACCGCTTCGAGGCCCTGGAGCCGATCCGCCAGGGCGTTCGCGAGCGCTTCGGGGGCATCGGCGACGGCGTCGCCCGCGGGTTGCGACTGCGGCACGACCACGGGTCCAACTACCTGGCTGATGACTTCCAACAGGAGATCGCCTTCTTCGGCATCGAGAGCTCCCCGAGCTTCGTGCGGGAGCCCGAAGGGAACGGCGTCGCGGAGCGCTTCATCCGCACGCTGAAGGAGAATGTGTTGTGGGTGCGAAGCTTCGAGACGATCGAGGCACTCCGCCTCGCCTTGCTCGAGTTCAAGCGGACGTACAACGAGCAGTGGATGCTGGAGAAGTACCGCTATCGAAGCCCAGCCCAGGTGCGACACGACCTCGTACGGCTGGACGCGGTAGCGTAGGAGCGAATACCGTCAAACCACTGTCCAAGAACCCCGGGGCGATACAGACAAGCCAAATCGAAAGCGGTTCTGCGAGCCCCGGTGAAGCTCCTGTAGCCGTATACGTCGCGACGACGTTCACAAACTCACCGTCGCCGGGTGCACCTGAGTTCGTCGCCAGTAGGTTCGCTCCGGCCCACAGCTGGATTTCGTGAGACGGTAGGAGATTGTCGTATCGGTCACCCACGTACGCTTCCAGCGTGTATGTGGTGCCGGCAGTCAGAACGTCGCCCAGTACCTGGTGTATCTCAGGACCATTGCTGAAGGCCGTCTGCATCCCGTCGGGCACCGTATTTCCAGAGACGAAGTACGGGCCAGGCGATGAGCAGACGCCGGCGCAGCCGGCCGGATCAAAAACGCCCGCGCTTGTCCCGGACAAAGTCCAGTCGTCGATGGTCCCGATCAGATAGGTATCGGTGTCGGGCCCCTCGAAACTGGAGTTCAGGACCATTATCGGAGTTGCCCCGACCGGAGCCGAAAGGCACAGTAGACCGATGGCCAACACAACGGGGACAACGATGCGATGTCGATTCATTCCTACTACTCCCTCTCGTCTCGAATCCTGCCGACCACTCGGCTCGTAGGCACCTCGCGAATCTGAAAGCGCCCCGCCGACAGATCCGAGACACGGACTAGGGTCGCAAGACTCTCGCCAATAAATTGTAGGGACTGATCGGCGGAACTCGGATTTGTCGGTCCTAGAGTCGGGCCCCGTCCTGACTGGAAACGCGATCACGGATTTGGCGGGTCTGGAGTTCCGAAGGTGTCGGCACGTGCAGAGGCGCCCGGGCGACGGTCAGCAGGAAGTCAGCCAGGACGCAGGCTTTACTCACTCCCTTCAGGTGCAAAAGACTGCCGGTCCCGCGATGAATCACCCGAGGAGGACGATACGGTTCTAAACCTCAGAGAGGATCAACGATCCCGGCGCACTGTCCTGCTAGAGTTGTCCCCGGCTCATGCCGCGGATTCGCCTGATCGCACTCGTGTTCTGGGTACTGCTGGTCGTGACGCTGAGCGTGGTGTACACCCTCAACCCCGAGCTCCTCGCTCCGGAGAGTGTCGTCGACGCCCTTCGGCAGTCGGGCCAACCGGTGTTGCTGGGATACGCCGTGCTGAACGTCGTCCGCGGCTTCACTCTGGTTCCTAGTACGGTGCTCATCCTCGTCGGCATGCTGTTATTCCCGGACCGGCCGGTGTTTGTCATGGCCACGTCGCTGGTGGGTATTGTCGCCTCGGCGGCTATCATCTACTTCTTCTTCGAGTTCCTCGGGGTGACCCAGTTGTTCGAGCGACGCCACGCCGACCGCATTCGGTGGCTCGAGGAGCAGATGCGGCGAAAGGGCTTCTGGGTGGTCGTGGCGTGGTCGGCATTCCCGTTCGTCCCGACGGACGCCATCTGCTACGTGGCCGGAACGCTCCGCATGAACATCGTCGCGTTCTTGTGTGGCGTGGCCCTCGGCGAGTTGCCGATTGTCGCCTTCTACGTGCTGCTCGGCGGATTCCTGTTCGGCGGTTAGAGGGCCCGCTCTGCCTCCGGGTACCGTGACGCAGGGTGCATCCTTTGCCTGTCGGACTCGTCTTTCCATACGACAGTACAAGCGCGGAGGCCAACATGCGAAAAGTACACCTATCGTTGCCGGTCACGGATCTCGCTGCCACGGAGACCTTCTACGCGACGTTGTTCGATGATCGCCCGAGTAAGCAAAAGCCCGACTACCTGAAGTTCGAGCCCGAAGAGCTCGCCCTGAACATCTCGTTTATCCCGACTGACGCGCTGACGTCGGCGGACACAAAGCGCCATCTGGGTATTCAGTATTCTTCGCCGCAGGAGCTCGATACGGCGTTCGATCGCCTGTCAGCGGTCGACCTCGTGACCGGCTCCCGTGAAACCGGGACCTGCTGCTACGCAGACCAGGACAAGTTCTGGGTACGCGATCCGGACGGGTACGAGTGGGAGCTGTACTACCTCCTGTCCGACTCAGATACTAAGATTCAGGAAGGGACACGCTGCTGTGCAACCAAATCCGACCGGTCAACCTGCTGCTGACCTGTACGCTAGGCTCGCCCGCTACGTTCGGCGACGAGTGGGTCACCGAGCTGATGCCGAGGACGTGCTCCAGGACATTCTCCTGAGACTCCTAAGCAGCGACGGTCCGCGTGAGTCAACCAGGTTGTTGCCCTGGGTGTTCAGTGTGGCGCGCAACCGCATCATCGACTTCTATCGAGAGCGCCAGCGCCAGCCGGTCGGGTCGGATCGCCCGGTTGATGCGAGGGAAGACGAAGCCGACGAGTCATCCCTCGACCTGAGCGGCGCCTTGCAGATCTTGATGGCCCAACTGTCGGAGTCAGACCAGGACGCGCTCCGTTCGGTGGATCTCAACGGGATGTCGCAGAAGGCATACGCTGATTCCCGAGGTCTTAACTACGTCGCCGCCAAGTCGCGGATTCAACGCGCGCGAAAGCGACTTCGGCGCGAGTTCGATCGATGTTGCGAGATTGTCAGGGACCGGCGAGGCGCGCCGATCGACTGCACGCCCCGGCGTGCGTCGAGATGCTGCGAGGCGTGCTGATCGGAGGGGACGCGCGTATGGATGAGCGGAGGACTAGTCGGGTTCGTACGGATCGTAGTCGACGACTTCCCATCCGGCGGTCACGAACTTGTCGCGCAGTGATTCAGCTCGGCTGACGAGCGAGCCCATCGACGGATGCACTTCGGCGACCGTTTCCACGCCAGACGCTTGCTCGTGGATTCTCAGAGCCAGATCCTCGGCGCTCATCGCCAGCGATGCACGTGGACAGTAGCCTCGGCGCTCGGGCGATGCACGACAGTAGCCGGTCGGGGGTCCATCGGAGACGCCAGAGGACGACGTCCTCGCTGGGCAGCTTGGCGCGAGCCTCCGGCTCCGACCCCGGGACGGCGTGGCGCAACGGCCGGTTCCAGATAGAACCGATCGCAATGAGGCCAGCCGTGAAGGTGACACCCCCGATGACTGCGGCCTCGGTACCTGGGACGTACGCGCGAACGCTACAGTCGTCGCCGTCCAGAGTGCGATGACCCAGCCAAAAAGCAGGCCGTGGAAGAATCGTCGTCGAGTGCGACGCAGGCCAATAGGTGCCCTGCCTCCCCCGTTCAGGCTCACTCGGCCACCGGGAACTCCGACTCGACAGTTTGCAACAATCCCACCCCATTTGCAGCGTAAAAGTATGTGCAGAACTGAGTAGATGTGACTGCGTTCCCGCCAAGAGGTCATCCCGCGCGCAGGTATTGGTTCACTAGTCAGGTGGGTATGCACGTGTCATCGTCGCTCGACCGCTACTTCTCGTGCGGCCAAGTCGCGGATAACCGCGCGAAAGCGCGGCGCGAGTTCCGATCGAAGTCGCGAGATTGTCAGGGACCGGCGAGGCGGCCGATCGCTGCACGCCCCGGCGTGCGTCGAGATGCTGCGGGCGTGCTGACGGAGGGGACGCGCGTGTGGATGAGCGGAGGACTAGTCGGGTTCGTACGGATCGTAGTCGACGACTTCCCATCCGGCGGTCACGAACTTGTCGCGCAGTGATTCAGCTCGGCTGACGAGCGAGCCCATCGACGGATGCACTTCGGCGACCGTTTCCACGCCAGACGCTTGCTCGTGGATTCTCAGAGCCAGATCCTCGGCGCTCACGCCGGCGATGCACGACAGTAGCCGGTCGGGGGTCCATCGGAGACGCCAGAGGACGACGTCCTCGCTGGGCAGCTTGGCGCGAGCCTCCGGCGCCGACCCCGGGACGGCGTGGCGCAACGGCCGGTTCCAGATAGAACCGATCGCAATGAGGCCAGCCGATGAAGGTGACACCCCCGATGACTGCGGCCTCGGTACCTGGGAAGGTACGCGCGAACGCTACAGTCGTCGCCGTCCAGAGTGCGATGACCCAGCCAAAAAGCAGGCCGAGGATGAATCTGTCTGACTTGGCCAATAGGTGCTTCTGCCTCCCCCGTTCAGGCTCACTCGGCCACCGGGAACTCCGACTCGACAGTTTGCAACAATCCCACCCCATTTGCAGCGTAAAAGTATGTGCAGAACTGAGTAGATGTGACTGCGTTCCCGCCAAGAGGTCACGGGCGCAGGTATCGGTTCACTAAAGCGCTTTTCACGCAGGCCTTGTACTACCGGGGCGGTCGTGTACTTCTGCGCGCACCGATGCAGGAGACTGATGCGTCCTATCCGATGGATCGCGAGAGCGGCCTACTCGACAGCGATGCCGGGATGAAGGCGGGATGTGGCGGCGAAGATCGATGAGCGGGTCGTGGGTGCGGCTACTAAACTCGGCCGCGGGCACGGCCAGGTGGCGCCTCGCAAGTCCGCGACACGGACGCCGGGGCATGCTGGGCCGCACACGACACCGTTGGCCGCGCTGGATGGTGGGCACCCGTTCGCTATCAGCGGCTGAATCAGGACGCTCGACCACGCCGGCGTGTTTGACGGTCCTTCGGCGCGCAATGGGCGGCGACCGTTAAAAAAACTACCGTCCGAACATCGATCGGCCTGACGTCCAAGCCTGCTCGCGTGGGACCTACTTCCGGCGCCTTGACCTGGGATGTCGACCTCGCCTGTTTCTGACGGAAACCGGCATCACCACCAATCGTGGCGGTACGGCCGGGCACCGCGCGGCGCGATTCGCGACCACGCCCCCTGGCGGGCGCTGGCAGACCCGCACGTTTCTCCGCCGGTTGCGGGTCACGGGGCTGACCGCACTCGACGGGTCTTCGACGCCGGAGCGATCGACGAGCGCTCCGCGCCTCCATCGAACAGATCCTGGTGCCGACCCTGCAGCCCGGCGACATCGTCATGCCGACGATCTGGGGCCCACAAGGTCGCCGGCATCCACGCGCCGATCCAGGCCGCCGGGGCCACCCTCTGGTACTGGCCACGATCAGGGACCTCGATCGCACGACGCTCGCGAAGCTCAACGCCCTGCCTTGCTGGAACAGCACCGAGCGCTCGCCGTGCCTCGGCGCTTGAGCCGTCAGCCCTGACGAATGCCGCAACTACTTCTCGACTGCGGGTACTCGGCCGCCACACGGCATGAAAAGCGCTTTAGTCAGGTGGGTATGCACGTGTCTCGTCCCGACCGCTACTTCTGTGATACCTACCAGGAAGCGCGGCGTCGTTTCCGTGAAGTCGCGACGTCGACCGGGGCGGAGATCAGCAGCCTGCCACTGGAGTGCCGTGGTCCCGACGGCTCCGCGCTCACGATCGACATCGGATAGATCGGCAGCAAGGCACCGACCCGCCTCCTGATGCATTGCAGCGGGATCCACGGTGTCGAGGGGTTCGCTGGGTCGGCCATCCAACTCAGGGCTCTCGACGGGCTCCAGCCCGTCGGCGCCGACGAGGCGATTGTCTTCGTCCACATCTTGAACCCGTTCGGTATGGCATGGCTCCGCCGATTCAACGAACACAACGTCGACCTCAGCCGGAACTGGTTGGAAGGGGGCGGCGCTCGGACTGGCGCACCGAGGGTCTACCGCTTGGTCAGCCGCTTCTTGAATCCTTCGGTCATTCGGCCGTGGGACCTGTTCTACCTCAAAGCCATCCTCTTGATCTTGAGATACGGGTTCGGCCCGTTGAGGCAGGCGATAGCGGGCGGCCAGTATGAGGACCCGCAGGGACTGTTCTATGGCGGAAGCCGCCTAGAGGAGGGCCCGGCGAAGTTCAAGGCGTGGTTGAACGACAACCGATCGACGGTCCGCCGCCTCTTCGTGATAGACGTGCACACCGGCCTCGGGCGATGGCGTCAGAACTCACTCTTCTTTCCGGTCCGGTCAGTGGAGGATGATGCGCTGCCGGACGACATCAGAGCGGGGCTCATCCAGGACTTTACGCGGTCAGCGATCGGCTACGAGGTGCGAGGTGGCTATGCCGAGGTCTACAAGCAGCTGTTCGGAGGTGTGCGGGTCGACTGCCTCACCCAGGAATTCGGGACGTATTCCGGAGTCAAAGTGCTCCAGACGCTCAGAGCCGAGAATTGCCACTACCATCATGGCGACAGCGACTTCACCCATCCGTTCAAGATGGACCTAAAGAATGTCTTCTGTCCACCGTCGGGCGAGTGGCGGGCGGGCGTTCTCGAGGACGGTCTCAAGGTCTTCCTGGCTGCTCGTCAGGTTGCCCTGCCCCGGTAGCGGCGAGGGTCCGGATCGTTCAGAGCTCCCCCAGTGCTCTGCGCTGCCGTTCAAGGCGCGCGTCCCGCTCTCGCGCGAAGCGGGCGATCCCCTGGTAGATCGATTCCTCGTCGAGCTTGGACTCCGCAATGACATCAGGCTCGGTGCCACCGGTTCTCCATCGATCGTCGAAGTCCGCGTAGAGCGAGTAGTCCTCGGTCACGGGCCCAAGGTTGGGAATCGGCGGCACACGCTTGGTCATCGTGCTGACGACCATGCAGTCATAGCGGGACGCCGCGGGCACCAGGTGCTGCTGGTAGGTCTCGGACTGGTAGCCGAAGAGCTCGGTGCTGATGACCGAGATGATGCGAACGTTGATGCCGTCCGCGTTGAGTCGCGGAACGACCTTCACCAGGTTCATGGTCGAGCTCGACCCTTGGACGAACACGGTGCCCATTGGCGGCTTGCTGTCGTCGTATTCCCGGATTAGGTAAAGGCCCTTTGCCGCGGCCTTGATGTCAGTATCAGCGAACGTCGAGCGGTCGGCGACCGCGAAATCCGGTCGCGCCACGTGAATGACGATAATCCCGATCTCTTTGACGTCGAGTGCCCTCTGGACCGCGGCAAAGTATCCGGCCGCCACGTCGTTGTAGTCCCAGAAGTACAAGTTGATGACCTGTCCACGGGGCAGCAGGGTCCAGACTTGCGGGGCAAAGATCCCGAAATGGGTGCGCGCGTCGGCTGCAGTTTCCGGACCGGAATGCCCGGCGAGGATGTGCAGGACCCCGAGGTTGAACGGACTGTCCTGATTCATCTGGGAGAACACCCGAGCCGGCGTGTACATCAATGGCGTAAAGGCTCCGTAGGTGCCCGAGATGCCCCACATCCCTGCGAACTTGTTGGGATCGACCGAAGCGCTTTGACTGACCAGCCCGATCATCGTCGACGCGTTGCCGGCTTCCTGAATCGCAGCTTTGAGCCGCGTACCACGAGGATTGTCGACCGGGTCGTAGTGGCCATGGAGGTTGGCGTTCTCGATGTTGATCGACCCCGAGAGATCCGCCGCCATCGTCATCAAGCGACCGTCGGTAACGTAGTTCAGCCACGCGCCGATCTCGCTGATTGCACGTCGGGGACCTTTCTTGAGCCCCGGTTCGAGAAACAGGGATATCCGACGCTCCACGTTCTCACCGGAGTACGTGTTCTCCGCAACCACGTCCTGCGGCTCGGTCGGCAGGTTTTCGACCTTCAGCCGCGCGTCGAGAAACGGGTTCGTCGTCGGATCGATGCTGAGCGACGGGTTTCGATTGACCGTCCCGGCGATCTCGAGGAGCCGTTCGGCAATCCACTCGCGCAGTCCATCGCGCTGATCCATGACCGCCATCAGCGTGTCGACGTTCGTCTTGAACTGGATCAATCGGTCGGCCTCGGTCTTCGGGACCCCGTCACGAATGCCCTCGAACTCGATGTCGTAGGTGCGCTCGAATGACTCGGCCAGCGCGACGAAATACTCGCTGTTCATCTTCATCGCGTACGGGTGAGACGGGTAGCCGATGATTTGATCGTGCCCGTTGATCTTGCCGCCCTCGGCCGTCGGCCACCATCCCTTTGTGGTTGGTCCGATGAGAATCATGGGGCGGCGATCGTCAGGCGACCATTCTTCCATCGTCTTGCAGGCGGCCACGATCTGATCGAAGTCGTTTCCGTTTTCGATGCTGAAGACGTTCCATCCCCACGACACCCATTGCTGGGCGATGTCGTAGTCGGTGTACTGTGACTTGATCACGCCGCCGATCAGGCTGTCGTCGATCCCGGCATTGTTCAGCGAGAGCAGGACGCGGAGGCGTTTGCCGACTTGTTGGGACAGCGCGATGCTCTTGAGCTCTTGCGCGTGCCCTTCAGTCAACGCGAACTCGCCTTCGAGCGCGATCACCTTTTGGTCCGGTCCAGCGCCGATGTAATCCCAGAACACGGCTTTCCCGGCGGCCGTGGCAATGCCGATCCCGGAGGGGCCACCATTGACATCGTTGGTCGCGTCGATGGATTCGGCGTGACCGGACAGCGATCGAATACCCCTTATCTTGGCTTGCGCAAAGAGTGGGTGGTCGGCAAGGCCGTTCGAGTCGAGCAGCGTCTCGAGAACCCCGGCGCCTCGGCGAAATCCCAGTGCGTCGATTGCGAGAATCGCGACCTCGGGGTCGACCCCAAAGCGGTCATCTCCGGTCGCTTCGTGCTGACGTCGCAACGCTTCATAGAGAATCATCCAGAGCGAGTAGCAGGTCGGAATGCAGTGCCCGCCCGCCAGCATGAACTTGTCTGAGAACGGGAACTTGGGCTCACGCAAGTCGTAACGCAGGCCGCCCAACGCCGGCCCCGCTAGGTGGCAGGCGACGTTGTACGGCGTGTAGGCCAATGGCCCGCCGAAGTGCCCGGTCTGGGCGTAATTGCCTAGCAGGCAGAGGTTCATGGCCGTCATGAACGCCACGTCATCGAAGCGCTCGCGTTCGTAGTTGGGAAGGTCGACGGCGTGGGCCTGGAGGTGCTCTTCAGCGGTGACCGAGTGGAGCTTGACGGTCTGTCCAACGGGTGCGTCAATCGTCATTGAATTGCGTGACCTCAGAATCGATGTTGCGGTCTCGGTGCCAGTCGAGATTCGAAGTTCGAATGATATCCTCCGACCTGACTCCGCGCCACCGTTTGGGCCAGATCGCGCCGTTCGTGGGGGTTCCACCGTCCAAATCGTCAGCTTCCGGGGTGTTGAGAGCCATCCGTGCGGGAACCGAAAGGCTTCGCGCCGGTGGATTTGACAGACTTGTCAACCTTCGTTCCGGCCAGAAGAGTCTTCCCACAACATCACTTCTTGCTTGCCGTTGCACAGATCAGCGGTCCGTCCGTACGTTCCCGTCATGTGGTACGCGCTGGCTTGAAGCTTGCTCGTTCTGTGGTCGTGTCACCCCGGTTCACTCAGGTGACTCGGGTCACATGACGATGTCGATGACGAGACACAAGACCACCCGGCTGGGTTCGGTCCTACTTGCCACGTTCGGGTTCTCCGCGCTCGCGTTATCAGGCGCAGCGCGGGCGGATCAAATCCATTTCGAACGTGGAGTCGGCTCGAATCAGGAGTGGAAACAGATGTACCGCGTTGCTGAGCCGAACATGCACGACGTTCTCCAGAGGTACGGTGGGCATTGGGATAGGTTCGTCACCGTCACTGCCGACGCCGGGAGAGAGATCGTGACGCATAACGACTGGGTTCCGGATCACGGGCCTGGTTCCGTGGTCGCCTTCGTTGACCAGTTGTACGAGATTGAGGATTACCAAGTACTCGATGGTGTCATACACCTGGCGTACGAACCGTACGGCCCTCCGGACAACGGATCGGGCCCGGGCTTGCAGCCTGGAGGCGATGGGCCAAGCGGTCCCGCGGATCCGGAACCAGAGGACCGGCATATCCCCAAGGGATCTGAGAGCACGAGTTCATCCAGTTCGTCGACCAAGGACCCTGGTCCTTACTACCCGCCGGCCGGCCCGAATCCTCTGAACCCCTTCAATGATCCTCCGTACGTCGATCCTCCGTACGTTCCACCCGGCGACCCTCCGTATGTGCCTCCGGACCCTCCTGAGCAAGTACCCGTGCCGGAGCCAGGGACCCTGCTTCTGTTTGGCACTGGCCTCGCGGCCCTCGTGTGCCGTCAACGTCGGCAGCGCTAGACTGGGATCCCCTCGACCTTGAAAACCGTGGAGCCGTAGGCGATCATGCGTACGTCCCGTCGAGGGGTGCGTGTCGTCAGGAGGGGTGGATGAGCCAGTCAAGCCATCGTTGCACTACGGCGTTGCTGCTCGTGATTGTTCTCGGATGGATGGTGCCGACAGACGGCTTCGGACAGACCCGAGCCGAGGGGGCCAGCGCCGAAGAGCCGGCATGGTCGGTCCCCCGGACAGCCGACGGTCGTCCTGACCTGCAGGGATACTGGACAACCCAAACCTTCACGCCGCTCCAACGGCCTGACCACTTGGCCGGCAAAGAGTTCTTCACGGAAGAGGAGGCGGCCGCGCTCCACCAGCAGCTGACCGCCGAGGGTGTCGATCCGCTGGCCGGTGGTGTCATCAATCTCGACGATGACGCCGCGAGGGAGCAGAGGCTGTATCAGGACAACCGCCCCAGCTGCATCCACTACGACAATGAGATCTGGTTGCGCACGCGCGTGCCGAAGGGCCTTTCGAGTCGACGGACGTCGCTGATCACGGATCCGCCGAACGGCAAGGTGCCGCCGGTGACGTCAGAAGCACAGGCCCGGAGGGCTGCGGCGCGGGAACGCGGGCGACAAGGCGACCCCTTCGACGGGTACGAGACCCGACCGTTGAACGAGCGGTGCCTCATCTGGCCGCACGAGGGGCCGCCGATGCTGCCGCCGGCCTATAACGACATTCATCAGATCTTCCAGACGTCCGACTATGTCGTCATCTACACCGAGCTGAGCAACAACGGCTCACGCATTATCCCGCTGGGCGGGCGGCCGCACATTCCCGAGCAGATTCGTCGGCTTTCCGGAGATTCACGTGGACGGTGGGAGGGTGACACGCTCGTAGTCGAGACGACCAACTTCACGAGCAAGACCCGGTTCCGCGGATCGAGCGCGGCGCTCCACGTGGTTGAACGTTTCACACGGGTTGATGCCGACACGGTGCGCTACGAGTTCACCGTGACGGATCCGTCGTACTGGGCGAGCCCGTGGAGCGTAGAGATTCCGATGCAAAAAACCGAGGGCCCGATGTTCGAATACGCGTGCCACGAGGGCAATCACGACATTCGGCATATCCTCGAGATCCATCGCAACCTCGATATTCAGGCGGCGAACGAAGACTCGAAGTAGTACGAGATCTAGCGCTGGCCGCCCGCGCGGCTGGCTGGCGAGTCGTTCGCGACGCAGTACAAGTACCGCTGACCTCGTAAGTAGATCTCGCCGTCAGCCACCGCGGGGGAAGCGTCGAAACCATCTTCGAGCTCGTTCGAGGCGAGCACCTCGAACGTGGTTCCCGCCGCGACCACCGACGTGTTGCCCTCTCGCCCGGCGACGTAGATACGCCCGCTGGCGACCACTGGCGAGGCGTATACGGAGCGAACTCCGGGCAGCCGCGTTGGGCCGTAGTGCGCGCGTCCAGTGCGGACATCGTAGGCAGACAGAATGCCGCTGTTGCTCTTGACCAGGTAGAGGACGTCGTCGTGCAGCAGCGGTGACGGCACATACGGCCCGTCCTGGTCGTGCGACCAGACCACGGCGTCCGTGCCCGTGATGTCGCCTCTGGCTGCGGCCAGGTTGACGGCATAGATCTTGTTGCCTCGAAAGCCGCTCGTGAGGTACACGATGCCATTGGCGGAAACTGGGCTGGGAATGGCATTCAGGGTCACCCCGGGTCCGTTCCATACCAGCGCCCCATTCTCGAGGTCGTAGCTTCTTACCCGATTCGTCCCACTCGTCACAACCTGGGCCTGGCCGTCGTGCTCGACGATGAGCGGCGTCGACCACGACGTCATCTCGTCACGGTCAGTTCGCCATCGCTCCTTGCCAGTTCGCTTGTCGAGTGCCGCGATGAAGGACTGACCTTCGTGATCCCAGACAACGACGATGGTATCGCCGTGCAGAGCCGGCGACGCGCCTTCCCCAAACCCCATCCGAATGTTCATGTCGCCGAAGTCGCGATCCCACAGCAACTGCCCGTTCATGTCGTAGCAGTAGAGCCCCCGCGACCCGAAGAATGCGCAGAGTACGTCGCCGTCGGTGACGGCTGATGGCGCGGCCCAGCTGCCAGTTTGATGCCGGCCTTCGTGAGGCGCCTCCTCGCGTGCAACCTGTTGCCAGACGATCTGGCCGTCGCGACGATCGAGGGCCAAGATGACGTATTGATGGATTTCGTCTGCGCCCACGGTGCCGGTGAATCGGCGCCTCAAGCCCTGGAAGAATCCGCTTCGGCTTCCCGATGCGCGGACGGACAGGGCAGTCGTGACGAAGACTCGGTCGTTCCAGACGAGGGGCGTACCCGAGCCGTGACCCGGCAGTTCGATCTTCCAGCGGATGTTCTTGGATTCGCTCCACTGGATTGGTGGATCGGCGGCGGGCGCCTCGCCCGTCGCGAGGGGTCCCCGCCATCCCGGCCACGCCGAGTCACTCTGGCCGAGGGCGCTCTGGCCCACGCCGAGCATGATCGCCACGACCACGAATCCGATCCCGCGCGGTTTCGTTGCCGGCACCGGTCCAGTGTATATGAGCGGTTCGCGCCCGTGGCGCCGCAGCTCCAACCGTATACTGTGGTCTGTGATGGTCGCGGGCGCGGAGAGGGAGGACGATCGATGTCAACGATCACGGTGGAACCGGCAGGTGACTCGCGGTATCGCGTGACCGTGGCCGATGGCAGTAGTCAGTCAGCCCACGAGGTTACAGTCACGCGGGAGGACGTCGATCGCTACGCGGCCGGTGAATCGCCCGAGCGGCTCGTCGAAGCGTCATTCGAGTTCCTGCTCGAGCGTGAGCCGAAGGAGTCGATTCTCTCGCGGTTCGAGCTCCCGGTGATCGAGCGCTATTTTCCCGACTACCCGCAGCGGATTCGCCAGGCGCTGACCAGGGCCTAACGTGGACCTGTCGTATCGACCCGGTGAACTGACGGTCGTGTCGAGCTCCACAAACCGGGCAGACGGTTTGCTCCGTTGACACGACCGTCGGCTCAACGGGTCGCCGTGCTCGAAGGTTAGAATGGCCAGAATGACGATGCGGCTCGCGGTGCTGCTCGGTGGCGTGGCCATATGCGCGGCGATCGGAGCCGACATTCAGGCTCAAGCGCAGACGCCGAGCGACTCCAGCGTCCGGTCGGGCATGCGAATCTACCGTCAGAAGGCCGATTGCCAATCGTGCCACGGCTGGGCCGGCGACGGTCGCAAGATGGACAACCAGATGCCCGATGGCGCAAACTTGCGCACCAGCCAGCTCGACCGCGAGCAGCTAATTTTTGTCATCAAGTGCGGCTTGCCCGGACGCGGCATGCCGGCCTTTGATCGACTCGCCTACACCGACGACCGCTGTCTTGGGCGAACGAAGGCTGACCTCGACCGCATGGGATTGGGGCTGTTCGATCCCGCCGCGACACTGCAGCCCCGGGAGATCGAGCGTCTCGCCGATTTCCTCTTTACGAAGGTCATTGGGAGATCGGGCAAGGCCCAATGGACCGCGCAGCCTGCGTCGACTTCTGGGGTGAAGAGGTCGAGGTCTGCCGCGAACTGCCCTGAGCCTGACCACGACACGTTGCTCGCGTCGTGACCCTGTGGATCCGGTAGCCGGCAATAGTCTCGACGGAGCAAACCGTTTGCCCGGTTTGCGGAGCTCGAGACTACCGCCGACTACCGGGTGCCGCGCTCCGGAGACGGCGGGCTAGTTGTCGCCCAACCCGAAGACGAACAAGTAGCTCGAGCTCTCCAAATTGTCGTACTTCACCGGGTGGAGGTGCCGCCCGCTCGTCTGCACCGCAACGTATTGCTTCGGCCCAACGGCGTAGGTGACCGGAGCGCCTTTGAGCGGGGTGCCAACGTTGAAGCGCCAGAGCTCTTGCAGTGTCTCGTCGTCGTAGGCGATGACCCAGCCGTCTTGGAGCGCAGAAAACACCAGGCCGCCCGCCGTCGCGGTGATACCTGACCGCACCTCGATCTCCGTCACGGCCTTGGCCTTGACCTCGTGGGTGACCGCATCCATTGCCGTGACCGCACCGTAGTACAGGTCGCTGCTGTATTCGCGGCGCTCACTCGACTCGCGGTCGACGCCACCTTCGGGCGACAACGCGGCAACGGCGGCGCCGTTCTGCGAGAAGCAGCCCTCGGTGCCCACGCCGTAGGCAATCTGCTTGAGCGGGTTGTAGGCCAGCGGCTGGTGGGCAACCCCGCCATGCCAGGTCGGGCAGGCCCGCTTCATCCGGTCCCGGTCGGCGCGTAGCGCACGAGCCTCTGGATTGTAGATCTGCACGTCGAGGTTCGGGTCGTAGTCCACCGGCCGACCGGTGTCCTGATTGATGCCCGCGGTCCACGTCAACTCGTTCACGTATTGGCCGGCTCTAATGAACGCGCCAGTGACCCGGTCGACCGAATAGAAGAAGCCGTTGCGTGCGTAGTGGGATGCGACCTTCCGTGTCTCGCCGTCGATGTCGAGGTCGTACAACATGTGCACGCCCACCTCGTCGTAGTCCCACGAATCGTTGGGGGTGTACTGGAAATGCCAGGCACGCTCGCCCGTCGCCACATTGACGGCGACGACAGAGTTTGTGAAGAGGTTGTCGCCGGGACGGTACTCCGGGTCGTAGATCGGATAGGGATTGCCGGTTCCGAAGATGTAGAGGTTTGTTTCCGGATCGTACGATCCGGTTTGCCAGACGCCTGCGCCACCGGTCTTCCAAGCGTTGTGGGTGTCCTTCCAGGTCTCGCTCCCGGGCTGGCCGGGCTCGGGCACGGTGTACCAGCGCCACAGCTCTTCGCCGCTGCGAACGTCAAGCCCGGCAACCCAGCCCCGGGTGCCGCTGTCACCCGCGCCGTTCTGCACGATGAGGACCCCGTCGGCAACGAGCGGCGCCGTCAGGAACCGTTCCCGGTTGCCGAATTCATTCCTCCCCGCGACTTCAACGTCCCAGATGATCTCGCCGTTGTCGCGATCGATGGCGATGACGCGGCCATCCGGGAGATTGGCGAGGACGAGATCCTCCCAGAGCGCAATGCCGCGGGTGCGCGAGATGTTGCCTTCGTGGTCCACGCCCGGGTCGGCTACCCAGACGAAATCGCCGCGATTGGGTTGGCGCGCGTCGATCTTGTAGACCGTTCCCCACCCGTCACTCGTATACATGAACCCGTTGTCGACAAGCGGGTTCGTCTCAGCCTCGGGACCGTCCTTGCCAGTGTCCTGCATCCCACCGAGCGCCAGCGCCCAGACCATCCGAAGCTGGCCGACGTTGCTGCGGTTGATCGCGGTGAGCTTCGAGAAGCGCTGCGAGCCGTAGTCCCCGTTCATGAGGAGCCAGTTCTGCGGCTCGTTCTGCGCGTTGACCAGCCGCTCCTTGTTCACGGTGATCGAATACTGGCCAGCAACGGTTGTCGCCCACGTGGCGATCGCGAGCGCGATAACCAGCTGTGTTCTTAGCGGTGAGTGTTGGTGCATGCTGTGTCTCCCCTGGCTCCGAGCGGTCATCCATCTTACAGGCGTTTGCGCGGACACTTGCTTGACTCCGAGCCTCGGTTACGGGAGCATCGTCGGCAATTGCAGCGTTGGGAAGGGGAAACCATGGCGAGAAAGCGCACGCAGAAGGTAGAGGCCCGGCAGACGGCGGCTCGGGTCGCAGAGGGTATCGGCGAGGCGCTCGCCAGGGTGGTGAACCGGCTGGAATCCCTGGATGCTGAGCGCGAGAAGACGTATGCGCAGCTCGTCGAGTTGCAACGACGTGTCAACGCGCAGGTGTCCCAGTTTGGCCGCGCCATTGGACAACGGGTGACGACGGCGACTGCGAAGAGCGACCTCGGCGGCAGGCTGAAGAAGCGGAAGAAGCCGAAAGCGACGAGGCCCGTCGGCCTCGGCGAACGACCGCGAAACGCAAGACGGCCGGCACGATCAAGTGCGGGGTTTGCGGGACGGCCGGACACAATGCGCGCGGACACGCCAAATGGGAGGCATCGAAGCGCCGGTAGGCGTCTCAAAGAAACGAGCAAATGGCACGCCGTTACTGGTTGATGAAGTGCGAGCCGGCGGCCTACACGATCGCCGATCTGGCCCGTGACGGGCACACGAGCTGGGAGGGTGTGCGCAACTACCAGGCGCGGAACCTCATGCGGGACGAGATGTCGGTCGGCGATGGCGTGTTGTTCTACGCCTCGAACGCCGATCCGTCCGGCGTAACCGGGCTGGCGGAAGTTTCGCGCGAGGGCCACCCAGACCACTACGCCTGGAAGAAGGGACACAAGTACTTCGATGAACGGAGCACCAAGGCAAAGCCCGTGTGGTGCATGGTCGAAATTGCCTTCGTCGAGCGCTTTGCCTCGACGGTCTCGCTTGCGACGCTCAAGGCCGCGAAGGGTCTGGAGCAGATGATGGTGACGAGGAAGGGCAGTCGGCTCTCGGTGCAGCCGGTGTCGAAGTCGGAGTACGACATCGTGGTTCGCCTCGGGCGTCGCGCCACATGATTGTGCGTGGTTTGGCCGGCGGCGTTCTTCTGCTCGCGCTGTTGGCGGCAGTCCCTGTCCTCGGCCAAACGGCCGTGGTCGCGCCAGCCGTGGCGGATCGGACGCTGCCACCAGACATCCCACTGTTCCCGCTGCAGGACGTCATGCTCTTTCCCGATATGACACGTCCGCTGCACGTGTTCGAGCCTCGTTATCAAGCGTTGGTCGCGGATGCGCTCGAGGGTGACCGAATCATCGGGATGGTCATGCTCGAGCCCGGGCACGAGGCGGAGTACGAAGGACGGCCCCCGATCTATCCGATTGGGACGGCTGGTGTGATCACGGACGTGAACATGTACTCCGACGGACGGTACGACATCGCCCTGCGCGGTCTCGTCAGGTTCCGGATCCTCCGGGAAGACGAGAGCCGATCCTATCGACTGGCGCGCGTCGAGGCGCTGCCCGATCGTTTGGAGAAGGGTGACCGCAACGCGCTTGGCGAGCTTCGCACGCAGCTTCTGACCGTCCTAGAGGAACAGGACATCGCCAATCAGGCACCGCCGGCATCGCTGTCGGATGTCGATCTCGTCAATGTGCTCTCGCAGTTTCTCGTCATGGAGCCGAACGACCGCCAGGGTCTTCTGGAACAGGAAGGGCCCCTCGAGCGTGCACAGGCGCTGGTCGATCTTCTCGGATCACCGAGGCCATAATGCGTTTCGGCGAGGCGCCGAGTGCGGGTGCCATGTCATGCGAGTGTTTGTCGCCGTAGACCTCGCCCTGCCAACACGCGAGGACTGCGGCAAGCTCATCGTCAACCTTCGCCGACAGCCGGTCTTCCAGGAGTCCAAGGTCACGTGGGTTCATACTGCGAACCTGCACATCACCCTCCGGTTCCTCAGAGAGATCGAGGCCGGCACCGCCGACCAAATGGCCAGGGCCCTCGGTGCGCCATGGTCGGAGGCTCGGTTCGACGTCGCCTTCGAGGGATGCGACGTATTCCCTC
This sequence comes from Vicinamibacterales bacterium, assembly GCA_965216615.1. Lineage (GTDB taxonomy): Bacteria > Acidobacteriota > Vicinamibacteria > Vicinamibacterales > UBA8438 > CAUZIB01. Next base: position 200,135 of record CBDCGH010000021.1, on the reverse strand, counting down.
CCCGTGGAGTCCCGCGCGCCGTCTACGTCGCAGTGAAAGCCGAAAGTGCCGCCCGGCTGGCGGCCCTCTACGCGGAAGTCACCAACCGCCTTGGGCAGTGCGGTATCGCACCTGAGCCGCGACGGTTCCGGCCGCATGTGACCATCGGCCGGGTTCGCAGGGCGGCTCCCCGGATCGCGAACCTCATTCGCGCAGGGGCCCGTTCAACCTCCGCCGATGTTCAGGCGTCTCCGATCGACCACGTGGTGCTCTACCAGAGCCGGTTGTCGCCGGCCGGACCCCGGTACGAGTCCCTACTACGTGTCCCGCTCGGTGTCGAACAGGGCGGCGGAGGGGATCCGTCCGAGGCCACGCGAGCGCTTGGTGCGGGCGAGTGATTGTGCGACACTCGACACATATGTCAATGGGGAATCGTGGCTCGGTTTGGTGGTTCGTACCGGCGCTGACGCTGATCGCAACTGTGGCGGTAGCGCAGGAGGTTGACGTTGTCGAGCACGACCTCGAGAACGGGATGAAGGTGCTGATGGTGCCGCGACCGGGCGACCCGAACATCGCGGCGGGCTGGATCGCCCGCGTCGGTTCGGTCTACGAGCGACCCGGAATCACCGGTGTGGCGCATCTCTTCGAGCACATGATGTTCAAAGGGACACAAACGATTGGCACCTCGAACATCGAGGAGGATCTTGACATCATCGCGCGCTTGGATGCCGTGAAAGCCGAGCTTGCCGTCGAGGAGGCGCGGCTACTGCAGGCGCATCGTCTCGGGGAAATCGACGATCCGAAGGACCCGTCGGCGCGGTCAGAGCGGCATGGAGAGCTACTGGAGGAGTTCGAGGCGCTGCTCGCACGGCAGCAGGAGCTGCTCATCAAGGAGGACTTCAGTCGTACCTACACGGGACAGGGTGCGTCCGGGATGAACGCCGGGACGAGCTACGACTTCACCATCTACTTCGTCAACGTGCCCGCCAACAAGCTCGAGCTGTGGTTCTGGATGGAATCGGACCGCCTGGCTGACCCCGTGTTTCGCGAGTTCTACTCGGAGCGTGATGTCGTCCACGAGGAGCGACGCCTCAGAACCGACAGTACGCCGATCGGAAAGTTCCAGGAACAGTTCGATGCGATGTTCTGGGAGTCGTCTCCGTACAGCTGGCCGGTCGTAGGCTGGCCCAGCGATCTCGAGGGGATTACGCGTGACGAAGCACTGGCGTTCTTCGGTCAGTACTACGCCCCCAATAATCTCACGGCGGCCCTCGTCGGCGACTTCGACCCCGAGGAGGCGGCGGCACTGGCTGATCGGTACTTCGGTCGAATCCCGCGCGGCGAGCGACCACCGCTCGAACCCAGGACGCGTGAGATGCCGCAGCTGGCGGAGAAGCGTATGGCGGCGCACGCGGACACCAACCCGCAGGTGGTCATTCGCTATCATTCCGTGCCAGACGGCCACGTCGACGAGCCGGCACTGGTCGTGCTTGGACAATTGCTGAGCGGGCGCACGGGACGGCTGTATCGGGCGCTGGTCGAGGACCAGAAGGTGGCCACGAGCGCAGGGGGTGGTCAGGCAGGATTCAAATTCGAGGGGATGTTCGAGCTATCCGGTGCCGCCGCACCAGAGCGGACGCCGGAGGAGGTCGAGCAGGCGATCTACGCCGAGCTCGAACGGATGAAGGCCGAGCCTGTGACAGATCGCGAGCTCCAGAAGGTCAAGAACCAGAATGCCGCGAACGACTTCCGAGGGCTCGAGGGCAATTTCCAGCTCATGATGCAGCTGCTGATTCGCGAAAACAATCGCGGCTGGGACACCATCAATACGGATCCGGCGCTGTATGAATCCGTCACGGCCGACGACGTCATGCGCGTCGCGGACACGTACTTCACAACCGAGAATCGCGCGGTGGCTGTCTATTACCGGCAGGAGGGTGGGGAGCCCGACGATCCACTGCTCGCCGGTCTCGACGACCAAGAACAGCAGCAGATTCGGCAAATGAAGGCGATGATTGGACAGCTTGAAGAACCTCAGCTGCGCCAGTTCTTGGAGCAGGCCGAGCAAATGCGGGCCCAGGCACCCGAAGAGAATCAAGACATGGCGGAGGCGATGGTTCGGCTAGTCGAAGCACGACTCGAAGCACTCGGAGCAGCCAAATGACGCTGGCCAGGCCTGGATGTCGCGTCTCGGCCACGGTGATAGTCGCCGTGATGCTCGCGATGTGGCTGACGCCGGCTTGGGCGCAGGTGCCGATCGCCGCTCACCCGCGTGAGCTCATGTTCGATCCGCTCGAGTTCGAGCCGCCGGATTCCGATGCCCATCGGCATACGCTGTCGAATGGCGTCGTCGTGTTCATCGTCGAGGACCACACGCTTCCCCTGGTGAACGTCTCGGTCAGCATACGGACCGGGAGCTATCTCGGACCGGCTGGCAAGACTGGGGTTGCCGGTTTGACCGGGGGCCAGATGCGTGCCGGTGGAACGGCGAAGCTTGCGGCGGCCGATTTCGACGAGGAGGTGGCGTTCCTTGCCGCCCAGGTTTCGAGCTCGATCGGCGGCACGTCCGGAAGCGCTCGCTTCAACTGTCTCACGAAGGATCTCGACGCCACACTCGAGCTGTTCTTCGACATGTTGCGGTATCCCCGATTCGAGCAGGCTCGGCTGGAGCTCGCTCAGCGGCAAGGCTTGCAGCAGATGCAGCGGCGAAACGACAGCACGGCTGGTATCGAAGGGCGCGAATGGGCCCGGCTCATGCGCGGCGACCACTTCTCGACCACACCGACAACCCGACAGTCGCTCGAGTCGATCACGCGCGAAGACCTGGCCGCATTTCATCGGCGCTTCTACCATCCAGGCGGACTCATCTTTGCCGTGTCCGGCGACGTCAAGCCGGAAGAGATTCTCCCGAAACTCGAGGCGTGGATGGCCGACTGGCCAGCGGAGAGCACGCCGGTTCCGACGGTGCCAGTTCCGTCACACACGCCATCGCCGGGCATCTATCTTGTGGACAAGTCGGACGTGAATCAGGGGCGGGTGGCGATCGGACATCTGGGCGCGATGCGCGACAATCCCGATCGATACGCGCTCATCGTCATGAACGACATCCTCGGCGGCGGCGGCTTCAGCTCGCGTCTGATGAGCCGTATTCGATCCGACGAAGGGTTGGCCTACAGTGTCTACACCCGCTTTGGACTCGGGACGTACTACGACGGAGTGTTCCAAGCCGGCTTCCAGTCTCGAAGCGAGACTGTCGCGCGCGCGTCGTCCATCGTGCTAGACGAGATTGAGCGGATCCAGGCCGCGCCGGTGTCCGAAGCCGAGCTGCGGACGTCGAAGGCGTCATTCATCGAGACGTTTACGCGGAGCTTCTCGAGCGCCTCGTCAACGGCGAGACTGTTTGCGGCCAACGAGTACACCGATCGAGATCCCGAGTACCTGGTGCAGTACCGGGACCAGATTGACGCTGTGACTGGCGACGATGTGCTTCGCGTGGCCCGCCAGTACCTGAAGCCGGAGGAGCTCGTCGTTCTGATCGTCGGAGATGTGTCGACGATCGAGCAGGGTGATCCGGAGAATCCGGAGTTCATGCTAGACGCTCTGTCAGAGGGTGGCGTGACCCGTATTCCACTCCCCGATCCCTACACCATGGAGTACCCGGCGCAGCCTTGAGCCGTATACGGGTTTGGCCGTTCCGCGGTATTGAGGGCGCCTACCCGGAGCGGGCGACGCCGGGCGTTGAGCCGCCCCCGCTGACCGGCGTCTGCTTCTCGGGAGGCGGCACGCGTTCGTACGCGGCGACGCTGGGCCAGCTTCGGGGGCTGACTGAGGCTGGGCTGATGCCTGAGATCGGCTACGTCTCCGCGGTATCCGGCTCGGCCTGGATCATCGCACCCTATTGCTACCATTCGGACAGCGTTGGAGAGAGCGAGCTGCTCGGGATTCACCGCGATCCGGACCAGTTAGCCCTCGGCGATCTGGAGACGCTCGAGCCGACGTCGTTGGGATGGGCAGCCACCCTAGATTTTGCCCGGCACCTTGCCGAGTCCCGCGAGCGCCATGCCGGGCAGCCGTCTGAGGTCTGGAACGATGCGATTGGCACGACGTTCCTGAAGCCGTACGGGCTCTATGATGCCAATCGGCCCACGGGGTTCACGTGGTCCGAGCTGTCGGTCGCCGATATTCGGCGTCGGGTGCCAGCCTTGGGCGAGAGCATCCCTCACGTCGTCTCACGATCGTCATACCGGCCATACCCAATCCTGCATGCGACCCTGAATTGGCCAGACGATCAGCGCGATCCGTGGGAGTCGAATCGGGTCGGCTTCGAATTGGCACCGCTGGGTGTCGGAACGCCGAGTGCCCTGACCCTCGAGTCACCCCGACACGGGCCGCATCGCGTCGGCGGGGGATTCATCGAGCCCTGCGGGTTTGGAAGCGCCATGCCAGCGGAGCCGCCGACTCCAGACGGCCTCGTGCTCGTCGACGCTCCCGAGCGACCGTTGTCGTTGGCCGAGGCTGTCGGAGCGAGCAGTGCATTCAGTACTCCGGATCGTGACCTTCGCATGTATCCCCACGCCACCTGCTGGCCGATCGACTTGGCCGGTCATGCCGGCGTGGAACCTGCGACGAGCGAGGCGTTCAGCGACGGTGGAGATAGCGAAAACTACGGGCTGATCGCGCTGTTGCGGCGCCGCGTCGGGGCCGTGGTGGTATTTGTCAACAGCGTCTGGCCGCTCTCTCTGGAATACGATCCGTCCGGGTGGCCCGCGGACACGTCTGAGATAAGTCCGCCGCATCGCACGGTCGACCCGTTCCTGCCGCCGCTCTTTGGCGCGCCAAGCCCCAGGTTCCATCAGAATCAGGTGTTTGACACCGCTGACTTCGCGCCGCTCATCGAAGCGCTGCAGGCGGCGAAGCGTCGTGGCGAGACTGTCCTGGCGATGACCACTCACACCGTGCGAGCGAATGCCTGGTGGGGGCTAGAGGGCGGATGGGACGTTCGTGTGTGCTGGGTCTACAACGAGTACGTGGAGCGCTGGGGTAAGCAGCTCCCGCAACCGATCCGCCGAGCCGTCGCTGACGGTCGCCTGCCAAGCCCGGAAGGCCCGGTTGCTCGCTTTCCGCACTTTCTGACGCAAGGACAGAACCCGGGCGCCCTCATTCAGCTCTCCCCGATCCAGGTCAATCTGCTGGCTCATCTCTCGTGCTGGAACGTCGTCGAGAACCAAGGTCGGCTGCGTCAGTTTTTCGAGACCGCGTGACAGTTTACATTTGTACTTCGCGTCCGACTGCGCTAATCTATGGGCGGAGTGCAGATCTGTAACCCCCTGGACGTGGCGTGACAAACCTGGAGCCTCTTAGCGCGATCGCAGCCGGCGTGTTGCCACGGGCGCCGCGTTCCCGCCCGCGCGCGGCGCGATTCCTCGTGATCTTGATCGCCGTGGTCCTGCTCGGGAACGCCATCATCGGTGAGCGTGGACTGGTGGCGCTCTTTCGGTCGAATGGGGAGATGCACGCGATCTCGGCGCTCATCGAGACGCTACGCGCGGAGAACGATGGCCTGCGGGACGAAGTTCGCGGGCTCACAGATGAGCCGCGCCGTATCGAAGAGGTCGCCCGGGCAGAGCTGGGGCTCATTCGCTCGGGCGAGCGGGTCATCATCATCAGGGATGTCCAGGCGCAGTCGGTCCAACCCTCCGGGGCATCCGTTCGCTAGCCCGACCCCCCGTTACGAAGTACCCGCACGCCAGCCCCACCAGTAGCCCGCCCACAAGATCAAGAGGGTAGTGGACGCCTAGGTAAAGGCGAGAAATCACGACGGTCGTTGCGGTTGCCCAGAGCAGTGGCGAGGCCGATATCCAGGTCCGACTCAAGCTATACGCGCCGGCTGCCGCGCCCGCCGCGTGTCCCGATGGGAACGATCTCGAATCAGGCCGATCGCTTGTATAGACGACCACCCCCTCGAGTGCCAGGGAAGGACGCTCCCGCCCAATGCCCGGCTTGAGGACGCCGCCGACAACCACGGCGGTGCACAGCACGGCAAGTGCCGCCCGAAACCCGCCGGCCCCGTTACCCGTCAATGCCGTTGCCAGCGCGAGCAGAAGCCAGAGAGCCGAGCCGATCGTAACGGTGCTCAGTACGGTCATGGCGAGCACCAGCCATGAGGGATGAGGGAGATCGTTAATCCAGAGGAAGAGTGATCGATCGAGAGCGAGAATCGACTCCACGTCCTACCGCGTGCGTTATGCCCGAGTGCGGGCCGGTTCCGGCGCTTTGGCGGGTTGTTCCTCCGTCGTCAGGACGAGCCCCAACTCCTTGCGCAGGCGAGTTTCGATCGACGTGAAGATCTCGGGCTTGCTCTTGAGCAGCCGCTTGACGTTCTCACGACCTTGCCCAAGGCGCTCTCCGCTATAGGAGAACCACGTGCCGCTCTTCTCCACGATGTTGCGGTCGACCGCGAGATCGAGGAGATCGCCCTCGCGCGAGATCCCCTCGCCGTACATCACGTCGAACTCGGCTTCTCGAAACGGTGGGGCCAGTTTGTTCTTGACGACCTTGACGCGGGTGCGTCCCCCGACGACCCGGTCGGCGTCTTTGATCGCGCCGATCCGTCGAATATCCATCCGAACAGAAGAGTAGAACTTCAGCGCCCGGCCACCCGTCGTGGTCTCAGGGCTGCCGAACATCACACCGATCTTCTCGCGAAGCTGGTTGATGAAGATCAGGCACGTGTGCGACTTGGCGACGACGCCAGTCAGTTTGCGGAGCGCCTGAGACATCAGCCGGGCCTGCAGTCCGACCTGCGCATCGCCCATGTCACCTTCGATCTCGGTGCGCGGCACGAGGGCGGCGACGGAATCGACGACGACGACATCCACGCCACCCGATCGCACGAGGACTTCAACGATCTCGAGCGCCTGCTCGCCATGGTCGGGCTGGGACACGAGCAGGCCGTCGAGGTCCACGCCTAAGGCTTTCGCGTAGCGCGGATCGAGCGCGTGTTCAGCGTCGACGAATGCGGCGTTGCCGCCGAGACTCTGGGCCTGCGCGATCACCTGGAGGGCAAGCGTCGTCTTTCCAGACGCTTCAGGGCCGTAGATCTCCACGACCCGCCCGCGCGGAACGCCGCCAATGCCCAATGCATAGTCGATGCTGATTGATCCGGTTGAGATGCTCGGGACGGCGTTGGCCGCGCCCTTCTGGCCAAGCCGCATGATCGAGCCCTTGCCGAACTGCTTTTCGATCTGGCCGACGGCAATGTCAACGGCCCGGCTTCGTTCCTTCTCTGCACGTTCACTGGTGGGCATTCGAGTTCCTGTCGTGGTTGTCGGTCAGTATGAGTGAAAGTCGAATTCTAGAATCGAGCCAGAGGTTTGTCAAGCGAAAATACGTCGCTGTGAGCTGATATAATCATTCAGGTCAACATGTTACGAAGCGTTAGACTTTCGCCTAGATCATTCGGATGGTGCAGAAAGTGCTCAAGGGGAGCTGCAGGCGGGTTCGCACTTTTGCAGTCCTCGGCGCAGGGTCGGATGCGTCCGCTGCTCACACTCTGCGCAGAGTCGATGGCCCGACCGGACAGTAGAATGAGTGAAGGGTGCGATGTCAGAGGACGGTCGGGGGTGACGTGAGGGTCCTACGGATGCTGGTCGCTGGCGGTGTGATCGTTGCCGCGGGCATTGTTGGTTACGGGCAGACGCCGGAACACTCGATCGAGCGGTCGTTGACGATCGCCGTCGAACCGGACGCGCTCACCTTGGCGGTAGGCGAGACGGCCGGTCTGACGGCGACGGTCACAGACGCCGCGGGCGATGTGATCACGGACGCCGCGGTCATGTATTTCTCCCGATCACGCCACAGTGTCGGGGTAAGTCGGTCGGGCGTGGTGGAGGCCCATTCTCCTGGTCAGTTCACGGTGGTGGCACTCGTGCCACGGGACGCCGAGGACCGCGGTCGCCGCCCGGAGGCGGTCGCTCGAGTGGAGGTGCCGGTGACCGTGCCTCCACCGCCAGTTGATCGGGTTGCGTTCGTGCAGGTGCCACCGAGGTTTTACGCCCGCACCCGGACGCGATTCCACGTTGACGTCGTCGACACCCTCGGCACCTCGCGGCGCGATGTCCCTGTTGCGTATTCGGCCAGTGACGTGTCGATAGCCGAGATCGGTCCTTTGGGATACGTCACGCTCCGGAAGCCCGGCAGGGTCGAGGTGACCGCCAGCGCAGAGACCGCCGAAGCTCGCCTGACCATCGATGTCGTGGAGAACCCGATCACCAACCTCGAGCTCCAGTCGAGCGCCGACTCGGTGCGTACTGGCGATGTGGTGCGATTCACGGCCGTGGCCAAGGATGCGCGTGGTCTGGCGGTTCGGAGTGTCCCGGTCCAGTTTGGCGTCACTGGAGAGACGGGACCAACAATCATTGCTGCCGGTGCGTCCGCGATGATCACGGGCGACGGTCAGTTTGTCGCCGAGAGGTCCGGGACGTATACGGTGGTCGCGAGTACTGGCACTCACTCGGCAGTCCGTACCGTGACGGTGACGTCGCGCGACGTCACCCGGGCGCTCGACGTCGTCGGGCGAGGCAAGGTGCTCGATCGTCACACGTCCGACCTGTGGATTTGGGAGGGATCCGATGGCCGCGACTATGGGATCACAGGGACCTGGGGCGCCGACGGACACGCGTACGTGTGGGACGTGACGGATCCGGCCCACATCGTCAAGCTGCACGAAGTCCAGGTCGATGCTCGCACGGTGAACGACGTCAAGGTGTCGGAGGCCGGTGATATTGCAGTCATTAGTCGGGAAGGCGCCTCCGATCGCCGGAACGGCATCGTCGTGCTCGGCGTAGGCAATCCGAAAGAGGGTGTGCCGGTCCTGTCCGAGTTCAGCGATCAGCTGACCGGTGGCGTGCACAACGTCTTCATCTCGGAGTCACGCGTATTCGCGCTGAGCGCGGGCCGGCGATACGACGTCATCAGCATCGAGGATCCACGAAACCCGACGCGCGTGGGCGGGTTCGAGCTCGAGACGCCTGGGCACGCCGTCCACGATGTCTGGGTGAGCGAGGGCGTCGCGTTTTCGTCCAATTGGCGTGATGGGATTGTCGCGGTGGACGTCGGCGGTGGCGGTCGCGGGGGGACGCCGGAGAACCCGGTTGAGCTCGGTCGCTATGGCTATCCAAGCGGGTGGAACCACGCGGCGTTTCCGTACAAGAGCCGCTCGACCGGGAAGTTCTACGTGTTCGCTGGCGACGAGTGGTTCCCGTACGGCGGTTTTCATAGCAAGAGCGGATCGACGCCGTCGAAAGCGGAAGGGTGGATCCACATCATCGACTGGAGCAATTGGGAGAACCCTCGCGAGGTCGCGCGCTACCAAGTGCCGGAAGCTGGGTCGCACAACATGTGGGTCGAAGACGACATCATGTACGTCGGGTATTACAACGGCGGACTTCGTGTCGTCGACGTGTCGGGTGAACTGCTGGGCGATCTCTACAAACAGGGTCGGGAGATCGCGAAGTTCGTGCCGTACGATTCTGAGGGCTTCATTCCGAACTCGCCCTTCGTCTGGGGACCCCAGCCGTACAAGGGGCACATCTTCTTCACCGATTGGAACAGCGGCCTCTGGGCCGTCAAGTTACTACCGAAGACTGGAGCGACACCAGTAATCGGAGAGCCTCAGTAGACGATTCGAGGAGAGTGTTGCCCGCTCTTGAGTCCTCGCGGCGAACCGCAACAAGCGTGCTCGGGAGGCGCCGATGAAGTCGGACTGGGGTTCCAGGGTCAGGCGTCCGACGTTCATCGCGGCGTGTCTTCTGAGCGCTGTGCTCGCAGCTCGAGCGGCCGGTCCCGAGCCGCCGGTGCGCAACTACTTCGTCTACGTCTGCGCGGAGTCTGACGACGAGGTTGCGTTAGTGCGCTACGGTCCCGATGGACTCGACGTCGTCAAGACGATCGCGGTCGGCAGTATTCCATCCGAGACGGAGGGCCCGCATGGCATTGCCGTCGACCCAAGCGGGAGGTATTGGTACGTCACGACCGCGCACGGGTTTCCGTTCGGAAGCGTGCACAAGTACGAAACCGAAACTGACCGTTTGGTTGGTGAGGTCGCGTTGGGTATGTTTCCCGCGACGCTCGACGTGTCGTCATCGACGGGACTGATTTTCGTCGCGAACTTCAACCTGCACGGCCCGTTGCAACCGAGTACTGTGTCCGTCGTCGAGAGTCAGACGATGACCGAGATCGAGCGGATTCCGACCGGCATCATGCCGCACGGTTCACGGGTCAGCCTCGACGGTACCCACCACTACTCGGTCAACATGATGGGCGACGAGCTCGTCGAGGTCGACGTGATCGGGCTTGCGGTGGGGCGGACCCTGCCGCTAGCAGGAGATGTCCACCGCGCCGACCTCGATGCCCCGACCCCCCGCGGTGTGATGGGCCGCGTGCAGCCGACCTGGGTGACCCGTCCGACCGGTGACGGGAAAGTGTACGTTACGGGTAGTGCCGTTGACGAGATCTACGAGGTGGACATCGCCGAGTGGCGTGTCACGCGCACGCTCGCGACTGGGCCGGGTCCCTACAACCTCGACGTGAGCGCTGATGGGGCTACCCTCGTCGCGACCTATAAGAAAGCTGCGGCCGTTGGCTTCTGGGATTTGGATACTGGTGTTGAGCGCACGCGCACCGCCACGAGTCGGACGATTCCCCATGGGGTCACGCTGACACCGGACGGCAAGTTCGCGTTCGTGAGCCTCGAGGGGGTCGGCAGCGAGCCTGGGACGGTCGAGGTCTACGAGGTTGCGACCGGCGATCGAGTCGCGGCCGTCGACGTCGGCAAGCAGGCCGGCGGCATCGCCTTCTGGAAGGCCGAGCCCTAACTATCCGCGCTCTACGGCCAGAGCGACGCCGTTTCCACCGCCGAGGCACAGGGTCGCGATGCCACGCGTGAGCCCTCGGTTCTTCAGAGCGTAGAGCAGCGTGGTCAGGACGCGTGCGCCGCTTGCGCCAATCGGGTGGCCGAGTGCCACAGCACCGCCATTGACGTTGACCTTGGCCGGGTCGACGCCCAACTCTCGAATGACCGCAAGCGCTTGAGCGGAAAACGCCTCGTTCAGCTCGATCAGATCGACGTCGTCGAGCGTCCATCCCGTCTTTGTCAGCAGCTTCTGCACGGCCTGCACCGGCGTCATCAGAATCCACTTGGGTGAAAGCCCGCTGACAGCCTGTCCGACGATCCGTGCCATCGGCGCGACACCGAGTGCCTCGGCCCGTTCGGCCGCCATGACGACGAGTGCGGCGGCGCCGTCGTTCACGCCAGGTGCGTTGCCCGCAGTCACCGTGCCGTCCTTCTTGAACGCCGGCTTCAGCCGCGCCAGCGCCTCCGCGGTGCTGTCGGGTCGAACCGGCTCATCGTACTCGACGACGATCGGGTCGCCCTTCCGCTGCGGTATTTCGACTGGCAGTAGCTCGTCCTTGAAATGGCACTCGCGAATGGCGGCTGCGGCCTTCTGGTGGCTGGCCGCCGCAAAAGCATCCTGGTCTTCCCGGCTGACGTCGTACTTGTCGACGATCGCCTCACACGCAAGTCCCATCGACCAGTTCTCCAGCGAGCACCACAGGCCATCGTGGATCATCGAGTCGATCGCTTCGGCGTTTCCCATCCGCATCCCCTCGCGCGCCGCGGGTAGGAGATACGGGCAGTTGCTCATCGATTCCATCCCACCGGCCACCGCCACGTCGATGTCGCCGGTGGCGATGCCCTGAGCCGCCAGCATGACCGCCTTGAGACCCGAGCCGCACACCTTGTTGATGGTGAGCGCCGCAACGTGGTCGGGAAGACCGCCGTTGAGCGCCGCCTGGCGGGCCGGAGCCTGGCCAAGACCGGCCGAGACGACGTTGCCCATGATGCACTCGTCGACGGTCGCCGCGTCGATCGCTGCGCGACGCACTGCCTCGCGAATGACGCGCGACCCGAGTTCGGTCGCGGGCAGCGTCTTCAGGGCTCCCAGAAATTTGCCTGTCGGGACACGAACCGCGCTGACGATGACCGATTCCCTCATGATGCTCGTTTCCGCTGTGTCGCGAGGCGCTTCACGATACCCCGTCCGAGGAGATCGGTGAGCCGCTGTTTGATGACGACGCGAGACCTGGCGACTTCGCGTCGCCAGTGTTCGGTATCGGCCGTCACGCGCAGCGTACCGTCGGCGTCAAGGGCGACCTCGGTGGCACGCGCCATCGCCGGACCGACCGCCGATTCCCATGCGAACGCCAGCTTGGCTAATGACATCGGCTGGCGCTGGAGCGCCTCGCCGAGTGATCGAACGACGAGTTCGCGTGCCGGAATCATCGAGAATTCTACCTTCTACCTTCTGCCTTCTACCTATAATCCCCCAGTGTATCACCGGTCGTTTCAACCGCTTCCGCTTGTTCTGGCATCGGCGTCACCACGTCGGCGGGAGCTCCTCGCGCGTGCGGGCTTCGAGTTCGAGGTCACGCCCGCGGATGTCGACGAGCGACAGCGGGATCGTGAGTTGCCAAAGGCCTACGTGTCGCGCCTCGCGTTCGAAAAGGCCGAGACCGTGGCCGCCGGGCTCTCCGATGGTAGGCTCCAGGTCGTGCTGGGTGCCGACACCATCGTGGTCGTTGACGACGACATTCTCTCGAAACCCAGAGACACGCAAGACGCGCGGGAGATGCTTCGGCGTCTGTCCGGGCGCTCTCACGATGTGCTGACGGGGGTCGCCCTGCTTCGCGGGCCCGAGCGCCGTAGCGCGGTTGAGCAAACCCGCGTGTCCCTGGTCGAGCTCGCGGATGACGTCATCGAGTGGTACCTGACAACCGGCGAGCCGATGGACAAGGCTGGTGCCTACGGCGTGCAGGGTATTGCGTCGCAGTTTGTCGAGCGAATCGAAGGCTCGTATACGAATGTCGTGGGACTGCCGGTCTCGGTGGTGAGCCGCCTGATGCGCGACATCGCCCAGGAGCGCCTTCCGTCGACCTAACTCGCTCACTACGAGTGGCTTAGGTTTTTGGGACGCCAGCAGAGGCGGATTGACTGCTGCTCGGTGCAGCGATATTCTTACAGGTGTGAAGGGGAGGAGCCACGAGACATGTCGCGAGGCCTAAAGATTCTGCTGACGTCCGTCGTGTTGATTGCGGCATTCACTGGGCTGATGTGGACGTCGATGCAGGATGGCACGGCCTACTACAAGCACGTCGATGAGGTGATGGTCGACCCGGAGGCGTGGGCGGGTAAGCGGCTCCAGGTGCATGGATACGTGTCTAACATCTCTTGGAAGAAGAGCACGATGGACTTCCGCTTCGAGATCGAGAACAACGATCACATCATGCAGGCTGAATACACCGGGGTCGTACCGGACACGTTCCAGCAAGACGCGGAGGTCGTTGCGTCGGGACACCTCGAGGGACACACGCTCATCGTCGAGCCCAACGGCATCATGGCGAAGTGCCCGTCGAAGTATGAAGCTAAGCCGACGCTCGGAGCCGCCGTCGACGGGAGTGCGGTAACGGCTGAGACCACAAGCGCAGGCAGCTAGCTCACGAGCCTGCGGGTGACAGCCCCGAATCGCCCTGCGAACGCGGGGTTGCGACATATCACCGCGAGAACCTGAGGTCATGCCCACACTCGGTTCCTACACACTGCTCGCCGCCTTTGTTGCGTGTGCCTACGCGATTGCGGCATCCGTCGCTGGGGCCCGCCAGCGTTCGCTGCGTCTCGTCGAGAGTGGGATCGGCGCCTTCTACGTCGTTACCGCTCTGATGACGTTGGCGTCGTCGATTATCCTCCACGCATTCGTTACCGAGAACTACTCGATTCGCTACGTCAACCAGTACTCCGACTCGGTGCAGCCGCTGTTCTACAAGCTGACGTCGTATTGGGGTGGGCTCGACGGATCGATCATGTTCTGGGTGTTCCTCCTGTCGGTGTTCGGGACGATTGCAGTCAAGACAAATCGTACTCGGCAGCGTGAGCTCATTCCGTACGTCGTGGCAGTCATCAGCGCGGTCCAGCTCTTCTTTCTCTTCGTGATGATCGTGCACAAGGACCCGTTCGCCACGTATCTGACCGAGGTGCCCTCGGATGGACGCGGGCTGAACCCGCTGCTCCAGAACCCGTACATGGCGATTCATCCGCCCTCGCTCTATACCGGGTTCGTCGGGATGACTATTCCGTTTGCCTTTTGCATGGCCGCGCTGATCACGGGATATCTGGACGACTCCTGGCTCCGCGCCGTGCGGCGGTGGACGATGTTTTCGTGGCTGTTCCTGTCGCTCGGCCTGACGCTCGGCATGATCTGGGCCTATGAGGAGCTCTCGTGGGGTGGGTTCTGGGGATGGGACCCGGTCGAGAACGCCGGGGCGCTACCGTGGTTCACCGCGACGGCATTCTTGCATTCCGTAATGGTGCAGGAGCGCCGGAGCATGCTGCGAGTGTGGAACGTCGTGCTCGTGATCCTCACCTTCTTCCTCACCATCTTTGGCACGTTCATGACCCGCAGCGGAATCGTGCAATCCGTGCACGCGTTCGGCGAGGACCCGCAGCTCACGGTGCTGTTCAGCATCTTCATGGTGGTCATCGTGCTTTTTAGCTTCGGGTGGTTGATCTATCGGCTGCCGCTCCTACGTGCGAGGAACGAGTTGGAGTCGTGGGCGTCGCGAGAGGCCGCGTTTCTGCTGAACAACTGGATTCTGCTGTTCTCGGCATTCTTCATTCTGTTTGCCACGATGTTTCCCACGATCAGCGAGGCGTTCACCGGGCAGCGAATCACCGTTGGACCGCCGTTCTTCAATACCTGGATGGTGCCGCTCGGGCTGGCGCTCCTGCTGCTGACCGGCATCGGACCGCTGCTCGCGTGGCGGCGGTCGAGCGTCGGCAACCTGGTGTATCAGTTCGCGTGGCCGGTTGGTCTTGCGGTGGCAACCGCGGTCGGGCTCTATGCGATTGGTTTTCGAGTGTGGGTGTCGGGCCTGTGTTTCGCGCTCTGCGCGCTCGTGCTGGGAACGATCGGCCAGGAGTTTGTGCGCGGCGCATATGTGCGTCGGGCGGCGACGGGCACTGACGTCGTGACGGCGCTCATCGGACTGATCATGCGATCGCGACGGCGCTACGGCGGCTACATCATTCATGTCGGCATCGTGCTGATCTTCCTCGGGTTCGCGGGGGCCGGCTACAAGACCGAGCATCAAGCCGTGATGGATCCCGGAGATGAAGTCGAGGTCGGACGCTTCACGGTGCGTCACAACCGGCTCAGTGAGACGGATGACGGTCAGAAGCAGATGATCACGGCGCATCTCAGCGTCGCGAAGGACGGCAGTCCTGTCGGCGATCTGTATCCAGCTCGGTGGTTTTTCCGCAAGCACGAGTCAGAGCCGACGACCGAGGTTGCGCTGCGGAGGACGGTGTCGGAGGACCTCTACGTCACGCTCGTGAACTACACAGTTGCGGACCAGTCGGTGTCTGTGGAGATCACCATCAACCCCCTGGTCAACTGGATCTGGTTCGGGTTCACGATCATGGCACTGGGCACCGGCATTGCGTTGCTACCCGAGAGCCGCCTGGCGTTCTTGACGGCCAGAATCCCGGAGGGTGCGACTACCACGTCGGTGCTGCTTGCCGCCTTGCTGTTAGGCGGAGGAGGGCAGGTGTACGCGCAGTACCCGGTTCCCGATGGGGCGACCCTGACGCCTGCACAGCAATCGCTCGAAACTGAGCTCCAAGAGGGGTTGGTGTGCATCTGCGGCGGGTGCGCGCACCTTCCACTCTCTACCTGCACGTGCCCGACCGCTGACCGGATGCGGCTGCAGCTCAACGAACAAGTGGCGATGGGCAAGGACCGTGACGGGGTCCACCAGTACTTCATCGACCAATATGGCAGCCAGGAGCCGATCGGGTCGCCAATCGGTGCGTTCAATCAGCTGTCATGGATGTTTCCGATGCTGGTCGGCGGCGCGTGTCTCATCGGTGTTGGATTCGTGGCTGTCCGATGGTCGAAGCGCGATCCCAAGCGCGATGAGTCGTCCAGCCCGAAGGTGGCCGATGCCCAGGACACGCAGCTAGAAGCCCGACTGGACGATGAGCTCCGCGACCTCGACTGACGCCCACACCTTCCGCCCGTGGCACCTCTTCGCTCTGGCGGGTCTACTCGCGTCGACCGTCGCCGTCGTGGTGGTGCGTCCCGGCGATCCCGTTGTGCTGGCGCTGCTGGTCGCGGCGATTGGCTCTGCGGCGGCCGTCGGCTTCGCGCTCTACCGGATGCTCTGGCCGCTGGCGGCCATCGACGTGCGTGAGAAGACCCAGATCATCGGTGGCCGCACGCGGGCGGCTCTCGAGCGTGAAAAGACACTCGTGCTCCGCTCGATCAAGGAGCTCGAGTTCGACCGGGCGATGAGCAAGGTATCGGCGGAGGACTTTCGCGACATGGCCGAACGCCTGCGTGCGCAGGCGCTTGGGCTAATGAAGCAGCTTGATGTCGAGGTCCCGGCGTATCGCGATGTGATCGAGAAGGAGCTAGCCCAGCGACTCGGCGTCGAGCTCGGCGATGTGGGCGTCGCGGCCGACGACACCGACGTTCTAAGCGAAGCCGAGGACGAAGCCGATGCCGAGCGTTCCCCTGAAGATGCCGGCGCATCTGGGTTGCGCTGCGAGGGCTGCGGAACCGAGAACGATCCCGACGCGCGCTTCTGCAAGGGCTGCGGCTCACCGGTGGAGGGATCGGCGTGATGGCCGCCCGCGGAAGCACGATGCTCGGTCTGGTGCTGGCTGGCGTCGTCGTGCTCGAGGCCCTCGCGCAGCCCCCACTCGGGCAGATGTCCGGCATTCCGTTGCCGGACGCCGAGCTGCCCGACGGCACGATCACGGTACGCGTGGTGCGCGGACAAGTGACGAACAACGTGACGAGCCAGGCGGTCGAGCTTCACCAGGGTGACAACGTCGTCACGGCGCTCACCGACGGGAACGGACGCGCCACGTTTTCGACCCTGAGCCCGGGCTCGCAGGTCCAGGCGTTCACGGAACTCGACGGCCAGCGTCTCGAATCGCAGCCGTTCGCGGCCCCGGGACGCGGGGGCATTCGGCTCATGCTCGTCGGAGCCGACCCGGGCGCGCCGACGCTCCCGGCCCGTTCGGGGGCTGTCACGTTCGGTTCCGATTCGTGGATTCAAGTCGAGCTCGTCGAAGAGAGCGTCGAGGTCTATTTCTTTCTGCAGGTGATGAATCCGGCGGGTGAAGCGGTCGATCCGTCCACGCCCATTGCGTTCGACATGCCCAGCGGTGCGCAGGGAACCTCGGTGCTGCGGTCTTCGACGCCGCGGGCGTCAGCCACCGGCCCACGTATCGAGGTCCCGGGTCCGTTTGCTCCTGGAGCGACCCCGGTGCACTTCGCGTATATCTTGCCCTACGAGGGTGAGAGCCTGGCAATCTCTCAGACGCTGCCGGCGGACCTGGATTCTCTGCTTGTCTCCGTCGAGAAGTGGGGCTCGATGGATTTCGAGTCCAGTCAGGTGCAGCGCCGTATGGAGGTTCCGCCTGAAGGGCAGAATACGACGCCGTACTCGCTCGGCGCCGGCCCGAAGATTCCGGCGGGCCAGCCGTGGACGATCGAGTTGACGGGCCTCCCACACCGGGATACGTTGCCGAGTTCGATCGCGATCATCACCGCACTGGGCATCTTCGGGTTCGGGATGTGGGGCGCGATGGCGGTTCCCGAGACGCCCGTCGCGGCCAAGCAGCGTCGCGTGCTCGAAGCGCGGAGAGAGAAGCTGTTCGCCGATCTGGTCAAGGTGGAGCGCCAGCATCACGTTGGGAAGGTCGGTTCCACCAAGTACACGTCGAGGCGGCGTGAGCTCTTGGCGGCGCTGGAACGGGTGTACCGGGAACTGGACGAGCAGCTGACCTCGGTCTTGCTTACGTCGGGGCCGGGTGCGGAGCGGTCTCCGGCCGAGCAGCACCCGGGGACGGCGTCCTAGCGAATTGGCCCAGATGCGAGCCGCGGGCGCCCCACCGGCGCTGGAGTTCGACCAAGTCACGATTGACGACGTCTCTCGGCACTACGGGCGGAGACGCGCGCTCAGTCATGTGTCCCTGACCGTTGCCAGCGGGGAGCTGTTGGCGCTGCTCGGACCCAACGGCGCGGGCAAGTCGACGCTTCTCGGCCTGGTTGCCACCTTGGTGAGGCCGTCCACGGGCGCGGTCCGGTTCGGCAACCATACGGCCGCCGAGGGTGGCCTTGCGCTGCGGCGGCAGATCGGGTTCTTGTCACACGAATTACACCTGTACTCCGAGCTCACCGCGCGCGAGAATCTCGAGTTCGTTGGCGCGTTGTACAACCTCGATGATCCGGCCCGGCTTGCGGGTGAGGCCCTCGAGCGTGCGGGCTTGGACGGGCGCGGGGATGATCTGGTTGAGGGCTTCTCCCGCGGGATGCGCCAGCGTCTGGCGCTTGAACGGACTCTCTTGCATCGTCCCCAACTGGTGCTGCTGGATGAGCCCTTTACCGGTCTTGACGAGCCGTCGGCACTCACTCTGGGTGAACGCCTTGGTGTGCTCCGAGCCGAACGCCGGATCGTGATCGTCGCGACCCACGACCTCGAGGTGGTTGATGGACTGGTCGACCGAGCCGTGGTACTGCAGAACGGGCGCATGACCGAGCTGAACGCCAACGGGACATCACTCAGGGAGAGGTATCGGGAGGAGATTGCCAAGAAGGCAGAAGGCAGAAGGCGGAATACAGAATAGGAGTGCCTTCTAGAGACGATGCGAGATTTTCTTCGAATTGCCTGGCTCGTGATGCGCAAGGACCTTCGGGTCGAGACGCGTTCGTGGGAGATGCTCTCGACGACGGTCTTCTTTGCCGTGTCGACGGTGCTGGTGTTCGGCTTTGCCTTCGTGCGGCAGGGCCGCGCGGTCGAGGGCGCGGCCGCGGGCATTCTGTGGATCGCCATCGCCTTCAGCGGAACACTCGCGCTTGGTCGTGCGTTCGAGCGCGAGCGGTATCAGGACGCGTTGCGCGGGCTGCTGATGGCTCCAGCCGAGCGGGCCGCGATCTACGTGGGAAAGCTACTCGGCATTGTGCTCTTGCTTGCTGCCGTGGAGGTGGTCGTCGTGCTGTCGATCGGCCTCGCCTTCCAGAGCCAGGCGCCGATCTTTCGGCACCCGTTCTTTCTGACCGTGTTGCTGGCTGCGGGTACCATCGGTTTCGCCGCGGTGGGGACCCTGTTCGCCGCGATGCTCCTGCGCACACGGAGTCGCGGGGTGCTGCTGCCCATTCTGTTGTATCCGGTCACCGTCCCGGTTTTGATAGCCGGTGTGGGCGGGACCGTGGCTCTGATGCAGGCGGAGCCGAATCTCGACCTTGCCCGTTTCTGGCTATCGCTTCTCGGTTTCTTCGACGCGGTGTTTCTGACCCTCGCCCTATGGACATTTGAGCCGCTCATGACAGAATGACGTGGGTTTGGGTTCGCGAAAAGTCATGAGTCAACGACAGTTCATCGGTCTGCTGGCGCTTACGGCCGTCGCGTTCGTGCTGGCGCCCGTCATGATTGCGCGCGCGCCGTACGAATCCACGATGGGCTTGGTTCAGAAGATCTTCTACTTCCACGTTCCAGCCTGGTTCGCCATGTTTCTGGCGATCTTCGTCTGCGGCATCTCGAGTGCCCTGCATTTGTTCAAGGACAAACCGGCCGCCGATCGGCTGGCCTTCGCGTCTGCGGAGCTGGCCACTCTGTTTGGTGTGATCGGAATCGTCACCGGACCGCTGTGGGCGCGCAAGTCGTGGGGCGTGTGGTGGCAGTGGGACGCCAGGCTGACCATGGCACTCATTCTCGAGCTGGTTTTCATCGCGTATCTGCTGCTGAGAAAATACGGCGGTCCCGGATCAGACAAGCTCGCGGGCGGGCTCGCGTTATTTGGGATGGCCAACGTGCCCTTTCTGTATATCTCCGTCAATGTGTGGCGGACCATTCACCCGAGGACGAGCGTCGTTCCCTCGCTCGGCCCGGGCATGTTCGAGGCGCTGTGGTGGTGCGTTGCCGCGTTCATCCTCTTGTTCGTCGTCGTGGTGGCCGCGCGTACCCGTCTGGAGGAGCAGCGCGC
The DNA here is from genome assembly GCA_965216615.1 of Vicinamibacterales bacterium. Lineage (GTDB taxonomy): Bacteria > Acidobacteriota > Vicinamibacteria > Vicinamibacterales > UBA8438 > CAUZIB01. The sequence goes on along the minus strand of CBDCGH010000021.1, from coordinate 180,049 downwards.
CGCGCTCGACCGCCTCCACCTGACCCTGGAGGACATGTGAAGAGCATCCGACGCTGGTTCGCTGCGGTGATGGTCGTCTTGGCCGTGTTGGTCCTGGCCGGCCCCGCAGTCGCCGCGCCAGCCTGGGGACCCTCAACGGCGTTCGCGGAACAACCACCGCCAGCACAAGACGAGTTCATTCCGATGGATCAGATTCCGCCGGAGGACCAGCTGCCGTCCGCGCCACTGCTGATCACCGCCTACGCGTTCGTCTGGTTGGCTGTCTTCGGCTACCTGTGGTCGATCTGGCGTCGGCTGTCTGCGGTCGAGAGAGAGCTGGGCGAGCTGTCTCGGCGGCTGGAGCAGTGACCGCCCATGTGGGATATGACGGCCGGGCACTTCATCTTCATCCCTTCTGTTCTGCTGTTCGGGCTGGTCATCGGGTGGATTCTCGGATCCCGCGCGGCGGCCGACGCCTATGCTGCGGAGCTCAAGCGGCGTGAGGAGCGCGCGCGCCGAAAGTCGGACGACCGCGAGTCAACCCAAGGTGCGGCCTGACGCGAACCACCCCGACGAGATCGTCGAGGCAATCGTCGAGTTTGTGGGTGAGGTGCGAGCCGGACCGTGTTCTCCAGCTCCGCAAACCGGGCAGACGGTTTGCTCCGTGGAGACTACGGTCCAGCTCGCACCTTGCGCTCTGATCGGCTCCGCGTCAGTCCTAGCGACCCACCCCCAGGCGGCGTGAGAGGCTCAGCGGGAGGCCCGCGGCCTCGATCCGCTCCTGCGCCAAGTCGACCCGATAGGGGACCCTGTGGATCTCCACGAGCGCATCGTCCGTCTCGTACACACCGAAGGCAGCGCGCGGATCTCCGTCGCGAGGCTGCCCGACGGCCCCGGGATTGATCAGGTAGCGATGATCCGGGTTGAGGCGCACGCAGGTCGGTTCGGACGCGCCTAGCTCCGGCGTTACGACATCGAGTCCGAGGTTGGGATCGGCGCCTGAGAAGACCACCGGGACGTGCGTGTGGCCAAACAGGCACACGCGGCGGTCGGCGGCCGCCAGTGCCCGTTGGGCATCGTCGTAGTCGAAGACATAGGCATCTTCGTCGTACGGCGTCCCGTGACACACCTGGATCTCGTCATCGACGTGGACGGGCCCTTGGGGCAACGATGCCACCCGCATGCGGTTGGCGTCGGTGAGTGTCTCGCGCGTCCACCGAACGGCTTCCGCGGCGATGGCGTTGAAGTGCTCGGGCTCCTCGACGCCTGACGCAACCTTGTCGTGGTTACCACGGATCAGGACGTCCGGAGCGAGGTCATAGATGCGATCCACGACTTCGTTCGGGTCGGCGCCGTAGCCTACGAGGTCTCCGAGAACCAGCAGGCGGTCGTAATCAGCCGCGGCAGGAGCCGCCAGTACGGCCTCGAGCGCCTCGACGTTGGCGTGGATGTCGCTGATGATCAGGAGGCGCATCGGCTGCCCAGCCCGTCACAACGAAAGTCGATCGATGAGGTGTTCAGCCAGTTGCTCGACCGGCACGGTGTCGGCGTCGAGCCGGTAGTGCGCGAGGCTGTACGACTCACGGCGTTCGGCCCAGAGCGCGCGCATGGACGCTCGGTCCGCGGCGAGCGGACGACGCCCGTCGGCCGGAATGCGCTCGACCACCGTATCGAAGGATACATCAAGCCAGATCGAGACTCCGTCACGATTGATTCTCGAGCGGTTGAGGGGGTCGACGAACGTGCCGCCTCCGGTGGCGACCACCGTGTGGCGGTGCGCCAAGACCTCGTGCAGGACGGCTCGCTCGGCCTCTCGGAAATATGCTTCGCCGTCTCGATCAAAAATGTCCGCGATCGACCGGCCCTCAGTGTTCTCAACGCGTTGATCGATATCGTCGATGCTCCAGCCCAGGCGCGCTCCGAGCGCCTCGGCCACCGAGGACTTCCCGGCGCCCATGAACCCGACCAAGTAAATCTTGTCAGTTTGCATGACCAACGCCCGTCGGGTTGTCGTCAGTGGCGGAGCGTCGCCAGGGTGTCGAAGAACCCCGGGTAGGAAATAGACACGACCTCATGACCGGTGATGACCGTTGGTTCGAGTCCACCGAGCGCCGCAACGGCGAACGCCATTGCCATACGGTGATCGCCCCCGGCATCGGCAGTTCCGCCAGACGGCCGTCCGTCGCCGTCGATTCGAAACCCGTCAGGGTATTCTTCCGCTCGCACACCCATCCCGCGCAGCCCCGCCACCAGAACGGCGATGCGGTCACTTTCCTTCGCCCGCAGCTCCGCGGCACCGCGCACGACGAGGCCCCCGGCGTATACGCCCAGGGCCGCCAAGGCTGGGAGCTCGTCGATCACTGGCGGGACATCCGCAGCTGCGATTTCGAGTGGTCGCAGTTCGGCCGACCTGACACGAACGGTTCCGAGGGGTTCCGCCTCCGGGCTGATCGACCGATCCTGCGACACCTCGACGGTCGCGCCGGCGTCCCGCAGGATATCAAGCAGACGGATGCGGCTCGGATTGAGACCCACGCCGGTCACCTCGATCGCCGAGCCTGGCAGGATAGCGGCCGCGACGAACCAGAAGACCGCAGACGAGAAGTCGCCTGGCACCGAGACGCTAGCGCCGCTGAGTCGATCGCCCCCGCGCACCCCGATGCTGTCGCCGTCGCGCCGGAGGATCCCGCCGAATGCCGGAATCGCCCGCTCGGTGTGGTCGCGTGTGGGGCAAGGTTCGGTGACCCAGGTCTCGCCGCTGGCGTGGAGGCCCGCCAGGAGGACCGCGCTCTTGACCTGGGCGCTCGCCACCGATGGCTCGTAACGCATGCTCTTCAATCGGCCGCCGGTGATGACCAGCGGAGGTCGACCGTCATCGGTCCGGACCGTGGCTCCCATGAGCTGCAGCGGCTCGACGACCCGTTGCATCGGTCGTCGTCGAAGGGAAGTGTCGCCAGTGATGGTCGTGGTCGCAGCGTGCCCGGCGAGCACGCCCGCCAGGAGGCGCATCGTGGTACCAGAGTTCCCCGCGTCGAGCGCATCGGCCGCGGCGTGCAGCCCACCCAGCCCCATGCCCGAGACTGTGATCGGACCCGACTCCGGGCTCGTAATCATCACTCCGAGATCACCCAGACAGCGGAGCGTCGACGCGCAGTCGGCGCCCGGAGCATAGTTGCGGATAGCCGACTCGCCATCGGCCAGCGCAGCCAGGATCGCGTAGCGGTGAGAGATCGACTTGTCGCCGGGCACACAGATTGACCCCTTGACGTAACTCGCTGGTTCAATGGTGGTTGCCGTCAACGCGACGTCGCGCATGCGCGAACTATATATCAACGCAATCGGGGCGCTCCGGGTCCACGATTGCTTGCGCGCGCTGCAGTTGCCCAGGTATTGTACGGTCGAGTTGGCGGAAATCGGACACGTCGTCCGTCTCGAGTTTCCCAGTCACTTCGACATGCTGGATGTGGTGCAGATTCTGAGTGACCACATGGGCCAGCTCGGTCAGCTCGACGAAGATTCCACCCACTGGGTCGGGGTGGCCGTACGGGAGTCGGTCATCAACGCCATCAAGCACGGCAATGCAGAGGATGAGGATAAGCGCGTGGTCGTCGAATTCTCGTTCGAGCCGACGCAACTTGTCGTGCGAGTCGTCGACCAAGGAGTCGGGTTTGATCCTGGTGAGGTCGTTGACCCGCTTGCCCCGGAGAACCTGCTGAAGTCGAGTGGGCGCGGTATCTTTTTCATGCGTAGCTTCATGGACGATCTGACGCTGCAGCCTGGGCCCGAGGGCGGAACCGAGGTGCGGATGGTTAAGAAGTTCATTTCCCCGGCTGATTGATGTCGGTCGATCCCACCTTCCTTCAGACAGCGATCGAGATCGCGAGGCGCGCTGGGACGATCCAGCAAGCCCGTCGCGGCGAAGGTGTTCGCGTTGACAAGAAGAGCACGATTGACCTGGTGACCCAGGTCGACGTTGAGATCGAGACATTCTGCCGTGAGCTGCTCGCCGAGCGGTTTCCCGAGCACGCCGTCCTGGCCGAGGAACTGCCCAATACTCCCGACAGCGCGCAGGGATCCTCCGATTACTGCTGGATCGTGGATCCGCTCGACGGCACCGTGAATTACGCGCACGGTCTGCCGTTCTACTGCTGCTCGGTGGCCCTGGAGATCGCGGGAGAGCTCGAGGTCGGTGTGGTGTTCGACCCGAATCTCGACGAGCTCTTCGTCGCGGAGCGCGGGGCGGGCGCTCGGCTGAACGGGTCGCCGATTGCGGTGACCTCGGAGAATCAGCTGGTCGACGCGATGCTGTGCACCGGCTTCCCCTATGACGTCCACCGGACCGTGGACGAGGTCATCGGGCTCTTCGGAGCGTTTGTGGCACGGGCGCGCGCGGTCCGACGGTTGGGATCCGCGGCGCTGGACCTGTGCTATCTGGCGGCGGGTCGGTTCGATGGTTTCTGGGAGCAGCGACTCCATCCGTGGGACACGGCGGCTGGAGCCCTGATGATCCAAGAGGCGGGCGGCCGCGTGACCGGTCTCGACGGGAAGCCGTTCGCCGTCCGCGACGGGAACATCCTTGCCTCGAATGGTCCGCTCCACGATGCGATGCACTTGGTCGTGAGCGAGTTCGATCGTCGCCGTTCAGGAAAACGGACGGACTGACACCGCACACGGACACTCCACACGCGGCGTCATACCTGCAGATGTGCAATTAGGCGGTTTCTCGCCTAAATCCCGGTAGTTTCGTGGCGCTCGCCGCGGCGTGTCGGATGGCACCGATTCTGCTCTCTTTCTTGGTGATGCCGAGTCTGCATGGAGGCGGTCATGCCGAATAAGATGCTGGTCGGCGCGGCGATGCTCGTCGCGCTCGTCTGGGCCAGTCCGTCGGCCCATGCGCAACAGTCGCTCGCCCTGGGTGTGGGGCACTTCGCCCTGCGAGGTGCGGATACACGCGTCGTGGACGACGTGCTCCTGGAGAACTTGAACCTCTTCGCGTTCGATCTAAGAGATTTCAATAGCGGTACGGTCAGCGGCGAGTGGTTGATTGGCTTGGGCAACCACTTCGATGCAGGGATCGGTGTCGGTTTCTACCAGCGGACGGTGCCTAGCGTCTACCTCGATTTCGTCGACGTTGATGGTGCCGAGATCTTTCAGGAGTTCAAGCTGCGCGTGGTGCCGCTGACTGCCACGATTCGAGTCTTGCCATTCGGCCGGAACGCGGCGGTCCAGCCCTACTTCGGAGCGGGTCTCGGCGCCTTCAACTGGCGATACAGCGAGGTGGGGGAGTTCATCGACTTCGACACCTTCGATATCTTCCGAGACCGATTCGTCGCGAACGGCACCGACGTCGGCGGGATCATTCTCGGCGGTGTGCGGTTTCCGGTGGGCGACCGGTTCAGCATCGGCGGTGAGGTCATGTATCAGAACGCGACCGGCCGCGTCGGAATCGACGAGGGGTTCTTGAACGAGCGGATCGATCTCGGGGGCCTGTCGTCGAAGTTCACGTTCACAATCGGGTTCTAGGTGTAAGGCAAGCTGGGTCGTCGTCTCCAGCCCAGCACACCGGGCAGACGGTTTGCTCCGTGGCGACTGCAACCCACCATGCCGTTCACTCTGAGCTCGCCTTATATACTGTCTCCCAATACATGTCCCGCATCGTGGCGTGGGTCCAGGCGTTTGCGGTCTCGATCGGCGGGCCTGGTCTCTTCTTTATCGCCTTCCTCGACTCGTCGTTCCTGTCGCTTCCCGAGATCAACGACATTCTCGTCATTGCGACGGTGATTGAGAATCCGGATCTGATGGCGTACTACGCCTTCATGGCGACGGCGGGATCGGTGGCTGGCTGTCTCGTACTCTACGTCATTGGTCGGCGTGGGGGGGAGGCGCTGCTCGCGCGGCGCTTTGCCGGACCTCGTCTCGATCGGGCGATGCGATTCTCGAAGAAGTACGGCGTGCTCGCGGTGGTCGTCCCCGCGATCTTGCCTCCGCCTGCGCCCTTTAAGGTGTTTGTGTTGCTGGCTGGGGTTGCTCGAGTGCCGCTGCCGCAGTTCGCCGCGGCGGTCGCAGTCGGCCGCGGGTTTCGCTACTTCGGGGAGGGCTGGCTGGCGGTCCGCTATGGCGAGCAAGCGCTCCAGCTGCTCGAGGAGAACAGCCGGACCGTGTCGATCGCGGTCGCCGCCACGGTGCTCGCGCTCGGCCTTGGCTACTACCTTGCTCAACGTAAGAAGGCGGCCCCTGTATAATTTTGCTCGCGCCTTCATGTCAACCGACATCTCGGTCGTCATCCCTCTGTACAACGAAGCGCCGAACGTCGGCGAGCTCTACGACGAGCTGACGGCTGCCCTGGGGGCGGTCGGCCGGTCCTATGAGCTGATTCTCGTTGACGATGGCAGCCGCGATGAGACGTATCGGCTGCTGGCCGAGCTACACGCCAAGGACAGACGGGTTTCGGTTGTCCGATTGCGACGGAATTTTGGTCAGACCGCCGCGTTCGCCGCCGGCTTCAGCCGAGCGCGCGGAAGCATCATCGTCACCATGGATGGCGATCTGCAGAACGACCCGCACGAGATTCCGGCGATGCTCGGTCGGCTCGAAGGGGGCTACGACATCGTCTGTGGCTGGCGCCGCGCACGCAAGGATCCGTGGCTCACGCGCCGGGTGCCTTCGATGATCGCAAACTGGCTGATCTCGGTGACGACCGGCGTCAAGCTTCACGACTACGGGTGCTCGCTCAAGGCGTTTCGGGCGGAGGTCGTCAAGCCGCTGCGGCTCTATGGTGAGATGCATCGTTTTCTTCCTGCGATTGCCAGCGAGCAGGGTGTTCGGATTGACGAGATTGTTGTCAATCACCGCCCGCGGCGCGCTGGTCGCTCGAAGTACGGGCTGTCCAGGACGATCCGTGTCGTATTCGATCTCGTGACGGTCAAGTTTCTGCTGAGCTACTCGACACGCCCACTGCAGATGTTCGGCCCACCCGGATTCGTGCTCGGTGTCGCCGGAGCGATCATCACGGCGTACTTGGGCTACGTTCGGTTGTTCGAGGGGCAGGCCATCGGGGATCGGCCGATACTACTGCTCGCCATTCTGATGGTGTTCACCGGCATGCAGCTCGTCACGGTCGGACTGCTGGCGGAGCTCCAAGCCCGGACCTACCACGAGTCGCAGGGGAAGCCGATCTACGTCATTCGTGATGTGCTGGAAAGCACGACGACCCCAAGCGAGACTCCCGTCCCGGCCGTCAAAGCGTAACCTCCCGGATCGTCTCCGCGATCGTTCGAACGGACGCCTCTGAGAGCTCGGGGTAGATCGGCAGGGACAACTCCGTCGCTGCGATCGCCTCGGACACCGGAAACGACCCGCGGGAGTAGCCGAGGTCCTTGTAGCGATCGTGCAAGTGCACCGGCTTCGGATAGTGAACCGCAGAGGCGATGTCACGCTTTCGGAGTGCGGCAGCCAGGCGATCCCGCTGCGGCGACCGTACGGCATACACGTTGAAGACGTGGCCGGCGTACGGCATGACCCTGGGGAGTTCCAGCGCGCTGTCGGCCAGTAACTCGTCGTATCGTGCTGCGACGGCCTGTCGCTTCGTCGTCCACTCCCGGAGGTGCGGCAGCTTGACCCGGAGGACCGCCGCCTCGATGGCCGACAGGCGAAAATTGCCCGATCCGGCAGTCGGCCCCCAGCTGCGAAGCTGCCGTGCCGCGTCGGCGAGGGCGTCGTCGTTGGTCACGATCATCCCCCCTTCGCCAACGGTGGCGAGATTCTTGGACGGATAGAAGCTGAAGCACCCGACGTCGCCGAGGCTCCCGACCGGCCGGTCGTGATACGACGCGCCGTGCGCCTGGCACGCGTCCTCGATCACGACCAGGCCGTGACGTTCGGCCAACTCGAGGATTGGGTTCATATCGGCCGGTTGGCCGAACAGATGAACTGGAACCAGCGCCTTCGTTCGGTTCGTAATCTGCCCGTCGATGTCGTCCGGATCAATGGTCAGGGACTGCGGGTCCACATCGACGAGTCGAGCCTGGGCGCCTGTCGACTGGATCGTGGCCACCGTCGCCTCAAACGTGAACGGTACGGTGATGACCTCGTCACCTGGCCCGACGCCCGCTGCCTTGAGCGATACGGCGAGGGCACTCGTGCCCGAGTTCACCCCAACGGCGTGGCGAGCTGCGCAGACCTGAGCGAACGCGTCCTCAAGAGCCTCAACTTCTGGACCCAGCACATATCGCCCACTCTTCAGAACGCCTGCAATGGCGACATCAATTTCATCTTTGAGCTGCGCGTATTGCGCAGGCAGATCGATCATCGGGATCACGTTGGGAGAGAGGGTAGCACGGCGCCGTGCGACTTGCCGGTGGTGGTCGCTTGGGCCAGTCGTCGATGAGGCGTCCGGTCGTCAAGGCAGGATCGGAACGAGCGACCAGCCATCACTCTCGGTGAACTCTCGTGCCGAGAAGCACCACACGACCAGACGCTTGCTGGCCCAGTACTCGGAGTTCCGCTGTGCGCGTCGGAGCAGATTCACGCGAGCCGCAGTCGACCCGGCACCGCGAACCGCGACGAGGTCGACCGCGATGCCGAGCTCGTAGGCGAGCTGGTCGGCCAGGCCAGCCCCGGTGGTGTGCATGTCGTCACCGGCGTGAAAGACGAGGTTATGGCTATCCCCGAGTAGGACGACTGGGCTCGTCGGGTCGGGCGCGACTTCAACCGCCGGACCGGCCGGGTCTCGGCGGACCACGCGTCTGAGACGCAGCTCTTCGCGCGCCGGCGACGACGAGTCGTCGGCGGCGAGATCCCCGGTAATGCCGACCGTCTCCCAGCCGGCGGCGTAGGTGCTGGCTTCGAGGTTCGCATACCACGGGCGCGAACGTATCGCCTGACCGATCAGGTTTCCGGCGTGGACGCACCCGACGCCCGACCAGTGCGTGTCGCTCCGGCAGTAAAGCGGGTCGTCGGAGTAAAAGCGGTCCTCCAAAAACGGTTCAGTCAAGTCGAGCACGTCGACCCCGTTTTCGCGGAGAACAGCGTAGAACTCCTGGTGCGCAGAGTCGAGGCGCGGTGCGGGTATCGGAATCTCGAGGTCGTCGCGAAGTCTGTCAGGGTAGATGACGCTCTTCAGGGGAACCGGCACGAGCAGTAGCTCGACCCCAAGCGCATCGAGCTGGTGCTTGAAGTCGAGAATCGCCGGGAGTGGGTCCGCGGCGTCGGCGTTTCGCGCCTGCGTGACCGCGGTTGCCCGCTCGCCCCAAAACTGCCCGACCGAGAGGTGCCTGAGCTCGGGGACAAAGAACAACCAGCCGTCGAGGCCGATGACGGTAGTCGTATCCCTCTCAGACGCGTCGGCGACGAGCTCAGCGGCGACCTGTCGGACCTCCTGAATCAGCTCGTCCGAAACCTCCGAGGTGCACGCAGTTGCGACCAGCGCGACCGCAGCGGTGGCCGCCACGATGACCACGAACCGATTCATGGTTCGAGCCCCCGTTGCTGTCCCCACCAGGGTTCTGCCAGCTGGCTGGCAGTGTCTTCCAGCTCGCCTCGATTGATGCCGTCGAGGTCGGCCGCGACATTTGCCCACGGCTCGAGCGTCAACACGATCGGGCTGCCTGGACGAAGGTCACTCACCGGCGTGAGCTCATTGTCCCGCATGCCCCAGAGATAGACGAGCGCCTCCGTGCCATTGAGCGGACCTCCGTCCGTGTCACTGTCGAGCGCGAGGTCGCCGACGTGAACGCCGACGATCTGATCCTTGTAGGGGACCGAGCCGGGCGTGGGGATAGGGCCGACGGCGCGTACGGTGCCCGTGACATCGACGCGCCGGTCGTCGCGCGGGGCGGCGAACGTGCTGCGGGGCGGGGACCCGTCGGGTCTGAGAGCGGTGCGTACATCAATAATCGGCCAATCGCCAAACGCCAACTCACGATTGGCAAACTGCAGGATCACGACACGCTTGCCGTCCAGCCTATCCTGCCCACGTCGAAGCTCGGTGGCGAGCAGGGTGCGCGACGCGTGGGCCCCGTCGTCGTTCTGGCTGATCCGGTCGATCGGTCGGTCCAGCGCGAGACTGAGATGTTCGGCCAGACCGGCCGATTCTCCCCAACCCATCGTCCGGACGGAGTAGACGTTGGTGAAGCTATCGCCCAGCAAGAGGATGTCCGCGTTCGGGTCCCGTCGCCAGGGTTCGCCGCCCGCGGTGACTCGTCGAATCAGGACCGTTTCAGCGGGGTACAGGCGCGCGTTGGAAGCGAGGCCGAGTAAGGGAACGATGTCACCTCTGTTGGTTACCTCTGAGCCCTCCGTCTGCAGCCCGATCGACGTGGGGGCGAGCTGAACGTGGTCGACAATGAACTCGGCCAGCCGTCGTGCGACGACCTCCATCGTCCCAGGACGCCAGTGGGTGTCAGTGGCGAGGTAAAGAGGTCCGGTGAGGGTCTCGCGCGCCTCACGGATCGCGGTGCCCGCATCGAAGACAAGTACCCCTCGGGCGCGAAGTGCGTCGACGAGGGGTGCGTAGGAGCCGTTCTCGATCAGCGTCTCGTCTCCGCCCTCGCTGAGCCGTCCAAACTCGACGGTCGGTTTGACCGGCGTGGGCATGACGATCAATTGGATGTCGCGGGCGGCCAATGAGCGGTCGAGCGCGAGAATGGCCGGTCGAGGGTCGGGCTCCGGCGGCCGCGTTACCGTGTCGCCGCTGGTCGCGCGCCGCTCGAGCTGGCGCGTCGCCAGAAATTCCTTTCCAGTGACGTACTTCAGGTCGGGGCCGTAAAAGAGCCAGCCTTGGCCGACCGGATACGCGAGCTCGGTGCCAGCCCCGAGGACGCCGGTCAATACCGACTGCGCCACCGGACGCAGCGTCTCGACCACAAGTGATCGCTCGCCGACCGCGTCCTCGATTCGCTGTGCGGCCGCGAGCCACCGTCGGTTGGTCGTGAAGATCCGACCCACGAGGCCGTCCGGGGCAGGGCTGGTGAGCGCGGATGGGCCGCCTATGGCGATACCCGCACCAGACAGGAGCTGCGCTGCGCCAGGAACTCCCAGGAGCCCGATGAAGCAACCCGCGAGCATCCAGGCGATCCGCCGAGAGACGGTGGTGTGCCCAATCTCGCGACGTGCGTCCTCGTGGCGTCTCAGCGGGTCGTGCTGCATATGACTCGATTAGAAGATGAAGTAGATGAATGGGTTGTATGCCTGGGTCGAGAGTACAGCCACCGACGTTGCGAGCAGGATCACCGTGCCGAGTGCGCGCGCCGGGGTCAGCTGGCGCGTCCAGTCCCACGTCTGGGGCGCCGTCCAGGTGACGATTGCGGCCGCGACGAACGTGAGCAGGTAGTACGGCTGATACAGGATGCCGCCCAGCAGCCGCGCAGCGCTCGCCGGCTCTACAGCGCCGACCATACTGCCCAAATAGGTGATGGCGCTGGGCAGGTCGTCAGCACGAAAGAAGACCCATGTGACGAGCACGATCGCGAACGTCGTTGCCATCCGGAGCGCGCCAGGAAGCCGACTGGGCTGCGATCGGCGCAGACGCTCGTACGCCAGGAGTAGGCCGTGCAGCCCTCCCCACACCAGGAAGTTCCAGGCGGCGCCATGCCACAGTCCCCCGAGGAGCATCACGATCGCAAGGTTGATGTACGTCCGCGTGGGACCACGTCGATTCCCTCCCAGCGGGATATACAGGTAGTCGCGCAACCAGGATGACAGCGAGATGTGCCATCGGTGCCAGAACTCCGTGATCGACTTCGCCTGGTATGGCGAATCGAAGTTCTTGGGAAAGACGAACCCAAGCATCAGACCGAGGCCGATCGCCATGTCCGAGTAGGCGCTGAAGTCGAAGTAGATTTGAAAGGCGTAGGCGGTCACCCCGAACCACGCGTCGAGCGCCATGACGTTGGCCGCTTCAAACGTCAGGTCCGCAACCTGGCCGCACGGGTTTGCAAGCAGGATCTTCTTGGCGAGCCCAACGCTCAGGAAGGCGATACCGCGGGCGAACTTCGCCAGCGTGTGGTCTCGTTCCAGAAGCTGGTCCGCGACCTCAGAGAACCTGATGATCGGGCCAGCCACAAGTTGCGGGAACATCGACACGTAACACGCGAAATCGACGAAGTTGCGAAGGGGCGCCACTCGCCCCCGATACACGTCGATCGTGTAGCTCATCGATTGGAAGGTGTAGAAGCTGATGCCCAGCGGCAGCGTCACTCTGAGGGCCAGATCGAGTCGGAGCCACGACGCATCGAGGACGTCGGCGAGGGCGTTGATATTCTCGGACGCAAAGTTGAAGTATTTGAAGAAGCCGAGCAGCAGCAGGTTGCTGCAGACGGAGACGACGAGCGCAAGCCGTTGCGATCGTTGCTGGGTCGGGCCGGCCCACTTACCAATGACGAGACCGCAGACGTAGTCAATCGTCGTCGAGGTCAACAGCAAGACGACGAACAGCGGGTTCGCCCAGCCGTAGAAGAGATAGCTGAGCAGCGCGAGCACGAAGTGCTTTCCGCGCCTCGGCATGGCGTAGTAGAGGAGGAGTGTGACCGGAAGGTAGTAGAAGAGGAACAGATGGGAGCTGAAGACCATCGCGACGGAGTCGGAAACCGGACCCTGCAAGTGTAGCATCGGGTCCCGACCCACCCGGGCGGTTGACCCACCAGGTTTTGGACGCTACTATCGTGCCCTCTCAAGCCTCGATTCTCGCATCAGTCATGCAAAAGTTGGGATACTCGTGTGTCGTCGCGCTGTGTTCAGCGGTGTGGACCGGTGCCTGTCAGGAGACAACGACGCTTCCGACGACGCCGAGTGCGCTACCAACAGACAAGGTGGCGGTGCTGACGCTTTCGTGTCCTGCTGACCAAACGATCCTCTCGCTGAATGGGATCAATGCCTCCGTTGACTACCCGCCACCGCAGGTTACCGGTGGGCAAGACCCAGTGTCGGCATCGTGCACTCCTGTCACCGGCGTGGTTTCGCCCATTGGGACAGTGCCTGGTCAATGTACGGCGTCGGACGGACTAGGCCAAACCGCGGCCTGCGCCTTTTCGATCGAGATTCGAAACCCCCAGCTGCTGAGCACGCAATTCCTTGCGTTTGGCGATAGCCTGACCGCCGGAGAAGTGTCGTCGCCGGTCTCGACTGTCCTGGACGTGACCGCGTCGTATCCCGTCAAATTGCAGCAGATGCTTGCCGCTCAGTACCCGACGCAAACGATTGAGGTTATTAATGCTGGCGTCCCGGGTGAGAGGACCAACAACGGAGCGAGTCGAATCGGACTGGAGATAGGCGCGGCGCGCCCAGAAGTCGTCTTGATCATGGAGGGTACGAACGATGCGCTGAGGGCCACCTTCAGTCTCTCGGCGACGACTCAGGCGCTGGACAGCATGATTCGCGACGCGCTCAGTCGGGGCTCCGATGCCATGATCGCGACCGTGCCTCCCGTGAGGCCTCCCGGACGCAGAGATGGAGAGCAGAGCAGAATATTCCCTTCGTGAACGACGCGATTCGCTCGCTGGCCATCAGTAACGGGATCAAACTCGTTGATGTCTTCGCCGCGCTCTCGTCGGGGACGTGCGGTGGGGCGAATCTCCCGTGTATCGGGATTGACAACCTGCACCCAACAGTCATGGGGTACGAGGTCGTGGCTGCGGCCTTCGCAGATGCGATCATCGAGGAGTATGACGCTCAGTTTGCTGGAGTTGGGCCTCAACTGCTGGAGCGTGGGCCATGACTCGCATCAGTGTCGGCGGATTGTTGGGTCTCTTGCTGGTTTGCGATGCGCCCGGAGCGTTCGCCCAGGAGAACCTACTCGAGGGGCGGCTGGCCCTGCATGCGAGTTTCGGGTACCAGGTCAGCTCTGAAGAGCTGAGGCAGCGAATCGAATTCCGAGCGTATGGGGAAGATGCACGCCTCCTCGCGACCCATGACCCGACGGGCGGCCCCCTATTCGACGTCGGCGGGCTCATCGACGTGTCGGAGGAGTTGTCCATTGGTGCAAGCTATGCCCAGACAACAGGCTCTGACCCCACGGTCATCACGGGAACAGTACCGCACCCGCTCTTCGCAGCGAGCGATCGGGCGATCCCGTCACAGACCCCTGAGCTGACGCGAGAGGAGAAGTCGACCCATATTCACTTCGCGTGGCGGATCGATCTTCCGGTCGAGAAGCTCGACCTCCGGGTCATGGGGGGACCGAGCTACTTCAACCTCACGCAGGGCATCGTTACGGGCGTAGACGTCAGCGAGGTGGGCCCGCCGTTCACCGCGGTTAACGTCGACCGGACCGTCAGTGGCGATCTCATCAACAATGCGTGGGGCGGACACGTGGCGGTCGATGTCACCTACATGCTGTCGCCGACGGTTGGCGTTGGCGGGTTTGTTCGGTTTGCCCAAGGGTCGACCACTCTGCTACTTGACGACGCCGACGTGTCGGTTACCGTCGGTGGCTTGCAGACAGGTGGCGGCATCCGAGTCCGGTTCTGAGCCGTGACACGGCCCGACCCATCGACCGATTCCCGCGCGCCCGACCCGAAGATCACCGTCATCCAACGCGAGCTGTTTGACGCGAGCCGATCGAAGGCACAACGGTATGCAGATCTTGTCGTTGGGCAGCCGGGGCTCTGGTCGCTCTTCAAGTACGAAGTCATCGTCACGCTATGCAGCGCGTTGCCGGGGGCGCTCGGCCTGCTGCTCCGATCCAAGTTGTACCCCTTACTGTTGGGTGAGACCGGCCGGAACGTGACCTTCGGGGTGAACGTGGCGCTGCGTCACCCACACAAGATCCGGATCGGCGATGACGTCGTGATCGATGACGGCTGCTGTTTGGATGCGAAAGGCACGGACAACGCAGGCATTGCGATTGGTGACGGTGTGTTCATCGGGCGAAACACGATTCTCAGCTGCAAGAACGGTGACATTGTCATCGACGACCATGCGAACGTTGGGTTTAACGTCGAGATCTTCTCGGCGTCTCGGGTGCGCTTGGGCAAGAACGCGCTGGTCGCCGCGTACACCTACCTCGTGGGCGGGGACCATCTGTACGACCAGCTGGATACGCCGGTGCTCTACCAGGGCCGGACGGCCCGAGGGATCGAGGTTGACGACAATGTGTGGCTTGGCGCACACGTCGTCGTGTCAGACGGATCCCAGATCGGGCGGGACGCGATCATTGGTGCTGGGGCAGTCGTGATTGGCCATGTGCCGCCCTTTCATATCGCGGCGGGCGTTCCGGCGAAACTCATTCGCGATCGCCGGGAGTCATCGGCGACAGACGCGTGAGCTGGCGCGACCCCAGCGTTACGGTAGGCTGGTGAGGTCGTAGTACAACGGCAGTGTGAAGGCGTCGGTGTCCATCACCAGACGCTCGCCCTCGAGCTCGGGATGCGACGCAAAGAGCTCGAGCGTCAAACGGAGCGTCTTGCCGGCGGGGCGCGGTGCCGTGTCGAGCACTTCGCGGTCTCGGATCACCCAATGGGCCGCGACCAGCGTGGACTCGTCGTAGCTGCCTTCGAGCACCTGGACCACGTCGTACTCCAGAGCCAGCAACCCGTTCCGGTAAGGCGCAATCGATTCCGGCGTTGGGACTTCTGCGTCCCGCTTCGCGCGCACCTCGACGATGAGTCTGGAATCGAGCGCGCTGGGTGAAACCGAGGGTCGCGCGTCCGAGCCGGCGGTCGTCTTCTCCGGGGGGATCCGCTCGCGAGGGTCGATCCAGGCGTCCGGATAAAAGTCTGGTGCGTCGTTGTGCGTAATCTGCTCCCACCGCTCGACCGACGAGAAGTCCCCGTCGAACTGGCCGAGCCAGATCTCTACTTGGTTTCCCCCTCCCCGAATCTTGTTGGCGCGCCGGCCGACGGTATACGGCCCGGTGACGACGAGATAGCGCGAGTCGTTGGTCCACCGGGGGTGGTACACCTCGAAGCCGTCGATGCCTGGGGCTCCGTTAATCGGGACCTGCCAACGCCGTTCCGTTTCGGTGTCCACGAGTGTCAGATTGCGGTGCGCTCCGTCGAAGTACCAGAATCGGTTGTCTCCGTCCCCCGCGAAGTCGGTCCAACACCCCTCTCCAATGGTCTTCCACGTGCCCGTCGCAAGGTCCGCGATGCCTGCGTGTGGCCACGGAAGCAGCGCGCCCGCATATCGGCCGCTCAGCGATAGCTGAAAGCTGTCCCCGCTGACTGGTTGGGCGTCCCAGACCAGCTCGCGATGTCGTGGGTCAGCGAGGCCATACCGATACACTGAACGATAAGAGGGTGGGTCGGTGGCGGCTTGGTCCTCACCGACGTAGACCCATTCGTCACCTGTGTCTGGGTCGGCCCACACCGCCAGCGCAAACCCGTCAGCGATGTGACGTCGCTCCTGATCTCCCCACGCGATGGCGAACACGAGGTTGCTGGCTCGGAGCGAAAAGATCACTTCGCGGCCAGTTGGTGAGATGAGCGGTTTCGCGTAGCTGGCTGGCTCACCCTGCATTACACGCTCGCCAAGACCATCCCGCGAGTCGTATCCCATCAAAACGATCTGGTTGCCGAGGCTGACGAAGTCGGTGCCATCGCCGAGGTCGCGCGTCCAGGCGACCCGTGTCCACGGCGTCGTGGGTTCTGCCGCGGCCGGGCTAGACGGAGCCGGACCCGGCGAAACCGGCCCCTGTGACGATGCCTGCAGCGGTCCCAGGGGCACGGTCGGCTCTTCGGGCGAGTCACAGCCCCAGACGGTGAGTATCAGTATCAGTGTCAGGGTCAGGGTCAGGGTCCGGGTCAGGAGAAGTGACCAGGAACGACGCGAGAGCGAGGAGGAGTAGCTGTAACCCATCAGACCGTGTTGTTCTAAGAGTCTCGACCATTGTAACGTTTCGCGGAATGTGTGGAATCGTCGGAATCGTCGAGCGTGAGCGCGATCGGCCGATCGACCCTGGGCAATTGTCTCGCATGACCAGCGCGTTACGGCATCGGGGTCCCGACGACGAGGGGCACATCGTGCTGCCCGGTGTTGGTCTGGCTATGCGCCGCCTGTCGATCATTGACGTCAGCGGTGGGCAGCAGCCGTTCCACACTGAGGACGGCGCAATTCATCTTGTCGCAAACGGGGAAATCTACAACTTCAAAGCGATACGGCAGCAGTTGACGGATCGCGGCCACCGTTTCCGCAGCCAGGCCGATGTTGAGGTGCTGGTGCACGCATACGAGGAATGGGGTGAAGACTTCCTGCAGCGTGTACATGGCATGTTTGCGCTCGCCATATGGGACAGCCGTACACAGACGCTACTCGCAGCACGCGATCGCGCAGGCGAGAAGCCGCTCTACTATGGGCTGACGGACCGCGCGCTTCTCCTCGCGTCGGAAGTCAAGGCCCTGCTGATTCGCGACGATGTCGATCGAACCGTCGACCTCGAATCGCTCGACCAGTTCCTGACCTATGAGTACGTCATCGCGCCACGCACGATGTTCGAATCGGTCAAGAAGCTGCCTCCGGCGCACTACTTGCGTTATCACGATGGGAAGATCGACATCCGTCGATACTGGGACGCTGCCGACGTTGAGGTGCGCCCGTGGGACGACCACGAAGCGGCTGACGCGCTTCGCGAGACGCTCGGGCGTGCAGTTGACAGCCAAATGATGTCCGACGTGCCGCTCGGAGCGTTTCTGTCCGGCGGGGTCGACTCCAGCTCGATTGTCGGGTTGATGACCGAGGCGCGGGGCAGTCACGACCAGCCGGTCAACACCTTCAGTATGGGATTCGCCGACGGAAGCTACAACGAGTTGCCGTATGCCCGCGAGATCGCGGAACAGTTCGCCACCCGGCACCGAGAAGGCATCGTTGAGCCCGATATCATCGACCTCTTCGACAAGCTGGTCGCACATCTCGACGAGCCGTTCGCTGACGTCTCGCTGTTTCCGACTTACCTCGTGTCTCAGATCGCTCGCGAGCACGTCACGGTCGCGCTCTCCGGCGATGGTGGAGACGAGCTGTTCGGGGGGTATGACGCATACGAAGCCGATGCGCTGGCGCGGCAGATGTGTCGTGTCGTCCCCAGTGGGGCCATGCCCGCGTTGTCCGCGCTCGTGGCGATGTTTCCGCCGTCGGACAAGAAGAAGGGACTCGTCAACAAGCTGCAGCGTTTCATGCAGGGGGCCGCCGAGATGCCGGCATCCGTCGAGCACTATCGATGGATGATGTTTCTCGGACCAGCTGCGAAGCGGAAGCTGTACAGCCCGGAGCTTCAAGCCGGGTTGGCTGGCGCTGACGTGTATCGACCGGTCCGGGATACCCTGCGGTCGGCTGGGACGGATGACGTGTTGAATCGTCAGCTCTATACCGACCTGTGCGTATATTTGGCGGACGATATCCTCGTCAAGGTCGACCGTATGAGCATGGCGACCTCGCTCGAGACGCGCGCGCCGTTTCTGGACGTGGACGTCATGGAGCTGGCGTTCTCGATGCCGGGTTCTCTCAAGATACGGGGTGGCGAGCGCAAGTACGTGCTCAAGCGCGCAATGCACGATCTGTTGCCCGAGTCGGTGCTCGAGCGTCCGAAGGAGGGCTTCAGCATCCCGATGAAGACCTGGCTCAATGGCACCCTCGCCCCGCTCATGGAAGAGCTGCTTTCGTCAGAGCGGATCGCGGCGCGCGGCTGGTTTCAGCCGGCGGCCATACGACGAAGGTTGGAGGCCCACCGGGCTGGCCACGAGAACCATGCCCATACGTTGTTCAGCTTGATGGTGCTCGAACGCTGGGTCCAGGAGTTCGTGGATGGTTAGCTAGTCCACGACTCGTAGTGCCTTCTCGGCATCAAGCAGCTCTTGGGCTGTGCGCGCCGGAGACCAGTCACGCTCTGCCGCCATCACGGCCGCTGCTGACTCAAGTGCGTCTCGCCCGGGATGTCCTGCCGACGCGGCCTCGGTTCGTCGCAGAACGGCGTCCGTGAGCGTCAGCGCCATTTCCGACCGAACCGCATATCGAACTTCCCCCTGCGTGACGTGACACTCGGTCCCCAGTGCGCGATCGCCGTCAGCTGTCGATACGAGCTGCTCGAGTACGCGCCGGTAGCCGGTACCGTATGACCGGACAAGTCGGGTGGCCGTCGCCGCGGTCACCTGGCGCGGGGCGGTGCTGGTGGCTTCGCTCAGGAGCGCGCTGACGCTCGCTGTATCGCCGCCTGCGAGGGGCGTCCGGTCTGTGAGACAGGGGGGCGATGCCTTCCCGAGGACATCGAACACCAGGTCGATGGCACGCTGCGCGGTGTCACGCGCCGTCGTGTAACGAACGCCAAGCACGCTGACCAGACCAGCCGCGCCATCGGTACGGTGGTCGCGAACTTGCGAGGTCTTCAGCAGCTTGGATGCGTCGCGCCCGTTGGCCGCCGGCAGCAATCCGCGGTGAACAAGACCGATGTCAGCCGGCTCGAGGCCAGCCCTGGGGAAGGCCGCCGCAACTTCGTCCAGGAACCTCTGAACGTCGTCCGACGTGACCGTGAGCCCGCGGGCGTAGCCCTGAAACGGGTCGTGACTGGTTCCGACAATTGCGTGGCCACGCCACGGCGCGATAAAGAGCAGACGGTCGCCCGCGGCCGCCCCAACAGCGTGGGTTGTCACGAGCGGCCGTTTCGTGACGAGGTTCATGGCTTTGGAGAGTGGCCGAGAGAGGGTGCCGGCAGCCTGAGGCGCGAGGCCGGCCAGCAATGCTGCTGCCCAGGGACCGGCGCAGTTCAGTACCACTCGGGCGCGGATATCGAAGGCGGGCTCGTTGGGATGGGCTGTCGGTTCGGAGCAATCCCGAACCCGCGCGCCACGAAGGCGGTCGCCGTACCAGTCGAGGCCGACGACTTGGGCATAGTTGGCGATGACGGCTCCGGACGCTGTCGCAGAGAGCAGAAACGACAGGGTGACCCGGTCGCTGTTGTACATCTGGCAGTCATGCCACTCGATTCCGCCGGTCACGTCGGCCGGGTCGATTGAGGGACTCAGCGTGAGGCATTCGGCGCGCGACAGCAAGCGGCTGGCCGGCAGATGCAGGGCCGGATCTCGAACGTCGTTGCGGTCGCGCGCGATGAGATCGTTGACCGCGAAGTACAGCCGCATAAGCCAGCGGTTACGTTCGATCCTGGCGTAAGTCGGGATCACAAAGGGCAGGGGCTGCACGAGGTGAGGCACGATATTCGCCAGGGCGCGGCGTTCGCGAACGAAGAGGCGCAGCTCCGCGATGTTGCCCGACTGCAGCGCGCGAACGCCACCGTGTAGCGTTTTGGCGCTGTTGAACGACGTGCCGCCCCCGAAGTCTCTCTCGTCAACGAGGGCCACCGAGAGCCCGCGCTGGGTCGCGTCCCAGGCGGCCGCGGCGCCGTAGATGCCGCCGCCGATCACGAGTAGATCGAACGACGTGTCCGCAAGGCGCCGTAGGTCACGCTGCACGCCCGTATACTAGCCCTACTCGCATGTCTCCGGCCGCGTCGACTACCGAGATTCACGACTACTGGAACGAGCGCATCCACGACCTCGAGATGACCGACCAGCCGGTCGGCTCACCTGAGTTCTTCACCGACCTCGACGAGTACCGCTTCGACAAACTCCGGTACCTACCGAAGGTGGTCGCGTTCGATGGGTATCGGGGCCAGGCGCTCCTCGAGGTCGGTTGCGGCATTGGGACCGACCTGCTCCGATTTGCCCGCGGCGGCGCACGCGTGACCGGCATCGATCTGGCTGAGCGGTCAATCGAGCTGGCCGGGCAGAACTTCGCGCACGCGGGTGTTGGTGGCGCGGACCTGCGAGTGGCCGACGGCGAGGCGATGCCGTTCGCGGATGCCACGTTCGACGTCGTGTATGCGCACGGCGTGCTGCAATACACGGCCAACCCAGCGCGTATGGTGGCTGAATGTCACCGCGTCCTCAAGCCCGACGGTGTTGCGGTGTACATGGTGTACAACCGACGCTCCTGGCTGCACGCGCTCTCGAAGGTCATGAAGGTGGGACTCGAGCACGAGGATGCCCCGGTACTGCGCCTGTTCTCGATTGGTGAGTATCGTCGCCTGCTTGCGCCTTTTCAGCGGGTAGAGGTCCTGCCGGAGCGGTTCCCGGTGGCATCGCGCCTGCACGGAGGGTGGAAGGGCGCGCTTTACAACGGGCTGTTCGTCGGGGCGTTCAACCTGCTACCGAGACGAATCGTGCGACCGCTAGGTTGGCATCTCATGGCATTCTGCAGGAAATAGTCGGCGAACCCTATCCCTTCCTCGATCGAGCGTAGAGCAACGCGCCGGGAAGGTGGCCCACCAGTCCGGTTAAGACGAAGAGGGTCGACAGGGCGAACGATAGTGGATCGGGCACCCCAAGCGGCCGGAGGAGCCACACGATGACACCTTGCGGAAGGCCGAACCCGGCGACCGAGATGGGGAGCATGAACGCGAGCAATCCGACCGGCATGAACACGAGGTAGGAGCTGAACGCAACCTGAATGCCGAGACCGCGTCCGAGGAGATAGGCTTCGACGATGCGAAGCGTTTGCACACCGAGGGAGACTACGAACACGACTCCTAGCGTTGCGGGTCTGCGCCTGTATCCGGCAACCGCATCGGAGAGCTCCAACAGCCGCGACACGAGGCCGGAGGCGTGCCACGACGTCGGCAGGACTCGGCGGACCACGCGATCAGACCAGACGACAAGGCTCCCGGTCGCCATGATGAACAGCATGGCCACGAGAAAGAGCGTCTGTGGCGTTTCACCGCGGCGGAGCATCCACACGATGAGGCCGACCACGCCCATGACGGCGAGCGACGTGACGCCAACGAGACGGTCTACGGCGACCGAGGCCACCGCCTCACTGCCTCGTGCCGTCCGTTGGGACAGCGTATAGGCGCGTGCGACGTCGCCACCGACTCCGGCTGGGAGGGCGCTTCCTAGAAACGTACTCACCATGTGGATCCACGCGGCAGATTTCGCGCTCACGGAGTGACCGCTACTCTTGAGGAGGAGAATCCAACGGAGGATCATCCCGGCCCGGTCCACCGCGATGAGCAGGAGAACGAGGAGGAGATAGCGTAGGTCAACCGACAGGAGGGCGAGGCCCGTGGCCGGCATGTCGATTCGGGAGCCGAGGTAGGCCAGAATGGCCACCGTGATGGCGCCGCGGATCCAGACGGACTGCAGGGCGCTAGGCACGACCAAGGTCAGCGCTTGCGAGCGACGAATGCGAGCGTTTCAAACAAATTCTTGCGAATCCTAAATACGAGGTCTTCAGTTCTGGTGTGGCGCGACAGTGCATTCACGCCCGGGAGGTCGACCAAGAGCGCCAGAGCCGCGAGAGCGTCGCGCGCGACGCCAGTACTTGTTCCGATACTGCGAACGACTTCCTCGACGGCGAAACCACCGTCGTGCAGGAGTTGGCGGACCCGACGCTCGGTGGTGACGAAGTTGTGGGTGTAATCGACATCCCAGAAGAAGGTCCGTTCTTTCAGATAGTCCGGAACGACGATGAAGGCGACGCCCGAAGGCTTGAGGGCGCGCCACGATTCCGCCACGAACGCGCGGGCGGACTCGATACCCGACATGTGTTCGAGCACCTGATCGGCGTAGATGACGTCGCAGCTTGCCTCTGCAGCAGCGATCGGCGGGGCCCACGCTTCGGTGACGGCGAACCCCTTGGCACGCAGGGCCTCGGCGAGGACAGGACTGGCTTCGATCGCGCGATAGCTCCATCCTGACGCCACCGCGCTCCCTGCCAGCGAGCCTTCGCCCGGACCGATCTCGAGCAAGTCGCCTGGTGGCGCGCTGTGACGGGAGAGGAGCGCGAGCCGCGATTGCTCGATGCGGCCGCGTCGCGCGGTGCCGTACGCGGTGAGACGTCGCTCAGAGAACCACCGGTAGAAATCGGCAGGCACTACCGCGGGTATTTGAATCTGCCGATTGACCCACCCTCCTCGGTCTCGTGCGTCAGGTCCAACCAGCCGGGCGTCGGGTTGAATTGATTGCAGTGATTGACGATGATGTCAAAGATAGCGACGTCGCTGCTGCCATTAGCGGCGGCCGTGGTCTGGGCCGAGCCGCGATAGTAGTCGACGACGTCCAAAGAAAGATCATTGCAGTTTCCGCGCTTGCAGTTGTATCCCCAGCGACCGTCAATAGCCCGTAGGGCCTCGACCACACGATCCATGAATTCCCACGACCCACCGTCCAACTGGCAGGAATTAGCCAGCGCCCCGGGATGTGCCATGGCAACGGCGTTGACGACAAAATGGAGGTTGGGAGGGCTTCCACCTGGAGTCGTGAAGGGCGCGTTCGGACTGCTACCGGCTCCGTTAAACGTACCAGCCGCCGAGGCGTCGGGCGTCACGAACGTCTCGGTGGAGGACCACTCGCTGCTCACGTCCACGCCACCGTGGATCGGCAAGGGGCTCGCCGGCCCGTCGTCAAGTGGCGGTACCACCGTGAACGGGAGGTCTTCGTTCGTGCCTCTCGCCCGCCAGAAGTGAGTGGTCTCAGGCTCGAGGTTCTGGGAGATCGGGATGTTGGTCTCCCCACGGGATCGGGCTGTGGTGCGGCTCACGGTGATGACGTCGGTGAACAGCTCGTCAAGCGCGACCACGACTTCGATCAACACCGTCCCGACTTCACCGGTGACCGCACCATTCCTGACGGTGAAGAGGGGTCGGAGCGACGTGGCGACGATGCCGCCTATCGGATCCAAAGGAATCGGCGGATCGATAATCAAGGGTACGACGGTGAAGCCGAAGATGTTCGACCACGGTCCGCCCTCTCCCTCGCTCTCCGCTCGGGCGCGCCAGACGTAGTAGGTGTCGGGCTGGAGCACACCCGCTGGTACGCTGTAGCTCGTGGTCCCGTTGCCTTGGGGCACGGCTGCAGAGTGAGTGGGCGTACTCGGATTGGCGTTTTCAAAGATTTCGAAGCGGACGTCGAACGCCCATGGTACGTTGTAGACTGGGGCCGGGTCGGTCACGGTCAGCACCACCGATCCAGCGCCGACGTCGTCGCCGTCGGGCGGCGAAAGGGGAGCGGGTGCGGTAGCCTTGACGGTGACTGAACCCGGGGGCAAGCCCGGGTCGACCGCGAGCGCGCCGAGTGGGGACCCAACCAAACCGGTGGATGCGCTTGGCGCGGTCGGCGTCGTGGAATCGGAGCCGCAGGCAACCATCGCAACGGCTGTCGCCAGCGAGGCTAGGCAGACAACGCTAAGTTTCATCTTCACGTTTGTGGCGCTATTCGCGTGCCCCCGCAGATGCGTGCGGCGCATCCCACCGGTATTGTAGAGATGCGCGTTCGGGCGTTCCAGTCGCTCACTCCGGCGCCGTTGCAGGGCACGCCCCCGCGCGCCTCGAATCCGTCGGCGGTTGGCGTACACCGCATCGCGCGCCGCCGCCTTCGTCGTCCAGCGGCGCCGGCCGCGGTCCGGCGCGGCAATGTAGGTGCGGAGGTCGAGGGACGCCAGATCGCCGAGCACCCGATTGCTATGGCACCCCTTATCGGCGACCACCTCGTCGATGACCGCGGTCTCGCCGTCGGTGACGGCCGCCACCGCTTCGAGATCCTCAGCCGCGGCGGTGACCGTGTCGGCGGTCGTGGTCGTATCGCCCTGATCGGCACCCTGGACGGTGACACCCACAATGGCGCCCGTCTCCACGGCAACCGCGTGCTCGGCCTTATGCGCGAGATGCGTGCGCCCGTCTTTCATCTTGGTGATGCTCGGGGTCGTGCGGATGCCGCCAGTCCGTATTGCGGCCCTTCTTCGGGCGCGTCCGATCCAAGCGGGCCAGGTCCGCGCGCGTCGGCGTCTCGATACCTGACGCCTGTGCGAGCCGCGTCAGAAACTCCTGATACGTCTCGCCCGAGTCGCGCCGCACGATGCTCCGCAAGGCAGCGTTAGCTTCGAGCGTCGTCGCGTCGATCCCGATCGTTGTGCCCTTGACGAGATCGGCCGCCGCCAACACCTGCAGGATCCACGTGAAGACGGCGCGGTGGGTTTCCAGATCGAGCAGGCGCCGCGTCCGCGAGATCGTCGGCTCCGGCGTCGGCTCGTCGAGGCCCAGCCCCAGGAACCCGCGGAGCGCCAGCGAATCGGCGGTCCGCCACGCGATGCCGCGCTCCGAATCAAGGCCTTCGAAGTACCCGATCAAGAGCAGCCGGAAGTAGGTCCCCGGCAGCAGGCTTGGACGGCCGATCGGGGCGTAGAACGTCGCGCATTGCGCTTCCACGAAGGCGTCAAACTCGTGCTGGTCGAGCACCTGATTCAGTCGCTGATAGAACGGGTGCCCACCAGTCCGGGGCAACGCATTCGTGGCAACCCACAACCCCGGCGTCCGCGCGCGGTCCTTGCGACGACTCATGGCCATGCCGGGAGTTTAGTACGTCGGATCGATCATGTCGATCCCCCTTTACCCACGGGCTGCTAGGCAGACAACGCTAAGTTTCATCTTCACGTTTGTGGCGCTCCCGAGGTCGGTTGCCAAACGGGTCATGACCGACGACCCACGATGATATTGTATTTTGCGAAGAACGTCTAAAACTTGGGTCGCTGGCCCGTTCGAGGAGGGCTGTGCTAGGATGCGCGAGCTCGCGCGAGTCGGGTGGCTGCAGGTAACGGCTATCGTTCTCGAAGGCTGCGGCGCGTCGATCTGGGCGGATCGATAAATGATGCGATCACAATTGGTAGTTGGTGGGGCAATCGTGTGGCTGCTCATGTTTGCGGCAGCGTCGAGTGTAGAGGCTCAACCGAGCGTCGTCGAACAGCGCTACTTCTTGAGTGTCGATGGAGGGGGACAGAGTGGCAGCCAGCAGCTCCAGGACCTCGGCGAGAGCGGCATCTTGTTTGGCGAGCCGATGCTCATGGATACCAACTACAACATCGATCGCAGCGGTGGCCTGTTCCGCGCGAATGGGACGATCCGGTTGCGAGGGAACCTCGGCGTGGGCGTGGGCTTTACGCGGGGCACATCCACCGGCGAAGCTGGCGTGACCGTTCAGGCACCCCATCCAATCTTCCTGAATCGTCCGCGCGTCGTCTCGCAATCATTGACAGCTCTGGGCCATCGGGAGTCGATGGTCCACTTCCAGGCCGCATGGCTCATTCAGCTCGACGAACGAGCCCAGGTTCAAATCTTCGGCGGGCCCACGCTGATGCGTGTCGATCAAGCCATCGTGGAGAATGCCACGGTCGTCGAGATCGGGTTTCCGTTTAGCGAAGTCAACCTCACTCGGGTCACCGTCATGGAGACCAAGGAGAGCGGCGTCGGCTTCAACGCCGGCGTGGACTTTTCGTACATGCTCGCCGCCTACTGGGGGCTGGGCGGCTTCGTGCAGTACGCGGGTGGTTCGATCGATTTTCCGCTGGCCGGCGGACCGACTTCGATCACAGTCGGCGGGCTCCAGTTCGGCGGCGGTCTACGCTTTCGTTTCTAGCACCGATTCTGGAGCCTAACGGGGGTACTTCCAGCGCCCGATGGTACCGTTTTGCTGGGTGGCTTGGGTTAGATCGTACCAGGCTGGCTGGGGGTTCGAGCCACAGTGTCCCCCGATCATGTCGATGATCGCAACGTCGCTGCTCCCATGTGGGCTGCCCTGGCCCCGATAGTAGTCGACGACGTCGTGCGATACATCATTGCAGTTGCCCCGCTTGCAGTTGTAGCCCCAGCGTCCATCGATCGCTCGAAGCGCCTCGACGACGCGGTCCATGAACTCCCACGTACCGCCATGACTCTGGCAGGAGTTCTGGAGCGCTTGGGGATGGGCGGCCGCGACCTGCTGGACCACGTAGAGCATGTTGGGCGGGCTGCCGCCGTTCGTCGTGAATGGCGCATTTGGGCTTCCGCCAGTCGTGTACCCGCCGCCACCGCCGCCAGATGGGGGCGGCGGCGGCGCCGGCGCTGGTGCCGGCGTGTTGAACCGGCGGCTCGGAGACCATGCTCCGACGACTTCACCCTCGCGTCCTTTTGCCGCGGCCCGGACGCGCCAGTAATAGGTGGTAGACGATGAGAAGGAGCCGGTCAGCGTCAGCGACGCTTGCGTCCCGTCGGGCGTGGCGCTGAGGAAGGCCACGCGATTGCTGAAGCCGGGGTCGGTCGCGACCTCGAACTGGAGGCGGAGATTCTCTGCGGGGCCGCTCACGGAAGGCATCGTGGCTTTGAGGAACGGCGTCAGATCGGCCAGTGTCGCTCCATCGGGAGGCGACGTGGGCTCTGGAACGCCGAGCACGACAGGCGTGAAGATCTCGAACGCCTGCGCATTCGAATAGGCGCCGATGTTGGCTCCGTCGACGGCTCGGGTCCGCCACCAGTAGGTCTGGTCCGCGTCGAGCGGGTCGGGGACGGTGTAATCGTGTGTCCCGCCTTCGGCTAGCCCACCCCTGCCTTCGTCGACGGGGTCAACCTGGTCGGCCTCATGTCTCACATCGAGGAACTGGCTGTCGGCTGCCAGTTGAATCTCATACCAAAACGGACGCTCACTGTTCGATGTAGCACTGCCGAAGCGCAAGATCAGCGGATCGCCGACCGCTACGAGCGTGCCATCAAGGGGGCCAAGGGGAGACGGAGCCCCGATCGAGACGCCCTCCATCGGCCCTGCGACGTAAGGACTGAGCGGACTGCGGCTCTTTTCGGAGCAGGCGGCCAGCCCGACCGAGAGGATGACGGCGACGACGATTCTGAGCGTGATATTGCGATTCTGAAACATGGCGCTGTTCCGACCGGCTAGCGGAGTTCCGTTCCCGATCGCTCGAAATCTCCCGTTTCTTCCACGACGTTCGTCGATTCCAGAAGAGCCAGCGATGACGGGTCTCCGGACCCGTCCCTTTCGAGGAGCGCAAGAGGCGTACCGATCGCCACAAACCCTGTAGTTTCAGTCGTCTGCTATAATCGGGCCCACTTGGGATCCGCACGCATCTTGATGCTCGCCCCTGAGCCGTTCTTCGAACCCCGGGGAACACCTTTCAGCGAATATCATCGGATCAAGGTGCTGGGCGAGCTGGGTCACCAGGTTGACCTGGTGACCTATCCGCTGGGTCGAGACGTCGAGCTGCCCAATCTTCGAATCCTGCGATCTTGGCGCCCGCCATTCGTGGTGCGGGTGCCCATTGGCCCCTCGCTCGTCAAGGTCATCCTCGACGTCTTTCTGGCGTTCCGCGCGTTCCGACTGACCCGAGCGAACAAGTACGACGCGGTGCATTCGCACGAAGAGGCCGGCATCATCGGACTGTGGCTCGCCAGACGCGCCGGAGTGCCACATCTCTACGACATGCACTCGAGTTTGCCGCAGCAGCTGTCCAACTTCCGGTACACGCGGTCCAGGTTGCTCCGGAGGATCTTCGAGCGCGCGGAAGCAAAGATGCTGGCTGAGTCGGACGCCATCATCACGATCTGCCAGGAGCTGCAGGAAGCGGTCGTGGAAGCCGGTTGCGGCGATCGCGCCTTCCTGATCGAGAACGTCATGGGGGGGGATATGGACCTGCCGGACGGCTCGAGTCCGGCGCCTGAATCCGTCCGCTCGCGGTTCGGCATAAATGCGTCCGAGACCGTCATTCTGTACACGGGCACGTTCGAGCCTTATCAGGGACTCGACCTGCTGATCAGGGCGGCCGCGAGGCTCTCAACCACGCATCCGGGTGCACGCGTGCTCGTGGTGGGTGGAAACGAGGCACAGGTCTCAAAGGTTCGGGCGCGCGACGACGGAGTCGCGCCGAACATGATCTTCACCGGACATCAGCCGCCCGCGGAGATTCCGGCGTTCGTCCAGGCAGCCGACATCTTGGTGTCGCCCCGCATTCGCGGTACGAACACGCCGCTCAAGCTGTACTCGTATCTGCGGTCCGGGCGTCCGATCGTCGCGACCGACCTTCGGACTCACACGCAGGTGCTCGACGAGCGGATTGCCCTCCTGGTGCCGCCGCAGGCCGAGGCCTTTGCCGAGGCGATCGGGCGGCTGATCGAGCAGCCCACCGAGCGGCATCGCCTGGCAGAAGCCGCACGGACGGTCGCGTCGACGCGCTACAGCAGGGATGCCTACGTTGCGAAGACGGCAGAGGCGTATGCGCGATTGCTGTCCGGCCTGGCGACTCGGGGTGCCTCCTCGTCCGATTCGGGGATGGTGCGTTCGAAGGTATCGTGAACGTCCTCGTCACGGGCGTGACCGGCTTCACCGGAGGTCACCTAGCGCGGTATCTCGTGGGTCGTGGGGTCCGCGTTCGCGGCCTCGTCAGACCGGCGAGCCAGGCCCAGGCCGGTTCACTGCAGGCGGACGATGTCGAGCCGGTCCTCGGTGACCTGACGGATCGGGCTTCGCTCCGCAATGCGTGTCGTGACATCGAGGTCGTGTATCACATTGCGGCGAGCTACCGAACCGCCGGGCAGGCCGACGAGGCGTATCGTTCGGTAAACCTGACCGGGACCGAGAACTTGTTGCAGGAAGCGCGCACGACCGGCGTTCACCGCTTCGTTCACTGCAGCACCGGTGGCGTGCATGGCCACATAGAGCACCCGCCGGCGAACGAGGACGCGCCACTGGCGCCCGGTGACATCTACCAGGTGACGAAGCTCGAGGCCGAGGAGCTGGCTCGCCGCACTGGCGATGGGGGAGATCTCGAGGTCGTGATCGTTCGACCAATCGGGATCTATGGTCCAGGCGACACACGATTCTTGAAGATGTTTCGCGGTATTGCGCGCGGGCGCTTTCCGATACCGGGCTCAGGCGACGTCTTCTATCACCTGACGTTCATTGACGATCTTGTCGAGGGCTTCCGGCTGTGCGGCGAGACCGCCGGCGCCGCGGGCCGGACATATATTCTGGCCGGTGCGCGCTACACGACGTTGAACGAGTTGGTAGCGTTGATCGCCAAAGAATTTGACGTGGCCCCGCCCCGTTGGCACTTTCCGGTCTGGCCCGTGTGGTTGCTGGGGGCGGTGTGCGAGCTCGTGTGTGTGCCACTTCGAGTCGAGCCGCCGCTGTATCGTCGGCGAGTGGAGTTCTTTACGAAGAGTCGGGCCTTCGATACGACTCGGGCGAGGACCGAGATTGGGTGGGACCCCAAAGTCGACCTGCGCGCCGGAATCGCCCGAACCGCCGCCTACTATCGGGAGCAGGGGTTGCTGTGAGTCGGCCGCTGAACGTCGTCCAGATCTGCGATCATCTGGGGTGGCCCGGGAGCCGAATGCACGGCGTGAAGCGCCTCTTCGCCTGGATGATTCCGCGCTTCGACGCGGATCGGTTTCGCGTGTCGTTGATTAGCCTTCGGGAGCCGGACACGTCGGAAGACCGACTCGAGGATCATGGGATAGACGTGACCTACCTGTCCAAGTCGAAGTTCGATCCGACGACCTTGCCGTCGCTCGTGAGGGAGCTCGACCAACGCGAGACAGATATTCTGCATATGCACGGTTACGGCGCCACGACCTTCGGCCGGCTTGCCGCGGCGTGGAGAGGTTGGCCAACCGTGCTGCACGAGCACGCCAACCTGACTGACACCCCGTGGTTTCAGAAGATGGCCGACCGCGCGCTCGCCCCCTATACGGATCTCGCAATTGCGGTGTCTCGATCGACGGCTGAGTTCGTCGTCAACGCGCGGCTCGTTCCGTCCGCCCGGACCCGGGTCGTCTATCTCGGCGCGCCGGTGGACGAGTTCGCGCGCTCTCGCACGCCAGACGAGGTGCGGGAGGTCCGTCAGTCGCTTGGGGTGCCGGCGGAGGGTCGGCTGGTCGGTACTGTGACGCGCCTCATGCCGTCAAAGGGCAACGAGTACCTCGTCGCCGCGACAGCAGAGATCATCGAGCGCTGTCCCGATGTGCATGTGTGCATCGTGGGCGAGGGCGAGCTGCAGGCGGCGCTCGAGGAACAGGTTCGCACGTTGGGGCTGCAGGACCGGGTGTCCTTCCCCGGGTTTGCGCGTGACGTCGCCGGCGTCCTCGCTGCCTTCGACGTCGTGGTGTTCCCGTCGTTGTGGGAGGGGACGCCGCTTACCGCATTCGAGGCGCTGGCGGCCGGCCGGCCAATCGTTGCCAGCGACGCCGATGGGTTGGTCGATATTCTGCGTGATGGGTCGGATGCCGTGATTGTCCCGAAGCGCGACGGTGCCGCGATTGCAGCGGCGGTGGTCGAGCTGTTCGAGAATCCAGACCGTCGTGAGACTCTTGCGTCGCACGCTCGCGTGACCGGTCGTGAGTACGACATCCAGTCGTTCGTGCGAAAGATGGAGCGGCTATATACGCTGATGCATGAGGTGTCACGTCCGACGCGGCGGGCGGGGGTCGCGCGCGCCGACCTTGGGTTTCTGTTGAACTGATGACGATGAGACGGATCGCCCAGGTCATTCGGTCGCCCGGGGCGGGAGCCGGGCGCGGCAGATAGCCTGTGGCTCGCATCACGGTCGCGACGTCGCATCCGCCGTTTGCCGAGGGCGGGCATCTCGTCATTGCCAACTCGCTCGTGGCAGCTCTTCGCGAGGCCGGGCACGACGCTGCGCTTCTCCTGACCCCACAGAATCGATTTGGC
The DNA here is from genome assembly GCA_965216615.1 of Vicinamibacterales bacterium. Taxonomy (GTDB): domain Bacteria; phylum Acidobacteriota; class Vicinamibacteria; order Vicinamibacterales; family UBA8438; genus CAUZIB01. The sequence continues at coordinate 148,616 of CBDCGH010000021.1, read as the reverse complement.
CGTCAGGCGTCGGCGTACACGTCAACGTGGTTGACCGACGTCGGCGTGGCGCATGATGGGGAGCCGATCGACCAGGTGATCAGCCTGCGGTTTCCAAGCTACGCCATCCGACATCGCGCCCACGCCTGCTGGCTCAACCACCGAATGAGGGAGTACTACGATCAATGGCCGCGATTCACCCGCGGCCTCTCGCCTCAGGCCCGTGTCAAAGAACGGGTGCGCCGCCGTCTCATCCATGCGGTCGACCGTTACTTGCTCACGCGCAACGTGACGAAGCTGTTCGCGCAGTCGCGCACGATCGAGGCGCGGCTCCAGCGGTGGGGCGGGATCGCGTCAAGCGTGGTGTATCCGCCGCCGCCATCCCGCGCCTACCGGTGCGACGGATACGAAGACTTCATCTTGGTCATATCGCGGCTGACGTCGATGAAACGGGTCCGGTTGGTGATCGACGCGCTCGCCGAACCGACCGCGTCTGGCGTCCAGTGCGTCGTCGTGGGCGATGGAGAAGAGCGTACCTTGCTACAGGAGGCGGTACGCGAGCAGGGGCTCGACCAGCGCGTTACCTTCGTTGGAGCCGTTGGCGAAGATGTGCTGCTCGACTACCTCTCCCGCTGCCGTGCAGTCTGCTTTCCCGCTCAGGACGAAGACTATGGCTTGGTGACGGTCGAGGCGTTTGCGGCGAGGAAGGCCGTCGTGACCTGTCGCGACAGTGGGGGTCCGACCGAGTTGGTCCGGGATGGCACGAGCGGCGTCGTCGTAGAGCCACGTGTGGCGCCACTCGCGCAGGCGCTTGTGTCGCTGAGTGACGATCAAGCGCTCGCGGAACGTCTGGGGGCAAACGCATTCGAGCAGGTGTCGGAGATGACCTGGACGCGGGCCCTGGAACAACTGGTGCTGGTAGACTGACCCGTATCGCTATGGCCTACGCCTCGAAGCTCGAAGCCCGACTTGCCCGCAAGGTCGGCACGGCGATCAAGCACTTCGACCTGATCGCGCCTGGCGATCGGGTCATGGTTGGGCTGTCGGGCGGGAAGGATAGCTGGGCGCTGATGCAGATTCTCGACGTCCTCCGGCGACGCGCGCCGATCGACTTCTCGCTCGTTGCGGTGAACGTCGACTCGGGGTACGAGCAGTACAAGCATCAGGAGATCACGCGTGCCTGTGTCGATCGTGGCTGGGAGCTTCGGATCGAGCACACTCAGATCGGGGAGATCATGGACGACGTCCTCGATGATGGCGCGACGCCCTGTTCGTTGTGTGCGAAGCTTCGACGCGGCGTGCTCTACCGGATTGCGGCAGAAGTCGGAGCGACGAAGATCGCGCTCGGTCATCACGCTGACGACTTCATCGAAACGTTGCTCCTCAATCTTTTCTTCGCCGGCAGTCTCAAGGCCATGCCGGCGAAGCTGCTCTCCGACGACCGCGAGCACGTCGTGATCCGGCCACTGGTGAACGTCAGTGAGGATGAGGCCAGGGTTTACACGCGCGAGTGCGAGCTTCCGGTCATTGGGTGCTGCTGTCCCGTTTGTGGGGACTTGAGCCTAAAACGACAGCGGCTAAAGCGACTGCTCCTTGATTTCGAAGCCGAGCATCCTGGCGTCAAGCACTCGATGCTCGGGGCCCTCGGGAACGTTGCGCCCCGCCACTTGCTCGACCTCCGGCTGAATCCCACCGCCGAGCTCCGGTCTCGCGCTGCCGAATTGGTCTCGTGAAGGCCGTCCTACAGCGGGTGACCTCCGCTCGCGTGTCGGTCGGTGGCGACGAAAGCGGTCAGATCGGACACGGACTGCTTGTGTTCGTCGGCGTCGGGCGCGACGATGGACCGGACGACGTCGACTACATCGCGACAAAAATTCGGTATCTGCGGGTGTTCGATGATGAGGCGGGACGGATGAACTGTTCGGTCGTGGATGTCGGAGGTAGTGTCCTCATCGTCTCGCAATTCACGCTGTTCGGCGACTGTCGACGCGGTCGCCGCCCGTCGTTCGACGGCGCGGCATCGCCCGAGCACGCTCGCTCGATCTATGATCTGCTGGTGGGTCGCCTTCGGGCCGACGGACTGACCGTCGAGACCGGGCAGTTCCGGGCGATGATGGCCGTGGAACTGGTCAACGACGGGCCCGTGACGCTGTGGCTCGATAGTGCCGCCCGCGGCCGTTAGATCCGCGGGTCGGCGGTACTAGGCGCTAAACGAGCCACTGCCACGTTCTGTCTGAGCGGGGCGTCTCGGACATGTTGGCGATCACATCGATCGGTCCCTGGCCATCGTTGAAGTCGATCTTGTCGTCGGTGACCTTAATGGCGTCGAAGCCGAGTTCCCTCAACTGGGCGACGGCCTGGTCGAGGGCACCCGGCCCAAAGACGTCGATTTGCTCGAACACCCTGGCCGCGATGTACTTAAGGTTCATGCTGTGTTCGTGAGTCGGATCGAGCTTGTCGTGGGCGAAGCCGGCGAGCTGATTACGGTACGCTCCAGGCCTGTACGACTCAAGTGTTGGAAGTGCCTCGATCACGGTGCTGGGCACCCAGTCGTATTCGTACTTCGTACCCGGGAGGGCGATGGACACATCTCCGACGTCAACGGAGCTTTCTCCCGTGATGTACGTGCTCGCGTATTGCTCGACGATCCAGCCCCAGTTGCTGAACTCGCTGCCCGCCGCCATGATCGTGTCGACGACCATGCCGTTCGGGAACTCCAATTTGTCGAGTCGCAGCGGGTGTTCGAGTAACTGCACCCCGGGGAACGTCCGCTGTAGCTCAGGCAAGGCCTGCCGCATCCCCTCGTTGGTCGGTGGGTATTTCTCGAGAATGCCCAGGACCGTCTCACGGTTCGGCTGGACGGAGAGGGCCTGGCGGGTCCCGCTGGGCGCCGTCACCAGGGCGTTCGGCGCCGGCTCACCGGCGGCCGCCTTGGCGCGATCGATCTGGCGCTGAATCACGTCGTTGAAGCGTGCACCCGACGCGGCTCCAGACGGCGAGGACGGCGGGGGTGCCAAGATGGCGTTGAGCTGGGCCTGCAGACCGGTAATCATCAGTGGTTCTCCTTCTTGGCACTCCTAAGAGGCAAAGGCCGTACCGCCTGGTGCTGGTAACACTGACACGGACCTTTGAGGAATGGCGTGGAGGTATTGTCAAAAGTTGTGGATCAGCGATCGGCATGATCAGGCGGCTTCCTTCCGATTCTTCTCCTTGGTATCGCGTTCCTGCTGCAGACCATCGATGAACGGCACGCCGGCGCGCACGAGCGGCAGCAAGTGTGCGCTGTTGAGACGGCGCCACCGACGTTGTGCCATGTCCAGCAGCTTGTAGGCCATCAGTAAGCCCTTCGTCCGCGAGCCCGCGCCTTTGGTCACGCGCTGGCGCAGTCGAACCGTAGCGAAGGGCGATTCGATCACGTTCGTCGTACGAAGGTGCGTCCAGTGTTCCGCCGGGAAGGCGAAGAAGGTGAATAGCCGCTCGCGGTCGTCGGCCAGACACGCCGCCGCCTGGGGGTACTTCGCCTCGTACGTCGCGACGAAGGCCGCCAGCTGTTCGTCCGCCTGCTCTCGGGTGTCGGCGTCCATGATCTCGTGAAGTGCTCGTTTCGCCTTGGGCTGGAGCCGCTTGGGCAACTTGTCGAGCACATTCCCCAGCTTGTGGAACCAGTCGCGCTGCGCGGCCGTCGCCGGCCAGACCTCCCGTACCGCGGCCCAGAAGCCCAAGGCCCCATCGCCGACCGCTACCATCGGGGCTCGCATCCCCTGCCGCTTCAGGGCCCGGAGGACCATCGCCCAGCTGTCGGTGCTTTCGCGGTAGCCGTCCTCAAGCGCGACGAGCTCTTTCGTCCCGTTGGGACGGGCCCCAATCATCACCAGCGTGCAGAGCCGGTCGTCCTCGAGACGAATGTTGAAGTGGATCCCGTCGACCCACACATACACGTAATCGCGGTCGGCCAAGTCCCGCTGCCGAAACTGCCGATACTCCTCGTCCCAGACGGCCGTCAGCCGCGCGATGTTGGTCGCGCTGAGCCCCGCGGCATCGTCGCCGAGCAACACCGGCAGCGCTTCGCGGAAGTCACCCGTCGACAATCCACGCAGATACAGAATCGGCAGCACCTCGGCGACCTTGGGAGACCGACGCATGTAGGGGGGCAGGATCCGACTCGTGAACCGCTCGCGCTGGCCCGCCGCGTCAACCCGCTTGTCGTTCACCCGAGGGGCCCGCACCTCCAGGGTGCCTGCCCCACAGGTCACCTTCCGTGCCTGGGCCTGCCCGTTGCGCACGACGAGGCGACGGCCATGCTCGTCCCGTTCCGCGCCGTGTTCCTCGACGTATTGAGTGATCTCGACCGCCAGGGCCTTCATCAGCATCCGGCGGGCTCCTTCACGCGCCAGCTCGTCAAGGGTCGAATCCTCATCCTGCTCTTCCGCGTTCGCCGGCTTGTCGTGTACCTTCAGCATGGGTGGCGTCTCCTTTCCCCCGGCCGGCCAGCCAGGGTTCTTGCGTTTGATTCACGCGAAAGGTTACGCCGCCTCTTTCACACCACCGATCCACAACTTTCGGTTATATCTCAATGGCGTGCGCTAAGTGACGACCGGCCGACGCCCCGTGCCGGGAGATGTACCCTACTAGTTGGTGCGTGCGAGATCCCTAGTCTTCTTGGCAATCGCCGGTGAGGGGGCGCTCATCGTGCTGGCGCTTGCCTGGGCCCGATGGCGGGGCCTTCCGCTCGAGCCCGGCAGTGTCGTGCCGGGCGTGGTGGCCGGTGGCGTCGGGGCCGGCGGGCTCGCGCTGACGAATCTCTTCCTGCTGTGTCATGCCCCGGCGGTCGGTCCGGTGCAGTCGATGCGTCGCCTGTATGTCGAGGTGTTTAAGCCGCTGTTCGGTGGGGTCGGCCTTGGGTCAATACTGGCGATTAGCGTGGCGGCCGCCTTGGGCGAAGAGCTCCTCTTCAGAGGCGTCCTTCAACCTGAGCTTGGCCTGGTAACGGCCAGCGTCCTGTTCGGAATGGCGCACATGGGTGGGTCCGGCACGTTCGCGTTCGGGTGTTGGGCTGGCGCGATGGGCGCTGCGCTCGGTGGTCTGGCCATTTGGACCGACGGCCTGACGGCCCCGATTGTGGCGCACACCGTGTACGATGCAGCCGCGATGATCTACATCCGGAGGGGGAAAGAGTGTCCGGCCGTCACGCGCGAGGCGGAGGCAGAGGCAGAAGTGGAGGCTGACAGCGATCAATCCGCAGGGGGGCACGCGTGAGCGACCCGCTGCACTGGGGTGCGACTTGTCTGTGGGCGACGATCGCGACCGTCGCGCTGGCGGCGCCCGTGGCCTCGCAGCCACGACCGCTCCGCACGGAGGATCCGGAATCAATCGGGGCCGGCAAGATCGCCCTGCAGATGGGGGTCGACTACCTCAGAGACCAATCGTTCCCGGTGTCCGGGCTTCGCGGCCACTACACGAACGTGCCGAACATCGGACTCCGGTTCGGATACGGAGAAGCCGAGTTTCAGGTGGAGCACGCATCGCGCCAGCATCTGCGGGTAACCGAGCGGTTTCCCGGGGCGCTGTCTGCGGACCTCACCTTCGACGGTTCGACGACATCTGACTTCGATGACCTGGTCGTTGGGGCCAAGGTGCGCATCCTCTCCGAGACCGACAGAAGGCCGGCCATCGGCTTTCATCTCTCGACGCGATTGCCAAATGCCAACACCCGGAGCGGCCTCGGTCCCAACACGCTGGCGTTCAATAATTCGGTCCTGGTTGGTAAGTCGTTTGGCCTCGTGAGGGTCGTGGGAAACGCGGGTCTTGGTATCTGGGGGGACCCGACCAGCGGCACTCGTCAGAATGATGTCGTGCTCTACGGCCTCTCGGTGACCGGGAACTTGCCCGGGGCGCTTCAGGTTGTCGGCGAGGTGAATGGGCACCTCAACCGACGCACCCGAAACGTGCCGCCAGGGACCTCCACATCCGGATTCGCGCGCACCGGCATTCGGTATCGGCGCGGGGCGCTGCAGTTTGACGGCGCCGTCGTGTTTGGGCTGCACGATCGCGATGCGACGATCGGCCTCTCGAGTGGTCTGACGCTGATCCTTCCTGGCTTCGGTGACTGAGGGTCAACATCTCATCTCATGGCAATTGATTTCGTAAAGGCGCACGCGTACGGCAACGACTTCCTGTTCATGCAGGCGCCCGAGGTGCCACCAGACACCGTAGTTGAGGTGGCTCGGGCCATCTGCGATCGCCATGCGGGCGTCGGAGCTGATGGTCTGATTCTGTATCAGCGCACTCCCCGAGGTGCGTCGATGACCCTCCTCAACGCCGACGGGTCGAAGGCCGAGGTCTCTGGCAATGGTGTGCGTTGCCTCGGAGCCATCTTGCTCGACGGGACGTTAGGAGGTGCCAACGGAGCGGGAGGAGTGGCGCGGGGGGAACCCGAGCCGTCGAAAGACACGGTGATCGAGACCGATGGTGGCACCAAGACGCTGACGCTCTTGTCCAAAGAGACCGCCAAGGACGACGCCACTACCGGGGCCGGGGCCGCGCCGCGCTATACCTTTCGCGCGTTCATGGGCACGCCAGAGGACGTCCGTCAGCTCGATCTGGACGTATCGTACGAGTCGATTCGGGTGATTGCGCTGTCGGTGGGAAACCCGCAGTGCATTGTCCTTACGGAGCGGCTTGATGAAGCGATCTTCCGGAAGCTCGGGCCGGAGCTGGCAGTGCATGAAGCGTTCCCTGACGGCACCAACGTCGAGTTCGTCGAGGTTGAGCGTCCTGACCGGATTCGCATTTTGATTTGGGAACGGGGCGTCGGGCCAACGACGGCATCGGGCACGGGCGCATGCGCGTCGGCCGTGGCAGCGGCGGCACACGGCGGGGCCGCGAGGTCCATGGATGTCGTCTCGCCGGGCGGCTCGCAGCACGTCGAGTGGAAGGACGACAGGATCTACCTGACCGGGTGGGCCGAGATCATCGCACGCGGGACGTGGCGAGGGTTCTGATACTGCACCCTCGGCACTCGGGTGTAGGTTTCGCGTACTCGGTAGGCCCGCTTGTGCGCGTCACCACCTCCGCGGTCCGGAGTAGGCCGGGTCTGCTTGTAGTACGATAGCCCGCTTGCGGCACGCGGCTTGAAGGGTGGGCGGCATGAAGTCGCTTGCTCCGCACGATCGGCCTCGCGAGAAGCTTGCGCGACTCGGATCTGGCGTGCTCGGCGACAACGAGTTACTGGCGGTCGTGCTCGGCCACGGTTTTCGGCGCGACAGCGCGCTCGAGATCGCGAACCGTGTGCTGGGTCTGTCGGACGGCGTGCAGGGGCTGACACGCGTGACCGAGCGGCAGCTGCACAAGGTGGACGGCATCGGGCCGGCGAAGGCTGCCCAAGTGCTGGCTGCCATCGAGCTGGGACGGCGGCGGAGCATGGCGCCGCGGCCCTGGTACTGTTTCACAACCATCCGTCGGGTGATCCGACACCCAGCGGCGACGACATCGCGTTGACGAAGCGTCTCGCCGAGGCCGGGGTCTTGATGGGGATCGAGGTGCTCGACCACCTCGTGCTGGCGGATTCGAAGTACTTCAGCTTCAAGGAAGCGGGGAGGCTCGGTGAGTAGGAGAAAGAATTCAGAATTCAGAAGGCGGAGGGCAGACTGGAATCGGTGGGCTCACGCCGCTTCTGGAAGTGGCCCAAGTGCCACCAATCTTGTGCTGCCTTCTACGTTCTAGGATCCCTCCCGATGTCCACCATCCTCTATTTTGACTGCTTCTCCGGCGCTTCGGGCGACATGATCCTCGGTGCCCTCATCGATGCCGGGCTGCCGCTGGAGGAGCTGCGTGGGGCGTTGGGGAGCTTGGCTCTTGGTGACGTCCGTCTGCACGCGGACCGCGTCTCGCGCTCAGGTATCGGCGCGACGAGTTTTCGTGTGGACGATGGGGAAGATCCCAACGATCACGAGCATACCCGTCGTCATCATCACGATCACGACCACAGCCATGACCATGATCATGACGATGACCATGACCATCATCACCGCGGCCTGAGCGAGATCTGCGCGATGGTCGATGGCTCCGCGCTCTCGGCCGAGGCGAAGGCGCGTGCGAATCGGCTCTTCCGCCGCCTTGCCGAGGTCGAGGCTGACATTCATCAAATGCCCGTTGAAGATGTTCACTTGCACGAAGTCGGCGCGGTTGACTCCATCATCGATATAGCCGGGGCGGTCTACGGATTGGAGCGGCTTGGGATCGACCGGATCGTGTCGTCGCCGCTGAATGTCGGTTCAGGGACCGTACGGTGCGAGCACGGGGTGATGCCGGTGCCGGCACCGGCGACGGCGCGCCTGATCGAGGGCGTTCCGGCCTACTCGAAGGGCCCCGCGGTCGAGCTGTTGACACCAACTGGAGCGTTGATCATCTCGGAGTACGCCCATGAGTTTGGTCCGATGCCAGCGATGCGTGTGCGGCAGGTGGGCTACGGTGCTGGCGACCGCGACTTCTCCGAGCATCCCAACCTCCTGCGGATCTTGGTGGGTGAGGCGGAAACGAGTCAGGCTCTGCAGACGGTCGTGGTCATCGAGTGCGAGATCGACGACATGAACCCGCAGATCTTTGGCGTGTTGATGGACAAGCTTTATGCGGCCGGGGCACTCGAGGTCTTCTACGCGCCGATTCAGATGAAGAAGAACCGCCCGGGCACACTGGTGACTGTCATCGCGACGCCGGAGCTTCGAGAGGTCCTGAGCGCCATCGTATTCAGCGAGACCACGACCATCGGCCTGCGGTTCCGTGAGTCGCAGCGAGAATGCCTCGAGCGAGAGCATGTGGCGGTCGAGACGCCGCTGGGGAGCGTACGATTCAAGCTCGCCAGGCGCGCTGGTTCTTCTCACGTCGTGAACGCCGTGCCCGAGTTCGACGATTGCCTTCGGGTTGCCAAGGAACACGGGGTCCCCGTCAAAGAGGTTCAGGCTGTCGCGACGAAGTCGTACCTGGATCGCGGCGAAGCCTGAACTGGATCGCGGCGAAGCCTGAAGAGGACGCACGGACCTGCGAATCTACTAGTCTGTTAATCAATGTCCCGCTTCTACATCACCACGGCCATCGACTACGTGAACAGTCGACCGCATCTCGGGACGGCGTACGAGAAGGTGACGGCTGACGTCATCGCCCGATACAAGCGGCTCTCCGGCGTTGAGACGCATTTCGTGATGGGCAACGACGAACACTCGCACAACGTCTATCAGCGCGCGAGGGAGGAGGGGATCGACCCGCTCGCGTTCTGCGACCAGATGGAGAAGGTGTTCCGGGACGTCTGGGCGCGACTCGATATCTCGTTTAACGATTTCATTCGAACGACCGAGGAGCGGCACCGACATGCCGTGACGAAGCTCGTGCAGCGGATCGCCGACGCCGGAGATCTCTACGAGGGGGCGTACGAGGGCTGGTACTGCGTTTCTTGCGAGGCCTTCAAGCAGGAGAAGGACCTCGAAGACGGACTCTGCCCGGTCCACCACAAGAAGCCGGAGTGGATCAAGGAGAAGAACCACTTCTTTCGGTTATCGCGGTACCAGCAGCCGCTGCTTGACCACTACGCTGCCCAGCCGGAGTTTCTCCAGCCCGAAACGAGGCGGAACGAGATCCTTCGATTCCTGGAGTCGGGACCGGAGGACATCTCGATGAGCCGGACCGGGCAGGCGTGGGGCATTCCCCTGCCCACTGATCCCGACAGCGTCGTCTATGTCTGGGCCGACGCTCTGATCAACTACATCGCCGCAGTGGGGTATGGAACCGACGACGAGCTGTGCGACCGATGGTGGCCGGCTGACCTGCACGTGATTGGCAAGGACATCACCCGGTTCCACTGTGTCATCTGGCCCGCCATGCTGATGAGCGCCGGGCTGCCACTGCCGCGGCAAGTATTTGGCCATGGGTGGGTCCACTGGAAGGGCCAGAAGATGAGCAAGTCGCTCGGCACGGCTGTCGATCCGCTCGACGCCGCCGATCGGCTTGGACCCGACCCGCTGCGACTATATCTCACGAAGGAGATCACGTACGGCAGCGACGGCGACTTCTCATGGGAGCGTTTCGAAGACCGCTACAATACCGATCTCGCGAACAACTTCGGGAACCTGGTGAGCCGCCTCGCGTCGATGGCCCATCGCTATCGCGACGGCCGGCTCCATTCGTCGGGGACGCCGGGTCCGCTTGCCGAACGCGCTGCCAACGTTGTGGCGGGGTATACGGAGGAGATGGAAGTGTTTGCGATCCATCAAGGCGCATCCGCGGCGTTCGACCTCATCGACGCCACGAACGAGTACATTGCTGAGGTGGAGCCGTGGAGTGTCGCGAAAGACGCGTCGCGAGCAGCCGAGCTCGACCAGCAGCTCTTCGACATCGCCGAGGCGGTCCGAATTGCCGCAGTTCTGCTGCTGCCGGTCATGCCCGGGTCGGCGGCCGAAGTGCTCCGCCGCGTTGGTGAAACCCGCGACACAAGAACGCTACGGCTTGACCCGGACGCCAGATGGTCCGGCGGCGAGCGTGCGATCAGCGGGGGCGACCCTTTGTGGCCCAGACTCGAGCGAAAGAAGGAAGAGACCAGTATGGAGCAACCAAAAGCCGAACCTGCTATAGAACCATCCGCGGCCGCAGCGGCGACGAGCGATGCTCCGTTGGTGTCGATAGACGATTTCTTCAAGCTGGACCTCCGCGTCGGCCGAGTCGCCTCGGCTGAAGCCGTGCCGAAATCGAGGAAGCTCATCAAGATTCAGCTCGATACCGGCGGCGAGCAGCGCCAGGTGCTTGCCGGAATCCTCGGCGCTTACGAGCCAGAGGCCTTGGTGGGGAAGACCGTCATCTTTATAGCCAACCTCAAGCCTGCGAAGCTCGCCGGACTCGAGTCGAACGGGATGATCCTTGCCGCGTCGTCTGACGAGGGCCCACCGGTTCTACTTACCGTGGAAGACACGGAGGCAGCACCTCCGGGCTCCAAGGTGAGCTAGAAACGAGGCGTCGGGCCCGATGATCGATTCTCACTGTCATTTGGCGGATGATGCCTTCGCGTCCGACCTCGAGGAGGTCGTCGGTCGGGCGCTGTACGCCGGGCTCTCATCGGCGCTGTGTATCCTCGATCAGACGGCCCCGGTCGAGCGAGAACGGTTCGATCGCGTGGTGGAGCTCTGGCCGGATGTCGGATGTGCTATCGGCGTTCATCCACACCAGGCTGGGAAGTTCCACGAGCGGGTGGATGAGATTGAGGGAGCCGTCGCTGACGCGATCGACGCCTGCTCGCAGGCACGAGCCATCGGAGAAATCGGGCTGGACTACCACTACGACTTCGCGCCGCGCGAGCTTCAGCAGGAGGTGTTTCGCCGACAGGTACGACTTGCCCGAGACCGCGACCTGCCCGTGGTGATCCACACGCGTGAGGCGGACGCCGATACCGTTGAGATCTTGGGCTCGGAAGGACAAGGTAGGGTGCGTGGGGTGTTCCACTGTTTCACGGGCGGCCCCGTGCTTGCCCAGCAGGCGCTCGATCTCGGCTTCTACGTGTCGTTCTCAGGGATCGTGACGTTCAAGCGGGCCGAGGAGATTCGTGAGGCGGCAAGACTGGTCCCCAACGACCGATTGCTGGCGGAGACCGATTCGCCCCATCTCGCTCCGGTGCCGCATCGCGGCAAGCGGAACGAGCCCGCCTGGGTTGCGCGCGTCATCGAATCGTTGGCTGAGACACGGGGCCAGTCTCCAGGCGAGGTCTCCGACATGACATCGGCGTCCTACACTTCACTCTTCGGAAAAGGCGGCGCTTGAGGATGTGCTTCTAAAGGCTTGGTGCGTTGACACTTGCGTCGAAAGTGTGGTCTGATCCGAGCGCCGTTATGCAAACCGTCCGGTCGTCCGCTCCCTCCGAGCTCATTCGCATCTTCGAGCCGATCCAAGACCAGCTCGATGCGGTCGAAGAAGCCTACGCGGAGCACATTCAGTCGCGCGTCCAATTGATTCCGGAGATCGGGCGTTATATCCAGTCGAGCGGCGGAAAGCGTGTGCGCCCCGCAGTCCTATTGATGGCGGCGCGTTTGGCGGGGTATACGGGCGAGCAGGGAGTGAACTACGCCTCGGTGGTGGAGTTCATTCACACCGCGACGCTCGTCCACGACGACATCATCGATGACGCCGATCTCCGCCGCGGGCGGGCGGCCGTGCACTCGCGTTGGGGCAACGACATCACCGTGTTGCTTGGCGACTACCTCTATATCAAGTCGATGGGGATGGCGCTGACTTACGACTCGCTCGATCTCGTGCGTCTGCTGTGCGACGTCACGCTCCGGATGATCGAGGGCGAGCTCTACCAGCTGACCAAGACCGGCGACGTCGATATCACCGAGGAGGAGCATCTCGAGATCATTCGGCGCAAAACCGCATACTTGTTCGGTGGGTGCGGCGAGATTGGTGGCATGCTCGGTGAGGTGACGCCGGAACAGCGGACGGCGCTTCGTGAGTATGGCTTCAATCTGGGGATGGCGTTCCAGCTCGTCGATGATCTCCTCGATTACACAGCGGACAAGGCTGCGCTCGGCAAGCCGATTGGCGGCGACTTGCGAGAGGGCAAGGTCACTCTCCCAGCGATTCTCTTGCTGCAGCGTGACGGTGGTCGCTCGAGCGAGCTCATCCGCTCGGCCGTCAACAACCGGACGATCTCGCAGGGCGATTGGAATGAGCTGAAATCGCTCCTGCACGAGCATCGGGCCGTCGAGCACGCGTACGATCGGGCCGTCGAGTACGCGACGAGCGCCAAAGGGTATCTCGACGTGTTCCCACCGTCGCCGGAGCGCGACTCTCTGGGGGCGTTGCCCGACTACGTCCTCGCGAGAGATAGATAGTCAGTCCTTCTGATCACGACCTCCTCGTGACCACGAGCGCCGAGCAGATCGAAGACCTCCGCGAGCGTATCCGCTACCACGAAGAACGCTACTACGTTCTTGACGACCCCGAGATCTCCGATGCCGAGTTTGACGCACTCATGCGTCAGCTAGACGAGCTGGAGGTTGCGCATCCTGATCTGATCACCTCGGACTCGCCCACACAGCGGGTTGCCGGACGCCCGGTCGAGGGGTTCGAATCGGTGGACCATGCGCACCCGATGCTGAGTCTCGACAACGCGTACTCCGAAGACGAGATGCGGGCGTTCGATGAGCGCGTCCGCAAGGGGCTGGAAGGTCGCGGAGACGACAGCCCGGTTCCGTACGTCGCGGAGCTCAAGATCGATGGCTTGAGCATTGCGTTGACCTATAGGCATGGCCGCCTCATCCGAGGCGTGACCCGCGGCGACGGCGTGCGCGGCGAGGACGTGACCTCCAACGTCCGCGCGATTCACGCGATTCCGCTGAAGCTGAAGGCCGATGTGCCGGGCGTGCTCGAGATTAGAGGCGAAGTCTATCTGGCGCGCCGCGTTTTCGATCGCATCAATCGACAACGCGAAGAAGCCGGCGAGCCGCTCCTCGCCAACCCGCGAAACGCCGCAGCCGGGACCATGCGCAATCTGGATCCAGCGCTCGTGGCAAAACGCGGGCTCAGCGTGTTCATGTATCAGGCCGCACAGGTCGAGTTCGAAGGAGCGTCGTTGCCGAGTCTCGCGAGCCATGATCGGATGTTGACGCAGCTCCGAGAATGGGGTCTTCCGGTCGAACCGAGCTGGCGACCGTGTGCCGGAATCGAGGAGGTCCTGGCCTTTTGCGCGGAGTGGTCCGACACGCGCCGGAGCCTTGGCTTCGAGACCGACGGCGTGGTCACCAAGGTGTCGGAGGGCACACTTCGGGACCAGCTCGGGTCAACGTCGAAGTTCCCCCGGTGGGCCATCGCGTTCAAGTTTCCCGCCGAGCAGGCCACGACGAAGCTGATGAGCATCGAGGTAAACGTGGGCCGCACTGGCGCGGTGACGCCCTATGCGGTGCTCGAACCGGTCCGGCTTGCCGGATCGACGATCGCCATGGCCACGCTGCACAACGCCGAGGAGGTTGCGCGCAAGGACATCCGTGCCGGTGACTACGTGCTCATCGAAAAGGGCGGCGATGTCATTCCGAAGGTCGTCAAGCCGATCGTCAGTCGGCGGGCTGGCGGCCGGAACGGTCCCAAGCCCTTCGTCATGCCGACCACCTGCCCGGCGTGCGAGACACCTCTCGAGCGGCCGGTAGACGAGATCGTCTGGCGCTGCCCCAACGTCAGCTGCCCCGCGAAGATTCGGCGGGCGCTCCGGCATTTCGTGGGCCGGGGAGCGATGAACATCGAGGGAATGGGCGAGTCACTCGTCGACCAACTGGTCGAGAAGGGGCTGGTTACCGATTTCGCCGACCTGTACTCGCTAACCGCTCAGACGCTGGAAAGCCTGGAGCGCATGGGGGAGAGATCGGCCGCGAACGTGATGGCCGAGCTCGATCGCAGCAAAGCGAACGAGCTTTGGCGGTTGATTCTTGGGGTGGGGATTCGGCACGTCGGCGAGCGCGCGGCCCAGCTGCTCGCACGTCGATTCGGAAGTCTGGACGAGCTGAACGCTGCCTCGCTCGAGGAGCTCGAGGCCGTGCCAGACGTCGGGCCGGTCGTGGCGGCCTCGGTGCGGGCGTTCCTCGATGACTCGCGAAGTCGTCGATTATTCGATCGGCTTCGTGAGGCCGGTCTCAACCTGGTGGAGCCGAACGCGGAAGGGCCGGGCAATGACGCCGCACTGGCTGGGCAGACGTTCGTCTTGACCGGGACTTTGGCGTCACAGTCGAGAGACGACGTGCGCCAAGCCATCGAGTCACGCGGCGGCAAGGTTACGTCTTCGGTCAGCAAGAAGACGACCTATGTGGTTGCTGGAGCGGATCCTGGCACCAAGCTCGCCAAGGCCGAGGCCCTCGGGGTCGAGGTGCTCACCGAGGAGCAGTTTCTGGAACTTATAATGGACAAGACTGCGGATCCCTCAGAATGAAATCCCGAATTCTCGTCATCGACGACGACGCGTCCGTTCGCGACTCCCTCAAGATGATCCTTGAGTACGACGGCTACGAGTGCCAGCTGGCTCGCAGCGGACAGGAGGGCGTAGAAGGTGTCGAGCGCGACACCCCAGATCTGGTGTTTCTCGACGTCAAGATGCCCGGCATGGATGGGCTCGACGTGCTGCGCAAGATTCGTGAGAACGACGAAACCGTACCGGTTGTGATGATTTCGGGTCACGGCACCGTGACGACGGCAGTCGAGGCGACCAAGCTGGGGGCCTTCGACTTTCTCGAGAAACCGCTGTCGACAGAGCGGGTGAAGGTCACGATTCGAAACGCTCTGGACCAGCGGAAGCTGCGCGATGAGAACCGAAGCTGGCGGAAGGCCGACCGAGTTCGACACGAGATGGTCGGGGAGAGCAGCGCCCTCAGCAGGGTGATGGAGGAGATCCAACGCGCCGCGCCGGTTCGGAGCGCCGTCCTGATCCAGGGGGAGAGCGGTGTAGGGAAAGAGCTCGTTGCCCGCGCTATCCATCGCCACAGCCCTCGCGCCAAGGAGCGCTTCGTACAGGTGAATTGCGCGGCGATTCCGGATGACCTCATCGAGTCCGAACTGTTCGGGCACGAGAAGGGGTCTTTCACCGGCGCGACCGAGAAGCAGATAGGCAAGTTCGAACAGGCCGACCGCGGGACGATCTTTTTGGACGAAGTCGGCGATATGACGCTCAAGACACAGGCCAAGGTGCTGCGCGTGCTTCAGGAGGGGGAGGTGGAGCGGCTGGGTTCATCGCGCACCATGAAGGTGGACGTCCGGGTGCTTGCGGCCACGAACAAGGACCTCGACCAGGCGATTGAAGATAGTGAGTTTCGCGAGGATCTCTACTTTCGGCTCAGCGTCCTCCCGATCAAGGTGCCGCCGCTTCGGGAGCGGGCAGGGGACATCCCGCAACTGGTCCGTCACTTTTCAGATCTGTTCGCGCGCGAGAATAACTTCAAGCCGAAGCGATTCACCGGCGCGGCGCTGGAGGGCCTATCCCAGTTAGGATGGCGCGGCAATGTTCGCGAGCTGCGCAACTCGGTCGAGCGCCTCCTGGTCATGACGAGCGGAGACGCCGTCGACCTGCCTGAGGTCCAGAGCGTGCTCCGCGTCGATGAGAAGCCGGGTGGGTCAGGGGTGACCGCAACGAGCGCACGAACGCTTCGCGCGTTCAAGGAGATCAGCGAACGGGCGTTCCTGGTGGGCAAGCTCCGGGAACTAGGGTGGAACATCTCCAAGACGGCGGAAGAGATCGACACGCCCCGTAGTAACCTTTATAAGAAGCTCGAGCAGTACAATATCTCGCAGGAGAGTGACGGGTGAGGCGCAGCCCGGCGTGGGGAGAAGGGGCCCCGCGAGGGCGGAGCGGGGGCTCGGGGCGCAACCCCGTCTAGTTAAGGCTCTTTGACATCGGGAACGCGTCGGGCTAGGCGCGCACGGCGCGCCTGGCGGTCGCGGAGTGGGGCATTCGGGGTCCCCGCGAAGCGGCCGCGGGGGTTCGGGGCGAAGCCCCGTCTGATAATGTTCTTTGACATTCCGCCGCAGTCGGCCAGACGACCGCCGCGCCCATCTGTTTCGGCGGATGGGTGGGGAGGAAAGTCCGAACTCCGAAGGACGGTGCGCCGGGTAATTCCCGGTCGGGGTGACCCGAAGGAAAGTGGCACAGAAAACATACCGCTCCGCCGGAGCCCGCAAGGGCGAAGGAGAGTAAGGGTGAAATGGTGCGGTAAGAGCGCACCGCGCTCGCCGTAAGGCGAGTGGCAGGCTAAACCCCGCACGGAGCAAGACCAAATAGGGAGGCGCTCGAGGGTGGTCCGCCCGAAGCTTCCGGGTAGGTCGCATGACCCCGCCAGTGATGACGGGGCTAGAGGAATGGTCGTCACCCAGGTAGGCCGCGAGCAATCGTAGCCGGGCTGGGGACAGAATTCGGCTTATGACCGCACTGCGGCGGAACCTTGTGATTATGACGTCCTGAGGCGCTCATGCTGAAACGTGTCCTAGTAATTGTGATCGCCGTGTCTGCCATCGGTGCGGCAGTGGCGCTGCTGACGCCGACGCCGGAGGCGCAGCGGCGCGCCCAGCGCCGGGCAGATGAACCGGCGCTTTCAGTCGAGGAATACACACCGCGGTCAACCCTCGTTGTCGACGAACACTCCGTCCCCCGGGCCAAGTTCCCAGCCATCGATATCCACAGCCACCATTGGCGCGTGTCCGACGATCAGTGGTCGCAGACCGTGGGCGAGATGGACGCGCTCAACCTGCAGGTACTGGTCAACCTGAGCGGCGGGTCGGGACGAGGTCTCGAGCAGAAGATCGAGACGATACGGGCCAGCGCGGCGCCCCAGCGGATGGTTCACTTCGCGAAGCTCGATTTCGGCCGGGGCGTCTACGCGGGGTTCGGTCAGCAGGCGGCCGATCAGCTGGAACGCGACGTCTCGGCGGGCGCGGTCGGGCTGAAGTTTTTTAAGAACTTCGGCATCGACGTGCGCAATGAGAAGGGTGAACGAGTGCCCGTCGACGACCCCGAGCTCGATCCGGTGTTCGAGGCGTGTGCCCGGCTCGACATCCCCGTCCTCATTCACGTCGGCGAGCCGTCCGAGTTCTATCAGCCGGTCGACGCGTTCAATGAGCGGTGGCTGGAGCTGACGCTCTTGCCCGACCGCCGGATGCCGCCAGCGCGAGTGCCGGCCTTCGAAGAGATGATGGCCGAGCGTGACCGGCTGTTCGGGAGACATCCGAACACCAGGTTCATCCTGGCGCACTTCGGCTGGCACGCGAACGACCTCGGCCGGCTCGGCCGGCTCCTTGACCGTCTACCGAATGTGTATCCGGAGACCGCGGCGATCCTGTATGAGTTCGGTCGCCAGCCGAGGACCGCCCGCAAGTTCTTCATCGACTACCAGGATCGGGTCCTTTTCGGGAAGGACTCATACCGTCCCGAGGAGTTTTCCTACTACTGGCGGACCTTCGAAACGGCCGACGAGTATTTCGACTACTATCGCCGGTATCATGCGTTCTGGAAGCTCTATGGCATGGACCTGCCGGACGACGTGCTCCAGAAGGTCTACTACAAAAATGCCCTCAAGGTGGTGCCAGGCATCGCGCGTGAGCAGTTCCCGATGTAGCGGGCATCTCCCCGGTGGCGAACTATGAGTCGCTATCTCGTAACCGGCGGAGCGGGCTTCATAGGATCTCACCTCGTGGATGCCCTGGTGAGTGCCGACGAGACCGTGCGCGTCGTGGACGATCTGTCGACTGGTAAGCGGGCCAACCTTGCACGGCACTTGTCTGGGTCCGGGCGCGATGCCATCGAGTTCGTCGAGGGTGATCTGGCCGAGCCTGGTGTGGCGGCCGAAACCGTAGCAGGTATCGACTATGTCCTGCACATGGCGGCCATCCCGTCGGTGCCACGTTCGGTCAAAGATCCAATTGCCTCGCACCGAGCCAACGTCGAGGTGACATTGCTACTCCTGCAGGCAGCCCGAGAGGCCGGCGTCAAACGGCTGGTATTTGCCAGCTCGTCGTCGGTGTACGGCGATTCTCCGACGCTGCCCAAGGACGAGGAGATGCCCACGAACCCGAAGTCGCCCTACGCGCTCCAGAAGCTGATCGGCGAGCAGTATGCCCGTCTCTTTCATTCCCTCTACGGCCTCGACACCGTATCGCTGCGGTTTTTCAACGTGTTCGGGCCACGGCAAGATCCAAGCTCCCCGTATTCCGGCGTGATCTCGCTGTTTACCTCTGCGCTGAGCGAGGGACGGCAACCGACAATTCACGGTGACGGTCGGCAGACGCGGGACTTCACGCGCTCCAGAAGCTGATCGGCGAGCAGTATGCCCGTCTCTTTCATTCCCTCTACGGCCTCGACACCGTATCGCTGCGGTTTTTCAACGTGTTCGGGCCACGGCAAGATCCAAGCTCCCCGTATTCCGGCGTGATCTCGCTGTTTACCTCTGCGCTGAGCGAGGGACGGCAACCGACAATTCACGGTGACGGTCGGCAGACGCGGGACTTCACATATGTGTCCGATGTCGCCTCGGGTGTGATCGCCGCGGCGACGGCCACCGAGGTGAGCGGCAAGGTCATCAACCTCGCGCCGGGCGGGCGAGTGTCGATCAACAGCCTCTTCGCGGTGCTTCGCGAGCTCATTGGTGCTGACGTCGAGCCGACCTACGGACCCACGCGCGAGGGCGACGTGCGAGACTCGCAGGCTGCCAACCTACTGGCCCGGAGTCTGTTAGGCTTCGATGCAGAAGTCACCACCGAGGATGGGCTGCGGCACACGGTCGAGTGGTATCAGACCACTGCCGCCGAACCGGGCCCGTCTGCGGCTCAAGGCGAAATGTCATGAAGGCAGCCGGTCGTCAAGGTCAGGGTCGAAGGCGTGTGGCGAGGTCTCTCGTTCTGCTCGTCGGTTGTGTGTCGTTCGCGTCTGGCGCACATGCCCAGTCGGCCGAGACCACGCACTCGTTTGGTTGGAGCTACCCGGATCAGTGGGTTTCGCAGTTTGGCGTTGTCGAGTTCGAGATTCGGATCAATGAAGGCAGTGCCCATTCCGCGGGCATGTCGGCGCTGGCAACTGAATCCGAGAGCTACTCCACGCCGATTCCCTCGGTGGACACTGGGCAGCATGTCGTCGAGGTAAGGGCGTGCAGTTCGGCGCGGTGTGGTGCGTGGTCATCCCCGATGTACTTTTTGTTATTTCCGCCGTTTGTTATCGGGATTCAGCCGGAATTCGGTGCGCCGTTCGGCGACCAACCGTAGCGCTTCTTTCATTCCTTCAGAGCCCTCGCTAGCCGGCTGCGCAGTCGGGACGAAGCTACCGGGATAGCCCGTGGGATCGTGAAACATCTACAGGATAGGCCTGTGCGGACGGCGCGGAGCGCGTTCGCGACGTGACAGAAGCTCGGACAGACTTGTCGGAGAACTGAACAATTCGGGAATCTCGCGTGGCGGTAGTGTCCGTTCCCCGTTAACGGCCCTGCCCGCGAGTTTACACATTGCACACCCGTCCCACGGGGGAGTTCTCCTTGCACCATTGAGTGCCATCTAGCGGCCCCAGCCCTAGTGGTACTCATATGTCAGATTTACATGCTTCGGGATGGTCTACTCGTGGGATCGCGGCCTTGTCTGCTGTCATCTTGTTTGT
Source organism: Vicinamibacterales bacterium (assembly GCA_965216615.1). GTDB lineage: Bacteria > Acidobacteriota > Vicinamibacteria > Vicinamibacterales > UBA8438 > CAUZIB01. The sequence continues at coordinate 128,494 of CBDCGH010000021.1, read as the reverse complement.
CGTTTCGCAGGCAACGCCCACCCTTGCTGACACCGGTTCTTTGAATTTGGAATGGGACGCGAGTTCGTCCAGCGGCGTGGCCGGCTATTTCGTCATGTGGGGCGACAGCTCGGGTTCGCATCCGAACGAGGCGGATGCGGGAAACGCAACGTCATTCACGATCACCGGCCTCAATGCTGGTCAGACGTACCACGTGGTCGTCCAGGCCTACAACTCGGGCGGAAATCTACGAAGCGGCGATTCCAACGAGACGTCCGGTGCGGGGTTGTCGACAGGAGGAACGCCGCCGCCGCCCGCGCCAGCCCCGGAGCCAGAACCAGAACCAGAGCCAGAACCAGAACCAGAACCAGAGCCGTCGCCTGCACCAGCGCCAACCCCTGCGCCTGCGCCCGCTCCTGCGCCTGCGCTCGCTCCTGCCCCTGCCCCCGCGCCAGCCCCTGCGCCAGCCCCTGCTCCCGCGCCAGCTCCGGCACCCGAACCCGCTCCCGCACCAACCTGCAATCACCCCTCGGGCAAGTGCAACGGTACGAGTGGCGGAAGCCAGGGCCCGGGTAAAGGCAAGCGAAAGGTCCGTTCCAGAAATAGCACGAGCCTTGACTTCGATGCTGACGCGATAGCTGACACGGCGGTGTACCGTCCTTCGACGGGCGAGTGGCATGTGCGCGGGTCAAGTGGACTGGAGCTGTTCCTGGAGGACTGGCAGAACAGCGGCTCGATCGTAGTGCCCGTCTCGGCTGATTACGATGGCGATGGGGTGGAGGACGTTGGGTCCTGGCGGCCGTCGGATGGTACCTGGGTACTGCACACGTCCGGCAGCGGTTTTCTGAGAACGGCTGAGGCTCGACTCGGTTCTCCTAGGAGCATTCCCGTACCCGCGGACTACGATGGGGACGGCACGGCCGACCTCAGGGTGTTCGATCCGGACGGATACTGGACAACGCTTGGTGGCGAGCCGGTGCGGTTCGGCCTACCGGGCGATATTCCGGTGCCAAGTGACTATGACGGTGACGGCCTCGCGGACATGGCGGTCTACCGTCCATCCAACGGTGCGTGGTACGTCGCAGGCCAGTCGGTGGTCTACTTCGGTGGCGAAGGCGATGTGCCGGTTCCGGCCGACTACGACGGCGACGGACAGGTCGACCTTGCCGTGTATCGCCCGTCGACATCAACCTGGTATGTCGGAGGGCAATTCAAGGTTACATTCGGACAGCCCGGCGATTGTCCCGTCCCGCTCGATGTGGATGGGGATGGACGTACCGAGATCGTCGTGCACCGAGCGAGCGAGGGGACGTGGTACCTGCTCAACCCGGAGACTGGGAGCACCGAACAGGTTCGCTATGGGGAAGTTGGTGATATCCCGGTCGGTATGTCGCCGTTCCTCACGAGCGCCGCGGCCGCCGCTCACGCGTATTCACAGGCCGAGGCGTCGAGCTTTCTGCCGATCGGGTTTCCGTGGTCCGGCGTGGCACCGTAGCGCCGTAGAGAGCGCCCTCCGCAGGCCAGCTAGTCCAAGCCTGGATCGAAGGCACCTGGACCGAGCGGTCCTGTGCCAACGGGGACGGGGTCAAAGGACGCCGAGTCGACCAGCTGACGCCAGTGCGCGCTGTCTCTGATGCTCGGGTCCGACAGCGTGGCCCCGATGCGAAGGCCTTCGCGTCCGTCGCTCGTCCGACTCGCCCACACGACACGGGCGTTTATCAGCACGTCGTGGTCGGGCAGGCTCATCTGCACCGGCGACTCGACGAGTCCGCACGCGAGGTCGACGCAAAATCCCGTGTGACTGACGTCGACGAACTGCGCGGGTACGTCGGCGATGCTCGCCGCGATCGGATCTGCGAGTCGCTTGCGACCGTGCCTTCGGCGGTCCACACGATTGCTCAGCCGATCGGAGAGTAACTCCACGAGCGCCGACGGCGCCGTCTCCCTCGCCAGATAGTCCGCGCCCATCACGTGAGCTTGCCTTTCCAGCACCGGGTCCGGGAAGGCGGTGTAGACGACGGCAGCGCTGTCAGGCGAGCGCCCTCGAAGACGGATGATCAGGTGCAGGCCGTTGAACGCGCCAAGCTTCAGCTCCGTGACGAGCGCGTCCGGCGGTTCGGACAGAATGATATCGAGCGCCTCGTCGAAGGCCCTGACCGTCGTAACCCTGAACTTGCTCGCGAGCGCCGCTTCAACCCCAGAGGCCCCCGTCAGATCGCTGGCGACTATGAGCACCCTCGGTAGCTCACTCACGGGTCCACATCTCCGCTCCCAGACTGCCGAGATGGTTGTCACAAGAAGGCGTGTCCGGTCCGATAAGACGAGTGGGGACCATGCTTCCACGGCCTTTGCGTCGCGATTGGCGAGTGCGGTCCATAGTCGATCTTCTATGCTGAGTTTCCGCCCGAGTTGTCGTCTTCGGCCCTCCTACCCCCCCCCAGGTGGTGTGAGCTGAATAGGGCTGTAGCAATTGAGAGGCCAGGCCGGGTGGTTGGGGTGCTCGAGCCCCAGATCAAGTCAGAAAACACTGTCCAGACAAACACTTATGACAGATTCGTAATACAAATCCAGGCGAGTACTGCACGATGAAAAGTGTGGTTGAAGAAAGAAAGCTCGTCATTGCCGCTCTCTTCGTTGACCAGATTCTTCCGAACAAGGTACAAAGGAAGGTCCTGATCTCGTCATGAAAAGCCCCCAACTCATCGGCCGTAGTCCAGCGCTTCTACGCATTGAGGAAGACATCCAGTGTGCAGCGGAATCAGATGCCAAGGTTCTCATTACCGGTGAGAGCGGTGTCGGCAAGGAGATTGTGGCCAGCCTTATTCACGAGCGTAGCCGGCGGCGAAGTGCTCCGCTGGTCACCGTAAACTGCGCCGGTGTCCCCGACACGTTACTTGCGTCAGAGCTGTTTGGTCATGTGAAGGGGAGCTTTACCGACGCGCACCGGGATCGTCGGGGGCGGCTCGAACAGGCTGACAAGGGCACGATCTTCATGGACGAAGTCGGGGAGATGAGCGCGCAGATGCAGTCGCTGCTGCTGCGTTTTCTCGACAATGGCGAGATTCAGCAGGTGGGGTCGAGTCATCGCGCGCTCCGAGTCGATGTCCGCGTGATCGCCGCAACGAATCGGCGGCTGAGGGTGAGCGAAACTTAGTTGGAAATTGAAACGGCTCCCACACCCTGTGGTTTGATGACGTTGAGAGACGGACATCACCCCACGAGAGAAAGGAGCCGAGATGAGCAGTGTCCTACGTCCGGTCAGGAAGCGCAAGAAGGGTCGCACGCTGGGTCGGGTCGAGATCATCCGCCGCGAGGACTACCCCGACCTGGAGCTCGACGCCAAGGTGGAGCTCATCCGGTCCTTGGTCCCGCTGGGCTTGATGCACGTGGAGGAGTTGCTCGACGAGGAGGTGACGGCGCTGGCGGGCGAACGCTACGCCCGCAAGGACGTGTCGGTCGGCGGGCGCCGTCATGGCAGCAATCCCGGGACGGTCGGGCTGGCCGGCCAGCGCGTGGCGATTCGCGTGCCGCGGATTCGCCATGTCGCGGGGAGCGAGCTGGTGCTTCCGTCATCAACTGTTGGTGAATAAGGCTTAAGCTCCAATCACGCATATACTTACAGGCGATTTTTACGCTGGCGACTTCTTCGGTTGTGAAAATCTTGTCTAAGCGCCTTGGTTAGAAGGAGATAAGGGCGAGACAGCAACAGTTCATGGCGGAAGCACCGGACTACAGAATGTTGGACTTTCGGGAACTCTGGAAGGAGTCGCCAACGGGAAGTGCCAGTTCACATAAAGTCGGTTCGTTGCAATTTGTCAGGCCGCCTTATACCGCTGGGCCCGACACATCTGATCGGCTTCAATATCGAGCATCGCGTTCATCCTCTCCTCGGCACCTGTAACTGACCACCTCATCCGTATGGCGATGCAGTTGCCACTCATCTACTTGGATCGTGCCGCGTAGGTTCTTGGTGGCATCGTGGGCGCAACTACTGCACGTTAGGCGGGCACGCTGGACATGTCACGATCTGTGTCGCGGCGTCGCCCACTGCGACATCGCCGATGTCACCGAATCGACCGTTGAGCAGCTTGGCAATCTCTCCTTCGAATGCCTCCCGTGCTATTGCATACATCCCGCCGCGCGCGCCTTGGAAGCCGCAATTCCACGCTGCAAGTGCCTGACCGTAGCGAAGCGCAGCCCGAGCGCCAAGGGCACCGGCTCGGCGCAGCCCTTCCTGCCCGCCGATTGCAGCCTTGGCGATCAGGCCAGCCGTGCACCAGTCGCCGGCGCCACAGGCATCGGCAAGCCGCAGCACAGGAACGGCCTTGAGATGCATCCAACGGGAGATGCCACGGCGGAGCCGATGGCGATACCTCAGGCCTTCGTCGCCGAGAGTCTGCACCTCGAGTAGAACCGCAGAACCGTTTGCCATTACACCGCGAATGCCGGCGACGCGATGGTTAGCGTACTTAACAATATGAGCGAGTGCGATCGCTTCCGCCATTAGCTTGTCGGTCGACTTGCTGGATGGCTCGAACACCACCAAGGCACCTCGCGCAGATGCCGCGGCGGCCAAGGTGAGGTTGGCGCGCGACAGTCGATCGAGGAAAAACACCGATGTGTCAACGAGCGCCGGTGTGACCCTTTCTACGGCGTTTACCGTGATCGGCTTGAACGGCGGTAGCCATTTACCACAGTGGGGGCACGACCAGGAGAACCGATGGTCGGATCGGCCATCTCTCCTGTGCCGGATTTCCTGAACGATCATGGGCGTGTGAGTGGTGGGAGCGCAGGTGGTCCAATCGAGGTGGACCCCCCAGCGCTTCATGTCGGCACGGACACGATTGGATGCCACGTCGCCGTTCATACGCGCGACGGGGAAAGCATCCCATCCGAGATACGCCAAGATGGACAGCACGTTGCCGCAAGTGCCACCCGCCCAGGAGCGGACAGGTGTCTCCGGGTCGGGGCCGATGACCAGATCGAGGGCTATCAGTCCCGTCCCGAAGACCTTTGGTCGGGTGACGGTGGTCATCGTGCGGGGCTCCCTCCCATCGGCAAGGCCGGTCGGGGGTGCGGATAGACCTCCCCCTCCAACCATACATGTATGAGATTCGGCCGGTTTATCATCTTCGGCACCGACGCTTCGAGTTCGTACCCAACGGGCTCGAGATGGGCAACGGGCAAGTCACGCTCCAGCGCTGCCATCAGTGCACCGAGGGCCATGACCTTGCTGCCGAGCGGGGAGAGGACGAGCAGTGAACCTCCTGCTTCCTTGAAGACAGGCTGACGAAAGTCGTCCAGTCTGAGAATAGTTCGGTACAGATCCAACGGATCTCCCTCGTCGGCGTAGACGATGTTACGTGAGTCGACCGACCAGGTGCTTTCTAGTTCGGTCAGATATTCCTCCGCCAGCACGTCACCGAGACGAGGGTTGCTCGCCGGGAAGGGAAGAATCGGGCACGTGTCGTGGGGATCGACGAAGTCGTAGAGCGCCGTGAGTGCGCGGCGCCGTCCGGTAACCAATTGCGGCAGCCACAGCCGCGCGGCATCTGCCATGTCATAGAGCGACGACCGGCCCTTGAAACCGTGGATGTAGCCGGGTGTATCGCTGGGTTTGGAGCGAATGTCGGTGTCTAAGCTCGGGTCGTGTGCGACGAAAAGGTGCAAATTCGCAGATTCCTTGTGGCGAACGATACGTTCGACGAAATAACGGATGATCGGAAAGCTCGTTCCCACCGACAGTGCGCTGATGTCGACGACAACGTCAGTCACGCCCTTTAAACTCTGCCGGCTAACAATGTTGGTTACGTTGCGTCCGCCGACGACCGCACCGTCCGACCCGAATATATACACCGACTCAACGTGCCGCTCGGCCAGCGTATCGAGAAGAACCGTCGTGTTTGCAATAGCTCGATCCACCTGATCCTGCGACGCATCGGGTCGCTCCTCCTTGACTAGCAAGGCGCGAACAGACGTGCCGGTTTTGCTCAATCGAGAGGCAACGGCGCACGCCCGTGGATCGAAACCGGCGCCGGCTACAAGAAGGACGTTTCGGTCCGACTGGCCGAAGTGGCCGGCGAGGAAATCGTCTACTTCTCCGTCGCGGTGGGCAATGCACGGGTCCCAGCGGCGAACGCATCCCATCTCAATCCTTGCCGAGAAATCGCACTAAATCGCTGACACGCCGTTCGAGGAAGCCGCCGCGCTTCAGCGTCAAGCCATGATGCAACAGGAGTACCCCGCTGAGTTCGATCAGACACCAGAGTCGCCTCTTTGTGCCGTGGTTCGGCGCGAGCACGAATGCGTTGTAGGCGACCCCGAACTGAAGCACCCGTGCCAAACGCGGATGGGTCTCCGGAATTGTGCTGAACTCTTCTTGCGGGATGCCGAAGGCGGTTGCGCCGCCGCCGAGTGAAGCGTTGCCCTCGAGGCTCTTGGCCAAGCATTCGACGGCAAGTCCGTCGGCAAGTCGACGGACTTGCCGAAACTCAGGGAAATCCCACCGGGACACCATCTCCGTGGCGCGTGCCCGCAGCAACTTGTGCTGGACACCACTCGTGAGCAGCGCATTCTTGCCACGAATGAGGCGGGTTTCCAACTGAGAGACGAGATGGCCCGCGAGGTGGAGAAATTGTTCGGCGTTCTCCGATCCTGCATCGCACAACGTGTCGATGCCAAAAAAGTAAGGTCGCTCGTACTGGTGCAACAGGAAAATACGGGCTCCGTCGGCAACCCCAGCGTCGACGCTCAGCGGTCGGCTGGGCTCGGCATCGTCGGCGTCCTCGTAGAACAGACTGCGCTGCGGGATGCGTTTGGCGTAGCGCTCAAGCAGCACCGATAATATCCCGAGCCGCAAATCATCGCCGTTGTCCCCGGTGTTTGCGAGGTAGTCGTCGACTTGCCTCTCGAGTCCAAGGCGACGCTCGGAAGAAACACCATACTGGTGTTGCAGAGAATCGACGCGTTGTGCGAGACCTTCGCACTTGCCGGCCGAGACCGGCTCCGGGGTTGTGGAAAGCATATCGCCGAGGCTGTGAAGACCTCGGCGATTGAACACATCCATCTGGCGTAGGTAGCGCGCCGACATGTCCTTGGCCATCTTGCGGAACGCTTGTCGCTCGCTCTTGCGATCGTCGGCACCCTGCATCCGGATCACGGTGATCTCACGGGACGGATTGAGCCCGGACGCATCGGCGTGCTCTTCCGGGTCCAGAAGAACTTCGCTGGGCGTGAGCGCGTCGAGTCGGGTCAAGACCCATCTCGAGACGTTGAGTTCGCGCCGTGCAAGCCAACGCCTGAGATTCTTGAATTGGGTGGGGTGGAGACTGTGGGCGTCGTCGAAAATGACGAGGGGACGGAGTTGTAGGACATTCTCGCCAACGGTAATTCGGAACGCCTCGATGACGTCGAAAGGCCGATAGGCGGCGACTGCCTCTCGATCGAGGTCGTCGATGTCTGGAGGTACCAGAGCAGCCGAGATGTGGTAGATCGCGACCTCGACCTCGCGTGCACGCGCGAGCAGATCCGGGCCCCTTGTGCCGCCGATGGCAGTGAGCGCAGCGTTGGCATCGGCACGTGAGGCGATCTCTACTTGATCGAGCAGGACCCCAGAGGCTCGGATGTTCCGGAGCCAGGTCAACACCGTACGGGCCTGAAGCAGTGCGATCATCAAGCCTGACTTGAGCTCCTCGGGATACGGGAATTCCCAGAACTCCCGATACTCTGCCTCGAGCGGAAGCCGCCCGCCTATGAACGCTGGCTGCCCGTCGTCAATCGCCCCGCAGGCCGTGAGGGTATCGATCAACGGCTTGTGATTTGTCATGCTGCGATTGCGGAGCAAGGTCATCAACGTCGTGAACTGAAAGAGCCGCGCGAGCGTGGTCTTTCCGCTTCCCGGCGTGCCGATGATCATCGTGAGCCTGTCGTAGAGACGTTCTTCTTTCGCCGGACTCTCTAAGTAAGGTGGTGAGCGGCTCCGGCGTGATCCTGGCGAGGAACGCCTCATCGTCCCGGAGGTACTCTGACGCTCGCTTTTCGAAGGGGTTCGCCATGCTGCCCCCCCTTACGCGTGTCGTTGGCGCCGGCGGAAGAGTGGCCGCATCGGCGACACGGGAATGCCATCTCGAACGCCACCATCTGTCTCAGCCCAGAGTAGAGCGACCGAGTTGTTCGGAGTGTTGTGTTCGAGCACCAGGGGTAGTGCGCAACCGCCGTAGCCAAGGCTAAGGTTCGTCACGCCGCCGACATCGGTGTGCTTCGTGCGGAGTATCGGGTCGTAGTAGGTCCGGGTCAATTTGAGGAAGTCGCCGTGCCGTCCGTCAACCGCGTCGATTGGAAGGTCGCATGGAAGAACCATACCGAAGGACGGGTATGTTGCCCGGGCCCAATATTCGGGGAGATCGCCAGTGCCGGCCAGTCGGTCAAGACGCTTCTGGATTGCTTTGGCTGCGGCGGATGACACCATGTAGTGGTGGACGCAGAGCACCCAGCTCTCCTCAAACAGCTTGTCGCCGTCGAGCGCATCGTTTGCACTTGTCACCGAGTCCTTGAAGCGGAGAAGCTTGCCCTTCCACTTTTTCTTCTCTTCATTGAAGCGGAGAAATGAGGTTCCGGAGCCAGCAAAATCATCGATCAGATAGACCAAACGGAACCGTGCATTCGGATCGTCGAGGTCCTTGCGAAGATTGTCGAGTAGATCTTTCCACTTCTCGGTGTCGACCTGCGTGCCCTGGACAAACTGTTCGTTGCCGAGCAAATCCGCATTTGCGTGGCGGATGGTGTCGATGCGCGCCCCGTCGCTCAATCCCATGAACAGAGTCTGGCGTCGCAAGCGGGCGCTTAATGCTAGAGCGCCACTGTCGATGAGAACGCGATGAGTTTGAATGCCGTGCTCCGTCGCGACGGTGCGGACCAGACGCTCTCGAACTGTGCGTGGATAGAATTGCTCAACGAGCCGTTGTATCTCGCTAGGAGTCTGCGCCGCAGAAACGGTGCGACAATTGTAGGCGAGCCGAGGAGGCAAGGACCTGATGTCGACGACGTTCCGTCCCTACGCACCGGATCAGATGCTGCTGTTGCCGGCGGACCTGCGGGCGTGGTTGCCGGAGGGCCACGTGGCGCACCACGTCAGCGACCTGGCGGGACGGTGTGGATTTGACGGCGTTCTACGCGCCGTATGCGGGGGACGGTCGGCGCAACGCGCCCGATGCACCGCGGATGATGGTGAAGGTGCTGCTGTATGCGTATGCGACGGGGGTGTTTTCGTCGCGCGGGATCGCGCGGAAGCTGGAAGAGGACGGGGCGTTCCGGGTGTTGGGGGCGGGCAACTTCCCGCAACATCGGACGCTGTGCGAGTTCCGGCGGCGGCACGTGTCGGACTTCAAGGAGCTGTTTGTAGCGGTGGTGCGTCTGGCGCGGGAATTGGGTCTGGCGCGCTTCGGGAAGCTGTCGATTGACGGCACGAAGGGGCGGGCGAACGCGAGCCAACGGAAGGCGATGAGCTCCGGGCGGATGGCAAAGGAGGAGCGGCGGCTGCGGGGGGAGATTGAGGCGCGGCTGGCGGCGGCTGGCGCGGCCGACGCGGCCGAGGACGTGCGGGGCGACGAGTTGCCGGCGGAGTTGCGCCGCCGGGAAGACCGTCTGGCGGCGATCCGGGCGGCGAAGTCGCGGTTGGAGGCGCAGCAGCGGGCAGCGGACGACGCCCGCGGTCGGCAGCCGGACCAAGACCGGAACCCGAAGGGCGGGCCGCCCTACACGCGGTCGTATGGCGAGCCGGACGCTAAGGCGCAGAGCAACTTCACGGACCCGGAGGGAGATATAACCGAAAGTTGTGGATCGGTGGTGTGAAAGAGGCGGCGTAACCTTTCGCGTGAATCAAACGCAAGAACCCTGGCTGGCCGGCCGGGGGAAAGGAGACGCCACCCATGCTGAAGGTACACGACAAGCCGGCGAACGCGGAAGAGCAGGATGAGGATTCGACCCTTGACGAGCTGGCGCGTGAAGGAGCCCGCCGGATGCTGATGAAGGCCCTGGCGGTCGAGATCACTCAATACGTCGAGGAACACGGCGCGGAACGGGACGAGCATGGCCGTCGCCTCGTCGTGCGCAACGGGCAGGCCCAGGCACGGAAGGTGACCTGTGGGGCAGGCACCCTGGAGGTGCGGGCCCCTCGGGTGAACGACAAGCGGGTTGACGCGGCGGGCCAGCGCGAGCGGTTCACGAGTCGGATCCTGCCCCCCTACATGCGTCGGTCTCCCAAGGTCGCCGAGGTGCTGCCGATTCTGTATCTGCGTGGATTGTCGACGGGTGACTTCCGCGAAGCGCTGCCGGTGTTGCTCGGCGACGATGCCGCGGGGCTCAGCGCGACCAACATCGCGCGGCTGACGGCCGTCTGGGACGAGGAGTATCGGCAGTTTCGGCAGCGGGACTTGGCCGACCGCGATTACGTGTATGTGTGGGTCGACGGGATCCACTTCAACATTCGTCTCGAGGACGACCGGCTCTGCACGCTGGTGATGATTGGGGCCCGTCCCAACGGGACGAAAGAGCTCGTCGCGCTTGAGGACGGCTACCGCGAAAGCACCGACAGCTGGGCGATGGTCCTCCGGGCCCTGAAGCGGCAGGGGATGCGAGCCCCGATGGTAGCGGTCGGCGATGGGGCCTTGGGCTTCTGGGCCGCGGTACGGGAGGTCTGGCCGGCGACGGCCGCGCAGCGCGACTGGGTCCACAAGCTGGGGAATGTGCTCGACAAGTTGCCCAAGCGGCTCCAGCCCAAGGCGAAACGAGCACTTCACGAGATCATGGACGCCGACACCCGAGAGCAGGCGGACGAACAGCTGGCGGCCTTCGTCGCGACGTACGAGGCGAAGTACCCCCAGGCGGCGGCGTGTCTGGCCGACGACCGCGAGCGGCTATTCACCTTCTTCGCCTTCCCGGCGGAACACTGGACGCACCTTCGTACGACGAACGTGATCGAATCGCCCTTCGCTACGGTTCGACTGCGCCAGCGCGTGACCAAAGGCGCGGGCTCGCGGACGAAGGGCTTACTGATGGCCTACAAGCTGCTGGACATGGCACAACGTCGGTGGCGCCGTCTCAACAGCGCACACTTGCTGCCGCTCGTGCGCGCCGGCGTGCCGTTCATCGATGGTCTGCAGCAGGAACGCGATACCAAGGAGAAGAATCGGAAGGAAGCCGCCTGATCATGCCGATCGCTGATCCACAACTTTTGACAATACCTCACCCGGAGAGCGGGATCATGAAGACGAGCAACGACGGGTTCCAGCAGTGCGACAACGCGCAGGTGGCGGTCGATGGTGCGCACCAGTTGGTGGTGGCGACGGAGGTGACGGCGAACGCGAGCGACCAGGGTGGTGTGCCGGCGCTGCTCGACGCGCTGGCGGAGACGGTCGGCGAGCAGCCGGAGACGGTGCTGGCGGACGCCGGCTACAGCAACGAGCGGGACTTGGCGGACCTGGAAACGCGAGGCATCGACGGGTATGTGTCCTTGGGCCGGGAGGGAAAGGCGGCCAGGCCCCGCGACCCGGAGCAGTATCCCGCGACGAGTCGCATGGCCGAGAAGCTGTCGAGGCCGGCGGGCCGTGCGGCGTATGCAGAACGCACGTGGCTGTCGGAGGCTCCCAACGGCTGGATCAAGCACGTGCTGGGATTCCGACGCTTCAGCCTGCGGGGGCTGGCGACGGTGCAGGGCGAGTGGGACTTGGTGTGCCTGGCGTTGAACACCAAGCGCCTGCACGCCCTGATGGCGGCGTAACACGCGGGGAATGAGGCTCGCAACGACGACCGATCGGCGCGCATCGGGCTCTGTGGCGGGCCAGGCGGCCCCTCAAGGCCGAATCTTGCTATCTGCTTCGCCCTTCGCCGAAGAGCTCCCTCGTCGGCCGACCGCCGAAGTCGCTCCGGCACAATGACGCACAGCATGGGCCGACGACCCATTTCACGCCGCCGCACCTCCTGCGGCGCAGACTCCTAGGGCATACATCAACCCGACACCTTCCGCGGGCACGAATAATCTGATCTCTCTACGCTTGCGAGAACTGCCGTATATCGACGTGGTTATGTGCAGGGGTCGGTCCCCGATCTCAACCAAGAATGGCATTGACTCCGGAGCTGTTATCTTCCTGCGGAAGAAGAGAGTTTGATTTCACCTCTTCGGCCGGGACATGACTAAAACCAGCCGCCACAGAACAGTAGAAACGGTGCGTACCGTTATACAGCCTGTAAACGTAGTCCGAACCCGGTGGCTGGTTCACGACCTGAACCGGAGGTATCTCGGTATTTTCAATGAAACCTCGTAGAATCTTTACCACTCGTTCTTCGTCGCTGAAGAGGCCGTAACCGTTATTGAGTTTCCGACTACGAAGCGGCTCGACTTTCCCAACGCAAACAGAGAGGATCGTCTGTCCATCTAAATCGCTTAGATCGGCTCGATACTGCGGAGCCTTCGGTTGAAACTCAGCCATCTCGGCCTTAAACCACCAGGTGTCGGGGATATCGAAGGGGAAGTCTACGTGACAAAAGCAAGGCATTGTCGTCTCCCTTGATGCGGTGAGATTGGATATCTCGCCAAAGAATACCTTCCTCGCTCACAAGCCGCTACGACGGCCGCGACCGCGAACCGCGAGGCAGCCGTCCCACGGGAGATCACCCGGCAGATCCATCGTTCACGAGCCCGGCCCGGCTTGAGTGCTTTCTCGAGCCGGCCGGCTATCAGCGTTTCTCTTTCGTTCCTGCGCCCGGCTTCGGCGCATGGCCCAACGTCTGCAACGTCACGCACCCAGGCCCGCCGTAGCTCGACAGAAACAGCCCTTCCCCGCCCAGCAACGCGCGGCGCAGTCCGCCCGCCCATGCCGCCGAGAACTCGACCGAGGCATCGAATCACACCAACGAATCCGTATCGGCGCGCAAGACCTCACCGCGCGCCAGCTCGAACGAGACGAAATCGCCGGCCGCGTGGACAAACACCGTCCCCGGTCCCGTCACACGCTGCAGGACGATTGAGAAATCGCCGAGAAACTACGCCGCGTACGTTCCGGACCTGCCAGGTTGCGTTGCGACTGGGGCTTCAAGGGAGGAGGCTGTCCGTGAGATCGGCAGCTTCGTTGCCGCGTACCTGCTGGGCGAGAAGACCATCACCTTCGTGGCTTCTACTTGTGGATACTCCACCGATCCTCTTGTGGCCCTGTAGACAGGTGGATGCGCCCCGGGCGCCGGACAGCCCGCGGCCATAGCGGCGAAACCTCCTGCGCCACAGGAGTACCACGACCGCGTACTACGTACAAGTGCAATTCGCTTTAGCCTGGCGGCGGCACTCCTGCAGCGCAACTCGGATCATCCACGCGCATGCGGGGAACTCGGGATCAAACCCGATCTCAAGGTGTTCATTCAGCGCTATCGTCCCGATTCTCAAGAGCCTCACGGATTTTCCGGACAGTGGCGTCGATGATCTCGAACCATTCCGGACCGTGTGTGACCAACGTGGCAAGTGGCGGACCACCCTTTTTCGGGCCATCGCTTATCGCCACATGTTCCAGTTCCGTGCCCTTCGGTGTGCGGAACCTGCGGCGGGTCGCGCCCGGAATCAGGGCAGCGACTTGGTCCAGGTAGCTCTGATAGATAGACGCGTCGAGCCCGCGCCTCAGACACTGTCCACACAGCCAGTGCGTGTCCCCGAGGGTCCCACGTCGGCTGAGCTTCCCAAACGTGAAGCGATGGCCGGTCTCGTCTTCGTATCTCAGTAGTGGACCCGCCTCACCCCACGTGATCGTCAGGTCGTGTGCGGGGGCTTGCTCGAGCACCGACTCTGCGAACTTGACGACCTCCGGCGAGGTCGATTCTGACAGCTGATCGAGGAAAGCCATCTCCGTGATTGGTCGTCGCTCGCCCGGCGTTTTTGTCGGCGTGGGAGGTACTGAGACGTGGATCTCGTCCGGTTGCACCGTCGTTGTAATCTCGACGACCGCACGCGTCACCTCGCGAGTCCGCGCCATAATCCTCGGTTGCACGAAGAAGTCTCCGGGCTGTGCCTTGTCATCGAGGGCGTATAGCCCCATCTCAACCAAACCCAGGGTGAACTGAAGCTGGGGTGTCTGGTTGAGAAAGTCTGCCATCTTCTCAACGCCTTCGTGGATGCCGTCTCCGACGATCAGCAAGACAAAACGGCCGAGCCGCAAGTTTCGATTCATGCGGTCGACAAACTCTCGCTCGTCCATGTCGTCGTCACCATCGCTCGCAAGATCGACCAGCGGGTCGTCTGATGACGCCCCGGTGGCGTTGTTTCGGCAGGCCAGCACGGCCTGTTGTAACTCATCGTAGGTCCACGTTGAAAGGTGCGAGGCGTAGTCGATGATCTGCGCGACGACGGTTCGGCGCGCCTCGGGATTCCGCCAGAGCTTCGTTTCAACGAGCGTGAGGTACCCCCCGCCGTTCATGAAGATCAGATCAAGAAATCCACCCCCGACCGGCAACTCACGTGCCAGAGGGCGAAGACCAGCGAATAGCGGCTCGATGTCTCCGGCTGGGATCAACGCGGGGTGTGCGAACAGCAAGTCCTGAAGTGCGAGTTCATCGAACGTTCGCTCATCGAATGGAACTCGACGAAGTGGTGTCGCCTCGCCGTCTCGCACGAGTACCGGGGTCACGAACTGTCTATCTTTCATATCGTCACCGACCCTCGCAGGTTATCGGTCGCCAGAGCACCAGCACCAGACCCAGCAGGTTAGGTCGGCCGGGCAGGTGTCATGCGCGACGAATAATTCAGGGCTGCCAGACAGGACGTCGAAGAGCGGCTACGCGACGGCGAGGCTCCAGAGCCTCGCGATGTGGAGCGCGTCGAGTGGACTGGACCGCACCGTCTCACGCGCCATGGTTACTTGGGTGGCGTTGCCCGCGTGCGTTACATGACCGGCGGCGCGACATGCTCACCGTCCTCTCTCCAGGGGCAAGATGTTCACTCGGCAACTCGGCGGAAGGAGTTCCGTTTACGGTAAGCGGGGATGTCCTGGCGCTGTTGTAACTCGGCGGCACGCATCACGACCAGCGTGCGGCGCTTCGCGGGGTTCCGCGCTGGGGAAGCTGTATCCGTCACGCTCGGGAATCTGGCAGTCCTGGCCGACCCCATAACCAGGTGGGCTAATAACGTGTTGCTAGCTTGTGAAGTGACGTGGGTAGCGGGTCGGCCTACTATTCTGACTCCTGCTAGACCGCGCCGTGAATCCGGCGGTATTCTTCCACGAGCGGCTCTAGCTGACTGGGAGGAAAGAACAGATACCACAGCATCCATGGATTGTGAATCGTACCGGGTTTCTCGGAGACCGAATTCGTTGAATCAGGCCACCTCAGCCTGCTCATAGTACTGCGCCTCGAACTCTGCTGGTGGAATGTCCCCGAGCGGCCCCAACAGTCGTCGTGTGTTGAACCAGTCCACCCACGTCAAGGTGGCGAACTCCACGGCCTCGAGGGTGCGCCACGGGCCCTTCCGTCGAATCACCTCCGTCTTGTACACGCCGATCACCGATTCGGCGAGGGCATTGTCATAGGCATCGCCTTGGCTGCCGACCGACGGCGCGATGCCGGCGTCCACGAGGCGATCCGTGTACCGCATCGAGAGATATTGCGACCCGGCATCACTGTGATGTACGAGGCCGGTGAGGGCGTCGCCCCGGCGGGCGTCGATCGCCTGCTCCAACGCATCCAGCACACAGTCCGTGCGCATGGAGGCCGACACCCGCCAGCCCACACTGCGTCGCGCAAACACGTCGATGACGAACGCGACGTAGACACAGCCGCCCCAGGTTGCGACGTACGTGAAATCGGAGACCCAGCGCTGATTCGGACGGGTGGCCACGAATCGGCGGTCAACGAGGTCCACCGGGCGACCGCCCTCACCGGCGTGGGTCGTGGTGACCCAGGCCCGGCCCCGGACGGCCCCGGCAAGGCCCATCGCGCGCATCAGGCGCGCCACGGTGCCGCGCGCCACGCGGACGCCGTCCCGCCGCAGCGGCTGCCAGACGTTCCGGGGGCCGTAGACCTGCTGGTGCGCGTCATAGACCCGCTGAATCTCGACGCGGAGCTGATCGTCGCGCTGCGCCCGTGCGGACCGGCGCGTCGGATGTGTCCGCTGGTGCCGATGGCGATGAGTCCGTCGACGGGGCGATCGGCAGCACGGCGCAGATCGGCTCGACCCCGAACACGGCGCGATGGTCGGCGATGAACTGGACCATCGTGGCGACGTCCTCCGGCGGTCGAGCTCCGCCTGGGCGACATACGCGAACGCTTTCCGCAGGATCTCATTCGCCCGCTTCAGCTCACGGACCTCGCGCTCCAGCTCCTTCAACCGCTCCCGCTCGCTCGTCGTCAGGCCCGGCCGATGCCCAGCATCACGCTGCGCCTGCCGCACCCACGTCCGCCGCGTCTCCGCCGTGCAGCCGAGCTTCGGCGCCACCGACTGCAGCACCGCCCACGCTGAGGCGTGGGCCTCCCGGTGCTCCTCGACCATCCGGACGGCACGTTCGCGCACTTCCGGAGAAAACCGACTTGGACGTCCCATAGACCCCATCCTCCCAAGCAATGAGGTCTCCGAGAAACCCGGTACGGTTCATGGAGTTCCCGCTGTTAATGCTTGCCGTCGTCGGCCCGATAATCGTCTTACTCTGTCGTCTATCACGCTACTGCGGCACAGTTCAGACCAAATATAAAGACGGAAGGGTCACGGAGAAACCAAAGGGTATCGGCGTCAGGATGATTCAATTAATAGCCGTCTTGATCTTGGTTCCAGTTATTGCGGTACTTGCACTCGAAGGTTCGTTAACTGGGGAGGGCGTAGGCACACTCCTGGGCGCGGTCGTCGGATACGCCTTAGGAGGTATAACCGCTTCGGTGCCAAAGAAGAGTGAGTAGTAAACACGTCTGGCACAGTGGGGTGCCGCCCAGGGGAAGGTGTATCCGTCACGCATCCTCTTGGGGGTCGGGCAGTAATGGCTGAGGCACCCCCGGTTTTCTTGGACACGGATTAAGGGAGAATCCGATGCTGGAGCGGTGGATCGCCCGCGGTTTCTGGCCCACCACGATCCATCCCTCGCCTCGCGTCCTCAAGCAATGCTCGCCTACAATCAAAAGAATATGACCGAAGACGAACGAGAACACCTGCTCAGCACGGTGGGCCAGGCGCACGCGGGCCTGTCCGAGGTCGCTCTCAAGTTACGGTGGGGATTGCCACCGAAAACACCGGTGCTCAAGACCGCGATCAAGGCCGAGCGGGTGGCCTTCGATCTCAAGCGTTCGCTTCAGCGGCTCGAGGTGAAGGACGTTGAAACGATCACACGACGCGCGCCGGTGTTACCCGAGGTTCGCCGAGGCGGGAAGGTCGTCGACCCAGAGTCGCTCCTGCGGCACGAGAATCGCCACGACGAGCGCCTTACAGGTCTTCCCCGTCGAAATACTCCTCGTCGATCCGGTTAACCGCATGAAGGCAGCCCGGCGCCTGTTGCAGGACCTGGCTCGCCTTTCTTCCATCACTCCCAGAATGTGACATCTTTAGGTGATAAGCCGAAACTCGACCTCACGGATGCGGCGATGCTTCTTCAGCAGCCCCGCGTGGGTGAACGTCGATCTGCACGTCTACGTGCTGGCCGAGCTTGTTGAGCACAGTCATCAGCCGGTCAATGGTGAAGCGGCCAAGCTGCACGTTGCGAATGCGGGTAAAGTCAGCGTGGCTGACACCGGTGCGGCCCTCGGCCTTGCGCGTCGAAAGCCCTTCATTGTCAAGAATGCCAATGATACGGGCGGCTAGCAGCGCTTTCGTCTGCTGCACGTCGGCGTCCGCGCGGCCGAAGTCACGGAAGACGTTACCGCTGCCGTACACCAGCTCACCGTCGTCGGCTGTTTTGCTCATGGTTGAAACTCCTTCTTCAATCGTTTCAGACGCTCGCGGATCAGATCGATCTCCTTCGTCGGGGTCTTGATGCCCTGCTTCGCCTTCTTCTGGAAGGCGTGCACAACCCACAGTCGCTCCCCGAGCTGCAGCGCGTAGACCGTCCGATACGCATCGGTGCGGTACTGGAGCACCACCTCGAATACACCGGCGCCGACACCCTTCAGCGGCTTGGCGATGTCGGCCTTTTGGCCTTCGGCCGCGACCGTCAGCGCCCGCAGGATCCTATCCTGCGCCCCTTCTGGAAAGCTGACGAACGCCTTACGGGCCGCCTTGATCCACGCGATCGGCCGCGTATCTCTGCTTTTCATGAGGCGGTGTCAAATATATCACCACACGTTAAGGAACGTCTTCACAAGGGTTCCATATGAATCGTACCGGGTTTCTCGGAGACCGAATTCGTTGAATCAGGCCACCTCAGCCTGCTCATAGTACTGCGCCTCGAACTCTGCTGGTGGAATGTCCCCGAGCGGCCCCAACAGTCGTCGTGTGTTGAACCAGTCCACCCACGTCAAGGTGGCGAACTCCACGGCCTCGAGGGTGCGCCACGGGCCCTTCCGTCGAATCACCTCCGTCTTGTACACGCCGATCACCGATTCGGCGAGGGCATTGTCATAGGCATCGCCTTGGCTGCCGACCGACGGCGCGATGCCGGCGTCCACGAGGCGATCCGTGTACCGCATCGAGAGATATTGCGACCCGGCATCACTGTGATGTACGAGGCCGGTGAGGGCGTCGCCCCGGCGGGCGTCGATCGCCTGCTCCAACGCATCCAGCACACAGTCCGTGCGCATGGAGGCCGACACCCGCCAGCCCACACTGCGTCGCGCAAACACGTCGATGACGAACGCGACGTAGACACAGCCGCCCCAGGTTGCGACGTACGTGAAATCGGAGACCCAGCGCTGATTCGGACGGGTGGCCACGAATCGGCGGTCAACGAGGTCCACCGGGCGACCGCCCTCACCGGCGTGGGTCGTGGTGACCCAGGCCCGGCCCCGGACGGCCCCGGCAAGGCCCATCGCGCGCATCAGGCGCGCCACGGTGCCGCGCGCCACGCGGACGCCGTCCCGCCGCAGCGGCTGCCAGACGTTCCGGGGGCCGTAGACCTGCTGGTGCGCGTCATAGACCCGCTGAATCTCGACGCGGAGCTGATCGTCGCGCTGCGCCCGTGCGGACCGGCGCGTCGGATGTGTCCGCTGGTGCCGATGGCGATGAGTCCGTCGACGGGGCGATCGGCAGCACGGCGCAGATCGGCTCGACCCCGAACACGGCGCGATGGTCGGCGATGAACTGGACCATCGTGGCGACGTCCTCCGGCGGTCGAGCTCCGCCTGGGCGACATACGCGAACGCTTTCCGCAGGATCTCATTCGCCCGCTTCAGCTCACGGACCTCGCGCTCCAGCTCCTTCAACCGCTCCCGCTCGCTCGTCGTCAGGCCCGGCCGATGCCCAGCATCACGCTGCGCCTGCCGCACCCACGTCCGCCGCGTCTCCGCCGTGCAGCCGAGCTTCGGCGCCACCGACTGCAGCACCGCCCACGCTGAGGCGTGGGCCTCCCGGTGCTCCTCGACCATCCGGACGGCACGTTCGCGCACTTCCGGAGAAAACCGACTTGGACGTCCCATAGACCCCATCCTCCCAAGCAATGAGGTCTCCGAGAAACCCGGTACGGTTCACGATGCGTGACCGGCTCGTGGGGCGGCTCCAGGACAACCTATCCGCAACCCGTGCTCGGCCGGTCCTTGCTCGGTGGAGCCGCGACGCGGTGGGCGTCCGAGGCTCCTCAACGTGGTAGATCGTACTTTCTGGAGACTACTACGACGGACATGGAGTGGGTCGCGTGCGTCCCGAGATCGTGGTCCGCTGGCATCGCTGCGGCGGGCGTATATCAGCGATGGCAAATGTGGCGCACGCGCAGTATCATGTAAACCTATTTTATGTGACCCATGAAACCTCTCGCCACGAGGAGTGACCTTATGTTGAAACTGTGTCATTACCGTCAGGCATGCCTGACGCTGGTTCTGGTGCTCGCCGTCGGCGTCTTCGCGCCAGGCGTTGCCCGCGCCCAAGACGGCATGATCTCCGGCACGGTCACCGACGCCACGGGCGGCATTCTCCCCGGCGTCACCGTGGACGCGCGGGACGCGGTGGGGAACAGTCAGGTGACCGTCACCGACGGGACCGGTCAGTTCACGTTCAGCGGACTCGCCCCCGGGACGTACGCCGTGACGTTCACCCTCTCCGGCTTCACCGCGCCCGAGCAGGTGGTGGAGGTGCGCGGCGGCGCCACGGTCGCCCTGGACGTGGAAATGGCGCTCGGTGGGCTCGCCGAGCAGGTGGTCGTCGTCGGGACCCGCGGCCAGCCGCGGTCGGTAACCGCCTCGGCCGTGCCGATCGACGTCATCCGCAACGAGGATTTCCTCAGCCAGGGCAGTACGGACCTGGCCGATCAGTTGCGGACCGTCGTCCCTTCGTTCAACATCAGCATTCAACCGATCAGCGACGCGGCGACTATCGTCCGGCCGGCGAACCTGCGCAACTTGGCCCCCGATCACACGCTGCTCCTGGTCAACGGCAAGCGCCGCCACCGCGCGGCGGTCATTACGTGGCTCGGGAACGGCATCGCGGACGGCTCGCAGGGTCCGGATCTCTCCGTGATCCCCTCGATTGCGGTTCGGCAGGCCGAAGTGCTGCGCGACGGCGCGGCGGCGCAATACGGCTCGGATGCGATCGCCGGCGTCATGAACTTCCAGCTCAAGGATGCCCCATCGGGCGGCAGTCTGGAGTTTCGCACCGGTGCCTTCCGCGCTGAGAACCCGGGCGACACGTCCACCTGCGGGGCGGGGATCCTCGGCGACATCCAGCATTCGTGTAACGGGATCGGCGGACACGGGCAGGCGTTCACGGTTGCCGGGAATACCGGCCTGCCGCTCGGCGCGGCCGGGTTTGCGAACCTCAGCTTTGAGTATGGCGAGTCCGCGCCGACGAGCCGCAGCGTGCAGCGCACGGGGGCGCAGAACATTATCGCGGCCGGCAATACGAACCTGCGCAACCCGGCCCAGGTGTGGGGCGCGCCGAGACGCGACGACGACCTGAAGTTGTTTGGGAACTTTGGCCATCTCTTCGCGAATGACGTGCAGGTCTACGGCCACACGAACTACGCGAGCCGCACGGTGACCGGCGGCTTTTACTTCCGGAATCCGCATACCCGCGGCGGGGTCTTCCGCGGCCCGGTGGTTGACGGCAGCCCGACCCTGCGCGTCGGCGACCGGGTCTGGGCCGAGACCGGCGTCGAGGGCGCCGGCGGCTGCCCCACGATCCCGATCAGCGACAACGCCCCCGATGCGGCCGCCCTCGGGGCGGTGGAAGCCGACCCGAACTGCTTCACGCTCTACAGCCGATTTCCCGGCGGGTTCACGCCGCAATTTGGCGGCGACCTCATCGACTATTCGGTGGTCGGCGGTCTGCGCGGGCTCTCGAGCACGGGCTTCACCTGGGACGCGAGCGTCAACATCGGCACCAGTGAGGTCGATCAGTTCATCTTTGATACGGTCAACGCGTCGCTCGGCTACGACACGCCGACATCGTTCAAGCCCGGCAGCTACCGGCAGCACGACGTCAACGTCAATGTCGACGTCTCGTATCCGGTCAGCACCATGGTGAACGTCGCCGGCGGCGCGGAGTGGCGGAACGAGGAGTTCACGATCGGCGCGGGTGGGCAGCCGTCGTGGGAGATCGGCCCCTATGCCGCCCAGGGCTTCAGCTCCGGGTCGAACGGCTTCAACGGCTACCGGGCTGACACGACGGCGGGGAGTTGGAGCCGCCGGAACGTGGCGGTCTACGGGGACGTCGAGTTCAACGACCCGGGCGGCCAGTGGACGGTCGGCACGGCCGTCCGGTCCGAACACTTCGAGGACTTCGGCCCGACGACGAACGGCAAGCTCTCGGCGCGCGTCGCGCTGACCGACGTGGTCGCGGTGCGCGGCGGCGTGAGTAGTGGGTTCCGGGCGCCGACCCCCGGGCAGCAGCACGCGTTCAACGTGACGACCGCATTCATCGGCGGGCAGCTCACCAACAACGGTGTCGTGCCGTCCACCTCCGCGGTGGCCGTCGCGCGGGGCGGCGGGCAGCTCCAGCCGGAAACCTCTATCAACCTCAGCGGGGGTGCGGTCATCGAGCGGGGCCCGTTCCTCTTCACCGCCGACTTCTTCCGGATCAATATCGATGACCGGGTGGCCCTGTCGCAGGAAATCGCGCTGACGGAGCCCGAGATTCTGACGCTGCTCGCGGAAGGCATTCCCGAGGCGCGGAATTTCCCGGTGTTCCGGTTCTTCCTGAACGACTTCTCGACGACGACCCAAGGGGTCGACCTCATTTCGAGCCTGACGCTCGGGCGCACGACGGTCAGCGCCGTCTTCAACTACACGGACACGACGGTCAAGAACCTCGACTCGGCCGTGATCGATGAATTCCGTATCACTACCTTGGAACGGGGCTTGCCGAATACGCGGTGGAACGTCAGCCTCACCCACCGCGCCGACCGGTGGAGTCTGATGGGCCGGGTGAACTACTTCGGCCAGTACTGGGACAGCGAGGATGGCCGGAATGCCGCCGATGTCGATGGCGGACCCGCGTTCTCCTGGTTCTACCCGGCCTATGCCGGCAAGGCGCTCGTCGACCTGGAGCTCGGCATTCCGTTCGGCGAGGCCCTCACCCTCGCGGTCGGCGCTGAAAACGTCTTGAACGTGTACCCCGACGTGAACCAGTACGGCGCCGCCACAGTCGGCAATCAATACGGCCAGTACTCACCGTTCGGCTTCAACGGCGCCTACTACTACACGCGTATCAATTTCGGCTGGGGCGGCCGGTAGGGGGGAGCGTCCAGCCGAGGAACGACCGCACGACGGCACGCAACAGATCGACGGGGGGCGTCATATGTCGTGCATCGTGCATCGCATGCACCGTCGGTGGCATACTGGTCCTCGGTCCGGCCTCCGACGTGTGGGCCCAGAGCGGATCCTCCTCTCGCAGCAGGCGAAGCACTGTCTCGCGCTTGCGCCTGGCCGAAAACCGCCCCTTCCGCTCGCACCCGCTCCAGTCGCCCTCCGGGCTCCCGCCGCCGCCGCCGATGCCTCAGCCTGCTTCCTCATCTCGACACGCCTCCTGCGAGCACTCTCTCGCAATCAAGTGTCCAAGAAAACTCTAAGGCGCTGGACGGGTCAGGAATTTGGCGGCCAGCACCAGGTGTCGGGTTGGTGTATGCCCTAGCCTTACGTCAGGGATGGAGCACTAATACGTCAGAATAGAGTTCAGATTTGAATTGATGGACACATCGCATCCAGGGTTATAAAGTATTTCCTGACAGAGTTGGATGCAGGCGCTCAGGCCCCTGTCGCTGTCGACGATGCCACGGGAGCTGCTCGCCGCCGGTCAGGCGACCGGCCAAAGCGGCCATCGGGTGTGAGCGCCAGAAAACCCGAGTTCTCCAACGCTTGCAGAACCGCCACCGCCGCGGTGCGGGTGAGGTCCAGCAACTCCGCCGCCTCCCCAACGGTCAGGAGTAGGGTTGGGGTCTCAAGATACTCGGCTCGTAACAACGCCAGCGCCGCGTCGACGCGTTCGGACAACATGGGGTCTCGGGTTGGGCCAGTTAGGCTACGCTTCTTGCTCTTGTCTCAGCAAGCGAAATCATGATCGAGGTGAAAGTCTCGGAATACCTGGCTGCCCGTCCGTAGCGAGGGTCGATGGTGTGGTGCGGGATGTCGCCGCGTTCCGGGTGCGGCGGCCACCCCGCTGACGAAACCCTATGGCTGAGATCGCGACGATCGACTACAAGCTGGGTCAGGACAACGTCCAGGTTCTCGGCCTCGACATCCACCATCCGGTCTTCGTCGTCTCCAGCCTCACCGTCATCGCGTTCGTCGCCGGGGTGCTGGCATTTCAGGCTGAGGCGGCGGTCGCGTTTGAAGCACTGCGCGCGTGGCTTCTGTCGACCTTCGACTGGGTGTTCATGGGCGCGAGCAACTTCTTCGTCCTATTCTGCCTGCTGCTGGTGGCGACACCGCTCGGCCGCGTGCGCCTGGGCGGCGCGGATGCCCGGCCGGACTATTCCCGATCGGCGTGGTTCGCCATGTTGTTCGCCGCCGGGATCGGCATCGGCCTGATGTTTTTCGGGGTGTCAGAGCCGGTAGAGCATTTCCTGCAACCGCCGCTCGGGCTCGCGGCGGCCGACACGGCGGCGGCGCGCCTTGGCATGGCCGGCGCCATCTACCAGTGGGGCATCCATGGGTGGGCCATCTACGCGGTGGTAGCGCTGTCGATCGCCTTCGCGTCATACAACCTCGGCCTGCCGCTGACGCTCCGGTCGGCGCTCTATCCGCTCATGGGGAAGGCGGTGTGGGGGTGGTTCGGCCACGGCGTCGACATCCTCGCCGTTTTCGCCACGCTCTTCGGACTGGCCACGTCGCTCGGCCTGGGTGCCCAACAGGTGGCCGCGGGGCTCGCCCACCTGTGGGGCACGCCGACGACCGACACCACCCATGTGCTGTTGATCATCGGCATCACTGGCATGGCGCTGGCGTCGGTCGTCAGCGGGATGGAGAAGGGGATCAAGCGGCTGAGCGAGGTCAACGTGCTGCTCGCCCTGCTGCTGCTGGCGTTCGTGCTGACGGTCGGGCCGACGCGCGACATCGTCACCGGCACCGTGACCAGCCTCGGCCAGTATCTCGCGGCGATCGGACCGCTCAGTAGCTGGGTGAGCCGCGAGGACCTCCACTTCATGCACGGCTGGACGACCTTTTTCTGGGCCTGGTGGATCTCGTGGTCCCCCTTCGTGGGCCTGTTTATCGCCCGGGTCTCCCGCGGCCGGACGGTGCGCGAACTGATCGCCTGCATGCTGATC
Source organism: Vicinamibacterales bacterium (assembly GCA_965216615.1). GTDB lineage: Bacteria > Acidobacteriota > Vicinamibacteria > Vicinamibacterales > UBA8438 > CAUZIB01. The sequence goes on along the minus strand of CBDCGH010000021.1, from coordinate 103,658 downwards.
ATGCCGACGCTGGTTGCCGCGCTCTGGATGAACGCCTTCGGCGGGACCGCGGTGTCGCAGTACGTCGATGGTGGCTATCCCGACGTGATCGCGGCGGTGCAGGCGCAACAGCCGGAGATCGCCCTGTTCGCGCTACTGGACACGCTGCCGCTTGCGCCCGTCATATCGGTCTTGGGCCTCGTGCTCATCGTGGTGTTCTTCGTCACCTCCTCCGACTCCGGATCGCTGGTCATCGACACCATCACCGCAGGCGGCAAGCTGGACACGCCGGTGCCCCAGCGCGTGTTCTGGTGCATCTTCGAGGGGCTCGTCGCCATTGCGCTGCTGCTCGGCGGCGGCCTCGTGGCCGCGCAGGCGGCCACCCTCGCCGCCGGCCTTCCCTTTACGCTGGTGCTGGTCGCCCTGTGCTACAGCACCTGGAAGGGGCTGCGCGCGAGCACGGCGGGCCGATCTAGTTAATCCGCTCTGTGCAATCTGGAGTATGCGGTGTGCGAGAGATGAGGCCCTGGCGGGTGGCGGTGGGCGTGAACTACTGAACAGGGCGAGGCCACCTGTCCGTGCACTCCGCAGGGCGCGTTCGGCGCACGGCACTGGCACACGCGCTCGACGTCTGCAAGACATAGAATCAGACATGGGATACGACACACAGCGGCGCTGGTCGGACGGCGCCCTTGCCCGTGTGTCCCAAACGGCCCAGACCGTGTGAAAAGTCGTCGACAGGAGTGCTTGGGGTCGATCAGCCAGCGGCGAGTCACCACGGCGTTCGGTAAAATGCGGCATGGGACACATATTCGGTGCAGACCGTTCCCAGCTTCTGCTTCTCCCCGACGCTGTGGACGACTATGTGGGGCCGGACAACCCGGTCCGTTTCATTGATGCCTTCGTCGATAGCCTCGATCTCAAGGAGGCGGGGTTCCAGCGTGTTCGGCCCAACGACAAGGGCCGCCCGGGCTACGATCCTGCGGATCTGCTGAAGCTCTACATCTACGGGTATCTCAACCGTGTTCGGTCCAGCCGGCGCCTGGAGGCCGAGACGCACCGCAACCTGGAGGTGATCTGGCTGCTGCGCCAGCTTCGCCCCGACTTCAAGACGATCGCCGACTTCCGCCGCGACAACCGGAGCGCCTTCCGGCAGGTCTTTCGGGCGTTCGTGCGGCTGTGCCGAGAACTTGACCTGTACGGGCGCGAGTTGATCGCGGTGGACGGCACGCGCATCAAGGCGGTGAACAACCGTGACCGCAACTTCACGCGAGCCACGTTGAAGAGGGACCTGCAGCGCATCGACGACCGGCTGGAACGCTACCTCGAACAGATGAACGAGGCCGATGCGAACGCAGCCAGCGGCGGAGGGAACTCCGTAGCGGACCTTCAGGACAAGATCGCGTCGATCCGCAAACGCAAGGAGACCGTGGAGGGCCATCGGCAGAAGCTGGACGAGACCGGGGAGGCACAGCTGTCGCTTACGGATCCGGACTCCCGGTCGATGCACGCCGGGACACGGGTCGGCGTGGGCGACAACGTCCAGCTCGCGGTCGACAGCAAGCACAACCTGATCGCCGAGCAGCAGGTCCACAGCAAGGTCTCGGACCTCGGCCTGCTGGCGGAGACGGCCACCGCGGCGCGGCAGAACCTCGCTGTCGACGAGATCGATGCGGTCGCGGACGGCGGCTACTACAAGATCGAGGACATGGAGGACTGCGAAGCTGGGGGGATCACGCCCTTCGTGCCGAAGCCCGATAGAAGCCCAGCCAGGAGCAGCGGCCACTTTACCAAGTCCGAGTTCCAGTACGACGCCGCAACCGACACCTACCGTTGTCCGGCTGGCCAGCGTCTGGTGCCCTTGTATCGGGGCAGGGCCGGCAAGACCCGCGACGGGATCTGGGTTATCAGCTACGTCAATCGCGCGGCCTGCCGGTCCTGCGATCTACGCGACCGATGCACCAAAGGCACCCACCGACGGCTCGTCCGCTACGAGAACGAAGCCACGATGGATCGGATGGCGGCTCGCCTCGCGGCTCGGCCCGAGGTGATGGACCGTCGTCGGGAGTCCGTCGAACATCCCTTCGGGTCGATCAAGCAGTGGATGGGCCAGGGCGCGTTCCTGACGCGTCGACTCGACAACGTCCGCGGGGAGTTCAGCCTCACCGCCTTGGCCTACAACATGCGACGCGCGATCAATCTCGCGGGACTTCCCGCGATGATCGCCGCGGCAGCCGGCTGAACCCCTATTTCGCCCGCTTCCAGGGCGACAATCAGCCCGAATCTGGCCGGCAGGCGATCGCAGCAGTCCCTCACGCGACCGACACGACCGACGCCCCGACTGATCGGCGTCGCCATCGCGAGCCCGCCACCGTGCTCAAGCCTCGATGCTGCCGGATCAGCGACCCACGACTTGGACTTTTCACACGGCCTGGGCCGTTTACGACACATGCTGATCGGCTACGCCCGCGTCTCACAAGGCGGCCAGCTCCCAGTCACTGGACCTGCGCTACGCAATCCATCAGCTCACTCTGGTCAGTCCTCGGCAGTTCCGAGGCGTGGCGGACGTTGCTGCAAACGCTCCGCACCCGGACTTTTTTCATCGGCCTGCTAGAGATGGGAGTGCGCGGTCCCCAGAAGGTCGACCCGCGCACCGAACACGGCGGCCATGCGAGGCTGGCTGATCAGGCCATGACGATGTGGACTTGGCAATGATCACTGGGCCCCCAGGCATCCGGCTCGTTCCGCGCGCTGACCTGACACTGTTCAGCGAGACCCTTGGAGGCGAACACGAAGTCGAGCTGCCGGGTGGCCGTGACTGGCAACTGGTGATTCGTGTAGTACGTGGGGACGTTGTGGCTTGTACGCGGGAGCTCGTCAGGCCACGGGTCCGCGCGGCGACCCGCGGGCGCTTGCGGGCCCACGAAGGACAGCCCCAGCGCGCGCATTCTGTCGAAGACAGTCGTATAGCGAGAGGCCCAGTAGACGCTTCCGTGATCCCCATACCCGTGCAGGATGTTGAGGTCACCCGCCGCAAGAATACGGTGGCCCTTCTGTTGCCCCACAAAGACTGAGATGTCAGAGATGAGGCGGTGGACTGCCGCATCGGCGTAGATCCAACTACTGCGAGTTGTGGGGTGCGGCTTCTCCCAAAGGGCATACATCGAAACGACGACAAAGGCTTTCCCCGTGGGAGGCGTCACGATGGCGGCGTCCAGCGTGCCGGCTCGGCTGACCGTGAGGTCGCCATCCTGAGCCTTCTCGATTGGCGTGGGCTCAAGCCATTGCACGTCGATACGGTTCGAGAGCTTGACGACCGCCGCGCGCCAGGGCCGATGCCCAGCGCCCGCTGTGCGCCAAGTCGCTGGACGGTATGCAAACGACGGCGGCATGTCAGCCGGGGGCTCCGTTGCTTCTTGAACCAGCGCGATGTCGGCATCGGTGTCACATAGCGCGCGCCACGCTTGTTCTCGATGAGCGATGTTCCAGGAGATCACTTTAACCATGACGCAAAGATGGTACCCAACAACGGCGGGGAACTGCGCGGTCACGGTTCAATGACCGGCGTAGCGAACGCTGAGTGCGCGCCGCGCCCAGCCACAATACAGACAGTCGCGGGCATCGGCCCGTGCCTCACCTCGCGGCCCGTACCCCGCGTCGGTGGGAAGCGACGCCCTCGGCCTGCAGCGCGTCGCGCTGCAGGTCCAGTCCAGGTTTAATTCTTCGGTGTCTGCTTCCAGAGCTGGACGTGAGGTGGCGTCGACCGAGACCTCTTCGCGGTCGCCTTCACTCGACGCCCCACCAACGCGTAGATGTCCTGACCCATTGGGCTCTTGTCACGCCGCGTCGCTTTTTCCAGGCAATACCGGCCATACATCAGTAACCGGCGCATCCTATATGTCGTCGCCGCTTTCTTCATCCCGTTGCAGAACACGCAGCAGGGCAGAAGGTTGTGCTCATCATCAGCGCCTTGGTGAACGCGAGGCACGATGTGGTCAAGGTGCCACTCGCCGACGTAGAGCCTCTTCCCACACAGGTGGCAATAACCACCGGTCTTGGCCCAAACGCGCCCCTTTTTGCTGCTTTCGTTGATTCTGCGACTTCGCTTTTGCATGACGCCTTCTCCTGGACTCCCAGCCGGACGCGCGCGCGTTCTGGGCAAGCACGATCGAACTCGGCGACGACGGCGTCTACGGGTCGCCGGGTCGGGCCATGCGGTAGCCGACCCCGCGCTCGTTGACGGGTGCTTCCGTCATCAAGTGTTGTTACGCCGCAACCGGCATGTACATGACGGCAGCAGCGGCCATCCTGCGCGAGTTAGCGAGCGTCAGCACGTCGCTCAGCGACGAAACAAGGCTCCGCAGAGACACGAAGATGTCCCGCAGGGTCAGCCGCCGCGTGGCGAGTCCGGCCTGCATCGCGGGAGTCCGCGTCTCGCGTCCGAACTTCAGCGCCCCATGGGGTCGAACGAAGTTGTAGTAGCAGCGCAGCAGTTCGAGGTGCGCCTCGAGCGTGTCCGTCGACCGCGCATGGGAGAGGGTCCGTCTTGACAGGTAGGCCGAACTCTGCCGGATGGTCAGATTCCACCGTTCGATGAACGACGTGTTCACCGTCGACGAATCCTCCGAGTGCGTAAGCGCTTGGTCCAATCGCCAGGCGGCGCCGATGACCGCGCGCCGTTCGACCCGCACCACGCGGTCATGGCGACGCGTCTTGATCACCTGCGCGTAGAGCGCCGCGGGACCGAAGACCCGACGGATGACCGTCCCGTAGCACTCGAAGCCGTCGGTGACGATCAAGGGACCTGCTGCGAACTTCATGCGCGTCGCGACGTCACGAACGAGCGCCAGGGTGTTCCGGTAGCTGCGTCGCCCGACGACAGTCGACGTCCAGAGAGGCGACCAGACCTCAAGCGCCGCGAACACCCACGCCGGCCGCGTCTTCCCCCCGGTGAACGACCGGATCTCGTCGGCCTGCAGCTCTGTGGCGACGAAGCCGGTGGTCCTGCCGTGGCTACAGTGGCGACACACGGCGGCAGCCCGCTCGAGCCAGCGGGCGACGGTGTTCCAGGCCAGCCGTTCGATCCGGGCAATCGCCGACAGACTGACCCCCTCGACGCGCAGCGTGACGACACTGTCGAACGTCGCTCGGCGATGCTGGAGGCGGTAATAGGGCGTGCCTTTCGTCGTCGAGAACGTCTGTCCGCACCCGATGCACCGGTAGCGACGCCGTTTCCCGGCTGTGGTTCTGTAGAATCCGTAGCGGATGATGCCTGTGGACTCGACGTGTCCGTGCAACGAACACGTGGGGTTGAGACAGCGTGGTTTCTTCACTGTGCGGGCCTTGTCGACGAGAGTGCTGAGGCGCTCAAATGTCGGCCCAAACTGTAGCATGTAGGTGGGTTAGGGACTGGACGCCAACAGTTGATTGCGGAAGCACCCTCTACGCATTCCATGTGGCGGTCGTACGCGTTCCCGTTGCCGTCCAGCTCATGCAAACGAGCCCAGCCGCGCTGTCATCGTTCTCGTGGCCGCACGAACACAGATCGGCTGCCTGATCAACAGCGAATGGCGCAAGCACCCCGCTGCCCGCGGGTGGCCCGGCGCCTGCAGCGCGCCGGGACCGATCGGGGACGGGGACGCCTCGTTAACGGCATACGCACTCGTGCCTCGGCCTGTACACAGGGGGATTCCATGCCGTCGCACGATCGAGGGGCATATGGGAAGAATACCTAAAGAGATATGGGGCACTGCCCCATATTGTTCGGGACGTGGCGGCGGCCTTTCGCGGGGGCCGGGCACCGCGCGGCCGGAGCCCACGGGTCGGGCAGTTGCCGCAGGCGCGGCACACGTTCGTCGATGGGATGGTAGACCTCGAGGTCCTCTCGTTCCAGGTTTTCGCGGCGCTGTCCCCGGTAGTAGAGCCCGACGAAGAGCACCCGGAGGTCGTCCTTCGGGCCTTCGCCGACCAGGAGTGCATTGCTCGTCAGGCCGCAGGCCTCGTCAATCAGGGCCGTGGTGGTCGGCCAGTGAACATCGTCGAGCATGGCTTCGTGCAACGATGTCAGGATGCGCTCGAATGCGTCGTGGCCGCTCATGGCGATGTCTTCCTTCAGTCATAAGAAGGTCAACTGAAGAATGTCAACTGACCGCCGCGGAGTCGAGCCGACATCGAACTGGAGTCCAGAGAGTGGAGCGTTGCGGTGGAATGGATGGAGCACACGCGGGAGTACCGGGTGCCGGGACTGATCAACGCCAAGACAGAGGAGAAGGTCGAATGATCAATCAGCCGGAGGAACGCCCGCTATCTATCGGGTCTGCCGTACAGTTCACTCACAAGGGGAAAACAATCCACGGACATCTCCTCCAAAGGCAGGGCCGGCGCCGTTTCGCGAAGGTCGTCGACACCGCAGAGCGGACCTGGAACGTTCCCGAGTCAATGTTAAAGCCCTCGGGAGGAGCGCGACGAGCCACGATCCTCACGCGGCACGACAACGCACGCGCTGACTACCGCGTGGGGGACAAGGTGACGTTCACAAGTCCCGACGGACCAAGGCGTGGCGAGATCGTGAAGTTCAACCCGAAGAGCGCCAAGGTACGCTGCGAAGAGACAGGCTGGAACGTCTCCTATGGCTTACTCCACAGGGCGGGAAGGGAAAGCGCGAGGAACGGTGCGGAGAGGCTGAACGGCGTCGCGGGAATGGCGAGGCGGTTGATGGACGAGCAGGGGCTCACGGGCTGGACGCTCGCGTTCGGCGAGGCCAGGAAACGCCTTGGCGCCTGTCATTTCCGACACCACGGGTCCAGTTGTACCGGCTCGCAGCAGAACAAGGCGTCGCGGGCGCGCAGTTCCGACTCGGGGTGGTGTATGCCGAGGGTCGGGGTGTGGCGCAAGACGACAAGGAATCGGTGCGGTGGTTTCGGCTAGCGGCTGAGCAAGGGGATGCGGAGGCGCAAGGCGGTCTCGGATTGGCATACAGCGCTGGGCGAGGTGTGCCACAGGACTTCGTCGCCTCGCATATGTGGATAACCCTCGCTGCCGCACGGCTCACGGGTGCGACTCGACACGGAGCGCTAAAATTCCGTGACACCATCGCGGCCGCGATGACCTCGGAGCAGATCGCCGAAGCCCACCGTCTCGCGCAGGAGTGGACGCCGACATCGGAACGGTGAAGAAGCCCTTCAATGAAGCTGTTGGGGCGGCCGCGGATACGCAATTTCGACGACCAGTTTGAACAACTCTCCTGCGGCCTCCTCATCCACCGAAGGAGAGCCGGACCCCGCTGCGAGGAGCCGACGACCCAATCCAGTCACCCGGCGATATTGATCGCCCGGTAGCAGGTCACGAAGTCGGGCGTCGAAAAAGGCCACGCGGTCACCGAAGGCGGTCCCAAGTTCGTCCGTGCTGGCTATGAGAGCCCCCAGCTTATTGCGGAGCCAAAACCAGAGGGCGGCTGGCCACTCTAGACCAGGCTCTGCGGTCTCGTAGTCACGGTTCTCCGAGGTCCGCCCTTGGATGTCGTTGTAATGGCCGAGTCGGTCAGCAGCGAATGCTGGGTAGTCTTGCTGTAAGTGTTTCTCGGCCATGACCTCGTCGGGGAACAAATACAACCCTCGCGCAAGCTCGATGCGTTGGGTCTCAAACGCCTGCTCGGACCTCGTCTTGCCTTGGAAATGACCCTGGGATAAATCGTCGGCCTGTTGGAGGCGCTTCCCCGTGAGCTCCAGGCTCATGCGGATCGTTTCATGAAGGAGTGTCACCAGCTGGCTGGATGGAGTGAGCCGAAAGAACTGTGCTGAAAGCCGCAGCATCAGGTGTGGATCACCTGGGAGGTCTTGGTCCGCCTCGGCCTCAGCGATAGCGTCGGCCGGCGGTTCAGGAGCCTGCGCCCAGTAGATGTCTGTGACCTCGACCGGCGGCGGTTGGACCCGTTCCACAAAGCGCTGCCATGCTTCCTCGGCCCGTTTGAGAGAGGACTCGTCTGGGTAGTAGACGACCAGCTTCACAGTCTGGACATTCTAGCGATTGGAGAATCTCGACGCTTCCAACGGCGGCGGCAGAGACGGCTTCTTCTGGGTTGGCGGCCTTTAGCTGCCCATCCACCCCAACCCGTCACTCGAGGCCCAACCCAGTACCGGCGGCAGAGACGACTTCTGCTTGCAGGCACAGCAGCTGACGTCGAGAAGACCGTGCGCTACCTCGAGCATGCTCCCTGAGGCCGGCGCTCCCTGAAACGGCTACGCGGTGAAGAGCTTGTCCTCCAAGCGCGCGTGTTTGTCGGTCCGGGTACCGATCTTGATCGCCGTGGACAAGCGCTGGGTTCCCTCGGCATGAAGCGTCTCGTGGAGCTTCTTGATCGTCGCGAGGACCGTGTCAAGGTCCCCCTCGACGTTCGTACCGTACGCGTGCAGCTGAACCTTCAGCCCGGACTCCTTGATAATCTCGTGGGCCCGCATCACCTCCTTGCGCACCGACACCCCCACACCGATCGGGATGACCTGGATTTCAGCAAGCGCCTTCATGCTTCATTCGCCTCCTTGACGTGTGCCAGTGGGATGATTCGTTCAACGCGGAACGGCTCATCCGCCCCGTGACTCGACCAGTCGTGGAGCGGCTTGTCCGTGAACTCCTGGAGCCGCTCGTTGTAATTCTTCCGATAGAACGTCAGCGCCTCGAGGCCGGCCCGGCACTTCTCCTCGTCGAACCAGCATCTCGGTAGCGACCCACGTCGGCCGGAACACGATGCCCGCTGCTTTCAGGATCCGAAGCACTTCGTAGACGTCGGCGCGGGTGTGCCCCTTCTCCAGATTCGCCAGAACCCTGTCGCTGAGCGACTCGACCGCGGAGACCACGAACAGGCAGCCGAGCGCTCTGAGGCTGCGTATGGGCTCGCGCCGATTCACTCGGCTGACGAACGCTTTCTCTAAGAAGCTTGAGAACCATGCTCACGCGGTAGCCTTACACTACACGCACTACAACTGGCGCCGGATTCACAAGAGCCTACGCCCTCAGTGGTGGGCGAATGAGAGGCGTCCCACGCATGACCACTCTATGGCGTGGCTGACCGCAAGGTTGAAGGCAAAACCCGATTTATTTCATCGCACGGTCACATTCTCAATCTGAGACACTACCCGATTATGAATCCCAACAGGAAGACGGTTAAGTGTGAGCTTTGCGGGAGCGATGCCGAATTACTGGTCGTATCAGATGGCTTCGATGATGCCCCGACGAGCTTCACGATTACGCGAACGTGTAGCGGTCCATGCGAAAAGAGGTACTTGCCGATGACGGCGCAGGAGATGCACGAGAGAACTGGGCTCCCGCTTACGGGGTGGTCCTAATAGTTTTCGATCGTGTCTTTAGTTCTCAAACTGAGACAGTGACGGTGCCGCCGATGGAGGTCGCCAATATACGGCCGCGGCGATGGTTCCAGTACTCGGTCTTCTCGTTCTGATCCGTCAAACGGACGCGGCTGAGCCTTCGGAAGCGACAGCACCGACACCAGTTTTTCGATCCTGGCGTCCTTCGGGTTTAGGTAAGAAGACGATGTGGTATCCCAGTGGCCTTCAATGGATCCGATCAACAGCGATCAACGCAAGCACCCGACGCGACGTCCACGGGTAGGTGGGCATCGATCTCCTCGCGCAGGAGGTATCCCTTCTCCGACCCGATGGCGATCAGCCGGCAGACCGCGTCGTGTTGCTCTTCACTCGACACCGTAACACCGTGATCTGCTCGTGCCTGGACCAGACTACCATGCTACCATCACCGCCTGGCCTCGACATCCTGCCGCGCAACGGTGGTGAGTTCCTGGAGCCACCTCAAACAGGCGACCTTGGCCGTGCGGCTGCGCCACGCCGCTTCATCCGACTAACACGCGCTCGGCAAGCTTGACGGCGGGCGTGAGAGTCCTCACCTGGTAGACGCCATCTGCTGGGTTCACGACGCGTGGCGGATTACGCCGGCGATGGACGCAGGCAAGACGGCCCAGGTGGGGGGATCACACAGACGGCCAGAGAAGGGATTGTACGCGATGAGTGCGCTGTCCGAGGATGTCCCACAACTGTTGCATCAGGTGCACACCAGCGTCCGCAGTGGCTTGCAGCATGAGACCGTGCTCGCGGACCTCCCGGTAGGAAAGAACGCCAAGGGGGACACCCAGCAGCGGTTCGACGTCGTGGCTGATGCAATCATCCGCCGTGCGTTGACGGAGAGTGCTGACAGCGGGATTCTGCTGTCAGAGGAATCCGGCGAGGTGCGATTTGGTGCGAATCCCCCGATCTATCGGTTCATCGTGGACCCCGTGGACGGGTCGGACAACTGGGGACGTGGCCTCCCCCTGTCGGCTGTGAGCATCGCCGTGCTGCCGGTGGATGGACCCCTCCAGCCAGACCGCGTCTCCTGGGCCATGGTGGGCGAGCTCCGCGAGCCCCTGCCGCTCATCGCAGGTCGTGGCCACGGGGCGTACCGCGAGTCCCATCGCGTCTGTGTGTCTGGCGTGCGAGCGCTCCGGTCGGCGTTTCTGTCGTGTGAGCTCAACCACTTCGACCCGACACCTGCTGTGGGGAGACTCCTCCGGCGTGCACGCGCGGTCCGAACATATGGCTGCGCCTCGCTGGCGATCACGCTGGTGGCCACAGGCGCGCTGGACGTGCACGTCGACGTGCGCGGCCGGTTGACGGCCGAGAGCTTCCTGGCGGCCGCGCTCATCCTCGAGGAAGCGGGGGGATGCGTGGTGACGGTGGACGGACACCCGATTCGGCAGATCGACTCGCTGGTTGCGCGGACGAGTCTGGTCGCTGCCGCCACGCCAGAACTCGCGCAGGAAGTGATCAATGTCCTCATCAACTAACAGCACTCCCGAGGCGGTGGCGTGCTGCGTCATCCTCGCGGCAGGAGAGGGCCGTCGACTCTCGGCGCTCGAGAACGGCACGCCGAAGCCCGCCACTGAGATTCTGGGCCTGTCGCTGGGTGAGCGCGTCATGCTGGCGTGCGTGGGTGCTGGGGTGCACCGTTTCGTCATCGTGCTCGGTTCGCAGGCCCAGGTGCTGCGAGTCCACTTCGAGCATGTGGCGGCGCGGCTCGAGGTCGCGGTCGAGTTCGTGACAGCGGCGAACTGGCAGCGCGGGAACGGCGTCAGTACCCTCGCGGCGCAGGACCTCGTTGATGGGGCGCGGTTTCTCCTGGTGATGGCCGATCACCTCGTCTCCGCCACCCTCATCCAGCGGGTGCTGCGTAGTCCACTGGGTCCACGGGAGGTCGGCCTTGGTGTCGATCGCAACACGGTGCGGCTCTTCGATCCTGACGACGCCATGAAGGTCTCTGTCGACGAGGGACGGATCCGCCGCATTGGAAAGCAGCTGCGCACCTGGAACGCCGTCGACACGGGCGTGTTCTTGGCGACCCCGGCGCTCTTTCGCGCGCTCGAGGACGCGGTGGAGCGGGGCCGATATGCACTCTGTCATGGGATCGAGTTGCTCGCAGAAGGCGAACACGTTCTGGCCGTCGACGTCACCGGAGAGCCCTGGATCGATATCGACACACCGGCGAGCCTCCGGGAGGCGCGACGCCGCCTGCTCCAGTCTCTGGGAAAGAACGGCGCGGACGGGTATGTCGCGGCGCATCTCAACCGGCGGCTGTCCGTGCCGATCTCGGCGCGGCTCGCGCGCACGCCGATCACACCCACGCAGATCACCGTGATCAGCTTTCTGATCGCGCTGGTGGGGGCGGCCTGCTTCACGGTCGATCGCCGCTGGACGGCGGTGATCGGGGCGCTCCTCGTGCAGCTCTCCTCGGTGGTCGACGGGTGCGACGGGGAGCTTGCCCGCCTTCGACATCTGGCGACAGCTCGGGGGGGATGGCTCGACACCATGCTCGATCGCTACGCCGACGCCGCGGTGGCGGTCGGTATCACGCTCGGCTACGCGGCCGGGCACGCAGGCGTCCTCCCGTGGCTTGGGGGGATGGCCGCGAGCACAGGCTTCCTGTTGGCCAGTTACACGACGAAGGAGTACGCCCTCAGCCACGGGGTGCCGTACCCCAACGATTGGCTCAACCGCGTGAAGCGTCGCGACCTGCGGCTGTTCGTGATCGCCTGTGGGGGACTCATCGGGTATCCCTACCACGCCATGGTCGCGATGGGGGCGCTCTCCCATCTCGTGATCATGGCCATTCTGGCCAAGGGGTGGCGGGCCCCACAGAGGGGCCCCGGCATGTCCCAGCGGTTCCATCGATCCGCGGTCACGCCAGCGTCGGTGCTTCCGCCGTTACCTGTTGGTGGGCGGAGCCGCAAAGATATTAGGGCACGTTAGTGCGCGGGTACTCAGGCCTGCGACCATCGCTGGCGTCCGCGTCTCGTGTCCGTACCGCAGGCCCGCCTGCGGACGCATCCAGTTGGAGTGGCACCGTGCGAGTTCTAACTAGCCCTAATGCGTCATTTCTCTGAGCGAAGAATGACGCTTTGCAATTGAAAAAGGCCTTCCAGTGTGGTTGAAAGGAGGTGCGAACCAAACCTTTCTCCCACAACTGAAAGGCCACCGACCGTGCGACGAAGAAAACCGATTTGCGTGCCCGTGTCAATGGCGATCTGCCGTTTGAATTCGGGGACGTCCGCCTCACGTCGTATGCGGGGCTGGAGCTGTTGGGGAACTACCTGCGCACGTGCCGGTTCAATCAGCAGGTGCGCGAGGCGTTCGCAGACCTGCCGCGCTGGGGCGACTTCGGGGTGGTGGCGATGGTCCGAGTGCTGGTCGGGTTGGTGATCGTCGGGGGCCGGCGCCTGCGCCATATCGCCCACGTGGCGGACGACCCGGTCTTCCAGCGGTTTGGGACCGTGCGCGTGGTGCCGACCGCGCGGACGCTGAGTCGGTGGCTGCGGCACTTCACGATGAAGACGGTCACCGGTGCTTGCACCGTTCGCTGTTGATCAGGCAGCCTGTCTCCGAGCCGACGGCGAGTAGCGCGTCGACAGCTCGGCTTCGTCAGATTCCGTGGGCTGGACGGTCACGGACACGTGCACGACGGCCACAAAGATACGTCGCGTGAGACCGCCCGCCGTGAAGATGTCGCGCAACGCCAAGCGCTGGCTCACCAGACCGGCCTGCATCGTCGGCGTCCTGGTCTCGCGCCCGAACCTCAACGCCCGGTGCGGCCGAATGAAATGGTAGTAGCCCCGCAGGAGCGCGACGTGCCCGCGGAGCTGGTCTGCGCCACGAGCGTGGCAGGGCGAGCGCCGGCGCAAGTACGCCGACCCTTGACGAATCGTGAGGTTGAGGCGCTCGAGGAACGACGTGTTCAGGGTCTCGGCATCCTCCGACGCCAACAGCGCGGCGTTCAGCCGGCTCGCCGGGCCGATCTTCACGCCGTTCGACCCGAACGACACGATTGTTCCGCCGCGTCTTGAGCACTGGCCCATAGACGCACGCTGCACCCAAGAGGCGCACCATCACCCCGACGTAGTACTCGACGCCATCGGTGGCGATCAGGGGGCACCCAACGCGGCGTCCGCGGAGGATGACGTCGTTGATCGCGGCCTTGGTGTTGCGATGGGAGCGGCGGCCGAGCACACTACCGGCCCACAAGCGGGAACACACCTCGATCGTCGCAAACCGCCACAGGGTGCGGCGCTTGCTGCCGATGAACGTGCAGCGTTCATCCGCCTGCAGCTCAATGACGTCGAAATCGCGCCGCCGCCGGGGATTGAAGCACGCGGCAGCTGTCGAGGCTCGCTCAAGCCATCGCGCGATGGTGGTGCGGGAATGGCCCGTCACTCGGGCGGTCGCAGAAATGCTGACGCCCTCGACTCGTAGGCTCGCGACCTGGTCGAACTCCCGTCGACTGCAGCGAAGACCGCGGTACGCGGTCCCCGTGTTCGTGCTGAGCGTTCCCCCGCATACTGTGCAGCGGTACCGCCGACGGCGGCCCGACTTCGTCACAAACCAGCCGTGGCCCACGATGTTGAGGCCGGGCTTTCCAAAGTTGTCGCACCCAGGCTTGCCGCACGCCCTCTCGTCGATCGCATTCATCGCCCCAGTGTAACGGCGCGGCGAATCAACAGCGACCGGCACAAGCACCCAGAGCCGCAAGTTCCGCGAGGCGCTCGAAGACGCAATGCTACGCTATACGAACAAGGCGATCACCACCGCCGAGATGATCTCGCAGCTGATCGACTTGGCGAAGAGCCTGCGAGACGCGAAGCGGCATGGCGAAGAACTCGGCCTGAGCGGCGAGGAAACTGCCTTCTACGACGCCCTGGCGGAGAACGGGTCAGCGAGAGAAGCGATGCAGAGCGATACGCTGCGTCTCATGGCCCGGGAACTGACCGAAATGGTCAAGAAGATGCCCAAGCTTGACTGGACCCAACGCGAGTCGGTACGGGCGAGCCTGCGGCGCAATGTTCGCCGGCTGCTGGCAAAGTACGGCTACCCTCCGGATCTGGCTGAAGACGCGACGCAACTCGTCTTGCGACAGGCGGAGTTGTCAACGGAGAACTCGGAATAAACCGGGATGGCTTGGCCCCGCTGTTCATTCCTGGTCCGTTAGGCATGCACAACGGGCTGCCAAATGCTCCGCTTTTAGGTCCCCTCGCTACGCTCGGCGGCCGGTGATGCGCTCTGTTAGGCGGACAAACAGTGAATTCGACGAGGATTGTGAACTGGTGAGAACGGTGCTGACTTGGTTTCGTTGTCCGACTGGCGCGCTTGCAGCTGTTCGACGCGCCGGGCGCTGCCACACCACAACTTAAGACGCGGGCGGCGGAAGATGCGGGTTGACGGCAGGTGCGATTTCCACCTATCTCATAGTTGTTAGCAGCAGGTCCAGCGCCGCGAAAAAGCCAACCCGGCTCATTGACCGAAGATGTCGTCTCTCAGTTTTCGGTATTCTGGCGAGTCTGCCGTCACCAGAGGTGCGAGCACGTCGCGCATGAACGCATGCTTCGATTCGCCAGCGCGTGAGAGCTTCAATAGGGATCTAGCCGCCTGATGCACCGCTTGGGCGGCGGGCTTGAGGTCGTCGGTCGCGTGCTGGACACCGGCACGAATCAAAGCGTTATCTCGGGCCGTTCGGATCGCGTCGAAGCAGTCAGACATGTCACGACTGTCGCAGAGTCTCGACAACACGCCATCGGAGAGCAGCATCGATTCGATGTTCCGGTATCCAGCCATGACGCGAACGCCTTCGGTGCGCTTGTCCCTGATCTCATCAGGCGTCAAGGCGTCTCGATCCCGAAACCGCACAATTGACGTGCCGCCGATAATCCGCTCCAGGACAGGAAGAAGGTCGCGCATGCGCTTCTCGACCGTCGTCGCAGGGCCGACAGAGACGAAGCGGGTCCGCGGAAACTCCCGCGCGAAGATCCTGTTGTAGCAGGATTCGTCAAGCGCTGGATCATCGTCTTGCGTCGAACCCTCGCAGAGGACAAGGCGGTCGGGCGCCAGAAGTTCCGCCATGTCGTCCAACGCTACGGCATAGTGCCGCGACCAGAAATCGTGATCCGGATCCGCTGGTTCGATGGTCTGCGGTTTGTCGTAGTTCAGAGGCTCACCGTCGGGACGGAAGCCCATGTCCAGAAAGACAACGTGTTCCGGGTGCTTGGCGCGGATCTCCTGAGCCGTCCTCACCATTCCAATGGAGTGAGTGGCGAGCCAAAGCTGAGAGTTGCCAGGTACCAGCCGGTACAATTCCTTCAGGAGCGCGCCTTGTAGTTTCGTGCTTAGGTGTATCTCTGGTTCGTCAACGCAATAGAGAGAGTCGTTGAACGCGACCTTGTTCACGACGACGTCTAACAGCAGATCGAAAGCCGCCTTTTCCCCGGCCGATAGGTTTTCGTAAAGGAAGTTTCGCGATTTCCCCTTGGTGAACGTGAACGTACCGGTGTCCTGGGCCGAAACGAGTGCGTCGAGGCGCATGTCCCGAAAGACGATCTTCATCGAGCGTTGGAGATCGCCAATTGCCTCTTCCATGATGCCGTCGGTCGTCAACCCAGGTGTCGTCACCTTGCCCAGAAGACGCCAGATGATCCTCTGATAGTTGTTCTGTACGGTCTGATCCGTGTCAATCAGCCGGCGGACGGCGTGCCTGTCGAGGACATCCTCTTGCTGTTGAATCGCTGTGTTTTGGAAGGATGGGTCGTGCCTATAGGCAGAACGAACGTAGAGACTCTTCTTTAGGTCCACCTCGGAGGTGGGGTTGCCACCATGGAACTCCAAGCCTACTTCGTCGTCTTTCGCACCGGCCTCCGATGTCGTCCGTCGGTAGTACCTCATCAAATCGGTGCTCATCCCAAAGAACTGGTCCACCTTGAGCCGCCTTTGCAATGCGTCGAACAGGGAGGACTTGCCGCAGCCGTTCGGCCCCAAGCTGAATCGTACCGGGTTTCTCGGAGGGCTCATTCCTTGAGAGGATGGAGCCCATGGCAAGACCGAGGAAGTATTCACCTGAGGTACGAGAGCGGGCTATTAGGATGGTCCGCGAGCATGGCCCCGAGCATCCGTCGCAGTGGGCGGCGATCACGTCGATCGCGAGCAAGTTCGGCTGTACGGCTGAGACGCTGCGGAATTGGGTGCGACAGGCCGAGCGCGACACGGGTCAGCGCAGCGGCTTGACGACCGACGAGCGCCAGCGCTTGAAGGAGCTGGAGCGCGACAATCGCGAGCTGAAACGCGCAAACGACATCTTGCGCAAGGCGTCCGCGTATTTTGCCCAGGCGGAGCTCGACCGCCGAGTGAAGTGATGGTCCGGTTTATTGATGACCACCGGGCGACGTATGGGGTTGAGCCGATCTGCGCGGTGTTGCCGATCGCCCCGTCGACCTACTTTCTGCACCACGCGCGGCAGGGGAATCCGACACAGCGGCCTGCGCGCGCCAAGCGCGACGACGAATTGCGGATCGACATTCAGCGGGTCTGGGACGCAAATTATCAGGTCTATGGACCGCGGAAGGTCTGGCAGCAACTGGGCCGCGAAGACGTCGAGGTCGCCCGGTGTACGGTCGAGCGGTTGATGGGCGCGATGGGCTTGGCCGGCGCCGTGCGCGGCCGCGCGTGGATCACGACCACTGACTCGGCGTCCGCCGTCTCGCATCCGCCGGATCTGGTGGATCGCGAATTCGCCGCAACACGGCCGAACCAGCTCTGGGTCTCAGACTGCACCTACGTCGCGACCTGGCGGGGTTTCGTCTATGTGGCCTTCGTGATCGATGTCTTTGCTCGACGCATCGTCGGCTGGCGCGTATCGGCATCACTGCGCACGGACTTCGTACTCGACGCGCTCGAGCAAGCGGTCTGCGAACGAGG
The DNA here is from genome assembly GCA_965216615.1 of Vicinamibacterales bacterium. Classification (GTDB taxonomy): domain Bacteria; phylum Acidobacteriota; class Vicinamibacteria; order Vicinamibacterales; family UBA8438; genus CAUZIB01. The sequence goes on along the minus strand of CBDCGH010000021.1, from coordinate 86,385 downwards.
CGCCGGTCGCGCCAGCGGCCTGGTTCATCACAGTGACCGAGGCACGCAGTACCTGTCGATGTGGTACACGGACCGACTCCTGGACGCAGGCATCGCCCCGTCGGTCGGCAGCCGCGGCGACTCGTATGACAATGCTCTCGCCGAGTCGGTGATTGGGCTCTTCAAGACGGAGGTGATTCGGCGGCAAGGTCCCTGGCGGAATCTGGAGATGGTTGAATTCGCCACCTTGGCGTGGGTCGATTGGTTCAACACGCGCCGGCTGCTCGAGCCGATCGGCTACGTGCCGCCAGCGGAATTCGAAGCGCGCTACTATGAGCAGGCCGCAGTGGCCTGACTCAATTAATTTGCCCTCCGGGATTCCCGGTACGATTCAAGAGGACAATGAGCTTCGCCTTGGGAGACAGGTTATGAATCTTGAGATCGACAAATCGTTTGAAGTTTTTAATTCGCGCTGACTTTAATCTCACAAGAAGCGTCCTCGCAGGGGCCTTGCCCTGCAGGTCGACGGCGAGACGGCCGTACGTCCAGCCGGGTCCGGCGCTTACCGTCTGGAGAGGGTTTCAGTACCGGGCGGATGGACACCATGTCGATAACGGGCTTTGTCAGGTTAACTCTCCGCGCGGCACAATGCCGGGATGCACATTCGACGATCCCGCTACCTTCGGCATCGCTTTCCGCCTGAAATCATCAGCCACGCCGTCTGGTTGTATCACCGATACTGCCTGAGCTTCCGGGATGTCGAGGATCTGCTGGCCGAACGCGGCATCATCGTGTCGTACGAAACGATTCGGCCATGGTGCGGGAAGTTCGGCCCCGATTACGCCCGGCGGTTGAAGCGACGTCAAGGTCGACTCGGAGAGACGTGGTTTCTGGACGAAGTCTTCGTCGCGATCAACGGTCAGCGCCAGTATCTGTGGCGCGCCGTGGACCAAGACGGTGACCTGATTGACCTTCTCGTCCAACCCCGTCGGGACGGGCGGGCGGCGCGGAGATGCTTCCGAACACTCTTGAAGAGTCAGCGCCAGGAACCGTGTCGTCTCGTGACCGACAAGCTGGGCAGCTACCGAGTTGCCCAGCGGGACGTCATGCCCGGTGTCACCCACGACACGACCCAATACGCGAACAATCGCGCCGAAGTCTCCCATCAGCCTACGCGCCACCAGGAGCGTCAGATGCGCGGCTTCACCTCACCTGCCCACGCCCAGCGGTTCTTGCACGTTCACGGTGTCATTCAGAATCTGTTTCGAGTGGGTCGGCACCTGCTCAGGTCGGTTCATCATCGGATGCTGCGAGCACGATCATTCACCGTGTGGGCCGAGGTGACCGCGGCCTGATCCTCTGATTAGTTCGCCTCATCCTGGTCCAAGCTAGTTAACTTGACGGTACCTAGAAAATCGCTGATTACTGTACCTATGTAGTTCTACCGAATACTTGTTAGGCGGACCATCGTGAGGGACAAGTCCGAGGTGCCACGATGAGAAAAGATCGCATACTGAAACTCTGCGGCCCCCCCGATGAGAAGCCGGATGCGGCGAAGCGGGGGGTTGTGACCCAGGCCGGGCGAAAGCGGATTCGAGCCAAGACCGGTGGCACCTGTCACGTGTGCGGAGGCCGTGCTGGAAAGCGGTGGGATGCGGACCACGTCAAGCCCCGCCGATTGGGTGGCAAGTCGGAGGAGAGCAACTACCTTCCCACATGCCAAGAATGCAATCGGCTACGGTGGGGCTACCCGCCGGAAGTTCTGCGCTTCATCATGCGCCTTGGTGTCTATGCAAAGAAGGAGATCCGAGAGGAGACGCCGCTCGGGAAAGCCCTCATCGGGCTAGTGCAGCGTCGCGATAGGGCTAACCGAAGGCGCAAAGTGTGAAGGGGCGGGACCGGAGCCGTCTAATAAAGCGATGAAGCTGACCGGAGGGCACGGGTGCTTGCACCGTTCGCTGGTGATCAGACAGCCTGTCTCCGAGCCGACGGCGAGCAGCGCGTCGACAGCTCGGCTTCGTCAGATTCCGTGGGCTGGACGGTCGCGGACACGTGCACGACGGCCACAAAGATACGTCGCGTGAGACCGCCCGCCGTGAAGATATCGCGCAACGCCAAGTGCTGGCTCACCAGACCGGCCTGCATCGCCGGCGTCCTGGTCTCGCGCCCGAACCTCAACGCCCGGTGCGGCCGAATGAAATGGTAGTAGCCCCGCAGGAGCGCGACGTGCCCGCGGAGCTGGTCTGCGACACGAGCGTGGCAGGGCGAGCGCCGGCGCAAGTACGCCGACCCTTGACGAATCGTGAGGTTGAGGCGCTCGATGAACGACGTGTTCAGGGTCTCGGACGGTTGTGTTGCAACTGTGGCCGACGGCGACTGGTAGCCTAAAGAGATGATGAAGAAGGCAATCCGACCGGCGATTTTCAAGTGGCGGCAAACGGAGCCCGCACTGATTCTGTGCGCCGTGCGCTGGTACCTTCGGTACTCGCTCTCGTTCCGCGATGTCGAAGAACTGCTCAGCGAGCGCGGCCTGGAAGTGGACCACACGACAATTTGGCACTGGGTCCAGCGCTACGGTCCCGAACTGGAGGAACGGCTGCGCCATCATCTCAAGCCAACCAATAAGTCCTGGCGTGTCGATGAGACCTACGTTCGTGTCAAGGGCCGTTGGTGCTACCTCTACCGAGCCATCGATTCCAGCGGCGCCACGATCGACTTCGTGCTCTCGAGGTGGCGCGATGCCGCTACGGCCACACGCTTGTTCCGCAAGGCGCTGACTGATCCGTCGCATCCTCAGCCCCGCGTCATCAACACTGACCGCCTGCGCCACACTCACTGGTGGAGCGCGGTGATTCGTTGCCAGAACACGGGCGACGGCGTGCGTTTCCGCGCCTCCCATTGATAGACGACGGCCTTCCGCGCCGCGCCCACCAGCGTGGCCAATTGCGCCTGGCTCAGGCCGCGCGCGCGACGCAGCGCGCGAATCTGCGTATCGTAGTCGCGTGGCACGCTGGCCCAGGTCAATGGCGTGCGACGATCATCTGGGCGGACCATCCGCGGCATTGTCAAAGTAAATCGGCTTGAGCCTGGACGTAAGGCCTCATAACCTCCGGTGATGCACAATCCCTTTCGTTATTTCAACAGTTCGCCTGAGGTCATCCGCCTCGCGGTCATGATGTATGTCCGCTACCCCTTATCGCTGAGACAGGTCGAAGATCTTCTGTGTGAGCGCGGCATCGACATCTGCCATGAGACCGTGCGGTACTGGTGGAACCGCTTTGGTCCATTGTTTGCCGCGGAGATCCGGAAACGCCGTGTTCATCATAGATTCTATTCGCTGTGGCGCTGGCATCTTGATGAGGTGTTTGTCCGGATCAACGGAAAGACCCATTATCTATGGCGCGCTGTGGATCACGAAGGCGAAGTGGTAGAGGTGTTTGTCACGAAACGGCGGGATCGCAGGGCTGCGCTTGAGTTCCTGACGCGTGCGATGAAGCGTTATGGCCGACCGGCTTCGATCGTCACGGACAGGCTACCGTCATATCGTGCTGCGATGAAGGTGATCGGCAATGAGGGTTGCCAAGAGACCAGGCGCTGGCTCAACAACCGGGCGGAAAACTCACATCAACCCTTTCGAAGGCGAGAAGGGGCAATGGCTCGGTTCAGAGACATCAAGACCCTGCAGAAATTCACCTCCGTCCATGCCTCGATCCACAACCATTTCAACCACCAACGCCATCTCAATCGCCGCGACATTTTCAAACAAGGCCGAGCCGCCGCCCTGGCCGAGTGGCGTCAACTTGCAGTCTGATAGTCCTTGATTGCAGGTTCTTTGGGTCCAGCCTAATTAGTCTGACAATGCCAGCGAACGGGCCGCACCACTGAGTGAAGGTCGCCGCCGGATTCGCAGGCAGCTTCTCGTCATGCTGCCGCGCATCCATCCGCAGGATCTCTACGTTAAAGCTCTTCGCGCTTGTGTAGTTCAACAACAGACTCAGAAACAGCGCAATCAGAAGCAGAACCCATGCGCTGACGAGCCACTCGGAAGCCAGTAGACCAGCCTCTGAACCGAAATTTCGTAAGAACGTGCTCGACAGCACGAGTGCCCCTGTCGACCCTCCAGTGATTATCTGCTCGGCGCGCTGGTACCCACGCTGACGTGCTTCCAGGAGCAGCTTGCGCTCGTCGAAGTACTGCTGCTCCGTCAGCTTGGGTGTGTTGCCGGAATTGGCGTCAGCGGTCTTCATCTCGTGCAGCAGTCTAGCAGCCTGTGATTCAAGACAGGCCGATACTGTCGTCGGATCACGAAGTCCAGTGGCACCGTCTCAGGTTGTCCAGATCGTACCGGGTTCCTCGGCTAGAGGGTGCCGCATTCCCCGCTACTTCTTCCACTCCGAAATCCACTGCCTGGCCCTCTGCTCGACCTCGCCCTTGGACCAACCAGCACACCGGAATGAATTAGATCTGAGAGGGCGCTCGTCAAGCACTCGCACCCACGCCACATAGCCGCGCCGTGCCACTTAGGGCAAAGAACCACGTGTACCGCTGCTACTTGCTCGAAGACGTATGGCAGGAGAGAACCAGACAGGCAGGCTGAAAAGAATTGGAAACCATTTGGCTACGCGTTCCTGCCTTGGTGCACAACTCCATTGAGGGCTGAGAGTCTCCCGTGATTCCGCCTGCCGCTCATCCGATCATCTCGCCATCGGGTATCCCGAGCGCCGTCATGGTGTTCAGGATCTTGCACCCCAACCTCACCTCGACTCTCTGGGACGCCAATCCCCTCGCTCGCATCGCTGAGCCCAGGATGGCCTTGTAGCGGTGGAACGTCGTCTCCACCTTGCTTCGCCTGCTGTAGCCCGATGCGACGTACCACTTCCGTTTCCCAACACGTGATCGTGCTCGGATGTTACGATTCCGCTGTCGCGTGCCCGCGGAGTCGAGCGCGAGCTGAGCGCCCTTTCGTGGCGGTATCAGCACCTTCGGCGATCGATGAGCACGGTGATTCTCCAGCGTCTTCTAGACGTCGCCGGTGTCGTACGCGGCGTCGGCCTTGGCCGAGGCGATGGGACGCTCGATCTGGCCGACGAGTGACGCCACCCGGGAAGCGTCTCGAGCCCGCTTGCTCGTGAGCTCGCAGGCGACCACGTCACTGGTTTGCTCATCCACAGCGAGGTGCAGCTTGCGGTAGTCCCTGGCTTTCGGCGGAGTGCGCAACTGGCCGACGTGCACGGAAAGACCGCTGCTGTCGATGAGGAGGTGGACGGGCTTCACGGTTCGCCTCTCGTAGGAAGCAACCTTCCCCAGCCTCGCCTTGCGCCTCGAGATCGTGCTGTGGTCGGGCACGTCGTTGTCCAGATTCAGGAGCGTCAGCAGCGAGCGCAGGAAGCCCTCAGTCTGCCTGGACGCCAGGCCAAACACCAAGCCCAAGGTGACCGTCGTCTCGATGGCGTGGTTCGAGTACTTGCGTTGTCGGCCTGGCTTCCTGCGCGTCGGCCTCGGCGAGTTCCAGTTGGCGAGCTTGCCATCGGTGAGTCCGAGCCAGACGGTCAGACTCCCGCGAGCGCGGAGACCCGTCTCGTACTCCCGCCAATTCCGGACACGGTAGGCCTTCTGGACGTACTTCCGCTGGGTGCGCTTGAAACTCGTCATGCGGGACCTCGGATCTCGGGGTGGAGGGCAATTATTGACCGAGATCGCGAGTTGTGCACCAAGGCATTATCTCGGCGTGTTGGTATCGGTGCACATGTTGGATAAGATGGCACCATGCGCCGGCTTCAATGCTTTGCCTGCTTCTTCGCATTCGTCGCGGCAACAGGTTGCGTCGACGCCCAACCGTCTGACCGCCCTAACGTCATCCTTATCATGGCGGACGACATCGGCTACGAGGCCCATGGAGCTTTCGGAGGAACGTCCTACCAGACCCCCGTCCTAGACAGAATGGCTGCAGAGGGAATGCTCTTCAACCACGCCTATTCCAACCCGGTCTGCACGCCAAGCCGCGTAAAGATCATGACCGGGCTCAGCAACGTTCGGAACTATGTCTCGTTCTCCATCTTGAAGAAGACCGAGAAGACGTTCGGCCATATGATGCAGGAAGCGGGCTATCGCACCGCCATTGCCGGCAAGTGGCAGTTGTATGGGGCCGAACGTTACGAGGACATGATTCGCGCCAAGGGATCACTGCCACAGGACACGGGGTTCGATCGCCATGCCCTCTGGCAGGTCGAAAAAATAGGCAGTCGGTACTGGGGCCCAACCATCACCATCGACGGCGAGCTGAAACGTTTCGGCGAGGACGTCTATGGACCGGACATCTACACGCAGTTTCTGCTCGATCGCATGGAAGAGTACAAAGACGAACCCTTCTTCCTCTATTACCCTATGGCGCTGGTCCACTGGCCCTTTGATCCCACACCGGATAGCGCCGACCGGAACAGCACAGACGAACAGCAGAACTTTGCGGACATGGTGGCCTACATGGACAAGCTCATCGGCCGCATCATTGAAAAGACCGAGCAGATCGGAATCGCCGAACGCACGCTCATTCTCATGACCGGTGATAACGGTACCTACCGCGGAGGTAATCCGGCTCATAATCACGGCAAGCCCATCCTGTCAAGAATAGGTAATAAGGTGATTGTCGGTGGAAAGGGAAAATCCACCGATGCCGGAACCCGGGTGGGTCTGTTTGCTTACCAACCTGGCACCGTTCCCGCTGGCAAAGTTTCAAACGACCTAGTCGATTTCTCCGACTTCGTACCCACCATTGCCGACGCAACAGGCGCCAATCCCTTGCTGCCAACGGACGGACAGAGTTTCCTTCCCCAATTGCATGGGAAGCGCGGGAATCCTCGGGAAACCATATACGTCTATCACTGGCCACAGCCGAAAAAGGGGCAACCGCTGGCGTTCGTGCGCAACCAACGTTGGAAGCTGTACAGCGATGGCCGACTATTCGACATCAAGAACGACGTGCAGGAAGAGCGGCCCCTGATCGGCGCGAAGACTGTTGCTATTCGGAATGAGCTACAGGCAGCCCTGGATCGAATGCCGGCAAAAGGCGAGGCACTCCTGAGATTCGACTGAGATCACATTGGCTTCGAGTGCGACACGTTGCACAGCCCGAAACGTACGCACGCCTCGTAACGCGCTCTAACCAACTCAGACGCTCCTGACTATCAGTGGCGTTGCTGAAGCCTCGGAATAGGCGTGCGTACGCCTATTAGCAGCTGTTCCGCGCAACTGCTAGACCAGGCAGGCTGTCGTAGCTACTATTGGCGCGATCTATGGCGCTTCAAGTCGGCTCCCGGCTCGGCCATTACAACGTCACCGCCAAGATCGGCGAAGGCGGCATGGGCGAGGTGTATCGCGCACGGGATACCAAGCTCAACCGGCAGGTGGCGCTGAAGATCGTCGGTGCGCTGTTCGTCGTGCTTTTCCTCACGCCCGGCTGTTCTCCCGGTCCGGCAACGGAACCATTGGACCCAAGCCTGTCGAGGAGCTCTGAACAGGGGAAAGCCGGAGTAGCGTCGGCCAGTCCGAATCCACTCCGGAACGCCTACTTCGGCGACCTCCACATCCACACCGGCTACTCGTTCGACGCGTTCCTCATGTTCGCGACGAAAACGACACCGGACGATGCCTATCGGTTTGCTAAGGGAGAGGCGATCGACCACGCGCTCGGGTTTCCAATCCAGCTGAAGAGCGGGCCGCTGGACTTCTATGCGGTGACCGATCACGCGGGGTCGCTCGGTCTGTCGACCGCGATGACCGACTCAAGGTCGGCCGTGGCGAAGCTGGAGTCGACTCAGACGCTTCTGCGCGCGGCAACGGTCGACGAGCGCCGCGCCATGTTCCGCGGCTATCGGGAGCTCCGCAACCAGCGTCCCGAGGATGAACCGGTCATTCGTGACCCAGAGATCGAACGGTCGGCTTGGGGCAAGACCGTGGAGGCGGCCGAGCGACACTATGATCCCGGCACGTTCACCACGTTTGCCGGTTTGGAGTACGGGTTCTCCATCGACTCGCAGGGCTTGCACCGCAACGTCATCTTTCGTGATGAGGCTCCAGATGCGCCGTTCCGTGTTGGGTCGAGGAACCCCGAAGCACTGTGGGCGTGGATGGACCAAGAGCGTGCGGCGGGACGGGAGCTTCTTGCCATTCCACATAACATGAACGTCAGCAACGGCTTGATGTTCGCTTCGAGGACCTTCGAAGGATTGCCGCTCGACGCCGAGTACGCGGCGCTCCGGATGCGCAACGAGCCGCTCGTCGAGATCGCCCAGGTGAAGGGTGCCTCGGAGACGCATCCTCTTAACTCGCCCAATGACGAGTGGGCCGACTTCGAGATTTTTCCTTACCTCCTTGGCACTGACAGGGTAGGTGCGGTGCCGGGAAGCTACGTGCGCGAGGCGCTGCTCAACGGTCTGGTCATGGAGGAGACACGAGGCTTCAATCCCTACCGGTTCGGATTCATTGCTGCGAGTGACGGTCACAACTCGGCGGGCACCGTTGAAGAAGACAACTACCATGGGAAGGCCGGCATGATGGATGGGCTTCCCGTTCTGCGCTCGTCGGTACCGCTTGCCGAGCCTGGGCCGAACGGCGAGACCTACACCGATTGGTACTACGACATGTGGGGGGCCGCGGGGTTGACCGGAGCGTGGGCCGAATCCAATACGCGTGAATCGATCTTCGACGCGCTGCGAAGGAAAGAGACGTTTGGTACATCAGGTCCACGGATTCGTGTTCGTTTCGTGTTCGGCCGGCTACGGCTATGACGACAATCTGGTTGCGGCAAGCGACATGATCGAACAAGCCTATGCCGGTGGCGTTCCCATGGGCGGCGACCTCGTCGCCGACGACGAACGCGCGCCCAGGTTTCTGGCGTGGGCCGTTCGTGATCCCGACAGCGCACCTCTCCAGCGTCTTCAAATCGTCAAGGGGTGGGTCGAAGACGGCGCGGCACATGAGCAGGTGTTCGACATCGCGTGCTCCGATGGCGGCGACGTCGATCGAGCGACTCACCGCTGCCCTGACAATGGAGCGACAGTTGATCTCTCGGATTGCACCATTCCCGCCGGTGTCGGCGCGGGCGAGCTGAAGAGGATCTGGGCGGATCCGACGTTCGTTGCCGGGCAGCGCGCGCTGTACTACATACGGGCGATCGAGAATCCGACCTGCCGATGGTCGACCTGGGATGCCCTGCGAGCGGGTGTCGAACCCACCACCAAGGTGGCGCCCACGCTCCAGGAACGCGCCTGGTCGTCTCCTATTTGGTACGTACCTCACTAGAAGTTGATGGGGAGTAGAAAGTTCACGAGGACTGCGCTAGGATTACACGAGTGAAACAGGCTGTCAGCCAGCAATAGGAGAGTGCCGTGACGAGAAAACTAATTGGAGCTCTTACCCGACCTGGTCGATTTCTCCGACTTCGTACCCACCATTGCCGACGCAACAGGCGCCAATCCCTTGCTGCCAACGGACGGACAGAGTTTCCTCCCCCAATTGCATGGGAAGCGCGGGAATCCTCGGGAAACCATATACGTCTATCACTGGCCACGGCCGGACAAGGGGCAACCGCGGGCGTTCGTGCGCAACCAACGTTGGAAATTGCACAGCGATGGCCAATTATTTGACGTGAAGAACGATGTACTGGAAGAGCGGCCCGTGACCGGTCCGAAGAGCGCGGCCATTCGGAAACAGCTACAGGCAGCCATGGATCGAATGCCAGGCAGAGGCCAGACGCTCTTAAAATTCGATTGAGGAAGATGACCCCACGAAGATAGAGGACCCCATGAAGGTGACAGACATCCAGCCACGTGACCCTCGCCTCTGCATCGGACATAACCGCGCTGGGGCGCCCTGTGGCAAGTTCGCGATGGTTGGCCAGACCGTCTCTGTCGGAATCACGGCGGCGCGTCACCACAGGCACAGGCCAGAGCCGCTGAGATGGTCGAGCTAGCTCAGCTGAGACTCCGCAACCTCGCGCCAACTGCGGTCAGTCAGCTTGAGCGCCTCTGCACCACTGCCACTTCAGAAGCGGTGCGTTTGGGTGCGTCGAATAGTTTGGTCGATCGATCGGTCGGCAAGCCCAGCGAGCGCATTCAGGTCGCGGTCCAGATCGTCGTCAAACGGCCCTGGTAATGGGGCGGGTGCGCCTCGGTGGCCTGCTCAGCTTCTATTATCGAGACGCCGCATGAGTGGTCGGCCCATTAACTGCACCATACGCGGTCAGAGTTTGGCTACAATCGGCCCCATGAGGCTTCCAAGACTCGCCCTGACGCCTGTCGCCGTCGTTGCGACGGTTTGGCTAGGCGGCTGCCAAGAATCTCCGATACCAGAACCCGAGTCCGAGCGTTCGGCGCCGACGGGCGTTGGCGACACCCTCACGATCGCCCAGGCCGCGGATGGCACCTATATTTCCTGGCGGGAGCACATCGTCGATGACGTAGCCGTCGGCGGCGTCCCCATCGATGGGAGCGACGGCTTGACGGGCGGTGACCTCGACGGCGACGGGATCATGGACGTCGTCTCGGTTCATGAGTCCGACACGACCTCGGCTGAAAGCTACAAAGGACAGTACGACGACGTCGCTGACGGGTATATCCGGTTGGCGTTCGGCTCCGAGGATCCCGACCAGTGGACCCTCGTGACTCTTGCGGAAGGACGTGAGGCAGCAGCACCCGAGGACGCCGATATCGCCGACGTCAATGGCGACGGCTACCCGGACATCATCGTCGCCTGCGAACTGGCGCACCTCATCTATTTCCAGAACCCTGGCAAGGACGCACGAACGGCGAGGTGGGATCGGCTCATCCTCCCCGTCAGTTTGAACCGAGGGTCGTTTATTCGAGTCTTCTTTGCGGACTTGAATGGTGACGGCAAGCCCGAGGCGATCGCGGCCAATAAGGGCGGGCAGAACCCGGGCCTCGAGACGGAACAACTGGACGCTATCTCGTGGTTCGAGGTCACGGGCGATCCACTTGAGGGCGACTCATGGGTCGAGCACGTGATCACGAGAGTCCGCATCCCGATCAACTCGCGACCGGTCGACCTCGACCAGGACGGCGACATCGACGTGCTGGGCGGCTCACGGGGCGAGCGTCGGATCTTCTTTCTCGAGAACACCGGCGGAGAGACGATCGAGTTCAACGAACATCCGATTGAGATCTCTGGCACGACGGTGCCGGACGAGATGCGCACGCGGCGACCTCGCGACGGCGAGCCGCTCATCACGGGATTCAATTTCGAGTTTGGCGACCTGAACCAGGACGGTCGGCTTGACGTCGTTCTTCAGGAATCCTCGAATCTGATCTGGCTCGAGCAACCCATCGACCTCTCGCAGACGTGGACCGCTCGCGTGATCGGCAGCTTCTATCCGGACACCATGACGGGGTTCCGCTTCGCCGATATCAACCAAGATGGCCGCGACGATTTGATGGCCGGCTCCTATAGCCAGTCTCCCCGCGACCACGATGGAGTCGATGTCACCCGCGACGGACGTCTCGGGCGGCTTGCCTGGTTCGAGCAGCCCATGAACCCCACGACCGAGTGGACTCGTCACGATATCTCGCGACGCAAGCGCGGAATGTTTGACAAGTTCCTCGCGAAGGACATGGACGGCGACGGAGATATCGACTTCATCGGGACGCGGGGGAACTCCGTGCCATGGGACGGGGTCTACTGGCTCGAGCAGGTGCGAACGGCAGAGCCGGCGAAGTCCTTCCAGCGAGCGCGAGACGAAGACAGCGTCGAGATGCCGCTTCCGTCCGAGCCCGCACCGTGATGGGCAGGCCTAGCGGCAGGGATAGGCGCTGGCCAGGGCGGCAAGAATAAGGGAGGTGTCCGCCTGAGTCGACCCTGGGACCATGATTCTGGATCATCGGTTGCATCTTTCTGGATCACCGGGGCGGGCCGGACTTCCGGATATCAGACTTCACGATCTGCGGCATACAGCCGCGACGCGGATGATGGAGGGCGGCATGCATATGAACATAGCCAAAGAACAGCTGGGCCATTCCACGATCAGCATTACGATGGACCTATACAGCCACGTGACCGAGAGCCTCCAAGAGGACGCTGTTGCTGAACTGGACAGGGTTTTCTGGTCACAGGGCTGATGCCCACTCTTGATGCCCAAGAGGATGGACGCATGCGGGAGGTTCAGGTCTGTATGGACAGACTGTCGCTTGTTGCTTGAGAGAACACTTCAGAAAACAACGCAACAGCACGGTATGGATGAGCGCGATCGGAACTTAAAATCCTGTGGTTCTAACGGACCGTGCGGGTTCGATTCACGCCCTCGGCACCATTCTTACCCTATGGTTATTGGGTTGAATGGTTTGGTCGTCTAACCCTGGTACGGCTGCTTAGATGGTTGTACTGCCAACCGTACTGCCGATCGCATTCAGAATGGTGGTTGGGCTACGTGTTGATGTGACCTGGGCGCCAGCTGGGGTTCCGAAGGTGAACCCCACTAGCCGTACGATATTATCCGCCGCACGTGACACTATCGTGAATCGTACCGGGTTTCTCGGAGGGCTCATTCCTTGAGAGGATGGAGCCCATGGCAAGACCGAGGAAGTATTCACCTGAGGTACGAGAGCGGGCTATTAGGATGGTCCGCGAGCATGGCCCCGAGCATCCGTCGCAGTGGGCGGCGATCACGTCGATCGCGAGCAAGTTCGGCTGTACGGCTGAGACGCTGCGGAATTGGGTGCGACAGGCCGAGCGCGACACGGGTCAGCGCAGCGGCTTGACGACCGACGAGCGCCAGCGCTTGAAGGAGCTGGAGCGCGACAATCGCGAGCTGAAACGCGCAAACGACATCTTGCGCAAGGCGTCCGCGTATTTTGCCCAGGCGGAGCTCGACCGCCGAGTGAAGTGATGGTCCGGTTTATTGATGACCACCGGGCGACGTATGGGGTTGAGCCGATCTGCGCGGTGTTGCCGATCGCCCCGTCGACCTACTTTCTGCACCACGCGCGGCAGGGGAATCCGACACAGCGGCCTGCGCGCGCCAAGCGCGACGACGAATTGCGGATCGACATTCAGCGGGTCTGGGACGCAAATTATCAGGTCTATGGACCGCGGAAGGTCTGGCAGCAACTGGGCCGCGAAGACGTCGAGGTCGCCCGGTGTACGGTCGAGCGGTTGATGGGCGCGATGGGCTTGGCCGGCGCCGTGCGCGGCCGCGCGTGGATCACGACCACTGACTCGGCGTCCGCCGTCTCGCATCCGCCGGATCTGGTGGATCGCGAATTCGCCGCAACACGGCCGAACCAGCTCTGGGTCTCAGACTGCACCTACGTCGCGACCTGGCGGGGTTTCGTCTATGTGGCCTTCGTGATCGATGTCTTTGCTCGACGCATCGTCGGCTGGCGCGTATCGGCATCACTGCGCACGGACTTCGTACTCGACGCGCTCGAGCAAGCGGTCTGCGAACGAGGCGCCGGTCGCGCCAGCGGCCTGGTTCATCACAGTGACCGAGGCACGCAGTACCTGTCGATGTGGTACACGGACCGACTCCTGGACGCAGGCATCGCCCCGTCGGTCGGCAGCCGCGGCGACTCGTATGACAATGCTCTCGCCGAGTCGGTGATTGGGCTCTTCAAGACGGAGGTGATTCGGCGGCAAGGTCCCTGGCGGAATCTGGAGATGGTTGAATTCGCCACCTTGGCGTGGGTCGATTGGTTCAACACGCGCCGGCTGCTCGAGCCGATCGGCTACGTGCCGCCAGCGGAATTCGAAGCGCGCTACTATGAGCAGGCCGCAGTGGCCTGACTCAATTAATTTGCCCTCCGGGATTCCCGGTACGATTCACGTCGTCGGATGACGATATTGCTAAGTACAAACTCAACGACAGAGACGTTCTCTTTAATCGCACAAACAGTCCTAAACATGTTGGCAAGACTGCAATATTTCGAGGGAAAAGAGCGGCTGTTTTCGCTGGCTATCTTATTCGCGTGGCATGGAATGCTGACCAGCTCGACCCCAATTACCTGAACTTGTTTCTCAATAGCCGATCAGTTCGAGCTTATGGCTGCCTTGGTGCACAACTCCATTGAGGGCTGAGAGTCTCCCGTGACTCCGCCTGCCGGTCATCCGATCATCTCGCCATCGGGTATCCCGAGCGCCGTCATGGTGTTCAGGATCTTGCACCCCAACCTCACCTCGACTCTCTGGGACGCCAGTCCCCTCGCTCGCATCGCTGAGCCCAGGATGGCCTTGTAGCGGTGGAACGTCGTCTCCACCTTGCTGCGCCTGCTGTAGCCCGATGCGACGTACCACTTCCGTTTCCCAACACGTGATCGTGCTCGGATGTTACGATTCCGCTGTCGCGTGCCCGCGGAGTCGAGCGCGAGCTGAGCGCCCTTTCGTGGCGGTATCAGCACCTTCGGCGATCGATGAGCACGGTGATTCTCCAGCGTCTTCTAGACGTCGCCGGTGTCGTACGCGGCGTCGGCCTTGGCCGAGGCGATGGGACGCTCGATCTGGCCGACGAGTGACGCCACCCGGGAAGCGTCTCGAGCCCGCTTGCTCGTGAGCTCGCAGGCGACCACGTCACTGGTTTGCTCATCCACAGCGAGGTGCAGCTTGCGGTAGTCCCTGGCTTTCGGCGGAGTGCGCAACTGGCCGACGTGCACTGAAAGACCGCTGCTGTCGATGCGGAGGTGGACGGGCTTCACGGTTCGCCTCTCGTAGGAAGCAACCTTCCCCAGCCTCGCCTTGCGCCTCGAGATCGTGCTGTGGTCGGGCACGTCGTTGTCCAGATTCAGGAGCGTCAGCAGCGAGCGCAGGAAGCCCTCAGTCTGCCTGGACGCCAGGCCAAACACCAAGCCCAAGGTGACCGTCGTCTCGATGGCGTGGTTCGAGTACTTGCGTTGTCGGCCTGGCTTCCTGCGCGTCGGCCTCGGCGAGTTCCAGTTGGCGAGCTTGCCATCGGTGAGTCCGAGCCAGACGGTCAGACTCCCGCGAGCGCGGAGACCCGTCTCGTACTCCCGCCAATTCCGGACACGGTAGGCCTTCTGGACGTACTTCCGCTGGGTGCGCTTGAAACTCGTCATGCGGGACCTCGGATCTCGGGGTGGAGGGCAATTATTGACCGAGATCGCGAGTTGTGCACCAAGGCACCGATGGGCGGGAGACGGAAAGCGGCACATTTGCCGCGCGCGAGGTCGAGTTGGGGGATGGGACACTTCGGCGCGGTGGTTCGCATACGGGGCGGTGCCGTGGACGACCGACGGCATCACGGAACGTCCCGCGGCCGAGTCACTGCGCCGCGTATCAGGGCTCAGACGGCAGGGGAGACAACCCGGCCTCTTCAGCAACGTCCGGAAAGACCCGGACGACCGGCGCGCCGATGTCGGCGTCTACCACACGGCACAAGCACTGGTGGCGACCCTGGATCGTGATGAAGCATTCGTCGAGGTGCTACGTGTCTCCGGGGCTGACCATGCCGCGACGCTGCTACGCTCGACCTCAATGTGCCAAGACTACGGCGAGTACCAGAAACTGGAGAGCGCCCGCCGTATGAGTATTCTGCTTGAACGACTGAAGCCAACGGCGCGTCGCGGCAGCAAGCCACGATGTCACTGGCTGACACACGGTCCCCACGATGCCGTCGCTGCAAGACTGGCGGATCTGGTGGCACCGTTCGCCAGCGTTGCCTCACGTGATGACTGGATGCCGGAGGGGTTTGCACACACGGCCGAGGCACAGCTTGGATACGCCGACCAGTTCTTGACGGCCTTATCGCCGTGCTGCCCTCGCGCAGTGGTGGCTGGCCGTGCCGAGACGAGCCAATACGCCCAATTGGGATCTGGTCAGCACCTGCCAGGTGGCAGGCCAGAAACAGGGACTACTGCTCGTGGAAGCGAAGGCGCACGCCGGTGAACTCTCTGCGGCTGGAAAGACACTGACGAAACGTCCATCCGTGAACAGCGCACAGAACGACCAGCGGCATTGTCAAGTTGACGAAAATCACGTCGATCGCCCCCAAGATACTGGGCCCTAGCTCGTCGCGGGCCCACCATGCTGGGCATCAAAAACAGCCGTCAGCCTCAACTTGACAATACCGGCGAGGAACCCCAGTTCGTGGTGCAGGCAACGCACCACGCATGCGGCCAGTCGGCGGGGTCGGAAATCGGAAATCGTGCCGCCAGTGGCCATCAGGTGGACCCGGTGGGCGCCTCGGCGACCGTGGCGTGGGCCCGCGTCAGCCAGCGGAGCAGCAATTCCGCTGCTTCCGAGGGGGGTCCGGCCGTAGAACGGCATCACGGCCGTGGGCATGCCGGGGCCGCGGCGCAGATTCGCCCGCCACCGGTTGATGGCGCCCACCACCTCCACGTGGTAAACGCGCCCGCTGATGGTTTCTTCGAAGTGGTGCGCCGTCATGTTGGGAAGCTCAGACATCGATCACTGCAACGCCAGATCTTGCCGTGGATCAAGAGTGCGTTCAAGCGAAGCGGCCAGCGAAGACGCCGTCCACACTGCCCGAATCCGGCGCGAGGCCGTGGGGGCCAGAACGGATTTTTTGGGAGCTGACAGGTTCTCCACAGGTTATGCGCGGCTGACGCACAGGATTTCAACAGATTGCACACACGGATGGGTGCGACGCCTTGTTGATGACACGACTCGCGGGACAGACCCGTGCTGTCGAGCACGAGATGGAGGCCCTCGCCGGTATTGTCAAGTTGGGGCTGACGGCCGTTTTTGATGCCCAGCATGGCGGGGTCGCGACGGGCTGGAGCCCAGTATTTTGGGGGTTGATCGACGAGCTCTTCGTCAACTTGACAATGCCGGTGCAGCAGGCGCAGGCGGTGCCAGCCCGTCGGCGGCCCCACCCGGCCAGCACCGCCGCCCCGCGCACCACCTCGTCCCTCCGCCTCGTGCGACGCCGTACTGTCCAAAAACGAGATCGTGGGGTTGACGGCCGGTCATGTATCACGCTGCTGACCGAGAGTCGTCGTGCAACATCCCACCGAGCCGCTGGCGGCCCGGGACGCGACCACGGGGTGGCGGTGCCGTCGACAGCGGCAGGATCCGGCGATTGTCGAGCCCCTGGTGATTCCGTTCGTGGTGGTCGTGCGCGACGAACTCGCGGCCGGCGCGACGCCGCGAGCCCTCGCCGATCAGGACCAGGCGCTCGAGGCAGGATTCCTTGCTGGTGCGCACGAAGCGCTCCGTGTAGGCGTTCAGGTTCGGCGCGCGGGCGGGGGGGCGTCGGATGGGGGTGACATCGGCCGGGGGGAGCGTGTCGCGCACGGCCGGCCGGAAGCGCGGGTCGCGGTCATGGCTGAGGCACCGTCTGTGTCGCAGGCATCCGTCCTCGGCATCGGGGGCGTTCCGCATGAGCTGGGTGCCCCACGGCCCGTCGGGCTCGGCGCTGATGCCCGCGATCTGACCGCGGCGGCTGGCCAGGTGCCTCAGGACCAGCACGGTGAAGCGGGGCAGGCCGCGTAGCGTCCAGACCTCGACCGTGAAGCAGTCGGCGGCGGCGAGCACGTCCCCGTGGGCCGCGAGACACTCCCGCCAGGTCGTGCGCGTCGTGCGGTCGGGGGCGGGTTCTAGGCCGCGCTCTTTGCGCACGTTGGCGATGGGGCCCCGCGCGACCTGATGACCGAGGTTGCCGCGGGCACCCCGACTACGGGTGTCGCCCCACTCGCGGTTCTCGGGGGCCATCCGGACGATGCGCCGGCGGATCGTGTCCATGCCCGGTGGGCGGCCCGGTCCGCGACGGCCGCGGCCGTCGTCTGTCCTCGCGATCAGCGGCGTTGGTGCGCTGATTCAGCGCGGTGGGCGAGCAGTGGCCGGCATGTTGACCATCGCGACCGCCGGCGGGTCATGATCTCGATGTGAAGTCGAGCGTGCATCCGAAGTACACGACAACGTATCGCGTCGGGAACTGGGCCGAGTACGACCGAGCCCTCGTGCGGCGAGGCGACGTCACCCTCTGGCTCACGCCTGACGCGATCGCCACGTGGGCAGCGGCTGGCGTCGGCAGGCGGAGCGGGCAACTCCAGTATTCCGATCTCGCCATCGAAACCGCCCTGACGCTCAGTCTCATCTTCCACTGACCGTTGCGTCAGACCGAGGGCGTCTTGACGTCGATCTTCGGGATGCTGGGTCTCGACCTGTCCGCACCCGATCACACCACGCTCTCGCGACGCGGTCAGCATCTCGCCCTCGCGCGTCGGCGCGCCCGCCCGGGCACCAGCCTGCACCTCATCGTTGACAGCACCGGACTGTCCATCGTCGGCGCAGGTGCGTGGGCCGCGGCGACACATGGGGGCCGAGGGCGACGCGGCTGGAGGAAGCCCATCTCGGCGTGGACGGGTCCCGTGTGATCGGGGCCTGCGCGCTGCCTGAGCCGACGGCCGAGGACGCGAGTACGGGGATCAGTCTGGTCGACGAGGTGGATGGACACCTCACCAGAGTGACGGCGGATCCGGCCTCCGACACGCTCGCGTGCTATGGTGCGGCCGGTGCGCGAGGGGCGCGGGTCGTGGTGCCGCCGACCAAGACCGCGTCGTTGTCTCGACGGGGCGCCCGATCAGGTGCCCGCGATCGGACGATCAGGAGGGTGAAGGCGCTCGGACGGCGACGGTGGAAGAAGGCGTCTGGGTACCATCAGCAAGCGCGCGTGGAGAATGCGTTCTTCCGGTACACGTCGATCGTCGGCGACTGTCTTCGGGCACGCAGTTCATCGGGGCCACGGCGTGAGGCCGTGCTCGCGTGTCACGTTCTGAACCGGATGACCGAGCTTGGCAGACCCCCTCTTGCCGGAATATGAGGACGCCGAGTCGGAACGCGAGGTTCTGGAGGACTTCTGGCCGGAGCTGTTCGCGGCGATGTTGAACTGTTGGCTGACCGATGAGCAGCAGTGGCCAAAGAACCGGACGCACCAGATGTTTAGTGGTTCGACCTCCAGATGTGTCCGGTGGTCGAGGATCTGCATTTGGATGAAGCGCTGGTCGAACTCGACTAGAGCCGGACATGCGGCGATTCCAGATTCGCGGCGGCCCGATATTCGGATAGGACGGCGAGCCCGTGGTCGTGCAAGATCCGCTTGACGGTGTTCCGGGCGATGTGGTGGCCGAGGTTGGCGAGCGCGCCGCGGATCCGCGTGTCGCCCCACGTCGGATTCTCACCCGCCATCCGTACGACGAGTTCGGTCACCGCCCTGGGTGTCATCGGTCGTCCCCGACGCCGGCGAGCACGGCCCTCGTACTGCTGGGCGATCAGACGCCGGTACCAGCGGAGAATCGTGTCAGGCGTGACGATGCCTGCCACCTGACTCACGATCCGCCGGCCGAGTGTCTGGCCGCGCACCGCGAGTCGCCGGCGCTGGGCGTCGGTCAGACGAAGCGGTCGAGGACCAAGATGCTCCCGGAGGACGCGATTCTCCTCCCGGAGATAGTCGATGAGATTTTCTTGGTGGCGATTCACCCAGCCAGCCAAAGCCAGCACGAGGAAGTGCAGAGCGTGGGGCATGGCCGGAGGCTACATGGCTCAGACACGGCCGTCACCCACGTTGTCTCGGGGATTCACTCGCCTCGGCCGTTTTCTCGCACCATACGGGACGCACCAGATGTTTGGAGAGTGGTTCGACCTCCAGATGTGTCCGGTGGTCGAGGATCTGCATTTGGATGAAGAGCTGGTCGAACTCGACTAGAGCCGGACATGCGGCGATTCCAGATTCGCGGCGGCCCGATATTCGGATAGGACGCGCTGACCTCGGCGCATACTTCGACGGCCGGCCGGATTCCGCGGTCGCAGCGCCGCGAAGCCGCCGGCATTGAACCGCCGAATCAACGCTCGCACATACTCTTCGTGGAGATACAACCGCCCGGCAATGGCTCGCGCCCGCATCCCCTGCCCCGAGAAGGCGACGACCTGTGCGCGCCGCAAATACGCCGCCGTCTTCGTCGTCTTCAAGACCCGAGTCAGCCGCCGACCCTCCGCGAGCGTCAGTTCTCGAACATACAGACACACGGGAACCTCCTTTGGCTCTCACGTCTGTCCGTATTGGATACGAAGGGCGCTTAAAGTACAAGATGCTTTTCGCTACGAGGCACTAGTTTGCCGACCCCAACCTGCGAAGAAGCTCGGCAGTACTGTCGGCGGGCGGAGACGCGTATCGGCTGAAGCGGCCCTGGCGGGCTGCCCCTGACATCGACCCTCTGATTGCCGAGTCTAGCGGCGTCTGCCCACGGGTGTTTTGGGCGTCGAGCTTGGCTCCGTGCTCGAAGAGGAGCTCGACGGCCCTATCAAACCCGTGAGCTGCCGCAGAGTGGAGCGCCGTGTTGCCGTCGGCGTTGGCGACGTTGACGTCGACGCCGCTCTCGAGGGCGATCTTGACCGCGTCGAACGTGAGCGCCTCGAGTTGCACGGGATCTGGCTTGCGTCGCTGCGAATCGAGCGGCGCACCCTCGGCGATTCGGCTACGTCGGTCGACCGCGAAGATGGGCGCTTCTCCGCCCATGCCGGCCGCGGCCATCAAGACGGTCGTATCGCCTTCGCTGAGCAGCCGTCTGGGCCCGCCGTACGGTCCGCCAACCAGACGCGTAGGACGGTGCACGAACTGCGGGTCGGCGCCATGGTCGAGGAGGAGACGCATGATGCCCGGCGCGCTGAACCGGGCAGCCAGCCAGAGCGGCGTCGCGCCGACGAACCCCGGGCTGAGATAGAAGTCGATGCTGTCGCGCCGCATCGGTGTCGGTTTCAGTACCGGCGTGTTTGGATCCGCGCCGTGTGCCAGGAGCGTTCGAACCAGCTCTTCTTCTTTGTGGAGCAGCGAGGCATGCAGAGCGGTATAGCCCGCGAACTCCGAGTTCGGGTCGGCTCCCTGCTCGAGTAAGAACCCCGCCAGATCTCGGTGGCCGCTGTGAGCGGCGACCACCGTGGCGCTCGTGCCATAGGGCGCGGTGTCGTTCACATCGGCTCCCGCTGCGACCAGTAGCTTGGCGGAGGCAAGGTCGCCAACACGCGCCGCAAACAACAGGGGTGTGTAGCCGCCTTGTCGGATGTCAACCCAGTAGGCGGGATTCATGACAGCCGGTGAGGTCTTTACAGTCTGGATCCAGACCTTCGACCGGGCGTCGACGTCGGCACCCGCGGTCAGTAACTTCTCGACGACGTTTGCGTGCTGCTGTCCCACAGCCCACATCAGCGCCGTCTGGTGATGCTCGGACTCTCTCGCGCTCACATCCGCGCCGTTGGCGAGCAGCTGACGTACGACGTCCGCATTCCCCGTACGCGCCGCCGTCATCAGGGGCGTTTCGCCAGACAGGAGCGCTAGGTTCGGGTTCGCCCCAGCCTCCAATAACCGCTGGATCATCGCGGAGCCGCCGTTCTCGCAGGCGGTCCAGAGCGGTGTGCTGCCCAGGTCATTGCTGGCGTCGACGTCGGCGCCCGCGCGAATCAGCCGGTCGGCACTTTCGATGTCGTCCCAGTAGGCTGCCCAGTGCAGGGCGGTCGTGCGATCCCCCTGCGGCGTGTTGACGTCGGCTCCTTGTTCGATCAGCGCGCGCACGGCCACCCAGTCCGCGTTCTTGGCCGCGTCGGCGATTGGCGCATCTCTCCCGCCTGCCGCGATGCTGAGCACAGCCAGCCCCAGGACAATGACGCTCCGACGTGTGGCACCCATTTGCATCACTACAGTCCGGCCAGCGTTTGGATCTCGCGGGTATCGATCGGAAGCCGGCCGCTGCTGTCGCCGATGCGCTCGACCGGCATGTCGAACTTGTCCATCAACGTCACGAGCAGGTTCGCGTTCGACGTGTCGCTGGCGTAGTTGAGATGGCGGCCTCCCTTGAGACGACCGGCCCCGCCGCCAAGCAGGAGGAGCGGTAGGTCGTTCCCCGCATGCTGCGTGCTGTTGGACATGCAGGTGCCGTACAGGAGCGTCGTATGGTCCAACAGCGATCCGTCGCCATCGGCGGTCGCCCTGAGCTTAGCCAGATACTCGGCGGTCAACTTGACGTGATAGGCATTGATCTTGGACATCAGCGCGACCCGCTTCGGGTCGTTGTTGTGATGGGAGAGCGGATGGTGAGCATCGGGCACGCCGATCTGGGGGTATGTCCGCGTGCTCTGCTCGCGGCCCAGCATGAACGTGACCACGCGCGTCAGTTCGCTCTGAAGCGCCAAGAGCTGCAGATCGAACATCAACCGAAGGTGTTCTTCGAAGACACTGGGCGGGCCATCGGGCTGATCGATGGTCGGTAGTTCGATGTCGCTCTGTTCCTCGGCGAGCTCGATGCGCCGTTCGACGTCCCGAACCGCCTCCGTGTACTCATCGATCTTGACTCGGTCGGATGTCCCGACCTCTCGCTTCAGGTCCGCCAGGCTTTCCGTGACGGAGTCGAGCAGGCTCTTCTTCTGCGCCATGCGCGCTCGGCGCACCACCGGATCCGAAGACCCGCTGTCGCCGAATAACCGCTCGAACACCGCTCGAGGGTTGTTCTCCATCGGCAGCGGCATCGTGGGGCTGCGCCAGGAAATCGTCTGGGTGTAGGCGCAGCTCAGACCGGCCGTGCACTGTCCCGACGTCGCTTCGCGATCCATCGAGAGCTCGAGTGAGGCCAGCTGCGTCTCCCTGCCGAATTCCCGCGCGAGCATCTGGTCGACCGACGTGCTTGCCAGGACCTCCACTTCGCTCTCTCCGCCGCGCATCGTGCCGGTCAGAAACGACGAGGACGCACCTGCGTGCACGAAATTCCATGAGGCTCGGAGCCCCGACAACACCAGCAGCTGATCCCGGAACGGCGCCAGCGGCTCGAGAATGGGCGTCAGCGCAAAGTCGGTACCCTCTGCGGCCGGCGTCCAATGCGGCATCGCCATGCCGTTCGGCGCGTAGATCGCCTGAAAGCGATGGACCGGCTTGGCGGCAGCCTTCGCGAGTGCCGTGAACGGGGGGACCATGGCATCCAGGAGCGGCAACCCCAGCGTCGCGCCCAAGCCACGCAAGACGGTACGCCGCGGCAGGGATTTCTTCGTGATACTCATGACTGTCGTCTCCCTTTTCAAGCTGGTCTGAGCCTGGACTCTCAATCTGTTGTCCCAGCGTTTCGCATCAGAAACGCCGGGCTCTCGACAATCCCCAGAATGAGCGCCGACCAGCGGTATTTCTCGGACTCGGCGTCCCGGACGATCTGGCGTACGGTCGGTTGGTCGTAGTACTCCAGCTGTCGACCGAGGGCATAGGCGAGAAGCTTTCTCGTCACGGTGCCGGCGAACTGTTCGGGCCGCTCGAGTAGCAGAGCCCGGAGGCCAGACAGGCCATCGACGGCTTCTCCATTCGGCATGATTGCCGTAGCGTCGATCGGGTCACCTGCTTCGTCGACAGATCGCCACGCCCCGAGGGCATCGAAGTTCTCGAGCGCAAAACCCGGCGGGTCGATGATCGCGTGACAACTGGCGCACGCGGGGTTTGACCGGTGCTGCTCGAGTCGCTCCCGCACCCCCACCGGCTTGCCGCCTTCCCCACGCTCCGGAAGCGGGGGCACGTTGGGTGGCGGCGCAGGCGGAGGCGCGTCGAAGAGCGTGTCCAAGAGCCACTTGCCACGCAGCACGGGCGACGTTCGTCCCGGGTAAGAGGTCAATGCCAGGAGGCCTCCGTGTGCCAGGAGCCCACCCCGTTGCTTCGTGTTGTCAATGGCGATGCGCCGGAATCGACTGCCGTAGATTCCCGGAATCCCGTAGTGCCGCGCCAGGCGTTCGTTGACGAACGTATAGTCCGAGCCCAGCAGGTCCAGGACGCTCCGGTCCTCGTGCAGCGTGCTGGCGATGAAGAGCTCGGATTCCCGTCGGAACGCCTCGATCAGGTTGACGTCCGAATCCGGAAAGACGACGGGATCCCCTGCCACGTCCGACAGCCGTCGTAGTTGGAGCCACTGGGTGGCAAAACCATCGACCAGCGAACTCGCGCCGGGATCGGTCAACATGCGCCGCACCTGCTCTTGCAGGACCCCAGGATCGGAGAGTCGTCCATCCTCGGCCAGGTTAATCAGCGTTTCGTCGGGGATGCTGCTCCACAAGAAGAACGACAGCCGAGAAGCCACCTCGACATCGCTCAGCCGATACGGTTGTCCCGGCGTTGCGCCGGCTGGGTCCGGCTCGATGCGCAGCAGGAAGTTCGGTTCGACGAGGAGGCGCTCGAGCGCGAGCTGAATGCCGGCGTCAAAGCTGCCACCCGCGCTCCGGCCGTCTTCGAAAAAGCGGAGGAGGACTGCCATGTCGTCCGACGTGACAGGTCGCCGGTAGGCGAGCCTGGCCAGCGTCGACAGGATCGTCGTCGCGCACGTGTCTTCGTCGGCGCGGCTCTCCGGACGACATGTGAAGATCGCGCGACGACTAGGGGTGTCTCCCGATCCCGTGATCTCGTATGGGCCTCCGATTGCCACGGACTCCACGCTGGCATTGCCGTCGTAGAAGATTTCGTTCGACAGTACTTCTCCCGCCTGGTGTGGTTGCAGGACGCCTTCGGGCTCGGACAGCTTCCTGACGAAGGACACACCGATGATCCGGGGGCCCGCATCGACCGGAACCCTTACCTCGAGCTTTTCGTCGGCGTTACGGACGTAAGCCTCCCAGCGCGGGTCACCGGCGTCGCCGGTAGCATTGAACGTACTAGGGACCGGCCGGCCAGGTGCGTCCCCCCCGACGGTGAACCGCTTTACCAGCGCGCCATCGATGCGAACATCGAGCTGATGGGGTGTCCCCATGCCCTGGATCATGTCTTGCCAGTTTGTTCGAAGGCGGATCTTGATGAGGTACTCACCGTCGACCGGGAAGTAGTGACGAATGGCGGTACCCCCGCGCGATCCGAGCGGCAGGTCGACGCTCTGCTGATCGTCTTGTCGCAAGAGCAAGGGCACCGCGAACGTCTCGAATCCCGGACCTGGAGGAGAGAGACCGGTCGCGAGACGCGTGATCCTGCGAGCTGCTGACAGGTAGCGTTCGAGCTGGGTCGTGGAAATCGACAGGACGTCCGCGTTGTTGTCGAAGCCCGTGTCGGAGGTTTCATCTCCGGGTAGCAGCGCCGCGACGTCGATATCGAGCGCCAACAGATCGCGAATCGCGTTGCGATATTCGGTCCGGTTGACGCGGTGGACCGTGTGAGTTCGACCTGGGTTAGGGCTGCGAGCCGCATCGCGGTCGATTTCCGATTCCAGCCAGCTCGCGATCTCGTCATAGACCGCCGCGTCGGGTCGTGGGCGCCCAGCCGGTGGCATCGAGCCGGTTCGCAGCTTCAGGACGACGCGCTCCCAGATGTCGGCTGCCGCGGTCGGATCAGCCGCGTCGACCGTGTCGAGCGTGAGCCCCGTCGCTCGCAGCTGCGACGCGAGCACAGAGGGGGGCTCCCCTTCGCCGCGGACGATTCGCTCGTTGTGGCAGGAGACGCAGTACTGATCGAGGACGGCGCGGGTCGTCGTAGCGACGGGCGTTGAGTCGGGTTCTTCCTGTTGAGGCGCGGCAGTCACGCCGAGACTGAAGGCGCCAGACCAGAGTGCGATCCAGACGGCACCGACGCCGACGCACCGGTTCCCGGGAAACTGCATGATCGGGCTCTGAGGGAGTCTATCGGATTTAGTCGATGCGGGCCGGATCGAGCACGACGTGCCTGATTCGCTCCCGTTTCCAGGTGTACGTCACGTGGACCAGACCGTTCCGGTCCTCAATGACCGCCGGGTACGAGTACTCGCCGCTGCCGTCCTCGAGCATCAGCGCATGATGCCACGTGTGACCGTCCTCGGACACGGCGACCGCCAGCCTGTGGCGACCTTGGGCGGCTGGGTTGTAGACCAGCAGGAACCGGCCGTCGGTGAGTCGAACCGCGTCGATTGCCGCATTGGGATTGGGTAGTGCCGTTGCGCTCATCGGGCCCCACGAACGTCCGGCGTCGTCCGACCAGGCTTCGGTGATCACACCCTGTTGGGTGCGAGAGAGGGCCTGCAGCGTCGTTGGCGAGTGCACGAGAACCGTGGGTTGAATGGCAGCGAACGTCTCCGCATCGTTCAGCGGTTGGCTGCGTGTCCAGGCTCTCGTCGAAGCGAGAGCCGCGTGCCAGGCCTCTTCACCGGGGATCGTGGCTTCGAGTCGCTCCATGTGGACCACCCAGCCGTCGTGCTCGGTGCTCGATCCTGCGAGGAGCATCCCGGCGGCGAGCTCGACCGGTTTGGATCGGATAGGGCCAAGCACCCCTTCTGGAAGGTTGACCGCCCGAGACCAGGTCCGGCCGCCGTCGGTCGAAGTCCGTACGAGGCTCCACCACTCTCGCGGGTTCGGACCGACCCTGTAGAAGAGGAGCAGGGGGCCATCTGACGGCTGGAATAGCACGGGGTTCCAGCACGGATGGAGCTGGCCGTCGGGTTGTTGTCCGTCTTCGACCTCGACCGGTACGGTCCAGCGATCTCCGTCCAGGCGCGAGAGCCAGATGCTCGCATCGGAGTCGCCCTCCGCGGTGCCGCCGAACCACGCGGCAACCAGCCCTTCGGAGGTCTCCACGATCGTGGAGGCGTGGGCGGCGGGAAACGTCGTCTGGTCATCCTCATAGATAAAGGCCGACGCCACAATCGGAGTCATGTCCGGCCGAGCCGTGCATCCCGCAGCAATCTCGCTGGAGGCGACAAGCACCACGACAAGCCTGCGCACGATGGTCCCGATCATGGACTCGGACCCTGCCTTGTGCAAGGTCGCCGTTGGACGGGAATGGTAGGATGGCGCCATGTCGGGTGATTGGGTCGTCGTCGCGGTCGTCCAAGGCCAGTTCGAGGAAAGCCAGCTGAGGGCCTTTCTGGCTGGGCACGACGTTCCCACGCAGGTGCAAGGTGAGACGCTGCGCACAACTCATGGCCTCTCGATGGACGGGCTGGGTTCGGTAGAGATTTTCGTGAAGGCGACCGATGCGGATACGGCACGTGATCTGATCGCGAAGGCCGAACGAGGTGAGTTGACCATTCCCGATAGCGACCCTGACGCGGAATCCGCGCAGTGACCGAGTATCTCTGATGAGGATTCCCAATGCTGTCCCATGAACTGCTCGAAGACGAGGCGATACTCGTTGTCGAACCAAAGGGTGCGCTCGAGTCGGCGGATTTCATGGCCCTCGCGACAGAAGTGGACCCCTACATCGAGAAGGAGGGCGAGCTGCGGGGGCTGCTGATCCAGTCGGAGACGTTTCTTGGGTGGCGTGACTTTGGCAGCCTCATCTCTCACCTCAGCTTCGTTCGGAACCACCACAAGCACATCAAGAAGGTAGCCGCTGTCACCGATAGCGCGTTTGCCGCGATTGCCCCAACGGTCGCGAGCCACTTCGTGAGTGCAGATGTCCGTCATTTCGCGTTTGCGGACCGCGACGCGGCCATGACGTGGCTACGCGAGACGTAGCCGAGTCGAGCCCGCCCGCCGCTCCCGTGACACGAACGGGATTCGAGAGACATATCTGAGGGGGCGGCCGGCTCCGAGCAGGCGATTTAGCCTCTTTTCGCGGTACTCCCGAGGTCGTTTTCCGGCCGGTACCGAAGTTGAATGGTGAGTGCCGGTGCATCGGCTTCCGGTACTTTCCTGCCTGCTCGTCATTGTCGCAGCTGTCGCGGCCGGGTGTACCTCTCCGACGGCGCCGACGTCGCCTCTCGAGTCAGGTCCGGATGCGGGTCCGACGCCAGCCGGGCAAGCCCAGACGCCAGCCGAAGAGGCTCCCGCTCCGGCCGGTGCGGCACCCGAGATTACAGACCACCCGTCGCGCGGGAGCATCGATGAAGGCGAGAAGGCGACGTTGTACGTCCGGGCCGACGGAACGGGCCCGTTGCGCTACCAGTGGTACGTGGGTCGTAGCGGTGAAACCGAATCACCGATTGACGGAGCGGCCGCGACCTCGTACAGGACGCCCGCACTCACGGAAACGACGCGCTACTGGGTCCGCGTCACGAACGACCACGGGGCTGCCGACTCGAACACGGCGGAGGTTACGGTTGTACCTGCCGCCGAATCCTCGCCGCCGTCCTCGTCGCCCCCACCGGCACCCCCGCCCTCACCCTCGCCGCCACCGCCGCCACCGCCTCCACCGCCGGATCCCGGACCATCCGTGGGAACGTCACCTGCATTCGAGCAGCAGGTGTTGACGCTCGTCAACAATCACCGGGCGTCTGGCGCGACGTGTGGAGGGACCGCCTACCCAGCGGTGTCGCCCCTATCGATGGACTCGAACCTCCGCACCGCCGCGCGTGACCACAGCGCGGACATGGCTGCGAACGACTACTTCTCCCATACGAGTCTGGACGGGCGCACGTTTAGTGACCGGATCTTCGACGCCGGCTACACCGGCGGGTCTCCGCTCGGAGAGAACATCGCGGCTGGCCAGTCGAGCCCCCAGTCTGTCGTGAGCTCCTGGATGGGCAGTACCGGCCACTGTCAGAACATCATGAGGGCTGGATTCGAAGACATCGGTGTCGGCTACGCCTTTGTTGGTGGTTCGACCTACGGTCACTACTGGACGCAGTCGTTCGGCGGCGGATAGGCGGGCGGACGTTCCGGGGCACGACTGTCCCGCGTACAATCTGCTAAGGCATGACCGACGATCAGATCTTCCGGAATGTCCTCGCCCTCGGCTTGGCCGCGGTCTTGCCGTTTGGCGTCTATCACCGTGTTCG
The DNA here is from genome assembly GCA_965216615.1 of Vicinamibacterales bacterium. Taxonomy (GTDB): domain Bacteria; phylum Acidobacteriota; class Vicinamibacteria; order Vicinamibacterales; family UBA8438; genus CAUZIB01. The sequence goes on along the minus strand of CBDCGH010000021.1, from coordinate 57,745 downwards.
GTCGAACGCCACCCGCGAGCCGCTGGACCGCCGGCAAGAGGGTTTCTTCATCTTGCTGACGCTCCGCCCTATCGGCCTCGCGTCGATGTTGGGTCTTCTGACGTTCGTCGTGAACCCCGGGTGGATGGCCTGGTCGTCGGTGCCGTTGGCCTCGTCGTTGCGGTGGGGCGGCGTGGGTGTCGGAATCGTGGGTGGCGCGCTGCTGGTTTGGACGTTTCGCACACTTGGCAACAACATCACGGATACCGTCGTGACCCGACGGGATCACCAACTCGTGACGACCGGTCCGTACCGGTTCGTCCGACATCCGTTCTACGTGTCGTCAGCTCTTGCTTTTGTGGCCAATACCCTGGCCACGGCGAATTGGTTTATCGGACTGACAGGGACGCTTGCGATGACCCTCCTCGTGTTGAGAACACCCACTGAGGAGGAGCACCTCGTGAGGCGCTTCGGCGATGACTACCGGCGATACATGAAGTCGACGCGCCGCTTTCTTCCATGGTAAAGGCGGCTCGCGGCGGCTCGCGCGTTGAGACTTGCGGCGGCGGCTTCGAAGAGAGGACAATAGGCCTCTCTGAAACGGCTTTATCTGGACTCGGGGCGAGTGTGGTAGGGAGGCTGAGCATGAACAGAAGACGCTTATCCGGTTTCGTGATGATGTTGCTGCTCGTCGCCGCAGTCGGCTGTCAACCCGCACCAGAGCCAGAACCCGAACCGGCACCAATGCCCGAGACGGTCGTGCCGAAGTTCGAGGTTGACCCGTTGTGGCCGGCGCTGCCGAACGACTGGGTCCTCGGGTCCGTGGCCTCGGTCGACGTGGCCGACGACGGACACGTGTGGGTCTATCATCGACCTCGTTCGGTGGATGAGGACCAGCAGGCGCCCGCGGCGCCCGCCGTGCTCGAGTTCGAGAGCGACGGGACGTTCATCCAGGCCTGGGGCGGCCCGGGAGACGGCTACGACTGGCCGATGAACGAGCACGGTATCGAAGTCGATGGCCAAGGGCATGTCTGGGTGGGCGGCAACAACGCGGACCCGTCGGATGACATGCTGTTGAAGTTCACGCACGAGGGCGAGTTCGTCATGCAGATTGGCGGACGCGCTCAGAGCGCCGGCAATACAGACACTGACAACCTCAAGCGGCCGGCGGAAGCGTCGGTGTATCCAGCCACGAACGAGGTCTTCGTGGCGGACGGCTACGGCAACCGTCGCGTGATCGTGTTTGATGCCGACTCCGGGGAGTTCAAGCGGATGTGGGGTGCATTCGAGAACGAGCCGATCGAGGCGTCGGACGAGCAGCCTCCTCCAGACGAGATGCTAGGACCCCAGCAGTTCGGCACTGTGCACGGTATCGAAGTCTCGAACGACGGATTGGTGTATATCGCCGACCGGGACCTCAATCGCATTCAGGTCTTTACGATCGACGGCGCTTATCAGACGCAAGTGTTCATCAACAAGGATGCCAATGCGAACTCCGTCGCCGGACTCGCATTCTCCCCCGATCCCGCGCAGCAGTTCCTGTACGTCGCGGACCTGGGGAACAACCACATCCACGTGCTCGATCGCCAAACGCTGGAAGTCCTCGACACCTTCGGCAACCAAGGCATGGAGCCTGGCCAGTTCGGCGGGGTGCACCACATCGCCACCGACAGCCAGGGCAATATCTATACGGCGGAGGCCCAGGAAGGTCGCCGAGCGCAGAAGCTGGTGTTGACGAGCGCGGCGCCCTGATAGGTCAGGCCCGGTGGAGCTGGCGTTCCACGTCAGTCGCGTACTCGGCCGCGTCGTCAATGCATTGGAGCGCTTCAGCGGCGACTCCGTCAGCCGCCGCGGACCACGCCCGGTTGAGCGTGCGCTCCATTCGGCTGAACGCCCCCATGAACTCGGCGAATCTGGCGAGGCCCAGCTTGCCCATGAGCATGCTGCGGCCCTCGACGACCTGAAGCGACAGCTCCTTCTGTACTTGCTCCAGGCGATCGATGATGGCCTGCATCTGGTCGCGCTCGCTCGCCATCTGCGGCAGGTGACGATGGAGCTCGCGTGTGATTGCGATGATCTGGGTCACGGCTTCGTGCGGGCTGCCTTGAGAGCCGACTCCGGTTTCGGCTTCATGGCGTGCGACGTCCCGTGCATCCTCTCGCTTCAAGGCCATCCCGCCGGCCACCAGGCCCACGATAGCCAGGGCAAACAACCACGCATACTGCCATCGGCCGACGCTGAACTCTTTGACGCGAACCCGTGCGACGCCGGCCTGGCGCAACCGCGCTTGCACGTCTGGGATCAGCTCGGTTCCCGTGTCGACCAGCGCAACCCGCGAGCCCGACGCGTCCAGCACGAATCGACCCGTCGCGTCCCGGCGCGCTCCAGCCGGCGCATTGAGGTGGGCGTAACCGTTTCCCTCGGCCAGGACGGCGTCGTCGTCGGTCAGTTGCGGGACGTAGGCCGTCGTCGTCGCGATCGCCCCAGCGGCCAGGCTTGCGGTGATCACGAGGTAGCCAATGAGTCTCATCGCTGGTGCTCCCTAGCCGGTGGCCAGCACGATCATGTTGATCACCATTGCCAACACCGATTCGCCGACGATGAGGCCGGCCGCAAACGGTACGCCCCAGTCCTCCGCCCAGATCCGACCCTTCCAGCTCGACACGCCCATGTTGATCACGCAGCCGATGCCATACGTCGCGATAGCGGCGAAGGGCAGATACATGCTGAGGCCGATGAGCACACCCAGCCCGCTGAAGCTTCCCAGGCCGAGGAGGGCTCCCAGGAGCGTGCCAAACCCGTAGAGTGCGTACGGCATCTCACCACCCTGCACACCGGTGATGACGGCTTGAAGCGCCTGAGCCTGCGGTGCGGACGTCGGTGTTTCAGGTCCGAAGGGCACGCCGACCGTCTGCCGATTTGTTTCGGCGATCAGCAGTATGACGAGCATCGAGATCACGGGACCGATGCCGACCACGAGCAGCTCCATGATCTGTTGACGCTTGGGCTGCGCACCGACGAGATGCCCCGTTCGGAGGTCTTGCATCATGTCCGCGGCCAGCGTGATCGCGACACACAGCGCAGCTCCAATGAGGACCGCCCCCACCACGGCTCCCGTACCGGCCAGCAGCATGACGAGAACCACGGTCAGTAGCGCCATGCCGGAAATCGGCGACCAGTCCGAAATGCCGGTGCACTGGGCGATGATGATGCCCGCCAGCCAGATCCACGCGACGCCAACGAGCGCGATGATGGCCGCTCGTACGACTGACGGAAGGCTGGCGAGCCACCCCTTCCGAGCATTCACGCTCAGCAGGTAGTTGTCTCTGCGGGCATCGTCGTAGCCGTCCCAGGTTTGAGCAGCCGCTTCGCCAGAGAATCGAATGTTGTAGCCGCCGTACGGCCTCGTCACCGTCTCGAGGGCGTCGATCCCGGCGTTGAGCGAGTCCACAGTGCCGCGGCGCTCGGCGTCGGTCATGTCACCGGTGACGTCTGCGACCGACACGACACCGACCCACTGACCGGTGACGGGACATGTTCTGTTGAACGGCTTCTCGCCCACGACGTAGGCGGCGACGAAGAGCAGCACGACGGCCAGCACGGCGGCGGTCACCAGCACCCGGAGTCCAAGCTCGTCTCCGCTCCCCTTGAGCTTGCTCGCCGCAGTAATGCTCTTGAAGGCCTCCTTGATGACCGGGAGCGACACCAGGATGCCCATGATGGCTCCACCCAGGAGCACACCGATGCCCAGCGGCCGGTTGAACGCGGTGAAGCCGTAGGACGGGGCGTCGACGGCCGAGATCGTCTGCGGCATCCAACCCATCGAGAACGCAAGCGGGGTGAGGACGTGGTAGGCCAGGACGCCTCCGGCGAGGATCAGCAGTCCCGGTCGACCGGTGATGAATCCGGCGCCGAGGGCGAATGGCGCAATGCCAAAGACCAACTCGAGTTGGGGCGGAAAGTCGAGGAATCTCCCGGCATCGAAGGCTTCGGCGCTGAGAGTGTCGATTCCCAGCGAACCGTAGTTGAACAGCTCGAGCTGTTCGGCCGCGACAAACCAATACACGACCGCGCCAGCCGCGATCCCCGCGAGCAAGACGACGGCCTTGCGGGCACCAGCTCCGGGGGACTTGAGGATCGCCGCCACTCCCATTCCAGTCGGAAAGCGGAGGCGGTCGATCTCGATCATCTGCTTTCGCAGCGGAATGATGAAGGCGGCGCCCAGGATCGAGCCCCCGACTGCAGCGAGGGTGATGAGCCAAAAGTCGGCGCTGCCGGCCGCGAGCGGCAGCCCGAGCAGAAAGAGCACCGGGACTGTAAAGATGATGCCAGCGTTGGAGGTGTTGACCGCCGAGGCGCAGGTTTGCGCGATGTTCGTTTCGAGGATGGAGCCCCGTCTCAGAAGGCCCCGGAGGACGCCGAACCCGAGCACCGCCGCGATGGCGCTGCCACCAATCGTAAAGCCGATCTTCAAGCCCGCGTAGGTGATCGCAGCATTCATGACGATCCCGATGCCGATGGCAAAGAGGATCGCGCTGAGTGTGACTTCTCGGTACTGCGTCTGGAAGATGTCGCCGCGGGAGTCTCCCTGGTCTGACATGGACTGTCTCCGTCCTTCCAGGTAGATGGACGCTTGCTAGTCTGGCAGCGCCAGCGCGATGACCTCCGGTGTAACGCTTCGCCCTCCGACGGCCACCGCGATGTACTGCTTGCCCTCGTGCAGGTAGGTGATCGGGTTGCCGCCCGGCACCGCGGGCAGCTCGACGGAGCCGAGATACTCGCCGGTGTCCTTGTGATAGGCGGCAAGGGTCCGCGCCCCATCCGCCAGCTCGGCCACGTACCGCCCGCCGGAGTTCACGATCAACAGCGTCTTGGTGACGAGCGGGCCACCAGCTTGGATGCCACTGTGGCCACCGAGTGCCGGCAGATGCAGATCGCGGAGCGCCGGGTGGTTTCGCGGACCATCCCCGTGCGGGCTCATCCAGACGTGGTCTCCGGAGTTCAGGTCGATCGCGGTGATTCGCTTGTACGGCGGCTTGACGAGCGGGAGCCCCTGGGGCCCAGGGACCGGCACCGCCCACGGGTCGGTGAAGTACCCAACGGTGGCCGGCGGCGGGTATGCCACCAGTTCGACAGCCCGGAGTCTGGTCTGCGAAGGCACGAACATGCGTCCGGTCTCAGGGTCGACCGCGGAGCCGTGCCAGTTCACGCCGCCGCCCGGCCCCGGCGCTTGAATGATCGGTTTCCCGTGGCCCCGGACATTGGGCGGCATGAAGAGCGGACCCATCTGGGCCCGCTCGGCGATCCGGATCGCGTCTTCCCGAAGCTCGGGTGTGAAGTCGACCAGGTCGTCCACCGTGATGCCTTGCAGGTCGAACGGTGCGGGTTTGGTCGGGAACGGCTGCGTGGGGGCGTACCACTCGCCCGGTACGTCGCCGGCTAGTACGGGCCGCTCTTCAATTGGCCACACGGGTTCACCGGTCGCCCGGTCGAAGACATAGGTAAACGCCTGTTTGCTCGCCTGGGCGATGGCTTTGATCTCGCGTCCGTCAACCGTGATGTCCAACAGGTTCGGGGCCGTGGGGAAGTCGTAGTCCCACAGGCCATGGTGTACGGCCTGAAAGTGCCAGATCCGTTCGCCCGTCTCGCCGTCGACACAGACAATGCTCTCCGCGAACAGGTTGTCGCCCGGGCGCATGCCGCCATACCAATCGTTGGTGGGGGTGCTGACTGGGAGGTAGACGTACCCAAGCTCCTCGTCGACCGCCATCGTTGCCCAGACATTGGTGTGGCCGCTGTATCGCCACGATTCGCCGTGCCAGGAATCAGCGCCGAACTCGTCGCCCTGCGGAATGGTGTGGAAGATCCACTTCATGGCCCCGGTGCGCGTGTCGAAACCGCGAACGTGCCCCGGTGGCGCTTCTTTGGTCCTGGTCTGGTCCTCCAGCGTGCTCCCGACCACCACGGTGTCGCGTACGATGGCGACCTGTGTCGAATGGGTGATGCGGCTGCGGTCGATCGGGCGTCCGAGCGAAACGCTGAGATCGACCAGACCGCCGTCGCCGAAGTCCGGTTTCAGGGCGCCCGTCCGGGCATCGAGCGCCACCAATCGGAGATCGTGCGTGGCGATGAAGATGCGCGCATCGTCGCTGCTCTCGTCGCTCCAGTACGCGGGCCCTCGGTGCTGCCAGCCGATGTTGGCCGGCTTGACGAGACGGTCGTACGAACGCGGGTCGTAGGCCCACACCTGTTCGCCCGTGCCAGCGTTGAGCGCGGCCACCTGGCCTAACGCCGTGCTGATGTAGACGAGTCCACCCGCCATGAGTGGCGTGCCCTTGAAGAGCTGCGGCTGAATCTCCTCACGCTGCTTTACGACCTCGACTGAGAGCGAGGTCCAGCGCCAAGCGACCTCCAGGTCGGTGAAGTTCTCGGCCCTAATCTGATCGAGCGGCGAGTACTTCGTGTTGGCCGGGTCGGCGCCGAAGCTGCGCCACTCGCCAACCGCCTCCTGCGCAGCGGTGGAGCCCGACGCGACCAGCAGAACGATCAACCCACCGAGAGCCGTGCTGACGAGCCAGCGTCCTGTTCGCATGTCGAACCTGCTCCTTTGCGACGTTGCCGGCCATCATACGGGTTATCCTCTTTCCACCCAAGGATATGGCTCGCGACCTCACTCAGACCGGCGGACGCGCGCGCGATGCCTCGCGATGGGTGCGCGTGTTGCGGTTGGCCACGCTGCTCGGAACGCCTCTGGCGGCATGCACGTCGCCGGATGCCCCGCCCCTCGCCACGGCCACCTTGACGATCGGAGTCGTAGCGCGCGGCGATCTCTTGGTCGAAGATCGGTCGGTCAATGAGATCGTCCTTGAATTGACCACGGAGCGCCTCATTAACACCGCCCCGGACGGTCGTGCAGAACCCGGCCTTGCCACCGACTTTGTGATCAGTGAAGACGGGCTGGATGTAACGCTGCATCTCCGGACGGGTGTGACATTTCATGACGGCGAGATGCTTGCCGCGGAAGGAGTCCGGGAGTTTCTCGACGCGACCCGACGCGATCTCGCGGCGCTGCAACAGTTTCCAACGCTGCGCGACATCCGGACCGTCAAGGTGGTGGACGAATCGGCGGTGAGGGTCCAGTTCGACCACCCGGCACGGTTTCAGCTCGACGGACTAAAGCTGCGACTCGAGAGGCAGGTCGACGGCCGCCCGGTTGGTACCGGACCGTTTCGAGTCGAGGCGCAAACAGCCGAACGGGTCGTCCTGGTGCCACATCCGGACTACCACCTCGGTTCGTCGGCCATCAGCCGCATCGAGATCAGTCCGTTTCAGACCCTGCGAGCGGCCTGGGCGTCGATGTTGCGGGGAGAGGTCGATTTTCTGTTTCAGGTTCCTGTTGGCTCGCGCGACTTCGTCGAGGCCGAGTCTGGGGTGGAGCTGTTCAGAACAGACAGTCCGTATGCGCAGATGGTCGGCCTGAACGCGGCAGGCCCAAAGTTTCGTGACCGGCGCGTCCGTCAGGCCCTCAACTACGCCATCGATCGTCGCGCAGTGAGCCAGCAGGCGTTCGGTGGAGAAGGGACTCCGGCGTCGGGAGTCTGGGCGACCCACTGGGTGTACGGCAGCGTCGACCGCGTGTACCCGTACGATCCGGTGAGGGCCGATAAGCTGTTGAGCGAGGCTGGCTATTCGAAGTCTGACCCGAGTTCCGATGCGCAGCGCCGACTCCCGTCACGCCTGCACTTCACCTGCCTGGTGCTGGAGGGCGACGAGTTGCAGGAGCTCACCGCCCTTGTCATCCAGCGTCAGCTCTCCGAGCTTGGGGTCGACATGGAGCTCGAGGCGATGGACATCCGAGGCATGCAGCAGCGCGTGCAGGTTGGCGAGTATGACGCCGTCCTGAGACCTCAGAATACGGGCCGCGTGCTGTCGCGGCTGTACACCTTCTGGCACTCGTCCGAACCGTTCGCCCTGCCCGGATACACGGCCATTGATGAACACCTGGACGCTCTACGGCTCGCATCGACGGACGCAGACCTCGCCGCGGCGGCGCGGAGGATTCAGCGCACGCTATACGAGGACCCGCCCGGCATCTTTCTGGTGAACCTGACCACGGCGAGGGCTGTGAGTCGACGGTTTGCCGTGCCAAGCCCGGTTGAGCGAGACGTGGCGCAGACGGTGTGGCAGTGGCAACCCGCGCCTATTGCTCGTTGAAGACGTCCTGAATCGTCGCCTGGACGTAGTGCGGCGCGGCCGAAAAGTCGCTGTACTGGTTCGGCGTGCTATACGCCGCGACGGTCTCCTCAAGCGATCTGCCGGCCGCCTTCCCCTGCCGCGCCTGCGTCAGCAGGTCATTATAGAAGCCGCTGAAGTTGACCAAGTCGTTCCAGGCGAGCGGCCTCGGGGTGTGTCCGGTGATGATGGTGTCGACGTCGGAAACCCCGTTAACCGCCTTCTTGAGCGTCGCGCCGAATTCGACACGGCTCCCGTTGCTATTCGCCACGTCGACAAACGGCAGTCCCTTACCCGCGAACAGGTCGCCGGTGTGCATCGCCCGCGCGGCCCGGAAGACGACGAACGTATCCCCATCGGTGTGGCCGCGACCAAAGTAGTGGAGGTCAATTTGGTCGGTCCCGCTGAACAGCGTCATCCTGTCGGAGAAGGTCGTCTTGGGCAGGTATTTGGCATTGGCGCCCTTGAAGGCGCCGCAGTTCTTGATCGAGCCGCCTTCGAACCCTTCGCCATCGTCGCAGTCGTTGCTTGCCAAGTGTCCTCGCGTGTTTTCGTGGGCCACGTAGTCGACGGTGTCGGGGAATTCCGTGTTCGAGCCCGAGTGATCCCAGTGGGTGTGGGTGTTGATGATCGTCGTCACCGGCTTATCGGTGATCTCACGGACGTGGCCGAGGATGTCCTGGCCGTAGCCCTTGATCTTCGTGTCGACGAGCACGACGCCGTCATTGGTCACGAAGATTGCGGTGTTGCCGCCACCTCCCATCCCTGTTACAGATGGACCGTTGGCCAGCATGTAGAGGTTGTTGCCGAGGTCGTGCACCGCGAGGTTCGCCCGCTCCTCCTGCGCCTCGTACGTCGCGGCTGTCACCAGACCCCCGATGATCATCAAGACACTCAGGCAGATACTGCGTTTCATTTCGATCCTCCAGCGCCGATTATAGACCTGCGCACCGCCACGTCGCCGACTACGAGTACGGGTTCACTCAGGGAGCCGATACGCGAGCAACTCACCCGGATGGCCGCCTCCGCTCACGGCGACGACGATATACTGCCGGCCCTCAACGGCGTAGGTCATCGGTGAGCCGGTCTGCGGTGCCGGCATGTAGACGGCCCCAACTTCTTGCCCCGTGCGCTTGTCGTACGCTCGGAGCATGGCGCCTTCCACGCCCGACGGCGTCGTGAAGGTTCCCGCTTCGCCCGCCACGACCAGCGTTTTGGTGACGAGCGTGCCGATGCGGCCGGCCCGGCCTGTTCGCGGCACGGTCACGCCCTCGAGGAGTGGATGCTCGCGGATGTGATCTGGCGTTTCGCCGTGCGCGATCTGCCAGAGGATGTCGCCCGCATTGAGGTCGATGGCCGTGATGCGTCCCCACGGCGGCTTAATGATCGGGACGCCTTCAATATTGAGCGCGGCGTCCGGCGCATTGGTCCTCCACACCGTCGCGCTGAGGACGAACTCCATGTCCGACTGTTCCGGTTTGGGCCGCACGAGCCCCATGGCGACCAACTCCGTGGAGGAGTAGAGATACGCAATGCCGGTCTCCGGGTCGAGTGAGCCACCGGGCCAATTCACGCCGCCGACATCGGCCGGGAGCATCAGGGTCGCAAGCGGTCCGTCCGGATTCGACGCGACCGGGGGCGTATAGATCGGGCCACTGTGGAACCTGGCCATGATCGCGGCCGCTTGCGTCCTCAGCTCCGGGGTGAAGTCGACCAAGTCGTCGATGCCCACCCCCTGTCGCTCGTAGGGCGGTGGCTTCGTTGGGAACGGCTGCGTGGGCGACAGGAGCTCGCCGGGCACATCCGACGGCGGGACCGGACGCTCTTCGATCGGCCAGATTGGCTCTCCGGTGACTCGGTCGAAGACGTAGAGCCAACCTTGTTTGGTCGGCTGCGCGACCGCCTTGACCTTAAGTCCGTCAACGGTGATGTCGGCCAGGATGGGTGCGCAGGGGATGTCCCAATCCCAGACGTCGTGATGGATGAACTGGAAATGCCAGAGCCGCTCGCCGGTGTCGATATCGACGGCGACAAGACTGTCGGCAAACAGATTGTCGCCGTGTCGATGCCCACCGTAGTAGTCATTCGTTGGCATTTCGGTCGGGAGGTACGCGATGCCCAGCTCCAGGTCGGCGCTGATCTGTCCCCAGACGCCGGTATTGCCGGTATACCGCCACGAGTCGTTCAGCCACGTGTCGTTGCCGAACTCGTCGGCCCCAGGAATCGTGTGAAAGATCCAGCGGCGTTCTCCGGTTCGCGCGTCGAACCCGCGGACGTACGCCTTGTCGGTCTTCATCGACCTGGGGGCGTCGATTGAGGATCCGGCGGCGCCGACGATGATGGTGTTGCCCACAACCAGTGGTGTGGCGTGCAGTCCGACCTCGCCGTGGACCGGGTCGAGCTCCTGGTCCATGTTCTGCTTCAGATCGACGATCCCGTCGGTCCCGAAGTTGCGCACCCGCCTCCCTGTTGCGGAATTGAGGGCGATGAGACGGTAGCCGGGCGTGACGTAGACAATCTGACCGTCGCGCCCGTCGTTCCAGTACGCGAGACCGCGGCCCGACAGCCGACGCATGGCGGCAGCACCGCGTTCGCCTTCGTCGAGGCGATGCGTCCAGAGCACTTCACCGGTGGCCGCGTCGATCGCGACGACGGCACGGCGCGAGCCCGCCGTCGTATACAGGACGCCGCCCACCATGAGTGGCGTCGATTGAAAGTTGTATTCCGGCCTGGGTCCGAAGTTATCGGTTTTGAAGCGCCAGGCGATTTCGAGGTCGCCGAAGTTCTCGCCGTTGATGTGATCGAGGGGGGAGTACCGGGTCCCGGCTACGTCTCCGCTGTACGCGGGCCATTCGCCATGCTGGGTACTTTCCTGGGCCAGCGTGACCGCCGGCAGGACGATTAGGAGCATCTGCATATCCGCCCAGGCTACGCGGGCGAGGTGGTCCTCGACGACGACCTCGACCAGCAATCGCTCCCGACCGACTTTGGGACTGCCGCCCACGCGGTGGTACCAAACGATGAGCAGAGGCGGCGGCACGGGTTGCTCGGATGCGCAGTGTGCACTTGTTCTGGGCACACCACCGACCACGCGATGGTCGAATATCTCGCTGGCGAGTACGGGAAGAGCTTCCATCACTATCCATGTGGCGTGGTGTCAGAGATGGCGCCGTCGGTCACGAATGAGGTCTTTCTGACCGGCGAACGAGCCGCCAGTGGCCTGTACCGGCCTGCCGCACGGTGCGTCATCGGAGCCGGGGACTTCCTCAACGCGGAGACGACGCTGCACCTCCTGGGGGAATCGCTGATTGCCTCGGGGAAGGGCCGCGTGCGCATCAACAACGAACGCCTGTACCAGCGGCCGAGCGGCGGCGGTCACATCATGGGGACGACTCGGATGGGCACGAGCCCCTCGAACTCCGTCGTCGACCGGGACTGCCGGGTTCACGGATACGACAACCTGTTTGTGGCCGGATCCTCCGTGTTCCCCACGGGCGGATACGCGAATCCGACGCTGACGATTGTCGCGCTCGCGCTGCGCTTGGCCGATACGCTGGCGACGGCAGAGTGATCATGGCGAACACGACACGCGGCTTCTCGCGGCGGACGTTCCTCCTGGGGGTTGGTGGCGGCGCCGCCACCATGTCCATCGTGTGGGGCGTGTCGGAGCTGGGGCTTCCGTTCCTCGAGCCCGGCAACGACTCTCCAATCCCGGCGACACTCGACGCTCACGCGGAATACGACGGCTGGCTGGTCACGCCGGAGGACAAGGCGCGCATGGTCCTGGTCGAGTTCACCGGCGGCTGGTACGCCAGAGAAACGGGCGGCGGATCGTCCTGGCGGTGGACGCAACAGACGGCGACGCTGGCGTTCCTGAACCCGCGGACGGCCGCCGTGCTCCACCTCGACTACGATGCCCGCGCCGACCTTTTCCAAGCCTCGCCCCGGACGCTCACGATCACCGTCGGTGATCAGGTCGCACGTTCCTTTGCGTCTGACGCCCCCGGTCGACAGCAGACCAACGTATTACTGCCCACGACATTGCTGGGGGCACGGGACCGTGTCGAGGTTCAGATCGCCGTGGACCGGCCATTCGTTTCGGGGAACGTGAGCCCGGGCTCGGAGGACACCCGCGAGCTGGGCATTCGGGTCTATCGGGCGGCGGTTGAACGAGCACCCGAACCGATCCGCTGACACGCTACCAGTTCATCCAGGCTACCACGATCTTTGAACGGCACGACGAACCGTTCCGCGAATACAGTCCAGAGATCCGTGCCCGTAGGACTTCGTCTTCCCCGGCTCAACCGGCAACGGCTTCGCCGCTTGGCCGGGGGCACCATCGTCGCGGCCGCCGCCCTGTCCGCGCTCCTGTTTGTCCTCAGCCCCGGCGCGGCGGACCGGACAGGCGTCCGCCGGCAGGTCTTTCCCGATGTCGGCTTCAACGGCACACCGCTCCTCGACGACGTCGGCACCACGATCACCCTCGACTTCCTGAACGACGACCCCGACCTGCCCCGGCGCTTCTTCAGCGTTCGCTGGACCGGCTACTGGTACGCGCCCGAAGCGGGCGACGTCGAACTGCACGGCGCAGGTGAGCGACGGGAGTACAACACGGTGCGGCCACACAGTGCCCTGGGCTACCGGCCCCCGGCTCCGAAGGCCATCAGCCCAACGCCACGGAGCGGATTGATTATGAGCCCAGCTCTCTCATAAGAACTGGTACGACCACTGGGGGCAGGTCACTCATACTTTCGCCTTTCACCCACCCCCCGACCGGATCATCTGTGTAGGCTTCGATGTGCACTCGAAAATTGAGGTCTTCCGGAGCCGGTCCCGCGCTCCCTGAGCGGTCGCCGGCAGGGACGCCCTCGGCTGCGGCGCGGGTGCTCTCGCCGGCATCGAGGCGGGCGCCGATCGCGCTCCGCGACGGCCGCACGCCGCGCGGATCCGGATGCCAGGCCCCCGGCCCGACCGCGCTTGCGCTGCAGCTCGAGGAACGCCGGCTGGTGCCAGCCGCGGGCGCGCCACTGGGCGCGGTAGTGACCGATAGTTCCCGGTTCAGAGGGGGGGCCGATCCACGGCCGAAGGCTTCCCCCGGCGAGGTTTAGGGGCACAAAATAACCGGCATGGATAAGACCGGACATGTGCTGAGGGATGCCGACGCCGCACTGTTCCGTCGGGTAGCCCTACTGCTCTGTCTTGTTTTTCTGGCCGTACTGCTGCGGACCGCGTGGCTCGGGGACGACGCGTTCATCACATTCCGGACCGTGATGAACGCCACGCACGGGCACGGGCTGACCTTCAACATCGGCGAGCGTGTCCAGAGTTACACGCATCCGCTCTGGCTGCTGCTGCTGACCGGAGCGTTCCTGGTCGTTGGCAACGTGTACTACGCGGCGTTCTTGGTGTCGATCGGGGTCTCGCTGGCCGTTTTCTGGCTGGCTCTGCGCCAAGCGGCCACCCGGATGCAAGTGTGGATCGTCGTTGCGGTCCTGCTGTGTTCTCGCGCGTTCGTGGACTATTCGACATCGGGCCTCGAGAATCCGCTATCGAACCTGCTGCTGGTCACGTTCATCGCCCTCGCGATGCGGTCACACGAGGCGTCCGGCGCCCGCGTGACCGGGGTGTGGACGGTGGCCTCGTTGTTGTACCTCACGCGGCCGGACAACGTGCTGCTCGTGGCGCCGGTGCTGGTCTGGCTGACCGTGCGGGCCACGCCCTGGACGGCCGCGGCGCGTCAGGCACTGACCGGGCTGCTGCCGGCGGCCGGCTGGACGGCGTTCTCGCTGATCTACTACGGCGTCCCCTTTCCCAACACCGCGTACGCCAAGCTCGGTACCGGGATTGCGCAGGGTGACCTCGTGCAACAGGGTGTGATCTATCTGCTTGATTCAATCGATCGTGATCCGGTGACGCTGGTGACGATTCTCTTCGCCGTGGCGCTCGGACTGCTGCGCCGCGGACCGGCTCGCTGGATCGCAGGTGGCATGCTTGTGCATCTCGCCTACGTCGTGTCTATCGGCGGCGACTTCATGTCGGGGCGCTTCCTGGTCCTGCCGCTCCTCGCAGCGGTGCTGCTGCTCAGCCGCACCATCCCGTTCACGACGGTCCCCGCGCTGATGACTGCGAGTGTGCTGGCGGTGATCGGCCTGACGTCGGCAGAGGTGCCCCTGCTCAGTGACAGCCGCCTCGAACGCACGTCGAACTCCATGGACCGACGCGTCCGTAGCGGTTTCGGTGTGGTCGATGAGCGGGCGTGACTATTTTCAGGGACAATCGCTGTTACTCGCTACACGACAGTCATTCCTTCAGCCCGACTGGCCGCTGAGAGCATCCCAGTCGGTACCGACAGATGTCGATACTACGTGCGGCGGATTGGGCAGGCGTGGGCTCTCCGCTCCCCAGACGCACCTGATCGACAGCTGCGCACTCACGGACCCGCTTCTTGCGCGCCTGCCCGCCCTCTACACTCCCGATTGGCGGATTGGACACTTCTATCGCCTGATTCCGTATGGGTACGAGGAGAGCGTTGAACAGGCAACGAATCTGATCGTGGACCCCGTGGTGAAGGCGCTCTACGACGATCTACGCCTGATCACACGCGCGCCGAGGTTACTGTCGCGGGCGCGGCTGGCCGCGATCTGGCGCGTCAATACGGGCGGCAACCAGCGACAGATCGATCGCCTGTTCTACCGCCACGAACTGATCTACACCGGTGGCTGGTACCCGGAGGAAACGTCTCCGGAATCGACGTGGCGATGGACCCATCAGACCGCCACCCTGGCGTTTCAGAACCCGAAGGCAGACGCGACGTTCTACCTCGAGTATGCCGCGCGACCGGACATCTTTGCAGACGCGCCGCAGACGGTCACGGTCAGCGTCGGCGACCAGGTGCTGCAGTCATTCGTCGCCGATGCGGCCGGTCGGCGCCGCCGCCGTATTCCCCTTCCAGGGACCGCGCTGGGGAATGAGGACATCGCCGAGATTCGGATCACCGTGGACCGGACATTCGTGCCGGCGAACCGGGTCGTGGGATCGCACGACACCCGCGAACTTGGTATTCAGGTCTATCACGCAGGACCGTTTCCGCCAGCGCCGCCGGGGAACACCGTCGTCCCGTGAGCCGCTCGAAGACGGCGTCCTATGGCGTTGGTGCGCGGATGCGGGCAGGCCTACGCGCTTCAAACCGTCGCGCCCGTCACCTACCGATGCGGTACGAGACGGGTCTGCCAAGCTCGGTCATCCGGTTCAGAACGTGACACGCGAGCACGGCCTCACGCCGTTGCCCCGATGAACTGCGTGCCCGAAGACAGGCGCCGACGATCGACGTGTACCGGAAGAACGCATGCTCCACGCGTGCGTGCTGATGGTCACCAGACGCCTTCTTCCACCGTCGCCGTCCGAGCGCCTTCACCCTCCTGATCGTCCGATCGCGGGCACCTGATCGGGCGCCCCGTCGAGACAACGACGCGGTCTTGGTCGGCGGCCCCACGACCCTCGCCCCGCGCGCACCGGCCGCACCATAGCACGCGCGCGTGTCGTAGGCCGGATCCGCCGTCACTCTGGTGAGGTGTCCATCCACCTCGTCGACCAGACTGATCCCCGTCATCGCGTCATCGGCCGTCGGCTCAGTCAGCGCGCAGGCCCCGATCACACGGGACCCGTCCACGCCGAGCTGGAGCTTCCTCCCGCCGCGTCGCCCTCGGCCCCCATGTGTCGCCGCGGCCCACTCACCTGCGCCGACGATGGCCAGTCCGGTGCTGTCACCGATGAGGTGCCGGCTGGTGCCCGGGCGGGCGCGCCGACGCGCGAGGGCGAGATGCTGACCGCGTCGCGAGAGCGTGGTGTGATCGGGTGCCGTGAGATCGACGCCCAGCATCCCGAAGATCGATGTCACGAAGCCCTCGGTCTGACGCAACGGTACGTGGAAGATGAGACTGAGCGTCAGGGCGGTTTCGATGGCGAGATCGGAAGACTGGAGTTGCCCGCTCCGCCTGCCGACGCCAGCCGCTGCCCACGTGGCGACCGCGTCGGGCGTGAGCCAGAGGGTGACGTCGCCTCGCCGCACGAGGGCTCGGTCGTACTCGGCCCAGTTCCCGACGCGATACGTTGTCGTGTACGTCGGATGCACGCTCGACTTCACATCGAGATCATGACCCGCCGGCGGTCGCGATGGGCAACATGCCGGCCACTGCTCGCCCACCGCGCTGAATCAGCGCACCAACGCCTCGTCGTGCCGCCGGCGAAGACAGCCAAGCTGTCCCGACGCGACCCGCGGTCGAGCGCTCGCGATGGGACGATCAGAAGGATCAGCAAGATTGGGCGCCGTCGATGGAAGAAGGAGGTCGGCTATCATCGACAGGCCCGCGTCGAGAATGCGTTCTTCCGGTACAAGTCGATTCTCGGCGATCGACTTCGACGTCGGACTCGCGCAGCGCAAGCTGTCGAATCGGTGCTTGCGTGCAACGTGCTCAATCGAATGACCGAGCTTGGTCGACCAGAGTCGTTCGCGATCGATCGGTGACGAACCTACGCGTGGGAGCGCTCGGGGCCAGTTTCGATTTACGCAACAACGCCGAGGACTGCTGTCAGGCGCACCTGGCGACCTGTCGGGGCCGGCCGGTGGCGACGTTCGGACGGGGCGGCGCCTTCAGCTTCTATCCGACGAAGAACCTCGGCGGGCTCGGGGACGGCGGCGCCGTCTGCACCGACGACATCGGGCTAGCAGCCCGTGGTGAAAGTCCGGCGACGAGCTCCCGTAGCAGTCCGACCGCGCACGCACACGTCCCGAGCGAGAGCACCGCGACGGCGGTCGGGCTGATGGATTGCGACAGCCAGGCGTTGACCGACGTCTGCAGGACGAGGATGGTGCCGGGCCGTGTGTAGGCGGGCAACGTCTGGATCTGATCAATGAGGTCGACGGCGTGAGGGTAGGCGACGAACGCGGACTCGGGTGGCAGGAGCAACGGCGTCCCGATGCCATACGTCGCCAGGTGCGCGGCGGCCTGGATCGTCACGAACCCGACCCACCACGGCAGCAAACGCCGGTTGGTCACGACCAGCGGGACGAGCAGCACGCTGGCGCCGTAGCTGTGGTTGATGTGGGCGCGCACGCCGAACTGCGACATCACGAGCCCGCCGATCACGAGAAAAAGTAATGCTGCGGTCGCCGCTCCGACCGATGACGGCGTCAGCGTCGTCGAGAGACGTTGGACGAGACCCGAAAGCCAACGACGCGCGACGCCGATCGGAGGCTCCCGAAGCGTCAGACGCCGGCCGAACGCGAGAAAGACCGCCAGACAGACGAGACCGGACACCAGACTCAGCGCCGCCACCCACGCCCGCCCCGGTCGGAAATCGGTGACCGGCCCGCTCTGCCCCAGCCACTCCATGCCGGCGAGCGATACGAATCGCCAGACGTTGGGACCGCCGTTCGAGAGGTTGGGCATCGCCGTCCCGCTCGACTCGATGTTGCGTGCCAGCGCCAGCGGCGAGCCCCCACCCGCGACGATGCCGAGTGTGAGGACCAGGGCGACCAGCGTGAGACCGCCAGCAAACGCCTGGAGCGGCCGGGTACGGCCGCGGAGCCACTCGAGTCCGAGAAAGAGCCCGAGCGGACCGACGAAGTGAATCAAGCCCTGCGGCTTGAACATGCCGCTCGTCATCAGCAAGAGGCCGCACACGAACCATCCGCGTCCCGTCGAGCCGCGCTGTCCGAGCGACAGCACGGCCAGAACGCCGAACAGCAGATACGGACCTTCCCAGAATCCCTGGTAGGCGCCATGAACGATGAACCACGGATTGAGCCAGTAGAGCCCCGTCACCAGACCGCGCGCACCCGGGCTCACGAGACGCCACAACGCCACGAGCACCGCGGTGTCGAAGACGAGGATCGCGGCCTTGTACGGCAGCCACCAGAACCGCGGCATCTCGGCGCCCAGGTCGGCGGCGACACCGAACACCGCATAGGAGAGAACGCCGTAGTTGATCCCGAACGCGCGAGCCAGGCCGAGCGCCCGCACGTCGAACCCCCAGTCGAGAATGATCTGGAACACGTCGGGGTTCGCGTTGACGAACAGTCCGGGGAGACGCAGCGCCAGCCCCGTGAGGAAGAGCAGTGCGAGCGTCCGCGAGGACCCCGGACGCGGACCGGCCACTAGTGCAGTGATCGCGAAACGGCTCGGCATTCGGTCACCACTGCATCCCGCCTGACTTCGTTACTCCTCGGTCGCGGGTGGTGGGCCGGCACGGTCGGGTAGACCAGGGTCGTTGCTGACCCTGGCCCCCCACAGATCCGGACGTGCGGGTTCTGCCGCATCCGGCTCCTCGACAGATGGCTTCGCTACGCGCCGTCGCGTACCCGCGGGTCCAGGAAGCCAGGCGATGGCCACCGCCATCCCCAAGGCTTATCTGGCCAGTTCGGCTATCCGTTGTCGTGACGTGGAGACGGGACCCACCCTCGGTGTGTTGGCCGTCTTTCCCTCCACCGGTGCCCCCTGCCGGTGCCCCCTTCCCTCCACGGGGTCTCGTGGGCTCAATTCCCCCGCTTCGACGGTACTATGAGACACTCCGACTCCTCGCCGTCCATCCCCCCGCGCTTCGTTGCCTTCGCCCGGCGGTACCATCCGAGCACCTGCGGCTTCGCTCCGTCGGACGCCAGGTGCTGCGTCCACGGCCTCGGGCTTGGTGAGCCGGTGCCCGCCCCCCGGCAACCTTTAAGATGGAGACGACGAGGCCTCCCGGGTTCCCGGGAAACCCACCCGCACGCATGCCACGCGCTCCGACCCCGGCGAGGTCGCCGCCTCCACGGCCTCTGAGATGCGGCGAGATAGCCTTCCGTCCAACGCACGACGTCGGCCCTCACAAACAATGCATGTCGGGGCTCAATCACGCGGCCTACGGGCTCCCTGTGAACGCTTCGCGCCCTGGGTCACCCCAGGCCCACGCATCACTCGGTTCCGGCTGGCGGCCGACCTTGGCCGGATGGGATTGGATACCCACAGGGTTTCGAACAAGGTTTCAAAGATCACATCACGGCATCTTGTCCCCCTTGACCGGGCTTTCCCGGCACACGCGTTGTTGCATGAATCGGAGCTAGCCCGCACCGATCCCGGTCCACAGTTCCTTCACCGACCGATGCGGTGCGACATTGGCCTGCCACGCCCAGTCATCTGATTCAGGATGTTGCACGCGAGGACGACCTCAGTCCCCCGCCCTGCCGGACTGCACGCTCGAAGGCCGTCTCCGATGATCGACGTGTACCTGAAGAACGCGTTCTCCACGCGGGCCTGCCCATGATAGCCCGACATCTTCTTCCAGCGTCGCCGTCCTATCTCCTTGACCGCCAGGATCGTGCGATCACGAGCGCGCGACCGCGGGCCGCGTCGAGACACGTTGGCCGTCCTCGTCGGCGGAACCACGACGGTCGCGCCACGCGCACCGGCGGCCTCGTAAAAGCCGACCGTATCGTAGGCGGTATCCGCCGTCACCCGTCCGAGGGCGCCGTCGACCGCCTCGATCAGCGTAATGCCAGTCGTCGCGTCGTCGACGCTCGCCTCCGTCAGGGCCCGGGCGACGATCACACCCGACCGGTCGACACCGAGATGCCGCTTCTTCCAGCCTCGCCTCCCCCGTCCTCCATGTTTCGCCGCGGCCCATTCACCCTCGCCCACGATCGAGAGGCCCGTGCTGTCGACCATGAGATGCAGGCCGGCACCTGCGGAGGCGCGACGAAGCGGGAGGTCGAGATGCTGGCCACGCCGGGAGAGCGTGGTGTGATCGGGCGCGGACAGAGCGAGACCCAGCATCCCGAAGATCGACGTCAAGAAGCCTTCAGTCTGCCGCAGGGGCAGGTGGAAGATGAGCCGGAGCGTCAGCGCGGTTTCGATGGCGAGATCGGAATACTGCCGCTGCCCGCCACGTTTACCGACCCCCACGGCCTCCCAAGTGGCGATCGCATCCGGGGCCAACCACACGGTGATATCGCCGCGCTGGACCAGCGCTCGGTCGTATGCCGGCCAATTTCCGACGTGGTGTTTTGTCTTGTACTTCGGGTGCACTCTCGACTTCATATCGAGATCATGCACCTGCTGTCGCCACGATGGCCAGGAGGTCGATCGTGGCTCACCGAGGGGGCGGGATCCGTGCACCAACGCCCCGACGGGCCGTGGGTCACCCAGCTCATGCGGCACGCCACCGCTGCCGAGGACGGATTCCTGCGACACATCCGGTTCCTCATCCATGCCCGCGACCCGCTCTTCCGGCCAGCCGCGCGCGACCCGCTCCCCCCGGCCGATGTCACCCCCATCCGACGCCCCGCCCGCGCGCCGAACCTGACCGCCTCCACGGCGCGCTTCGTGCGCACCATCAAGGACTCCTGCCTCGAGCGCATGGGCCTGATCGGCGAGGGCTCGCGGCGTCGCGCCGTCCGCGAGTTCGTCGCGCACGACCACCACGAACGGAATCACCAGGGGCTCGACAATCGCCTGAGCCTGCCGCTGTCGACGGCCCCGCCACCCCGTGGTCGCGTCCAGTGCCGCCAGCGGCGCGGTGGGATGTTGCACGACGACTATCGGTCAGCAGCGTGATACATGACCGGCCGTCAACCCCACGATCTAGTTTTTTGACAGTACGGGGGCGACTCGACCAATCGCTCTCTTGCCGCTTTTGAAAAGTTGCAACACATCCATTCAGCTGGCGCCACCGCTACCCATACGAATTTGAGGAGACTTAAAATATAGCAAGACAACGATTGTAACAGCCTCGATCGAGATGCTTTCGAGCCGCGGTTTCCGCACGGATTGTTGAGCGCGGTCACAAACCTCCAACTGCGACGTGGTATTGCATGGAGTCACATTGGCGGGAGGCTGTTGGCGAACGGAACGACGAAGTTCGACTCTGCCGGCCTTGGAAATTGGGAAAGTTGCCCGAAGCACCATCGGGGCACTGCTGGGCTGGACTGTCGACAACAGGAGAGATTTTATGACGAGCCAATCGCGGATCCAAACGCTTTACCTTTCGCAGGAAGATCTTCTGCGCGCCGGTTGTCTGGACATGGGGATGGCGATGGAGGTGGCGGAGCAAGCCATGCTTGCCTTCAGGAACGATGAGATCCTGTTCCCGGAGAAGATTGTGCAAATCTTCAACCAGGATACGCAGGAGCGCATCAACTGCCTGCCGGCGACGCTGCTGGCGGAGAAGATATGCGGCGTTAAATGGGTTTCCGTCTTCCCAGAGAACCCCGAGAAACACGGCGTTCAGAATCTCTCTGCGGTCATCATCCTGTCCGAGATCGAAAGGGGGTTCCCCATCGCCTTGCTGGAAGGAACGCTGTGCTCGAACATGCGGGTGGGGGCCATGGGAGGCATCGCCGCCAAGCACTTCGCCCGCCGGGATTCGGGGACCATTGCGTTCATCGGGGCGGGCGAGCAGGCCAAAATGCATCTGGTGGCGATGAAGAAGGCGGTACCATCAATCGAGGAATGCCGGGTTGCATCGAAGTTCGAGCACGAGGAGAGGCAGTTCGTGGATGAGATGGAGCCTTTGTTCCCGGACCTCCGGTTTTCCCGCGCGGGCACTGATCTGCAACGGGCGATGGACGGCGCCGACATCCTCGTCACTGCCACGAGTGCGCAGGCTCCCCTTCTCAAGGCGGCATGGATGAAGCCCGGGGCGTTCTATAGCCATATCGGCGGCTGGGAGGACGAGTACGAGGTCGCCCGACAGTGCCAGAAGATCGTTTGCGATGACTGGGAGACCGTGAAGCACCGTACTCAGACTCTGAGTCGGATGTACAAGGATGGTGAGCTGTCCGACGGCGACATCTACGCCAATCTGATTGATGTCGTCGCCGGAACGAAGGGAGGCAGGGCATCCGACGAAGAGCGGGTCTACTTCAATGCGGTCGGTCTGGCCTTTGTGGACGTTGCCATTGCATACGCCATGTTTCGGCGCGCCGGCGAAGCTGGGTACGGAACGCGCCTGTCCGTCCAGGACAACATGATCTTTCAGCACGAGGAACTGAAGGACTGGATTCGCGTATAGCCCGCATGTGACGGGTATGGATCGAACCGGCACAACTTCGCGGAAGGTACTGTCAAGTTCAGTGGGAGCGTGGCAGACTTAGTCGATGAAACGTGACGTGCCGAACTACCGCGGATACCGCTTTCCCCCCGAGATCATCAGCCACGCGGTGTGGCTCTATCATCGTGCGCCGCAGCAAGCTGTAGGGAAGATGACGGAAGGCCCGTCGAAGTCGGCGGTCAGGAGCCGGCTTCAAACCACCCCAAGCGGCTGTCATGAAGAGTGGCGGTCGTGAGCGTTGGGGAAACGTCGAGCATGACTCGGCAGGTGTGGATCAGAAAGACGAACGCAAGTGAACCACCGGTGACTCGTCGTGAACCAGTACATGCCATCGAAACCGATGGCGGGTGATACCGTCGGGAGCAGTCTGGGGGTGGCCCTGAAGGCTGCCCAGGCGGTGTCCGGCGTGCAGGTGGCGTGAGCCTGGTCCAGGCTTCTCTATGGAACTGCGGGAACCAGTCGTCTCGATGCGAAGGGAGCCGTTCACGTGGCGACCCCACAAGAACCTGAGTACCGATGCGAGGCACTGGGACGGAGTCGCTCGTAGTCGTGATGAAGTCGCTGTAATGGCGATGGAGCGAAGGGGCGACGTCGGGCGGTCTTGTCCGTATCCAACTGGGCTCTCCAGGAGGAGATGCGGATGAAGGCAAAAGGATGTGTTGCAACTTTCCAAAAGCGGCAAGAGAGCGATTGGTCGAGTCGGCCTGGCTCCGTCTCATGCCGCCACCTCGAACAAGTTGTTGATGAACTGAATCTGTCGCCGCACATCCGCACCGCTCACCCACCTCGCTTGCCCCTTCCGGATCATGTGCATGGCCTCGTAGCCTTGGATCGTTCGCCGCGCCGCCTGAAACTCACGAAACCCCTGCTTGGCTTTCACGCGTCGTTTGATCGCTCGATGATCCTGCTCCAGGATGTTGTTCACGTATTGGACTGGCCGGTGGCGGCAACGGCGTCGCAGGAGTCCTGCCTTTTTCACCCCTGAAATCGCCGATCCGTAAAGGCGGGCCTGGTCCGTGTTGATGACACGGGGCTGCGGATGCGACGGATCAGTGAGCGCCTTGCGGAACAGGCGTTTGGCCGTAGCGGCATCGCGCAAGCCCGAGAGCACGAAGTTGATCGTGGCACCGGTGGAATCGATGGCTCGGTAGAGGTAGCACCAACGGCCCTTGACACGAACGTAGGTTTCATCGACACGCCAGGACTTGTTGGTTGGTTTGAGATGACGGCGCAGCCGCTCCTCCAGTTCGGGACCGTAGCGCTGGACCCAGCGCCAGATTGTCGTGTGGTCCGCTTCCAGGCCGCGCTCGCGGAGCAGCTCTTCGACATCGCGGAACGAGAGCGAATACCGAAGGTACCAGCGCACGGCGCACAGAATCAGCTCGGGCTCGGTTTGTCGCCACTTAAAGATCGCCGGTCGGATTGCCTGCTTCATGATCTCTTCAGGTTATCAGCCGCCGTCGGCCAAAGTTGCAACACAACCCCCGCGTGTTCGATCGCCTGGCGCACGAGCGTGGATTGCCAGGCATTCTGCGGACCGATAACGGCCCCGAATTCTGTGGCCGCGCGATGCTGACCTGGGCGCACGAGCGGGGCGTCACGTTGCGCCTGATCGACCCCGGCAAGCCGAACCAGAACGCCTTCATCGAATCGTTCAACGGCCGATTCCGAGACGAGTGCCTCAACGAGCACTGGTTCACGAGTTTGGCGCATGCCCAGGCCATCATCGAGGCGTGGCGCCGCGAGTACAACGAGGAGCGACCGAAGAAGGGACTGGGTGGGCTCACGCCCGCGCTCTATGCCCGGCGGCTGGTCAAAGAACGGAGTACAGTCACCCCCGGACTCTAAACCGAACCGCTACTGAAAGCGGGGGGACGTCGAGATAGCGACCAAGGTCTGTTTGGATCCCGCCGGGATGTAGCGAAAATGCGCGAACACCTTCGCCTTTAAGCCGCTTGTCCAGTTCATTGGCAAACCAGACATTGGCAGTCTTGGACTGACCGTATGCATCGATTTTCGAATATTCGCGGCGCTCATAATTCACATCATCAAAATCGACGGCTGCCACGTTGTGCCCGGCCGACGATACGGAAACAACGCGCGCAGTCACACCGTTCTTTAGCGCCGGAATCAGCAGGTTGGTCAGCAGGAAATGTCCCAAATGGTTGGTAGCAAACTGCAGCTCCCAACCTTCCTCAGTGCGGGTCAAAGGGCACGCCATGATGCCGGCGTTGTTGATCAAGAAGTTGAGCGTATTCGTGCCCGGCCAGCCATTCCTCGGCGAAGGCTCGCACAGTCGCCGGTTTGTGCAGCTCCAGCGTACCGGTCTCGACATCCTTGCCAGCGGCGGCCTTGATCCGAGCGGCGGCCGCATCCAGCTTGTCTTGCGAGCGCGCAACGATCGTCACGTTCGATCCATGCGCGGCCAAGGCACGGGCGGTTTCCTCGCCCAGACCGCCGGACGCGCCCGTGACGATGGCGGTCTTTCCGCTCAGATCGATGCCCGCCAGAACGTCATCCGTGGTGGAATTGCAGTCGAAAGCCATGTGCAGACCTTGCCGATAGGGATCTAGTGCTCGTACCAGTAATTGGTACCGCCCTTCGGCCCATTGTCGGTGCTCAATCGTCTATCGTGGATAGGCCTTGATGCGCTCAACTCTCTGCTCGTCGGATACTGTCCCTCGGCGACTTTACTTTAGCGGGTAGACGCTAGTATGACATTCGCGGGGTTGAACAAGCCGGCGGGCGGTTCACTCACACCTTCGGCTTTGGGCAGGCAAGGCAGCCGTCCAATCAGCCGCGTTGGTACTCTGGTTCCCCAAGAGTCACCAGTCGGGATGATCTTGACGGGAATCCGTTGCAAGTTCGTTGCAAGCGGTGGGGCGAAAGGTGGCGCGCCCTGCAGGATTCGAACCTGCGACCTCCTGGTTCGTAGCCAGACGCTCTATCCAGCTGAGCTAAGGGCGCGCGAACCTCAGATTATAGCACCCGGCATTCCCCTCACCGGCCGGCGCGGTCCAGCCCGTGACCGAGCGGAAACCTGTCGCCCAGGGCCACTGGGAGTCGGCCGCCGATGGGGACTTCCCCGGCAAGGGCGCGTACGGCGGACGCTTCGGCGAGGTCGTAGAAGTCGTAGGTCACGAGCATGGCCGGCAGGTCTGCCAGGAAGGTCGCCGCATATGGGCTGCCAAAAAACAGGGTGACGAACGGCCGGCCGGTCTGGGCGCTGTCACGAGCGATCGATTCGAGGAGACGCACCAGTGCGTCGGTCAGATCCATCCGGCCGCTGAACGACGCCGTCCTGACGAAGACGCCGGCCACGACCGCGTCGTACCGACCGGCGGTCTCCCGCACGAGCTCGATCTCCGACCGGGAGCTGTCGTCGGAGAGCTCGATGGCGGTCACGTTCGGCCAGCGTTCCTCCAGCTCCGGGATGACGGTGCGGCTCGGCGCGCCGACACCCCAGCCCGACGGGTAGTCGAGAACGGACAGATAGAGGATGGCCCCGTCGCGGGGTATCGGCAGGGGCACGTGCCTCGCGTCGTCCTTGATCAACGTCAGCGACCGCTCGCTCACGTCGCGGGCCACCCGGCGATGGGCCCGGGTGCCGACGATGAGCGGCAGTGTGTCGAGACTGACGGCCCGTGTCCGATGGAGACCCAGACCGGCCTTCGCCGAGAGAATGCGCCGGACGGCCGTGTCGAGCTGCGCCTCGCTCACGACCCCGCGCTCGACCGCGTCCTTGATACCGGCAAACGCCTCCCGGTCATCCGGTGAGTGGAGCACGATGTCGTGGCCGGCCGCGACCGCGCGGGCCGCCGCCTCGGCCGGGTCGACCATTTCCGACACCGCCCGCATCCCCATCGAGTCGGTGAAGACGAGGCCCTCGAAGCCGAGCTCCTCACGGAGCAGCCCGGTCGCGATCCGGTGGCTGAACGTGGCGGGCGTATCGTCGGCCGGTTCGAGCTTCGGAAGCTGGATGTGGCCGGTCATCACCCCGCCGGCGCCCGCGGCGATCCCCGCGCGAAAGGGCGGCAGCTCGACCCGGTCGAGCCGCTCGCGCGGGTGCTCGATGATCGGTAGACCCCGGTGCGAGTCGACGTCGGTATCGCCGTGACCGGGAAAGTGCTTGATTGTCGCCATCGCGCCGCCCGCCTCGAGCCCCTCGATGTAGGCTGCCGCCATCCGCCCCACCATCTCGGGGTGCTCACCGAACGACCGGGTGTTGATGACCGGGTTGCGAGGGTTGTTGTTGACGTCGACGACCGGCGCGAAGTTGACGTGGACGCCGATGGCGCGCGCCTCGAGCGCCGTGATCCGCCCCGCCTCGTACGCCAGGCGCGGGTCGCCGGCCGCGCCGAAAGCCATGGCGCGGGGAAACGTCGTCGCCCCCTCCATCCGGAAGCCGACGCCTGTCTCGAAATCGGCGGTAACGAGCAGCGGCACCGGCGCGATCGCCTGTAACCGGTTCACGAGCGAGGCGGCCGCCAGCGGATGCCCCAGCGACGTGCGCGCATAGGTCGGGTTGAGGAGGACGTCGGGTGCGAGATCACGCGCCCCGAACACATGGATCCCGCCGACGTGATACTCGCGAATGAGCTCGGCGAGCTCCGTATAGATGTCGCTGTCGCTACTCGTGTAGTGGGAGAAGAAGGACGGGATGATGAGCTGACCGACCTTCTCATCGCGTGTCAGCCTCGCGAGCGTGTCGTCGACCCAGTGTTGCGCCTCGCGGTCGAGTCCGTCCTGCGCGACGAGTCCGGTGGCGAGAAGACCGAGGACAAGCGCCGTCACCAGCGCCGGCCGTCGTGAAGCGGCGGACTGCACGACAGCGATGGTAGCTATAATCGCGTGATGAGTCACGTCGCACACCACACCGCGTCGCCCGCGAGCACCCGATGCGTCGTCGTGACCATCAGCGATACCCGGACGGACGAGACGGACACCGGCGGACGGGCCATCGTCGCCCTGCTCTCGGAGCACGGGCACGACGTGCTCGGAAAAACCATCGTGCCGGACGACGCCCACCGGATCCGGGCGGCGATCGAGACGGCGGTCACCGACCCGGCGACCGAGGCGGTCATCACGACCGGTGGCACCGGTCTCAGCCCGCGCGACGGCACCTACGAGGTCGTCACGGCGCTCCTCGACAAGCGTATCGACGGATTCGGCGAGCTGTTTCGCGCGTTGAGCTACGAGGAGATCGGTCCGGCGGCGATGTTGAGCCGGGCCTGCGCGGGCACGGTCCACGGGAAGGTGTTGATCAGCGTACCGGGCTCGGAGAACGCCGTCCGGCTCGCGATGACCCGGCTCATCCTGCCGGAGCTCGGGCACCTGGTCAGGGAGGCTTCGAAGTAACGTGCCGGACACCGCCGACGCCGACGGCGCGAGGATGCGGCCGATTCGCGAGACGATCCCGCTCGCCGACGCGCTCGCGACCATTCTCGAGAACGCGACCCCGATCGGACGAACCGAGCGAGTGCCGCTCGACGATGCCAACGGGCGGATCCTGGCGACCGAGGTCATCTCCGCCCGTGATGTGCCGCCGTTCGATCGCGCCGCGATGGACGGATACGCGGTGATCGCCGAAGACACTTTCGGGGCGGGACGGCAAACACCGAAGCGGCTGCGATGCGTCGAGACGGTGCACACCGGCCGGGTTCCGCAGAAGACTCTCGACCGGGGCGAGTGCACGGAGATCGCCACCGGTGCACCAATGCCGGCCGGCGGCGACGCGGTCGTCATGGTCGAGGAGACGGACAAGGGCCCGGACGGCGACGTCCAGATCTTTACGCCGGTGTATCCACGGCAACACGTCGGCCGGCAAGGCGCCGACATCGTCGACGGACAGGCCGTGCTCTCGGCGGGAGACCTGCTGACCCCGAGCAAGGTCGGTTCGATCGCGGCGCTCGGGTTCGCCGAGGTCGACGTCTACGCGCGGCCGCGGGTCGCCATCCTCTCGACCGGTAACGAGATCATCGACCCCGGCCAGCCGCTGGGACCGGGGCAGATCTACGACATCAACCGGTTTTCACTCGGCGCGGTCATCGGCGAGCACGGCGGGGTCGCGGTCCCGCGTCCGACGGCCGCGGATACGCTCGAGTCGCTGGGTGAAGCGGTGGACGCCTGTCTCGACAACGACGTGCTGGTCTTTTCAGGTGGCAGCTCGGTCGGCGAACGCGACCTGACCCTCGACGCATTACGGGAGAAGGGCGTGGTGTTGTTCCACGGGATCGCCGTCAAGCCGGGCAAACCGACCGTGTTCGGCCGGATCGGCAGGACGCCGGTGCTCGGTATGCCGGGCTACCCGACCTCGTGTCTCTCGAACGCCTACATGCTGCTGGTGCCGCTGCTGCGGCGGATGGCCCGTCTCCCGTCACATCGGATGCGAACCGTCTCGGTGCCGGCCGCCACGCGCTTCGTCTCGACGACCGGACGTCATCAGTTCTATACGGTGCGTGTGGAGAACGACACCGCCGTGCCCGCCTTCAAGGCGTCGGGTGACATCACCAGCATGTCGCAGGCCGACGGCTACATCGAGATCCCGGCGCAGACCGATCTCGTCGAGAAGGGCGAACTGGTCGAGGTGAAGCTGTTCTAGATTCTCGGGTGCCCGGTTCCTCCGGTGCTCGGTGCTGAAACGCGAGATGCACGTAACGGTCATCTGTCCGGACTGCGAGGCGGCATTGCCGATGGATGCCTCCGAGGCGCCGACCGCCGTGACGTGCGGTGGATGCGGTCGGGCCATTCCACTCGCGATCAGCGACCCGGTCAAGACCGACGCCGGTCTCGACCGCTGTCCGCTTTGCGAAGGCACCGACTTCTACATCCGCAAGGACTTCGATCCGAAACTCGGGCTGACCGTCGTGACAATCGGCGCCTTGATCAGTGCCGGCTTCTACTGGTACGGGATGGATCTGGTCGCATACGGGATTCTGGGTGGGGCCGCGCTGATCGATCTGTTCGTATACGGCCGTCTCGATGACCTGTCGATCTGCTATCGCTGCCACACCGAGTTTCGCGGCAGCTATCCCCGCACGGCCGGCATCTTCGACCTGGCGACCGCCGACGAGCTCGAGTTGGAGTGGGACCGCAAGAAGTCCGACCGGTTCCCGCGGAAGGTGTCCGTGCCCGGTACGTAGTCTAGTGGCCTGGGTCGCTTCCGCTACCGAGGCTCCGCGACGTCGGCGTCGAAGACCGCCGTCTCTACCGTGTCGCCGATCTTCACCTGCACGAAGATCCGGTAGGCGCCCGACTCCGGAAACACGAACGGGAACGCCACCGTACCGGTCGGTGCGGCGGCGTCGCCCATCGTCATGGTAGACCGACGCACGCCCCCGCCTTCCTCCTGCTCGAATCGCATCTGCGCCGCCATGTTGATGCTCCCCGACGGGTGCAGATGGATGAAGACCGATCCGTCGTCGCGTGTCACGGCCGCGTGGCTCATCATCCCCATATACGACTCGAGCGCGGCCGGCGTCCCGTCGGGCTCGGTGACCGCGAAGCGGAGCGTCGTCTCCTCGTCCGCGATCGCCTCGTCGTCGCGCTCCCAACGGAACGTGCGTCCGCTCGGCAGCGCGTAGGTGGCCGACCGCGATGCCCCGAGTGGGAGCAGCTCGGCCCAGGAATCATCGGGATCCCGGGTGGGCGCGGTCGGTGCGCCCCCGTTGTGCGCGCGGACCGAGTCGGTGAGCGTCTGCGCGAAGCCGGACTCGTGGACGATGTCCGCGTAGATGCGGTAGTCGCCGGCGGGCAACGCGGGGAACGCCACGTCGAACGTGCTGTCGGTGGTCGACACCGGGTGGACGTGCGCGAACGCGGAGAGGTCGTCCGCCGCGACGAGGAACATGTGCATCAGCTTGCCGTGGTCCGGCATAAGCGGCGACCAGTTCCGCCCCTGCCACGACGGGTCGGCGATCGTCAGGGTCAGCACCGGGCCGTCGTCGGTCGCCGTCACGGCAGACTCCGTGCTCAGCGGTCGATAGATACGGCTCCGGTAGGCGGCATCGACCGCGTCCCACCAGGTCCAGCCGCCCCAGACCACGGTCCCGAGCACGAGTCCGCCCACGACCGTCGCGACCCGGCCCCGCCGACGCCGTCGGGGATCGGGCGCCGCACCCGGCTCGAGCACGCTCTCGCGCACGGCGGCTCCGAAAACGGTCAGGGCACCGACGAACAGAAACAGGGCGGCGCCCACGAGCCCGACGCCCATCGCCGGATGCATGTCCAGCCGCTGCTCGGCGACGGCGAGCACCGGGACGAATGCGGTCCCCTCCCCTTCGGCACCCGCAACCGTCACGTGCACGCTGTACGAGCTGGCCGTCATCAGCCAGAGCTCGGCGCTGTAGAGGTCGGGCTCGCCGGCCACCGGTTGCGCGGTATCCGGCGGCGGTGCGCCTTCCAACCCGACATCCCAGCGGAGCGGGCGCACACTGACACGCTCGACGCCGTCACCACCGACGAGGCGCACGGAAATCTGGGCGAGACCGGGAATGACGCCCGGGGTGCGAACGATCACGCGGATGGGGTATGGACCGGCCATCCCCTCGAAGTAGGCGTTGGAGGTCCCGACGTGCGCGGAGGTGGCCAGACAGGCTCCCACGACCAGGGCAAGCGACTGCAGCCGGCTGAACCTGCGACGGTGGAACATGACGGCTCAGCGACGGACGCGGGCCATCCAGTTGCCCCACCAGAGACCCAGGGTCGCCGACACCGCCGCGATCACGGCCGTCCAGCCGACGGCCGCCAGGGTCATGGGGCTTCCCCAGAACTCGTACTGCCACGATCCCTGGGGGTTGTTGTAGTCCCACTGATCGGCGGCAAAGACGAAGTTGCGGGCGCCGGGACTGATGAGGAACTCGGCGAAGTACCACTGCACGACGCCGAGCACGAGGATCGCGGCCAAGCCGGCCCCCACCGCGAACAGCCATTGGCGCAGACGGCGCGCCCCGGTGGGCATCCGATGGATGATCAGATCGATCGCGAGCGCCGGAACGACGAGCAGGATGGGGAACGCGGGCGGCACCATCGAGTCGACCTGCCGCATGATCGGCGCGAGCATCGGCTGCGCAGGGAAGAGCTGCAGGATCCAGATCATCAGGATCGTGACGCCCATGTAGACGGTCGCGGCCGCGACCGCCCCCCAGCGGAGGAGCGCGCTGCGCGAGATCCCGATCAGCACGAACGGCAGCACGCCGGCGCTCACCACGAAGAACTGAGGGCCATGCTGGTCGTTCGGGAACGTGATGTACTCGGTGGCGAGCGTCGCGACCATCAGGATCAACACACCGCCCGCAAAGGTGTACAGGAGCTGCAGCGACCGCTCGTCGCCGGCGTTGTTCTGGCGGGCGAGCACCATGAGCATGGCCCCGACCTGGATGGCCAGGATGCCCGCGGCCAGGATCGTGTGTGGCGGGCTCAGGATCTCGACGTCGAGCCCGTAAGCATTGTGCCACCAGTCGTCGAACGGCCCCGACGTGATCATCGCGAACGAGCCCCAGATACAGACCCAGGCACCGAGCGGCCCACGGAAGCCCCAGAACGTCACCCCGGCGGCCCGTTCCCGCTCGGTCCCGGCGAACGTCGTCTTCAGCACCAGCCAGCCGCACGAGAGCCCGGCGACGGCGCCGCCCAGATAGATAGCCAGATGAGCCGGCGTCCAGAAGGTGTCCCGGCCGATCGTGCGGTGCCAGGAGATGTCCCAGACGACGCCGACGATCACGCTGGTCGAGGCAAAGGCGACGGCCCAGAGATACCAGGGGATGACCGACTGCCCGGTGGCCGTCGTGTCGGCCGTCGCGACGGCGGCTGTCGCGGGGTGCGCGATGGTGGTCATGAGGCGTCCTTCGAGCGGTCAGCGCCCGCCGCGCCTCGGCGCGCGCTCTCCCTCAGCTTAGGCGATCACCCCCGCCGGGACAACCGCGGGTCCACCGGTCTTCCTCGCGTGGCGTCACAACGGCACGCGTGTGACGACGAGGAGATACTTCGCCAGCACCTCGCCGACGACGACCGTGAAGAAGTCGACATAGAGGATGCCGGTCGCCGACTGTGTCGCCTGAATCTTCGCGGTCTCCCAGGTGAGATACGAGAGGACGGCCGGACCGAGCAGCCCGAACAGCACGCGCTGCCAGAGAAACACGCCGCTGACCGACGTGGCGTAGCTCGCGAATCCGGCCCCCGACGGCGCTTGCCACGTGGCGAGCGCGAGGCCGATGACGACGGCCACGACGAGCGTCCGGACGACGGTCGAGCCGATGTGGAACTTGACGATCGTCTGGAGCTGGGACACTTCCATCGACGGCAGCACGAGATACCAGTGTCCCAGGGTCATGGCGGTGCAGGTGCCGCCGAGCAGCGCGGCGGACGAGAAGAAGCTGATGGCGGTGAGGAGAGGCGACGGCGCCATCTCGCCGGCTCCCGCCGCGACCGCCTGGGCCACCAGCGAGACCGCGCCGGCGGCGAGCGCCACCGGCAGCAATACCCGACGTAGCCTCGCGAAGACCCGCCCGATCGTCCCCCAATAGAAGAGGATCGCGGCGGTCGCCGCGACCATCGCCGCGAACTCGAGCGCGTCTACGGACGTCGGCGTTTGAGCGTCCGGGCGGAACGCGAGCGCGATGAGGAGCAGGACACCCGCGAGTCCCGCATTGAAGCGAAAGAATTTCACCCCGGCGACATCGCCGACGAGCAGCAGCGTGGCGGCGATGCCGAGGCCGAGGTGGCTGAGAGCCAGGTAGAGGACGGAGCTCACTTACCCGAGCCGCCGATTGACCTCGTCCCAGTTGATGGTGTTGAACCAGGCGTTGATGTAATCGGGGCGGCGGTTCTGATACTTCAGATAGTAGGCGTGTTCCCAGACGTCACAGCCGAGGATCGGCTTCTTGCCCTCCATGACGGGGCTGTCCTGGTTCAGCGTGCTCTCGACCTCCAGCTTGCCCCCGGCGTCGATGAGCCAGGCCCACCCGGAGCCGAACCGCGCCGCGCCGACCGCCGCGAACGTCTCCTTGAAACCGTCAGACGAGCCGAACGCGGACGTGATCGCCTCGGCCACCCGTCCGGTCGGCTCGCCGCCGCCGCCGGGCGCCATGACCTGCCAGAACATCGTGTGGTTGGCGTGACCGCCGCCGTTGTTCCGCACGGCCCCGCGAATCCCCTCGGGCACGCTGCCCAGGTCGCTGATCAGGGCGTCGATGCTCTTGGCGACGAGGTCGGGATGCGGCCCGATCGCTGCGTTCAGCTTGGCGATATACGCCGCATGATGCTTGTCGTGATGGATCCGCATCGTCTGCTCGTCGATGTGCGGTTCCAGAGCGTTGTAGTCATAGGGCAACGGGGGCAGCTCGTGGGCCATCGGACACTCTCCTTCGCGAACGAACGGTGAACAGTCGGGTGGGTACAGCCTGGAACGAACGATCAGTTTAGTGGATCTGCAGCATCCGGTCGAGCGCGACCCGCGTCCAGTGCTTCTCTCGGTCGGGGACGACAATCCGGTTGTGCACGGTGCCTTCCAGCAGGCCCTCGAGCACCCACAGGAGATGATTCGGGGAGACGCGGAACATCGTCGAGCAGAGACAGCCAATCGGCTCGAGCGACATCACCGTCCGCTCGGGCGCGAGCGTTTCGGCCAGACGGTTGACGAGGTGCACCTCGGTGCCGACGGCCCAGGTGGAGCCGGACGGGCTGTTGGTGATCTGCTTGATGATGTACTCAGTCGACCCGGCGTCGTCGGCCGCCTGCACCACGTCCCAGGTGCATTCGGGGTGCACGATGACGCGAATCCCGGGGTGGGTGCGACGCAGATGCTCGACCTGCGCCACCGAGAACCGCGTGTGCACCGAGCAGTGGCCCTGCCAGAGGATGATCCGGGCGCGCGCGAGCTCATCGGCGGACACCCCGCCAAACGGCTGGTCGGGATCCCACACGACCATCTGGTCGAGCGGCACGCCCATGCCATACGCGGTGTTGCGACCCAGATGCTGATCGGGCAGGAACAGGATCTTCTCTCCGCGGTCCCACGCCCAGCGCAACGTCGCCTCGGCGTTGCTCGACGTGCAGACGACACCCTCACGCTCGCCGCAGAACGCCTTGATGGACGCGGCGGAGTTGATATACGTGACCGGGATGACCGTGGTCGCGCCTCGCGTCATGGTCTGGAGCTCATCCCAGCACTGCTCCAGCTGATCGGGCGCGGCCATGTCGGCCATCGAGCAGCCGGCCGCAAGGTCCGGCAGGATGACCTGTTGGTGGTCGCCGCTCAACACGTCGGCGCTCTCGGCCATGAAATGCACGCCGCAAAAGACGATGTACTCCGCCTCACGTCGGTCGGCCGCCTGACGGGCCAGCTTGAAGGAATCGCCGGTGGAGTCGGCGAAGCGGATCACCTCGTCGCGCTGGTAGTGATGCCCGAGGACGAGGAGCCGGTCGTCCAGGGCCGCGCGCGCCGCCCCGATACGCAACGCCATCGCTTCGTCGGGCAGCCCCAGATAGCGTTCGGGAAGCAGCTGTCGCTCGCCGATCTGCTCGTTTTCGTGCCGTGTGAGTAGGTCGATGCTCATGCGCCTGTCCCCCAACCGGCTCGAGGAGATTGTGAAAAATTTCTCAAGCTCGGGACGTGAAAAAAGTCAAACCCTGCCGGGCGCCCCCGACGAGATTTGACCTTGAATCGATCTTACACCGACCGGCGGTCCGTGGCGAAAACTTACGCCGGAATCGACACGACGTTATAGAGGGTGTCGCGTTCGACCGGTTCACGGCCGGCCACCCGGATCAGACGGCTGATCTCGGCCGGCGTCATCGCCATCGGCGTGCGCGCCCCGGCCATGTGGTAGATCCGCTCCTCCTGCACCGTACCGTCGAGGTCGTCGACGCCGAACCAGAGCGCCGTCTGGGCCACCTCCACCCCGGTCGCGACCCAGAACGCCTTCACGTGCGGGATGTTGTCCAGCATCAGCCGGGCGACGGCATGGACGCGCAGCGAGTCGGTGGCGGTCGGCGCCGGCAGCTTCCGCATCTGGTTGTTGTCGGGATGGAACGCCAAGGGAATGAAGGCCTGGAACCCGCCGGTCTCGTCCTGCAGGGCGCGGGCGCGCAGCATGTGGTCAACCCGCTCCTCGGTCGTCTCGATATGCCCGTAAAGCATCGTGACGTTGGAACGCAACCCGAGCCGATGCGCGATCCGATGGATGTCCAGCCAGCGGTCCGTCCCGCACTTGTCGTGACAGATCTTCCGGCGCACGCGCTCGGAGAAGACCTCGGCTCCGCCACCGGGCAGCGAGTCGAGACCGGCCTCCATCAGCTCACCGAGGATCTGCTCGTCGCTCTTTCGATAGAGGTCGGCGAAGAAGGCGATCTCGACCGCCGTGAAGCACTTGAGATGGATACCCGGCTTGATCCGTTTGAACCCGCGCAGCATCTCCAGGTAGTAGTCCCACGGCAGGTCGGGGTGCAGACCGTTGACGACGTGTATCTCGGTCAGCGGCTGGTCCGCCCGCGTGCGCAGCTTGTCCCAGGCCTGCTCGAGACTCAGGGTGTAGGACTCGGCATCCTCGGGACGGAGCCGCGCGAACGAGCAAAAAAGACAGCTCGCGACACAGACATTGGTCGCCTCGAGACGAATGTTGTGATTGAAGAAGGTCTGCGGACCGTGTCGCTTCTCGCGTTCCCGATTGGCGAGCCAGCCGACCGCGATCAGGTCAGGACACTCGAACAGACGGAGCCCGTCGTCGAGCTCGAGCCGGACGCCGGCGTCGAGCTTCGCCGCGATGTCGTCGAGGCCTCGGGCGGCAATCCGAGCGTGCATGGTGATAGCGGGTGACACCCGGATCGGGAGATAGTGGCTTAGCTGCTAGACGATCCCTTGGGCCTGGATCCGGAGTGTGCGGGCGCGTGGCCCATCGAGCTCCGCCATCAGTACCCGTTGCCACTGTCCGAGGACGACCTCGCCGCCGCTGACCTGCAGCGTCAGGCTATGCCCGAGCAGGAGCGCCCGCAGATGCGAATCCGCGTTCATCCGATCACAGTCGGAGTGGTCCGGGTCGTTGTGGAGCCATTCCTCGTCACGCGCCACCATCTGCTCGAGGAACCGCTTCATGTCGGACAGCAGCGCGCCCTGGAACTCGTTGATGAACACGGTGCAGGTGGTGTGGAGGGACACGAGGCTGACGATGCCCTCACGAATCCGGAGGCGCTTGACGAACGCCATGACGCGCTCGGTCAGGTCCACCACCTCCACGCGGTCATCGGTGGAGATCACCATCGTCTCGCCGTGAATCGTCAGGCCAGCGGTCGTGGCGGACGCGACCTCGGTGATGGGCATCTCCCGGACGGTAACGGTTGAGCTCTTGCTCATGCGATCCCTCGTAAGTGGGTAGGCGTGGTCGCGCGTGCACCGAAACGCCGCTCGTCTCGGTTGCTGAACAGCGTATCTTATTGCAACCGCCTGGCCGGGCGCAACCGGCAAGCCTCGCACCAAACCCTGGTATACTCGGCTGACAACTGACGCTACCCGATGCAACCGGGAAGTGGGTGTAAATCCCACACGGTCCCGCCACTGTAAGTGGGGAGCGAAACGGCATCTCGGGCTCTTGTGAGAGTCCCGTCACTGCGCCCGGAGAGGGCGTGGGAAGGCGCTGTCGGTTCGCGACGATCCACGAGTCAGGAAACCGGGCATTGGGCGTCCTCTTTCCCTGCCATCCGTGACCCGGGAGGCAGGCTCGGCGCGTGGCAACGCCGATTGGAGGTTTCATGCCTGTTCGTTCGTCCCTCTGCGGCCGCTCTCTCATTTTCCTCGTCGCACTGCTCGGCTCGTCCGCGGCACTTCACGCCGCCGAGATCACCGGCGCCGTGGTCGATCCCGCGGGTCGTGCGACCCCGGGCGCCCAGCTGCTCCTGACACAGGTCAACACCATCGTCGCCACCACCGTCAGCGACACTCGGGGCGAGTTCCGCTTCGACGGGATCGCGCCGGGTGACTACCGGGTGCGTGTCGCGCTCGACGGCTTCCAGGCCGAACCGGTCGTGGTGCGCTTGGACGGCGAGACCGCCACCGGCCGCGCGGACTTCACCCTTCGCGTCAGCGCGATCTCCGAGTCGGTCCTGGTCACGGCGTCGGCCGTCGAGCGACCGCTCTCGCAGGTGCCCGACAGCGTCACCGTCATCAGCTCGCGCGACCTGGAGGTGCGTCAGGCCGCGACCGTGGCCGAGGTGCTCCGCTCGGTGCCCGGCCTCGGCCTCACCACGACCGGTGGCCGCGGGTCGCAGACGTCGCTGTACTCACGCGGCGCCGAGGCGAACTTCACGCTCGTCCTGATCGATGGCGTACGGGTGAACGACTTCGGCGGGGGGTTCGACTTCGCGCATCTGCCCGTGGCCGACATCGAGCGTATCGAGGTGGTGCGTGGGCCGCAGAGCGCGCAGTGGGGCGCCGACGCCATCGGCGGCATCGTGCAGATTGTCACGCGCAGCGGCGGGCCGCCGCGCGCGAGTGGCTTTGTGGAAGGTGGCTCCGAGGCCACGTCCCGCGTGGGCTTCGCCGCGTCGGGCGGTCACGACGCGTGGATGTGGGGCGCGGGCTACGACCAGCAGGATACCGACGGGTTCACCGGAACCGCGCCCGGCTCGGGTGAGACGGTTTCGAACGACGACTACACCCGGCGCGACCTGTCGGTGAACGGCGGGTGGCGCGGTGACCGCACCGACGTGCGCGGCACGTTCCGCTACGGTACGAACGAGCGGGGCTTCCCCGGTCCGTATGGGTCGGACCCGGGCGGCACCTACGGCGGTATCGACACGATCTCACGGGGGACGAACGACACCCGGATCGTCTCGGCCGACGTGCGGCACACGTGGACGCCGACGGTACGCCAGCAGTTCTTCGCGTCGCGCGTCGACCTCGACAGCGAGTTCGTCAGCCCGTTCGGCGACTCGTTCTCCGACACCACGCGCTCCAGCTTCCGGACCCAGGTCGACGCGGCGTTCGCGTCCCGGCTCGATGTTTCCGCCGGTCTCGACATCGCACGCGAGCAGGCGGACAACACGTTCGTCACCGACGAAACCTTCGAGCCGATTCCGATCACGCGGCTGATTGCCGGCTATTTCGCGGAAGCGCGCTACGACGCGAACGAGCAACTCCTGCTGTCGGCCGGTCTGCGGTTCGAGCAGATCCGACGCAACGCGCTCGCCGGCTTTCCGAGCCCTTTCGGCTCCCGGCCCGATTTCGAGGATCAGACCGAATCGTCGGTCAACCCGAAGGTCTCGGCGGCGTACTTCCTGCAGCCCACGGGGGAACGTTTCGAGCGATGGACACGTCTCAGAGCGAGCGCCGGCACCGGCTTCCGACCGCCCGACGTCTTCGAGATCGCCTTCACCGACAACCCGGGGCTGAAGCCGGAGCGAAGCCGGAGCGTCGATTTCGGGGTCGAGCAGGCGCTGGCCGGCTCCAGTCTGGTCGTCGAGGCGAACGCGTTCTTCAATCGATACACGGACCTCATCGTCGCGGTCGGGCCGGCGCTCCTCGACTCGAGCCGATTCCGCACCGACAACATCGCGAATTCGCAGGCACGTGGTCTCGAGCTCGGTGCGGTCGCACGCACCGGACCGGTCGAGGTCCGGGGCAGCTACACCTGGATGAGAACCAAGATCCTGGCGCTCGATGACTCGGACGAGGCGCCGCAAGGGTTCGAGGTCGGCGATCCGCTGCTGCGGCGGCCGCGGCATCAGGGGTCCGTCGACGTGCGTCTCTTCCTGGAGCGGTTCAGCGCCTACGCGTCGATCGGCGCGCGTGGCAAGACGCTGGACATCGACCCGAGCTTTGGCACGTTCGGCGGGTTTTACGACAACCCCGGTTGGGGCGTTGTCCACATCGGCGCGAGCGCGCCGGTCTGGGGGACGCTCGAGCTGTACGGCCGAGTCGACAACCTGTTCGACCGTGTGTACGAGGAGGCCTTCGGCTTCCCCACGCTGCGGCGGTCGGTGATCGGAGGGTTCCGGGTTGCTACACGCTGACCGGCTCTCGTTTGCCTACGAGGGGCGTGACGTCCTCCGGGACGTGTCGGTCGAGCTACCGGCCGGCGGTCTCACCGCCATCCTCGGACCGAACGGCTCGGGCAAGACGACGCTGTTGTTACTCCTTGCCGGTCTGCTGTCCCCCCGCGCCGGCCGGGTTCGCTTTGGTGACGACACCGACCTGGCGAGCCTGCCCCGTGGCGAGGTCGCACGACGGATGGCCATGGTGCCGCAGGAGACCCACCTCGCGTTCGAGTACTCGGTACTCGAGATGGTGCTGATGGGCCGATATCCACATCTCGGACCGCTCGATCTCGAAGGGCCCGACGACATCCGGATCGCCCGCGCGGCGCTCGCCGCGACCGGCACGGCCGCGTTCGAACGCCGGCCCTTCTCGACGCTGAGCGGGGGAGAGAAACAGCGTGTCGTCATCGCCGGCGCCCTCGCCCAGCTCTGGTCGGAGGACGAGGACCCGTCGGAGCGGGTGCTCCTCCTCGACGAGCCGACCGCGTCGCTCGACCTCGGGTATCAGCTGGAGATCGCGGACATGCTGCGCGACCTCAACACGCGTTCCGGCGTCACGCTCGTGGTCTCGACCCACGATCTGCAGCTGGCCTCGCGTCTCTGCCAGGACCTGGTCCTGCTCCGCGACGGGCAGGTGATCGACGCCGGGCCCACCGACACCATCCTGACCGACGACAATGTCCGCGCGCTCTACGACGTCAACGTCTCGATCGAGACCCACCCGACGGCCGGCCAGGTCATGATCGTGCCGCTCGGCCGCCTGTCGCCGCCCGGGGCGTGAGCACGACGATGCTACGAGTTGCAGGTCTCACACCACCGATGACCGACGCCGGCGTTCCGAGTCTGCGTTGGCGCTACGCCGCCACGCACATCGCCTTCGGACTGCCGGCGCTCCTCGCCTGCGTGCTCGCGCCGCTGGTCGGACCGACTCGGATCGACCTGGGCGCGGTCTTCGACCCGGCGATCCCGTTCGCCGACAACCTCGACGCGCAGATCTTCTTCATCGCGCGGCTGCCACGCGCCATCGCCGGCGCGCTGGTCGGCGCGTCGCTCGCCTCAGCCGGGGTCGTGCTCCAGGCACTGCTCCGCAATCCGCTGGCCACGCCGTTTACCCTCGGCGTCTCGGCGGGCGCCTCGCTTGGCGCGATGCTCGTCATCATCGTCGGGGTGCCGCTCTCGTTCGGGGTCATCCCGGCCGTGCCGATCGCCAGTCTCATCGGCGCGCTCGCCGCCATCGGGGTCGTCTACGGACTGGCGCGATATCGACGGCACGGCCTGTCGACGAACGTGCTGCTGCTCGCCGGTGTGACGCTCAACTCGGTCTTCTCGGCGATCATCATGTTCGTTCAGTATCTGGCCGATTACACGCAGAGCTTCCAGGCCATCCGGTGGCTGATGGGCAACCTCGACGTCAGCAGCTACACCCCGATCCTGTCGGCCCTGCCGCTCCTCGTCGTCGCCTTCGCGGCCTTCGCCTGGCTGCCGCGCTCGCTCAACCTGCTGACGCTCGGACCGACGAGCGCCGCGGCGCGCGGTGTCGACGTGCTGAAGACGCAACGGGTCGCGTTCTTCAGCGCCTCGCTCGCGACGGGGGCCGCCGTCTCGCTCGGCGGCCCGATCGGCTTCGTCGGCATCATCATCCCGCACGTCGTGCGACTGCTCGTCGGCGCCGACCATCGGCTGGTGTTGCCGGCCTCCGCATTTCTCGGCGCGGCGTTTCTCGTGAGCTGTGACGTGGCGGCGCGGACGCTGATGTCGCCGCTCGAATTGCCGGTCGGTATCATCACGGCGATGCTCGGCGGACCGTTCTTTCTCTGGTTGCTCGCGAGGAAGAGATGAGGAAGGGTATCCGGTGCTCGATTCCCGGTTCCCCGTTCTCGGTTCCCGGTATCGTCGCGCTCGCGCTGCTCCCGCTTGTCATCGCGGTCCCCCGGGCGGAGCAGACAGCGCCACCGCAGCGGATCATCTCGGTCATTCCCGCGGTCACCGAGATTCTCTTCGCGATCGGCGCCGGACGGCAGGTCGTCGGGGTGGGCAGCTTCGACCGCTTTCCGCCGGAGGTGGAGAGTCTGCCCCGCGTCGGCGCCCTGATCGATCCCGATCTGGAGCGCATGCTGTCGCTCAGACCCGATCTGGTGGCGCTCTACGGCAGCCAGCTGGACCAGCACGTGCAGCTGACCCGGGCGAACATTCCGATCTTCACGTATCGTCACGGCGGGCTCGGCGACGTGACCGCGCTCATCCGCGAGCTCGGACGTCTGACGGGACACACCGGGGCCGCGGCCCGACTCGCCGCCTCCATCGACCGGGGCCTGGCCGACATCGAGGCACGCGTCAAGGGGCGACCGCGCCCACGCACGCTGGTCGTGCTGGGACGCGAGCCCGACACGCTGCGCAACGTCTACGCGAACGGCGGCGTCGGCTTCCTGCACGACATGATGGAGGTGGCGGGCGCGGCCAATGCCTTCGCTGACGTGACGCGGGAGGCGGTGCAGCCGACGTCGGAGACGATCCTGACCACCGAAGCCGAGGTCATCATCGAGCTTCGCGCCGACGGCGCGGCCACCGCCGAAGACATGGCGGGAGAGATCCTGGTGTGGAACCGGTTCTCAACGTTGCCGGCGGTCCGCACCGGCCGGATTCATTTCCTGATCGGATCCGAGATTGTCGTCCCGGGAC
Source organism: Vicinamibacterales bacterium (assembly GCA_965216615.1). GTDB lineage: Bacteria > Acidobacteriota > Vicinamibacteria > Vicinamibacterales > UBA8438 > CAUZIB01. The sequence goes on along the minus strand of CBDCGH010000021.1, from coordinate 15,748 downwards.
CACGGATCGTCGAGGGCACCCGGCGGGTTGCCGAGCTCATCCATCCGGACGCGTTCTAGTGCACCGCCGTCGAGATACGGTCAAATCGTCGGGGTCGCAGCGCGCCCAGCCGCAAGGCGCCGCGACGAAGCCATACAGGACGTATGTCGAGGAGCGGCAACGCCGCGGATGGGCGTGATGCGGGCCCGACGATGGACCGTATCTCGACGGCGGTGCACTAAAGCGCTTTTCATGACCGTGTGGCGGCCGAGTACCCGCCGGGCCGAAAATAGTTGCGGCATTCGTCAGGGCTGAAGTGCGCCAAGCACTGGCCGAGGAACGGCCAGAGCGTCTCGGTGCTGCGACAGCGAGCGGTGCGAACGAGGGCCTTGAGCTTCGCGAAGCAGAGCTCGATGGGATTGAGGTCCGGGCTGTAGGGTGGCACGTACCAGAGGGTGGCCCCGGCGGCCTGGAGGGCCCGCTGGATGCCGGCGACCTTGTGGGCCCCGAGGTTGTCGGCGATGACGATGTCGCCGGGGTGCAGGGTCGGCACCAAGATCTGGTCGATGTAGGCGCGGAAGCTCTCGCCATCGATCGCGCCGTCGAAGCCCCCCGGTGCGGTCAGCCCCGTGACCCGCCACGCGGCGAGAAACGTGCTGGTCTGCCAGCGCCCGCAGGGGGCGTGGGCGTGGACGCGTGCGCCACGCGGTGCCCGGCCGTACCGCCGAAGCAGATTGGTGGTGCTGCCGGTTTCGTCCAGACACACGAGGTGGGCGACATCCCAGGTCGGCGCCGCCGCGTGCCACGCGACCCGCGCGGCCGCGACGTCAGGCCGATCGTGTTCGGACGGGCGGACCGTTGTTTTGAACGGTCAGGCCGAGGGCCCGCACGGCGCGCCAGACCGTCGGCACACTCGCGGGCGTGGCGAGGGCGTCCTTCAGCTCAGCCAGCGTGCGATCCGGGTGCGCCGCAAGCAGCGCGGCCACGGTGTGGAGGTGCGGCTCACGCATGCCGCGCCGTCCCTGTCGCTGGACGCGAGGCGCCACCTCGCCCGTGTCGCGCCGCCGCTGTTTCAGGAGCCGCACCCACGACCCGCTCACGCGGTACTTCGCCGCCACATCGGCCGCCTTCATCCCGGCATCGCTGTCGAGGAGCGCCCGCTCTCGCAGATCCATCGAATAGGCACGCATCGGTCCTCCTGCATCGGTGCGCGCAGAAGTACCACGACCGCCCCAGGTAGTACAAGGCCTATTTGAAAAGCGCTTTAGTGCCGACGCTAGACAAACTCCACGGGAACCGGCTCGGGGATCAGCTTCTTCGCGTAGGCCTCGGTATAGAGCCGCTCCACGGCGCTGCGGCCTCGCTCACCGTAGTCGAGCGTCAAATCATTCACATACATCCCGACGAACCTGTCGGTCTGGTCCGGACTCAGCCCGCGGCCGTACTTGAGGGCATATGCGACCGCGTCCTCGCGATTGTCGAGGGCATACGCGATGCTCGCGTGCAGCATGCGTGACACCGCGCGCATCGTGTCCTCCCCCAGATCCCGGCGGATGATGTTGCAGCCAAGCGGCAACGGCAAGCTGGCCGTGCGGTCCGCCCACCAGACGCCGAGATCGACGAGACTGCGGAGCCCGTCGTCCCCATACGTGAGCTGCCCCTCATGGATGAGCACGCCGGCGTCGACACTGCCGTCGATCACCCGCGGCTGGATCTCGTCGAACGGCACGACCTCGATCGCCACCCCCGGGTGATAGAGCTGGAGGGCCAGATTCGCCGTGGTGAGTGTCCCCGGAACCGCCACCGTGACACCGTCGAGCGCCGTCGGACCATCGGCACGCGTCACGACGACCGGCCCGTAGCGATCCCCCATGCTCGCACCATGCGGAAGCAGCGCATACTGGTCGAAGAGGTGCGCGTAGGCGTGAAACGAGACCGCGGTGACCTCATACGTCCCCTCGAACGCGGCCTGGTTCAGGCTCTCGATATCAGCGAGCTCCTGAGCAATCTCGAATCCGTCGGTGGACACGGCGTTCGAGGCGAAGCCGTAGAACATGAACGCGTCGTCCGAGTCAGGACTGTGGGCGATGGTGATCTTCATGAGTCGTGTGGACGCCTCTCGACGGCGCCACTAAACATCGTCGTCCTCGGGTTCGGCGTACGGCCGCGAGACCTGCTTGACCACGATGGTCAGGCCGAACGCCGTGATCAATCCGGCGGCCACCAAACCGAGATACGCCCCGGCCGCGACCGTCGGCTCCGGCAACGGGTCCGGCGCGCCGCCCTGCACGATCGCTTCGGCCTGGGCCATCGCCCAGGCCTGTTCGACGACGGCCCGTTCCAGCACCCGCTGGGCCAGCGCCAGGACGCCGAGCGCCGCCAACCCGACGAGCAGCAGCGGGTGCCGCGAGTTCTTCCGCGTAAAGACACTCAGCGTGGCGAGCAGGACGGCGACGAGACCGAGGCCGAGCACCCAGAGCCCCGCGACCGACGGGACCCCACCCACGCCCCGGTCGCCGAACGCCAGCCAGGGCATGAACGCGCTCGCCACCAGGGCGAGACCTGCGCCGAGCGGCAGGTAGTACGCGCGCATGCTGTGAGTCAGCGCACCGCTCAGACCGGCACGGAGCGACATGGGCGGTCAGTGTACTACGACGGCTTGGCTTCAGGGCTGCGGAGGCTTCGCGCGCGCTGGCGCTCGAGCGCGATGCGACCCGGTGGTTGCGGGAGCGCGCGCGGGTCGAGACGCTCCAGTCCCTCGAGGATATCCGACGCCCACCCAAAGACGTTGGCGCCGGCGACCACGAGACGCAACGCCCGCATCCGGCGCCGTCGATCCTCTACCGGCATGTCGACGGCCCGCTCGAGCGCGGCCGTGAAGCCCTCGACATCATAGGGGTTGATGATGAGCGCGTCGTGCAACGCCTGTGACGCACCGGCCAGCTTGCTCAGCACCAGGACGCCGTCGAGATCGTCACGCGCCGCCACGAACTCCTTGGCGACCAGATTCATCCCGTCGTGGAGCGAGCTGACGATACAGAAGTCGGCGAGCCGGTAGAGCGCGGCCAGTCGCTTGATACGGAGCGCGGACTTGCGGTAGCGGATCGGCCCGGGACCGCCGTTCCCGTACTTGGTATTGATCTCCTCGACTTTCCGGTCGATCGCCTCGACGACGTCCTGGTAGCTCCGGATCTTCGACCGCGATGGCACGCCGATCTGGACGAAGGTCAGGCGCTCCTGCAGGTCCGGTCGTTTCGACAACAGGAGGTCCAGCGCCTCGAGCCGTTCGAGCACGCCCTTGGTGTAATCGAGCCGGTCCACGCCGATCCCGATGAGCGGGCTCTCGAGCGACAACTCCTGCCGCAGCCGCTTCATCTCGACCTCGTTCGCCGGATCGCTGACGATCTGCTGCATCCGGTCGTAGTCGACGCCGATCGGCACCGCCTTCACCGAAACAATCCGGTTGCCGACACGTACCGTGTTGCGTGTAGCGTCGTGCCCGAGCTCGTCGCGGGCGGCCGCCACGAAGTTGCGGCGGTCGCGCTCGAGCTGGAACGCGATCAGGTCGTTGGTGAGCAACCCCGTGAGGATCTCGCGACGCCACGGCAGGATACGCAGGCGGTCGGGATGGGGCCACGGGATGTGCCAGAAGAGCGCGGTCTTGACACCGGGACAGCGCTTTCTGAGATCGGGCGCCACCAGGGCGAGGTGATAGTCCTGGATGAAGACCGGCGCCGACAGGTCCGGCAGCTCCTCTTCGATGACGGACGCGAACCGCGCGTTGATCGCCTGGTAGTGACGCCAGTCGTTCGCCCGGAACACCGGGCGGACGTGCGCCTCGTGACAGAGGGGCCAGAGCCCCTCATTGGCGAACCCATCGTAGTAGTGGCTGGCCTCGTCCGGGGTGAGCCAGATCCGGCGCAATGCGTAGGTCGGGCCGTCGGGCGGCACCAGGACGCGGTTGGCGGCGTCCACGACGTCACGGTCGGCGTCGCCGGAGCCATGGGCAATCCAGACGCCGCCGCGCTCGCGCATGAGTGCGTCGAGCGCCACCGCCACGCCGCCGGTGGTGGGTGACCACCCGATGGTGCCGTCCGGACGACGATGGTGCTGATAGGGCTCCCGATTCGATACGACGACGAGCGGGCGTTGCGGCTTGGGAGCCGTCGCGTCAGCCTGCCCGGGTTCGGTCGTCATGACTGCTCGGACCCGCGCTGAGCGCGGTGCGCGGGGCGTTGTTCACACGGTGAACGACAAGCCGCACCCGCACTCGGTCTTGGCGTTCGGGTTGCGGAAAATCAGGGACTGGCCCAGCATGTTCGGGTCGCAGTCGAGTGTCGTCCCGTCGAGCACACCGTAGCTCTTGGGGTCGACGAAGATGCGTAGGCCGTCGGCGCTCTGGAAGACCTCGTCATCGGGCCTCTGAGACGCCTCCCACTTGAAGATGTAGCTGAGACCGGAGCAGCCGCCGGCCTTCACGCCGACCCGCAGACCGCCGTCGCCGACGCCCTCGTCGGCCATCGCCTCGCGGATCCGCTTTGACGCCGCCGCGGTCACTTCGATCATCGCTCCCTCCAGTGTACCCGATCCGAGCCGCCCGTTCAGACCGAACGGGCTCGCAGTCGGGACACGAGGCTGCCGATCTTCTCGACGACATAATCGACCTCGGCCTCGGTCGTGGACCGCCCGAGACCGAAACGAATCGACGCACGCGCCAGGTCGTCGGATACGCCGATCGCCCGGAGCACGTGCGACGGCTCCGGATGCGCCGACGTACACGCCGCGCCGGACGAGATCGCGATGTCGTCGATCCCGACGAGCAGGGTTTCGCCCTCGACGCCGTCGAAGCTCACATTCAGATTATTCGGGAGCCGGTCGGTCATGGTGCCGTTCACCTGAATCCCGTCGAGTCTGGCGTGAAGTCCGGTCTTCAGCCGATCCCGTAACGTCGCCAGCCGACCGGCCTCCGCGGTTCGCTCGTCGGCGCAGATGGCAGCGGCCCGCCCGAATCCCACGATCCCCGGCACGTTGAGTGTCCCCGCGCGCAGCCCGCCCTCGTGACCCCCGCCGTCGATGAGCGGCTGCATGGCTATCCGCGGCCGGCCCCGACGGACGTAGAGCGCTCCGACCCCCTTGGGTCCGTATATCTTGTGCGCGCTCAGCGACATCAGGTCCACACCCAGCTCGTCTACCAGGCAGGGTAGGAGACCGGCGGCCTGGGTCGCGTCCGTGTGCAGGATGATGCCCCGCGTCCGGGTGAGGGCCGCGATCTCGCGGATCGGCTGCAACACGCCGATCTCGTTGTTGGCCAGCATGACGGTGACCAGCACGGTCTCCGGCGTGATCGCCCCCGCCACCCGCGCGGGGTCGACCCGCCCGTCACCCCCGGGCGAGAGATAGGTCACGCCGACACCCGAGGCCTCCAGGGCCGTGCACGGAGCGAGCACCGCCGTGTGCTCGGTCGCCACCGTGACGACGTGGGGCCGCTCGTCGGTCCGGGCCCCGACAACACCCTTGATGGCCAGGTTGTCCGACTCGGTCGCGCCGCTCGTGAAGCAGACGCCGCGCGGGTCGCCGCCGATGAGGTCGGCGACCTGGCGCCGCGCGCGCTCGACCGCATCGCGCGCCGCCCACCCGAACGCGTGCTGCCGGCTCGCCGCGTTGCCGTAGTGCTCGGCGAAGAACGGCGTCATCGCCTCCACGACACGGGGGTCGACCGGCGTCGTCGCGTGGTGGTCCATATAGATGGGCAACTCGGGCATGTGGATGGATCCGACGTGAGTACTGGAGACGGGGCTTCGCCCCGGACCTTTGGACTAAAGCGCTTTTCATGACCGTGTGGCGGCCGAGTACCCGCCGGGCCGAAAATAGTTGCGGCATTCGTCAGGGCTGAAGTGCGCCAAGCACTGGCCGAGGAACGGCCAGAGCGTCTCGGTGCTGCGACAGCGAGCGGTGCGACCGAGGGCCTTGAGCTTCGCGAAGCAGAGCTCGATGGGATTGAGGTCCGGGCTGTAGGGTGGCACGTACCAGAGGGTGGCCCCGGCGGCCTGGAGGGCCCGCTGGATGCCGGCGACCTTGTGGGCCCCGAGGTTGTCGGCGATGACGATGTCGCCGGGGTGCAGGGTCGGCACCAAGATCTGGTCGATGTAGGCGCGGAAGCTCTCGCCATCGATCGCGCCGTCGAAGCCCCCCGGTGCGGTCAGCCCCGTGACCCGCCACGCGGCGAGAAACGTGCTGGTCTGCCAGCGCCCGCAGGGGGCGTGGGCGTGGACGCGTGCGCCACGCGGTGCCCGGCCGTACCGCCGAAGCAGATTGGTGGTGCTGCCGGTTTCGTCCAGACACACGAGGTGGGCGACATCCCAGGTCGGCGCCGCCGCGTGCCACGCGACCCGCGCGGCCGCGACGTCAGGCCGATCGTGTTCGGACGGGCGGACCGTTTTTTTTAACGGTCAGGCCGAGGGCCCGCACGGCGCGCCAGACCGTCGGCACACTCGCGGGCGTGGCGAGGGCGTCCTTCAGCTCAGCCAGCGTGCGATCCGGGTGCGCCGCAAGCAGCGCGGCCACGGTGTGGAGGTGCGGCTCACGCATGCCGCGCCGTCCCTGTCGCTGGACGCGAGGCGCCACCTCGCCCGTGTCGCGCCGCCGCTGTTTCAGGAGCCGCACCCACGACCCGCTCACGCGGTACTTCGCCGCCACATCGGCCGCCTTCATCCCGGCATCGCTGTCGAGGAGCGCCCGCTCTCGCAGATCCATCGAATAGGCACGCATCGGTCCTCCTGCATCGGTGCGCGCAGAAGTACCACGACCGCCCCAGGTAGTACAAGGCCTATTTGAAAAGCGCTTTAGTGCCGGTTGACGGTCGGCGCGGCCACGGGGTGGGTGTCGCGGCGGGTCACGGTCAGCGGGAACGGTTCGGGGCCGTCCTCGCTGACCAGCTCGTGAATCGTGAACGCGGCGAGCGTCTGGACGATCCGGTCCTTGAGACGCCAGAGCGGATCGCGAATGTTGCACTTGGCGTACTGATCGCAGGTCTCATCGACGTCCGAACAGGCCGTCACCAGCACGGGACCTTCGATGGCCTCGATCACATCCGCGACCGAGATAAGCGAGGCCGGCCGGGACAGGTGGTATCCGCCACGGGTGCCTTGATGCGAGGCGACGAGCCCCAGTTTGGCGAGCCGCTGAAGCACCTTCGCCATCAGCTCGACCGGAATATCGTACCGGGCGGCGATCTCGCGGGCGCTCGACGACGACCCGTCGTCGTGTGACGCCAGATCCTTGAGCGCGATCAGCGCGTAGTCGGCCTTCTTGGACAGTCGAAGCATTGGTCTTCCAGCGAACAGCATTCGCGATGCTTATACCCAGTATAGCCGCTAGCTCGGTGATCGTTCAACGCGGAACGATGACGCGGGAAGCGCCCATGGCACGCAGCCCGGATCAGTACTTCGGCAGACTCGGATCGATCCGGTCGATCCAGGCGAGGATCCCGCCCCGCAGGTTCCGTGCCTTCTTGTAGCCGGCCTCGTGCAACAGCTTCACCGCCTTGCCGCTCCGGACTCCCGACTTGCAGTGGACGATCATGTCGTTGCGCCCCTCCAGCTCTGCCAGCCGCTGTGGCAGGTCACCGAGCGGGATGAGCGTCGAACCGGGAATCCGGCAGATCTGAAACTCCTGGGGCTCGCGCACGTCGAGCAGGAAGAGACCATCCTGCTGATCGAGTCTGCGCTTCAGCTGCTCGACCGTCGCGTCGCCCGCGTCCTCGCCGTCGCCCCCAGACGCCGGCACGACGCCGCAGAACTGGTCGTAATCAATCAGCTCGGTGACCGTCGGACTCTCGCCGCACACCGGACAGTCCGGGTCCTTCCGCGTCTTGAGCTCCCGGAACCGCATCTTCAGGGCGTCGTAGAGCATCAACCGATTCGCCAGCGGCTCACCCACGCCGATGATCAGCTTCACGGCTTCGGTCGCCTGGATCGTCCCGATGACGCCCGGCAGGATCCCCAGCACGCCCCCTTCGGCGCAGCTCGGGACGAGCCCGGGAGGTGGCGGCTCCGGATAGAGACAGCGGTAGCACGGTCCGTCCTTGGTGGCGAAGACCGACACCTGTCCCTCGAACCGGAAGATGCTGCCGTAGACGTTGGGCTTGCCGAGCAGCACGCACGCGTCGTTCACCAGGTATCGAGTCGGAAAGTTATCGGTGCCGTCGACGATGATGTCGTAGCCGGCAAAGAGATCCAGCGCGTTGGCCGATGACAGCATCGTCTCGTGGGTCTCGACCGCGATCTCCGGGTTGATGGCGACGAGCCGATCACGGGCCGAATCCAGCTTCGAGCGACCGACATCCGGCGTGCCGTGAATGACCTGGCGTTGCAGGTTGCTGTAATCGACGACATCGAAGTCGACGATCCCGATCCGCCCCACGCCGGCCGCCGCGAGATAGAGCGCCACGGGCGAGCCGAGACCGCCCGCGCCGACACAGAGCACGCTCGCGGCCTTGAGCTTGAGCTGCCCGTCCATGCCGACTTCCGGCATGATGAGGTGTCGGCTGTAGCGCGCGACCTCCTCGTTGGTCAGCACGGTCGGCACGGCTGTCCCCCACCCGCGACCGAGGGAACGATGCTGACCGTGTCACCGGGCTTCAACGGTGTCTGTTCCTTCTCGAGATACCGGATGTCGTCGTCGTTGAGATAGATGTTCACGAAGCTCCGCAGCTTGCCGTCCTCGGTGTACAGGTGATTGCGAAGATCGGTGTATTCCGCCGTCATGTTCGTCAGCAGCTCACCCACCGTGCCGCCGTCCGCCTCGACGACATCCTGCTTACCCGTATAGACGCGCAACGGCGTCGGTATCAAGATTCTGTAACCCATGCGTTCACGCTTCTCGTAATGCCGGTCTGGTGTTCTCGACCGCAACGGGCTCCTCGTCGAATCCCGACCGGTCCTCCTGCAGGTGCCATGACGTCATTGCGCGTGGCTCCCCATCATCGACCGCAACGATCACGTAGGCGAACACCGGCCACGCGTGGTCGAGGTCGTATTGCGACGGTCGCGCCGGTGCGTCCGGGTGCGAGTGGTAGAACCCGAGCAATTCGGCTCCCAGCTCGGTTGCCCGCCGTTCGGCCGCACGATAGTCGGCCGGCCGCACCAAGAACCGACGCCGCGCACCCTCGTCGGTGCTGTTCGGCAGCGCCAGCGCCTCGATGACCAGCCGGTCGCGGCCGATCAACGCCCCACAACACTCGTGCGGGTAGCTCTCCCGGCCATGCCGGCGTATGCCGGCGTCAGCCTCGGCACGCAACGTGAGCATGGATCGTCCTGACCTACTCGGTGTCGGTGGCAAAGCCCTTCTCGCGCCACGCGAGCGTTCCACCGGTCATGCTCCGCACGTTGCGATAGCCGAGCGACTTGAGGAATAGGACACCGGAGAGTGAGGCGTTCCCACGCTGGCACACGCTCAAGATGGGGACGTCGAGATCGTCGGGGAGCCCCGCGTGATTGTCGGGCAACTCGGCGAGCGGAATGCTGACGGCGCCGGGAATATGTGCCTCCGCGTATTCGTGACTCGGGCGCACGTCCATCACGAACGGCTTGTCGTTCGCGAGTTGCGCATGCGCGGCGTCGACGTCGATCGTCAGGTCGGCATTGCCCCGCACGTTCTCCACCATCGTGTCGAGCAAGGCGTTCCGCGACCCGCCACCGGCGCTCTTCCGGGCGACGAGTCCCGGCAGGTGCTTCACCACCGACGAGGCGTACTTGAAGGCGCTGTCGGGGAAGATCACGACGACCACGTGGCCCGGCTCGTCAGGCACGAGCTCGAATGCGCCGGCCAGGGCCATCGCCGAGCTCGGCCCGGCGATGATGCTCTCCTCGCGGTTCAGTCGCAGACAGAGCTCGAAGGCCGCCTGGTTCTGCACCTCGACCAGGCCATCGTACTCGTCCGGAACGAACAGCTGCGTCTGCTGGAGCTGCCGGAGACTCCGCACGCCGGGGATGTCGTGGCCCTCGCTCGGGTGTACTCCCAGCACCTGTATCTCGGCGTTCTGTTCCTTGAGAAAACGGCCGGTCCCGGTGATCGTGCCGCAGGTGCCGAGCCCCGCCACGAAGTGCGTGACCGCGCCCTCGGTCTGACGCCAGATCTCCGGACCGGTCGTCTTGTAGTGCGCCGCGGGGTTTGCCTCGTTGACGTACTGGTTGAGCATGTGAAAACCGGGACGCTCGCCCATCTCCATCGCCTTTGCGATGGCGCCTTCGGGCGCGCCCGGCGCCGGGCACAGCGTGTCTTCGAGCTCAATCACGTCCGCGCCGAAGAACCTCAACATCGTGCGCTTCTCGAGCGGGATCTCGATCGACAGGGGTGTGGTGAGCGAATAGCCCTTCGCGTTCGCGATCATCGCGAGCGCCATGCCGGTATTCCCCGAGGTCGGCTCCACCAGCTGCTGATGGGTCTTCACGGTGTGACGCGCCTCGCCGTCGGCGATGAGATTCGCGGCGACGCGGTCCTTGACCGCGCCGAACGGGTTGTACCACTCGAGCTTGGCGTAGAGCTGCGTCTCCCGGAACGGCGACACCCGGTTCAACCGCACCAACGGGGTCGGGTTGTCGGCGTTGGACAGCAGACCCAGCATGGAGTCGTACACGCGTAGGGAGTGATCGGCCGTCATTTTGCAGATCCTATCTTATCTGCTAGGACGCATCCTGCGGGTCCGTGGGTGCTACGATCGAGCGCCGTGGAGCTGATGCTGGTCTTCGTGACGCTCGGCGTGGGGGTTGGCGCGGGTGCCGCGATCGGGTGGGCGCTCGCCCGGGCCAGGGGCGCACGCGAGCTCGCCGACACGGCAACCGCGTTGGCGCGTGTCACCGCCGAGCTCGAGGGCGAGCGACGGATCGCCGCCGACCGGCAGGCGCTCCTCCAGCAGGCGGACACCAGACTGCGTGAGGCGTTCGCCTCGGCGTCCGCGGAGGCGCTGCGCACCAACAGCCAATCGTTCCTCGAGCTGGCGACCGCCTCGCTCGGTCGGTTTCAGCAGCAGGCGACGACCGACCTCGCGCACCGTCAGGAGTCGATCGGCCGGATCGTCCAACCGGTTCAGGAGTCGCTGGCGCGTGTCGACGCCAAGCTCGCCGAGGTCGAGCAGGCGCGTACGGGCTCGTACGCTACGCTGGTCGAACAGCTGAAGGTGCTCGGCACGACGACGACCAACCTCGAGCGAGCCCTCCGAACACCCGACGTCCGTGGAGGGTGGGGTGAAGTGCAGCTGCGGCGGGTCGTCGAGATGGCCGGGATGGTCAACCACTGCGATTTCGTCGAGAAACGCGGGGCGACGACCGACGCAGGCCGCTTCATCCCGGACCTGATCATCAAGCTTCCGGGAGGCCGGAACATCATCGTCGACGCCAAGGTGCCCTACGTCGCGTATCGCGAGGCGGTCGAGGCCGCGGACGACGACACCCGTGTCGCGAAGCTCAGGGCGCACGCGCGGCAGCTGCGAGAGCACATGACCCAACTCAGCAGCAAGCGATACTGGGATCAGTTCCAGCCGGCCCCGGAGTTCGTGTTCATGTTCCTCCCGGGTGAGGGGTATCTCAGTGCGGCCCTCCAGGAGGACCCTGCGCTGATCGAGTACGGCGCCGACAAACGGGTCATCCCGGCGAGCCCTCTCACCCTGATCGCACTGCTCCGTGCGGTGGCGTACGGATGGCAGCAGGAAACCATCACCCGGAACGCGCAGGAAGTCAGCGAGCTCGGACGGGAGCTCTACGACCGGGTGCGGCGGATGGGCGCCCACTTCGACGATCTCGCGAAGGGGCTGATGCGCGCGGTCGACGCGTACAACAGCACGGTGGGCACGCTCGAGGCACGGGTGCTCGTCACGGCGCGGCGGTTCACGGATCTCGGAGTCACCGGGCGCGAGCCCATCGCAGAGCTCTCACCGGTCGACCGCACCCCGCGGGCGCTCCAGGCGCCCGAGCACGCCGACCTGTTCGGCGGTCTCGAAGAGGAGGCGCAGGAGACAGGAGACGGAGAACAGGAGACAGGAGACAGGAAACAGGAGGAAATATGAGGCGGCTCCGTCGCACTTCTAGAAGTGGCGGATGCCGTCCTGCTTCATTCTGACTCCTGTCTCCTGTCTCCTACGGCGTTCCGTAGGCAATCCGAAATCCGATCGTGTAGCTGTAGGTGTCGACCGGCACCCTGTGCCGGGCGGCGAGACGCAGCCGCTCCGGGTCGGCGACGGCCCAGCCTCCGCCCCGCACGCCACGAAACCGGCCGTCCCTCGGTCCGGCCGGGTTCCTGCGTGGCGACACCGCGTAGTAGGCGGCGTCGTACCAATCTTCCACCCACTCCCAGACATTGCCGGCCATGTCCTGCAGCCCCGCGGCGTTCGCGTCGTATGCGCCGACCGCGGTCGTGCCGTTGTCCCACTTGCGTGAGATGTGGTCGAGGTAGTTGGCGCGCGACGTGTCGATCGTCTCGCCGGTCGGGTAGACGGCCGCCGCGTCGCCGCCCCGGGCGGCATACTCCCACTCCGCCTCGGTCGGCAGCCGGACCGGCAAGCCGGTCGCCCGGGTCATCCAGAGACAGAACGCGGTGGCGTCCGCGCGGGTGACGAGCGTGACCGGATGCACTCGCCGATGGTCGGGCGGACGACCGTTCACCCACACATAGTCGGCGGCAAGCTGCCGGAAGGTCCGCTCCCCCTCCCGGCCGCCGAGTGTCGCCACCAGTGGAAGCTCGTGCACGCCGGGCGCCCGATGCCCGGTCTCCGCCACGAAACGGGCGTAGCACCCATTCGTGACCGGCTGCGTCCCGAGATGGAACCGGTCGATCTCGACCTCGTGGACGGGACACTCGTCAGGAGCGCCGCGCTCCGAGCCCATCTCGAAGACACCGGCCGGAAGCGGCGTCATCGGTGGCAGCAGTTCGTGCGTTAACATACGAGGCTTGGCGTGACGCTGAACCTTGTGAGCCTGTCCTCGGTGAATCTATACCACTCCTGCCGGGGCATCGGGCCCGGCGTGGGCGACGAGCCCCGACACCGATGAAGATCGCCCCGTTCCACCTCGAACGTTATCAGTCGATCCACGAGCACGAGGTGGAGATCAACCTCTCCGAGAGCGGCGTCGCGCCGTTGACGCTCCACGAGCTGCTCAACGCGACCGAGCTCGAACCGCTCCTGTCGCTCCCGCTGGCGTACTCCCAGACGAACGGCACCCCCGAGCTTCGCGCGCGGGTCGCCGGTCTCCACCGTGGGGCGACACCGGCCCACGTCGAGGTGACCAACGGCGGTTCCGAGGCGAACTTCGTGACCTGCTGGGCACTCGTCGAGCCGGGCGATGAGGTCGTCGCCATGCAGCCCAACTACGCGCAAACGATGCTGCTGGCCGAGTCGCTCGGTGCCACGGTGAAGCCATGGCGACTCGGCGAGCCCACCGATGGGGGCACGTGGACCGTCGACCTCGGTGCCTTGCGTGACCTCGTTACCGCCGGGACACGGCTCATCCTCGTCTGCAACCCGAACAACCCGACCGGCGCCCGGCTGACCGGGCGCGAACTGGACGGCATCTGCGCCGTCGCGGCCCGACACGGCGCGTGGGTCCTCGTCGACGAGATCTATCGCGGCGCGGAGCTCGACGGCCAGGAGACCACGTCGGCCTTCGGGCGATACGAACGGGTGATCGTCACGGGCGGCCTGTCGAAGGCGTATGGCCTTCCCGGACTGCGTATCGGTTGGGTGGTGGCGCCACCCAAGCTGGTGACACGGCTGTGGGGCCACCACGACTACACGACGATCGCGCCGAGCGCCGTCGGCGACCACGTCGCCCGACTCGTGCTCGACGACGACCGGCGCCGGCAGATTCTCGACCGGACCCGCCGTCTGCTGACCGCCAACCACGCGATCGTGTGCGAATGGTGCGGCCGGCACGCGGACGTCCTGACCCACACGCCGCCCGAGGCCGGCGCGATTGCCTTCGTCCGATACCGTCACGACATCGGCTCGACCACGCTGGCCGAGCGGCTGCGTGTCGAACACGGCGTGTTGATCGTGCCGGGTGATCACTTCGGGATGGACCGGTATCTGCGGATCGGTTTCGGCGGTCCCGCCGACGAGATCCGTTCCGGGCTTGCCCGACTGGAGACCGTGCTCGGGGGCGTGTCGACCGTTGCCTCCAACTGAGCGCTCACAGCTCGACCTCGTCCTGGTCGGGGTCGGCGGCGTCGCTCGACGCTTCGTCGAGCTGATGACGGAGCGAACGGCCCGTCTCTCCGAGAGCGGTCTCGACTGGCGGATCGTCGGCGGCGCGACCGCCCGACACGGCGTCTTTCAAGCTCCGGCGGGTATCGCCGCGGACACGCTGCTCTCGCGCGGCGTCACCGGCGGTCTCGAGGGGCTGCACGACACGCGAACCGGCCCGCCGCCATCCGACACCCACGACCTGATCGCTCGGACCGTGGGCGAGACCCGTCGCCCGAACCACCGGATCGTCGTCGTCGAGAACACGCCCCTCGGTCTCGAGGCCGGCGAGCCCGGGCTCGGCCACGTGCGGGCGGCTCTGGACAGCGGTGCGGATGTGATCACGGCGAACAAGAGCGCCCCCGCGTTCGCCTACCGGGAGCTCGAAACGCTCGCGCGACGACGTGGAGTCTCCTTTCTGTTCGAGGGCACGGTGCTCGATGGGCTACCGATCCTCAGCCTGGTGCGTGAGACACTCCCGACCAGCGAGGTGCTGGGCTTTCGCGGCATCGTCAACACGACGACCAACTATCTCCTCTCGGCGATGGCCGACGGAGAACCGCTCGCCGACGCGCTGGGACGCATGCAGGCAGCCGGGATCGCCGAAGCCGACCCGGCCAACGACATCGAGGGATGGGATGCCGCGGCCAAGACCGCGGTGCTGGCCAACGTGCTGATGGACGCCGGGATCACCCCCCATGACATCGAACGGCGGGGCCTGTCATCGCTCGCTCCGGACGCGGCCCTGACCGCGAAGCGACGCGGGCGACGTCTGAAGCTGGTCGCGGCCGCCACGCGGCAGGGCGAGCGGGTCATCACGACCGTCGGACCCGAAGAGGTCGAGGCGACGGACCCGCTGGCCGCGCTGGAAGGGACCGCAAAGGGTCTGGCGCTCGACGTCCGTCCACTCGGGACACTCCACCTGAGCAAGCCGACGTCGGGTCCGACCCACACCGCGTACGCGCTCGTAACCGACCTGATCACGATTCATCGGAGAACCAGGATCGCATAGGAACGCAGGATGACGGATACCACGACATCGACCCCCGGACCGCTCGACGGCATCACCGTGCTCGATGTCTCGCGGGTGCTCTCGGGTCCGTACTGCACGATGATGCTCGCCGACATGGGCGCCCGCGTGATCAAGCTCGAGCAGCCAGGCAAGGGCGACGACACCCGTGGCTGGGGCCCGCCGTTCCAGAACGGCGAGTCCGCGTACTTCATGAGCATCAACCGGAACAAGGAGAGTCTGACGCTCAACCTCAAGCATCCCGACGGCCGGCGCACACTCGAACAGCTGATCGAGCGTGCGGATGTCCTCGTCGAGAACTTCCGACCGGGCACGCTCGAACGGATGGGACTCGGATACGCCGACCTCTCGGACGCCCATCCCGCCCTGGTGTACTGCTCGGTGTCGGGGTTCGGTCATACGGGTCCCCGACGGCATCAACCGGGCTACGACGCCGTGATGCAGGGCGAGGGCGGACTGATGAGCATCACCGGCTCGGGCGACGGACCGGCATATCGGCTTGGTGT